>NZ_BMIC01000037.1 GCF_014641635.1 Aquaticitalea lipolytica | reverse complement strand
GGGTTAGATATTTCAGAAAAACGATTGCCTCAAGATGGAAGGATTACCATTAAAAACGGCCTTGATGAATTTGATATTCGGGTGTCTTCATTACCTACTCTTCATGGCGAAAAGATAGTACTTCGTATTTTGAGTAAAGATGCTGACCATATTCAATTAGAAGATTTAGGATTTACAAAAGACGAATTGAAGAGTTATAAAGAAACCATTAAGAAACCTAATGGCATTGTTCTTATCTCTGGGCCTACAGGCTCTGGAAAAACCACAACCTTATATGCCACTTTAAAACTCTTAAATGACGATAAAACAAATATACTAACAATAGAAGACCCTATAGAATATACCTTAGAAGGTGTTAATCAAGTACAGTTAAAAGAGAATATTGGGTTGGATTTTGCTAGTACCTTACGCACATTTTTAAGACAAGATCCAGATGTTATTATGGTTGGAGAAATACGTGATGTTAATACGGCAAACATGGCTATTAGAGCTGCATTAACTGGTCATTTAGT
>NZ_BMIC01000036.1 GCF_014641635.1 Aquaticitalea lipolytica | reverse complement strand
TCCTTTATGTTCCCGACACTAATGACTACATATTTCATTATGAACCGAAAGACTTAATATTAGAATTGAATAGTATCTACCTCAAAAAGTCAATGATTAGTATCCCTATAGTTCCAATATTATCAAAGATCTTATTATTAGAATTTGATAACAAAAAAAATATAGACCTCATGTACCTGTCTAATGTCGAAAAGCAAATCAGAGATATAGTAGTTTTTAAAAGACCCAAAATAATTGAAATTGCTTTTGAGGATGGTAATATAAACCCAATTACTGTAACAGAGGAACATAAAAGCAGAGAACAACTTGCTGAATATATTTTAAAGAATAAAATTAAGAAAGGATCTAAACTTCTAATAGATATAAGAACTGAAGATCATTACAAGATATCATTAATCAAAAAAAGTAATTAAAACATATATAATGACACACATAGTAGAACATAATCAGTCCCTGAAAATGCAGCCTGGTTTTATCCCTAACAGAGATGGACCAGAACTCAAGTTTTTACTTAGAAGCAAAATCAACACTT
>NZ_BMIC01000035.1 GCF_014641635.1 Aquaticitalea lipolytica | reverse complement strand
AATAGATTTGAAAAACGAATTTGACATACCAACCCACTTATCACAACTCATTAGCAGTGAACAAGCCTATCAATATCAAATTGTGCCTATTGCTATTCAAGATGAAAAACTCTTTTTTAAATCTGACAACAAGGAACAGAGCTTAAAACAAGAACTACAAATCATTTTTGGAAAAGAAGTTGAACTTATTTCAGAAACTCCTGAAAATATTCAACAATATCTAGCAACTAACTTTAGAAAACGTAATACTGTTATTACTGAAGATTTACACTATAGCAATGATTTTCTTGAAAAGCTATTGCTAACGGCAAAAAATATTGGAAGCAGTGATATTCATTTTGAGCCATATGAACAAAAATGCAGGGTTCGTTTTCGATTGGATGGAAAATTAAAAGAATATTATGTGATTTCTTTAAATGAATACCCTGTAATAGTGAACAAACTCAAGATTAAAGCAGGGTTAGATATTTCAGAAAAACGATTGCCTCAAGATGGAAGGATTACCATTAAAAACGGCCTTGATGAATTTGATATTCGGGTGTCTTCATTACCTA
>NZ_BMIC01000034.1 GCF_014641635.1 Aquaticitalea lipolytica | reverse complement strand
AATAGATTTGAAAAACGAATTTGACATACCAACCCACTTATCACAACTCATTAGCAGTGAACAAGCCTATCAATATCAAATTGTGCCTATTGCTATTAAAGATGAAAAACTCTTTTTTAAATCTGACAACAAGGAACAGAGTTTAAAACATGAACTACAAATCATTTTTGGAAAAGAAGTTGAACTTATTTCAGAAACTCCTGAAAATATTCAACAATATTTAGCAACTAACTTTAGAAAACAAAATGCTATTGTTACTGAAGATTTACACTATAGTAATGATTTTCTTGAAAAGCTATTGCTAACGGCAAAAAATATTGGAAGTAGTGATATTCATTTTGAGCCTTATGAACAAAAATGTAGGGTTCGTTTTCGATTGGATGGAAAATTAAAAGAACATTATGTGATTTCTTTAAATGAATACCCTGTAATTGTAAATAAACTCAAGATTAAAGCTGGGTTAGATATTTCAGAAAAACGATTGCCTCAAGATGGAAGGATTACCATTAAAAACGGCCTTGATGAATTTGATATTCGGGTGTCTTCATTACCTA
>NZ_BMIC01000033.1 GCF_014641635.1 Aquaticitalea lipolytica | reverse complement strand
GTAGAATTATCAAACATCTTGCCCCAAGATATTGGTGTATCATTATTAATCAATAATGAGCATGTCATCACAAAAAAAGTTGAAAACAATGTTTCAGAACCTCAGAAATTAGTCAATATGGCTTTTCCAAATATTAATCTTAACGACTTTGTGTATGAAGTTATGCCCCAAAAAACAATACATTTTGTTTCTATTTGCAGAAAAGATTATATAGAAGAACTTATCAAATCTTATAAAAAAAGCAAGATTTCGATTCTTAAAGTTAACTTAGGCATTTCAACATTGTCTTCCGTAACAACGTTTTTAAAGACTAATGACGTCTATACCGCTAATAGTTCTATAGATATTGAAAACGGCGAGATGATTTCAATACATAGCAATGAAATCGTTAGCTCTGTTAGTTATAATATAAACGGACTTGATATTGCTAATACACACCTCCTTTCATTTGCTTGTGCGTTGTCATACATTATTAATAACAACAATTTTTCTAATTTTGGAGCTCGAAAAAATGAATTACTTGTTGAGTATACACAATCTCAATTCTTTAAAAAATTTACAAAGTTTGC
>NZ_BMIC01000032.1 GCF_014641635.1 Aquaticitalea lipolytica | reverse complement strand
TGTAAGTAATGATACTGCTTGTGTAAATTGAGATAGATACACTGTTTTTACAAAATTGCCAATAAATGGAAGTCTTAAAATAAAATTATCTTTAATTCTTTTAAACCCTGACTTTTTACTAAAAAACTTTCTTGAAAGTAGAACTAAAATAATACCTGTTAAAACAATCCATGAATAGTTTTTCATCAACCCAGAGAGTTTTATAATAAACTTTGTAATTGCTGGTAATTCGACATTTTGTTGCCTGAAAATATCCTCAAACATAGGCACAACAAATTGTAACATAAAAGCAACAACAAGCACTGCTGTTGTTAAAATAATGATAGGATAAGTTAAGGCATTTATTAAGTTTCTACGTTGTTCATTCTTCCTTGCATAAAAATCACCAAGCTGCTCTGTTACTTGACCTAAAGTCCCAGTTTCTTCACCAATTCTTAATGAATAATATTCATAATTGGTAAAAGGCTTTTGCAATTGTATAGCATTAGATAAACTTTGCCCAGATATTAAATCTTCGGAAATAAAATTTAAAGTGTCTTTATTCTGCTTTTTCTTTTGAGAGTTTTGTATAAGCTCTAATGCATCTTTTAAGTTAACACCAGCTTTCAATAACACACTCAGTTCTGTATAAAAATCTTCTTTTATCTTATTTGAAAATGGACTTCCAAATAAAGTAATCTCTTTTTGTAAAAAAGAAACTGAATTCTTATCGTTCTTAGGAGCTATTTTTTGTTGTGGTATGTTATCTAGTTTAAAAGCCATTTAATTCATAAATTGAGTTGCATCATTCTTTTTGAACACAAATAAATTTTTGTTTTGAAACGCTTTTGAGGTTTC
>NZ_BMIC01000031.1 GCF_014641635.1 Aquaticitalea lipolytica | reverse complement strand
AATCAAAACCAATCACATGTGGTCACTAACATTTCAATTGCGTTCAATCAAAATGATTTAGAGGCATTGGCAAATGCAACTGAGGTTTATTTAGAAAATGAAGGGGTAAAATCTTTAGCATTAAAAATCTACAACAACACTAAAGTTTTAAGAACTATTAATTTTAACGAAGGCGTTGTGTTTGGGTATAGAACATCTAGCTGTTGCTGGAAAGAAAACAGCAAGTACCAATTAGAAATTATTGATTTGGTAGAAGGTGACAATAGTTGCCCAAATCAGTCGTATAAATCTGCAAAGAGAGCAAAAAAAGAAGTCAATTATTATAAATTTTAAAACATGAGTAAGTATATACTACTATTACTATTTGCCGTTGTTGCTTTTGGATGTGATGATATTATTGAGGTTGAAGATATTTCTAATACAACAGTAATTGTTTTAGCGCCAACAAATAATGCAGTTTTAAATAACACCACACTCACATTTTCATGGGAACCTATTGAGAGTGCTGAAACATATCAAATACAAATAGCGACTCCAACCTTTGATGAAGCTTTGCAAATAGTTGTAGATTCTACATTAGCCAATACAAATTTTACCACAACACTCGAGAATACTAATTATGAATGGCGAATAAGAGCAAAAAATTCTGGGTATCAAACAGCATATACTACAAAAAGCTTTTCCATTGAAGAATAAAACAAAAACATACATCTTGTTAGTTGCTGTACTTGTTATATGGAGTATTATTGGATATAAAATATATTCGTCACTCAATCCAGAACTTCCAGAAGTTGTTTTAAATGATGTAGAGGCAACATTTAACCCCAAAACAGTTATAGAGGTCGACACATTTTCTATTAAT
>NZ_BMIC01000030.1 GCF_014641635.1 Aquaticitalea lipolytica | reverse complement strand
AAAACCTTACTTATTTTAATTTATAAGATAGTATATTCATACTTTCATTAAGCAATAAATTTTAAATGACATTAATAAACTTAAGACTAAAAAAAATACCTGGCTATAATCTCCAAGAAGTATTGATAGTGCTTGTTATTATTGGTATTTTACTGTTGTTAGCATTACCTAATCTTATGCCATTAATTAGTAAAGCTAAAAGCATAGAAGCCCAGACACAATTGAAATATATTTATAATTCGCAAACAACGTATCGTTATATGTATTCCAAATACTCCAACGATTTAAACGAATTGGATTTTATTGCTCCCAAAAGTGTTAAGGATGGAGGTACTAGTAATTATACTTATGATTTAATCAATGCTACTAACAGTAACTTTTTAGTTAAGGCAACTGCAATAACAGACTTTGATGGGGATGGCATTTTTAACGTTTGGGAAATAGATGAGAACGGCAATCCTAAACAAGTTGTAAAAGATTAATTGTGATTGTAATTTTTAAATTACTCCTTGCTACAGCATTAGTTATTATTTTCGTTCAAGATGTTAAAGAACGTCAAGTGTATTGGTTTTTATTTCCTTTAGTTGGTGTTTGTTGTGGCATTTTACACTTTAAATCAACGCTTACGGAACTATTTTTAACCTCTTGTATAATTAATTTTAGTTTTATTCTATTCTTACTAATGGTAGTCAAAGTATATTCAAAATTTAAACTAAATTTGAAGCTAAAAGATGTTTTTGGTTTAGGAGACCTATTTTTGTTTTTAGCACTTATATTTTCTTTTTCTAGCATTTCATTTATAATCACTTTTATTTTTTCATTACTATTTTCTTTGGTTTTACATCAGTTTAACTACTCCAAAAAAAACCATAACAATGTTCCACTAGCAGGATATATGTGTCTATTTTATTTGTTTACCTATTTAGGTTATTGGTCTGGGTTAATTGATTCTGTTTATAACATATAATAGATTTGAAAAACGAATTTGACATACCAACCCACTTATCACAACTCATTAGCAGTGAACAAGCCTATCAATATCAAATTGTGCCTATTGCTATT
>NZ_BMIC01000029.1 GCF_014641635.1 Aquaticitalea lipolytica | reverse complement strand
AATACATAAGGAGGTTCTTTACCATATAATTGTTTTATTTTATCTAAATCTGCAAATCCCATAGGGACAATATCAAAGGGATTATAAACTCTTAAACCAACAGTATTGAAGTAACTATTATATAAGTTTGCAAATAAGTAATTTCCAGCAGACTCAGAAGCAAATGTATAGGGGATGATTATATTTTTATTAAAAGTTTGTAAAAGCCAAACAGCGACTACTGAGGCCAAGCAGGCACCTTGACTATGCCCAGTTACATATATTTTAATACCTAAACCTAAAGAATTAATAAATTGGTAAAGATTTAATTTAGTTTTTGGGTCAACCATTGCATTGAGATGATTCCAGCCATCTGCCATTCCATCAGAGATCATTTTAGCGCCACCAATGTCCCAAGGCAATGAAGAAAGCTCAAGAGAATCCGCATCCAAAAACACAGATTCCACGCTTTCTATTGTGCCTCTAATCGCAATCATATACTCATTAGAGCTTTTGCTTTTAACCACATACATTCTATTGCTTCCTAAATCAGATGGTCCCCAAACTAATTGCCAATTCGCTTTGGTTGCAAGATTTGGGTCATTTAGTTGGCGCAGTAATAAAGTATCATTATCGTAAGCAAGAGTAGCTAATGTTACTGCCTCTTGTAGCTTATTATATGTTTCTAAACTTAAAATTTCATTAGAGTTCATATTACATTATAGGCTCTTATAAGTTATAATTATATAACTATCATTATTGTCTTGATCATTAGAATCTTCCGAGGTAACAGTAATAATGGTAGAACCTCCACCAGATGATATTATTGGGTCTTTAACTGAAGCATTGTTAAAAGGCCCATTTGGCCCTGAAGGAGAATATTCAAATAATGCACTTATTGCATACCCTTGTCTAGTCGGAGGGAGATCATAACTTGTTAAACCATTTTGAGTTTTCATTGGTGCTCCTTCTCCAGAGCCTGAAAATATAACAGTAGTTTGACTTCCTAGAATTGACCAGGTAAGAGTTACTCTTTGATAATATGCAGCATGAGCATTACATATAATAAGACCCGATGAGTCTCCATTAATTGGAATTGAAACAGGATTAGTTGCCATAATAATTTGTTTA
>NZ_BMIC01000028.1 GCF_014641635.1 Aquaticitalea lipolytica | reverse complement strand
CAGACATTATAAAGCTGTAGGATGCAATACATGTTATCAAACAGGTTATCAAGGCAGAAAGGCCATTTATGAAATTATTCCTATTAAAAAAGACATTATTACACATATAAAAGCCAATGAGTTAGAAGTTGATAGTTACCTTAAAGACCATAACATAGCTACTTTAAAATCAAATGCCATTGAACTCGTTGCTAGTGGTATAACTTCTATAGAAGAAGTATATCCATTACTAACAGATTAAATACTTATGAGACAAATGAAGAAATTCCTCTATTTTATCTTTTTGCTTGTGTTTCATTTGAGTTTTTCTCAAAAAGAAGACCAAAGAATTGCAACGATTAGTCATCAATTAGAAATCCTCTCAACTGAAAACTCTGGTCTAACAGAAAAATTCAAAACTGAAATACAGGTCAGTAATATCACGTTAAGTAATTTCTTAATTGCATTAGCTGAAGTTCATAAAGTCAATTTTAATGTGTCTCCAGAGCTCAATAAAATAAATATTGCTAACAACTTTTCTAATGTTGTCGTTTCAGATCTTTTAGTCTTTCTATGCAAAGAATATAATTTGACTATTGACTTTACTGGCAATATTATGTCTATAAAACCATATTCTGAACCAACTAAAATTATTGAAGAGCGTATTATTCCAATTAGTTATATTCCTAATACTAATCTTATTTCAATAGATATTAAAAACGATAAGCTTTATGATGTATTCAAACGTGTTATGGATGTTACGGGTAAAAATTTAGTTTTTACTCCAGGATTAGAAAATAAATCTTTAACGACCTATATTCAACAAATGCCTTTTGATGCAGCAATGGATAAAATGGCTCTAGGTAATAATTTGTTTGTAGTGAAAACCAAAGATGACTTTTATGTTTTCGAAGACAATACTCCAAATGCTCTAACTAATACTACAAATTCAGCAACGTCGCAACGTCCTATACGAAGAAGAAATTCAAATTTCTTTTTTAAAGTTTTAGATTCTGAAACGAAACTTTTAGAAGTTGATTTTGTAAATACATCCATTTCAGATATTATAAATGATATTGGTGATGAGTTGAAAATAGATATTTTCACAGCCTCTCCATTAGACAATGCAGGTGTTGCTTCTCTAAGATCAAAATCTATAACTTTTGATGACTTATTAGTTAAATTATTTGAAACCCAAATTAGCAATACTCAAAACATTGTAAATGCTAATGGACAAACCAAAAA
>NZ_BMIC01000027.1 GCF_014641635.1 Aquaticitalea lipolytica | reverse complement strand
TTGATAATATGCAGCATGAGCATTACATATAATAAGACCCGATGAGTCTCCATTAATTGGAATTGAAACAGGATTAGTTGCCATAATAATTTGTTTAGATTAATAATTTGGTGTTGAGTCACGATGAACTCATATTGGTTATAATTTAAGACAAGGGGAATGTCAACAGAGAGAAGTATAAAGATAAATCTAATTGGAGTGATATACAATACGTAGAACTACGTATTTTTCCTCTTTCAATAAGGTTAGACATACCTGAATTTTGTGTTCAGTTAATTTCTTTTGACACTATAATTAGGATATGTTATTTGAATTACTTGAGTATTGTGTAATCATTCAAGACTCTTAAGTAAGACAGATGCCTGTAAAAAATAGTTACCTGTTTTGAAATTCTTTTTCTTTTCAAATTGGAGATTAATAATTTCACCAAATTTAGTTTTTTGCTCAAGGTGATAAATTAAGTTTATTATGGTATTATAATCGCCTTCTAAAATAAATTGATAGGTTTTAATAGTAAGCTCTTCATTTTTAATATTCACATGAGGTTTTAAAAAACTACTAACTTTAAGGTTATTAGTTTGAGCATAATTATTAATAGTGTTCAAAAGACTATTTTGAATAGAACTGTCTTTTAGTTGATTTATGGTAAGAAGGGAATCATAAAACTGTTCTTTTTGTTTTAAGATTGACAATTGTTTAGGGATATTCTGAAATTGAAGATATTCATTTGATAGTTTTTGATACTCTGATTTTAATTCAAAAGTTTTTGAAAAAGCTAGCTGAAAGCAAACTAAGATAGCGACAAAAAAACCAATAATTAAAGCAATATTTCTATTTCTGTTAGTCATTCTTCATTGTGATTTTTATACTAAAACTTGAAATGTGGTTAGTCAAGTCACTATAATCAATAATTTCAATTTTCTCAACCCAAGTAAGAATCTCTAGTTCTTTAATCCAAAAAGAAAACATCTCACTGTCAGTTGAATCACCGGAAATTAATATGATATTATGGTCTATTAAAATGGGTTCATAAGATTTAATCTTTTTTAATAGAGGTTGGTAATCGACTTGTGAAAGCTGTATTGATGACGGGATACTGTTAACTATATGGTTTAAATAATATGAGCTTTTAGAGCTACTACTGTGAAGTATATCATAGACAATCTTTTCAGATTTTTCGATCTCTTTGCTTAATCCAATAATTTTTGATTTTGAATGCTGATTTACGAGTGAGGTTTGTTGTAGGCCTTCTACTTTATTAAAGTAGAAATTGTAAAACATAAAATTGACTAACAATAAAGAGAATATAAACACAAGTGCAAACTTTGTAAATTTTTTAAAGAATTGAGATTGTGTATACTCAACAAGTAATTCATTTTTTCGAGCTCCAAAATTAGAAAAATTGTTGTTATTAA
>NZ_BMIC01000026.1 GCF_014641635.1 Aquaticitalea lipolytica | reverse complement strand
TTAATAACAACAATTTTTCTAATTTTGGAGCTCGAAAAAATGAATTACTTGTTGAGTATACACAATCTCAATTCTTTAAAAAATTTACAAAGTTTGCTCTTGTGTTCATATTCTCATTATTGTTAGTCAATTTTATTTTTTACAATTTCTACTTTAATAAAGTAGAAGGTCTACAACAAACCTCACTTGTAAATCAGCATTCAAAATCAAAAATTATTGGATTAAGCAAAAAGATCGAAAAATCTGAAAAGATTGTAAACGATATACTTCACAGTAGTAGCTCTAAAAGCTCATATTATTTAAACCATATAGTTAACAGTATTCCATCATCAATGCAGCTTTCACAAGTCGATTACCAACCCCTATTAAAAAAGATTAAATCTGATGAACCTATTTTAATAGACAATAATATCATATTAATTTCTGGTGATTCAACTGACAGTGAGATGTTTTCTTTTTGGATTAAGGAACTAGAGGTTCTTACTTGGGTTGAGAAAATTGAAATTATTGATTATAGTGACTTGACTAACCACATTTCAAGTTTTAGTATAAAAATCACAATGAAGAATGACTAACAGAAATAGAAATATTGCTTTAATTATTGGTTTTTTTATCGCTATCTTAATTTGCTATCAGCTAGCTTTTTCAAAAACTTTTGAATTAAAATCAGAGTATCAAAAACTATCAAATGAATATCTTCTATTTCAGAATATCCCTAAACAATTGTCAATCTTGAAACAAAAAGAACAGTTTTATGATTCCCTTCTTACCATAAATCAACTAAAAGACAGTTCTATTCAAAATAGTCTTTTAAATACTATTAATCATTATGCTCAAAGTAATAACCTTAAAGTTAGTAGTTTTTTAAAACCTCATGTGAATATTAAAAATGAAGAGCTTACTATTAAAACCTATCAATTTATTTTAGAAGGTGATTATAATACCATAATAAACTTAATTTATCACCTTGAGCAAAAAACTAAATTTGGTGAAGTTATTAATCTCCAATTTGAAAAGAAAAAGAATTTCAAAACAGGTAACTATTATTTACAGGCATCTGTTTTACTTAAGAGTCTTGGATGATTACACAATACTCAAGTAATTCAAATAACATATCCTAATTATAGTGTCAAAAGCCATTAACTGAAAACAAAATTCAGTTATGTCTAACCTTAATGAAAGAGGAAAAAATACGTAGTTCTACGTATTGTATATCATTTCGATTAGATTTATCTTTATACTTCTCTCTGTTGACATTCCCCTTGTCTTAAATTATAACCAATATGAGTTCATCGTGACTCAACACCAAATTATTAATTTAAACAAATTATTATGGCAACTAATCCTGTTTCAATTCCAATTAATGGAGACTCATCGGGTCTTATTATATGTAATGCTCATGCTGCATATTATCAA
>NZ_BMIC01000025.1 GCF_014641635.1 Aquaticitalea lipolytica | reverse complement strand
CAAAATCTATAACTTTTGATGACTTATTAGTTAAATTATTTGAAACCCAAATTAGCAATACTCAAAACATTGTAAATGCTAATGGACAAACCAAAAATTTTACAGACAATAACACTACTGAAAAATTTGTTTTTAAGAAAGATGGAACTCTTTACTTTTTTGGAACTGAAAAACAATTAAGTGTTAGAAAAGTAGAAGTTATTCCACTTCAATTTCGTTCAATAGAACTGCTTTCAGATCCACAAGGGAGTGGTACAATCGGCAGTCGAAATTTTAATTCTCAATCCAATTCGAACTATAATAATCAATACGATAACTTTAATACTAATAGAAACCAAAATTCACCAAATCAATTTTCCAACCAATCCAATCTATCTAGAACATCTAATAGTGAAATCAAATCGATATTGGATCTCATTCCAAGTGAAATTCAAGCCTCATTAGATATTAAAGTTGATTATGAGCTAAATAGTTTTTATGCCATTGGTGCCAGTACAGAGATAGAACGATTTAAAGCCTTTGTAAAAAATATAGACAAACCTGTCCCTGTTGTTTTAATTGAAGTAATGATTATTGAAGTAAGCAAAAACAACACTATCGAAACAGGAGTTAGTTGGGGTATTGGAGATAATCCATCAAACACAAAAGGTGGTATTTTTCCTGAAACAAACTTAACGCTTGGCGCACAAACTATAAATAATATTATTGGAGGCTTTAATGATTTTGCAAGCTTTAATATTGGTAAAGTGGTGCCTAATTTTTTTGCTACTATTAAAGCAATGGAAGCAAATGGAGATTTAAAAATTCGTTCTACACCAAAGCTAGCTACTTTAAACGGTCATAGAGCTACTTTTTCAAATGGTCAAACTTCCTATTATGCTGTAACACAACGTAACATTTATGGAACTGATAACCCTCAAACTACAGAATTTACAAACTATTACCCTATTGATGTTGAATTGGGACTGACAATTAAGCCCTCTGTATCTAGTGATGGTCAAGTACTTCTAGATATTTTTGTCATTCAATCAAGTTTTGGTCAGCGAATTGCTGACGATGCTCCACCAGATATTAACTCTAGGACATTTACTTCAATCATTCGTATGCAAGATCAAGATATAGCAATTTTAGGTGGATTAGAAGAACAATATAAAAATAATTCTGGATCAGGAGTTCCTTTTTTAGCTAGAATACCTGTGATCAAATGGCTCTTTAGTAAGCGTAAGCGCGAAGCGAGTAAGTCAAAATTAACTGTTCTGATTAAGCCTACAATAATTTATTAATGCTTCAAGATATTAAAACATATCTCTTATTTAAAAACCAATATTGCGGTATTGAGCATACTTCAAAAAATGGAGCTAATCGTTTATATGTAACTGTTTTAAACAAAAAAAAGAATGAGATTGATTTAAAAAACAATACTGAAGCGGATTCAATTGTAGAATTATCAAACATCTTGCCCCAAGATATTGGTGTATCATTATTAATCAATAATGAGCATGTCATCACAAAAAAAGTTGAAAACAATGTTTCAG
>NZ_BMIC01000024.1 GCF_014641635.1 Aquaticitalea lipolytica | reverse complement strand
CAAAATCTATAACTTTTGATGACTTATTAGTTAAATTATTTGAAACCCAAATTAGCAATACTCAAAACATTGTAAATGCTAATGGACAAACCAAAAACTTTACAGACAATAACTCTCCTGAAAAATTTGTTTTTAAGAAAGATGGAACTCTTTACTTTTTTGGAACTGAAAAACAATTAAGTGTTAGAAAAGTAGAAGTTATTCCACTTCAGTTTCGTTCAATAGAACTGCTTTCAGACCCACAAGGGAGTAGTACAATCAGCAGTCGAAATTTTAATTTTCAATCCAATTCAAACTATAGTAACCAATACGATAACTTTAATACTAATAGAAACCAAAATTCATCAAATCAATTTTCCAACCAATCCAATCTATCTAGAACATCTAATAGTGAAATCAAATCGATATTGGATCTTATTCCAAGTGAAATTCAAGCCTCATTAGATATTAAAGTTGATTATGAGCTAAATAGTTTTTATGCCATTGGTGCTAGTACTGAGATAGAACGATTTAAAGCCTTTGTAAAAAATATAGACAAACCTGTTCCTGTTGTTTTAATTGAAGTAATGATTATTGAAGTAAGCAAAAACAACACAATCGAAACTGGAGTTAGTTGGGGTATTGGAGATAATCCATCAAAAACAAAAGGTGGTATTTTTCCTGAAACAAACTTAACGCTTGGTTCACAAACTATAAATAATATTATTGGAGGCTTTAATGATTTTGCAGGTTTTAATATTGGTAAAGTGGTGCCTAATTTTTTTGCTACTATTAAAGCAATGGAAGCTAATGGGGATTTAAAAATTCGTTCTACACCAAAGCTAGCTACTTTAAACGGTCATAGAGCTACTTTTTCAAATGGTCAAACTTCCTATTATGCTGTAACACAACGCAACATTTATGGAACTGATAACCCTCAAACTACAGAATTTACAAACTATTACCCTATTGATGTTGAATTGGGACTGACAATTAAGCCCTCTGTATCTAGTGATGGTCAAGTACTTCTGGACATTTTTGTCATTCAATCAAGTTTTGGTCAGCGAATTGCAGAAGATGCTCCACCAGATATCAACTCACGGACATTTACTTCAATCATTCGTATGCAAGATCAAGATATTGCAATTTTAGGTGGATTAGAAGAACAATATAAAAATAATTCTGGATCAGGAGTTCCTTTTTTAGCAAGAATACCTGTGATCAAATGGCTCTTTAGTAAGCGTAAGCGCGAAGCGAGTAAGTCAAAATTAACTGTTCTGATTAAACCTACAATAATTTATTAATGCTTCAAGATATTAAAACATATCTCCTATTTAAAAACCAATATTGCGGTATTGAGCATACTTCAAAAAATGGAGCTACTCGTTTATATGTAACTGTTTTAAATAAAAAAAAGAATGAGATTGATTTAAAAAACAATGCTGAAGCGGATTCAATCGTAGAATTATCAAACATCTTGCCCCAAGATATTGGTGTATCATTATTAATCAATAATGAGCATGTCATCACAAAAAAAGTTGAAAACAATGTTTCAG
>NZ_BMIC01000023.1 GCF_014641635.1 Aquaticitalea lipolytica | reverse complement strand
CCTTTATTAACACTAGCAATCTTAAGAAGTATCGGATTGATATCTTCGGTTCGAACCTCATGATTTTCAAATTGAAACTTTTCAGGAAAGATTGAACCCAAGAGCTTTCTTTTATGCTCTATATCGCTATGAGTAAAGTGGTTATCAAAATGTTCAAGTTTCTCTAAGCCATTTTTATAAATAGACAAAACCTTATTAGACTTGCTCAAATTTTCCTGCTTTTCTTTGAGTTGGTTGAGTTGTTTTGAATAACGCTCTTTAGCATTATGGTATTCAGTACGATCAAACTCACCATCTAAATATAGATCTTGTAATTTAATTAACTTTTGTTCTAATGAATCGACTTCCTGATAATGTTTAGGACTTAGTCTACTCAATTTAGTTTGTTCTTTAAATCGTTTTTCTATCATTTTAAATAATAGTGTTCGCGCATTAGTATTCAAAGAAATACCACCAAGAAAATTATTGAACCAACTGTCGACATCTTCAGCTTTATATCTTGTATTGCATGGTTTAGCGCAGTGATAATAAGAATAGTATTGATTACGACCTTTTGAACTACTTGCTTTTAGCGATTTATGGCAACTAGGACATAAAACAAAATCCTTTAAAGGAAACTTTTCGTTCACTTTTTTATGCACGATTTTATATTGTTTTTTACCACCATCAATATGATATTGAACCAAATTAAATATGTTTTTTGAAATTAAGGATTCGTGAATACCTTTAATAACCTGTTCTGGCTCATCTTTAAAAGCCTTTAAATGAATATCTCCATGATAAATAGGGTTTCTGATAATTCTGCCAAATGCAGATTTACTAGAATTGAACCCTTTGTCTCTCAATTTTTGGAGTACTTCTTTTTGGGAATATATACCCTTGCTTAATAGTTCAAAACCTTCTTTAATAAAGATAGCATCATGGTTAGGGATTAATATGGGCTTGTTTTGATTATCTCGACCCATGTCATAACCTTTAGGTGGAGACACAATATAACGCCCTTCTTTAAAAGCACGTCGCATACCTGCAATGACATTTAAGGATCGTCTGTGATTTTCGACCTCTGGCATTGATAAGTATACGGCTAGCATCAATCCCTGTTCTGGAATAGATAAATCCAAGGGTTGTTCAATTGCGTTTACAATGATTCCTTGTTCATTAAAGCTTTTGATTTTGTTATAAGATTCAGTCGTGTTTCGTGAAAAGCGATCCCATTTGGTAAATAGAAGTTGATCTATCTTTAGTTTGTTCGTTTTTACGTAAAGAATTAGCTTTTTAAATTCAGGCCTATTGAAAGTTTTGGCAGAATGATCTTCTCTGAAAATTAAAAGGACATTCAGGTTATTAATATTGCAATAGTTCAATAGTTTTTGTTCTTGATCTCTCAAGGAAAAACCTTTATCAGCTTGTTCATCAGTGGAGACTCTTGTATATAGAATAACATTTTTCATAAGCTTATATTTATTGTATCATGCGGTTATAAATTACATCTGTAAGGATGTTTAATAACTCTAAAATTTGAATAACTTCTAGGTCTGTATATGGTTCTGGATTGTTATCATTAAGTGTTGATTTTGCTTCTAAGTAAAAACTTGAGTTCTGGTCCATCTCTGTTAGGGATAAAACCAGGCTGCATTTTCAGGGACTGATTATGTTCTAC
>NZ_BMIC01000022.1 GCF_014641635.1 Aquaticitalea lipolytica | reverse complement strand
GTTTAAGAGTTTATAATCCCTTTGATATTGTCCCTATGGGATTTGCAGATTTAGATAAAATAAAACAATTATATGGTAAAGAACCTCCTTATGTATTGTGCCCTGATGGATTTAAAGCCATTATAGACAGCCTAGAATATACACTTCCAAACTATGTGCAAGTTGGAACAGGATATCAATTGAAAGGGTTTATCGTTCCTGTTAAAGGCGCAGTAGATGTATTTAATAGGTCTCAAGTTTTTATTGATGAAATTGAAATTCAGCATTCCTGTTTTACTTACCTTCACTTACTGAATGCTCCTTTAACGTATGGAGCACCAAAAATATGGCCTCCTAAGTATATTGTAGCTAAAAAACTAAATAGATAAAAAACACTTCAACACTTTTTAATAGTATTTCAAGAAGAAGAATACAATTAGATAACAATTACTTTTGAAATTATGTAAATAGAGAATTTTATACTGTTAGACCAAATTCTGTGGCACTATAAATATAAAATTGCTTTCTATCATGCTTTTTTGATTCTGATACTTTTAAAACCATTACTTATCTGAATGCTAGTAAAACTGTTTCTAAAAATCTTTAACTCTTAAAAATAGAAGGTATAAGAAATAGTGTTAATCCTGATAATATTAGTGAGCCAATGGAACTATATAATAATTCAGAATTATAATCACTAGAATGATTCTCTTTATTTAAATTCAATACGTCGTTTAATCTGCTAATCTCAGCATGAGCAATTTTCAATTCGTCTTGTAAATCAAAAATGGTTTTATTCATTTCTAGTTGCTTCTTAATATATTTCCTGTTTGTCTTCTGTTCCATTTCAATGCGGTGTTCTGCATTTTCTATAGCTAAATTTAATTTTCGATTTTCTTTCTCAATATCTTTTAATTGTAGTTTTAGTTCCTCTTCTTTCGGAGATGTCTTCCCTATAAAATCATAGTTATTTTTATAGGCATAAACTAGACTGGCTATCAATTCTGATCTTGAGATATTTCTATCATTGGCTATTTGTTGTAGTGCAGTTTTCTCTTCAGCCGTGGTCTTAAAACTTAATGTGATGCTTTTTGTGGATTCTACAATGTTTTCCATAATTTCTGTGTTTTATTTAATATTATACTAAAGGTCTACTCAAAGTATACCGGTTGTTTACCTTTAGTATACTTTTGTATTTTATAATTTCATATTATTGTTTTTCAATTATTTATATACAATATAATTCTAATTTTCTTATTTTAATATCAAATATATGATTATTCTATTTATTTTTATATCTTTACTATAGTTTTTATTCAATAACCCAATAATATGACACCACTAACCATTGCACATATTGGAAATTCTGTATTTGAAGAAAGAAATATAAACCCTAGTCAATTAGGTGTTAGTTCTAAAAACATTAATTATTGGATTAAAGAAAAACTGATCCCTTTTGCTTCTGCTCAACAAGTTGATAAAACTAATAAAGAGTCGAAATCTAAATGGGTAAAATTAAACCTTGCTCAAGCTGTTTGGGTTTCAATTGTAAATGAACTTATCAATTTTAAAGTTTCTTCTGATAAATTAGAAGAATTAGCTTATATGGTATGGCAAAAGCCAAGAGAAGATAAATTTGCTGATTCGGTATTTGAGCATCATATCAATAACAATCCTAATAATTTACCCAAGCATGAGATTGA
>NZ_BMIC01000021.1 GCF_014641635.1 Aquaticitalea lipolytica | reverse complement strand
AAGTGTTGATTTTGCTTCTAAGTAAAAACTTGAGTTCTGGTCCATCTCTGTTAGGGATAAAACCAGGCTGCATTTTCAGGGACTGATTATGTTCTACGAAGTGTGTCATTATATATGTTTTAATTACTTTTTTTGATTAATGATATCTTGTAATGATCTTCAGTTCTTATATCTATTAGAAGTTTAGACCCTTTCTTAATTTTATTCTTTAAAATATATTCAGCAAGTTGTTCTCTACTTTTATGTTCCTCTGTTACAGTAATTGGGTTTATATTACCATCCTCAAAAGCAATCTCAATTATTTTTGGTCTTTTAAAAACTACTATATCTCTGATTTGTTTTTCGACATTAGACAGGTACATAAGGTCTATATTTTTTTTATTATCAAATTCTAATAATATGATCTTTGATAATATCGGAACTATAGGAATACTTATCATTGACTTTTTGAGGTAGATACTATTCAATTCTAATATTAAGTCTTTCGGTTCATAATGAAATATGTAGTCATTAGTGTCGGGAACATAAAGGAGGTTATGTGGTAATTTAGACCTATAAAGTGCTGATTTAACCATATCAGTAAAAGGGTTAATAATAGTTCTGAAGTAATGTTCCATCAATAGCTCATTCTTTAAATGACTTTTTAGTTTATCAATCTCATGCTTGGGTAAATTATTAGGATTGTTATTGATATGATGCTCAAATACCGAATCAGCAAATTTATCTTCTCTTGGCTTTTGCCATACCAGATAAGCTAATTCTTCTAATTTATCAGAAGGAACTTTAAAATTAGTCAGTTCATTAACTATAGAAACCCAAACAGCTTGAGCAAGGTTTAATTTCACCCATTTAGATTTCGGCTCTTTATTAGTTTTATCAACTTGTTGAGCAGAAGCAAAGGGGATCAGCTTTTCTTTAATCCAATAATTAATGTTTTTAGAACTAACACCTAATTGACTAGGGTTTATATTTCTTTCTTCAAATACAGAATTTCCAATATGTTCAATGGTTTTTGTAGTCATATGATTAATCCATGGAGTAATTGTTGAGGTAAATATATAAAAAATAAGCTAAAAAGTTTTATATTTGAAAATAAGATAATAAAAATTAGATTGAACAAATATTAAAAAATTGTAAATCAAACAATTAAAATTAAAAAAATTTAATAAGAATAAAGTATACTAGTAGGTATATATTGGATGCACCTCAAGTAAATCATGAGTATAAACACTAATTAAAATTAAATAAATCATGGAAAATATCGCACAAGTATCAAAAAACATCACATTAAGTTTTAAGACCACAGCTGAAGAGAAAACCGCACTACAACAAATAGCCAATGAGAGAAATATCTCAAGATCAGAATTGATAGCCAGTCTAATTTATGCCTATAAATATAATTATGATTTTATAGGGAAGACATCTCCGAAGGAGGAAGAATTAAAACTACAATTAAAAGATATTGAGAAAGAAAATCGAAAATTAAATTTAGCTATAGAAAATGCAGAACACCGCATTGAAATGGAACAGAAGACAAACAGAAAATATATTAAGGAGCAACTAGAAATGAATAAAACCATTTTTGATTTACAAGACGAATTGAAAATTGCTCATGCTGAGATTAGCAGATTAAACGACGTATTGAATTTAAATAACGAGAATCATTCTAGTGATTATAATTCTGAATTATTATATAGCTCCATTGGCTCACTAATATTATCAGGATTAACACTATTTCTTATACCTTCTATTTTTAAGAGTTAAAGATTTTTAGAAAAAGTTTTACTAGCATTCAGATAAGTATGGTTTTAAAAGTATCAGAATCAAAAAAACATAATAGAAAGCAATTTAAATTTATAGTGTCACAGAATTTGGTCAAACAGTATAAAATTCTCTATTCACATAATTTCAAAAGTAATTGTTATCTAATTGTATTCTTCTTCTTGAAATACTATTAAAAAGTGTTGAAGTGCTTTTTTATCTATTTAGTTTTTTGGCTACAATATATTTAGGAGGCCATACTTTTGGTGCTCCATACGTTAAAGGGGCATTCAGCAAATAAAGGTAAGTAAAACAGGAATGCTGAATTTCAATTTCATCAATAAAAACTTGAGACCTATTAAATATATCTACTGCGCCTTTAACAGGAACGATAAACCCTTTCAATTGATATCCTGTTTCAACTTGCACATAGTTTGGAAGTGTATATTCTAGGCCGTCTATAATGGCTTTAAATCCATCAGGGCATAATACATAAGGAGGTTCTTTACCATATAATTGTTTTATTTTATCTAAATCTGCAAATCCCATAGGGACAATATCAAAGGGATTATAAACTCTTAAAC
>NZ_BMIC01000020.1 GCF_014641635.1 Aquaticitalea lipolytica | reverse complement strand
ACCGTTTTTAGCGGCTGCAAATATACAACCCTTTTTTATTACTAAACAAAACTTTTTTACCCTTTTTTTTACCTTTTTTTTTATGTGTTCATTTCTAAGGCTTTGCGTTAAGGATTGAGGCATTGTTGAAGCTCTTTATATTAATATTTATTAATTTAAAAGCGACTGACGAAAGCCTGACCATGTTTTTAGAACATGGAACGCCCTATAAATTTTATAAGAAAAAATTCCAAACAATACCAAAACGCACTGTAAAGTCTCTGTATGGATAGTTTGGTGCTGAATAATAATTGTAGCCTGTTAACGAGGAATTGAAGTGTTCTGCTTTAAGATATATTCTTGTTTGTCGGATTTTTGCGTTAATGAAAAAATCTAATCTTGGGAATGCGCCTATTTTGGTTTCATTTTGTGTGTAAAATTCTGCCAGCAATGGGTCATAACTATTCATATTATATTCTGTGAAATAATTTAATGTTATTCCTGTTTGAAGAAACATTGCGTTTTTAAATAAATGGTCGGAAAAATATAATGTGTTTCGGCTTATTATTTGTGGAACGTTTAACACATGCTCTCCATTTATTACTTGCTGATACATTATTGTATTATCTAATGCAAATTTGCCGTATGAAAACTCTTTATTAGCTTTTACTCGTAAATAATTTATTGTGGTTTGATATTGAAATGGCTTAACTTGATTATCTGAATTTTTTGTGAAATAAGTATAATTATCAATATTAGTATAATCTAAGGTAATGTTTGCTAATTTATTGGATTGAAGACTAACAGCTATTTGCTTAGTGTTGATGTTTTTGAATATATTGCTATTATCCCAATTATAATTAATATAATCACTTTGATATAATAGATAATTGTAATTAGGCATTGTTGAGTTTAAATTAAGAGTTCCATTAAATAAAACATCATCATTTATTTTATACCCAACATTTACATCAATAAAATTCCCTTTAAAATCTCCTATTATATTAAGAGCAGCTTCGCTTGAGAGATTAAAATTTCCAAAACTTTTTCTATAAACTCCTCCTATTGACAAAACTTCTCCTTTGAGTCTACTTTTTACAGCTTGATCTTGTAAGATTATAACTGAATTGTAACCATAGTTATACTTATTATATTCTAAATTAAAAGTTATATCTCCAATTGTATTATTATTGAAGTTTAAGTATGTTTTAGTAACTAAATTTTCTAAGGTTACCTTATCATCTAAATCATTACTTCTGAAAGCATCACCAAAAAAATCATCACTAATAGTTTGCTTAAATTGATAATATTTGTCTTCAAATGAAATAATGTTACCTATACTTAATGAATTATAACTTAAAGAATCTTTTGAATTAATAATATTGAATTTTTGCTCTAAAAAAAATCTTTTCCCTTCAAGGATATTTTCTGCGTTTTCAAAATTAGGGTTAAAAACAGATCTATCAATAAATTCTGGAGCTCCTGATTCGAAATTATCTATATCTGCATCTGTTAAACCACCATTTTCTTGATTCAATAAATCTTGCATAACAATATGTGCTCTTGCGCTATATTTATTGTTTTTAGTTACATAATTTGATGTAAATCTAAAATTTCCAGTACTTGTTAAAATATGCTGATACTTGCCTAAAGATCTTAATCCTTTATATGCTAGTGAAAGATTGAATTGTTTAGAAGTATTTACTGTAAAAAAAGCATCTAATAATTGCCCTTGCGAAAAGGCTGTTTTATAAAATAACTCTGTTAATGGAGTTGGTACTTGATAATAGTTAATATCACTAACTTCCATATAATTGAAGTGTCTTGCTCTAGCTCCAAATAAAGGCGATGTTTCAGTATTACTAAAATCTTCACTTAGTGTATTATATGTTTGTCCAACATTTGAAAACTGGATAAGATTAAAATTATCTTCTCTTAAATAATTGAACTTATAATCCTTTTTTATTGATAATGTTGTGTCTACAAAAGTTGTATCATTTTTAAAAGAAACGATTTTATATTGCTCAATTTTAGCTAATTTTTTTGGAGTATTACTTGATCTATTATTAAATGTGTTATTTGTAGTATCGTTAATAACTCCTTGTCTTTTTAATTGTGTAGCATCTGTTAAATTCTGCGCATTGAATGATTGACAGAATAATAGAAAAGTAAAAAAGTAAAAAAAATTCTTCATTCAAATAATTTATCTAGGCAAAAGTAAATATTTAAAACGATACGAGTCATAATATTATTATAATAAAAAAGCCTGCAAATTGCAGGCTTTTTTTTGTAAAAAGAAATAATTTTTACTGTTTAGTCAATCTAATAACAGACTGTGCAGGTGCATTACCACACATGCTTTCTGTATTCTCAGTGAAATTAATAGTTATAACCGTATCATTAGCCGGATCATATGTTGCATGAGTAGTAGCAGGTCCAA
>NZ_BMIC01000019.1 GCF_014641635.1 Aquaticitalea lipolytica | reverse complement strand
TGTTATCTAGTTTAAAAGCCATTTAATTCATAAATTGAGTTGCATCATTCTTTTTGAACACAAATAAATTTTTGTTTTGAAACGCTTTTGAGGTTTCTATTTTTATAGCGTCTAATGTTCCACTCTGTTTAAGACTTCCTTCAAAATAGAGTGCTTTTTTGTTTATTGAGATATAAAATGTGTCTATATCTTTTACAATAAAACTATCTTTAAACATATAAGCTTTTGTTTCTATTTCATTTGAAAACAATAACTTGTCTTCAAGCTCATTAAATTCAATTTTTGAAAAACGATTAAAATCTAAAGTTAATGACTGCTCTAACTTATTAAGCTGTGTGGTATTATTAAAATTATTTTCAATGCTATTAATATGGTTTTGAACTAATGTCAACACAGAAAATGCTAATCCAACAACAATTGTTGTTAGTATAAGTACAACAATCATTTCGCTTAATGTAAAAGCATTTATTTTCTTATTGTACTTCATTAGTATAATTTGATATTTTTTTATTTGTTACACTATTAAAAGCTTCAAAACTGATAATTGTTTTATTGCTCTCTGTATAGACACTCACACTTACATCCCATTCATTAAAATCGTCTTGGTATGGGATAGCTAGTTCATTATTAATGTATAAATACTGTAATTCATTAAGATGTGCATCAATCTGTGTGGTATTATTTTTTATCGTATTAAAAAACAAATTATTCAAAATCATACTTGTTACCATAAAAACAATTATTATTAACACAGTTGCCACCAAGGTTTCCATCAGAGTAGATGCTTTTATCTTTTTTAATATAACCATTTCAGAACGCTTTTTTTTGAATTACTAAATGGCAGACCAACATATTTTTGTGATAATGAATCAATAACTATTGTGGCATTATACAAATGGTTTTGATAAACTGATCCTGATTGCTTAGCAATAAAATTTGAGGCATATACAGTCCCATAAACAGTTCCTTTTAATTCAATATTTGTATTACAGTATACTTCTCCTTTTATAATTACTTTATCCTCTATTATAATTTGTGGATCATAATTATTACTAGTTTTAAGACCAAAAAACAATACAACACCTTCAATTGTTGTTGCATTATTTATTTTAATGTTGCGGCTTAATAATTGTTGTGAATCTACTCGTTGTGGTATTATTACACCTTTTTCATCTTCATAAACGACTAATGCTGATGGATATTCTAGTTTACAATTACTACCCACACTAATTGTTTCAGTAGCAAACGCTTGAAATGTACCAACAACATTATTTTTAACTTCAATCTTGGGAGCAATTAAAATAACATCTTTTAAACTTGAAGAAGCTTCAACACTAATTGATGTTTTTGAAAATACTACAATATGTCCTGTTAATTCAATATTCTCTAAATTGATATTAGTGGTACTGTACAATATTTGGTATGGTTCCAGAAATGAGTTTACAAATGAACGCTCTGCATTCAAATCCAAAAATCGTTTTTGATTAGTTAAAGTAGAATTTTTTGATATCGTTTTTAGATGTTGTTGGGTCTCAAAAAATAACTTTGGTAAGTATTGACTTTCTTTTGTTTGACCATTAATAAGCTCGGAACCATAATAAGATTGCCCAGCTATATTACCCGCTTTTACACCTCGTTTTGGTACATATGCAACTCCTTTAATATTAGTGTTCCCTACCACTACTAAAGGTTTGTTATTGTCTTCTAAATATAATGTTGTTCTATTGTCTTTTGCTTGTTTAGCTCCAATTAATGCTACTTTCTGAAATTGATAATTCTTGATTTTGGAAGTCGACTTTACTTTTTCAAAAAGCCCCCAAAAGTCACGTTGAATATGTAATGCTTTGTAATCTTCATCTTCTAAATTTACTAACGTAGAGTCATTAAGTTCAACATTATTTACTAATGCGTATTCAATGCCTCTATCGGCATTATTTACAGTTTCTAAAACAAAGTCCGTTTGTAAGTTAAATTGCTTTTGTGTATGTACTAAAACTAAAAATGCGGCTAATAATAAAGCAATCATTACAACTATAAATATGGTTAGTTGTAAAGCTCCTGCTTTTAGCTTTTTAATGCTCATTTTTGAATTGGGATTATTTTTTGTGTATTATTAAATCTAACTGTAATAGATGTATTATCACCTTTAACTAAAGTAATATTATCTACTTTCTGACTCTTTTTTAATACATATTGTGTATTATTTATTGTAATCACAAATACCTGTTCGCTAGAGTTCACCCTTTTTATAACCCCTTCATATGTAACTTGAGGCCAATTTGAATCTTCTTGCTTAATCGTACTGTTTTGCTTTAATGAGGTAGTGGTATTCGCCTTTTTAGTAATCGTTCCTAAAAAAGGGTCTCTATCTTTTGTATTAATAGAAAATGTGTCGACCTCTATAACTGTTTTGGGGTTAAATGTTGCCTCTACATCATTTAAAACAACTTCTGGAAGTTCTGGATTGAGTGAC
>NZ_BMIC01000018.1 GCF_014641635.1 Aquaticitalea lipolytica | reverse complement strand
TGTTATCTAGTTTAAAAGCCATTTAATTCATAAATTGAGTTGCATCATTCTTTTTGAACACAAATAAATTTTTGTTTTGAAACGCTTTTGAGGTTTCAATTTTTATAGCGTCTAATGTTCCACTCTGCTTAAGACTTCCTTCAAAATAGAGTGCTTTTTTGTTTATCGATATATAAAATGTGTCTATATCTTTTACAATAAAACTATCTTTAAACATATAAGCTTTTGTTTCAATTTCATTTGAAAACAATAACTTGTCTTCAAGCTCATTAAATTCAATTTTTGAAAAACGATTAAAATCTAAAGTTAATGACTGCTCCAACTTATTAAACTGTGTGGTATTATTAAAATTATTTTGAATACTATTAATATGGTTTTGAACTAATGTCAACACAGAAAATGCTAATCCAACAACAATTGTTGTTAGTATAAGTACAACAATCATTTCGCTTAAGGTAAAAGCATTTATTTTCTTATTGTACTTCATTAGTGTAATTTGATAATTTTTTATTTGTTACACTATTAAAAGCTTCAAAACTGATAACTGTTTTATTGTTCTCTTTATGGGTGCTCACACTTATATCCCATTCGTTAAAATCGTCTTGGTATGGGATAGCTAGTTTATTGTTAATGTATAAATATTGTAATTCATTAAGGTGTGCATCAATCTGTGTGGTATTATTTTTTATGGTATTAAAAAACAAATTATTCAAAATCATACTTGTTACCATAAAAACAATTATTATTAACACAGTAGCCACCAAGGTTTCCATCAGAGTAGATGCTTTTATCTTTTTTAATATAACCATTTCAGAACGCTTTTTTTTGAATTACTAAATGGTAGACCAACATATTTTTGCGATAATGAATCAATAACTATTGTGGCATTATACAAATGGTTTTGATAAACTGATCCTGATTGCTTAGCAATAAAATTTGAGGCATATACAGTCCCATAAACGGTTCCTTTTAATTCAATATTTGTATTACAGTATACTTCTCCTTTTATAATTACTTTATCCTCTATTATAATTTGTGGCTCATAATTATTACTAGTTTTAAGACCTAAAAACAATACAACACCTTCAATTGTTGTTGCATTATTTATTTTAATGTTGCGGCTTAATAATTGTTGTGAATCTACTCGTTGTGGTATTATTACACCTTTTTCATCTTCATAAACGACTAATGTTGATGGATATTCTAGTTTACAATTACTACCTACACTAATTGTTTCATTAGCAAAGGCTTGAAATGTGCCAACAACATTATTTTTAATTTTAATCTTTGGAGCAATTAAAATAACATCTTTTAAACTTGAAGAAGCTTCAACACTAATTGATGTTTTTGAAAATACTACAATATGCCCTGTTAATTCAATATTCTCTAAATTGATATTAGTGGCACTGTACAATATTTGGTATGGTTCCAGAAATGAGTTTACAAATGAACGCTCTGTATTCAAATCCAAAAATCGTTTTTGATTAGTTAAAGTAGAATTTTTTGATATCGTTTTTAGATGTTGTTGGGTCTCAAAAAATAACTTTGGTAAGTATTGACTTTCTTTTGTTTGACCATTAATAAGCTCGGAACCATAATAAGATTGCCCAGCTATATTACCTGCTTTTACACCTCGCCTTGGTATATATGCAACTCCTTTAATATTAGTGTTCCCTACCACTACTAAAGGTTTGTTATTGTCTTCTAAATATAATGCTGTTTTATTGTCTTTTGCTTGTTTAGCTCCTATTAATGCTACTTTCTGAAATTGATAATTCTTGATTTTGGAAGTCGACTTTACTTTTTCAAAAAGCCCCCAAAAATCACGTTGAACATATAATGCTTTGTAATCTTCATCTTCTAAATTCACTAACGTAGAGTCATGAAGTTCAACAATATTTGATAATGCGTATTCAATGCCTCTATCGGCATTATTTACAGTTTCTAAAACAAAGTCCGTTTTTAAGTTAAATTGTTTTTGTGTATGTACTAAAACTAAAAATGCTGCTAATAATAAAGCAATCATTACAACTATAAATATGGTTAGTTGTAAAGCTCCTGCTTTTAGCTTTTTAATGCTCATTTTTGAATCGGGATTATTTTTTGTGCATTATTAAATCTAACTGTAATAGATGTATTATCACCTTTAACTAAAGTAATATTATCTACTTTCTGACCCTTTTTTAATACATATTGTGCATTATTTATTGTAACCACAAATACCTGTTCGTTAGAGTTCTGCCTTTTTATAATCCCTTCATATGTAAATTGAGGCCAATTTGAATCTTCTTGCTTAATAGTACTGTTTTGCTTTAATGAGGCAGTAGTATTTGATTTTTTAGTAATCGTTCCTAAAAAAGGGTCCCTATCTAATGCATTAATAGAAAATGTGTCGACCTCTATAACTGTTTTGGGGTTAAATGTTGCCTCTACATCATTTAAAACAACTTCTGGAAGTTCTGGATTGAGTGAC
>NZ_BMIC01000017.1 GCF_014641635.1 Aquaticitalea lipolytica | reverse complement strand
GCATTACCACACATGCTTTCTGTATTCTCAGTGAAATTAATAGTTATAACCGTATCATTAGCCGGATCATATGTTGCATGAGTAGTAGCAGGTCCAAAAGCTATTGAACCTCCACACCCAACACCAGACGCTCCAGAAAGGCCATTGAAAATAACATTCCCACATACAAAACTTAACAATACGTCCCTTGGAGGGTTTGAAAAGTTAAAACTAGGGTAAGCTTTAACATTGAATTTTCTATCTGTATCTTCAGCTCCTTGCACTAAACTAACTAGAACATTGTTTCCAAAAGCTGGAGCAAAACCTGCCGCTGGAATACCGCCTGAAATGTTTTGTAACATATAAGACCCAGTAAATGGAGCCTCAAGAGGGCAATATCTAATTATTGTTAATGTAAACACTTTTCTTGCTCCAATAGCAGAATCATCAACTGAATCTAAAACAAGTTTTAATGTTTTACCTTCTAAAGTTGAAGCAGCATAATCTCCAGTAACACTTATAGAACCAACTACAGAGTTGGCTGGTATATTAAGTGTTGAACTAATGGTATAATCAGCATTTTGTACAGCAGTTGAGCTTGGGTCGATAGAGTAAGTAAATGCTCTATCAAATGCTTTAGGCTCTGATATACCAACCATAACATTAAAAGTTGAAGTCACTCCATCTTCCACCAATAATGTACCTGATGAACCAGGAACAAAATAAGAAACAGAAGTTCTATCGTTTAAGTAACTAGTATCATCATCAGAACTATCACAAGATACAAATCCGATGAACGTTAATAGCACTAGGCTTATTTTTATAATTTTATTCATAATTGTATTTTTTTTATAAGTTTATATTAATATGGTGTATAAACAGATACTCCATTCTCACCATAACCAGTACAATACCATGAAATAGTAATTACACCAGTAACAGGATCAACCTCATTAACTCCATCCATTAAAATATCTCCCCATGGATCTGTTTGACCAGTCCAAGAAATATTATTACAAATATCTGTGAACTCTACATCCATACTAGTTGGCCCAGTACCATATGCACTAGAATATGGTCCACCATTATACAATCCTCCTGAGAAATCTTGTACAAAATAATTACCATCACCTAAAGCTTCAATTTCCATATCTTCTGTATTTGGATTAAAGCTTGGTAAAAAGTCATGATATCCATAAGTTGTTGTAACACTATACAAACCTGCTAAATCTGATTCACACAATTTAAAAATACTTACAGTATGTTTAATATCAAACACAGCTGTTTCACCTGTACCAGAAGTTAGATTTAAAATTAAAGTAGAACCAGATTCTAAAGCTCCATCAAAAATACCATTTACTGTTACAGTACCGAAATACTCACCAGCAGGAATAGTAATTGTTGAAGCACTTAAAGTATAGTCAACTCCAGATTGTGCAGTTGATGAAGGATCTACAGTAACGTTGTATGTTCTAGCAGCACTAGATGTCTCAGTAGAAACAACTTCAATAGTTTTACTTGGGTTACTAGCAGTAACGAAAAGCGAACTAGTTGTTTCAGAAAAATAAGCTATATCACCAGAGTTGTATACGTGAATATCCTCTTCGTCTTCACACGAAGTAAATACCGCTGCTATAGCTATTGATGATAATAATAAAAATATTTTTTTCATAATTTCAATTTTTTAAGTATTAATAGCCAGGATTTTGAACCATGTTAGAGTTAACATCTATTTCAGTTTTTGGAATAGGCAACTGGAATCTTGTATCTCCTGCTGGTAAAACTAAGAAGTTTGGTGGAGTTCCCGTTCCATCTGCAAAATCTCCATTATTAGTTCTATCAATAGCTAAACCTCTTCTTTTTAAATCAAAGAATCTGTGTCCTTCAAATGCTAATTCTAAACGTCTTTCTAACTGAATAGCATCTTTAAGAGCCTGTCCAGTTTCTCCACCAGTAAATGCAATATATCTTTGGCTTCTTACTAAGTCTAAAGCAGCAAGTGCTGCAACATCATTACCAGGCATATTTGCTAACGCCTCAGCCTTATTAAGTTGAACTTCAGCTGCTCTTATTACTTTAATATCAACAACACCAGATCCAGTGTTAACTGAACTAGAAAGATATTTAGCAACATGATTATATAAGTTACCTTCAAAAGAACTAGTTACAACATAAGTTGACTTTCTAATATCAGTGTTTTGGTAAAGATTATAAAGTTCAAATGAAACTGCATATTCAGATTTAATACCTCCTGTTAAAGTTTGGCTATAAGGAACACCAACAGAAACGTTAGTATCTGTGTCAAAATTCTTTAGTTCAAAAATAACTCCATCATTATTAGCATCTGTCCAAACTCCAGCAAAATTAGAGAATGTAGATACTGTTGTAGTTACAGCGTTAGCTGCATCAGCTGCTGCTTGATTTTGACCATTATACAAATACACTCTAGATAATAGACCGTTAATTGCATTTAAGTTAAATCTCTCTTTACCATTACTAGCACTAATTAAAGATTTAGCATCTTCTAAATCATTAATGACAGCTGTATAAACTTCACCAACAGTGTTTCTAGCTGGTTTTTGACGAATGTCTGAACTTGTCATAATTGGAATTCCTAAAGAACCATTTGCATCACCAGATTGAGTTGGTATTTTTGCAAACACATTATTAACCATGAAATGAGCTAATCCTCTTGCTGCTTTAGCTTGAGCAATGATATTGTTCTTTTGAGCTCCATCAGGAATTCT
>NZ_BMIC01000016.1 GCF_014641635.1 Aquaticitalea lipolytica | reverse complement strand
GTCCACCCTTTACCAGTTATAGTAGTTCCAACGTTATTAGGTGTTTGTGATGACAATGTACCAGATGGATTTACGAGTATAGATTTAAGTGTAAAGAATAATGAGATTACGGGCAACAATCCCAATTACGTAGTGAGTTATTATTTAACACAGTTAGATGCAGATTCGGATATGAATATTTTGACTATACCTTATACCAATATTTCCAATCCACAAACGGTTTATGTTCGCGTAGAGGATATCAATACAGGCTGTTATGATACAACAACATTAGATTTACAAGTCGATCAGGCACCAGTAGCCTTTGTGCCAACACCATTAGAATATTGTGATCCAGACAGTGATGGGTTTGGAGAGTTTACGCTCACAGATGCCGAGGCTGAGATTACAGGAGGCGCACCAGGGTTAACAGTGACCTACCATGAGACCATGGCAGATGCCGAGAATAATGTCAATGCACAAGCTAGTCCGTATAATAATATTGTGGTGTATACCCAGACGCTTTATGCACGCGTAGAAAGTTCAGTACTTACGACTAACTGTGCGACGATAGTACCATTAGTTCTTATAGTTAACGACACACCACAGATAGAAGATCCGAGTCCATTAGAAGAATGTGATGATAATACCGATGGCTTTGTGCAATTTGATTTAACAAGTAAAAACGCAGAGATATTAGATGGGTTAGACCCAGCACAATATGCAGTAAGCTATTATGAAACACAAGCAGATGCAAATGCGCCTGTAAACATGATAGCCACACCAAATGCCTATACCAATACAGTAGCATTTAACCAGACCCTTTGGGTACGTGTAGACGATACTGCCAATGGGTGTTATAAACTCACTACATTGGAATTAATAGTGAATGCATTACCAGTGTTAGTTCAGCCAAGCCCATTAGTTTTGTGTGATGTTAATAATCCAGGCGATGAGGTAGAAGCTTTCAATTTAGAAGATGCCAATGCACAGATATTAAATGGTCAAACAGGAATAACACTAACATATTACGAGACTCAAGCCGATGCCGATGCAGATACCAATCCAATCACAAGTCCATATAGCAATACGGTTAATCCACAAACGATATATGTGAGAGCAGTTACTAATACAACAGGCTGTGTAAGTACCATAACGTTAGATTTACGTGTGAATCCATTACCATCTGTAGTAACTCCAACACCAATAGAAGAGTGTGACCCAGATAATGATGGTTTTGCAAGTTTTGACTTAGAAAGCAGAACACTACAGATTATCAATGGCGATCTTAACATCGTAGTGACCTATCATGAGACGATGGCAGATGCAGACAGTGATCAAAATGCATTAACAAGTCCATACGATAATATAGTAGCCAACACCCAAACGGTGTATGCAAGAAAAGAAAACACCCTTACAGGATGTTACAGAATAATACCATTAGTATTAAACGTATTACCATCACCAGTAGTTCCTGTAGATATTGATGATTATGTTGTTTGTGATACCAATGCCGATGGTTTTGCACAATTTAATCTTACGACAAAAAATGCAGAAATACTAGGAGGGCAAGCCCCAGCACAGTTTGTATTGACCTACCATGTAAGTCAGGCTAATGCTAATACAGGAGCAAATCCGATAGTTAATACAACAAACTACACTAATGTGACTAATCCTCAGATTATTTATGTGCGTTTGGTAAGTGTAGCAAATGGCTGTATAAAGACAGGGCAATTTGAAATCAGAGTTGAGTTACCACCAACAGCAATACAACCAACACCGTTACAATTATGTGATGATGAGATTGCAGATGAGATGACAGTGTTTGATTTAACCGTTAAGGATAATGAAATCACAGGAGGTAATGGTAGCTGGTCTGTAAGTTATTATACAACCAATGCCGATGCTCAAGCAAATACCAATGTGATTGCTCCAGCAACAGCATATACTAATATGTCTGTTAATGGAAATCCAGCAAACCCACAAACACTATATGTAAGAGTTACAGATACAGATACAGGATGTACCGATTTTACGACGTTAACCATACGCGTATTACCAAATCCGACACCAAGTACAGATCCATCAGATATAGAGTTGTGTGATGATATCAATACAGGCGATGCAGAAGAGGTATTTGATTTAACCATCAATGAAACCTATATCATCAATGGCGAAGTAGGCGTAACAGCGACTTATCATGAAACGATGAATGATGCAGAAGCAGGTACTAATGCGATTCCAGACCCAACAATGTATACCAATACCAGCACACCACAAACCATTTATGTGCGAGTAACCAATAATATTACAGGCTGTTATACTATAGTAGACTTTGATATCATTGTTAACCCATTACCAGCAGTAGTAGCGGTTACCGATTTTATAGCCTGTGAAGTGAACAGTGATGGGTTTTATGCTTTTGATTTAACAAGTAAAGATGCAGAAGTATTGAACGGTCAAGACCCAGTGATGTTTAATGTAACCTATCATGCGACACAAGCAGGAGCAGATAATTTAACAGGCGCATTAGTGAGTCCATACATCAATTTGACGAATCCACAACAAATTTTTGTAGCTATTACCAATACCATCACAGGCTGTTCTATAAGTACAGTAAGCTTTAATATAGAAGTGCAAGAAGGCGCATTGGCCAATAGCGATATGCAACCAATAACCTATGTCATATGTGATAATATAGGCGATAATGATGGTTTTGGACAGTTTGATTTAACCACACAAGATGCAGAGGTGTTAGATGGACAAGACCCAGTAAACTACATAGTGAGCTATTACTCAACATTGGTAGATGCAGAATTAGGAGTTAATCCAATTCCAACGGTTTATGAGAACACGAGTAATCCACAAGTAATTTATGCACGTGTAGATAATGATACTCCAGATGGTTTAGGTATGGACAGTTCTATCTGTTATGCAGTTACAGAATTAACGTTACAAGTAGACTTGCTACCAATATTTGATTTAGATGACAGCTATATCTTATGTGTAGATACCAATGGTAGCGAAGTGGTTAATCCACCACTATTAGACACAGGATTATCACCAGCTGATTATACATTTGTATGGCGTTTAGATGGAATGGTATTACCAGGGGAGACAAGTCCAAGTTTAACCGCTACCCAATCAGGAACCTATAGTGTAGAAGTAACCAATAACACTACAGGCTGTATGAATACAGACAGCGCAGAAGTGTTAGAGAGTTCACCACCAACAGTAGTTGCAGCGGTGACCACACAAGCTTTTTCAGAAACACACGTTATAGAAGCAGTGGCGACAGGAGATGGTGAGTACGAATACAGTTTAGATGGAGGTCCATGGCAGTCAAGTGGTACTTTTGAAGACGTATCATTAGGCGAGCATACCATCACTGCGAGAGACATTAATGGTTGTGGAGAGGCAAGTACAACAGTGATTGTGATGGATTACCCACACTTTTTCACACCAAATGGCGATGGATATCATGATACATGGAACATTATTGGAATCGCAGACCAACCAAACGCAAAAATTTATATATTTGACAGATATGGTAAACTATTAAAACAAATCAGTCCATCAGGACAAGGTTGGAATGGAACTTATAATGGAGAACCATTACCAACAAGTGATTACTGGTTTACTGTAGAATATGATGAACCTAACACAGGAGAACGTAAACAATTTAAAGCCCATTTTACCCTGAAAAGATAA
>NZ_BMIC01000014.1 GCF_014641635.1 Aquaticitalea lipolytica | reverse complement strand
GGAAGTTATCATTATAGCTTGTTAATACAATAATTTTAACATCATCATGCTCTTCTCTTATTTTTAACCCTAAATCTTCTCCTCCTAATATTTTACCGTCATCAGAAGGCGGAATTCTAATGTCTAAAAAAATCAAATCAAACTGGAAATCAGTTGATTTATAATTCAATTTTTCTAATGCCTCTTGGCAAGAGTTTGCAGATTCAACTCTAAAACAAAAGCTGTTGTTTATGGAGTTTAAACGCTCTAAAGCGATTTTATAAATATCAATAATGGCAGGATGATCATCGATAATTAATACGTTAAAAATGTTATGCATACTTTCATATAAATGAGTTAGGGAGAATCAAAACATTTTGTAATTACAACAATGATAAAAAATATTCGCGAATAAATTTTATCTCAAGTAGTAATAGTTTTCAACATTTAAGAACTATATGGGCTTTAAATCAAAATTGAGGGTTTTACCTTACTTATTGTAAGGCAAAACCTTACTAATTTGCAAATTAAAAATGGTTAATTAGCTACATCTCAATTAATAGCAGAATAGAGATAACACACTTATTAAAAAAATTTTAAACTAAGTTTTTAATGAAAAAATTAAGCTTTTTTCTAATATTGTTTTTTGCTTTTATGGCAAATGTTTTAATTGCTCAAGAGCTTCCTGAAATTATTCTACCATCACCAACAGTTGCTAATTTAATGCGATTTGAAGAGGTTCCTGTGAATCACTATACAGGTATACCAGATATAAGTATACCAATTTATAATACTAAAATTTCTAATACACTTAACTTGAGTATTGATTTAAACTATAATCCATCAGGAATTCGAATAGACGAACGTTCAGGATGGACAGGTACGGGATGGAGTTTAGGTTCTGAGAGTGTTATTTCAAGAACAGTTATGGATGTTCCTGATGAAATTTATTCTATTCCCAATGGCAGCATTAGTGCGCCAGGAGATATAGGCACGTTTAACAATAACTTTGATGAATTTGGTTCTATAAATTTTCAAGGTGGAAATGTTCCAGCTCAGTGGGAAGAATTTGTTTGGAAAACTAGTCAAGGAGCTCAACATTATGATTACCAGCCAGATTTATATCAATTTAGTTTTTTTGGGTTTTCAGGTCGCTTCATAATTATAAATGAAAATGGAAATCTAGTTCCAAAAATTGTTTCATCAGAGCAAAAAGTAGAAATTAATATAAATTATAATACTTATTCAGGCTATAATCAAAATCAATTTGAGATAACAAGTTTTGAAGTTATTGATACGAGTGGCAACAAGTTTTTGTTTTCTGCTATAGAAACATCTACAAGTACTTCAGCAATGCAAGGTGCTAACCAATTAAATGAACTTATTGTCCAAGGAGTAAATAATCCACCTAAAGTAATGACTTATAGTTCTTCGTGGAAGTTGACTAGTATAAGCTCTCCAAATGATAATATATTAGCTACATATACGTATAATACTATAACAGAAGAGTTTGATACTCCTAGGAGTTACGAAAGTAATAGTTTGACAAACTTCATAACACTACCAGCAAGCTTAATAGGTTCGTTAAAGTCATATAATGCAGGGCTTATGCCTCCTAAGTGGATGCAAACATGGAGTCAATTAGAAATTCAAAGTTTAAAAATAAAGGACATTACACTTCATAATCAAACAAAAATTGAATTTGCAAGATTTTTAGGGCACCCTGAATATGCACCACTTACAGGATGTCAGCTTAATAATATCAAAGTAAAAAATAATAATGGAAGCATAGTCAAGAATATAAATTTGATTTACAGTACATCATCAAATAATAGATTATTCTTAGATCAGATTAATGACACTACTGCTAGTGAAACATTACCATATATATTTCACTATGAGGATAAAGATAGTTTGCCTGGATTTGGTAGTGATTACAAAGATAATTGGGGGTATTATAATGGTAATTTGCCATATTATGATATACAGCTTTATGAAAATGCTGTTAAAAAGGGTCTTTTAACTAGCATTGAATATCCAACAGGTGGGAAAAAAGAGTTTGATTATGAATTACATGAAATAGCTTATGTAGGACAAGAACTTGTAAATATTTATGAGTTACCTGAAAATAGAGACTCTGCTTTGAAAACTATTTCTTATGAAGGGTTTGTAGAAACACCACAGCAACAACAATCTCCATTAAATGGTCGATTATTTTTCTATATTGATGTTCCACAAACAATAAATATAAATTATAATGTTTCCAATTCTATTTCCAATGCGATTATATATGGAAACCATAGACTAGAACTTAGTTCTGTTAATTTTTTAGGATATGATCCATACGCGACTGGTGTTCAGCCATTTCCATCATCGGAAAACGATGTAACTAATATTACACCAATTCAAAGTTATGTCTTGAATAGTAATAGTCAAAATGTAAGTATTACTAAATCTGTAACTCCAGGATTTTATATGTTGAGAGTTATCACTTCACCTTTTTATTTCGTTGACCCCTCAAACGGAAGTACTTATTTAGAGGTTGATGCGTCAGTTAATTTAAGTGAATTTCAGTATAACAGTAGAAATTTAAAAGGAGGGGGTTTAAGAATAAAGCACATAAGATTTACAGACAATGGAATTGAGAAATCTAAAACTAGTTTTAATTATGATTTAGATAGTAACGATAGTTCTTTAGTAAATCCCCATGATCCTAATATTCCACTTTCTAGTGGTGTATTTGATGGTAGTATACTTATGACTAGAACATTTCCAAAACGAATGAATTTAATTACACCAATTGAATGTCAGCAAGGAAATGGATTTGCACCTGGGAATTATCCCTCAACGCTCTATGTTTTTCAATCCAAAAAAACTTTGAACTCTATTATTGGAGGAATGACTAAGGGGAATTATGTAGGATATAAAAATGTATCCGTATCTCAATCTAACAATGGTCGTACAGATTATGAATTTACAACTTCATTAGAGTATCCTAATTATCCGCAGTTCTATTATAATTGGGAATCTCCTCCATATTTTGAAGCGCCAGTTCCTGATACAGATTATAAAAGAGGTCTATTAACTAAACAATCTATTTATAATAACGGAGGTGATCTTTTAAAGGAAGTTGCTAATGAATATAAATTTGAAGAGGAGTTAGCCACCTACCAGTATTATCACACGTTTTATAATGGCAATTGCGTTTTTGATGTGTTTTATACAAATTATTATAATTTTAGTAATGGTATACCTGATGCCGAGCATCCATGTAGTGTTGATACCACTCCTGTCTCAGGAGCTAATTGTTTACCTACTGATTATATTGGGATACAGCCAGTTTACCACAAATGGGGGAAGTCATTTCTGAAAGAAACTATATCTAAAGATTATTTTTATGATGCTCTACATACACAGTTTAATACAGAGTCTAGGCAAACTTTTGTTTATAACACTGGAAACTTTCAGATTAAAGAACAGAATAGTTATGTTTTTGAATCTGGAGTTGAGCAACACTACAAAACGAAATATTACTATCCTGTAGGGGGTGTCCCAGCAAGTTATAATAATGCTGCAGCTATTAATAAACTTAATACAATAAACAAAATTAATGAGGTCTTAGTAACCGAAAATTATAAAAATGGAAGTCTATTAACAAAAATTCAAAATCAATATTTAGAATTTAATGCAGATTTAATAGAATTGAGTGCTGTCCAAGTTGCTAAAGAAAATAACATCCCAGAAGACCGTATAGTTTATCACAAGTATGATCTTTATGGTCATCCATTGGAGGTAAGCAAAGCAGATGGGATGCATATAGTTTACATTTGGGGTTATAACCAGAGTCAGCCAATAGCGATGATAGAGAACCTAGACTACGCTAGTATTCCAACACAAACCATAGCCAATTTGCAGTCCTTATCCGATTCAGATAATGATCGAACACTAGGTGCTTCGGGCAATGAAGGCGCATTAAGAACCGCTTTAAACGCTTTAAGAGTTAGCTATCCAGAAGCCATGGTATCGACCTATACCTATGACCCATTAGTAGGAGTTACCAGTATGACAGATGCCAAAGGTTATACGATGTATTACGAATATGATGAGTTTAACCGTTTAAAGCAGGTGAAAGATGCTGATGGTAAGATATTAAACGAGACGATGTACCATTATAAGCAGTAATGAGATTTATCAAGAACACATAAAGCATATTTTAAGATGAGAATATTATTAAAAATAATCCCGATTTTAGTTTTTATATTAAGCACCTGTTCACTATCTGCACAAGTGTCAGATTATACTTTGACGAGTTCCAGTGTTACCATTGGAAATGAAAATATAGCCATAGGGTCTACACTATCTAAAACAGGTAATGATTTAAGATGGATACAACAGTCTAGTGAGACCGTAAACATTACTGATTTTCAAATTACAGGCACTAGTGGTGATTGGAACCAAAGCACTTCTATGGGTATGGTTACTTATAATATAGCTATGGATGGAGATGATTTAGGGACTTTTGTATTAGAAGGAACTACAGCTGGAGTTACAGTAATATTAACACTAGACCAACAACAGCATAGTTTTTCAATAAACACAATTACTTACCAATAATACCAAACTATGATCAATCTTATAAAGGCCATACAGCAAAACAAGTTATTATTAGGGTGTTTATTTATTTTAAGCACTTACCAAATGAGTTATGCACAGATTACAGGAACATTTTCTGTAGCTCCTAATAGTCAGCATACTTATTCTTATACTAATGGGACAGTTATTACACTTCCTAATTGGCAAATAACAGGAGGAACATTAGTATCTTCTTCACAATCAGGAACGACATATACAGCAATTGTAGATTGGGGAGGAGTAGGAACGGGAAGTATCACTTTTAAGAAAAAGGGAGTGGTAATGGATAGTCAAGCGGTCACAATAGCAACTACTTCTGGACCACAAACACCAGAGATGCCATTGATTACAAATAATTGTAATAGTACACGACTCACTAGAGGAACACCTCCAACAGGAGATATTTGGTACTGGCAGACGACCTCGACAGGAACTAGTACTACCAATTCAGCACAGTATATAGATTTAACATCAGGAACGACATATTACTTAAGGGCTTATAACAGTGCATCTACAAGTTGGAGTACAGCAGCAGTAATCAACTATAGTGTTAGTGCAAGTAATTGTGGTTTAAGTAATAAAAACTATATCTATAGTGTTTCACCACAAGTTTCGGCAACTAGTACCAGTGGGCTTCAGGATAATGAAAAAATAGAATCGGTGACCTATTTTGATGGTTTAGGAAGGCCTGTTCAAAGTATTAGTATTAGAGGCGGAGGGAATGGAGAGGACATTATTGTACATACAGAGTATGATGCGTTAGGAAGACAGACAAAGGAATATTTACCTTACCATAATTTGAGTAACGGAGGTGCTTTTATGAATAATGCTCTATCAGCAACAACTCATTTTTATAACACTTCAACCTATGAATATACTACTAATCCTTATTCCGAAAAATTATTAGAATCTTCACCACTAAATAGAGTGTTAAAGCAGGCGGCACCAGGTACAGATTGGGGATTAGGTAGCGGTCATGAAATACAGTTTGCTTATCAAAGCAATACAACTAATGAAGTTAGATATTATGATGTAAGTCTCACTCTTTTGAATAACATCTACACACCAACTCTAGAAGGTGGTACAACATATTATGCAGCTAACGAGCTATACAAAACAGTGACTAAGGATGAGAATTGGGTTAGTGGAACCAACCACACTACAGAGGAATTTAAGGACAAACAAGGGCGAGTAGTTTTAAAGCGGACCTATAATAATGGAGCACATGACACATATTATGTATATGACGACTATGGAAACCTAACCTATGTGCTACCACCAAAATCAGAGCCACACACAGCAAAACCAGAAGCAACAAAATTATCGGAACTCTGTTATCAATATAAGTATGATTATAGAAACCGATTAGTAGAAAAGAAGATCCCAGGAAAAGGCTGGGAGTATATAATATACAATAAGCTAGATCAACCCATCCTGACTCAAGATGCAAATTTGAGTACACAATCTAAATGGTTATTCACTAAATATGATGCTTTTGGAAGAGTAGCTTACACAGGGGTTATAACCAATGGAAGCTCAAGAATGGCATTACAAAGTGCAGCAGACAGTAGCACATTGCTTTATGTCACTAAAAATACATCACCAACAACCATTGCAGGAACTACGATTTATTATACTAACGACGCAAGTGTTTATCCAACAACAGGGATTACCGAACTGTATACCATTAACTACTATGATGACTATACATTTGATAAAGATGGATTATCACTGCCTAGTACAGCAGATGGTCAAGCGATAATCAATTATAATGACACTAATAAGGTTTTAACAAGGAGTTTAGCCACAGGCAGTAAAGTGCGTGTATTAGGCACCTCCAATTGGATAACCACATTATCGGGATATGACGTTAAAGGGCGACCTATATACTCTGTAAGCAAGAACAATTATTTATCAACAACAGATATGGCTATAAGCACATTAGACTTTGTTGGTAAAGTAGATAAAATCACTACAACTCATAGTAAGACAGGACAAAATAACATTACTACTGAAGAAACATTTGACTATGACGATCAAGGTAGACTAACCTCTCAAAAACAAAAGATAAACCTATTGGATGAAGAAGTGTTAGTGCAAAATACCTATGACCGTTTAGGGCAATTAATAGCAAAAGGAGTTGGAGGCAAAACCACACAAGGGCGATTACAGACTGTAGACTACACCTATAACATTAGAGGTTGGTTAAAAGGAATAAACGACATAGATAATTTAGGTTCAGATTTGTTTGGCTTTAAACTAAATTACAATACAACAAACCATGGAGGTACTGCTTTGTATAATGGTAATATTGCAGAGACCGAGTGGAAAACACAAAATGACAACACTTTGCACTGGTACAATTACCAGTATGATGCTTTAAACCGTATTACAGGAGCAATATCAGATAACTTCGACCGTTATGGATTGAGTAGTGTTGCCTATGATAAGAATGGAAATATTACCAATTTAACAAGAAAAGGACATGTGGTAGAGAATCCAGTGTCGACCAACAGTGCACATTTTGGAACTATGGATATATTAACCTACAGTTATCAAACAGACACCAATAGACTTATGAAAGTAGCAGACGCAGCAACGGTTGATCAATATGGGTTTAAGGACGATGCTGTTAATACAGCTGCCGATACAGCAGATGATTATGCTTATGATGCGAATGGGAATATGACATCGGATACCAATAAGAATATCACAGCAATTGCATACAACCATTTAAATTTACCAACACAAGTTACTATAGGATTTGAAAATATTCAATATATTTACGATGCAACAGGAGTAAAACAGAAGAAAATAGTGAGTACAGGGACAACAACAGAGTATGCTGGAAACTATATGTATGAGAACAACGTTCTTAAGTTCTTTAACCATGCAGAAGGGTATGTAGAACCAGATGGTTTTGGGTTTAAGTATGTGTATCAATACAAAGACCACTTAGGGAATATTCGATTGTCTTATAAAGATATAAGTACTACAAGTACAGCTTCGATAGAAATTGTTGAAGAAAACAACTACTATCCTTTTGGACTGAAACATAAAGGGTATAATAACGTAATTAACGGCACAGAACACAAGTACAAGTTTGGAGGAAAAGAATTATCGGAAGAACTCGGTTTAAATACTTATGATTTTGGAGCAAGAAACTATAGTCCAGATTTAGGACGTTGGATGAACATAGATATAAAAGCAGAAGCTTATTATCCAATTAGTCCATATCAATATGTGTTAAATAATCCTATTGTAAATGCTGACCATAATGGCCAATGGACAGTTACCATACATTATAATATGACCTACAATGCTCTTTCTGCTGCTGGAATTGGGAAAAAACAAGCGGATTTAATTGCACATTATTCTTCGGTATATGCTGACCATCCTGGAGCGCACGAAACTTCTATAGGTTATGTTGATGCAGCATATATAAATAATCTCGTGCATCCTTTTAGTAAAAGAAGAGCGAAAGCGATATACAGAGATGGTATTGACTATGGTGGTACGGATTTATCTCAAGAAACCAGATGGAGTCCTAAAAGTGCTTGGAAAAACTTTAATATTTGGCATTCAATGAGGTCGAATTGGGAAGCTGAAAATCATTCTATTTCAGAAAATGGAGCAATGATGAGAGGAATGGAATTTGGATGGGATAAGATTTTTTCTTCAGCTGCATCAGGTAGCTTGAATAGTTTAGAGGCCAATAGTGCTGGCATTGAAGATTTTGGTCAAGGTATTCACGCATTGCAAGATGCATATGCTCATAGAGGAACAGATTCAAATAATCATTCAGTTGCAAATGATAGAAGAGGAGATACCACAGAAGCGGAAAATATAAGTGAATCAGCCGTAACAGTACACAATCTTTTATCAGGTAATTTTGGTGCTTTTAACGGAAGCAATAAAATAAGTTTTACATCAACGGGTATGACAGATAAACAATTTAGTCAAGTTATGGGTGCTGTATCAAATTATTTATCTTATTTATCACAAAACAAGAAAAAAGAATAGATGAGAATAGTTGTTAAAATATTTTATTATTTAAGTATTATAATATTAGCTATAGAGAGTTTAGCTTTGGCTTTAATGAGTGGTTCAGAATCAAATATTATTAACTTAAAAAACACTGAAAGTGTTGTTTTACTTTCAATATCTTTAGTCCTATTAGTAGTACTAGTTAGTCAGTTTTTTAAAAAGCTACAACCATATTCTTTAATTTTAAGTATTATAGCATTATTAGCATTAATAGCATTGAATCTGAATATTAAACTATCTACTGGAGGCTATTTATATGTTTTTTGGATTGTATTAGTAGTTGTTGCTAATACATATTTAATAAGAAAAAATAGATTATAAATTATTGAGCTAACTTTTGAGTATGGTCAGCTTGATAATGGGTCAGAATGGCGCTTTTGAAAAAAAGTAAAATTTAAATATTGATTATCAATAGTTTAAATAAAAAGCGAGCCTCTAATAGGAGGCTCATTCTTGTTCATTGAAACAATGAAAGTTCATTATAGCCTATTAAATAAGGCTTTAATTTTTCTACGTGGGTCAAATTGGCGCTTGATTATATTTGTGGTTAAGTTCAATAACTCTTCCTTAATAGTCTTTAAAGAGTTTGTTTAATAACTATTTCTCATAACTAAAGGACTTATTTTAATAATTAACTTTTCGGTCTTTTATAAGACAAAAAACGTGACGGCATAAAATATCAATTCACCATATTCTGAATTATAACAATCAAAGCTATTCAAATCCATTAATAATATTTCCCAAATAAACATTATTGTTTAAAATGGCGATGTCCTTCGGGTAAGAATTAAACCTTAAATCTCCGAAGTTTTCTTTAAATCGTAGACGACTTTATAAGAGATAAGAAAAAAGAATTAAGGAGCAATTGAGTTTCAAATCTTTGAAATCTTTTGTTATAAGGTGTATAAAATTTTTCCTCTAACGTTAAAATTATATAATTTTTTGATATAAAAATTGAGGGTTTTACCTTACTTATTGTAAGGCAAAACCTTACCTGTTTTTAAATTAAAATCGGTTAATTAGCTACATCTCAATTAATAGCAGAATAGAGACTTCTTCCTTTGATTATTTTATAAACCATTAAACTAAAACTAATGAAAATAATTTCATTTTCTAGATTTTTTACAACAATATTTATTGTGTTTTTAGCAAGCAATATTAGTAAAGCGCAGGCGCCAGAATTGCCTAAGATAGCGCCATTATCACCAGAGGTATCAAGTTTGGCAAAATTCTCAGAAGTACCAGTGTCTTATTATACAGGTGTTCCAAATGTTTCAATACCAATAACTACACTAAACGGAAGATCAATTTCTATTCCTGTAAGTGTTAGTTACCATGCTGGTGGACACAAGGTTTCAGATATTGCTTCTTGGGTTGGATTGGGATGGAATTTAAATGTTGGAGGCCAAGTGTATAGGTCAATGAATCAATTACCAGATGATTTTAACGATGGAAAAGGGTTTTTAACTACATCGACCACATTAGATGTTTTTGAAGGTTTATCGAATGAATCTAAGAATTCAATTATTCATCAAGCGACTACAGTGAATATGGTTGATTTGGCTCCAGATGAATTCAACTTTAGTTTTTTAGGATACTCAGGAAAATTCATGTTCAATCAAAATAGAACAACTGCCCATCCTTATGGTGAAATCATTTTCTTTCCAGAAAGTGATATTAAAGTTGACCCTGTATTTGATAGTAATAAAAGAATTATAGAATGGATTATAACGACCAATGATGGGAATACATTTTATTTTGGAGAGAACAATGCTATTGATCAAATCACAGATACTAAATCATACTCTACAGATAATTTAAGTTTACCTGTAGTTGGGATGGCCCCATATACCTTTTCATATACAACTGCATGGAAGTTGACCAAGATTGTAACTGATAAAAATGATGTCATTAATTTTTATTACTCAACAAATAACTATACACAGTGTACACCGACCGGTGAATCTAATATTATGAGTTGGTCTGGAGCTTATTCAAAAAGTAGCTCTCAAACAACAGGAAGTAATAGTGTTATAAGCGAGATTGTATCTGCAAATGGAAAAGTACTGTTTAATAGAGAAGTATCTGCTCGTCAAGATTTAAGCTATGATTACGCACTTGACAATATCATTGTCAAGGACAATTTTAACAAGCAGATTCAAAAAATTGATTTTGAATACGGGTATTTTCAGAGCACTGTGCCTAGTCAAAGTTTTTATCTATGTTCTGGTTTAGAGTCCAATACAGAAATAAGCAAAAGACTTAGGTTAGACAAGTTAAAGTTTTATGGAGATGTAAGTTCATCAAATCATTATGATTATGAACTAGAGTATAATACTGCAACTTTATTACCACATAGACTTTCTTCTTCTCAAGATTATTGGGGATATTATAATGGAGCCAGTAATACAACTTTGGTTCCTAGTTTATTCTACAGAGAGACAGGTCAACCAACATACCAACCCGATTTTTTTTATCAAGGGGCTAATCGTATTGTTAATCCAAGTTTCACTCAAGCGAATATGCTTAAAAAAATTATATATCCTGAAGGTGGTAAAACAGAGTTTGAATATGAGAATAATTTAGCAGCTGGAAGTTTTGACTACCCTAATAGCTTAAATATTTTTGAGCCTAATACAGAAAATTCCGTGTATATTAATACACGAAATGATGCAACAAGTAGTTCACAAAAAATTATTTCAAAGCCTTTTACCATAAATAGTCCTGTAGAATTTCAAGGGAGAGCAAGATCAAATTCTTCATCAACTATTTATGATAACGATCCCAATAATAATGGAGGAGATTACGGAGCTAATTTGCCATTAAGCAATGAAGATATACGATTTTATATTAAAGAAGCGGCAACAGGAACTATTGTAGGGAATAGTTATGGTGTACCAATAGGATATGACCCGGTTTTTATGTTAAATCCAGGAAACTATATTTTAGAAATTGTTATCAGTGCTAATACAAACGTTAATCCACAAGCTCATGATATTATTGTTGATTTGAAATGGAACACACGTAATAATGCTTATAAACTTATAGGTGGATTAAGAATTAAATCCATTAAAGATTATGAAGATCCAAATAGCTCAACTCCATCAGTTGTAAGAACCTATGATTATAAAAATCCTATTACAGGTGAGGAATCTGGATGGATTTTAGGTGTCCCAATTTTTAAAGAGGCTGTATTTGTACAAGATGAAGGACAGAATGACATTCCAAAAACCAAAGCATCATCAAATAATCTTTATGCACTTATTACAACACAAAGTAATTATGTTGGATACACATCTGTAGTTGAAAGTCGAGTAAATAATGATGAACATTTGAAAAATTCTTTTAGTTTTAGTTTTGCTCCTCTTTATTCTTCATTTTTTGGAGCTCCTAATTCTTATGAATGGGAAAATGGAAATTTAAATACTTCCATATCATATATAAAAAAACCTGATGGTAGTGGACCTCATCCAGACCCAATACCGTTTATGTATAATTACATTCCATTGAAAAAAACAGAAACTTATTACAATTATATTTTAGCTGCATATAATCGACAACAGGTTAGAGGTCTAGATATTTATCAAAAAGCATATGATTATGGAAGTCTAGGGCAAATAAAATCAATTTATGACATATTCAATGGATTGATGTTACAAAGAGAATCTAATTCGGAAGAGTTGATTTATGATGATTCCTATGTTTATCAATATTCTATTAATAATTTAGTTGATTTCACCTATGGAGATCCTTTTAAACACTTAAACCCTATAGTAAAAGAGAGTAGTTCCAGTAATGGAGATACACTCAGAGAGGAGTATAAATATCCAGAAGATATAGTGAGTCCAAATGCTGAAATACAAGCATTGATTACTCAGAATAAAACGTCATCACCAGTTAGTGTAAAATCATTTAGTGTTGGAAATTCTAATGTCTCAGAGTTAAATACAGTCTATAAAAACTGGACATTTAATGACCTCATTCTACCAAAGATAGTTCAGACCTCAAAAGGGGTTTCAAGTTTAGAAGACCGTATAGTTTATCACAAGTATGATCTTTATGGTCATCCATTGGAGGTAAGCAAAGCAGATGGGATGCATATAGTTTACATTTGGGGTTATAACCAGAGTCAGCCAATAGCGATGATAGAGAACCTAGACTACGCTAGTATTCCAACACAAACCATAGCCAATTTGCAGTCCTTATCCGATTCAGATAATGATCGAACACTAGGTGCTTCGGGCAATGAAGGCGCATTAAGAACCGCTTTAAACGCTTTAAGAGTTAGCTATCCAGAAGCCATGGTATCGACCTATACCTATGACCCATTAGTAGGAGTTACCAGTATGACAGATGCCAAAGGTTATACGATGTATTACGAATATGATGAGTTTAACCGTTTAAAGCAGGTGAAAGATGCTGATGGTAAGATATTAAACGAGACGATGTACCATTATAAGCAGTAATGAGATTTATCAAGAACACATAAAGCATATTTTAAGATGAGAATATTATTAAAAATAATCCCGATTTTAGTTTTTATATTAAGCACCTGTTCACTATCTGCACAAGTGTCAGATTATACTTTGACGAGTTCCAGTGTTACCATTGGAAATGAAAATATAGCCATAGGGTCTACACTATCTAAAACAGGTAATGATTTAAGATGGATACAACAGTCTAGTGAGACCGTAAACATTACTGATTTTCAAATTACAGGCACTAGTGGTGATTGGAACCAAAGCACTTCTATGGGTATGGTTACTTATAATATAGCTATGGATGGAGATGATTTAGGGACTTTTGTATTAGAAGGAACTACAGCTGGAGTTACAGTAATATTAACACTAGACCAACAACAGCATAGTTTTTCAATAAACACAATTACTTACCAATAATACCAAACTATGATCAATCTTATAAAGGCCATACAGCAAAACAAGTTATTATTAGGGTGTTTATTTATTTTAAGCACTTACCAAATGAGTTATGCACAGATTACAGGAACATTTTCTGTAGCTCCTAATAGTCAGCATACTTATTCTTATACTAATGGGACAGTTATTACACTTCCTAATTGGCAAATAACAGGAGGAACATTAGTATCTTCTTCACAATCAGGAACGACATATACAGCAATTGTAGATTGGGGAGGAGTAGGAACGGGAAGTATCACTTTTAAGAAAAAGGGAGTGGTAATGGATAGTCAAGCGGTCACAATAGCAACTACTTCTGGACCACAAACACCAGAGATGCCATTGATTACAAATAATTGTAATAGTACACGACTCACTAGAGGAACACCTCCAACAGGAGATATTTGGTACTGGCAGACGACCTCGACAGGAACTAGTACTACCAATTCAGCACAGTATATAGATTTAACATCAGGAACGACATATTACTTAAGGGCTTATAACAGTGCATCTACAAGTTGGAGTACAGCAGCAGTAATCAACTATAGTGTTAGTGCAAGTAATTGTGGTTTAAGTAATAAAAACTATATCTATAGTGTTTCACCACAAGTTTCGGCAACTAGTACCAGTGGGCTTCAGGATAATGAAAAAATAGAATCGGTGACCTATTTTGATGGTTTAGGAAGGCCTGTTCAAAGTATTAGTATTAGAGGCGGAGGGAATGGAGAGGACATTATTGTACATACAGAGTATGATGCGTTAGGAAGACAGACAAAGGAATATTTACCTTACCATAATTTGAGTAACGGAGGTGCTTTTATGAATAATGCTCTATCAGCAACAACTCATTTTTATAACACTTCAACCTATGAATATACTACTAATCCTTATTCCGAAAAATTATTAGAATCTTCACCACTAAATAGAGTGTTAAAGCAGGCGGCACCAGGTACAGATTGGGGATTAGGTAGCGGTCATGAAATACAGTTTGCTTATCAAAGCAATACAACTAATGAAGTTAGATATTATGATGTAAGTCTCACTCTTTTGAATAACATCTACACACCAACTCTAGAAGGTGGTACAACATATTATGCAGCTAACGAGCTATACAAAACAGTGACTAAGGATGAGAATTGGGTTAGTGGAACCAACCACACTACAGAGGAATTTAAGGACAAACAAGGGCGAGTAGTTTTAAAGCGGACCTATAATAATGGAGCACATGACACATATTATGTATATGACGACTATGGAAACCTAACCTATGTGCTACCACCAAAATCAGAGCCACACACAGCAAAACCAGAAGCAACAAAATTATCGGAACTCTGTTATCAATATAAGTATGATTATAGAAACCGATTAGTAGAAAAGAAGATCCCAGGAAAAGGCTGGGAGTATATAATATACAATAAGCTAGATCAACCCATCCTGACTCAAGATGCAAATTTGAGTACACAATCTAAATGGTTATTCACTAAATATGATGCTTTTGGAAGAGTAGCTTACACAGGGGTTATAACCAATGGAAGCTCAAGAATGGCATTACAAAGTGCAGCAGACAGTAGCACATTGCTTTATGTCACTAAAAATACATCACCAACAACCATTGCAGGAACTACGATTTATTATACTAACGACGCAAGTGTTTATCCAACAACAGGGATTACCGAACTGTATACCATTAACTACTATGATGACTATACATTTGATAAAGATGGATTATCACTGCCTAGTACAGCAGATGGTCAAGCGATAATCAATTATAATGACACTAATAAGGTTTTAACAAGGAGTTTAGCCACAGGCAGTAAAGTGCGTGTATTAGGCACCTCCAATTGGATAACCACATTATCGGGATATGACGTTAAAGGGCGACCTATATACTCTGTAAGCAAGAACAATTATTTATCAACAACAGATATGGCTATAAGCACATTAGACTTTGTTGGTAAAGTAGATAAAATCACTACAACTCATAGTAAGACAGGACAAAATAACATTACTACTGAAGAAACATTTGACTATGACGATCAAGGTAGACTAACCTCTCAAAAACAAAAGATAAACCTATTGGATGAAGAAGTGTTAGTGCAAAATACCTATGACCGTTTAGGGCAATTAATAGCAAAAGGAGTTGGAGGCAAAACCACACAAGGGCGATTACAGACTGTAGACTACACCTATAACATTAGAGGTTGGTTAAAAGGAATAAACGACATAGATAATTTAGGTTCAGATTTGTTTGGCTTTAAACTAAATTACAATACAACAAACCATGGAGGTACTGCTTTGTATAATGGTAATATTGCAGAGACCGAGTGGAAAACACAAAATGACAACACTTTGCACTGGTACAATTACCAGTATGATGCTTTAAACCGTATTACAGGAGCAATATCAGATAACTTCGACCGTTATGGATTGAGTAGTGTTGCCTATGATAAGAATGGAAATATTACCAATTTAACAAGAAAAGGACATGTGGTAGAGAATCCAGTGTCGACCAACAGTGCACATTTTGGAACTATGGATATATTAACCTACAGTTATCAAACAGACACCAATAGACTTATGAAAGTAGCAGACGCAGCAACGGTTGATCAATATGGGTTTAAGGACGATGCTGTTAATACAGCTGCCGATACAGCAGATGATTATGCTTATGATGCGAATGGGAATATGACATCGGATACCAATAAGAATATCACAGCAATTGCATACAACCATTTAAATTTACCAACACAAGTTACTATAGGATTTGAAAATATTCAATATATTTACGATGCAACAGGAGTAAAACAGAAGAAAATAGTGAGTACAGGGACAACAACAGAGTATGCTGGAAACTATATGTATGAGAACAACGTTCTTAAGTTCTTTAACCATGCAGAAGGGTATGTAGAACCAGATGGTTTTGGGTTTAAGTATGTGTATCAATACAAAGACCACTTAGGGAATATTCGATTGTCTTATAAAGATATAAGTACTACAAGTACAGCTTCGATAGAAATTGTTGAAGAAAACAACTACTATCCTTTTGGACTGAAACATAAAGGGTATAATAACGTTATAAATGGCACAGACCATAAGTATGGGTTTGGTGGCAAGGAAGAACAAGATGAACTTGGTCTTGGGTGGATTGATATTACGGCTCGTAACTATAACCCAGAATTAGGTCGTTGGATGAATTTAGACCCATTAGCTGAACTGATGAGAAGACACTCACCATATAACTATGCATTCAATAATCCACTTCGATTTATTGATCCAGACGGAATGAAAGCTTTTGGTTGCCCTGATGGAGATTGTGGAGATGACCCTAACACTTGGTGGGGTTCAATATGGCAAAAGGCTGCTAAAGCCACTGATTATATTGATAAAAAAGTAAATGAAGCTAAATATAATTTATACAAGAAGGCGGGTGATATTGCATCAATATTTGAAGAAGATGTTGAGCCAGTTGCAAAAACTACTTCTGAAACAGCAGAGACAGCTGCAGGGTTGGTAGAAGAAAATGCTAAAAGTATCAATGTGAAAGAAGTAGCCTCAGATGTAAAGAAAAAAGCAGGTATTGCTAGTAATGTTTTAACAGGGGTAGAATTAGTAAGTGAATTTTCAAAAAATGGTGTTTCAGAAAAATTAGTTCAAGATTCAGCTACCGAGGTTATATCCACAGCAACAGGCCCTGTATCACAAGCAACAAGTTTTGTTATTGAAAATGGGAAAGATGAAAATGGTGTAACGAACACTAATAATCTAGCAAAATCTTATTCTGTAATGGGTGATGCTAGAAATGCGTACATATATAGAAATTTTACGAATAGAAGCTCTTCTAGTACTAATACAAGTGCAGACACTACTCATCCTTTGACCAAAGGACCGATGGGTAATGCAGGAGATAATTTTATTTTTAATATGATTACTACTCCTTTTGTGATAATTTCTACTCTTTTTGATTGAAATTTTAACTTATTAAAGAATGTTGATTAAAAACATTATTCATAAATTTTACAGTAGTATTTTAAATTTTACTACCTATACGGGATTTAAATTAACAAATGAAGATGCTAGAGCTGTTTTGATTTTTGTTTTTGTCTTATTATTTAATGTAGGCACAATTCTTGGTTTGTTTGGTTTTAAAATTTCAGAATTAAATAAGTTTATATTAGTTATAACTTTTTTGGGGATATTTTACTTTTCTTATAGGTTTTTCTCTAATAACAAAAGGAAAATGGAAATCTTACAAATGTATAGAGGGTTAGAGCTCAAAAACAAAATTGTACTAAACATATTATCAATAGCTTATGTCATAATGTCAACAATCCTATTTTTAAAATTTCATGAATAAAATTATTATATTTTTAATTTTTAGCCCTCTTTGTTTTTCTCAAAATATTGATCCAGAAAAAGTTTCAAAAATCAGCAATATTATATGTGAGTGTCTTGAAGAAAACAAAGAAGATGTTATTGCTGATAGGATAGACAATTGTAGTTTTGTCTTAACAAAAGGTTTATCTGTTATTAAATCAGATTCAATAAGAAATAAATATGCACGAGATACTGACACTTACCTTCAAAAAAATTGTTATGAATACATTAGGATTATAAGTGATTCTAAATCGAATTCTGGACAAAAGTTAACTAGTATTGAGGATTTTAATAACGCCAAGAGTTTTCAGGTTCATGTGAATGTAATTCAAGAAAATAGTTTTTATTATACAGATTTTATAGGTGATACAATTTTAGTTTACATTAAGAAAAATAATTTTATTGAGAAAATAACATCATCTGGAAAAACTATTAATTTTAAAATGGGAAAAAAAGGAAAAGATTCTTATCTGATTTTTAAAGAAAGTAATGATATTTTCTTTTCAAATTATTTTGACCCTAAAGAAAAAATTTTAGTACGTAGTCTCAAAGTAAATGACCGTTCTTATGATATTTTTTTACAATACGAAAACGGAATTGTGATGCAAAAAACACTTAGAATTAACAATCAAGGTATTGAAAATGATATTAATGATTAGTTTAAAATTTAAGCGTATTTAATAATTAACTTAAGATTAAGTATTGTTCTTAGCAAGAATAGTTACCCGAAAAGCAACTAAGTAACCAAGACTTTTAATATGAATAAAGACATTAGTAAAAGCTCAATAACAAATAGAAGTAATTTGAATATTATTGAGATAATTATAATCCCAATTGTTAGCTTACTTATTATTGGATTACTTGTTAATTGGATTGTAGGGATTGTTATAGCTCTATTAAATTTATTATTATATCCACTTATAAGATTTTCGACTTGGGTTTTTTATAAAGAAGTAAGACTTTGCCATAATGAATTATTTGTTTTGAATAAATTTTTAAATAAGTCATTAAGTTGTAAATTAATTACAAATGATTTTAATAAAAAAAAATTATTTATTAAAGAACATAAAGCTGGTTCTAAAACAAATTATATTCTTCAATATAAGACTCATAAAATAATTGATTTATTGATATTAGAAGATAAAAATGATATTATTAGAATTTTAGGTAATGAGGGTAATGGGTAATGGGTCAGAATGGCGCTTTTAATTTTTTTTTAATATTGATTATCAATAGTTTAAATAAAAAGCGAGCCTCTAATAGGAGGCTCACTCTTGTTCCTTGAAACAATGAAAGTTCATAAAAGCTTATTAAATAAGGCTTTTATTTTTCTACGTGGGTCAAATTGGCGCTTGATTATATTTGTGGTTATGAATTGTAAAAACTGTAACAAGTGTAATTGTATAAAACGTGGAAAAAGAAATGGGATACAACGTTATTTTTGTAAAAGCTGTAACTCCTATTTTCAAGAAGCTTATTCTTATATTGCTTACCAAGAAACGACAAATACTTTAATAAAAAGTATGCTAAAAGAAGGTTGTGGTGTTTTAAGTATTTCAAGAATTATTGGTATTTCAAAAAATACTGTATTGTCAAGAATGTTAAAGATTAGTAATCAAATCAAAGCACCATATTTTAACAAACTAGGATGTAAATTTGAAATTGATGAACTATGGACTTATATAAAACAAAAAGACAACTTTACTTGGATTACTTATGTTATTGAAAGAGAAACAAAACAAGTCATTGATTTTTTTGTTGGTAGTAAATCAAAAGAAAACATAAGACCATTAATTCATAAAGTACTTTGCTCCAACCTGATAAAATTTATACAGATAGATTAAATGTTTATCCAAGTTTAATTCCTAAATCAATTCATAGACGCTTTCAATATTGTACTAATAAAATTGAACGAATGAACTTAACCTTAAGAACTCATATTAAGCGATTAAGTAGAAAAACAATATGTTTTTCAAAAAGTGAAAAGTATCTGGAAGCGCATCTAAAGATTTACTTTTGGAGCTAAAATTCATTTTTTATTTATTAGAAACCATTATATTTACTTAAAAGCTCAAAGCATGAGAAAAAGCAGTTTTTTATTATGTAGTATTCTTGTTTTACTTACTGGTTGTAAAACAATCTCAGTACAAAATAAGCAATACCAATCAACGAAGCAAAGTGTTGATTTAGGGAGCATAGGTACTGATGAAAGCTTTGTTTTAGAGCAAACCTATAACCATTCAGGAATACCTAATTACATTAACCCTATTAGAGTTAAAATCACTCCAATTTCTTTTAATAAATCATCGTATAAAATATTTAGTGTAGCAAATGAAATGCAACCAAAGGAGGTTAAAATTAATTATATAGACTCTCTGCAAAACAAACCTAAATTTTTAAACATTGAAATTGCCGATAAAATAGGATTGATTAATATGTTAAACGACGCTTCTAATAAAGACGTAAAAAACTACTTACTTAATCAAAACCAATCACATGTGGTCACTAACATTTCAATTGCGTTCAATCAAAATGATTTAGAGGCATTGGCAAATGCAACTGAGGTTTATTTAGAAA
>NZ_BMIC01000013.1 GCF_014641635.1 Aquaticitalea lipolytica | reverse complement strand
CATCAGCAGGAACAGTAAGTGTAGGCGCAGTAGTATCTACTACAGAAATAGTTTGAGTATCAGAAGTAGTATTACCACACTCATCAGTAGCAGTCCAAGTTCTAGTAATTATATGTGTAAAACCACACTCATCTGTTAAAGAATCAACATATTTAATATCAACATTACCACAAGTATCACTTCCAGTAGCATTACCTGTAAAGGCTGGGTCATAACTTTGATCACATTCAATCGTAACATCATTTGGAACAATAAGTGTAGGTGCAGTAGTGTCTACTACAGTAATGGTTTGTGTGTCAGAAGTAGTATTACCACACTCATCAGTAGCAGTCCATGTTCTGGTAATTGTTTGAGTATTACCACAAGCATCAACAGATGAATCCGCAAAGGTAATAGTAACATCACCACAAGTATCACTTCCAGTAGCCATACCAGTAGCAGAAGGGTCAGTACTTTGTGTACATTCCACAGTAGCATCAGCAGGAACAGTAAGTGTAGGTGCAGTAGTATCTAAGACAGTAATGGTTTGTATTGCAGAAGTTTCATTTCCGCAATCATCAGTAGCAGTCCATGTTCTGGTAATTGTTTGAGTATTACCACAAGTATCAACAGATGAATCCGCAAAGGTAATAGTGACATCACCACAAGTATCACTTCCAGTAGCAGTACCAGTAGCAGAAGGGTCAGTACTTTGTGTACATTCCACAGTAGCATCAGCAGGAACAGTAAGTGTAGGCGCAGTAGTATCTACTACAGAAATAGTTTGAGTATCAGAAGTAGTATTACCACACTCATCAGTAGCAGTCCAAGTTCTAGTAATTATATGTGTAAAACCACACTCATCTGTTAAAGAATCAACATATTTAATATCAACATTACCACAAGCATCACTTCCAGTAGCATTACCTGTAAAGGCTGGGTCATAACTTTGATCACATTCAATCGTAACATCATTTGGAACAATAAGTGTAGGTGCAGTAGTGTCTACGACAGTAATAGTTTGTGAATATTGAGCAATAGTTACACCACAAGCATCAGTAAATGACCAAGTATTTGTATAAGTACCTTTATTTGGACAATTAGAATTTTGAACAAAACTTCCTGAAGTTTTGTTTAAAGTAAAATCACATTTATCTGTTTCTGGTTCTAAAGATTGAGCAGAATTTAATCCAGATGCGTCGCCGCATTCAACTGTTCTATCTAAACCACCAGCTGGAGTTGCCCAATTAACTACTGGTTGATTAATATCTACTGTAAAAGGTAATAAATTACCAATATTACATTCTTTAATACCAGATGAGCTTAGTGTAGTTTGTGAACTTTGATTTATGAAACCTCTATAATTTGCAACAAATTGTAAATCAAATGATAAATCACAATTCTCTTCTAAAAAATAACATTCATCTTCAATTACAATATCAAAACTGACATTAATAGGAGGTACATCAATATCTACTAAACCATTAGTAAAATTAAATACTAACTCTCCAGTTGTATTATTATATGTATATGAAACACCTAATGGTAAATTTCCAACAATAACATCAGCTACTTGAGGCGGCATTATTGTAGATATTGATACATCTATGGCATTATCATTACCTTTATTAATAACATCAAAATTAAAACCTAAAGTATCTCCAGGATCAACAGGAGAAGAGCCAGAACCCATCATAACATTAATCGGATCAATTTCAGGAATCCAAACTTCAACAGATAAACCTAATAAGAAAAGACCATAAGTTTCTTGATTTGAAGTTAACCTTAAGGTTGCAGAAGTTTGATTATTTCCAATAAGAGTATTTAATGTATTACTTAAAGGAAATACTGCAGCATCATAACCAAGCGTATTTGTACTTGCTGGGTTTCTATCAACAAAATTGTTGTCACCTACAGTTATACGACTATTAAAAAAGTTGCTGGAACTCCTTTGTGGCGCTGAGATACTTGTATAATTGTTAAAAACATTTCTAATTTGTAACATATCTCCACTTAAACTTCTATCACCTTCTAAAGCACCAATTATCATGTTTGCTTTTACACTTCCTAAAGGAACAGTTTGAAAACCACTAAAGTTTATATCAAAATTATTTACAGAACTAGTTACGTGTGCATAACCATCAAAAAGTGTAATATTTCTTGGAGACATTTTTGGACTTTCGTAAACAAAAACTATTTGCCAACCACCAGAAGTACCAGTATTTCCGCCACCATGTGAGGTTAAACTACCTGTTTTTGCTTCTACGTTTGCAACTTGGTATTTCCCATAAGGATTAGCTAAAGATTTAACTTGATTAGTTATATCTTTAAAACAGATATATGGGTCATTATTTAAATGTGTATTTCTACCTCTGTATATAACATCATCAGCTCTAAATGTAGTATAAGTAGTTTGCCCTGGAATCATTAACTTTATATCGTTATAATTCCAATTTGGTTGATTTTCTGAATTTGGATCTGATGTTGGTTCTCTGTCAGCAGCAGCCCAGTATAAATATGCTCTATAAATAGAAATACAATCTAACGAAGGTTGAGGGTTAGTAAGATTCGCGCTACTTGAATTAAAAGTAGTAGGGTCATTATCTATGTCAACATAAACATTATCAGAAAAGTCATGATTACTACTTTCACCGTTATAGTTTGTAGTTGCAGTCCTAGATAGCATATTATTAGCAATCATAGTTACATCACCTCTTATAGTCCCATTAAAACGAGGCGTAAAAGGATCTAATACTTGAGCATTTGCAAAAAGACTGCTAAATAGCACAAGTAAGTAGAGTATATTTTTTATTTTATTATGAGTAATAGCATTTTTCATAAGTCCAATATTTTGTTTATGGATTAATTAGCTTTAACTAATTAAAGTTATTTGGGTCAGGGATTAATGATTGTATAATTATTGAATTACTAATTATATGTCCTTTGTCAGAAACTGCTTTAACTTCTGTACAATTCCAAGTACTTAATTTTGCGTTAGCAGGTCTAGAAATTTTAATATAAAACTCAAACGATCTACCAGGTTGTATTGAAGTTAATTCAATATTTTTTGATTTCTGAGAGTTAAGTACCTCTTGTTTCATTTCTATTTGTGACAAATTTGTATCACTACAAGATTTATCGTCTGCCGAAATATTAAAATTAACAGCAGATTTACTATTATTTGTTACTTCAAGTAAATAAATATGCTCTGTTTCACTATTAGGCTTGTCACTACCATTAATAATTTTTAGGCTTAATGATTGTTGCCCAAACGTACTTAGGGTACTAAGGCAAACTATTATTATTGTAACAATTGTTTTCATAACTTTGATTAATTAAATAATACTATAAGTTTCGCTATGCGATTTTTTTTAAATGATCTTTAGTTAAGAATAAATGATTTGCAGTTGAATGATGAATACATCATTAACTGATTAACTATTTTTCTTAAATAACTTGAGGGAAGTGCATTGATAAACAATGCGTTGACAATGAATTGATTAATATGTTTTTGATTTGGGGTCATTTACATTAAATTTATTATAGCAAATCAACTGATTACTAATAGGTTTAACAAATAAAAATGTCAAAGCACGAAAATAATCGTTAAAACGGAGTTATGCAACACTTTATCGATATTTTTTGCATTTAATCGAAAATTAATGAAAACAATAACACTAATTAGGCATGCAAAATCGTCATGGGAATACGATGTAAGCGACATAGACAGGCCCTTAAGTACTAGAGGTGAGAATGATGCGAATTTACTGTCAAAAAAATTTATAGAATATTCTTTTGCACCAGATGCCATATTCTCTAGTCCTGCAAATAGAGCATTAACTACCTGTAATATATTTATTGATAATCTTAATGTATCAAAAAAGTTGTTATCTGTTGACGAAAAATTATATGATTTTGGTGGCCATCAGGTAGCAAAATTCATCAATAATTTAAGTGACCAATACAACAAAGTAATGATTTTTGGACACAACCATGCATTTACAGCTATTGCTAATAGTTGTGGTAGTACTTACATAGATAATGTTCCTACTTGTGGTTTAGTTATGATTGAGTTTGAAGTAGATTATTGGGCAGATGTAAAAAAAGGCATCACAAAAATGACAATTTTTCCAAGAGATTTAAAAGATTAGTTTTATGTATAAATATGCATATTTGGTTATGCATTTCATATAAATTTATAATAACATTAAGTTCAGTATTTTTGTTTGTAAATAGAATATATTTGCCATATTGATAATTATTTAAGAGTTAATGACAAAAGACAAATACAGTTATATAAACAGAGAAGTTAGTTGGTTGCAATTTAATGCTCGTGTTTTACAAGAAGCTGAAGATGAATCTGTACCACTTATTGAAAGATTACGTTTTTTAGGGATTTTTTCAAATAATTTAGATGAGTTTTTTAAAGTGCGTTATGCAACAATAAAACGAATTGATGAAGCTGGGAAAACAGGAAGAAGTGAACTTGGAGGAATTAAAGCCAGTGATTTACTAGAAATTATCACACAAATAGTTATTAAACAGCAAAGGGAAAGTCTAAAAATTCTTGATAAAATTCAAAAGCGGTTAGAGAAGAAAGATATTTATTTTATTAATGAACATGAGATTGACAATGAACAACATGTATTCATAAAAAACTATTATATTCAGAATGTAAGTCCAGCTTTAGTTACCATCATCTTAAACGATCAGGTAAAACTTCCAACCCTTAAAGATAGTGCAGCATATTTAGCAGTAAAGATGGTTTTTTCTAATAAGCAAAAGCAGTTTGCGCTTATTGAGATTCCTAAAACTATTGAACGTTTTGTTGTGCTTCCTAAAAAGGAAGGTAAAGACTATATAATTATATTAGATGATTTACTTCGTTATTGTTTAAACGATATCTTTAACATTTTCGATTATGAAACTATATCAGCTCATATGATAAAAATAACTCGAGATGGTGAGTTAGATTTTGAAAGCGATTTAAGTAAAAGTTTTATAGAAAAAATTTCTGATAGTGTAAAACATCGTCAAATTGGTGACCCTGTTAGGTTTGTTTATGACAAAACTATTGATAGAGAAACACTAAAATTTTTAATGACTAAAATGGAAATAGACTCAAATGATAGTGTTATACCAGGAGGTCGCTATCATAACCGAAGAGACTATATGAGTTTTCCTAGTTTAGGTAGAACAGATTTATTATATGATAAAATTAAACCATTACCTATTAAAGGAATGAGTTTAGAAAGTAGCATTTTTAAGACAATTGCTAATAAAGATTATCTTTTATATACACCTTATCAAACCTTCTCATATGTAGTTAAGTTTTTAAGGGAAGCAGCGTTAGATCCTAAAGTAAAAACGATACAGATTACTATTTACAGATTAGCAGAAATTTCGCATGTTGCTAGTTCATTAATTAATGCTGCAAAAAATGGTAAAAAAGTTACAGTATCAATTGAGCTTCAAGCAAGGTTCGATGAACAGGCTAATATAGATTATGCTGAACAAATGGAATCTGAAGGTGTTCATTTGCTCTTTGGAGTTAAAGGACTAAAAGTACATGGTAAAATGTGTATTATTGAACGTGAAGAAGAGAAAAAAATAAAGCGTTATGGTTTTATAAGTACAGGTAACTTTAATGAGTCTACTGCAAAAATTTATACCGATTTCACACTTTTTACAGCTAATCAAAAGATATTGAAAGATATAAATATTGTGTTCGATTTCTTTCAGTATAACTACAAAATATTTACCTATAAGCATATAATAACATCACCTCATTATACTAAGTCTAAAATATTTAAACTTATTGATAATGAAATAGATAACGCTAAACTTGGTAAGCCTGCATATATCAAAATAAAACTAAATAGTATTTCTAGTTATATGATGATAGATAAGCTTTATGAGGCAAGTAGAGCAGGAGTAAAAATACAAATGATTATTAGAGGTATTTGTTGCTTAGTTCCTGGTATAAAAGATATGAGTGAAAATATTGAAGTAATAAGTATTATTGATAAATTTTTAGAGCACACACGTTTACTCATATTTTGTAATGATGATAAACCAAAAGTGTATATTTCATCTGCAGATTGGATGACACGTAATATAGAAAATAGAGTAGAAGTAACTTGTCCTATTTATGATGAAGACATAAAACAAGAACTTTTAGATATTTTCGAAATTTGCTGGAATGATAATGTAAAAGCTAGAATTATAAATAGCACTCAAGACAATCCATATGTTCGCAACAAATTGCCTAAAACAAGAACTCAGTTTGCTACGTATAATTATTATTTAAAAAAATTAGAAAAGTAGAATGTTAAATATTAAAAAATATGCAGCTATTGATATTGGTTCTAATGCTGTACGATTATTAATTTCAAATATTATTGAGCAAAAAGGGAAGCCACCTTTGTTTAAAAAGAGTTCGTTAGTGCGAGTGCCAATCCGTTTAGGAGCTGATGTATTTATAAGCAACCAAATATCTAAAGAAAACGAACAACGTATGTTAGATACAATGAATGCTTTTAGATTACTTATGAGTGCTCATAAAGTAGTAGCATATAAGGCATGTGCAACTTCGGCAATGCGTGAGGCAGATAATGGAGTAGAAGTAACAAAAGCCATTGCAAAACATTCAAAAATAAAAATAGATATAATTGGTGGCGAAGAAGAAGCGGCAATTATTGCAGCTACAGACTTACAAAGTTATATAGATGATAGTAAAACATACCTTTATGTAGATGTAGGTGGAGGAAGTACAGAGTTTACAGTAATACATGAAGGCAAAACGGTTACATCAAAATCTTTTAAAATAGGAACAGTACGATTACTTAATGATATTGTAAATAAAGAAGCTTGGTTTGAGCTTGAAAACTGGATTAAGGCTAGTACTAGTGAATATGAAAAAATAGACCTTATTGGTTCTGGAGGAAACATCAATAAAATATTTAAAATCTCTGGTAAGCAAATAGGTAAACCTTTAACATACTTTTATTTAACGTCATTTTATCAAATGCTACAATCGTATTCTTACGAGGAGCGTATTACAGTTTTAGACCTTAACCAAGATAGAGCAGATGTTATTATTCCAGCTACTCGTATTTATCTTTCAGCTATGAAATGGAGTGGTGCAAGAGATATTTATGTACCAAAAATTGGATTGTCTGATGGAATCATTAAAAGTGTGTACTACGAAACAGTTTCGAGTGTTAGCTTAACTTAATTGGTCTTTCGACTTCTTTTTTAGTCTGTTATCTGTTTTTTGTTTTTAGTTAACATTATTCATTTTATATTTACAACCTCAAATTATAAACAAATGAAATCATTTTTTACACTATTATTATTCGTAAGCATCTCTACATTAACTTTTTCACAAGAAAACAGATATGGAGTTAGAGGAGGACTTAACGTTTCAAATTTAGATTTTACGCCAGATCCAACTTTTACTAACGACCATAGAAACGGTTTTGCTTTTGGTGGTTTTGTAGATTATGGAGTATCTGATTCGTTTTCAATTTTAGTAGAATTGCAATATTCTGCTGAAGGTGGTAAAGCAGATGAATTAAAAGCAGATTACATACAAATGCCAATTATGTTCAGATTTGCATTAACAGATAAACTTACTTTTGGAGCTGGGCCAATGGCAAGTCTTAAAACTTGGAAAAATAATGATGGGTTTTCTACTTTCGCTTTTTCTGGAATTGGTGGTTTAGAGTATATGATTACTGACGAATTATTTATTGATGCTCGTTATTCTTACGGAATAACAAATATTTTAGATAAAGATTTAACTACAGTTGAAGCTAAAAATTCTAATATCCAGTTTGGGTTTGGAATAAAAATATAACAAACAAATTAGTATATAAAAAAAAGCCTCATCTTAACAGTTGAGGCTTTTTTTTAACCATGAATAGTTTCTTTTTTGCTTAAATTTTTCATTATTTCAGCTTCAAAATCAAGTAGTTGCTGCCATTTTTTGTCAACTTCCTTTCTGTTGCCATACTGCCTTGCAAAGCCCAAAAACATAGTATAATGGTTCGCTTCACTAACCATTAATTTTCTGTAAAACTCTGCAAGTTCTTTATCTTGTAATTCTTCAGATAGCAGTCTAAAACGCTCACAACTTCTTGCTTCAATAAGTGCTGCATAAAGTAGCCTATGCACTAACTGTGTTGTTCTACTTCCACCCTTAGGGAAAAAGGTTACTAATTGTATTACATAATCATCTTTTCTATCGCGACCTAATGTCCATCCATTATCGAGTATTCTATCATGTACCATTTTAAAATGACTAATTTCCTCTTTCACTAAAGCAATCATTTCCTGAACTAAATCGGTATATTCAGGGAAACTTACAATTAGCGAAATAGCTGTACTTGCAGCCTTTTGCTCACAATAAGCATGGTCTGTAAGAATATCTTCAATATTCTTTTCAACAATATTTACCCAACGAGGATCTGTAGGAAGTTTTAGTCCGAGCATAATTTAACCTTGTTGTTCAATTAAACTTATAAGCTTTTGGCCTTTTTCATCAATAGACATACGATATAGCTTAAATGATTTATCTTTAGGATTAATAAACGACATGTCTAATTGAATAGTTTGTTCAGTAGATAATTCTTGGTTTACCCAGACATGCTCTAATGTTGCATTATTCCAAAACCTATCATTAATGTTATTTAACTTAAATTCTTTTGCAGAAATATAAGTACTAAATACAGCTTTGGATGAAAAAGAAATAACAATTTCCGATTCAAATACACGATGATAGTTAGTATTTTTTTCAGAAGAAGCTAAAATGATAGTTTCATCCATAGACGAATAATTTTTTATAGATACTTTTACTCTGTTAGATACAATTGAATCTGTAACTATTTCAGTATATTCTTTAGGAAAAAATGTAATAGATTGGCTTTGGGTGTATTTTGTGTTAAATTCTGTTATTGATTTTTGTAAAGACTCACGCTTGTTTTGTCGTCCATCACAACTAACAAACCCAACAGAAATAATTAATAGAATAATATAAATACGTATCATAGCTTAAATATCTAATCCAAAGGTTTTTTTTAATAACTCAATATTAGGATTTTTTTCTTTTAGTTTTTGATATTTTTCAATTGGAGTAAAAACATATTGTTTAGCAGCCTCTTCATTTACAATAATATTAAGACTTATATCGAAGTTTTTAAGTGTTTTACGTAAATATTCCATTAAAGGAAATTGTGCACGTTCCAATTCTATTTTCAATGTCTCATTAGGAAATTCTAAACCTATTGAGGTGCCTTGAAGTTTAGGTGTGTCCATTTCCAAAATAGATGCCATAATCTTTTCTCCATTAACATTAAGCGACTTTATATAGGCTCTCCAAGCCTTCATAAATTGAGCTTCGGTAAATTCTTCTTTAGGAAGGTCGTTTGGATCTATAACGACTTCCATTTGTCGTATTTGATGCTCTTTTTTGGCTTTAATGCTTTTTAATGATAATCCAGAGGTTCTATGCGTATCGTTCTTTAAATCGATAACTGGAGTCGGCTCATGCACCAAAGTGGCATCTGAAGGTACTTTTGTTTCTGTAACCTGCTCACCAATAGGTTTAGTATCTGTTTTATCTTTTTTAGGAATTGATACTGCAATTGGTTTAATGCCTTTTGCTCTAAAATAAGATGCAGGAATTATGTAATGTTTGCTATTTTTTTTTTCTCCATCAAAAGTGATAGAGGCAAGCTGCATTAAAGTAAGTTCAACTAGTAAGCGTTGGTTTTTACTGCTTTTGTATTTTAAATCACAGTCATTAGCCAGCTCAATACCTTTAAGTAAAAAGTTATAGGAGGCCTTTTTTGCCTGTTCTTGGTATTTGGTTTTAGTTTCATCACCAACTTCTAACAGTTCTATTGTTTGCTCATTTTGGCAAACCATTAAATCTCTAAAGTGTGAAGCTAAACCAGCAATATAATGATGACCATCAAATCCTTTAGATAATGTGTCGTTAAACTGAACGAGCAACTCTGGTATTTTATTTTCTAAAATAAGATCAGTACTGGTAAAATAAGTTTCGTAATCAAGAACATTTAAGTTTTCGGTAACAGCTTGTCTTGTTAAGTTTTTGCCTGAAAAACTAACCACTCTATCAAAAATAGAAAGTGCATCACGCATAGCTCCATCAGCTTTTTGAGCAATAATGTGTAAAGCATCATCTTCGGCATCTACACTTTGCTCTTTAGCGATATATTTTAAATACTCTTTAGCATCTTTAACTGTAATACGCTTAAAATCGAAAATCTGACAACGTGATAAAATAGTCGGAATAATTTTATGCTTTTCAGTCGTTGCTAAAATAAAAATACAATGTTTTGGTGGCTCTTCTAAAGTTTTTAAAAATGCATTAAAAGCAGCTTGTGAGAGCATGTGCACCTCATCAATGATATAAACTTTGTATTTACCAACTTGAGGTGGAATTCTAACTTGGTCAGTTAAATTTCTAATATCATCTACTGAGTTGTTTGAGGCTGCATCTAACTCAAAAATATTAAAAGCAAAATCTTCATCCTCTTTTTCATTTCCATCACTATTAATCATTTTGGCTAATATACGAGCACAAGTAGTTTTACCAACACCACGTGGACCAGTAAAAAGTAATGCTTGTGCTAAATGATTATGTTCAATGGCATTCAATAAAGTATTTGTAATAGCTTGCTGACCAACAACGTCTTTAAACGTTTGTGGTCTGTATTTGCGAGCCGATACTACAAAATGTTCCATTGAAAAGTATTAGAAAGACAAAGTTAAAAATTCAAGTCAAAATTAAGAATTATGAGCGCTATATTTAAGAGTAGTTATTAACAATTTATGTACTTTTGCCACCAAGTAATTCGCCTTATCGCTCAAGTTTAATATTTGGGAGGAAAGTCCGAACACCATAGTGCAACATAGTGGTTAATGGCCACCAGTCGTGAGGCTAGGAAAAGTGCAACAGAAAGTATGTACAGGTAATGCTGTAGTGAAACCAGGTAAACTCTATGTGGTGCAATGTCATGTATACCAACGTTTGAGGGCTGCACGCTCGATTGTTGGAGGGTAGACAGCTAAAATGTGCTGGTAACAGTACATTCAGATAAATGATAAGGGCTTTTTCTTTTTAGAATTCTTTTCTAAAAAGAAAAGTACAGAATTCGGCTTATAGATTTACTTGCTTAAACAAGCTCTTTGATTTTTTCAAAGGGCTTTGTTTATTTATTCATCAGCATCTACACCAATTTCAAAGAAGCTAAAAACACTTCCTCCGTAGTTTTTTGAATAACTATAGTACTCTAAATGTGATAAGTCGGTTTGTTTTGCATGTTCTACAATTAAAATACCATCGTCTTCTAATAATTTATTTTTAAAGACAAGTTCTGGTATTTTTGAGAATTGATCTACAGAAAAGGCATAAGGTGGATCTGCAAAAATAATAGTAGATTGCAAATTAGCAGTTTCTAAAAATTTAAACACATCACTTTTTATGGTACGTATTTGCATTTCAAATTCTTCAGCTGTTTTATTTATAAATTTTATACAGCCAAAATCTTCATCTACAGCAGTAATATTTTCTGTACCTCTTGATGCAAATTCATAACTAATACTACCTGTTCCTGAAAACAAGTCTAAAACGGATACTTCATCAAAATAAAATTGATTATTAAGTATATTAAACAAAGCTTCTTTTGCTATGTCTGTTGTTGGACGTACTGGTAGTTTTTTTGGAGGCGTTATACGTCTGCCTTTATATTGACCTGAAATAATTCGCATTAAAAGCTATTTAAGATAACAAAATCGTTATGTTTTGTTACTGGTTTTTGATTTATATCAAAGTTAAAATTATTGTCTGTCGTTACAAACTCTACATATCTGATGTACTTATATAAAATTGCATAAAGTTCATCATCTTTTTTAATCATTCCTGATAGTTTTACTTTAACTATTTCAGGGTTTAATTGTAATTGTTCTAATGTGAACAAAATATAGTAAATGAAATCTTCTTTAGTTGAATATTCAAAAGAGTTATATAGTAGTAACTCTCCGTTTTTAACTGCAATCAATTCAAAACTAAACTCACTTACATTTATATATAGCTTAGTATCTTCAGAGCTTCTCTCTTTTTTTAAAACTGAATCTATTAAAATTGTAGATGTATGTTTGTAATCAAAAACACCAAACTGATCAAATAAATAATTATTCACATTGACTAATGGCACATAAACATTTACACTTTTACAAATATCTATGTCATCATGAGAAATAAAATCTGATTTTAAAATCTTCGCATTAAATTTAAGGTAGTCTGCTGAGTTTTTCTCATCAAAAAGCTCTTTTGGGACTAAACTCGAAAGCTCATTTTGATAAATAGCTAAAACACTAGCAAATGACTGTGTAAACACTGAATTATTATCTAAAACTAATTGAAGCTGCTCAAGTGTTTCTAATGGATTTAATTTTTTATTAAACCTTTTGTGTTCTAAAAATTCAATAGTTTGAGTAGTTGAGTTTAGAATGCAAAAAGAAAGTCCACTCAAACTAATTTGAATGGACAATGCTTTTGTATTATGTTGTGTCAAACTATTGTTCTTTTGAATAGTTTTTTGGCCAGTTTCCATTTGTGTTTACTTCATCCATTGAACCTACTTTAAGTGTAGGACCATTAACACCATCAACAGATATTACTTGGTTTTCTTTGTCAACTAAGTTTTTATCTTGATCAAATAGTAATTTTGCTTTTTCAACACTAGCTTCAAAAACAGGAATATCATCTAGTTTACCAGCTTTTAATGTAAATTTAGTTCCTGGTTCACCAACAGGTACGTCCATCATTGTTTTGTAGCGATCAGAGTTTTTAAATAATGAGTCTTTTACAGAAACAAACCCTAAAGTATCAATTACAACAATCTCTTTAAACATATCTACACCAAAACTTCTAGACAATGCTTCATCTTTTACTGTTTCAGTTCTTCTTTGAGTAATTGTAAATTTGCCATTCTCAACAAATTTTATTAATCCATCAAAGCTATCAGTAAATTGTCCTGTAACAGTTCTGTGAGCTAATTCAGCATCTCTGATGTCTTTTAATTTTTCAATTACTAAAGCGTAACGTTTTTCTTTTAATTGATTGAACTGAATCTCGCCATAAACTGACATATAGGTTTTATAACCTAAAAAGATAATTAATAGCCAAAGCGCAATATTTAAAACAGGCTTTAATTTTTTAGGCACAAATTTGTCAATTACCCAAACAAGCCCAATCGTAAGGAGTATAACAATTACAATAGCAATGATTACATTTAACATAGTTAGTCTATTTATTTTTTAATAAAGGTATAACGCAAATCTACAATTTTTTTTTATTCACGAAAACCAATACATGTAAAAATAAAATAATTTTAGTTTCAAACATATTTTATGTGTAAAAAAGCTTCTTAAAAAAATATACACAAAACCAATAAAACACTAGTAAATATGTATTATCTTTCCACTTTGTGAATACTGAAAAATATATCAATGAATTCGTCTGAATTTTATAAACTTTTAAAAAAACAATTCCCTTTTGAACCTACAACCAAACAAAACATAGTTTTAGACCAACTCTCAGAATTCGTTTTTGATAACACACCAAATACTCTATATCTTTTAAAAGGATTTGCTGGAACAGGAAAAACCAGTATTATTGGTACTCTAGTTTCTAATTTATGGGAAGCTAAAAAAAGCGCAGTGCTAATGGCTCCTACAGGTAGAGCAGCTAAGGTAATTTCTAATTATTCAGGTAAAGAAGCGTTTACAATTCACAAAAAAATATACTTCCCCAAAAAAGATAAAGGAGGAGGAGTTAAGTTTGTTATGCAGCCAAATAAGCACAGAAATACCATCTTTATAGTAGATGAGGCATCAATGATTCCTGATACTCCAGCCGACTCCAAACTATTTGAAAATGGTTCTCTTTTAGATGACTTAATGCAATATGTATACTCTGGTCATAAATGCAAACTTTTACTTATTGGTGATAAAGCACAGTTGCCACCTGTAAAATCTGAATTAAGTCCTGCTTTAGATGCTAATCAACTCAATTTGCATTATAATAAAGAAGTTAAAATGATGGAGCTTGATGAAGTAGTAAGACAAGAACAAGACTCTGGAATTTTAATTAACGCAACAAACTTGCGTGAAATAATGGAAGGTGAGTTTTTTGATGCTTTTAAGTTTAATGTTAAAGGGTTTACTGATATTGTTAGGCTTATTGATGGACATGAAATTATGGATGCCATTAATGATGCTTATGATTCTAATGGATATGAAGAAACTGCAATAATTGTTAGGAGTAATAAGCGAGCAAACCTTTATAACAAACAAATAAGAGAGCGTATTCTTAATAATGAAAACGAGCTTACAGTTGGAGACTTTTTAATGGTTGTAAAGAATAATTATTTTTGGGTAAAGCCAACAACAGAAGCAGGCTTTATAGCCAATGGAGATATTATTCAGGTTTTAGAAATTCATAGTATTCAAAATCTGTATGGTTTTCGTTTTGCTGAAGTAAAAGTGCAAATGGTTGATTATCCAAAAATGCGACCTTTTGAAACAGTTTTGCTTCTCGATACTATAGAAGCTGAATCTCCTTCATTATCTTATGATGATTCAAATAAACTTTATCAAGAAGTTCAAAAAGATTTTGAAGACGAATCATCAAATTATCGTAAGTTTTTAAAAATAAAGAACAACAAACATTTTAATGCCTTACAAGTAAAGTTTTCTTATGCAATAACGTGTCATAAATCACAAGGTGGACAATGGGATACTATTTTTGTTGAGCAGCCTTATCTACCAAACGGGATAGATAAAGAGTATTTACGTTGGTTATACACAGCTGTTACAAGAGCAAAAAATAAATTATATTTAATAGGTTTTAAAGATGATTTTTTTGTAGAATAAATTTTATTAAAATGACTGAAACAATTATTAGCATTTTTCTAGGTATTGGTCTTGCCGCTTCAGTTGGTTTTAGAGTTTTTGTACCTCTTTTTGCATTAAGTTTAGCTTCATACTTTAATTTTTGGGAGCTTAACGAATCGTGGCAATGGATTGGAAGCTTAACAGCAGTGATAACGCTTGGCGTTGCTACTTTAGTTGAAATTTCAGCATATTATATTCCTTATTTAGATAATTTATTAGACACTATTGCTATACCATTAGCAACAATTGCAGGTACAGCAGTAATGGTGTCAACAGTAGCAGATTTAAGCCCAATAATTACTTGGTCTTTAGCAATTATAGCAGGAGGTGGTACTGCTGCTGCAATAAAAAGCTCTGCAGGCGCAACACGATTGGCATCGACAACCACAACAGCTGGTTTTGGTAACCCTGTTGTATCTACTGTTGAAACAGGCACATCTTTAGTTATGTCAATTTTTTCAATTTTCTTACCAGTAATAGCTTTTGTATTAGTTATTCTTATCTTGTTTATAATATTTAAACTTTATAAAAAGATTAAACCATCAAAGTCTTAATTTCCTATAAAAAGTTTTATTTTTGATTAACATTTTATTCGGTCATTTAGACTCAAAAAAACAATAAAAAATACTAAATGAAAATCATTTCTATGATTCCTGCACGTTATAGTGCATCTCGATTTCCCGCAAAACTTATGCAAAATTTAGCTGGTAAAACGGTTATTTTACGTACTTATGAAGCTACTGTTGCTACAAACCTGTTCGATGATGTTTATGTGGTTACTGATAGCGATATAATTTTTAACGAAATAGTTTCTAATGGAGGCAAAGCCATAATGAGCAAACTTGAACACCAATCAGGAAGTGATAGAATTGCAGAAGCTGTGGCAGATTTAGATGTTGATATTGTTGTAAATGTACAAGGAGATGAGCCATTTACCGAAAGAGAAAGTTTATCTAAAGTGTTGGAAGTTTTTAAAGACGATTATAACAAAGAAATCGATTTAGCATCTTTAATGGTTGAGATACATGATTGGGATGAAATTAGTAACCCAAATACTGTTAAAGTAATTGTCGACCAAAACAATTTTGCATTATACTTTTCTAGAAGTCCAATTCCTTTTCCTAGAGATAAAGAAGCTGGAGCGCGTTATTTTAAACATAAAGGAATTTATGCCTTTAGAAAACAAGCTTTGTTAGACTTTTATAAATTACCAATGCAGTTTTTAGAAGCAACTGAAAAAATTGAATGTATCCGTTATTTAGAATACGGAAAGAAAATAAAAATGGTTGAGACAACTATTGAAGGTGTTGAAATTGATACTCCTGAAGACCTAGAACGCGCAAAACGATTATGGAAATAAGCTATAAAAATATTAAAGTTATTGGCTTTGATGCAGATGATACACTTTGGGTTAACGAAACCTATTTTCGTGATGCAGAGTTGGAATTTGCAAAGCTTTTAGCACCTTACGAAACAGCTAATAAAATTGATCAAGAGCTGTTTAAAATGGAAATGAAAAATTTACCTCTTTATGGTTATGGTGTAAAAGGATTTGTATTATCAATGGTTGAAATGGCTTTAGAAATATCTAATAACAATGTATCTAATACTACAATGAATGCCATTTTAAATATTGGTAAAGACATGCTTAACAAACCTGTTGAGTTATTAGAAGGTGTTGAAGATGTTTTAAAAGAATTCTCAAAAGACTATAAACTTATTCTTGTTACAAAAGGTGATTTGCTAGACCAAGAAAGAAAGCTTGAAAAATCTGGATTAACAAACTATTTTCATCATATAGAAGTATTGAGCGACAAACAAGAAGAGAATTATTCAAAATTATTAAATCATTTAGATATTAAACCATCAGAATTCTTAATGATAGGAAATTCATTAAAATCAGATATTTTACCATTAATAAATATAAAAGCACATGCTATTCACGTACCATTTCATACTACATGGATGCATGAGCAAGTAAAGGAATCAGAAACAAATGGCAAGGCGTATAAAACATTAAGTAGTTTGTTAGAATTAAAAAAGGTAATGCGTTAATGGAGATTTTTGATATTGAAAACTGGAACAGGAAGCAGCACTACAATCATTTTAGTAAGTTAAAAGACCCTTACTTTGGAGTTACAATAACAGTTGACGTTACAAAAGCATACCATTTTTCAAAAGAAAAAAAGATTAGTTTTTTTGGTAGATATCTTCATGATTGTATGAAAGCAATAAATGATATTGATGAATTAAAATTACGCATAAATAATAGTGTTGTAGAAAAACACGAAGTAATAAATGCATCAGCAACTATTATGAGACAAGATAATACCTTTGGATTTTCATTTATAAATTTTGATGAAAATTTAGATGTGTTTTTGAATAATCTTGAAAATGAAAAACAACGAATAAATAGTACTACAGATTTATTTCCACCAGTAAACGGATTAGATTGTATACATTGTTCAGCTTTGCCTTGGCTTAGTTTTTCAGGACATAAAGAACCAGTTTCTGGTGAAATTGATTCTGTGCCTAAACTGGCATTTAGTAAAATAGTATTTAATAACGATAAAAATGAAATGAATGTAGCTATTAATGTTAACCATGCGTTAGTTGACGGTTACCATGTGAGTTTATTTGCTGAAAAATTTCAATATTATTTAAATAAATAAAAATTGAAGCAACTAAGTTTCTATTTTTGTTAAAGAACATTTTTTAAATGAGTTATAAAAATTACCCAATGGTGTCCAGAATTGTTTTTGGACGAGGAAGTTTAAATCAGTTGAGCGATATTATTGAGCCTAAACGATTAAACACTAAAGCACCATTTATATTTTTAGTAGACGATGTGTTTCAAGGTAATTCATGGTTAACCTCACGAATTCCTACAGCATATGACGATACAATTATATTTATCTCAGCAAATGAAGAGCCAAAAACCTCTCAGGTAGATGAATTAGTAGAGCAAATTATTTTATCACATAAAGATAGACCATCAGGAATTATTGGAATAGGAGGTGGCACTATTTTAGATTTAGCTAAAGCAGTATCTATAATGCTAACAAATGAAGGTGAAGCTAAAGATTATCAAGGTTGGGATTTAGTTAAAACACCAGCTATATATCATGTAGGTATTCCAACAATTTCTGGTACAGGAGCAGAAGTGTCTAGAACTACTGTGCTTACAGGACCAGAAAAAAAATTAGGAATTAATTCAGATTACACACCATTTGATCAGGTGATTTTAGATCCAGAACTTACCAAAGACGTTCCTAAAGACCAATGGTTTTATACAGGAATGGATTGCTATATTCATTGTATAGAATCTTTAAACGGGACATTTTTAAATGCTTTTAGTCAGACATATGGGGAAAAAGCATATGATTTGTGTAAAGAAATATTTTTAGACAACAATCTATCTGAAGAAGAATCACAAGATAAACTAATGATGGCTTCATGGCATGGAGGAATGAGTATTGCTTATTCTCAAGTTGGTGTTGCACATGCAATGAGTTATGGATTGTCTTATTTATTAGGAACAAAGCATGGTATAGGTAATTGTATTGTTTTTGACCATTTAGAAGAGTTTTATCCTGAAGGTGTTAAGCTTTTTAAACAAATGAAAAAAAGCCATAATATAAGTCTTCCGCAAGGTATTTGTGCAAATTTAGAAGATTATCAATTTGATATTATGATAGATGTAGCTCTTGGTTTAGTTCCACTTTGGGAAAATGCTATAGGCAAACATTGGAATCAAGTTATTACCAGAGAAAAATTAAAAGCATTATACCAAAAAATGTAATATGCGTTGGTTAGCAAAATTTATATATTATAAGTTGTTAGGTTGGAAGGTTGTAGGTAACACAAACTTTTCAAAAGATACTGTAAAAAAGGCTGTAATTATTGCTGTACCTCATACAAGTTGGCACGACTTCTATATTGGTGTTTTACTTCGTAAAGTACTTGGAATAAAAACAAATTTTATTGGTAAAAAAGAATTGTTTGTTGGCCCTTTTGGTTGGTATTTAAGAGCAATAGGAGGAGCTCCAATCGACAGAAAAACTAATGAAAATAAAGTTGATGCTATTGCAAAGCTTTTTAAAGATAAAGACGAATTTAGGATTACTTTAGCGCCAGAAGGAACACGCAAAAAAGTTGATGAATGGCGAACAGGTTTTTACTATATAGCTAAAGCAGCTAATGTACCTATTATTATGTTTACATTAGATTTTGAAAATAAGCAAAACAGAATTTCCGAACCATTTTATACAACTGATAATATTGAAGCCGATTTTAAATTTATGCGTAGTTTTTACGAAGGTGTAAAAGGCAAAATACCTGAATACTCATAGGTTTGGCATAAGTTTTGAAAATAAAAATAATGTAGTTTGTTAATGAAACATACAGTAAACAATTCTTGTCCCTAAAGAGAAACATTAACAGACTACAAAAGCAAAAAGCTACTCAATTTTGAGTAGCTTTTTTTATATCTATATAAAAAATGAAAATTATACATAAATTTTAAAACCATCACTTTAATATTCTCGTACGTATATATATTAACAACAAATTTTAAAAATTATGAAAGTATTAAATTCAATTAAAATTTTAAGTCTATTAACTATAACGTTATTAATAGCTTCGTGTAGTGATGATGATAATTCAGGCAATCAAATAGAAAGTTCAACAATATTGTATGCCTCAAACAATTCAAATGGTAACATTACTTATTATGATGTTACAGATTTATCTAATATATCTGCCACAACATTAATTACAACTTCAACTGCGGCTGATGGTGTTTATTATGAAGGTGCATTAGATGCTGTAATACAAGCATCTCGTTCAGGTTTAGGGTTAGAAGGATTTACAAATATTTCTAATGCAATTTCTGGTGCTGCAATTAATGCTGATCTTATTGGAACAACAGACATGAGTAGTCCTAGAGAAGTTGCTGTTGATGGAACCTTTTATGTAGTTGCAGATAATCAAGATGTTGATGGATATCCTTCAACTTTAGATGGTCGTTTGTTTGTTTATATACGTAACGGAAATAATTTTTCATTAAGAAATGTTATAACAACAGATTTTAAACTATGGGGAATTACATTTATTAATAATGATTTGTATGCTGTAGTAGATGCCGATAATGAGCTAGCAGTATTCACTAATTTTTTGTCTAACACAACAAATACAACGTTATCAGCCTCAAAACGCGTGGTAGTCGAAGGTATTGTAAGAACACATGGTTTAACATATGATGCAATGTCAGATACAATGGTAATGACAGATATAGGTAGCGCTATGAACACTCAAGATGATGGAGGTTTTCAAATCATTACAAATTTCATTTCTAAGTTTAATGGCACTACTAATAACGGAACATTGGCATTATCACAACAAACGCGAGTTTCTGGCGCTAGTACTTTATTAGGCAACCCTGTTGATGTAGCATACGATTCTGAAACCTCTACAGTATTTATTGCTGAGGCTGGTAATGGAGGAGGACGCATTTTAGCCTTTAATAGCATTGGTGCAGGTGGAAATATTTCACCTATTATAAATACTGCACTAGGTGCAGCATCATCAGTTTATTTATCAAAACAATAATATATCTTTCTAAAAATCACTTTATTGATTAATTGCTATGAAAGAGAAAAAAAGGCTATCATGTTATTTGATAGCCTTTTATTATTTTAGTTATTCATTGGTTTTTTTAGCAGGAAATTTGACACAATAAAATAGTCTAATGCAATATAAAAAAATAAATACACCAATTAACTCTTCGTAAATTTCACTATGCCCTTTATACGTAGAACAGGCCATGATAAATGCTAAAAAAAACATGCTTCTATGTGGACTGATTAATTCTACTAAATCGTTTTTTTCTTTACTTGGAAAAAACCACATAAAAAACATAATTAGAAATGAGCCCATGCCTACTATTGGATAAATAAATCTATATAATGGATTTAAAAAATTATGAGCATTAGTTTCATTCTGTAAATTATAATTTTCAAAAACACCTGAAGAGTTCCAATTAAAAATACGTTGTCCCCAGCTTATTTCTTCACCATAAATTATTATAATACCTATGAGAAGTAAATAAATAAAATACTTAAATAATTTTTTAGATTTTATTGAAAGATTAATACTTTTCGATATTGCAAGGATAAAGAATAATAGAATAATAGATAATGGATAGAACATTGTGCTATATTGTTCTATTACTCCTTCTTGTTTAGGTGTGCCAAACAATAAAAAATAGATATGAGATAAAACACCTATAAAAACACCAAAAAACAACATGTATTTTATGTGTGTTGTTTTACTACTTAATGGGTCATTAAAGAAAAATGAATTTAAACT
>NZ_BMIC01000012.1 GCF_014641635.1 Aquaticitalea lipolytica | reverse complement strand
ATTACCAACAAGTGATTACTGGTTTACTGTAGAATATGATGAACCTAACACAGGAGAACGTAAACAATTTAAAGCCCATTTTACCCTGAAAAGATAAAAGGTATTTAAGTTGAATGAATAAAAAAGTGCTGATAAACTCAGCACTTTTTTATTAGATGCTATATATATACTTTTTAAGTGTGTTTATTATATACAAAAAGGCACATCTAACAAGATGTGCCTTTCTTAATTATATCTTTTTTTTATAGAGTAAAAGCAAGTGATAAAGTAACATTGGTGTTTTTTGTATCAATTGAAGCGGCATCAGTAAGTCCAACACTATATAATTGGTTATTTACATTTCTGTCAGATTGATCAAAAGCTAAATCTAATTTAGTGTTTCCAAAGTTATAACCTAAACCTAAAGAAAAGCCTTTTAAGTCACCATAAAAAGAATCGTTTTTATAAGGGCTCTCTTCCATGCGGTATCCACCTCTAAAACTTAATTGTTTGTATCGATATTCGCCACCAAGTCTATAAGTTGAAGCAATCTTTAGATTATCACTCATAAAATTATTCTGTGATGCAAAATATGGATCAGAAGTTGGTTTAAATTTAGTGCTTCCATAATCTTTACGAGAATAGTCAAAACTTATTAAACCTTGTTCGCCAAAAACATAGGCTAAACTTCCAGTTAATTTTCCAGGAGTTTGTAATTTATACTCAGGAAAAATATTAACAACAAAAGGGTCTATAATTTGAGTTACATTTGTTCCAGCATCATCTCTAACAGTAGCTAAATACTGTGTTGTTTCTTCGGCAATAGTGTACCAAGTAGGAGAGTTGTATGTTAATCCAACTCTAAACTCTTCGCTAAGTTTAGCTATTGCACCAAGCTGAAATGAAAATCCAGAACCAGTTGTTGCAAGATTGTTTTGAAATCTTACTTCGTTTACAATACTTCCAGCATTTGAATTTGTCTCTTTTAGAAATGTAGATTTTTCGTAATTTATAAAGTGTGAATTAAGGTTTAAACCAATATATAAGTTGTCTTTAAACTGAGACGATATATTAAACGCAAATTTTCCATTATAACCTCTAGCTGCATATGAGTATTCTTGATCAAAATTTCCAGGAGCTATATTCGAAAAATAGGTAGTATTATCATCAGTATCACTGTCTGGTTCTAAAATATAAGACTCATAGCCTAAAAATGCTTGTTGATTTCCAAACCCATAAAATGAACCAATTTCTGAATAAGCATCTGATAAGCTTTCTCCTGGTAAAGCAGATATTTCATCTAATCTTAACCCTTGAGCATAAGCTAAAAAATAACTATCTATTGAATTTGTATTTGTTCCAGATGCAAACCAATCGTTATCAAAATCAGATACTTTATCGTATGCAACACTAATAACAAATTTTCTCCAAGGTGAGTTTTGATTTGTATTTCTGAAAACGAATGCAGCACCAGTTTGATTTAAATCTATATTGGAATTTGATGATGAACTAAATCCATTAAAATAATTAACATCATTATTTACATTAAAGTTTGATAATGATATGGAGGCATGACTTTCATTAAAAATTGAAGAACCCGCTGGGTTAATACTTACAGCAGACATATCTCCACCAAGAGCACCGAAGGCGCCACTCATACTTCTAAATCTAGCAGAACCTTGTATTTCATCTAAAGAATATCTTACGGCATCAGAAATGTCTTGTGCCACTAAATTAGACATAGATAGTACACCTATGACTAGTAAACTTAACTTTTTCATATGTATTTTTTTTGTTTTTGAAAGATATAGCAATCTTAATTATTTCCTCTTCTTGAAGATCCTCCTGAACTTCTGCTGCTTCCACCAGAAGATGATCTTGAACTACCAGATGAGCTTCTTACACTAGGTGAAGAAGATCTTGTACTAGATGAGCTTCGAACAGAAGATGAATTAGAAGAGCTCCTTCTAGGAGTACTAACCCTAGTATTATTGCTTCTAGTTCCTGAATTTGAAGGGCTAACTGAATTGTTATTTGATCTCACTCTAGTATTATTACTCCTAGTTCTTGTATTAGAATTAGTAGAGTTTATAGAAGAATTTGATGTTCTTCTAGGTGAATTAAACCTTGTATTGCTAGAATTAGACGAATTAATGACATTGCTTCTTCTAGAAGTGCTTCTATTGACATTTGAAGAAGTTATACTACCGCGTCTACCAGAATTATAAGCTACATTTCTGTTATAGTAGCGATTATTACCATAATAACCGTAATTGTTATATCCATAATAAGGATTATAAAAATTACCTGCATAAATACCACCGTAATATGGAGGACACCAGAAAGGATCATAAAAACCTACGCCATAGTTCCAGCCCCAATTATTCCAGCCCCAACCATTATAAAATCCGTAAGGTCTATTCCATCTCCAATTATTCCAGCCCCAATAATTCCAACCCCAATTATTACTATATACATTAATAGTTACATTATCATTGTTTTGTCCCCAACCTGCATATCCGCTATTGTATTCAATGATTTCGTTTTCATCATCATAACCACCTTCATAATCATCAATATTTGTAAAAATAACATTCTCCTCTTGTGAAATGTTCTCATATTGTTGAGATTTTTCGGCGAAATAATTTTTGTAATAACTATTGTTGTCTACTTTGGTAGCATCTTCGTATGCACTTTCTTCTGCATATACATTATCAGAAGTATTATAAATACCATCATTATCATAACCAACATATTGGTATGATCCACAAGAAGCTAATACAAAAGCAAAGCTTAGTGCAACAAAAAATGGCAATTTCGATTGTAAGTAAGTTTTAAATTGCATATCTATATATTTTTATTGTTGAACATTACAAAAATAGTTAGTTTTGCTGAACTATTTTTATATTTAACATAAGCACAATATTTGTGCCAAAATACTGACAATGAGCAAAAATCTCACAAGTAGAGCCGAAGATTATTCAAAATGGTATAACGAATTGGTTGTAAAGGCTGATTTAGCTGAGAATTCAGCTGTAAGAGGATGTATGGTAATTAAACCATATGGATACGCCATTTGGGAAAAAATGCAAGCAGAATTAGATAAAATGTTTAAAGAAACAGGTCATCAAAATGCTTATTTTCCATTATTTGTACCTAAAAGTTTGTTTGAAGCAGAAGAAAAAAATGCTGAAGGCTTCGCAAAAGAGTGTGCAGTTGTGACTCATTACAGGCTTCAAAATGATCCTGATAATCCAGGAAAGCTGAGAGTTGATCCTGAAGCTAAGTTAGAAGAGGAGCTAGTAGTTAGGCCAACTAGTGAGGCTATTATTTGGAGCACGTATAAAAACTGGATTCAAAGTTATAGAGACTTACCAATATTAATTAATCAATGGGCAAATGTTGTTCGATGGGAAATGCGTACACGTTTATTTTTGCGTACTGCTGAGTTTTTATGGCAAGAAGGACATACTGCTCATGCAACAAAAGCCGAAGCTATAGCTGAAGCAGAACAAATGAATAACGTTTATGCTGAGTTTGCTGAGAGTTTTATGGCTATTCCAGTTATTCAAGGAGTAAAAACAGAGAGCGAACGCTTTGCTGGAGCTGTTGAGACCTATTGCATAGAAGCACTTATGCAAGACGGTAAAGCATTACAAGCTGGAACATCTCATTTTTTAGGTCAAAATTTTGCAAAAGCATTCGATGTAAAATTCACTAACAATGAAGGTAAATTAGATTATGTTTGGGCAACATCTTGGGGAGTTTCAACACGATTGATGGGAGCTTTAATTATGACACATAGTGATGATAATGGGTTAGTACTGCCTCCAAATTTAGCACCAATACAAGTGGTTATTGTTCCAATTTATAAAAATGATGAACAATTAGAAACAATTTCTGAAGTTGCAAATACTATTAAGAACGAATTAAAGGCTTTAGGAGTTAGTTGTAAGTTTGATAACAGGACTACACATAGACCAGGAGCTAAGTTTGCACAACATGAATTGCAAGGTGTTCCGTTAAGAATTGCAATTGGACCAAAAGATTTAGAAAATAAAACGGTTGAACTAGCTAGAAGAGATACTTTAACTAAAGAGATTGTTGATTTAAATAAGGTGGCAACAATTGCTAAAGGTTTAATGACAGAAATACAAGAAAGTTTATTTAAAAAAGCCCTTGATTTTAGAAATACACATATTACTGAAGTTAATAATTTTGAAGAGTTTAAAAAGGTATTAGAAACTAAAACAGGCTTTATTTCAGCACATTGGGATGGAACATCTGAGACTGAACAAAAAATAAAAGAATTAACCAAAGCTACAATTCGTTGCATACCTTTAAATGGAGAAAAAGAGACTGGAAGCTGCGTGTTTACTGGTAATCCATCATCAGGAAGGGTGTTGTTTGCCAAGGCATATTAATTTTTTTTGAAAAAAAATTGATTAGGTGTTGCAACATTTAAAAATAGTTGTATTTTTGCATCCGCAATGAAGAATTGCACGTTCATTTGAAATATGAGATTACAGTTATAAAAATTATAATCTTATACAATAAATAACTCAAATGGCCCGTTCGTCTATCGGCTAGGACGCCAGGTTTTCATCCTGGTAAGAGGGGTTCGATTCCCCTACGGGCTACATTTTTTAATAAGTAAAAAAACAAAATGGCAAATCATAAGTCAGCATTAAAAAGAATTAGAAGTAACGAAGCAAAGCGTTTAACTAATAGATATCAGCATAAAACAACTCGTAATGCTATCAAGAGATTACGTGAAATGGAAAATGCTAAGGAAGCTCAAGAATTATTCCCAACTGTTGCTGGAATGATTGATAAATTAGCTAAGAAGAACATTATTCATGCTAATAAAGCGGCTAACCTAAAATCTGGGTTGACAAAATTTATTGCTACTTTATAGTATTAAAAAAAGAGAAATTATTAAAAGTCTATTCTTTTGAATAGACTTTTTTTGTTACCATATTTTACTACTAAAAAAGAATATAAAAAAGCCCTTGAATTTTGTTCAAGGGCTTTTTTATTTATTAATCAATGAATGTTAACCATTCATTGATACTAAAAACTCTTCATTGTTTCTAGTCTTTTTAAATCTATCATTAATAAACTCCATTGCTTCAACAGGGTTCATATCTGCAAGATACTTGCGCATTACCCACATTCTTTGAATTGTGTTATCATCTAACAACAAATCATCTCTACGAGTACTTGAAGAAGTTAAATCAATTGCAGGGAATATTCTACGATTAGATATTTTTCTATCTAACTGTAGCTCCATATTACCAGTTCCTTTAAATTCTTCAAAGATAACTTCATCCATTTTAGATCCAGTCTCTGTTAAAGCTGTAGCTATAATAGTTAGAGAGCCTCCATTTTCTATATTACGAGCAGCACCAAAGAAACGTTTTGGTTTGTGTAAAGCGTTAGCATCAACACCACCACTTAATATTTTACCAGAAGCAGGCTGAACAGTATTATAGGCTCTTGCTAAACGAGTAATAGAATCTAATAAGATAACTACGTCATGTCCGCACTCAACAAGGCGTTTTGCTTTTTCTAAGACGATATTTGCAATTTTAACGTGTTCATGTGCTTCCTTATCAAAAGTTGAGGCAATAACTTCTCCGCGTACATTACGTTGCATGTCTGTAACCTCTTCAGGACGCTCATCAATTAATAAAATCATTTGATAAACTTCAGGATGATTAGCTGCAATTGCATTTGCAACATCCTTTAAAAGCATAGTTTTACCAGTTTTTGGTTGAGACACTATCATACCACGTTGGCCTTTTCCTATCGGAGAAAACAAATCCATAATTCTAGTAGAAATAGTGCTTTGTTTTTCTGCAATATTAAATTTCTCTTGTGGGAATAATGGTGTTAAATGTTCAAAAGACACCCTGTCTCTAACTACATCTGGACTTTGCCCATTTATTTTACTTACTTTAATTAAAGGGAAATATTTCTCGCCTTCTTTTGGAGGACGTACATGACCTAATACAGTATCACCTGTTTTTAATCCAAATAAACGTATTTGAGATTGTGAAACGTAAATATCATCAGGTGATGATAAATAGTTATAATCTGATGAACGTAAAAATCCATAACCATCTTGCATTATATCTAATACTCCTTCACTCTGAATTATAGCATCAAACTCAAAGTCTGGCTCTCTATAACGGTTACGATTGTCTTTATTACCATTATTTGAATTACCATTAGAGCCACTATGTGTGTTTCCATTAGTCTCTTTTTGGCGTGGGTTTGGCTTATTTGAGTTGTCTTTTGGACGAGGGTTAGGCTTGTTTGGTTTATCTTTAGAATGAATAGGTTTTTTATCGCTGTCTTTTTGTTTATGTTGTGGAGCTGCGTCTCTCTTTTGTTGTGGGCTGTCAGTCTGCTCAGGTTTAGTTGCAGGCTTTGAGTCTGATTTAGAATCTGAAAATTCCATTTTTTGTTGTTCCTTATTAGAAGGTGCGGGTTTTTGAATTCGCTCTCTCTTTTTATTTGGTTTTGGTCTTGAAACTTCTTCCTTTTTTGGAGCTACTTCTTGTAATTTTTCTGTTTTTACTGCAGCTGGATTTGCTGCCTGAACATCTAGTATTTGATATACTAATTCTAATTTTTTAAGTGTACGGTATTTAGGTACATTCAATTGTTGAGCTATTTCTTGTAAGTCAGAAAGCTTTTTTTCTTTTAATTGCGAAATTTCAAACATCTATGTGTATTGTATTGGGTAAATATTTTTTTAATAATTGAAATTGGTTTAGTCTAAACTTTTCAAAATAAAACTGAAAGATGAGGGTAAAACCAAGAAAATCTGAAGATTTTATAATATGTAACGGTTTGAGTAACACATTATATATGCAATAATACAATTTTATTTTAAAATTAAGTATAACTTTTAAAAAGAAACTATTAGTTTTGTGCTGATAATTTAAAAAATTAGATGTTACAACGTATACAAACTGTTTATTTATTAATTGCTGCTGTGCTGTCAGGAGGATTAATTTTTGTATTTCATTTATGGATTACAGATACAGATGTATTAGTTTATGCAAAAGATAACGTATCTTATTTTGCAATGTTTTTAGGGTCAGCAGCATTGTCTTTAATTTCGTTATTTGGTTATAAAAACAGAAAGTCTCAGTTTGTAATGAACAGACTTAATATAATATTAAACTTTATTTTATTAGGATTATTTGTGTATCAATTACTAATCACGCCTGGAGAAAGTCATATTTCTGAGAAAGGTGTTGGGATTTTTATTCCTATTTTTTCTATCGTATTTTTGGTGTTAGCCAATAAGGCCATAAAAAAGGATGAAGATCTTGTAAAATCTGTCGATAGATTACGATAAACCCTATTAACTTAATTTTATTAGTGCGTAAACCCAAGGTGAAGATCTTGGGTTTTTTTATTTTTTAAACTCAATGACTTCTAGATTTTCAATTTTTTTTCCATCAATTGTAAAACGTAGCATAGTTCTTACTTGCTGAAATCCATGTTTTCCAACTGCACCTGGATTCATATGAAGTAAATTTAATTTTTTATCTGGCATTACTTTTAAAATATGTGAATGACCACAAATAAATAATTTAGGTGGTTTTTCATAAATAATATCTCTAATTCTTACATTATATTTTCCAGGATAGCCACCAATATGAGTAATGAGCACATCTACGTCTTCGCACATAAATCGATTATGTTCTGGAAATTCAACTCTTGCTTTATTATCATCTATATTGCCAAAAACAGCACGTAAAGGTTTTATTTTTTTTATAGAATCTGTTACGCTTAAATCTCCTATATCTCCTGCGTGCCACACTTCGTCTGCTTGCTTAACATATTTTAAAATGTCATCATCTATATAACTGTGAGTATCAGAAAGTAGAAGGATTTTTTTCATAACTTTTTCCACATATATGGAAATCTTAATTTATTTAACTTTAAATTCAAATTTACAAAGACATTAAAATTCTATCTTTGTTGCTTACAAAAATAGAGCATTCACTTGAGATATTTTATCGAATTATCATATAACGGAAAAGCATATCATGGTTGGCAGTATCAGCCTAATGCAATTTCTGTACAGCAAGTTTTAGAAGAAGCATTATCTAAAATGTTTAAAACCAAAACAGCAATAGTTGGTGCAGGTAGGACAGATGCAGGTGTACATGCATCACAAATGTTTGCTCATTTTGATTTTAATGGAGAGTTAGATATTGATACATTAATTTACCGTTTAAATTCTTTTTTGCCTGAAGATATTGCAATTCACGACATATTTTTAGTAAAACCCAATGCTCATGCACGTTTTAATGCTACAAGCAGGACATATAATTATAGGGTTTCTAACAGAAAAAATGCATTTACGTTTGATTACGCTTATAGAATGCTTCAGCATTTAGATGTTGAAAAAATGAACAAAGCTTGTGAAATCTTATTACAGTATAAAGATTTTCAATGCTTTTCTAAAGTTAATACAGATGTAAAAACGTATCATTGTGATATTAAAGAAGCATATTGGAAAGTTGAAAATGATGAATTAACTTTTGTAATTACCGCAGATCGTTTTTTAAGAAACATGGTTAGAGCTATAGTTGGAACGATGATTAATATTGGTCTAGGTAAAATTGAAATTGAAGAATTGCACACAATAATAAAATCTAAAAGTAGGAGTGAAGCTGGATTTTCGGTATCTGCACATGGTTTGTATTTAACAAAAGTGGTATATCCAGAGTCTATTAAACTAAATACTATAAATGGCAAGTAAAGTAACAAAAGTGTATAACGTAACGCTTTTTAAGCGTCTATTGCAATATATAAGACCTTATAAGTTGGTGTTTTATAGTACACTGTTTTTTGTTATTGGGTTAGCAGTTTTTGGAGCGATACGTCCAAAAGTTGTGCAAGTAGCTATTGATACAAAAATAGCAGTACATGACTATAATGGGTTTATGTTTTACATAGCTATTATGGTGTTATTATTGGTGTTAGAAGTTATTTGTCAATTGTTATTTATATACTATGCAAGCTGGCTAGGACTAACTGTTGTAAAAGATATTCGTGTAAAGCTATTTAAGCATATGTTAAGCTTTAAGATGAAGTATTATGACAATTCATCTGTTGGAATTTTAGTTACACGAGCCGTTACTGACATGGAACGTATTGCTGATATTTTTAGTGACGGACTTTTCATGATTTTTAGTGATATTTTAAAAATGATTGCTATAGGAGGTGTAATGTTTTACTTAAATTGGAAATTAAGTTTAATAGTATTTACTACGCTACCAATAATATTATATGCTACTAAAATTTTTCAGAAGTATATGAAGATAGCTTTTGAAGATGTTAGAACAGAGGTGTCTAACCTCAATTCGTTTGTTCAAGAACGAGTAACAGGAATGAAAATTTTACAACTATTTACTCGTGAAGAAACAGAATATAAAAACTTTAAAGAAATTAATGAACGTCATAAAAAAGGATGGCTTAAAACCGTTTGGTATAATTCAATTTTCTTTCCTATAGCAGAGTTTTTATCATCTATTACATTAGGATTAGTAGTTTGGTATGGAGGTTTAAACGTTGTAGTAGATCAAACCACATCGATAGGAGATTTAACCGCATTTATTATGATGGTGCCTATGCTATTTAGACCATTAAACCAGATTGCAAATAAATTTAATACTCTTCAAATGGGAATGGTAGCAGCCAATAGAGTTTTTGCTGTATTAGATACTACATCTCAAATTGATGATGCTGGCACTATAGTAGCATCACAATTTAAAGGGGATATTAGTTTTGAAAAAGTACACTTTTCTTATGTTGATGATGAAGAAGTGCTTAAAGGAATTTCCTTTAATGTTAAATCTGGTCAAACAATAGCAATTGTTGGAGCTACTGGAGCAGGAAAATCAACCATTATTAATTTACTGAATCGTTTTTATGATATCCAAAAAGGTAGAATAACAGTAGATAATTTAGATATAAAAGATGTTACACTTACATCGCTACGAAACCAAATAGCAGTTGTTTTGCAAGATGTATTTTTGTTTGCAGATACAATTCTTAATAATATAACTCTTAATAATCCTGATATTACAGAGGCACAAGTTCAAAAAGCGGCTAAGGAGATAGGTATTCATGATTTTATTATGAGTTTACCAAACGGATATCATTACAACGTAAAAGAAAGAGGCGTAATGCTGTCTTCTGGGCAGCGTCAACTAATATCTTTTTTAAGAGCGTATGTTACTAACCCAAGTATTCTGGTTTTAGATGAAGCTACATCGTCTGTCGATTCGTATTCTGAACAGTTAATTCAACAAGCTACAGATAAAATAACTAATGGAAGAACATCTATAGTTATTGCTCACAGATTAGCAACAATACAGAAAGCTGATAATATTATTGTGATGGAAGCTGGACAAATAGTTGAGCAAGGTACACACAATGAATTACTTAAAAAGAAAGATGGTTACTACAAAAATCTTTATGAAGTACAGTTTATGAAAACTGAAACAGTATAGTTTCTTGAACTTTTTTTAGAATTGCAATTTATCTCTACATAGTTTGCGGAGTTATTTTTCCAGTAGCAGCTAAATACACACCATACAGAACGCCAACAATAACCATTATTACCATCATTATAATGAATGCTATGAAGTAATATAATACGACTCTTAAAAGCGTGTTCCAAATACTAAAATCATATAATTTATAAAACACTAATGTCATATAACCAATCATTGGAATAATAGCAAATTGTGAAAAAAGATTATAATTTATTCCAAAAGGTATTGTGAGTATAACTACTATAAACCAAAAAAGGAAAAAATGAGCATTTGTATAAATATTAATTACAAAATGTTCTGCTAAATTATATTTTTTAGAATTTAAATAAAGTGTCCAAGATACAAGTGCATATATTGGAATAAACAATACAGTTAGCAACCCTTGGTATTCATAAAAGCTGTCCATTAATGATTGAAAATCAATTACATTAAGGTTTTCTTGAGGCATTTGGCTACCAAAAGCATTATCGGCTTTCAATAATTCTGGAAAAAAGCGTCTTAACACAAAAAACTGAAGACCGATAATGGTTAGTGACAATCCTAAATAACCAATAACGTTTACGTATTTTTTTCTAAACCCATTGATATAATTATTTATAACAATGTCAGGTTTTATAGTTAAGTCTATAACAGTTTTAACAAATTTGTTATCGTAACTCAAGAACTGAGATAAAAATAAGCTTAAAATAGATTTTATTGTTAATCTGTTAGCTGTGATTTTTTCACCACATTCTGAACAAAATTTTTGTTGTCCATTAAGGGTAGATTGACAATTTTTACACTCCATTATGCTAAATCTTTTTTAACAAGTTCAGAAAGTTCAATAGTATCTTTAAACATCACAAACTCACCATTTTTTATATAAGAAATTTGACCAGTTTCTTCACTTACAACTATAGCGAGTGCATCAGTTTTTTCAGTTATTCCAACTGCAGCTCTGTGGCGCAAACCAAAACGTTGAGGAATATTTTTTTCGTTATTAACAGGAAGGATAACACGAGTTGCTTTTACAATATTGTTTTCAATAACAATTGCGCCATCATGTAAAGGACTGTTTTTAAAAAATATACTTTCAATTATTGGTTGGGTAACACCAATATTCATTTCGTCACCAGTTCCAGTTAAAAAATCAAGATTATTACTGCGCTCTAAAACTATTAAAGCACCAGTTTTTGTAGAACCCATTTTGGTACAAGCAGCTATAATGCAATCTATATCTGTTTGATTTTGTTCTTCGGTTTTTAAGAACTTTAATTGACTTAAAAATTTGCGTTTACTACTCAAGTTTGTAGAGCCTACCATGAGCAAAAATTTGCGTATTTCTGGCTGAAAAACAACAATAAGAGCAATAATACCAACATCCATAAAGCCACTAAAAATCTGACTTAACAAGCCCATTTTTAAAAAAACGGTAAGTTTCCAGGCTAAAAATATAATGATGATACCAATAAAAATATTAATAGCTACAGTTCCTTTTATGAGTTTGTAGATATAATACAGAAGAATAGCAACTAAAAAGACATCGATAAAATCGATGACTCCAAAATCCCAAAAATTAAATTTATCCAATGCTATGCTGTTTTTGTAAATTTAGCAAAATATATCAATTAAAAATATACTCATCGTTTGCTATAACCGAATGTTTTAGTTTTAACTCTAATAGCATAGATTTAAAAGTTATATAGTCTTGAAAAGTTAGATTTTCATTAAATTTTAAATAAATGAGTCCCATCATTTTGTTTTGTACAGAATCCATAAATCGTAAACGTTCTAAAAAATGCGCTTTAGTTGTTAATTCTGAATTGATTGATATAGAATCATTTTCTTTAAACAGCAGACTAATTGTATGGCTTAATTCACTTGTTGAAGTTAAATCGTAAATAGAATGATGTTCAACAATACTCTTGTCAATACCATTATGATAAATAACATCTGTAAATTCAATAAAACCTAAATTTTTCACACTTTTATCATTACAGGTAAAGTAATTTTTAGCGGCTTCATTTTTGTGCATTTTAGCATCTCGTTTCTTTTCTTGAAGCTTTATGATTGATGGTATTGCCTGTTTTAAAGTTAATCGTTTATCAACATTAACAAGCCAATTTGTTGTACTAATTAGGTTTTTTCTGTTAAGTTCAATACTGTCTTTTTCACTTTCATCGTAAAATAGATATGCAGGTGACACATCTTTTATATCATGAATGTTAGATTTACTAATTTCTGGCAATTGAATCGATTTTTCTTTTCCACATGAAAAACAAAAAAGTATAACAAGGATATAATAGTATTTCATTTTAATTTAATTGTTGCATTAATTTCACACACTCTACAGCTTCTTTTACATCATGCACACGTAATATTGAAGCACCTTTTTGTAAAGCAATAGTGTTTAAAACAGTTGTGCCATTAAGAGCATTTTCTGAAGAGTTTTCTAAAGTTTTGTAAATCATCGATTTTCGAGATACTCCAGCAAGTAAAGGCAATTCTAACATTTTTAATTGCTCAAAATTACTCAAAAGCTCATAATTTTGTGCTATTGTTTTTGCAAATCCAAAGCCAGGATCAACAATTATATCTACAATTCCTAATGCACGAGTTGCTGCAATACGCTCAGAAAAATAAAATAAAACCTCTTTTACCAAATTCTCATATTGTGATAATTGTTGCATATTTTGTGGAGTTCCTTTCATGTGCATCATAATGTAAGGCACGTGCAAATCGGCAACGGTTTGTAGCATTTGCTCATCTAATTTGCCAGAAGAAATATCATTTATCATACAGGCTCCTGCTTCAATACATTGTTTTGCAATGTTGCTTCTAAATGTGTCGATAGATAATAAAACGTTTGGAAGCTCCTTTAAAATCAGGCTTATAATTGGAAGAATACGTTGTAATTCTTCATTTTCAGAAATATGTTCTGCATTAGGACGCGAACTATAGGCACCAATATCAATAAATGTTGCTCCTTCAGTAAGCATTTTTTCTACATGCTTTAAAACAGTATGCTCGTCTTTATACCTACCTCCATCATAAAATGAATCTGGAGTGAGATTTATAATCCCCATCACTTTTGGAGTTGTAAGGTCGATGAGTTGTCCTTTACAGTTAATTGTCATAAACTCTGAAAAATTCAAATATTAGTATTACAAATTTCAAATCTAAAACTTTAAACCCGAAACTTTGAACTTTAAACTATTTAAGCGAAATTTACGCAAAATTAAATGTTTTAAATGCAAGATACTTCAAAACAATACGATGCGGTTATTGATACATGCAGAAGCCTTTTTATAAATAAAATGAGTGATTATGGTAGTGCTTGGCGAATTTTAAGATTACCTTCATTAACTGACCAAATATTTATTAAAGCACAGCGTATTCGTAGTTTGCAACAAAATAGTGTTCGTAAAGTAGACGAAGGAGAAGTTAGTGAGTTTATAGGAATCATTAATTATTGCACAATGGCGCTTATTCAATTAGAAAAAGGAGTTGTTGAGCAACCAGATTTGTCAGTAGATGAAGCTACAAATCTTTATGATGAGAAAATTGCTTTAACAAAACAGTTAATGATGGATAAAAACCACGACTATGGTGAGGCTTGGAGAGATATGCGAGTGAGTTCATTAACAGATTTAATTTTACAAAAGTTATTACGTGTAAAACAAATAGAGGATAATAAAGGAAAAACCATTGTGAGTGAAGGTATAGATGCTAATTATCAAGATATGATTAATTATGCTGTTTTTGCCTTAATTCACTTAAACGAAAAAAAATAACATGAAAATACTAGTTACAATTTGCAGAATATTTGTTGGAGTTTTATTCATTATTTCTGGGTTAATTAAACTTAACGACCCTCTTGGGTTTTCTTATAAATTGCAAGAATATTTTGGTGCAGATGTTTTAAATCTTCCATTTTTAGAACCTTATGCGCTAGGTATTTCTGTTTTTGTAGTAGTTTTTGAAGTTGTTTTAGGTGTCTTTTTACTCATAGGATATAAACCAAAATTTACAGTTTGGAGTTTGTTAGGAATGATAGTGTTTTTTACTTTCCTAACCTTCTATTCAGCTTATTTTGACAAAGTAAAAGATTGTGGTTGTTTTGGTGATGCCTTAAAATTAACACCTTGGGAGAGTTTTACTAAAGATGTAATTCTCTTGGTTTTAATACTTATTCTGTTTTTTAGAATCAAACACATCAAACCACTATTTAACAAACTGCCAACAACCATCATTGCCCTATTGAGTTTCATTTTCTGTTTATGGTTTGGCTATCATGTACTAATGCATTTACCAACAGTAGATTTTAGAGCTTATAAAATTGGAAATAATATAGAAGAACAGATGATAATTCCTGATGATGCTCAAAAACCAATAGTTGAGTATAATTGGAAGTTTAAAATTAATGGTGAAGAAAAAATTATAACTACCAATGGAAGTTATCCAACAGTTGATGGAGATTATATTAGTGTTGATTCTAAAGTAATTGACGAAGGTTATGTGCCACCAATTCAGGATTTTTCGATAGAATCTGACGAAGAAGATATGACACAGCACTTTTTGGCAGAAAATAAATTGATGATTATAGCAATGTATGATTTAACAAAAGCTGAAAAAGAAGGTGTTGCTAAATTAAAAGCATTTTCTGATAAAGCCATCAAAAAAGGATGGACAGTTATTGGTTTAACTTCATCAGGAGGTGATGCAAAAGCCTATATAAAGTCACAATATAATTTTAGTTTTGATTTTTATTTGTGTGATGAAAAAGTGATTAAAACAATGGTGCGTGCCAATCCTGGAGTGCTTTTATTGAATAAAGGGACTGTGAAGCAAAAATCACATTGGAATGATATAGATGATTTAGAACTCTAATTATTTGATAAAATATCTTTTAAATAAAGCTTTTTACGCGTTACTCACATTATTTGGAGTAGTTACAGTCATTTTCTTTTTATTTAATGTTTTACCAGGCGATCCTGCACAAATGATGCTAGGACAAAACGAAGACAGTAATCAGTTAGCTATTGTTAAACAAAAATACGGATTCGATAAACCTATTAGTACGCAATATTTTTATTATTTGAATGATTTGTCACCTGTTTCATTTCATTCAACAAATGCAAAAGACTATACGTTTTTAAGAGTTAATAAATACTCGGCTGCTAAGTTATTTACAATAGGCAGTACTACCACAGTTTTAAAGTTTCCATATTTAAGAGAATCGTTTACAAAACAAGGAAAAAAAGTGTCGCAAGTTATAGGAGAAACGTTGCCAAATACTTTTGTTTTGGCTGTTTCAGCAATTTTAATTGCAATCTTTATAGGTATTTGTTTAGGTATTGTTTCCGCATTGTTTAAAGACAGATGGCTCGATAAAGTTATACAAGTTTTGAGTACACTTGGTATGAGTGTGCCTTCATTTTTTAGTGCTATTTTGTTTGCTTGGTTTTTTGGATTCGTGCTTCATAAATATACAAATCTCGAAATGACAGGTAGCTTATATGAATTAGATGATTTTGGCGAAAAAGTAAATATTAAATGGAAAAATTTAATACTTCCAGCAATAGTTTTAGGAATTAGACCATTAGCAGTAGTAATCCAATTAATGCGTAATTCTTTATTAGAAGTATTTAATCAAGATTACATTCGCACAGCTAGAGCAAAAGGATTGAGTGAATTTCAAATTATAAAACGACATGCTGTAAAAAATGCTTTAAATCCTGTAGTGACAGCAATTTCAGGATGGTTTGCATCAATGCTAGCTGGAGCCGTTTTTGTTGAGTATATTTTTGGTTGGAATGGACTTGGAAAAGAAATCGTTAATGCCTTGAATACACTAGATTTACCAGTAATAATGGGAGCTGTATTAATAATTGCCTTAATATTTATAATTATCAATATTTTTGTAGATGTCATTTATGCTTGGCTCGATCCAAAGATAAAATTAGAATAAGCTTATGAGAACACAAATAGTCGCAGGAAACTGGAAAATGAATAATGATTTAGCGCAAACAGAGGCTTTAATCACAGATTTAAAAAAACAGCATCAAACATCTAACGCAGAAGTTATGATTGCTCCAACTTTTACTAATCTTTGGCCAGCTTTTGAAGCATTAAGGCAAAGCAGTATAGAAGTTATTGCCCAAAATATGCATTTTGCTGAATCTGGAGCTTATACTGGAGAAGTAAGTGCGAGTATGCTAAAAAGTGTTGGAGTTGCTACTGTCATTTTAGGTCATAGTGAGCGTCGTGCTTATTTTAATGAAACCGATGAATTATTAGCTAAAAAAGTGAATGCAGCTTTAGATAACGAAATGCGAGTTATTTTTTGCTTTGGAGAAGAGTTATCAGATAGAAAATCTGGAAATCACGAAAAAGTAGTTGAAAGCCAAATTAAAAATGCGCTTTTTCATCTAAATGCTTCTGCCCTAAAACACATAATTTTAGCCTATGAGCCAGTTTGGGCAATAGGCACAGGAGAAACAGCAAGTCCTGAGCAAGCTCAAGATATGCATGCTTTTATTAGAGAAACTATAAAAAACAAGTATAATGACCAAGTGGCTCAAAGTATATCAATTTTATATGGTGGAAGTGTAAAACCAAGTAATGCGAAAGAAATTTTCTCTAAACCAGATGTTGATGGAGGTCTTATTGGTGGTGCAGCATTAAATGCGAAAGATTTTTATGAAATTGTTAATGCGTTTTAAGTTATGTCAAACATTATTTATATAGGATATTATTTTAAGGTTGAACCTTTACAACCAGCAGTTGAAATTTTAATTGCAGAGCTCGGTTACGCAGGTTTTGAGAGCTTTGTAGAAACTGAAGAAGGTGTAACGGCTTATATTCAAAAAGAAGAATGGAATGATAAAATACTTGAAGATATTGATATTTTAAAATCTGACGAGTTTAATATTTCATACACCTTTGAAGAGATTGAGCAAACCAATTGGAATGAAGAATGGGAAAAGAATTTTAATCCTATTATAGTTGACGATGTATGTTCTGTTCGAGCACCTTTTCACCCAAAACCAGATACTAAATATGATATAATCATAGAACCAAAAATGAGTTTCGGTACAGGACACCATGAAACAACACATATGATGATTCAGCATATTTTAAAAAATGATTTTAACAATAAATCAGTTTTAGATATGGGTTGCGGAACAGGAGTATTAGCTATTTTAGCAGAAATGAAAGGAGCTAATTCTTTAGATGCTATTGATTATGATAATTGGTGTTACCTTAATAGTTTAGAAAATGTTGAGCGAAATAATTGTAAAAATATTACTGTTATTGAAGGTGATGCAAGTGCTCTAAAAAACAAACATTATGATATTATAATTGCTAATATCAATAGAAATATTTTATTGAATGATATGGCTACTTATGTTAAATGTTTAAATACAAATGGCGTATTATTTTTAAGTGGTTTTTACAATGATGATATTCCGATTATAGAAGAAGAATGTAATAAACATGGCTTAAAACACGTTGAGACATTAGAAAAAAACCATTGGGTTGCCCTAAAATTTGTAAATTAGTATAAACTTATGTTAATGAGTACCAGAGAAAAAACATCAGAAGAGGTACTTCTTGATGAAGACGTCTTAAAACAGAACGAAATTGTATTATATAATGATGATGTAAATACTTTTGATCACGTTATTGATACTCTCATATACGCTTGTGACCATACTCCAGAACAAGCCGAACAATGTTCTATAATTGTGCATTATAAAGGAAAATGTACTGTAAAAACTGGCCCTTATGATGATTTAGAGCCTCGTTGCTCCATGCTTTTAGAAGCTGGTTTAAGCGCTGAAATAGTTTAAATATAAAAAACCTCACAAACATTGTGAGGTTTTTTATTTATAGTAAGATTAATAAATTATAGTGTTGATGGACATACAAAATCAGTTAGAGGCAAATCGGTATTTTTAATAGCACCAAAACCACCTTCAACATCAACTAGATTTTTATAACCCCTTGCTTTTAGAATTGAAGCAGCAATCACAGAACGATAACCACCAGCACAATGTATATGATAGGTTTTGTTTTTGTCTACCTGATTCATATTCTGATTTATATAATCTAAAGCAAAATGTTGTGCATCTTCTATATGTGAAGATTGATATTCTCCATCTTTACGAACATCTAATATATTTACGTTTTGAGTTTTTACTCTATTAGCAAATTCTTCTGCAGAAATAGATTCTAAAGTTTCTACATCTTTACCAGCAGCTTTCCAAGCCTCAATACCTCCTTCTAAATATCCTAAAGTGTTATCATAGCCAACACGAGATAAACGCGTTACAGCTTCTTCACTCTTTCCTTCAGGTGTAACCAAAATAATAGGCTGTTTTAAATCTGTAATTAATGCTCCAACCCAAGGTGCAAATTGTCCATTAAGACCAATAAATATTGAATTTGGAATATGCCCTTTTATGTAATCACTTTGAGGTCTAACATCTAAAACCATTGCTTCTTCATGGTTAGCCATAGCTTCAAAGTTTTCAGGATTTAGAGCTACATTTCCAGTTTTTAATACTTCTTCAAAAGCATCATAACCTGTTTTGTTAAGCATTGCATTTTTAGCAAAATATTGAGGTGGTGGAGGCATGCCATCTAATACTTCTTTTACAAATTCTTGTTTGGTCATATCAGCACGTAATGCATAATTCGTTTTCTTTTGATCTCCAATAGTACCAACAGTTTCTTTGCTTAAATTTTTACCACAAGCAGAGCCTGCACCATGAGCTGGATATACAATTACATCATCAGCTAGTGTCATTATTTTATTGCGAAGAGAATCGTAAAGCATTGCAGCTAAATCTTCTTTTGTTAAATCAGATTTTATTGCTAAATCTGGACGCCCAACATCACCTAAAAACAAAGTGTCTCCTGAAAAAATCGCGTGATTTTTACCTTTTTCATCTATCAATAAATATGTTGTAGATTCTAAAGTATGGCCTGGTGTGTGTAATGCTTTTATAGTGATATTACCTATTTTAAATTCTTCATTATCTTTTGCTGAATGAATATCATAAGTTGTTTCTGCTCCTGGTCCGTAAACTATTGTTGCACCACTTTTTTTAGCTAAATCAATATGTCCTGAAACAAAATCTGCATGAAAGTGAGTTTCAAAAACATATTTTATTTTTGCATTTTCTGATGCTGCTTTGTCAATATATGGTTGAATTTCTCGAAGTGGATCTATTATAGCAACTTCACCATTAGATTCGATGTAGTAAGCACCTTGTGCTAAACATCCTGTATATATTTGTTCTATTTTCATAAGTTAAAATTTAATTATTCAAAGATACAAAACCTTTAAATTTTGTTTTGTGACTTTTGTCACATTTGTCTATAATAGTTCTCGGTATATAATGTAAAAAGCAACAATAAGTGTAAACCAACCAAAGCCTCTTTTTAATTTTGTACCGCTAATAAATTTTGATGAATATACACCAACAATAATTCCTATAATAGAAATTGCAGTAAACACTAGTAAAAATGACCAGTCAATAGTTCTACTTTGTAAATCGCCAGTAAAGCCTATTAGCGAATTAGCAGCAATAATAAATAATGAGGTGCCAATAGCTTTTTTCATTGGTAGCTTAGCCAATAATACCAAAGCAGGAATAATTAAAAACCCTCCACCAGCGCCAACAATGCCTGTTAACAATCCTACACCAATTCCAATAATGATAAGAAAAGGGATATTAATTGTTGAATTAGAATTAGTATTTGCAATATCGCGTTTTGAACGAATCATAGATATTGAAGCCAAGAACATAATGATGGCAAAAAATGTCATAATAAAAATGTCCTTTGTTACTTCAAAATCGTAAATGGTAAAAACTGTTTCTGGAATTGCTGGTACTAAATAACGTCTTGTAAAATATACAACTGTAAATGCAGGAATTGCAAAAATAACAGCTGTTTTAATATCAACTAATTGTTTTTTGAAGTTTTGAAATGCTCCAATTGCTGAAGTGCTTCCAACTACAAATAAAGAATAAGCCGTTGCTGTAACTGGATTAATACCAATTAGGTACACCATAACAGGGACAGTAATTATAGATCCACCTCCACCTGAAAGCCCTAAAACTAGACCTACAACAAAAGCACCAACATATCCTAAAAGTTGAGTTATATCCATTTAATGTGGTAATTTATCTTTAATTACACCATAAAAATAGGTGCCAATTATAGCTGCTAAAATAACTATAAGCATAGAGAAAACGCCTGTTCCTACTAATATATACATTGGTCCTGGGCAAGCACCAGATAAAGCCCATCCTAATCCAAATATTGACCCTCCTAATAAATAACGCACTAAGCCTCTGTCTTTTGGAGGCACACTCATTAAAGACCCTTCTGTATTCTTAAGTTTAAGTTTTTTTGTAATTAGTAACAATATGATTCCAGTACCAACAGCAGTTCCAATAATACCATACATATGAAAAGATTCAAACATGAACATTTCATAAATTCTGTACCATGATACTGCCTCAGATTTAACAAGAATAATTCCGAAAATAATTCCTACTATTAAAAATTTTAAATATTTCATCCTATTGTTTTTTTAGAAAATTAATGGAAATAAAAGATGCACCATAATTAATCCACCTATAAAGAAGCCTATTACAGCAATTAGTGACGGAATTTGTAAACTACTTAATCCAGTAATGGCATGACCAGATGTACAACCTCCAGCGTATCGTGTTCCGAAGCCTACTAAAAAACCTCCTATTATAAGAATTAATAACCCTTTAAGGCTAAAAACTGCATCCCAACTAAATAGTTCTGGTGGTAACAATGATTTGCCTGCATTATCAAAACCTAACTGCGATAATTGCTCAACAGTGTTTGGGTTTAGGGCTATATCTACTGGGTTTGATAACCAAAAATGTGCAATATAACCACCAATTACAGCGCCTAACACAACAGTTAAGTTCCATTTTTGAGACTTCCAATCGAAATTGAAAAATTCTGTTTTTTTTCCAGCTCCAGCAATGGTGCAAAATGTTCTTAAGTTTGAAGACATTCCAAATGTTTTTCCTAGATAAATAAGGATGAACATGATGAATGCAATTAAAGGGCCTGAAATATACCAAGGCCAAGGTTGTAAAATGTATTCCATAGTGTTTTTAAATAAAGTGCAAATGTAATTGGTCTTTTTTTAGTGATATGTGATAAATGTTACTTAAAAGTCTAAAACTGTTATTTTATTTCTGCTTAATTCAATTTTCTTATCATTTTCTAACTGCTTTAAAAGTCTAGATACTACAACTCTAGATGTGTTTAAATCATGAGCAATATCTTGATGCGTTTTTGAAATTGTTTTTGAAGCATTAAGCTTTACAGTGTCAATGAGATATTTATAAAGTCGTTCATCCATTTTCATAAATGCCAGAGTGTCAATAGTTTCAAGCATTTCATTAAATCGAACCTGATAACTTTGAAGAATAAAATTACGCCAACTTTCATTTGTATGAAACCACTCTGTCATTTTCTCAACAGGAATCATAATAAGTTTAGAATCTTTATCAGCAACTGCTCTTATTTTACTTTTAGCTTTTGCCATGCAACAAGTTAGCGACATTGCACATGTGTCACCAGTTTCTAAAACATAAATAAGTAATTCGTTACCATTATCATCTTCTCTTAAAATTTTTATATTTCCATCTATTAAAAGAGGAATAAACTTAAGTTCTTGACCAATATCCATAATAATATCGTTGGCTTTAAACTGTTTTATAGTACCATATTGCGATATGTTATTGATGATAAACTCGTCAAATAGATAATCAAATTGGTGAAGAAGTTCTTTTTGTATCATACTTCAAAAATAATCATTTACAATTTTGAAATAAATTGTTTGGTAGTATTTTAATAAAAGTATTATATTTGCACCCACTTTAAAAGGCCTCGTGGCGCAACTGAATAGCGCACTTGATTACGGCTCAAGAGGTTACAGGTTTGAATCCTGTCGAGGTCACATATTGAATCCTAACAATTGATAAATCAATTAGTTAGGATTCTTTAGTTTTATTTGTGACCAATTTGTGACCATCAATTATCTGAGAAATAAGATAGTATAAATAATGTAAATTTGATAAAATAAGTTATTTATAAGAGATATTATCAAATTGCAACTTATAGAAAGTAAAATATTTAGTTATAATTACTTTTCCAAAATCATATGAACTTGAATTGATATACTATTCTATTTTTAAACTTTATTAAGTTTAGTTTATGTATGTAATTAAATTAATTTAACTTTTTTTAAGAATCTACATGTTATATATTTTCTAATTTTAAGCAAATTAAAACTGCATTTTATTGAGCCTTATAAGTGTAATAGCGACTATTGGTATTGTTCAAGGAATTTTTATCCTTTTATTACTCTTGTCAAAAAAAGACAAATCTCTAACAACTAAGTTTACAATTTGCCTATTCATAGTTTTTATTATTGATTTGACATGGTACTTACTTTATCTTCAAGGATTGCTTATTAAGTTTTGGTATTTATATGGTATAGAATATTTAGTACTCTATCTATATGGGCCAATTTTGTATTTATATGTGAGGTCTCATTTTCGAGCTGATATATTTAATACAATATTCCCAAAGGTATTCCTACATTTTATTCCAGCTATAGTTATTTATATTAGTATGTCTTCATTATTATTCCGTGAGGAGACTATTACTTTTTTGAATAGTTTTAAATTTAGTGACTATCAAATATTTTCAAAGTACAGCCTACATAGCATAATATTTAATTTTTCTTTATGGTATATTCATGTAATAGTCTATTTATTTTTTACTGTTAAATTCATTAAAGACATGAAAAATGATGAT
>NZ_BMIC01000011.1 GCF_014641635.1 Aquaticitalea lipolytica | reverse complement strand
TTTCTAAATAAACCTCAGTTGCATTTGCCAATGCCTCTAAATCATTTTGATTGAACGCAATTGAAATGTTAGTGACCACATGTGATTGGTTTTGATTTAATAAGTAGTTTTTTACATCTTCATTTGAAGCGTCGTTTAACATATTAATCAATCCTATCTCATCGGCAATCTCAATGTTTAAAAATTTAGGTTTGTTTTGCAGAGAGTCTATATAATTAATTTTAATTCCCTTTGGTTGCACTTCATTTGCTACACTAAATATTTTATACAATGATTTATTAAAAGAAATTGGAGTGATTTTAACTTTAATAGGGCTTATGTAATTTGGTATTCCTGAATGATTATAGGTCTGCTCTAAAACAAAGTTTTCATCAGTACCTATACTCCCTAAATCAACACTTTGCTTCGTTGATTGGTATTGCTTATTTTGTACTGAGATTGTTTTACAACCAGTAAGTAAAACAATAATACAACATAATAAAAAACTGCTTTTTCTCATGCTTTGAGCTTTTAAGTAAATATAATGGTTTCTAATAAATAAAAAATGAATTTTAGCTCCAAAAATAAATCTTTAGATGCGCTTCCAGATACTTTTCACTTTTGAAAAACATATTGTTTTTCTACTTAATCGCTTAATATGAGTTCTCAATGTTAAGTTCATTCGCTCAATTTTATTAGTACAATATTGAAATCGTTTATGAATTGATTTAGGAATTAAACTAGGGTAAATATTTAATCTATCTGTATAAATTTTATCGGGTTGGAGCAAAAGTACTTTACGTATTAATGGTCTTATGTTTTCTTTCGATTTACTGCCAACAAAAAAATCAATGACTTGTTTTGTTTCTCTTTCAATAACATAAGTAATCCAAGTAAAGTTGTCTTTCTGTTTTATATAAGTCCATAGTTCATCAATTTCAAATTTACAGCCTAGTTTATTAAAATATTGAGCTTTGATTTGATTACTAATCTTTACCATTCTTGACAATACAGTATTTTTTTGAAATACCAATAATTCTTGAAATACTTAAAACACCACAGCCTTCTTTTAGCATACTTTTTATTAAAGTATTTGTCGTTTCTTGGTAAACGATATATGAATAAGCTTGTTGAAAATAGGAATTACAGCTTTTACAAAAATAACGTTGTATCCCATTTCTTTTTCCACGTTTTATACAATTACACTTGTTACAGTTTTTACAATTCATAACCACAAATATAATCAAGCGTCAATTTGACCCATTACCTTCATAACCAAGATAATACAAAATCAATTAAAAGATATAAACCAAAAGCAAAGATTAAAAGTTGTCTTTTGGATATGCTTAATTTCAATGACTTTATAATAAAATCTGACATGAAGAATAATACTATTAGAGCGATAATAATAATTATCACTCTAAAGATTATTGGGTTTTGTTTTATTAATTCCATAATTTAATTTTTACCACCATTCCACCATTCTAGCCATTTAGAACCTTTGAATAAATCTTGAAAGGATGTTGGGCCAACTCTTTTTCTATTCCCATCAGGATTTGAAGGTGTTTTCATTTGCTTAATGGTCGCCCCATTAATCACTTGTTCAACACCATAAATCATCATATGACCATTATTTTGACCAATTTCATTTTTGAGCATATCACCTGCTTTTCCAACTACCGTATCAAAACTTGTCACACCACCTACTAGCCCTATTATTTTTTTAGTCTTACTGTCTAATGTACTCGAAATAAACTTATCAACTCCACCAAATAAAGATATAACTGCAACTCCTGCTTTAGTGGCTTTTGTTGTTTTATCTGAAAGCTCATTAATCTTATCCTTGTTATAAATACCTTCATTATTCTTATTGTAATCAGAAACGACTCCTGTCCACTCCCTTAAAGCAGAACTCCCATCATTACTATTAGCTCCCCTAGTTGCAGTTGTTGGGTCGCTTGCAGAAATTTTACCATTAACATCTTTCGTTATAGTGCCTGAAGTTGTTGTCACAGTTGTTCCGTTCGTAACATTTCCATTTGCATCAACAGTATTAGTAATTGAACCCGATGAATAAGTAACCGACACACTTCCATCTTCATTTGTTGTTGTTGTTGAAGTTGTGGTCGTTTGAGTAATGTAAGTAACATTATTTTTGTCAACTCTTGAACTTATAATAGTGTTTGTTTCTTTAATTGGGTCTCTCGCATCAGCACCTGAAGGGTCAACCCAAAAAATAGGGTTATTATCAAAAGCCACGTAGGGCGACATTGAATGATGAGTAACTGGGTCAATTCCTGTAAACCTTCCTAATGCTGGGTCATAATTTCTAAAATCCATTTCGTGAAGATTTAGACCTAAAGCTTTTTCAAATTCAACCCCTTGAAATTCAAACTTAGTCGCAACGCTATTAGTACTAGGACTAACAACATTATTATACCCTTTATGTTTCAGTCCAAAAGGATAGTAGTTGTTTTCTTCAACAATTTCAATCTCTCCCCTTTCCAAAGTGACATGGCCAACATAGAAATAGGTCGTCGTGCTAGTATTAGTGTCGTCCTTATCTATGTGGAAGGATTTAATAGTGTTTCCTGAATCCAACATAGTAAGAGTGTACTCACTATGTCCCGATTGTAAATTCCAGTTGAGCACATTATAACGAACAAGGTTATCGTTAGAATCAAATTCTGGCAGATATAACCTTACGTCCGACTGTGTATTACCTTTATCAAAATCAACCTTTACCTTAAGGGTTTCCCCAGTAACAGTAACTACGCCTGTTAAATCATACCTTATTCCTTCCCAAGGTGAATCTACGTTGGCTTTGACTCTACCATTGTCCAATAAATAGTTGACTGAACCGTTTTCTTGCCAACCATTAAAATCATTTTCAAAATCAGAATCTAAAATTTGTTGATAATTCCCTTCAAGATCACTATAGCTCAATCTTATATTCCCCAAGTGGTCTTTGTATTGATAGACATAATTATAACCGCCTTGTCCATCTGGTTCTACATACCCTTCGGCATGATTAAAGAATTTTAGAATTGGATTGCCTGCTAATGTTTCATAAATATAATTACCAGCATAAAAAGTACTTTGGTAGGTACCAAAAAGAGGGTTTACTGTTTTACTTAACTTTGTCCCAGTAGCATCATAAGTATAGACTATATTCCCTTGATTAGCGATTTGAATTTGTGTCGGTAAATTCAAATGGTTATAGGTAATACTTGTTATATTTTTGTTTTTATCCTCAATCATATTGCCATTGGTATCATAACTATAATCATCACCTGTAGTGTTGCCATCAATAAACCCTTCGGTTTGTTGATTGGTAATGGCATCATTCACTTTTGTTAATTGATTGCCATTATAAAAATAGGTTAAATTATCGAATATATCAACAGCACCAACACGCTGTAAGGATAAAATGTTTCCATTTTTGTCATAATTAAATCCGTTTTCGTGATACCCATCTGCTACACTAAACCCACTTCCAGTATTTATTGACATGTTAGCGGTTGTTAATCGGTTTAATGCGTCATAACTATAAGCATAGCCTCTTGTTGTGTTTGTAGATACATCGTTAGCAGTTTTCCAAGTAGTCTCACTAATGTTTCCATTATAAAGCGGTGTATTGGTTTGTCCTAACTCCGTAGTGTTGTAATTAATACCAAAGGCAAACAAATCAGTACCAAGATTGGATTTATCATTAATGCTCTTTAACCAGCCTCTAATGTTGTATTTATAGTCTACAACTTGTAATGGTGAAGCTTCAATACCTCCAACGCCTTTATTAACCAATTGCCCTAACTCATCATAAGTGTTGTTAACTATAGTTTCAATATTTCCTGTACCTATTTGCTGGTTTTGAGTTAGTAATCTTCCTGTGTGGTCATACGTAAAATTATCAGTAACGATAATTGGACTGTTACTGTCTTTTGTATGTGAGCTTTCGGTTTTTAAAACCTTACCAACAAAATCTAATTGAGTCTTTATAATATCTGTTGTATTTAAATATGTGTTTTTTGAACCTATATATATTGGTTGCCCTTTCTCATCATAATAGCTTACTGTAGTTGTCCAATCATTTGTACCAAGCACTCTTACTTTGCTTCCTGTAGGTAATGTTTTGGTATTAGAACTTACTGGTGTTCCAAGTACCACATTAGGATTTGAAAATGCTGCGCTCAACTCTGGGTTATAAGTATCATAGTAGTTGATGGTGTATACCGTAAGGGTGTTTTGTGGATATACGTTATTGGTATAATATAAGCTGACACCATTAATATTGGTTGGGGTACTACTCGAGGTTTCCGAAAGCACTGTACTTGAATTAACAAAAGCCTGAATATCAATTCTTGTTAAATTACTTATATGCTGACCTGTAAATGCTACTCTTCCAAAAGCGTCATACTTTGTGAATAACCACCCTTTTTTGGTTGGATCATTAAGCCTCTGATATTCGTCTTGTGTTAGTACTGGACGATCTAATTTATCATACACAATATATTCCCACCCTTTTTGTGGTATTTTCTTTTCTACTAGCCTGTTTCTGTAATCATAATGATATTGATAACATAAATCATTAACAATATTAGTTTGAACAGAATAGGTAGGTAGGCTAACTATTAATGTTTCACTTATACTACTCAATACTCCACTCCCTGAAATATGTAAAAACCCATCTTGTATAGATACAATATAATTAACTCCTCCTGTAGTGATTGTCCCAACTATCATATTTGGAATCGTGGTATCTAATTGTACTATTGGCCCATTTCTTAAATTAATTGGCGTATTAAATGAAGCACTCATCTCTACAGTAAGATCAAGGTTAACATCATCAATTGTAATATTTAACTGCCCTGAACAATCTGTAATTGTTTTTTCTCCACCTTTATCTAACGGTACTAAATAATCGCAAGAAAAAGTCTCATCATAGTTTTTATACCCATTAGTACTCAAAACCAAATCACTCCCTTTTGGTGATAGCACATACGTTAGATTCCCAAAATCATCATATACATAATAGGTGTCATGTGGTACTTGATTGGTATAGGTACGTTTTAAAATGACACGACCTTGTTTGTCTTTAAACTCTTCTGTTGTATGGTTTTTTAAATCTGATGGCTTCCAATTCTCATCTTTAGTAATGGTTTTATACAATTGGTTGGCTTGATAAAGCCCTGAATAAAACAATTGTGGTTGCTCTGTATTGCCTGTTGGAAAGATTACTTTGTAATAGGCTACTTCATTTGTGCTATTGGTCTTATATTCAAACTTAATGGTGTGATCTGTGTCGCTCTGTTTGTCTATTTTCCAGTCTATCCCTGGCGCGCCTTGTTCTAAAACTCTATTTAGTGGAGAAGATTCATAATGCGTTTCACTAAAAGGGTTTGGAACACTACCATTAATATCAACAGGGTATTTTGCAATATAATACGCATTTAAGTCAGACAACAAATTTGTAGGGTTTACAAAACCAAGACTAGTACTTGATCCATCTTGAAGCGGATTGGCATAGGGTAGATATTGCTGGACTTGCCTTCCAAAAGCATCGTAAACAATGGGTACTAAAATATCTTGCTTATTACCTCCTGCCTGTCTGGATATTTGTTGTTTTGGTCGTCCCAATCCATCAAAATATGTGATGCTTTCTATTTTATCATCCTCTGTTAGTGGTTGTTGGGTTACCGCATTGGTGGTACCATCTAAAGTTTTGACTTGATAGGTGGTATTGTAAATATAGTTCTCAGTTGTTGTTGGGCCTTGTGCCATGGCTATTGATGACACAAATAAAGCTGCTAGTGTGTAGTGTAACTTTTTCATAATCATCATTATTGTTTATAGTTATACTGATTCTCACTCAAAATATTACCATCCTTATCCTTGACATGTTTCAATCGGTTAAACTCATCATATTCGTAATACATCGTATAACCTTTGGCATCAGTCATACTCGTGACACCAATTAATGGATCATAGGTGTAGGTCGAGACCATGGCTTTAGAAAGTATTGTGTTTGTTCGCAAATTACTCTCTTGAGTTGGTGTTAAACCTGAATTGCCTAAATTAAAACCGACTCCTAAAACTGATTCAACTTCTGAATACGTGGCATTCTCTATCTTGGCTACTGGGTATTGGTCGTTATAACCCCAAACATAAACAATCCTAGTACCTTCAGATTTTGAAAGTTCTTTTACATTACCATTATTATAGTAACTTATAAACTTTATTCTGTCTTCTAATATGTTTGATGAGGAAAATTCTCCTTTACGTGTTTGAATAGATTCTGGCAGTACTAAATTATTTTGCCAATTACTATAATTTGTTCTTTCAGTGGTTTTTGATAAAACCATATTATTAGGATCTATAATAATGCTTTCTTGTTGTATTGGTTCAACAATTCGATGTTGTCCATTAGGATTTGTTACAGAAGGTGATTTAAGTAAATTTATTGCTGATAATTCATTAGAATTAAGTAAATCATTTCCTAGCGATGATGCGCTATTAATATCGTCAGGATAATATGTTTTTTTAATTATAGTGTTCCCATCACTAACATTTGTTTCAGTTCTAGTCGCTTGCAAGTGTTGTGAATTCTCATAAAAATAATTTACTGTTGTAATAATTGGATTTAATCCATTTAAATCATAATTTTTTTCAATTGTTTGATTTAGATATCTCCATTTGGAGTTTACTAAATAAGAATTTAAACTATAATTATTTAATGTGTAACTGTTCCCTGACATTTCATTATATGTAACAAGTTGTTCAGAGTGATACGCTGTATAACCAAGTAGTTGACTCTGTAATGATTGATCAGTAACATAATTATTATGCTTTTCATTTATTAGCACTAAATTAGTATCTACTAAAACATATTTTTTCTCACTTAATAATTCCCCAGAACCAAAACCATTTGTGTAAGGTGTTCCAATTATGGGGTCAAAATTAATTGTAGGAGGATTATCAAAAATGACATTGTATTCATATTTAATAGCTCCTTTATTATAATTATCATTAAACCTTTTAACTACTGAAGAATATCCTATATGATAGGACTGACTAAAATATAAACTATTTAGCGTTGACGAACTTAAATTAGCTTTTTGTGTTATATTATTATTGTTGTTAAGCACGAAAAATGAAATTGCTGGTCTTATTTGCTCTCGTGTCCCAGATGAACAGGTAAGACAGTCTAAATCTCCATAGTAGTAGTCCTCAGAATATGAATTTCCATTGTCGTCATTAGATATGATTTGTTTTATTCTCATACCTCCAACTTCTATATTTCCTTGGGTCACTAGAGTTTGGGTAGCAAAGTGATGGCTAAAAGAAAGACCTGCATTCAAACAAGGTCTATTTATTGTAACTTTGAATTCATAATTATGTCCATCTATCAATTTGACATAAACAGGGTTTGAGTTAGAGTAATTGTCATCTATTGTAATTGATGTCCCTAGAGATGAAGGATTTCCACCATAAATAGGATTTACATAAAAAGTCATTAGGAAGGGATTATTGACATCCGTAATATCATAAACATGAAAAGTGGCTTTCGTATGATATGGATCATATTCCCCACAATTAGAAACAGGATCAACATACAAATTAAGAAAAACATCTTCGTCAATTGCATCATTTACAATAACACTATTAGAATGAGTTCCGTATTCTTCTTCGGTCTGTATACTTGTTGATTTAAACGTTTGACCACCACCAATATATTGAACAATCTCTCCATAGTAAGAATGAGGCTCATAACTAAAAGAATTAAATCCTTTAGTTGGATATATAATCTTCTTTAACAACCCCTTAATTCCAAATACTCCATTTGAATTTCTATTCCCTCCTACATTTCGAAATACATAAGGTACATCAAAAAAAGGATTTAAATAACTGCTTTGGTCATAAAACGATAAATCTGAAGGCACTAAGTAAGTATTAGCTGAACCATTAAAATAACCCCAAAAATCTCTTGAGTAAGTTAATCTAGGAGGAAGATCATTAGGGGAAAAATACTCAAACACATAACTATTACTTTCGTTCTGGTCTCTATCGAATGGGGTAATCTTTTCAAGAAACAATCTAAATGTGTTATTTTCAGAACCTATATTACTAAAATTAGAATCTGAAGTTGCAATAATATACTCAAAATTATATCCATTAATTAGATTATTATTTTGATCATATAATTTAGTATTGTTTAGTTTTAATAAGTTGTTTCCAATGCCTCTGTTGACATAATTAAATTCAACTTTACCATTATCCCAAATTATACTTGTTAAATTAGAAATAGTGCTGTGAGATTTATTAATTACTGGCGCAGGATTAAGTGGATTAATTGATATTCCTGCTTGTCCGTTAGACCCAGTTGCAGTGACTGTTTGTGAAATTCCAGAATTAAAATTAAAATTATAGTTTATATAATTAAATATAATTTCCTTTCCATTAAGTAACTTTATTTTAGATAAGTACCAAGCAACATCTGTCACATCTGATGGCGGACTAAATCCTCCTGATCCCAAATCATCTGACCTAGAGTAAGATTCTTCTGTAGCATTAATTCCTCCAAACCAGTATTCAACTCCATAGGGATCTGTTAATTTAAAATCAAAATCATTTTCAGTAGTAACATTTGTTAATCTTTCAATTTTTAATGGTGATGGTTCAACTTGTGTAGGCTGTAAACTGTCATTAAGAAAGAACTTTCCAGTATACCCATTTACATTGAATACAAAAACATCAGGCTGAGTATCTATTGATGGAGAAGTAAGCACTCCATGCAAAAAAGTTCTCATATCATCTGAATTAAAGGGGTAGTTTGGTAAATTAGTCCTATATACTTCATCCGCTTTATCGTTCAAAATCCTCGTGATAACCCCTCCTGCATTCAAAGACCATTCCATTCCAACTTCTGTTGCAAATTTATCAACATTTATTCCATTAGAACTATAAGATAGAGTTATTGGGAGTTTAAAATTTGATTGATTTATTTCGAAAAGCGGAATCGAATATTGCAACGTCCCTGTAAAAATGCCAACAGGAACCTGTCCATACTTTCCTAATTCAGATGCGGTTGGCGAGGCAGGAGTGAAACTAGGGAGGTCTTGAGAATATAAGAAAGTAGAACAAAATAATGACTGTACTACTAAAAGCAATTTAAATTTTTTCATCAATTTTAGTATAATGGTTAATAATTAACTATTATTTTTTTAGGGTAGAAATCTCAATTATACTATTAATTGAGGTGTAAGCTAAATAAGTAATTTAAATTGATAAATTGATAAGGTTTTGCCTTACAATAAGTAAGGTAAAACCCTCAATTTTGACATTATAGAATTACGATTTTTTACGCTAGAGGAAGAATTTCCTCTCAGGTTTTTATAAATTAAAGTTTTTTGATTTACTGCCAACAAAAAAATCAATGACTTGTTTTGTTTCTCTTTCAATAACATAAGTAATCCAAGTAAAGTTGTCTTTTTGTTTTATATAAGTCCATAGTTCATCAATTTCAAATTTACAGCCTAATTTATTAAAATATTGAGCTCTTATTTGATTACTAATCTTTACCATTCTTGACAATACAGTATTTTTTGAAATACCATAATTCTTGAAATACTTAAAACACCACAGCCTTCTTTTAGCATACTTTTTATTAAAGTATTTGTCGTTTCTTGATAAGCAATATATGAATAAGCTTGTTGAAAATAGGAATTACAGCTTTTACAAAAATAACGTTGTATGCCATTTCTTTTTCCACGTTTTATACAATTACACTTGTTACAGTTTTTACAATTCATAACCACAAATATAATCAAGCGCCAATTTGACCCACGGAGAAAAATAAAAGCCTTATTTAATAGGCTTTAATGAACTTTCATTGTTTCAATGAACAAGAATGAGCCTCCTATTAGAAGCTCACTTTTTATTTAAACTATTGATAATCAATATTAAAATTTTACTTTTTTTCAAAAGCGCCATTCTGAACCATTACCCCCGTTTGCTCCTTAAAAGTTAATCCAAGCATTTATATTTTAAAATAAAATTTTCGTTCTTCCAAGGAAATAATTTATCACTAAATAAATTACTAAATCGCGTTTTTATATAAAACTTTTTTTGAGTCATAAACCAATAGTAATCAACTATATTACTTCTGTAAAAAAGCTTATCGCTAATCTTGTAACTTCCTTCTTCAGTAGATGTCTTTAAATCATAAACTGTAAGTATATTTCTCTTTTTAAGATAAGAGATTTTATCTAAAGACTGCAACCACATAGCATTAGAACCATTTATAGATATTCTGCTAATCTTTTCAGCTTCTATATCATAAACAAAGATATCTTTTGAAGAACTATAAAATATAATCTTACTATCGTTTAAATTCCAAGGCGTCTCCCCTAAAAACAATCTTTCCTTATGGTCGTACTTAAAAATAATTTCATCATTGTTTAAATCAATTATTTTCAAAAGACATTTATCATTATCCGAAAGGGTTTCATCAGAATAAACAATCGCTATTTTTGTTCTATCATTTGATAATGATATACTTGCTATGTAAGAATTTTCGTTTAAGGAAGCTTTAAAACATATGCTATCTAAAACATTATACTTCGTTGATTTTTCAATTTTTAAAATACAATAATCATATTCCTTATATAACTTATCTTTATCTACACGATTTATTAAAATAGAATTCTGTTCAACCAAATTTTTATGTAAGAAGTAATTGTACTTTTCTTGATTTGGTAGTTGTACCTCTGTACTATCTGCAAAGCGTAATCTCTTGATTGATGTTCTTTGTGTTTGCTTTAAAAAAAAGCTATCATCAATTTCATCACTCAATTCAAAACAAATATTTGAATCGTCATCATTTGAACACGATGTAAATAAAATAAATACTATTAAAATTAACCTATAAAACATCTAAAAATCCATTTAGTTATTTGGATTGGATATAGTTAAGTCGGGTGGTGTTGTTCCGAACCAATAACTCTGCCCTGGTTTAGCAAACTCTCTCGGTAAGGCTGTGCTATTAGGTACTTTAGCATGTCCAGCTCTCATAGCATCTATTACAAAGTGTTTACAGTTTTGTGATGTAACATTATAAGGATAAATAAGATTAGTTGCGGCATTATCTGCATAATCTATAGCAGCAGCCTTATTTGGTATATTGACAAAATATACTTCTATATTACCCCTTTTCTTTCCACCAGAGTCAAAGCTCCAAAAATCTCCATCATTAACATTTCTCTTCCTTATTATACTTTTCACTCCAACAGGAACTCCTTGTGGTGTTGTAACATCTGTCCAACTAACGAATCCGTGAGTAACATTACCATCCGCATCAACTGGATGAGAAGCTTCCCAGTAATTGCCAGTATCAGGGTCTAAAAGAAAACTATGATTACTTCCTCCTCTAACATTAACATAAGCTAAATAACCTGAAGTGTCCCCAACAATAACTTCATTCAACTGAAATGGTGTTAACAAGCTCAAATCTCCACTTCCAAAATCCTTTGACCAAGTATTGCCTCCTCCATCGGTAGCCTGCCCAGATACTACAGAAAAAACACAATCCCTACCACCTTTGGTCGTACAACCACCATCAGGGTCAGTTACCGCAACAGGATTATTGGCCATCGCCAAGTAAGGGCTAAAGAACTCTCCTTTTGGGTCTGGACTTATCCATCTGCCAATTCTCGAATCGTACATTCTTAACTGGAACGCATTAAGTCCAGTCTCTGGGTCTTCCTCCGCATACTCACCCTGGTAGCCATACCTGTAATCTCCTTCGATATTTTTGTTAGGCATTGGCATCCCGAAGGGATAGTAATCTGTTCTGTTAGTTAAAGATAGTGCATTATTACCATCTTTCAAAACCACTGCTCTTACATTACCAAGATGGTCTGTTATCTGGTATACATAGCCTCCTTCCTTTTCATCGGTATAGTATACGCCCAATCGACTTGCGCCATATACTGGTATTTCTTTTTGTTCCACTTGGCCTTGACCTGATTTTGTATAAATAGACATCACGCTACCTGATACATCTCTGACATAATAGGTTACTTCGGCATTGGTACTTAAATAAGATTCTTTTCTAATACGATGGCCCCTGTCATTATAAAAGAAAGCCAATTTTGTTTCTGTAGCAACCTGCAAGTGAATATTGTCTAGATAAATATTACCCCATTGTCCATCCCTTTCAACTTCTACGACAATGGTGTCGGTAGTTGGAGTGAATTGAAAACTGGCATGCTCATCAAAAAAATTATCGCAATCTGTATCATTACATCTCGGCGGTGGGTTAGGGCCACATACCATATCCGGATCTGGAGATAGGCTCGGATTTGGAGAGTTATAGACCTGACTTGCTAGTACATTGCCATTAGCATCTTTGACTCTGATAATTGCTCCGGCCGGAATAACTTGGCCTCCCAGTGTCTGTGAGTGCTGTACAATGACATCCATATCTAGTTTATGCAGTGCATTGGGCACTGTTCTATAATGACCTCGTACCAAGGCAGCATCCATCGATAATGAGACGCAGGATGTATACCTAGTATTGACCACGGTGCACTCAATACCTTCTCCTCCTACGGGAACTATGCCTGAATTAATATAATTAATACGTATCAATGGAATCTCCGATGATCCATTAGGAGCTTCATAGTCCCAATTATTTACATCATTATCTGTGGCCAATGAAAAATCATTTTCATAAAGCGAAGTCCAATCATTAGTGCTGGTCGAGGCAAAGCCATTGATTTTTGTTACCAATCCAGATGCGTTGTACTCATAGGCCATCTCGTCCTGTAAGCTAACCTCTAATTGGCCTATGCTGTTGTAGATATAATTATCCACTGCTGGGCCTAAGTATTGATTTTTTAAATCATTGAAACGTATAGGATTACTATTGTCATTAGTATCTTCAACAGCAGTAAGCTGGTTCTTATCCTCTTTATAATGATAGGTAAATTCATCCATAGCATTGTTGCCATTGGTATCAGTAACCCCATTGCGCTTTAAGGTGACAATATTTCCGTTCTCATCATAAGTGATGTTGGATACTTCATAATCTTGATTAGCGTCTTGGGTAAACTCTGGTTTGTACTTCCCTGTGTTATAAGGCTGCCCTGTATTAATATCTGTGATGACAATTTCTTCTGCATTTGAAGTACCATAAACTGCTCCTGACAACCAATTGTTTTTGTTGTATGAATAATTATAGGTGTCTGCCGTTGGAGCCGATGGGATGGCATTGTTCCACCGAATACTTCCTATATTGCCATTGAACTGATTGTTTGGGGAGGTGCTTGTCAATCCGTAACTTAAGCTACTTTCTTTACGATTGTAGTCGTCTATATGATAATCGATAATCATCCCGAACACATCTTCTTTAAACCCTGTGGTAGAGGGACTATCGTTGCCTGGATCTGTAAACCCTATGACATGTGGTGAATTGATGGCTTTCAATTGACCATTTATATTATAAACATAATCTATTCCTTGGAGGTCTTCAGCGAGTTCAGTACGTCTCAATGCACCAGTTTCGGTATAATAATACTTGGCATTATTGGTAAAGTGAATGTCGTCAGTAGAAGTATTAACCTCTACAAGTTGCCCAGCTGTATTGTATTTGTACTGATGTATGAACCGTTCTGAAGGAACATGTCTTTGATAGTCTACTTTTATGACTTGCCCTGTGATTGGGTCATATGTGTAATCAATGGTGTTGAAACACTGCCCATCTGGTTTTTGCACGAGCCATTTTACACGTCCATAGACATCATAACTGTACCATGTTGTATTGGTTTGAGGGTTTTCTGTTTTGGTTCTTGAGACATTACCATATAAAAACGTTTGCTTATATCCTTTTGAAGGAATATTGCATTTACTCAATAGATAATCAAGACCTAGGTCGGGAACATCGTACAATGTAAAATGTTGCTCTTTGCTATAGGTATCGTTTAGCCCATCGGGACTGTCAGTAAGATTGAGAACCGTATCACTGAACCATTGATAATAATCTGTATTGGTAAAATTGGTATAGGTATCAGGATTTAAGTCCTGTCCATAATACACACCACTCTCTACAGGTCGCCCCATCTCATCATAATTAGTGTATGAGAACTCTTTAGCTGCTTTTTGTTTAACGTTTCTTGAAAAGCGTATCTGCCCATCGGTTCTATAAACAAATCGTGCTTCGCCTTCATCTGGGCTTGTTGTCTGCAACAATTGTCCCAAACTGTTATACTTAAAAGTGCTCTTTACCTCTGTTCCTATGGGTTGAGAAGAGCTCAATAACCTGCCTGCTCTATCATATTTGTTGAGGCTGTAGTCATAATAGTTGATGTTATAGGTCAGTGTAACAGGATTGCTTGGGTTGTACTCATAACTGTTTAGGTCATTGACCACTAAACGATAAAATCCTGAAGGCAGTACTGAAACAGATGTATATACTTGTGTCTCTGTAACAAGGTCATAGATTTTTAATGCCTGACCTGTTGGGTTGTTAGTGATGGTCAGTCCCGAGCATCCTACAGGGATATGAATATCCACAAAACCCTGTTCCTTTATTTTAGAGGTCATCAAGTAAGTCTCCAGCGAAGCATTGTCTTCATTACCACTACGTGCCACTGCCAAGGTATTACCCTCACTATCAATAAATACAACTGTTTCGACACCATGAACATCTCTACTTATAGTTTTTGTAATCCGGTTATCGTTATAAGACGCTATCCCAAAGGCTTTTACTGTAGAAAGCTCTTGGGCCGCAGGCATACTAAAATTATAGCTCTGCATCCATTGCCCATTAATTTTATTGCCTCCCAATACTTTTTTTACGGAACCTGGATTGAGGGTACTATAAACCGTTCTGCTAAACGGATAGGAGGTAACATCTTGATTTGGATAATTAGGATCTTGATAATTGACACTATAGAAGTGCCCCAATGTATTAGGTGTTGTACCCAAGACAAATTGTGGAGTGTCTGGATTGCTCTCAAAATTAGTAGTGGTGTAAATCCCATTAGACTGATTAAGAATAAAATCATTCTTGTATCCAAACGATAATCCTTTTGGAGCGCTTAAACTATTGAAGGCTGGGCGCCCATGGTAATCGTAAAGCGTTTGGCTTGCCCATACCTTGCCAGTCAATATGTCCCAACTCTGGCTCTGGGTGCTCTTGCCTAAATCATTGAAATATCCAACACTCTTGCCTATGGTCTGACCAGAAAAATCATAACTAACACTGCTAACCCAGTTCTTATCCAAATCCGATGGAGAAGGAGGTAATTCTTGAGCAAACATATTTATAGACCCTAAAAAAACTATACAAATATAAAAGTGGTCAATTACTTTTTGCATATTATTTTGTTTTAATAAAAAATTACTTTAAAGTTAATTCTCCTCTTTTGGTATCTTCAAAAACTGTAAGGTTGCCAATAAGGGCATTATCAAAAAACAAATCGCCAGAAACGAAACTATCTTTAACAACTATATAAAAAGTTGTTTTTATTTTTTTCTTTACTTTAATAAACCTAGCTGTATCATCATAAGGTGTGAAAGCTGGATCGGGTTTAGCCATATATTCTTCGGAGTTAGTTTTTAAAATCATTTTATATAAAGGAAGTTTGATTTTTTTATCAACATTTGATGATATTACCCCATCTATTATTATAAATTTATCTCCTTTATCTAAAATAACACCGCCTAAAAAAGTACCAGCAGTTTTTTTAAATTTAATCTCTGAAATTTCTATTGTGAAGGTAGAATCTAAAACTACTTTTTGAGCTTTAACATAAAAAGCAAGAAATAAAAGTGTAATTAAGGTAACTGTCTTTTTTTTGTAAATCATATCTTTTTATTTATACTATTAATAATCAGTATCATAACTTTACTTCTTTTCAAAAGCGCCATTCTGCCCCATGACCGAAAACACCTAATTATTTCTATTACAACTAATCAATAGTGTCCTTAACATAAAGCTTCTTTTCAAAATATTTTTTATGGGTCTTGATTGTAAGATTAAAAGAGTCTACGGTTATTCTATTTTTATAAAACAACGTTTCTAAAGTTGAGCCTTTAATTGTTTTGTATCCTATTTTATTTGCAAATACACCAAAGCGTGTTTCGTTTGGCCGTTCGCCAAAAGTATCTAACTTAATTTCAGAATTTAAGTACTCATTTTCAATTATTACATCCAAAATTTTGTCTGAAGCATTTATGAAATTAGAACTGTAATATAATTTTCCTACGTTTTTTCCCAATAATAATGTGTCAGGGATTTCCAATGTAAAATACGAACTTTCTTGCTCGTCAATTGTCCCATCAGGCTGGAACTTTATTGTTTGGTTTTTATATATGCTATCTCCTAATATTAGATATTCATTCTTATTTATTAAGTTGCCATTGGAAGAATAATAATTCCACCAACCAATTTTTAAACTGTCATTGTATAATTTTCCTTTCTCTTTAACTTTACCATTCTTGTAATAAATTAAAACGGTATCAACAATTTTGCCTTCTTTGTATGTTAGTTTTTTAAGTAATTCACCAGAATCATAATACTGTTCGTATAAACCATTTTGGACTCCTTTTTCATCAACTTGAACTGTGAATTTCAAGTTACCATTAGAATAATATTCTTTAACAACCTTTTCGTTTTTGCAGGCAAATAAAAAAATTGCGATTAATGTATATTTATATAGTGTTTTTATCATTGTTAATTATCAAAATAATTTCTGTTCCTATATTGACTCTTATGTGATTTTTTTGTTGAGTCGATTTGAAAATTCACTCTTTTTTCTTGACCTGTGAAAGTTCGCGATTCATCTATTGAATCTGTGGTTCGTGTTGGAATATCGTGAAAATATTGCTTTACTATAATAGTCCTCGTAATTATAGTGTTTTTATCACTTGGTGCAAGCAATGGCTGTATAGCGACATAATCTATATGTTCTCCTGCACTCATTCCGTCACTGAAATTTTCCAATAAGTCTACGGCTTTATTAAAATTGGGAGTATGACTCCATCTCGTTATACTTGGCCCTGGGCTACCAGGTATAACCATTTCATTAAAATCCCAAGTACCATATATCTCTCCACTTCCTTTTCTTGACATTTGATTATCACTTCCATTACCGTACATAGTAGAACCACTATTAGCAGTAAAAAAAGATTTTATTTCTGCTAATGTTGTAAATCCTCCTGTTGGTCCAATAGGTATTGGTTGAAACATTATAGGGTTAAACCCTCCTGAACTATCTCCTCCAATAATAACAGTATCTAACATTGAAGCACCACTAATATTCCATCCTAAAAATTCATCATATTGCATTTCTCCAAATTCTGGATGGTTAAAAGTGTCTCCTTGTTTAGCGTCATCAGGGCAAACTGTACAACGCCCATCAGGGTCAACGACACTTATAGGATTGTTACCCATTCCTAAATAAGGACTAAAGAACTCACCAGCTAGGTCAACGGTTAACCACCTCCCAATCCTACTATCCCACAATCTTGCTTCAAAAGAATTTATACCACCACCCAATTCAGGTTCTTTTTCAGCAAATTCACCTTGATAGCCATATCTATAATCTCCTTCGATATTTTTGTTAGGCATTGGCATCCCGAAGGGATAGTAATCTGTTCTGTTAGTTAAAGATAGTGCATTATTACCATCTTTCAAAACCACTGCTCTTACATTACCAAGATGGTCTGTTATCTGGTATACATAGCCTCCTTCCTTTTCATCGGTATAGTATACGCCCAATCGACTTGCGCCATATACTGGTATTTCTTTTTGTTCTACTTGGCCTTGACCTGATTTTGTATAAATAGCCATCACGCTACCTGATACATCACGCACATAATAGGTTACTTCGGCATTGGTACTTAAATAAGATTCTTTTCTAATACGATGGCCTCTGTCATTATAAAAGAAAGCCAATTTTGTTTCTGTAGCAACCTGCAAGTGAATATTGTCTAGATAAATATTACCCCATTGTCCATCCCTTTCAACTTCTACGACAATGGTGTCGGTAGTTGGAGTGAATTGAAAACTGGCATGCTCATCAAAAAAATTATCGCAATCTGTATCATTACATCTCGGCGGTGGGTTAGGGCCACATACCATATCCGGATCTGGAGATAGGCTCGGATTTGGAGAGTTATAGACCTGACTTGCTAGTACATTGCCATTAGCATCTTTGACTCTGATAATTGCTCCGGCCGGAATAACTTGGCCTCCCAGTGTCTGTGAGTGCTGTACAATGACATCCATATCTAGTTTATGCAGTGCATTGGGCACTGTTCTATAATGACCTCGTACCAAGGCAGCATCCATCGATAATGAGACGCAGGATGTATACCTAGTATTGACCACGGTGCACTCAATACCTTCTCCTCCTACGGGAACTATGCCTGAATTAATATAATTAATACGTATCAATGGAATCTCCGATGATCCATTAGGAGCTTCATAGTCCCAATTATTTACATCATTATCTGTGGCCAATGAAAAATCATTTTCATAAAGCGAAGTCCAATCATTAGTGCTGGTCGAGGCAAAGCCATTGATTTTTGTTACCAATCCAGATGCGTTGTACTCATAGGCCATCTCGTCCTGTAAGCTAACCTCTAATTGGCCTATGCTGTTGTAGATATAATTATCCACTGCTGGGCCTAAGTATTGATTTTTTAAATCATTGAAACGTATAGGATTACTATTGTCATTAGTATCTTCAACAGCAGTAAGCTGGTTCTTATCCTCTTTATAATGATAGGTAAATTCATCCATAGCATTGTTGCCATTGGTATCAGTAACCCCATTGCGCTTTAAGGTGACAATATTTCCGTTCTCATCATAAGTGATGTTGGATACTTCATAATCTTGATTAGCGTCTTGGGTAAACTCTGGTTTGTACTTCCCTGTGTTATAAGGCTGCCCTGTATTAATATCTGTGATGACAATTTCTTCTGCATTTGAAGTACCATAAACTGCTCCTGACAACCAATTGTTTTTGTTGTATGAATAATTATAGGTGTCTGCCGTTGGAGCCGATGGGATGGCATTGTTCCACCGAATACTTCCTATATTGCCATTGAACTGATTGTTTGGGGAGGTGCTTGTCAATCCGTAACTTAAGCTACTTTCTTTACGATTGTAGTCGTCTATATGATAATCGATAATCATCCCGAACACATCTTCTTTAAACCCTGTGGTAGAGGGACTATCGTTGCCTGGATCTGTAAACCCTATGACATGTGGTGAATTGATGGCTTTCAATTGACCATTTATATTATAAACATAATCTATTCCTTGGAGGTCTTCAGCGAGTTCAGTACGTCTCAATGCACCAGTTTCGGTATAATAATACTTGGCATTATTGGTAAAGTGAATGTCGTCAGTAGAAGTATTAACCTCTACAAGTTGCCCAGCTGTATTGTATTTGTACTGATGTATGAACCGTTCTGAAGGAACATGTCTTTGATAGTCTACTTTTATGACTTGCCCTGTGATTGGGTCATATGTGTAATCAATGGTGTTGAAACACTGCCCATCTGGTTTTTGCACGAGCCATTTTACACGTCCATAGACATCATAACTGTACCATGTTGTATTGGTTTGAGGGTTTTCTGTTTTGGTTCTTGAGACATTACCATATAAAAACGTTTGCTTATATCCTTTTGAAGGAATATTGCATTTACTCAATAGATAATCAAGACCTAGGTCGGGAACATCGTACAATGTAAAATGTTGCTCTTTGCTATAGGTATCGTTTAGCCCATCGGGACTGTCAGTAAGATTGAGAACCGTATCACTGAACCATTGATAATAATCTGTATTGGTAAAATTGGTATAGGTATCAGGATTTAAGTCCTGTCCATAATACACACCACTCTCTACAGGTCGCCCCATCTCATCATAATTAGTGTATGAGAACTCTTTAGCTGCTTTTTGTTTAACGTTTCTTGAAAAGCGTATCTGCCCATCGGTTCTATAAACAAATCGTGCTTCGCCTTCATCTGGGCTTGTTGTCTGCAACAATTGTCCCAAACTGTTATACTTAAAAGTGCTCTTTACCTCTGTTCCTATGGGTTGAGAAGAGCTCAATAACCTGCCTGCTCTATCATATTTGTTGAGGCTGTAGTCATAATAGTTGATGTTATAGGTCAGTGTAACAGGATTGCTTGGGTTGTACTCATAACTGTTTAGGTCATTGACCACTAAACGATAAAATCCTGAAGGCAGTACTGAAACAGATGTATATACTTGTGTCTCTGTAACAAGGTCATAGATTTTTAATGCCTGACCTGTTGGGTTGTTAGTGATGGTCAGTCCCGAGCATCCTACAGGGATATGAATATCCACAAAACCCTGTTCCTTTATTTTAGAGGTCATCAAGTAAGTCTCCAGCGAAGCATTGTCTTCATTACCACTACGTGCCACTGCCAAGGTATTACCCTCACTATCAATAAATACAACTGTTTCGACACCATGAACATCTCTACTTATAGTTTTTGTAATCCGGTTATCGTTATAAGACGCTATCCCAAAGGCTTTTACTGTAGAAAGCTCTTGGGCCGCAGGCATACTAAAATTATAGCTCTGCATCCATTGCCCATTAATTTTATTGCCTCCCAATACTTTTTTTACGGAACCTGGATTGAGGGTACTATAAACCGTTCTGCTAAACGGATAGGAGGTAACATCTTGATTTGGATAATTAGGATCTTGATAATTGACACTATAGAAGTGCCCCAATGTATTAGGTGTTGTACCCAAGACAAATTGTGGAGTGTCTGGATTGCTCTCAAAATTAGTAGTGGTGTAAATCCCATTAGACTGATTAAGAATAAAATCATTCTTGTATCCAAACGATAATCCTTTTGGAGCGCTTAAACTATTGAAGGCTGGGCGCCCATGGTAATCGTAAAGCGTTTGGCTTGCCCATACCTTGCCAGTCAATATGTCCCAACTCTGGCTCTGGGTGCTCTTGCCTAAATCATTGAAATATCCAACACTCTTGCCTATGGTCTGACCAGAAAAATCATAACTAACACTGCTAACCCAGTTCTTATCCAAATCCGATGGAGAAGGAGGTAATTCTTGAGCAAACAATACTGGTCCGATTATAAAAAATATCCGTAAAAAACTTAAACCATATCTGTAAGTTAAACACATAATAACTAATTTTTGGTGGTGTCAGTAATTGAAATAATTTTACCATCTCCATTTTTCTTAATCAGAATTCCAGGTCTTGCATATTGAGGGTCGTTTGCGACTCCATTTTTTAATTGAGGATTAAAATTTAGCTCTGTATTTGAAACACAATCTAAATAAAACTCATATGTAAATCCTGTAGAACCTAAATAAGTAGGAGTTATACTTACAAATTGTATATACCCACTTGAACATTCATTAGTTTCAACATATTTAATAGTTGGACAAAATAACCCATTACTTTGAGATAAGTCAATAGATGTTAAAATTCCTGTATTGTTATCTATATAACCTGTTGTTTGTGGTAAGGACAGATTAGCATCTAAAGGATGTAAATGAAATTGATATTTAGAACTGCCACATTCACCATGGCATTTTGAAGCTTCAACACCTAAAAGGACTTTAGGATTATTAATATAGTTTAAGCATTCTTCAATATCGTATCCATCATCTGTAGAAATGACTTCTCCAGTACCCAAGTCAGTTACTCGTGCTTTTACAGACCATGTTTTTTGAAAAGAATCAGAAGCGCAGTATTTTGTTGCATAAGGAATAAATTGATTTTGATTACCCACAATCCAATTAGAATATTGCCCTGTTTCGGCATTTATCAACCATTTCCATTCATACTTATAATTCCCAGACCCATCATAAACATGCATAGTGTAGTTTATATCATAGGTATTAAATTCAGGAATACAATTTCTAGATAATTCTTTTAAAGCCAAAGGTTTGTATATTTGATTAATACAGTTATTAATATCTTCATTGTAGTTAATAGATGTATCATTATTATTTTTATAATGATATTTATACTGGCTTACAATTTTAAAACCTCCATTAAATGAACTAGTGTTCTCAACTTCTTTATAAGTTGTTTTTAATCTCCCTGCTGCGTCATATCTATATGATGTTGACATATTATTAGCATCTAAAATATACAATAACTCTTTTGTATCTTTATCATATACAAAACTATTCATACTTGAATAAACTGGGTGCATCCTAAAATCATCAAAATAATATCCACCTCCATTAGTATTAGTCGCATATAAATTGAATGATGTATTTGGGGTTAATTCAACATAATAATTGAACATTTTCCAACAACCTGCACTTACTGTCTCAACTTCAGAAACTACTATCCCATTGAAATTTAACTTTGTGCCAGTATCAGTGCCTGATTGTTGATGTGTCCAAAATGACACTTTGTATTTACCTGGTCTAAAATCCTTACTTAAATCATTAAGACTTGAACTAACTTGACCAGAAACTTCAAATACTTTATCATTTGCAGTATTATTTTTAACAGAATAGGAACCCGTATGGGAAACTTCATTTGTTTGGTAATTGGCTCCTTTAACTTCACCTTCAAAGTAATTCCCAGAAGCAATATGTTCTGCACCTGAGTAATACATTTCTGTATATCTAGCATTTCCGCTAGCAATTACTTTTGTGAATTCATCTGCCATTTTTGAAGACACATAATTATTATTAATATCTTTTGATTCAATAGGTGAAGACCAATGTGTATACCTTGTAACTTCAGATACATTTTGCCAGTTAGAATTAGTAGGTTGTCCTATACCCCAATTAAAATAACTGTTGGTTTCGCTTAAGTTAGTATTATAAGTTCCAGTTGTTGCATTAACTTTATCTTTCCAAATGAAAGTTTTATGCTTTCGCCAGACAGGAAATTCATTACTTGAATTACTCTGATTGCCTATATTATCTCGATACGACCAATCATTGTTCCAAGTGGTGATACTGGCGTTTAATGTTTGATTACTAGTTGCTCCAAGAGAAGTGATATTCATTGCTTCTTGTGTAAGCATATTTTTATTGTTAGGATTTAGTAATTTAGACCCCATACTTGAATATTTCTTATAGGCTGGAATTTTTTTCTCTTTTACTATAGTTCCATCAGATAAGGTTTTTTCAGAAACTGTATAAGTCCCCAAGAATTCGTCTGGTTCAGAGTACGTAATAGTTGATTTTCCGCTTGAGTTAACACTCTCAATGGACTTAATCATACTAACTTTTTCAGACTTAGTTGATAATCCGAGATAATGTTGGTTTAAGACATAAGAAGATTCTACTTCATTTCCGTCATCATCCTCATTAAAATCGAAAACTGTTTTCATTGAAGCATACGTCTCACTAAGTTCACCTGCCCTAGGAACATATGAATTTGTAGTCTTACTCATTAAATGGCCAAACTCATTGAAATCTTCTATAGATATAAGCTGACCAATTTTTGTCAGGTTCTTTTCTATTTTCATATCCTTTGCGGTCATATTTGAAAAACTCATAGATAGTTCGTTAACAGTAGTTTTAAAAATATCATCCCCGTCAATATCCTTCATCTCAATATTTGGATTGAAAATGTCAAATACAGGCTGTAATGTGTAATAATGATATCGTGAACTTGCTATTTCCCTTTCATTATTAGAGCTGTTTACTTCAATTGCTTTCATAGTCACCCACTCATACATAACGCCAGGTCCAGGGAGTTCATTTTGATAAGGTACAAAAACTTCTCCTCTGATAGGATTAAAAGAAGTAATTCCTGAAGTCTTTCCAGTGTAAGGATTTGTATAATCGTAACGAGTTATATACTTTCCCCCATTATTGTCTTTTACAGTTATATCTTTAACCCTAAGTCCACCGCCACTTGTTCCAGGAGCTACTTTATTTGATAATAATTTGTAAGCCATTTTGTGTCGATCTCCTCCGGCAGGCACGTCTGACGGACAGTTTCTTTCTGTACCTTCGTAAATATGAGTTCCTCCATTGCTAGTGCCGCTCATTTTTGCAAACCAAAGATTAAAAACTCTATTTGAGTCGTTACCTCCAATCACATCTGCTGAAACTGGGATATTATTTAACTCAATTACAAGTAGGTCTTCATCTACACTTAAAATTGTAGGATATTCTATTAAATTATTATACGTTTCAGAATTAATATTAATTCGACCTCTATCCGAACTGTTGTTATGTGCGTGTCTAGTTCTACAAATATAAAGATCAATGAAAACTTTCTCACCTACTTCAAAATAGTCTTCAAAGTTAGTTTTAAAACCTTCATTGACTAAATGATGGTTTTTGATACTTATTAGAATGTTATTATTATTGGGATTTCGCTCAATGAAAAATTTAAGATCATTTTCCCAATATCTTCTTCCAAAAGCCTCGATATAAAAATCATCCTCTTCATAATCAACTTCTATTGTAGATCCTTGAGGTGTGGTAATTTCGCTTAAGCTCCAAGCTTCTATTGCATTTTCTCTAAAGCCCCAGTTATCTTTATTAGCGCGAATAAATTCGTACTGTTGAGGCGGAGACATTCCTGGAAACATTTGCGAAAAAATTTGATCATAAAATGTGCTTGGAGTACCAGGTGGTAGCTCTTGTAAGTAATTTTCTTCGTGTACTTCATCTCTTCCATAATAGTCAAATATGTAAGGCGGCATATAATCAAATAGTTGATTTTCATTTGCATTTGAAATAGTGCCTCTGCCATAGATTTTCACACTTTCCAATGTAAGCCTTCCATATTTTTCATTAACAGTACCATTATTAGGGTAAGGACTTGAACTTGTGTAACCAGAGCTAGGAGTTTTCTTTGCTAAATCATAAGAATGTTCAAACTTGATAACCTTATTTGCTTGACTGTAATCAAAACTGGACACATCATTTACATCAATGATGTTGTCGCTTAAATGAAGTTTATGGACACGATTTTGCGGCAGCAAGCCATTCCAAAAGAACCCCCCCGAATAATATCTATTATCTGGAGAAACATATTGATTTACTGTCCCGAGTGAACCATTACCAGTAGTTTTATTGATTGTTATTTCACTCTCGGGTTTATTAACTATAATGATTTTATCTAATTTTAATTGATACTCTTTATCATAAATAGCTGCTTCACGATGTTGAACTACACCTCCTTGAATTTTATCAGTAAATTGTTTATTGGGTGTAAAATTAAATGAATAATCAGCAGAAGAACCATAGGCGTCATGACGTAAATCCTTTACAAAAATTGCAGATTGATTTCTCGAAACTATCTTATCTAAGTAGTATAAATCCTTTCTGCCTTGAACAAAATAACCTGGATCGGATTTTTCAACTTGCTTGTCCATAAAAGTAGAATAATGCCTCCGTGCTTGATTAACTATAGTTCCATCATTTGTGTAATCTCTAGTATCATAAGGACTTCTCCATGTATATGCGTTTGACCACTGTCCATGGTCTAAACGCAACCAATATCCATAATCATCTTCATCTGCAAAATTATTTCCATTTATATCAATATAATCTGGGCCTGTAATAGCGGTCAACAACCAATGTGTTGCATAGGGAGTTGCTTCTCGTTTTGTACTAGAGTTATATTTACTTTCACTTGTAGCTCCTTCAAAATTTAAAAAACTGTGTTGTATCTGCTCATAGTTGTAAACGGGCTGTGCAAAATGATATGTTTTACCATCAGGAGTTGTAACTTTATAGCCTCCAATACCTTCCATTTGATAACCTTGACTATTTCTTGTTAAAAATCCACTAGATGTTTTCAAACTAGCTGGTATCATAATATTGGCACCTGCATCAATTTGAGCATTTGTATAAGTTTCTACATAAGACCCAGACTTTGGTCTACTTGGTAAATCTGATCCAGAGTTGATAAAGTTTGAAATATCAATAGTACTTCCTGTATAATTTGATATTGAAGCTCCAGAAATAACTGCATTTTCTGTTATTTGACCGTCAAAACTAAAATTCAATTTATTAGGGCTGGTATCAGATTGACTCATAGATTTCGTGGGTTTCAATCCCCCTTTTGAGTTGTGATAGAAAACCTTTGTTTTATCACGATAAGTTCTCACAGATCTACCATCATAACCTTCTCCTATTAAAACAGAAGTTTCACCTAAAATAGGTTTTAAAGTTCCTCCAATTCCAGACGCATTTATATCGTAAGAATCATAACCTCCAAAAGTAAAGTTAAGCTTTTCTATTTGCTCTCTATAATCTCCAATAAACTCAACTTCAGGTTGAGGAAGTGATTGCTCATAAACATCACCAAAAACATTTCTTCTTTGATAATCGTCTGTCGATGTATCAAAAGTTAATGGCAGTATATCATTGCCAAGTTCGGTATTGTATAATTTGTCAACTGAACTTCCTGTGGTCAAATTATGATATAATATTCCATATCCGTATTTATTATATCCATTTGCAAGGGTAATTTCAGTCTTTTGATGACCAAAGCCAAAACTAAAAATTCCGATTTGTAAAGGAATATAAAACCCTTTCGTATTATAGCTATAATCACCAGCAGAAAAACTATTCATACTTATTCCAGCTCCACCACTTCGAGTTTCAGTACCAGAACTTTGATTATTAGCACCTACAGAAAATGAAGAACCTAATCCATTACTAGAAATAGAAATACCCATTCCGGCTGATAATCCATAAGCTGAACCACCAAGACCTATATTACCAGAAATCCCACCTTTTTTAGTGTTTCCGCTTAATGATAGAGATCCACCAAAAAAACTTCCTTCATTTGGACCACTTTCAATTTTATCAAAAGCGTCTCCCAAACCAAAACTTTTCATTGCAGCGGAGGCGCTTACACCAAAACTATAATTTCCATTTGTATCTATACTTGCAGATAGTGGTCCAACAGAAGCCGAAACAGAACCAGATATAGATTTGTTAGAGCCCCATGATAATCCTACACCTACTTCTGCTGCCTTGGCAAAACCTACCCCAACATTTACAGAATAAGAATCTATCTCTCCATATAGATAAGTTAAATTTAGCCTTCTCCCATAGCCCCAATCATCAGGATTAGCAACAACTCCTCTTGCTATGGCTCCAGTATTGATATTCCATCCTAACCCTACCCATGAAGCTTCCATGTCCATAGGTATACCTGCATGATAATTCAAGGTTACTGGAAACCCATCTATTTCTAATAATGGTAAGACATATGACATATCACCGCTTGATAAGTTCACCATATCAGTAGCCCCTACTGGCTCAAAGCCAGAAGCCTCAGGAGCATTTGGCCCATTATTGCTAGCAAGCAGTTGATTAACAGGAACAATTGACACCATAAAATTCAGTGTCAAAAACACAGCGATAACTCTGTGCGAAAACTTAGGTTTGTACATGGATTAATTTTTAAATTGTATATATGGTTCTTTATTAACTTTTTGTGACGATACTTTAAAATTGACCTCACCTGTTAGGAGGCCAAAGTCTTGTATGTTGAAATTCAAATATTCCTCTTTTAATTTTTTCTCGTCTCGTTGAAAAACAAACATTAAACTACTGGATTTGCCCATTCCATATAAACGAGGATATACATAATCTATCATTTGAATCGTGTCATTTGATTGGGTATATAAGTGCACTTTTTCGTTCATGCCAAACACCAACTGATTAACCATTTGTCCAAACTCGGCTCTGTTTTTAGGAGTCGTGCTGAGCAATTCTTTATTATTTTTACTCATACTCAAATTAAAATAGAGGTATTTTGAATATTTATCCCTTAATACCTTAACTCTATCTGATATAATACTATCGCCCAATTCTTGCTTTACCAATAAATCGGTCGGTCGGTACATCAACTCAAAATCTATTCCATTGACAGATTTCCGTTGCACATACCCATTCTCTTCATCTTTTAAATACTCCAAAAGTGCTTCTTCATCGGTAAATGCATTATTACTACAATTAACCAAAAGAAATACTATAAAGGTTAAATAGAGAATGTTATATGGTTTACTTTTTACCATTAAACTCAGCATTTAATCCTTCCAAAACTTCTTGTGTTAAATCACTTGCTTCATCGGCAAACATGATATTGCCACCACCACTGGCTCCAAAAATAATTTTGTAGCCTTTAGTCTTTCCATATTCTTTAACATAGTCGTTGATGTCATTGATAACGGTTTGTGTGGATTTTTGATCCTCTTCTTGGATTTGCTTTTGAATGGCTTGTTGGTAGTTATTGATTTGTTGTTGCTTGTTACCTAGCAATTCTTGTTTCAGTTCCAATTCTTTTGCTGTTAGTGAAGAACGCTCTTTTTCATACAGTTGCAGTTCTTTTTGCCAATTGGTTACTAAGCTGTCCACATTGGCATTCATCGTTTTGGCTTTTGCTTCGAACTCAGCTCTAACTACTTTGGTTCGGTCATAGCCTTCCAAAAGCTTGTTAACATCAACATAAACTTGGCTTGAAGAAGATTTTAAAAAGAAAAAAGAACTAATACTTATAATAACTGCTATTATTGAAATTGGGATGGAAAGTTTACTCATTATGTTTGAAAGGTTTAGTTAAAAAAATTACAGCAATTAACTGATTTTAATTTAAAAAAAGGTAAGGTTTTACCTTACAATAAGTAAGGTTAAGCCCTCAATTTATAATTAAAGCTCACGTAATTCTTAAATGTTAAAAAATATTACTACTTGAAATAAAATTTATTCGTTAATATTTTTTATTATTGTTACAATTACAAAATGTTTTGATTCTCCCTAACTCATTTATATGAAAGTATGCATAACATTTTTAACGTATTAATTATCGATGACCATCCTGCTATTATTGATATTTATAAAATCGCATTAGAGCGTCTAAATTCCTTAAATAAGGACTTTTGTTTTAGAGTTGAATCCGCAAACACCTGCCAAGAGGCATTAGAAAAATTGAATTATAAATCAACTGATTACCAGTTTGATTTGATTTTTTTAGACATTAGAATTCCACCATCTGATGATGGTAAAATATTAGGAGGAGAAGATTTAGGGTTAAAAATAAGAGAAGAGCATGATGATGTTAAAATTATTGTATTAACAAGCTATAATGATAACTTCCTTTTAAATAACATTATTAAAACAATTAATCCTGAAGGCTTTTTAATTAAAACCGATTTTGGTTTTGATGAAATTGTTGAGGCTATTAAAATTGTGCTAATTGACCCTCCATATTATAGTCGATCTATTATTAAGTTATTAAGAAAACAAATGTCTAATGACTTTACAATTGATAGTCTTGACAGACAGCTGCTATATCATCTATCTATTGGCACTAAAACAAAAGATCTACCTGATGTTTTGCCACTTTCAATTGCTGGAATAGAAAGACGAAAGCGTCATTTAAAAAATGCATTAAATACTGGCTCTAAAGATGACAATGTATTAATTCAAATTGCCAAAGAGAAGGGGTTTGTTTAATTAAATTACTTTGACAAACACCAAGTAAGGTTTAACCTTACTTTTTATAAGGCAAAACCTTACTTATTTTAATTTATAAGATAGTATATTCATACTTTCATTAAGCAATAAATTTTAAATGACATTAATAAACTTAAGACTAAAAAAAAT
>NZ_BMIC01000010.1 GCF_014641635.1 Aquaticitalea lipolytica | reverse complement strand
GTTCAATCTTTCCTGAAAAGTTTCAATTTGAAAATCATGAGGTTCGAACCGAAGATATCAATCCGATACTTCTTAAGATTGCTAGTGTTAATAAAGGATTGAAGAGAAATAAAAAAAGGGACAAATCAAAAAAAGATGATTTGTCCCAGTTAGTACTCAAGGCGGGACTTGAACCCGCACGTCCTAATGGACACAGGATTTTAAGTCCGGCGTGTCTACCAATTCCACCACTTGAGCATCTTGGTATATTGTTATCAGTGTATAGAGCGAAAGACGGGATTTGAACCCGCGACCCTCACCTTGGCAAGGTGATGCTCTACCCCTGAGCTACTTTCGCGTTATAGCAATTTGTAATGAACGTTTGTTGTAATTGCGAGGGCAAATTTAATACATTTCTTAGAAAACCAAAGCCTTTTTTAGAAAAAAACTTATTTTTTTTAAGCACGCTTCTTTTTCAGCAACATACGCTTAATTTCATTCAGTTTCATTAAGGCCTCAACTGGTGTTAATGTATCGATATCTATGTTTACAATTTCTTCCTTAATCTGCTCTAAAAGAGGATCATCTAAATTAAAAAAGCTCAATTGCATCTCATTATCTAGCGATTTTACCTTATCAGTAAGTTCTTCACTAGAATGAGATTTTTCTAATTGTTTTAATATTTTTTCAGCACGATGGATGACTTGCTGTGGCATTCCAGCCATTTTAGCAACATGAATTCCGAAACTATGCTCGCTTCCGCCTTCAACCAGTTTACGTAAAAAAAGCACATTGTCTTTTAATTCTTTTACAGAAACATTGAAGTTTTTAATACGTGAAAATGTTTCAGTCATTTCATTTAACTCATGATAATGGGTTGCAAATAAAGTTTTTGCTTTACTTGGATGCTCATGTAAATACTCACTAATAGCCCAAGCAATAGAGATTCCATCATAAGTACTTGTACCACGACCTATTTCATCTAACAATACCAAACTACGCTCTGAAATATTATTTAAAATAGAAGCCGTTTCATTCATCTCAACCATAAACGTAGATTCTCCCATTGAGATATTATCACTTGCACCTACTCTAGTAAAAATCTTATCTGTTAATCCAACCTTTGCTGCTTCAGCAGGCACAAAACTTCCCATTTGAGCCAGCAACACAATCAATGCTGTTTGACGTAAAATAGCCGATTTACCAGACATATTTGGTCCAGTAATCATGATTATTTGTTGCTTGTCTCTATCTAAATACACATCGTTAGCAATGTAAGGTTCGCCATGTGGTAACTGCTTTTCAATTACTGGATGCCTACCTTTTTTTATATCTAAAGCAAAGGTTTCGTTTATTTCTGGTCGTGTATAATTGTTTTCGCTTGCTAATTGTGCAAAACCACTTAAGCAATCTAATTGGGCAATCAATGCTGAATTTTTCTGAACAGGTTTTATAAACTGACTTATCCAACTTACCAACTCGGCAAATAATTGCTGCTCTATAGCTAAAATACGTTCTTCGGCACCTAATATTTTAGTTTCGTATTCTTTTAATTCTTCAGTAATATAACGCTCGGCATTCACTAAAGTTTGTTTACGAATCCATTCAGCTGGAACTTTATCTTTATGAGAATGACGTACCTCAATATAATACCCAAACACATTGTTAGATGCTATTTTAAGTGATGTAATTCCTGTACGCTCACTTTCGCGCTGCAACATATTATCTAGATAATCTTTTCCAGAAGTCGATAATGCTCGAAGCTCTTTTAGTTCTTCAGAAAAATCGGAAGAAATTGTATTTCCTTTTAAAATATTTACTGGAGCCTCTTCATTTAATGTCGCTTTAATACGCTGACGCAAGTCTTCACATAACTCTAAAGATTCGCCTATTTGCTGTAATGCTTTATTATTGGTTTGTTGTGTTAATGCTTTTATTGGCACAATGGTTTCTAATGCATTTTTTAATTGCACCACTTCTCTCGGACTAATTTTTACGGTTGCAACTTTTGAAATTAACCGTTCAATATCACCAATTTGCTTGATGTGATTCTGAATTTTCTTCAAAACGATAGCGTCATCCATAAAATACTGAACCACTTCGTGACGCTTGTTTATTTTTTCCGCATCAATAAGAGGCAATGCCAACCATCGTTTAAGTAAACGTCCTCCCATTGGAGAAATGGTTTTATCAATAACATCAATTAAGGTTACAGCATTCTGGTTGTATGATTGGTAAAGTTCAAGGTTTTTTATTGTGAATCTATCCATCCAAACGTGATCGTTTTTAGTGATACGCTGAATTGCAGTAATATGTTTTAATTTATGATGCTGTGTTTCGCTTAAGTAATGTAAAGCTGCTCCTGAAGCTACAATGCCTTCATATAAATCATCAATTCCGAAGCCTTTTAACGATTTTGTATTAAAATGTTTCAGCAATGTTTCATTAGCATAATCATCTTGAAACACCCAATCCTCCATATAAAATGTATGAAAATCGTTTCCGAAGGTGTTATTAAACTCTAAACGTTTTGGTTTAGAAATTAAAACCTCACTTGGTCTGAAATTTTGAAGTAATTTATCTACATACTCTGCATTGCCTTGTGAGATTAAAAACTCGCCTGTTGACACATCTAAAAAAGAAACACCAATTAGGTTTTTACCAAAACATACAGCTGCTAAAAAATTGTTAGTTTTAGAATGTAAAATATCATCGTTTAACGCTACTCCAGGAGTTACAAGCTCAGTAACACCACGTTTTACAATCGTTTTGGTTTGTTTTGGGTCTTCCAATTGGTCGCAAATAGCAACACGACAACCAGCTTTAACTAGCTTTGGCAGATACGTATTTAATGAATGATGTGGAAAACCAGCCAGTTCGGTTTCGGTTTCACTACCAGCACCACGTTTTGTTAAAATAATATCTAAAATTTTAGAAGCTTTAACAGCATCTTCACCAAAGGTTTCATAAAAATCTCCAACTCTAAATAACAATAAAGCATCAGGATACTTTGCTTTAATAGCATTGTATTGTTTCATTAGTGGAGTTTCCTTTTTTACTTTTTTAGCCAATGGTTTTGTATATTTTAAATAGTATTTTTGCTACATCTATTGATTCTCGATACATTTTGAATGATATTCAAAATACTCGAATTGACATTTTTTATTATTTCATGTCTGTTTGAGTGATTTGCTTTTGCAAATTATATCGAAAACAAGTGAAATTAAGATTGCTAAAGTACTTATAATTTGATGTTTTTTAAAACAACAAACACATAAGTTATCTACAATTACTAATAGATTTTAACATGCGAAAACTAAAAAATAGCGAATTAGATAGGTTGAGTGTTGATGAGTTTAAAAACACTAAAAAAACACCATTAATTATTGTTTTAGATAATATACGAAGCCTTAACAATATAGGCTCTGTGTTTAGAACGAGTGATGCTTTTTTGGTTGAAAAAATTTATCTGTGTGGTATCACTGCAACGCCTCCTCATAAAGATATTCATAAAACTGCTTTAGGAAGTACAGATACTGTGGCTTGGGAATATGTTGAAAACACAATAGATTTAATTGAACAACTAAAATCTGATAATGTTATTGTGGCTTCTATTGAGCAAGCCGAAAATGCAACCATGCTTAACGACTTTAAACCAGAAGCCAATAAAACTTATGCTTTAGTTTTTGGTAATGAAGTAAAAGGTGTTGCTCAAAACGTTGTTAGTGCTAGTGATATTATTTTAGAAATCCCACAGTTTGGCACCAAGCATTCGCTTAATATATCTGTGAGTTGTGGTGTTGTAGTTTGGGATGTGTTTGCGAAGATGAAAGAAAATTAATTTGAACTTATCCCTAAATACACTACATTTAGTATTATATATACATATTAACCAATACTTTACGGTGTCTGTTAAAAAAGTCTTTTATGAAAAATCTTATATCGATATGCAACAATAAATATCTTAATTATGCTTGTATAATTCTCTTATTCTCATCAATAATGATAATTGTATATTCATTGAATACAAAGAATTTTAGTGAGTTTACTAGAGTTAGCACAACGTTAATTCTTTTACAATTGTTTAGCTTTTTTACTGGAAGCTTTCTTGGGTTTCTTTTTGGTTTTCCGGCCCATGATAATGTCCAATTCCAAAACAAATATCAAAGAAATTCATCATTGAAAGAAATAACAAGTTGGTTAACTAAAATAATTGTTGGTGTTACGTTAATTGAATTAAAGGACATTTTTGTTTTCTTAAAATCCTTCGTAACAAATTTATCCCTTTATCTATCAAATAATCTTTCACAAGTATTTATAATTTGTTGCTTGATAGGTATTTTTTTTATTCTGGGTTTCATTGTATTTTATATTTTATCTGTCACAACGATTTTTGAAGAATTAGTGAAGAACGACAAAAATATTGACTCTATTTTAAGTGACGATATAATGAATCCTAATCCATTAAATATTAACAATGTGCTGAGTTCTGATTTTTCAAAAATTAATAAAGAAGATAAAGAGGAGATTCTAAAATTTGTTTCAAAAAATGGTGTTGAAACTTTAGAGCCTTTATTAACGAAAAGATTGGGGAAATTTCTCTTCGCTATGGAAGAATATGATTCTTCAGCTAAAGCTTATGAAACAGTATATTTGAAAAATAAAGATGATAAATATAGTTTATTAAATGCTTGTTTCATAAGAAGTAAATATTTAAAGGATTTCGATAACTCAAATAAAATGTTAAAAGAATTTATTTCTAAAGAGCAAAAATTTGCACCTGCATATTATAATCTTGCATGTAATTATAATAGAGAATTCCTCGAATTTGAAGAAACTCCTGAAAATGAATACATTACAAAGCTTAAAGATAAAGCAGTTGAGAATTTGACTAAAGCTTTTGAAATAGATAAAGGATTGTACAGCGAAGCACTTAAAGATTCAGCTCTCAAAGGTTTAGAAATTAAAAAAATATTTGAAGAATCAAAAAAACAGGAATGATTTTTGTTTAGTTATTTTTGTTACATTAAAAAAAAGGATAAAAAAGTTTCCTATACCAAATTAAGAAAAATTTATGTTGCATATGTAAACAAATTTTATACTTTTACATCACTTATTTATATAAACTAATAAATATAAACTATGAAAATTCAAGATTTAACAACTATTTAATTAGTTGATTTATAATAAAACTCCTGTTTTTTTTTAAAACACTATAACTATAGTCATAATTGTCTATATTAAGGATTAATTTGATATCTCCCTCAATACCCATAAATAATCGGCTCTGTTTTCAACAAAATCTCTATCAGAAATATCAATAATTTTTACGTTAAGTTCTGTTTGGTTTTTTAAAAACTCTAAATATCCAGAGTTAATTTTTTCGAGATAATCGTTATCTATATTTTGCTCGTAATCTCTACCACGTTTTTTAATGTTTTCTTGTAGTCGCTCTGTATTTTGGTACAAATACACATATAACTCTGGTTTTGCAATGTCTTTATACATTAAATAAAACAGCTTTCTGTAGAGTTTAAACTCATCTTCTGGCAACGTAATTTTTGAGAAAATCAACGATTTATAAATATCATAATCGCTCACCATAAAATCTTTAAACAAATCTAGCTGCGATAAATCGTCACTAATTTGCTGGTAACGATCGGCAAGAAAAGACATTTCTAAAGTAAAGGCATAGCGTTGTGGCTCTTCGTAAAACTTTGGCAAAAAAGGGTTGTCGGCAAAACGTTCTAGAATAAGTTTCGCATTAAAATCGTGTGCAATTTTATTAGCCAAACTCGTTTTTCCTGCTCCTATATTTCCTTCAATAGCGATGTAATTATAATTAGAAAAATGAAACTGCTTGGTTGGATTTTTAAGCCAAATATGAAATGGCTCAACTTGGCTATCATCATTGCAATTTTCTAATAATTCGGCAATACTTACATTTAGTTTTGGGTGAATGTGTTTTGGAGCAATATCATACAATGGCTGCAATACAAACTTGCGTTCTTGCATTTTAGGATGTGGCACTTTTAGTGATTTAGAATTGATAATTTCATCATCAAAAAACAACACATCTAAATCTATAATTCTAGATTGATACCCTTTTGTATTCTCTCTAGTTCTACCAAGAATAGTCTCAATAGTTAGCAACTCATCAATTAATTGCTCTGAAGAAAAATTGGTTTCTATAAAAATGCAAGTGTTTAAAAAATCGTCACCTTCAAAACCTAAAGCAGGTGTGTTATACACTTTTGAAATGATATTAACTTTGCCAATTCTGGCAAAAATTAAATCGACAGCATCTTGCAGATGTTTTAATCTGTCGCCTTTATTACTACCAAGTGATATGTAAACTTTATGAGGTTGGTCCATAATTAATGCCAAAATAAAGAAAACAAAATCACTTTATCTTATATTTACAGTAAGTATTTATTCACAATTATGACATTAAAAGACAAACTTGCTGCACAAAAAATTTACTTGCTATTGGCTGCTTTGTTTATCACCTCTTTAGTAGTATCTAATCTTATTTTTCAGAAATTTTTTTATTGGTATCCTTTAGACGTTGAAATATTTGGCGCAAAGCTTTTTGAGATTTCTGTAGGTATTTTGCCTTATCCAATAACGTTTTTAATTACAGACCTTATAAGTGAAATTTATGGCAAAAAAAGAGCCAACCAAGTTGTTGTAACTGGAATTTTTGCGTCTTTGTTTTCGTTAGGCATTATATTACTATCTAATTATGCTCCTGCAACATCTTGGTCTCCAGTTGGTGACTCAATGTTTTCGACAGTATTTGGCAATACTGCGATTGCAGTTTTTGCGAGTATGTTAGCCTATTTATTTGCTCAATTTGTGGACATACAGATTTATCACTTTTGGAAACGATTAACAAAAGGAAAACACCTATGGTTGCGTAATAATTTCTCAACATTCACATCGCAATTTGTTGATACACTAACCATTTTATTGCTTTTATGCAGTTTTAATATCATTGCTTGGGATAGGTTTTACGGACTTCTTGTTGCTGGATTTCTTTTTAAAGTGTTAATCGCAATAATAGATACTCCATTTTTATATCTAGGCGTATATTTATTTAGAAAGCGATTTAATCTTAAAGTAAATGAAGAAATTGAACTTATTTAAAACTGCTAAAGTTTTATTAAACTTTAACGTTTCATCAACTATTACTGTCAACTTTGCGTATATATAGTACTTAACTAAAATTTTACCATCTGTATGAATACTACAAAAAAACGAAAATTCACTCTAAAGAAATTTTTAAAAATCACAGGTATTTCTTTACTAATAATTGTTTTATTATTAATAGCAGTCCCATTTGTGTTTCAATCGCAAATTAAAGGCATGGTAAAAACATTTATCAACGAAAATTTAAATGCTAAAGTAGAGTTTAGCGATGTGAGTTTAAGTTTGCTTAAGAGCTTTCCGCAAGCATATGTAGAAGTAAGCGACTTGGTTATTACTAATTACGAACCTTTTAAAGATGAGACATTAGCAACTGCTAAGAGTTTATCATTTTCAATGTCTGTAAAAGAATTATTTAAAAGTGCTGACGAAGGCGCTATAGTAGTGAATACTATTACTTTAAATGAAGCTTTATTAACTCTAAAAACCAATTCTGTTGGTATAGTTAATTACGATATTGTTAAAGAACGACCAAATGCTAGTGAATCATCAAGTTTTGCGTTTGATATTGACCAATACAGCATTAATAAAAGTGCCTTAACTTATATTGATGAAGAATCTAAAATGATTGTTCACATTTCTGAATTAAACCATACAGGAACAGCAAAAATAACAAGCGACATATCTGAACTAGATACTAAAAGTGAAGCTAATGTGAGTTTTACAATGGATAGCACTAAATATTTAAACAACAATCATGTGACTTTAGATGCTTTGATTGATATGGATTTAGACAACAGCAAATACACATTTAAAGATAATAAAGCACTTATAAATCAATTACCAATAGAGTTTAAAGGCTATGTTCAGCTTTTAGAAAATGGTCAGGATATCGATATTAGTTTTGAGAATCCAGGCTCTTCTTTTAAAGATTTTCTAGCTGTAATTCCTGAAGCATATTCAAAAAATATTGAAAATGTTAATACAACTGGCGATTTTAAAGTTAGCGGAATTATAAAAGGTTTGTATTCTGATGAAACTATACCAACTTTAGATATCAGCATAAAATCGGACAATGCATCTTTTAAATATCCTGACTTACCAAAACGTGTTGAAAACATAATTATTGACACAGAAATTAAAAACGAAACAGGGAAAGTTGAAGATACTTACGTTGCCATAAACACTTTAAATTTTAAAATAGATAATGACGTTTTTAAATCGTCGGCAACATTAAAAAACATTACAGGCAATATGCTAGTAAATGCTGATATAGATGGCGTTTTAAACTTAGCAAATATCACCAAAGCTTATCCTGTAGAATTAAAAAATCAACTAAGCGGAATTTTAAAAGCAAAAATAAATACTGCTTTTGATATGAAAGCTATTGAGACAAATGCTTTTGAGCGCATTAAAAGTTCAGGTTCAATGAATGTTACCGATTTTATCTTTTCATCGGAAGATATTATCAATCCAATACATATTTCTAAAGCAGATATGACGTTTAATCCTGCAACTGTATCTTTAAATACATTTAGTGCAAAAACTGGAAAAAGTGACTTAAATGCTAATGGAACTATTCAAAATTTGCTAGGCTTTTTATTAAGCGATCAAACACTTAAAGGTAATTTTAATGTTAATTCTAACACGTTCGCTTTAAGTGATTTTATGGTTCCGAAAGATAAAACTGCTGCTGAAAATAAAACTACAAGTAGTTCAGAATCTTTAAAAATTCCTGCTTTTTTAGATTGTACAATTAATGCTAATGTTGGTACTGTTTTATATGATAATTTAGATTTAAAAGATGTAAAAGGAACACTTATTATAAAAGACCAACAAGCAACTTTAAAAGACTTAACTTCAAAATTATTTGAAGGAGCTTTAGCTGTTTCTGGTAATGTAACCACAAAAACAGATACGCCATCTTTTAATTTAAGCTTATCGGCAGATAGTTTTGATATTGCTAAATCGTTTAACGGATTAGATATGTTTCAAAGCATAGCTCCAATTGCAAAAGCACTTCAAGGAAAATTAAACACAAAAATAAATTTGTCTGGAGTTTTAGATAAAGAATTTTCCCCTGTTTTAAACACCATCTCTGGTAACGCTTTTGCTGAATTGCTTACCACTAAAATTGAACCAAAAGAAGGTGAAGTGCTAAATAAATTACAAGGCGCTTTAAATTTTGTTGAATTTAACAAACTAGACCTAAAAGATTTAAAAGCACATTTAGAATTTAATAACGGAAAAGTTACAGTTAAGCCTTTTAATTTAGCTTATAAGGATATTGGCATTACAGTTTCTGGTTCGCATAGTTTTGATAAATCTTTAACCTATGATGCAGTATTTAATGTACCTGCAAAGTATTTAGGCAGTGAGGTAAATAGACTTATCGGAAAAATTAATGATAATGAGGTTAATAAAATTACAATTCCTGTAACAGCTAATATTTCTGGTTCTTATACTAGTCCAAAAGTGTCAACAGATTTAACAAGTGGAGTTACTAATTTAACGAAACAGCTTATTGAAATTGAAAAGCAAAAACTTATTGGGCAAGGAAAAGATAAAATTAAAGATTTACTAAGTGGACTTACTGGAGGTAATAATACAAATACTTCTGGCGGAACAACGTCAACAGATACCACAAAAGTGAAAAACGACTCAATTAAAACAACTCCTGGAAAAGACAAAGTAAAAGAAGGTGTAAAAAATGTACTAGGAGGAATTTTAAGTGGAAAGAAAAAGAAAAAAGATAGTGTAAACTAGCAATTGTTATTTAACAAACACTGTTTCAAAATAATAAAATCATTCAAGATAGCCGCTTTTTGGTCTTTTTGAATGATTTTTTGTAAAGAAGTGTAAGATTATTTGCTTTTCCCAATTAATTAGTTATTATGTAGTTATTAAGATTAACTTAAAAGAAAAAAGCAATATATGAGGCAATTAAAAATAACGAAGCAAGTTACCAACAGAGAATCTAAATCACTTGATAAATACCTACAAGATATAAGTAAACTCCCTCTTATCACAGCAGATGAGGAAGTAGAGTTAGCTCAGCGTATTAGAGAAGGCGATCAGGTTGCTTTAGATAAGCTTACAACTGCTAACTTACGTTTTGTTGTTTCTGTATCTAAACAATATCAAAACCAAGGGTTATCATTACCAGATTTAATCAACGAAGGTAACGCTGGATTGGTAAAAGCAGCAAAGCGTTTTGATGAGACTCGAGGTTTTAAATTTATATCTTATGCTGTTTGGTGGATACGCCAAGCAATTTTGCAAGCTTTAGCTGAACAATCTCGAATAGTTAGACTACCTTTGAACAAAATTGGTTCAATAAATAAAATCAATAAAGCTTTTTCATTTTTAGAGCAGTCGCATCAACGTCCGCCAAGTGCCGAAGAAATTGCTAACGAGCTAGACATGACAGTTAGCGAAGTAAAGCAATCGATGAAAAATTCTGGAAGGCATTTATCAATGGATGCTCCGTTAAAAGAAGGAGAAGATTATAGCTTATACGATGTTGTAAAATCGACAGAGTCACCAAAGCCAGATAATCAGTTAATGTATGATTCATTACAATTAGAAATTGGTAGAGCGTTAGAAACGCTATCTGATAAAGAGAGTAATGTTATTAAATTGTATTACGGTTTAGGTGGTGAAATGCCAATGAGTTTGGACGAAATTGGAGACACTTTCGACCTCTCAAGAGAGCGTGTAAGACAAATAAAAGAAAAAGGTATTAGACGTTTACGTCATACCTCAAAAAGTAAAATACTAAAAACGTATTTAGGATAGACTTAAATACACCCATAATTATTATAAGCAAGAAATGTTAAGAATCGAAATTAAAGAAGGTGAGAATATTGAACGTGCATTAAAACGTTACAAACGTAAGCACAGAAATGTAAAGGTGATGCAAAACTTGAGAGAAAATCAATTTTTCACTAAACCATCTGTTAAAAGAAGACGTGAAATTCAAAAAGCAGAATACATTCAAAATTTAAGAGATCAAGAAGAAGTTTAAAATCTTCTATTAGAATAAAAAAAGCGCAATTTATATTGCGCTTTTTTTATTCTATATCAATACCTACAACATAGCCTTCGCTGCCTCTAATATTAAAGACTGTTTGGTCTTCAAATATTAAATATTGACCTTTTATACCTTTCAAAACACCTTTATAAGTTGGTGTTTTGTCTAAATTTAAACTCTTAGGTTTTACTGGATATTGTAATACAGGAAATTCTAAATTAGTTTCTGTATTGTTTTGTATAAAATAATCTAATGCTTCTTTTGGAATATATTGTTTTAATTTTTCTCTCCATTCAACCAAATTCTCATCAACAACTTCATTTTTAAGCATAGTTCTCCAATTAGTTTTATCACTAACATAATCTTTTAAAGCCACTTCTGTTATTCCTGCTAAATACCTATTAGGCACCTCAACAATCTCAATAGCTTCATGAGCACCTTGATCTATCCAACGTGTTGGAATTTGACTTTTACGAGTAACACCTACTTTTACACTACTAGAATTTGCTAAATACACAACATGTGGCTGTAACTGTACTTTTTTTTCGTATTCTAAATCTCTGTCTTCTTGGTCTAAATGAGCTGTACTCAATTCTGGTCTCATAATCCAATCTGCAGCTTGAGGAATATCAAAAAAACAGCTTTTGCAAAATCCTTGTCGGTAAATAGGTTTATCTAAACTACAGTTTAAACATTGATACTTAACAAATTGGATGGTTATAGTTTTGTCCAACAATTGGTTCATACTCAGAAAATCATTTTCAAACACTAAATAGTACTGAATTGGTTGTGAAAATTCAGTTTCCATTTTTGTTAAAACACCTTGGTAAGTCATCAAAAAAAGTATTATTTTTATTTTCTAAAGATAATGCAAATATGCCAATTCCCATAGTCAATTCAATTGCTACGTGGTTCTTAAAAAAACGATTTCATCAAATTGAGTTGTTTTTAAAATATCCGCATGATGTTCAAAATGAGTTACTTTTTCAATTAATTGCTATGGCAAAAGATACCGAAATTGGGAAACAATATGATTTTGCCTCCATAAAAGATTATAAAACATTTGCAGAGCGTTTACCAATTTTAACTTATGAAGATAATCAGGAAAGAATTGAACGTTCTAGAAAGGGTGAAAACAATATTTTTTGGCCTACTCCTATTAAATGGTTTGCTAAATCTAGTGGTACAACAAGTGCAAAAAGCAAATTTATTCCTGTTAGTTATGAATCGTTAGAAGACTGTCATTATGCAGCAAGTAAAGATTTACTTTGCATGTATCTTAACAATAATGAAAACTCTCAACTTTTTACTGGTAAAAGTTTACGATTAGGTGGAAGTAAAGAGTTGTACACAGAAAACGGAACTGTATTTGGTGATTTGTCTGCTATTTTAATTGATAATATGCCTTTTTGGGCTGAGTTTAGTAGCACTCCAAGCAATAAGGTTTCATTAATGAGCGATTGGGAATATAAAATGCAAGCTATAGTTGATGAAACCATTAATGAAAATGTTACTAGTCTTGCTGGTGTGCCTTCATGGATGCTGGTTCTACTTAATAATGTTTTAGAAACTACTGGAAAAGATAGCCTTTTTGATGTTTGGCCAAACTTAGAAGTTTATTTTCATGGAGGTGTAAGTTTTATGCCTTATGCTGAACAGTATAAAACTATTCTACCAAAAAAGGACTTTAGATATTATGAAATTTATAATGCCTCTGAAGGCTTTTTTGCTATACAAGATCAAAACAATTCTAGCGAGTTATTACTAATGTTGGATTATGGAATATTTTATGAGTTTATCCCAATGGATACTTATGGAACTGAAGACCAAAAAATAATACCTCTTAGCGAAGTTAGAAAAGATGTGAATTACGCTGTTGTAATTACTACAAATGCTGGTTTATGGAGATATAAAATTGGTGACACAATTAGATTTACATCAACTAATCCTTATAGAATTAAAGTTTCTGGCAGAACAAAACATCATATTAATGTATTTGGTGAGGAGTTGATTATTGAAAATGCTGAAGATGCTCTTAAAAAAGTATGTAAAAAAACTAAAGCTGATATTGTTGATTATACTGTTGCACCAATTTTTATGGAAGGGAAAGAAAAAGGTGCTCATGAATGGTTAATTGAATTTAAAAAACCTCCAACAGATATTAATTTATTTAATGAATTATTAGACAATGCTTTAAAATCGTTAAACTCAGATTACGAAGCCAAACGTTATAATAACATAACACTTAATAAGCCAAAAATTAATATTGCACGCCAACAGTTATTTTATGATTGGTTAAAACTTCACAACAAATTAGGAGGACAACATAAAATACCTAGACTATCAAATACTCGTAAGTATATAGACGAACTACTTACTCTAAATAATTAAAATATTCTTTTAAACGGAAAAAATCGCAAACTTAAAACCGTTAACGAATATAATTTGTGCTTTATCTAAAAATGGAAAATATAGTTTTTATCTTACAAATATGATTCTATATTTACATAGTAATAAAGAAAGAAAAAAATCATTATTACTTAAAAATTTAAAATAGAGCAATCAGTATAAAAGCATTGTTTTGCAATATTAATTACTTATCCAAAATAAAAAACCACTCCAAAAGAGTGGTTTCTATTTTTTATATCGTTTGTAACTTATTTATGAAACAGCTTTTAGCTTTTTTAAAGTTGTTTTATTAAGCTTATCTTCAGCATAAATTTTAGTAACATTTAGTTTTTTCTCTTTACTACTTGGTAAATCGAACATTGCATCTGTTAATATTTCTTCACATAAAGAACGCAAACCTCTAGCTCCTAATTTATACTCAATAGCTTTTTCTACAATAAAGTCTAAAGCACCATCAGTTATAGTAAACTCAATGTTATCCATTTCAAACAACTTTTTGTATTGCTTTATAATGGCATTTTTAGGCTCAGTTAATATGGCTCTTAATGTTTTCGCATCTAACGGATCCATATAAGTAAGTACTGGTAGTCTTCCTATAATTTCTGGAATAAGCCCAAAATCTTTTAAATCTTTAGGTATAATATATTGCAGCATATTATTTACATCAACCATTTCATCATCATGCGAAGCTTTATATCCAATAGCAGCCATGTTTAATCTTTTAGAAATTACACGCTCTATACCATCAAAAGCTCCACCAGCAATAAATAAAATATGCTCAGTATTAACTTCGATAAATTTTTGGTCTGGATGCTTACGTCCTCCTTTTGGTGGCACATTAACAACTGTACCTTCTAGTAATTTTAATAATGCTTGTTGTACGCCTTCACCAGACACATCTCTTGTTATTGATGGATTATCACTCTTACGTGCAATTTTATCAATCTCATCAATAAACACAATACCTTTTTCAGCTTTTTCTAAGTTGTAATCTGCTGCTTGTAATAAACGTGTTAAAATACTTTCAACATCTTCACCAACATAACCAGCTTCAGTTAATACAGTAGCATCAACAATTGCTAGAGGCACATTAAGCATTTTTGCAATGGTTTTTGCCATTAAGGTTTTACCTGTACCTGTTTGACCAACCATTATAATATTACTTTTTTGTATTTCAATATCATCATTTGTTGCAGGTTGTAATAACCTTTTGTAATGATTATATACCGCAACAGACATTACTTTTTTAGTGTATTCTTGACCAATAATATATTCATCAAGAAATCCTTTTATTTGCTGTGGTTTTTTAAGCATTAACTCAGACGATAATTCTGAGTTACCACTTTGTTTAGATTCTTCTAAAACAATACCATGTGCTTGCTCGATACATCTGTCGCAAATATGCGCATCGAGTCCTGCAATTAATAAATTGGTTTCTGGCTTTTTCCTACCACAAAATGAACATTCTAATTCTTCCTTTGCCATAATTTAAAAGTTTTATAAGTTTCTCACGTAAATGAGAATTACTTATTTTTTATTACTTGATAATACTTCATCAATCATACCATACTCTAAAGCTTTATCAGCTTTCATCCAATAATCTCTATCACTATCGTTATATACTTTGTCGTAATCTTGACCAGAATGTTTACTAATTATTTTATATAATTCTTCTTTTAAAGTCAAAATTTCTCTAGCTGTAATTTCTATATCACTAGCTTGTCCTTGAGCTCCACCTAGCGGCTGATGAATCATAACGCGTGAATGTGTTAATCCGCTACGTTTTCCTTTTTCACCAGCACACAATAATACTGCTCCCATTGAAGCTGCCATACCTGTACAAATTGTTGCTACGTCTGGCTTAATAAGCTGCATTGTATCGTAAATTCCGAGTCCAGCATAAACACTTCCTCCTGGTGAGTTAATATATATTTGAATGTCTTTTGAAGCATCTGTACTTTCTAAAAACAATAATTGTGCTTGTATAATATTTGCTACCTGATCATTAATAGCTGTACCCATAAAAATGATACGATCCATCATTAAACGTGAGAAAACATCAAAAATAGCTATATTCATTTGACGCTCTTCTATAATATTTGGCGTTAAGCCAACAGGATACATGCTACTTACTATTTTGTTATAATATGTACTGCTTATACCTTGATCTTTTATTGCAAATTTTTCAAATTCTTTTCCGTAATCCATTAGTAATTTTTGTGTCTATTTAATGTTAAAAAAAAGCGTAAAACCTAACAGTTTTACGCTCTAAATATAAGGATTTAATTTGTAACAATTAACTGTAAAATTCTTTTACAAAATCATCATAAGTAATCTCTTTAACTTTAAGATTAGCTTCTTTTTTGTAAAGTTCTAATAATTTCTGACTCATTAATTGTTCTGACAAACGTTTTATTTCGTCTTTGTTAGATAAAATACGAGCTGCTATATCATCTAATTCTTTATCTGAAGGATTCATTTGACCAAATTGAGCCATTTGAACTTTAATCATTTGCTTTGCAAAATCTTTTAAATCATCAAAAGTTACTTGAAGGTTATGTGTTTCAATTAATTTTCCTTCAATTAATTGGTAACGCATACTTTTTTCAGACTTTTCGTATTCTTCTTTTGCTTGGTCTGCATCAATTTGCTCTTCGCCTGCTGTTTGTAACCAACGTTGTAAGAATGAAGCTGGTAAATCAAATTTTGTGTTTTCAACTAAATACTCAGTAATGTCATTTAGTAATTTTTGATCTCCTTGCTGACCGAATTGCTTTTCTGAATCTTCTTTAATTTTAGCTTTTAACTCAGTTACAGAAGTCACAATTCCTTTCCCGAATAATTTGTCGAATAAATCTTGGTCTAAATCTGCTAATTCTCTAGTGTTAATTTCATTTATTGTAAAATTAACCTCAATATCTAAACCATGAGCATCGTCATGAGACACTTTTAAGAAATGCATTAAATCGTGGACATCTTCGAACAAACCTTTTGTTTTAAGCGTCACAACGTCTCCAACTTTAGCACCAACAAATTGTTTTTCTGTTGCTTTCCCTTTAAACTTGTCTAAAGTAAATGTTGCTTTGTTGTTGATTTCTTTTTCTTCGTTTGTAAAAACTCCTGTAATCTCAGCATCTTTAGTTACAGTATCTTGAGATAGTAATTTTCCGTATTGTTTTCTGATATGCTCAACTTGATTGTTAATCATTTTATCATCAGCAACAATATTATATTGCGTTATGGCTTTTTTAGTTTTTAGCTCTACATCAAATTCTGGAGCTAATCCTAATTCAAATTCAAAAGAGAAAGAATCTGAATCCCAATCTAAATTATCTTGTGCTTTTGGTAAAGGATTTCCTAAAACATCTAATTTTTCTTCAGTTAAGTATTTGTTTAAAGCATCTTGAAGAAGTTTGTTTACTTCATCAACTAATACAGCTTTACCATACTGTTTTTTAACCATTGTCATTGGTACATGTCCTTTTCTAAATCCAGGAATGTTTGCTGATTTACGGTAATCTGTTAAGATTTTTTCTACTTTATCGCTATAGTCTTCCTTAACTATATCTACTTTAACAACAGCATTTAATGCATCAATGTTTTCTCTTGTAATATTCATTATTTAAAAATAAAAATTGGGATGCAAAAGTACATATTTTTTACATCCCAACAAAGTTTTAACGTTTTGTGTTTAAGACTGTTTTATATCTTTATCTAAAAGTGAATAAAGTACAGATTGCATTAATGATAATAGTAAGCTAAATAGTAAAGCAATCCAAAAACCACTTACTGCAAAACCATCTAATAAATAATCTGCCAACATAATGATACCTGCGTTAATTGCTAATAAAAACAACCCTAAAGTAACCACTGTAATTGGAAATGTTAATATTACTAAAATTGGTTTTAAAACCGCATTAAGTATTGCCAATACAACAGCAATAATTATTGCAGAAGTAAAATCGACAACCTGAACACCTGGTAATATTTTTGATAGAACTATTACAGCAACTGCTGTTAATAAAAGTCTGATGATTAAATTCATTAAATTTTATTTTGGTGAATTATAAATATAATAAAGCATATTTTACTATCCTAAAAAATTAACTACTTCGTCATAAAAATCTGTTGGATTTTCGGCATGTAACCAATGACCTGCATTAGCAATTGTTACAATTTTAGCTTTTGGAAAATGAGATTTAATTAAAGGCTCGTCTGAGGTTGAAATGTATTCTGATTTATCACCTCGTAAAAACAAAGTATCTTTATCAAATTTAGAATGCATTGGCAATGCTTCGCCAACTTCACTTACGTTTTCTTTTAAAGCATCTAAATTTAAACGCAATGCAAGCTTTCCTTTTTCTTCCCAATATAAATTTTTAAGTAAAAATTGTCTGGTACCAAAATCGGAAACATAAGTTTTAAAAATATCATCTGCTTCTCCTCTGCTTTTTATAATATCAAAATCTAAAGCAGACAAACCACTTAAAATAGTATCGTGATGTATAGGATAAAAACGTGGAGAAATATCGGCAATTATTAATTTTGAAACTAGCTCTGGATATTCAACTGCAAATAACATAGCTACTTTTCCTCCCATGGAATGTCCCAACAAAATAACATCAGTTAAATTATGAGAATCACAGTAGTGTTTTAAATCTTCAACCATTACCTCATAATTAAAGTCGTCACTATGAAAACTTCTACCATGATTACGTTGATCTAGCAAATGGACTTCGTATCCTTCTTCACTAAATTTAGTGCCAAGTGTTTTCCAATTATCACTCATTCCTAAAAAACCATGAAGAAATATAAATGGTTTACCTTGTCCTAATATGTTTGAGTATAACTCCATTATTTTAATCTGTGCAGATACATATTAATAACATTCTCTATGCCAAGATATAAGCTTTCTGAAATAAGTGCATGACCAATTGATACTTCTAAAAGATCTGGAATATTATCTTTAAAAAACTTAATATTATCTAACGATAAATCATGGCCTGCGTTAATACCTAATCCTAATGAACTTGCCAAAATAGCACACTCAGTATAGGGTTTTATAGCCATTTCATTACCAAGATTATAATGGTGTGCAAAAGCCTCTGTATACAACTCTATTCTGTCTGTACCTGTTGCTTTGGCTCCTTCTATTTGTTTTAAATCTGGATCAACAAAAATAGATGTTCTAATTCCGTTCTGTTTAAATTCTTTAATAACGTCTTTTAAAAAATCTTTATGCTTAATTGTATCCCAACCAGCATTTGATGTTATAGCATCTTCAGCATCTGGCACTAAAGTAACCTGAGTTGGTTTTACTTCTAAAACCATATCTATAAACTGTTTTATTGGATTGCCTTCTATATTATATTCAGTATAAACAACAGGCTTTAAATCGTAAACATCTTTGTATCTAATATGTCTTTCGTCTGGTCTTGGATGAATAGTAACACCTTGAGCACCAAAATTCTGAACATCCTTTGCAAATTGCACCAAATTAGGCACATCACCTCCTCTAGAATTACGTAAGGTTGCTATCTTATTAATATTTACACTTAATTTTGTCATATACATTAACTTTGAGCAAACAAAAATACAAAGTAGATAACGCTTTTTGTAGTTATTTTTAATTATTTTGCATTAGATATAAAACCAATATGCCACTTCAACAATATATAATAAACGATATAAAACCACTTAACATTAATGATAAAATAAGTGATTTAAAAATGATGTTTAATGAACTTACCTATTCTCATATTCCTATAGAAAATGAAGGCGTTTATTTAGGTTGCATTTCAGAAACAGATGCACATTGTTTTGAGGGTAATATTTCAATAAAAGATTGTAACTACGCTATTGAAGGTTTTTACGTTAGATCTTATACTACTTGGTTAGATGTGCTTGAAACTTTTGCACAAAATTCGTGCAACATCATGCCTGTTTTAAGTGAAAAGAATACTTATTTAGGTTATTATGAACTTAACGATATAATTAGTCTTTTCAATGAAACTCCTTTTTTTGGCGAACCAGGTGGTGTGTTAATAGTAGAGAAAGGAATACAAGATTATTCTTTTAGTGAAATTAGCCAAATTGTTGAATCTAATGATGCAAAAATATTAGGTGCATTTGTATCTAAAATGGAAAGTGATGTTGTACAAATTACTTTAAAAATAGGTAATTCTGGATTGAATGATGTTATTCAAACTTTTAGAAGATACAACTACAATATAGTTTCAGGTCATGAAGAGGATACTTATATCGAGAGTCTTAAAGAACGCTCTGAATACTTAAGAAAATATCTAGATATATAATTACATGAAAATAGCTATTTACGGTCAATTTTATCACTCAAACACTCAATCGAGTATAGATACTCTTTTAGATATTTTTATTGAAAAAAAATTAGAAGTCTCTTTAGAAAAAGATTTTTCTAAAATGGTTAAACATAAAAATTTAGGGGACTTTAAAACATTTACTGAATTAGATAATTCTTATGATTTATTAATTAGTATTGGAGGTGATGGTACAATATTAAGAGCTGTGACTTTTGTTAGAGATTTAGCAATTCCAATAGTTGGTATTAATACTGGTCGTTTAGGGTTTTTAGCAACTATACAAACAGATGATATCACTGAAGCAATTAATGAGATATTAGAAAAGCGATATAAAATTTCTGAACGTACATTACTTAGTATTGAAACAAGCCCAAAAAACAAAACTATAATTGAAACTGATTTTGCCCTAAATGAAATAGCAGTAAGCAGAAAAAATACTACTTCTATGATTAAGGTTGAAACGCATTTAAATGCTGAATATCTTACATCATATTGGGCAGATGGCCTCATTATATCTACACCAACTGGTTCAACAGGGTATTCTTTAAGTTGTGGTGGCCCAGTAATTTCACCAGATGCAGATAGTCTTGTTCTAACACCTATTGCGCCACATAATTTAAGCGCAAGGCCTTTAGTTATTCCAGACAATACAGAAATACAATTAAAAGTTGATGGTAGAGAAGACCAATATCTAATTTCTTTAGATTCAAGAATTGCGACATTAAGCAATGATACAATTGTAACTATAAAAAAAGCTCCATTTAAAATTAGAATGGTCGAATTGTTAAGTGAAAGCTTTATTGATACACTTCGAAAAAAACTACTTTGGGGAGAAGATAAGCGCAATTAAACAATAAAACCTTATAAATACTGTTTATCTGTAATACTATTTGCCACAAATTACCATAGGCAAATCATATTTATTATATTTGCAAACTTTTAAAATTTTATGAGGTATTTAACCATAGTTTTATTTAGTGTTTTATTTTCACAAACAAGCCAATCTCAAATTTACGAAATTGGCGTTTTTGGTGGTGGAAGTAATTTTATTGGAGATGTAGGTTCAACAACATATATCTCACCTAATAGTCCTGCTTTAGGAGCAATATTAAAATGGAATCGCAGTCCAAGACATGCGTGGAGAGTTTCTGTGATTTATGCAGATTTAGTTGGAGACGATAGTAAATCTAGTGACCCAAGAAGAAAAGAGAGAAATTATAAATTTGATAGTAATTTGTTAGAAGTTTCAGCTGGAATGGAGTTTACATTTTTTGATTTTAATTTGCATGGCGATGGTATTAAAGCAACTCCATATTTATATTCTGGAATAACAGCAGCACGTCATGAGAATTTATTCTTTAACCAAAACGGTGAATTAACTTCAGAAAACTCATTTAGTTGGGCTTATGGAATTCCAATGGTAATTGGCTTTAAAACAACTGTTACTAATCATATTATATTAGCATTAGAAGTCGGCACTCGTTATACCTTTACTGATGGAATAGATGGTAGTGTACCAGATGCACCAGAAAGAGAACAATTTAGCTTTGGAAATATAAATAGTAATGATTGGTATACATTTACAGGTATAACATTAACTTATACTTTTGGACAAAAACCATGCTACTGTAATTATTAAATGAATACTAAAGATCAAATACTTAAAGGCAAATTACCCAACCATCTTGCAATAATTATGGATGGCAATGGTCGTTGGGCTAAAAATCAAGGTTTATTAAGAGTTATTGGTCATGAGAACGGAACAAAAGCTGTTCGTGAGGTTGTTGAAGCAAGTGCAGAAATTGGAATAAAGCATTTAACGCTTTACGCGTTTTCAACAGAAAATTGGAACAGACCAAAAATTGAAGTTCAAACATTAATGAAGCTTTTAGTAAAATCTTTGAAAAAAGAAATAAAAACTCTTCAAGACAATAACATTAAACTTTTAGCAATAGGGAATCTTAACGATTTGCCAAAAAAAGCAAAAGAAGAACTTCTTGATGTAATTGAAAAAACCAAGACAAACAACAGAATGACTTTAACTCTTGCACTAAGCTATGGCTCACGAGAGGAGCTTATAAATGTTGTGAAAGAATTAAGTAATAAAGTTAAAAATAATATAATTTCTACTGAATCTATTGACGAATCCATTATAAATAAGCATCTTTACACGCAAAATTTGCCAGATGTCGATTTGTTGATACGAACAAGTGGAGAACAAAGAATAAGCAATTTCCTTTTATGGCAAATAGCTTATGCCGAATTATACTTTACAAATATACTTTGGCCAGATTTTAAAAAACAAGATTTATACGATGCCTTGATTAATTATCAAAGCAGAGAAAGACGATTTGGAAAAACAAGTGAACAACTTAGCTAACAAAATACTTTTGAAAACTAACATCAGCACATTTTTTATTGCACTATTTTTTATCTTTTCTAGTACAGCAATAGCACAGGACATTGAATTTAATAACGGGAAAAAATATGTTTTAGGTGACATAACAGTCACTGGTAATACTACATTTAGCCCACAAACAGTAGTAACCTATTCTGGCTTAAGAAAAGGTGAAGAAATTACAATTCCAGGAGAAACTATTAGTAATGCATTAAAGAAATTATGGAAATCTAATTTATTTAGTAGTATTGATATTTACCTAGTAAAAACTGAAGGCGATACAGCATATTTAGAAATTGTTCTTGTAGATCTTCCTGAACTTAATGAGGTAACAATAAAAGGCGTTAAAAAATCAAAGACTGAAACGTTAATTAAAGACAATAAACTGACAAAAGGAGTTAAAGTAACTCAAAACCTATTGGCTACAACACAAAACTACCTTACAAATAAGTACAGAAAAGAAGGTTTTTATAATACCAAAGTAACTATTAACACTACAGAAGTAGTTGACTCAATACAAAAAAGTCGAGTTAATATGATTATTAATATTGATAAAGAGAATAAGGTAAAAGTTGAAAAAATAGCCTTTAATGGCAATGATAAAATAAGTGATAAAAAGCTTCGTAAAGCAATGAAAAATACGAAGCAGAAAAACCCAATTCGTTTACTTAAACGTTCAAAATATATTAAAGACGATTACAAAGAGGACTTAGTAAGTATTATTGATAAGTATAAGGAGAATGGATATAGAGACGCTCGTATAATTTCAGATTCTATTATAACTAATAATGATAATACAATTTCTATTAACATTAATCTTGAAGAAGGAGAAAAATACACTTTTGGTAAAATAACATTTGTTGGTAATAGTGTATACACAGACCAACAATTAAACTCCGTATTAAGAATAAAAGAAGGCGAAACCTATAATGGTGTTGAACTTAAAAAGAGAATTGCTGATGATTCAAAACCAGACGCTGACGATTTAACCAATTTATATCAAAACAGTGGTTATCTGTTTTCGTCAATAAATCCTGTTGAAGTAAGTGCAGATGGCAATGTTATTGATATGGAAATTAGAATATCTGAAGGTAAGCCAGCTTATTTTAATAATGTAACAGTAGTAGGAAACGACAAAACAAATGACCACGTTATTTACAGAGAATTAAGAACTCGACCTGGTCAACTATATAGTAAATTAGATGTTATACGTACCATTAGAGAGCTTGGTCAGTTAGGATTTTTTGATGCTCAATTATTAACGCCAAACTTTAAAAACCCTAACCCTAACGATGGTACTTTAGATATGGAGTACTCTGTAGTAGAAAGAGGAGCTAGCCAAATAGAACTACAAGGTGGTTATGGTGGTGGTGGTTTCATTGGTACATTAGGATTATCGTTTAACAACTTTGCAATTAAAGATATTTTTAAAAAAGAAGCATACAAACCTGTACCATCTGGTGATGGACAAAGTTTAGCTTTACGTTTACAAGCAAGTCGTTTTTATCAAACATATAGCTTTTCATTTACTGAACCTTGGTTAGGTGGAAAAAGACCTGTTCAATTATCAACATCATTATCTCATACTAAACAGTTTTTATACAATCCTATAACAAGAGATGCTGATAAAAGCAAACGCTTTAACATTACAGGTATTTCTGTAGGATTAGCAAAACGTTTATCTGTTCCTGATGATTATTTTACATTATCTCAAGCTGTAAGTTTCCAACATTATAACTTAAAAAATTATAACACAGGTTTATTTACATTCGGAAACGGATATTCTAATAACCTTTCATATACAATAGGCTTAAGTAGAAACAACACTTTTACAGATCCAATTTATCCAATGGGAGGTTCTAATTTTTCTGTATCAGCTAAGTTATCTCTACCTTATTCTTTATTAAACAGTATTGACTATAAAGCTTTAAATGAAGAAAGAGATGCATTAGACCCAACAGACACAGACGATTTTAAAAGAATGGGTGAAATAGACCAAGAGCGTTACAAATGGTTAGAATTTTACAAAGTGAAATTTAAAGCTGATTGGTATACAAGAATAGTAGATAAGCTAGTTATTAAATCAGGATTAGAATTTGGTTTCTTAGGTGCTTATAATAATGACAGAGGTGTTATTCCTTTTGAACGTTTCTTTGTTGGTGGAGATGGTTTAGGTAACTACTCATTAGATGGGAGAGAGTCAATAGCCTTAAGAGGTTATCCAAATCAATCATTATCTTCTCAAGATGGTGGTACTATCTACAACAAGTTTTCATTAGAGTTACGTTACCCAATAACTTTAGGGCAGTCTGCAAAAATTTATGCATTAGGTTTTATTGAAGGAGGTGCCTCTTTTGATAACTTTAGAGACTATAACCCGTTTACAATTAATCGCTCTGCTGGTTTAGGACTTAGAATTTTTATGCCTGCATTTGGTTTATTAGGTATTGATTTTGGTCACGGATTTGATGCGTTGCCAGGACAAACTGTTAAAAACGGTTGGGAGACACACTTTATTATTGGTCAACAATTTTAACTTTGGCACGATATTTTCTAATGTATCTTTAATGATTTAGCCCTAGTGTTAAAATTTTTTAGAATTTATTTCGTTAATTTGAAAAATAATAACTCTAAAGGCAGAATCTTAAATTACATCTGTCATTTTTAGAATTTATACCAATAAATCATAAAACTATAAACAGATGAAATATAAAGTTCTTTTTTTAATGGTGATGATAGGTCTATCAAGCTTAGTTGCTAACGCTCAACGAGGTGTAAGAATTGGCTATATAGACACTGAATATATTTTACAAAATGTTCCTGAATATCAAGAAGCAACAGCTCAATTAGATAAAAAAGTTCAAGAATGGAAATCTGAAATAGATCAGCGTTTAACAGTAATAGATACAAAGAAAAAACAACTCAATAGTGAAAGAGTTCTTTTAACAAAAGAGTTGTACGAAGAACGTCTTGAAGATATAACATTTGAAGAAGCAGAAATTTTAGACTATCAACAAAAACGTTTTGGTCCGAATGGTGATTTAATGATTCAAAAGAAACAATTAATACAACCTATACAAGATCAAATTTTTGCAGCTGTGCAAGAAATAGCAGGAAACAAACAATATGATTTTATATTTGACAAATCTGCTGATGTTGTAATGCTGTATTCAGCTGAACGATTTGATATAAGTGAATTGGTTTTAAGAAGTATTACAAGATCATCTAAGCGTACACAGGCACAAACTAAAGCAGAGCGTAGAGAAGCTGAAAAAGAAGATGTTGTCCCTGTAATAAATGAAGAATTAGATGCAAGACAAAAAGCTTTAGAAGATAAGAAAGCAGAACGAGAAAAAGCAATTAGAGATCGTCAAGAAGCACAGCAAAAAACAAGAGATTCTTTAAAAAGTGCTGCAGAAGCAAGACGTCAAAAAATAATTGAAGATAGAGCCAAAGCTAAAGAAGAACGAGAAAATAAAAACACTCCTACAGACAGTACAACAACAAACAAACAAAAAACTGATACTGCTGCCAAAGGAACTGGTAACGACAAAAAAACTCCAGAAGAAATTCTGGAAGAAAAAAAACAACAAAAAATAGCTGATAGAGAAGCTCGCAAAAAAGAGCTAGAAGCAAGAAAGAAAAAAATACTAGAAGACAGAAAAAAAGCAAAAGAAGAACGAGAAGAACAGAACAAAAAAACTGATTCTGTACCAAATAATAACTAAAAACAATTAATAATTATAACACGTAACACAATTTTAAAAATGAAACAATTTAAAACCCTTTTATTTGCAGCCTTACTTTTTATTGGAGCTACAAGTTTTTCAAATGCACAAAGTAAAATTGCTCATATTAATACAAACGAATTAATTGAAGCTATGCCGCAAATGAAAACAGCTAAAGCTGAGTTAGAAAAACTTTCTAAAACTTACGAAGCTGAAATTCAAGGTATGGCAACTGAGTATCAAAATAAATTAAAGCAATACCAAGCTGAAGTTGATACTAAAACTGAAGAAGAGAATACTAAAAGAGCTCAAGAAGTACAAACAATGGAGCAAAGTATTCGTCAATACCAAGGACAAGCACAACAAGATCTTCAAAAAAAGGAAAGTGAATTATTAAAACCTATTTTTGATAAAGCTAAAGCTGCAATTCAAAAAGTAGCTAAAGCTCAAGGTTTTCAATATGTATTAGATTCTACTCAAGGATCTGGTGTATTATTAGCTGATGGTAAAGACCTAATGGCAGATGTTAAAAAAGAATTAGGATTCTAATTTAATTTTAAATAAAAACTATACGAAGCCACTTTTTAACAAGTGGCTTTTTTTATTTTTGTAATATGAGTAAACAACCTATAGGTATTTTCGATTCAGGAATTGGTGGCACTTCTATTTTTAAAGAAGTACATGCACTTTTACCTAACGAGCATACTATTTATCTTGCTGATAGTTTTAATGCGCCATATGGCAACAAAACAAAAGATGAAATTATATCATTAAGTATAAAAAATACCGAATTTCTTATTGATAAAGGTTGTAAGATTATTGTAGTTGCATGTAACACAGCAACTACAAATGCTATTAAAATTTTAAGAGCAACTTATAATATTCCTTTTATTGGTATAGAGCCAGCTATTAAGCCTGCTGCTTTACAAACTAAAACAAAAGCTATTGGAATTTTGGCTACAAAAGGCACATTATCTAGCGAGTTGTTTCATCGCACTACAGATTTGTATAGTAATGGCATTAACGTTATTGAACAAGTTGGTGAAGGCATTGTTGATTTAATTGAGAATGGCAAAATAAATAGTCCTGAAATGATGAGCTTATTAAGCCTTTATCTTAAGCCAATGATTGATGCTAATATTGATTATTTGGTTTTAGGATGTACACATTACCCTTATTTAATGCCTTTATTAATAGATATGCTTCCTAAAAATGTAAAAATTATTGATTCTGGTGAGGCAGTTGCAAAACAAACAAAGGCCATTTTAGAACAAAACAACCTTTTAAACACAGCATCTACTAAAACCAAAAATCAATTTTTCACAAATGGGGATGTTGTTGTTTTAGATGATATTTTAAATCATAACTTTAATGTAAGTTATTTAAAATTTTAGCCTGCGTTAGCGGTTGAAGTGGCATCCTTTTTTTAAAAAAAGATATAACGAAAAACGCGACCTGAAAGGTAACGCCCAAAAACTACTCTTTAAACCAACTTGAATATTTAACATAGTTATTAGCTATTCTGTCTATTTCTCCAGAAATTAATTCTTTACTAATATCTTTTACTTTTTTTGCAGGAACTCCAGCGTAAATACTTCCTGCTTCTACTCTTGTGTTTTGAGTCACCACAGCTCCTGCTGCAATTATACTATTACTCTCCACAACGCAATCGTCCATTACAATGCTTCCCATACCAATAAGCACGTTATCGTGAATTGTACAACCATGTACTATAGCATTATGTCCAATAGACACATTGTTACCAATCGTTGTTGGTGATTTTTGATAGGTTGCATGTATCACTGCTCCATCTTGAACATTAACCTTATTGCCCATTTTTATGTAGTGTACATCTCCTCGTATTACAGCATTAAACCAAACACTACATTGGTTACCCATTGTAACTTCGCCAACAATAGTAGCATTTTCTGCTATATAGCAATCTTCTGGAATTTGTGGAGATTTTCCGTTTACTGGTTTTATAATTGGCATTTTTTATGATTTAAAATATGATAATAATTCTGATTTTTTTGAGGCAGAAACCATAATTTCTTTTCCGTTACTTAATACAACGCTTCCTCCTTTTCCTTTAACATACTTCACTATTTCGTTGACATTAACTAAATACGATTTATGGACTCTTGCAAAGTTTGTATCGTTTAATGCATCTTCAAAATACTTTAATGTTTTGCTAACTAGTTTCTTTTTATTTGTGTTAAGATAAATTTCGGTATAGTTATCGTCTGCTTTGCAATATAAAATATCTGAAGTATTTATAACCTCAAAGCCATCTTGTTGTGGTATTGTTATTTTACCATTAACATTATTGGTTTTTGGTATTAACACTTGGTCTTGCAATGCGTCTTCTTTAGTTTTTATTTCGGTAACATAATCAACAGCCTTAATAAGTTCGTCAATTGAAATTGGTTTCATTAAATAGTATGATGCATGCGCATTTAAGGCATCTATTGCATAATGGTTATAAGCGGTAACAAAAATGGTTTCGAAATTAATATCGCCAACTTTATCAAGCAAATCGAAAGCATTTCCATAAGGCATTTCTACATCAAGAAATACGAGGTCTAAATCATTGTTTCGTATAAGTATTAACGCTTCATCTACATTAGAAGCTTCTCCCAAAACATTCACATTTGGGCAGTATTTTTTGAGATAATTTTTTAAAATTTCTCTACTAGTTTCTTCGTCTTCGACAATGATGGCATTTAATTTCATGTGTATTATTTATTTTTTTATAAGGTCACATGTAACATCTATATAATCATATTTTTGTTTGACTTTATTATATTCGTAGATGTTTCATTTAATCTTTTTTAAGTGTCACAACAACTTTGGTTCCAGAATCTTCAGTGGCTTGAAAATCATCAACAAATACATCTACTTTATCTTTATACATTTCATTTAGAATTGCAACTCGCTTTTTAATATTCCCCATGCCTTTCGAGTTTTGCTTTTTCTGATTTTCAGTTTTTAAAGCTTTTGAACGTGTTCTTCCTATGCCATCATCTGCAATAGTGATGGTGATTTCATCTTCACTTTTTTTAGCTATGTTGATATTTAGTTGTCCTTTTTCCGTTTTATAGCGTAAGCCATGCCACACTGCATTCTCTATATATGGCTGTAATAGCATTGGCGGAATTTGAAACTCCTCAATATTAATTGATTTGTCTACAGTAATATCGTAATCAAATTTATCTTTAAACCTGAAATGTTCTAACTTGGTATAGAGTTCTAGCAGTTCAATTTCTTTACTTAATGGAATAAAATCTTCATCACTATTCTCTAAAACTGCTCTCATTAATTGCGAAAAATCGGATAGGTACTTATTTGCTGTTCGCTCATCATTTGATGCAATAAAACTATTTACAGAGTTTAATGCATTAAAAATAAAATGAGGATTCATTTGGCTTCGTAACGATTTTAAAGCTAACAAGTTATTGGCTAATCGCTGTTGTTTTATGTACTTAAACATAAAATAAGCAGTAATTAATAACAGGAGTAATCCAAAAATAAGAGAGTATATAATTAGTTGTTGGCTTTTATTGCGCTCGGTTGTTAATTGATACTGACTTTGAGATAATTGCCTGTCTGACTCTAAACTTAATATTCTATTTTGTTTTTCAATTATGTTTTTGTTGAAACGAGATGCATAAGATAATTCTTGTTCTTTTTTTACATATAACTCGTCAACAACTTCTGTATATTCCTGATAAGCTAATAATGCTTTTTCAAAATCTCCAGCGTCATAATACACATCAGACAACTTACGAGTAGCATCTTTTTTTACAATTAAATCTTCCCTTTTAGAAGCTTCAGAAATACTTTTTTGTAAATATGGAATTGCATTAGCATAATCTTTCTGTAAAAAATAGGCGTTTCCAATTTTATAATTTTGCTTCTGTGATGTCAATGGGCTTTCATTATCTAAAACAGAGTCTTTTTCAATATCCTCAATATCTTTAAGAGCCTCTTTACGCAATTCTATCTCATCATAATAGCCTCTATTCGTATTTTGAAAATCGGCCACTACAATTTTCTCTTTTACTGCTCTAGTTTTATTCTCTTTTGATGCTAAATTGAGTGAATTTTCAAAATAATCTTTAGCTTTATCAACCTTGCCTGAAGCATTATATGCTTGTGCAATTTTAGAATTTAAATCAGTGACTTTTGGAGCAATTAAATGCTTTTGAGCAACTTCAAGTCCCTTTTTATAGTTGTCAATTGCTAAATCATATTTTTTAATTGCAACATAGGTATCTCCTAATCCTTCATACATTGTTATTAGCTGCCAATTTGAAAGTTCAGAATTTTTAATTCCTTTATAGGTTTCAATACTTTCTTGGTAATTTTTATTAAGCTCATAAGCCTTACCAAGTTTTAGTTTAACTTCATTATTAGATGTGTTTTGAAGACTAATCCTATAATTAGAGACGGCTAAATCGTATTGCTTCCAATACACATTTATATCTGCAAGAAGCTCATAAGCTTCAGCGCTTTGCTTTACTGAGTTGCTTTGTGATAGTGCATCTGCAACAAACTGAATACTTTTTTCAGCATCTTTCTTTAGATATGTAGAAGCAGAATCTATTAATGAATTAAACGATTTTATACTCTTCCTATATTTTGAATCTACTTGGTTAGTTGGGTTTGAAGGTTTTACTTCTACTATTATTCGTTCATTATCTTTTATAGTATAGTAAACCGTTTCAAAATCTTTGTGTCTTATAATAAGTTCATCTCCTGTTCTAACTTTAATTCTAAAATCACCATCGTTTCCCGTAACAGTATATGCGCCTCCATTGACCTCAATATTAACTTTAGAAATTGGTTTATATGTATCACTTTCTCTAACAGACCCTCTAACTTCATATAGTGGTTCTAAAGCGCGACGTTCTGCATTCTTCTCTTGAGAATGTAGCTGCTGTGTTGGCAAAGCACAAAATAGAAAAACAAAAATATATTTAAATAGAGACTTCATTTATTATGTTTTGAATACATTATCTGAATTCATTGAAGCTAAACTACATACTTTAATTGAGTAAATAAAATACTCATTTTCAATTTTTAATCTATTCCCATTAAAAAAGTAAAGCTTCACTCATTTTATGTACTGTCTTACTCATTCATATTAATCATTCACTCATTCTGGTTTTTTATCTAAAAATGTTGCTTCTAGATTTACTGTATTAATCAAAAAACAAATGAAAATGAAAAAACAAATCCTAACATTACTTCTACTATTTACTGCTCTTGAATTTTATTCGCAACACAAAGGCAATTATAATGATGCCGATTTTCAAATTTCGAGGCAGAATATTTTAAGTAGTGGCAATGCTACTATTTACAACCCAGTAGTACAACAACGAATTAACAACCCATTAAACCCAAGTAACATTCTTTTTATAGATGTAAAAGCCCTTCAAAATGTAAAAGCCACTACATATACAGCCATATTTAATGTATCGCAAATTGGCTCTACTGCAGATAGCACGAATATGATGATGAATACACGTATTAATAAAATTAAAAACAAGCTTAATACAATTGGAATTTTAAATAAAGATGTCGTAATAGACGTTATTTCATTCGTTCCAAATTATGAGGTAGAGGTTCAAAAAAAACTATTCAGCAAAACTTACACAGAAGTTCCAAAAGGCTTTGAGCTACAACAAAACATTCACATTCAGTTTACTAAAACTGATCAGTTTGAAGATATACTAACTGCTTGTGCAGAAAGTGAAGTTTATAATTTGGTTAAGGTCGATTATTTTATAGAAAACATTGCACAAGTATATAAAAATATACAAACCGAACTTTTAAAATTAATTGAAGACAAAAGAGCTTATTATAAAGCTCTAGGTTTCGATTTATCTAATTATAACATCTCAATGGCTGATGATAAATATTGCTATTTCCCTAAAGATTTTTACCAAAGCTATCAAGCATTTAACAGTATCTCATTTGAAGCTTTTCAGAAAAAAAGAGGTGTGCTAACAGCAAAAAAACAAACCTCATATTACTACCAACCTTTAACCTACGAGAATTATGATATTGTTATCAATCCTTCCATTTTAGAACCAGTGACTCAAATTGGAATGAATATAAAAATACAACTAACACCAAAACCAAAAGAAGAAGTAAAAACCGTTACTAAAACCGAAACTACACACAAATATTATGTGGTTTCACCAAACGGAACTATTGATGTTAAAGAATTAAAAACAAATTAAAGATTAGAAATACTATGAAAACTATTTTAAAAACAACAGCATTAGGTTTATACCTTTTTGGGTTATTATCCTGCAATGCTAACACAAAAAAAACAAACGAGAAAGATTTAGCAATAGCAGAAACTGCTATTCACGAACCAAGTAAGCAATTCATAAAAGTTGCCTTATTATTAGACACAAGCAACAGTATGGATGGTTTAATAGACCAAGCAAAAGCGCAGCTCTGGGAGATTGTTAACGAGTTATCTTATGCAAAATGTGACGACAGTAAACCCAATTTACAAATCGCTTTGTATGAATATGGTAACGACAGATTAAATGGTGATGAAGGCTTTATTCGTCAGGTTTTAGCATTTAGCAGTGATTTAGATGAAATATCAAAACAGCTCTTTTCATTAACCACCAATGGAGGTAATGAATACTGCGGACATGTTATACAAACGTCATTAAACCAACTCAATTGGGGAAATAACCCAGACGACCTTAAACTTATTTTCATAGCAGGTAACGAGCCGTTTACTCAAGGTAATATTAGCTATAAAGAAGCAGCAAAATTAGCGCACAATAAAGACGTAACCGTTAATACTATTTTTTGTGGCGATTATAATCAAGGTATTTCAGGATATTGGAAAGATGGAGCAGATTTAGCACATGGTGATTATATGGCTATAAATCACAATCACACTACAACTTATGTAGCATCACCTTACGACGACCAAATTCTTCAGTTAAATAAAAAACTAAATAATACTTATGTTGCTTATGGTAGTGTAGGTCGTCAAAAAATGGCATTACAATCAGAGCAAGACGAAAACGCAAAGGGTTATAGTGAAGCCAATGCTGTTAGCCGAACTGTGAGTAAAAGCTCTCATTTATATAAAAACGACACTTGGGATTTAGTAGATGCCGAAAAAAGTAAATCTTTCAAATATGAAGATTTAAAAGACAGTGAATTACCTGCTGAATTAAAAGGAAAATCAAAGGTTGAAATTAAAGCCTACGTTGCTAAAAAAAGCGAAGAGCGAAATGCAATACAAGAAGAAATTCAAAAACTCAATGAAAAAAGAAGATTGTACATTCTTCAACAACAAAAAGACGATGCTAATGGTTTAGAAAACGCAATGATAAACGCCATAAAAACACAAGCAAAGGCAAAAAAATATAGCTGGCAATAAATTTGGGCGTTACCACTTTTAGTTTGTCACAAAAAGCGGTCGTGTTTTCAGCTATATCTTTTATAGCAAAAAAAGCTATAAAAGGATGTCTCTTCAACCACTAACGCAAATAAAAAAGCCTCGTAAAAACGAGGCTTTTTTATTAGTTAACTGCAGGACAATTACATTCGTATTTCTCTCGTCTACAATTAAAGTTATATCCAAGTGTTAGTTGGTGAAAACCACCATTATTAAACACAACAGAATTTGCTTGGTATGAATATGTATATGCAAACACAAAATTATTATAATCAACACCAACAAAAGGCGTAAAATATTGAAGTTTTTGACTACTCACACCAGATCCATCTAAAAATTCAGCACCATCTAAACTTCTTCTGTATGATAATCCTCCCCAAACTTTACCAAAGTCCATTTTCTTATAAACTTTAGCATTTACATCTATTGAAGACTCTTTTGTTCCGTCTTTGTGCATAAACATAATAGAAGGTTCATAACTCCAATCACTTCCAAATTTGCTAAACGTATTACCTGCAGAAAATAAGAATGTTCTTAAATTATCAAATTTAAAAACACCATTTTCATTAGAGTTTACACCATCATTGTTTAACACATTTTTTACTGTTGCATGCGCATAAAAATCATATAAATGATAAGAAAAACCAAAATCAATATTAAAGTTTGACGCACTTTGCTCAATCCCTGCAATTATTGGGTCAAAACCTTCATTTAAAAAAGTAGTTTCATCTAACTTATATTGTATAACACCAGCACTTAACCCAAACGACAACATATTTAAGTCAATCTCATTACGAGAAAACATCAAGTGATGCGCATAAGTTAAATATGCTCCCGTTTGCGAGTGATACCCATTTTTATCATTATAAACAATTGCACCTACTGCTGATGGAGAGTCTCCAATACGACCATTAATACTTAACGTTTGTAATGCTGGAGCATCATCTTGGCCAAACCATTGTTTACGTGCTGTTAATCTTACTTTAGCACAATTAGCAACACCAGCCATAGATGGATGGATTAAATAATAATTATCTGTTAAATAATCAGAATATATAGGCAGCCCTTCTTGAGCCTCTCCTATTTGTGTCATTAATGCTGTAACTGCTATTAAAAAATACTTTTTTAAATTCATATCAAATTATCTTTTCAGGGTAAAATGGGCTTTAAATTGTTTACGTTCTCCTGTGTTAGGTTCATCATATTCTACAGTAAACCAGTAATCACTTGTTGGTAAT
>NZ_BMIC01000009.1 GCF_014641635.1 Aquaticitalea lipolytica | reverse complement strand
GTTTTCCAATTATTACTTTGGTAATGTTTTTAATAAATCCTTTTTTAAAAATTAATATTAATTCTTATGATATTGTTATTTTTCTTTTTGTATTTCACATTTTTGTTATCAGTTATATAGGATACACAAATCAAGAATTATTAATCAACCCGATAGAATTATTAAAAAGATCAGCATCTAACCTTAATAATATAGATACTGACGAGTTAAAAATGAGGCTGTTTGATATAATGAATAATGACAAAATTTTTTTGGATAAAGAATTAACATTAAACATTCTGTCTAAAAAACTTAATATAACTACTCATCAGTTATCAGAATATTTAAATCATCAAAGAAAAGAGTCATTTAATGATTTCATAAACTCATATAGAGTTGATCATGCTAAAGAATTATTATTAAGGTCTGAAAATAGCATATATACTTTAGAAGGCATTTCATCTAATTCAGGTTTTAAAAGCCTTGCTACTTTTCACAGAAATTTTAAAAAACAAACTGGAACATCACCTTTAAAATGGTTAGATGAAGAAACCCAATCTCATTAACTTTCATATAATACCTCTGAAATAAACAAATTTTTTAATATATGTCGCATTCGATAATATGATTTAAAGTATCGTTTAAAAATTTGTTATTACTCATTTTGGTTTATCATTTTTGTAATGATAAATTATAAACTATGCTCAAAATTCCTCTAATTATAGGATTAATTTTTGTAGTAAATCTGGAAGCCCAAAATATTGATTTCAATAAAATGAAAGAAATATATGAGGCAAGACAACCCCTATTAGATAGTATGATTAATTATCCGAGCCATAATTATAAATCACTATTTACTATTAATAAGAACAATCATAAAATATCATTTTGGTGGATTCCAAATAAACAAAAAGTAGGAACAGTAGTTTTGATACATGGGTTTATGATGAATAAAAGCCATATGTTAGAAAGAGCGGATTTATATTACAATTTAGGCAAAAATGTAATCCTAATTGATTTAAGAGCAAGAGGTGAAAGTCAAGGAGATAAAACTACCTCAGGAGTCGATATAAAAGAGGATGTTAAAGCTGTAATAAAATACTATAATCAAAATTTAAATCCCTATGGAAAATTAATACTCCATGGTTATTCACATGGTGGTAGAGCAGCGATTTTTGCTCTTTCGGACTTGCTTTCAAATGTAGAAGGACTTGTATTAGAGAGTACTCCATATTCATTAGAAGAAAGTTTCAAGAGAACTTTCAATGTTAAAGAAGTACCAGATATGAATTCGGGAAGCCTTGATGAAGCTTTGATTAAAATTTCAAACTTACCCATTTTACTTTTATACGGTTCAAATGATACGGCAATAATAAAAGATGAGGCGCACAAAATAGCATCAAATTTTAAGAATTCTAAAAGTAGAGTAATTGAATTTGAAGATGCTAGACATGATTTAACTGAAAAGAAACATATTGAACAACTAAAAACTGTTATTACCAGATTCATAAAACTAAATAATTAATAAATACTATGAAACACATTATTTTAAAGTTATCAATTGCAGCAATCCTATTTTCGAATTTCGTTAATGCTCAAACTAATAACAGTTCGGATACTCACTTGGGAGATGAATATTTGGCACTTTATACAGATTTAAAATTTGATGAAATGATGGCATTTTATTCTGACGATTCTGTTTTTGAAGACCCAACAATGTCTTTTTTTAGTAAAGATTTGTCTTATGAAATCATAAAAGGTCCTAAAAATATAAATGCGTTTTTAAAAGAAGGTTTTAAAAAAATCACTAACACTGAATTTATAATTGAAAAACAGTATAAAGTTGGAGCTATCCAATTTTATTATGGAACTTTAAACTATAAATATAATATAGGTAAAGAAAGTGAATCTAAAGTTATTACTTTTTCAATACCACTAGCTATAATACTTACTATTAAAGATGATAAGGTAATTCATCACCAAGATATTGCAGATTATAACATTTGGCTTAAGCAATATAATGAGCAATTAAATTAATTTTATGAAAAAAAAATATTTTATCTTATTACCTTTTTTGTTATGCTTTTTATATTTAAGCGCTCAAAATCTTGAATTAAAACATATTGATTTTATAGATAAAAAAGGAAATAAAATTGATGCCGAATTTGGTCAGTTTTATGTATTGGAAAACAGAGGAGGATTGTCTGAAAGCAAAAAATTAAAAATTAGTTTTGTTAGATTCAAAAGTACTAATCCACGCCCTAAAAGTCCAATTGTTTATTTAGCTGGTGGTCCTGGTGGCTCTGGCATAGAGACTGCAAAAGGAGAGCGTTTTTCATTATTTATGAAGTTGAGGGAAACTTCAGATGTTATTCTTTTAGATCAACGAGGTGTAGGACAATCTAATATATTGTCAAAATGTCCATATTATGCAGAATTTTCTCAATATAATGCTATTGAAAAGCAAGAATATTTGAGTAAGACTATTTCAAATATCCAAAAGTGTGTTGATTTCTGGAAAAGTGAAGGACAAGATTTAGAAGCCTATAATACTAGTGAAAATGCAAATGACATTGATGATTTAAGAAAGATATTAGGAGTTGACAAGATTTCTTTAATAGGTATTAGCTATGGTTCTCATTTAGCTATTGAATATATTAAAAGATTCGAGAAGAATTTAGACAAAGTAGTCCTAGCAAGTATTGAAGGTCCAGATGAAACAATTAAGTATCCTAAAGATACAGAAAAATTTGTCAATAAAATTTGTTTTCTAGCTAAAGATAATTACGGGTTTTTACCTAAATATCCTGACTTAAAAAATAAGATTTTAAAAGTCCATGAAGCCCTTAACAAGCAATTTAAAGTAATACCTTTTACTAATAAAGAAGGAATTAAGGACAGTGTCGCTATTAGTAATTTTGAGCTACAAGGAATTATAACAAATTTCTATTTAAAAAATCCAGAAGAGCAAAGAAAATTACCTGCATTATATACAAAAATGTATAATGAAGATTTTTCAGATATTGTACAATATGCAATTCTAGTTAAAAAATATGCTAGAACAATTAACCCAATGTCTTTTTCTATGGATATGTCTAGTCACATATCTGATGAACGAAACTTAAAAATTTCAAAGCAAATTTCAGAATCTATTTATGGGACTAGCTTAAATTTTCTTTATTATGAATGGATGAATAGCATTGACTTTAAACACTTACCTGATAGTTTTAGAAAGCTTGAACCTAATTCAGTGAATACTCTTTTGTTAAGTGGTGATCTAGATGGCAGAACTTATGTTTCATCAGCAAAAAAAATTGCTAAAAAATTTAAAAATGGGAAACATATAATTATTGAAAATGGTGGGCATGACTCTTTTTTGACTTCCGAAACAGTAGGAAGACTAGTTTCAGACTTTTTTAAGAATATAAAAACTGACGACAGGAAAATCAAGTTACCAACTATCCCATTTATATAAAAAAGTTATTTATTAGTGTGAAAAATAGTGGTTGTTTTTTAAGTAATTCCATGAGTTCAGAACTCTTTTATTAATAAAAAGTGATTTTTTTCTTGAAACTTTTTTTGATTGAGGTTTCTTATGTTAATAATGTAGTTTTTATTTACTTTAATTTATTAATACTAAATATACTTAAACAAGTATGTTTAATTAGAGTTCTGGATGATTGGTTTTATAAAAATTATAAATTTTATAGGTACTTATAAATTTATACCATTCGATAATATGATATAAAGGTTAGCTATTGTTTAACAGAATTTTTTTGTCTTAGTAAGCAATTTTGCATTAAACAAAATCTAAAACTTATGAATACAAATGTATTTTCACTTTTCTCATTAATATTCTTCATTAGTGTAATTTCAGGATATTCTCAAAATATTGACTCTCCACAGCCAAATCCAAGATCATCAATAATGCAACGTGTTGGCCTTACTTATGTAACCATTGAATATAGTAGTTCACCAGTAAATAATAGAAAAAAATTTGGAAATGATATTCCTTATGGACATATATGGGGAGCTGGTACAAGAGAAAATACAACTATTGAGTTTACAGATGATGTCTTAATAGAAGGACAAAAAATCAATGCAGGGAAATATGGACTATTTATGATTCCAGATGAAAACAAATTTCAGTTGATTTTTTCAAAATACAACAGATCCTGGAGTGACACCTATCCAACTGAAGATGAAATTGTATTAAAAGTCAATGCAACTCCAAAAGAGAATCGATTTACTGAATGGATGAGCTATCACTTTATTGATAGAAGAATGGAACATTGTGTAGCAACGCTAGAATGGGAGAATATAAGTGTTCCATTTAAAATAGAGGTAGTTAATCCTAATGAAGTATTATTTAAAAGTTTAACTGCTGAATTAAAAGGACGTGGAAAGTATCTTTGGGGTGCATATTCAGATGCTGCAACAAATTTAAATTGGAGAAATATACATCTAGACACAGCCCTTGATTGGATAAATGAATCTTTAAAAATTGAAAGAAATCATATTAATTTACAGGTTAAAGCATCGATACTGATTAAAATTGGAGGTAGGAATGATGAAGTTAAGGAATTATTGCGTGAAGCTGTACCCATTTCAAAAAACCCTTTAGTTCTTAATGGTATTGTATATGATCTCTTGAAAATTAATGACACAAAAATGGCAATTGAAGCTGCACATAAATTAGTTAATGATAATCCGAATCATACAATGACTTGGGGATTCAATGACACATTAGCTGAAGCCTACAAAATAGATGGCAATAAGAAGAAAGCCTTGTATTACTACAAAATTGCAAAATCCCTAGCTCCTGAAAATCAGTTGAAATATTTTGAAAAAGCAATTAAAGAATTACAAAATTAATAACTAATTAAAATGAAAAGATTATTTCAAATTATAGCATTTACTTTTTGTATTAATTTAAGTGCTCAATCAATTATATTTTCTAGAAGCAACGGAGTTCTGAATTCTGGATCAACATTGGACTTAATGATATATGACCCTATTAAAAAGACAACAAAACTTTTGCTTAGCGGTACAGTTGGAGGAAGAGGCGAATATAATGCTGTAGTTTCTCCTGATAACAAAAAAATCATTTTTAATACTTATCGTTTTAGTGGATGGAAATTGGCAATTGCCGATTTTAAAGACAACAAAATCTCAAATGTTAAACGTTTTACTAGTCGTCCAAATTATGAGTATAACCCCAATTTTTCTTCTGATGGTTCAAAAGTAGCCTATCAAGAATTCAGTTGGAATACGAGAGATGTAGATGTTTTTATTGCTGATAACAATGGTAATAATGCTGTTCATTTTATAAAATCTGATGGAGGGGATCGCTCACCAGATTGGGCACGTGATAGCAAATCCATAATTTTTACATCTGCAAGAAACTATGACTATTCTATTTATAGTAAAAGTCTATTAGATAAAAAAGTTAAACAATTGACCGATAAAGGCGCACAAGATTTTGCTCCTTCAACTTCAAAAACTGAAGATAAAATAGCTTTTTTGTCAGATAGAAGCGGTAAAATAAACTTATATATGATGAATCTAGATGGAACCAATATAAAAAATTTAACACCAAACCTTAAAACTGATAATTTTAATTTTGATGGTTATGAAAACAGTGGTTGTTGGGCATATAAAACTTCTTGGTCGCCAAATAGTAAACAAATTGTATTTAATGCCTTGGTCAATGGTAATCTTGAGATTTTTGTAGTAAATAGTGATGGATCTGGACTTGTTCAAATAACCGATAATAATGATACAGATATGGCTCCTTCTTGGATAAATTAATTTAGTTTTTATATAAAAAAATGTGAATAAACATTTACTCACTTTAATAAATTAAATAATTAGACTATCATCAGGTAATTTAAACTCTTTTAATAATGAAAAAAACATTTTTAATTTTATTCTATTTGTATTCAGGCTCTTTAATGGCTCAACACACAGTAACTATTAAAACTGGAGATGACAAAAACTACTCTTTTTACACCATACAAGGAGATACTACCAAATATAGCTTTAAGGCAAAGATTGCAGATTTAGAGAATAGATTTGAAGATGCTGCAAAATATACAATTAAAGGTATTGAAGTTGGAGAATTCAAAAACTTGGCAAATGCTTACTATGATGCAGCGTGTTATTTAGTCTTAACAAATAATAAGGAAGATGCAATTAAATATATTAAAAAGAGTATTGACAATGGATGGGAAGATTTAGCACATCTAGATTACGATGCAGATTTGCATCCTCTTAAAAGTTCTAATGGATGGAAAAGTATGATTGAACCAAAGCTAAAAGAGTATTATATAATTAATAATGAAGACTTGGCAAAGATGTATGCAGAAGACCAACAAGCAAGATTAAGTGGTCAAATCGATTCCAATTTAGCTGAAAAAGATGAAATTAGAAGAACTAAAGTCTTACAATTATTAGAGAATAATGAACTTAAATCAGGTCATGACTTTTATAAAGCAGCAATGATAATGCATCATGGTAATTCTGTTGAAGACTATAAACATGCTGAAATTTTAATACAAAAAGCTATGGTTTCAAAACATGTACATCAAATGGCACCATGGCTATCTGCAGCTATAAAAGATAGATTATTACTGAAACTTGGTAAACCACAATGGTATGGAACCCAAAATATGACTGTCATAAAAGGTAAAATTGCCATAGATCCAAAGATTATTGATACAACTGCTGTAACTCCTGAAAGACGCAAAGAGCTTAATGCACCAACAATTGAAACCTTGCGTGAGTATTTAAAAAACTTCAATTCTAATTAATAAAAAAATACTTAAATTGTTAGTACAATTTATTGATTATGAATTTATGGATTTTTTTAATTGGCTATGGTGCTATTCAGAGTTTGTTGTTGATTTATTTACTGAATTCTTCTAAAAGTAGTCAGCATAATGGAACCCGATATCTAATTGCTTTACTTATTGTTGCAACCTATATTGGTATTCACTTTATGCTCGTTAAACTGGGATACAGACAACTTTATCCGTATTGGTTTGTTTTGGGTTTTTCACCTTTATTTTTGATGCCTCCATTGTATTTTTTGTTTATTTCAAGATCTCTAAATCGTGAAAAGTCTGCACTCAAAACATTGTTGCATTTTATCCCGTTCCTTCTTTTTTTTGGTATTCAGTTTATGGATGCAAAATTCATATTTAAAAAACATATTTTTTTGATATTTGTAATTCAATTGTTGACATATAGCATAGTAAGCTATAGAGTGCTTAATATAAAAAGAGATACAAAAGATGAGATAAAACCAACAAGTTCTTTAAAGTTTTTAACGACTATTATGCTCCTTTTTGCAAGCAGCGTTTTGTTGTTATATATATCAACATCAGTTTTTAAAGTTAAGGGTGTCAACTTAACCAATCTTGTAGTGTTTTTTTTAGTGGTTTTTGTTACAGCTCTTGAAATGCAAATGTTAAAAGGGTTAAAAGCAACATTTAATTTTATTGAACCCAAAAAATATAAGAATTCAAATTTACAATCGCAGAGTATCAACGATTTGGGAAACCAGTTAAACCAATTGTTGATTGATGAAAAAGTCTATTTGAATCCCAACTTAAAAGCTGATGATTTAGCTAGTATGTTAAAAATAAGTCGTCATCAGCTTTCCGAATTTGTGAATCAAGAACTGGATTGTAGCTTTAATGAACTTGTCAATAAATATAGAGTTGAGTATATAAAGCACGATTTGTTAAACAAGGAAAAGAACCATTTATCCATTTCAGGTCTTGCACAGGATGCTGGTTTTAAAAGTGATGCTACTTTTTATAGGGTATTTAAGGAGCAAACAGGTTTTACACCTTCAGAATACATCAAGCTAAATGCTTAATTTTTCACGTTACATCTCTTATTCGCCCGAATAAGAACTACATAAGTGCTAGTTTTTTTATTAAGCTGCTACTTTAGTACTTTATATAAAAACATTAAAAATATGGCACTATTAAAGGCAAACAATAAAATAATTACTATAGCACTATTTTTACTTTTTATTTCTTGTAAATCTAAAGAGCTTTTAGAATCTAAAGAAGTAAAAAGATATACTCCAGAGGAATTTACAGAAAACGTTAGGGTTTCAGGTTTATATTTCTCTACAAATAACAATAAATTATTGTATACAAGTGATAAATTAGGTCAACCAGCTCCATTTCACTATGATTTTAACACCAATGAACACACCCTTGTGCATAACGATAGCGAGAATCCAATATGGGGATTGGTTATGTATTCAAACAATGATAATTTAGTTTTTACTTCGGTTAAGGATGGAGGGCAGTATCCACATATTTATTTAAAAGAAGGCGACTTTGTCACAGACCTAACCCCAGGAGATAAAGTCCGTGCCACATCCAAAGGAACCAATAGGGAGAAGACGGGGCTTTATTATAGGGCAAATACAAGAAAACCCAAGGTTTTTGATTTGCATTTTTTTGATTTTAATACAAAAGAGAATAAGCTTGTGTTTAAAAATGAGACTGATTTCAGCATTTCTGAAATTTCAAACAATAACCAATATGTTGTATTGTTTGAAGGCTTGACTGAAGAATCAAACAATCTGTATTTGCATGATACCAAAAATGACTCATTAACTTTAATTTCGGAAAAAGATAATGAGGACGTTTATTATACGGCCTATTTTTCCAATGATGACAAGGATTTTTTCTATCTCACAAGTCATGACAATGAATTTACATATTTGGAAAAGTACAACATAGAATCTAAACAGAAAGAAGTGGTTCTTAAAGAAGACTGGGACATAATGGATGTTATTGTTTCAGGCGACGAAAAATTCAGGATTATAAACATCAACCAAAATGGTTCACCAAAAATTAAAATACAGGATGTTCAAAAAAATAAGTATTTGAATGTCCCAACTCTTGACACGTTGCAGGTTACCAAAACTTGTTTCAGTAATGATGGCAAGTTTTTGGCTATGCAAGTTACAAACTATAATACGCCAAAGGATATTTATCTTTTGAACCTTGAAACTCTAAAAGCAGAAAGAATCGTTTCCAGTTTAAACAAACAAATCAATGAAAATGATTTAGTATTTCCGGAGGACGTAACCTTAAAGTCTTTTGATAAACTTGAAATCCCTGCCTTACTATATAAGCCCAAAAATGCTTCAAAATACAATAAATTGCCTGGGCTAATCTGGACTCATGGTGGACCTGGCGGACAGTTTCATAAAACCTATGATGAGTACATTCAATATGTAGTCAATCAGGGCTATGTGGTACTTGCGGTCAACAATAGGGGAAGCAGTGGTTACGGAAAGACATTCAAATCGTTGGATAACCAAAAACATGGGGTTGATGACCTTAAAGATTGTTTGGAAGGCAAGAACTATTTGCAAAACCTAGATTATGTTAATGATGATAAAATAGGAATTATTGGAGCTTCATATGGTGGCTATTTAAGTTTAGCCGCATTAACATTTTACCCTGACGAGTTTAGTGTTGGTGTAGATATGTTTGGTATTTCCAATTGGTTCAATGTTTTAAACAATATTCCTGCCTATTGGGAAACTAGAAAGAAAGCCTTGTATGCTGAAATGGGAAACCCTAAAACCGATTCGATAATGCTTTACAATAAATCACCATTGTTTTTTAGTGAGAAAATCAAAAAGCCATTATTAGTTGTTCAGGGAGCAAATGATTCTAGGGTGCCACAATCAGAATCAGATAGTATTGTAGCTCGAGTCAAAAAGAACGGGACACCTGTTGAGTACCTTATTTTTGATGATGAAGGTCATGGGGTGAGGAAACCAGAAAATAAAATCGAAACCCTTAAAGCAATAGCAACGTTTTTAAACAAATACTTAAAAGATGAGAAGTAGTTTTTTGATATATGGTATAGTTTTTTTAGCCTTTTCATGTAAAATGGAAGCCCAACCAGCTGCATATGGGATGACTGTTTTCGGAACAGATTTACTGACATCTGAACAAGTGAAATTTGATTATGGAGCCAAATTAGATGAACTTATTGAACTCTATGAAAGTAATCGCGATAATTATGAAGAAAAGAAAAACCAACTTGAAAAGGAACTGAATAATAAAAAGCAGTTCAGTTATGTGAATGTTAAATTGTTTGTAAGTTACAGGGGAACTAAAGATTTCATAATTGACATTGTCGAAAAAAAGGACGCTAACAGAAGGCTTAATTATAGAGAAATAATAACAAAAAAACTGAATGACCCTGATGGTTTGCTTAAAAAATGGGAAGAATATGCGCTTTTAAGCAAAGAACTTTACGATAAGGGCGAAATAGCAGATATGAGTTGCCCTGTGGTGCATTGCACATGGGGATTCAATCATATTCAGTTAAATCCTTTTTTGGAATTTTTTAATAGGTATGCGCCAAAAAATATAGACTACTTAAAAGAACTCTTAGTCTATGGTGACAATGAAACCTATAGATCAAATGCGGCTTTTCTACTTGTTCATACTAATATTGAAAGTCAGGAGCTTGTTCAAATACTTGAACCAGCCATTGACGATCCATCGAGCTTGGTAAGGAACAACAGTATGCGTCTAATATACTATGCCGTTAGGGAAAACAATAGTTTGGACATTCCTATTGATAAGGTTATTGATGTGCTTGATTTTCCGAGCTTTACTGACAGAAACAAGGCTCTGGTAGTATTAAGGTCGTTGCCAAGTAGTAGGTTTTCAAAATCGCAATTGGATAGGATTATTCCAATTCTTCTGGAAATACTTGATAAGAAAGATGCTCATAATTATAAAAATGCACATACAGTTTTAAAGAACATCAGTAGTAATGATTTTGAAGTTGATGATATAGATAGTTGGAAGAACTGGAGTTTTAATTTCATTCAAAAAAACTAAAACGATTTAATTCTTTACAATTTTTCAATTTGTTTAGTCAAAGTTTAATGTAAAAGTTTTCTCTAAATTATTATTACAAAAACAAATATTCCCTTCAATATAATTTTTTATTGAGTCATTGGCGATTCATAAAATCAGTATCATATTATCGAATGAGTTAATCTTTTAAGATGATTTGGGTTTAGCTACTCCTTTTTTAGAGAAATTTACAATTAACACAGAAATTGTAATCGTAAGAAGATTTCCAATTAAGGAAAAGTCAAACTTAAAAAAGTATTAAAATTATGAGAAAACAATTACTTCTATTATTAATTTTTTCTAATTCATACATAGTACAAAGCCAAGAATTTGGAACAAACGATTTTAGAATTAGTAACATGGGGACAGATGGTATTACAAGCTTTTTTGCATTAGATCCAGCTGTTGCTTACAGTTCTACTGTCGATAAGTACTTAGTGGTGTGGAATGCTGACGATAATAGAAATGCAGTTGTGGACAATGAGTTCGAAGTTTATGGACAATTTATTAACTCCGATGGTAGCGAGTCAGGACCAAATGACTTTAGAATAAGTTTTACTAATACTGATGGTAACACAAGTTTTAGAACAGATAGACCAGACGTTGTTTGGAACTCCACTACAAATCAATTTTTAGTGGTTTGGGAGGGCGAAACAAACGTTGATGGTGAAATCGAAATTTATGGTCAACTGGTAAATAGTAATGGAACACTATCAGGGTCTAATTTTAGAATTAGTGATACAGGCACAGAAGGAGATGGCAATTTCGATGCAAATAGACCTTCGATTGCATATAATTCAACGGATAATGAATTTTTAGTGGTTTGGGAATCTGACGAAACCATTAATAATAACATTGAAATTTATGGGCAGCGTCTATCAGCTTCAGGTGCAGAAATTGGTACTAATGATTTTCAGATAAGTATGCAGCTACCTATTGATGACGCTAATTTTGATGCAAGAGAGCCTGATATTGCTTGGAATTCTACTTCTAACGAATATTTAGTGGTTTGGCAAGGTGAAACATCAATTGATGAAGAAAAGGAAATTTATGGACAAAGATTAAGTAATTCTGGAACAGGTTTGGGCTCAAACTTTAGAATAAGTGATATGGGAGTTGAAGGGGAAACTATCACAGCTGCATTGTCTCCCAAATTAGATTACAATTCCGTTGACAATAATTATCTAATAATTTGGCAAGGAAGTGATACTGTGGCTAATCAGTATGAAACCTATGGTCAATTAATTGATCCTGAAGGTTCGGAAATAGGAACAAATGATTTTAGGATTACAACAACTACTAACATTAATGCTAATTATGATGCTTGGCGTCCTAAACTTGTATGGAATATAACAAATAATGAATATTTAATAGTATTTAGAAATGACCATACTGTTGATGATGAATTTGAAATATATGGGCAATTAGTAGATAATTTAGGAATACTTGATGGTAATGCTTTTAATTTGAGTGACATGGGGCCAGATGGAGATACTAATTATGGAGCTGATGATTGTGTAGTAGCCACAAATGGGTTAGGAGATTACTTAATTGCTTGGGAAGGTGATGATGATATTAGCCCATTAGTTGATAATGAACGAGAAATATTTATTCAAATGTTTAAAAATGAAACCTTGAATATTGTTGAGGTTGATTTAGAACCTCAATTAAAAATATATCCTAACCCATCTTCAAACTTTTTATATTTTAATATGAACATGAACAATGAAGAGGTTTTTATAATTGATATATCAGGAAAGTTAATTAGAGAAATTATGATAATTAATAATTATTTAGATATAAGTTTTTTAAACAAAGGGCTTTATTTCTTGAAGTATGGTAATGCTAATTTTTTAAAGTTTATCAAAAAATAAACTTATATCTAAAAAATAAACTCATATATCTAAAAAATGAACAATTAAATTAAAACCAGTACTATGAAAAAAATAATAACAAATAACTGGATATCTCATATTTATTAATTACAGTTAATTTCTAATCCATATAGAGATACAGTTTTAAATAAAAACTTAAATAAACCATTATGACAAATCAGGGCAGAAAAAAAAAGAATAGTCACATTAAATTCCTCGCAAGCTGGATATTGTTTTTTATAATTACAGCTGGGGTTTTATACATTATATCAATTGTTTTTGCCATTTACCTTTCAGATAATATAAAGTTTATAGAATTAAGTGATGAAATTAAAAAAATTAGCATCAGTACAATTTATTTTCTAAAACCATTTATCACTATTACCATATTTGTGTTTTTAGTAGAATGGATATTTGTAAAGTTGGGAATTGATTTAACTGATAGGGTAAGTGTTTTCATTAAGAAGTGTAACACTAAAAAATTATAACTATTCAACTATAAGCTTGATAGCTATTCAGGTCGTTATTTAAGCATATATTTAAGAAAATTGAATTGATTGGAGGTAATTAATGCAAAGTAAAATGGTCACTAGAAGGTCGCAAATGTGTTAGGATTTGAGAAAAAAATATTAAAATTCTATTTTAAAAATATCAAACTAGTGAAATTTTAATTAAAAAAATAAACAGAAGAAAAAAGACAGGTGACTTTCTAATGTGATGTTGCGCAGATTTTAAAATCAATCTAATGATAAGGTATTTTATATTAAAATTGAACAGAACAAAAGTACTATTTTTTACTTGTTTAATGATTGTATTAAATTTAAATGGACAAGAGATTATTAAAATTGATGAAACTGAATTACAAATCAAATATTTAAAAGAAGGCAAAAATCAATATTTGGTTTATATAGAAAAACCTGATAAATCAATTGTAGATATATCTATATGGGAAAGAACAATCTTTTTTAAAAAACACAATAATGAAGAAGTTATTATTATTGAGCAGCATTGGAAAAATCAGGATACTTTAAGACACCGTTATATATATTCTATTAATAAATATAAAAATTTTCAACCTATTTACCAATATTCAAAAAACGGAAGAGACGTAGTAGAAGCTTTTAATTTTGAACAAGATAAAATTATTGCTGCAGATTCAATTGCGAATAATGCTAAAAAGGATTTTTATAAAGTATTGATTGAGCCAACTTTAAATTGGGAATTAGATTTAGAAACATTTCAATTGTTACCATTTGAAAAAGGGACTAATTTTAAAATTAGCTTCTATCATCCAGGAAGTAAAAGTGAACCAAAATTTTATAATTATAATGTAATAGGAGAAGAAAATCTAAACTATTTTGATGATGGAATTGTTGAGTGTTGGTTACTTAAAATAGTTTATAGTGAAGGTAGTAATGCTACATATTGGATTGGAAAGCAGGACCGAGAAGTCATAAAAATGTTAGAAGAATCAAATGGAGTAAAACGATATAAAATTAAATTAAATAGTAATGATAATTAAAAAATTATATCATATTTTTTTTATGGCTAATAATTTAAAAGAATCTAAATCCTTCTATTCTGAAGTACTTGGGTTAGATATAAAATTTGATTTCAGTCAAAATAGACTTTTGGCATTCAAAATTGGTTATGAAGAGCCTTCATACACCATAAAAAGTTATATTATATCTATAGTTTTTTTACTTTTTTCATTTCATTTTGTAATCGCTCAAAACAATATTGAACCTTTCGTTTGGCCTGAATCTCCTGCTTCAAATGTATTTCAAGATTTTGTAAAAGCCTTTAATTCAAGAGAGGAAAATGAATTAGAAAGATTTGTAAAAAAACATTATGCTTTAGATAAAACCGAAAGCATTAATGAAAAAGTAGAGTTATGGATGGATTTATACTATAGATATGGCCCAATAACTGTGCACTCTATTTCCATCAATAAGCCTTATGATCTTGAAGTTTGGGTTAAAGGCGATATTACTGAAATCTGGTTTGCTCCAGAATTTATTTTGAATGAAGAGACAAATAAAATTAAAGCTGTGGGATTGCTTGAAGGTGAGCAACCAGATAAAGTGGTAAACTTTCCTGTTAATGAAACTCAATTCATTTCAAATATTGAAAACTACCTTGAAGAAAATGAAAAAGCAGGTTTATTCCAAGGTAGCATATTAATTAAAAAAGACGAAAAACCAATTCTAAACAAAGCTTATGGTTACTCTAACATTGATAGTAAAGTTAAAAATCAAGTAGATACAAGAATGCGAATTTCATCAATAACAAAACCAATAACTATTGTAGCTTGTCTTCAACTTGTTCAAAATGGGGTTTTGGACCTTGAGACTCCAATATCAGAGTATCTTAAAGAATTACCATCTCACATAGCAAATAAACTAACATTAAAATCTATGATTAACCATACGTCATCGTATGAACTTGATAATATTGATGGTTTTAGGGAAGCGTTAGAGAAAACTAAAAGTATGGAAGAGGTTTACCAACTCCATCTAGATTATTTGCCAAAATGGGAGAATTATAAAAATTTTCAGCCTTCAGGAAAATTTGACTATTCAAACGATTCATTTGATTTAATTGCTATAATAATTGAAAAAGTTACAGGTATTAAATTTGAAAACTATTTAAATGAGTATGTTTTTAAAATAGCAAATATGAAAAACACTTCTTATGAGAATAATAATCTTTCTACTCCTTACAGATATGATTTAAAACAAAAGGGGCTTGCGAATTATGATAGTAAATATCCTTTTTCTTTAGGTAAAATATCAGGTGCTGGAGGGTTGAAAAGCACAACAGAAGATCTATCCAATTTTTTCAGTACACTTTATAAAACCAATAAATTACTTGATTTACCGTATAAAAGTTTAATGTTTTCAATTTTTCAACAAAATGGTGCATCCTCTAATCCAGATATTGGAGACTCACTAATAAAAAATATAAATAATATTGGAAATGTGAAAGTAAGAAACGGTCGTTCATTTGGCTTTAGTATCTCATATGATTCAAATTTGAATATTGGACATAATGGTACAAGTATAGGGAATTCTGCAGAGTTAAGATATTTTCCTAACTCTGATTACTTGATGATAGTACTTTGTAACAATCGTTCAGGAGCACAAAATTTTTACAATTTTTTTAAAAATAATTTACCTCGGAAATTATGAAACATTTTATGATTTTCTTTTTGTGCTTTCTTTTTTATAGCAATATTAATTATTCTCAAGATAATGAATGTATATATTCCAATCCTATTCAGAAAGTGATAAACCTATATAAGGAAAAACAAATTGTTGCAATTGGTGAGAACCATGGACGATTTAAAGAGTCAGAATTTAGATTACAGTTAATTAAACACCCAGAATTCTCAAAAATTGTCGATGTGGTTGTAGTAGAATTTGCAAACCCATTATATCAAAACATCATCAATGATTATATAAATTGTAAAGATGTGGAATTTAATACCCTAAAAAAAGTATGGCAAAATACGACACAAGTTAGTGGAGTCTGGGATTCACCTGTATATGAAGAATTTTTTACAACTATTAGAGAAGTTAATTCTAAACTAAATATAGAAAATAGAATTAAAGTAATAGCCGCAGATCCACCAATTGATTGGGATAAAGTTAATAGTTATGACGATTTTGAACCTTTTTCAAATAGAGGAAGATTTCCAATAAGCATTATTGAAAAGGAAATATATAATAAGAACCTAAAAGCTTTATTGGTTTTTGGCACTATACATACAGAGTTATGGGGAATTGGTTTTACTGCCCAATTGGAAAAAAATCATCCAAATAGTATTGCGATAATTATGCCTCCTGCTTTTAATGAAAAAGGAATGAGGTTTTTAGAAAATTATATTCCGAAAGAATCGAGCCCCCAACTTATAAATTTAGAAAAAGATGAAATAGGAAATGTGAAATATAATGATCTACATTATTATGCTCGTTTTAATGGGAAGCTCAGAAAAGCAGGACATTTTTTGCTTTTTCTAGGTTTTGAAAAAGACAGTACTGTACATATACCAGAATCCATTAAAACTGATAAGATATATCAAATAGAAAGAAAACGCAGGCTTAATATTCTCTCAAGAAATTAAACAAAATTTTTATATGTAAATAAAAAATAAGAGTTATGAGTTTAAAAAATAAGATTTTATTGAGTATTGGAAGTACTCTATTTATCTCTATAGGAGGATACCATATTTTTTTACCCCATTTGTGGAATTGGAGTGAATTCTCCAGTTCAATGCCAGATATGGTAGAATGGGCATTGTACGCTGTGAATTTTTTTATGAGCTCTCTAATGATAATTATAGGTGTTTTTACTTTAATCATTATTAAACAAAACAATTCGAACAATAACTTAATCCTATTACTAGGAGCTCTATTTTGGCTTTTGAATTTTTCATATCAAATAATAAATCCTACACCAATACCAAAAGAATTATTCGCTATGAAAATTGGTTTTTTAATTCCGCCGATAATTGGTTTTTTCTGCTATTTATTTCCCTTTTATAAATTAAAAAAACATAACCTTTAAAAATTAAATATAATGAAGTTAAAAATAACAATAGTTATAGCACTATTATTTGCATTTAACGTTGTTGCACAAACAAATCAAAAAGACACAATTGACGTATTTATAAAGCAACAGTTAATAACATTCTCTGAAGTCCCTAGTATTGCTATATCTGTCATAAAAGATAATAAGCCATACTTCTTAAAAGCATATGGAAAATCTGATGTTGAAAATAATATTTTAACGACAACAAAAACTCCATATTACATAGCTTCAGTTACTAAATCTTATGTAGCATTATTGGCAGAAATTTTAGCTAAAGAAGGTAAAATTGACTTAAATATGTCAATCACAGAATTTAATCCTATTAGCTCTTTTAAAGACAAATCCTTATTTGAAAATGTTAGTATAAATGATTTATTATCTCATAAAAGTGGTTTAGAAAATATTCAATTAGGAATTCAGCTTTCACAAGTTGGAGAATATGATGAAAAAAAACTGATTTCAATTCTAGAAAATGAAACAATACCTCTTTATAATAATAAATCTTTTATGTATTCTAACTTTGGTTATTATGTTTTTGCAATGATATTAAATGCAGAACTTGGCAAAGACTGGAAGAAACTTTTAGAAGAAAAAGTAATTGACCCTCTTGATCTAACAAAAACGACTCCCTCTTTAACTCATGCCCAAAATAATAATTGGTCACTTGCTCAACCTTATACTGCAATCAATGACAAAAGGCTCCCTAGTAAACCAACAACATTAAAAAAAGATAAAAATTTTCATGCAGCTGGAGGTTTGTTAACTTCAATAGAAGACCTTCAAAAATGGCTTTTAATTCATATGAATGATGGAGTCTTAGATGATAAGATGATTTTTCCTAAAGATATCATTCAAAATAATCATAAAAACTTCGCTGATGCTAATGGCAAAAAGGATGCATTCTCAATAAAAGCATATGGTTTGGGCTGGTTTATAGGTGAATTTAGACAAAAAAAAGCAATATTTCATTCTGGTGGCTACGATGGGTATTATGCTTTAATTTCATTCCTCCCAGATGAAAACTTAGGTGTAGCAATTTTGATAAATGAATCTCATATAGGAGATAATGTTTCAAAACTCATAGTCTCTTTTATTTATGATCTTATTTTAGGAAATATGAACACTATTGATGATTATTTAGGTAACGTGTCTGCTTTTAAAGCTCAAATCGATAGATTACAAAATGCATTCGCTGATGATAAAATTAAACGATCAACTCGACAATGGAAGCTATCACAACCATTAAAAATTTTTGAGGGTGATTATTATAATTCAAGTTTAGGAACAATTAAAGTGTCTTTTAGGGATGAGAAACTTTATTTTACCTATGGAGTTGCTAATGAAGTATTAGGTGAGCCTACTTTTTTTCAAGATGTTATAAGAGTTGAGTTTAACGATAAAGATGCCAGTGAAGTTCAATTTGTTTTTTGGGACAATATTGAAGTTGCATTAATTCATGAGAAAAATTTGTATAAAAAAATTGATAAATAGATTTACTTTGATGAAAAAAATAATTCTGTGGATAATACTCATTAATAGTCTAGCCTATTCTCAAGATTACACTTATAATTTAAGCAATGACTTTCAAAGCCAATTTGGTTCGAGCACTGACATGGTGGCTTTAAACCCAATATTTAAACTTGAATCTGATACCATTTTCAACAAAACTTACAATTCTAAAATTAAAAAGTTCCCGATAGGATTATCGAATATAAATCTAGCATATGGCTTTTTATACTTTACTGGAAATAGTAATTCTGTTTTTGAGAATGAAATAGTATTTCTTGTCGAAAATTATATGTCAGATAATCCAATTTTATACTTCGACAAAAATGGAAATTTAGATTTTACAGATGATGGAGGACCAATAAAGTTTTCTGACAATTTTAAACTTGCTTTAAAGAATATTAAAAATCATTCGGCATCATTACATTACAATATTAGTAAAGGCTTTTTCCCTAATGATGCTGGTCAAACTTTTAAAACGAGGATTAAATCGTTATATCCAAATGCGTACTTAATTTCTCCTAACTATTGGATTACAAATCAAAGGTTATTTGTTAAAGTTTCTAAAGGAATGTTAAATGATAAACCAATTACAATTTACCTTTTTGATGAAGATTCAGATGGTTTGTTCACTGCAAATATTGATAAAATATTCATTGAACCTAATACCATTGAGTTAGAAAAGGATGTTTCTTCCTTTTCAAGAAAGGCAAGTTTAATAAGCAATAATGCAACGTTTTTAATATACGGTATGAAGTTTAGTTTAAAAAACCTTGATGAGAGTGGAGATATACTGGTTTTAGAAAAATCAAATAAACAAATTAATAAGATTTATGATTTAGGGGATTCAATTGATTTTTTGTCTTTAAAACTTATTAACGATCAATCAATATCAATAAATGATTTTTTAAATAAAGACAAGTATATTCTGATAGAAGTTGGTGGAACTTGGTGTGGTGGTTGTATTGCTCAAAAACCTATAATAAGTGAGATTTATGAATCAAATAAAGCTTACGTGTTTGGTGTTTTTGCAAATGATACTAAAGCAACAGTAGAAAAGTATGTTGGAAAACATAAAATAGAGTGGGATATAGGATTAATGACTCAAGAATTTAAAAAACGGTTTGGTATAAATTCATTTCCTACTTATATACTTATTTCACCTTATGGTAAAATTAAGTTGATTGATATAAATGCTCATAGAATTAAAAGCCTATTAATGTTTAGTAAACGAATTGACTAAAATGAATTTAAATAAGAATCAAAATATAGTTTTTCTAATTATGCTATTGTGCTTTATGTCGTGCTCATCCATAAGTCAAAATTATAAAACAAAAATTCTTGTATTGGGTGATGTTCAACTTAAAAGTGATTTAAAAAGATATAATTCAAAAGAATGGAAAAATCAAAAGTTGGACACGTTTCAATTCTCAACACTTTTTGAAGACGTTTTAAAAATAGAGAAGCCTGATTTTATTTTTCAAACAGGAGATTGGGTAAACTATAATAACGGATTGTTTTTAAAAATTATTGATAGAGTTGGAATTGAATTAGATGTTTTACCATTACCATACGATGAATGGAGGTTCATGAATAAATCAATTCCTTATGAACTTAAAGAAAACTTCTTTTTAACTATTGGTAATCATGATTCATACAAAGAAATAATTTTAGAGGGAATATTGGTATCTGAAGCAGATATATTGGCGAATATTAAAGAAGTCAAGTTGGATTTGAATAATAGCGAAAGTAAAAAAGAATTTTTGATTAATAAATTCCATCATCTTGCAAAAGCAAGATTTCATAAAAACACAGGTACTTATGTGATTGAAAAGGATCAATTTACTTTAATTTCTATGGATGGTTTAGATAGAAATAGGAAGCCCTTGTTGGATTTTATTGAAGAAGAATTATCACAACATCAAAAGTTTTATCCCGAAAAAAAACTCATCGTTATTTCTCACTATCCAATATTCACTGGAAGGCTTAAAAATACAGATGAAGAACTTGTATTGGCAGACATTAGAGAGACTTTAATACATTTATTTGATAAGTACAAAGTAGATGTTTACATCAATGGTCATGAACATTTTTATTTGCGGTATAAAAATGAAGGAATAAAAATAGCTGATTTTAAAGGTGTTGTTCCCAAATACACAAAGTACATGACGGTTTCAAACTTTGTCAACCCGTATCCAAGAGAATTTAAAAGACTAATGCCGCAGAAGTATGATGATAACGCTCTAATCTATTTTAGTGGTATTCATTACTCAACACTAACAATATCTGATATTTCTTTAGAAGTAAAAACGTATGGATTAATTGAAAATAACTTCTGGAAAACCATCGATTATTTTGAGATAAAATAGTGAATACAATAATGTATAAAACCCAATAAATGAAAAAAATAGCATTGATTATTCTCATTAGTATGATAGGCTTGAATGCCCAAGATATTTTTGCTCAAACTGACATTAAAAAGTTTCCAGCAACAAGTCAGGCAATATCTATCATTATTGAGTCGGACTCCATTGCCGTTTTCGGAATGTTTGCCGCAGGTGAAGAGCAAAAGGAAACCGTTATACTAACCCATGGTTTACCAGGACATGAAAGAAATCTAGATTTGGCTCAAGAATTAAGAAGAAGTGGTAAAAATGTGATATACTTCAATTACAGAGGAGCTTGGGGAAGCCAAGGTGAATTTCTGTATTCCAACTGTGTTGAAGACGTCCATAAGATTTTAGATTTTTTCTCAAGTTCAGAAAATGTTATTAAATATAAGATCAAGCCAAATGCGTTCATTCTTTTTGGGCATAGCATGGGTGGAGGTATTGCTCTAATTGCTGGAGCAACGGATAATAGAGTCAAGAAGATAGCAATCTATTCGCCCTATTTGTTAGACAATGCCACAGAGGCAGCGCTTAATGGAAGTAAAACATATTTTGAATCCCTTTTTATGTTGAATATTAATTTTGAGAACTTCAAAAGTGATATTTTAAGAAATCAGAGCCGCTTTAAAATCTCAAATTTTAAACAAGAATTAGCTAAAAAACAACTATTAATCTTTGATGAAAATGAGAGAAATAAATTATGGATAGAAGAATTAAATAATGTTGAATATATTTTAATGGAAACTGATCATTCGTTTTCTGATAAAAGAATTGAACTTATAGATAAAGCTAAAAAATGGATTGACTAATATGATATGAAAATTCTAGTAAAGGTATAGTTATTATGTTGTTAGCCTTCATTAAAGCCAACAAATAATAAACTATAAAATTCATTAGAAAAATCTGACGACAATTTGAAAAATAGTAATATTTAAGATGAAAAATGTACTAACGTTTCTTAAAGGTCTAAAAAACCGAGAACAAGTTTAATAATTAAAATATATACATTATGAATATACCTAAAAAAGCATACTTAATTATTGCTCTATTAATAATATCAAACATTGTGCTTGGACAAGAAGATATGAACTCTAATTTTGAAGGAGTTACAACTGAAATAGTTTTATCTGAGTATGTTAAAGAAAGCTATAAATTATCTATTGGTCTACCTTTTGGATATGATCAAAATAAAGAATATCAAGTTTTATACGTATTAGATGCAAATGTAACTTTTGGTATGGTAAATGATATTACAAAGCTATTGGCGTTTGAAGCTAAGCATCCATCGGTTATTGTAGTAGGAGTTGCCTATAAAAGCACTAATGATTGGATGAGAAATCGTGGTCGAGATCTTATGCCAAACTATTCCGGGATTTCAGGTGATAAAAGTGTAAGCAAATTTCATCAGTTTATATCGCTAGAATTGATTCCTCACATTAATAAAAAATTCAAAACAAATCAGACTGAAAATATATTATACGGACATTCTAGTGGTGCTGTATATGGTTTGTATAGCTTATTTAAGGACCCTAATTTGTTTAAGAGTTATATTTTAACAAGCCCTTCTGTAGATGAGGATAGTGGATTTATTGTAGATTTAGAAAACAAATACTATTCTAAGTTTAAGGAGTTAAATGCTAACCTGTACACATCTATCGGAAGTGAAGAAAAAGAAAGCTTTAATAAAATATATTCACAATTTATTGAATCTTTAAAAAAACGAGAATATATCAATTTTCGCTTAAACAGTGACGCTGTTTTAGGAACTCATATGTCGAGTATGGCGCAAGCTTTTATTAATGGGTTTCATTTCATCAATGGCAATAAGTTTTAAAGAAAAATTTAAACGATGCAAATTGATATTAATATGATTGAGAACATTGAATTGAAAAATAGCTTAAGATAGAATAAAGTGGGTATGATTATAATAGTTATTTAAACAAGCACAAATTAAATCCAGCCCTAGCTTTGTTAAATCCACTCACGTATTAGTGGATTAAAAATGAAAAATATGAACAGGAAAGAATTTACAAAAGGACTATTAGCAACAATCATAAGTTATGCATTAATGGACTCTCTTTTTGCAACCAATGCATTTATAAACCATATTAACCCTTTAACCAAACATTGGGCAATTAAACTTAATGAATATTGTTCTGATTTAAAAAAGCAAACCATTACGCCAAAAGAATGGCAAAGTTTGATTGACGAATTATATAAAGACATAGAATTAAACGACTTAATAAAATTTATAGATTTTAGGAAACTGCAGACAGGGTTTCAATATCCAGATTTAGGTGTGAATACCAAACCTGTTTTTTTTCCAAAATTAGATGGACTTCCTGAAAATACTGTATTCATTAAGAAAATATTTGGAATGAAAAAAGATAGAGCAATTATCCCACATGGACATAGTAATATGGCATCAGCTCATTTAGTGCTTAACGGAGAAATGCATTTGAGACATTATGAAAAAATAAGAAAGGAAGGAGATAATTTAATTATAAAACCAACCATTGATAAATTGGCTAAAATAGGTGATAGCTCTTCTATATCTGATGAAAAGGATAATGTACATTGGTTTGTTGCCAATACTGATACAGCCTTTACTTTCGATGTTATTATGCTCGATTTAAAAGGCAAGGCTACAGATATTCATAATATAGATATTTTTGAAAAGCAAAATTTGAGTGATGGAACTATGCGAGTCCCTATCTTGGATGTAAATACTGCTTTAAAAAAGTATGGTAAAGAAACACATCACTAATTATTATAACTAAAATATACAGAATGAAAAAAGCATTTTATACAATTATGGTTTTCACATTTTTATCAACTAATCTCTATTCACAAAAAAATGAGTGGTTGGGAAAAAAAGTAAAAATAGAACAATTGGAAACAAGGATTGACTCATTTCAAATGATTCAAAATGATAAAGTAGTTGGTCATTGGGTTTGGGAAACTCAAATAAATGAAGATGAGATTATTTTTAAGGATGAATCTGTTTTAACTGGAGTTGTCAATGAGACCTTTATATTAAAGTTCGACAGGCAAAAACTAAACACTGCTATTGTGGATATGAAAATGTGGACCGATGCAGACACTTTAAAAGTGGACATCAATCGTACTACCAATAAGGATATAAAAGCCTCATTTAATTTATCAGGGAGGTCAAGAAAAAAAACCATCGTAGATACTATTTTTCAAAAAGAGGTTGTACTTCGAGCGGAAGTTTTTGCGCTACTTCCTTCTTTATCGAATTATGAAAACTTGAATGAGTCTATAGAAACATTTTTTATGGACAGTGGTAAAACTGCAACCATGAATTTAAAGTATTTAGGTGAGGAGGAAGTTACAGTGAAAGCGGGAAAATTTAATACTTATAAGTTGTCATTTGAAGGAGAAAAGCAGATTTCAAATATTATTTATTTGAGAAAAGACTACCCAAGACGTATTATTAAAGTTGAGGTTGTTGGACAGCCATTGACTATTGAATTGGTTAAATTATAAAAAATGAAAAAATATATAAACAAGGTAACAACCATAGTGAATCTAAAAATTATTAAAACCATTCTATTTCTATTGCATTTCGGATTATTAAATAGTACTTTTTCTCAAACTCTATTTAATTTTCCAGAAGGTATCCAATTTGGTATTTCAGTTGAGAAAGCTCAAAAAGAACTGCTCACAATCTCAAATTCTACAGAAATTGTTAAAAATAGCGACATTAGTTTTCCATTATCAAAAAATGAAGAAACTCATTTAATAGCTAATAGTACTATTTTAAGAACAGGTACTTTAGATAGAGTTGTATTTACTTTTTCTGATGATAAACTAGTCTATATTGAAGCTATGGGCGACATGCAAAAAATTTTTCTTTCTAATATTAAAGTTTCACCACAAATATATATGGGATATTCTGTTTATGTTCAAGAGTTATTTTTTGTATTTATTAATAAAAATAAAGCTTGGTTTTTAACACCTGAAGCCACACACCTTGGACTATTTACTTGGAATAACCCGTTATTAGATAAATCTAATGAATTAAAAAAATATACTACCTCTGTTAGTTTACCTGAATTTATCCATATGGGTAAATCTATGGAAGAATTATTGCCAAAGTTTAATGAAAAAGGGAAGCTTACACAGTTAGATACGTTAGACGGTTCAGATCCAAATGCTCAATTTCAAATAAATTGTTATGGTATTGAATATGCAGGTTTTCCGAGAAAATTTGAAGCTAGATTTGGGAATAATAAATTAAATAAAGTATGGATACTAACAGGAAAAGAGGAAGAGGGAAGATTAAGAGAAATGCTAATTGAATTATATGGAAAACCTATTTTTATAAATGAAGACTGGGAATTTTTTGATGGATGGAAAGTAGGATTAAGAAAGGATATACCAGAAGTATTGTATATAAATGAAGAATTGGGTAATTACTATAAAAAAACATTAAAGGAAGAGTAATATATAGTTGGTCCGATGATAAACAGGATTTTAAAAAAGAACTAGGTAATTATAAAATGATAGAGACTTTGTCAATTCAGTTTTAATCAAATAAAGGGGGATTTTACAAACTTGAAAAATAAAATTGCAATTGAAAGGGTATAAGTGAGTTATAAAAGGATTAGGTGCTCAATTGGAGCAGCTAGAAAGTGAAATGATGATATGCTTATTAAAGCAGAAAAATGAATTAAAGTTACGAGGCAAGTATCAGAAAAATGGAATGATTAGCCAGTCACTTCTGATTGAAATATTAAAAAAATAAAGAATTATCAAAACAATACAAACAGCAATTATTTTAGCATTTCTTTTTGCATTACCATCAATATCTATAGCCCAAAAGTTAGAAATACAATATTTGGCTAACGAAGGCTTGCTTATAAAGTGTGATAGTAAACAAATTTTAATTGATGCCACTTTCGACAAAGAGTTTGAGCATTTAGATGTGCTTCCAAATGCTGAATTGGATAAAATTAAAAATGCTGAAAGTAATTATAAATATATTGATATTATACTTGCTACACATTTACATGGTGATCATTTTAATGCAGAAATAACAGGAAGTCATCTTCTACGAAATAAAAAAACAATGTTTTTAGGACCGAAAGAAACTGTAGCAAATTTTGAAGAAAATTTCAATGAGTTTCATACGATCTCTTCTCAAATAAAATCTGAAACTCCCAACTTTTTTGAAAGTAAAACAGTAACTCTAAATGGTATTGAAATTGAGATGTATAGACTTGAACATTCAGGAGAGTCTCCTTGGAAAGAAGCTGAAAATATAGCTTATTTAATAACTTTAGGTGAAAAGAAAATTTTACACTTTGGTGATTCTAAAATAGATATCAATATAGAGAAATTAGGTTTGATAAATGAAAACATAGATGTTCTTATTTTACCATTCTGGGAGTTGGGGGATTTAGAAAATAAAAAAATAATTCTAGAATATATTAATCCAAAAAAAATACTTGCAGGACATATACCTACGAAGAATTATTCAAAAGTTGAGGATTATATTGAGAGTTTGGGGTATAAAAACGTAATTGTTTTAAATAAGCAATTAGAGATTATTTTTTCTGAATAAAATAGAGTTTTCATCTTTTGTCGTATTAATACTCTTTTGTTTCGAAGTATTAAAAAATATGAACTCTTATGATAAGAGATTATTGATTTGTTTCTTATATGTCTGACCGATAGGAATTTTGTGATCTAACATCAATATTCGATTTCCAACAATAGTTTCAATTTTTGAAATAGATACAATGAATGACTTATGAACACGTAAAAACTTATCTTGAGGTAAAATCGTTTCTAATTTGGATATCTTTTCATGACTTAATATCATGTTATTCTCAAAATAAAATTTGGTATAATTACCATAGGCTTCAATGAATAATATTTCGTTAATGTTAACTTGATGCGTTTTTTTATCCCCTTTTATAAAAACATTTTCGTTTTCAGTTGTAGCTAATGAGCTATGACTTATAGAACTTGAATGGGTATTTTCAAACGTCTTATTAATAGCTTTTATAAACCGCTCTAACGAAAATGGTTTTAAGAGATAATCAGAAATATTCAACTCGTAACCCTCTAATGCAAATTCTTTGTATGCGGTTGTAACAATGATTTTAGGAGGATTTTGAAGTGTTTTTAAAAAATCGAAACCAGATAGTTTAGGCATATTGATATCTAAAAAAATTAAATCTATACATTGTTCGTTTAATAGCTTCATCGCTTCAAACGCATTGTAGCAATTCCCAATTTTATTTAAATATGTCAAATTTTCGCAATACTTTTCAATAATACGATGTGCTATTGGTTCATCATCTATAATAACATAGCTTTTCATTGTGTATTCAATTCTAACATGGCTTTATATGTATGTTTTGTTTCTTCAATTATTAATTTGTGCTTGTTTGGATAGGTGATTTCTAATCGTTCTTTCAAATTGGAGAGACCAATACCTTTATGATGTTCAATATCTTTTTCCTCAAAATTATTTTCTATCTGGAACACGATTTTATTGGAGTTAGCTTTAATATCAACATGAATATAAGCATCTTCCATCAAACTTTCAACACCATGTTTAAAGGCATTTTCCAACATAACAATAAATAGGAGAGGTGTAATTTGATAATCTTTTTCAAGATCGTAATTAAACTTAATATCTGCGCGCTTCTGAAACCTTATTTTATGTAATTCAATATAGCTTTCTAAATAGGATATTTCATCCTTCAGAGATACAAAATCTTTCTTTCCTTCGTAGATTGTGTACCTCATCATATCTGATAATTTCAAAACAACTTCGGGGGCTTTATCAGATTTCTCAACTGTTAGTCCGTATAAATTGTTTAGCGTATTAAAAAAGAAGTGTGGATTAATTTGACTTTTAAGTAGTGTTAATTCTGCTTTGTCTTTTTTTGCTTTTAGATGTTTTAACCATTTCCATTGCTCAAAAAAATACAATAAAGCGATTACTGGAATAGGAATTAACAATAAATTTATAACGTTTTCTTTATACTCTTTAAAGTATATTGAGGTGTCATAACCCAATCTCACATAGATAAAATAAGACAAAGTTCCTCCATAAATCAACAATATTGGTATTCGATATTTCATGAAAAATTTTGGTACAATGAGATAACATACACCTATCCAAAATAATACAAGAAAAGTAACAGTAATAGGGTTGTCTGGCATATTCAACTTTAAATCGATGATAACAGCTACAATAAATACTAAAAGCAAAAAGAGAACTTTGTATACAATGACTTTGTTACTCCTAAAAAAATTAAAATTGTGAATTATAATACTTACTATTAGCCACCATACACTAAAGATTATTAGGTTTTCTGTAATGGCGGTTTCATCAATGATTATAAATTTAAAATGCCATAATATCAATGTAATAAGTGCAGTGATAAGAATGCCAAAAACGATAGCTTTAATATTTTTTAAAAAATTAATCATATTAACAAATGTATTGAAAAGTTAATTAGCACCTTTTACGACAGCTCCATTTTTAAAAACCTTGAATACTTCCAAAAGATTTCTCATATCATCTAATGGATTTTTATCAACAACAAGAATGTTCGCTTTTTTTCCGGTTTCAATAGTGCCAACGTAATCACCAATATTTAATAAATCTGCTGAGTTTTTTGTCGCAGCCTTTATAACTTCAATCGCGGGAATATGGGCATCTCTAACTAATGCTTCCATTTCTTCAATTAAAGGAATTTCTTCTGAGTTTTCTACATCGTAGGGTCTATCTGTGCCTAGAGTTAATTTCACACCATTGCTAAAAGCAATTTTTGTAGCTAGCAATCCATTGTTGTAGATAGAGGTTGGTTTAGCATTTTTAAAAACAATCACAGTTGGGTCTAAAAAAATATTTTTCTGCGCCATAAGAATAGCTAGTTTCTCTAATTTTGGGGCACTATTGTTTAAAACAGTATCAATTACTGGACGTTTACCTTTTTCAGCAGCATGAACTAATTGTTCTGAAGACCATAAGGCAGCATGTGATAGTGCATTAACATCTGCATTTACTATTAGAGATGGTAATACTGGAAATATAGCCGCATGTGCCCAAACTAGCATTCCTTGTTTACGAGCTTCTTCTGTGATGTTTTTTATCATTTCTTCGTTCAAATCTGAATAGAGCTTTATTCCAATAGCTCCAGTACCTTTGGCTTTGGCAATAGCCAACTCAATATTTGTGTTAGTGTTAATCGATTGCATCCATGGTGCTTCTCCAACATTAACTCCTTTAGATCCTCTGTTTACACGATTATCTCTTGAATAAAACCGCGGACCTGCCATTATAACAGAATAGTATATGTCAGGTGATTCAATTTCATCCAGTAATGCTTGTCGTGATAAATAGGACAACAATCTTGCATCACCACCCATATCACGAACTCCAGTAATACCATGGGCTAGCATAAATTTTAGTTGCTTTTCTACTATTGAAATGGTATTGTTGGAACTTGGGTCTGTTGCGAGATGCGTATGACCATCTATTAGACCAGGTAATAAATACTTGCCAGACATATCAATGGTTTCAAAATCATCAATAAGAATTTTGTCTCCATAATTAAATATGGAATGAATTGTATCTGCCCTAATCAGTAAACTTTTGTTTTTTTGAAGATCTCGTCCAGTACCATCAATTAAATTGAAGTTTTCTAATAGAATTGCTTTTTGAGCTTGAATATAAGTTATCGAGAAGAAAGTCATCAATAACAATAATGTAGTTTTCATAAAATGTCTCATCTAAATAAAATATTTATTTGTTTTATATAAAGCAAAAATAGATGAGTTGAATTTTTAGGCATAACTAATTTGATAAACCATAAATGATTCAGCACAAACATAGTGTTTTTTGCCACAAACATCGTTTAAGGTTGTTTGAACACAATTCATATAGATAATAGTGGACTACATCATTATTGTTTCGCACGGAAATGATAAGACTTTATGTTTGCAGCACAAAATTGTATAATATGAATACCTTAAAAATTGATAGTTTGTCAATAACTTATCCAAATGGTGTCCAAGCATTAGATAATATTTCATTATCGGTATCTAATGGCATGTTTGGTTTGTTAGGGCCAAATGGAGCGGGGAAATCATCTTTAATGAGAACTATAGCCGCATTGCAAGAGCCTTCTTCAGGGGTTGTTTTTTTTAATGATGTGAATATAACAGCTCATCCACAAGAGATAAGAAAACAATTAGGTTATCTACCTCAAGAATTTGGTGTCTACCCCAAGATTAGTGCCCAAAATTTATTAAATCATCTTGCGGTACTAAAAGGGATTATAAATAAGGAAGAACGCAAAAATCAAGTTGACGCTTTATTGCAACAAACAAATTTATTTCAACACCGTAAGAAAGCCGTTCATACCTTTTCTGGAGGAATGCGTCAACGATTTGGTATTGCACAAGCTTTATTAGGTAATCCACAATTGATAATAGTAGATGAGCCTACCGCAGGTTTAGACCCAGAAGAGCGAAATCGTTTTTTGAACCTATTGAGCGAAATAGGCGAAAATATTATTGTAATACTTTCCACACATATTGTAGAAGACGTTAGAGATTTGTGCTCTAATATGGCGATTTTGGATAAAGGAAAAATCATTGCTCAAGGAAACCCAATAGAGCTTACCAAAAGATTAGAAGGACATATTTGGGCAAAAACTATAGATAAAAGCCAGCTCGATTATTATCAAAAAGAGCATTGTGTGATTTCAACGAAATTAGTTTCTGGAAAAACCCAAGTTAAAGTCTTCTCTGAAACACAGCCTGATACAGGATTTGAGCCTATTAAACCTGACTTGGAGAGTGTTTACTTTTTGGCATTATCAAAACTTAATCAATCTATAGCCTTATAATTATGTTAACTTCTTTATTATGTTTTGAAGCCAATTATCAATTAAAACAAAAAGCTTTTATTGCTTTTAGTATTATTTTTCTTGCTTTTGGCTATATGTTGGGCAGTCAAGGTTTTGCACCCGCAAATGTCAATTTTAATTCTGCCTATCAAATAAGTTACAATACGGCATTAACATCGTTGGGTTCCGTCTTTGCCATTATGTTTTTTTCTATTAATGGTATTTTAAGGGATAAAAGGTATAACACAGAATCACTTATATATACAACTTCGGTACAAAAATGGAATTATTTCTTTAGTCGATTTTTTGGTGCTTTTGCAGTTAGTTTATTCGTTTTTACAATGGCTTTGTTGGGTTATTTTTTGGGAACTCTATCACCTAGTTTGGACCCAGAGCGATTAATGAAATTTCATTTGATTTATTATGTGTGGACCTGGTTAACCATTGTAGTGCCAAATATATTTATATGTACAGCCATTATTTTTTCAGTGAGTGCTTTAACCAAAAACAGCATTGCTACTTATGTAAGTGCCATATTTATATATGCCGCTTATTTTATTTGCTCTATGTATTTTAACTCACCATTAATGGCGAATACTGTTCCAGGAACATCTGAAAATATGTTCTTTGCTGCACTTGCAGACCCTTTTGGACTATCGGCTTTCTTTGAACAAACCCAATTTTGGACACCATTTCAAAAAAACACAGAGTTGCTTCACTTCTCTGGATATTTTATGTGGAATAGAGTTGTATGGTTAATGGTTTCCTTTTTAGCATTAAGCGTTACTTACAAAGTATTTTCTTTCAAGAAGTTAAATCCAATAAAAATAAAAAAAACAGAAAAAGAAGGGGACAAAATTTTTCAGAAAAAAACATACAAGACGATCAATAATATTAAGCTCAATACAAAATCAAAACTGTTAAGCCTAATGTCATTATTAAGAATAGAACTTAATAGTCTATTTAAAAGCCTGCCTTTTATAGCTGTCTTTTTATTGTGGGTGTTTATTGTTGCTTCAGAAATTTATATTAAGATTAATAGCGGTGGAGCATACAATGATAGTTTATATCCTACAACAAATTTGTTGATTGAACTTATTAAAGACCCATTTCCAGTAATGTGTTTGTTATTGATTATTTTTTATAGTGGAGAATTGGTTTGGAGGGAGCGTAGTTTAAATTTTGACGGAATTATTGACGCTACGCCAGTTTCAAATACTGCTCTTTTCCTTTCAAAAGGCGTTACACTTGTAATGCTTCCAATCGTATTGATATCAATAAGCATTCTGATTGCTATAGCCTTTCAAATAACTAATAACTATTATCATTTTGAAATTTGGCAATATGCATCGATGTTTTACTTTATGGGTATTGGAATGTTATTTAGTATAATGCTGGCTTTATTTATTCAAGCAATTTCTCCAAATAAATATCTTGGAATGATAACTACTGGGTTACTCATAATTATCTTTCAAAGTCCAGTTGCAGGGAGTATTGGGATTGAACATCCTTTATTAAAAATAGGAAAGTTACCCTATGTAGAATTTAGCAATATGATTGGATATGGAGACTATGCAACACGTTTTCACTATTATGCAATATGTTGGATAGTATTGGGAAGTATTTTGACATTCATTTCCTTTAAAATTTGGAAGCGTGGAACTACGTATGGTTTAAAATTTAAGATACAAGAGCTAACTTCAAATTGGTCAAAATCCACACGCCTGCTTTTTGTAATGCAGATTTCAATATTTATGGTATTAGTAGTGGCTATCTTTTACAATACTAATGTAGCTACAGAATATTCAACAAAGACTGACGATTTAGATTTTCGAGAAGGCTATGAAAAAAACTATAAAAGATTTGAGTCATTAGGACAATTGGTCTTTATTGATATTAAAACAAAAGTAGATTTGTACCCCAAAGAGGGAAAGTATGTTATAAATGCTGATTGTGTTTTAGAAAACACGCATAATAAGCCTATAGATAAAATGTTGATTTTTGAAAGACTTCCTTTAAAAGCAATAAAACTCGAACGAGCAAGATTGATAAAATACGATACTACATACAGTACTTATTTATATGAGTTTGACAGGCCTATACTTCCAAAGGAAAAAGTACATTTATTTTACGAATTAGAAAAAAAGAAAGACGGTTTTGATATAGATGATGCTATTGTCAATAATGGCACCTACATTACTTCCAATAGTTTTGAGCCTGTCTTGGGTTACAGAAAGAGGGTAGAAATAACCAATGCTTTTGAACGGCAAAAGCGAGGTTTGCCAAAGCGAGAAGAGATAGTCACAAATGACCTTCATTTACAAAATGATGATAATCCAAATGTCAGAAAGATTTATTTTGAAACAACTATATCAACTGAGAGTGATCAAACAGCAATAGCCCCTGGCGATTTCATAAAGAAATGGTCTAAAAACAATCGTAACTTCTACCAATATAAGGCATCACATAAAATCATACCAAGTATCGCTTATTTTTCTGGTGCCTATGCCATTAAAAAAGAGAACTATAAAGGTATCTCTATTGAACAATATTATGATATATCACAACCATACAATATAGAAAACATACAAGAAAACGTAAAACTTGCTTTAGATTATTGTGCACAAAATTTTGGGCCATACCCATTCAATCACTTACGCATTGTAGAAATTCCAAGTTATTGGCCATTTGGTGGTTTTGCCCATCCAGGAACCATAAGTATGGTCGAAAACCGTTTATATTTAGTTAACAATACTGTGGAAGGAAACTTTGACTTGGTTGCTAAACGAACGATTCACGAAGTTGCTCATCAATGGTTTGGCCATATTTTAACACCAAAATATGGACCAGGGGCATCTTTTCTTGTTGAGGGCTTTGCGAAATATGCTGAAGCTGTCATTATGTCAAAAGAATATGGAATGAGTAGTGTTAGACAATTAAGCGCAACAGCCAATCAGACCTATTTTTCAGGACGTTCATTTGCGTCAGAAAAGGAACCTTCGCTTCAATTTTTAGATGGACAAAGCTATCTGGCTTATGGAAAAAGCTATACAGTAATGTTAGCATTAAAAGAATTAATAGGAGAGGATGAACTTAATATGGCTATAAAAAATACTATAGATAAAAATAAAGGAGATATAAATTTAAATGCAAGTTTTCTTGAGTTTTTTGAAGAACTTAATAACTATGTGCCTAATGAATACAAACTGTTAGTGGATGATTGGTTAAAAAAGGTTGTTACCTACGATTTAAAAATAAGCAAAGGTACAATTAAGCAGCTTGATAATAAATATGAAGTTACAGTTGATGTTTCAGCTAATCGATTTAGGACTTTAGATAATGGAGAAGAAAAGTCAATTTCAATAAATGAGCCCATACAAATAGGATTATTTACCCGACATCCCGATATAATTTCCTCTACTGAAAATATGCTCTCTTTAAAGCCTTATATGATTGACAAAAACAATATGACATTTAAAATAATAGTAGATGAATTACCAACTTATATAGTAATAGATCCTTACAGCACACGTTTGGATAAAAATTTGACTGATAATGTTTTTTACTTAAATTAGTTTATAATTGATGCTTTTTTGAATATATAATAATTGTAATTATCACTACTATTAAAGTCATTATGTAAAATGTATAAGACGTTCCTGCTATGGAAGGCATTATTGGATATAATTGTAAGCTCATGTTTGCTCCAAAATGTAATAATACTGCAGTCCAAATATTGTAGTTTGATTTTATGTACAACCAAGTAAAGATAAAGGAGGCCGCAATAACCCAAACAACAAATAAAATAAATGGGATGTCATTGGGAGCTCCAAAATTAACTAAGTAACCTGGAAAATGCCATAATGCCCATATTACACCTACAATAAGACTGGCAAATACTAGACTTGTCTTTTTAATCAAAATAGGTAAACCGTAACCTCTCCAACCAATTTCTTCGAAAAATGCCAAAACGAATATTAACCATACTTTAGAGAGTGGAATTTGAAAGATTGGAATTAAAACAAAGTTTCCTTTAAAAAATAAATATGAAATCCCTGTTGATAAATAAGAAACTAAAGTATAAAAGATTAACGCTAATAAAAGCCATTTAATGCTCTTTTTAGTAACTATAAACTGCTTTGTAAATTCAGGAAAACTCATTTCTTTTTTAGTAGTAAGAAATAACAGTGCTATAATTCCAGGTAATGCAACTGTGTATCTGAAATAAATACTTTTTAGTTGTAATTGGTGTATTATAAATACGCCTAATACGGTTAACATGAGTACTACTAATAGATAAAGCACTCCTTTTGATTTAAGTAAATTCATTGGTGTTAATTAATTGATTGATTGATTGATGTATAAAAGATAAGATATATAACTATCAAATCTTATTTCCCAAAAATACTGTTTATTAAGGTTGATTTTTTTATATGTCCATCAAAAATGAATATCAAATTATCGAATGACTTAAGTTTTTATTACAATTAATTAATTTTATTAATGATTTAATTATTATAGATAATGCTTAAATTAAGATTAAATAAACATTTATACTTACTTATTTTGATTTTTTATTTTAGTTGTAAAACTAATGGACAACTAAAAGATAAAAATGAATTTTATTACAAGAAAACATTAAAAAAAAGTATTGATGTAGATGTTATAATAAATAAAAGATTTTGTACGAAAACTCCAAAAACAGTTACGGGTAAAGGGTATGATAAATGTGTTGAAGTAAAAAAAGATAATGGACTATCCGTAGTTGAATCATTTTACACTTATTATGGAGTAAATTCTAGAGATAAAAAAATAGATAGCTTGATAACAAAAAGTCCGTTTAATCTCACGGGTTCAATATTTAAGACAAAAAAATGGAGTTACTCTGTTTCTTATTGTAATAATGTATTAGTTATACCTGCAGTAGTTCCCTTAGGGAACAATATTTGGTGCTTTAAATCAAATGAATATTTTTTAATTTATCATTTTTATAATAATCCATTTAAGATAAAGAAGGGTAAAGTAAAAATTATAAAGTCTAATAAAGATTTGTTTAGCTATTCAGAATACGAGATTGAATATCATACAGAAAAAAGTTTAATTAATGAAATTAAAATATCATTTATTGATTCAAGAAATTTAAAATACAAAATGAATTTTGCAGAAATAAATTTCAATAAAGAATTCCTTAGTTGTAAAGTTGGACAATTAAATAAATTTGGATTTAAGAGCGACCTTTATTACAATGAACTAAATAAATAATATTTAAAACTTAATCTTATTTATTTACAAAAACTAAATTACATTATCAAATTTTATGATATTTATATAATTAAAAAATTCATTTTATGTCAGTTAACCGCATAGTTGTTAGCTACATGAATTATTATAAATACAAAACAGAATTTAACAAATTACAATTAAAAGACTTTGACAGAAGATGTTTGGTGTTATCAAATTTTTGTGGAACTTTTAAAATTTGATTTATAAGTTTTTCCGATTCTTAATAATTCTCCACTATCAATTTTAATAGTTAAATCTCCATAATTAGAATACATAACTTCCTTTATAAATTCGACATTAACTATAGTTGATCTGTGAATTCTAATAAAGCTATTTGGCAGCATATTATCAAACTTACTTATTGCTTCTCTTATAACAAATTTTTTCTCTTTGGTATATACCTCAGAATAGCCACCTGATGCTTTTATATATTTAATTTCACAATTATTAATGAACAATATTTTATTTGCCAATTTCAAAGGAAATTTATCATGGTTTATTAATGTTTCTTTATTTGATATTTCCTTTTTTGTAGTCAAATGATTTTTGATAAAATTTTGAATTGATTCAACAAACCTGACATCGGAGAATGGCTTTAATAAATAATCGAATATTTGATATTCAAAGGCCTTTAGTGCAAAGTTGTTATCTTCGGAAACTATAATTGTAAGAAAATCAGCCGAGCTAGAGAATTTCTCTAAAAAGTCAAAAATGATAACATCATTATTGAAATTGATATCAGAAATCAATAAATCAATAGTGTTATTAATTAAAAAGAACTCTAACTCACTTACTTCTGAGCATTCATTAATTATGAAAATTGATCCATAATTATTTAGAAGCTGTTTAATCCTTTTTCTATTTAATTTATCTTCGTCTAAAATTAATACTTGTATCATTGGCTTAAAAATTTTAATTTCAAATGAAAGAATTAATAGCGATAATCTTTACTAAATAAAGGGGTAATCTATATCATTTTATAATGTAAGATATATTAAAGTTATTATTTAGAATAAAATGTGAACTTATTTAAAAGAAATACTTTTTTGCTTGTTTTAACAAGCAAAAAATATCTACTTAACAAATCAAAATGCAGTTATCAAAAAAAAAATAAAAATTGATAACCCTTTAACTTCATTAATGAGACATTAAATATACAATTTATGCCGTTTAATTATATTTTTAAGCATTTCATGTTATTTTGAAATAAAAGCATAAATCAAAGATATTCAATCATTTATAATATTATTTTGATTTATTTTTTTAGTTAATGTCGTTCATAACCATTTTAGCAACCTTTTAAATGAAAATTAAAACGTTTAAAACATTCTTCTTCATACTAGTTCTTAAATATCGTTTTTTTACTTCCAGCAATTGCAAAAAGGCATGGTGGTGAGTCTTATTATTTATTATGTATTAAACCATGTTAACTTTAATTTCATAATTCAGTAAGTATATTTTTTGAGTTAGTCTTCAAAAATAATTTTCTTCACTACCATCCTTTTTAAGTTGCTAAAAACTAACTCAAAATAATTTAAATTAAAATTTATGAAAGTAAAAAACTTTTTATTTTTGATGGGATTACTCTTTTTTTTAACATTTAATTCTTTTGCACAAGAGAAATCTGTCACTGGTACGGTTACCGCTGCTACAGACGGTTTGCCATTACCTGGTGTAAATGTAATTGTGAAAGGAACTACAAGAGGAGTTCAAACCGATTTCGATGGTAATTATACTATCAAGGCTAGTGTTGGTGAAACATTAGTATTTTCATTCATAGGGATGAAAAGCACGTCTGCTGTTGTAGGAACAAGCAATACAATCAATATTAGTATGCAAGAAGACATTGAGTCTTTAGCAGAAATTGTAGTTGTTGGTTTTAGTACAAAGTCAAGAGATGAATTAACTTCTGCGGTATCTAATGTTACCTCAGAAGATTTAGAAAAATTAGCACCTTCAGTAAGTATAGATAATATGCTTCAAGGTGTCGCTTCTGGCGTACAAGTTACGGCTCAGAATGGTAAACCTGGTCAAACTGCGTTTATTAGAGTTCGTGGTATTGGTTCTATTAATGCAGGTAACCAACCATTGTATATTGTTGATGGAGCTCAAGTAAATGAAAATGACGTTAATGGTATTAATCCTAACGATGTTGAATCTGTAAGTGTTTTAAAAGATGCTGCATCTACATCTATTTATGGTGCTCGTGGAGGTAATGGTGTTGTGCTTATTACAACTAAGAGAGGTAAAAAAGGTCAAGATGGTATTTTCAAATTTAGTTCAAGAATAGGTAAAAGTAGAAAAGTTAAAGATAACTTTACTATGATGAACGCAGCTCAAAAACTTCAGTATGAAAGAGAACTAGGTCAAGGTATTGGCGCTGGTATTTCTTCTAATGCAGAATATCAAAGGCTTTTAGGGCTAGACCACAACTGGCAAGATGATTTATTACAAGATGGTCTTCAAAAGTCTATAAGTTTAACGGCTTCAGGTGGAGAAGAGAGAATGAATTATTTCTTCTCATTAGGTTATGATGAAGATACAGGTATTATTCAAGACATTAATGCATTTAACAGGCTTACAAGTCGTGTAAATGTTGATTATCAAATTAAAGATTGGGCTAAAATTGGTTCAAGTTTATCTTTCTCTAGTATTGAAAATGGAGATCCAAGAGATAGAAACAACGTTCAAAACCCATTTAGAGCAATATATGATTATAACCCATATGAAACTAAATTTGTTTTAGATGCAAATGGTGATCAAGTTTTAGATGCAAATGGTAATCCAATTTACAACCCTACACATGAAGGTTATCCTGTGTCTGCTGAGTTAAACCAAAATATTAGAACTCGATATTTTAATAGATTTTTAGGTAATTTATATTTAGATTTAAAATTAACTGATAATATTAAATTTTTAACTCAGGGTTCAGGAGTTTATGAGCAATTTAGAAATGAAACTTTCTTACAACCTGGCTCAGTACTTGATTTAATTGTTAATGGTGGTGTGCCAACTGGTTCTAAAACGGATAGCGGCTCATTTGATTTCACATATACTTGGCTAAATAAAATCACATATACAAATACTTTTGGTGATGTTCATAACCTAGAACTTACTGCTTTATCAGAATATGTAAAAAATAACTTTAGAAATTATTTAGCAAATGGTCAAGGTTTTGTTGTAGGTGGTCCATCAGTATTAAATGTTGCTGCTACACCAATTGCTGTAGGGAGTAATCGTACAGAGTATTCGTTATTTTCATTAGCAGCAAACGTTGATTATAACTATGATAATAGATATATTATTAATGCTACTGTTAGACGAGATGGGTCTTCTAGATTTGGAACAAACTCTAAATATGGTAATTTTTATAGTGGTTCTGTTGCTTGGAATATTACTAATGAAGAGTTTATGGCAAGCAATAAAACTTTTAGTACGTTAAAGTTAAGAGCTTCAGCAGGTACTTCTGGTAACGACCAAATTGGTAACTACTCATCAATTACTACTTATGGTTTTGGTGCTTATAATAATGGATTTACCACTATAGTGCCAAATAACTTTGGAGATCCAAATTTAGGATGGGAGCAAAACTTCAACTACGGTGTTGGACTTGAATTTGGATTATTTAATAATAGATTAAGAGGTCTTATTGATTATTATAACAGAACAACTTCTGACTTATTATTGAATGAGCAATTATCATTAACTACAGGTGGTAACGCTGTTACTGGTAACCTAGGTGAAATGGTTAATAAAGGTCTTGAGTTTGAATTAGCTGGAGATATTATTCGTAATGAAAAATTAAAGTGGACAGTTTCTGCTAATTTAAACTTATATGATAACGAGGTAACTAAATTAGTTAATGTAGATGATCCTAATACAGTAGGAGTAAATGAGAGTGATTTATTTACTACAAGTAATTTCTTCTCTATATTAAGAGTTGGCGAAGAAGTAAACACTTTCTTTCTAACAAGATATGCTGGTGTTAATCCTGCTAATGGAGAAGCTTTATATCTAGATGTAGATGGAAACGTTACTAATAATGCTAATGGAAATGAAGTAGCATTATCTGGAAAATCTCCTTTTGCAGATTTAGATGGAAGTGTAAGTACAACTGTACAATACAGTGGATTTGATTTGTCTGCAAACCTCTACTATAAAGTTGGTAATTATACTTTCAACGTACCTGAACAAAATATGTTAAGTGATGGAGCAAATGTTTCTGATAATCAAAGACTAGATGCATTTAACTACTGGAGAAATCCAGGAGATACTAATGTGTTACCTAGACCATTTAGTAATTCAAATCAAAATTCAGATAGATTTCTTCAAAAGGGTGATTATATTAGATTACGTAGTTTACAGTTAGGGTATACTCTTCCAAGTAGATTTACTGAAACTATGGCGCTTA
>NZ_BMIC01000008.1 GCF_014641635.1 Aquaticitalea lipolytica | reverse complement strand
ATCTGTAATTATATCTATAACATTTGTTGTTATATTATAACGATAGATATCTCCATTTAAATTATTTAATGCAAATAGCTCATTATTATTATTGCATACTAATGATTTAAAAGCAGAAAAGTTAAGTTGAGGAACATTTAAAATTGCTAAAACATTACTACTTCCTGTTTGTAGATTTATTTCAATAATTTTGTCGTTTGCTATTCCATAAAAACTTCCAGAAGGGGAAATAGCAATATCATTTATAACACCATCTGAACCTGTATTAACAGTAATAATATTAGTTAAAGTATTGTCATCATTTAATCTATAAATTGTATTATAAGAGGTGGAAAAATAAATGTTTTGACCAAAAATATTAATTGAAACAAAAAATAAAACTAACCATATTGCTCTTGCCATAAATTCTTATTTTATGTATAATGTAATTATCCTGAATTAAATATGTTTTGTTAATCTATCTACAATTCATAACTATTATTATTCACAAAGAAAATAGCGTTTACTAAAAATAGTTTTCCGTTTTCCCAAAAACTTCTAAACATAGTATTATCAACCATATACACAATACTTCCATTACCAATTCTCTCTTCGCCAAAAACTAACGAATTACTCAAGCCTTTTAAAGCCTCTTTACCAGCATAACCAGAAACATTTTTTGGGTTGTCGCCTAAATACGCAATGTTATAACCGTTTTCTAGCAAACTATACGAACTGCTTCCTAATTTTAAAGTAAAGTAGTTATTGTCATAACCAAAAGCCATAGGATGTGTATTATCAACATTAGATTTAAACACAGCTCCAGTGATCATGTTTTTAGTATATTCTCTTTCGCGCTCAGCATAAGGCGTAATGTTTTTGTCGGTTTTTGTAGAGTCTTCAGGTTTGTTTCGTTTTAATCCAAAGCCTTTTTTATCAGCAAAACTGTTTAAAGCACCATCAATAGCAATTAATTTTCCGCCTTTGCTAATCCAGTTTTGTAATTTCTCAATATTAGCATCATTTAATAAGCGACCATAATAACCATTAGGGATTATTAAAACAGTGTATTTATCTAAATTTACCTGTCCAAAATCATCTGTATTAATTGATGTTACAGGATAATGTAATTGTTGCTCAAAAAAGTGCCACAATTCGCCATAACTTAATGACGATGTATAGTTGCCAGATAAAATGGCAATTTTTTGTTTGTTAACCAATTTTATATCTGGCGAACCAAAATCTGGACCTCTTTTAGCAAATCCTGTAGTAGTACTCGTTAATTTAACATTAAATGAAGATGCAATTTCTGCTAAAGTCGCATCAAAAGTATTCATGTTTTTATTGTCACCTTTTGTAATAATAAGAGAGCCTCTGTCAAAATTCTCACCATTGTTTTCGAATGGTTTTTCGGTAAAACGAACTTTAAAGTCTTGTTCTAATAAAGCAGCAAGAAATTTTGCATTATTTAAACTATTCCAATGTGTAATATAACCTACAGCATCAGATTGCACTGAAGTTTCATTTTTGTTTGCATTATATGGTTTTGAAGGCACTAAAGATGTACTTGCAACTGCATTTAAACCATAAGCATAAGGAATACTCCAAGCAGTAATATCATAAGTTATAGAGTCGCTTAATTTTGCATTAGGTTCAAATAATACTTTTACCATTTTGCCTTTTGGTTGGTTTGTACTCACCACCAAATCGTTAGCTGTAGTTGTCATACTACCTTCTTTACTTGTAGCATATAAATAACCAGATACCTTACCAGAATTAGCATTGCCATACTTTATATCGTGTTTGTCTAATAAGGCTGTTAATGATTTTATTTTATCAGCATTACCTTGTAAAACGTAGCTTTTGTATTTTAAAGCATTATTATCGAAGAATTTTTTAAATTCAGTATTCAGTTTTTGAGCATTTTTTGAAGCAATTTCAACAGTCGATAATCCTGTTGTTGTATGATGTGCTATTCTGTCAATTAAAGTCAGCTCAATACCTTCATCATTCATTATGCCTAATCCAGCCATGCCATGACCAGCTTGCTCGTAAGTCATACCAATTGCTCCCATATATGTAGGATAAGTATCGCCATAACTTGGGTAAAATAAATCGAAACGCTCGCGAGTAAAATATAGCCAACCATTAGCATCGAAATATTTTGCGTGATTTTTACCTATTTGCGTTTGAAAATCGCGTTGCCAATCGGTTATTATTTCGTGAAAAGGTTCTGCTGCAGGAGCAAAATAATAAGGTTCATTAATGCCTTGTTCATGAAAATCGACATGAATTTGAGGTAACCATTTGTTATAAACTTTTAGTCGTGAAGCCGATTCAACTTGAGTTGCCCAAGCCCAATCTCTGTTTAAATCAAATAAATAATGATTTGGTCGTCCTCCAGGCCAAGGCTCGTTATGTTCGCTAGCTTGTTGGTCGACATCGTAAGGTTGACTCGAAGTTTCATTAAACCAATTCGCATAACGATCTCTTCCGTCAGGATTAATACAAGGATCAATAATTACAACTGTATTTTTTAACCAATCTTGCTTTTCTATTAGTAGCTTATATAAAGTATTCATCGAAGCTTCTGTGCTTGATGCTTCATTACCATGCACATTATAACTCAGCCAAACTATTGCAATTTCGTTTGATGATGAATTACCATCTAAAACACCAGCATTTTTGAGGTTGTTTTGTCTTATCGTTTCAAGATTTTTAATGTTTTCTTCAGATGAAACATAAGCAACATACAAAGGTCTGCGCTCATTGGTTTCGCCATACTTTTCCAGTTGAACTTGACTAGGCATTTGTGATGCTACGTGTTTAAAATAATCAACTACCTGATGGTGTCTCGAAAATTGAGTGCCTAACTCATAACCTAAAAAATCTTTTGGCGATTGTAAATTTTGAGCAATTGAAAATGTGATTGCATTAAGAGTAAGAAACAGAGCAATATAAATTTTTTGCATGGTTGTATTTTTTGATGTGAATGTAAAAGTAAAGATATAAATGAGAAACGAATTAACTAAAATTTAGGAGATAAAATAGTTAAGAGCATTATATTTACATCAGAATTGAATATCAACTATGCCAACAGACTGTATTCCGTTTAGAGAAACCTATTATTTTTCATCATTAATTTGTGATTATTTAGATGAAAAACAACATCTGCAACCCTTTTATAACAGATTTCCAAAACTTGAAAATTTTAAAGCTCAAATAGAAGAGAAAGGCTCGTCTGTTAGAGCACAGTCGAGAACTGTTTTGGTAGAAAGTTTGAAAAACCAATACAAAGGTTTTGATATTTCAGATTTAACTTCAAAACATATTGAGTCTTTAAAGCAAGACAACACGTTTACAGTTACTACAGGACATCAGCTTAATATTTTTACAGGACCTTTATATTTTTTCTATAAAATTATATCGACCATAAATCTTTGTAAAGAATTAAAAACGGCTTATCCACAACAAAACTTCGTGCCTATATATTGGATGGCAACTGAAGATCATGATTTTGAAGAAATCAACTATTTTAATTTTAAAGGCAAAAAAGTACAGTGGAATAGAAATGCCTCTGGAGCAGTTGGTGAATTGAATTTAGACAAACTTGATCATGTATATGAAGTATTTGCTTTACAATTAGATAAAAGCAAAAATGCAGAAGAATTAAAAGACCTTTTTAAATCGGCTTATTTAGAACATCATACATTAACTGAAGCCATGCGTTTTTTGGTTAATGCTTTGTTTTCAGATTACGGATTGGTAATTCTCGATGGAAATGATAAAGCGTTAAAACAACAGTTTATTCCATATATTGAGAATGAATTAATCGAACAAGAATCTTTCAAAAAAGTATCAGAGACGAATCATCAAATCAACGAAGCATCAAATCAAGATTATAAAATTCAAGTTACACCACGTGAAATCAATTTGTTTTATATTCATGATGGATTGAGAGAACGTATTGTTTTTGATAATGATACGTTTAAGGTGCTAAACACAAATATTACTTGGAGTAAGAGTGAGCTACTAAAAGAAGTTAATGACTTTGCAGAGCGATTCAGTCCGAATGTGATTATGCGTCCTTTGTATCAAGAAGTAGTGTTGCCAAACCTCTGTTATATTGGAGGAGGAGGCGAATTAGCTTATTGGTTACAACTAAAATCTAATTTTGAGGCTCAAAAAGTGGTTTTTCCAATGCTTTTACTACGTAATTCGGTATTGCTAATTACAAGTAAGCAAAAGGAGAAGCTAAATAAACTGAATGTAACAGTAAAAGATTTGTTTTTAAATCAGCACGATTTAATGACTAAAGTAACTAAAGAGCTTTCAAAAATAGATATCGATTTTGCGCCACAAAAAGAGCATCTTAAAAAGCAATTTGAAGATTTATATAAACTAGCAGAACAAACCGACAAATCGTTTAAAGGTGCAGTTGCAGCACAAGAGAAAAAGCAAACACAAGGCTTAGAAAATTTAGAAAAGCGATTACTAAAAGCACAAAAGCGAAAATTAGAAGATGTTTTAGAGCGTATCAGACTTATACAAGATGAATTATTCCCAAGGCAAAGTTTACAAGAGCGAAATGCTAATTTTTCTGAATTTTATTTAGAACATGGTAATCAGTTTACACAAAAACTCATTGAAAATCTTCAACCTTTAAAAGGCGAATTTTTAGTTTTAGAAATTTGAATAAAAAATCGGAAAACTAAATCGTAATTCTAAAATCCTTGTTATTTTTGCACATGCAACACAACAAGGTACTTATTTTAGATTTCGGTTCGCAATACACACAACTTATTGCGCGAAGAGTTAGAGAACTCAACATTTATTGTGAAATTCACCCATACAACAAAATTCCAACAAGTATTGAAGAATACAAAGCTGTTATACTTTCTGGAAGTCCATTTTCTGTACGAGGAGACGATGCACCACATCCAGATTTATCACAAATACGAGGGAAAAAGCCATTATTGGCAGTTTGCTATGGCGCACAATATTTAGCACATTTTTCAGGTGGTGAAGTAGCGCCTTCTAATACTAGAGAGTATGGAAGAGCAAATCTTGATTTTGTAAAAGAAAACGAAGCATTTTTTGCAGGTATTTCAAGAGGAAGTCAAGTATGGATGAGCCATAGTGATACCATTAAACATTTACCAACCAATGGTGTATTATTAGCAAGTACTCACGATGTTGAAAATGCAGCATTTAAAATTGAAGGTGAGCAAACATACGCTATCCAGTTTCACCCAGAAGTATATCACTCAACAGACGGAAAACAACTATTAGAAAACTTTTTAGTTCATATAGCAAAAGTTAACCAAGATTGGACACCACAATCGTTTGTTGAAGAAACTGTTGATGGATTAAAAGAAAAACTTGGTAACGATAAAGTAGTATTAGGTTTATCAGGTGGAGTAGATTCATCAGTAGCAGCTATTTTGTTACATAAAGCAATAGGCAAAAACCTATATTGCATTTTTGTAAATAACGGATTACTACGTAAAAATGAGTTCGAAAACGTATTAAAACAATACGAAGGTATGGGACTCAATGTAAAAGGTGTAGATGCTTCGGCACGCTTTTTGGATACTCTTAAAGGATTGAGTGATCCAGAGGAAAAACGTAAGGCAATAGGTAATGCTTTTATTGAAGTTTTTGATGACGAAGCGCATCGTATAGAAGATGTAAAATGGTTAGCACAAGGCACAATTTATCCAGATGTGATTGAAAGTGTTTCAGCAACAGGAGGACCAAGTGCAACGATAAAAAGTCATCATAATGTTGGAGGTTTACCAGATTTTATGAAACTAAAAATTGTTGAGCCTTTGCGCATGCTGTTTAAAGATGAGGTTCGTCGTGTTGGTGCTTCAATGGATATGGATAAAGACCTTTTAGGACGTCATCCTTTTCCAGGACCAGGATTAGCAATTAGAATTCTTGGAGATCTAACACGCGAGAAAATTCGTATATTACAAGAGGTCGATGCTATTTTTATAGACAATCTAAAATCTTGGAATTTATACGATAAAGTGTGGCAAGCTGGAGCGATTTTGTTGCCAGTAAATAGTGTAGGAGTAATGGGAGACGAGCGTACATACGAAAAATGTGTAGCGCTAAGAGCTGTAGAAAGTACAGATGGAATGACAGCAGATTGGGTAAATTTACCTTATGAGTTTTTACAAAAGACCTCAAATGAGATAATAAATAAAGTAAAAGGCGTTAATAGAGTAGTGTACGACATTAGCTCAAAACCACCTGCTACTATAGAATGGGAATAACATATAAAACAATGAAAAAACTTCTTTTAATCATCATCATTGCTGTTACATGTAGCATAACTGCTCATGCGCAAAAATTTAAAACTCATAAAGTAAAGCAAGGCGAAACTATTGAGAGTATTGCAAAACAGTACATGGTAACACCTTCTGATATTTATGCATTAAACCCTGATTCTAAAAAGAAGTTAGAAACAGATACTGTTTTAATTATACCTAATTCAAAATTTAAAGGCGAAAGTCTTACTACCGAAACTAAAGAGCTTGTAGGTTACGATACTCATAAAGTAAAGCGAAAAGAGACACTTTACAGTTTATCTAAAGAGTATAACATTGAGATTGATGAGATTAAAAAACATAATAAGCAATTATATTCTGAAAATCTTCAAAAAGGAGACAAAATTAGAATACCAAAGTACAAAACCATCATAACTAAAGTTGAATTAGATAACTCAATAAAAAAATACAAAGTATTGCCAAAAGAAGGAAAATGGAGAGTTGCCTATAAATTTGGTATTACAGTTGATGAGCTAGAAACGCTTAACCCAAATATGAGTGCAGTGCTTCAACCAGGTGATGAGGTAAATGTGCCAAATATAAATGTTGAAGAAGAAAAGCCAATTGAAGATAACTATAATTACTATACAGTATTAAAAGCTGAAGGTTTTTACCGTTTAAAAGTAAAACTTGGTTTAACCCAAGAGCAGCTAGAAACGTTAAACCCTAATCTTAAAGAAACAGGCTTGGTAGAAGGTATGGTTTTAAAAGTGCCAGAAAACATTACTGTAGGAACACTTAATGAAGATGCACAAATTGTAAACCTTACAACTGAGCTTAAAAATTTAAAAACTAAGCGTCTTGCTGTAATGTTACCTTTTAGGTTAAATAGAGTAGATGTTGACTCTATCCCAGAAGCCAAAGAGCTTATTAAAACAGATAGGTTATTATCAGTGTCTTTAGATTTTCATTCAGGAGTACTTATGGCTTTAGATTCGGCTAAGTATTTAGGAATTTCTACTAATTTAAAAGTGTTTGATACTAGAAATCAATTGTCAGAAGTTTCTAAAATATTAGATAATAACGATTTTTCAGGGTATGATGCTGTAATAGGACCAATGTTACCAGCAAATTTTGAACGTGTAGCAGCACAACTTAAACAAGATCATATTCCATTAATTTCGCCATTAACGAAGCCAGAAAATCTTTATGATAATGTGTTTCAAACCATTCCGAATGAAGAAAACTTGGTAAAATGCGCTATCGATTTAGTAAAAAATGATGCTTCTAAAACTAATGTGGTTATTATTGCAGATGAAGCTAATACCAAAACGAGTACCAAACTCAAAGCCGAGTTTGTAACTGCAAGGCAGATTTATTCAAAAAAGAACAAAGAAGGTAAGGATGCTTATTATATAAGTTCTGCAGATATAAGTGATGCTTTAAAAAGTGGAAAAAACTATGTGTTTTTAGAAACAGCTAATGCTGGTTTTGTAATGAATGTAACTAACTCACTAAATAGTTTAAATACAAGCAGAGATAAAGAAATTATTTTAATTACTACAAACAAGACAGATGCTTTTGAGTACGAGCATGTTTCTAATGTTCATCTATCAAATTTAAAATTTCATTATCCTTCAATTTTTAGAGTTGCAAGTAGCGATTTGCCAAGCAATTTTGTTAAGCAATACAAAAGTAAATATGGTGTTGAGCCTAATAAATATGCAGTACGTGGTTTTGATTTAACTTTAGATATATTGTTACGTTTAGCGTCTGAAGACGATTTGTATAAAGCTTCGGTTGGTGGTTTAGAAACAGAGTATATTGAAAATAAATTTAGATACTCTAAAAAACTATTTGGAGGCTATTTTAACGAAGCAGTATATATGCTTCAGTATAAAGATTTAACTATAGAAGAAGTAAAACAATGACCTCTAAAGTAACTTATCTTGGCGATTTGCGTACTGCGTGTACTCATACAAAATCTGGAAATACATTTATTACAGATGCGCCAACAGACAATAATGGAAAAGGAGAAGCGTTCTCTCCTACAGATACTGTTGCTACAGGATTAGCAAGTTGTATGATGACAGTAATGGGAATAAAAGCCAGAGATATGGGCATTGACCTAAAAGGCACAACGGCTTCTGTAAATAAAATTATGGCGAGCGACCCAAGACGAATTTATAAAATTGAGGTTACGTTAGATATTCCTGTTGAAGTAGATGAAAAATCTAGAATCATTTTAGAGCGTACTGCTAATACATGTCCTGTACATTACAGTTTACATCCTGATATCGAAAAAGATATCACGTTTAACTGGAAATAATGTGTTATAAATTAGTACTGTTTTTTTATGTTTTTATGTTTACGCTTGCGCCTCCAAACGATGAGGTAATAACTTGGCGTGACGATATAAAACTATCATGGAAAAACTTTAAAGGCGACCCTAAACCTAACTCTAATGCAGTTGCTGTAACAGCATCTGGAATAACCTTTGAGTATTCAGTAAAAGAGGCACAAAGCAGAATTGTTAGTTTTACGACAACCATTAAAGCGCATTTTTATCCTAACAAATCGTGGTATATAAAAGAACTAGCAGATAACCATATTTTAGCACATGAGCAGCTTCATTTTGATATCACCGAATTGCATGTTAGAAAATTCAGGAAAGAAGTAGCTCAACTAAAAGTATCTCCACGTTTAAAAAATGAGTTGCGACGTTTACATGAAAAGATAAATACAGATTTGGCAACTATGCAAAACCTGTACGATACCGAAAGTGATAACTCTATTAATAAAGAAGCACAAGCTAAGTGGCAGCTGTTTGTAAAAAAAGAACTAAAAGCATTAGAGTACTACAAATCTAAAGACTAAATAATTGCTACTACAACCAGATAAACAGTTTCTTATAAAACTTGCTCATACCAAAATGCCTTATGGTAAATATCAAGGTAAATACCTTATCGATTTGCCAGAATATTATGTGGTTTGGTATCATACTAAAGGGTTTCCAAAAGGAAAATTAGGTGAGATGCTACAAACTGTTTACGAGCTTAAAGTTAACGGACTTGAAGAGCTAATACACAATATAAAAAAGGCATATCCTAAATAGGATTTTTTGAAGTTTCGTTTAACGGTTTGGCTATGGTTTTGTTGCGTGAAAATCCGCGAGGATTTTCCGCCGTAAACCGAGGATAGCAAATTTGCGAGGACTTTCCGAGAGGAAAGTCAGAAGCAATGAACTATAGCCGTTGTTGGCAACAGTATTTTTTAATTTTCAATTATGTGGAAAAAGTCACCAACAAATGTTAATTCTGGTTTATTAGGTCTATACAAAATCGGCTTACTTCGAAGTTGAATTTTACCCATTAAAGTATCTCCTTTTTTTAGTTCCAATTGATTTATAGTAAGGGAAAAATATTTTGGGTCATATAGAGCTTCAAATTCTCCGTCATACTTTCTAAAGTCAGCCCAAATAAATGCTTTGATATTTATGGTGTCGCTAATAAATATCTTAATTCCAGTTCCGCCAAGTCCTCGTTTAGAGAATCCAACTTCTAAAGTGTCGATTAGTTTTTTGTCATAAGAATAGTTTATCAGATATTCTTTGTCAAATTCTGTAGTTTTAATGTTTGTTTCAGTTGTTTTAAAAGTAGGGTCAATAACTATTTTTTGACAAAATGTTATATTAAATACTAAAAATGAAAATAAAGTGAACAGTTTTGTTTTCATATTGTTGCCAATGTGACGAAATGGATTGTTTTAATTATCTATATCGATAGTTAAACGAAGTTAGCTTTTTTTTGTGATAAAATAAATACGTAGTTCTACGTATTTTTATAGGTTAGCCTCCTGCAACCCTTTGCATTTTACGTATTTGTTATTACTTTGTTAATTAACTAAAATGGCAAATATTACAAAATAGAAAATCCGCGAGAACTAACCATTAATTATAGACGTTGTTGTCATTAGTTTTTATTAAATAAGAATATTAATGAAACAATTACTAAAATTGAACCACTATAAAGCAAGAGAGTATTCAATTGGAAAAAAACACCTGAATTATTTTCTTTATCAGTTCGATTTCTTTCATATTTATTAAGTGAGATTTTACCTAGGATCAGTAAAATAATTCCGAAGATTAAAATTCCAATTTCGAGCATTAATTCAGTTATTTTAAATTTAGATTATTTACCTTGTTAAGCAACTAATTTAGTAAATACAAACCGAATAGAATATTCCGCAGGAATATTCGTAAGTAGGCTAGAACTAGCAATAAATTATATACGTTGTTGCCACACGTTTTTATTCAGCCAGTTTAACGATTTCGTTTATTAAATTATAAGTGTTAAAGTTCGGTGTCGCCTGACTTATAGAATATGAAATTGCAGTTTTGGTTTCTGGGCAGTAGCCAATATATGTACCATAAAATCCGTAGTGTCCAAAATAAGTTTTCCCATTATAAATTGATTCATAAATTCCCAACCCATATCTGTTTTCATTCTCTTTACTAAATTTAACATCAATCATTGTATTTAAAGATTGTTTGTTGATTAATTTTAAATTAAATAGTGATTTTATGAAAATGATTAGGTCATTATTGGTAGAGACAAGACCTCCACCAGACCAATCAAATGAGGTATTCATTTCCGTGAAATTTAAATTTCCGACATATTGATTAATCAAGTTATTTTTTTGAATTGGTTTTTCGTAAAACTCAAAATACGTCTCTTTCATTTCAAGAGGTTTCAATATTCTATTCCTTATGCTTTCAGCTAGTGAGGTTTGATCAATTTGTTCAATAATTAGGCCTATTAATACAAAATTCATATCAGAATAGTACCATCCTGTATTTGGTTCGAAATGTGATAATTTATTTAAATTGTATTCAAAATATAATTCTACGATAGATTTTGGCGAGTATTGTTTGTTTGGATTCTGTAATAAAAGACTGAAAAACTCTTCTTCTTTATCAGTAAAAATATCTGCTAAACCTGTTCGGTGAGTCAATAATTGTTGTATTGTTATTTTATTTGCAAATTTCGTTTTATTGTAAATATGAAAATTTTCAAAATCAAGAAAGTCTATGTCTTTTAAATATTTTGAAGCTTTGTCATCTAAATTTATTTTTCCTTCTTCAATAAGTTGAAGTATTATTGTTGAAACAATGAGTTTTGTACTACTTGCTATTTTAAACTGTTCTCGACCTGAAACTAGAGATGAATCTTTGTCTTTTTTTCCAACTCCGTTATTATAACTTTTACTTTTATCTGAATTATCTATTTGAATTAAAATGTTAAGTACAGGATTTTCAGATGCGTAATTGATTCTTGATTCAATTACTGAATCAATTTTATCAGCTTGACCAAAAGAAAACAATGGCAAAATCATTAAAAAAATTAAATATACTTTCATTGGTCTCAAATTGTGGGTATTACTACGATATGGATTGTTTTAATTATCTATATCGACAGTTAAACGAAGTTAATTTTAAAAATTGAAATAATCAATAGGTAGTTCTACGTAAATTTTGGTAAGCTAAAACTCACCTTTATAATGTAATGCCTGTTTAATATGTGCTAAATGGTGGTTACTATGCCATGCATATACACCAATGGTTTCGTCTAAACGAAAACGTCGTCCATGTTCTGGGTGTATAAACTCTCTTGCCATTTGCTCTTTGGTAATACTACGTAATAGTATACCCAATTTGGCATGTAATCCTTTTAGTAGCAATAAGGTGTTTTCTAAATTATTATCGTTGCCATCAACAAGTGTTGCCCAACGGTCTTCGTAATAAGGTCGTATAGTTGGTGAGTCTTCAGTGAGTGCTAATTTAAATCTTATAATACTGTTCATGTGGCTATCTGCACAATGGTGTACAACTTGCTTTATGTTCCAGCCATTTGGTCTGTAAGGCCAATGTAATTGCTGTACAGTTAAGTTTTTTGTTAGCTCTGCTATGGCTGTTGGAAAACGCTCAATGTCTTCAATCCATGTTAAAATTAAAGCATCGTCAATTACTTTAGGAGCTTCAAAAGTTCCTATAGGATATTTTAGTTTTTCAAGTTTTTTGTCAGCCATGCTTTTAAATCGTCGTCAGTTTCTAGTTTTAGTAATTTTTCAACGTTTTTGTCTTTTTTTATACCACTATCTTTATTGTTAGTATATACTTTTATTATGCTTTTTAAACCTGCAAAATTCCCATTAAAAGAATCTTGGTCTTCAGGATTTTCAATAGCATATCTTGTCCATGCTCCCATAAAAGTAATTAATAGCGTTGGATTTTTTTCTGTTAAATCTAATACATAAGAAGAAATAGCTACTGAAACGTCTGGGCTTCCAGTTATCCATTGCATAAAAAATGCATTGGCATCTGTTCGTTTATTTTCATCTTTATTTATTGGTGTGTTTTCTAGCCAATTTACGCAATCAACAACATCTTTCTCCAACTTTTTATAGTCATCTGCTACTTTAAGTGTATAGTTTTTTGGGACTTGAAAATCTTGTGCATTAATAGTAGTAAATACAAAAAACAATAACATAAAAGCAAATAGGAGTTTAAGATTTTTCATAAGTATAGGATTTTAGTTTGTGAGAATTAAAATACAATTTAAAACGCAAATTATTACAACTCTAAATAAAAATTTAAAAATTAACCCTAAAACTCACATTTGGTGTCATGCCTAGCGATAGGTTTTCAACCTTATTAATGTTATCGTTATCATCAATATTATAGTAGGTATTGATATTGTTTTTTTTGTTTAGAATATTCCAAACTGAAGCACCAATAGTAGCAGTTACTTTATTTGTAAACTGAAACTGATAGGTTGTAGAAAAATCTGCACGTAAATAATCGCTTAATCTTTCGCTATTTGGTGAAGTATAAATTATAGTATTTGTTGAGCTCTGATTGTCTTGAGGTGGTGTTGTAGGTTTACCAGAATGCCAGTTAACACCTAATGCTAATTTTAAATTATTTACTGTGTAAGTGCCTGCAAAAGTTAACGCATGACGTATATCTAGATTGTTAGGGAATGAGTTCCCGTTATTAAGATCATCAAATGTGTAATCGTTTTTGCTATAAGAATAACTTAACCATGTACTAAAATTATTAAACTGTTTATTGATTAAAAAATCAATGCCTTTTGTTTGGTAACTTCCAACAGCATCTACAAACTGATATTGGTTTTGAAACCCTTGACTTCGCGTTGTAATACCATCAACATCTTTAATAAAACCTTCGGCACTTATTAGTAATTTGTTTTTGTTATAATGTACTCCAATTGAAGCTTGTGTACTTTTTATAATTGGGTTAGTAGTATTGTTTGAGAGCATCCAACGACGTTTTTCAATACCTAAAAAATCGTTTTGTAAATCGATAATTTGCGATATGGTCTGGCTTTTAAATTCTGCAAGAAACTCGATTCTAAAATCATTGTTTAGTTTATGACTTAAAGCTAAACGAGGTTCGGTAAAAAATTCTGAAAATTTTTCAATATAGTTAGTTCTTAAACCAATTCGTGCATAAGAATTTTTATTGGCTGAAGTAAATTCGGCTTCACCATATATAGAATGGGTTCTTATAACTTGTTGAATAAAACTTGTAAAGTCTGGATTATTTACATCTTCTGCATTGCTCACAATAACCTCATTAAACTGATAGCCTCCATGGAGTTTTAGATTACTATCTATGTGATTAGTCGCATTAATTTTTAATCCAATATCTCTCACCTTATTATCTTGTGACAAACGTTGGTCGTTAATAACATCATAATTAGTGCTTTGCAAATCGTAATTAGACATATATATCTGAGCAGTTGTAGTGAGTCTGTTATTCCAATATTTTAAGTACTCAACACCAGCAGCCAAATTATTTTGTTTTAAACTACTTTCTAAAGTTTCATTAGAGTTGTTTATGGTACTTAGCTCATCATAACTTAATTTGTTATTAATGGTTAAGAAATTGAAACGTAACTGATCAGAATCTGTAATGTCATATAAAAACTTAGCAGCAACATCATAAAAATAAAACTGCTCATTATTTGATGAAGTACTATTGGTTAAATCGGAATCTTGAAACACACGTTTGGAATACTGATTGTAGGTTGGAGTAAAAATAAAGTCGGTTATTGAGCGACGAGCAGATAATTGTAACTCGGTTTGTTTAGATAGAGGCACTTTGGCAAAAGCATCTGTACTAATTAAATTAAAACCAGCTCCAGCTTTAAAATCTTTATCAAGTGTATTAGAGTGCTGCATATCTATAACACTACTTACACCATCGCCAAATTTTACACTGGTTCCGTTTTTTGATACATTTACTATTTTGGTTAAATACGGATTAAATGCAGAAACCAATCCGAAAAAGTGCCCAGATTGATACATTTTAATGCCATCCCAAAGAATAAGATTTTGATCGTGAGTTCCGCCTCTTACATTAATATTTGAAACTGTTTCATCAACACTTAATACTCCTGGAAGTGCTTGTATGGTTTGAAGAATGTCTGGTTCTATTAATCCTGGAAGGATACCAAACTCTTCAGTATTAAAAATAATTTTACCATCACTCTTTTTTGAAATACCTTTAGTTAAATAGTTAGTAATAACTATCTCTTCAAGCTTTTGAGTTATAAAAGCACTAAACGGATTTGCTCTGTTAGATATAACAACACTAGAATCGTCAATATTTATAAAATCGAGATTAGTTTCAGATTCAAGAAAAGTTAGGGCTTCAATAAGTGTTAATTGCTCATCTGGTAATACTGCTTTTTTGTTTTCTATGGCAGAATCTATATAACTAAAATGGATGTTGTAACGTGTTTCTAAATGTGCTAAAACCTCTATAAGAGGTCGCTTTTCTTTTGTAGTATGTTGAGCAAAAATGCTATAAATACTGCAAAAAAAGACTATAAGAACGGCATAAGTTTTACGATTTTTACTCACGTTTTAATGTAATCGTATCGTCTGTTTTTGTATACGATATGTGTAAAGGTAAAGTTATAGATTTTAAGGCAACATCAATATTGTTGTGAGTAAAACTTCCTGTGAATAGTTGTGAGTCGTTAATACTTTGCAAATTAATGGTCATATCATACTGACGCTCAAATTCTGCAATAACCTCTCTGTAAGGTAAACTTTTAAAAACACTATTGTTGTTAATCCAAGATGGTTCAATTTGGTTTTCTTTTTCGGTAGCAATTAATTTCCCATCTATAAGTAGTAAGCGGTTTCCAGGTTGTAATTTTGTTTCATTATTATTGTAGGTGACACCAACTAAGCCTTCGTAACATACAACTTCAAAATAATTGTGTCGTTGTTTTATATTAAACTGAGTTCCTAAAACAGTAACAGTTCCAGCATCAGTTATAACTTCAAATTTTGAGCCTTTAGCAACTTTAAAATAGGCTTCACCATTAAGTTGTACTTGGCGATTTGTATTCCATTGTTTTTTATTAAAACTTACTGTAGTAGTAGCATTTAAAGCTACTGTTGAAGCATCAGGCAATTCAATAGTTTGTTTTTGTGAGGCTAATGTTTTAAAAGTAGTATCTAGAGTAGTAGTGTAATAGTAAACACCAAAACAAACAACAAATATGGCTGCAATACGAGATAATATTGGAATCCAACGTACAGATTTTTTAGGTGTTTTAATAGCATGCAAAACATCTTGTAACGCTTCAGAAGTATTATATTCTGGCGCTTTAAAGTGTTTTACACTATCGGATAGTTTAACCAAAGACTCATAGTCTTCAAGCTTTTTAAAAGCCTCAAGCTCATCAGTATTTAGGTTATTATCTAACCATTTTTTTATTAAATCTTCTCGGTTCATAATCTGTATTACACTTATATAACAGCTAACATTAAATAATTCCTACCTTCTTCTTTAGTAATTAGTTTACAGTCACAGTTGACAGTAGTTCCCAAAAGTGAACTGCGACTCAATATTGCGACTGAACACTTATAACTCATCAATGTCTTCTCTTAGTTTTTTTAAAGCTCCATAAATTCGTTTTTCAACTGCTTTGGTCGAAATATCTAGAAGTTCTGCAATTTCCTTAAACCGTTTGCCTTCAACTCTATTTAATAAAAAAGCCACTCGCTGTGCTTCAGATAAGTTTGCAATTGCTGTTTCTAATTTTTTCTGATACTCTTTTTCCTGCATTATAAATTCAGGACTTTCGTTGGTGTACGATTTTGGAGTTGATTGTTGATGCCTTAATACCACTTTATGATGTGCATATTCATTAAGCATTAAATTATTTGCTGTGGTGAATAAAAAACTCTTGGCTTTATCCGGAGTAACATTAGCACAATTTTCCCAAAGTTTTATAAAGGCTTCCTGAACTTTATCTTTCGGATTTAGATAGCTACCAAACTTATAGTATAAAAAATCATGAAGGTTTTTTGAGTGTTTTTCAAACAATGACGAGAACAGACGTTCTTCACATATATGTTCATGTAATTGTTTGCTCATAATCAATTTTCTTCGTTGCCTAAATTATAAAAATTTTGAAATTAAAGGTAGGAGTTTTTTAATCTAATCTGTTTTATTAATGAACTCTAAAAAAAATACTATGTTTTTTAAACCCAAATCATTATTAATCCTAGCCTTTTTTGCCCTCATGACATTTACTTCATGCGAAAATGAAGTTGTTGATTTAAATCCGAATAGTGACAGTACTATCGCGCCAGATTCAGTATTGGCAAATTTAATGCAAAGTACAAGCGCAAATGATGGTTCGGTTGATAACATTTTGGATAATGCTAATTGTTTATCTGTTAACTTACCTGTGACCATTTCTATAAATGGACTACAGTTAACTATAAATACTTTAGATGATTTAGAACTAATTGAAAATATTTATAATGAATATGAAGATGATGAAGATATTCTTGAGTTTCTATTTCCAATTACAATAACACTTAACGATTACACAGAGTATGTAATTAATAATCAAGATGAGTTAGAAGCGTTTATTGAAGAATGCTCTGAAGTTGATGATGTTATTGAGTGTATTGATTTTCAATATCCGATTTCATTTTCTTTGTACAACCCAAATTTTCAAATTATTGATACGGTTGTTATAGAAAATGATCAACAATTATACTTGTTTCTACAAAATTTGGAGAACACAAACAATGGAGCAGTTTTAGCAAGCCTAAACTTTCCAGTAACTATGGTATATGCAAATGGTGAAACTATTGAAGTGAACAGTAATCAAGAATTAGAAGCTGCAATTAATGCTGCTGGAGATGATTGCGATGATGAAAACGAAGACGATTGTTCTCAAGAAGAAGTAAGCATGTATTTACAAGAATGCTATTGGAAAATAGTATCTTATAATGGTGACGATAATTTTATTAATTATCAGTTATATTTTTCTGAAAATGGAGGTTTAGCAATAGCTGGAACAGGTACAGTTGCAGCAACAGGAAACTGGAGCACACTTGTTAATAGTGAAGGTGTCCTTGTAACATTTAGTGAGTTAACAAACTTTAGCCAAGATTTAGGTGGAGGTTGGTATGTTGTTGAATGTGATGATGACAGACTTAAATTAGTTAGAGGTTCAGCAACAGGTGCTAATACTTATATTATTTTAGAGCAAGTTTGTGATACTAATACAAATAATTGTAATCAAGGAGACGTAAGTGATTATTTAATGGAGTGCGGACAGGTTCCTACATTAAATGGTTATACACCATCATTTACAACTTTTAATTTTTTAAATGATAATAACTTATCAACCTTATATGAAGGCGATTTACTTTTTAATGGTACTTGGGATATAACAACTACTCAAGGATATGTTTATGTATATATTAATTTTTCAGGACTTGAAGACTATAATGGAGAATGGAAAGTTGTTGAGTGTTCGGATAATGGATTAGTATTACATAGAGGAAACGATACTTTATTGCTTACCCAAAACTGTAATTCAAACAATTCATTTGAATGTTTTGAAAGTTTTGAGGCCGAAATGGTTGAATGTGCTGAGAGTACAGAAGGATTTGCAACTTTTAACTTAACAAATGCTTATGCAAATTGTATTCAGCCAGCAGTACATAATGTAACTTATCATATCTCTCATGCTGATGCTGAAACAAATACAAATGCAATACCAAATCCGTCGGCTTATACAAACTTGTCTAATCCTCAAACAATTTATGTAAGAGTAGAAACAAATGAAGGGAATTTTGCTGTTTTTGAAATAGGCTTGGTTGTAGAAAATTGTACTAATAATTGTACAGAAGAAGAAGTTGATGGCTTTTTAGTAGAATGTATTTGGAATATAGTAAACTATAATGGAGATGACCATTTGATAAATTACGATTTTAATTTCAATACAGATGGAACAGTTATTATTACAGGAGAAGGAATGACAATAACAGCAATGTGGTCAACATCAATGTCTGCAAACGGAGTTGTTGTAGAGTTTTCAAATGTAGCTGGTCCAAATATTCAGGCCATTACTGGTAACTGGACAGTTGTAGAATGCCAAAATAACCGATTAGAGTTTGTAAGAGCAAATGATATAATGGTTATGGAACGTACATGTAATTAGCTCTTGAGTGACAATTATATTAGTTTTTTAGTTTTTTTAGTTGAGAAAGGGCTGCTGTTATGGGCAGCCCTTTTTTTATTAGATTATTTTATAATTGTAAACTTTATTTATAGACTTCAAATCCTTAAATTTGCCACTTGTAAATTTGAAGATAGACTATGTTTAATAATTTAAGTGAAAAATTAGATAAAGCGTTTCATGTTCTTAAAGGACATGGAAGTATTACTGAAGTTAATGTTGCTGAAACTTTAAAAGAGGTTAGAAGAGCATTACTAGATGCCGATGTTAACTTTAAAATTGCAAAAGATTTTACTACTGCTGTAAAAGAAAAAGCACTTGGGCAAAATGTATTAACAACCTTACAGCCAGGTCAGTTAATGATTAAAATCGTTAAAGACGAGTTAACCGAATTAATGGGTGGAGATGCTGAAGGAGTTAACCTTTCAGGAAATCCTAGTGTAATATTAATGTCAGGTTTACAAGGTTCTGGTAAAACAACCTTTTCTGGTAAACTTGCCAATTATCTTAAAAACAAAAAAAACAAAAAACCTTTATTAGTAGCCTGCGATGTTTATCGTCCAGCTGCGATTGATCAGCTACATGTTGTTGGTGATCAAATTGGAATTGAAGTTTATAGTGATAAAGGAAACAACGATCCTGTAGCTATTGCAAAAGCAGGTATTGCTCATGCTAAAGCCAACGGATTTAATGTTGTTATTATAGATACTGCTGGTCGTTTAGCTGTTGATGAAGTGATGATGAAAGAAATTTCAAATATTCACAGTGCTATTCAGCCACAAGAAACATTATTTGTTGTCGATTCTATGACAGGTCAGGATGCTGTAAATACAGCAAAAGCCTTTAATGATGTTTTAAACTTTGATGGTGTTATTCTAACCAAATTAGATGGTGATACTAGAGGTGGAGCAGCAATTTCTATTAAATCTGTAGTAAATAAACCAATTAAATTTATTGGTACAGGTGAAAAAATGGAAGCTATCGATGTGTTCTATCCTTCACGTATGGCAGATCGTATTCTTGGTATGGGAGACGTTGTGTCGCTTGTTGAGAGAGCTCAAGAGCAGTATGATGAAGAAGAAGCACGTAAACTTCAAAAGAAAATTGCTAAAAACCAGTTTGGATTTGATGATTTCTTAAATCAAATTCAGCAAATCAAGAAAATGGGGAATATGAAAGACCTTATTGGAATGATTCCTGGAGCTGGAAAAATGATGAAAGGTGTTGATATAGATGATGATGCATTTAAAGGAATAGAAGCCATTATTCATTCAATGACACCAGATGAAAGAACAAATCCATCAATCATAAACGCGAGTAGAAAGCAACGTATTGGAAAAGGATCTGGTACTTCGGTACAGCAAGTAAATCAACTACTAAAGCAATTTAATCAAATGAGTAAGATGATGAAAATGATGCAAGGTGGAAAAGGAAAAGCTATGATGCAAGCAATGAAAAACATGAGGTAACTCATGTTTTTTTGTTTTCAATATTATTAAATAAACACAACACAAACAATGGTTATTTTAGATGGTAAAAAAGTAAGTAATGACATTAAAAATGAAATTACCGAACAAGTTAAAAAAATGAAAGCTAAAGGTGAAAAAGTGCCTCATCTTGCTGCTATAATTGTAGGAAATGATGGAGCAAGTTTAACTTATGTTGCCAGTAAAGTAAAAGCATGTGAGCGTGTTGGTTTCGACTCTACAATGGTAAGAATGCCTAACACAACAAGTGAAATTGAACTGTTAGATAAAATTGAAGAACTAAACGAAAATCCAGATATCGACGGATTTATTATTCAATTGCCTTTACCAAAACAAATTAATACCCAGAAGGTATTATTAGCTGTAAATCCAGATAAAGATGTAGATGGGTTTCATCCTACAAACTTTGGAAAAATGGCATTAGATATGTCTACATTTATTCCAGCAACTCCGTTTGGTATTTTAGAACTATTAGACAGATATGGTGTTGATACCCAAGGAAAGCATACAGTAGTTATTGGACGTAGTCATATAGTTGGACGACCAATGAGTATCTTAATGGGACGTAAAGGATTTCCTGGAAATTCTACAGTAACTTTGACTCATAGTCATACTAAAAACATCACTCAAATTACATCACAAGCCGATATCATTATTTCTGCTCTAGGAGTTCCAAACTTTTTAAAGGCAGAAATGGTCAAAGATGATGCAGTTATTATTGATGTAGGTATTACACGTGTTCCTGATGAAACTTCAGAAAAAGGATACATTATTACTGGTGATGTTGATTTTGAAAACGTAAGTAAAAAAGCAAGTTATATTACGCCAGTTCCTGGTGGAGTTGGTCCTATGACAATTGCAATGTTGCTTAAAAACACCTTATTGGCAAGAGAACGTCAAATGTAATATGTCATTTTGTTATATTGCAGGATGATATTTCAATTAGCTGTTTTTATTTCTTCAATTGGTAGAGTTGCAATAGGCAGTTTTGAGCATCTTATTCCTATATTTTTTGCATTCGTTTTTGCATTCTTTTTTATAAGATTTTCAATAAAATGGTCTGCAAATAAACAACAAAAAGCACTTCACTTTTTTGCAGTTTTTGTGTCATTAACAATTATAATTTTCCATGCGTATTATTTTAGTTTAGGAAATTATAATTTTAAGACAGATTTACCTTTATATCTGTGTAGTTTTATAGCATTACTTATTCCAATTTTTACATATTATAGAAAACATTGGATGTATGAAGTTTTGCTGTTTTGGATTGTTGCAGGAACTTTACAAGGAGTCATTACACCAGATATCGCTGAAGGGTTTCCTACATTCGATTATTTTAGATATTGGATTGTACATTTGGGATTATTAATCATTATTTTTTATGCAACTTTTGTATTTGGAATGCGACCAACTTTTAAAAGTATTTTTAAATCAGTATTAGCGTTGCAAGTTTATGTAGTAATGATGGTAGCTATAAATGCACTTTTAGATGCTAATTATTTTTATTTAAATGAAAAACCTAAATCAGCTTCAGTGTTAGATTATTTTGGTGATTGGCCTTACTACATTATAGTAACTCAACTTATTTTAGTGCCTTACTTTTTGGTAATTTATCTCCCTTTTTATATTGAAAAAAGACGAAAGAAACAGTCTATTTAGCAAATAACTGACTTATATCTTTAAAAGCCTTAAACTCTAAAGCGTTGCCAGCTGGATCTTTAAAAAACATAGTTGCTTGTTCGCCAACCTGACCTTCAAAACGAATATAAGGTTCAATAATAAACTGAACATTTTTAGAGGTTAGTTTCCTTGCAAAATTTTGAAACTCATCCCAAGGTAAGACTACTCCATAATGAGGTACAGGAACATCTTTACCATCAACAGGGTTTATGTGTAATTGCTCTTCAGATTTTGGTTTGTAGTGAATAACTAATTGGTGACCAAACAAATTAAAATCAACCCAATGGTCGCTACTTCTACCTTCTTCGCAATTTAAGATATCTCTATAGAATGCTCGACATTCATTTAGATTATGAACAGGAATGGCAATATGAAAAGGAGAAATTGTAGACATAATTATTTTTTTTTGGTTGGCTTTTTAAAACTATTTTGTTTCTGATATACTTTTTTAGAATCTTCTAGTAGCCTGTTTAATTCTTTAAACTCATCTTTAGTTAATTCTCGATATTCACCAAGAGGCATATCTAGCTTAATATTCATTATTCTAACACGTTTTAAAGTCTGAACTTCATAATTAAGATATTCACACATACGACGTATTTGTCGGTTTAATCCTTGAGTTAAAACAATTCTAAATTCGTAAGTGCTTAATTTTTCTACTTCACACTTTTTTGTAACTCTATCTAATATTGGTATTCCATTAGCCATTCTTTCTACAAATGTTTGCGAAATAGGTTTGTCTACAGTTACAATATATTCTTTTTCGTGGTTATTACTTGCTCTTAAAATTTTATTGACAATATCACCATCATCAGTCAGTAAAATTAGACCTTCACTAGGTTTATCTAATCGACCAATTGGGAAAATGCGTTTAGGGTAGTTTATAAAATCTATAATATTGTCTTTTTCAACTCTAGTATCTGTAGTACAAACAATCCCAATAGGTTTATTAAAAGCTAGATATACAAAAGATTCTTTTGCATCTATAACTGGTTTTCCATCAACATGAACAACGTCGTCTGGTGCTATTTTGGTTCCCATTTCTGGCACTTTTCCATTAATAGTAACACGTCCAGCCTCTATGAGTTTGTCAGCTTCACGACGTGAGCAATACCCAACTTCGCTTAAATATTTATTGATACGTTTTAGATTATCTTCCATTGTGCAAAGGTAGCAACTTAGTCTTCAATAAACTCGAAAATATAATTAGAAACAACTTCATTATTAAGTGAGTGCCCTAAACCTTGAGTTGTAACTAATTTGCTGTTTTTAAAATTGTTTTTTATCATTAAGGCATCGTTATACGGAATAATTTTATCCAATTCATCATGAATAATTAAACCTGAAGCATTAATTGTTTCAACAAATTTAGCTGTAGAATAGTTTTCAGGTCTCGATCCAAACCGTTCTACAATAGTACAATCTATTTGTTCAGATACACGTTGGTTATAACCCATCATATCTTTATAGCGTTTTAAAACATCTTTAAACTCTGATGGAGCACCAAGCAAAATCATTTTTTCAATACCATTGAATTGATATTTATTTTGAAAGAAAACAGAAGCCATGCCACCAACAGAATGACCAATTATTATTTCTGGACTGAAATGTTTTACTGCTGTATTTATAAATTCAGAATATAGGAGTGCATTAAAAGTTTTGCTTCCAGAATTTCCATGAGCAGGAGCATCTAAAGCAACAATAATATAGTCTTTCTGTTTTAGTAAATTAATTAAGTTTTTCCATCGCGCAGAATTGCTTTCCCATCCATGAGCAAGAAGTATTGTCTTTTTTGTTCCTGACCAATAGTAGGTCATTATGGAGTGTTCGTTGTATTTTAGTATTTCTTGTTGTGAAGTTGCTAAAAACTCAGATTGACTCTCATTAATTTTTCCAGCTCTGGGCTTTATAAATAGCGCCAATGCCTTGTTTGCAGCATAAGGTTTTGATACAAAACTTAAGGTGTTTAAATAGGTGCCAATGCTTTTTATTAAAAGTGTCTTTATCATTATTCTCGGTTCACTTTATCCATAGAAAAAGCAGGTAAACAAATAGCTAGATATTCACAAGGCTCTGTAAAAGGATTAGAGTATTGAACTCTTACATTTTTTTCAATTTTTATTGATTGCCCAACTTCTAAAACTATAGTTTCACCATCAATAATAAATTGTTTTTTTCCTTTAAAGATAAATGTGTATTCTTCAAACTCAGGAGTTTGAAAAGGCTCACTCCAGCCAGCAGGAGCAATCATATGTGCAATACTTATTTTCGTATTACCATCTGTAGCATTACCGAAGTGTTCTTTAATTACTTTTCCATCTGTTGTAGGCACAACAAAAGGAGAGTTTTGTATAGTGTATTTCTTCATGTTTATTTTAATGGTTTTTTCTTAATCATTCCGCCTTTTAAGTCTTTTACAATTCCCATAATTATAAACGCTTTTTTGTCTATTTTGCTAATTTCTGTTTGCAGTTTTGCTAGTTCTAAACGTGTTACTACAGTATAAATTATGTCTTTATCATAACTTTTACCATTTTTACCATAACCACCTCTGCCTGCATATATTGTACAAGCTCTATTCAGTTTTTCAATAATCATTACTCTTAGCTCTTCATGCTTTTCAGATATGATGGTTACACCTACATATTCTTCAACACCATCTACAACAAAATCTACTGTTTTTGCTGCTGCTAAATAGGTTAATATAGCATATAATGCTGTTTCGACTGATAATACATAAGCTCCAAAAGAGAAAATGATAATATTTATAAGTAATAATACATCACCTATGGTTATTGATAGTTTTCGACTTAAAAAGATGGCTAATACTTCAGTGCCATCAATTACACTGCCTCCTCTCATTGACATACCAATACCTAATCCTAAAAAGAATCCACCAAAAACAGCTATTAATAATTTGTCTTCAGTAATGGTTGGATAATCAATAAAATGTACAACAAAAGCCAAAAAGGCAATTGCAACGATACTTCTAATTGCGAATTTTACACTAAAAGTTCTTGAGGCTAATAGTATAAATGGGAGGTTTACTATAATTAATAAATAACTTAAGTTAATGTGTGTGATGTTTTCAAGTAATAACGAAATACCTGTCGCTCCTCCATCAATAAAATTATTAGGTAATAAAAATCCTTTTAATCCAAAGCCAGCAGAAAAAACACCAATAATTATAAAAATGTATTCCTTAATGGCATGAGATAGTTCTACTTGTAAAACTCTTACTAATGGAACTACTTGCTTTTTGCTAATTGAAGTAGTATTATGCTTAGCCTCCAATCTCTTTCGAGCGATAACTACTAGTAATTTTGAGATAAAAGGATTCATAACTTATAAGTTTATTTAATTAATCCCAATACAAAAAAAAGAATTTAATTTTTGCACTTTCAGGAATTTGTATAGCTTCTATTGTTGCACTTGTGTCATAACGTAAATTAGCTGGTAGCTCTGTTTTATCGATGCTAAAAGAAGCATTAATTTCATTAACCGATATTAGTACAGAATTGATAAGATTATCAATTTTAGATATTTTATATGCTTTTTGAATATCTTTAAATGTACTTAATGTTGATATTCCTTTTTCAGTTTTATATCGCGAATCTACAATTCGAACATTTCCAATAGTTGATGTTGAATCTGATATTTCGCGTGGTGTTAATATTAGTAGTTTATTTTTATTAGTGTCAAAAATTTCTACCATATTTACAGGCAAATTAAAAGTTTCATTCCCTTCGTAAGTTGCTATTGAATCATTTGGAAAAACTAATTCTAAATCTTTTACTTGTGTTGTATCAGTTAAAAAACCAATAGCATTTTTACTTATTAAAAATGGGTTTTGTTCTTTTTTACAACTTACTAATACAAGTGCTATTATTATAATGCTTGCGAATGTCTTTTTCATAAATATTTTTATTTTTTCATTAGTTTGGTTAAAATACCAAATACACTTCTTATAAAAGTAGCACTGGTTAATACTTTAACTACTGGGTTTATTACAGATCTGCGTCTTGCAGAACTTTGTTTTTGCTTTGTTTCAGCTTTTTTTAATTCTTCATGCTCTTTACGAGCTTTTTCTTTTGCTTCAGTTGCTTGTGCTTGATCTATTTTTTTGTTTAAAAGCTCGTAAGCACTTTCTCTATCAATAGTCTCGTTATACTTTTTTATTAATTTAGATTTACCTAATAAAGTACTTAACTCAGAATCGGTTAAAACATCCATTCTACTCATAGGAGCTCTCATCATTGTTGCTGCTAATGGTGTAGGACGTCCTTTTTCATCTAAAGCAGAAACTAATGCTTCACCAATTCCTAACGAAGTTAATACATCTGCAGTATCATAATAATCAGTATCTGGATAATTTTGTGCAGTTAGTTTAATAGCTTTTCTGTCGTTAGCTGTAAATGCTCTTAAGGCATGTTGTACTTTTAGTCCTAACTGACTTAATACAGCTTCAGGAACATCTGTTGGGTTTTGAGTTACAAAATAAATACCAACACCTTTACTACGAATAAGTTTTACAATACTTTCAATTTGATTTAATAATGCTTTTGATGCTTCATTGAATATTAAATGAGCTTCGTCAATAAACAACACTAATTCAGGTTGACCACTGTCACCTTGCTCAGGAAAAGTAGAATATATTTCGGCTAATAAGCTCAACATAAACGTAGAGAATAGTTTTGGTCTATCTTGAATATCTGTAAGCCTAATTATATTAATATAACCTCTTCCATTTTCATCTATTCGTAATAAATCATCTACTTCAAAAGATGTTTCGCCAAAAAACAATTCAGCGCCTTGTTGTTCTAGTTCTACTACTTTACGTAAAATAGCTCCAGTTGAGGCTGTAGAAATTCTACCATATTCAGCTTCAAATTCATCTTTGCCTTCTTGAGTAGAGAATTGTAATATTTTTTTAAAATCTTTTAGATCTAAAAGCGGCATTTTATTGTCATCACAATATTTGAAAATTACTGAAACAACACCAGATTGAGCGTCAGATAAATCTAAAATTCGAGATAGAAGCACAGGTCCAAACTCACTTACTGTAGCTCTTAATCTTACTCCATCTTGTTCTGATAAGGTTAGTACTTCTACAGGAAAACTTTTAGCTTCAAATGGTAAGCCAATTTTAGCATGACGTTCATCTATTTTTGCATGGCCAGGACTCGGTTGAGCTAATCCGCTCAAATCTCCTTTAATATCCATTAGTAAAACAGGAATGCCTTTGTCAGATAAATTTTCAGCCAATACTTGTAATGTTTTGGTTTTTCCAGTACCAGTAGCTCCAGCAATCAAACCATGTCTGTTTAAGGTTTTTAATGGAACATTTACAAATGCATTAGTAATAGTTTCCCCATCTAACATAGCAGAGCCAAGAGTAATATAGTCTCCTTTGCTTTTATTTCCTTCTGTTATATGGTTAAAAAAGTCATCTTTTCTACTCATTCTCTAAATTTTGTATAAAAATACTAATCTATACTGAAAGCAACTGAAATGTTTTAACAAAAAAGTGAGATTTTATGACGTTTGAGGTTAAACATATTTTTAGTCATAATAACTTTTAAAATTTTAAGACTGTATACTGTCAACTGAAGACTGTTTCCTATCTTTGCAAGCTATGACAAGAAGTGAACGACAAGAATTATTAGATAAAGGCTTATTGTTGCCTTTAATGGAGGAATTTTACACTATTCAAGGTGAAGGATTTCATAAAGGAACTGCTGCTTACTTTATAAGAGTTGGTGGTTGTGATGTTGGTTGTCATTGGTGTGATGTAAAAGAAAGCTGGTTAGCAGAATTACATCCTCCAACTGAAACAAGCAAAATTGTTGAAAATGCTGCAAAATACAGTAATACAATAGTAGTTACAGGCGGAGAGCCTTTAACATGGAATATGGATGAATTGACTTCTCAATTAAAAGCAAAAGGACTTCAAGTGCATATTGAAACTTCTGGAGCTTACCCATTATCTGGTACTTGGGATTGGATTTGCTTGTCACCAAAAAAGCTGAAATTACCAACTGACGAAGTGTACAAAAAGGCAAATGAATTAAAAGTAATTGTATATAATAAAGACGATTTTAGATTTGCAGAAGAGCAAGCTGCAAAAGTGAGTAAAAATTGTATTTTGTATTTACAGCCAGAATGGAGTAAAAAAGATAAGGTTGTACCAGAAATCGTAGATTATGTTATGGCAAATCCAAAATGGAAGGTGTCATTACAAACACATAAATATTTAAACATACCATAAATAAAAAAGCCTTGAATTTTTCAAGGCTTTTTTATTGAGTTTAGGTTTTTAATTATTTTCAAATGGTACAGAAATAACAACTTCTCCCCATCCTAAATGCATAATCGCACCAGTCTTAGATTCTTCAAAAACAATTGAAAAAGCTTCTAAAGGTAACTTTGCAGATTTAACAGGGACTTTAATTCTTGCAACATCATTTTTCGGATTATAAGTATAAGCTCCCCAAACATTAATGTCAGAGTTTAAAATAACGGTCCATTCTTTTTCACCAGGAATAGTAAATAAAGAGTAAGTGCCTGCTTTAATTTTTTTGTCTCCAATTTTAAAGCTTTTGTAAAGTGTAATTTCAGCAGCTTCATTTGCTCCAGTTCTCCAAACTTCATCATTAGGAGCTAATTTAGAAACAGTTCTTCCTTTAAGTAATGGTCTACTATAAATTACTTTAATCTGTTTGTTAGATATTTTATAACTACCAGGATAAGTAGCAGCATCCATAGAGCTTTTATCTAAATCTGGAAAGTCTTGAGCATTTACATTAAAAGTGATTAGCATCACAAATACAAACAATAGTGTAGGTAATAAGGTTCTTTTTTTCATGTTATTTTTTTTATGAATTATAAAATTAATATTTATTTGCCTTAAAGTAGTCTTATATGAGTGTTAAAGTTTACAAATTTGCATTTTATAATAAATTATTAAAGCCAATAATTTCATTATTATACAAATAATGAATAAATAGTTATAAAATGAAAGCATTTAATTGCTTTAAGTTTTATAATTAGAATCATAATACCATATTTGCTTCAATAAATTAAATAATAAAGTAAAAAATATATAAAATGTGTGGAATTGTATGTGCCTTTGATTTAAAACAAAAAGCTGAAGATTTAAGACCTCAAATATTAGAAATGGCTAAAATTATTCGCCATAGAGGACCAGATTGGAGTGGAATTTATAATGATGATAAAGCTATTATGGCTCATGAGCGTTTAGCAATTGTAGATCCAGCCTCTGGTAAACAACCATTATTGAGTGAAGATAAAAAATTGATTTTGGCAGCTAATGGTGAAATTTATAACCATAGAGCGTTACGCAAACAATTTCCAGATTATAACTTTCAAACTGAAAGTGATTGTGAAGTTATTTTAGCACTTTTCAAAGAAAAAGGTGTTGATTTTGTTGATGAAATGAACGGGATTTTCGGATTTGCAATTTACGATGTTGAAAAGGACGAATATTTTATTGCTAGAGATCACATGGGAATTATTCCTTTATATATTGGTTGGGATCAAAACGGAACTTTTTATGTGGCTTCAGAATTAAAAGCTTTAGAAGGTTATTGTACAAAAATTGAATTATTTCCTCCAGGGCATTATATGTCTAGTAAAGATGGAAAGTTTGTAAAATGGTATAAACGTGATTGGACAGAATATGAAGCTGTAAAGGATAACGAAACAAGTATTAAAGCCATTAAAGAAGCATTAGAAGCTGCTGTGCATAGACAGTTAATGAGCGATGTTCCTTATGGTGTTTTGTTGTCTGGTGGTTTAGATTCTTCAGTGACTTCTGCTATTGCAAAAAAATATGCTGAAAAGCGTATCGAATCTGATGATACACAAGCTGCTTGGTGGCCTCAATTGCATAGTTTTTCTGTAGGTTTGGAAGGCTCTCCAGATTTGGCTGCTGCTCGTAAGGTTGCTGATCATATTGGTACAGTTCATCACGAAATAAAATTCACAATTCAAGAAGGATTAGATGCGATTAGAGATGTAATATATAACCTCGAAACGTATGATATTACTACTATTAGAGCAAGTACTCCAATGTACTTAATGGCCAGAGTTATTAAATCTATGGGAATAAAAATGGTATTATCTGGAGAAGGAGCAGATGAGTTATTTGGTGGTTATCTTTATTTTCATAAAGCCCCAAATGCAAAAGAATTTCATGAAGAAACAGTTCGTAAATTAAGTAAACTTCATATGTACGATTGTTTAAGAGCTAATAAAAGTTTAGCAGCTTGGGGAATTGAAGGGCGAGTACCTTTTTTAGATAAAGAATTTATGGATGTTGCTATGCGAATCAATCCACAAGATAAAATGATTAATGGTGAGCGAATGGAAAAATGGGTTGTTCGTAAAGCATTTGAAGGTATGCTTCCAGAAAGTGTTGCTTGGAGGCAAAAAGAACAATTTAGTGATGGTGTAGGTTACAGTTGGATCGATACTTTAAAAGAAGTTGTTGCAACAGAAGTTACAGACGAACAATTAGCAAATGCTAAGTATAAATTCCCATTACAAACTCCAACAAGCAAAGAAGAGTTTTACTATCGTTCTATTTTTGCTGAACATTTCCCAAGTGATGCCGCAGCTTTATGTGTGCCACAAGAGGCTTCGGTAGCTTGTAGTACCAAAATAGCATTAGAATGGGATGAAAGCTTTAAAAACATGAACGACCCTTCTGGTAGAGCTGTAGCTAAAGTGCATTCAGATGCTTATGTGAAGGCGTAAACTTGCTTAATAAATTATTTTAAAAACCTCAAAATTTCACTTCTAAACGATTTTGAGGTTTTTTGATTTTTATGAACAATAAAAAAAAACCTAAAATCAATTTTAAGACCATTTTTAAGCGATTTAAGAGCATTTCGAGTAATTAACAAATGTTGATAATTTTGAATCAAAATCGATAAAAAACTTTCAAAATGCTCTGTTGTTTCTTATCTTTGTAAGTATCCAAAAAATGATACAAAACGTGTCATTTTTTTTATGCAATTACATTTCAAAAAAACAGATATAAATAATAGAAATATATAATATTTATGAAAGAAGAATTTAATAAGCACAATTACTCAGCAGACAGTATTCAGGCATTAGAAGGTATGGAGCATGTTCGTATGCGTCCATCAATGTATATTGGTGATGTTGGTACTCGTGGATTACACCATTTAGTATATGAAGTTGTAGATAACTCTATTGATGAGGCACTAGCAGGTCATTGTAATAATATCACAGTAATCATTAATGAAGATAACTCTATAACTACCGAAGATGATGGTCGTGGTATTCCAGTAGATTTACACAAAAAAGAAGGTGTTTCTGCTTTAGAAGTTGTAATGACAAAAATTGGAGCAGGTGGTAAGTTTGATAAAGATTCTTACAAAGTATCTGGAGGACTTCATGGTGTTGGTGTAAGTTGTGTTAACGCATTATCAGAACACTTAAGAGCTACAGTATATAGAGATGGTAAAATTTGGGAACAAGAGTACCAACGTGGTAAAGCTATGTATCCTGTAAAAGCAATTGGCGATACGGATAAACGTGGTACAACAGTTACTTTTAAACCAGATTCTACAATTTTTACTCAAACATTAGAATATAGCTATGATACTCTTGCTAGTAGAATGCGAGAATTAGCGTATTTAAATAAAGGAATTACTATTCATCTGGTTGATAAAAGACATAAAAAAGATGATGGTTCTTTTGAAGGTGAAACATTCCACTCTGAAGAAGGGCTTAAAGAATTTATCAAGTTTTTAGATGGAAACAGAGAGCCTTTAATGCAAAGTGTTATTGCTTTTGAGGGTGAAAAAAATGGTGTGCCAGTTGAGGTGGCTATGATTTATAATACATCATATGCTGAAAATTTACATTCGTATGTAAATAATATTAACACACATGAAGGAGGAACACATTTAGCTGGTTTTAGAAGAGGATTAACAATGACTCTTAAAAAATATGCTGATGAGTCAGGAATGTTAGACAAATTAAAATTTGATATTGCAGGAGATGATTTCCGTGAAGGATTAACAGCTATTATTTCTGTAAAAGTACAAGAGCCACAATTTGAAGGTCAAACAAAAACCAAGTTAGGAAACAGAGAAGTATCTGCTTCAGTAAGTCAAGCGGTTTCTGAAATGTTAACCGATTACCTAGAAGAGCATCCTGATGACGCTAAAGTGATAGTTCAAAAAGTAATACTAGCAGCACAAGCACGCCATGCAGCTCAAAAAGCTCGTGAAATGGTACAGCGCAAAACTGTAATGAGTATTGGTGGTTTACCTGGAAAATTAAGTGATTGTTCAGAACAAGATCCTTCAAAATGTGAAGTATTTCTTGTAGAGGGAGATTCTGCAGGTGGTACAGCTAAAGCAGGTCGTGATAGAAATTTTCAAGCAATCTTACCACTAAGAGGTAAAATTCTGAATGTTGAAAAAGCAATGGTGCATAAGGTTTTTGAAAATGAAGAGATAAAAAACATTTTTACTGCATTAGGTGTTACAATAGGAACTGAAGAAGATAGCAAAGCGTTAAACCTTTCAAAATTGCGTTACCACAAAGTGGTGATTATGTGTGATGCCGATATTGATGGTAGTCACATTGCTACTCTAATCTTAACCTTCTTCTTTAGATACATGAAGGAATTGATTGAAAATGGGCATATTTACATTGCAACTCCACCATTATATTTGGTGAAAAGAGGAGCAAAAAGTAAGTACGCTTGGAGTGATAAGGAACGTGATGAAATCATTCAAGAATTTGGTGAAGGGTCTAAAATTCAGCGATACAAAGGTCTTGGAGAGATGAATGCAATTCAACTTTGGGATACAACTATGAACCCAGAATTTAGAACTTTACGTTTAGTTCAAATTGATAATGGAGGAGAAGCTGATCGTATTTTCTCAATGTTAATGGGTGACGAAGTACCACCACGTAGAGAGTTTATAGAGAAAAATGCTGTTTATGCAAATATTGATGCTTAAATAGATAATTATAAAACCCAAACAAAAGCAATTACGTATTTATTTATGTAGTTGCTTTTTTTGCGTAAAAAACTAAAGAAACATCGATAAAAAACAATTTAAGACGATAAAATGCGTTAAATTAATAAAAATGATTATTTTAGCCTTATAAATTTAACCTATGAAAATTATGAAAAAGTATATAGTATTGTCACTTACATTATTAACTGTATCATTATCTAATGCACAAGAAAATATTGATGATTTATTAGCTGCAGGTATTAATGATGCCAAACGATTTACTACAGATTACATAGCTCCAGCATCTGAAGGGTTAGTTTACGGAATTAACAACGGCTGGTTTAATAGTGGTAAAGCACCTCATAGATTTAATTTTTCAGTGTCTTTAATTGGAAACGCATCTTTTATTAAAGATGATAAAAAAACGTTTGTACTTAATGTTGCTGATTATGAAAACATACGATTTGAAGATAATAGTCCATCAAAAACAGTAGCAACTGCTTTAGGACATAACGATCCAGATATTACAGTTATAGTAACCTATGATGATCCAATTTTTGGTAATCAAGAGGCAGAAGTAACTTTGCCAACAGGAATAGGTTCAGCTAATATTAACTTAATACCGACAGCTTTTTTACAAGCTAGTTTTTCACCATTTAAAGGTACACAATTAAAAGCACGTTTTTTTCCTAAAGTACAGGCTGAAGATGCCGAAATAGGATTGTATGGTGTTGGTTTACAACAAGAGTTTACATCTTGGCTACCAGCTGATAAAATCTTTCCAGTAGCTATTTCTGGTTTAGTTGCATATACTCATCTAGATGGTAGTTATGACTTTACTGACGAAGGAATAGTTGAAGGAGAAAATCAACAAGTTAAGACAGAAGTTAATACCTTGCTTTTAGAGTTGATAGTTTCAACTAAATTAAAAGTTATTAATTTTTATGGTGGAGTTGGTTATGTGAATGGTAAAACAACTACAGATTTATTAGGAACTTACAGAGTATCAAATGGTGCTCTATTTTCAGAAGATATTATTGATCCTTTTTCAATTAAACAAGACGTTTCTGGCGTTAGAACAACAGTTGGAGCAAATTTAAAAGTCGGGTTTTTTAGCTTAAATGCCGATTATACAATAGCAGAATTTGATAGTGCTTCGTTGGGTTTAAATTTTTCATTTTAGATTTAATAAAATCTTAAATAATTTATGGTTTAAAAATGTTAAATTTGCAACACATTTAATTTAATCTAAATCATTTATTATGAAAATTACAGTAGTTGGAGCAGGTGCAGTAGGTGCCAGTTGTGCAGAATATATTGCTATCAAAAATTTTGCAAGTGAAGTTGTTTTATTAGACATTAAGGAAGGTTTTGCCGAAGGTAAAGCGATGGATTTAATGCAAACAGCATCTCTTAACGGATTTGATACAAAAATTAAAGGTGTAACAAACGATTATTCTAAAACAGCAAATAGTGATATATGTGTAATAACGTCTGGTATTCCTCGTAAGCCTGGAATGACTCGTGAAGAATTAATAGGTATTAATGCTGGAATTGTAAAAACAGTATCTTCAAGTTTAATTCAACATTCTCCAAATACTATCATTATTGTGGTTAGTAACCCAATGGATACAATGACATATTTAGTGCATAAATCAACAAACCTTCCAAAACACAGAATTATTGGAATGGGAGGAGCTTTAGACTCAGCTCGTTTTAAATACAGATTAGCAGAAGCTTTAGATGCTCCAATTAGCGATGTTGACGGAATGGTAATTGGTGGTCATAGCGATACTGGTATGGTGCCATTAACACGTTTAGCAACTCGTAATAGCGTTCCTGTATCTAAATTTTTATCAAATGACAGATTAAATCAAGTAATGGAAGATACTAAAGTAGGTGGAGCAACACTTACTAAATTATTAGGTACTTCGGCTTGGTATGCTCCAGGTGCAGCAGTTAGTGGTTTAGTGCAAGCTATAGCTTGTGATCAGAAAAAAATGTTCCCATGTTCAGTATTGTTAGAAGGAGAGTACGGAATGAATGATATTTGTATAGGAGCTCCTGTTATTTTAGGACGTAATGGAATTGAAAAAATCGTAGAAATTGAATTAAATGATGCTGAAAAAGCTCATATGGTAGAAAGCGCTAAAGGCGTGAGAGCTACTAACGATTTGTTATAATTTTATAAAATTAAAATAGATATTTAAAGACTGTAGAAATGCAGTCTTTATTTTTTTATATATTTGGCGCATGAAGTCGAGATGGTACATTAGTGTATTAATAATTATTCTTACCCTTTTAGGTGGTGTTGCTAGTCAGCAGCAAGTTTGTCTGCCTAATCAAGAAATAGTATTACAATTTACTGATAATGAGGTAACAACTGATGAAACTCTAAATGCAATAACAATTATTAAACAACAATTGTTAGACATTGGAGTTGATAATATTCAAGTTGCTGAACAAGAAGATGGTCAATTAAAAATTACTTATTATAGTAATATTGATGTTGTAAGAATAAAGAAATTACTTTCAACAGATAATGACTTAGATTTTAATTCTAAACCTTATAAAAAAGGTAATAAGCCAGTTAAACCATCGTCTAATGAAAACTTACTAAGTTATAATTTAGATGTTTACGAAATTCATAATGGTAATACAGGTGCTTCAGACTTAGGCGGAAAGCTTGCGCTAGAGCAGAAACCTGAAAACATTAGGTTTTTCAATCCTAACTTTTATGTTCCTTTTAATGAGGTAATTGCTAAGGAGAATGATAAAATATTAAAGGTAGCTTACATTTTCCAAAGAAATATTGCAATAGCAATAAACAATACTCCACATAAAATACCTGAAGTAAGAGCAGGTCCTCTTTGTTAATAGGATTTATTATTATACTTCCTATAATACATTCAGATTTTGAAGTAACATTTAGCATTTGCAAATGTTACTCACTTAATAGGGCTTAATGTTTTTAAACAAAAAGCTATAAAAATTCATTTATAACCGTAAAAAATAATTGTCAAATCAGAGGTAAATTCTATATTTGCTCGTTTTAAAAAATTTGACTTAAAAAAATATAATAATGCAAAACAAAGGACTAGTAAAACTGTTTGCAGTGCTATTTGGGTTGGTAAGTATTTATCAACTATCATTTACATTCAAATCTAACCAAATTGATGACCAAGCAAAAGAAATTGCTGCGAGTAAATTTGATGACCCAGCACAAAGAAGTGCAGAAGAAGCTCGATATTTAGATTCTTTAAATACTCAAGAAGTATTTAATTTAGGAATTGCTAAATATACATATACAGACGTAAAAGAGAAAGCAATGAACCTTGGTCTTGACCTTAAAGGAGGTATCAATGTTATTCTAGAAATTTCAGTAAAAGACATTTTAAAAGGTCTTGCTAACTATAGTAAAGACCCTGTTTTCAATAAAGCATTAGATGATGCATCTGAGCTACAAAAAAACAGTCAAAATACATATGTTGATGATTTCTTTATAGCTTTTGACAAAATTAAAGGAGATAGCAAATTAGCATCTCCAGATATTTTTGCTAACAGAACTCTAAGCGAAGAAATTACTTTCGATATGTCTGATGATCAGGTTAAACCTATTATAAGACAAAAAATTGACGAGTCAATCGTTTCTGCTTTTGAAGTATTACGTAAGCGTATTGACAAGTTTGGTGTAACATCTCCAAATATTCAACGTTTAGGAAACTCAGGTCGTATTTTAGTAGAGTTACCAGGAGCTAAAGATGTAGAGCGTGTTAAAAAACTATTACAAAGTACAGCTCAGTTAGAATTCTGGGATGTTTATAGAGGTGAAGAATTAGGTGCATTTTTAATGCAAGCTAATGAAGTTTTAAAACCATTAGTAGATAACAATTCTGAAAATACAGAAACAAATGAAGTTGTTGGAGATACTATTGATGAAGTTGATAGTAAAATTAAAGAGTTAATTGGAGACTTAGGATCAGACTCAACAGATGTTGCTGTTAATCCAATAGGAAACTTATTAAGAGGTGGAGCTAATGGACCAATACTAGGTACTTTTGAAGCAAAAGATAAAGACTTAGTAATGTCTTATTTAAATAAACCACAAGTTAGAGCTTTATTACCAGCAGAACAACGTTATGTGAAATTTGCTTGGGGAATTCAAGCTAAAGATAGTGAGTTTGTAGATTTATATGCTTTAAAAGGAAACAGAGATAACGTTCCTGAATTAAGTGGAGCAGTTATTACAGATGCACGTCAATCTTACAACCAAACAGGAAAGCCTTCTGTGAGCATGCAAATGAACGCAAAAGGATCTAAAATATGGGAAGAGATGACAGGTAGAGCTTTCGCTCAACAAAGTCAAATAGCTATTGTGTTAGATAACATTGTTTACTCTGCACCAGGTGTAACTACAGGAGCAATTTCTGGTGGTAACTCTGAAATTTCAGGTTCATTTACACTTAACGAAGCAATAGATTTAGCTAACGTATTAAGAGCTGGTAAATTACCTGCTTCAGCTGATATTGTTCAAGCTGATGAGGTAGGTCCATCACTTGGTCAAGAAGCTATTGATAGTGGAATGAAATCTTTCTTAATAGCATTAGCATTAGTGTTAGTATGGATGATAATGTATTATGGTAAAGCTGGTATTGCTGCTAATATTGCACTATTGTTTAATATTTTATTAATTTTTGGTGTACTTTCAGGATTAGGAGCAGTATTAACATTACCAGGTCTTGCAGGTATTGTACTTACTGTAGGTATGTCTGTAGATGCCAACGTTCTTATATTTGAGCGTATTAGAGAAGAATTACAAAAAGGTAAAGGGCAAAAAGAAGCTGTAAAAGATGGTTTTGCAAATGCATTATCATCAATTTTAGATGCTAACATTACTACCATTCTTACTGCAATTATACTATTTGTATTTGGTACTGGTCCAATTAAAGGATTTGCTACAACATTAATCATCGGTATTTTAACATCATTATTTACTGCAATATTTATTACAAGATTGTTAATAGATTGGTATGTAGGTAAAGGAAAGAACCTAGATTTCTCAACGTCGTTTACAAAAGGATTATTCAAAAATGTAAATATTGATTTTATCAAAAAGAGAAAAGTATCTTATGTTGTTTCTGGATTATTAATTTTATTGAGTATTGGTTCTTTATTAACTGAAGGATTAGACCAAGGAATTGATTTTGTTGGAGGAAGAACTTACCAAGTTCGTTTTGCTCAAGATGTAAGTCCAGAAGAAGTAAATAAAGATTTAAATGCAACTTTTGGTAGTGCGGAAGTAAAAACTATTGGTAGCGCAAATCAACTAAAAATTTCTACTAAGTATAAAGTTGATGAAAACTCTGCTGAAGCTGATGAAGAAGTACAATCTATGTTGTTCGAATCATTAAAGCCATATTTACCAAAAGGAATGGATTACGAAACATTTGTTGATGGTTCAGGCGAAGCAAAAATTGGTAAAATGTTATCAAGTAAAGTGAGTCCAACGATTGCAGATGATATTAAAAAAGAATCATTCTGGGCAGTATTAGGGTCGTTAGTAGTTGTATTCTTATATATTTTATTACGATTCAAAAAATGGCAATTCTCTCTTGGTGCAGTAGCTGCTGTATTCCATGATATAGTTATTGTGTTAGGTGTGTATTCATTATTGCACAAGTTTATGCCTTTCAGTATGGAAATCGACCAAGCATTTATTGCAGCAATTTTAACAGTAATTGGTTACTCGTTAAATGATACTGTTGTTGTGTTTGATAGAATTAGAGAGGTAACTAATGAAAAAGGATTTAGAGGTGGTTACAATATTAACTCGGCAATTAACAGTACATTAAGTAGAACATTAAATACATCGTTAACAACATTAGTGGTGTTAATAGCAATGTTTACTTTTGGTGCAGATTCATTAAGAGGGTTATTATTTGCCTTAATTGTAGGTATAGTTGTAGGTACTTACTCATCTATATTTATTGCAACTCCTATAATGTTTGATACATTAAATGATAAAGGAGAAGCACCTGAAGAAAAGAAATAATACATATGTATTAATATTAAAAAACCACTTCGAAAGAAGTGGTTTTTTTGTTTTATAATATTTTTGATGAAGTAGTTTTAATAAGCAATCTTATCACCAACTTCTAAATTCCATTTATCAGATAAACCTGCGTTAATTTCAAGCACATATTTTGCAGGCTTTTCAGATGGTAATGAGTTTTCGTCAAAAGGTTTTGCGTTTTTCTGAAAACTTACAATTGTTTTATTGGCATCTATATAAATAATATCTAATGGTATTTTAGTGTTCTTCATATAAAAATAATGATAGTCTGCTTTTGGAAAAACAAACAACATACCTTGATGCTCTTCCATTGAGTCTCTATACATTAATCCTGTTTGCGTCTGGTAGTCGTCATCTGCAATTTCAATATCAATAGTTTTAATTACTGAATCGTTTGCTTTTTTTAAGGTGAGTTCACCTTCTTTTTTAAATTTAATGACTACTGGCTTTACTGTTTTTTTGTCGTCTTTACATGAAGACATATTTAAGCATAACAGACCTAAAGTAATTACTGAAATTATTTTAAGGTTTCTATTTTTCATTAAGCAAGTTTAGCTTTTGGCTTATAAAAAAACATAAAGTAAAGACCAATTAGTATAAACGGAATACTTAATAGTTGCCCTGTATTTAAACTTCCAGCAGTAAGGTACTCTTCTCCTTGTGGTTCTTTAACAAATTCAACACAAAAACGAATTGCCCAAAGTAGTACTAAAAACAGTCCGAATAAGAAGCCTTCCTGTTCGCTTTTTTTAGTTTTCCAGTAGAAATAAAACAATATTAAAAACACAAATACATAACTAAATGCTTCATAGAGTTGTGCAGGATGTCTAGCAAAATTTTCACCATTTTGGACGAATATTACGCCAAAATCTGTTCCTGTTGGTTTTCCTACTATTTCTGAGTTAATAAAGTTTCCTAATCTAACAAATACAGCTCCTAATGCTACAGGAACAACAACTCGGTCTAAAATCCAGAGTACAGTTTTATGCAGTACTTTTTTATTATATAAGTACATCGATATAATCATTGCAATAGCTGCACCATGACTAGCTAATCCTTGAAAGCCTGTAAATTCAAAACCACCTTTAAAGCTAAATGGTAAAAAGATGCTAAAAAAATCTTCAGATATAAGTTCTCGTTGGTAAAACAATACATGGCCTAATCTCGCACCAAGCATAATACCTAAAACAGAATAAATAAATAAGGAATCTAATGATTCGTCTGTTTGGTTTTCGTTTTTGTAAATACGCTTCATAATGTAAAAACCAATTATGAATGCAATTATCCACATTACACTATAGTAATGTAAAGTGAAAAAGCCAAAAATTTCAATTCCTTTAGATGGATCCCAGACAAATTTTAATGCGTGCATTTAGTAATCTTTTATTGTTAGGTAAATATACTATTTTGAAGAGTATTTATGTTAGATAGATTTAAATTTTACAAAAGCTTTAAGTTTTGCGTTAGTGATTGAGCAAAATGTTTGAGCTCTTTTCAGTCTTTAATTTTGCATTGTAAAGCGGAATAATAGGGCTGAAAAAGCGAGTTGCAAAAGCACGACACACAGTTGTGTGTAACGCCAAAAAGTTTATTTTTTCTTTTCAGGCACAGGATCGTAACCACTTTTACCCCAAGGATGACAACTAAAAATTCGTTTTAATGCTAGCCATCCTCCTCTAAACAAACCGTGTTTTTCTAACGCTTCTTTAGTGTAATGAGAGCATGTTGGTTGAAATCTGCATGTTGCAGGTGTTAATGGCGATATAAATAACTGATAAGCTTTAATTAATAGTAAGAATGGTGCAATCAGAATTTTTTTCATGACTAATTAGTCGAGAATGTTGTGCCTTCTTTACCATCATTTAACTGTATACCTTTAGCAGCAAGTTCGTCACGTATTTTATCTGACATAGCAAAATCTTTATTTGCTCTAGCTTCTTGTCGTAATTGTATTAAAAGTTCAACTGCTCCTGAAAGTTTATCAGTACCTGTATCTGCTTTTGTAACATTAACCAATCCTAAAATATCAAACACAAAAGCATTAATAGTGTTTTTTAGAGTTGCCAAATCTTCTTTTGTGATTGTAGCACTTCCGTCTTTAATTTGATTGATGTATTTAACAGCTTCAAATAGGTTAGCAATAACCATTGGCGAATTAAAATCATCGTTCATGGCGTCATAGCACTTTTGTTTCCAATCTGAAATATCAAAAGTAGATGTAGTTGAAGGCTTTAATTCATCAAGAATATTAATGGCATCCATTAAACGATAAAACCCTTTTTCGCTTGCTAATAATCCGTTATTTGTAAAATCTAAAACGCTTCTGTAGTGAGCTTGCAACATAAAGAAACGCGCTACACTTGGAGCATAGGCTTTTGTGATATGCGGATTATCTCCAGAAAATATTTCGTTTGGTAAAATAAAATTGCCTGTCGATTTCGCCATTTTTTTACCATTCATAATCAGCATATTGGCATGCATCCAATAGTTTACAGGAGCTTGATTATTACATGCTTCGGCTTGGGCAATTTCACATTCGTGATGCGGGAATTTTAAATCCATTCCACCACCATGTATGTCAAAATGCTCGCCTAGATATTTAGTGCTCATTGCAGTACACTCTAAATGCCAACCAGGAAATCCGTCGCTCCATGGAGAAGGCCAACGCATAATGTGTTGCGGTTCGGCTTTTTTCCAAAGTGCAAAATCTTGCGGATTTTTTTTGTCGCTCTGTCCATCAAGTTCACGTGTGTTGTGAATTAAATCTTCAACATTACGCTTACTTAAAATTCCGTATTGCTTAGTTTTATTATACTTTAAAACATCGAAATATACAGAGCCATTAACCTCATAAGCTAAACCTTTTTCAATTATGTTTTTAATAATTTCAATTTGCTCAATAATATGACCTGTAGCTGTTGGCTCAATACTAGGTGGTAGAAAATTAAATGTGTTAAGTATGTTATGAAAATCGACAGTATAACGTTGTACAACTTCCATAGGTTCAATTTCTTCTAAACGTGCTTTTTTAGCAATACGATCTTCACCAACATCAGCATCGTTTTCTAAATGGCCAGCATCAGTAATGTTTCTTACATATCTAACCTTATAACCTAAATGTTTAAAATAACGAAAAATCATATCAAATGACATAAAGGTTCTTACGTTTCCTAAATGTACATTACTATAAACTGTAGGTCCACAAACATACATACCTACATAACCTTCATGTATAGGCTTAAATGTTTCTTTTTCTCCAGTTAATGAATTGTATAAATTTATAGTGTGTTGATTATAAAGCTGCATTGGTATATGTTCGTTTTTGTAAATTTAAAAGAATTTTAAAAAGAAGTATCTAATTTTATATAATCTAAAAACTCTCTTCTTGTTTCCTTTTCTTTAAATTTTCCACCAAATTCTGATGTTACTGTACTACTATCTACATCTCTAATGCCTCTAGAGTTTACACATAAATGTTTAGCATCTATAACACAAGCTACATCATCAGTATTTAAAACTTTTTGTAATTCTTTTACAATTTGAATTGTTAAACGCTCTTGTACTTGTGGACGTTTTGCATAGTAATCAACTATTCTATTCATTTTTGAAAGCCCTACAACTGTTCCGTTAGAAATGTAAGCTACATGAGCTTTTCCAACTATTGGTAATAAGTGATGCTCGCAAGTTGAATACACAGTAATGTTTTTTTCAACTAACATTTCACCATATTTGTATTTGTTGTCAAAAGTAGAAGCGCTTGGTTTTTTTTCTGGGCTCAATCCTCCAAAAATTTCTTTCACAAACATTTTAGCCACACGCATTGGTGTACCTTTTAAGCTATCATCAGTTAGGTCTAAACCTAATGTTTCCATGATATGACGAACATCGTCTTTAATAATATCAATCTTCTCATCGTTAGTGAGTTTAAAAGCATCTTCACGTAAAGGTGTATCTGAAGATGTACCAATATGATTGTTTCCTAAGGATTCAAAATTTTCTATATCTTTTTCTATTTTCATTTTTTTAAATCTAAATGAACTTTAAATTAACAGATTGCAAAGATAAGCATTAAAAATATTCATTTGCTAGGTAGGAATTTTTTAATTTGAAATGTTATATAGTTAAACTATATGTTTGTTAATATCATTAACATATTAACAGTTTAGTTATTAAAATTTTCTTAAATTTCACATCTTAAAAATTAATAAAAGAGCAATGAAAATAAATACTCAATTACGTTTAGTGCTTGTTTTGTGCGTTTTAGTGTCTAGTTACGGCTTTTCGCAATCGAAATCAGACTATAAACAACCACTTCAATTAGTTAAATACAACCCAAATGTTAATGCTCCATTAACAACAAAAGAATTGAATCAAATTAAAGAAGTTTATGGAGATAAAACACAAGAGGATGTTTTAAACCACCCACAAAGAGTTAAGGATATAAAAAACATTTTACGTAATAGAGTGATAATTAATCCAATAAAAGCTGGCGAATCTCTAAAAAAATGCACTTTGTTATCTGAAGTGCCTTTGTTCGACTATTATTCACCAAATATTATTAGAGATGCTTCATTTAATCCTGAATCATTTAATCCTTTGAAATATAATTTTAACTTTTATTCAAAGGAATCAGCTATGTATAGAGTTGATAATTCGAATTACTATATTATAATCTTGTCTCAACATCAATAAACTATAAAGCATTGATAATGAAAAAAATTACACTTATACTCCTATTTTTAAGTACATATATTACATTCTCTCAAGATGTATTAATGCAAAACGGAACAGTAAATCGTTGTTCTGGTGTTTTTTACGACTCTGGTGGTAGTGGAGGAAACTACAGTAGTAATGAGAATTTTATACTTACAATATGCCCAGAAAATCCTGGACAATTAATGCAACTAGATTTTACTGCATTTAATACACAGCTTAATGCTGATACTATGACTATTTATGATGGAGATAGTACAGCAGCCAACCCTTTTGGAACATTTTCTGGAGGTGGAGCAGCAAATAATCCAGGCTTTGTTAGTGCTACACCTACAAACCCAACAGGATGTTTAACTATTGAGTTTATATCTAATGGTTCTGGAACAACTACAGGTTGGGCAGCAACCATGTCTTGTTTAACACCTTGTCAAACGATTAATTCACAATTAGACTCTGCATCACCAGCTCCTAATGGAGATGGTTATATTAGAGTTTGTCCAAATGACCCAATTACACTTTCCGGAAGTGGGATATTTTCTGTAGATGGTACAGGTGCAACTTATGAGTGGGATTTAGGTGATGGGAATACAGTTGCAGGTCAAACGGCAACATTTTCTTATCCTAACCCTGGAGTATATATTGTAAATTTAAATATTAGAGATACTAATACATCTATAGATCCATTAGGGTGTACAAATACAAATTTAATTAATCAGGTTATACAGGTTGGAACCGAACCAGATTTTACTGGTACACAAGCAGCTCAATCCACAATTTGTTATGGAGATACTACAACTATTACAGGAGTAGTAAATCCTGTAGAGTTTATTAATGATTGTACACCACCTGTTAGTGGAACTACTTTCTTACCTGATGGTTCAGGAGCTGTATACCAAACTTGCATTACTGTTGATTGTTTTGAATCTAACCAAACCTTAACAGATCCTAACCAATTGCTTAATATTTGCCTTAATATGGAGCATTCATATCTTGGTGATTTGCAAATTACTATTATAAGTCCAAATGGTCAACAAGCAATATTAAAGGCTTACCCAGGTGGTGGTGGTACCTACTTGGGAGGAGCGAATGATGATGGTTCAAATACTCCAGGTGTTGGTGCTGATTACTGTTTCTCAATGACAGGTACAACCTTATTAGTTAATGGACCTACTATGATAGCAGGAAGTAATCCACCTTCTGCTTCAATAGTTCCTGGTACTTATTTACCACAACAATCTTTTGCTAATTTAGTTGGTAGCCCACTAAATGGTGATTGGTGTATTAGAGTTGTTGACAATTTAGCTATTGATAATGGTTTTATATTTTCTTGGGGAATGGCATTTGATCCAAACATTCAGCCACCAGAATTATCATTTACACCAGTAATCACTTCAGAAGGTTGGGATGCTGATGCTTCTATTATTAATACTACAGGAAATACTATAACTGTTCAGCCAGCAACAGCAGGGCAACATTGTTATACCTATAGAGTGACAGATGATTTTGGTTGTGAATACACTGAGCAAGTATGTATTGACGTGCTTCCTGAAATTATTAATGATCAACCAAATAATTTATTTTTGTGTAACCCAGGTGCACCACCTTATATTTTTGATTTAACACAAAACACACCAGTTATGTTGGCTCCAACACCAGTGCCTGCTGATTTGGTTGTAACTTATCATGAAACTCAAGCAGATGCAGATGCTGATACAAATCCTATTGCAACACCAGGAGCTTATGTTGGTACAGATGGGCAAATTATTTATGTAAGAATAGAGTATCAGACGTCTGGTTGTTATGAAACAGAAACATTTACTCTTAATATAACATCCCAACCAACAATTAACCCTGTTGGAGATATGGTGGTTTGTGATGATCCATCAAATGATGGTTTTGCCCAGTTTAATTTGGAAAGCCAAACGCCAGGGATTTTAGGAGCGCAAATACCTACAGATTTTATTGTTACTTATTATGCTTCATTTACAGATGCAGATACTAGTACAGGAGCATTAGTAAGCCCTTATACTAATACTGGTAATCCACAACCAATTTATGTAAGAATAGAAAGAGTTGGAGACCCATTATGTAACAATGTCTCTTTAACTCCAGCTTTTAACCTTATTATTAATCCTTCAGATGATGCTTCATTTACAATGACGCCAACATGCGATGGGGCTACAGCTACAGTTACAGGAACACCAGGAGGAACTTTTACATTTAATCCAGTTCCAACAGATGCAGCTGTAATTGATTCGGTTACAGGCACAGTTACAGGTGGAACATCTGGCGCATCTTATACAGTTGAATATACAACTACAGGAATTTGCCCATTGTCAAGTACACAAACATTTAATGTTCTTATTACTGATGATGCTTCATTTACAATGACACCAACATGTGATGGAGCAACAGCAACAATTACAGGAACACCTGGAGGAACCTTTGCATTTGATCCAGTTCCAACAGATGCAGCTGTAATTGATTCGGTTACAGGTACTGTTACAGGTGGAGCATCAGGAGTATCTTATACGGTTGAATATACTACATCTGGAGTTTGCTCAAGTGTTAGCACACAAACCTTTACAGTAATTCCTGTTGATGATGCATCATTTACAATGACACCAACATGTGATGGAGCAACAGCAACCATTACAGGAACACCAGGAGGAACCTTTGCATTTAATCCAGTTCCAACAGATGCAGCAGTTATTAATGCTGCAACAGGAACAATAACAGGAGGAACTTCTGCTGCAACTTACACTGTAGAGTATACTACATCTGGAGTTTGTCCAGCTAGTAGTATTCAAAATGTTACAGTATTAACATCAGATGACCCTTCATTTACAATGACACCAACATGTGATGGAGCAACAGCAACCGTTACAGGAACACCTGGAGGAACATTTACATTTAATCCAGTTCCAACAGATGCAGCAGTGATTGACTCTGTAACCGGAACTGTTACAGGAGGAACGTCAGGCACGTCTTATACAGTTGAATATACTACATCTGGAGTTTGTCCATTATCTAGTACACAAACATTTAATGTTCTTGTTACTGATGATTCGTCATTTACTATGACACCAACATGCGATGGTGCTACAGCTACAATAAATGGTGTAACAGGTGGTACTTTTGCTTTTAATCCAATACCTACTGATGCTGCAGTTATTGATGTTCTAACAGGAACTGTTACAAATGCTACACCTGGAGTATCTTATACAGTTGAATATACTACATCTGGAGTTTGTCCTTCATCTAGTTTAGTAACATTTACTGTCCACCCTTTACCAGTTATAGTAGTTCCAACGTTATTAGGTGTTTGTGATGACAATGTACCAGATGGATTTACGAGTATAGATTTAAGTGTAAAGA
>NZ_BMIC01000007.1 GCF_014641635.1 Aquaticitalea lipolytica | reverse complement strand
TTTTTGCAAACACATTATTAACCATGAAATGAGCTAATCCTCTTGCTGCTTTAGCTTGAGCAATGATATTGTTCTTTTGAGCTCCATCAGGAATTCTATCAATATTTTCTAATATAAAATTAGCCTGTTGAATAACAGTGTATGATTGTGACATAAACCCTTGTTGCGTATTATTTGCATTATATAACCACTCAAAAGTAGTTTTTTGGGTTTGACGCCCTGTTACAACAAATATTAAATTATCTGTTAACACATCAGGAAATGACATCATACTAGCTCCATAAGAACCAAAAATCATTTGTCTGTATAATCCATTAACTGCACTTTCGAAGTCGCTTGGTGTATTTAAAGCAACATCTGCTCCCACAGAATCAAATGGATTTAAATCTAAGTTTTCTTTACCACAAGAAGTAATCAGAGTAAATAAACTTACCGTAAATATTAAAATGTATTTTTTCATATTATTTTTTTTTTAAAATTGTATATCAACTCCTAAAGATATTGAAGATGTTGTTGGGTAGCTATATAGTGCAAACTCGCCTGGAATAACGGTTGGATTTCCTGCGCTAGTTTGAGTTTCACCAGAACCAATACCAACTTCAGGATCTCCTTTATAGTAAGGAGCATATGTCCATAAGTTTGTTCCTGAAACATAAATTCTAGCACTCTTAAGCGCCATAGTTTCAGTAAATCTACTTGGAAGAGTATACCCTAACTGTAAACTACGTAATCTAATATAATCACCCTTTTGAAGAAATCTATCTGATGTTTGATTTGAATTACTAAATGGTCTAGGTAACACATTAGTATCTCCTGGATTTCTCCAGTAGTTAAATGCATCTAGTCTTTGATTATCTGCAATATTATCACCATCACTTAACATATTAGATTCTGGTAAGTTGTAAATATAATTACCAACTTTATAATAGAAATTAGCAGATAAATCAAATCCACTGTATTGTACAGTTGTACTTACACTACCATCTAAATCAGCAAAAGGAGACTTTCCAGATAATGCTACTTCATTTCCGTTAGCATTGTTTGTAACGTTTCCATCTGCATCTAAATATAATGCTTCACCATTAGCAGGATTAACACCAGCATATCTTGTTAAATAGAATGTATTTACTTCTTCACCTACTCTTAATATAGAGAAGAAATTACTTGTAGTAAATAAATCACTCTCATTTACTCCTACTGTATTAGGATCATCTGCATTAACTAATTTAGTAACCTCGTTATCATATAAATTTAAATTAGCAGAAACTGTCCATTTTAATTTTTCATTACGGATAATATCACCAGCTAATTCAAATTCAAGACCTTTATTAACCATTTCACCAAGGTTACCAGTAACAGCATTACCACCCGTAGTTAATGACAATTGTTCATTCAATAATAAGTCAGAAGTTGTTCTGTTATAATAATCAACAAGACCTCTTAATCTATTATTAAATAATCCAAATTCAAGTCCAACGCCATAGTTGAAATTTTGCTCCCATCCTAAATTTGGATCTCCAAAGTTAGCAGGGCTAATAGTTGTTAAACCATTATTATAAGCACCAAAACCATAAGTAGTAATTGATGAGTATCTACCTATTTGATCATTACCAGAAGTACCTGCTGAAGCTCTTAACTTTAACGTACTAAAAGTTTTATTACCTGCCATAAACTCTTCATTTGTAATATTCCAAGCTATAGAACCACTATAAAAATTACCATATTTAGAGTTTGTACCAAATCTAGAAGACCCATCTCGTCTAACAGTAGCATTAATAATATATCTATTATCATAGTTATAATCAACGTTTGCTGCTAATGAAAATAATGAGTATTCAGATCTAGTTCCTGCAACAGCAATTGGTGTAGCAGCAACATTTAACACTGATGGACCTCCTACAACAAAACCTTGACCTTGAGCAGAATAACTTCTAAAATTATCTCTTACATATTCCGATAAAGCAGTAAGTTCTAGGTTATGAACATCACCAAAAGTATTTGTATATGTGATTTTATTTAACCAAGTATATGTAAAGTCAAATGAACCATTATCCGTTTTTGACCCAGTAGGTACACCACCGTTAACAATTAAATCTAAAACTGAACCAGGTTGTAAGAAATTCTCTCTTCTATATTGCTCATAAATTCCTGAACCTTGAGTTAAAAATTTAATATTATCAGTTAATTTTAAATCTAAATATAAATTACCTAAAAATCTATTGTAATATCTAGTTGTGATATTTTGGTTTAACTCAGCAGACACAGGATAACCAGCATGCGTAGCATTATATATTGGATTACCATTTGCATCTAAAACTTGATCACCATTTGCATCTAAAACAAATTTAGTTTCATATGGGTTATAATCATATATTGCTCTAAATGGGTTTTGAACGTTGTTTCTATCTCTTGGATCTCCATTTTCAATACTAGAGAAAGATAAACTTGAACCAATTTTAGCCCAATCTTTAATTTGATAATCAACATTTAAACGTCCTGAAACTCTATTATAAGCATCAATATCTTGAATAATTCCAGAATCCTCATCATATCCTAACGAGAAGAAATAATTCATTCTCTCTTCTCCACCTGAAGCCGAGAAGCCTATAGATTTTTGAAGACCATCTTGTAATAAATCATCTTTCCAGTCGTGATCTAAACCTACAAGTCTTAAATATTCAGCATTAGAAGAAATACCAGCGCCAATACCTTGACCTAACTCTCTCTCATACTGAAGTTTTTGAGCTGCGTTCATCATTGTAAAGTTGTCTTCAGTTTTTCTACTTCTTCCAACTCTAGATGTTAGTTTAAAAACACCATCTTGACCTTTTTTACCTCTCTTAGTTGTAATAAGCACAACACCATTACCACCACGAGCACCATAAATAGATGTAGATGCAGCATCTTTTAAAACACTTACAGATTCAACATCGTTAGGATTAATACCATTAACGTCATCTTCATTTACTTGAGCTCCATCAACAATATACAATGGTTGATTACCTGCATTAATAGAACCAATACCACGAACTCTAATAAACGCAGTTTGACCAGGTTTACCATTCTGAGCCGTAACTTGTACACCAGAAGCGACACCTTGAAGCATATTATCTATACTTACTGAAGGCGCAATTTTTTCTAAATCTTCTGAGGTAACATTAGATACCGCAGAAGTTAATTCATCTCTTGACTTTGTGCTAAAACCAACAACTACAATTTCTGCTAAAGACTCAATGTCTTCTTGCATACTAATATTGATTGTATTGTTTGCCCCTACAACAACAGATGTGTTTTTCATTCCTATGAATGAAAATACTAATGTTTCACCAACACTAGCCTTGATAGTATAATTACCATCGAAATCGGTTTGAACTCCCCTTGTAGTTCCTTTCACAATTACATTTACACCAGGTAATGGCAAACCGTCTGTAGCAGCGGTAACCGTACCAGTGACAGATTTCTCTTGTGCAAAAGAGAGTTGCATCACAAACGCCATAAAAAGCGTTATTAACCATGTTAACTTTAATTTCATAAAACAATTATTTGAGTTAGTCTTTCGCAAACATCTTAATAATATATTAAATAAACAAGTATTTTGCTTAAAAAAATGTTAATATCATTTCTTTCAAACTTGTTAAATTTTCTAGTGTTAACAAAGATTTTTGCTATTATTTAGATGCATAATATCATAATAGGTTGCGTTAAAATTTTAACTTTGTTGAAACTTTAACATTTTGTCTTTACAACTAACTTTAACAAAATTTAAACATGAATGCGGTACTGACGAAGCTGGGCGAGGTTGTTTAGCTGGCCCAGTGACTGCCGCTGCAGTTATTTTACCTCAAGATTTTATTAGTGATATACTTAATGATTCAAAGCAGCTTTCTGAAAATAAAAGAGATAAATTAAGGTACATCATTGAAAATGAAGCAATCTCGTATGCTTATTTTCATATTTATCCTGATGAGATTGACAAAATCAATATTTTAAATGCATCAATTTTAGCAATGCACAAATCAATTGCATTATTAAAGATTAAACCTGAATTTATCATTGTTGATGGAAATAAATTTAAACCAATCAATAATATACCTCATGAAACCATAATTAAAGGAGATAGTAAGTTTTTAAACATTGCAGCTGCTTCAATTATTGCTAAAACTCAGCGAGATGACTATATGTGTAAAATTCATGAAGAGTTTCCAATGTACAATTGGAAACAAAACAAAGGTTATCCAACAAAAGAGCATAGAGAAGCAATTAGAAAATATGGTATTACAAAATATCACAGAAAAACTTTCAGATTATTACCAGAACAACTTAAATTAGATTTCTAACTTTTTATATTTGCACAAAAACCCTCAATGAGAAATATTTGGTTCCTATTAAGTTTTGTTCTTTTAGTGTTTAGTTGTGACAATGACAAAATACATCATTCTAACTTAATTTCATTAGCGCCTCAAAATTCATCCATAATTATAAAGACCAATTCTGTTGAAGGGCTAAACAGTGCTTTAAAAAACAACTCTTTGTTTAAAGCCATTTCTAAATATGATAAAATAAATGTTTTAGAAAAAAAACTTAGTTATCTGAAATATTTAAAGCCAGCGGATAGATTATTAATAACTTTAGGAAAAGACTCTAATGATAGTTTGCAGATTTCTATAATCTCAAAATATCATGACAGATTATTTAATATAGATTCATTAAAAGATAAAACTGTAGAAACAATTTCAACAAAAAACTACAGTATCACAAAAACTACTCTAAACAACCAGATACTTTATAGTGTTATAAAAGACAGTATATTTTTTGCTTCTAATGACAAACAACTTGTTGAAACTGCTTTTGATAAAAAAGAAATAGATTCTGAGCTTATAAAAGTTTATAATACTGCCAACTCAAAGTCATCGCTTTCTATTTTAATTAATTCTAAAAACAAGAAACTAATTCCTTCGTTATTCTTAACTGAAAAATTAAACAGTAACTCATTAACAAATTATATGTTACTCGATGCTGATGTAACACAAGACCAGTTATTATTTAATGGTATTACTAAAGCTGTTGATTCTTCTAAAAGTTTAATTAATGTATTTAAGAATACTATTCCACAAGAAATTCAAACTAGTAAAATTTGTCCACAAGATATTGATGGGTATATGAGTTTTACTTTTAATGATTTTAAAACTTTTAATGACAACCTAATAAAGTATAAAAAGCGAGATACATCATTAACTCCAACTTCCGTTTTTGATGCTGCATCAGAAATTGGTGTAATGTATAAAGATGACAAAAGAGCTATTGTTATGTATTCTTTAGATGTATTAGCAACTCAAGATGCTTTACTTTCTCGAAATTCTATTGATACTTTTAGAGAAGTTGATATTTACCCTTATGATAACCCTAAACTGTTTTCAGATTACTTATCACCTTTTGTTAATTTTCAAAATGCAACTACTTATTTTAGTATTGATGATTTTATTGTGTTTTCTGATGATGTTGATTTTTTAAAAGATATTATTTCCAACTATCAAAATAATACAACGCTTCATGAGTCGGTTGCTTATGCTAATATTATGAAAAGCTTAAGTGATGAAGCTTCATTATTTACTTATGCCAATTCTAATAGTTTAAATAAAATATTTAATTCAAATTTTAATGAAGATTTATCTTTAGAAATTGACACTTATAAAGCATCTGCAATACAGTTTATTTATGATACAGATTTTGCACATGTAAATGCTATTATTAAAAAGAACAAAAGCAAGTCTGTAGCAAACTCTGTTTCTGAAGATTTTAGTATAAAATTAGATGCAGCAATACTTACAAATCCGCAGTTTGTTGACAATCATACCAACAATCAGAAAGACATTGTAGTACAAGACATAAATAACAATTTATATTTAATTTCTAATGACGGAAAAGTGCTTTGGAAGAAGCAACTCGACAGTAAAATTTTAGGAACTATAGAGCAGATTGATATTCTTAAAAACGGAAAATTTCAACTAGTATTTGCTACCACTAACCGTGTTTTTGTTTTAGACAGAAACGGAAAGGATGTTTCTCCATTTCCTTTAAAGTTCAAAGACAATATAACACAACAGCTTTCGGTGTTTGATTACGACAACAACAAAGACTACAGGTTTTTAGTTACTCAAGGAAAAGCTCTACTTATGTACGATAAACAAGGAAAAGCTGTTAGTGGATTTACATTTAAAAAAGCAGAAGGTAAAATAAGTACTCAACCAAAACATTTTAGAATTGGCAAAAAAGATTATATAGTATTTGCTCAAGGTAATGAACTCGAAATTATAGACAGAGTTGGAAAAACCAGAATAAATGTAAAAAACAACATCACTTTTTCAGGGAACGATATTTACTTATATAATAACAAATTTACAACATCAAACAGCAAAGGAGATTTAATACAGATTGATGAAAATGGTAAACTTATTTCAACAAGTTTAAGCTTAAAAGAAAAGCATGCCATTACAACCACTAGTAAAACTCTTGTAACACTGTCAGAAAATGTACTAAAAATAAAATCTTCTACTGTAGATTTAGAATTTGGAGATTATACTGCTCCTAAAATATTTTATTTAAATGATAAAATTTATGTGTCTGTAACCGATCTTCAATCTAAAAAAGTATATTTATTTGATAGCCTCGGAAAACCTATTGATAACTTTCCACTCTACGGAAATTCAACAATAGAGCTTGCAAATATTGACAAAGAAAGAGGTCTTGAGTTTGTAGTTAAAGGAGATAGCGATACTATAATAGTGTATCAGATAAATTAAATTTTCACTTTGTAGCAAATAATGTTTTGTATGTAGCGAAGTTATTTTTATCTTTATTCGCACTATAAATCAATACGTTACAAATGAAAAAACTACATTTTTCGCAAATACTTACAATTGTTTTGTGTACAGTATTTACACTTCCTAGTGCCAATGCTCAAATATTGAAAAAACTTAAACAAAAGGCCGAACAAACTGTTGAAAGAAAACTAGAACAAAAAACAGAAAAAGAGACCGAAAAAGCAATGGACTCAATATTGAATCCAGATGAAAAAACACCCACAAAAGACACTCCTAATACTAATAATAAAAACCCTAACACCAATCCATCAACAACAAATGACGATGGTGATAATGTAAAGGTAAATACAAATATTTCAGACGAACTTAAAGTATATAGTAAGTTCGATTTCGTTCCTGGAGATAAGATTTTATATTTCGATGATTTTTCACAAGATTTTATTGGAGATTTTCCTTCTAAATGGAACACTAACGGATCTGGTGAAGTTGTAAAATTAAGTAAAGCAGAAGGCAATTGGTTTGAGTTTAAACCAGGTTATAACATTCAATACATCCCACTTTTAAACTCTTCATTACCTGAAGAATATACAATAGAGTTCGACTTAATTTCCGAAGGGTTAGATAATAATACATCATCAGTAGCCAGATTGGTTATAAACCTTGATGATAACAATACGTTTTATACAGGTACAAATTACGCAGAAGTACAATTACCTTTTGGTCAGTATGGTGCCTTTGGCATTAGAGTTTTAAATGCCATAAATAGCTCAAGTACTATTAATAATACAATAACTGCTGATATTCGTGAAGAAGTAAAAAACAGACCTCATATATCTATCGCAGTAAATAAGAAAAGGTATCGCCTTTGGGTGAATGAAAAAAAGTATGTTGATATTCCTCAATTTGTTTCTGAAGGAAAACTAACCACTATTAAATTTAATCTTGAAGGTTTTGAAGATGGAGAAGAGCGACTATTTATTAGCAATTTAAAAATAGCTGAAGGTGGTGTAGACTTAAGAAGAACTTTAATGACAGATGGCAAAGTTTCAACCAATGGAATTTTATTCGATTCTGGTTCTGCAAACATTCAAAAACAATCCTACGGAATAATTCGTCAAATCTCACAAGTATTACAACAAGAAGCTGATATGAAACTTAAAATAGTTGGTCATACAGATGCTGATGGAAGTGATGAAGCAAATATGAAATTATCTAAAGACAGAGCTGAAGCTGTAAAAAAAGCTTTAATAGATATCTATAATATTTCAGCCGAAAGATTACAAACCGACGGAAAAGGCGAAAGTATTCCTGTTGGAGATAATAAAACAACCGATGGCAAAGCACAAAACAGACGTGTAGAATTTATAAAGTTGTAAAGGCAACCAAATCGACGCCTCTATCTATCAGCGCCAAAGATTTATTTCTTTGGCGTTTTTTTTTAAAATATTTAACTTAATTTAGATATTACTAATTCATGTTATGAGAAAACTATTATTCATAATCTGTTTTTTAATTACTAATATTATTATTGCTCAAAAAAAAATTGAGAGTAATAATTATTTAGAAACTTCTAAGCAATTTTATAAAGATTTAGCTTACGATAGTGCATATACTTATGCAAAAAAAAGCTACACCTTTTTTAACACCAAAAAGAATGATTCTCTAACATTTGCTTCACTTTTAGAGCTTTTCCGTTCATCAGACAAGCTCAATAATAATGAGGCTGATGGTTATTTAGAATCGGCAAAAAGTTTGGCAAAAAAACTTAATAATCCATCAATGGTTATTGATGCTTATTATTATGAAGCCAATAGCTATTTTTTTAAAGATGATCTTGTTAAAGCTCTTCCTCTGTTTTTAAAAATAGATTCCATTTCCAATTCAAAAAACATAAAAAATAAAACCTCTATTGAAGCCCTCTTAAAACGAGGTGAAATATCAAGGATCAAATTTACTAAAGAAACAACTTTAGCTGCCGAAAAATTATATTTAGAAGCCTTAAAAGTGGCTAAAGAAATCAAGTCTGAAGAGATGATTAATTACATCTATACTTATTTGGCAGATGTAAGTGGATTAAATGGGAATGATAGTCAATCAAAAGAATATATTGATTTGGCTTTCAATTATTTCAAAAAAAATAATGACATCAGAAACCTATCACAAGTATATTTATTATATACTGTATACTTTATTGGAATTGATGATTTAGAAAACGCAAAGAAATATCAAGTTGAAAGATTAAATTATTTAAGGTCTACAGATGATAAAATTGAGCTTGCTCGAGCATTGGTTTATAATGGTAGTTTTCATAGACGAAAAACCAAAGACTTTAACCAGGCAATAAAAAGCCTTGAAGAAGCAAAAACTATTTACAATAACATAAACAATCCAAGCATAGTAAAAACAGATAATTATGAACGTTTACTTTACAGTTTAGCTATTTGCAACTATGAAGTAAAGCAATACAAAACCGCTTTTGAGTATTTTGATCAAGCTTATGATTTAAGAGAAGATCTTATTAAAAAATCAAGTCAAGAACTAACCTCTTCATTAGAAGTAAAATACCAAACAGCAAAAAAAGAAGAAGAGATAGCATTATTAACAGCACAACAAGCATTAATAGAGCAACAAAAAAAGAATCAAACTTATTTGTTTTTAGGCATTATAACTTTAGTTGCTTTAAGTGCAGGTTTTCTAATCTTTGGGTATAGAAACAAAATTAAAACTGCTCGAAAATTAAATGAGCTAGATGAATTAAAATCTAAATTTTTTGCTAATATTTCGCATGAGTTTAGAACACCCTTAACGCTAATAAAGAGTCCGTTACAACTATTAAAACAGGAAGAAACAAATACTAAAAAAAATAAAAACCTAAACCTTATTGAGCAACATTCAAATAGAATGTTAGACTTGGTAAATCAGTTGCTCGAATTATCAAAAATAGATTCAGGAAACTTAAAGCTAATTCTACAAAAAGGAGATTTACATATCTTTTTACAAACCATAGCAGAACCTTATCAATTAATCGCAAAACAGGAACAACTAACCTTTACAAAGCAAATTGAAACATTTAAAAACCCGCAATGGTTTGATAAAGATGTTATCGAAAAGATTTGTACCAACCTATTAACAAATGCACTAAAATACACCACTAAAGGTGGCTCCATAACTTTTGAAGTGTCTAAAACTAATAACACTATTAATCTCAAAATAGCCAATACAACTAACTCTACAGATGCGAAAGATATTAGTAAATTATTTGAGCGATTTTATCAAGAAAACGACTCACACCAAGGCTTTGGGATTGGTTTATCTTTAGTAAAAGAACTGATAACTTTATATAGAGGAACAATTTCTTCAAAAATTGAAAACAACATGCTTGTTTTTGAAGTTAATTTACCTTTAGACATAGACCTATTAAAAGATATAAGTATTATAAAAGAAACTACAGAATCTGAAGTAATTAATAGCACAGTAAAAGACACAAACGAAGACCATCCTATACTTTTAATTGTTGACGATAATGAATCTATTCGGTCAGTTTTAAAAGATATTTTTAAAGCAAAATATCAAATTTTAGAAGCTGCAGATGGAGTTTCTGCTCTAAAAATAGCTGTAGAAGAAATTCCTGATCTCATTATAAGTGATGTAATGATGCCAAAAATGGATGGCTTTGAACTTACTGAAAAACTTAAACAAAACGAGGCAACATCATTTATTCCAATAATTTTATTAACTGCAAAAACATCAGACGAATCTCGTTTAAAAGGCTTACAAAATGAAGCTGACGATTATATTACAAAACCTTTTAACCATGATATTTTGGCTGCAAAAGTGCAGCAACTTATTGATTTAAGAATTCAACTACGCGAAAGGTATAGCAAAGAATTAATACTAAAACCTAAAGATATTGCAATCAATTCTGTTGATGAGAAGTTTATTGAAAAATTACAAACTATTTTAGATAAGCAATTATCAAATTCAGATTTTTCGGCAGATGATTTTTCAAAAGAAATTGGTATGAGTAGAATGCAACTACACAGAAAATTAAAATCTTTATTAGGTGTTTCTACAACTGAATTTCTTAGAAACGAACGTTTAAAAGCTGCTGCTAATCTACTCCTCAAAAAAGGAAATATTAACATATCAGAAATTGCTTATAGTGTTGGTTTTAATGATGTGTCTTACTTTTCAAAATGCTTTAAAGAAGCTTATAACGCATCTCCTTCAGAGTACGCAACCACTTAACAATCAGTCTAAAATATTGTTTCTCCAATTGATGTTACATGTATCATTACAATTGTTACATGTGTCATATCTCCTTTCATTTTTGTAATCTAATTTTACTTCAACCAATTTGGATGTTATAATTCATGCCAAAAAAAAAGAACCATAACTATATAGGTGAATTAAAACAATTTCCCTCAACCAAAGTGTACCTCAATGTTAACTATTTAGAAGAGGGAAATTATGAGTTACATATAATTCATAAAAACAAACTGATAAAAAAAACAACTTTTAAAAAAAAATGATTATGCGAACAATTAAAATTTTTTCAATAGTAATTTTATCATTCTTTTTAAGCTCATGCGACAAGGATGACGACCCACAAACCATAGATCTTGAAGCAACTACCATTGACTATGAACTGGTAGTAACAACCTCTCCCACAACTGGCGAAGTAAGATTAACAGCTATAGTAACAAACATTGGCAACTCCAATTTTAACTCAAGTAGTGGTCAGCAGTTTATTCAGTTATCACGAAGAGAATTAGGCTCTACAGCAGAAACTGTATTAGAAACAAACAATTTTACTGTATTGAATCGTGGAGATGAAATAACATTAGTAGTGGTAATAAATTGGAATACTGCTATCGAATTTCAACCAGAATTCATTTTAAGAATCTCTTATGATCCAGATATTCTATTAGATGACAACCCAAACAACGACGATACCAATAGTACCAACAATAGCTTTGTACTCTCTGGATTTGATATTAACGGATTATTTTAATCTTTAAAAAATGCCATCATGAAAAACATAAAATTTATTGCCTTTGCGCTTGCAGTAATCTGCATAACAACGGTTTACGGACAAAAAAAAGACGGTAAAACTCCAACTACAATAAAAACAGTTGGACCAACAATTAAGGACAAACCATTATTAGTTACCACTAAAAAAATGACGTCTTTTACAATTCCAGCTAAAGGATACAATTTCTCAAACACCTTTACTGTAGAACTTCCAATACCAGGATTAAATGGCCCAACAATGTCTGGATTATGTGGAGGAATGGTTTATAGCGCATTAGATTATTACAACAATGGCATGGCTATACCAACGCAAGGTTTCAGACCAGCTGTAAAAACACCCTTGCACGATTACATATACAGACGACAAGTCACCTCTTTGGCTGACAATGCAGATAAATGGACCGAACTTTTTGTAAATCCTTTTGGATGGCGTTCTGATGAGTTTTTTAATTGGGGACTTCAAGCAAGTGGTGGTGGAAGAATTGAAGAATTAAAAAGTATGATAGATCAAGGCAAACCTGTTCCTTTAGGATTGTTTGCTCTAGGAAATGGAGGAGCTGCTCCGCATCATCAAGTATTAGCTGTTGGTTATGATATGGGACGTTACAAAGGAGATTTAGGCGATTTCAAAGAAGATTTTAAAATCTTTGTTTACGATCCTAACGAACCAACAAGACTCATGACAATTGTTCCTAACGTACAAGGCAAATATTTTACTTATAAAGAATATCCAAATGAAGACAAGTGGCAGACTTATTTTGTTGACAAAAAATATAAATCAAACAGACCACCAAGTGTTATTACTCCAGCTTTTCCAAACGATGGTAAAGTACATGAACTTTTAGTAGAGATTTGTACAGGAAATGACGATTTACGTGGCGGAAATGATAATGTGCATGTTACAGTTAATTTTAGTGATGGCACATCGGAAACCTTTTTAAACATCAATGGACAAGCTCGCTGGATTGATAATTATGTAGAAACTGTTCCACTACGTTTAAAAAACCCTAAGCCTCTTTCACAAATTGTTAGTGTAACATTTAAAACAACCTTTGGTGGAGGTATTGGTGGAGATAATTGGAATGTAAACGAAATAAGAGTTATAGCCTGCGGATACGGAATTAACCAAAACGTAATTAATAAATCTGGCAGACCTTTAGTTCGTTTTGACGGTAACAATAAACCATTAACTATAAACCTAACTCGTTAAAAATAAGTTCTCATGAAAACATTAAAGATAACCATCTTATTTCTTCTGGTTTTTTGTGGAAACCTAAATGCACAAGTACTTAAAAAACTTACTAAAAAAGCAGGTGAAGCAGCTGAACGTACTGTAGAAAGAAAAGTTGAAGAAAAAACAGAGGAAAAAACTGCGCAAGCTATTGATAGTGTTTTTGAAGCGCCAAAAAAAGTTAAAGAAAAACGTAAAAAAAACAAGAAAGAAAAGGCTTCAAAAAAAGAAGAAGTAAATGAAGTTGGTAGTGAAACTCAAAATGAAAGTGTAATAATAAATTCATCAACAAACAATCAAGATATTGTAAGTGGTAGTAGCTTCTTTCCTAATGGTAGTATTGTTTTCGAAGAAACCTTTTCGCAAGACGCTCAAGGTGATTTTCCTGCAGGTTGGGAAACCAATTCTGGAGGTGAAATTATTCTAATAAATGGCACTAAATCTCTAAAACTTTATCCAAATAGTTTGTGCATGACAACTACTGGCGAATTACCAGAAAACTATGCATTAGAGTTTGATTTTATTACTGCTAATTTAGCCTACAAAGAGTTAAGCGGATCGGAGTTTATGCTACAATTTGTTAAAGACAATAAGCTCAATAAAGACTTAAAACAGCGTGGAGAATTTCACTTCTCACTATGGGAAGGCAGTGCATTACCAAGAAAAATATTTGTAGAAAATCATGGTGTAACCAACAAGATTAAAAACAGTATTGATTTTGATATGAATAAAAAATTCAACACAACTGTACATATTACTTGTGTTGTTAATGGTAAACGTTTAAGGGTTTATATGGATAATGAAAAGGTTATAGACCTTCCTTCGTTTTTACAAGATAATTTAGGTAGATATATTCAATTTTATTTAAAAGGCACAAAACCTCAAATGAACCATATTGCAGCCATAGCAAACATTAAAATTACTGAAGAAGGTGAAGATATTCGCTCAATGATTTTAAAAGGTGGTTTTAGCACTACTAAAATCTTGTTTGATAGTGGTTCAGATAAATTAAAACCAGAATCGTTTTCTTTTTTAGATAAAATTGGAAAAGCATTAGAATCAGATGCCACATTAAGCGTTAAAATTATTGGACATACTGATAGTGATGGTGACAGTAAGGCTAATTTAAAACTATCTGAAAAAAGAGCAGCTTCCGTTAAAGCATATCTTGCATCAAAATTTAATCTTCAAAATCTTCAAACTGAAGGCAAAGGAGAAAGCGAGCCTGTAGCAGATAATACAACAACAGAGGGCAAAGCTCAAAATAGACGCGTAGAATTTAAAAAAATATAACAATGAAACCACTATTCATCATTTTCGGACTGTTTTATGTAGGTTTTATCTCTGCACAAAGCAACTTGTTTATAAGTACAAATGAGGCTTCTTATGTCGATCAGGTTATTTCAGGCTCATCAACGCAAGATGTAAGTCCAATTCCTTTTAATCCATCCGAAAATATAACATTCGACAAAAAAATGACCTTTTCTGCAAATACAAATTCAGGAATTAGCAGCACATCTCAATTTCTAGTGAATTCAAACAAAGGTTATATGGGAATGGATAAAGAAATGATAGAGCGTTTTGCTGGAATTACTTTACCTGATGATGAAGACTTTAAAGTAGAGTATCGCATCACTGCAACCAATGGAAAAACCTATTATTTTGTTGAAATACAAGGAGTAAAATACGTTATGAATAGGTTGCCTATTAATATGGTTGAAGCAGACCAAACTAATATGTCTGTTAAAAAATTTAATCAGAATTTTTCGCAAACAGGAACTACTTTAAATGTAAGCAGTCAAAATTTTCAATCTAAAGAATATACTGCAACCTCTCCAGACACTGGCAGACCTGTAAACGTATATGTTGCCGAACAAAACAATGTCAACTTACCTCCTACTAATACGCCAAAAACAGTTGGAATATTTGGTCTTGGCTATATTTATACAGACAACAAAACCCAACTAGTTACAAGATTGGAAAATGACAATGGCACAGCCGAATTAGAACGTGTTGAAAACACAAATGTTTCAATAAATGGCAATAGCTATTTAAAGTATGAAACCAAAGTGCAAAATGATAACGAATACATGTCTGATGTCACTGAAGATGTTTTTAGAAAGAAACGTGAAAATATAAGCGAATCTCCTAGCCAACAAGCTGATATTTCGAATAAAAGTTTAGAAATTTTAGCATTAGAAGAAGAAATGGAAAGCAAACGAAAACGCACTATTAATAAGTACATTGAAGATGGTTCGCCTACTGAAAAAAACAGCGAATATATGCTAGAGAGTTTAGATCCAAAAGATATGGTTACTGTTCAAAAATTACAGTGTGAAAAACGTATTATTGAAATAGACAAAAAACTAGGAAGGATGAGCAATAATAATCCTGATTACACAAGGCTAGTAAATGAAAAACGATGTTTAGAAACTAAAATCGTAGATTATAAAAAAGCCGAAACTAAAATGATAGAAATAAAAGATTTGCATGCCGAAAATCCGCATGAAGGAAACAAAGAAAAAATGAACTATTTTTTTACTGAAGTATCACAAAACATTATGGCAAGACGATGTGATAACTAACACTTATATGATTCATTTTTGATTTTCTATTTATGAGAATTAGCCTACTATATTTTTAAAACACCAAAGACAATCTTTGGTGTTTTTTTGTTTTTATTCCATACAATTTTATGTAGTATTGTAGTCTTCAAAAAGCATAACAAAAATCATGATAAAACGTACAAAAGCCTCAATTAATAAATGTATTCTTCACAAAGTAGGAAACAAATTTAACAGCACAAAAAATGCTTTTTCAGAACAAGAAATAGACTTTGATGAAGTAAGTTATGATTTAATGCTTCCATACCTTTTAAGACCATTTGGCAGCGTTGTTGAGAGCTATCGTTTTAACCATCATAGCAATATTAGTCTTAACGAAATAAACAGCTATGCATCACAATTATTTGCTGATAGTAGCAACTTTATTGAGGTTTCTAAACATATTGTGACACATCTTTTTGAGCAAAGTAATTCGGCGCAAATAAAAACTGGCGATGTTTTAATATGCTACTTTAATGACATACAATATGAAGATATGTTTGTTGATGCAGTAGGTATTTTTAAGATTGAAAACAAAAATGAATTTTTTCAAACCTATCTTGAAGGCAAAAGCTATGATATTATTACTCAAAAAGGTATCCCAACTAAAAAGGTTGATAAAGGTTGTTTAATTTTAAATACTGCAGATACCGAAGGTAATATTGTGTTAAGTGTTGATCATAATTCTTACGATACACAATACTGGATAAAACAGTTTTTAAACATTAAGTATCCTGATGATTATAACCAACATACCAAAAACTATATTGAGCTTTGTAAAGACTTTAGCACTGACATTTTAAAACCAAGTTATGGAGGACAAGAACAAAGCTCGTTTTTAGCAAAAACTATCGATTTTTTTAAAGAAAATGAAGTTATAAATGTGGAGAATTTTAAAGACGATGTATTTGAAGACGACAAGTTTAAAACACTATTTGACGATTATAAAAAAGACTTCGAAACAGAAAAAGCTGTGCTTATTAGAAACCAATTTGATGTCTCTGAAATTGTACTAAAAAAGCAAAAACAAAAGCTTAAAACAGAAATAAAACTCGATACCAACATACAAATAAAACTCGATGTTGATGCACCAGATGCTTCAGCCGAATATTTAGAACGTGGTTATGATGATGTAAAAAAAATGCACTACTACAAAGTGTTTTTTAATGAAGAAGGCTAGTTTGATTATGTCAGAAAAATAAACGAATTTAGTATATTACACGTGTTGAATTTGTGCAATTAACTTTATCATCAATCAAAAAAACAATTACAACTAAATGAGAAAAAAGATTAAAATTATTTCAATCGTTGTAATTATTGTAATTGGACTTGCAGGCTATATAGTTTCTAAGCATATATTACCTTATTCTATAATAAAACCACCAAGAGTTTCTGAGAAAATTGTTCCTTCAGATTTAGATTTAATAAGCACAGATATTAACGTTTTTGTTGATGACTCAATAAATATTAAAGGATATTGGATAAAGAGTGACTCAATTCCAGCTAAATCATTAATAATACTCGTTCATGGTGTTGGTGGTTGCAAAGAGCACTTTTTAAATTTATCAAAAAGTTTATCAAAAATTGGTGTAGAATCAGTTTTAATAGACAATAGAGCACATGGTCAAAGTGGAGGTCAATATTGCACCTTTGGCTATAATGAAAAAAAAGACATAGCTAACGTAATAGATTTTATAAAATCAAAAAACGATTCAATACCAATAGGTATTTGGGGAAACTCAATGGGTGGAGCAATTGCAATACAAGCCCTTGAGTTTGACAATAGGATTAAATTCGGAATTATTGAAAGCACATTTACAGATCTAAACCAAATTGTTTATGATTATCAAAAATCTTTTTCTTACAATATAGGCTTAAAACCAATATGCAATATAGCTTTGAATGAGGCTGGTAAAATTGCCAAGTTTAATCCAGATTCAGTGTCACCTATTTCTTCGGTTAAAAATATAGAACAGCCTATTTTAATAGCTCATGGTGAACAGGATGAAAACATAAAATTTGAGTATGGAAAATCATTATTTGATAACTTAAAATCAAAAAACAAAAAGTTTATCCCTGTAAAAAATGGTGGACATTATAATTTAGGAAAAACTGGTGGTAAAGAATACCTTAAGGCCATTGAAAGTTTCATCCTAGATAACTCAAATTAGTAAAAAAACGCACTACTACTAAGTGTTTTTTAATGAAGAAGGATAGTTTGATTATGTAAAAAAATAACCGAACTTCGTTTAATGTCTGATATAAATATTAAAACGATTTCATATCATACTAGTTGTAAAACATTCAAAAAGCCGATGAGAAAAATTTATGATTATGTTTTTTTTAGTATTTATAGAAGTTTAAATATTACTAATAAATCAATTCCTGAATGGTCAGCTATAATTCTTATTTCCCTACTGTTATTTGTTAATATTTTCTCAATTCTGATTTACATAGATTACGATATTAAATCTATTGGAAAAAAAGGATTTGGCATCATTACATCGTTACTGATTGGATTAAATTATCTGTATTTTTTAAAAGGCAAAAGATATCTTATTATTCTGAATCGATTTGATGAACAAAAGAATAAATTAATTTGTGACTCGATAGTTTTGCTGTACGCCTGTATTTCTGTTTTTACATTCTTATGTTTTCTAGGAATAGAATTAGAAAGAACATCATATATGACAGGGTTTGTTGCTCTATCAGCATTAATCCCTTTTATGTTTACGAATATTAAAAAATAAAAACGTTTTACAACAACATTTATAATTACATTGGTTGCTCTAGCCTAGAAAATCACTCTCTAAACATTCCCTTTTATATCATCAATTTCGTAATGTCTGGTTTTGTTTTTGTTTTCTATAACTAGTTTGTGCAAATAAAAGGCTTCAACTACTGTCCAAATTCCAAAAACAAACATAGGAGAGCATAAAGCTAAAACTTGCCACATTATATCATCAACATTTCTTGTCTGCTGCATATTTATTATCGCGTAAAACATATAACTAGAAACAACAATAAATGATATGCCAAAAGAAATAGTTAAAAACCAAAATAGAGGCTCAACTTTTGGCATTGGCAAATCTTTTTTATACAACTTATAAAACGTTTTGGTTTTTAAATGAAATATAAATGCGCAAGTACCTAAAGCTGTCATTGCAACAGGAATAAGCATAGAATACTCAAATGTTGCATTTTCAAATCCAACCAAATAGGTTATAAGACCACCTGGAGCTAGTGCAAAAGGAACTGTTAATACCAACAATACCATTTTTTGTATATAACCCATAAACTTTAAGCGGTTTGGTAGTTTAATTGCGCTTCAAAAAGTAAGGTAAAATGCTTGAGTAGTTTTTCTTTAACTTCGGTTTCATCGACCTTTTCTACACCAAGTTCGTTATTAAGTGTAGTTACAGCTTTACCTCTTATACCACAAGGAATAATATTATCAAAATATCCTAAATCGGCATTTACATTTAGTGCAAAACCATGCATTGTTACCCAACGACTTGCTCTTACTCCCATGGCGCAAATTTTACGTGCAAATGGTGTGCCTACATCTAGCCAAACTCCTGTTTCACCAGGACTACGCTCTGCTTTAAGTCCGTAATCGGCAAGCGTTAGTATAATCATTTCTTCTAAAAAACGAAGGTATTTATGTATGTCTGTAAAGAAATTATCTAAATCTAAAATTGGATAGCCAACAATTTGCCCAGGACCATGATAAGTAATATCTCCTCCTCTATTTATTTTATAAAAAGTAGCTCCTTTTTGTGTAAGTTGCTCTTCATTTAAAAGCATGTTAGACATATCGCCACTTTTGCCTAAAGTATACACATGCGGATGCTCAACAAATAAAAAGTAATTAGGTGTTTCAATACCTGCATCTTCTCTTCTGTTCTTTATTTTTGTGTCTACAATAGACTTAAATAATTGTTCCTGATAGTCCCAAGTATCTTTATAGTCTTTAAATCCTAAATCTTGTATTTCTACGCTTTTGTTCATAGAATGCAAAATTACGTCATTTTTTTTATAGTAGTTTCCTAACAAAGTAGTTTGCTAGAGGCTTCCTATAAAAAATAATTAAATGATCAATTCTTTGGGTTATTAAGGATTACCAAAGCAGCAATAACGCCAGGAACCCAGCCGCAAAGCCACAATAAAAAGACAATAACTATAGAGCCACAGCCTTTATCAATAACTGCTAAAGGTGGACAAAATATAGAAAGTAAAACTCTCCAAATACTCATAATGATTAATTTTTGATTGATTTAAAATTAAGTATTCAAAGCAAAGCTTTGAAAACCTAAAAACTGTCATTCCCGAGAAATCGGGAAGATGTACTTATTGGACGTGTTTATAAGCGTTTTGTTACAAAGCCTTGTTATTGTGCATTCTATTTCATTTTAAAATAAATTATAGTAGATTCGTAACATGAGAATAAAGCTAAGTTTACTATTTTTTTTATTGGCATTTGCCTCTTCTAAAGCGCAATATAGTTTTAGTGGACACATAGATAATAAAGAATGGCACGATAATGTTTACCTCTCTATAATAGAAGACTACAGGAAAATTTCTGGCGTGTATTCTGAGCAAATTATAGCCAGAGTTAAAACAGATAGCTTAGGCTTTTTTAAGTTCTCCGGAGATCAGCTAGAAAACGAAAACAGAATTTACAGAATTCATGTTGATAATTGTTTTGACGACGATCAAAACCAAAGTCATTTTAATGGACACTGTGATGATAGTAAAGAGGTTATTTTTATCGCAAAAAATAGCGACACAATTGTTTTTCCTTTTTCGTTTGATAAACAAATGTTTTGTGACATAAAATCTAATAACGAAAAAGCAATTGTATTTGTAAAAATAGATTCATTAAGAGAAGAAATGAAATTTGCTTTTGGCGAATACAGAAGTGAAGCTAGCAGAAAATTAAACAATAAAAAATGGTTTAAAACCTTGCAGGATTTTGGCCATAATCTTAATGAGCCTATTGCTGAGCTTTATATATATTCTTTTTTGTCAGACAGACGTAATGATTTGCACGAGCACTATCTAGAAGACTTAAAAACTAACACCTATTATAACGATTTGTTAGGACGTTTAGAAAAACGTTATCCAAACTCACCTTACACCAAACAATACAAAGCAGAATTAACGTCAGATGAATTTATAGTTAATGATAAAAACGACTCTAATTTTAATTGGAACTATTTGTTATATACTGTATTGGTTTTATCACTAATTGGTAATATTTGGTTTTGGTTAAATCGTAAAAAACTACAAAACCAAACGCTAATTGAAGCTAAAGATCAATTAACCAAGCAAGAGCAAAATATTTTAAGCTTATTATTAGAAGAAAAGTCTAATAAAGAAATTGCAGACACCCTTTTTGTAAGCTTAAGTACTGTAAAAACTCATGTAAATAATATCTACAAAAAACTTAATGTTAGCTCAAGAGACGAAATTAAATCGCTGTTTAATAGTTAATTACAAAATTCAACCTAGGTACTAGTACTCATTTCAACCTTAAATAATAGCTTTTTCTTTATTGTTTTTGAGATGTTTGTTTCATAATTAATCAAAACTCAAACATTATGAAACAATCTATTAACACATTACAATTAGTAAAATCTAAACTTTTATTCGTTTTCTGTTTATTTATTTATGCCACAAACTTTTCACAAGATATTGCTACAGATACAAATTCAGGCATATTAACATTTGTAACAGACGAAATAGATTACGGAACTATTAATCAAAATGATAATGGTGAGCGCACATTTAAGTTTACAAATACAGGAAAATCTCCTATTGTAATTACCAATGTTAAAACTTCTTGTGGTTGTACAGTGCCTTCTTACGCAAAAACGCCAATTCTACCTGGTGAAACAAGTGAGATTAAAGTAAAATATGCAACAAACAGAATTGGTGTATTTAAAAAAACAATAACTGTAATGTCTAACGCATCAGAAAGCAACAAAATATTAAAAATAAAAGGCGAAGTATTAAACCCTAATAATGACGGAAAAATATGAAGACTTTAATAATTACTTGCTTTTTCGTCTTTTTTGCCCTTAACATTTCTCAATCTCAAACTTTAAATAAAGAAATTGATTCAGAAACTGATGCGCCTTACCTATTAGGTAAAATTGATAAAAATGGATTAACATCAAACAATTATAACGTTTGGTTTTCATCAAATTATGAAGATTATCAACTAGATGAAACTACAATAAAAAAGATTGCTTCTTATATAAAAGATTATCAAATCACATTATTTCTAGGTACTTGGTGTGGCGATAGTAAACGTGAAGTGCCAAGATTTTATAAAATACTAGAAGCTTGTAATTTTCCTGAAGACCAACTAACTGTTGTTGCGTTAAGTAGTCAACCAGACATGTATAAACAAAGCCCTCAACATGAAGAAGAAGGTTTAAATATACACAGAGTTCCAACTTTTATTTTTTATAAAAACAGAAAAGAAGTCAACAGAATTGTTGAAAGACCTGTTGAAACTCTAGAAAAAGATATTTTAAACATAGTGTCAACAAACAACTATGAGTCTAGCTATCAAATTGTAACCAAAGTAAATTTAATTTTAAAAAATGATGGATTAAATGGTCTTAAAGCTGCAACTACTCAACTTGCAAAAACTTATAAACCTAAAGTAACAAGCATGTATGAACTTAATACTTATGGTCGTATATTATATTCTAAAAACAGAGTTGAAGAAGCCATAGAAGTTTTCAAGCTAAATGTTGAATTATTTCCAGAAATTCCAAATACTCATATGAGCTTAGCAAATACCTTGGGTGTTAGTGGTGAAAAAAATGAAGCTATAACAGTGCTTGAAAAAGCAATAAAATTATTCCCAGACAATAAAGACCTTGTTGAAAATCTACACGTAATAAAAACAAATTAAATATTGCTCATTCCTAAAAACCATTAGGCTTACAAAACCTAATGGTTTTTTTGCGTTAATTCTTGTAAATAATGTAATTTTGCATTTCAAAATTTTATAGAATGCAGCTTTCAGAACAAGAAATCATCCGAAGAGAAAAATTAGACAAATTACGCGAGTTGGGCATTAACCCTTATCCTGCTAATCTTTATCCTGTAGACCATACTTCTAAACAAGTAAAGGAAACATTTAAAGAAGGTAAAAAGGTAGTTATTGCTGGTCGTTTAATGTCAATGAGAGTTCAAGGAAAAGCAAGTTTTGCTCAATTACAAGATTCTGAAGGTAAAGTACAAGTCTATTTTAATAGAGACGAAATTTGTGTTGGAGAAGACAAAACTAAATACAATGAAGTCTTCAAAAAATTATTAGATTTCGGTGATTTTATTGGTATAGAAGGTGAATTATTTACAACTCAAGTTGGAGAGAAATCGGTTAGAGTAAAAGATTTTACATTACTAAGTAAATCTTTAAAACCATTACCATTACCAAAAGAGAAAGACGGAATTATATATGATGCCTTTACTGACCCAGAACAACGTTACAGACAACGTTATGCAGATTTGGTAGTAAACCCTCAAGTAAAAGAAGTATTTATAAAGCGTACAAAATTGTTTAATGCAATGCGTAGCTTTTTTAATGACGCTGGATATTTTGAAGTAGAAACTCCTGTATTACAACCTATTCCTGGAGGAGCAGCAGCAAGACCATTTATTACACATCACAATAGTTTGGATATTCCATTATATATGCGAATTGCTAATGAGCTATATCTAAAAAGACTAATCGTTGGTGGTTTTGATGGTGTTTATGAGTTTTCAAAAAACTTCAGAAATGAAGGTATGGACAGAACTCATAATCCAGAGTTTACTGCAATGGAAATTTACGTGTCTTATAAAGATTACAATTGGATGATGGATTTCTGTGAGCAGCTTTTAGAGCATTGCGCAATTGCTGTAAACGGAACTACAGAAGCTACTTTTGGAGAACATAAAATTAACTTCAAAGCGCCTTATGCAAGAGTAACAATGGCAGACTCTATTAAACATTTCACTGGGTTTGATATTACTGGAAAATCTGAAGATGAAGTCAGAAAAGCAGCCAAAGATATGGGAATTGCTGTTGATGATACAATGGGTAAAGGAAAACTAATCGATGAGATTTTTGGTGAAAAATGTGAAGGTAACTATATACAACCAACCTTTATTACTGACTATCCAAAAGAAATGAGCCCTTTATGTAAAGAGCATAGAGAAAACCCTGAGTTAACTGAGCGTTTTGAGCTTATGGTTTGTGGTAAAGAAATTGCTAATGCGTATTCAGAACTTAACGACCCAATAGACCAACGTGAGCGTTTTGAGCACCAATTAAAGCTAGCAGAAAAAGGAGATGATGAAGCAACTCAATTTATAGATTACGATTTTTTAAGAGCTTTAGAATACGGAATGCCTCCAACTTCTGGAATGGGAATAGGTATGGATAGATTAATCATGTTCTTAACTAATAATCAATCTATACAAGAAGTGTTGTTTTTTCCTCAAATGAAACCAGAGAAAAAAGCCGTTGCAATGACAGATGAAGAAAAAGCTGTATTTGCAATTTTAAAAGCAAACTCACCAATAGACCTAAATGTTTTAAAGCAACAATCGGCATTAAGTAATAAAAAATGGGATGCAACTATTAAAGGTTTAACAAAAAATAAACTTGCAAAAGTGAACAAAACAGACGATGGATTGTTTGTTGAAATTTTGTAAGATTGTCTAAATAAAGATTAAAAAAGCCACGTAAAACGAGGCTTTTTTTATTTATAACATCGTTACCTATTAAAGATATTTTCAGCTAAACAACGATAAATACTTTTTAGTTTCAAGTTTTTTATTAATTTCACAACTCGCTATTAATCAGATAAAACCCAAATGAAAAAATTAAATTTACTCGCAATTCTACTTTTGTTATTAGTTTCATGTAATAATGACGACACTTTTGTTCCACAATGTGAAACTGCTTACAGCCTAGGCGAAAGTAATATTACCCATAGTAGTGCTACATTACATTGGCAAGACGATAATCCTTCTGCATCTTATACAATTGAGTATGGTCCAACAGGTTTTGTCCTTGGTAGCGGTTCAACAGCAAATGCAACTGAAAAAAGCATAACAATAATTGGATTACAAGCTAATACATCTTATGATTTTTATGTAAAATCTATTTGTGATGCTAACAATGTTAGTATACTATCTGATGTTAGAAGTTTTTCAACTCAGCCACCTTTAGTGGTTGCAGAATTTAGACCAAATTTATCTGAATTGAATCTGTTTCAAGGCGCTTTAAAAAACCTTCAACCTAGTGTATATACATTTGAGTATAAATTAAATACAGCTTTATATACTGATTATGCACACAAACAAAGAATTATTGCATTGCCACCTGGTGAAAGCATGACTTATAATGGAGATGGTTTACCAAACTTTCCTGATAACACTTTAATTGCTAAAACATTTTACTATAATATTGATGATAGAAACGAACTTTTAGGAAAAACAATTATTGAAACTCGTGTTTTATTAAAAGTAAATGGAGAGTGGTTAACAGGTAACTACAAATGGAATGCATCTCAAACTGAAGCTGTTTTAGATAATACTGGCTCAACACTTCCTGTGACTTGGGTAGATAATAGTGGTTCAACAAATAATGTAAACTATAAAATACCAAGTGATCAAGATTGCTTTACATGTCACCAAACATACTTAAATGTCACTCCTATTGGTCCAAAGCTTAGAAGTATGAATTTTTCTATTAATGGTATAAATCAACTTAGAGCCTTAAAAGACAGAAACTATCTTACTGGTGCTTCAGACCCAAGTACTGTTAGTGTGCTACCAAATTGGGAAGATGCATCACAACCAACTGAAGCAAGAGTTAGAGCTTATTTTGATATGAATTGCGCTCATTGCCATTCATCAGGTGGTTTTCATAACGAAAACTATTATGAAGCTTTAAAATTAAATTACGAAACATCATTTAATGACTCTAATATTTATGATAAACGTTGGAGTATTATGGCGAGGATTCAAACTTCAATTGATGGCTATAGTATGCCTTTTATAGGTGTAACAACACCACATACTCAAGCATTAGATTTAATTATTCCATACCTTGAATCGTTATAATTTTAACCATATAAAAATTAAAAAAGCCACTATAAAGTGGCTTTTTTAATACCCTTTATTGAATATTTTTAGTTAAAAAAACACTAAAAAAGAGATTGTATTTCCAAGTAAAGTAAGTATTCCTTATTTTCACGGCTATAACTATTAAAATTCCAACCATTTTGAGACATTTAAGTATTAAAGTTTTGACTTTAGTTTCAATCTTTTTTGTGTTTTCTTGTAATACAGCAAAAAAGGCAGCTAAATCAAAAGACGCAGCATCAGCTAGTGCAGATGCAAAACCTGTAAAGAAGGCAGGCAAAGACGATATTCAACCTTACGATAAGGTTATTACAAAAGAAGCTAAAACTGATGATGGACTATTCAAAGTTCATAAAATAGATGATAGCTTTTTTTATGAAATTCCAGACTCACTTTTTGAACGAGAAATGTTAATGGTAACTCGTATTGCTAAAACTGCTAGTGGCTTAGGCTTTGGTGGTGGAAAGCAAAACGAACAAGTGTTGCGTTGGCAGAAAAAAGATAAAAAAGTGCTTTTAAGAGTGGTTTCACACAATGTTGTTGCTGCAGATTCTTTACCAATACATGAAGCTGTTGTAAACTCCAACTTTGAGCCTGTATTATTTACTTTCCCTATAAAGGCTATTAGTAAAGACTCATTACATACAGTAATTGATGTTACAGATTTATTTAGTAAAGATATTAAGCCACTTGGCTTACCTGAATGGAGTAGAAAAAACTATAAAGTATCTCGTATTGAAAACGATTTATCATATATAGAAAGTATTAAAAGTTACCCTTTAAATATTGAGTCTAGACATGTTAAAACTTATAATGCAGGAGATCCACCATCAAACTCAGACACAGGAACAATATCTATTGAGTTAAACAACTCTATGATTTTATTACCAAAAGTTCCTATGATGCGTCGTATGTTTGATGAGCGCGTAGGATGGTTTACAAGTAATCAAACTGATTATGGTTTAGAAGATCAAAGAAGTAAAACTGTTACCTATTTAGATCGTTGGAGATTAGAAGTGAAGGATGAAGATATTGAGAAATTTAAAAGAGGTGAATTAGTAGAGCCTAAAAAACAAATTGTTTATTATATTGATAGAGCTACTCCAGAAAAATGGAGAACTTACATAAAACAAGGTATTGAAGATTGGCAAGTAGCTTTTGAAGCTGCAGGATTTAAAAATGCTATTATAGCTAAAGATCCTCCAACTGTTGAAGAAGATCCAGAATGGAGCCCAGAAGATATTCGTTATTCTGTTGTGCGCTATTTAGCTTCACCAATACCAAATGCAAATGGACCTCACGTTAGCGATCCTCGAAGCGGTGAAATTTTAGAAAGTGATATTAACTGGTATCACAATGTAATGTCGCTTTTACGTGGATGGTTTTTTGTACAAACAGCTGCAATTAATCCTGACGCACAAAGCCCAGAATTTAAAGATGAAATTATGGGACGTTTAATACGTTTTGTATCGTCTCACGAAGTTGGTCACACATTAGGACTACCTCATAACATGGGAAGTAGTGTTGCTTACAAAGTTGAAGATTTACGTAGTGCTGAATTCACAAAAAAATATGGTACTGCACCTTCAATTATGGACTATGCTCGTTTTAACTACATTGCTCAACCAGAAGATAAAGGAGTGGCTTTAATGCCAGACATTGGAGTTTATGACAAGTATGCTATTTCTTGGGGTTACAGACCAATTTTAGATGCTAAAACACCTGAAGACGAAAAGAAAACTTTAGATAGTTGGATTTTAAAATACGCTGGTAATCCTATGTATAGATTTGGTCATCAACAAGCAGGAGATGTAGTTGACCCAAGTTCTCAAACAGAAGATTTAGGTGATGATGCTATGTTGGCTAGTGAATATGGTATTAAAAACCTAAAGCGTATTGTGCCAAACCTAATAAAATGGACTACAAAAAATGGTGAAGGCTACGATGATTTAGATGAAATGTATGGTCATGTAATTTCGCAATTTAACAGGTACATGGGACATGTATCTAATAATATTGGTGGTGTTTATGAGCATTATAAAACATCTGATCAAGCTGGAGCAGTTTATACTTATGTAGATAAAAATCATCAAAAAAGAGCTCTAGATTTTATTCAAAATAATTTATTTGAAACACCTGAATGGTTATTAGATAAAGAGATTTTTGGTCGTATTGAATTTGCTGGTTCCACTGAAAGAGTTAGAGGATTACAAGAACGTACTCTAAACAATATTTTAAGCTTAGGAAAAATGGCACGTATGATTGAAAACGAAGCCCTTAATGGAAATGAGGCTTACAAGCTTATTGATATGACTCGCGATTTAAGAAATGGCGTTTGGAGTGAATTACGAAGCGGAAAGAAAATTGATACTTACAGACGTAATTTACAACGTGCTCATATTGATAGATTAGAGTATTTAATGACTGCTGAAAACCAAAGTGGAAGAACAAACAGTCCTTACGTAAAATCTACTGCTGTAAATACTAGTCAATCTGATATTAGAGCAGTCGTTAGAGCTGAATTAGTGTCTTTACAAAGTGCTATAAGATCTGGTTTAGGCAGAACAGGTGACTCTATGAGTAGAATACACTTGCAAGATGCATTAAAACGTATTGATGCTATACTAAACCCAAAAGGTTAATATAATTTTTTTGATATACTTAAAAAGGCTTCCAATTGGAAGCCTTTTTTATTTTAATATATTATCAATTCCTTGTTTATAAGCATCGAACTCTATCAAGTTATTATGATTACCACCTTCAATTGTTGTAAAATTCAATTGGTTTTTTGATGCAATTTCTGATAGTTTTTTCCCAGATTTAAAAGGTACAACAGCATCGTCAGTCCCATGAAATATGAAAATTGGACTATTAACTTTCTTAATAAATTCAAATGAAGGCAATTTATATTTTAAAAGATTAGTTACTGGATATATTGGAAATCGATGTTTAGCCACATTAGTAATACTGTAATATGGTGTTTCCAAAATTAATTGCTTTACTACATTTTTTGAAGCGATATAAGTTGCTATCCCAGTTCCTAATGAGCGACCATAAATAGTTATCGTTTCAGTATTATAATTTTTCTTCAAATAGTCATAACAAAACTGTGCATCGCTATAAAGTGCAGCTTCACTTAATGCTCCTGTGCTTTTTCCATAGGTACGATAATCCATTACGAAAACATCGTAATCTTTTTCTACAAAAAATTCTGTAATCATTCCCCAACGTTGCAGATCACCAGCATTTCCATGAAAATATAAAATAACTCCTTTAGGGTTTTCAACTTTAAAATGAATAGCATTTATAACTGCGTTTTCATCTGTTTTTAGAAATAACTCTTCATAAGGATAAGAAAACTCAAACTTATAATCTTGTTGTAAAACCGTTGGTCTGAATAATATTTTTTCTTGAAGTAAATACAACGCCATTCCTATCATAACATATAATCCTAATATAATTATTATAGCCTTTTTAAGACCCTGTTTAAGCTTTTTTGGAACTGTGATTGACATTGATGCTTGTTGTGGTTAAATCGATTGATTTTGGTTTAGAACGGATAATATCTTCTAGCATTAAATGATAAGATTCAAAATTATTCAAATCTTTATGTCCACCACCAATAACAGTATGCAATTTGGTGAGTTTCGGATTTACTTGTGATAATTTCACACTTGTTTTATAAGGAATTAATTTATCATGTGTACCATGAATAATATGTATTGGACATTGCACATATTTTAACCATTTGTAAGTTGGTAATGGATATTTCATTAACAACGATAAAGGCATAAAAGGAGCGTAACGTGCAGTAACTTTAGTTAAGCTATAATAAGGCGCATCTAAAATGAGCATTCTTGGGTTATTCATAGAAGCTAATTTTGCTGCAAAGCCTGAACCTAATGAGCGTCCATAAAGTATAATTCGGTCTTCGGTTGTTAATTCCTTCAACTTGTTATACACCTCTTGTAAATCTCTCTTTATTGCTTTTTGAGAACGTCGTCCTGTACTTTTGCCAAAGCCACGATAATCGACCATTAATACATTATAACCAAGCCTAGTAAAATCGACAGCAAATTTCCCCCAACCTTTAATACTTTTAGAATTACCTTTTAGATATAAAACAACGCCTTTACTCTCGCCTTTTGGTTTGAATTGAATACCATTGATAATGGCACCATCTCTGGTTTCTAGATTATGTTCTTCAAACTTTTGATTATCATAATTAAACTGAAAATCTTTAGGTAGCTTTTCTGGCTTAAATAGCATGTAGTCTTGTAAATAGTACAAAGCAATGCTTACTGCAATATAAATAATTACAATAGTTATAAATGTAGATACCCAATATGCCATTAAGAGGAATGTATTACTCCATACAAGATATAAAAAAAGGCTTTAGCAACAATACCAAAGCCTTTAAATATCAAATTGTTAAAAACTAAAGTCCTAAAACTTCGGTTCCTTGTTCGTAAATTACATCTACAGGAATGTTTGCTTCACTTAAGCGATCTAAATCGGCTTGCAACTCTGCAGAAATTGTTCCTTTTTCTGCAACTAATTTAGCTACACCTTCATAATCACCATTACCTTGAAGCGTTAAAATAAGATTAGACATCTCTTTCATAGCCACAATCATTTTATCGAAGTCTACTTTGTAAGTTCCGTTCTCATTTCTCGTGAAAGCACCTTTTTCTTTAAAGAAGTTAAAACGAATCATGTTCGCTTTTCCGTGAGCTGATGAAGCTCCAAAACGTACAGAACGGAAAATTCCTGCCATAAAAGTAACCATGTTATCTTTTAAATCGTCTGTTAACTCTCCTTTAGCATTTAATTGCTGAATCATATATAATCCTAATATATCAGCCTTCCCTTCTTCTAAAGCGCTTGAGTGTTCTTTAAGAGCTGTTCTTACTGTTCCTTTACCATTAATAGTGTTCTTAATTCCTAATCCGTGTGCTACTTCATGAAACATTGTGTTAGCAAAAAAGGCATCAAAAGTAATGTGTTTACGTTGGCTTTCGTCTATCAACACTTCAGAAATCGGAACCATAATTTTATCAAATTTGGCACGCATAGCATTCTTTAATTGTAAACGACGTGTTCCTTTTTGCAATTGTACTTCTTCATCATTTGGAAGGTTAATAGCAATAGTTTTACTTCCTGCATTACAATCTCCAGCATAGTAAACAACATCATAAGCGTTTAAATCGCTATCTGTTCCTGGAGTTTCTTTTTTGTATTTTTCGTCTACAGGAAGTCCAACTTGCAATTCTGGAAGATAAGCACTAAAACGTGCTAAACGCTCACTCCACTCCATATCTTTAATTAGCACATATCCTTCATGCGCAGCTTTGTTACCAAATAAGGCATCTTCGTAAGTTTCAATTGGACCAATAACAATATCTAGAGTATTTGTTTTCATATCCATCCAAGCCAAATCACTTGGTTGATAGTTGTCATCTAATAACGCTTGTGCTCTTAACTCCAAATATTTTTTTAAACCTGCATCATCAGCCAATTTTGAGGCTTCTAATAATAAATCGGCAACTTCTCTAACTTCTTTTTCAAATTGTTTGTGATAAGGAATAGAATACAGCTTACCATTTTCATCACGACGCACAAAGTTGTAAATACTAGATTTATCTTTAATGTCTGCAGCTTCAAACTCTTCTTTGGTCATATCCTTCGGATAAAAGTTTGCACCTTTAGGTTTTGGACCAACACCTTCCACAAATGGCTCGTTTCCATTCAATCTTCCCCAAGGACCATAATTGATTTTCACAAAGGCTTTTGTGTCTTCGTCAGCAATGGAATTTAATAATTCGTCTTTATTTCCGTAAGCTTCATACCAAAACAAATCGTTCATTTTATCTGCCGCTTTGATAAGAATAGGAATCATTTTACGTTCGTTTTCTGTAAGTTTACTTACATCTGCAGTTAACTTAACTGTCACATATTTACTTAAGTTTTTTTGCATTTCTGTTTGTGTTGTTTCTTCAGTTACAGGTTCTTCTTTTTTTTCTTCTTTACAAGAAAAGGCAACTATAGTAACCATAAACAATGCTATTATTTTTTTCATCTTAATTAGTGTTTTTTGATTTGATTCAAAGTTAAGTATTTCGAAATTACTTTTCAACATATTTGGCAATAGGTATTTCATTAATGAAAACATTGTCTAAAACAGCTTTGCCGTTTTTTATAAATACTAATGCATAGGTATTATTTGGTATCGAATCTTGTTGAGCTTTCATATGAGCTAACTCAGCATTATATGCTTTTGTTTCATCCATATAAAATTTATTAAATGGATATACAATGTTTAACTCCTTTTCGAATTCATTATACCAATCAACTTTTGCTTTTATATAAAATTCTGATTTTGGCTCATTTTTAGTCACTTCAGTTACCTGAACAAATCCCAAACTATCGTGTTTTATTGTTACATAGACATCTTCATTGCGCTGCCAAGTAGTGTCAGCTGTTGAAAAAGTACTAGCTTCATAATTCAAAAAAATATACTTGCCTTTAAATGGATCTGATGGATCAACTGGCTGTGTTTTAAATTTAAAAGCTGTACCTGTTTTAAGAACATCTTCTTGTTGAAATACCATTTGTGATGGCACAAATAATTGAGCACATACGACAATGATAAACAGAATGAATATATAAAGTGTTTTCATAATTATTGTTTTAAACTATTTGTTTTTGATTTTTGTTTTTTCAACATATAATAGTTCGTCAAAAAGAAACCTACACCAACTCCTACAAATAATAATCCTCTTAAAACAAAACTCATATCTGTATCAAAAAACCTACATGTTACAAGTGCTGCTATAATAAGTAAGCCATAGTTCAATACACCAAAGTGAAACTTATCGGCTCCGATTTTTACAGTAACTACACCTAATGCAAAAATTAGCATATTGACAAGAATTGCTGGAACAATTTCATTGTTGATTCCTATAAAAAATAAAACTGTAAAAATTACAAACACGAACTGAAAGATATTAAAACTCTTCACCTTGTGCTTTAGGTATAAATACACAAGAGTTAAAATTGACATCAAAAATAAAATCGCTGACATATAAAGTTCCTGTACTTGAAAAGAATCAATTCTGATAATATCTTTCCACAACCATCTAAAACTTGCAATTAAAAGTATGGTGACTATTCCGAGTGAACCAGTTATCAAAAACCCATTACGTCTTAATTTTTGGTTTTCAAAGTAAGGTATCTTGCCTATGTTATAAAATAAACTGAATAAAAGGAGATAAAGTAAAAAACCTAAAGCCTCTTCGTGTTCCACAAAAGTTCCAAGTGTAATTATTAAGCTTAATGGAACAAGCCAATTTATAATAGATGTTATATTGGCATCTAGTTTATGTTTTAAGAGTTGCCAATAATGTGGCAATGACAAAGCCAAAAGAGCTAAATATAACCAAGGTGAATTACCATAATTCATAAAACTATAACCATAAGAGCATGCATACCAGGTTATGAAAACCAAATGCAGAATCATTATTGAATTAGATTTGAGCAGATAAATTAGAGGTAAGCAAAGCAGTATCCAAGTGAGTAAAAATGAACTCATATTACCTGGAATATTATAAATTTGTGCAACAAGGGATATGCTTGCTCCTACAGCAAAAAACAAAAATGTGCCTGATGCCTCTTTCCAAGTTGCACTCTTCTTTTTTAGTATTGAAAAACCTACAAAAAACTGCCCTATTAACAGTGGTAAAAATGCAAATATAGTTTTTGTGCTTCTTGTAAAGTCATCCCAATTATGAGCAAGTATTAGTATAATTCCTAATCCAACCAAAATAGATCCCAACACACCAAAGACCATAAATAATTTGTTAGGAGAGTTATTTTGTTTAGAATGATAATACTGCTCTATGCTTAAAGCTACCTCTTTTGATATAACCTTGTTTTCTATCAATTCAGGCAATTCTTTTATGAGTTTTAAGTTCATCTTTTTTGATTTTCAGGTTAAATGTAAACTATTATTCTTTTGTTTAAAACCTCACAAGCCCAAACCTGTGAGGTCCTGGGTTAACTAACTAACCAATCATCAAAACAAAAAAATCATATAAACGATGATGCCTTCAGCAATTCCTGTAACAATACTCATTCCGAGTATATCTTTAATTTTGCTTTTTAAGAAAAAAATAGCACTTAATATAGCCATAATTGCAGCCAGTAAAATTTCTAAAGCATCTATTTTAGAGAGCAGAAAAGTAATCCCTGTAAATGCTGCTGTGATTGCAACTGTTATGACACAAAACTTGATAATTTCTGCTTTACTATAGTTACCTTCTAAAAAGCCTTTTTGTAAATCTCTTAAAATTGATAAAATAAAGAGCAATGGCACAACTGATAAAAATGGTGCAAAAATAATTTTGATACCCTTAATTATGGATAAATCGTTATACACAAAAAAAGCGATAGCTGTAAAGGCCAATAAGCCAGTTACAATGATAGATTGAAATGTAAATAATAATTCTCGTTTGCTCGAATTACTTTTTGGGTTCTGATTGTTAAAAAATAGATTCATAATTTTAAAATTTTGATGATTAAACTTTATATTATTAAGCAGATAAAAAGAAAACATGAATGGCTAATGAGAGTAACACTCCGCTTAAAATTCCGTTAGCTCTCAAGTTATTGTATAGTATGTAATTTAGCACATAGCTACTAATGGTAGTTGAATTAATTAGGTGTGCAAAAATGAGGTTGTCTTCTAATTTTTGACTCGTAGTATACTCAAGTAATTGCATAAAACTAATACTAATAACTACTGTTAATATTAATAAAACTGTAGCTGGCTTTTGGTTTTTGAGTTTATACTCATCGCTATTTTGTGGTAAAAAATGTTCAATTAAAATAAACCTCACAAAAAACAACATTGGTATTGGAAACAAGATAGATGCAATAATTTTTATAACATCTTTAAGGGTTTTTATCTCATCATAGCCCAAAAAAACCAGGTATATAAATACCAAAACCGAAACTCCAGTTGTAACTAAAAAAGCTGTATTAACTTGTTTAAGCTTCATAATTAGTAATTAAAATCCATTAGGCACTTGTACGTTGCTTGCCATAAACTCAATACATGAATTGTAGTTTTCAATTATTTCATATTGAATAGTTTTTGAGTAGACTGTAATTGCTGTTAATACAATTACAAAAACTGATACTTTAATAAATCGTGTCATAATAATTTTGTTTTGTTGATTACATGGCAAATCTGCGACGAATTGGCTTCACTTAAAACACAATTTTTACAATTTACTGACGATATATTTTTATATTTATACATCTTAAATACCATATTTATTAATCAAATAAATATTTAACTGACGATTTAATGACAGATTTAAATGCAATAATTTCAACATTTTCTAATGAAGAACAACAGAAATTCATCGCCTATTTAGAGAAAAAGAACAAGCGCAATGACACAAAAAACATTCAACTATTTAAGCTTTTGACTAAAGATGACTATACTTCAAAAGAGCTTTGTCTCAAACTATACAAAAGCAACAAGAAAGACGCATATCATGCACTACGGAAACGTTTATACCAGTCGTTGATTGATTTTATAGCAAACAGCACAATTGAAGAAGAAAACTCTGTTGACATGCAAATTATAAAATATATAGTTGCTGCAAGAACCTTTTTACTACACAGTAAACCAAAGGTAGCCTACAGTATTTTAGACAAAGCAGAAACATTGGCTCAAGAGCATTACCTATTCACTATTCTTAATGAAATTTATCATACAAAAATTCAGTATGCTTATGCATATACATCAGTAAACATTGATGATATCATCAAAAAATTTAAAGCCAACCAAAAAAATCACTATCTCGAAGACGAACTTAATATAGTATATGCAAAAATTAGGCAAACACTTAACAATATCACTTACAGAGGCGAGATAATAGACTTTCAGACAATACTAAACCAAACATTACAAGAACACAACATAAGCATTAGCGAGTCGATGTCCTTTAAATCTTTATATCAGTTAATGACTATAGTGAGTATTTCGGCGTTTGTAACTAATGACTACTTGAAAATTGAATCCTTTTTGATAGATACATACAAAGCGATTAAAGAACATAAAACCAAGGACAAGCAATTATTTTATCATATTCAGGTAGTGTATATGATTGCAAACACATTATTCAGAAACAAAAAGTTTAACGATTCAACTCATTATTTAGAGTTAATGCATCAGCTAATGTTAAGTAGTCGAAAAAAATATTATAATACATTCAAACTAAAATACAATTTACTACTTGCACTCAATTACAATTACTCAAACCAGCAGGAAAAAGCAATTGTATTATTAGAAACCTTCAAAATCCCAAAGCATGCAGACACTGAGTCATTACTTGACATCTATTTAAGTTTAGTGATGTTTTACATACAGAAAAGCGAATTTAAAAAAGCACAACACATCTTCTCAAAATTCTACCACACAGATCATTATTATACTGAAAAAGCAGGTAAAGAATGGGTTATTAAAAAAAATCTAATAGAAATAATATTGCATATCGAACTTAAAAATATCGATTTGGTAGAGTCTCGCTTATTGAGCTTTAGAAGACAATACTACAATTATTTAAAACAAATAAAACAAGAACGTGTTATTATGTACTTAAGTTTTGTAGAGTCTTATTACAAAAATCCAGAGCATATAAACTCATCAGATTTTATAAACAAAGTAGATAGCTCGTTTGAGTGGATTGAAGCAGAACGTGAAGATATTTTTGTCATGAGTTTTTATGCTTGGTTAAAAAGCAAAATGGAACAAAACGATTTATATATCACAACTTTAGACCTCATCAAAAAAGCGCAAATTGTTAATTAGTAGTTAAAAATCTAAAACGCATTAAACCATTTTAAAAGTCTGAAGTCAAAGAAGCGTAACTTTAAAAAATTAAAACATGAAAAACCTATTAATGATAGCACTTGCTGTTTTTACTTTACAAGCAACTGCACAAGAAAATAAAAAAGAGGCACGAAAAGGCGAAATGAAAGAACGTATGGAAGCTCGTCAAGATATGAGTGCAGAAGACATTGCAAAACTGCAAACAAAAAAAATGACGTTGCATCTAGATCTTACAGACGCTCAACAACGTGATGTTGAAAAATTACTTTTGGAAGAGGCAAAAGCTAGAAAAGCTAAAATGGAAGAGTATAAAGCCAGAAAAGGAGAAGGTGAAACAAAAAAGCCTTCAAATGAAGAAAGAGTAAAAATGATGAACGAAAAGCTTGATCATCAAATTGCAATGAAGAAAAAAATGAAGGCAATTTTAAATGCTGAGCAATTTGAAAAATGGGAAAAAATTCAAGCAAAAAGAAGTGGAGAACGAGGAAAAAGAAATTTTAAAAAAGAGCATAAACAATAAATTTTAATACCTAGTTAGTATTGAGTTATTCATGAAAAGGCATTGATTATATATCAGTGTCTTTTTTATTTATGTTTATATTCAAAAAAATCATTACTTTAGTATCTTATTTATTTTTAAAAAATTAATCCGATGAAAAAAATAATTACACTTTGCGTTTTTGCTTTTGCTTTAGTTCTTGGTACACAAACCATGAATGGACAAACTATGGTAGAAATTAACCAAGCAGCATTCACAAAAACTCAAGAACTTAAAAAAATTATAAAGTTTGATGCAGAAACTGAAGAAGAAGTATATTTAGTTTATCAAGCATACGAAAGTAAAATGTATAACGTAAACCAAAGTATTGCTAATGGTGATGTTATTTCTGATGAAGACAAACAAAAAGTAGAATCAATGCTTTTTAAAAGATTCAAAAAAATATTTACTGAAGAACAATACGAGTTGTATTTAACAACTAATAATAGTATTTCTGACGATCAATAATATTTTCTTTCAAAATATAAAAAAGGCGATTAAAATTTTTTAATCGCCTTTTTTTATTATAGTTGTTTTGCAACTTTATCTACAGCGGCAATAGTATCATCAATATCTTTATAGGTCAGTGCATCACTTATAAACCAAGTTTCAAAAGCACTTGGAGCAATATAAACTCCTTCGTTTAACATGCCATGAAAAAAGGCTTTAAAAGTATCGTTATTGCCTTTTGCTGCACTTTCAAAATCAACAACTTCGTCTTTATCAAAATGAATTGATATCATTGAGCCTACTCTATTAATAGTATGAGTAATGTTGTTCTTTTTAAGTGCATCAGCACAACCTTTATGTAGATATTCGGTTTTTTCTGCTAATCTATTAAAGACTTCTTTATCATTATTTAATTCAGTAAGCATTGCTAAACCAGCTGCCATAGCCAATGGATTTCCACTTAAAGTTCCTGCCTGATAAACAGGACCTATTGGAGCTAAATAATTCATAATCTCATTTCGAGCAGCAAATGCTCCAACTGGCAAACCTCCACCTATAACTTTTCCGAAGCAAACAATATCTGCATTCACTTTATAAAGTTCTTGAGCTCCACCTTTTGCCAAGCGGAAACCAGTCATTACCTCATCAAAAATTAAAAGAATATTATTGTCATCACATAAGTTTCTCAATTTTTGAAGAAAATTATCTTTTGGAGGTATACAACCCATATTACCTGCAACAGGCTCTATAATAATACATGCTATTTCACTCTTGTTAGCTTCAACTAACTCTTTAACATTATCAATATCGTTATATCTTGCAAGTAATGTGTCTTTAGCTGTGCCTTTTGTAACACCTGGACTATTTGGTGTACCAAATGTAACAGCTCCACTTCCTGCTGCAATTAAAAACGAATCGCTATGACCATGATAGCAACCAGCAAATTTTATTATTTTATCTTTTTTAGTAAACCCTCTAGCCAAACGAACAGCACTCATACATGCTTCTGTACCAGAATTAACAAAACGTATTTTATCAATATTTGGCACCATTGAAACTGCTAATTCTGCAATTTTTGTTTCAATTTCTGTTGGCATTCCAAACGATGTTCCAAGTTTTGCTTTTTCTATAACCGCTTTAATTACTGGATCATAAGCATGACCAAGTACCATTGGTCCCCAAGAATTTATATAATCGATAAATTTATTATCATCTTCATCAAACACATAAGCTCCTTTAGCAGACTTTGCAAAAATTGGAGTGCCTCCAACTCCTTTAAATGCTCTTACTGGAGAATTTACTCCACCAGGAATAACTTGTTCTGCTTCTTTAAATAAAGCACTACTACGTTGGTATAACATTATCTTAATTAGATTTTACAATAAGGATTTGACCAATACTTATACTATTATCAGACAACCCATTTAATTTTTGAAGCTCTTGAACCGTTAAATTATATCGTTTAGATAACGAATATAAGGTATCTCCTTTCACGACTTCGTGAGTAATTTGATCAGACGATTTTGCCCTCTTTTTTGTTGGAGTTCCTAAAACTTCTTCATCGTATTTATATAACTGAAATCTTTCAATTAGGCTTATTAATTTTTCAGGATATTTTTTGTCTGTAGCATAACCAGCAGCACGTAATCCCTTTGCCCAAGCTTCATAATCATCTTCATCTAGCTTAAACAGCCCTGAATAACGACTTCTTGTAGTTAAAAACTTTGAATGATCTTCAAACGATTCATTAGCATGTTTGTATTTTCTAAAACATTCTTGTGACGCATCATCATCATGATGAATAGTGTCTCCAGTCCAATCATGACATTTTATTCCAAAATGATTATTTGCTTCAACAGCCAATCTGCCTTTACCTGAAGCAGACTCTAATATACCTTGTGCTAATGTAATACTCGCAGGAATTTTATATTTACGCATTTCTACTTTAGCAATGTCACTAAAATTTGCTATATAATCTTCAGTTGTATTTGTATAACTAGAAACAGGTGTCGATTTAATATCTTCCTCTTCTACTTTATCATCTTCAATTTCTGTAGTTTTATTTGTTTCAGTCTTTACAATAACTCGCTCAGTTTTTGCTTTAGAGTTTTTCTTTTTGGTTACTATACGCTTTTTGGAGCCACAACTCACAATTACTAAACCAAGTATTAAGACTAAAAGGATGCGTTTCATATATTTATTAGCGTATTAAAGGTAGTTGTTTCTGTTTCAAAGTTTTATTCATTCCTTCTATACCTTGGAGTCCACCAGTATGAATAGCTAAAATTTTTGAGCCTTTTGGAAAATGTCCCTTATTTACCAAATCAAAAATTCCATACATCATTTTACCAGTATAAACAGGGTCTAACGGAATATTATTTTCTTTCTTAAACTGGTTTATAAAACTGATTAATTTCTCATTTATTTTGGCATAACCTCCAAAATTATAATCAGTAACAAGTTCCCAATTAGATTTCGTGGCAAATTTACTAATTTCTTCTTGTAAAAAATCACCTTTTAAAGCAGGAAATCCAATAATTTTTTGATTGAGTTTAGAGCTATTTATTAGTCCTGAAATTGTTCCTCCTGTACCAACAGAACAACAGATATAATCATAATCAAAATCTACATCTGTTAAAATCTCTTCACATCCTTTTATAGCCAAACTGTTTGTACCTCCTTCAGGTATTAAATAAAAGTCATCAAACTCTACTTCTAATTGCTTATTTGAACTCTCTAAAGTTTTTAATTTATACTCTTCTCTGGAAATAAACTTAAATTCCATTCCGTTTTGCTGAGCAAATTTTAAGGTAGGATTAGATTCAATTTTTGATGTTAATTCTTCTCCTCTAATTATTCCAATTGTTTTAAATCCAAATTCTTTACCAGCCGAAGCTACTGCTGCAATATGATTAGAATATGCACCTCCAAAGGTTAATAGCGTATTCTTATTAAGCTGCTTAGCTTCTAACAAATTGTACTTTAGTTTTCGGTATTTATTACCCGAAACAAATGAATGAATAGCATCTTCACGTTTTATATAAATCTCAACATTTGATGAATTGAGAAAATTCACATATTGATTAACGCTTTTATTTAGACTAAAAATCATGCCTGCGAAGATATTTTAAATAATTAAAAAACGATCTCGATTTTAAATAATTAAAGTCGTTTTCATTTGCGTAAGCTTCGCGTTCAAAAGAAATATTTCTATAAGCTAAATTTCTGTTTCTATATTGAATACATCTAATTAAAAATTCAAACCCATACCAAATAAAAAAAGGAATAATTAACAATTCTATTTGCTGTCTTAAATGAATCATCTCATGATTAATCAATATTTTATCAGCTTTTGATGCTTTATACTTCAAAAACACAAATGGAAAAATGGTAATTCCTGTATAACCTTTTGGCACTATATATTTAAATATAAAAATCATATTTTATCAATCTCAAAAATCTTTCTAATTTACATTATCTTTGTGATATATGAAGAAATATGTCCCTATTGAAGAAGGCGATTATTACTTAACACCAGAAGGATATCGCTGTTTCACAGAGCAATATCATTTAAAACGTGGTTATTGTTGCGAAAGTGGATGCAGACACTGTCCTTATGGTTTTAATAAAAATACAGATTTTAAAAAAAAAGTAATGCAAGTAACTACAGCAACGTTTAAAGATCAAATTTTAGAAGGTATTCCTAGTATATTACCTCAACCAAAACCATACGAAGCGTCAATAAATCATGCCCCAAAGCGTAAAGAGATACTTACTGATGAGGAAAAAAAGCTAGCATTACGAAACGCATTACGCTATTTTGATAAAAAATTCCATGCAGAATTATTACCAGAGCTTAAGCACGAATTAGATACTTATGGACGTATTTACATGTATCGTTTGCGCCCAGATTATAAAATGTATGCGCGACCAATTGATGAATATCCTGCAAAATCAAAACAAGCTGCAGCTATAATGTTAATGATACAGAATAATCTGGATTATGCAGTTGCACAGCATCCTCATGAATTAATTACTTATGGTGGTAATGGAGCCGTATTTTCTAATTGGGCTCAATACAGATTAACCATGAAGTATTTAGCAGAAATGACTAATGAGCAAACACTTGTTATGTATTCTGGACATCCAATGGGATTGTTTCCAAGTCATAAGGAAGCTCCAAGAGTTGTCGTTACCAACGGAATGATGATTCCTAATTACTCTAAACCTGATGATTGGGAAAAATTCAACGCTTTAGGAGTCACTCAATATGGACAGATGACTGCAGGAAGCTATATGTATATTGGACCACAAGGTATTGTTCATGGCACAACTATTACAGTATTAAATGGTTTCAGAAAAATAAAAAAATCGCCGAAAGGAAACTTGTTTGTTACGTCTGGATTAGGAGGTATGTCAGGAGCACAGCCAAAAGCTGGTAACATAGCTGGATGTATTACAGTTTGTGCAGAAGTAAACCCAAAAATCACTCAAGTTAGATTAGACCAAGGTTGGATAGACGAAAAAATTACCGATTTAAACGCACTTGTTGCTCGAGTAAAAAAAGCTAAAGCTGAACAAGAAACAGTTTCAATTGCTTATTTAGGAAATATAGTTGAAGTATGGGAAAAGTTTGATGAAGCAGATATACATATCGATTTAGGAAGTGATCAAACTTCACTTCATAATCCTTGGGCTGGAGGTTATTACCCTGTAGATATTTCATTTGAAGATGCCAATACTATGATGGCAAACAATCCACAATTATTTAAAGAAAAGGTTCAAGAAACATTGCGTCGTCATGCTAAAGCAATTAATAAACACACCGCAAAAGGCACTTACTTTTTTGATTACGGAAATGCTTTTCTATTAGAAGCTTCTCGAGCTGGAGCTGATGTAATGTCAGATAATCCAACTTTAGGACGTGAGTTTAAATATCCAAGTTATGTTCAAGACATAATGGGTCCAATGTGTTTTGATTATGGATTTGGACCATTTCGTTGGGTTTGTGCTTCAGGAAAACCAGAAGATTTAGCTAAAACAGATGCTATTGCCTGTAAAGTTCTAGAAGACATAAAGACTAATTCACCTGAAGAAATTCAGCAACAAATGTCTGATAACATCCAATGGATAAAAGGAGCTCAAGAAAATAAATTAGTAGTTGGCTCACAAGCAAGAATACTATATGCTGATGCAGAGGGTAGAATGAAAATTGCAAAAGCTTTTAATGATGCTATTGCAAAAGGAGAGATTGGATATGTTGTTTTAGGTCGTGATCATCATGATGTTTCAGGAACAGATTCGCCATATAGAGAAACTAGTAATATTTACGATGGATCTCGCTTTACGGCAGATATGGCAATACATAATGTTATTGGAGACAGCTTTAGAGGAGCAACTTGGGTAAGCATCCATAATGGTGGTGGTGTTGGTTGGGGAGAAGTTATAAATGGCGGATTTGGTATGGTTCTTGATGGTACTACAGACGCAGAAAGACGCTTAAAATCAATGCTATTTTGGGATGTAAATAACGGAATCGCAAGACGAAGTTGGGCTAGAAATGAAGAAGCTGTTTTTGCTATTAAACGTGCTATGGAAGTAGAACCAAATTTAAAAGTAACTCTTCCTAATACGGTTGATGATGAATTATTGAACTCGTTATAACCATTAATAAAAATTGCAATGAAAAAAATTATGAAAACTTTACCGTTGTTACTGTTATTAGTATTGGTAGCAACTTCATGTAGCTCTGTAAGAGTAGCATCAGATTATGACAAAAATGCAAACTTTAGTCAATTAAAAACTTTTGCGTTTTATAAAACAGGAATTGACAAAGCCGAAATTAGCGACCTTGACAAACGTCGAATTTTACGTGCTATTGAATCAGAATTATTGGCCAAAGGCTATACCAAATCAGAAAACCCAGATATGCTAGTAAGTATATTTACAAAATCTCAGCAACGTGTTGATGTATACAACAATGCTTGGGGTTATGGCGGCTGGGGCTGGGGAGGTTTCGGCGGCTGGGGTTGGGGCTGGAATCAGCCATCAGTTTCAACAAGAACAGAAGGTACATTATATATTGATTTAATAGATGCCAAGAAAAAAGAACTTGTATGGCAAGGTATGGGCACAGGATATTTATCTCAGAATATGGAGAGAAAAGAAGAACGTATTAAAGAATTTGTAACTAAGGTTATGGAAAAATATCCTCCAGGGATATCACAATAATATATATTAAAAGCGACTCAAAATTGAGTCGCTTTTTTTATTTCTTAAACACAAAAAATACAGCTAACACTAAAAACAAAAAACCTATAGCATGGTTCCATTTAAAAGATTCATTCTTAAAAGCAATAAGCGTAAATCCCATAAAAACAATTAAAGTAATAACTTCTTGCAAAACCTTCAATTCTACCAACGAGAATGGTCCGCCATTGCCTTTAAACCCAATTTTATTAGCAGGCACTTGAAAGAAATATTCAAATAAAGCTATTCCCCAACTTATTAAAATTATAGCAATTAATCCAAGTTTATTAAACCATTTCCATTCAGCAAATTTTAAATGACCATACCATGCTAAAGTCATAAAAACATTTGACATAATTAATAAAACGATAGTGTAAAATCCCTTCATTATTTTCAAAAATTATATTGAACTAAATGTATTGAATTTCATAATTAGTTTTACATTTTCATCAACCATAGTTATCAATTAAATGTTTCATTCTAAAAACCCTATCTTTGCCGACTTTCAGAATAATTAAATTATGATTTTAGGACAAACAACCCGAAAAAACTTTACTCAAAATCCAAAAAACGATATTCTTTCAGGATTAACTGTTGCTTTAGCATTAGTTCCTGAAGCAGTTGCATTTGCATTCGTAGCAGGTGTTGACCCTCTTGTTGGTCTTTACGGAGCTTTTATGATGGGAATTGTCACCGCTTTATTTGGAGGACGACCAGGAATGATTTCTGGTGCTACAGGCGCAATGGCAGTTGTAATGGTTCATTTAATTCAGAAAGGAAATGAAGTTGGAATTACTTTAGATAACCCTGTTGAGAATCTTGGTTTGCAATGGCTATTTATCACACTGTTGTTTGTTGGAGCAATTCAAATTCTCGCTGGTGTCTTTAAATTAGGAAAGTTTGTTCGGCTAATCCCTCATCCAGTGATGATGGGCTTTGTTAATGGTTTAGCAATTGTTATTTTTCTATCACAATTAGGCTTATTTAAAGAAACTGTAAATGGTGAAAGCCAATTTATGACTGGACAAGCACTTTGGACCATGTTAGGCTTTGTGGCTTTAACTATGGGTATTATGTATGGTTTACCAAAATTGACAAAAAAAATTCCTGCTGCTTTATTGGCAATAATAGTAGTAGCATGTATAACAATTTTTGGAGGTATTGAAGTAAGTACAGTTGGTTCATTTATAAAAGATGGTGGAGGCGAAGGTCTTCAAGGAACACTCCCAACATTCCAAGATCAAATATTTACATTATTTTATACACTACAAGGTCATTGGGATTTAATTTTATCTACAGCTTTTATACTTGCTGCAGTTGGTTTAATTGAGTCACTTATGACACTAAATTTAGTTGATGAAATTACAGAAACTAGAGGAAACGGAAATAGAGAATGTGTCGCTCAAGGTGGTGCAAATATCTTAAACGGACTCTTTGGTGGAATGGGTGGATGTGCTATGATTGGACAATCAATTATTAATGTAGATTCTGGTGGACGAGGTCGTCTTTCTGGTGCAGTTGCAGCAATCGCTTTACTATGTTTTGTATTATTTGGCGCTCCTTTAATTGAGCAAATTCCTATTGCTGCACTTGTTGGCGTAATGTTTATGGTTGTTATAGGAACTTTTGCTTGGAGTAGTTTCAGGATTATTAGAAAAATTCCTTTATCGGACGCTATAGTTTTAATTGCAGTTTCTGCAATCACTGTCTGGAAAGATTTAGCTGTTGCAGTTATAGCAGGTGTCATTATATCGGCTTTAGTATTTGCTTGGAAAAATGCAACAATGATTAGAGCTCGCAAACGCATACAAGCTGATGGTACTAAAACTTATGAAATTTGGGGACCTTTATTTTTTGGTTCAGTTCAAAATTTCAATGCTAAATTTGATGTGAAAAATGATCCACAAAATGTTGAAATAGACTTTGTTGAATCTCGTGTAAGTGATCATTCTGCGCTAGAAGCTATTTTTAATTTAGTGAACAAGTATGAAGCTGAAGGAAAATCGATTAAATTGAAACATTTAAGTGAAGACTGTAAGGCTTTAATGTATAAGGCTAGTCCTAAATTTAAAGAAGTAATCGTTGAAGCTGTTGACGACCCTCGCTATCATTTAGCTGCTGACCCAGAAAAGTTTACAAAACCACTTTCGGAATATAAATTATAAAAAAAGCGACTCAATTGAGTCGCTTTTTTTATTTAGTAATTTAATAAGTTTTCTATTTTCTTTTTTACCTTTTCAGTGGAAGGAATCATGGTTTCTTCTAAAGTAGAATTTAACGGAATTGCTGGCATGTTCTCACTACCAATAGTCATTACTGGAGCATCTAAAAATTTGAAGCACTCTTCCTGAATTTTTCCTGCTAAAGCTCTTGCAAAACTATTATTAGAAGGTTCTTCAGTGACCACCAAACACTTTCCTGTTTTCTTAACCGATTTCATAATCGTTTCTTCATCTAATGGAAACAACGTGCGCAAATCAATAACTTCAATTTGGTCTTTCATTCCAAGTTCTTCTGAAGCATTCATTGCCCAATGCACTCCCATTCCGTAAGTCACAATAGTTAAAGTTTCTACATTTTCTTGTTTCCATATTTCTTGTAACACCCAAGCTTTACCAAATGGTAACACATAATCTTCATCAGGCTCTACTGATGTTGCACCTTGTGTTCCTTTAACTTTTGACCAATACAACCCTTTATGTTCTAAAATGACTACTGGATTCGGATCATAATAGGCAGCTTTCATCAAGCCTTTTAAATCAGCTCCATTACTTGGATAAGCAATTTTTATTCCTCTAATATTAGTTAAAACACTTTCAACAGAAGATGAATGATAAGGACCACCACTGCCATAAGCACCAATTGGCACACGCAAAATCATGCTTACTGGCCATTTTCCGTTAGACAAATAACAACTACGACTTACTTCGGTAAACAACTGATTAAGTCCTGGCCAAATATAGTCGGCAAACTGAACCTCAACTATAGGTTTTAAACCGACTGCACTCATTCCTACTGTTGACCCAACTATAAAGGCTTCTTGAATTGGTGTATTGAATACTCTATCATCTCCAAACTTTTGAGCTAGCGTTGCTGCTTCTCTAAACACACCTCCAAGTCTTCCTCCTACATCTTGTCCGTAAAGCAAACACTCTTTGTGCTTTTTCATCAATTCTTCAACTGCAAATAAAGCGCAATCTACCATCACTACTTTATCTGCGCCTTTAGGAGAACGCTCTCCTTTTTCTTCAGTAATTAGTGTTGGTGCAAAATCGTTCGTAAATAAATCTTCTGGTTTTGGGTCTTCAGCTTTTAATGCCTTTTCAAAATCAGACTGTACTTTCGCTTTCGCGGAATTTTCTATAGATAGAATTTCTTCAGAAGAAAATCCGTTATCTTTTAATTGTTTCTTTAATACTGGATAAGGATCACGAGAACGTGCTTCATCCAAATCATCACGATACCATTCCATTCGAACACCAGATGTATGATGATTTAATAATGGTACTTTAGCATGAATTAAAAAAGGCCTACGTTCTTTACGAATTGTTTTGATGACTTTTTCAACCGCTTCATAACTTTCTATAAAATTTGCTCCATCTATTGATATAGCTTCTAACCCATTGAATCCTCTAGCATATTCAAAAGCATTTTGAGCTCTGGTTTCTGCTGCATTGGCAGAAATATCCCAACCGTTGTCTTGTACCAAAAAGATAATTGGCATTTGCTTTAAAGCTGCCATTTGGAAGGCCTCAGCAATTTCACCTTCTGTAACTGAAGCATCACCAAGCGAACATACCACCAATGGTAAATCCTTTAATGTCTTATCATCCAACCCTTGTAATTCTTTGTATTGCATTCCCATTGCAACTCCTGTGGCAGGAATAGCTTGCATTCCTGTTGCTGACGATTGATGCGGAATTTTAGGTTTATCGTCATCCTTTAAACTAGGATGCGAATAATAGGTTCTTCCTCCAGAAAACGGATCATCTTTTTTAGCTAACAATTGCAACATTAAATCGTAAGGTTGCAATCCGAACGATAATAACATTGCATCATCTCTGTAATAAGGAAAAGCATAATCTTGAGGTAATAATTGCATTCCTATTGCAGTCTGAATTGCTTCATGACCTCGTGATGTTGCATGTACATATTTTGAAACTTGCTTAAAATTAGCTTCATACAGTTCTGCCATTGACTTAGCAGTGCACAAGTTTAAAAACCCTTTTTTTAATATCTCTTTATTCATCTTATATCTTTCTATCTACATCAAATTGTTCAAAATAATCAGCTACGCGACGTACAAAACTTCCACCTAAAAAACCGTCAACAACTCTGTGATCAAAAGACAATGATAAATACATCATACTTCTAATAGCAATTTCATCTCCCTTCTCTGTTGTGATGACTTCTGGGCGTTTTTTAATAATTCCGAGCGCTAAAATGGCAACTTCAGGTTGATTAATAATTGGTGTTCCCATAACGCTCCCAAAGGTTCCAACATTTGAAATTGTGAATGTGCTTCCTTTTATATCGTCGCCAGCTAGTTTGTTTTCCCTTGCTTTATTTGCTAATTCGTTGACGTTTGCTGCAAGCTGTTTTAAATCTTTAGTATCAGCATTTTTAACCACAGGAACAATTAAATTTCCACTTGGTAATGCTGTTGCAATACCAATATTTATATCTTCTTTGACAATAATATTATTTCCATCAACAGACGCATTGATATTTGGATAATCCTTCACTGCTTTTGCTACAGCTTCAACGAACAATGGTGTAAATGTTAAACGTTCTCCATATTTCTTTTCGAAAGCTACTTTATTCGCATTTCGCCAATTTACCATATTAGTTAAATCTGCTTCAACATAAGCAGTAACATGAGGTGATGTATGTTTTGAGTACACCATATGATCTGCAATCATTTGGCGCATTCTATCCATCTCAATTACTTTTCCTTTGCCTTTATCAAAATTTAATTGAGGAATTCTATAGGCAGTTGGATCATGCATTATATTTGGTTGAACAAACTTAAATGGTCTTCCAATTTCAATATATTTCTGTAAATCACTTTTTCGCAAACGCCCATTATTTCCAAAAGCTGGAATTCGTGCCAATTCTTCAAAACTGATATGATGCTCCTTTGCAATACTTTTAATTAGTGGAGAATAAAATGTACTATTTTTTTGTTTTGCAGCAGGTAATTGTATATGCTTACTTTGGGTCTCAGAAATGTTTCCGTAATGAAACTTCTTACTTAAAATTTGATTAAACGTTTCTGGTTCAGATGATTTCTTTTCGCTTGAATGTGTATCGAATTTACTCGAACTGACAACTTTTTCAACTTTATCTGTTTTAGTTTTTACCTCTTTAGAAACTTCAAGAATAGCCAATACTTCTCCAACAGGCACCACGTCTTTAGCTTGAAACATAGTTTTTATTAATGTTCCTGATGCTGGAGCTGGCACTTCGTTATCAACTTTATCAGTTGCAACTTCAAGGATAATATCGCCTTCATTAAAACTATCGCCTTCATTAATCAACCAATTGATAATGGTGCCTTCTGTTATACTTTCGCCCATTTTGGGCATTTTTAATTCAAATTTTGACATTCTTTAAATTCTTATCATATTGGATTCCGTATCAAGCGCGGAATGACAAATCTATTTTTTCATAAAGTCACGAAGTGTATCATAAACACCTTCTTGAATTTTCATGTTTTCTGGTACCTCCCTCAAAGGCTCTACTTCTTTTAAACTACTTTGGCAATCTGCTGGTAATTGCTGATACAATTGGGTGCCTTTTGTTTTCCAGGCAATCATATCATCTGTCAATTCTTTTAACACTTTAGCAGGATTACCAACCACTAAACTTCGTTTCGGAATTATAGTTTCAGCCTTTACAAATGACATGGCTCCTACTATAGATTCGTCTCCAATTTCGGCATCATCCATAATGACAGTATTCATTCCAATCATGCAATTTTTACCCAAATTTGCGCCATGAATGATTGCTCCATGACCAACATGTGCACTTTCTTTTAATGTAATGGATTTTCCTGGAAACATATGCACAGTACAATTTTCTTGTACATTTACACCATCTTCTAAAATGATTTGTCCCCAATCTCCACGTATTGCAGCTCCTGGACCTATATAACAGTTTTTACCAATAATCACATTTCCTGTTACAGCAGCCAAAGGATGCACGAAACTGCTTTCGTGAACGACTGGAATATAACCGTTGAAACTGTAAATCATTTTTATTTAAATCCTTTTAATTTTTCTTTTGTAAAATCTGAAAGCACAAGTCTTCCACTTATTGCAGCACGCTCTGCTAATAGATTGTCCCAATCTTCAGTGCCTTTCCAGAATATGGTTTTCATTTCTTTCATGGCTTCTGTATTGTAATTGCATAAATTTTCAGCAAATTCTTTTACAGCTTCATCCAAATCATCAGTTGAATCATAAACTTGCGTAAATAAGCCTTTTTGTTTGGCCCATTCAGCAGAATAAAATGAATCTGCATCAATTGCTATTTGAGACATTCCGCTTAAACCGATTTTACGTTCGATTGCTGGTCCAACCACAAATGGTCCAATGCCAACATTTAGCTCACTTAATTTAATTGCTGCAAATTTTGTTGCCATACAATAATCGGTTGATGCTGCTAATCCAACACCTCCTCCAACTGTTTTGCCTTGAATTCTACCAATAATGAATTTTGGACATTTACGCATTGCATTTATAACATTTGCAAAACCCGAAAAGAATACTTTTCCTGTCGCTTCATCATTGATGTTTATTAATTCTTTGAAACTTGCTCCAGCACAAAACGTTCTGTCTTTTCCACTTTTTAAAACAAGAACTCTAATCTTGTTATTGTTTCCTGCATCAGTTATTGTATGCGCTAATTTTGCTAACAAATCTCCTGGTAAAGAGTTATGTGCAGGATGAAAAAACTCAATGTATCCTACTTCGTTTATTATATCCAACTTAACATATGGATCACTCATATCTTTGTTTAATTTCTTGGTTATTTATATTAATCCGAATTGTTCGAAATGATGATTTAGATGTTTTCTTTCTAATAAATATGACTCATAACGATTCAATTCACCAAAAACTAAATTCTTTAATTTTGCCTCTGGATTTTCTTTAAAAAATACTATGTACTTTTCTCTTTGTGCTTTAAATTTTTCAATTGCAGTATTTAAATCTGAATGTTTTAAAGGTTCTAAAGTATCTTTCTCTAATTGAGGAAATTGAGTGTTTCTAGGAAACTTATCATAACTCCATAAACTATTATGCACCTTCTCTAAAATCTTTTCTGGTGTTGCTACTTCAAAATCTTGAATTTCTCCTGATGCAATTTTATAAGTATATTCTAAATGCTCAATCATGTGTTGAGGCGTCATAATTCCCCATCTAGGTTTTGTGTCTGATGTTAATTTTGAAAGACATTCATCAATTTTTTCATCAGTCATTTCAACAAATGTTTCTTGTTTTTTCTGAACCATTGTTAACACAGTTGCTAATGCTACTAATTCGTCATCAGCATCAAATATTTCTGCGAACCATTTTACAATTCCACTAGGATGTTCAGCCGAAGCCACATCTCTATCTACTTTTTGTTTGCATGTTAAACGAACATAAATAGTATCGTTATGATACAATGGACGTAAGAAACGACATTCTTCCAGTCCATAATTTGCAGAAACTGGCCCTTTATTAGGGTGAACAAATAAGCCTGCTGCTGCTGAAATAATGAAATATCCATGAGCAGTTCTTTTCTCGAAAATACTACCATCTAATGAGGTAATATCTGTATGCGCATAGAAATGATCCCAAGTCACATTCGCGAAATTGATAATATCAGTATCTGTAATGGTACGCTTATGCGTTTTCATAGACATACCTGGTTGGATGTCTTCCCAATGGTATTTAAAAGGGTGTTGTTCTGCGTCCTTATATTTTGCTTTTTGTTGGTAAATACCTGTGATTTCGGTAATTGTTGTAGGCGAACCTTGAATAGCTGTACGCTGTAAATAATGTTTTATACCTCGTACACCTCCCATTTCTTCTCCTCCACCAGCACGTCCTGGACCACCGTGAACTAAATATGGTAATGGTGAACCATGTCCTGTACTTTCTTTCGCCATTTCACGATTAATAACCATAATACGTCCATGATGAGATGCTGCATTGACTACATAATCTTTAGCAATTTTATCGTCATATGTTGCTATTGAAGATACTAATGAGCCTTTACCCATTTGGGCTAATAATATAGCTTCGTCTAAATTTTTATATGGCATAATGGTACTAACTGGACCAAAAGCTTCACGTTCATGAATAATAGTATTTTTAAAAGGATAGTCTGCTCTTAATAAAATTGGACTTATAAAAGCACCTTTTTTAGCATCTGCTCCAATAGTTTCAATTTTGTCTAAATTACCGTAAACAATTTGTGCTTCTTTTGATAAATCGCTTACAGAATCTCTAACGGCTTGAACTTGCTGATGACTTACCAAAGATCCCATTCTAACCTCTTTTAGTCTTGGATCTCCAATAGTAATTTTATCTAACTCTTTCCCTAAAGCCATTTGAACATCTTCAACCAATTTTTCAGGAACAATAATTCTACGAATCGCAGTACATTTTTGTCCTGCTTTTACTGTCATTTCTTTTCTGACCTCTTTGATAAATAAATCAAATTCTGGTGTTCCAGGAACTGCATCTTCTCCTAAAATAGATGCATTTAATGAATCGGCTTCCATTGTAAATGGTACAGATTCTAGTATTAATCTTGGATGTGCTTTAAGCAATCTTCCTGTTTGTGCAGAACCAGTAAATGTTACTACATCTTGAGATTCTACTGTATCTAATATATTTTTAACTGTTCCGTTTATGATTTGTAATGCACCTTCTGGCAATATTCCAGAAGCAATAATTTCTCTTGCTACTGCTTCAGCTAAATAAGAAGATGAAGGTGCTGGTAAAACCACTGCAGGTACTCCAGCCATCCAATTAACTGCACATTTTTCTAACATTCCCCAAACAGGGAAATTGAATGCGTTAATGTGGACTGCCACTCCTTTTTTAGGCACCATGATATGATGTGCCATAAAACGTCCTCCACGAGACAAATCGATAGCATCCCCTTCAACATGATAAGGCTGATTTGGAAATAACTTTCTTAAAGAAGCATTGGCAAATAAGTTACCAAATCCTCCTTCAATATCTATCCAACTATCTACTTTGGTTGCTCCTGTTCTATAACTTAACTCGTAGAAAGCGTCTTTTCTTTTGGTAAGATATAATGCTAATTTCTTTAGCATATTTCCACGCTCCTGAAAGGTCATTTTTCGAAGTACTTCGCCTCCTTTTGTTCTACCATAATTTAAAACTTCAGGAATGTCTAAACCTTCAATAGCTACACTAGTAAAAGCTTCACCTGTTATAGCATCTAAAACTGGAGTTCCTTCTTCTTTTCCTGATGTCCATTGACCTTGGACGTAGTGTTGTATTTTGTTCATAATAACTCGTTATGCCATTATTCTAATTATTCTTCCTGTAATTATTCCTTCAATACATTTGATGTAACCATCTACTATTTTAGACATTGGTACAGGTGTATTTCCTGGGAAATAATCTTTATATTTTTCATAAGCATCTTCAACTAAATCTGAGCTTACAGCATTAATTCTAATTCCATTTTCAAGTTCTAAAGCAACAGCTTTTACAAAGCTATGAATAGCTCCATTAACCATTGCAGCACTCGTAGTCATATCTACAGGGTCGTCAGCCAAAATTCCAGTTGATAATGTAATAGAACCTTTAGGATTTAAATAATCTTTTCCAATTCTAACAACATTAACTTGTCCCATTAACTTGCTCTTTATTCCAATGTAAAAATCATCTTCTGAAAGCTTATTGAACTTATCCCATTTAGCATCTCCTGCGATTGTTACAATACTATCCAGTTTTCCAACTTTTTCAAACATTGATTTTATAGATTTTGAATCTGAAAAATCGACCGTAACATCACCTGAATGTCGCCCAGCTACTATAACCTCATGCTTATGTGAAAGTCTTTCAGTTACTTTTTTACCAATGGTTCCGTTTCCTCCTATAATAAGTATTTTCATTCTTAAACTCTTTCAATTATTGCTGCATAACCTTGACCTACACCAATACACATCGTAATTAATGCATACTTTTTGTTTTGTTGGTGTAATTCTAATGCAGCAGAATATGCAATTCTTGCTCCTGTTACACCAAGTGGATGACCTATAGCAATAGAACCTCCATTTGGATTTAATCTTGGGTCATTATCTGCAATTCCCCAAGCTCTTGTGCATGCTAATGCTTGTGCAGCAAAAGCCTCGTTAAGCTCAATAATATCGATATCGTTCATTGTCAAACCTGCTTTAGCTAATGCCTTATTTGAAGCTTCAACTGGACCAATTCCCATGATTCTTGGTTCTACACCAACAACCGCAGAACTTACAATTCTTGCTAATGGTTTTAAATTGTATTTTTTTACAGCATCTTCAGATGCAATAATGGTTGCAGCTGCTCCATCATTTAATCCAGATGAATTTCCAGCAGTCACACTTCCGCCTTCAGCTTTAAAAGCACCTCTTAATTTTCCTAGTACTTCTAAAGATGTGTTTGGTTTTACAAACTCGTCTTTTGAAAATTTGATTGGTTCCTTTTTACGTTGTGGAATTTCAACTGTTACTATTTCTTTTGCTAAACGCCCATTTTCTTGAGCTTTGGCAGCTTTCATTTGGCTCCAATATGCAAACTTATCTTGATCTTCACGTGAGATATTATATTTTTCTACAAGGTTTTCTGCGGTATTTCCCATACCATCTGTTCCGTACATTTTTTGCATTTTAGGATTGATAAATCGCCATCCAAAACTAGAATCATACATTTTTGCGTCTGTTCCAAAAGCACTTGATGGTTTTGCAACTACGTATGGTCCGCGTGTCATATTTTCAACACCTCCAGCTATAAATACATCACCATCACCTGCTTTAATTGCTCTGTTAGCATGAATGATTGCTGATAAACCTGAACTACATAAGCGATTAACTGTTTCTCCAGGAACTGTAAAAGGCAATCCTGCTAAAAGTGAAGACATTCTCGCTACATTACGATTATCTTCACCTGCTTGATTGGCACAACCTAATATAACATCGTCGTATGCTTCTTTTGGTATGTTTGGATTTCGTTTTACTATTTCTTCAATAACTAAAGCACCTAAATCGTCTGTACGAACAGCTGCTAAAGTCCCTTGATAACTTCCTATTGGAGTGCGTACTCCATCTATGATATATGCTTCTTTCATAATTATTTATATGGATTCCGTATCAAGTACGGAATGACAAATCAATTCACTTTACTCTACCCAATCTTTTTGAGTTCTATAAACAACACCTTTAAAAAGTGCTACTAATTCATTTTCTCTTTTAACTTCAATAATATTGAATCCTAATTTATTATTTACTTTTTCTATTACAGATTCTGCGACCAAATAATCACCTTCATTTAATGCCTCAATATGGTTGATACTTGTTTCAATAGAAACTGCATATTTACCATGTGTATTAGCCGCAAACCCAAAAGCAGTATCTGCTAATGAATAACTAATACCACCATGAGCTTTATTCATGCTGTTTAGCATTTCCTTACGGATAGTCATAGCGACTTTACATCTACCTATTTCACATTCTAATATCTCGATACCCAACCATTGGCTATAGGCATCTTGACTCAACATTTTATATGGTATTTTTTCTCCTTGCATTAAAAGAATGTTTTATTTTCCCTATTCATTTTACGTAATAATGGGCTGCAACGATAACGATCTTCATGATATTCGTTATATAATTCGTCTAATTTTGAAACACACCAATTAATACCTTTTTCATCTGCCCAAGCTAAAAGACCTTTAGGATAATTAACGCCTTTGGTCATAGCGTTATCAATGTCTTTGGCTGAAGCGATATTTAAAAATAAAGCGTCTGCAGCTTCATTAATCAGCATAACTAATACGCGATTAAATATTAACTCAGCTATTTCTTTATCTTCTTTTGGTTTTGGCATTGATATTCCTTCAGAATAATCATAATATCCTTTCCCAGTTTTTTTCCCTAAATAGCCAGCTTCAGCAAATCGTTTTTGAGTGAATGCTGGTTTGTATCTTGGGTCAAAGTAAAACGCTGTAAAAACAGTTTCAGTAACCGTATAATTAACATCGTTGCCTATAAAATCCATCAATTCAAAAGGTCCCATTCTGAAACCTCCAAGCGACTTTAAACTGTGGTCTATAGTTGCGAAATCGGCAATGCCTTCTTCATAAATTCTTAATGATTCTCCATAAAAAGGTCTTGCAACACGGTTGACGATAAAACCTGGAGTGTCTTTGGCAACTGCGACTACTTTTTTCCAATCGGAAATGATTTTGATTGAATTTTCTAAAACTTCCTTCGAGGTTTGTATTGCGGGAATCACCTCAACCAATTGCATTAAAGGCGCTGGGTTGAAAAAGTGAATACCAATACAGCGTTCTGGTTTTTTAAGCGAAGCTGCAATGGAAGCTATTGATAAACTTGAAGTGTTTGATGCTAAGATACAATCATCAGAAACATACGTTTCTAATTCTGAAAAGACTTTTTTCTTGATATCAAGACTTTCTATAATGGCTTCAATAGTTAAATCTGAATCTGCTAAATCTTTTAATTTAACTATGTAAGAAATATTATTTTGAATTCGTGATTTTTCAGCTGTATCAATACGTCCTTTTTCAACCAAACGTGCTAATATTTTTTCTAAAGCTGATTTTGCTTTATCTAAAGCCGCTTGATTGGTATCGTATAATTTCACTTTACAACCAGAAGTTGCAGCAACTTGTGCTATACCACTTCCCATTGTTCCACTTCCTATGATTCCTACATTCATATATTATATTTGTCTTTCAATCGACCTCTCGACTGCGCTCGAGGTGACAATTCAATATTATTTTCCTTTAAAATTCGGTTTTCGCTTTTCAATAAAAGCTGCAACGCCTTCCGCATAATCTTCACTTTGTGCTGCTTCAATTTGTAATTTAGATTCTAAAGCTAATTGCTCTTCCAACGTATTTGTCATCGATTTGTTGAACAATTCTTTAATCATACCTAACGCTTTGGTTGGCATATTGGCTAGTTTTACAGCTAAAGCTTCTACTTCTTCTTCAAAATTTTCTAAAGGAATTATTTTGTAAATCATTCCCATTTTTTCTGCTTCTTCAGCTGAAACTTTATCTCCTAACATAGCTAAAGCTGATGCTTTTTGAAACCCAATTAATCTTGGTAAAAAGAATGTTCCTCCACTGTCAGGAATCAATCCAATAAGACTAAAGGCTTGTATAAAACTTACTTTTTCATGTGCGACAACAATATCGCAAGCTAAAGCAATATTTGCAGCTGCTCCTGCTGCCACACCATTTACTGCTGCAATAATTGGCTTTTTTATGTTTCTAATTCTAGTAATTATTGGGTTGTAATGTTCGTCTAGAATTTTTTTGAATCCTGGATTTAAATCTGGGTCAGTGACTTCTTTTAAATCTTGACCTGCTCCAAAAGCTTTTCCGTTACCAGTAATAACAATCGCTCTTACCTCTTCATTTTTTTCGCAAGCGTCTAAAGTATCTTGAAATAAAAATGCCATTTCACGATTGATACTATTAAAAACTTCTGGTCTGTTTAGCGTAATATATGCTACTTTGTTTTCAATTTTTAATAGAATTGAATTGTTACTCATACCTATATTTTTTTATTTGTTCTTGATACAATTTTCCTAGATTTCGACTGCGCTCAATTTGACAGAAAATCACTCGAACTAACGTCTTTTTATTTAAGACATTTAAAGTAATCAAAAGGCTCTTGGCAATCCTCACACTGAAATTGTGCTTTGCATGCAGTAGAACCAAACTGACTTACTAATTTGGTGTTTGTTGAACCACAATTAGTACATTTTACTATTCTTTTACCATTTAATAAAACATCTTTATCTGTTTCAGCATCTAAAGGTGCTGCTATACCATAATTTTCTAATGCTTTTCTACCTCTTGGTGTTATCCAATCGGTTGTCCAAGCTGGAGATAGAATTAATTCTATTTCGGAATTGTATCCTGCTGTTTTTAAAGCAGCTTTTATATCATCACCTATAACATCCATTGCTGGACAGCCACTATAGGTTGGTGTAATTTGAACTTTTACAATATTATTTTCAATAATTGCAGAACGTACAACTCCCATGTCCATAATTGACAATACTGGAATTTCTGGATCAGAAACTTTTTCTAATATTGACACTAATTTTTGGTCTATATGTTGTTTTTCTGCTACCATTTTCTACCATTCCATATTTGGATAGGTTCGTTGCATATATTGTAAATCACTTAACAAATATCCCATATGTTCTGTATGAATACCTTCTTTTCCTCCTTTTTGAAAATATTTTGATTCAGGAATGTTAAGCGTAGCTTCTTCTAAAACCTCATTGACTTGTTTATAATAAGTCTCTTTTAATTTTGTAACATCAACACCAACACCCTCTTTTACCATCACTTTGTCTGCTTGAGTTTGGTGGAATAATTCGTCTGTATATGCCCACAAAGCATCAATAGCATCTTGCATTTTTTGATGACTTAAATCTGTCCCATCTCCAAGCCTTTTTATCCAATCTGATGAAAAACGTTGATGATAGCTCACTTCCTTTATAGACTTTGATGCAATTGCAGATAAGGTTAAATCTTTACTTTTTTGCAATTCATTTAAAAGCAATAAATGATAGACATCGAACAAAAACTGACGAGCCATTGTATATGCAAAATCTGTATTAGGTTGCTCGACCAATAATACATTTACATATTCCCTTTCTTTACGAAGCATTGCAATATCGTCTTCAGTTCTCCCATCTCCTGCTATTTTAGCAGCATATTGGTAATAACTACGTACTTGCCCAAATAAATCTAAAGAGATATTTGTACAAGCTATATCTGTTTCTAGGCTTGGTCCATGACCAGTTAATGATCCCATTCTTTGACCCAGAATAAGGCTATTATCTGCAATACCTAAAATGTATTTATAAAGATTATCTTTCATTACATATGTTTTACTTCGTCAGGTAAATCGTAAAATGTTGGATGACGATATACTTTATCTTGTGCTGGTTCAAACAGTTCTCCATTATGCTCAGGATTTGAAGCTGTTATATGTTTAGACTCTACAACCCAAATACTTACACCTTCATTACGTCTTGTATATACATCTCTAGCATTTTCTAGTGCCATTTCTGCATCAGCAGCATGAAGGCTTCCAAAATGACGATGCTCTAACCCATTTTTGCTTCTTACGAAGACTTCCCAAAGTGGCCAATTTTTTGTTGCCATAATTATATTATTATTATTTGTTTGAAAACCCTTCGACTGCGCTCAGGGAGACAAACAATTAAACTACTTGTTTTTCTTTCTTTTGTTGTTGTTTTTCTGCATAAGCCATTGCCGCATCACGAACCCATTCCCCTCTTTCCCAAGCACCAACTCTTGCATTCATTCGTTCTTTATTACAAGGACCATGACCTTTGACTACTTGCCAGAATTCATCCCAATTTATTTCTCCAAAATCATAACTTCCTTTTTCTTCATTCCATTTTAAATCTGGATCTGGAATTGTAAGCCCTATCAAATCTGCTTGAGGCACAGTTTGATCTATAAACTGCTGACGTAATTCATCGTTAGATTTTCGCTTCAGCTTCCATTTCATAGACTGCTCAGTGTGAATTGATTCGGCATCTGTAGGTCCTAACATCATTAAACTTGGCCACCACCAACGATTTAAAGCATCTTGAGCCATTTCTTTTTGTTCTGGAGTTCCGTTTGCCAACTTAATCATGATTTCATACCCTTGACGTTGGTGAAAACTCTCTTCTTTACAAACACGAACCATTGCTCTTGCATAAGGACCATAAGATGTATTGCACAATGGCACTTGATTAATAATGGCTGCGCCATCTACCAACCAACCTATGGCTCCCATATCTGCCCAAGTTACTGTTGGGTAATTAAATATTGAAGAATACTTTGCTTTACCTGAATGTAATTGATCATATAATTCATCGCGAGAAATTCCTAATGTTTCACATGCAGAATACAAGTATAATCCATGACCTGCTTCGTCCTGAACTTTAGCCAATAAAGCCACTTTTCGTCTTAAAGAAGGTGCTCTTGTTATCCAATTACCTTCTGGAAGCATACCAACAATTTCGGAATGTGCATGTTGTGACATTTGCCTGATATGTGTTTGGCGATACTTTTCTGGCATCCAATCTTTAGCTTCAATTTTTTCGTCACGAGCAATACGTGCTTCAAATTGAGCTTCTAGGTTTTTTATTTGTTCTTCACTCATTCTTTTAGCTTTTAGCTATTGGCTTTTAGCCATTAGCGTGTTGAACTTAATAATTTTATATTATTTTAAACATCAAAATTTACTTTAACTACTTTACTCGTTGGCACTGCCTGGCAACTTAGTACATAATTTTGTGCCACTTCTTTATCTTCAAGTGCATAGTTGACTTTCATTTTTACCGAACCTTCAACTACTTGACATTTGCATGTACTGCAAACACCACCTTTGCATGCAAAAGGTAAATCGGCTCCTGCTGCCAAAGCACCATCTAGTATATTATCAAAATCGTCATCCATAATAAAATGGAATTCTTTACCACCATCAATAATGGTTACTTCGGTTCCATCTGCTTTTTCTTCAAGAACTTCTGCGATGTGTTTATTTTCTTCTTCCGAACTTCCTGAAAAAAAAAGTTCGTAATGTATTTTTTCTTTACTTAACCCAGCCGCTTGTAACTCGTCACGAATTAAGAAAATCATATCTTGAGGCCCACAAATAAATGCATGATTTGTATCTGGAATATCAATAAAAGTTTTGGTTAAAACTGCTAATTTTTCTTTATCAAATCGTCCATTTAAAAACGGAATATCTCGTTGTTCCTTCGTCAAAAAATAGAACACTTGAAAACGACCAAAAAACTCATTTTTAAGCTGCTCAATTTCTTCTTTAAAGATAATGGATTTAACAGTCCTATTCAAGTAAAACAGTTTGAATGTACTGTTTGGCTCTTTATGTAAATGGGTTTTTATGATTGATAGCATTGGTGTAATTCCGCTTCCTGCTGCAAATGCTATATAATTTTTTGAAGAATTAGGCTCACACTCTACATAAAACTCACCATGTGGAGGCATAACTTGCAATTCGTCTCCCTTTTTAAGTTCGTTAAAAGCGTAGTTAGAAAAAACACCTTCGCGAATAGTTTTAATTGCAACCTTCCATTCGTTATCAATAGGACTTGAGCATAATGAATAATTACGACGAATGTCTTGCCCATTAATTTCTTTACGCAAGGTTAAATGCTGTCCTTGTTTAAATTTAAACTTTTCTTTGAGATGATCAGGTACTTCAAAAGCAACAACAACTGTGTCTTTTGTTTCTTTATAAATTTCTGATACTTTCAGGTTATAAAAATCTGCCATTTATTTTACAAATCATATTTAACTAACACTTGTTAGTTTGCTTGACAAATTTACAAAATAAAATCTAAATTATGTGTTAATTCCGCTGATGAGAACTTTGCTTAAACTTTGTGCTAAACTGTTAGAGTTGATATCCTCTTTTTTTGGTATCCAAAGATAAAGTGAACGTAGAGTTGACAGGATTGAAAACATAATAATTTCTGGGTTAGAGTCTATGATTTCGTTTGATTTTATACCAGATTTAATAATGTCTATAAAATCTTGTTCATACTTTTTTCGTAGCTCTAAATAATAATCTAACTGCTCTTCTAAATGCATCCAATCGTTATTAAGGCAAGCCATTCCATATGTGTTTTTTACTGTAATTTGGACATGAAGTGATACAATCATTTGCAACTTATCTATTGCTTTATGATTTGAAGTTTTGATTAAATTCATCTCTTGTGTAAACTCTTCAGCCAACGAAATAATAATCACTTTTAGAATTTCTTGTTTTGATGTAATATGGTTATAAAGACTAGCGGCTTTAATTCCCATAGCAGTAGCTAAATCTCGCATTGTCACTGCACTATAACCTTTTTCTTTAAAAAGTTTTGCTGCAGTTTTTATAATTTCTTCCTTTCTAGTTTCTGGTTTCAAATGAAATGTATTTAATTATTGTAAATTTATGTAAAAAAGAAGACTATGGGATTTTTAGATTTTATTTTTGGAACAAAGAAAAGGCAAGTTCAAGATTTTTTAGATAATGGAGCAGTAGTATTAGATGTTAGAACACAGCGTGAATGGGATAAAGGACATATTGAAAACTCAAAACATATTCCACTAGATGATTTACATAATCATGTAAATGAGTTGAAGCAAATGAATAAACCTTTTGTTGTTTGCTGTGAAAGCGGAATACGTTCAGCTAAAGCTGCTAAATTTTTAAATTTAAATAATATTGAAGCTACTAATGGTGGTGGTTGGGTTGGCTTAAGTAAAAAATTATAGTTTAAGGCCTTGAAAATCTTGAGTGTTTTCAATTATATTTTCATTGTACTTAAGTGTCCAACCTAAAGAATTTGTTAGAATATAAAACTTTGACAACTCGCTAATCAATCTATTTTTAGCATTCTTTTTTATGTCTGAATTTTCTATTTTTTTGAGTAAAGACTTTTTTACTGTTTCTTTAATGTCGTTATAATCTTTAGCCTCAAAAGCATTAAAATAATCTGCTTGAATATCGTAGTACTCAAAATCTGGATTTATTTTTATTTCTTCTTCTGGAATACTAATTAGAGTTAATGTTTTTGTTGCTTCATCAATTTCATATTCTAGTAGGCTTAAATCGTATGAAACAAATACATCTGCATTAACTACTACTAATGCTTTTTTGTCTGAAGTAATTAAACTTCCAAAAATTTCTTTTGAATTTTTATAATTAAAAACTTCGCTTAAATGACCTTCGGTAACTATAAGTTTACCAACATTTTTTATTTGCTCTTGTATTAATGCAGAACTTTCTTGAAGCACAATTTTGTCTTCTTTTTTGTCGCTACAGTACTTAAATGCAATTAATACTATTAACGCTATAGCAATTCCGAATACAATTTTGCGCATTAAATTATTTATATGATTTAATTAATATTCCTTTAGACCAGATGCCTATTTTCTGATTTATATCTTTATCATGAAAGTATCCTTTTCCATCATATTTTCCGTTTTTCCATTCACCTCCATAATAACTATTGTCATTAAAAAAATAACGACCTGTACCATGAAACTGATTACTTTCATTAAACGTTCCTGTATATCTTTCGCCACTAGCAAAATTATAGGTTCCCATATATAATTTCCCATTTTTGAAAAAACCTGTATAGCTATCTCCATTACTCCACTCCATTCTTCCATATTTGTTTTGACAATCTCCTGCTGTACATCCAATATCTACTCCATTATCATAAAAATCATATGGCGTTATTAGTGTTCCATTTTCATAAACTCCTTGACTCCATGTTCCGCTTTTTACACTAATTCCAAATCCGTTAAGGTTGCCATTCTTGTAGTTACCAATAATATTATCTTCATTTTTAGCAATATAAACTCCATAACCGCTCATATTGTCGGTATCCCAATTGCCTATATATTTTCCTCCTTCTGCCCACATATATAATCCGTAATTATGTCTTTTTCCGTTCTCCCAAAAGCCATCATAATATGCGCCATCTGCAAATTCCCATTTACCCCAACCATTTAAACAATCTCCTTGAACACATCCAGATTTAGTATTTGTTTCATTTTCACTTATAGCTCTAATTTTAACTGGCTTCATAACAAATGCAGATGCAGAATAGTAGTTTTCTAAAGTATATTCTATTTTCCCATCAAAAGTAACTACAAGGTTATTACCATCTTTTTTTGGCGTGGCTAAACTATAATCTATTGTTTCACCTCGTTTAATAATCCCATAAGATTCAGTACTTACGTTTCTATACCAAAATGTATTTTCTGGTGCATATCCTAAATCGGTAATGTTTTTTGCTCCCCAATTAGAAAACCCTCTTATATCTTTTTCTAAATAAGTTTTATCAAGATCTGATATATAAATAACATAATCACCATTAACATTTGTTGCTTCACCTATATAATCTTCATCATTAATAAAGGTTATATATGATTTTGGGTTAGTGATATAAAAATCTTTACTTACATTTTTAGCAAGAACAACTCCTTTTCTATTTATATTACTGGAAGCCGAATAAAAGTCAGGCATTAATAATACTGATCTAGAAGACTTATGTAATACTGCTAAAGTATCAGTTTTTAAAGCGCCTATAAACATAAAATCATCCAACTTTCTACCTTCTTCGTTATAAATCTTATAGGTGTCATCAGAATTTTTCTCCCAAGTTATTGAAGAAATATTCTTAATTGGAGCAGAGTTAGTAGCAGAATTGACTGGTTGCTGTTGTGCAAATACGTTAGATAATGACAACATTAAACTAAACGAAAATATAAGTTTTTTCACTTGTAATACGTTTGAAGAATTATACAAAAATTAATTAATAGCTATATAAAACTACAAAAAAAAGTATATCAAAATATCTTATTTTCAGAATTTTAAAAAAATTATTCTGTCAATCTATTTTTTTAACTCTAGCTTTTCAGCAAAGTAATCGCAAAAATCTTTCATAGTAGCTGTCATCTTTTCATCTTGTGTTGCTCTATTAAAAGTATCACTCATGGCGACTAAAGTTTGATGAAAAAACTGCTTCATTTCATCAACAGGCATATCTTTTGTCCAAAGGTCTATACGCAAAGTTTCTTGAGCCTTACTATCCCAAACCGATAACATCATAGCTTTAGCTTCTTCTTTATTTACACCTCCATCTTTTGCTGTCCAGCTTAACTTTTCTGGAATTCTGTTTTCATCTAATTCAACTTGAAGCTCTATAGTTGATTTTAAAGTTTTTGACATTATTTACTTGGTTTAAAATTTGAATTATTAAATATTTCTTCAGCATCTTTTTGCATCATATCCATTAAAGACACTTTATTGTTTTTCATATAAGCCCTCACAATTTGCCAACCTATATATTGACCTAATCTCCCTGGAGATTCGCTATCTAACTCTAAATAAAATTTTGAAAATGGTGCTAAAGCTATAAACCTATTTGGCAAACTATTATCTGTACTAAAAAGCATTTCTTTTTCAATAAAGTAACGCCAAATATAGCTTTCATTTTCAGCAGCCCAATCTAATTGTTGTTGAGTATAACCTATTTTATCTGCATCTGTTTTAAAAGGAATCATTACATCTTTAAAGTATAACTGCTTACCGAAATAAATCATCTCGTCTAACAATGTTTTTCTACTTTTTTGATGTATATACTGTTCTGAATAATTTGTTGCCAAATCACAAACTAATTGAGATCGGTTTAGATTTTGGCTTATATATTTTGGAATGCCTTCGTAAAATTCATGATTAGAACCTAAATAAGTATCTAAAGCTAACAATACAATAGTATCTGTTACAATGGTTTTGTATCTGTAATCTACATCTGAAGTTACTGTTATAATTCTAGGCTCTCTGAAAGACTTATCATAATACTTTAAATGCTGAAATAACGAACGGACTTCTAAATGTATATCATCAAAATCGTTAAACGCTTTTCTAACTTCAGCAGATAATTGATTTTGCAAAGTGTCATTCATTCTATTAATCCAAATAGAATCATTTTCATATTTTGAAAACATAAAAGGGAATGCTGCCTTTAAATTAGATAAATCGCTTGGTTTAGCATCATCAAAAGCTAAATCAAAACGCTCTACATTAACATCAATATCAATTTTTGCTATCTCTTTTTCTAATTGACTATCGTTATTACATGATAGTAAGCTAACCAATAAACCGCAAACGAGAATTAATTTTTTCATATATAAATTTACATAAACTTAAACGTGATTATTTTTTATTAATTACGTGATTCGTTTATTTTTGTTGTGCAAAGATACTATTCTTTAGCATAAAATGACAGATATATGAATACTGAAAAAGTTGTTGAACACATAGTAAACTGGTTAAAAAATTACGCAACAAATGCAAGAGTAAATGGTTTTGTTATTGGAATTTCTGGAGGAATTGATTCTGCAGTAACATCAACATTATGTGCTAAAACAGGCTTAAAAGTATTATGTATTGAAATGCCTATACACCAAGCTGCAAGTCATGTAAGCAGAGCTAAAGAACATATTGAGCAACTAAAAAAAAGGTTTCCTAATGTTGAGGATATTCGTGTAGATTTAACTCCTGTTTTTGAAGAGTTTAAAACTGAAGTTTCTCTCGATGGCAAGCAAGCAACTGTAGATATGGCTTTGGCGAACACTAGAGCAAGATTACGTATGACAACTTTATATTATCATGCAGGACTACAAGGCTTATTGGTTGCAGGAACAGGTAATAAAGTTGAAGATTTTGGGGTTGGTTTTTATACAAAATATGGCGATGGTGGTGTAGATTTAAGCCCTATTGCGGATTTAATGAAATCTGAAGTTTATAAAATTGGAGAGTTTTTAAAAGTTCCAGATTCAATAATGAAAGCAGCACCAAGTGATGGACTATTTGGAGATGCACGTAGTGATGAAGACCAAATTGGCGCCTCATATCCTGAATTGGAATGGGCTATGCATATGAAAGACAGTGGTAAAACTGTTGATGATTTTAATGGAAGACAACGTGAAGTATTTGAAATATTCATGAGATACAACACTAATAATCAGCATAAAATGATACCAATTCCAATTTGCGAAATTCCTAAAAACTTCAAGTAATTATTATCATTTTAACTGTAATAATGTTAAAGATGTTGATTTTTTCACTATTTTTGCATTGCAAATCTCCACAAATTTAGATTTAATCTTTTAAGTTCTGACACTAAAAAGAATTCTATTTAACAATATAATATCATGATTAAAGTATTAGTAGTGGATTTTCATCCTATTGTAAGAACTGGACTTAAACTGCTTTTTGCTTCTGACTCAGAAATTAAAGTAGTTGGCGATGTTGGTAGTGGTATTGAGATTTTTGAGTTTGTAAGACGACATCCTGTTGATGTTATTATTTCAGAAATTGACTTACCAGAACTAAATGGTATAACTGCACTTAGAGCCATTAAAAAAGAGCACCAAGATTTAAAAGTTATTATGTTTAGCCATCAACCTGAAGAGATTTATGCTATAAGCACAATTAAAGCTGGCGCATCTGGCTACTTGCACAAAACTGTTTCAACAGATACTATTAGAGAAGCTATAATAAAAGTAAAATCTGGAGGTATTTATTTAAGTGAAGCCATGTCTAAGAACTTAACTTTTACAGATACTAAAAATAAAACCACAAAACTTTATAAGCGTTTATCGACCAGAGAAGTTGAAGTTTTAAAACTATTATCTTCTGGTAAGAAAAATAAAGAAATTGCTCAAGAGTTAGACATTAACGAAAAAACTGTTAGCACATACAAAGCAAGATTATACAATAAGCTTAATGTTACTAACTTAGTCGATCTTATTCATCAGGCAAAACACAAAGATTTAACTTAAATTTTTCCTCCTACTACTTTACCTAGCTTTTTAGAGAGTAGCATTTTTAATTTTACGTAGTCGTTTACATCTTCTAAAATAGACCTTAGATTAGCATCTTCTCTTAAGGTGTCGTTTTGATATTCTGCAACTTTTTGGTCAATTAAAAAACAACGTAAACTTAAAATCGTTTGACTTACCAATTGCGCAATAGTTTCCTTTTTTTCTTTTGGTATTATATGATTTCGTTGCCAGTCATGAAGCCTGTAACGTTCATCTTCCATTAAAATAGTAGTAACTTCATTAGCCATATCTTGACCCAGTCTGTTAATAAAATCTTTTAACTGAAAATCTTCAGCTTGATGCAATGTATCTATAATTGTATAGTAAAGCGACTTAAATTTTTCGTCAGAAAATTGCATTTCATCCTCTTGTAAATCGAGATATACTTTTTCAAATACTTTGGCTTTATGTACAACAGGCTCTAATTGCAAATCGCCAGTTTCAGATTCTTTCAAAACCAAATCCTCAAAATCTTCAGTTTCATTACCATATAGCAATAAAATTTCAATAATTTTTCGTTCTAAAACATATTGCAAATCTACTTTTACTTTGGGCTGCTCGTGCTTAATAACATTAAAGGCCTTTTGTTCTTCCTTGTATTCTTTATTAGCATCACTTCGCTCTTTTTTATTGATTTGCGCTAAAGTACTAAACAAAACATCTTCACTAATATCCATTATTCGAGAGCATTCCTGAATGTAAATTTCGCGTTTAATAGGATCGGGAATTTTAGAGATACTATTTACAATCTCCCTAATGGTTTCTGCCTTTTTTATAGGATCGTTATTGGCTTCTTCAACCAACAATGCGGCTTTAAATTGTATAAAATCTTTAGAATTATCTTCAAGGTATGATGAAAGCTCTTCAAGTGTGTTTTGCTTTGCAAAACTATCTGGATCTTCACCATTTGGAAACATGACAACTTTTACGTTTAGGCCTTGTTCTAAAATTAAATCGATACCTCTTATTGATGCTCTAATACCTGCAGCATCACCATCAAAAAGTACAGTAATATTTTTGGTTAGTCTATTTATAAGTCGAATTTGCTCAGGTGTTAATGCTGTACCTGAAGATGCTACAACATTTTTAATTCCTGTTTGATGAAACTGAATAACATCAGTATAACCTTCAACTAAAAAACAGTTATCTTCTTTTGCTATACTTTGTTTGGCATGAAACAAGCCATATAACACTTTACTTTTATGATAGACTTCACTTTCAGGTGAATTTACATATTTTGCGGCTTTTTTATCTGCTGCTAAAATACGTCCTCCAAAACCTAGAATACGTCCACTCATACTATGTATAGGAAACATGACGCGACCTTTAAAACGATCAAAGCGTTTATCTTCCTTTACAATAGTAAGTCCTGTTTTTTCTAAAAATTCTAGCTGATAACCTTTTCCTAAAGCCTCGTCTGTAAATGCTTGCCACTCATCTAAAGAGTATCCAAGATTATATGTTTTTATCGTATCGTTGGTAAAACCACGCTCTTTAAAATAGCTTAATCCAATTGCCTTACCTTGGTCTGTTTTATGCAGTATGTTTTGAAAATATGTGTTTGCAAACTCATTAACTAAATACAAACTTTCGCGCTCATTAGCTTCTTCTTTTTGTTCGTTAGTTTGCTCAGTTTCTTCAATTTCAATATTGTACTTTTTGGCTAAATATTTAATAGCTTCAGGATAGGTAAAATGCTCATGCTCCATCAAAAAAGTTACTGCATTACCACCTTTACCACTACTAAAATCTTTCCAAATTTGCTTAACTGGAGACACCATAAAACTTGGAGAGCGCTCGTCACTAAAAGGGCTTAATCCTTTAAAATTGCTTCCGGATTTTTTAAGATTAACAAAATCGCCAATAACCTCTTCTACACGAGCGGTTTCGAATACTTGTTCTATGGTAGATTTTGATATCAAAATGTTACTGAAGTTATACTAAAAATAAGTTTTTGTAAAAATACTATAAAAGAATTTAAAAGCAACGTGCTAAATTTTTATACAATAATTCTGAAAAAACTACTATTTTAGTGTAATGCACTGATGTTCAATATTATTATCTTAGCTATGATTGAGTTTAACGATAAATATTTACCTCTTCTTAATTTTATTATTTCATTAACTGGCTTGGTATCTTTGGTCTTGTTAATTATTCAATACAAAAAGGACAACGCATGGAAGCGTTTACAATCTACCTATAATTTTATAGGTATAGGTGAAGAACTAGAACTACAAGAACGTTTGTATTCTGTTTACCACAAGCTAAATATTTATCCTTTTCCTGAAGTTTGTAAACCATTTACAAAAAAAGAAGTAAAGCTCATAAGAAATGATTTAGAAGCTACACTAGTTACAAATATGTTTTTAAATCATTTACAGAATTTATGTACTGCTTATGAGTTTGAACTTGTTGATGAAAAAGTGTTTTATAGCATACACTCTAACAGAATTTGTTGGTGGTACACTATTTTAGAACCATATATAGCGCAACGCAAAATAGATTATAAGAATCCTAAAATTTGGTTTGAGTTTGAGCAAATATCAAATAAATGCATGGCTTCAAATAAATTTAAATAAAAAGCCTTTTCGAATACGAAAAGGCTTTCTTACAACTAACTCAATTACGTTTAATCTAAATCGAATCTTATACCTAAAGAGACATTATTTTGGTCAACAACTTGATCTTTAAAAACTGTAGATATATCATATTTAGCATACAAACTCATAGTATCAAAACCTACGTAAGCGCTTAAGCCATACACAAAATCTGAAGTGTTATAATTTCGACGTATTTTTTCTTTAACTCTATCTCCATCTTCTTTGTATCGTAATTTTTGCTGCGTTCCAATATTAAAACCTGCATAACCACCAATACCAAACTTAAATTGATTATGTGTTGAATATCTGAAGTAGTTCTTCTTATCTATTTTTTTTGATGGCCCAAACTCAAAATGAACAGGAAAAACAAGATTTGTAACTCTAAATTCTGATTCGTTTAAGTTTCCTGGAAACACTTCTAATGATGTTACATCTCCATTTTGAACAAAATACTTGTCATCTTTTGGCGATAGCTTATTCCATTGAAAAGAAAACCCATATTTTAAGCGTAAAGCATTAGAGTTTTGAAAAACTCTAGTTTTCCAAGCTAATCCCAACTCAACAAAACCAGAACCTAAAGTTTCATATGAATCTCCTATTGACTCACCATCTGCTATTGTATTATTTACACCTATTGCAAATACTAAATCTGAAGTTGTACGCAAATCGTATTTTGGAGGACTGTTTTTTCGTTTAATGTTAACAAAAGTATGTTCGTCTTTTTCACCTCCGAAAGTGATTTTAAAGCCATTGTTTTCATTGTCATCATAGTTTTGATAGTCAGAGTCGTTACGCTTCATAAGTGCAATTTTATTATCAATAATTGCAATACGATTTTCAATATTTAAAGCCCTTTTTTGAGCAGCTTCTTTTTTTAATTGTTCTGCATTCTCAGCTGTAATTTCTCCTCTATCTAAGCGTTGATTAATCGCTTCTACCTCAGCTTTTAAAAACTCTCTTTCTTCGTTTTTAATTGCTTCTTTTAACTGCTCAAGGTTTTCAATCTTGGTGGTATTGTTCGTTTTTTGAATTGTATCTTGTGCACTTGCATTGCCAATAATAAAGCATACGCTTATTAGCACTACTATTTTTGTAATGGTTTTCATAATGTTCGTCTTTTGATTAATAATTAAATTTAGTTGTTACGCTCGGCAACTGCAGTTTTTACCGTATTGTAACTAGATTTTAAAGCATTAAATACTTTATCTCTAAAAGATTGCTGCAAGTCTGATTCAACGTCTTGTAACAGCGCGTTAGCATCAACCGTTTTAGTAGTTTCGTTATATATGTTTTGTAATGTGATTTCTTTTTGAGCTTGATCTAAAAGTGCATCAATATCTTTATCAGTTACTGATTCTCCTTTGTCTTTTAACCCTTGTATTTGGGCAACTACTTGCTGTACTTTTAAATCTTCAAACGACGTTTTATTTACAATGACCTCTTTAGGTAAAACTGTTTTTTCTTCTTTTTGTTTTGTTAGTAGTGCAACTTCAGTTTTTTCAGACTTAGGTGTTTTTATATTTAACTCTTTTACACTCTCCTTTTCAACATTATTAGTTAACACATCTTTTTTCTGCAGTACATTTTCGCTTTCTACCTTCTTAATTGTCTCTTTATTTGTGTTAACAATTACAGGAGTTTCTATTGTTGTATTATTGTTATTTACAAATAATTGAGAAGCAATAAACATAATAGCTACTATACTTGCGGCAACGCCTAACCATAAATAATATGGCGATTTTTTCTTATTGTTTTTAGCATCTAACCGACTAGCTAAAGTTTGCCAAGCATCAGCAGAAGGTTGTATTGTGCGTTTTTCAAGCTTGTCTTTTATGTTTTCTTCAAATTTAATTGGTGCCATAGCTTGTATTATTTAATTCATTAATTTTTTGTTGTAACAATTGTCTTGCTTTAAACAATTGTGATTTTGAAGTTCCTTCAGAAATTTTTAACATGTCTGCTATCTCATTATGTTTATAGCCTTCAATTGCATACATTACAAATACTATTTTGTAGCCTTCTGGTAAATCATCAATAAGCTGTTGTATTTCGTTAACTTCAATTTCAGTTTTAATATTATTAGAATAATCTTGAGGTACGTTTACATCCTCTATTGAGAATTCGATATTTTTTTGTTGTCTTAAAAATGATATTGCCTCTCTTACCATTATTCTACGTATCCAACCTTCAAAACTCCCTTCGTTTTTAAAATTATTAAGATTTGTAAAAGCTTTAAAAAAACCATTCATCATTACTTCTTCAGCCTTATATATATCCTTTACATAGTATCTGCATACACTTAACATTTTTGGCGCATGTACTTCGAACAATAGATGTTGAGCTTCGCGATTATTTTTCGCTGCTTTTTTTATTAGCTCAATATTATTGTTATGTAATTGAATGACTTTCAAAAGCGGTTTATTAGGTCTTCTATTTATAAAGACGCAAAAGTTATGCAAAAGGTTGCCTGATGATAAAAAAAATTATTTTTTTCGGTCAATAACGTAATTAACCATTAGCAATAAAGAAGATTTAAAAGTAGATTCTGGGTAGTTATTTAAGATTAGCAAAGCCTTATTTTTGAATTCTAACATTTTAGTTACAGCATAATCCAAACCACCTTTAGTTTTTACAAATACAATAACTTCTTTGACGCGTTGTTTATCTTTATTATGGTTTTTAATGGAATTAATTAGCCATTTTTTTTCAGTTTTAGAACAATTATTCAAAACATGAATTAGAGGCAAAGTCATTTTTTGCTCCTTAATATCTATTCCTGTTGGTTTCCCAATAGCTTCGTCACCATAATCAAATAAATCGTCTTTAATTTGAAAAGCCATACCTATAAGTTCTCCAAACTTGCGCATAGTTTCTACATCAGGAGAATTTGGTTTTACTGACGCTGCTCCTAAACTACAGCAAGCTGCTATTAAAGTTGCTGTTTTTTGACGAATAATCTCATAATAAACATCTTCAGTAATATCTAGCTGTCGTGCTTTTTCTATTTGAAGTAACTCGCCTTCACTCATTTCACGAACAGCAACAGAAATAATTTTTAGTAAATCGAAATCGTTATTATCAATTGATAGTAACAATCCTTTAGACAATAAATAATCTCCTATTAGTACAGCAATTTTGTTTTTCCAAAGCGCGTTAATTGAGAAAAAACCTCGACGTCTATTACTATCATCAACAACATCATCATGTACTAGTGTTGCGGTGTGTATAAGCTCAATAACTGAAGCGCCTCTATAAGTACGCTCACTAACTTCACCATTGTTAATCATTTTAGCCACCAAAAAAACAAACATTGGTCGCATTTGTTTTCCTTTTCGGTTAACTATGTAATGAGTAATTCTGTTTAATAAAGCAACTTTACTAGACATAGAAAGTAGAAACTTTTGCTCAAAAAGCTCCATCTCATAACCAATAGGTTGTTTTATTTGTTCAACAATTTTCAAAAGATATTTTTACTAAATTATAATGTAACAAACGTAATAAAAATGTGTATGAAAAGCTATTTTAAAAAAAGTATGCGTTTTATCGATTAAAATATCTGTTTAGTCGTTAAATTGTTTGTGTTTTTCATTATTTGTTAACTTGTTCGTTTAATTAATCCTTTAAATATCAAGCTTATGAAAAAAATTACTTTATTATTTTCCTTATTTATAGCTTTTACATATAATAGCTATGCTCAATTCCCAGAAACATTTGATGGGACTACAATTCCAGCTGGATGGGCTACTTACATTGGCGCTAATGGTGAAGGAACTGTTGAAAACTGGGAGAATTCTGGCGGCTATATGAGCGTGGCATATGAAGCTGTTTCTACATTAGCACAAGACTGGCTAGTTACTCCTTCAATTGCAATTACAACAACTAATTCCTTGTTAATTTTTGATCAAACTGATGCATTTGCTACTGATTACGGATCGTCATATACAGTAAGAGTTTCAACAGGAGCATCTCAGACTACAATTGGAGATTTTTCTATTGTAGATACTCAAGGTGAATTATCAGTTACTGGAGCTGCTCCTTTAGAGTTCTCTCCATATAGTGTAGATTTATCTGCTTACGAAGGGATGACTGTGTATATTGCTTTTGTATTAGAGCAAAATGATGGTGATTATTGGTTTATTGATAATGTTAATTTAGTTAATCAATATGCAACAGCTCCTGATCCAGTTGTTAATCCTAATCCTGCAAATGGTGCCACTAATGTAGATTTAGCACAAGACACAGATTATAATGGAGATACTGTAATTGATGCTGCTGATGCCGCATATACATTTACTTGGGATGACGCCTCAACTGGTGATGCTCCAACTGGGTATACTTTTAATTTAGACACTGTTAATCCTCCTGTAGCCACTTCGTTTAATGTTAGCTCTAATTCTGGATTTACAATATATGGCTTAAGCTATTCTGAAACTTATTATTGGCAAATAGTAGCAAATAATGCTGGTGGAGATGCTGTAAATTCTACTGTTTGGAGTTTTACAACTGAAGCAGATCCTGCTTTATCTGTTGATGATGAATCGTTAAATTTATTTTCTGTTTATCCTAACCCGATTAAAGACAATGTTAAGATTAATACTTCTTTAACTATCGATTCTGTAGAAATACATAACCAGCTTGGGCAAAGAGTGATGGATATTAAAGGAAATACTCTGTTAGATAACACGATAGATGTATCGTCTCTTAATACTGGTGTTTACTTCTTATCTATTAGTGCTGAAGGAAAATCTCAATCTATAAAAATCATTAAAGAATAAATTTTAATTTAATTCTATAAAAAAAGAGCTACAATATGTAGCTCTTTTTTTTAACTTTTATTTGCCAGTTGGCCACAAGCAGCGTCAATATCTTTCCCTCTTGAACGCCTTACAGTTACTGTTATATTATTAGCTTCTAACATAGAAATATACATATCTAAAGCCTGAGTGTTTGCTTGCTGAAACTCTCCATCGTCTATTGGATTATACTCTATTAAATTAACCTTGCTTGGTGCGAATTTGCAAAACTTAATGAGTGCATCTACATCTTTTTTAGTATCATTAATACCATCCCAAACTACGTATTCGTAGGTAATTATATTCTTAGTTTTATTATACCAATATTCTAAAGCATCTCTTAAATCGGCTAACGGAAATGTTGCATTAAATGGCATAATTGAAGTACGCACCTCATCAATAGCTGAGTGTAAAGAAACAGCAAGCTTAAATTTAACTTCATCATCTGCCATTTTTTTAATCATTTTTGGAACACCTGATGTAGAGACTGTAATCCTTTTTGGTGACATACCTAAACCTTCTGGTGAGGTAATTTTATCGATAGCTTTTATAACATTATTATAATTCATTAGTGGTTCACCCATTCCCATAAACACAATATTACTTAAGGGTCTATCAAAATAAAGTCTACTTTCCTTATCTATAGCTACTACTTGATCGAAAATCTCATCTGGATTTAAATTTCGCATTCGTTTTAGTCTAGCAGTAGCGCAAAATCTACAATCTAAACTACAGCCTACCTGACTAGACACACATGCTGTGGTACGTTTTGCTGTAGGAATTAAAACCGATTCTACAATTAACCCATCGTGTAATCTTACAGCATTTTTTACTGTACCATCATTACTACGTTGCATCTGGTCGACTTTAATATGGTTAATAACAAAGTTATCTTCGAGCATTTGACGTGTTTCTTTAGATACATTTGTCATATCCTCAAAAGTATGAGCACCTTTACTCCATAACCATTCATAAACCTGATTACCACGAAATGCTTGATCACCTTGTTTAACAAAAAACTCTCGCAATTGATCTTTAGTTAATGCTCGTATGTCTTTTTTTGTAGTTTCCATATAATACATGCAAAAATAGTGTCTTTTTAATTGAAGCCACTAATTCGCAAACTTTTTTTTAGATCATAAAAAAAGCCTTGATTAACAAGGCTTTTATATTTTAATAGACTATGATTATATAATTAACATTGCATCTCCGTAAGTATAGAAGCGATATTTTTCTTTTACAGCTTCCTCGTATGCTTTTTTAATAAAATCGTGACCTGCAAAAGCAGAAACCATCATTAACAATGTTGATTTTGGTGTATGAAAGTTTGTAACCATACAGTTGGCAATACTAAAATCGTAAGGAGGAAAAATAAATTTATTTGTCCAGCCAGAAAACTCATTTAACGTTCCATTTGAAGACACAGAACTCTCAATAGCTCTCATAGATGTTGTACCAACAGCACAAATACGTTTTTTGTTTTTCTTTGCGTGATTTACTTTATCAGCGGTTTCTTGAGTTATAAAAGCCTCTTCACTGTCCATTTTGTGTTTAGACAAATCTTCAACCTCAACTGGGTTAAAAGTTCCTAAACCAACATGTAATGTCACTTCAGCAAAATCAATCCCTTTTATCTCTAAGCGCTTTAATAAATGCTTAGAAAAATGTAAACCTGCTGTTGGAGCAGCTACAGCTCCTTCATTTTTAGCATATATAGTTTGATAACGTTCTTCGTCTTCAGGTTCAACTTCTCTTTTTATATATTTTGGTAATGGTGTTTCACCAAGCTCAGTTAATTTTTTACGAAATTCTTTATATGATCCATCATATAAGAAACGTAAAGTACGACCTCTAGAGGTTGTATTATCAATTACTTCGGCTACTAATGTATCATCATCACCAAAATACAATTTATTACCTATTCGTATTTTACGAGCTGGATCTACTAATACATCCCAAAGGCGTTGCTCTTCATTAAGCTCTCTCAATAAGAATACTTCAATTCTTGCTCCTGTTTTTTCTTTATTACCATATAAACGCGCTGGAAACACTTTGGTATTATTAAGAATCATTACATCACCTTCATCAAAATAATCAATAAGGTCTTTAAACATTTTGTGTTCAATAGTTTGCTTTTTACGATCTAACACCATTAAACGTGATTCATCTCTGTTTTCTGAAGGATGTTCTGCTAGTAACTCTTCTGGTAGTTTAAAATTAAAGTGTGATAATTTCATCTGCTAATATTTATTTTTGGAAAGGTGCAAATATACAATCTCAAAGTAGGCGTTGTCAAGTAAATGACTGTTTATTATTTTGATATTTTAAATCCTATAGATTTTAGATCATCCCAAAATGTTGGATATGATTTAGAAACTACCATAGAATCTGCTATTTGAAGGCTTGTTTTTAGTGCTAATGGAGCAAATGACATGGCCATTCTGTGGTCATTATATGTTGCTATTTCACAATCATTTTTTAAAAATATTGACTCTTCTAGGCCTAAAGAATCATTAGTTACAGATATTTTTCCTCCTAATTTTTCTATCTCATTTTTAAGCGCTAATAGTCTATCTGTTTCTTTGATTTTTAATGTGTGTAATCCTGTTAAGTGACATTTTATTCCTAAACCTAAACAAGTAACAGCTATTGTTTGAGCTATATCTGGTGAGTTGTTTAAATCTAACTTTATAGCATTTGTATTTTTACTATTCTTTTTTAAAGTTATTGTATTATTTAAAAATGTAGTCTCAACTCCAAACTGTTTGTATATGTTAGCTAAGGCAGAATCTCCTTGGAGGCTACTTTCTTTATAAGCTGAAAGTGTAATCTCTGTTCCTATTTCGCTTAGAGCTACTATGCTGTAATAATACGAAGCAGAAGACCAATCAGACTCTACAACTAATGATTTAGCTTTTAATTCTTTATTTAATGGTTTTACTTTAATAAAATTATCGTCAAAAACTGTTTCAACACCAATTTGATTGAGTAAATCTAATGTCATGTTAATATAAGGCACTGAAGTAATTTCTCCTTCCAGAGTTAGCTCTAATCCATTTTCTAGCTTTGGAGCTATTAGTAATAGTGCTGAAATATATTGACTACTAACATTAGCTTTAAGTGTTACTTTATTTTTAGTTAATACGTTTCCTTTAATTTTTAAAGGTGGACAACCTGTAGTTTCTAAATAAGTAATATCTGCTCCTAGTAAGTTTAAAGCCTCAACTAAAACCTGAATTGGCCTTTCTTTCATACGTGACGAACCTGTTAAGGTTACTTCTCGACCATTTTGAGTAGCAAAAAAAGCAGTAAGAAAACGCATTGCTGTACCTGCATGATGAACATCAATAACATTTGTTGATGTTTGCAAGGCTTGTTGCATAACATTACTGTCATCAGAATTAGAAAGGTTTTTAATTTTTATATCTGAATACAATGCTTGTAATAACAACAATCTGTTAGATTCGCTCTTTGAGCCAGTAATTTGAATTTCGGACTTGCTATTGACGCTAGATTTTTGAAGAGTTAATTTCATTAAAAATGAATATTGTTAACGTAGCTGTAATGCTACTTTAACTTGTTATTATTATGATGTCTGTCGTGGTCTCGCTTTGCTTTTTTATCCATTTTTTTGTCAAAAGCAGATTGCAAATCAATTCCTGTTTGGTTAGCCAAACACAAAACAACAAACATAACGTCTGCTAATTCTTCACCTAAATCTTTGTCTTTATCGCTCTCTTTTTCGCTTTGCTCTCCATAACGACGAGCTATAATACGAGCAACTTCACCAACCTCCTCGGTTAGTTGAGCCATATTAGTGAGTTCATTAAAGTATCTTACTCCATGTTCATTAATCCAATCGTCAACTTCTTTTTGAGCATTTTTAATGTTCATAATTTTCTTTTTTTAGAAAGTACAAAGTTATCAAAATTATAACGCAAGGAATAGCTATATACTTTAATTCGCTCATGATTACTTGCATTCCTCTTTCAGAAAAGAATTTCTTTATTCCTAAAGGCGAAACTCTAATAACTTGCCATGGGAAAAAATAGCGAGAACTATCAAAAGGGATGAAAAACCCAATTCCTTTGCCACCAGTAGTCATTGCATCTAGTATGCCATGAGATAATGTAGATAAAAACAATACTATGAAGTAAACTCGCTTTTGAAGTTTACCAAAAATATAGGTTAATACACTAGCCCAAAGTATTGCAAATACAACAGAATGAGTAAACCCTCGATGACCAAGAGGATGCAAATAAGGTATTCCAAATTTAAATGCTATTACATCTAAATCTGGAATAATTGCAGATGCAATTGCTAAAAAAAGTAGAGTTTTACCTGAATTGTACTTTACAATTTTTGAAATTGTAAAAGCTGCCAAACCATGTCCAAATACTGAAGCCAATTATTTTATATCTTTTTGAGCACTACTTTTTCAGTTTGTTTTTCAATCATTAATTGATAGAACTTTTTGTATTGCTCATAATCTGATGGTAAAACTAATGTTTTATTCAAATCTAATGAAATAGTAAATTGAAGCATATTTCCATTCTGTCTTGCCAAATAAGTGAATTCCCCATCTGAAATATTAAACTGATATTTTACACTTTCTGGCATAGTTTCTATAGCATATCCATCAGGTAACATAATATTTATCATGTACTTATCTGCAATTGGGTACACATAATCTATTGGATAATTTCTAACATTCTCCTTAAAAGGGTTCTCATCTGGTGCTAAAAACAGCATTGGTGTTAAATATAATTTACCTCCAATATCTTCCATAGCATTATTAAAAACATAATCATAAGATTGAGTTACAGGCTGAGAAACATCATTCATGTTTTCTATTTCGAAATTAGATATTTCTAATTCTCCCTTACCCTTTTCAAGACTCTCAATCATTTCATCAGTATTATAATTCTCAAATCTATCTCTAACTCTAAATGCCTGGTAATTGGTAAATTGGTTTCTAACTTTTCCATTCGCTGATAAATCGGAATTTAGCTTAATATTTAATGATACCGATTCTCTAGAAGATATTTTAGGGATAAGCTCAATCCAGTCTGAACTCCCATCTTGTCTTATAAGGCGACCTAACCAGTTTAATGCTTTTGTTGGTAAAATATCCGCTGTAGAGAATTTTTGGGTTGCATCTAATAGAATTGCACTATCACTCGTTTCTAATGCACAAATAACATAATTAAAACCAGTTCGTGTTGGAATTAATGGAATTCCATTGCTTTTAGTACTAACTAAAACTGGGTTTGCATTTAAACCTGCATATCGCAACATTGATGTTAGCATTAAATTTATATCAGCAACGTTACCAACCCCTTCTTTGTAGGCTTTACTTACTCCAGCATCAGTTGTGTAACCATGGTATTCATTCCATTTTACTTTAGATTTTACATAGTTAAATATAATAGCAGCTTTTTGCTGAGGGTCTGTAATACCTGTTAATATTGCATCTACATCACTATTGTAGTAACCTTTTTTATTCAATTGGTCACCAAATTCTGGGTAGTCATATATTGTTTTAGTTACTTTTTCCCAACTTGTAGATAAGTATTCAATTGACTCTCCTGGATATTGTATTCTTTCAAGCTCAACAATTAATTTTGCTTGATAATTACTTAGATTATCAACATAACTTTCGGTTTTTAATGGAGGAATATTTGATAGATTAGCCTCAACTACATTATCTATATAGTCTCTTGTTGATGTATAGTTTTGTGTACTACTTACTCTATTAGTCGTAGTACGCTCTTTGTTTGAAAATGTAATAGTTCTATTTTCTTTTGAATTATTTAAAACAGGAATATACGATGCCCTTGGATTTAAAAACGTTTTATAAACATAATACTCTGGTGTTTTTAACTTAATCTCAAGTTTTCTTATTGGGATTAGCTCTTGAAACTCAATATCATCAATTCCACTTAATTGTGACTCAATAGTGTACTCAAATTCAATAACACAACCTTCTTTTATATTAGGCATGGTGAATTTGCTTGTTTTCCAATTTTTATTGGTTTCCTCTTCAAAAATTCCATCTTTTTTTAACTTATCTTCAATAATCTTACCTCCATCAAGATTATATGTAACAGCTTTAAGTCCGTTTAGGCTCTCACCATACGAACTTGAACCGTCATAAAGTCTTACTAGTCTTGTTGCATAATCAAATCCTTCTTTATTATAAATTTTAATACGTTCTTGAATTTCATTCTTTTGAATAAATCCTTTGCCTTGTATATACTCAAAACTAATTTGCTGTTTTTTATATAAAACAGTTGCATTTGCTTCAGGATAATCTGGATTAGTCTTTTCAAGAAGTTCTTCTTCGCTAACTTTACCAAATTTATAGTTTTGACTAATTGCAATTTGTGCAATACATAAGAAGGTAATAAAAACTAGTTTTTTCATATTGATTAGGATTTTGATTTAAGCACTATTTTAGATTTGTCATGTTTAACAACTTCCAAATTAAAAGCTCGGTAATTTTCATACTCTTCTTTTGGATAGTTGCCTTTATGGATTATAAATTTTCGTTTATATATTAATTTATTACCATCTGTTTTAGTTAAAGATGCTTCATACTCTCCAAATTTATTTTTTATTGATATAGGCTCCATAAGCGCCTCGACCTCAAGAGAACTTGGTATATTTATCTCATAACTATCTATATCAGTAAATCCTCTATCTATCTCAAAAGGGAGTTTTCTGTTGGAATACCTGTTGGGTGCATTTTCTAATCTATTAAAAAGATTAGGTTGTAGTAATAATCTATCACCTGTTTTAGCAGCATATCGTTCTGCTGCAACATTAAAAGTCTCGGTAAACTCTATTTTATCTTTATCATTATTGTAAGTCACAGAACTAATATCTAATGCATTTATATAACTCCAATATTTTTTAAAATATAATTTTTGATCTTTTTCTGTTTGGTTTTGAATTCCTTCATGTTGTCCGTATTGTGTTCCATAGGACTTTGTGATAATATCAGCCTTGATATTCCCTTGCTCGTCTAAAACTATTACTGCATTAGATGTTAATAAATTCTCTTCGGTAGAATATACTTTAGTGTGTACAATTTTACCTCCTTCTGGTGTTATAATTAGAGCATCTCTATCATCAGTAAAATTCGCATTGTAACCAAAAGGTGATGTCTGACTTGTACACTCCAACCATAAATAATCAGATTCATTTGGCACGCAAAGAATAACATGATTACCTTGTACAGAAGAGAACGAATCATCAATATGCCTTACATCTCTTCCTCCATAAATAACAGTGTAAAAATTTTCGACACCTATCTCGTCCAACATTGCCTTAGTATAATTTGTTAACCCTTTGCAATCGCCATAGCCTAACCTATCTACATCGCTAGCTAACATTGGTTTCCAGCCACCAATTCCAACTTGTACACTAATATACCTGGTTTTATTTTGCATGTACTCGTAAACAATTTTTGCCTTCTCCAGATTGGTTTTAGCATTTGCTGTTAGTGATCTAATTTCATCTCTAACCTGTTGTGGTAAAATTTGTGTATCTCGAATCAATTTATCATTCATCCATTTTCCAAAATCAGCCCAATTATTATTAACCCCTTTTACGCCCTCCATATCAAATTCTGTTAATGAAGCTTTTAAATCTGGAGCGAAGGAATTGAATGGTGGACTGTATGACTCTGGTTTAATAGCCAATAAATTTTTAGCAGAATAATGAAAATCACTATACTTTTCAATTTGATACTCATCAAAATTTGAGGTTTTAATTTTAATCTCAATTCCTGAATTATTAATTATCTTGTAGTTAACATTCTGAGAACTTGTATAAAATCCTTCAATTGGCCTCCATCCAGGTAAAAAAGCAGTAGAAGTGTATTCAACTTCAGTTTCAAATAAAACTGTGTATGGGTAATCTGTTGGAGTATAGTTTAAATATTTTACACGACTGTCCGAATATAATGTTCCTCCATCTACTGCACTTACATCTTCAAAATCTCCTTTTTTAATTTTTTTTATTTCATCACCTCTTGAATTGTAAATTTTAACTTCAAGTTTTTTAATATTAGTGTTTTTATCATAACCCATATATGCACCATGCTTAGAATCACCTGATGAATTTAAAATGGTTACTATTCTTTTATTAGTATAGACCATTTTATTGTAGGCTTTTACATCAATATGTGTATCCTCAAGCCTGATTATAGCATTTGCATTTTCTTTTAAATCTGAAGGAATTGTATATGATTGAAATAATTTTTCATCTTGAGCCATAACTGGCAATGAAACAATTACAAACCACAAGAGTAGGAGAAACCTTGTTCGCATTTTAGAGAGTTTAGGAAATTAAAAATAGGATTATTTAAATAAGAAAAAAAAAAAATGAGAAAAATATTACATTATTCTCTATTTTTTGTGTCAATGATAATTGTTACTGGACCATCGTTTAACAACTCTACTTTCATATCTGCACCAAATTGACCTGTTTGCACTATTTTATTAAGGTCTTTTTCTAGTTGATTTACAAAAGATTTGTAAAGCGGAATAGCAACTTCAGGCTTAGCTGCTTTTATATAACTTGGTCTGTTTCCTTTTTTAGTGCTTGCATGAAGGGTAAATTGACTAACTACTATTGCGTTACCGTTTACATCAATAATTGAACGATTCATCACATCATTTTCATCTCCAAAAACACGAAGGTTTACTATTTTATTTGAAAGCCAAATAATATCTTCCTGAGTATCTTCATCAACAATACCTAGTAAAATAAGTAGCCCATTGTCAATTGAAGCTACAATTTCTCCTTCAATAGTAACACTAGCTTTAGCAACTCTTTGGATAACAGCCTTCATAATAATTTACTCTTTCATCCATTCTTCAGTTCGGTAATGCTCATCATCTCCTTCAAGAATTTGTAAATAACTTCTATATCTTGAAAATGCAACTTCATTTTTTTCTAAAGCTTCTTTTACTGCACATTTTGGTTCTTCAACATGCAAACAGTTATTAAATTTACAGTCTTGCTTTAAAGCAAAAAACTCTGGAAAATAATCACCAACTTCTTCTTTATCCATATCAACTACTCCAAAACCTTTAATTCCTGGTGTATCAATAATTTTAGCTCCAAAATTTAAATCGAACATTTCAGCAAACGTAGTTGTATGCTGACCTTGCATATGCTGCGTTGAAATTTCTTTAGTTTTTAAATCTAAATCAGGTTCAATAACATTAACTAATGTTGATTTACCTACACCTGAATGACCTGCGAACATGCTTACTTTATCTTTCATTAAAGCTTTTACTTTATCTACATTTTTACCTGTTGCTGCTGAAACACCAATACACTCGTAACCAATTTTTCTATATACAGAAGCTAAATATTTAACTTCTAAAAGTGTCTCGTCGTCATAAGCATCTACTTTATTAAATAGTAAAATAGTTTTTATACCATAAGCTTGTGTTGTTACTAAAAAGCGATCTATAAAACTAGTTAAGGTTGGTGGATTATTGATAGTTATAAGCAAAAATACTTGATCTATATTAGATGCTATTATATGTGTTTGCTTTGAGAGGTTTACCGATTTTCTTACAATATAGTTTACTCGATCATGTATAGTATGAATAACTCCTGTAGTAACATTGTCAAGTGTCTCAATATCAAAATCGACCACATCACCAACAGCAATTGGATTGGTGCTTTTAATACCCTTTATTCTGAATTTACCTTTTATTCGGCATTCATAAACTACACCAAGATCATTTTTTACGGTGTACCAGCTTCCTGTTGATTTATATACTATTCCTGTCATTCGACACAAAGATGTGAATTATTAGACTGTAATACAACAAAAAAGACTGCCAAAAGGCAGCCTTTAAAAATGTATAGTTATATTTTCTAATCAATTATCATTCTCCCTAATTTATCTTCAGATCTTCTTGAAGAGTAAATAATATACTCACTAGGCGTTTTTCTTAAAAAAACTCCTGGTCTTAATATTAACTGATCTTTAATTAATTCTTCTGGATCAATCCTATTGATATCTCCATTTTCCATATTAAAAACAAAAGCAGTAGGTATAGCCTTATTGTAATTACCTAACGATTTAATTTCTTCAATATCTGTAACACCCATATTCTTCTCATTGTCATTAAAAACAACTGTTAGCTGTCCCTTTTCATAAATTGGCATAGCACCTAAATACTCTGGTCCTTTGCCTAAGACAGCCAAAGGAACAAAGACACCTACACCTACAGTTAACTGCGAATCTCCTGCAAAGCCGTAAACTCCAATTGACATTGTTGTAAAACTTGCTTTTTGCTCTTTTGCTATAACATTAGACCATTTTACTGAACCATCAGCATTTAATGACATTACTATAATTTCGTTAGTAATAAAAGTAATTGGTGTAAAGCTTATTCCTACTCCTGCGAAGCCAATTCCTTGTGAGTTACCTATAATTGCTTGTCTGTATTCGGCAAGAAAAATTAATCCTCCATCTTCCTTTTCAACCAAACTATGTGTTGAGTAATATGGTTTTACATCTTTCCCTTTTTTTGCTCTACGTTCTCCTATTAACTTAACTTTTGTTTCGTAATCAAATTCATTGAATTTTAAATTTGTTACTGCTTTTGTCTGTATATCTACTGTTCCAGAATATACTCCTTTTAATTCTTTATTTGCCTTCCCGTTTTCTCTTACACTAGAATAAAAACCAACTAAGTTTAAAGTCTTATTTTGTGTAATAAGCATTTCACAATTAATAACTTCTTTATCTATAAAGTCTATATTTATAACTTCTTTTGCGTACTTATTAGAACGCTTAAACATATGAACTTCAAATTTTTCGTTATTCTTTTTTTCTTTTCTATCTCTGTAGCTTTCATTAATGACTAGAAAAATATCATCATCATAACTGACATCAAAATCTGAAATTGTAAATTCTAAATCTTTTCTATCAGTAAATGGTACTTTTTCTAAATGCTCTGTTACAATACCTAAATTCTCATCAATAAGTTTAATTTCGTATTGTATTACTTCTTCTTTATCAAAAAGCGCAGCGTGCATTATTAACAGCCTGTCTCCTGCTGGAGATTCTTTAAAATAAAAAGCTCCTTTTTCTCTATTTTTAGTTACCTCAGTAGAGAATAGTTTCTTTTTGTTTGTGGTAAGTTTTCCGTCTTCAGCAACCTCAACTGCTAAAAGGTTTGATATTTTATTTTTCTTATCGTATACACTTCCTAGAATATAAATTCTATTATTAATAACAGATATTTCTTCAAAATCTGGTTCATCATCGTTAAACTCAGGCATTTCAATTTCGTTTGTTGAAATTAAAGCCATATCGCTAGAGTTAAATACTTTTATAAAGTACTTTTTCCCTTTGGTTGCTAAAGTGTAAATTTTGTTATTGGTTTCGCCAGCAATCCTGACAATTTTTTCGCTATCTGCCTCAATCTCTTTCCCATGAGTAATTGTAATAGGACCGAGTTTTCCTTGCGCAAATAGTGTTGATGACATTGTAGTTATCATCAACATAAGCGTGATTTTTTTAATCATAAGTAGTAAAAGTTCTTGTTGTTGATCTAGAAGGTTTTTCCTTCAAGAGTTTCAAAAATAAACCTTTTATATTACTATGCAACTTGTTAATATTTTTATAACGAATTGAATATTTATTTATCTTCGACTTAAAAACTTAAAAATCAACAACATGAAAAAATTAGTATTACTATTAGCGTTAGTTTTAATGCTATGCATTGATGTAGCTGCACAAGTAGAATATAAGGTTATTACTAGTGTAGAATCGATAGTGTCTAGTGGTTTAGGTCGCTCTCGAATTGTATCAGCTTCTGAAGATAGAAATTATAAAGATTTTACTTCAAGTCGTTCTGATGAAGACGATGAACGTAATAAATCTGACAGAGGCGAAATACGTGTTAAGAATTTTGAAGAAACCAAATTATTGAACTTTTTCAATTTAGGAGGTATTCGTTTTCAAAATATTGCTGCAAATGATGCTGTAGTGACTTCAAAAATTAACACAATGGTTGAAGAAGGCTGGGAACTAGCCTTTGTAACCAGTGCTGTTGAAAGTGATGGTGGCAAAGATGATGGACAAGGAATTTTTATTACGCGTTATATTTTTAAACGTCAGAAATCGCAGAATTAAATTTAAAAAGCCTCACACTTGTGAGGCTTTTTTTGTTATCCATTAATAATTTTTTCCTGATGATTTATCGATTCTTGGTGAATAGCTTTAAATACTCTTAAAATAAATTCTTCACTAAGGTTTTTCTCTTCGCCTTGTAAAATCATTTTACCTAAAATCTCGTTCCAACGTTTTGTTTGTAATACAGCAACGTTTTTCGATTTTTTTAACGCTCCTATTTCATCAGCAACTTTCATACGTTTGCCTAACATATCTATTAACTGGTGGTCAATAACATCTATTTGTGTACGCAATGTGTTAAGTTTGTTTTTAAAGTCTGCTGCATCATCTGTTACTTTTCTAATGCGTAAATCTTTAGTAAATTGAATCAAGGTATCTGGCGTAATTTGCTGAGCAGCATCACTCCAAGCATTATCTGGATCGTAATGAGTTTCTACCATTAATCCATCATAATTTAAATCGAGAGCTGTTTGGCAAAGTTCAAACAAAATATCTCTTCGTCCTGCAATATGTGAAGGATCTAAAATTAGAGGCAAGTCTGGAAAACGATTTTGCAAATCGACAGCTATTTGCCACTCTGGATTGTTTCTATAACGTGTTTTTTCGTAAGTTGAAAACCCTCTATGTATTACTCCTAAATTTTTAACGTTAGCAGTATAAAAACGTTCAACTGCTCCTAACCACAACGATAAATCTGGGTTTACTGGGTTTTTAATTAGTACAGGTTTATCAGTCCCTTTTAAAGCTTCTGCAATTTCTTGAACAATAAATGGACTAACAGTAGTACGTGCTCCAATCCATAATATATCAACATCATGTTGTAATGCTAAATCAACATGATTAGCATTAGCCACTTCTGTTGTAATTAACATTCCTGTTTCTTGTTTTGCTTTTTGTAACCATTTAAGGCCTAAAGCTCCTACGCCTTCAAAATTTCCTGGTCTAGTACGAGGTTTCCAAATTCCAGCTCTTAATACAGTAGCATCGCTATCTTTTAATTGATGGGCTATTTTTAATACTTGTGCTTCTGTTTCTGCACTACAAGGACCTGCAATAACCAAAGGATGGTCTAATCCGAAATTATCTATCCACGTTCTTAATTCTTTTTTGTTTTCCATAATTTTTCTTTTAAGCAATTCCTTCTAAAATGTCTTTGATATGATTTGTGTTTTTCATTTCGTTATAAATAGTTTCAAAATCATCACTTTTCATCATATCTTTAAAATGTGTGAGATTGATAATATATTCTTCCAAAGTTTCAATAACATTGGTTTTATTTTGTTTAAAAATTGGTGTCCACATATCTGGTGAACTTTTCGCTAATCTTACTGTTGAAGCAAATCCACTTCCTGCCATATCAAAAATATCGCGTTCGTTTTTTTCTTTTTCAATTACTGTTTTACCTAACATAAATGAACTTATGTGTGATAAATGTGATACGTAAGCTATGTGTTTATCATGAGCTTCAGGATTCATATATCGTATACGCATTCCTAAGTCTGAAAACAATTGCAAAGCTTTCTCCTGAAGCTTAAATGTTGTTTTTTCAACCTCACAAATAATATTGGTTTTATGCTTGTACAAGTCGTTAATTGCTGCTTTAGGTCCAGAAAATTCTGTTCCAGCAATAGGATGCGTTGCTAAAAAATTGCGTCGTCTTGAATGATGTTCAACAGCTTCGCATACAGGCTTTTTAGTTGATCCAACATCTATCACCAAAGTCGTGTCTGAAATTACGTCTAAAACCTTTGGTAATTCTCTTACTGCTGCATCTACAGGAATTGAAAGAATAACCATATCTGCATGTTGCAAATCATTATATGTAGCCTTAGCATCAATAACATTTAATGCTATGGCATCTTCTAGATGAGTTTCATTATTATCAATACCAAACACTTTTACATTTGGATATTTACTTTTAACATCTAATGCTAAGCTTCCTCCAATTAATCCAACTCCTATTATGTATATATTTTTCATTTTATTCTTGCTAAAGCTTCTTCCAAGTCTTCGGTAGATGCACACAACGAAAAACGTATGTATCCTTCACCATTACTACCAAATATTGTCCCTGGAGCTATAAAAATTGATTTCTCTTTTAGTATTAAATCGATGTACTCTTCGGCTTTTAAATACTCTGGCAATTTTGCCCAAACAAATAATCCTGCTGCTTGCGTATCGTAAGTACAGTTTAAAGCTTCAGCCAATTGCCATACAATTTTTCTGCGTTGCTCATAAACACTTTTCATACTTAAATACCACATTTTAGAGCAATTTAAAGCTTCAACAGCTCCTTTTTGTATGCCATAAAACATACCTGAATCCATATTGCTTTTTACTTTTAAAATAGCATCTATATATTCAGATTTTCCTAATACCATACCAACTCTCCAACCAGCCATATTAAATGTTTTACTTAGAGAGTTTAACTCTAAACACACATCTTTTGCACCTACATATTTTAATATACTTCGCGGAAAATCATTCAATATAAAACTATAAGGATTGTCATTTACCACTAATATATTGTTGCGTTTTGCAAACTTTATGATGTCTTCAAATAACTTATTTGATGCTGTAGCTCCTGTTGGCATGTGTGGATAATTAACCCACATTAATTTTACTTTACTTAAATCTGTTTTTTCTAAGGCAAATAAATCTGGCTCGTAATGATTTTTTTCTAATAAATCATAATATCTCGGCTTTGCTCCTAACAGCTTTGTTACAGATGCATAAGTTGGGTATCCAGGATTTGGAATTAACACTTCGTCTCCTTCATTTAAAAACGCCATAGAAATATGCATAATACCTTCTTTGCTTCCCATTAAAGGCAATATTTCTGTTTGATAACTCAATGACACACCAAACTGCTCTTTATAAAAATCAGCCATGGCTTCTCTTAATTCTGGCAAACCTTGATAACTTTGATATTTATGAGCGTAGTCATCTTCCAAACTATCCATTATAGCTCCAATAACACTATGTGGTGGCTTTAGATCTGGACTACCAATTCCTAAATTTATTATTGGTTTTCCATGAGCTTTCATCAAATTAACTTCTTTCAGTTTTTTTGAAAAGTAGTATTCTTCAACGTTGTCTAATCTATTGGATGGTTGAATCATAATTTTGCGTTTTTATATTCTCCTAATACTTTAAAGTCTTGAGCCATAATTTGCATTATAGATTTTGCTTTATTATAATCTTTATATGTTTCAAAAGTAACATCCACAAAAAAGGCATATTTCCATGGTGTTTCAATTTTTGGTAAGGATTGTATCTTGGTTAAATTTAGTTTACAATCACTTAATACATTTAAAATCGTAGCTAAGCTACCACGTTTATGTTCTAATTCAAATTTTAATGAGGCCTTATTAATTTCATTTTCTGGAATTTCAGAGTTTGATGTTTTTACTATCACAAATCGTGTTTCGTTATGCTTTATTGTTTGAATGCTATGTGCAATAATTTGCAACTCAAACAACTCTGAAGCTAATGTGCTTGCAATGGCTGCTACATGCTTTAATTGTTGCTTATTAATACGTTGAGCAACCTCAGCAGTATCTTTATCTTCGACAAGCTTAATGTGAGGATATTTTTTAAAAAACTCTTTACATTGCAACAGTGCCATTGGATGCGAATACACTTCTTTTATATCTTCAATGTTTTGATTTGGCAATGCCATTAAGTGATGTTGAATGTCTAAGTAGTGTTCTCCAATTATATGTAACTCATTTTTATCTATCAATGCATAATTAGGAATTATTGAACCTACTATAGAATTTTCAATAGCCATAATAACCGCATCACTTTTTTTACGCATCAAACTATCTACTGCATTATCAAACGATAAACATTCGTTAACCACAATAGCTTCATTAAAATACTGCTGTGACACAATATGATGAAACGACCCTTTAATTCCTTGTATAGCTACAGATTTTATCATACAAAAAAGTCCCGATTTTCATCGAGACTTATATTTAATTTATAGTTTATAAATTATACATACAACGTCTCGTTTCTTTTGTTAAAAAAGAAATAGTTCCAGTTGTAATAAGTATAAGTTGTTGTTTTCATAATTATAATAGCTAAAGTAACTAATAAATTGAAAAAACAAAATGTTTTTTAAAATCTTTTGGCAATATAACGTTTGCGAGGTGCGTTGGGATTAGCAAAATGATTATTTTTGAATAAATATTTACTCTATGTCTATTGAAGTTGAAAATCTATCTAAAGTTTATGGCGAGCAAATTGCTTTAAATAATATCTCATTTAAGATTAATAAAGGTGAAATTGTTGGTTTTTTAGGACCAAATGGCGCAGGAAAATCTACTATGATGAAGATTTTAACTACATATATTGATGCTACTGAAGGTCTTGCAAAAGTAAATGATTGTGATGTTAAAAGTGACGCCCTTAATGTACAAAAGCAAGTTGGCTATTTACCAGAACACAACCCTTTATATTTAGAAATGTATGTTAGAGAATACTTAAATTTTAATGCAGGTGTTTATAAAGTAAGTAAAGAAAGAATTGAAGATGTTATCGAGCTTACTGGATTAACTCCAGAATCGCACAAAAAAATTGGGCAACTTTCTAAAGGTTACAGACAACGTGTTGGGCTTGCAAATGCTTTATTACATAATCCTGATGTGTTAATTTTAGATGAACCAACTACTGGTTTAGACCCAAACCAATTGGTTGATATAAGACAACTTATTAAAAGTTTGGGTAAAGACAAAACAGTGTTTTTGTCTACTCATATTATGCAAGAAGTTGAAGCTATTTGTGATAGAGTAATTATTATTAATAAAGGCAAAATTGTTGCAGACAAAAAACTTAAAGATTTAAAAGCAGACCAAGTTCAAATTATTGAAGTTGAGTTTGATTATCGAGTTGAAGATGTGCTTTTAAATAAACTTAAGCATGTATCGCTAGTTAGCAACACTCACGATTTTACTTATGAACTTACTTTTTCTACTAAAGAAGATATGCGCTCTGTAGTATTTGATTTTGCTCACGATAATGGATTAAAAATTCTTCAGCTTAACCAGAAGAATATGAACTTAGAAAGTTTATTTAGAGAGCTAACCTCTAATTAATCCTGAAAAATAAGTCGACCTGTATAAAGTTCCTGAACACTTACAACTGGAGGTTCATTTAATGAAATAACATCTCCTGTACTTCTAATTTCTCCTATTAATGATTGCTGTGGATTTATAATCATATCATTACTACTGCGATGAAAAATTTCAACGTTTTGGGCTATCAGATTTGCGCCTTCAAAACGAGCATCTCCAGAATAAAATCCAATAAATAAATTATTAGTAGTACCACTTATAAACATACTGGATAAATTATTGGTTATAGTAGTAAGCGAATTGCAGTTTACTTGTACATTAAAATTGCCATCTGTATGATAAGCCTCTTCAGCATTATAGTTTTCAGCAATTAGTACAAGTGAAGTGTAATTTAACATTCCATTGCTACTCACAGTTAAACCAGAACTATTACGAATTTCAATGAGATTTGGTGAACTTACATATATTTTAGTAATTCCATAATCTCGGGTTAAATTACAACCATTTTCGTTTTTTAAAATTAATCGACCGCCTTCAACAGATATTTTAATATCATTCATTAAATATTCGCCTGTTTCTACTCTAACGCTTTGAGTTACATCATCAGTAACAATTAATTCAATACGCTCAAAAACTGTAATTTTATCGAAAGTATCTACAGTAAATTCTTTTTGTATGATATCGCCTGCGTTTTGAAAACAATCAGGCACATTCTCACCATTACAAGCAAGCAATAGTATAAAGGTTGTTATGTAAGCAATTTTTTTCATAATCTAACTCCTATTCCAAATTCGACTGCTTCAGCTTTAGCACCATGTGATTTTAAGGTTATAGCTCCAAAAAATTTATCGCCAAAATAACGCTTCAACCCAATTCTGTTATATACTCTTCCTTCAAAATCATAAGGATAATATACATAATAACCCAATTGAGTTTCAAAAGACATTTTATTAATAAACAATTCATGACCCACAAAAACACCAACTCGCTTCCAATCTTCATCACCACTAATATTAAATTCTGGGAAAGCAACTGAATAAAAATAAATCAATTCTTTTAAAAACTCCGAAAAGAAAACATCTGTACCAACCTGTATAGCGCTTTTTCTATTCAACCGTTTATCAGCATATGCAGAAACAATGTAAAAGGGAAACTGCCCTGTATCAATCACATCGCTTTCGTTGATTCCGCTTCTGAAGGCAAAATTATATTTTATCTTTTCGGTAAATTTTTTCTTTTCTGATGGAATATATTCTGGTTGTTCGTCATAATCCAACAAATAATTAGCTCCAATATTAAAGGCAAAAGTATTTGTTGAAGTATTAGGTGCTTTAACATTAGCGTTTGAATAATGTATTATAGAAACTCCTGCCTGTAATCCAATACCTTTAAATACATTCTCCTTTTTATAATTTAGTATTATATAAGTTGTACTTAACAAGTCTGAACCATAAGCATTATTGTCATAATTATTCTCTTTGTCGTAAGGGTTAGTTGTGTATGCTAAACCTTGACCAATACGAAACATTAAATTTCTTTTTAAAAAGTAAAAATTATAATGAGCATATAAACTGTGGTTTTCACCAAGATGCTCATTTTTCATATTCTGATAGATATATGAAAATCCCCAATCAGGATAGTTGTATAGCCCTTCCCACTCTTTAAAACCAAAGGTTTTTTTGTTGAAACTTAAAATTAACCCTGTTGGATGGTCTGTAATTAAATGAGATATATCTGGATTATGCTCTAGAATAGTTCCGTAAAAGTAATTAGCATCTAATGTAAATAAATCTGGATCTTCCTGAGAAAGTGCAAGACCACTAATTAGACATAAAATACATGCAAAAAATTGCTTCATTTAATTAAGTTATGAAGCAAAAATAACAGAATAATTAAGATACTTTACTACAACAAGAAGTATATTCTTATTTTAATTTTTGAAGTGCTTGTTCTAATAATTCAAAAATAGTAGAGATATCTTCTTTTCTGGCAGTACCTACTGATAATCTAAACCAATTTGAATCTGTAGATGTACCAAAAGCATAAAAAGGAACTAATGCCAATTTAGCCTCTTTAAGCAAATAACTAGTAACTTCTTGAATGGTGTTTAATGTTTCACCATTAGCAGTAGTTTTTCCAATTAAATTAAATTGAACTGTTAAATATAATGCTGCTTCTGGCTGAATTGCTCTAACTGGAAAACCTTTAGTTTGCAGGTTTTGAAATCCATCATAAAAAGCTACAAGTCTATAATTAAGTTCTTCTTTAATATGATGAATGTAATTTGAAACTACTTCAGTCTGATTTAAATATTTTGCTGTTGCTACTTGCTCTGCCTTTGGTGCCCATGCTCCAATATGACCCAAAATAGCTTTCATTTTATTAATAATATGTAAAGGACCAAAAGCCCAACCAACTCTAACTCCTGTTGCTGCAAAAGCCTTAGAAATACCATCTACAAAAATGGTATAATCTCTCATTTCTGGCAATAACGACACTGGATTGTAATGTACTGTTTCACCATAGGTTAGCTGCCAGTAAATTTGGTCATATAACACATAAAGCGGCTTAATATTTTGTGCCTTTCTTCTTCTATTTTCTTCAATAACAAGTTGAGATATTTCTAATAATGTTTCTTTATCAAATGTTGTTCCTGTTGGGTTTAGTGGAGAACATAAAGCTATTAGATTAACGTTTTTAACATGAGGTTTTAAAGCCTCTGCTGTAGGCATAAATTTATTTTCTGGAAGCGTTTCAACTATAACAGAATTATTACGTGCTAAATATGTATACGCGTCATTGTTCCAAGAAGGCACAGGATACAAAACAGTATCGTCTATATCTAAAATAGTTTGATAAATAGCGTAAATTAAAGGACGAGCTCCACCAGAAATTAACACCTCATTTGCATCATATTCTAACTTTAAATGCTTTAATAAATATTCTGAAACTGTTTTTCTTAATGGCTCAACACCATTTGCTGCTGGATAATTAGTTTGATTATCATTATATGCATCAACTATAGCTTTTTTTAATTCATCTGGAATAGAAAAAATATTAGAATCGAAATCTCCTATTGTTTGATTATAGATAACTTCTCCTTGTGCTTTTAAAGCATTTACTTCTCCAGCTATTTTTATAATTTCAGAACCTTTTAATCCTTCTGCTAGTTTTGATGTGTTCATTACGATATCGTTATAGTTTTGCAAAAGTAAGGTTTAAAAATCTATTTTTAAAAGCTGTATGTTTTTTTGTTAAAACACTTTTGAAGCAATTGTTTTTATATTATCACTTTTTCCCATTGAATAATAATGTAGCACAGGAATTCCAGCTTTTTGTAACTCTTTTGATTGTGCAATACACCAATCAATTCCTACTTGTCTAACCTGATCATTGTCTTTACATTTAACAACTTCTATTATTAGTTCTTCAGGTAAATCGACATGAAAACGATGCGGAATTAAATTTAATTGCTTTTTAGTGGCAATTGGTTTTAGTCCTGGTATAATTGGAACTGTTATTCCTTCTTTCCTACATTTAGCAACAAAATCGAAATACTTTTTATTATCGAAAAACATTTGAGTAACTATGTATTCGGCTCCATTTTTTATTTTCTTTTTCAAAAAATGAATATCACTATCTAAACTTGGTGCTTCCATGTGCTTTTCTGGGTATGCAGCTACACCAACACAAAAATTTGTTTTAGATGAGTTTTGAAGCTCTTCGTCTAAATAGTTCCCTTTATTTAATTCTTGAATTTGAGCAACAAGTTCGTTTGCATAAACATGTCCTTCTTTTTCAGGTTTGAAGTACGTTTCAGTTTTTACAGCATCGCCTCGTAAAGCCATTACATTGTTGATACCTAAAAAATCTAAATCTATTAAAAAATTCTCTGTATCTTCTTTGGTAAATCCGCCACACAATATATGTGGAATTGCATCTACATTATACTTGTTCTGTATTGCAGCACAAATACCGACAGTTCCTGGTCGTTTTTTTACTACTTGTTTTTTTAATAACCCATTATCTAATTCTTTATATATGTATTCTTCACGATGGTAAGTGACATCTATAAATGGAGGTTTAAACTCCATTAAAGGATCAATACTATCAAAAACAGATTGAATGTGTTGCCCTTTTAAAGGTGGTAAGATTTCAAATGAAAATTGAGTATTTCCATTTGCTTTTTTTATGTGTTCGGTGACTTTCATAGTTCTGTTGCTAAATTAGGGTTGAGCCATTTTATGGCTTCTTCATTTGAAATACTTCTACGCTTCGCATAATCCTCTAGTTGATCTTCAGTTATTTTACCAAGTCCGAAATATTTAGCTTCTGGATTGGCAAAATAATAACCACTTACACTAGCTGCTGGCCACATAGCTAAGCTTTCTGTTAACTCAACACCTATGTTTTCTTTCACATTTAGCAGTTTCCAAATGGTTGTTTTTTCAAGATGGTCTGGACATGCTGGATAACCAGGCGCAGGACGAATACCTTTATAATTTTCTTTGATTAACTCTTCATTTGTTAAACTTTCATTTTGTGCATAGCTCCAATGATTAACACGAACTTCTTTATGCAAATACTCTGCAAATGCTTCAGCTAGCCGATCTGCTAATGCTTTTATCATTATTGAATTATAATCATCATGATTTGCTTCAAATTGCTTTGCTAATTCTTCTGTTCCAAAACCAGTAGACACACAAAATGCTCCAACATAATCTTGTTTTCCCGAAGATTTTGGAGCTATAAAATCTGCTAATGCGATGTTTGGAACACCTTCTCTTTTTTTAGATTGCTGACGAAGGGTTAAAAATTTATATTCTATTTTTCCTTCTTCATTATAAATTTCGATATCATCATCATTGATTGTGTTAGCAGGAAACAAACCGAATACTGCTTTTGCTTTTAATAACTTCTCATCAAAAATTCGCTTAAGTAATGCTTTTGCATCAGTAAATAGTTCTTTGGCTTGTTCGCCAACAACATCATCTGTTAGAATATCAGGATATCGACCATGTAAATCCCAGCTTCTAAAAAATGGCGACCAATCAATATAACCTTCTAGCTTTTTTATGTCAAAAGCTTCAATTACCTGAATTCCTAATTGTTTTGGTTTTATAATTTCTGAAGTATTCCAATCAATCTGTAGCTTATTTTTTCTAGCTTCTATAATTGATACATATTCTTTTTCCTTAGTTCGATTAAGAAATTGCTCTCTAAACTTATCGTATTCTTCTCTAATCTGTTCTTTAAATACTTTATTGTCTTGCTGCAATAAATTTCCAACTACTGTAACAGCCCTTGAAGCATCATTTATATGAACAACTGTATGATTATAATGTGGTGCAATTTTTACTGAAGTATGTGCTCTAGATGTTGTTGCACCACCTATAATTAATGGAATATTTAGATTTTTCTTTTCCATTTCTTTTGACACATAAACCATTTCATCTAAAGACGGTGTTATCAATCCACTTAAACCTATAATATCTACTTTTTCTCTAATGGCAGTTTCAATAATTTTTTCAGGCGGCACCATTACTCCTAAATCGACAATTTCGTAGTTATTACATCCTAAAACAACACTCACAATATTTTTTCCTATATCGTGTACATCGCCTTTGACGGTTGCCATTAAAATTTTTCCGGCAAACTCTTGCTTTCCATCTTTTTCTGCTTCAATAAAAGGCTGTAAGTAAGCAACAGCTTTTTTCATTACACGAGCCGATTTAACCACTTGAGGTAAGAACATTTTTCCGCTCCCAAATAAATCGCCAACGACATTCATTCCAATCATTAAATGGCCTTCAATAACTTCAATTGGGCGTGAAACACTTTTACGAGCTTCTTCAACGTCTTCAATAATAAAAGCATCAATACCTTTTACTAAAGCGTGAGTAATTCTATTTTGTAAAGGTTCATTTCGCCATTCTAAAATTGTGACTTCGGCTTCCTTTTTATTGCCTTTTACTGTTTCTGCATAATCAAGCAAACGCTCTGTAGCATCATCTCTTCTATCAAAAAACACGTCTTCAACAAGCTCTAAAAGTTCAGGATTAATTTCATCATACACTTCTAACATAGCAGGATTTACAATACCTAAATTCATTCCATGCTGAATAGCATGATATAGAAACGAGGCATGCATTGCTTCGCGTACAGTATCATTTCCTCTAAACGAAAATGACACATTACTCACACCACCAGACACATTTGCATAAGGTAAATTTTCACGAATCCATTTTGTAGCATTAAAAAAATCTAATGCGTTTTTTCGATGCTCTTCCATTCCTGTTGCTACAGGGAAAATATTAGGATCGAAAATAATATCTTGAGGTTGGAATTTTACTTTATCTACTAAAATGTCATAAGATCGTTTACAAATCTCTATTCTTCGCTCATAAGTATCAGCTTGTCCGTTTTCATCAAATGCCATAACAATAACAGCTGCACCATAGCGCTTTACTAATTTTGCATGATGAATAAAAGCCTCTTCACCTTCTTTTAAACTTATAGAATTTACTACCGATTTACCTTGAACTACTTTTAAACCAGCCTCAATAATTTCCCATTTAGAGCTATCTATCATAATAGGAATTCGAGAAATATCTGGCTCTGATGCAATTAAATTAAGAAACTTAGTCATAGCATAAACGCCATCGAGCATGCCTTCATCCATATTAACATCAAGAATTTGTGCTCCACCATCTACTTGGTGTCTGGCAACTTCTAATGCTTCGTTATAATTTTCTTCCTTAATTAATCTTAAAAACTTACGAGAACCTGTAACATTGGTACGTTCGCCAACATTAATGAAATTGCTTTCAGGAGTTACTACTAAAGGCTCTAAACCTGATAAGGTTAAATATTTGTTTTGTTTATTCATTTTATAGTTTAGTTCTCGACTGCGCTAGAACAGACAATATTTCTAGGTTTATATTTTTTTGCAACTTCAGCAATGGCTTTAATATGTTCTGGATTTGTGCCACAACAACCACCAATAATATTAATTAATCCATCTTGTAAATACTCTTCAATAAAAGCTTGCATTTGTTTAGGAGACTGATCGTACTCACCAAAAGCATTTGGCAATCCTGCATTTGGATGTGCTGATGTATAAAATTCCGTTTCATTAGATAAGCGTTGTAAATACGGTTTTAACTGTTCGGCTCCTAGAGCGCAATTAAAGCCAACACTTAATAAAGGAATATGAGAAATAGATGCTAAAAATGCTTCTACTGTTTGCCCAGACAAAGTTCTGCCTGAAGCATCAGTTATTGTTCCAGAAACCATTATTGGGATATCGATGTTTCGCTCCTCTTTTACTTCTTCAATGGCGAACAAGCAAGCTTTTGCATTAAGTGTATCGAAAATAGTTTCTACTAAAAGTACATCTACTCCTCCATCTATTAAAGCTTCAACTTGCTGTTTGTATGCAACTCTTAAATCATCAAAAGTTATAGCACGATATTCTGGTCTGTTAACATCTGGTGATAAGCTCGCAGTTCTATTTGTTGGCCCAATACTTCCTGCAACAAAACGAGGTTGGCTTGGATTTTTTTGTGTGAACTCATCTGCAACTTGCTTAGCTATTTTAGCCGATTCATAATTAAGTTCATACACTAAATCTTCCATGTTATAATCAGCCATACCTATGGTTGTACCAGAAAAAGTATTCGTTTCAACTATATCTGCACCAGCTTCAAAATACAAGCGATGCACCTCTGCAATGGCTTTAGGCTGCGTAAGTGATAACAAATCGTTATTGCCTTTTAACGATGTTGGATAATCTTTAAAACGTTCGCCACGATAATCTTCTTCAGTGAATTTATAACGTTGCAGCATGGTTCCCATTGCTCCATCGAGAACGAGAATTCTTTTTTGTATTTCTAACTTTATATCACTCATAATATTTTCTTTATTAAACATAGTTCTCGACTGCGCTCGAACAGACAATTATTAATTTAAGCTATTTGACAGTTTAATAATATCTGAAAACAATCCTCTTGCCGTAACGTCTTTTCCTGCTCCAGCACCTTGAATAACCAATGGCGATTCTTGATAAGAATCTGAATAAATTTCAAATACTGAATTGGCACCTTTTAATTGACCTATAGAAGAGTTTTTATCTTCGGAAACCAACTTAACTTCTAAAGTGTTTTTCTCTACATTCAACTCACCAACATATCGCAGCACATCGCCTTTTTTTTGTTTATTTTTTATCTCTAAAAATGGTGCGTCAAATTCTTTACTTCTTGTTTTAAACTGATGTAATGTTGTTTTTCCGTTAAGTTGTTTTGGTACTAAAGACTCGATTGAAACATCATTTATTTCAGCTTTTAAATTCAGTTCTCGAGCTAATATCAATAACTTTCTTGCTACATCATTTCCTGATAAATCTTCACGAGCATCAGGTTCGGTTAAACCTATAGTTGTAGCTTGGTTTAACACTTTAGAAAATGGCACATCATTAGAGGAAAATTCATTAAATATATAACTTAACGAACCTGAAAAGACACCTCTAATTTTTTGAATTTGCTCACCAGAATCATATAATCTTTTAACGGTTTCAATAATTGGCAAACCTGCACCAACATTAGTTTCGTAAAGAAAAGACTTGTTGCACTTTTTTAAAGTTAATCGTAACTGGTTATAAAACTCATAACTTAAAGTATTGGCAACTTTATTAGCTGAAATAATATGAAAACCATTTTGAATTAATGGTATATAATTTTCCACAAAATCTTTACTAGCAGTTGCATCAATAGCTACTAGATTTTTAAGATCGTACTTATTAACAAAAGCTATTATTTCTTCAATTTTATATGGTACAGAAAAAGTATCAAAATCACATTCCCAAGTATTAGAAATTCCAAATTCATTAAAAAAAGCCAATTTGGAGTTTGTGACTACAGGAATATTAATAATTAAATTCTGTTGCGCTTGTAATTTTGGTTTAGCCAGATTTATTTGATGAATCAAAGTACTTCCAACATTACCAATTCCGAAAATGATAATATTTAAAGTCTTACTGTTTGACATGGCTTATTTCTTTATGTTTATTAATTGCAGTAAACGCTTGATTTAAATCATTAATTAAATCTTGTGAATTTTCAATTCCACAAGACAAACGTATTAGTGAGTCTTTAATTCCAGATTTCAAACGTTTCTCACGAGGAATTGATGCATGTGTCATTTGTGGTGGATGACAAAGTAAGCTTTTTACACCTCCAAGGCTTTCTGCTAATTTAAAACAGCTTGTATTAGTTACAAATTGATTTGCTGCTTCTTGGGTGTCTTCCTTCAGCGTAAAAGACACAATGCCTCCAAACAAGCCATTTTGTTGGCGTTTAGCAATGTTGTGGTTTTTATGACTTACTAATCCTGGAAAACACACATCTTCTACTGCATCATGATTTACTAAAAATGCAGCAACAGCAAAAGCATTTTCGCATTGCTTTTTGAATCTAATATCTAAAGTTTCAATTCCTCGAATAGTTAAAAAGCAATCCCAAGGACCAAGAATTCCTCCTGAAGCATTCTGAATAAATTTTAGTTTTTCAGACAATGCTTGTGTTTTAGTAACTACCAAACCTGCAACCAAATCTGAATGACCACCAATATATTTTGTACCACTATGAATAATGATATCTGCACCTAAAGAAATAGGTTGTTGCGCAATAGGGCTCGCAAATGTATTATCTACTACTAAAAGTGCTCCAACACTTTTTGCGATAATGGCAATGGTTTGAATATCTGAAACTTTAAGCGTTGGATTTGTTGGTGATTCAATCCATACTAATTTTGTTTTACTACTAATTTTATTAGCTACATTTTCTGCATCAGTAGTATCTACATAATGTACTTTAACGCCAAATTTTTCGTAAACATGAGTAAATAAACGATAGGCTCCTCCATAAATATCATCGACCGCAATGATCTCATCTCCTGCGGATAATAACTTTAAAACAGCATCGATAGCTGCTAACCCAGTTGCAAAAGCAAAACCTGAATGGCCACCTTCTAATTGTGCGACTACGTCTTCTAAAACTTTACGTGTTGGATTGTTACTTCTTGCATAATCGAAGCCTTTGTTAACTCCAGGAGCTTCCTGAATAAATGTTGATGTTTGGTACACAGGTACCGAAATTGCGCCAGTGAGAGGATCACTTGGAATTGAATGAATAATTTTTGTTGCACTCATTTTTCTAATTTTTTTGAGTTAATAAATGATTAAAACAAAAGTCAAATGCGTCAAGTTATGACGTACCTAATAGAAAAATGTTAAAAAGAAAATTAAACACTACAAGAAGCAGTGTCATTTTGTTATCTATCCAATTACTAATAAATGAATTAGTAATTAAGTAGAATGTAGCACCTTCTCTATTTCTAAAGGGTTGCTAAGGCTTCAGCGGGTCTAATCCCTCCACCTTTCTTGATAACATTTCAGTAAGTTTTTGAACTTTGTGAATACAAATATTGCCTCATAAAAATTTAATATCCAAACTTTTTTGAATAAAAAATAAAAATAATTTGTCATCCATTTTATTTTTTTACTTTTGCCGAAGAAAAATTAAGAGGAAAGATTTGACTGATTGCAACCTCAATAAAAAATGCTAAAGGCAGTGCAAACTACCTTCGACGCTTAACGTCAAATCTTCCATAACATACTATAAATTAAAACTATGGCGTATTTATTTACATCAGAAAGTGTATCTGAAGGACATCCAGATAAAGTAGCAGACCAAATTAGCGATGCTCTAATTGATAATTTTTTAGCTTTTGACAAAGATTCAAAAGTAGCGTGCGAAACTCTTGTAACTACTGGTCAAGTTGTACTTGCTGGAGAAGTAAAATCGAACACATATTTAGATGTTCAAAAAATTGCACGAGATACTATAAACAAAATTGGATATACAAAAAGCGAATATATGTTTGATGGTAATTCATGTGGTGTGTTTTCTGCTATACATGAACAATCTGAAGATATAAATCGTGGAGTTGATAGAGCTAGTAAAGAAGAACAAGGTGCTGGTGACCAAGGAATGATGTTTGGTTATGCAACTCGTGAGACTGAAAATTTAATGCCATTAGCTTTGGATTTATCTCACAGAATTTTAATTGAACTAGCAGCTTTAAGAAGAGAAAATAAAGATATTACTTATTTACGTCCAGATTCAAAAAGCCAAGTTACTATTGAGTATAGTGATGATAATGTACCTCAACGAATAGATGCTATTGTAGTATCTACACAACATGACGATTTTGATAATGATGAAGCTATGCTTGCAAAAATCAGAAAAGATATTGTTGATATTTTAATACCAAGAGTTAAAGCTACATTACCAGAACATATTCAAGTGTTATTTAATGATGACATTACTTATCACATTAACCCAACAGGAAAATTTGTTATTGGTGGACCTCATGGAGATACAGGATTAACAGGACGTAAAATTATTGTAGACACTTATGGTGGTAAAGGCGCTCATGGTGGAGGAGCTTTTTCTGGAAAAGATCCAAGTAAAGTTGATAGAAGTGCTGCATATGCTACTCGTCATATTGCTAAGAATTTAGTAGCTGCTGGATTATGTGATGAAGTTTTGGTTCAAGTTTCTTATGCTATTGGTGTTGTAAAACCAACATCTATTTTTGTTGAGACATACGGAACTTGTCCTTTTAATTTAACAGATGGAGAAATTGCTGATAAAGTTGCTGAAATATTTGATATGAGACCAGCTGCTATTGAAGATCGTTTAAAACTACGTAACCCTATTTACAGTGAGACTGCAGCTTATGGTCATATGGGAAGACAACCTGAAACAGTTACAAAGACATTTAGCCAACCTAATGGTGGTGATGTCACTTTAGAAGTGGAATTATTTACTTGGGAAAAGTTAGACTATGTAGATAAAGTGAAAACTGCATTTGGAATATAATATTTATATCTGTAGAATAAAAAAAGCCTCAACGTAAAGTTGAGGCTTTTTATTTTTAGTTTGTTCCACCTTTACGCTCTGGAGAACGAGGTGTAGGCCAATTTTGCTGTTCACCTGTTCTTCTACTAATAGGTAATACGCTTTTTTCGTTTGATGTTTTATTATCATCTTCACAAGCCATATACACTAAAATAGCTGTTAAAATAGCATTGCTTCTAACATCATCAAATACTATTTTATCATAAGTATCTCTGTTTGTATGCCAAGTATAATTCCAATACGACCAACTTAATGAACTTAAATTAAACGCTGGTGCACCTGCTGCTACAAACGATGCGTTATCTGAACCTCCAGAACTTGGAGAACCTGGAAACTCTGTTTTAATATGTTTTGAAATATCATTTGGCACTGCTTCTAACCAACGCGTTAAATACTCATAAGAATGTAAAAATCCTGCACCTGATAAATCTACAACTCGTCCTGTACCATTATCTTGATTAAATAGAGCTTGAATATTTTGAATGATTTCTGGGTGGTCTTCAACAAAAGCTCTTGAGCCATTTAAGCCTTGTTCTTCACTTCCCCAATGTCCTACTATAATTGTACGCTTTGGATTTGGATATACTAGCTTTAGAATACGCATAGCTTCCATCATTACTAATGTTCCTGTTCCATTATCTGTTGCTCCTGTTCCACCATCCCAAGAATCTAAATGTGCAGATAAAATAACATATTCTTCAGGTTTTTCACTTCCTTTTATTTCAGCAATTGTGTTAAATGTTGGTGCAACTCCTAAATCTTTAGACTCGGCAACTACTTTAATTACTGGTTTACTTCCATATTCAGCAAGTCTATATAACATTGTGTAATCTTCTAACTCTAAATCTATAGTAGGTATTTTTTTTGTAGATGCACTAAAAATTTTGTTAGACCCAAATGCTTTAGACCAATAAGAAGATATAATACCTGCTGCTCCAGAGTTTTCTAACATTGCTATACCTTCTTCACTAAATCCTGAACCTCTCCAATTACTATATCCTGTACGTTTTAAATTATCTCTAAATAATCCTGAAAGAGAATCACGATCTTTCTTCATTTTCGCAAAAGATTCTTCAGTTGCAAACTCTTCCCAGTTATAATCAGGACGTCCTGTAATTTGATATTCAGACACCATTACAAATTTACCTTTTACTGATTTTACCCAGTTTTTAAAATCGTCTGGACCACTAAAAGTAGGCATAACTATTACCTCTGCTGTAACCCCTTTTGGTCCTGTGCTTGGATTCCAAGCTAATTGCATACCATCTAAAGATTGCACTCTTGGGTACACCATATCTATATGTGTAATACCTCGCTCCCAAGCTTTCCATTCTCCCCATTGTTCATTTTTTGCTGAAATTCCCCATTTAGCGTATTGTGCAACTGCCCAATCATTAGCTTGTTTCATTTGAGGTGTTCCTACTAATCGTGGGCCTATACCATCTAAAAGTTCGTGAGCTAAACGCTCTAGTTGTGAGTTTTCTGTTGCTTCTTTTACTATACTATTTACAACTTCGTCTGTGCTTTGTGCTTGATTTTGAATTGAAAATAGCATTGCTATTGCAAGCGTTAATTTGATTGTTTTTTTCATTTATCTAACAATTTTTAAGTAGTGAATTAGGTGAAGCAAAATACAATATTTTGAAATAAAACGACTGTTAAAATTAACAGTCGTTTTATTTTTTTGCGTTAAGGATTGAGCAATTTGTTTGAGCTCTTTTTATAGAAAAAGCGAGTTGCGAAAGCCTGCAGTTTTTTGTAAAAACTGAACGCCTAAATGTTTATAACTCATAACGCAACCTAAACGTTAAGAAACGTGGTTGAATATAATACTCGGTTGCGCTAACAGATATGTTGCTATTTGTACTTTGATTTTGTGATTTTGTATCTAATAAGTTTGTGGCTTTAATTTCGTATTCAAATTTTGCGTCTTTATCTTTTCTGTATGATAATGATGCATCCCAAAATTCGAAACTATTTAATGTTCTGTCTTGATTGCTAAACTTGTTGTATGAATATTCAGTTTTGAATGTGAACATTTTTAAAATATAAGCATCAAAACTGATTGATGGCGCCTGAGTATAGAACTTTGTACGACTGCTGCCTTGATCGTTATCTTGTATAACGTAACGATATCCTAAATCGATATTTGGTGCTGTTTTAAAGTTTGTACTTATGCCTGCACGATACGTTTGTGAATAATTTTCGTTTACTGAACGTTGTGCGTTGATAAACTGATTGAATTTTGAGTAATTAAAATTACCATTTAATGTTCCTCTTATCTTCCCAAAATTACGCTGAAAACGTCCATTAATGCTTAAATTCTCATCTGCGAAATCGGAATTAAAAGGAGAACTCACTCTCACTACGCTACCTGGAGGAAATGTAGATGCTGTTCTAATATTATCGATACTCTTATTATAGTTAATGTTTGCAAACACGTTTGTGTAATTAAACATATTAAAACTAAAATAAGAAAGGTTAAGATTGTGAGATAAGGCGCTTTGTAATTCTTGATTTCCAGAGAAGATAGAGTTATAATTGTTTAATACCAATCCTCTAGCTAACTGATTGACATCGGTAAATTGTGTTTGCATTCGGTAATTAAAAATAATCTGTTCACTATTTTTTAATTGAATTCTTGTATTAAAGTCTGGTAATAACCTGAAAAAATTATCTGTATACTCTAATCCGAACTGTGTGTTTTTTGCACTATATGCATGTGCAGAAACTCCAGGTGTGAAAGTGAAAATTCCTGTTTTAAATTGATAATGTGCGCCTAAATATACATCTGAAAATGTATAATTGGTGTCATTAGTATCTAGTCCGTCATTGATAGTTGGTGTTGGATTAAACGTTGAACCATTATCTAAAAATTGAAAAATTTCGGAATTAAATTTTTGGTTACTGTAAATAGTTCCTATAGTAAAATTGATGTTGCTTTTTTGATTTAGTACATTCCAATAATCAAGTTTAGCATCAACTTGATTTGATTTTACACGCTTGTTTTGTGCAATATCATAACCAACTTGCATATCGTCCAATCCTAATGCATCTCCAGTATCATCATAATTGGTGTTTTCTTCAATAAAAGCATTATAAAAAGGATCTTCATCTTGTATTAAATGCTGTGCAGAAAAAGCAAAGATATTTTTCTCGTTTAGTGTATAATAATAATTTAAATTTTGATTGATACTAAAAGGCGTTGACTCCTCAAACTGGTTTATGTTCCCAATAACTGATGACAGGTAATCTTGGTCTTGCGACTCTTTAGACATACGTCCTAAAACGTCATAGTCTAATTGATTATTTGTATTAGGCTTGTACTTGGTACTAAATTTTAACATCCCTAAATTGCTTCGTTGTATTGCATTGCTTTGGGTGTCTTCGTCTGGAATATTAAGACTTTCATCTGTGTATTGGACTGAACTGTTTTCTTGCAATTCGGTTTTGCTACTTGAAAAAATTGCAAACCCACTAATATCTAATGTCTTTTTAGGGGAATAACTAAAATTGGCTGCTCCAAATTTAGTATTGATATCTTTAGCTCTGTTATTTTGTAGTGACAAAAACCCAAGGTCATTATTACCTAGACTTATATTGGTCCCACTTTGAGAGCTTGGTGCTCTAAATCCGCCAGTAAAATTAAAATAATCTCTACGTGTAAAAGCTATCTCTCCAATGTTATTAAGATCACCTATAAAATTGATACTATATTTAGGACTATAATAAAATAATTTTGGTTGTGCTAAATACAAGGCTTTGTCGTCTGCTGTACCTCCGCCTGCAGTAATATTACCAAACCAAAAATTCTTTTTTCCTTCTTTTAGCTTAATGTTTATTGCTATATTATCTTGGTTGTTGGTTACACCACTTAACTGCCCAACTTCGGCATAATTTTTTAAAACCTGAACTTTATCAACTGCATTAGAAGGTATGTTTTTAGTTGCTAGTTTTGAGTCTCCATCAAAAAAATCTTTACCATCAACCATTACTTTTGTCACCTTTTTCCCTTCAATTTCTATTTCACCATCTGAATTTACTTCAACTCCTGGCAACTTTTTTAGCACATCTTCTAGCTTACGTTCACTTCCGTTTTTAAAAGAATCAGCATTATAAACAATTGTATCTCCGCTAATTGTAACTGGCATTTCATAAGTGAGAGTTATTTCGTCTAACGAATTGTCTGCCTTTAAAGTGAAACTTTTATCAATATCTGTTTCTTTGGTTGAAATAGTTTCTTCAAACGTTTTCATACCTATATAACTTACTTGAACTTTATAAGTTGAGTTTTTACCTAAAGCAAGCTTAAAACGTCCTTGGTCGTTTGTTATAGCATATGACTCTAATGTTTTTGATTCTTGATTTATAGCAATAACATTGGCTAGCTCTAGAGGATTGCCAATACTGTCTTTTACAACACCTTCTAATTTAATTTGAGCAAAAGATTGGCTTGCTACTAAAAGTAGCATTAGGATAGTTAGTTTTTTCATGTTTTTTGATTGATCTTAGTTTCTTCTAAAGTTACCTCTACCTCGACCACCATACATTTCTTGCATTTCTTCAATTTTCTTTTTCATGATGTCGCTATATTCTTTTTGAGTTACTTCTTTTCCTTTAGAAGGCACTTTAATTTCTTCTTTTTCTTCGGGATTGATTACAATTTTAGAACATAAAATTGTAGTTCGTCCAGACGATACTTCAAGTATTAATCCTGGTAGTCCCCAATACTCTCCTGGGCCTTGATTAACTGGTATTTGTGGTGTATACCAAGCCGTAACTATAATTTCTTTTGGTATTTCAATATCATCCATTGGATTGTCTGAAACTTCTGTTTTTGTTGAGTCTTTAGCTTTATCTCCATCTTTCTTTTCATCATTATCTCTGTTACGTCTTCTCATATTAGTAAAATCCATCTCATCAACTTTTTTAACAGCTGTTGCCTTAAAACAAGTGTATTGACCAATTTGCTTTGTTTCCCCTTCCATTTTCCAATCGAGTTTAGGTAATGAGTCTTTTACTAAAAATTGTTTTCCAAAGAACTCTTGCTCTTGCAGCATTTGAGAGCTTTTTACATTTTTATATTGAGCTCCACCTGTAAAATTACCCATCATCATTCTAAAACCACCACCTTGTCCTGGAGTGTCTAATTTTTCCTCTTCTTTATAACTAGACTCAGTTCTATTAAATGTTAGTATATAAGTTTTCTCAAACATACTCTTCATTCGCTCGGCAATCGTCTTTTTTTGCTCTTCGCTCATTTGATTTCCACCAAAGTTGTCCATATCGATAGTTGTTTTCGATTGGTAATAGGCTTTGCCTTGAAAATCTTGAGCATTTAAAAAGTTACTTGATAGTACTAAAAGGGCAATACAGAATTTAATAGAAATTGATTTCATATTTAAATAGTCTTGGTTTAAGTGATAAAAATAAAGTTTTACCTAGCATTAGACTTATAAAACCTTAATTAGTTAAGTTTTAAAAAGTTAAAATAATCTTAAAGTTTCTTGTTTAATTTTATTAGTACTCAATAATTAAGTGATTCAATTTTTGTAATTTTCAAATCTGTATGAAATACTTCTTATACATACTTCTCTTCATTTCATCTTCGATGAGTTCGCAAGAACTTATTGAGGCAGCTTTTATAAAAACCATAGATATAGATACTCAATCTATAATAGGTATAGATAATTTTGGAATTATATATGCTGTGAAAGGAAATGCATTAAGCAAAACAGAAGAAAATAAAATATTAACTTATAGTAATGTTCAACTTGGTAATATATCTTCTGCAAATGCTTTTAACACACTTAAGATAAATCTGTTTTACAAGAACTTTAATACAGCTATAATTCTAGATAACAGATTAGCAGAAATATATAAAATAGATTTTAATACAGTTCAACCATATAAAAATGTATCACACATATCTACTGGATATGACACTACACTTTGGGCCTTTAATACAGACTTGCAACAATTAGAGCTTTATGATTATAAAAACAATACTATAAGAGCTAATACGTTGCCTGTTGAGTCTAATGTATTAGATATGAGAAGCAATTATAATTATTGCTGGCTGCTAACAGAAAAGCATTTGTATACTTTTAATTATTTTGGAAGTTTAGTATCTAAACTAAACAATGATGGCTTCACAGCCTTAACAGAAAATAATGGAAATGTGATTTTAAAAAATAACAATAAACTCTTTTTTTTAGCCAAAAATTCACAAAAACTCATTCCAATTAAAATAAAGGAATTGTTAATAAATCAGTTTTTACTAACCAATGAAACCTTGTATATTTACGATTCTGTAAAATTACATCAGTACCAATTAAAAATCAACTAGAACTATGCATGTTGCTATAGCAGGAAACATTGGCGCAGGTAAAACCACGCTAACAAAATTACTCGCAAAACACTACAAATGGGAACCTCAATTAGAGGATGTTGTAGATAATCCATATTTAGATGATTTTTATAATCAGATGGAACGCTGGAGTTTTAATTTACAGGTTTATTTCCTTAATAGCAGATTCAGACAGGTTTCGCAAATTCGTCAAAGCGGTAAAGATATTATTCAAGACAGAACCATTTATGAAGACGCTCATATTTTTGCGCCAAATCTTCATGCCATGGGTTTGATGACAAATCGCGATTATGAAAATTATCGTTCACTTTTCGATTTAATGGAATCATTTGTTAAAGGGCCTGATTTACTAATTTATTTGCGCAGCTCTATCCCAAATTTAGTGTCACAAATTCATAAACGTGGTCGCGATTACGAAAACTCAATAAGTATTGACTACTTAAGTAGATTAAATGAACGTTATGAAGCTTGGATTACTAAATATGATAAAGGCAACTTACTTATTATTGATGTAGATAATCTAGATTTTGTAGCCAACCCTGAAGATTTAGGAAGTATTATTAATAAGATTGACGCAGAGATAAACGGATTGTTTTAATCTCATATTTAAATAAAAAGCATAAAAAAACCACATCAATAGATGTGGTTTTTTCTTTTTTATCTGTTAAGAAAACTAATTGTTTTCTTTATTTTTTAATTCAGTTATTTTAGCTTTTACTTCTTCTAAAGTACCTTCAACAACTTGCTCTTCAGTTATAGTTTTACCATCTTCAGTATAAGATGCAGTTATAACAGCTCTAGCATTATCAGCATCAGCAGATTCCATTTCAACTTTAATCTCTTTAGAAATTTCATGTTTCATCATAGTATCTGTTACAGCAGTTTCAACTGTGTGACCTCCTAAAATTGGAGCAATTACTAAACCAATTAAACATGTTAGTTTGATTAAAATATTCATTGATGGGCCAGAAGTATCTTTAAATGGATCTCCAACCGTATCACCAGTTACAGCTGCTTTATGAGCATCAGAACCTTTATAAGTCATTTCACCATTAATCATCACACCAGCTTCAAACGATTTTTTAGCGTTATCCCAAGCTCCACCAGCATTGTTTTGGAAGATCGCCCAAAGCACTCCACTTACTGTTACACCAGCCATATAACCACCTAACATTTCAGCTATGGCAAGAGAATCCATTCCAAAAATCATCGGAACAAAAGCAATTACCAATGGAAAACCAATAGTTAATATTCCAGGCAACATCATTTCTTTTAAAGATGCTTTTGTAGAGATAGCCACACACTTATCGTATTGTGGTTTTCCTGTACCTTCCATTATTCCAGGAATTTCTCTAAACTGACGACGTACTTCATTTACCATTTGCATAGCAGCCTTACCTACAGCATTCATAGCTAATGCAGAGAATACTACTGGTACCATTCCACCAACAAATAACATTGCTAAAACTGGCGCTTTAAAAATGTTAATCCCGTCAATTCCAGTAAACGTAACATAAGCAGCAAAAAGTGCTAACGAAGTTAATGCTGCAGAAGCAATAGCAAAACCTTTTCCTGTTGCAGCAGTTGTATTACCAACTGAATCTAATATATCTGTACGCTCTCTTACAATTGGTTCTTGCTCACTCATTTCGGCAATACCACCTGCATTATCAGAAATTGGTCCGAAAGCATCAATAGCTAATTGCATAGCAGTTGTAGCCATCATAGCAGAAGCTGCTAATGCTACACCATAGAATCCTGCAAATGCATAAGATGCCCAAATTGCTCCAGCAAATAATAATACTGAAGGGAATGTAGAAATCATACCTGTTGCTAAACCAGCAATAATATTTGTTCCTGCTCCTGTGCTTGATTGTTGAACAATTTTTAAGATTGGGCTTTTACCTAATCCTGTATAATATTCAGTTACTGAAGAAATCACAGCTCCTACAAATAAACCAACTAACGTAGCATAAAATACTCGCATAGAAGAAATATCTTGCAAGCCTTCTCCAAAGAAATTCATTTGCATAGTTTCTGGTAACATCCAAGTTACTAAAGCAAAACACGACACAGCCACCAAAGCAATAGACACCCAGTTACCTAGGTTTAAAGCTCCCATAACTTGTGCTTCTTTAGCGTCGTTATTTTTAATTTTTACTAGCATTGTACCTATTACAGAAATAATAATTCCTGCTCCAGCAATTGCCATAGGTAATAATATTGGACCTATACCTCCAAAGGCTTCACCAATATTTCCACCCATATCTTTTATAACATAGTTACCAAGAACCATTGCTGCTAATACAGTAGCAACATAAGACCCAAATAAATCGGCTCCCATACCTGCAACATCACCTACATTATCACCAACGTTATCTGCAATTGTAGCAGGATTACGAGGATCATCTTCTGGAATTCCAGCTTCCACTTTTCCAACTAAATCTGCTCCTACATCGGCAGCTTTAGTATAAATACCTCCACCAACACGAGCAAATAAAGCAATAGATTCAGCACCTAAAGAAAAGCCAGCTAATGTTTCTAACACAATTGTCATATCCATAGTGTTTGTCCAAACACCTCCCATAAATACATGAAAGAAAATAATGAAAAATGCTGTTAAACCTAAAACTGCTAAACCAGCAACTCCAAGACCCATTACTGTACCACCACCAAAAGATATTTTAAGTGCATTAGGTAAACTTGTACGAGCCGCTTGCGTAGTTCTTACATTTGTTTTGGTTGCTATTTTCATTCCAATGTTTCCTGCAAATGCAGAAAAAACAGCTCCAAAAATAAAAGCAATTACAATTAGCCAATGTGTAGTTGGTACTATAAAAGAAACTGCTGTTAAAGCGATACTTACTATAAGCACAAACACAGCTAAAAGTCTGTACTCTGCATTTAAGAATGCTAAAGCACCTTCGTAGATGTAATCTGAAATTTCTTTCATTTTACCATCTCCAGCATCTTGTTTCATTACCCAAGACTTTTTTACAAGCATGTAAGCCAGTCCTAAAAGTGCCATTGCTATTGGCATATAAATCATCATTGATTCCATATTGTTTTTTTAGTTAGATTAGTTTTTAACGAAGGCAAAAGTAGTAAAATCTGCAAGAATTAAAAAACCCTTCCACTTTATTGTAGAAGGGTTTAGAATATTGCAACTATTAATTATTTAAATAGTGAAGTCTCCATTGGTTTTATGCTCGCTATTTTCATAACGATCTATACATTTATTTACAATTTCATAAGCTTCTTGGGCATCTCCCCAACCTTCAACGTCTACTTTCTTTTTTTCTAAATCTTTGTATACTTGAAAAAAGTGTTCAATTTCTTTAATTTGATGAGGATTTACATCAGATAAATCGTTTAAACTATTCCAAATTGGGTCTGATACAGGAACACAAATAACCTTTTCGTCATTTCCTTTTTCATCAGCCATATGAAACACACCTATTGGCTTCACTTCTACTACACACATTGGAAATGTTGGCTCAGTACCTAATACTAGCACGTCTAATGGATCTCCATCTAAAGCTAAAGTTTCTGGTATAAAACCATAATCTGCTGGATACATCATTGATGAAAACAACAATCTATCAAATCGAATTTTTTTCAATTCGAAATCGTATTCATATTTATTTCTGCTTCCTTTTGGTATTTCAATTAATACATCAAAAGTTGTTTTTCCTTTTATTGTCATTCTAAATTTTTAAGGGCTGCAAAGATACAGCAATGTTTGAGTTTATCAATAAAATATTTCTTGACTTTTTAATAAATAAAATCGATCTTACATTCTATTGTAATTCTTTACAACAAAATGGAAACATCAAATCAATTAGCAAATCGCTTTAGAGAGGTTTTTTTAAACGGAACTTGGATTGCGAACACAAACTATAAGGATCAATTATCTGGATTAAATTGGAAGCAAGCAATTACTAAAATTGGCTCCCTTAATAGTATTTTGGCATTAACCTATCACATAAATTATTATGTTGCTGGTGTACTACAGGTTTTTGAAGGTAGAAATTTAGACATTAGAGATAAATATAGTTTTGACTTTCCTGATATTAAATCTGAAGAAGAATGGAATGAATTATTGAATGACTTATTATCAAATGCAGAAAAATTTGCAAGTCATATAGAACTAATGCCTAATGAAAAACTAGAAAATAATTTTGTAGATAAGAAATATGGAAGCTATCGTAGAAATATTGAAGGTATGATTGAGCATAGCTATTATCATTTAGGTCAAATTTCTTTAATTAAAAAAATGATTTTAAAACTTGATAATTAAGTATGAAAATCTAAAAATAGAACCCAAAACTTCCAGTAACACCAAACTTACGTGCATCTGGATTATCTAAATAATTCCCTCTAAAATTAAAGTCAATTCTAAAAACCTTAAAGATATTACCAACTCCAAAACTGTATTCATAATACACTTTATTGGTAGGTGCTACATAAATTAATCCTGAAGCATTTAAATCTCTATTTGCTTGAGACACTTCTCCCCAAACACCTCTAATACCTACAATTTCCCTAAGATTATACTTGCGTAAAAACGGAATTCGAGAAAAGAAACGTCCATTAAAATTATGCTCTAAATGTAATGAAGTATAAGTATCTGTTACAAACTCATAAAAATCGAGTTGAGAAAAAGAATTATATATTGAAAAGTAAGATTGATTTCCTGGTACAACACTTAACAAACCTAAAGGAACTTCGCCAATTGTTTTACCTGCTTCAAAAGTAGTGGTTAAGCGACCAAATCCTCCAACTTGCCAAGGTTGAATATAAGAAAATTGCAATTTTGTATAATCAAAATCACTATTTAAAAACCCTTTTTCACCTCGAGTTACTTGTGCAAATAAACTTGCATAACCATCATTTGCGTTACGACGCTCAACACCAAAACCTGTCATTTTTCGTTTTGGAAAATATGAAATTGAAAATGCAGTTTCGTACTGTTTTATTTCCGATTCGGTTGTTGTTTGTGTAGCATCGGTAAAATAGTCTAAGCTAAAAGTATCAGATGCAGATTCCAAAGTTCTGTAACTCCCACTTAAACGGAATATTAAATTTTTGGCTGGCTCAATTTCTAAAGCCAATGTAGTTAAATTAATATTTGTTAATTTATCATTAGGTCCTGTACCAATTACTGCAGATGATGCCAAACTTCTACCTAACACATCTGTCGAATTTGTTAAACTTGCGCCTATTTGCTCAACATCTCGCCTGTTTCCTCCAGATATTATGAATCGGTTTTTCTTATCGACCAACCATTTTCCAGAAATACCATATTTAAATTTATCGTCTCTAAAACCATAAGCTAAAAAACCTTCTAAACGCCATAAATCATTTGGTCCAAAATAAGTTCTTCCTCCTGTGCGTAAACGCAGCCCTTCTACTTCGTTAAACCCAAAAGTTGAAAATATTGGTCCGTAATCAAAGTTTATACTTGGAAACTCAACATAGCCTGAGGCAAGAATACTCCCTAAATTATAAAGTCGTTTAAATTTTTTGACGGTTTTTAGAGTATCTAACATTTTATACACGCCTTGTTCATCATCATTTAAAGACTCTAACCTATTAGCTTCCCAAAATGCATCATCTCTATTATAAGCATCTTCATTATAGTTGTAAACTTCTTCATTATAAAACTTTTCAGTCTTCGGGATATCAAAAGCATATTTATCATAAAGAGTTGTACGTTTTCCATAAACACCACGGGATTGCTCTTTTTTATTTAGCGCAAAATCAGACAGCATATAATCGCGTTTTATTAAAAACAACGAATCGTTTAATACCTCAAACTCTTGCTCTATATATATTTCTTTAACCCAGTTAATATTTGCACTTTTTGATGCCTGAAGATTTATTTCTTTTATAGCAAACGTAGAGTCGTTAACCCAAAAATCGCCTTTAAACGTTAGCTCGTTTTTACGTCTTGGATAGTAAATAATATTATAACACCATTTGTTATCAATAAATGCACTATCAGAAAGCACATAGTTGTAGGTGTTGATTCCTGTTTTTGATAAAGGGCTTACAAAACTTTTATCAAAAAACTTAAGGTAATTATCGTAGATGTCAAACTCTGAATATAAATCGTCAACAAAATCAATAATCACTTGATTATTACTAAAACCCGAATTTTTATTCCCTTTTAAATCTTCCTTTTCTTTTTTAAGAATATTGTCTCCATAAACTTTACTCGAAGACTCATTAATAAATATTGGTAAATATGTTTTTCCTGTTATTCTAGATGTATCAACCTCTTCAAAAACAAACTCCATACCTCTAAATAGTTTGCTTTTTATTAATGAACTATCTATTGTATTGAGGTCAAACTCTACTTTTTCGTATTTATCATATTCGTACTGCTTAAATTGACGCAATCCGTTTTTATGTTTACGTTCCCAAATTTTCTTTAGTATAGTAATTGCAGGGTTTTCAGATTCTTTTTTAGACTGTTTTCCTGTAACAATTAAAACTTCTTTAAGTTGTGAAGCACCTTCTTTTAAAATAAATTTTAAGTCGTAATTTACTTTCTTATTAAGAGGAATTTCTAGTGTTTCATAACCTAAAAACGAAACCACAACAGTGTCCCAAGTATTTTGAGATTCTAAATAAAATTTTCCGTTTTCGTCTGTTATAGTACCTTCTGTTGAGCCTTTAAAAAACACATTTGCATAAGGCACAGATTCGTTTTGCTCATCTAGCACGTGGCCACTAATTTTTGTTTGAGCAAAAACAGAAATAATTCCGAAGAAAAAAAATGGGACAAGTAGTTTTATATTCATAATTAAAAAAACTTCATCAACAATTATGCTAATGAAGTTTATATAACGCAAAAAAATGCGATTTATTTATACATTACTTTTTTAACAGCTTTAACAACCTCATTACTATTAGGCAACCACTCCTCCAATAAAACAGGAGAATATGGAGCAGGAGTATCTGCTGTATTAATTTTAACAACAGGAGCATCTAAATAATCAAAAGCTTCTGACTGTACAATATAAGTTAGTTCAGTAGATACATTTCCAAAAGGCCATGCTTCTTCTAAAACTACCAATCTATTTGTTTTTTTAACCGATTTTAAAACTGCTTCTTTATCTAAAGGTCTTACTGTACGTAAATCAATAATCTCACAAGAAATACCTTCTTTTGCTAATTCATCAGCAGCTTTATAGGCTTCTTTTATAATTTTACCAAAAGATACTATTGTTACATCTGTACCTTCACGCTTAATTTCTGCTACACCTAACGGAATCGTATATTCTCCTTCTGGCACTTCACCTTTATCACCATACATTTGCTCACTTTCCATGAAAATAACTGGGTCGTCATCACGAATTGCAGATTTTAATAATCCCTTTGCATCGTAAGGATTTGATGGAACAACTACTTTTAAACCAGGAGTGTTAGCAAACCAACTCTCAAAAGCTTGTGAATGTGTAGCAGCTAACTGACCAGCAGATGCTGTTGGTCCACGAAATACAATAGGACATTTAAATTGTCCGCCAGACATTTGTCTTATTTTGGCTGCATTATTTATAATTTGGTCAATCCCAACTAAAGAGAAGTTAAAAGTCATATACTCAACAATTGGTCTATTTCCTGTCATTGTTGAACCAATTGCTATACCTGCAAAACCAAGCTCTGCAATAGGAGTGTCTATAACACGTTTTGGACCAAACTCATCTAACATGCCTTTTGAAGCTTTATAAGCTCCATTATATTCTGCAACTTCTTCGCCCATTAAATAAATGCTTTCATCTCTGCGCATTTCTTCGCTCATGGCTTCACATATCGCTTCTCTAAATTGAATTGTCTTCATTTGTAAAATTTAAATCGAGTAGCAAAAATAACAATAAAACAAAAACTAAACGTCAAAGAATAATTTAAAATTTATTATGCATGCATAGTAAATATTCAGAATAAAATAATTAACTTCGTAGCCTATTTTAGTTTACCATGCTTTACAGACTGTTTTTTAATTAAAATTATTAGCATTTACAACTAAAAAAGCTGAAATTATAAACATATAAACTATTCAAAATGAAAATATTAGTATGTATTAGTCACGTCCCTGATACGACTTCAAAAATTAATTTTACTGATGGCGATACAAAATTTGACACTAATGGTGTTCAGTTTGTAATTAACCCAAATGATGAATTTGGTTTAACTCGTGCTATGTGGTTTAAAGAAAAACAAGGCGCAACAGTTGATGTTGTTAATGTTGGAGGTCCAGAAACAGAACCAACACTTCGTAAAGCTTTAGCAATTGGTGCAGATGGTGCAATTAGAGTAAATACAACTGCTACTGATGGATTTGCTGTAGCAAAACAATTAGCTGATGTAATAAAAAATGGTAGTTATGATTTAGTAATTGCTGGTCGCGAATCTATTGATTATAATGGAGGAATGGTTCCTGGTATGATTGCTGGACTAACAAATGCTAACTTTGTAAATAATTGTATTAGCCTTGAAGTTGATGGAACTAACGCAAAAGCCGTTAGAGAAATTGATGGAGGAAAAGAAACAGTTTCAACAACCCTTCCGCTAGTTATTGGTGGTCAAAAAGGTTTAGTTGAAGAGAGTGATTTACGTATTCCAAATATGAGAGGTATTATGATGGCTCGCCAAAAGCCTCTTACTATAGTTGAACCAAATGGAATAACAACAGAAACTACAACTGTTAAGTTTGAAAAGCCTGCGCCTAAAGGTGCTGTAAAATTGGTATCACCAGATAATTTAGATGAATTAGTAAACTTACTTCATAACGAAGCTAAAGTGATTTAATTAACTTCAAAAAGAAAAACATGTCGGTTTTAGTATATACAGAATCAGAAAAAGGAAACTTTAAAAAAATAGCATTAGAAGTTGCATCTTATGCAAAAGCTGTTGCCAACCAAATGGGAACAACTGTAACTGCAATAACTATTAATGCAAATGACACTTCCGAATTAGGGAAATATGGTGTAGATAAAGTTCTAAAAGTAAACAACCCAAGTTTAGACACTTTTAATGCCAAAACTTATGCAGATGTTATTAAACAGGCTGCAGAAAAAGAAGGCACAAAAGTAGTAGTGGTTAGCTCAAGTGCAGATAGTAAATACCTAGCACCTCTTCTCGCAGTAGGTTTGCATGCAGGTTATGCATCTAATGTTGTTGAAGCGCCTACAAGTGCTTCTCCTTTTACAGTAAAAAGAACAGCATTTACAAACAAAGCTTTTAATTTTACAACTATAGATACAGATGTAAAAATTGTAGGCGTTTCAAATAATTCTTTTGGATTAGTTGAAAACTCTGGAAGTGCGTCAGCTGAAGATTTCTCACCTTCAGTTTTAGATAATGGAGTTCATGTTGACTCAATTGATAAAGCAACAAATACAGTATCTATTGCAGATGCTGAGATTGTAGTTTCTGCTGGTCGTGGACTAAAAGGCCCAGAAAATTGGGGTATGGTTGAAGAGTTAGCATCAGTTCTTGGAGCTGCAACTGCTTGTTCTAAACCAGTGTCAGATTTAGGATGGAGACCTCATAGCGAACACGTTGGACAAACAGGTAAACCAGTAGCTGCTAATTTATATATTGCTATTGGAATCTCTGGAGCTATACAGCATTTAGCTGGTATTAACGCATCAAAAGTAAAAGTTGTAATTAATACCGATCCTGAAGCTCCTTTCTTTAAAGCTGCAGACTATGGTGTAGTTGGCGATGCTTTTGAAGTTGTACCTAAACTCATCGAAAAATTAAAAGAATTTAAAGCGCAAAACGCATAAATTTATTAACTTGTAACAGCTAAAGGACTGTTTAGATTTAGAAAAAATTACTTAATCTGTATTTAACAGTTTGGTAAAGTCCTAATTTAAACAGTTCTTTACGTTTTTAATATATGAGTTTAGTAAGGTTAAACATAAAAGGAATTTCTTATAGTCAAACGCAAAATGGTGCGTATGCACTGATATTAAATGAAGTAGATGGCGACAGAAAACTCCCTATTGTTATTGGAGCTTTTGAAGCACAATCTATTGCTATTGCTTTAGAAAAAGAAATTAGACCTCCTCGACCTCTTACTCACGATCTTTTTAAAAATTTTGCAGACAGATTTGATGTTATAGTCAAGCAAGTTATTATTCACAAATTAGTTGATGGCGTATTTTATTCTAGTTTAATTTGTGAGCGTGATAAAATTGAAGAAATAATTGATGCTAGAACAAGTGACGCTATTGCTTTAGCACTCCGTTTTCAAGCACCAATTTTTACCTATAAAAACATTTTGGATAAAGCAGGTATTTATTTAAAAGTTAATCCGAAAAAAGAAGAAGAACAGCAAGATAGTATCCTTGTTGATGATATGATAGCGGAAGAAATAGAAACTAGCTTACAAGAAAGCTATAAAGGTAAAACACTCCAAGAATTAAATACCCTCTTAGATGAAGCTGTAGCAAATGAAGACTACGAAACAGCAGCCAAAATTAGAGACGAAATTTCCAAACGATAAACACATTTTCCTATGAAACACTTCTTTTTGGCTTTTACAGCTATTTTTTTTGGAATTAACTTAATTACCTCACAAAATTTAGAAAAAAAGTGGATTTCAGATTCCTCTTCAAATCAATTTGAACAATTAGAATTCAATCAAGGAGAATTTTCATTCAAATTAAATGATGCAAATGAAAGTTTAAAAGGCGACTACCTAAGCCAAAACAATTTATTGGTTTGCTATTTTAACGATTCAATTAATTCTATAAAACGTTATAAAATATCTGAATTAACAGATTCTACTTTAGTTTTTTCAGAAAAAGATATTACTTATAAGTTTAAAACACCAAAAAAAGTAAAAACTGCTGCTACAGCAGCTAGTTCCGACAACAAAATAATTCCAAGCCAAGGGTTTTCTTTAGATAGTTTATGGAGAGGAGTTTTGGGTATGATTACCTTGATTTTTATTGCCTTTTTATTTAGCAAAAACAGAAAAGCAATTGATTGGAAAATTGTAAGTCTTGGTTTAGCATTTCAATTAATTATCGCTGTAGGTGTATTAAAAGTTGATTTTATTAAAAATATCTTTGAATTTATTGGAAGTCTATTCATCAGTGTCCTTGATTTTACAAGGGCTGGAAGTAAGTTCTTATTTGAAGGGCTTGTTGTAGACATGGATACTTTTGGTTTCATTTTCGCTTTTCAAGTATTACCAACAATAATTTTCTTTTCAGCTTTAACTTCAGTATTATTTTACTTAGGTATTATTCAAAAAATAGTAAAAGCAATGGCTTGGGCATTAACCAAAGTTTTAAAAATATCTGGTGCAGAAAGTTTAAGTGTTGCAGGTAATATTTTCTTAGGTCAAACTGAGGCTCCTTTATTGATTAAAGCATATTTGGAAAAAATGAATAAATCTGAAATGCTATTAGTAATGATAGGCGGTATGGCAACAGTTGCTGGTGCAGTATTAGCTGCTTATATAGGCTTTTTAGGAGGTGATGACCCAGAGTTAAGGTTATTTTATGCAAAACACTTATTAGCAGCTTCAGTTATGGCTGCTCCAGGAGCTATTGTGATTTCTAAAATTTTGTATCCACAAACCGAAAACATTAATACTGATGTACAAGTATCGCAAGAAAAAATTGGTTCTAATATTTTAGATGCTATTGCCAATGGAACTACTGAAGGATTAAGACTTGCTGTAAATGTTGGTGCAATGTTATTAGTTTTTGTGGCTTTTATTGCAATGATAAATGGAATATTAGGAGGTATAGCTAGTTTTGATGGATTTACGATTGCTTCTCTAAATATTGAATGGCATTTTACATCTCTGAATGAAATTATTTCAAATAACACTCCATATAAAGATGGATTATCTCTTGAGTTTATTTTAGGTTACATTTTTGCACCTTTAATGTGGCTTATTGGCGTTGCAAAGGAAGACATGGCATTAATGGGACAATTGTTAGGTATTAAATTAGCTGCAAGTGAATTTATAGGTTATATACAATTAGCTGATCTTAAAAATGCTGCAAATTCAATCCATCTTAATTACGAAAAATCGATAATTATGGCTACATATATGCTTTGTGGATTTGCCAATTTTGCTTCAATAGGTATTCAAATTGGTGGTATTGGATCATTAGCTCCTGGGCAAAGAAAAACATTATCTCAGTTTGGTATGAAAGCCTTAATTGGTGGTACAATTGCATCATTAATTTCTGCAACAATCGCTGGGATGATTATAGGATAAAATCGTTAATAACTTTTAATATAAAAAAAGGGTTGCTCAATAAATGTTCAACCCTTTTTTCTATTTTTATTTTCTAGAAAAAGATAATGAAATGAAACAATATCACGACCTCGTAAAACACGTATTAGAACACGGAAACCAAAAAGGAGACAGAACAGGAACAGGAACAAAAAGTGTTTTTGGGTATCAAATGCGTTTTGATTTAAGTGAAGGGTTTCCAATGGTTACCACAAAAAAATTACACTTAAAATCTATTGTTTACGAATTACTTTGGTTTTTAAAAGGTGATACAAATATTAATTATCTAACCGAAAACGGTGTGCGTATTTGGAATGAATGGGCTGATGAAAATGGTGATTTAGGTCCTGTTTATGGTCACCAATGGCGTAATTGGAATAATGATGAAATAGATCAAATAAAAGAGATCGTTCATGCTCTTAAAACTAACCCTAATAGCAGAAGAATGCTAGTGTCTGCATGGAACCCTTCAGTATTACCTGACACTTCAAAATCGTTTAGTGAAAATGTTAGTAATGGCAAAGCTGCCCTTCCTCCTTGCCATGCGTTTTTTCAGTTTTATGTAGCTGAAGGCAAACTATCTTGTCAGCTATACCAACGTAGTGCAGATATATTCTTAGGTGTTCCCTTTAATATTGCCTCTTATGCTTTATTTACAATGATGATGGCTCAGGTTTGTGGTTTTGAGGCAGGTGAGTTTATTCATACTTTTGGAGATGCACATATTTATAATAACCATTTTGAACAATTAGAATTACAATTGTCTCGCGAGCCTAGACCACTACCAAAAATGATTCTTAATCCTGAAATTAAAGATATTTTCGATTTTAAATTTGAAGATTTTACTTTAGTGGATTATAATCCTCATCCTCATATTAAAGGCGTAGTAGCAGTCTAAAAAAAATTCCAATCCTATAAACTTAAAAACATAAATGAAGAAATTATCATTTTTATTCATCATATTTTTCTTTAGTTTTCTAACAAGTATCTCTCAAAACACACCTCCAATAGAAGAAGTTAAAATAATTGAAGTTTCAGAACCAGAGGACTTAGAAACAATAGAAGTTCCTTTTGCTATTATTGAAAAAGTCCCTGTATATGATGGTTGTGACGAGAATACATCTAATGAACAATTAAGAATGTGTATGTCCAATGCAATAGCTAAATATATAGGAAAGCACTTTAATACAGATGTAACTAAAAATATCGGATTACCTTCTGGACCAAATAGAATTATAACCATGTTTAAAATAGATAAGGAAGGAAATATTATAGACATTAAAGCTAGAGCTAAACATCCAAACCTTGAAAAGGAAGCAATTAGAGTAATTAGCTTATTACCTAAACTTATTAAACCTGGTTATCAAAGAGGCAAACCGGTAATAGTACCTTATAGCCTTCCAATTATTTTTAATATTGTTGCAGACACACCTTCAGAGCAAAAAGAAGGACAAAAAAATTAGATGAAATGAAATTCTTCTTCAAAAAAAAGAATCAATTTAACCCCTAAGAGTTTTCTGTAATAGAAAGCTCTTTTTTATTGCAAAATTGGTAACTTTACATAAAATTTTTAATAAAAAATGTTCGGAAAAAAGAAAGCTGTTCCTCAAATAGATAAAGAGCAATTAGAGCTCATAAAAACTGCTCAAGCACGAGTAAAACAAAAGAAACGTTTATACATTCATTTTGTAGTGTTTTTAATTGGAGCTGTATTTTTAATTATCTTAAATACTGTAATAGGTGTAGGAGAAGATGTGACACTTTTTGGTAAAAATTGGTTTGTTTTTGCCATTTTAGCTTGGCTATTTTTGTTTGTTTATCATCTGTTTAATGTTTTTATCACTCATAAATTTATGGGTAAAGATTGGGAGAAACAACAGCTAGATAAATTAGTTGCTAAACAAAAAGAACGAATTGCTCAATTAGAAAAGACAATTACAAAACAAGATACTACAACTTCAAAATTAGAGTCTGAGGAGGAAAAAAAAACTAAAATAAGTAATGGTTTAACGATTATTGTAGCAGCTGGAGAGAATGACGCTATTGGTAAAGACAATAAACTTATTTGGCATTTAAGTGACGATTTAAAACGTTTTAAAGCATTAACTTCAGGTCATAATATTATTATGGGACGCAAAACTTTTGAAAGCTTTCCTAAACCATTACCAAATAGAACACATGTAGTTATTAGTCGTCAAAAAGATTACCAAGCACCTGAAGGAGTCATAATAGTCAACTCATTAGAAAATGCTATAAATGCTACTAGACAGGATAATCAATCATTTGTAATTGGAGGTGGAGAAATATATAAACAAGCCATTTTACTTGCCGATAAAATTGAAATGACGAGAGTACATGAATCGTTTGATGCTGATACATTTTTCCCGAAAATTGATCCTACAATTTGGAAAGAAGTGAGTAATACTTTTCATAATAAAGATGAAAACCATGAACATTCTTTTTCGTTCATAACTTACGAGAGACGTTAATTTTATACTATGATTATTGACAAGCAATCATTAATTAATGCAGATACCAATTCGCCTTCATTTACTGAAGATGAATTTGCAATAGATTGGTCAATGACTAGAAATGAACGTTACTGTTTCATACAATTACTTCAAAAAATAAAACCAAAAATCGCTATTGAGATTGGTACTTTTAATGGTGGAAGTCTTCAAGTAATAAGTAAATATGCTGAAAAAGTTTATGCTATAGATACAGATGCTTCAGTTAAGGAACGACTAGGTTCTAAATTTAAAAATGTTGAGTTTTTAATTGGCGACTCTAAGACAATTGCTCCTCAACTCATTCAAACATTACAAGAAAACAATGACCCTTTAGAGTTTGTACTTATTGATGGCGATCATAGCACAAATGGTGTTTATCAAGACATTAAAAATATTCTAAATTACAAACCAAAAACCAGTTTGCATATCATTCTTCACGATAGTTTTAATCCTACTTGTAGGAAAGGAATGAAACTTTATGATTATAATAAAAATGAAAACGTACACTACGTAGAATTAGATTTTATAACAGGTATTTTTAGTCCAGAAGGTTTAAAACGTCAAATGTGGGGCGGATTTGCAATGGTTTTAATGTTGGCTGAAAAACGTTCAACACCTCTTAAAATAAATGAAAGTCAGAAAAAATTACATAATCTAATTTACCTTCAATCATTCCATTTAGTAAATAATCTATTCTGGTTTTTAAAACCATTGTTTAATTTCTTAAAAAAATAAGTTTAGTATTTCTCTTTTAAATTTGCCTAATTTTGCAATATGGTAAAAGAAATTCAGCTTCGCATTACACTACAAGAAGAAAAAGAGAGTGATATTTTAGTAAAGAAATCTGCTGAATTTTTCAGTATTCCTGAAAGAGATATTACTGGTATTAAAGTGCTTCGTAAATCTATTGATGCTCGAAAAAAACTAATTATTCTCAATTATAAAGTTGCGGTTTATATAAAAGAACCTCTTCCTGACACATCAGACTATACATTTGATTATAAAGATGTATCTAATGCTAAACCAATTCATATTATTGGTTTTGGTCCTGCTGGAATGTATGCTGCATTACGTTGCATTGAGTTAGGCTTTAAACCAATTGTTTTAGAGCGTGGAAAAAATGTACAAGACAGACGTCGCGACCTTAAAGCCATTAATCAAGAGCATTTTGTAAATGAAGATTCTAATTACTGTTTTGGTGAAGGTGGTGCAGGCACATATTCTGACGGAAAATTATACACGCGGAGTTTAAAACGAGGTGATGTACGTCGTATATTCGAAAATTTGGTGTTCCATGGTGCAACAGATCAAATATTAATTGATGCTCATCCACATATTGGAACAAATAAATTACCTAAAGTGGTTCAAAACATTAGAGAAACCATTTTAAAATATGGAGGAGAAGTTCATTTTGAAACCAGAGTAGTTGATTTTATAATAAATAATAATAAGCTACAAGCCATTATATTTCAAAATGGTAACGAAATGCCTGTTAACAGAGTTATTTTGGCAACAGGACATTCGGCTAGAGATATCTTTTATCTATTACATAAAAAAAATATTGCTTTAGAAGCTAAATCATTTGCAATGGGAGTTCGTGTTGAGCATCCTCAACATATAATAGACTCAATTCAATATCATTGTACTGGTCAACGTGATAAATTACTTCCTGCAGCTGCATATAGTTTAGTTGAACAGGTTAATGACAGAGGTGTGTATTCCTTTTGTATGTGTCCTGGCGGATTTATTGTACCTGCAGCAACTGCTAATGGAGAAGTTGTAGTTAATGGTATGTCGCCTTCAAAACGGAATAATCTGTTTGCAAATTCAGGAATTGTTGTAGAGATAAATGTTGATAAAGATTTATATAAATATGAACACTTTGGTGTTTTAAAAGGGTTAGAATATCAAAAAGATTTAGAACGATTAGCTTTTACATCTGGAGGACGAAGTCAGGTTGCTCCTGCTCAACGATTAACAGATTTTGTTGAAGGTAAATTATCATCAAGTTTAAATTCTACTTCGTATCAACCAGGTTTAAAATCGGCACCATTACATTCCTTACTACCTAAATTGATTGGTGGTAGGTTACGAACAGGGTTTAAGGCCTTTGGCGATAAAATGAAAGGCTATTATACTGAAGAAGCAAATATTATAGGTGTAGAATCGAGAACCTCATCACCTGTTAGTATCCCTAGAAATGAACATCTAGAGCATCCACAAATTGAAGGGCTTTTTCCTTGTGGTGAAGGCGGTGGTTATGCTGGCGGAATAGTTTCTGCTGCTATGGATGGTGAACGCTGTGCAGAAGCAGCTGCTAAAGGTTTATAAGTTTTAATATTATTCCTATTTTTGCAACATTAAAAATTGATTATTATGAATGCATATATATTTCCTGGTCAAGGAGCACAATTTACTGGTATGGGTTTAGACCTATATGAAAATTCACATTTGGCACAAGAGTTATTTGAAAAAGCAAATAAAATTCTTGGATTCAACATTACAGATATTATGTTTGAAGGTTCTGCTGAAGACCTTAAAGAAACTAAAGTTACTCAACCTGCAATTTTCTTACATTCTGTAATTTTAGCTAAAACATTAGGAAACAGTTTCAAACCAGATATGGTAGCTGGCCATTCTTTAGGAGAATTTTCTGCTCTAGTAGCTAATGGAACTTTAACTTTTGAAGACGGTTTACGATTAGTATCTCAAAGAGCTATGGCTATGCAAAAAGCTTGTGAGCTTAAGCCAAGTACAATGGCTGCTGTTTTAGGTTTAGATGATGCTATTGTAGAACAAGTATGCAAAAATACTGAAGGTATTGTAGTTGCTGCAAACTATAACTGTCCAGGGCAATTAGTAATTTCTGGTGAGATTGATGCTATAGATAGAGCCTGTGAAGCAATGAAAGAGGCTGGAGCTAAGCGAGCTTTAGTTCTTCCTGTTGGAGGCGCTTTTCACTCTCCATTAATGGAACCTGCACGTGAAGAATTAGCTGCAGCTATCGAAAACACATTATTTAGCAAACCGAATTGCCCTATTTATCAAAACGTTACTGCTAATGCAGTTAATAATGAATCTGAAATTAAGAAAAACCTTATTTCTCAACTAACAGCTCCTGTGCGTTGGACGCAATCTGTACAACAAATGATTACAGATGGCGCAACGTTATTTACCGAAGTTGGCCCTGGAAATGTTCTTCAAGGATTAGTTAAAAAAATAGACAGAGAAGCACAAACATCGGCTGCAATATTTACCTCAAATTCTTAAAATACCTACATGAAATTTTCCAGATCCCTAAGCATCATTTTATTGATTGTGGCTAATATTGCCATTGATCAAGTATCAAAAATAGTAGTAAGAGCTAATATTGAGCCAAGAACTGAAACAAGTTATGGTGAAGATATAAATGTAATTGGCGACGCTTTTATTCTAACTAATGTAGAAAACAAAGGTGCTTTTTTAGGTATGGGAAGTGATTTAAATGATACTCTTAGAGTGTTACTCCTTTTAATTCTACCAGTAGTTGTTTTAGGTTTTGTTCTGTATTATATATTTAAGAATAAATCACTAGACAGACTAAGCCTTATTGGTTTTTGTTTTATTATTGGTGGTGGAATAGCAAATGTATTTGATAGAATTGTTTATGGTTCTGTAACCGATTTTTTTCATATAGATTTAGGTGGCGGAATTAGAACAGGAATTTTTAACGTTGCTGATATGTCTGTAACTTCAGGAATGATAATGTTAGTAATAGCGAGTTTTATACACAGAAAAAAAGAAACGAATTCATAATAAAAAAGCCTCAATTAAATTGAGGCTTTTTTATTATCGCGTTAAATTACATTCACTACAATCTTTCACTTCTCCATAATAGGTTTCTCTATATTTATGAAGTGTTTTTACGGGAATTTTTAAAAATTCCTTTTTAATATAAGTTACCTTTGTTTTTAGCAATCCCATTTCTGGAGCAAAACGCTTTTCTAACTTAGTTTCTCTTTTAATACTTATCAATTTCATTCTATTTCATTTATCATTAGCTGCAAAGGAACAAATGATAATATACAACTACAAAGAATAAAAGTTAAATCATTGTTAATCAATTTCATAAAAAAAAGTCTCAAAGCCAGACTTTATCTTTTAGAAGTTTTTCTAAAACCATTAACGTGTTAGACATGCACATTAATAAAACTCGACTCATTCCTAACTAACAGAAGTTAGGGTCAAATTGATATGGGTTTGCTTTGAGACGTTGCTTAATTTTAATTTTCTTTTTCATCAACAATTTTATTGATTGTAGATACAATTGAAAAAGGTAGTTGGTTAATTATTTTTAAAGGCTAATTCAAAGTTAATTCACCACATAGGAAAACAAAGCTTAATGGACCTTTAGTTTAGTTAAGGTAATGTTTTAAATCTATTCTACCTTTACAATTGCAGTGTAAAGCAACATAATAAACTTCAAAACAAGGTTAATACCTATAATAGCTTACCTATTATTTTCTATTGATTTAAGAAACTGTGAAGGTGTTAAAGAGGTTTCTTTTTTAAATGCTTTATTAAAAGTAACTTTATTATTATAACCTACTTCATAAGCAATATCTATAATTTGAAGAGAGTTCAACTTGTTTTCTTTCAATAAACTAATTGCTTCATCAACTCTAAACTTATTTATTAATTCAAAAAAGTTCATATTAAATTGCTCATTGATAATCTGTGAAGTATTATGGCGAGATGTATCTAAAACATTAGATAATTTTTCAAGATTTATAGAATTATCTTTATATATTTTTTGAGTAACTAATAAACTTATAAGATTTTGCTTTAACTCTTCTGATAAAGATTTTGTTAATCCAGACTTTTGGTATTTTGAAAAAAATGAATCATCAGACAGTAAAACTTCTTTACTAAAAACAGCAGGCTGAACTTGTGCCATATAAGCAACATACAATACCATTAGTGACATAGCAATAATTTGCGACTGATACAAGAAGGGATTAGGACTAAAAAAAACACCACTTATAGATATCCCATAGGCTAAATATGAAAACACATAAAACATATGCATTTTATATATCCCTTTTTTCCAGAATACAATTGCTGAATTATTTTTAAAATGCTGTCCTTCTTGCTTTTTTAAGTATAATTTACTTATAAAAAATCCATAAATAATTAATGATAAAAGTTTAGGTATAAAAATTATAAATAAAAAATCGTTAGGTGAATAAACCTCACTAGTGCCTAATTGTACTTTTATTTTTTCTTCAAAAGGCAAGCTATAAACAGGTAATAAAAAAAGCAACAAAATGAATGTTGGCAAAAAATGAAACAAATCAATCCATCTGAATTTATACTGCTCTGTTAACCTTTTAAAATAGAAAAATAACAATGGTCCATATAACAAAGCAACTGAGGCAGACATCAAGTAAGTATTGGCATACTTAAACTGATAATTAGTGCTGTAAAACACAAAGTCTAATATAAAAAATGCGTGGACTATTATAAAAATACTAATTAATCGTTTTCCAATTTTATCAGAATTCTTAGTGAAGTTTATCACTATTGCAATGTAAAAGCCTATTAACGCTATATAAAAATAGATAAAATCTAACGGGTCTATTTTTGGTAAATATTTTTCTTTTAGCTCACTAAACTCATTGGTGTTATCAATTTTATTAAAGACATCAATATCTAGAATTGAAAAATCTGCAGTGTGCATTATGTATTTATCCAAATACAAAGAAGCCATTTTTGGTTTATATAAATTTGCACTTGTAATAGCTAGCGATTTATAAGCTTGTACTGAGTCTTTAGGATATAAATTTGAAGTGTTTTCTTTTGCATTTGCAACTAAAAAAACATGAAGACTATTTGTAGAAAAGCACTTAAAACTAATAGTCAATAAAACTATTAATAATACAAAACCCCTCTTTTTTGAATTAAAATACATTTGGTTGAATTAGCCTCGTTTAAATTTATCAAATTAAAATTTAAACTGCATAAACCCAATCTTAAAAATTTGTTAATAAATTAATTTAAACTCAATCGTTTATTAGTTTTTATAAACTTTTCCGTCTTTCATTACAAAAATAACATTCTCCATAGTATTAATGTTTTCTATTGGATCATCATTCGTCGCGACTATATCTGCAATAAAGTTTGGTGCTATAATACCAATTTCTGTATCCATACTTAATAACTGTGAGGGTATAATTGTTGCGCTTTGTATCGTTTCCATCGCTGGCATTCCTGCTTCAACCATATAGCCAAACTCTTTACCATTTTGTCCATGAGGAAAAACACCTGCATCTGTCCCAAAAGCAATTTTCACTCCCTTTTTATAAGCCCTTCCAAACGTGCTTTGAATTTTTGGTCCTATTTCTAAAGCTTTAGGTACAATAATTTCTGGGTAAAATCCTGATATCTTAGCATTATCTGCAACAGCTTTTCCTGCTGCTATTGTAGGCACATAATATGTTCCGTACTTTTTCATTAATTCCATAGTTTCATCACTCATTAAAGTACCATGCTCTATAGTAGTTACTCCACCAACAATTGCTCTTTGCATACCTTCATCGCCATGAGCATGAGCAGCTATAATCATTCCATAATCTTTAGCTGTGTCACAAATTGCTTTAATCTCCTCTAAAGTAAATTGTGGGTTTTGCCCATTTTTGGCAACGCTCAAAACACCTCCAGTGGCAGTTATTTTTATATTATCAGCTCCATCTTTATAACGCTGTCTTACTGCTTTTTTTGCATCGTCAACACTATTAATAACACCTTCTCTTGGCCCTGGATCTCCAGTTAAATCTTTACGCATCCCGTTTGTTGGATCTCCATGACCTCCTGTTGAACTTATAATTTTTCCTGCTGTAAATATTCTTGGACCATCAACTAATCCACTGTTTATTGCATTTCTTAAAGAAATATTTACTCCTGTACCACCTAAATCTCTAACTGTTGTAAATCCTGCATTTAGCGTTTCTTTTGCATAAACAGCAGATTTAAACGCTATATCTGCATCATTGTCAGTAAATCTATTTAGGTAAACTTTAGGGTTATACTCGTTCTCTAAATGAACATGCATATCAATTAACCCAGGCATTACTGTTTTAGTTTTTAAATCGATAACAATATCATCGGCAGATTTTGGTTGTGAAAACCCATCCTCGACAGCAATAATTTTTTTACCAGAAACAATTATGGTTTTATTAGTTAAAACTTTTCCGTTTTTTGTATCTATTAATTTACCACAATACAAATAGGTGTTTTGTCCAATTGTTATAGTAGTAATCAAAAGGACTAAAAAATTAAGAAGTAATTTCATTATGTTAATTTTAGATGTTTCTAATTTGTTTTTCCCAATTCCAAGCTGACAACATTGCATCGTCAAGTGAGGAATCTGCTTTCCAACCTAATTCATTATTGGCTTTTGTTGTATCTGCATAAGCTTGTATAACATCACCTTCGCGTCTTGGCGCAAACTTATAGTTGAGTTGTTTACCTGAAACTTTTTCAAATGATTTAATAACCTCTAAAACAGTACTCCCTTTTCCTGTTCCAATATTGAAAGTTTCATAATTATTGGTATTCTTATTATGCAATAAACGCTGTAAAGCTACAACATGTGCTTTTGCTAAATCTACAACATGAATGTAATCTCTTATACAAGTACCATCAGAAGTTGGATAGTCATTTCCAAACACTGAAAGTTCTTTACGTAAACCTGCAGCAGTTTGTGTTATAAAAGGGACTAAATTTTGAGGTACTCCAATTGGCAATTCTCCTATTTTAGCACTAGCATGAGCACCTATCGGGTTAAAGTATCGTAAAGATATAGCACTTAACTCTGGAGTAATTTTACACGTGTCTTTTATAATTTCTTCACCAATTTGTTTAGTGTTTCCATAAGGGGATTCAGCTAATTTTACTGGTGCATTTTCTGTAATAGGCATTTTATCTGCTTGCCCATAAACAGTACATGAAGAACTAAAAATAAAATTTTTGGTTTCTAATTTTGAAAGCGATTTCAAAACATATACCAATGTGTTAATATTATTTTCGTAATACAATAACGGATTCTCAACACTTTCTCCTACCGCTTTACTTGCTGCAAAATGAATTACACCAGCGATATCTTGATGATTTTTAAAAAAAGCTTCTACTTTGTTTTTCTCCTTTAAATCTAGTTTTTCAAATATTGGTGCTTTACCTGTTATTGCTGTAATTCCCTCTAACACCTTAATTGTAGAATTTGATAAATCGTCAATAATTACAACTTCAAAACCCTTATTCTGAAGTTCAACAACAGTATGAGAACCTATAAATCCTAAACCACCTGTTACGAGAATTTTATGCATTTAAGAATGAGAATTTACAAAATTAATAACTGTTGATGTTATAAAATCAATTTGCTCATCATCTAATTCAGTATGCATAGGAAGAGAAATAACTTCTTTTACAAGCTGATTAGTAACAGTAAAATCTTCTTCTTTATATCTTGAATCTTTATAAGCCTTTTGTAAATGCAACGGAATTGGATAATATACTCCACAAGGAATACCATTTTCATTTAAATGCTTTACTAAAGCATCACGATTTGTATCTTTAATTTTTAAAGTATATTGATGAAAAACATGGCAATCACAAGATTCACAAATACCATTACAATTAGAATTCATTGAAGGTGTGATAATATTTTTATGCACTTTAAATGCATCATTATATTTTTTTGCAGCCTTTTGTCTTGCTTTATTATATGCATCTAAATGAGGTAGTTTTGCATCTAAAACTGCAGCTTGTATTGAATCTAATCTTGAGTTTACTCCAACTACATCATGATGATAACGCTCATACATTCCGTGATTTACAATACCTCTAATTTTATGTGCTAGATCATCATCATTTGTAAAAATTGCTCCACCATCACCATAACATCCTAAATTTTTAGACGGGAAAAAAGATGTTGAAGCAACATGACCAATTGTTCCTGCTTTAGCTTTTTTACCATTACTATACGTGTAATTTGCACCAATTGCTTGTGCATTATCTTCAATCACATAAATATTATGTTCTTTAGCTATTTCCATTATAGCCTCCATATTAGCACACTGCCCAAATAAATGAACAGGAACTATAGCTTTTGTTTTTGGAGTAATTGCTTTTTTAATAGCATCTATATCTATATTAAAACTCTTTGGATCAACATCAACAAGAACAGGCGTTAGTTGCAATAATGCAATAACCTCTACAGTAGCTGCAAATGTAAAATCGGCAGTAATTACCTCATCACCTGGTTTTAAATCTAATCCCATCATTGCAATTTGCAATGCATCTGTACCATTAGCACAAGGTATTGCATGCTTTACGTTTAAATATGCTTCTAAGTTTTTTTGAAATTCATGAACTTTAGGTCCATTTATATATGCAGTATTGTCAAGCACTTCGGCAATTGAAGAATCAACAACGTCTTTAATTTTTGTGTACTGACCTTTTAGGTCGACCATTTGTATTTTTCTCATTTGAAATAAATGTGTTGTTTAAGCGTCAACCCTAATTGGTTTTGCTGAATAGCGAAATTACAAAATTCAGTATAGTGAACCAATGAAAATATGATAAAGTAATGTATTTTAGCACAAACAAAATCTTTTGAAGTTAATTTACAATATAGGAGTTTATATAGCCGATTTTCACCTGAAAATCATTGCACTATTTAGTCATAAACTTAAACTTGGTGTTGATGGTCGTGCTCAAACTTTTAATATTCTTGAAACCTCAATATCTAAAAATGATAAAACATTTTGGTTTCATTGTGCCTCATTAGGAGAATACGAACAAGGACTTCCTGTGTTTAAAGTTTTAAGAGAAAAATACCCATTACACAAAATAGTGTTGACATTTTTCTCGCCTTCTGGATACGAAATTCGTAAAAATACAGATGTAGCTGATATAGTAGTTTACTTGCCAATGGACACTAAAGTTAATGCAAAACGTTTTTTAAATATTGTACATCCAGAACTCACCATTTTTGTTAAGTACGATATCTGGCCAAATTATCTCATAGAGCTAAAAAAGAGAAATTTACGTGCTATTTTAATTTCAGCATTATTTAGAAATAACCAATCGTATTTTAAACCTTTAGGATCGATGATGCGAAATGCACTTTCAGCTTTTGAACATATTTTTGTTCAAAATGAAGATTCAAAGAAACTATTAGAATCAATTAATTTTAATAATGTCACTGTTGCTGGTGACACTCGTTTTGATAGAGTTAGTAATCAGTTAAAAATAGATAATAAACTTACCTTTATTGAAGAGTTTAAACAAGACAAACTATGTGTTGTTGTTGGTAGTTCTTGGCCTGAAGATGAAGAGTTATTAGTAAATTATATAAATTCTAACGACTCAAAAGAAATTAAATACATTATTGCGCCTCACAATATAAAACAGAATCAAATTCAAAATTTAACCTCAAAACTTAACGTAAAAACTGTTTTATTTACTGAAAAAGAAAGTCAAAACCTTTCGGATTATTCTGTATTTATTATTGATACAATTGGTATTTTAAGTAAGATATATAGCTACGCAGATATTGCTTATGTTGGTGGAGCGATGGGAACTACTGGACTTCATAATATATTAGAACCAGCAGTATTTGGAGTTCCAATAATTATTGGAAAAAACCATTCCAAATTTCCTGAGGCTCAACAAATGATAGATTTTGGAGGATTAAAATCTATAAAAAATGAAGACGAATTAAATTCTGAATTAACTTCAATTATTGAAAACGCATCAAAACGAAATCAAATGGGTAGCTTAAATAAAGCGTTTATCGATTTAAATAAAGGTGCAATTCAAAAAATCACAAACTATTTAAAATAAAAAAAGCCTCTATCTTTTCAGATAAAGGCTTTAGTACACAACATTGACTTATTCTCGAACCAAACAATAAAACTATTTGAATATTTGAATGATAAGAATACTAATGCTTTTTTTCCTTAAAATTAGCTTTTGAAACCAACTCTTCTTTTTTGGTTCAGGGTTAGGCAATTCAACAAAATCTCTTATACCATCCTCTAAATTTTGAGAGTCTTTATTCTTATAATACTCCTCTCTTTCAGAATCTTCAACTGCTCTAACTTCACGTATAGTTTCGTCAGACCATTTTAATGACCATTCAACCTCGTTGTTAGTAATCCAATAATGAGATTTACAATCAAAACTCCAGTTACCAACCGATGGTTTTAAACTGATTGCCTCTCCATTATAAATCATTTTCCATCCTGTAGGAGTTAAAGGCGTATTAACTTCACTTCCACAACCACAGGCACATTTATGAATCACAGTACCATAATCTAAAGAAATGTACAGAATACCTTCTTCAATTATATCTGGTATAAAGTCAACGAACTTATGCTGAAATCTCATCACTTACTAATTGATTAACGTTAATTGAATAAGTGCTGTGATGCTCATTTTCAAGGTCATTTAAAACACCATAACGCTTATAAAACTTAATTACAGCAAAAGCTGCATTTAAACAGTTCAAAGGAGCAATTTGGATATTGGAAGCATATTCTTCATTATCTTCATCAGCAAATGAAATACATCCATTCCAAACATGGTCTCTTTTATTTTTAGTACTCGTAGTAGTCCTAATCATTCCTATTAAGGAATCATCAACTCGTTCCACTCCAATTCCTGTATCGATAAATTCGACCCCTTTATCTTCCAGTTTTTTAAATATTAATTCTTTGATTTCACTTTTGTCAATACAGACAAATACAAAATCCAAATCTTTAAGCATACCTACATTTGATTCATTTATAAACAAACCATGAGTTATAATATGCTTGTGCATTTTAGAATAAATATTGTAAAGATAATCTACCTTTAAAACGGATTCATTGAGTTCTTCCAACGAAGGTGCACTAGGTGCTCTAAAAGCATTATGTTGTAAAAACTTATCACCATCATACAAGTGTATTTCGCCTACATAAGTTTTTGCTATGAAATCTAATATGTAAGAACCTGTACCTCCAAGACCTATAATGCCAATTTTAAGCCCTGACAGCTTCTGGTTAATAGCTTCAATTTCAGCTTTTGAAGAATTTGTATCACTATAATTTAACACTGACTCCTCATCCAATGACTCAATAACTTTATATGTTCGAGCAGTAACACTAGGGTCAATATTTCTGGCAGGTGCTGAAATAATTTCAGCATACTGCACCATTTTATCATAGTAATTCTGATAACCATTTGCAGGTTTATTTGAAAATGAATGGTTTACAACAATCTTATCAGTTAAATTCGTAGTTCGACTCGAATGCTGTAACTGACGAATTATAGTTCCATCAATATTACAAGGAAATTCACCTGCAAAATGAATTACATGTGTATTAGGCTTTGTAACTTGATTGTTAGCAATAGACACGTTGCTAACCAACGTGCCTTTTACTACTTCTTTATTAGCGCTCAAATAAGGAACACTATGCATCAATAAGTAATTTCCAATTACTTCTACTTCGTAACCATTGTCACGAAGTTTTTTGACATCTGGACTATGATCTATTAGTTTGTGTGACATTGAAAATCATTTTATTTTTAACATATATCACTTCACCTTTAACCATACTTCCTTCTGGCTTACTTGGTACACCTCGCTTGTAATTTATTGTATAAATCACATTAGGATTAGTGGAAACTTCTCCATAAGCAAGTTTTACAACATCATCGAAAGAGATTTTTTCATTGCTCCATGCCTTTTCTCTGGCATTTACAATAACACACTTAATCTCTTCACGTTCACAGCTCACAAAACATGATGTTTTGGTTATAGCTATCTTATGTTCTACATCTTCTTTATAAGAAACCTCTAAATTTCCTTTGCGAATCTCTTTTAGATAGAATCGGTCAGAGTTAATACCTGCCACTTCCATTATTTCTAAAGGAGTCATAAAACACTCTTCAACTTCATATTGCTTTTTATCAACTTTTATTTTCAGCTTTCTATAAGGTTTTGCCTTGAAGCCTTCAATACCAGCTGTTTTGAGGTCAACTGTCTCATCAAGTTGAATTGGCGTAAAACCCTTCTCATTAATTTTATATAGCAACTCAAAATCCTCTACAGGAGTCAAATTAGCAATAGTTAATATTTCACGTCCAGTTATTTTTGATTCGCTGGACTCGAATTTCTGATTGTTAACTTTAAATATAAAAATCATCTTTTTAAAATTTATTGTTTTTATAAATACTATCAATATTGATAGCTCTTTAACACCCCATTTCCTTTAAAACAGCATGGGCTATGTACTGCTCAGGTAAAATATTTTGTTAAAACAATTGTATAAATCCTAAAAAGATGCTACTTTCGTAGTACAAAATAAAACATAAGGAACGCTTCAAATTAGGTGACAAGCCTTTTGAAGATTAGTTTACCAGACTAAAGAAAATTCCTAAATAACCTTAATCCAATCTGTTGCTTCAACAACAAATTGGATTTTTTTATTTCATGTCAGCTGATGTTTAAAATTATACTTTCACAAATATACTAAAAAAATCAATTAAGTTATTTTTTAGTGATAACATTTTTGTTAAACTTTATTTTAGTTTAATCTGTTTCATTAATTCAAAAACAAACATACAATAATTTAACTATAGAGGCGTTATTGTGATATCTAAAGTTTTTAACTTTTATCAACTAATTTGTGTAAAGTTATTAACATTTTATTGATAACAAGAAGTTAATAACTATATTTGTACACTTTTTAAAACCAAACCTTTTTATGCGAAACAAAATCATTCACCCGGGTATTACCCTTGACAATATGTTGAATGAAAGAAGTTTAAGCCAACGAGACCTAGCCTCAAGAATTGACGTAGCTCATTCTTTACTCAACAATATATTAAAAGGCAATAGGAATATTAATGTTCATATAGCAATAGCTCTTGAATCAGCAGGATTTGAAAATGCTAATTATTGGCTAATGGAACAAATGAAGTTTAACTTATATCAAGCTCACAATGATAAAAATGTAATTAAAAAAACAAAATCAATAAAAGAATGGAATGATATTGAAGAGAGTGGAATTGTTCCATTGAATTTTTTTAAAAAGCAAAACATTGGAGTCAACACATCAGATGATATTGATAAAATATTCAAAGTTTATGGTGTAGAAGATTACAAAAGTCTTGAAAAAAGAGTTAGCGAGTTCAATCCTACTTACTTTAGAAAATCCTCAAAATTCTCTGAAAACAAATACAACGTAGTTGCTTGGTCATTAATGGCTAAATACAAAGCGAATCAAGAAACAGTTCCTAGCTTTAAACGTTCAAACGAACAATTACTATTAAAAGAATTAAAAAAATGCTTTTTCGACAACGATGATGTAATTGTTAAGACAAAAAAAATATTAAACAAATTTGGGATTAAATTTTTTACATTAAATCGACCACCTCAAACTCCTGTTGACGGAAAATCATTTATGTCTGGAGATAACCCCACAATTGTACTTTCATTAAAGTATAAACGTCTTGATAATTTTGCTTTTACATTATTCCACGAGTTAGGTCACGTTTTTGAGCATCTTACACATCCCGACAGACCACAATATAGAAATGAGGAATTTTTTATAAATAGTTCAAATACGGAAATTGTAGAATTTCAAGCTGATAATTATGCTAGAAACAATCTAATAGAACAAAGTCTATGGAGTGATTTCATAACTTTAAATGAAGAGTTTACCGACGAAGTAATTTTAGAATTTTCAAGAAAACATAAAATTCATGCAGGTATTGTAAGAGGACGTGTGTGTTTTGAATATAATGAGTACTATAGAAAAAGGTCAGCTATTACAGCATTAAACAGAGTTGAATTACTATAATTAACCAATAACACTACTCAACTTAAACATAGGTAAATACATAGCGATAAGTATCACACCAACCAATATACCAACAAAAAGAATAATGAATGGCTC
>NZ_BMIC01000006.1 GCF_014641635.1 Aquaticitalea lipolytica | reverse complement strand
GCCCTTCATGTTTCCATGAAGGGCTTTTTGTTTTTAATCACACTCCAAATTTTAAACATAAAAAAATCCAACAATTATTATATTGTTGGATTTTTTTTACTTTATTAGGACTATAATTAGCCTTTAATCAAATTTCTTGAAATTACAATCTTCTGAATTTCAGAAGTACCTTCATAAATCTGTGTAATTTTTGCGTCACGCATTAGTCGCTCTACATGGTATTCTTTAACAAAACCATTACCACCATGAATTTGTACAGCTTCTACTGTATGAGTCATCGCAACTTTTGAAGCAAATAATTTAGCCATTGCACTTGAAACATCATAGTTGTTACCTTGATCTTTATCCCAAGCTGCTTTCATAACTAAATGCCTAGCAGCTTCAATATCAGTGTACATATCAGCTAGCTTAAATGCAATTGCTTGGTGATTGCAAATTTCAGTACCAAACGCTTTCCTTTCTTTACTATACTTTAAAGCAAGTTCATAAGCCCCAGAAGCTATACCTAATGCTTGTGAAGCAATACCAATTCGTCCACCAGAAAGTGTTTTCATTGCAAATTTAAAACCGAATCCATCTTCACCAATTCTATTAGCTTTAGGAACTTTAACATCATTAAATTGTAGTGTATGAGTATCACTTCCTCTAATGCCTAACTTATCTTCTTTTGGGCCGACATGAAAACCTGGAGTTCCTTTTTCTACAATAAATGCATTTATACCTCTGTGACCTTTGTCTTTGTCAGTTTGCGCTATTACTAAATAGACATCAGCTCTTCCTCCACTTGTAATCCAGTTTTTAGTACCATTAATAACATAATGGTCACCCATATCTATTGCAGTAGTTCTTTGAGATGTAGCATCACTACCAGCTTCTGGTTCACTTAAGCAAAATGCTCCAACAAACTCTCCAGTCGCTAATTTAGTTAAGTATTTTTGTTTTTGTTCTTCATTTCCATAGGCTTCAAGTCCATAACAAACTAAAGAGTTATTTACAGATACAATTACCGAAGCTGAAGCATCAACTTTAGATAATTCTTCCATTATTAATACATACGAAATGGCATCCATACCACTTCCTCCATATTTTGGATCGACCATAATACCCATAAAACCAAGATCTCCCATTTTTTTGACGAGTTCTTGTGGAAATTTTTGTTCGTTATCACGTTCTATAACGCCAGGAAGTAATTCTGTTTGTGCAAAATCGCGAGCTGCATCGCGAATCATGATATGTTCTTCTGTAAGACTAAAATCCATAGTTTGATTTTGTTGTTGATTTGATAAAAAATGATAGCAAAGATAGAGGTTTAATGGCATTTTTTCAAAACGAATTGCTATTTTTACTGATATGTTAAAAAATAGCTATAACGTTATAGGTGTCATGTCTGGAACATCGCTTGATGGCATTGATTTGGCGTATATTACCTTTACTCATAATAAAAAATGGGAATTTACTATTCATAAAGCAGAGACAGTTAAATATAGTCAGCAATGGCTTAAAAAACTAAAAAGTTTAGTTGCTTTGTCTATTTCTGAATTAAAAGTTTTAGATGACGATTATACGACTCATTTAAGTGAAATTATCAAAAAATTTATAGCAAAACACAATATTACAACCTTGGATGCAGTATGTTCTCATGGTCATACAGCATTGCATCGACCAGAAAATAGGTTAACTTATCAAATTGGTAACCTACCCAAAATTGCATTGATTACAAAACAAAAGGTTGTTTGTGATTTTAGAGTTGAAGATGTTGAACTTGGAGGTCAAGGTGCTCCATTGGTACCAATAGGAGATAGACTATTGTTTTCTGAATATGATTTTTGCTTGAATTTAGGAGGTTTTGCAAATATTTCCTCAGAGATTGATAATGAAAGGATTGCCTATGATATCTGTCCAGTTAATATTGTTTTAAATCATTATGTAAATAAGTTAGATTTGGATTATGATGACAAGGGCAAAATAGGATCTTCAGGAGAAATTAATATAGAACTATTGAATGATTTAAATTCATTAGAGTTTTATAAAAAGGAGCATCCAAAATCTTTAGGGTTAGAATGGGTTAAAACAGAAATATTTCCATTAGTAAACTCTTATAATCTTCAGGTTAATGATATTTTAAGAACACTAATTGAACACACTTCAATTCAAATAACAAAAGAAATTAATAAAAAAAGTAACGTAACAGTTTTAATAACTGGAGGAGGCGTTTACAACGATTTTTTAATTAAAAGTATTAAGGATAAGACTAAAAATGAGATTGTCATTCCAAATCAATTAATTATTGAGTTTAAAGAAGCATTGATTTTTGGGTTTCTAGGTGTTTTAAAATTACGAGATGAAGTCAACTGTTTAAGTAGTGTTACAGGAGCATTCAAAAATCATAGCTCAGGTAAAATATATATTCATTAAAATTATTAGAAAATTAATATTTAACGATTTTTAGTTTTTTATATTTGTTTCAGAATAACTAACTAGATGAAAGATTTACTTCAAAAGTACGAAGACAAAGAACCTGAAATTATTTTTAATTGGAAAGATCCTGAAACCGAAGCAGAAGGCTGGACAGTAATCAACTCATTACGAGGTGGAGCTGCTGGTGGTGGAACTCGTATGCGTAAAGGGCTTGATATGAATGAAGTTTTATCATTAGCCAAAACGATGGAAGTTAAGTTTACTGTTTCTGGACCTGCAATTGGTGGTGCAAAGTCTGGAATTAATTTTGATCCTCACGATCCAAGAAAAAAAGGCGTGTTAGAACGCTGGTATAAAGCAGTTTCACCATTACTTAAAAGTTATTATGGTACTGGTGGTGATTTGAATGTTGACGAGATTCATGAAGTAATTCCAATTACCGAAGAGAGTGGTGTTTGGCATCCACAAGAAGGTGTTTTCGAAGGTCATTTTAAGCCTACTCAAGCAGATAAAATTAATCGCATTGGTCAATTACGTCATGGTGTTATTAAAGTAATTGAAAACCCAAAATATTCTCCAGATGTTCGCCGAAAATATACAGTAGCCGATATGATTACTGGTTATGGTGTAGCAGAAGCTGCAAGACATTTTTATGACGTTCAAGGAGATTCAATAGTTGGTAAGCGAGCAATAGTTCAAGGTTTTGGTAATGTAGGTGCTGCTGCTGCTTTTTATTTATCGCAAATGGGAGCAAAGGTTGTTGGAATAATTGATATTGTTGGCGGATTAATTAAAGAAGAAGGCTTCACTTTTGAAGAAATCACTAACTTATACCTTAATAAAACCGGAAACACGCTTGTTAGTGATAATTTAATACCTTTTAATGTTATTAATGAAAAAATTTGGTCGTTAGAAACTGAAATATTCGCTCCCTGTGCAGCTTCAAGATTAATAACAAAACAACAAATAGATCAAATGATTGATACTGGTTTGGAAGTTATTTCATGTGGAGCTAATGTCCCTTTTGCAGATAAAGAGATTTTCTTTGGCCCTATAATGGAGTATACAGATAACAAAATCAGTTTAATTCCAGATTTTATTTCTAACTGTGGTATGGCAAGAGTGTTTGCATATTTTATGGAGCAAAAGGTACAAATGACAGATGATGCTATTTTTAGTGATACATCCAATAGAATAAAAGAAGCAATTAAAAAAGTATATAATAAAAATCAAACTAAAACAGGAGTAAGTGAGACAGCGTTTGAAATCGCTTTAAGTCAGCTTATTTAACATAAATATTTATGGAAACAGTAATTATATTAGTATTTGTAATAGGGTATTTAGCCATTACATTAGAGCACAGCATTAAAATTGACAAACTTATTCCTGCCTTAGTAATGATGGCAATAAGTTGGGCTCTTATTTCATTAGGATTAGAAACATTCCCACAATGGTTTGATTCAGCAAAGCATAGTTTATTAGAAGGATTTGGAGTAATGCCTCATGAAGAAAAGATGCATATAATGGAAGAAACATTATTACATCATTTAGGTAAAACTGCTGAAATTTTAGTTTTCCTTCTTGGAGCCATGACAATAGTTGAAATTATTGATTATTTTGATGGTTTTTCAACAATTAAAGGCTTTATAAAGACAAAGAGTAAGAAAAAAATACTTTGGATATTTTCAATTTTAGCATTCATTCTATCAGCAATAATAGATAATCTAACAGCTACAATTGTTTTAATATCTATACTACAAAAAATAGTAAAAGATAGAGATGTTCGTCTTTGGTATGCTGGTTTAATTATAATTGCGGCTAATGCAGGTGGAGCTTGGTCTCCTATAGGAGATGTAACTACAACAATGCTTTGGATAGGTAAAAAAGTATCAACAGATCACTTATTTGTTTACTTATTCTTACCGTCTTTAGTTTGTATGGCTATACCTTCATTTATTGCTTCATTTTTGCCTGTTTTCAAAGGAAAATTAGATATTGAAGAGAATGTAGATGATAAACCAAAAAGCAAATTTAGTTCTACAATGTTATATTTAGGACTTGGCGCAATAGTATCTGTGCCGATTTTTAAGACTATAACTCATTTGCCTCCATATGTAGGTATGATGTTAGCACTTGGCGTTGTAGCGATTTTTGCTGAATTATATAGTAGTTCAAAGTTTAGTTTAGCACAGTTCGATTCAGCAGAAAGTGATGCACATGCACATCATAGTCCTGTACATGCTTCTTTATCTAAAATTGAATTACCGAGTATATTATTTTTCTTAGGAATTTTAATGGCTGTTGCAGCACTTGAATCTTTAGGGATTTTGTTCGAATTTGCAACTGCTTTAAAAGAGGGTATGCCAATGTTAGGAACAGAGTTACATCATACAGGAGTCTCTGATTTAGTAATTTTACTTTTAGGTGTTGCATCTGCAGTAATTGATAATGTACCATTAGTAGCAGCAAGTTTAGGAATGTTTTCAGAGCCTATGGATAATGAACTTTGGCATTTTGTTGCTTATTCAGCTGGTACAGGAGGAAGTATGCTAATTATTGGTTCGGCAGCTGGTGTTGTCGCAATGGGAATGGAGAAAATAGATTTCTTTTGGTATTTGAAAAAAATCTCTTGGTTAGCCTTAATTGGGTTTTTAGCAGGCGCAGTTACATTTATGTTTACTAGAACAATATTTTAAAAGATATACTTAAGTTATTTTTTATACGTTAATACACTAATTAAACAAATTATAAATATGATATTACTGAGTAATATTCAAGATGGAGCAGAATTAGTTCCTGAAGGAGAATCTGTAGAAAAAACACTTTCTATTATCGAATTAATTGGTAGTGGTGGTACTGCAGGAATGATTATTATAGCCATCCTATTTGTGCTATTGTTTGTGGCCTTATATATTTATTTTGAGCGCATTTTTGCAATAAAAGCAGCATCAAAAATTGATGCAAATTTTATGAATCAAATTAAAGACCATGTGTCGCATGGTAAAATAGATTCAGCTCAATTATTATGTGCACAAGTAAATTCGCCAGTATCAAGGTTAATTAATAAAGGTATTACGAGAATTGGTAAACCTCTAGCTGATATAAATACAGCAATAGAAAACGCTGGTCGTCTAGAAGTTTATGAATTAGAAAAAAACGTTTCTGTTTTAGCAACAATTTCTGGCGTAGCTCCAATGATTGGGTTTCTTGGAACGGTTATTGGAATGATACTTTCTATATTTGAGATAGCTAATTCTGGTGGACAAATAGATATTAAGTTATTAGCTGACGGATTATATACAGCAATGACAACTACAGTTGGTGGACTTATAGTAGGTATTGTAGCATATATGGCATATAATCATTTAGTTGTAAAAACTGATAAAGTGATATACCAAATGGAAGCTAATTCGTTAGAGTTTTTAGACCATTTAAACGAGCCAATTTAATGAGAATTAGAGGAAGAAATAAAGTAACACCTGAGTTCAATATGTCGTCAATGACAGATATTGTATTCTTGTTATTGATATTTTTCATGTTGGCATCAACTTTGGTAACAACTAATGCAATAGACATATTGTTACCAAAAGCTAGTGGGAAAACTGAAAACAAAAAGTCAGTTGCAGTTAGTATAAAAGAAAATTTAACATACTATATAGATCAAAAAGTTGTTGGTGAAAGTATGTTAGAATCAGAATTAAAAACACTATTAGCTAATCAAGAAGAACCAACAATTGTTTTAAGAGCAGAAAAATCTGTAGCAGTAGAGCATGTTGTAAAAGTTATGGACATTGCTAATAGAAATAAATTTAAAGTTATTTTGGCAGTTAAGCCTAATGATTAAAAAATGAAATATTTAGAAACCATACATGAGCGAAATTCAGCAAAAATCACAACACTAATTGTGGTCATTTTGTTGTTGCTTTTATTTGTAGTTGGTCATAAATATATGGATCCACCATTAGAATATGGTGTTGCAGTAAATTTTGGAAATTCTGAAGTAGGTAGCGGAGATGTTCAACCCTTAGAGCCAATAAAATCTGAGCCGAGAGAAGTTATTGAAGAGCCTCAAGTTAAAGAATCTAAAGTTGAGCAAACAAAAGCCGAGCCTTCAAAATCTGAAAAAGCTGCTGAAAAAGTTTTAACTGAAGATAATGCTGAATCTATAGCCATAAAAAAACAAAAAGAAGCTGCTGATGCAAAAGCAAAAGCAGATGCAAAGGCTAAGTCAGATGCAGAACGAGTACAAAGAGAGAAAGAAGTAGCTGAAGCCAAAAAAAGACAAGAAGAAGCTGATAAAAAAGCAAAACTTGATGCCTTAATAAGTGGTGTAAAAAAATCGGATGGTAAAACAGCAGGAGGAGAAGGCCCTGATGGTAAGCCAGGTGATAAGGGCCAATTAGATGGAGATCCATATGCGCCAAGTTATTTTGGACAGCCAGGAACAGGAAGCGGAGGCAATGGTACTGGATATGGACTCAATGGACGAGGGAAGCCTACAAACGGTAAAGTTGTGCCAGATTGTAATGAAGAAGGTAGAGTAGTTGTTGAAATTCATGTAAATAGAGAAGGTAGAGTAGTTAATGCAATTCCTGGGAAAAAAGGAACCACAGGAGATTTGTGTTTATATGAAGCTGCAAAAAAAACAGCACTAACATATAAATGGCCTGCGGATTCCAAAGCACCAGTTACTCAAATAGGTTTTGTAAAAATTGATTTTAGTGTTACTCAATAAATGACTTACCAAGATACTGTCAACTGGATGTTTAAGCAGTTACCAATGTATCAAAGCCAAGGTAAAACTGCATACAAGGCCAATTTAGACAACACATTACTTTTAGCAAAACACCTAAACAATCCTGAAAATAAATTTAAAACCATTCATGTAGCAGGTACAAATGGAAAAGGGTCTACTAGTCATATGTTGGCTTCAATACTTCAAGAAGCAGGATATAAAGTAGGTTTGTATACTTCACCACATTTAAAAGACTTTAGAGAGCGTATAAAGATTAATGGCAAAGATGTGAGCAAACAATTTGTTATTGGCTTTATACATAAGCATAAGTCATTTTTTGAGGCAAACTCACTGTCATTTTTTGAAATGACTGTTGGAATGGCTTTCGATTATTTTTCAAGGAAAAAAGTAGATATAGCCATTATTGAAGTTGGTATGGGAGGACGATTAGATTCTACCAATATAATTACGCCTGAAGTATCAGTAATTACTAATATAGGATTAGATCATACACAATTTTTAGGAACGACATTAGAAGCTATCGCTGTTGAAAAGGGAGGAATCATAAAGCCTAACATTCCTGTCGTGATAGGTGAAACACAAACCGAGACACAATCTGTATTTAAAAGTTTGGCTAAAAAAAATCATTCAGAAATTTATTTTGCTGATCATAACATTGACAAAGTTTTTGAGTCTGACCTGAAAGGATTTTATCAACAAAGAAATATCAAAACTGTTCTCCAAACTATAAAAGTTGTCAACTCTAAGTCTTTAAAAATCTCAGATAAAAATTTAAAACAAGGATTGCTTAACGTTGTAAATAATACTGGATTAAAAGGGCGTTGGCAAATATTGCAGAATTCACCTAAAGTTATTTGTGATACAGCACATAATAAAGAAGGTTTAAAATATGTAATCAATCAGCTCTTAAATGAAAACTTTAACCAATTGCATATTGTTTTTGGAGTTGTAAATGACAAAGATGTAGACTCAATTTTTCCGTTACTACCAAAAGAAGCTATTTATTATTTTTGTAGGCCCAATTTGCCAAGAGGTTTAGATGCAACAAAATTACATGATGTTTTTGTCTCCAATGGCTTCAAAGGCAATGTGTATCAGAGTGTTGAAGAAGCTTTAAATAGTGCAAAACAATATGCAGTTACTGATGATTTAATTTATGTTGGTGGAAGTACTTTTGTTGTAGCAGAAATAATTTAATTTTTTTTAAAAAAACCTTTTGCGAAATGAAAAACTAATTTATATTTGCAGTCCAATAACGAAGGGCGATTAGCTCAGCTGGTTCAGAGCACCTCGTTTACACCGAGGGGGTCGGGGGTTCGAACCCCTCATCGCCCACTAATCTAAAAAAGTTCATACAAACGTATGAACTTTTTTTATTGTGTTAAATCAATGCTGTTTAAGTTGATTAAAGAAGTTCTAAAATGCGCTCAAGAGCCATTCCACGAGAACCTTTTATAAGTATAAATTTATTTTTTATTTGATTTAGTTGTAGTTCAGCTTTCAAATCATCAAAAGTCTCAAACTTTAATATAGAAGTAATATTTACTTTGGTTTTGTAAAAATTTTTACCAACTAAAAAGGTATTACCTATATTGTTCTTCTCAAGATAATTTACAATATTCTGGTGTTCTTCTTCAGCTGTTGATCCTAGCTCAAACATATCTCCCAAAAACAAAATTTTATAGTTTTTTTCCAATTGTTTAAAGTTTTCTAATGCTGCTAACATACTAGTTGGATTTGCGTTATACGCATCCATAATTATAGTATTACTACCTTTTTCTATTAGTTGCGACCTATTGTTTGTTGGTACATAACTTTCAATTGCAGAAACGATATTATTTAAATCTATTTTAAAGTAATTGCCTATAGCAATAGCAACAGCAATATTATTAAAGTTATATGTGCCTGCTAGATTGCTTTTAATTATTTTTTCTTTATATCTTATAGTTACAAAAGGTTGTGTGCTAACGAGTTCTATTACCGAATCGCTTGTAGAAGCTGTGCCAAATTTGTTTAAGTTATTATATTCTTCTGTCTGTTTTACTTGAGTTAAATCATTCTCATTAACAAAAATTAGTTTATTATGCTCTTTTAAATGATCATATAATTCTGACTTAGCTTTTATAACGCCTTCAATGCTTCCAAACCCTTCTATGTGAGCTTTTCCAAAGTTTGTTATCAATCCATAATCTGGTAAGGCTATATTGCTTAATAGCTCAATTTCCTTATGGTGATTTGCTCCCATCTCAATAATACCAATTTGAGTATCTTTAGTTAGTTTAAGAAGTGTTAAAGGGACTCCAATATGGTTGTTTAAATTTCCTTGTGTAGCTACAGTTTTAAATTGAGTCGATAAAACTGCATTTATCAACTCTTTAGTGGTTGTTTTTCCATTACTACCTGTTAATGCTATGATTGGAATATTTAACTGTTTTCTGTGGTATGTTGCAAGTTGTTGTAATGTTTTAAGTACATCACTCACGAGTAAATAATTTTTATTGATTGCATATTCTTTTTCATCAACAACACAATATTTGGCTCCTTCTTTTAAAGCTTTTTCTGCAAATGTATTACCATTAAAATTTTCACCTTTTAGTGCAAAAAACATACTGTTTTTTGTAATTTTTCTTGTGTCTGTACTTACTGAATCGCACTGCAGAAAGTAGTTGTAAATTTGATCTATACTCATAAAATAAATGTAATAAAAAAAGTCCCAACACAAAGGTTAGGACTTTTTTTATTTATTAAAAATTATAAAATTAATTTCTAGTCTTATTTTTTCCTTTTGATTTTGAACCAACTCTAGACATTGCACATCTAAATCCGATGTAGTCTGTTGCCATATCTTGTGGGAAATAACGACGTTGAGCTGGGTCAATCCAGTATTCTCTATCTTTCCAAGAACCACCTTTATAAACTCTAGCGTTATCATTAATTAATGATGTTCTTTCATTAGATTTATCATAATTTTTAATTAACGCTCCAGCAGAATCTCTTTCAATTTTATGCTTTGGTGAGTTATACATTTTACCTGTTTCACTATCTGTAACAGTTTCATCTTCATTGAAATTTCCACCAAATTGACGCGAAGAACGTTTGTCTCCATCTCTAAAGTTTCTATTATCACTAGAATCAAAATTTGTTCTTAAGTATGTTTCATTTTCATTAACAGGAACTTGGTGTATTTCTCCTGGTAAATTTCTTGGAACTATTTTACCGTTGCTAAGTGTATCGTAAACGATATCATCTGTAGTTACAACTTTTACAGTTCCATCATCATTAATTGCATTTTTAGTATAAACGTTTCCACGATAGTAGTTGAAATCGTTAAACTCATCATCAACAATTGGTCGATAAACATCGGCAACCCATTCTGCAACATTTCCTGCCATATCATATAAACCAAAATCGTTAGGCTCATAAGATTTTACTTCAGCAGTAATATCAGCACCATCATCAGACCATCCAGCGATTCCGCCATAATCCCCTTTACCTTGCTTAAAGTTTGCTAACTGATCTCCTTTGGTTTTTCTTTTTCCTGATCTTGTATAAGAACCACTCCAAGGATATTTTTTTCTTCCACGAATAGTATTGTAGCTTCTCAATTCACTTAATCCTAGAGCTGCATATTCCCATTCCGCTTCAGAAGGCAAACGATATTCTGGAGTTATAATACCAGATTCTCTTTTTGCATATACATTAATTTCTTCACCAGCTGCATTTGTTTGTGTTCTTCTTTTACCTCCATTTAATATTTCATCGTTTCCACCAAAAGTTTCAGTTGGAGCGTTAATATAAGTGTCAGTATTAAAGTTTGCATCAGCAGAAACATCTGTTATACGAGCATCTCTTTTTAAGTAACCAGCATCTTCTAAATAAAGTTCATTTACACGATCAGTTCTCCAATCAGCAAATTCAACAGCCTGAATCCAGCTAACACCAACAACAGGGTACTCACCATAACCTGGATGACGTAAGTAGTTTTCTGTCATCATTTCAGCGTAGCCTAAACGATTTCTCCAAACTAAAGTGTCAGGTAATGCGCCTTCGTATATTAATTTGAAATTTGGATCATCTGGAGGATAAACTCGTTTTAACCAATCTAAATATTCTAAATACATTTTATTGGTAACTTCGGTTTCATCCATGTAAAATGATTGTACGTGTTGCTGATTAGGAGAGTTATTCCAATCATGCATCACATCATCTTGTACTTTACCCATAGTAAATGTACCACCTTCAATAAAAACTAAACCAGGCGAAGTGGCTTGTTCTTTAAAATTCGTATTGTACTGAAAACCACCATTTTTGTCATTGATTTTCCATCCAGTAGCTCTGGAATCGTTCTTAGATGACGATGATCTTTTACAGCTAAACATTGCTAAAGATAGCATTAGGGCTAATAATATCCTTAGATTTAAGACGTTTTTCATATCCATACTTTTTAAGTAAGCTAGTTAAATTTAGAGACGCAATATAGTAATTATAGAAATATTAACAACATTTTTTTAATCTATTTTACAAAAAAAATTGCATTTCATCCTTTTTTTTATACATAACAACGGATTTTTAATCAGTTTATCGATGTAATTTGTTTCTCAATAACGGTTGAAAAAATCATTTATTGTTGTAATTTTGAATAAAAAATTGCAACCTTATAATAACCTAATATTGTTAACGTTATTTATACTGATGATTTAATATTAGTTTTTAGCCGCTTTATGACTATTTATTATAATAAAGATTGACCAAATTGATGAAAAAATACTCTCTTCTAATTACTCTTCTGTTTTTTTCTATTTGTTTTTCACAACAAAAGAGATTTGAAATCAATTGGAGTGGAACAACAATTTTAAAGACAGATTACTCAACTATTGAAGTGCCAACTTTTAATAAAGAGAATTTTAGTTTTGATGAAACTAAAGGTTTAACTTTCTTTTCAGAGTGGGAAGCAAATAGTGAAATTAATGAAAGTTCGGTTAATTTAAGTAATGTAAGTTATTCAGTTATTTCTGTTACTGAATTAAAAGGGTTGTCAATTAATACGATTCCTAATACTCCAAAAATTAAATTATCAAATACTAATGCAAGAGGCAAACGCTCTGTGTTTTTTGAATTAACACCTATTATTAATGATAATGGAGTATATAAAAAGATAACTTCTTTTACTGTTAATTATAATGCATCTTCAAACAGAAATGCTTTAGCTGCAGAGCCTCAGGCTATTGTTAATTCAGTACTAAGTTCTGGTCAATGGTATCGTTTTTATGTAGATAAAACAGGAGTATTTAGAATTTCAAAAAGTTTTTTAAATCAATTAGGTGCGAATACCAATGTTGACCCTCGAACTGTTAAAATATATGGTAATGGTGGAGCAATGTTACCAATGCCTAATTCAGTTAGCTACCCTTTAGACTTAACTGAAAATGCTATTAAGTTTGTAGGAGAAGAAGATGGTGTCTTTAATAATGAAGATTATATATTGTTTTATGCTGAAGGCCCAACAGGATATAATGCAGAGAGTATTACGAATATTAATGCTTACACAGACAAATCTTACTATTATGTAAATATAAGTAATGGCAATGGTAAACGAATTCAAAACATGGTTCAACCAAATCAAGCAGCAAATATTAACGTGAATACATTTCAAGATTATCAATTCTACGAAGTTGATGAGTTTAATATAGCAAAGCTTGGTAGACGTTGGTTTAGTGATAGATTTGATATAGAAAATGAAAAAGTATTTAGTTTTAGTTTTCCAAATTTAATAACAACAGAACCAGTTAGGTTAAGAGTACTTGCGGCAGCTACAGCAGACGTGCAAACTACAATGCAAGTAAAAGCTAATGGTAATGCGATTGGGACTTTAGCATTTCAGCCAATTAATGATTCTACATTAGCTAGTGGAAACTCTTTAGATAATAATATTACCGTTAATTCATCAGATATTGATGTTACTTTAACATACAATAATAATGGAAACCCTTCCTCACATGGCTATTTAGACTTTATTTCTTTAGAAGCTACTAGAAGTTTAAATTTTGAAGGAGATCAATTCATTTTTAAAAAAAATAGCATAGCAAGTTCTTCAGGAGTTGTTGAATATCAAATTTCTAATACATCAAATGTATCTGAAGTTTGGGATATTACAAATAAGTATGATGTAACAAATGTTATTAATTCTAATCAAAGTGCTACACTAAATTTTAAAGCAACCGCAGGAACATTAAGAAAGTATTTGGTTGTAACACCTTCAGATTATTACGTGCCATTAAGAGATGCTAATACCAGAGTTAATAATCAAAATATTAAGGGAACAATATTTAATAATGCCCAAGGACAATTTCAAGATGTTGACTACATAATTATTTCACCAAACAATTTTTTATCTCAAGCAGAAAGGTTAGCTCAAATTAATCGAGATCAGTATAATTTAAACGTTAAAGTTGTAACTCTAAATGAAATTTATACTGAATTTAGCTCTGGAAATCAAGATATTTCAGCCATTAGAAACCTTGTAAAATATGTATATGACAATGCAAGTGCTCCAGAAAACAGATTAAAATATTTATGTCTTTTTGGAGATGCTTCTTTTGATTATAAAAGTAGAATAAATAATAACACCAATATTGTTCCTGTATGGCATTCGTATAATAGTTTTAGTTTGACAAATTCTTTTGCTTCAGATGATTTCTTTGGAATGATGGACAGTAACGAAGGTAATATGGCAACTTCTAATAAATTAGATATAGCTGTTGGAAGAATTCTTGCAGAGACTCCTCAACGAGCAAAAGAGATGGTTGATAAAATTGATTTGTATTATCAAACAGGTTCATACGGAAGTTGGAGAAATAATTTTATTATCATTTCTGATGATGTAGATGAGCCTTATGAGGCTGTTTTACAACAGACCACAGATAATATAGCAAACGAAATAACGACAGAAAAGCCATTTTTAAATCCTATAAAAATACATGCAGATTCTTATCAGCAACAAGCATCAGCAAGTGGAGAAAGGTATCCAGCTGTAAACAAAGCTGTAAGAGATGCTATTGATGTTGGAGCATTGGTGATTAATTATTTTGGGCATGGAGGAGAAGATGGGCTTGCTCACGAGCGTATTTTCGATAAAAATGATTCTCAGGAAGTAAGCAATATATGTAAGTTTAATTGTTTTGTTACTGTTACTTGTGAGTATACTAAGTTTGATGATCCAACTCGTCCTACTGCAGGAGAATATTTGTATTGGAATAAACAAGGAGGATCTATAGGTCTTATAACAACAACTAGAGCAGTTTTTGTAAGTGTAGGAGTTTCTTTTAATATCGTTTTAGAACAATACCTTTTTGCTTATGGGTCAAACGAATATCCTTCTATGGCTGAGGCATTACGACTAACTAAAACACACTCATCAATTACTGGAATTGAACAAAAACTATTAGTGTTTTTTATAGGTGATCCAGCAATGAAGCTATCTTTTGCTAGGCCAAATATAAAACTTACTAAAATAAATGATGTGCCAATTGGGCAAAATAACGATGTTCTTGAAGCCTTAAGTAGAATAAAATTATCTGGAGAAGTTGTTGATGTTTCAGATAACCTATTATCAAATTATAATGGTGTATTAACAGCAACAATATTTGATAAAGAAATTGATAGACAAACATTAGGAAATGATGGAACCGTTCAAAATGGACAATATGTAATTATGAATTTTAAAACACTTGGCGAAGTTATTTTTAAAGGTCAAGCAACAATTACTAATGGTCAGTTTGATTTCGAGTTTGTTGTGCCTAGAGATATAGGTGTTCCAGTCGGGCCAGGTAAAGTGAGTTTTTATGCTAAAACAGAAAACCCATTACAAGACCAAGCAGGATCAAGTTTCGATATACAAGTTGGAGGCATTAACGAAAATGCAGAAGAAGATAATGTTGGGCCAGTTATTAACTTGTTTATGAATGATGAAAATTTTGTGTCAGGAGGAATTACGAATGAAGCGCCAACGCTTTTAGTAAAGCTGCAAGATGATAATGGTATTAACACAGCAAGTGGTATTGGTCATGATATTGTCGCCACTATTGATGGTGATGAAACAAATCCATACGTTTTAAATGATTATTATCAAGCTAATGTAGATGATTATACAAATGGAAAAGTCTCTTATGGATTCAGAGATTTAACACCAGGATTGCACACTTTAACATTAAAAGCTTGGGATGTATATAACAATTCATCAACCGCTGAAATACAGTTTATTGTACATGATAAAGATGAAGAATTAGTCATTAACAATGTATTAAACTACCCAAATCCGTTCATAAATTACACCGAATTTTGGTTTAATCACAATAGTTCAGAGCCTTTAGACGTTTCTATACAGATATTCACTGTTTCAGGAAAGTTGGTAAGAACCTTAAATGGTCAAACAACTGGAGGTATAAAATCAACCAGTAATTTATCTAAAGATATCGTTTGGGATGGAAGAGATGATTTTGGAGATAAAATAGGAAAAGGAGTTTATATTTATAAACTCAAAGTAAGGTCAAATCAGCTTAATAAACAGGTCGAAAAGATTCAAAAACTTGTAATACTATAATAAAAATTTATATTTGCTTAATAAATTAATGCCTCAAACGCACTAATTAGAACCCAAAAATTGTATGAAAAAATTAATTTTAACTCTTATCACATTAACAGTTTATAATATATCTACTGCACAAGAAACAATTATTTTTGATAATCAATCTTCAGTTATAACAACTGGAGTTCCTTTTTTACTTATTGCATCAGATGCACGTGCTGCTGGTATGGGAGATATGGGAGTTGCTACATCTGTAGATGCTTACTCACAACAATGGAATCAATCAAAATATGCGTTTTCTGAAGCTAAATCTGGTATTGGTGTTAGTTATACACCATATTTAAGTAAACTGGTGAATGATATTTTTCTTGGAAATGTAACCTATTTTAATAGACTTAATGAACGTAGTGCTTTTGCAGCAAGTTTTAAGTATTTTAGTTTAGGTGAAATAGGTATCGTGCAAGATGAATTTTCTGAAGAACTAATTGAAAAACCAAACGAACTTACAATAGACGCATCGTACTCTTTACGTTTGGCAGATCAATTCTCAATGGCTGTAGGTTTACGTTATTTACGTTCAGACCTTAGAATTCAAGCTGTCGATGCAAATGCTAGTGCAGCAAGTTCAATTGCTGTAGATATTTCTGGTTACTATCAAAGTGAAGAAAATGCTTACGATAGTTTTAATGGTCGTTGGAGAGCAGGTTTTGCAATTCAAAATTTAGGTCCAACAATTAAGTATGACGATGCTGGACGTGAGAACTTCTTACCAACAAACTTAAGACTTGGTGGTGGTTTCGATTTTATTTTTGATGATTATAATAAAGTAGCAGTTACTGCAGAGATTACTAAGCTATTAGTGCCATCACCTCCAATTTTAGGATTTGTTGATAATAATGATAATGGAACACAAGATAGTGATGAGCCAACTATAATTGTTGAAGGGCAATCTAATGATGTAAGCTTTATAAAAGGCGTATTCCAATCATTTGGTGATGCTCCAGGAGGATTCAGTGAAGAGCTTAAAGAATTTACTTGGGCTTTAGGAGCTGAATATCAATATGAAGATTCATTTGCATTTAGAGCAGGATATTTTAATGAAAGCGAAGAAAAAGGTGCACGTAAGTTTTTTGCTTTAGGAGCAGGATTTAAGTATACAACTATAAATATAGATATGTCGTATTTATTCTCAGCATCTAAAGTACAAAGCCCTTTAGAAAATACATTACGTTTTTCTCTAACCTTTAACTTTGGTGATGGAGAGTATGATGAATATTAGTAGTAATTAAAATAAGATATATAAAGACTATTGTTTTACTTAAAAGCAATAGTTTTTTTATCTAATACCATTTTTAAAATGAAGGAAGTAAAAATTGAGTCAACATTACTTGTATATGATAACTTTGATGAATTACCATCAGATGTTGCAATGTTGATGAGCAAAGCAATTGAAGTAAGGCAAAAAGCATATGCGCCTTACTCTAATTTTTATGTAGGTGCAGCAATATTGCTAGATAACGACGAAATAGTAACTGGTAATAATCAAGAAAATGCATCTTATCCATCTGGATTGTGTGCAGAACGAACAGCAATTTATTATGCTGGAGCTCAGTATCCTGATGCGAAAATTATCAGAATGGCATTAACAGCTGGCTCTAAATCTCACCAAACCCTAACTCCAATACCACCTTGTGGAGCTTGTCGTCAGGCTATTGCCGAATACGAAGTAAAGCAAGAATCTCCAATTGAGATTTATTTTATGGGAGAAACAGGCAAAGTAGTAATGTCAAATTCACTAGCTAATTTATTGCCTTTAGTTTTCGATAAGTCGTTTCTATAACGATTTCGTAGAAATTTTACGAATAACAGTTTTTTCATTAGTAACTAAAGTACTATTTTTGTTATTCGTTTACTAAACTAACGTTACCAATGCAAAAAATCACAAAGGAAGTATACCTTAAGTGGTATGAGGATATGTTATTCTGGAGAAAGTTTGAAGACAAACTTGCAGCTGTATATATTCAACAAAAAGTAAGAGGATTTCTTCACTTGTATAATGGTCAAGAAGCTGTATTAGCAGGAGCTTTACATGCTATGGATTTGACTAAAGATAAAATGATAACCGCTTATCGTAATCACGTACAACCAATAGGTATGGGAGTTGATCCTAGACGTGTTATGGCAGAGCTATATGGGAAAGCAACAGGAACTTCGCAAGGTCTTGGAGGTTCTATGCATATCTTCTCTAAAGAACACCGTTTTTATGGTGGTCATGGTATTGTTGGAGGTCAAATTCCACTAGGAGCTGGTATAGCTTTTGGAGACAAATATCATGGTAGCGATGCTGTTACCTTATGTTGTTTTGGTGATGGAGCTGCAAGACAAGGTTCTCTTCACGAAACTTTTAACCTAGCTATGCTTTGGAAACTTCCAGTAGTATTTGTTTGTGAAAACAATGGTTATGCTATGGGAACTTCTGTTGAGCGTACAGCAAACCATACAGATATCTGGAAACTTGGTTTAGGTTATGAAATGCCTTCAGGACCAGTAGATGGTATGAATCCTGTAAAAGTTGCAGAGGCGTTTGATGAAGCAATTCAAAGAGCACGTCGAGGTGATGGTCCAACTTTCCTAGAGTTAAAAACATACAGATATAGAGGTCACTCAATGAGTGATGCTCAACATTATAGAACTAAAGAAGAAGTTGCAGAATATCAAAAGATAGACCCAATTACTCAAGTAAAAGATATTTTGCTTGAAGAAAAGTATGCAACAGAAAAGGATATTGAAGTTATAGATAAGAGAGTAAAAGATTTAGTTTCTGAATGCGAAAAATTCGCTGAAGAATCTCCATATCCAGAACTTAATGTAATGTACGATGCAGTATATGAGCAAAAAGATTATCCGTTTATTCAACATAAAATATAAGCTATGGCAGAAATCATAAACATGCCTCGTTTGAGCGACACCATGGAAGAAGGAACTGTTGCTACTTGGTTGAAAAAAGTAGGAGACAAAGTTAGTGAAGGTGATATTCTTGCCGAAATTGAAACTGATAAAGCGACTATGGAGTTTGAATCGTTTCATGAAGGAACATTACTTCATATTGGTGTACAAGAAGGGGAGACTACAAAAGTTGATGAGCTTTTAGCAATTATAGGAAAAGAAGGAGAAGATATTTCTGCACTTTTAAAAGGAGCAGAATCTAAACCTAAAGCTGAAGAAAAAGAAGCTAAAGAAGAAACTAAAACTGAAACAACAACAAGCGTTGAGATTCCAAAAGGTGTAACTGTGGTTACTATGCCACGACTAAGTGACACTATGGAAGAAGGTACTGTAGCTACTTGGCTTAAAAAAATTGGTGATGAGGTTAGTGAAGGCGATATTCTTGCCGAAATAGAAACCGATAAAGCTACTATGGAGTTTGAATCGTTTCAGTCAGGAACTTTATTGCATATAGGATTACAAGAAGGAGAGTCGGCAAAAGTAGATTCACTTTTGGCTATTATTGGTCCAAAAGGAACTGATGTTTCTGCTATTGCAAAAAACTTTAAAATAGAAGGCGCTTCTGAAAAAACTGAAGAAACTCCTAAAGCTGAAACTAAAGTTGAAGCACCAAAACAAGAAACTACACCTAATGTAACGTCGAGCGTAGCCGAGACATCTTCAAACGGAAGAGTATTTGTGTCGCCATTAGCTAAAAAAATGGCTGAAGAAAAAGGCATTAATTTATCTCAGGTAAAAGGTAGTGGTGAGCATGGACGTATTGTAAAACGCGATATCGAAAACTTTACTCCTGGAGCTGTGTCAGCTGCTGCAGTTGGTAAATTTGTTCCATCAGGACAAGAAGATTTTGATGAGAAACCAAATTCTCAAATGCGTAAAGTAATTGCTAAACGTTTAGCAGAATCTAAATTTACTGCTCCACACTATTACTTAAATGTGGAGTTCGATATGGAAAATGCAATTGCTTTTAGAGAGCAATTCAACTCCATTCCAGATACTAAAATTTCATTCAACGATATGATTGTTAAAGCTTGTGCTTTAGCATTAAAACAGCATCCGCAAGTAAACTCACAATGGTTTGCAGATAAAATGCGATTAAATAATCATGTACATATTGGTGTTGCAGTTGCAGTTGAAGACGGTTTGGTAGTTCCTGTGGTTCGTTTTGCTAATGAGCAAAGTTTACCTCAAATTGGTGCTGCAGTAAAAGATTATGCTGGTAGAGCAAGAAACAAAAAACTAACACCTCAAGAAATGGAAGGTAGCACGTTTACGGTTTCTAATCTTGGTATGTTTGGTATTGAGAGTTTTACATCAATTATAAATCAACCAAATTCAGCAATTTTATCTGTTGGAGCCATAGTTGAAAAACCAGTGGTTAAAAAAGGTCAAATAGTTGTTGGTAATACTATGAAGTTGTGTTTAGCTTGCGACCATAGAACTGTTGATGGAGCTACTGGAGCTCAATTCCTTCAAACACTAAAAGGATATATTGAGAATCCTGTAACGATGTTAGTATAATAAATAAATTGTCATTCTGAACTTGTTTCAGAATCTATAGCAATATCAATCCTGCTTCACGAATTTGAAGCAGGATTTTTTTATCTTTAGGCTCTAATAAAATTATCTATGAAAAATATACTGCCTTTTTTTGTGTTACTACTTTTAGCAAGTTGTAAATCTTCAACTGTCGTTATGAATAATGACGACCCAAGTCAAAACATAATTCCTGAGCCATCTAAAAACGATGTTATTATGACATCTACTACTGAAACTAATACAAAAATGCTTGTATCAGCATCAGAGCTTAAAGACATCGTTACATATTTAGCATCAGATGAATTGCAAGGAAGAAACACAGGAACAGAAGGTATAGATAAGGCAGCAACGTATATTGAAAACAAACTAAAATCGTATAATGTTAAGCCGTATTTTGAAACCTATAGAGATAACTATTTAGCTAAAGGGAAAGATGCTTTTAATGTCATTGGTTTTGTTGAAGGTAACGATCCAGAATTAAAGAAAGAAGTTATTATACTTGGCGCACATTACGACCATATCGGATTTGGCAAAAAAGTTGAAGGCGACTCTATTGCTAATGGCGCAAATGACGATGCTACAGGTACAGCAGCAGTATTAGCTATGGCAAAATATTTTGCAGCTAAAAAGAATAATAAACGCAGTATACTATTTACGCTTTACTCTGGTGAGGAAATGGGCTTGTTAGGTTCTAAACATTTGGCACAACGTTTAAAAGACCTAAATGTTGATTTGTATACAATGATAAATTTTGAAATGATTGGCGTGCCAATGGTTGGTAAAGAGTACGATGCCTATTTTACTGGTTTCGATTTATCTAATATGGCACCAAAGCTTAATGAGTATGTCGATCATAGTTTATTAGGATTACTACCACAAGCTAAAGAATACCAATTGTTTTATCGTTCAGATAATTATCCGTTTTTTAAAGCGTTTAATAAGCCATGTCATGCTATATCAACTTTCGATTTTACAAATTATGATTATTACCATCATGTTGATGACGAAGCAGATAAAATGGATTATGAGTTTATGGCTACTTTGGTAAGTAAAATGATTCCAGCGTTTGAAGCTATGAGCAATACAGATACTAAAGAAATAAAAATGAATGAGTAAACATATTATTATTACAGGAACGAGTAGAGGTATAGGTTTTGAAATGGTTAAACAGCTTTCAAAACAAGGTCATCATATATTGGCTTTATCTCGTAACGAAGCTCCTGTAAAGGCTTTAAAACTTAAAAACGTTACTACATTTCCATTCGATTTGGGAGACGCTTATGCGTATAAAAAGGTTGAAGATTTTATTTCTAGCACATGGCATCATGTAGATGTTTTAATTAATAATGCTGGTATGTTGCTCAACAAACCATTTGCCGAAACTAATATTTCAGATTTTGAAGAGGTTTATAAAACCAATGTATTTGGCGTTGCCGAACTCACCAGAATTGTACTGCCTTTTATGCGAAAAGAAGGTCATGTGGTAACAATCAGTTCGATGGGAGGTGTTCAAGGTAGTATGAAATTCCCTGGATTAGCAGCCTATAGTTCTAGTAAAGGAGCAGTAGTTACGTTAACCGAACTCCTTGCAGAAGAATATAAAGACTCAGGTATTTCGTTTAATGTATTAGCACTTGGTGCAGTGCAAACCGAAATGTTAGAAGAAGCATTTCCAGGTTATAAAGCACCAACATCAGCTGTTGATATGGCAACTTATATTAGCAATTTTGCGCTTAACGGAAATAAATTTTATAACGGGAAATTACTTCAGGTGTCTAACTCAACACCTTAATATTAGGCTTTAGTACAAACTAAAATAGTTTCATATTCATCAAAACCATAATAGTTATCGGGTTGTTCAGTATATGTTTTTACATCAACTTTAAAACCAGTTTGCTCTAATCGACTTTGTAAACCAGCAACCGAGTAAATCCTTACATGGTCTTCTTGTCCAAAATGTTTAAGACGCTCAGCTTCTGCGGTTATTGAAAGGTTTTCATAAATGTCGCCATCTTTAAAAGGCGTTTGTATAATGCAATAACCGTTAGGTTTTAGTACTCTGTACAATTCGCTCATCGCTTTTTTATCATCTTCAATATGCTCTAAAATATGATAACACGTAATAAGGTTAAAGGTATTATCAGCAATATCTAAATTGGTAATATCATATTGCTTATCTGCTAAAAATGCATCAGTATAATCTGTACTAACATAATGTATTTTAGTATTGGCTTTAAATACGCGATACAAGTTTCGTGAAGGTGAAAAATCTAAATAATGAATGCCATCTTTTATAAATTCAGCATGTAATAATTGATGTAACCGTCTGCCTCTTGGCAAGCTTCCACAACTTGGGCAAAGAGTATCGTTGCTATCTAAACGTATAAAAGACTTTAAAGATTTTGAGCACACAGTACAACTATGCTTTTTCCCTTTGTAAAACAAATAGTGAACAGACCTAAAAGCAAGTTCGTTTTTAAATAAAAAATGTCTTGGTAGTATTGTTTTTAGCGCAGTTTTTAAACTTTTGTACATACAGTAATATTATCGTTTTACGCCTTGTGTGGTAAACGAAATACCTTGTTGACCTGAAGTAGATATCATAACAGCATCAAAAATTGGCTCATGGCCAGTATGTTTTAAAGCCCATTCAAAAATAAAATTGGCACCTGTACCACCATGAGTATCTTTTTCATCAATAACAATTTCTATAGTCTCTAGAGGTTTTAAAAAGATAGGAAAATCAAAATACGTACGCGTTAAATCGCCTTTAGTGTTGTAGTAATCACCACGAAGCATATAAATAGTGTCTGTAGAGCTAACATTACGTATGCTAGCGGTTACAGTAAGATTTATTGTTCTGTGCTCTGTAATACTATAAATTTCAGAGTACACAGCCAAATAACTACTACCTTTTATAAGGCTATCGCTATCTTTTAGGTTAATACTTCGTTTTTTCCAGTTTATTGGGTTTACCGAGCTTAACTCTTTTTCGTCTTGTTTGCAAGACGAAAAGCAGAATGCAATAACTAATATGTAAATAATGTTTTTCATTACTGCAAGTTAACTATTTTTTGGAGATTATTTTGAAGTTTCGTTAAACGGTCTTGTATAAGATTAGTTGCGTGTTTTAAGCACCAAATCTAGAAAATACAAACCGAATAGAAAATCCGCGAGGATTTTCGTAAGTAAGCTTGTACTAGTAAGAAATTATATATAGTATTGCCCAACGTTTTTTATTTCGCAAATCTTATTAAATTATCTCTATCGAGCCATAAATAGGGTTCTGAAATATTTTTAATTTCTTCTCCATTAGTATTTATGATAAATGAAATTCCATCTTTTTTTACAATTGCTTTATTTTCTTTAAAAGGTAGTGCGCTATCATATATTATTGGAATTATTATTTCATTTTTATTGTTTATGTAACCATATTTATCACCCTTTCTTACAGCAGCTAAACCATTATTGAAATCTCCCATAAAATTAAATTTATAATTAGGTTCAATTATCATTTCATTCTCTTTATTAATATAACCTGCTTTTCCATTTAGTATTACTAAAGCAAGCCCTTCATTAAAAAAACGAATTTTACTATATTCAAATGGTATAACAATTTCCTCTTTGGTGTTAATCATTCCATATTTGTTAGATTTTTTGGCTAAAAACAAACCATCTTTTAAATCACTTATATCTTCATATTCAATTGGAATTACGACTTTTCCTTGTTCATCTATTATGCCTGTTTTTCCATTATTTCTTACTCTCATATATTCATTTTGATAATATCCTGAAATTTCATCATAAATAGGATTTAGAATGATCTTTCCATTTGTGTCAATTAAGCCTTCTTTAAGTTGAATATGACCAGTTTTATTCAAAAACTCAACAAAAGTTCTACTGCCATTTTCAGTTATCATTGATTTGTTTTTCTCAACCTTTATGGAATCTAACATAAAGACTGCTTTATTGTCAATTATTGGTCTATAGCTAAAAGTTAAACTATCAGTAAAAATTTTTGTGCCATTTTCATCAATGTAATTCCATCTGCCATTTTCTTTTACAGATGCGTAGCCTTGATAAAAAGGAAATGCGTCTTCGTATTTTAAATCAATAATTATTTTGCCATTAGTATCAATAAAACCATACTTTTTTTCCTTAATGGCAATGCCTAAATTTCCTTTATACCAATATGTTGCATTGTATTCCGTAAATAAAGTTTCTTTACCATTTTCAAGTAATATTCCTGGAATTGAATCTTTTATGATATTCGATTTACCATTATAAAAATCTGATGCATAAGTGTATTTTGGCCCAATAATTTCTTTTCCTTTTGAATTTAGGAAACCATATTTCAGAGAGTCTTTTTTAGAAAACATAGACCTTTCAACCAAGTCAGTGTAATAGTCATTTGAATTTCCATTAAGGTTTGTCATTGTTCTTAAAAACTCCATTTTAAAAATGTCGTTTCCAACTTTTTTTTGTCCAAAAACATTAGCTGATATTATTAAAATAAGTAAGAATATTTTTTTCATAAGAAGCTTTTTTCAAATGTTGGGCAAATGTAACGATATGGATGGTTTCAATTATCTATATCGATAGTTAAACGAAGTTACCTTTTTAAATTCAAAAAAACTATACGTATTTCTACGTAATTTTTATCTAAAAACTAATTACAATTCTCTTATTTTTGTGGTATGCAACAAACGCTTAACGAATATATACCACAACCAGCAATTGCCTATGTTTTAGAGCTTTTAAAACATGATAATTTGGTTGTTAAAATAAAAAACGAACGCAAAACGCGTCATGGTGATTACCGAAAATTACCAAATGGCAAGCACCAAATTACTGTAAATGCTAATCTTAATCAGTATCGGTTTTTAATAACCCTTATACATGAGATTGCACATTTTGAGGCTTACAAAAATTATAATCGGTTTATAAAGCCACATGGTAAAGAGTGGAAACAAACGTTTCAGCATTTAATGTTGCCTGTTTTAAATCCAGAAGTGTTTCCTTTAGCGTTATTGCCACTTTTGGCTAAACACTTTAAAAATCCAAAAGCATCTAGCGATACAGATACGTCATTAGCCTTTGCATTAAAGCAATTTGACGAAGCTAACGATAAAACCTATGTTTTTGAAGTACCTTTGGGGCAAACCTTTAAATTATATAACGGAAGAGTTTTTAAAAAAGGGGTAAAACGCCGAACGCGTTATGAAGGAGTTGAGGTTGCATCAGGAAAGTTGTATCTTTTCAACCCAAACGCAGAAGTGGAATTATTAGAACAATAACTAAACTATTTACTTTGTCATGCTGAATTTATTTCAGCATCTTAATAAATCAGTAAATTTCCTTTTTAAAGGGATTAATAAAAAAGATTGTCACGACCAAAAGGTCTTGCACAACAGTAATAATATGAAAAATAAAAATTATTATGCCATATTAATGGCTGGAGGAGTAGGCTCACGTTTTTGGCCAGTAAGCACACAAGATTTTCCTAAACAATTTCATGATATGTTAGGTACTGGAGACACGCTTATTCAAAAAACGTTTCATCGCTTGGCAAACTTAATTCCTAAAGAAAATATATTTATCCTTACCAACGAGTTGTATAACGATTTGGTGTTTGAACAATTACCTGAAGTTACAAAACGACAAGTAGTTTTAGAGCCTGCAATGCGTAATACTGCACCTTGTATTTTGTATGCTGCACTAAAAATTCAGAAAGAAAACAAAGATGCTGTAATGATTGTGGCACCAAGTGACCACTGGATTGAAGATGAGCAAACATTTACTAATAACGTGCAACAAGCTTTCAATTTTTGTGCTACAAACAATGCATTAATGACGCTTGGTATTCAGCCAACCTTCCCAAATACTGGTTATGGTTATATTGAGTTTGACAAAGCATCAACCAACGCTATAAAGCCTGTGCATCAGTTTAGAGAAAAGCCAGATTATGAAACTGCAAAATCGTTTATTAAACAAGGTAATTTTTTGTGGAATGCTGGTATTTTTATGTGGAGCGTAAAGAGTGTTGTTGAAGCTTTTGAGAATAATCAACCAGAATTATTTAAACTGTTTGAAAAAGGTATTTCGGTGTATAATACTGATGCTGAAGACGATTTTATTGCTAAAAATTATCCTAATGCAGAAAACATTTCGGTAGATTATGCCATTATGGAAACCTCTAAAAATGTGTTTGTATTACCTGCAGAATTCGATTGGAACGACCTTGGTACTTGGGGAAGTTTATATGATAAATTAGATAAAGATGAAAGCGGAAATGCAGTTGTAAATGCAAGAACGCTTACTGAAGATGCTTCAGGAAATATGATTCGTACCAAAACCGATAAAATTGTGGTTGTTGATGGACTAAGCGATTATATTATTGTAGATAAAGATGAGGTTTTACTTATCTTTCCGAAAGAAAAGGAGCAGGATATTAAAAAAGTGCTTCAAAAAGTAAAGCAGAAGTTTGGTGAAAATTATGGTTAATTATGGAAGAAAATAAGGCTAATTCTTCGAGCGAAGAGACTATACAAGATAAAAAAGTAACTGAATCTAAAGACGCATTAAAAAAAGATGCAAAAGGATTAGTTGAAAGTACTAGAAAATTTTTAAGAGACCTTTTAGATTTTCGTCAAGACACAGATCGTGACGCTACAATTGAAGCGATTAAAAATGACATTCCTTTTAAAGGTGCAACTGCATGGATTTTAATTTTTGCTGTATTTATTGCCTCTATTGGTCTTAATGTAAGTTCGGCTGCTGTTGTAATTGGAGCCATGTTAATTTCTCCATTAATGGGACCAATACTTGGTGTTGGTATGTCGTTAGCCTTAAACGATATTGATACTTTAAAGCGTTCGTTAATTAACTTATTGGTAATGGTGTTATTGAGTTTAATAACAGCTTATTTATATTTTCAACTGTCACCATTAACAGAATTAACGCCAGAATTAGAAGCCAGAACAAAACCAACAATATTAGATGTGTTAGTCGCCATTTTTGGTGGTTTAGCACTTATTGTTGCCAGAACTAAAAAGGGAACAATTGCCTCAGTAATTTTTGGTGTTGCAATTGCTACTGCCTTAATGCCTCCTTTATGTACAGCAGGTTATGGTTTAGCAGTTGGTAATTTAGAGTTCTTTTTTGGTGCTATGTATTTGTTTACAATTAATACCATTTTTATTGCGCTATCTACATTTTTAGTGCTTAAAGTATTGCAGTTTCCTATGCTTAAATATGCTAACTCTGCAAAACGTAAGCGTATTGCTCGATTTGCTTCAATACTAGCAATTATTGTTATGATACCTGCAATTTGGACGTTTGTAAACGTGTTGAAAGAGAGTAATTTTAAGAAAGATGTAAAACAGTTTGTTTCGAGAGAACTTGATGCTTTGCCAAATGCTAATTACATAAAAAAACATGTAACGTATAATTACAATCCTGATGGAGTGTCTAGTATTGAACTTACAACATTTGGAGCTGATGAAATACCAGAATCTACAATTGCTGTTTTGCAAGATAGATGTACTGAGTATAGTTCGTTAGTTGGTGCAAAGCTTTTGGTAAATCAAGCTAAAAATAGAGGGATAAATAATTTAGAGTATATGGAAGAATTGCGCTCTAGAGATTCTTTAGATTTATTATCACAAGCCCAAAAAATAAGCTATTTAGAGGAGAAAGCATTAAAGCTATCTAAGATTGAAAGAAATCAAATTCCGTTTGAAGAATTATTAAACGAAGTAAAAATAAATTACGAAAACGTTGAACGCTTTTCATATTCAAGTCAATTAACCTCAAACTTTAGTAAAATTGATACACTAGCTGTGTTTTCTGTAAAGTGGAAAAACTCTGTAACAGATGAGGCTTTTATTGCAAAAGATAAAGATAAGATTGAGCGTTGGTTAAAAACAAGGCTGAAACTAGATACTTTGGTAGTTGAAATATTAAAGTAGTTTACTGCTTTTCTTCAAGATACATTTGGCGTACTTTTTTCATTAATTCTGAAGAGTACACAAAGTCTGTTACTGTTTCGTTATCTGTTTTAAAGATCGTTTCATTGCTGCCTTCCCAAGCTTTTAAACCATCTTTTAAAAACACAATTTTCTGACCAATTTCCATAACCGAATTCATATCGTGCGAATTAATCATTGTCGTGATATTATATTCTTGAGTAATTTCCTGAATAAGATTATCGATAACAATAGCAGTTTTTGGATCTAAACCAGAGTTTGGCTCGTCACAAAACAAATATTTAGGGTTGTTTACAATTGCTCTAGCTATAGCAACACGTTTTTGCATTCCACCAGAAGCTTCACTAGGCTTTTTTTTATGAGCATCGGCTAGGTTAACACGCTTTAATACAAAGTCTACTCGGTCTTCCATTTCACTTTTGCTTTGCTTTGTAAACATACGTAAAGGAAACATTACGTTTTCGGCAATTGTCATAGAATCAAATAGTGCGCTACCTTGAAAAACCATTCCCATTTCGGCTCTTAGTTCACGTTTATCGTCTGCAGATAATTCTGAATACACTTTTCCATCATAAGAAATAGTGCCTTGTTCTGGTGTAAATAATCCTAATAAACATTTTAAAAATACTGTTTTACCAGAGCCACTTTGCCCAATTATAAGATTAGTTTTTCCTTTTTCAAAAGTTGTACTAATACCTTTTAAAACTTTAATATCACCAAACGATTTATGTATTTCTTTTACTTCTACCATTAGCTTAACAACATTTGAGTTAATACATAATTTAATAAGATAATCATTACACTTGTCCAAACAAACGCTGTTGTACTAGCTTTACCAACCTCAAGTGCTCCACCTTTCATATAATAGCCATAAAAAGAAGGAATGGTTGCTAATAAAAAGGCAAATACAAAAGTTTTTATAAATGCATAAGTCATATGAAACGGAATAAAATCCATTTGCACACCAGTTATATAATCATCAAGAGTACTAAATCCTCCATAAACACAAGCTGCCATTCCGCCAATAATTCCTAAAAACATAGCGATTGAAATCACAAAAGGATACAACATCATGGCAATAAACTTAGGAAATACTAAATAGTTAATGGCGTTAATTCCCATAACTTCTAAAGCATCAATTTGTTCTGTTACACGCATTGTGCCTATACTAGAGGTTATAAATGAACCTACTTTACCAGCCATAATAATTGAAATAAAGGTAGGAGCAAACTCTAAAATAACCGATTGCCTAGTTGCAAAACCAACTAAGTATTTTGGAATTAAAGGGTTGCTAATGTTTAATGCGGTTTGTATGGTAACAACACCACCAACGAAAAAAGATATAAAAGCCACAATACCCAGTGAGCCAATAACCAAATCATCAATATCTTTAAAAATTAAACCACGCATCACAGACCATTTAGTAGGCTTGCGAAACATTTCTTTAATCATTAAAAAATAAGCACCAATATTATGTAGATACGACATAGTAAATTTTGTAACTGCTAAAGTAAAAAAAACTAACACGTTTTTAACCCAAATTTAAAATTATGATTCTTTTAAAAGCTGTATTTTTGTGTTTTCAATTATAATCTACATTAATGAAGCAGTTTTTTTCAATTTTAGTTTTATTTATTTTAGTGTTATCATGCAAGGCTCAACAAGAGGTTGCTACTTCTTCAAACACTAATTCTACTAATATAAACACACAGCCAAAATTGGTTGTAGGTATTGTTGTAGACCAAATGCGATACGATTATTTAACACGCTTTTATAGCAAATATGGTGAAGGTGGATTTAAACGTATGATAAATGAAGGTTTTAATTGCAAAAACAATCATTTTAATTATGTGCCAACTAAAACTGGTCCAGGCCATGCGTCAATTTTTACTGGAACAACTCCAAAATATCATGGTATAATTGGTAATGATTGGTATGATAAGACATTAAAAAAGCAAGTGTATTGTGCAGAAGATAATAACTACGCTTCAGTTGGGACTACTAGCGATGCAGGACAAATGTCTCCAAGTAGAATGCTATCAACTACATTTGGAGATGAGAACAGATTATTTACTCAAATGAGAGGTAAAACAATAGGTATTTCAATTAAAGATAGAGGTGCAACTTTACCTGCTGGTCATACAGCTAATGCAGCTTATTGGTTCGATTTCGAGAATAATGGAAGTGGCAATTGGATAACAAGTACATTTTACATGAACGATTTGCCTAAATGGGTAAAAGATTTTAATAGCTCAGATATTACTGAGTCTTATTTTAAAGTATGGAATACACTTTATGATATTAATACATACACTGAAAGTGGAAGTGATTTAAATTCATTTGAAGAAATTTTTAAAGGAAAAGAAACGGCTACATTTCCTTATGATTTACAAAGTTTAAAAGACAAGAATGATAATTTTAAAATTATTGCCGAATCAGCTTTTGGTAACGATTTAACTACAGACTTTGTTTTAGCAGCTATAGATGGTGAACAATTAGGGCAAGATGATTTTACTGATGTTTTAACAATTAGCTATTCTAGTCCAGATAAAGTTGGTCATATTTTTGGACCTAACTCAAAAGAAGTTGAAGATACCTACTTGCGTTTAGATTTAGAATTAGAAAGATTATTTAAAGCTCTCGATGCGAAAGTAGGAGCAGGTAATTACACCGTATTTTTAACAGCTGATCATGCTGCTCCAGATGCATTAGAATATATGAAATCTGTAAAAATACCTTCTGGATTTTTTGATGAAAGTAAAATGCAAAATGAGTTGAATGACTATTTAAAAACTAAATATGGAATTACAAAGGGTATTGTTAGCAGAATTAATAATCAATTGTTTTTTGACTATCAATTATTTGAAGAAAAGCAACTGGATTTACAAGCTATAAAAATTGAGCTAGCAAAAAAATTATTAAATTATGATTTAATTGATAAAGTTTATGTCACATCTGCTATTAATCAATTTGAAAATAATTCAGGTGTTTTGGAAACGTTATTAGCAAACGGACACAATCAAAAGCGTTCTGGTGACATCTTATTTGTGTTTGAACCTTATGTTCTTAAAGATACACCATGGAATAGATTAGGAACAGACCATGGTACTGCACAAAATTACGACACTCATGTTCCATTATTATTTTTTGGAAAAGGAATTAGAAAAGGAGAAACTTTACAAAAAACTGAAATTACTGATATCGCTCCAACTATTTCTGCATTATTAGGAATTAGCTTTCCAAATGGAGCTATTGGTCAACCATTAGATTTTGTATTAGATTAATTTGAATAAAAAAAGTATATACTCAATTATTGTTGTCCTCATTGTTTTAGGAGTCTATGGCTATGAGCACTTTTTAAAAGAAAAAGAGGTTGCAGTAATTGTTGAAAAAGGCGAACAAGTAAAAACTAATACTAACGAATTTTTTTTACCAACGTCAACTACAGGGCAAGTTATTCATCATGAAGGATACTCATTGTCTTATAGCGAACCACATGAGCAGGCAGAATGGGTAGCTTACGAATTGAAGAAATCTCATTTATCGAACTCTAATTTTAAACGTCCTTATTTTGAAATTGATAAAGCTGTAAAAACAGGAGCTGCAAGTTGGAGAAACTATAAAAATTCAGGTTACGATAGAGGGCATTTGTGTCCTGCTGGAGATAAAAAGTATAGTCAAGCAGCTCATGATGAAACGTTTTTAACAAGTAATATAAGTCCGCAAGACCACGACTTCAATTCAGGTATTTGGAATACTTTAGAACAAAAAGTACGCTATTGGGCAAGCAAGTATGATGGCGTTTTTGTAGTTACAGGTGGTGTTTTAAAAGGCGATTTAAAAACAATAGGAGAAGAACACGTAGCTGTACCTAATGCTTTTTATAAAATTATTTTAGATAACAATAATGGTAGTACTAAAATGGTTGCATTTTTAATGCCTCATAAACCATCTGACTTGCCATTATATAAGTTTGTAGTAAGTGTCGATTCAATTGAAAAATTAACAGGAATAGATTTCTTCCCTGAATTAGATGACGCAATTGAAAACGATTTAGAATCTAAAAGCGATTATAAAGGTTGGAGTTTTAACTAAATTTATTTAGCATACCTTTCCAGCGAAGTTGTCTAATAAATAGACCTTGTTCTTTTGTAACTAAAAACTCAAGCTTATTCTGTTTTGCTTTAAAAAAACCAGTCATATAATCTTTAAATAAGCTAAAGCTACCTTTTTTATAGGCCAATTTTAAAGCAGAAATAAGTGTGATTGTAAATCCATAACGCATTTTGTACATCGCTTCACCTTGAAGATATTTTGAGGCTTTATTATAACTTATGCCTGTTGGTTTTAGGTGTTTAACATGTAGCGTTTCGTCAGTTAAAATATTCCAACCATAAAATTTAGCTAATAATTCGTCAACAGTATCCCAACCCATTGAAGGTTTTAGTTTGTCTATTTGAAGAAAGCAATCTTTTCGATAAGATTTTAAAGCACCACGAATATGATCTTTTCGAGTTAAATTTTCTAAAACCCAATCACCATTGTTTTGTATATAGCAAAAGCCACTTGCCATTCCTAGTTTTGGATTAGAGTTGTAATGTTTTGAAAGTTGTTCTAAATAATTTGAAGGAAAAATTAAATCGGCATCAAACTTACAAATCACATCAAAGCTATCATCTAAAGTTTCGTAGCCTTTATAAAAGGCATTAATTATTTTTGAACCTGGTAAATGCTCATTTGAAGACACATTGTTTACAAGTGTTACCCACGTATATTTTTTTGAAAAGTCTTCAATAATGGTTTTTGTTTTGTCTGTAGAATTATCATTAACGACAACAACTTTTTTGGGCAATAATGATTGATTTGCCAACGACTCTAGAGTTTGACCAATAGAATCTTGTTCGTTATGTGCAGGAATGATGATGTAGAAATTCAAAATTGAAACTTTAAAACTTCAAAGTTAAACTCTTTCGGCATATACTATATAATATCTTGGAGTAAACCATCGTAAAATTGGTCTGACACCTATTTTTTTTGTTGGATTGGTCCATTTTTCTCGAGCTTTAATTTTCCAACCTGCTTTTTCAAGAAGCCAATCAAATTGCCAATCTTCAAACTCATGATAATGTCTGTCTCGCATATCAGTTTTGCTTCTGTAAGCCGAAGAAAACCATAATTTTAAAGGTACACTAGCTACTAGCTTATCAGATTTAATTGATTTTAAAACTGTAAACGGAGAGAGTAGGTGTTCAAAAATTTCAAACGCTGTTACGACTTCTGTATTAGAATTAGAAATTGAACTTGTGTCAATATCTAAATCTTCACCTTTAGTATTCTCAACAGCATAACCTTGTTGCTTCATAATTTCAGAAAAAGGATTAGAGACACCTAAATCTAAAATAGAAGCATTTTCAGAAACATGCTTTTTTAAAAATTCAATTGTTTTTTTATAGCGTTTGTTTGGGTAAGTGCCTTCGTACATCATTAATATTTATAAACAATAGCATTGATATGCATACCAGCACCTACACTTGCAAACATAACGACGTCGCCTTTGTTTACATGCTGATCTTTAATTTTATCATTTATAACTAAATCATATAAAGTAGGAATTGTAGCAACCGAACTATTACCTAATTCTTGAATACTCATAGGCATTATGCCTTCTGGTATTTCTTCATCATATAATTTGTAGAATCGTTTTAAAATAGCTTCATCCATTTTTTCATTAGCTTGATGAATGAATATTTTTTTAATGTCTTTTATGTTTACACCACTTTTATCAAGACAATCTTTCATTGCTAGAGGTACATTGCTTAAAGCAAATTCGTAAATTTTACGACCATCCATTTTTATGTATCGTGTATCTGGACACAATTCTTTATTATTAGAGTTTCCGAAAAACAAATAATAAGCTTCATCATAAGTAAAACTTGCAGTTTCATGAGCTAAAATTCCTCCATCACCATCAGTTGCTTCAACAATTGTTGCGCCAGCACCATCACTATAAATCATTGAGTCTCTATCATGCTTGTCGACAACTCTAGATAAAGTTTCTGTACCAATAACTAAACATTTTTTGGCAAGTCCAGCTTTTATAAAAGCATTTGCTTGTATAACGCCTTCAACCCAACCAGGACAGCCAAACAAAATATCGTAAGCAACACATTTTGGGTTTTTAATACGTAAACTGTGTTTAATACGTGACGCTAAACAAGGTAAAATATCACTCTGGATAGTATTATGTTTTACATCGCCAAAATTATGAGCTACAATAATATAATCTAACTCTTCACGATTTATGTTTGCATCTTCTATTGCCTTTTCGGCCGCAAAAAAGCCTAAATCTGATGAGGTTAGATGGTCATAAGCATATCTTCTTTCATCAATTCCAGTAATCGCCTTAAACTTTTGAATAATCACTTCATTAGGATGTGTAAGCGTTGAACCATCAGTGTTTAAGAATTGATGTTGATGAAAATTCTCGTTTTTTTCTATACTAGTAGGAATGTAACTTCCAGTCCCTGTGATTTTGATTGCCATTGCTATTAAATTTAATTCGATTCTCTAAAATACTTAATATTCGTTTTGATTATGTTGATTTTGAAGACTATTTGCTTAATATTATCAAATTGTTAAAAAATCTCTTTTAAATTAATCAAAATGCAATAAAAAAGCCTTCTTTTTAAAACATAAAAAGAAGGCTTTTATCAAAAATTTATTCTAGTCTGGAATTAAGCGTCCATATATTCTTCAATTGGAGCACAAGTACAGATTAAATTTCTGTCACCATAAGCATCATCAACACGTCTTACAGATGGCCAAAATTTATTATCTTGAACATAGCTTAAAGGATATGCAGCAGCCTCACGAGTGTAAGGAAAATTCCAATCATTTGCAGTTAACATTGCTAATGTGTGAGGTGCATTTTTAAGAACATTATTGTCTTCGTCTTTTGATGCATTATCAATTTCTTTTCTAATAGAAAGCATAGCATCACAAAAACGATCCATTTCTTCCATACTTTCGCTTTCTGTTGGCTCTATCATTAAAGTTCCAGCAACTGGAAAAGAAACTGTAGGAGCATGGAAACCATAATCCATTAAACGTTTAGCAATGTCAGTTACTTCAATACCGTTTTCTTTAAAAGGACGACAATCTACAATCATTTCGTGAGCAGCACGACCTCTTTCACCTGAATACAACGTATCGAACTGACCTTGTAAGCGTTGTTTTATATAGTTTGCATTTAATATTGCCACTTTAGTCGCTTGTGTTAAGCCTTCAGCACCTAACATTGTGATATAACCATAAGAAATTAAACATGCTAAAGCAGAACCAAAAGGTGCAGCAGAGATAGCAGTTATGGCTTGATTTCCGCCTGTTTTTATAACAGGATTTCCTGGTAAAAATGGTACTAATTGTTTTGCAACACAAATTGGTCCAACACCTGGTCCACCACCTCCATGAGGAATAGCAAAGGTTTTATGAAGGTTAAGGTGACAAACATCAGCTCCAATATTTCCAGGATTTGTAAGTCCTACTTGAGCATTCATATTAGCACCATCCATATATACTTGTCCACCATTATCATGGATTATTTGAGTAATTTCTCTAATGGCAGATTCGTAAACACCATGAGTTGAAGGATATGTTACCATTAAGCATGATAAATTATCTTTATGTAATAGTGCTTTTTCGCGTAAATCGTCAACATCAATATTTCCTTCTTCGGTAGATTTAGTTACTACAACTTTCATTCCAGCCATAACAGCACTCGCAGGATTTGTTCCGTGAGCAGACGAAGGAATTAAGCAAATATCTCTATGATGATCACCACGTGATTCATGATACGCCTTTATAACCATTAAACCAGCATACTCACCTTGAGCTCCAGAGTTTGGTTGTAAAGATGTGGCAGCAAAACCAGTAATTTCAGTTAATTGGTCTTCTAATTTTTTTAATACAATTTGATAACCTTCAGCTTGCTCAATTGGACAAAAAGGATGCATTGTTCCCCAATTTGACCAACTTAATGGTAACATTTCCGCAGCTGCATTAAGTTTCATTGTACATGAGCCTAATGAAATCATTGAGTGATTTAAAGATAAATCTTTACGCTCCAGCATTTTTATGTAACGCATTAATTCAGTTTCAGAATGATGTTTATTAAACACATCAAGCGTTAAAAATTCTGATTGACGTTGTAATGATTGAGCTATTTGAGTTGTTTCTTCTAATGAAGAAATATTAACTGTGTTTTTTTGAGCTGCTTTTGCAAAAATTGCTACAATTTCATTGGCATCTTTTAAAGATGTCGTTTGGTTGATTGAAATTGTTACAGTATCTGCATTTGGATAATAGAAATTGACTTCGTGGCTTTCAGCTATCTGTTTTATTTTCTCAGCATTAGCTTCAACTTTTAATGTGTCAAAAAATGAAGCATTTGTCTGCTTGTATCCTAATTGACTTAATGCTTTTGCAACACTAGATGCAGTTTGATGAACTTTATCAGCAATAAATTGAAGTCCTTTTGGTCCATGATATACTGCATACATACCAGCCATTACAGCTAATAACACTTGTGCAGTACAGATGTTTGAAGTCGCTTTATCTCGTTTTATATGTTGTTCACGAGTTTGTAATGCCATACGTAAAGCTCTGTTACCATTCATGTCTTTAGTAACACCAATAATACGACCAGGAATATCACGCTTGTAAGTTTCTTTAGTAGCAAAATAGGCTGCATGTGGTCCTCCATAACCCATCGGGATTCCAAAACGTTGTGTAGTACCTACAACCACATCAGCTCCAAATTTACCAGGAGCTTCTAATTTTACTAAGCTTAATATATCTGCAGCAACTGCAACTTTTATTTGATTGTCATTAGCTTTCTTAATGAATGATTTTATATCACTTACTAATCCGTCTTTACCAGGATATTGAAGTATTGCTCCAAAAAATTCTGATGAAAAATCAAAAGTGTCTTCGCTTCCAACAACTAATTCAACTCCTATTGGATTTGCTCTAGTTTGTAAAAGAGATAAGGTTTGAGGTAAAATAGCATCAGATACAAAAAATTTATTGACATTATTTTTCTTCTGATCTCTTTCTCTAACAGCAAATAATAAGCTCATAGCTTCTGCAGCAGCAGTACTTTCGTCTAAAAGTGATGCATTGGCAATTTCCATTCCTGTTAGGTCTGTAACCATAGTTTGGAAATTTAATAATGCTTCTAAACGACCTTGAGCAATTTCTGCTTGATAAGGAGTATATGCTGTATACCAACCTGGATTTTCTAAAATGTTACGCTGAATAACAGCAGGAACAATGGTTGGATGATACCCTAAACCGATATATGATTTGAATACTTTGTTTTTCTTTGATAATTCATGAATATGATTTAAGTATTCATATTCAGTCATTGGTTCATCTAAATTCAATCCGTTTTTTAAACGAATATCATCTGGAATTGTTTCATAAATAAGTTGGTCTAAACTGTCAACACCAATTGTTTTTAGCATTTGGTTTTGGTCGTTTTCATCAGGACCAATATGACGAAGTGCGAAAGCATTTGTATTCATTAAAATAAAGTTGTGTTTTGTGGCGCAAAATTACGTAAATATTGAAGAATTTTGGTTAACAAAAACTAAAGTTTTTAACCAATTCGCACTCTTATTAACACATTGCTTACTTTTGTATAATGAAGTATTTAAAGTCTGTTTTCGATTTTTATATCAACAGCAGTATTCACGTTGCTTTAGCTGTGTTTTGCTTAGCGTGGATTACACTTTTAGAGTTTGATATTGATTTTGATAAGACCCTTTTATATTTTATATTTTTTGCGTCTATAACAGGATATAATTTTGTTAAGTACTTTGGAATAGCAAAATTTCATCATCGAAGTCTTGCAAAATGGCTTCAGGTTATACAAGCATTCTCTTTTATGTGTTTTGTAATTATGTGCTATTTAGCATTACAGTTACAATTTAAGACATTGCTTTTTATTGCTGCTTTTTGTGTTTTAACATTTTTGTATGCAATTCCTTTTTTGCCTAAATATTTATTTATGGATTCTCAAAAAAACTTAAGAAGTATAGGAGGATTAAAAGTATATGTTATTGCTTTAGTTTGGGCAGGTGTAACAGTTATCTTGCCATTAATTAACGTAGAGCACAATATTAATACAGATGTTACTTTAACATTAATACAGAGATTTATTGTTGTTATAATTTTAATGTTACCTTTTGAGATACGAGACCTTCAATTTGATAGTTTGAAACTGGCTACAATACCTCAAAAAATAGGCATTAAAAAAACAAAAACAATAGGTGTTTTATTAGGAATGTTATTTTTCTTTTTAGAATTTTTTAAAGATGAATTGAGTCCGATACAAATTACTGTATCACTAATTATTACAATTGTGATGCTTTTGCTTTTAGTTTTTGCAAGAGTAAATCAAGGAAGGTATTATAGCTCTTTTTGGGTTGAAGGTATCCCGATTTTTTGGTTGTTATTAATCTTGATTTTTTAATTGATGCTTAAGCTGTTCATGTAGCTCCTGACGTTCATTTTGTTTTAAACACTGCACATTAGAAGATTTAATAGCTTCAGTTAGCTTTTTGTTTTTCTTTACATATGCTCTTGTAATACGACACCAAGTGTATCGTAAATTCAATTTTATCTTTTCCCATAAAGTTGCTTCATTATACTGTGCTCTATCACAAATAAGCTTGGCTTCTTCACATGATATGAAAAGTAGATTTTTTTTCATTTTAATTAAAACCAGTTTTTTTCCATACATTCAGCCATTGATATTCTGGCTCTATGTATAATTACCCATAGGTTAGACGCAGTGATATTTAATTCATTACAAATTGTTTCTGTTTCTAAACCTTCAATAGTTTTCATTCTAAATACTGTTGCTTGTTTTTCTGGTAATTTGCTTAAACAATCATAAATAGCATCACCAAGTTCGGTATTTTCAATTACATCTTCGGCTGTTTTGTCAAAAGGATCAGCAACACGTTCTTCTAACCAATCGCCTTCGTTTTCATCAGCTGAATAACTCATTCTAACTTCGGCTTTTCCTTTGTTAGAGTTTATTTTTCTATAATAATCAATAATTTTTCGCTTTAAAATTGAAATTAGCCATGTACGTTCGCTTGCTTCACCCTTAAAGTTTTTCATTGATTTTAAACCAGCAAAAAAAGCATCCTGAACAAGATCCTTGGCAATCTCTCTATCATTTACTCGTGAAATAGTATAATTAAAGAGATAGTCAGAATACAAGTCTATCCATTTATTGGGATTTATTTGATGGTTAGGCATTTTCTGTTTTAGCAATTTATTTCAAAAATACTGTAAAAATTTTAACTTTCAATCAATCCTGCTCTTTTCAATAAAGCATCTGGTTTTGGCTCTTTACCTCTAAAGCGTTTGTATAAAACCATTGGGTCTTCTGTTCCGCCTTGCGACAATACATTGTCTTTAAATTTTTTGGCAACAGAAGAATTAAAAATACCTTCTTCTTTAAAAAATTCAAAAGCATCTGCATCAAGCACTTCAGCCCATTTATAGCTATAGTAACCTGAAGAATAACCACCTTGAAAAATATGAGAAAACGAAGTGCTCATACAATTTTCTTCAACATCTGGAAATAATTGAGTGTCTTTAAAAGCATTGAATTCGTGTGATTTTACATCTTTAATTGAAGTAGGATCAACACCATGCCAGCTCATATCTAATAAACCAAAGCTTAACTGACGCAATGTTTGCATACCTTCATGAAAAGTTGATGATTCTTTTATTTTTGATACTAATTCCATAGGAATTAATTCTCCTGTTTCATAATGTGTAGCAAACAACTCTAAAGCTTCTTTTTCGTAACACCAGTTTTCTAACACTTGGCTTGGTAACTCTACAAAATCCCAATACACACTTGTGCCAGATAAGCTTGGGTAAGTTGTGTTGGCTAGCATGCCATGAAGTGCATGTCCAAACTCATGAAACAGAGTTGTAACTTCATTAAATGTTAGTAATGAAGGTTTACTTTTTGTTGGTTTTGTAAAATTGCAAACTATAGAAATGTGTGGTCTGTCATTAACACCATTTTTTATACTTTGAGATTTAAAAGACGTCATCCATGCGCCATTACGCTTTCCTGGTCTTGGGAAAAAATCGGCATAAAAAACTGAAACCAAATCTCCATTTCCATTTGTTACTTTATAGGTTAGTACATCATCATGGTATTTGTCAATGCTAGTAATGGTTTCAAAATGTAAATCGTATAGCTTATTAGCAACACTAAACACACCGTTTATTACATTTTCTAGCTTAAAATATGGTTTTAGTTTTTCGTCATCTATATTAAATAACTTCTGTTTTAGCTTTTCTGCATAATATGCAGAATCCCATTTTTCTAGTTGCTCAATACCATCTAAATCTTTAGCAAACTTTTGAAGTTGAGAAAATTCTTGTTGTGCAGCAGGTTTAGCTTTTTCAAGTAATTCGTTTAAAAATGCTTCAACTTTTTGAGGTGTTTTAGCCATACGTTCTTCTAAAACAAAATGCGCATGTGTTTTGTAGCCTAATAATTGAGCACGTTCAAAACGAAGTTTAGCAATATTTAAAACATTAGTTTGGTTATCTAAAGCATTACCTTTAAATGCTTTCTTACCTGCAGCTATAGCAAGTTTTTTTCTTAACTCTCTATTATCAGCATAAGTCATAAACGGAATATAACTTGGATAATCTAAAGTAAATAACCAGCCTTCTTTGTCTTTTGATTCTGCTAATTGATGTGCTGCTTCTATGGTTCCTTCTGGTAAACCTGCTAAATCTTTCTCATCTGTTATTAGCATTTCAAAATTGTTAGTTTCTGCTAATACATTTTCACCAAATTTTAATTTTAGTTTGCTTAATTCTTTATCAATTTCACGTAATTTTTTCTTTTTATCTTCTGATAGATTTGCACCATTACGAGAAAAACTTTTGTATTTTTTGTCTAGAAGCGTTTTCTGTTCAGTAGTTAAATCTAAATCATCTTTTGTATCATAAACCGCTTTTACACGTTTAAATAAATCTTCATTTAAACGAATATCATTACTAAATTCTGATAGCAAAGGCGAAACATCTTGTGCTATTTTTTGAATAGTGTCATTAGTTTCAGCAGAATTCAGATTAAAGAAAATACTAGAAATTCTATCTAATTCATGCCCAGAAAAATCTAATGCTTCAATAGTATTGCTAAAGCTTGGTAATTCTGTATTATTTACAATTGCATCAATTTCAGCTTTAGCTTTTTCAATGGCAATTTTAAATGCATCGAGAAAATGCTCGTCTTTAATTTTTGAAAAAGGAGCTGTATTATAAGGTGTATTAAAAGGACTGTTAAGGATATTCATTTTTTTATGCGATGTAAACTTTTACGTTGTAAAGTGTGATAAAATTCTTACTATATAATTGATTTTCTGATAATTAACTTAATTTTTACGTATATTTTGAAATATATTATTATTTTTGCCGAAGATTATATAGAAGTGTCCGTATAAGACTCTGATAAATAATTGATTAATAGCTTTAAAACCTCGACGTAAGTCGGGGTTTTTTAAATTAAATCTTTTGAGGATTCAATAACTTTAGCTTTTAAACCTTCTTTATAAACAATTATTTTGTCTAAAACACATTGGTCTGAACTACCAATAATTTGAGCAGCTAAAATTCCAGCATTTTTTGCGCCATTTAAAGCTACAGTAGCTACAGGAACTCCTCCAGGCATTTGTAATATTGAAAGTACAGAATCCCAACCATCAATAGAGTTGCTACTTTTTACAGGAACTCCAATTACAGGTAATGGTGTTAGTGAGGCAATCATTCCAGGTAAATGCGCAGCTCCACCAGCTCCAGCTATAATAACTGAAAAACCTCTTGTATGAGCATTTTTACCATAATCAAACATTTTTTCAGGTGTACGATGTGCTGAAACAATATCTACTTCAACAACGATATCAAACCCTTTTAAAATATCTATAGCTTCTTGCATTACTGGGAGGTCACTTTTGCTTCCCATAATAATTCCAACTTTACTCATAATTATTCACTTATAACTTTAATAGTATTCTTCACTGTTTCTGCAACTTTTCGCGCTTCGTTTAAATTTTCATTTACAATGGTTACATGTCCCATTTTGCGAAATGGTCTTGTTTGTTTTTTACCATAAATATGAGGTGTTACACCATTCATATCCATTATGGTTTCAATGTTTTTATATAACACGTTTCCATTATAGCCTTCAGCTCCAACCAAATTTACCATAATTCCTGCAACTTTACTATCTGTATTTCCTAAAGGTAAATTTAAAATAGCTCTTAAATGTTGTTCAAATTGTGAAGTATAACTTGCTTCAATAGTTTGGTGACCAGAATTGTGTGGTCTTGGAGCAACTTCGTTTACTAATATTTCATCATCTTTTGTTTGAAACATTTCAACAGCCAATAAGCCAACATGGTTAAAAGCATTTGACACTTTTAAAGCAATGTCTTGAGCCTTTTTGGCAACTTCTTTATCAATTCGCGCAGGACAAATAACATATTCTACTTGGTTGGCTTCTGGATGAAACTCCATTTCAACAACAGGATATGTTTTTATATCACCTTTTACATTTCGGCTAACTATTACTGCGAGTTCATTTTTAAAAGGAATCATAGCTTCAGCAATGCACTCTGTATTTGGTAAATCTTTTAAGTCATCAATTGTTCTAACAACTTTTACACCATTTCCATCATAGCCAAATTGTGCACTTTTCCATACAAATGGGAATTGTAATCCTCCGTTTGATATTGCGTCTTCAATTTCTGAAGTATATGCAAAACGAGAAAATGCTGCAGTTGGGATGTTGTGGTCTAAATAAAATAATTTTTGAGTGGCTTTATTTTGAATTGTTCGGAGTGTTTTTGAAGATGGATATACTTTAATACCTTCTTTTTCTAAAGTTTCAAGTGCATCAACATTAACATTCTCAATTTCAAAAGTTAATACATCTACTTTTTTTCCGAACTCATAAACGGTTTTGTAGTCTAATAAATCACCTTTATAAAATTCGTTACAGGCAATTTTGCAAGGTGCTTCATCACTAGCATCTAATACGCAAGTATAAATATCAAACTTTCTGGTTTCATTAAGCAACATTTTACCTAATTGTCCACCACCAAGAATACCAAGTTTAAAATTTGAAGAAAAATAGCTCATTTTTTGTTGCAGATTCTTTTGGTTTCTGCAAAAATACATTTAAAAATACAACTCTATATAAAAATCGTAAATCAAAAATGGGTATTACTTAATCTATTGATTATCTTTGCCACTTTAAAAATTATTAGAACATTGATTAAGCTTCACGATTTATACTTTAAACCATTTATTTCTGAAAAAGAAATTGAACAAACAGTTCAGAGAATGGCAATTGAAGTTGCTAAAGATTTGAAAGATGAAATTCCAGTATTTATTGGAATTTTAAATGGCTCATTTATGTTTGTTAGTGATTTTGTAAAAAAATATCCAAAGCCTTGTGAAGTAACCTTTATCAAGCTTGCTTCTTACGAAGGTGTAAAATCAACAGAAGACATACAGCGCTTAATTGGTTTGACACAAGATTTAACTGGGAGAACAGTAGTAATCCTTGAAGATATTATCGATTCTGGTAATACTTTAGAAGAGGTTCATCGCATTTTTAGAAATGAAAACGTAAAAGAACTTAAAATTGCAACACTGTTTTACAAGCCTGAAGCTTATAAAAAAGATTACAAGCTACATTACGTTGGTATGAAAATACCTAATAAATTTATAGTTGGTTACGGATTAGATTTTGACGGATTAGGAAGAGATTTACCTGAAATATACCAATTAAAAACAACACAACACATGACAAATTTAGTGCTATTTGGACCTCCAGGAGCAGGAAAAGGGACACAAGCCAACTTTTTAAAAGAAAAATATAATTTAGTGCATATTTCTACAGGAGATGTGTTTCGTTACAATATAAAAAATGAAACAGCTTTAGGAATGTTAGCTAAGTCGTATATGGATAAAGGGCAATTGGTTCCAGACCAAGTTACTATTGACATGTTAAATGCTGAAGTTGAGAAAAATGCTGATGCTAAAGGATTTATTTTTGATGGATTTCCTCGTACAAATGCACAAGCAAAAGCATTAGATGTACTACTTAATGAAAAAGATTCAGAAATAAACGCAATGATTGCTTTAGAGGTTGATGATGAGGTGTTAGTTAAACGATTATTAGAAAGAGGTAAAACTAGCGGAAGACCAGATGATGCCGATGAAAGCATCATCAGAAATAGAATAAAAGAATACTACAATAAAACAGCAATACTTAAAGACTACTATTCAGCACAAAACAAATATTATGGAGTTGACGGTGTTGGAAGTATCGATCAAATTACAGAACGATTAAGCGCTGTTATAGATAAGTTATAGTAACTTTTCTAATTCAATAAATGATAAAGATTTTCCGCTTTCTCGGAAACGAAAAAATAACTACACGATGACTGAAGGGAATTTTGTTGACTATGTAAAAATGTATGTTACTTCTGGAAATGGAGGAAAAGGATCAATGCATTTACATCGCGAAAAGTTTGTTACCAAAGGAGGACCAGATGGAGGTGATGGAGGACGAGGAGGTCATGTGATTATTAGAGGAAACGAAAACCTTTGGACATTACTACACTTAAAATTTAAAAAGCATGTGCAAGCTGGTCATGGAGAACATGGTAGTAAAAGCAGAAGCACAGGTGCTGATGGTCAAGACGAGTACATAGATGTGCCTTTAGGAACTGTGGTTAGAGATGCTGAATCAAATGATATACTTTTTGAGATTACAGAGCATAACCAAGAAAAAATTGTAGTAGAAGGTGGAATGGGAGGCTTAGGAAACTGGCATTTTAGAACTTCTACCAACCAAACACCACGATACGCTCAACCTGGAATACCAAAGCAAGAAAAAGAAATCTTAATGGAACTTAAGGTTTTAGCTGATGTTGGTTTAGTTGGGTTCCCAAATGCAGGTAAATCAACACTTTTATCTGTTATTACTTCTGCAAAACCAAAAATTGCAGATTATGAGTTTACAACCTTAAAGCCTAATTTGGGAATTGTTCAATATCGCGATTTTCAAACTTTTGTTATGGCAGATATTCCTGGAATTATTGAAGGAGCTGCTGAAGGTAAAGGCCTTGGGCACTATTTTTTACGTCATATAGAGCGTAACTCAATCCTTTTATTTCTTATTCCTGCTGATGCTAAAGACATAAAAAAGCAATACGATATTCTGTTAGATGAATTACGTCGTTATAATCCTGAAATGCTAGATAAAGACCGACTTATTGCTATTTCAAAATGTGATATGTTAGACGATGAACTTAAAGCAGAACTCAAAGTAGAGCTAGATAAAGAGCTTCCTATAGATTATATGTTTATTTCTTCAGTAGCACAACAAGGTATAACTGAGTTAAAAGATAAACTCTGGAAAATGCTTAACTAAACAGCATTTTATATTGGCTTTAATTTTTTCATTATCTTTAAAATAAAAAGCCATGAAATCATTTATAACAATACTATTATTGGTGCTAGTTGTTTCTTGCGCACCAATTTATGTTAATTACGATTACGAAAAAACAGCAGATTTTTCTACTTACAAAACCTACAATTATTATTCACAAATGGAAACGGGTTTAAGTGAGTTAGACACCAAACGATTTATTGATGCTTTGAACTTAAAAATGCAGGCAATAGGGCTTTCAATTTCAGATACTCCAGACTTTTACGTAGATATAAAAACTAATGAATTTCATGGCGCACAACGTAATAATGTTGGTTTAGGTGTTGGTGGAGGTGGAGGAAATGTTGGAGGAGGCATTTCAATAGGAATACCAATTGGCCAATCAAACATCAATCGTCAAATTACTCTAGATTTTGTTGATGAAAATAAAGCAGGTTTGTTTTGGCAAGCTGTAAGTGAAAGTTCATACAACCCAAACGCAAGTCCAGAGCAACGTGAAAAACAAATGAAAGCCATTGTAGAAAAGGTGTTGTCTAAATATCCACCAAAAAAGAAATAAAAAAAAAGGCTTCAAATGTGAAGCCTTTTTTGTTTTATACAGCAAGTAAATCTTTATACTTGTCTCTGTAAGCATAAAGCATTACAATATTTAAAACTAATAAAATTAGTGCTCCTGCAATATCTGAAGGGCTTAAATAGATGTGAAAAAGTACAGCGTTTATAGAAACACTCATTAAAATGATAGCCATTAAAGCTCCATATTTATTAAAAATAAACGTTAAGCCAGCCAACAACTCTACTGCTCCAACAAGGTACAATGTTTTTGTTGACATTAGCGCTGTCATATAATTCATTACAGCTTCTGGTAAATTTTCTGGAGCTGGAATGAAATTAAAAAACTTGTTTGCACCAAAAATGGCAATTAAAATTCCGAAAACAATTCGGATAATAGTTAATGCTTTATTCATAATTTTAAATGTATTAGTTAGTGAATTAAATTTATGAAAAAAACAAATCCGTTTAACGAAATTAATCAACCTTCACTCTAATGCCTTCACTATGACTGCTAAATTCTGGAGCATACATACTTTGAATGGTTGTAATACCATTACTCATATTTCCAGCATTATTTACTCTTAAATCATACTCAAAAACATAAATCCCTTTTGGTAAATAGTCAAAAAAGAAGTTGGTTGAAGCATCTTTAGTTGCTTCATAATAACCTAATCCATCTTGCCATTTGTATTGAGACAGAACATTAATTGGTTCAAAACCTGCAGCACGCATATCTTTCATGTGGATAAACTCCATATCTCTATCACTGCGTAATTCAATACGAACTCTTACCAAGTCACCAACTTTTAAAGCAGTAGCTTCTGTGATTTCTGAAATTTGTTCACCTTTATCTGTATTCGTTTTAAGGAATAATTTTTTCTTCAGTTTTAAAGGAGTTTCAGCAGAGGTTATCTTATCTAAATCTTCAAAATATTGCCAATACAAACTTCCCCAAGCAATTCCATTACCTTTTTTAGTCAGCTTTACTGTTGCCATTTCAGGTTTAATTTCTGAAGAATTCCATGATGTTTTATAATAACCTGTTCCAGCCTCAACTTTTACATTATCTAATTTTGAAGGTTCTATGTTTTTGTTTCCAACCAAAACATCAACTGCATCTGTAACACTTAACCAATCACTTCCTTGAAGCAATAAGGCATATACAGCTTCGGTAGTTGCTTTTGTGGTTTTCCAGCTATTGGTTTGTTTGTTTTTAAGCAACCATATTTTTAGGTTATCTACAGTTTTGGTGTCATTTTCAATTTCTGAAAACGCTTCAATCATTAAAGCTTGGGTTTCAATTGGCGCTTGGTACCAATACCATGAACTTGTGTTTTCCTTCCAGTACATACCTAACTCGTCATTAGTGATGCTATTCTCTTTTAATGATTTTAAGATTTTGGCAGCTGTTTTTTTATCTCCCATTCTGTACATTACTAAAGCCATCAATCCTTTTGAGTACAATGGTTTATTTAGCCAATATTTTTTAATTTGTGAATGATAGTAATCAATCACTTCTTTAACTTCTTTAGATGTTTTAGTATCTGACATAAAGCTTCGCATATACATAAACTGAAGTTGTGTTGAGCTTAAATGGTCTTTACTTAAATCGGCTTTTACATTGTATTTTTTAATGTCTTTATATTCTTGAACAAATTCATCATCAAGATAGGCAATCGCTTTGTTTACCATTTGTGATGTCTCAATTTTTCCAGATGCATTAGTAAGATGATTTAAATGTGTAAAACCTGTGATGATATGTTGTGTAATGTAACGGTTTGGTCGTCCACCTTCAAACCAAGGCCAAGCACCATTGCTCATTTGGTTGTTTTCTAATTTGCGTTTTGCTGATTGTAATTCATTATTCATTTTGTTTAAATCGAATAATAGAGCGATGCGTTTTTTCTGTTCGGTTTCAGATTGTGCGTCATGTAACCAAGGTGTTTCTTGAATAAGAATGCTTTTTAACTCTTCATTTTTTTCTAGATTGCTAATTAATGCGTCTGTGTTTTTCCATTGGTTGAACACTTCTTGAATCCTCGGATTGCTATTCGCAATATGACTAGCTAAGGCATTAGCATAAAATCGTGAAAAGGTTTGCTCGTTACATTCATAAGGATATTCCATCAAATAAGGCAAAGCTTGCACAGCATACCAAGCAGGATTAGAAGTCATCTCTAATGTTAATTTATGATGCTTTAACGTTGTTGAGGTATTTGTTTTTAGCTTATCTAATGTAAACGTTCTTGTTTCGTTAGAGCGAATCCACATTGGTAGTGTTTCAGTTACTAGCATTCTGTTGGTTAGAACTGGTAATGCATTTTGCTCACCATCACTAAAATCACCCGATTTGGCTATGATTTTATACTGAACAGCATCAACATCATCTGGAATGGTTAAATTCCAAGATACTTGTGTGTTGCCTTTAGCGTCGACAGAAAAGGTCTCGACTGAGCTCGACATGACAAGTACTTGTGAGATGTCTTTTCCAGTCATCGCATCAGTCAATTCTAATTTTGCTTGACCTAATAATTGTTTATCTGTAAGGTTTGCAATTTTTGTGCTTATGGTAATTTGATCACCTTGACGTAAAAAACGTGGTGCATTTGGTATGACCATTAGCTCTTTTTGAGTGACAGTTTCTAATGTTTTTGTTGCACTTTCCAAGGTTTTGGTATGAGCTAACAACTGCAATTTCCATTTGGTTAATGCTTCTGGAGTTGTAAAATTAAAACTCACATTACCTTCAGCATCTGTTTGTAATTGTGGGAAGAAAAAAGCTGTTTCTTGAAGGTTTTTACGGATTGTTACATTGTCAAAGGGTTCTTCTTTTTTAGTGATTTCAGAAGTAATTTTTCCACCACTTTCTTCATCTCTTGAATTAAAGACTAATGCTTTTTTGCTTTCTGAAATGTATCCAACAGAATCATCCATAACAGCAGACACTTCCATCATTTCGTCTTCGACTACCATAACTCCTGCTGCTCTTCCTCTAATAGATTTACTGAAATACTGCATACCATCGTCAAAATAAAACCCAAACCAATTCAGTTGGTCATAATTTTGAGTAGGATAACTAAAATAGCGTTGGTCATCGTTATAAACTCTAAAGTTGCTTGTGCCAAAGCTTCGGTTGGCGTTTCGTCTGCTATACGAATTGTACGTAGACTTGTATAAAGGGTTGAAACTCCAACTGTGTGGTGTAAATTGGTCTAAAGATGCATCGTACATACTTGCTAATAGTTCAGCGCTAACTTTGTCGCCTTTTGGACCTTTAACTTTAAAGCTCCAAGTTTCATCAGTACCTGGTTGTAGTTTATCTCTGAATGTTGTGGTTTCTATCTCTAAATCGGTTTTAGGATAAGGAACCGAAATGAGTTCGGTACCAGATTGAAACGTATTATAAACAGCACAACTATAATGAACAGCAAAGCTACCAACATCATCTTTATTTACAGGAATGGCTATCGTTTTTTTGTTATTGCTTAATGGAATGATATAGGTATTGATGATTTTTTGGTCTTTTTCAATATCGACAGTAATAGTTATGTTTTCTGCTGCACTACCAAAAGTTAAAATTACATTCTCACCAGTTTTGTAGTTAGATTTATCAGTTGTAACGCTAAATAATTGATGGTCTGCAAGTATATTGTCGTTATCGCTATATAAGCTAGTTTTGACTTCGTCTTTAACGAGTTGACCAAACTTATCTTTGCTCTCCAGTACAATAACATATTGCCCAGACTCCCATTTTTTAATATTACCAAGTTCTAATGCTTTAGATTTAGAGGTGTCGAAATTTTGCTCTAATACCAGTTTACCTTTTTCCCAAGTGTCTGCATTGTGCTCATCATCATAAGCTTCATAAGGGAATAAGCGTTTGAACTCCTCTTTAGTCATCGATTTGTAATCTGGAGCAGACCAAGGACGTGGACGTAATGCTGATTGTGGAGCAATAAGTTTGTATATTTTTGTGGTTCCTGTAGCTGGTACAAATTCTCCATTTAGGTTTTTAGTATCGATAGACAATTTATGGTCCTTTTTTGTTTTGTCTAACTGATTTGCTACTGTGATGTTTGCTGTTAAAGCATGATAGCCAACATTTACAACCGTTGTAGCACTTCGGGTTTCGCCATTAACATCTGTAACATCTGCAGTAATTTCATAATTAAAAATTGGCAATGAGGTTTTATCAACACTTTCATCTGGAATGGCTTTAAACGTTACTTCAAAATTACCAGAAGCATCAGTTATCGTTTCGCCATGTGCGATTTCCTGTGGTTCACTATTAAACCAAGGTCTGTACCAATAGTACCAACTTGGGTATTGTACCTTACGATGTACACGATATACCACTTTAGCATCAGTAATATTACTTCTTGTATAAGCCAATGCATTTCCTTTTACTGTAACCGAATCGTTAACCTTGAACGTTTCTGTAACAGGATTAAATTTGGTTTCAAATTTTGGACGTTTATATTCTTCAACCGAAAAGTTTGAATGTGCATAAAAGCTTATATTTTTAGAATGCAACTCAATATTAAACTGTCCTGTAAGTCCACTATTTGGTAGAATGAACTCACTAGCAATAGAACCAAATTCATTGGTTTTAAGTTCTGTTTTTTTAAGTTCTTCACCATTAACATCATATAGTGTAGCTTCAATCAATTCGTTTGGCATTACTGAAGATGCACCTTCTTTAGTTGACATAACAATACCTTTAAAGTAAACCACTTGTCCAGGTCTGTAAATACTTCTGTCGGTAAACAAAAACGCATTACATATTGTGCTATTAGTATTATCATTTCTGTTATAATAACCATTGATGTAGTAATTATCGAAATTAGCAGTTTCGCCATTATATTTTACTTCTACATCAATGTTATAATATCTGTTATTAGATTTTTCAAATTCTATTTCACCTTTTTTATTAGCTACTAAATTTTTGGTTTCGTAATTGCCATTGTAGTTAGTTTGATAAGTGATTTTTACTTGCGCTCCAACCAAAGGTTGACCATTATTTCGGTTTATAACTTGAAAAATTTCCTTTTCATAACTAGTATTAGCCACTAATGCAATAGTTGTAACTTGTATTGTTTTATAGGCAAAGCTGTTTTTTTCATTGCCATAATTGGCAAAAATCACATAATGACCATTGTCTAATTTAGGTAGAACAATTTCTGTAGAATGGCTTTGGTAGTCGTTCTCGTTACGTAAATTACTTTGCCATTCTTTAGCAACCTTAAGTTTTTTAAAAAATGCTAATTGCTCATCTTGTCTGTAAGTTTTATTTAAAGCTTCGCGCTGACTATCAGAGATATGATATACTTTAAATTGTAAAGCTTCAATGTTAGTATAATTAATTAAAATCAATGCGTTTTGCTGAGTTGGTAATGTGTTTTCGGCTGTTAATTGTAAATTAGATTGTAGTATTTGAGATTTTAAAACTTTACATTTTTCTGCACCTTTACTATTAGGATATTGACTTATAACAGTATTACAAATGTCGAGTGCATCTTTAATTTCCCAACGAGGTTTTATATTAGTTTTTGGATTGTAGTTTTGACCTTGTTGTCTGTAAATAGAAGCAATTTCAAAATCGTATAAAGCAGAAACATCAACTTTAGCGCTTTTCCATCGTTTGCTTTCAGCTTTTAATGTTTCAAGTAATAATGCTTCTTTATTCTCTAAGGTGGTGTTTTGTGATACAAATTGAAGACGTTCAATATCTACATCAACAAAAGCATAGGGTGATGCATCAGTTGAATGAAACCTTAGTAAACTTTTATAAATCTTTAAAGCGTGTAATTGTAATGAAGTAGAATCTTTAGATTCGATATTTAATACAGAAAATGTTGAGCCATCACTTAAAAAATCTGGATTATCAATTTCAAATTTATAAGCAGGTTGTGTGATACTATTTTCGTCAGTTTTATAAAACTGTAAAGCATTATGGTTTAGTAAATCAAAAAGCGTAGGTCTGTAAATTTTTGAATCTTTTTGTTCATGAATAATAGCTTTATAATCATCTAATTTAGTGGTTTGAAGTATTAGACCATTCTCTAAAGAGTTTTGAAAATGTAAATGAATCACATTAAATAAAGTCTGTAAATCCCAAGTTCTAAAATCATCAGCATCTACTTTATTTTCTGTATTTGTTCTATTATAAAATTGATATCTGTTTTGCTCAAAATATTGCCAATATAAAGTGGCCAACATGTTTTCTAATACATTTTTTGTTGGTGTTTCGCTAGTTTTTATTTCAGCTCTAAAATCGTTTATAATCTTAAGTTGTGCATCTTCCTCCAAAACTAAAGCGTACTTGCTTTTGTATAGCAAAGCCTTTATAATTTGAGGTGTATTATTCTCCTTTTTTGCTTGATCTGTGATCTGCTGAACTATATCTAAAGCAGATTTAGGTAGTCCTTCGGTTTCAAGCTTTTCAACTTTTTTCCAAAGGCTACTGTAGTCGTTAGACTGAGCATTAGAGAAATTAGCAAAGAGTATAATCATCAAAACTGTTATAAAATATTTCATATTAATCAATTTTTTAAGCAATATAAACGCATACTTTCGTTTATAAAACTACCAATGAGTGAAAGCCCATTTTGGTATAGTGAAAGTAAGAATTTTATAAGTAAACGCTTATCTTTGAAATCAAAAATAATACCAATAGAACCATTTTATTATTTTTTTCGTAATTATTAATATGAAGTATTTATATCTATTTTTAATTTGTCCATTATTTACTTTTAGTCAGTCTAAAATTGTCGAAGCTGAACAGCTAATTGCTAAAAAGCAGTTTTCAAAAGCTGAGCAAGTTATGATTACTTATGTGGCTCAAAATCCTAATGATTTAAAAGGAATTGAATTGCTTGGTGATACTTATGGTCATCAAAAAAAGTGGGATAATGCTATTACTAACTACAAAAAACTTGTTGATACCAAACCAGATATAGCCAATTACCATTACAAATATGGTGGTGCTTTAGGTATGAAAGCACTATCGGTAAATAAACTAAAAGCAGTAGGTATTATTGGAGATGCAAAGGAGGCCTTTTTAAAAGCAGCCGAATTAGATCCAAAGCATATAGATACACGTTGGGCTTTAGTAGAATTATATATGCAATTACCAGGTATAATTGGAGGCAGTAAAAGTAAATCGTTAAAGTATGCTAACGAGCTAGAAAACCTTTCAAAGGTAGATGGTTACTTGGCTAAAGGTTATATTTACGAATATGATAACGAGCCAGAGTTAGCAGAAAAATATTATAAGTTAGCTATTAAAGAAGGAGGCTCGCTTACGTGCTATGAAAAGCTAACGACGCTCTATGAAAACCAAAAACAACCACAAAAAGCCATAGCTAATATTCAAGAAGCACAAGACAAACACAAACGCAATGCATTGCATTACCAAATAGGCAAAGTGGCTGCCGAATATAATATTGAATTAACTAAAGGTGAAGAGTGTTTGCATACTTACATTAAAAATTATTCGGCTGCAGATGGTGTGCCAAAAGCATGGGCAAATTACAGATTAGCCCAAATTTATAAGCATAAAAAAAACAAAACCGAAGCTCTAAAATATATCGATTTGGCTATTGCCGAACTTCCAGATATCAAACCTTTTAAAGAAGAGAAGAAGGTTATTCAATCATTGTAAATACTTTAATACTTTTAAATTTTTGTTAATTTTTGAACAATAATGATAAATTCATTTTTATAATTAATAGTAATACTATTATATTTGCAATCAAAATAATCAAATATGATAAATTTACTTTCAAATTTAAAAATAGCGGTTCCAGACAAGATCTTTATTAAAGATCCTGAATCATCTGAATTAGGTAAAAAAATTATTGAGCATAGCATAATATTAATTGATGATATTGGCTTTGATAGTTTTACATTTAAAAAGCTTGGTGTTAAAATAGAAAGTAATGAAAGTTCTATTTATCGTTATTTTGAAAGTAAGCATAAGTTATTACTGTACTTAACTTCCTGGTATTGGGCTTGGATTGAATACCAATTGGTGTTTGCTACTCACAATATGCCTGATGCTAAAGAACAACTGTCTAAAGCTATTGAAATTGTAACACGTAACATAGAACAAGACACAGCATTTACACATGTTAATGAGGTAGTACTTAATCGCATAGTAATTAATGAATACTCTAAATCATACCTTACTAAAGAGGTTGATATAGAAAACAAAGAAGGCTATTTTGTGGTTTACAAAAGGCTAGTTTCACGCATTGGTGAGATGATTCTTAAAGTGAATCCAAATTACACATACTCTGCAAGTTTGGCAAGTACAATTATTGAAGGTGCATTACATCAGCATTTCCTAAAAAGCCATTTTAAATCAATTACAGATTGTCATGGCACTATAACACCTTCAGAATTTTTTAAACATCTTACTTTTAAAGCATTATCATAATATGAGTAATCACACATTAACACCATGGCAAAGGCTTATTGGGCTATTGCAATTAGAAAAACGAGCTGTATTACAAGTATTTTATTATGCTATTTTTTCTGGTTTTTTATCATTATCGCTTCCTTTAGGGATACAGGCAATTATTAATCTCATACAAGGTGCACAAATTACTACATCTTGGGTCTTATTAGTTGTACTTGTAACCTTAGGAGTAGTTTTTGTAGGTATTTTACAACTTATGCAAATGCGTATTATTGAAACTATACAGCAGCGTATTTTTACACGTGCATCATTTGAGTTTACCTTTCGTTTTCCTAAAATAAAAATGGAAGAACTTCGTAAATATTATCCGCCAGAATTGGCAAATCGTTTTTTTGATACACTAACTGTTCAAAAAGGATTAGCAAAAATATTAGTAGATGTTCCAACAGCATTATTGCAAATTTTGTTTGCCTTAATCTTGTTAGCATTTTACCATCCGTTTTTTATTGTCTTTGGCGTTTTGTTGTTAATTCTTATCTACATAGTTTTCAAGTTTACAGCAAAAAAAGGGATGGAAACTAGCCTTGAAGAGTCTAAAAACAAATATAAAGTAGCACATTGGATTCAAGAAGTAGCTAGAGCAGTTATTAGCTTTAAACTATCAGGAAAAACAAATTTAGCACTTGATAAGAATGATATTTTAGTTACTAAATATTTAGAAGCTCGTGAAAGCCATTTTAGGGTTTTGGCTATTCAATTTATTCAAATGGTTGGCTTTAAAGTAATAGTTACAGCTGGACTTTTAATTATTGGAGGTGCTTTAGTGCTTAATCAAGAAATGAATATTGGTCAATTTGTTGCAGCCGAGATTATTATTCTGTTAGTTATAAACTCTGTTGAAAAACTGATTACTGGGTTAGATTCTTTATATGATGTGTTAACTTCTTTAGAAAAGATTGGTCAAGTTGTGGATAAAGAATTAGAAGAACAGACAGGAGAACAGCCATCTTTTGATAACGATTTTAATATAGAATTAGAAAATGTTACATACAGTGTAAGTAACAAGGATAAACCTATTTTAAAAGATATAAATCTAACGATAGAGGCTAAAAAGCGTGTGTTAATTCAGGGAGAAAGTGGTTCAGGTAAATCGACTTTGTTAAGAGTTTTAGCAGGAATTATTATGCCTACAACAGGAAAAGTATTTGTAAATAATTCATCATTAAGTACAATTCATCTTAATTATTATCGTGCTAATGTAGGTCTATCCTTATCTGAAGAAACACCTTTTGAAGGAACTTTAAGAGATAATATTACGTTTAGTGATTCAAGTATTTCAGATGAAGATGTGTTTAATGCTGTGGAAAAAGTAGGGCTAATCAATTATGTAAAACAACAACCAAAGGGTCTGCAAACAATGATTTATCCTGAAGGAAAAAGAATGTCCTATACAGTTGCAAAAAAAATAATTCTAGCAAGAGCTATTGTTAAGAAACCTAAACTATTGATTTTGGAAGATCCATTAGATCAATTTGAAGAGCAAGAAGCACTACAAATTATGAACTTTCTTGTAAAACCAGAACATCCATGGACACTTATTGTAGTGAGTTCTCATAAACGATGGGAAAAAACATGCCAAGAGTTTATACAGCTTAAGCAAGGAACAATGTCAATTATAAGTAATTAATTATGCTAAATATATCTCATAATCAGCTCAATAAAAAATTCGATTTTTCTGCTTATAAGTCAGGACAAAAAGTATTTCATAATAATTACTACAAGTATTTCAATAGGTTTTTATTAGCTTTTGCAATCTTTGGTTTTGTACTTCTATTTATGCCATGGACTCAAAACATTAATGCCAAAGGACAGGTCACAACTTTAAAGCCAGATCAACGACCACAAACTATACAATCACCAATTCCTGGTCGAATTGAAAAATGGTTTGTACAAGAAGGGGATTTTGTAAAAAAAGGTGATACTATTTTAGAAATATCAGAAATAAAAAGTGATTATTTCGACCCCAATTTAATAGAACGTACTGGACAGCAAATTGAAGCAAAAGCGTCTTCAGTAACCTCTTATGGTGAAAAAGTAAAAGCTTTAGAGCGACAAGTATCAGCCTTATCTACTGAAGCTGTTTTAAAGTTGCAACAAGCTGAAAATAAATATATTCAATCTCAACTTAAGGTAAAAAGTGATAGTATAGATTTGGAAGCCGCTCGTACTAATTTAGACATTGCTCAACGTCAGTACGAAAGAACAGTTGCTTTACAACAAGAAGGACTGAAAGCAGTTAAAGATGTTGAAGAAAAACGCTTAAAGTTACAAGAAACTCAAGCAAAAGTTATTTCACAGGAAAATAATTTTTTAGCAAGCAAGAATGAAGTTATTAATGCTAGAGTAGAAATATCTTCAGTACGTGCTTCATTTAATGATAAAATTTCTAAAGCGCAAAGCGATAAATTTACAGCTCAATCGAGTCAGTTAGATACCGAGGCACAAGTTAGTAAACTAGAAAATGCGTATTCTAATTATGAGATGCGAAATAAACTACGCTATATCACTGCGCCACAAAATGGCTATATAAATAAAGCAATAAGAGGAGGTATTGGAGAAACCTTTAAAGAAGGAGAGAGATTGCTTGGTATAATGCCATCAGATTATGATTTAGCAGTAGAAACCTTTGTAGAACCAATAGATTTACCATTACTCTATATAAATGCCAAAGTGCGTGTGCAATTTGATGGGTGGCCAGCTATAGTTTTTAGTGGTTGGCCAAATGTATCATACGGAACTTATGGAGCAAAAGTCGTAGCTATCGAAAATTTTATAAGCGATAATGGTAAATATAGAGTTTTATTAGCGCCAGACAAAACAGATGTACCATGGCCAAAAGCCATAAGAGTAGGTTCTGGTGCTTATACAATGACTTTGCTGGACGATGTGCCAGTTTGGTATGAACTGTGGCGTAAAATTAACGGATTTCCACCTAATTATTATCAACCTCAATCTAATGTCAATGACAAAAAATAAGTTAGTTTTTACCATTTTTTGTATACTTTTTATAAGTAATACTTTATGGAGTCAGTCTTTAGATAATACTGTTCTTCGTTTTGATGAGTACTTGGGCTATGTAAAAAGATATCATCCTATTGTAAAACAAGCCGAATTGATTGTTGACGAAGGTCAAGCAAAACTTATGAAGGCAAGAGGAGGCTTTGACCCAAAAGTTGAAGTAGATTATGATAGAAAAATATTTAGTGGTTATGAGTATTATGATAAATTAAATGCAACATTCAAAATTCCAACATGGTATGGTATTGAGTTAAAAGGAACTTTTGAAGAGTCTGATGGTGTTTACCTCAATCCAGAAAACAACCTTCCAGATAAGGGGTTGTATAGTGCAGGTGTGTCTTTTTCAGTAGGAGAAGGGTTGTGGATAAATCAACGAATGGCATCGTTAAAGCAAGCAAAATTATTTAGAGAACAAGTTAAAGCCGATCGTGATATTTTAGTCAATACCATTCTTTATGAAGCAGCTTTAGTTTATTTTAATTGGTTGAAGGCCTATAACGAAACCTTAATATATCAAGATTTTTTAGGTAATGCACAAATGCGATTTAAAGGTGTTAAGCAAAATGTTGAAGCAGGAGAGATGGCAGCAATAGATTCTATTGAAGCAAGAATTGTTGTTAACGATCGTAAACTAAATCTTGAAAAATCAAGAGTTGAACTTATGAAAGCCAAACTAGAGCTATCTAATTTTTTATGGCTTAATAACAATATCCCAGTAGAATTACAAGACATAGTTATTCCTGATGTAGAAAGCGAACTTGTTATAGATACTACATTGAATATAGATGCTTTGTTATTAGTAACAAATAATTTAGACACTCATCCAAAATTAAAGTCACTTGACTATAAATATGAAAGTTTAGATATTGAAAGACGCTTAAAAGCTAATCAGTTATTACCAACCATTGATTTGCAATACAATTTTTTAACCACAACACCAGATATTGCCAATTCCTTCAATGCTGATAATTATAAAAGCGGAGTGAATATTAGTGTGCCTTTGTTTTTAAGAAAAGAACGTGGCGAACTCAAATTAGCTAAAGTGAAACTTCAAGACACCGATTACGAACGTATAAGTACAAAGCTCACTTTAAAAAATAAAATAATAGCAATTCAAAACGAACTTCAATCCTTTGAACTTCAAAATGAATTAACCGAAAATGTAATAACAGATTATGAGCAACTGGTATCAGCTGAAGAACGACGTTTCTTTGTTGGTGAAAGTTCTTTGTTTTTAGTAAATAGCCGCGAAAGTAAACTCATAGATTCCAAGTTAAAAGCAGTAGAACTTCAAAATAAATTTTTTAAAACCAAAGCATTATTATTTAATAATCTAGTTATAACACCAGGTTTTTAGTAATTCTAAATTTTTAATTTATGGCGTTAACTTTATCCTGAAAACAAGTTCAGGATAAACGTCGCGCTTTCGTTACTCGCTCTTTTCAAGGAGCTCAAACAAACCACTCAATCGCTAACGCAAAAACTTAAGTATTTGCACTATGCCTTTCCAACATCTATTATTATATTTACCATCAATTATAAGCAACTCATGAATGTACATTTTATAGCTATAGGAGGAAGTGCAATGCATAATCTCGCTTTAGCATTACACAACAAAGGATATAAGGTAACAGGAAGTGATGATGAGATTTTTGAACCATCAAAATCACGATTAGCAAATAAAGGCTTATTGCCAGAAAGCTATGGCTGGTTTCCAGAAAAAATAAACACATTTATCGATGCAATTGTTTTGGGTATGCATGCCAAAGCCGATAACCCAGAGTTGGTAAAAGCACAAGAGTTAGGCTTAAAAATTTATAGCTATCCAGAGTTTTTGTACGAGCAATCCAAACATAAAACACGAGTAGTTATTGGAGGAAGTCATGGTAAAACAACTATAACTTCTATGATACTTCATGTGATGCACTATCACGATAGAGATGTCGATTATATGGTTGGTGCGCAGTTAGAAGGTTTTGATGTGATGGTAAAACTTACCGAAAAGAACGATTTTATCGTGTTGGAAGGTGATGAGTATTTAAGTTCGCCAATAGACAGACGACCAAAATTTCATTTATACAAACCAAATATTGCACTGTTAAGTGGTATTGCTTGGGATCATATTAATGTGTTTCCAACCTATGAAAACTATGTAGAGCAATTCAGTATTTTTATTGATAGTATTGTAAAAGGAGGAAGCATTACCTATAATGAAGAAGATTTAGAAGTTAAAAGAGTTGTGGACGCTTCAGAAAACACCATTCGTAAACTACCATACCAAACACCAGAGTATACAGTTGAAAACGGACAGACACTTTTAGAAACACCAGAAGGACCTTTGCCAATAGAGGTTTTTGGGAAACATAACCTCAATAATCTTGCAGGAGCAAAATGGATTTGCCAACATATGGGAATTGATGAAGACGATTTTTATGAAGCTATAGCAACCTTTAAAGGCGCAAGCAAACGTTTGGAAAAGATTGCAGAAGGCAAATTAAGTGTAGCCTATAAAGATTTTGCACATTCGCCAAGTAAAGTTGAAGCTACTACAAATGCAGTAAAAGAACAGTATGCTAACCGAACGTTAGTGGCTTGTTTAGAATTACATACCTATAGTAGTTTAAATGCCGAGTTTTTAAAAGAATATAAAGGCGCATTAGATGCAGCAGATGTTGCAGTGGTTTTTTACTCACCTCATGCAGTAGAAATTAAAAAACTGGAAGAAGTTACTCATGAGCAAATTGCCACAGCTTTTGAGCGTGACGATTTAATTATTTACACAAATCCAGACGATTTTAAACAGTTTTTGTTTTCACAAAATTTCGATAATAAAGCCTTATTACTGATGAGTTCAGGGAATTATGGAGGGTTGAATTTTGATGAGGTTAAAGGGTTGATAAAGTAAAAATTCTATTTTATTTAAACTCTCCAAAATGCCACAAAATCCCTGAAGGGTCGTGTAAAAAACATTCATTTCCCCAATCTAGATATTTTATAGGCACGAGTCTTACATTTGAATATTTTGATGGTAAATCTAAAGCTACAAGTTCATCCCAAAAACGATGTACATTTTCAACTTCCATGAATATCATTGTATTGTCAACCCATTCTTTAGCATAATAATCTTGTAAGTAAAAAGATAGATTTCCGCTATGAAATACAGATAAATTGTGCGACAATACACTTTCTGTAAAACCAAGATCGCTATAAAATTTACGTGATAAGTTGAAGTCTTTCGATCCAATAAATGGCCTTATGGATTTTCCGTTGTGTTGCATAGGTTTATTTTAATATAAAGGATGCGATAAGTTGTCAAAATATGCAAAAGCATCTATTATAGATTCAAGTTGTTCAATTTGTACTGAAAAATTAATTAATTTTCTCATCTACTATTAAAAGTCCTAACTCCTTAATCAATCGATCTTTTTTCTCATTTAACTCTTTTAAATATAAATAGTCCTGCAATTTCCATCCAAAGTGAAATATGACAATAAATACAGTGTAAAGTGAACCTATAATCAGTGATACTTGCCAATATTCTGCCTCCATGATTATGAGGATGCTTTTACCTTTAAAATCAGATTCTCCAAGACCTTGAGCTGGTATTGCCAACGAGAGCAGTACGCCAAGAGCCACAATCTTCCATAAGTTCTTCACGACATAACCTTCATGTTTATGAACATCTTCTATTTGTCGCAAAGTGGACAACAGGACTTTCTTTTTATAATATGTTTGGTCGTTTTCCAAGAGTATTTAAATGTCAACGGTTTGAGACTGTGTTACATTTGCAGAAATAACTAAACAAGCTTTTCCTTAAAAAAAGCTATTGTACGTTGCCAAGCTAAATCGGCTGCAGCTTTATCATATCGAGGTGTTGTGTTGTTATGAAACCCATGATTTACTCCTGGGTAAAAGTGTGCAGTATGCTCAATATTATTAGCTTTAAGAACAGCTTCAAAAGCAGGCCAACCTTCATTTACTCGAGTGTCTAATTCGGCAAAATGAAGTAATAATGGGCTTTTTATAATTGCAGCTTCTTCATCGGTTGGCTGACCACCATAGAAAGGTACTGCTGCTTTAAGCTCTGGCACTTTTACAGCCATCATATTGGAAACCCAACCACCAAAACAAAATCCAACTACACCTATGTTTCCGTTACAATCTTTATGATTTTTAAGATAATTAAAAGCAGCTATAAAATCTTCTAGCATTTCATTTCTATCTCTTTCTCTTTGCATTGTTCTACCATCATCATCATTACCAGGATAACCACCTAAAGGAGATAAAGCATCAGGTGCAAGACTTATAAATCCGTCTAAAGCAGTACGTCTACCAACATCTTCGATATAAGGGTTTAAACCTCTGTTTTCATGTACCACTACAACTCCTGGTAGTTTGCCATCGATGTTTTTTGGAGTAGATAACAGACCTTTTATTGTTCCACCACCTTTTGGAGATTCATAAGTTATATAATCAGACTCTAATTGCGGATGATCTTTTGCTACCAAAATAGTATCAATATAATTAGGCGACATAAAACTTAAGAGTGAACCAACTGTTATGCCACCAATAGCATAAAGCGATAGTTTTTCAACAAACTCGCGACGGTTTAATTTGTTATGTGCATAATCATCATAAAGGTCAAAAACTTCCTGACTAATATCTTCTTTCTTAAGTGGTTTCATGATAACGGTTTATTATGCTAATAAAATTACATAATTTTTATAAACATTGAGTACAAGAAGTATTATTACTTTATGAAGGTTTTTAAGAAGGTTTGCATAGTTTCCCATTTGCCCAAAGGTTCAAGAAAGCATGTAAAAACAATTACAAAGATTGCAATGTAGGTAGCTGGATGTTTAATTTTTTTGTATTTCCAAGCAGCTAATAATAACATTGCCATAATAGCGCCTTGAGTAATAAATAGAGGAGCCATAATATCGATATTAGGAAATTCATCTATATAAATCCATATTTGGACATTCCCAACACCTCTAGCCAAAGCTGGCATCATTATTAAAAACACAGTAGATATGAGCCACCAAGCATGATCTTCTAGTTTTTTTCTTTGAATAATGCTCATTATGACCGCATATCCAAATGCAGTTATCATAACAATTTCAACAACAATAACACCATAAAAAAACCAAGATTGAAAGGGTCCAAAATCTTCAGGAAACATTAAAGCATTTTCGGCTGATACTATATCTCGTTGAAGCATACTCAATGCAGTTATGCAAACTCCACCAGCTAAAAACATTCCTATAATGCCGTTGGTGCGATGTTTTGTTAGATGACCATGAGTTGCAAAGTAAGGCTGAATAACTAGATAAAAGTACCATATTGAACCAGTAACATAATGTATATGAACAGACCAAGCATTATCTGTAAAATCACCCCAATAATCGTAAAATATGCCTAATTGCATAACAAGCATTGGAATGAGCATCCAAAGATGTAAACTTTTATACTTGTCCATAGAGTTCAAGTTTAATCATTCAAGACAAATAATTATTACAGATGGTTAATTGGTAACCTGTTGTATTTTAATCTGTTAAAATAAAAATAGTCTTTTTTTTGGATGATAAACTATACCAAGTATGTAAAAAAAGTAACCAATAATAGGCCGATTCTGACCAACTACTAAAAAATAAGATATTTAATACTTTAATGATTTTAAAACGGCTAAAGCAGAAACTTCATTTTTACTTTCAACATAAATTTGAATTTCGTCAAATAGTCCAACATAAGAAGAATCAGATTTATCTAGTTCATAAAACTCTATGTCTGCACTTTCTAAAGCATTTTTAAATCCCATAGCCTGTACTTGTGAAGTTCCTGAAAAGACTTTTTTTCTATTTGTTTCCATAATAATATTTCTTTTAGGTGTTAAAATACTCTATCTAAAAATTCCTTTATACTTTCTTGGTTTGCACGTACTAATTCTGCTCTTGCTTGGCGAATGTCTTTTGGGTGTTTATCTTGTGAAAGTTTAAATTTACCTTCCCAATCATTTATAGTGATTTCAAACATTTTTATATAGTCTAAAGCACCTTCCATTCTAGGATTGTCTGGTTCTAAAACATACTTATGGTCTGGTTGTTCTAAAAACTCTGTCATTGTAATTAATGATTGTTTTAAAGCATCTTTGCTCTCAATAGCTTTTACAGTGCCTTTTAGGTGCACTTTTATATAGTTCCATGTTGGTAACTGAGTAGTTGTATAAACACTAGGCGATATATAACATTGTGGTCCAGAAAATAAAATGGTTATTGGGTTATTGTCTTTTAATAAATTAGCCTGCGGATTATAAATATCGATATGACCAATAAGCTTACCATCTTCTTCACGATATATTAGAGGTAAATGAGTTACAAAAGGGTCATTGTTTTGTACAGAAATAACTGTAGCTAATGGATAAGTTTTTATCACATCTATCATGTGATTTTTATCGTAATCTTGGTGATGTTTTGGTGGATAATTCATAAAATTTTATACGCCAAATTGTCTTAAATGATGATCTAAATGTTTGTATTGCATTTTACCCCATTGCTCAGTGTTAAATTCACCAAAAAAAGGATGTTTTGGCCAATGCAAGTTGAGGTCTTTTTTATTAAACTCATTAATAGCTTCAATGAGTTTTTGTTGTTCCTCTGCAAAAGGTTTTGCTTCTTCAACTCTAAAGTCTTTAACCGTTGGAATATTAGGCTTCCAAAGTTTATCATTATACATGTGAGTTTTATATAATTTAAATAGTATTTTCTTCACAAAACCTGGTTTTTCAGTAAATGTAAGTCTACCATTAGCAACCTCTAATGGACGTTGGCAGTGGTTTAGCATCTGGTTAACATCCATTTTTCCCCAAAGTGGTTGATGGTTCGGATTAAGAGTTTTTATGCGTTGTAAAACCTCTTGATGTGTTTTAGTATCAAATAAAGTTTGCATAGTATTACTATTAATTAATTGGTTCTGAAATTTACAATTTTTATCTTTAACGCATGTCAGAAAAACAACCTTCTTTTTCTATAAAAAATTGGTCTCAAGACGATCAACCTCGTGAAAAATTACTCTACAAAGGAAAAGCAACTCTAAGTGATGCAGAACTAGTTGCTATTTTAATTGGTTCTGGTAGTAGAGAGGAAAGCGCTGTAGAGCTATGTAAACGTATTCTAGCAAGTGTTGATAATAACTTAAGTGCATTAGGTAAATTGTCTATAAAACAACTAATGGAATTTAAAGGGATAGGTGAAGCTAAAGCAGTAACAATTGTTGCAGCGTTAGAGTTGGGTAGAAGGAGAAGAGGAGAAGAAGCTTTAGAACAGAAAAAAATAACATCTAGCACATCGGTTTTTGAATTAATGCAACCCATTATTGGAGAACTGCCTCATGAAGAATTTTGGATTATCTACATGAATAACTCTAATAAAGTAATACAGAAAAACCAATTAAGTAAAGGTGGTATTACTGGTACTTTGGTAGATGTAAGGTTGGCTCTTAAAACAGCAATTGAAGTTGGTGCTGTAGGCTTAATTTTGGCTCATAATCATCCTTCAGGAACATTAAAACCTAGTCAAGCAGATAAACAAATTACTCAAAAATTAAAAATTGCTGGCGAAAGTTTAGATATTAAAGTATTAGACCATTTAATCATAACAGAAAAAGCATACTTTAGCTTTGCAGACGAAAACTTAATTTAGTGCTTTTAGTTTATACACATAAAATAACACCAAGACTTACTTATGCATTTAAGCATATATGCACACGTATTTTAGGAATTCCTGTTAAGTTTACTACTACTATCGAAGATTTTATTACTCACGATAGTATGAAGATGTCCTACACTAAACAACCTTTAAGTAATGAGGTTTTTGTAAGAAGTAACGAGTTGCTTTTTGAGATTGGATTGTCTGATATAGACATAAATGTACATGACTGGGATGATACTAAATGCTTTTTTAATACTTCAGAAAAAAGTAGTCTACCATACGATATTTTTGCTGCGTCATTTTATTTGCTAAGCAGATATGAAGAGTATTTGCCACACGTAAAAGATGAGTATGGACGTTTTTTAGCTTCAGAAAGCTTGGCTCTTAAAAATAAATTTTTACATCAGCCAGTAATAGATATTTGGGCTTATAAGTTTAAAGCTATTTTGCAAGCTCAATTTCCAGATTATAATTTTCCTCAAAAACAGTATAGTATTCAACCTGTAATAGATGTTCCAATGGCATATTACTTTAAGCAAAAAGGTGTTATGCGAACTATTGGTGGAACTTTTAATGATCTTTTAGAACTAAAAATTAGAAGATTGTTCCAGCGTTATTTGACCATTTTTGGATTTCGTCGCGATCCTTACGATACATTTAAGTGGATTATTAATAAGCAGAAGCAAACAAAAACAAAGTTTATAGTTTTCTTTTTAATTGGTGATTACTCTACATTCGATAAGAATATTAATGTGAATAAAAAACGATTTATATCACTTATTAAATCGGTTTCAGATTACTGTAAAGTAGGATTAAAGGCGTCCTTTTTTGCGTTAGAAGATATTAATATTCTTAAAAAAGAAAAGCTAAAATTAGAGTCTATTACTAATTACGAATTAGAAGCATCTAGGCATTCATTTTCTAAATTAAATATTCCTGAATCGTATAGAAATTTAGTTGAACTAGAAGTAAAGCAAGACTTTACAATGGGCTACATTAATCACACAGGGTTTAGAGCTGGTACATGTACACCTTTTCAATTTTACGATTTAGATTACGAAGTGCAAACACCATTGCAAATTAATTCGTTTCATTGTATCGATTATGCATTTTTAAAAAAACATTCGCTTTTAGATAAAAGGCAAGAACTGGAACAACTCATTTATGAGGTAAAAAAAGTGAATGGAACATTTACACCAATATTTCATAACTATACCTTTGGTGATGAAGACCGATGGAAAGGATTTAAAAAATTATTTACTTTAATATTAGATTCAGCTCATGAAAATAAATAATCTTAAGCATATATTTTTTGATTTAGATCATACACTTTGGGATTTTGATAAAAATTCTGCTTTAACTTTTGATAAAATCTTTAAACTTCATAATGTTAATGTGGATATTAAGAGTTTCTTGAATGTTTATGAGCCTATAAACTTAAACTATTGGAGACTTTATAGAAATGAGGAAATTGAGAAAGAAAATTTACGTTATGGAAGACTAAAAGATTCATTTGATGAGTTGAGTTTTAAAATTGACGATGAACTTATTTACTTACTTTCAGAAGAATATATAGTTCATCTCACAACTTTTAATCATCTTTTTGATGGTACAATTGAAATTTTAGAATACTTACAATCTAAATACGAATTGCATATAATTACAAATGGTTTTGATGAAGCTCAATATAAAAAGATGAGGTCTTCACAAATAACACATTATTTTAAAACCGTTACAAATGCAGAATTGGCAGGAGTTAAAAAGCCAAACCCAATAATTTTTGATTATGCATTAAAAGCTGCAAAAGCAAAACCAAATGAGAGTATTATGATTGGTGATAGCCTTGAAGCAGATGTTTTAGGAGCATTAAATGTTGGTTATGATGCAATTTTTTTTAATTACCGAAATGATGAAGTCGAGCCTCACATAAAGCAAGTAAAAGAATTATCTCAATTAAAAATGTATCTTTAATATACTTTTAAAAGATTGAAAGCGTTTTAACCTAAAATGCAATTATGATTAAACAAAACATCATAAAAATTAGCTTGATAGCTTTAGTTTTAGTGTCATTAACCTCGTGTGTAAGCGATGTAGATTTTGATCAAGCCGAAGACATAATGCCTTCACCAACATTAGAATCTAATCTAATTTATTCAACACTTATAGCTCCAAATTTTATTGACCAACAAATACAGTTAGAAGCAGCAATGGTTTCTGATACAACACGTTTAGAAGTTATAAGTTCTGATTTTTTTGTGGACCAATTAGCAAAAGCGAATCTTAGTTTTAAGTTTACAAACAGTATTCAAAGAGATTTTTTAGTTGATTTTGAATTTTTAAATGATACCAATGAGCTACGTTATCATGTTCAGATTTTAGTGCATTCAGGTGTTGTTACTAACCCAATATTATCAGAAACTACAGTCCTTATTGATGAACCAGAAATTACAACCTTTAAAGAAGCTACAAAATTAGTTTATAAAATTTCACTTCCACCAAGCACTTCGCCAATTGGTCCAAATAGTCAAGGGCAATTAGACTTGCAATCTAAGGCAACGCTTTATTTCGAACTATAGCCTATGAAGTATAGAATAGCATATATTCTTTTACTTATAGCAAGCTCTGTTTACTCGCAAAACAAGCAAATTTTATATGATTTTACTGATTTACCACAAGTTCTAATTCAAAACCCAGGAGCAAAAGTGAGTTTCGATAAACACTTTGGAATTCCATTATTTTCACAGTTTCATTTTAATGCTGGGAGTTCTGGAGTATCTGTTCACGATATATTTTCTGATGATGGTCAAGATATTAATGATAAAATTAGAGATGCCATTTTTTCTATGAGTAACCACGATTTTATGACTGTTAATCAACAGTTAGAAATTATTAATGGAGGTTGGCGAAAAAATGAAACCACCTATTTTACTTATGGAATGTATGAGGAGTTAGATTTTATTTCGTATTTCCCCAAAGATGTTGCAATATTAGCATGGGAAGGTAATGCCAATTATATAAACAAATCGTTTAATTTGGCTGATGTTAGTTTTAAAGGCGAATTAATTTCTGTTTTACACTTTGGTATTAATAAACAAGTAAACAAAAAGCTAACTTTTGGAGTTAGAGGGAAGTTATATTCGAGTGTTTTTAATATTCATAGCGTCAATAATAAAGGCACATTTACTACAAGAGTTAGTAATACAGAGAATAATTATTATGAACACGTATTACAGAATTTAGATGGTACGCTTCATACATCTGGCTTATCATCACTTTTAGATGATGAAAATTCTGATGCTAGTAAAGACATAAAAAAGATAATTCCGCGATTTTTTTTTAGTGGAAACTTTGGTTTTGGAGTTGATTTAGGTTTTACTATTCAAGCTAACGAACAGACAACAATAACAGCAAGTATGTTAGATTTTGGTGCTATTTTTCATTCTAAAGAAGTTGAAAACTATCATTTAAATGGAAGCTATACATTTGAAGGTATTGAGCTTGTTTTTCCACCTATAATTAATAATGAAGGCACTACGCCATATTGGCAAAATTTTGAAGAAGAATTGGATGGGAATATAAATATAGATACTCTACAAAATAGTTATGTTACTTGGCGGTCAACAAAATTTAATGCATCTTATAAGTATTCATTTGGAGAAAAAGGTGGTAATGATTGTAACTGTTTAAATACATCTAATGACGAATATCAGAATGCAGTAGGAGTTCAGTTATTTTCAATGTTTAGGCCAAAACGCCCACAATTTGCAGCAACAGTATTTTATTACAGACGATTATATGATGCTCTACGCTTAAAATTAACATACACTGTTGATGATTATTCGTTTACTAATGTAGGCTTAGGAATGTCTGCACATTTGGGTAAAATAAACTTATATGGAATGGTTGATAATTTATTACAAATGCAAAATATTTCTAAAGCACAAAGTGTATCTTTACAACTAGGAATAAACTTAATTTTCGACAGTAATGACTAAAGTGTTTTTTATAATTTCGTTTCTATTTATTTTATCATTTAATGCGTTTTCACAAGAAAACATTAATGATTATAAATATGTAATAATACCTAATCAGTACAGTTTTGTAAGTAGTCCAGACCAATATCAATTAAACTCTTTAACTAAATTTTTATTCGATAAGTACGGTTATACTGCCTTTTTACAAAGTGAGGAACTTCCACAAGATTTGCGTAATAATAGATGTTTAGCTTTATATGTTGATGTAAAAAAATTATCTGCATTTTTAAAAACTAAATTACAAATAGAACTTAAAAACTGTGATGGTGTTCTAGTTAGTTTATCAAAAGAAGGTGAAACTAGAGAGAAAGAGTACTCAAAAGCATACAATTTGGCTTTAAGAGATGCATTTGAAACATATCAAAGTTTTAATTATAAGTACAAACCAAGCGACAAAAATTTAGCTAAAGAATCGACTTCAGTTGTTAATACAAATAATGAGGCTGAAATTGAACGTTTACAGGAAGAGCTTAAATTATTAAAAGAAGAAAAGAATATTGTTGAAGTAGTTATTTCTGAGGAAAAGTCAAAAAAAGTTGAACCAATCATACAAGAAGTTAAAGTAAAAGAAGATAACCTAAGTTTGTACGCTCAAGCAATTAATAATGGTTTTCAAGTAGTAGATAGCACACCAAAAGTGGTTATGATTTTATTACAAACTTCAAAAGAAAATACTTTTATTGTGAAAGGAGAAAATGCAATAGTTTATGAAGAAGATGGGTTTTGGTATATCTCTAAAAACGATGGTGTAAAAGTATCTGTTGAGCGATTAGATATTAAGTTTTAATAACCATATTTTTCTTTCCAACGCATTTTTAAAAACTCTCGTTGTGCTTGTTCACGCTGATTGTTACCTGGATTATAAAGTGTAGTGTTTTTTATTTCATCAGGCATAAACTCGTGTGCGGCAAAATTATTTTCATAATTATGAGCATATTGGTAATTATCTCCATAACCGAGTTCTTTCATTAATTTTGTTGGTGCATTCCTAATTGATAATGGTACAGATAAATCTCCAGTATCTTTAACCAATTGAAGTGCTTTTGCAATGGCTTCGTAAGCAGCATTGCTTTTTGGCGAAGTTGCTAAATAAGTTGCACACTGACTTAGTATTATTCGCGATTCTGGGTTACCAATTACAGATACTGCTTGAAACGTATTGTTTGCAATTACTAATGCTGTTGGGTTAGCATTGCCAATATCTTCGCTAGCAAGAATAAGTAAGCGTCTAGCAATAAATTTTACATCTTCACCACCTTCAATCATTCTAGCTAAATAATATACAGCTGCATTTGGATCACTACCTCTAATCGACTTTATAAATGCCGAAATAATATCGTAATGTTGTTCACCAGTTTTGTCATAACGCACAGTATTACTTTGTACTTTTTGTAAAACAGCTTCATTTGTTATAATTATCTTTTCATCATCATTATAAGAAGTGATAATTAATTCAAAAATATTAAGCAATTTTCGAGCATCACCACCTGACAATTTTATTAAAGCATCAGTTTCTTTAAGGTTAACCTTTCGTTTAGAGATAATTTCGTCATCATTTACAGCTCTGTTTAAAAGAGCTTCTAAGTCTTTCTTTTCAAAAGAATTTAGTACATAAACCTGACAACGAGAGAGTAGTGCCGAAATAACTTCAAAACTCGGATTCTCAGTAGTAGCTCCAATTAAAGTAACCCAACCTTTTTCAACTGCTTCTAACAATGAATCTTGTTGCGATTTACTAAAACGATGAATCTCATCAATAAACAAAATGGGGTTTTTTGTTGTAAACAAACCACCACCTTGTTTTGCCTTTTCTATAACATCTCGAATATCTTTTACACCAGAATTAATAGCACTCAATGCATAAAATGGCCTGTTAGATTCGTTTGCTATAATATTTGCAAGAGTTGTTTTTCCAGTACCTGGAGGTCCCCAAAATATCATTGATGGAATTACATCTTGTTTAATATGCTGAGTTAATACGCCTTTATCACCAACCAAATGATCTTGGCTTAAGTAATCTATTAATTGTTTTGGTCGTAAACGTTCTGCTAAAGGTGCATTCATAATGTAAAATTACAAAATATGATGTGACAATATTTCATAAAACACATATTTGGTTAACTATTTGAATAGAATATTTTAAATTTAGCTATGAACAATCAACAACAGTTTAGATATTCAACAGGAGTAATTGCATATCCAGTTTTTTTTGTGATGCTTATTTGGGTTGTATTCTGGTTACAAGTTCGCTTTTTACCAGAAATAAAAAGTTTTGGTATTTATCCTCAAACATTTGAAGGATTAAGAGGTGTAATTTTTAGCCCTTTTATTCATGGAGATATAGAGCATATTTATCATAATACTATTCCGTTGTTTGTGTTAACAATGGCTTTGTTTTATTTCTATCGAGATATAGCTTGGAAAGTTCTGTTTTACGGAATTTTACTTTCTGGATTAATAACCTGGTATATTGGTAGGCCAGCAAATCATATTGGAGCTAGCGGATTGATTTATGTATTAGTAAGTTTTATTTTTTTTAAAGGAGTTTTTGCTAAGCATTATCGTTTGGTAGCATTGTCTTTATTAATGGTTTTTTTATACGGAAGTATGATATGGTATGTTTTTCCAGTAAAAGAAGGAATGTCTTGGGAAGGCCATTTAGGAGGTTTAATAACAGGAATTATTTTCTCTTTGATTTTTAGAAAAACTATTGCAAAACCTGAAAAGTATTATTGGCAAGAACCAAATTATAATGAAGAGAACGATCCTTTTTTAAAACATTTTGATAAAGATGGTAATTTTATTGAACACTTAGAAGCTGAAACTAACCCAGAGTCTGAAGAATTACCTGAAATAACATATCATTACAAAAAAGAAGATGATTAGAGACGTTGTCTGACCACTTCATACAAAAAAGCACCACAAGCTACAGAAACATTTAAAGATTCAATATCACCTAGTATTGGTAGCTTTGCTTTTTCATCAACCACTTTTAAAATAGAAGGGTTTATACCCTTGCCTTCAGAACCCATAATAATTGCACATGGCTCTGTAAACGAAACATCATATAAATTTTTATCAGATTTTTCGGTTGCAGCAACAACTTTAATACCTGAAGCTTGCATATAAAAAACAGCATCTTTTATATGATCAACTTTACAAATTGGAATTTTAAAAATAGCACCAGCACTAGTTTTAACTGTATCTCCATTTACAGGAGCGCCACCTTTTTTCTGAATAATAATACCAGACACTCCAGTACACTCAGCAGTTCTTATTATTGCACCAAAGTTACGTACATCACTCAATTGGTCTAATAATAAAAACAAAGGTGTTTTTCCAGAGTCAATTACAGATGCTACTAGTTCTTCTAAAGAATAAAAAGTTATAGGTGCAATTTGAGCCACAACACCTTGGTGATTCATTTTGGTAAGTCTATTCAGTTTTTCCACAGGAACGTATGAAGAGTTTAATCTCTCTTTATGTAATAGTTGTTCAAGTTCTGTAAAAAGCTCGCCTTTTAGACCTTTTTGTAAAAAAATTTTGTCAATGTTTTCACCAGATTTTACAGCTTCAATAACAGCTCTTATTCCAAAAATTGTAGTTTCTTTTTCCATGTGTCAAAGGTATAAAAAAACCATCCTATAAAATAAGATGGTTGCAAAATGTATGGTTTTATTTTTATTGCTTAATTATTTTTCTAACTGTACTTAAATTTCCAGAATATATTTTAATAATATAAATACCAGATTTATAATCATTCAAATAAATTTTATTTGAATTTTGGATAGAATTTATTTTCGCACCTAGCATATTATAAACTTCAATTTTATCAATAATTGAATTTGATGAAATTTCCACTGAAGTTGATGTAGGGTTTGGGTACACTTTTAGATTCGAAAACGTGTGATCATCTATACTTAAAATATCACAATTACTTAAATCTGGATTTTGTTCTATAGGGTTACCTGGAGTTAAATCTCTTCCGTTAAAAGCTGCATAATCTGGAGCATATTTAATAGCTCTAAAAACAGTATTTGCAAAATTTTCAGGATTATCTCCTTGCGTTAATATTCCTTCAGCACTTGAAGGATTTATATATTCCCAAACAATATTTTCAGACGCATCAATTTCAAAAAAATAACCAGAATCGCCATCACAAATCAAAGTATTACCATTAGGTAATCGTTGAGCACTAGACAATATTCTTGAGAAAAAATTGATTGGATCAACTGGGTTTGTATAAGTATAATCTGGGCTATTTGGACCATATGCAGTGTTTTGAGTATACATATAAAAACCTGGTGAATCAGTAGGTGGATCTAATATAAATACTTCAGAAAAACTTGGTGTTCTACTAAACCCATTATTAAAGAGTATTAATTTTCCTGCATCTGCTAATCCATTAGGTATCCAATGAGGATAATGTTGACCAAAAAGCTTTTGATCATTTTGATCACCTTGTCTATAAGCTTGCGGATTTCCCCAACGATATAAAAAATCACCACCTTTATTATATATTCCTCCAGATGATGTTGCTGCTTCCGCAGTCGAAGTAGAGTGATCAATAATATATATTTCGTTCATATGTCTAGAACTTAAAACAATTTGATCTAAATCTGCATTATACTGAATAGAATTAACGTGTAGCCAATTATTAATTCCACTCAATGAACCTAGAAAATTAATATCTAAAAGTTGAGGGTTACTCTCCACCGAACCGAAATTGTCTTTTGATCCATCAAAATCTTGTATTAAATGGTCTTTTATATTCCATTCCCAAACGATATTTGCACTATTATTACCTACTGGTTGTATTTCAACTATTTGCTCATTAAATAAATTACCATCCACTAAATTTGCAGGATTTCTTCCAGCTTGAACTGCTTCAGCATTAGTCATAATAGTCGCTGCTAAAACTAAAATATTACCATTTGGTAATGGGTAAATGTCATGATGTTGTACCATTGTTGAGTTGGAATAATTATATTCCCATAATAAGTTTCCATCCCAGTCATATTTTTCTATTCTTCCACCTGTACCTCCAAATGCAATGTTTGTGTTCTCAATTTTACATGCTCTAAGTAAAGAGCCATCTTCAAGTAGATATACTGCATTTCCTGGTGGAAAAGAGCTAGACCATTGGTTAACAACTTCTCCACAGTTGTTTACTAGATATGTTTCAGTTTGCGATGTAAAAAGAGTATAACCATTAAATGAATTTGTATTATTTTTTAATACGCCAATAGTGTTTTGTGAAAGTGATGAAACTGTTGTAAAAAGAAATGTAACGAAATAGAAAAGTAATTTTTGTTTCATTAAATGTGTATTAATTATAATTGTTTTGATTCTCAAAAAAATCATCCCAAGCCCATTGAGCTGCAAAGTATGATTTTGGACTGTTTAGCTTCTGGCCTGTATTTGGGCCTTCAATAGCAAATCCAAATAAATCCCATTTATTACCATAATTATCACTTAAGATTAAAGGGAATTCAGATTCATCCAGAGCTGTAAAACTAAAACCAGTTGGAATATAAAATGAATTTATAAAGACTTTGTTTTTGCTGCCTACAATGATAGTATTTTTATTATTTATTGTTGCATATTCCGTGTTAACAAAATTTAAAAAAGTGTTAAAATCAAATAAATGTACTGTGTCGTTTAAAACATGTTCATTTATTATTCCATACTTATTATTAAAGTTTAAAGGAGTATTTGAATTGTTACAATTACCACAATTGTTTATGTTTTCATGGTTAAAAACTAATGCATTTGGAAAATGATTTTTTACAATACTCCAAGCAGTTTCAACTATGTTATAGGTTTTAAGTTCTATATCTTTATCATCACCTCTTACAATGTTAGTTGACATTTGAGACCAATAACTATTCGTTTCAATATCCATTGGCACTAGGTTATTTTTATATAAGTAACCAGAAGCTTTTAAGTTAACTATTGTATTATTGCTTATACTTCTGTCAAAACAAATTGCACTTTGTGTTAATGGACAATATGTTAGAGCTAAAAAATCATTTTCAAAGTTTAGATTTATTACCTCGTAATAATTTGTATAGTCGTATGGGAATACATAAACCTGATTATTTATTTTTAATAATGCCAGCTTAGAGTTGTCGTTCAAATAGTTTAAGGCTTCTATGCTTGGTACTGAATTAAAAGTAGGATTATCTATATATGGAAAAAATGAGATTCCACCTCCAATATCACTTTCTGCTACACACCATACTGATGTCGCGGAGTCTTGATTAGTATTTAAATTATTACTGTCTTTTGCACAATTAAAAAGAATTAAACATAAAACTAGATAGACGGTTTTCATTTTGGTTGATTTATAGTTGATTTTAATGTCGTTTTTTTTAATTAATACTTACAAAAAAACCCCATAAGTAATTACTTATGAGGTTTTTGTATTTAAATTAAATGGTTGTTTTAGTTAACGTCCCAGAATAATTTAGTTGTTTGATTATCACCACCAATTGCTGTTGAAGCAGCAGACCAGTTAGCTTCATTTAAGTTTTGCTCGTCTATTGGGTATGTATATCTAGTTGGAACTGGAAGACCAGAAACAGCAGGTAAGTTGAATGCTGGAGTGTCGTACATTCTCCATGCTGTCCAAGCTTCAAAACCTCTGTTGTACATTGCTAACCACATTTGGTTACCAATTTTTTGTCTCCAAGTACCAGGAGCAGTAGCATATGCTACATCAAGATCAGTTAAGTAAGTTCCAATTGGAGCTCCCCAATAATCAAATGATGCTGTAATAGCTGCATTATAAAAACCTGCTGCTGCTGCTGGAGTTCCAGAAAAAGAACGCTCAGCTGCATCAGCTAAATAAAATGAAACTTCAGCATAGTCCATAAGAACACCTGGGAAAGTTGGCTCATGTAAAACCACTCCAATATGAGTGTAGTTAGGGAAACTGTTATTTTCTCCATAAGGTCCACCTACAAAAACACCTGCACCTAAATTTTCATCAAAATAGTAAGGTCTTCTTGGATCATCAAGATTGTTCATGAAATCTACTAAAGTGTTAGCAGCAACGAAATCTGAACGACCAGATTGTACTAAATCAACCCATAATGGATTAGTATTAGGAGTAGAACCTTCGTAAGCTAATAATGCATTATCAGCATTTGACGTAAATACACCACCAGCAACTGCTGCTTGAACAGTAGATTGCGCTAACGCTTGCATACTAGGTACATCAGAAATACGATTACCTAATCTTAATAATAATGAGTTAGCAAATTTATTCCATTTTGCAACATCACCACCATAGATTTTATCTGCACTTCCAAAGCCTTCATTTGTTAAGTCAGCTCTTGCAGCAGTTAATCTTGAGATTAAGTCTGCATAAATAGTAGCTGCGTCATCAAACTCAGGTAAAACATGTTCAGCTGGGTTCAATGCTTGAGTGTATGGGATATTACCAAATGAGTCAACTAATTGTTGCCATGTATAAACTGCTATTACTTCAATTTGAGCAGCTCTAGCAGCTTTTTCAGCAGCAGTTAACTCGCCATCAGCCATAACATTTGCTTTAGCTGTTTTAAGGTCTAATAATACATCTCTGTATAATTCAGACCAATGGTTATCAGGAATACTTCTTGTAGTGAAGTCATAATTTGCCTCATCTACATAAGTAGTTTCTGTCCAGTGTTGACCTAGCATTTTGTAAATATTTCTATTCACATTCGTGCTTGCCATTTGATCGAACAAACTCTTTACAGCAGCATTATATAAGAAATCAGCTGATACTTGAGTTGGATTCTTTGGGTCTCTATTTAAATCTTCATATTGAGCATCAGATTGACAAGATGCTAATAGAACTAAAGAGAATACTGTTAATATTATTTTTTTCATAATTTATTTTTTTTAAAACTGTAATTTAATACTTGCTCCAACTTCTCTCATAGAAGGATAAGATCCAGAATGGTATCCTTGAACGTTACCTGAACTTAAACCAGCTTCTGGATCAGCATAAGGTACACTTTTGTCAATAATCCATAAGTTTCTACCAATTAAAGAAACAGATGCAGAAGTGAAAGGAAGTTTATCTAATAACTTAGAATCGAATTTATAAGTTAAGCTAGCTTCACGTAATTTAACAAAACCTGCATCATAAACGTGTTGACTGTTTGCAGCTCTAGCGTAACCCCAAGGGTTAGCATATATATTAGCATTAGCTCTTACAGCATTTGGAGTACCATCAGGTGCAACACCTGGTAAAATAATACCTCCTGTATCAGCACCATAGTTTCCTGGAGTACCAGTTACTACATTTCTTACAGGATTTCCTAATTCGTTAGTGCCTGCAGTAAAGTCATATAAACCTGTTGCATAACCATACCAAGTATCTAAAGAGAATACATCTCCACCTTTTTGCATATCAATTAAGAAACCTAAACTAAAGTTTTTATAAGTTAAAGTATTGTAAACTCCACCTTTCCAATCAGCATTGATATCTCCAATAACATTATTATTGTTACCAGTAATTTGGTATTGACCAATTCTTGATGCTGAACCAGTTTGATTAACAATTGGTTGACCATTTGCATGACGTACTAAATCTGTACCTCTAATAGTACCATAAGGTTGACCAGGCGTAGCATTAATTGAAATACCACCTTGGAAAGATGCTAATTGAAGGTTGTCAATTCCGTTTAATAATTCAACAACTAAACTTTCATTTTTAGCCCAGTTTACAGTTACATCCCATTGGAAATCTGTAGTTTTTACTGGAGTAAGGTTTAATTGTACTTCCCATCCTTTGTTTTCAATAGTACCTGCATTTAAGAAAGCAGAAGTATAACCTGTTGAAGTTGATAATGGAATACTTGTAATTTGATCTTCGTTTCTTGTGTTATAGTAAGATACGTCAAAACCAAAACGACGATCAACAAATGACATTTCTAAACCAACCTCCCAGTTTTTTTGAGTTTCTGGTTTTAAGTTCTCATTATTTTGAGCTCCTGGGTTAGAAGCAATACCTGTTCCACTAAATGGAGTACCAATACCAAAAGTATTAAATACTCTATACGGAGCAGTATCAGAACCTACGGTTGCATAGTTTCCTCTTACTTTACCAAATGTTAACCATTTAGCATCAATAAATTTTGAGAAAATTAAACTTCCTGTAATAGAATAGTAGTCATAAGTGTTTTCTGATTTTGGTAAAGAAGATGAACGGTCAACTCTATAAGTACCTTCTAAATAAGCGAAGTTATCATATCCTAAACTTGCACGACCATAAATACCATCAACCATTTTAACAGCGTCAAACTCAGTTGGAGCATTAATTGGACTCACACTATTAGATAAAGAGTATAATCCAGCTAAGTTTAATCCACCATTTGTTGCAGCAAAAATACTACTCCAAGTGTTTCTTCTTAAACTACCACCTAGGTTACCATCTAAATTTAATTTGTCAGTTAAGTTTTTATTGAAACTTAAAATAACATCATAGTTGTACTCAGCTACATTATTATTATATCTTGAGTATTGAGATACATTTGCACTTCCAACATTAGTTCTTTCTTCTTGTAGTTCTGAATATGTGTCAAAAGTAAATCTACCCATTACGCTTAACCAATCATTTACTTCATAGTCTAAAGCAAAATTACCAAAGTATCTGCTACGTGTGTCAGTTTCGTAATTTTCGTAGAATGTCCAATAAGGGTTATCTGAATAAATTGGTGATAAATCGAATGCCGAGTTAGTGTTCCAAGTAATGTTTTCACGAGTTAAGAAATACGCTTGCTTTTGCTCTTCAAGGTCAACGTTCATTTGAAACCATTGTCTGAATTGCTGCATAACGTTATTTGAATCATAACCTGTTCCGTAACGACCTTTACCATCTGTTTTAGTAAAAGTAAAAGTTGTTGAAGCAGTTAATTTTTCAGTTAAGTCATGAGAACCAGAGAAATTAATTGTATTTCTTTTAATACTACTATTTGGTAAACCACCTTCTTGTAATAAGTTAGTTACTGCTAATCTGAAAGTACTTTTATCAGTACCACCATCTAAAGCAACTGAATTTACAGCTGTTGTAGCAGTTTTCCATACTGAGTTTGGATCATTTGCACCTGCTACCCATGGAGTTGCAATTTGGTATCCTGGTAATTGTGGATAAATTGAATTCCATTGGTAAACTAATAATGTTGGGTCAAATTCAGCTCCATAAGAAGCATCTTCAGTAAAAGGAGTTGTTAAGTCATCAATTCCGTCACCATTTACATCAGCTAAACCGAAGTAACCTGTTGCATCATCATAATAAGGGCCATAACCAGCACCATATTTTTTTTGGTAAACAGGAAGGGTTTCTTTATCTGCGTTTCCTAGTGTTAAACTAGATGTAACAGTTACACCAATACCTTTTTTTGCAGATCCTTTTTTAGTTGTAATCATTACAACACCATTAGATGCACGAGAACCATAAAGTGCAGTTGCCGCAGCACCTTTTAACACGTTTATAGATTCAATATCGTCAGGGTTGATATCTGATGCAGCATTACCATAATCGTAACCACCTCTACCAGATCTTTGATTGCTTGAGTTTGAGTTTCCATTATTAACTGGAATTCCATCAATAACAAATAACGCTTGGTTATCTCCTAAAACAGAACTGTTACCTCTGATTACAACGTTTGTTGAACCACCCAAAGTACCTGTTGATTTAATATCAAGACCAGCTACTTTACCAGATAATGAATTCACAAAATTAGAACTTTTTACATTAGATACAGCATCACCTTTTACTTCTTGTGTTGCATAACCTAATGCTTTCTTTTCTCTTTTAATACCTAAGGCAGTTACTACCACTTCATCAAGTACCGATGCATCTTCTTGCATTGTTACATTGATAGAATTAGAAGAACCTACGGTAACTTCTTGGGTTTTAAGCCCTAAATAAGAAAAAGATAAAACATCACCAGACTTTGCATTGATAGAATATTTTCCATCAAAATCAGTTTGGGTTCCATTTGTAGTACCTTTTACTAAAATGTTAACTCCTGGGAGAGGAAGACCAGATACATCTGATACCGTTCCAGAAATTGTTTTGTCTTGTGCAAATGTAAATTGCACAACTAACGCTAGTAATAGCGTTAAAATTCCACTAAACTTTGTTTTCATATTTAAATTAATTTGAATTAGCCTGCTTCAAAAGTCATAATAAAAAGTTAATAAAACAATAATATTTACTTAAAATTTCAATTTTTAAATCCAAAACCATTTAATAATGAACTGTTAGAATTTTTGTGTTTGATTAAATTGGTGTCTGTTATTAGTAATTTAAAGTTTGGTTTTCAGATAGGTATGAATAAAAAAACAGCGTACAATCTGTACGCTGTTTTACTATTAAATGGCTAATATGTTTTTTTACCAACCAGGGTTTTGTTGTGTAGCTAAAGTTGGATTAGCATTTAGTTCAACCTGAGGTATTGGCCATAAGAATTTAAAGTCAGATGAAGGAACAGCTGCTACTCCATAAGGACCTGGGTAAGGAGTTCCTAATGTAAATGTTGATGCAGCTGGGTTTCCATTTGCAACTTTTTGTGGGATTCCATCTATAGGATGTAAATTATCACCTTGCAATCTATGGATGTCTGACCATCTTCTACCTTCCATTAAAAACTCAATTCTGCGTTCTTTTAAGATAGCACCAACCATTGTAGATGGTGTGATAAAAGATGCTGCAGTATATGCTTGAGTTGTTGGGTTTGCTAATGAACGGTTTCTTACTTGATTTAGTTTTGCTAAAGCATTTGGTAAATCTGGTGTAGTTTGTCTAGCATAAGCTTCAGCCATGTTTAATAATACTTCTGCATATCTAATTATAGGAGAAGCGTCAGTGTAATTTACGCCATCTTTATACTTTAGAGTATATTTTCTTCCGCTTACAGTAAATACCATTCCTGTACCAACATTAGTTGAGGTTGAGTTGTCTTCTCTACGCTTGTCGTCTGTTAACCAGCTTGGATCTCTCCAAATTATTGGACTAATACAAACCAATCTTCTTCTATTATATTGAGAAGCTAAAGCTGCATTAACTCCAGGGTTTTGTGTAGCTGCTTGTAATATAGAAAAGATTGATTCTGTATTGCTGTAGCTATCAATAAATGGTCCGTTTGGTGATGCTGTAAGAGTGTATAAGCCATTTAATTTGTTACCTTCAAAAATAACATTATCCCAATCTCTCATGTGTAAATAAACTCTTGTTTTAAATGCTATAGCAGCATTTTTTGAAGCTTTAGTTAAAGTTGTATTTGTGATTTGTGTTTCAGCATCATTTAAATCAGTTAATACCTTTTGATAGCATTCAGCTACAGTATTACGACCAACTAAAATTTCAGAATCAATTTCACCTTGAGTATCAACTCCAACTGTTCTATAAGGGATACCTGGATGACCAGCGCCAGCTGAAAAATTATATGGTCTTGCAAAATAACTAAGTAGCTCAAAATGAGTGATTGCGCGTAAAAATTTTGCTTGCCCAATATAGTTGTCTCCAACAGCAGGAGTTATAATGCCAGCTGTTACTGCTTTAGATACTCCTTCTATGACTAAATTACATCTGTTTATAAGTCTGTAACCATCAATCCAATAGTAAACATTGTTTGCTGTTGTAGCATCATATGTTGCTGTATAAGTTAATTGGTAAAAGGTAGCTGTATTAACTACGTCTTCACCTCTACAATCACCTTGTTGTACAAATGCAGCGCCCCAAACATATCCTCTACCTCCATTTGGAGCAGTTGAGTTATATTGACCAATAGCAGCTGCGTTATACATTCCGTTAACAGAGCTTTCAATTAATGAAGGAGATGAAAACGCATCATCTAATGAAATATTGTTAACAGGACTTAGATCTAAAATACTTTCTTCTGAACATGAGACCATTCCGGTTCCAATAACAGAAATAATTAAAAATTTGAATATATTTTTCATTTTATAAAAATTATAAGTTAACATTTAATCCGAATGATAAGACTTTTGCTCTTGGCGTTCCATTTAAATCTACACCTCCAGATTCCATTTCAGGATTTAAACCTTGGTAATCAGTTATAGTTAAAATGTTTTGTGCTTGTACATAAAGTCTAACCATATCAACTCTTAATTTTTCAGATAAAGATTTTGGTAATTTATAACCAAGTGTAATATTATCTAGGCTTATAAAGTCTCCATCTTCTAAAAATCGACTTGTAGCATGACCAGTTAGATTGGTAAATGTATTACTACTTGCATAAAGTCTTGGGGTTATACCATCACCTGGATTGTCAACACTTTGCCATCTACCTAAAATCTCTGTACTATTGTTATTTAAATTTTGAGTTACTAAATCTCTGCGAGTAGAGTTAAATATTTTATTACCACCACTAAAACGGAACATGAAAGTAAAGTCAAAATCATTGAATTTTAGTGAGTTAATTACTGATCCGTAGTATTTTGGTAAAGTGTTTCCAAGAATAACTTTGTCATCAGCTGCACTTAATGATGATGCAGTAGATAAGTCTGTTGGGTTGTTAGGGTCAAATACAAAATATGATGTTGTATCTAAATTTCCTTGTACTAAAGAGCCATCAGCCTTAAAGTATACTGGATTTCCATTAGCAGGATTTACTCCCCAATATTTATAACCATATATAGAGTTGATAGATTCACCTTCTCTAATTATTAAATTTTGATTGATGTTAACATCAGAAAATGTACCACCTAGTATATCTTGCCCATCAGGAATGTTTGTTACTTCATTCTTGTCTAGAGTTAAATTAGCAGTAATATTCCAGCTAAAGTTGTCTTTTTCAATTGCATTATAATTTAATGAGAACTCATAGCCTTTGTTATACATAGAGCCAATGTTCTTTTTAATTCTATTAGAAGGAACTCCTAAAGACGGAGCTACAGGTACGTCTAAAATTAACCCATCGATATCATTATTGTAGTAGTCAAAAGATAGTCTGATTTTATTATTTAATAATGATAAATCAACTCCGTAATCTGTCTTCTTACTTGTTTCCCAAAGTAATTGGTCGTTACCAAATTGAGTGAAAGCAATACCATTTAATGTACCGTAAGGAGAAGCAGATGTTAGTCCTAAATATGGGTAGCTTCCAATTTCTGTATTACCTACTTCAGAATAAGAACCTCTCAATTTAAATTCGTTAATTGTAGAGTTTAGCGAACTAAAAAACTCTTCATTAGCAATATTCCATCCAGCAGAATAACCAGTAAAGTTGTTCCATCTGTTTGCTTCGCTTAATTTAGAAATACCATCACGTCTTACAGATCCTTGTAAATAATATCTTTGTTTGTAGTTGTAGCTTAAACGCCCAACATAAGATATTATACCATTTTCTGTAACGCTTCCTCCAGAAGTTTGCGTTGCATAAGCTCCAGTCACTAGATTATTATTATAAAACTCATCTAATAAATCTGTACCTGTACCAAAAAACGATTGATTTCTTTCTTTTTGATATTCAACTACTCCTGTTGCATTTACATTGTGTGCATTGTTAAATGATTTATCATAAGTAAGAATATTTTGAATGTTCCATCTTAATAGATCTGTATTATCATTTTGTAACCTACCATTAGAGCCTCTACCATCACCATGAACTGGACTATAGTATAAGAAACCTGATGTTAACGGGTTGTCAACACTAGCTTGAAATCTATAAGTTAAATCCTTATTAAATTTAACTGAAGCAAACGTGTTAATTATTGTTCTGTTAATTTTAGATTGAAATTTATTATTTGCCAACACATAAGCAATGTTTGAAATATTATCTCCAACTGCATCTGTATTATCCCATTGCCCAACAACAGTGTTATCTGCAGAAATGTTGTAACCTGTAGGGTGATTAGGGTTGTAAATAGGAGTATTTGGTAATTGTCTTATTGCATTAAAAATGTTTCCTGATAATGAATTTCTACCAGTGTTTAAGCCATTATATTCTGTTCTAGTTAAGGCTATATTACCACCTAAAGACAACCATTTGTTTACTTCATGTTCAACATTTGCTCTAATTGTGTAACGCTTCATATCATTAGCAACTGCAACACCTTCTTGGTCTGTATATCCCATAGATAGGAAATATTTTGTGCTTTCAGTTCCTCCATTTAATGATAAGCTATGATCTATTTGTAAAGCGCTTGAGTTTAGTACGGCTTTTTGCCAATCGGTATCAAATTCACTTCCAATAGCCCATTCTGCTTGACCTCTATTAGTTCTTTTTTCATTAGCAATAACTAAAAAGTCAGAAGTTTTTAATAAATCAAAAGTCTTAATTGCAGAAGCAAATCCAGTAGTGTTATTGTAGCTAACTTTCATTGTTCCTTTTTTTCCTTTTTTAGTTGTAATTAAGATTACACCATTTGCTGCCCTAGAACCATAAATAGCAGTTGCAGCACCATCTTTTAAAATGTCATAAGATTCAATATCATTTGGGTTTATGTCCCCTAGAGCATTTGTTGAAGCATAACCTCCAACATCACCAGAATAAATAGGCATACCATCAACTACAATCAATGGAGAAGTTCCTGATCCTATTGAGGCAATACCTCTAATTCTAATTCTTGGTGCTTCACCAATGATACCGTTGTTTGTAGTAACTTGAACACCAGCAGCTCTACCAGCTATTTGACTTTCAAAACTTGGTGTTACTAAGCCAGCTAAATCACCACCAGAAATACTAGCAATAGACCCAGTTACTTCTTTCTTTTTTTGCACACCATAACCAACAACAACAACTTCATCTAATACAGATGCATCTTCAGCCATTGTTACGTTAATTGTATTTGATGTAGCAACTTTAATATCTTGGGTTTTTAGCCCTAAATAAGTAAAAATTAAAACATCTCCTGTGTTCGCTTTAATGGAGTATTTTCCATCAAAATCAGTTTGAGTACCAGTAGCAGTACCTTTAACTTGAATGTTAACCCCAGGAAGAGTTAAGCCTGATTCATCAGTAACAGTCCCTGAAATTGTCTTTTCTTGTGCAAAAGATACCTGCACAACAAACGCTAATAATAGCGTAAGAATCACATTAAACTTTGTTTTCATATTTGAGTTAGTTTGAATTATTCGCGGCAAATGTGAAAAATAAAAACAAATAAAACAATAGGTAATGTGAAATAGTTAAAAATTTAACAATATAAATGTTAAAATTTTGCGATTAAGCTAATATGTATTTTTGAATCTGAAATTTTAAACGACTGATTTTCAGTCTTTCCACTTGAATAATTGAGTTTAAACAATCCAGCTTTTGTGAGTAGTCCAAAACCAAAGCCAAAACCAAAAAGTTTTCCTTTTTTGTCAAATAGCTCATTTTCGTAATAAGCTGCATCAATAACCGAATGAATATATAGATTATTACTGACCTTGTAACGATACTCTGTGTTAATTACGCCAAATAAATTTGCAGTCAAGCTGTTTTCTTCAAAACCTCTTATTGAATTTATACCTCCAAAACGTAGAAGTTCATTTTCAAGATACGTGTCAGATTTTAAGTAGCCACTAGTAATCTGAGTAAAAATGCTATTGCTGTCATTCAAATTAAAAATTTTAAACGAATTTATAGCTAGTGAGTTTTGAGATTCTTTGATATCATCAAAAGTGCGATTGCCAAAACCAGTAGTAATATCAAACTGAAAATTTATGGGAAAAAGTAAATTATAACGCTGCCTCTTGGTGTGTAAATAATTCAGAGTATAAAAAGATGACTTGTAATCATTAATACTTAATATATTATTGTCTAATAAGTTTGTTGATGTAGTAGATAATATGCCAGCAGAAACTGAGTTTTTAGGACTAATTATATAATCTAGTTTTCCTGATTGTGAAACCGTAACAAATGAAGAATCTTTTTTGAAAATATTTAAACTTAATTCAACTCCAATTGGAGAACCTAATAAATAAGGGAGTTTAGCTTTTACATCAAAAGTTTTTTGTTGACTTTCATCACTTTTATATAATAATCTAAATGACTCTCCATAGTTTAAATTGTTTACAAGATTTAAGTTTAAGTAGCCATCAAATTCTATTTTATTAGTTTCAGTATTAGTTCCAAATCCTAAAAACCCATCAAAGGCATTGCTTTTGGTTTTTTCTACATATATATATAATAAGGTAGAGTCTTTAGTAAATAAAACTTCGGGTTCCTTAATTTGACTTGCAAATTGTAGGTCTTCCAAATCTGACATTTTTTCTTTAATTGTCTTTAAATTGAATAGTTGTTTGTTTCTAATTTTAAGATAACGTTTCACATATGATTTTGGAAACTTGTCATAACCCTTAATAATAATAGTATCTATTGTTCTTTGGGGTTGTTCTGTAATTTGTAGCTCAGCGTACAAAGTGCCCTCATTTTCTTTTTTAATGTTTGATAGCTGCAGTGTTGAAAAAGGATCTCCTTGATTTGAAATTTCAGAATTCAATAATTGAAGCGTTTTTTCTAATGTGTTAAAATCTGTTTCAAAATAATTCTCCTTTACGGTGTTAGATACTAGTTTTAAAATGTTTCTATTAATTGAAGGGCCAAAATATATTTTAATTGTTTTGTAGTAATGATTCAAATGATAACTTGCAATATAAGATGAGTCATTCTTTTTTTCTATACTTAATAACCCACTTTCAATATAACCTAGTTTTAATAATTTTTCTTTAATATCTATTACTTCTTTTTCAAGTGATGCAAAATCCTCAAAGTTTTTAATATAATATAATGAGTCAATAATTTTAGTTTCATTTTCTGTCTTGCCCTTGGCAGAAAGAGACAAGGATTGAGAGTAAAGTTGTGAAGTAGATAACAACCAAAATCCAATTAAAAAAAGAAAGATTTTTAAAGGCATATAAAGCATTAATAGTTTTCAAAGCTAACGGAAAATTTGGACTAAAAATATGCCCAATGTTAAATAATTCATCAAACTTTTGAAAATTAATCATTTTACATTTGAAAAACTGAAATTTATTTCTACCTTTGCAGCCCTCAAATGCGAGGAGTAAATATAAATTATATAGAAATATATGCCAACAATTTCACAATTAGTACGAATAGGAAGAGCCAAAATAACCAAGAAGAGTAAATCGGCTGCTTTAGATTCATGTCCTCAAAGACGTGGGGTTTGTACACGTGTTTACACAACGACACCAAAAAAACCTAACTCTGCAATGCGTAAAGTAGCAAGGGTTAGATTAACAAATGGTAATGAAGTAAATGCATACATCCCAGGAGAAGGTCATAATTTACAAGAGCACTCGATAGTATTGGTTAGAGGTGGAAGGGTAAAAGATTTACCAGGAGTTAGATATCACATCGTTCGTGGTGCCTTAGACACAGCAGGTGTTGCAGGTAGAACACAACGTAGATCTAAGTATGGTGCAAAACGCCCTAAAAAGTAATTAAAAAACTTTAAGAAGAAGACATGAGAAAAAGAGCAGCGAAAAAAAGACCGCTTTTACCAGATCCACGTTTTAACGATCAGTTAGTAACTCGTTTCGTTAATATGATGATGTGGGATGGAAAGAAGTCGGTAGCGTTCAAAGTATTCTATGATGCAATTGATATTGTAGAATCAAAAAAGACTGACGACGAAAAAACAGCTTTAGAAACTTGGAAAGATGCCTTGTCTAACGTTATGCCTCACGTAGAAGTACGTAGTCGTAGAGTTGGTGGAGCTACATTTCAAATTCCAATGCAAATTCGTCCAGATCGTAAAGTATCTACAGCTATGAAATGGTTGATTAGTTACTCACGTAAAAGAAATGAAAAATCTATGCCAGCAAAACTTGCTGCTGAAATTTTAGCTGCGGCTAAAGAAGAAGGAGCGGCAGTTAAAAAACGTATGGATACTCACAAAATGGCGGAAGCTAATAAAGCATTCTCACACTTTAGATTTTAATTTAAGATGGCAAGAGATTTAAAATATACAAGAAATATAGGTATTGCTGCTCATATTGATGCAGGAAAAACAACAACTACAGAGCGTATATTGTTCTACACAGGTGTGTCTCACAAAATTGGTGAGGTTCATGATGGAGCAGCAACAATGGACTGGATGGAGCAAGAGCAAGAAAGAGGTATTACAATTACATCTGCTGCTACAACTTGTGAATGGGTTTTTCCTCGTGTAAATGGAGAGCCAACACCTGATTCTATGGGTTATCACTTTAATATTATCGATACTCCTGGTCACGTTGATTTCACGGTAGAAGTAAACCGTTCTTTACGTGTATTAGATGGATTGGTATTCTTATTTAGTGCTGTTGATGGTGTTGAACCTCAATCAGAAACTAACTGGAGATTAGCTGATAACTACAAAGTACCTAGAATTGGTTTCGTAAATAAAATGGACCGTCAAGGTTCTAACTTTTTAGAAGTTAACAAGCAGGTAAAAGAAATGTTGGGCTCTAATGCAGTGCCTATTGTTTTACCTATTGGTGATGAAATCGATTTTAAAGGTGTTGTAGATTTAGTAAAAAACAGAGCTATTATCTGGCATGATGAAACTTTAGGTGCAACTTTTGATGTTGTTGATATTCCTGAAGAATTAAAAGCAGAAGCAAAACAATATAGAGCTTTATTAATTGAAGAAGTAGCAAGTTACGATGAAAATCTTCTTGAGAAATTCATGGAAGATGAAGATTCAATTACTGAAGATGAAATACACACAGCATTAAGAGCTGCTGTTATGGATATGGCTATCATACCTATGATTTGTGGATCTTCATTCAAAAACAAAGGTGTTCAATTCTTATTAGATGCAGTTTGTAGATATTTACCTTCTCCTTTAGATAAAGAGGCGATTGTAGGTGTTAATCCAGATACTGAGAAAGAAGAAAAAAGAAAGCCTTCTGTTGATGAGCCGTTTGCTGCATTAGCATTTAAAATTGCTACTGATCCTTTCGTTGGTCGTTTAGCATTCTTTAGAGCATACTCTGGTCGTTTAGATGCTGGTTCTTATGTATTGAATAATCGTTCAGGAAATAAAGAACGTATCTCTCGTATCTACCAAATGCATGCTAATAAGCAAAATGCAATTGACTTTATTGAAGCTGGAGATATTGGAGCTGCTGTAGGATTTAAATCTATCAAAACAGGAGATACATTATCAGATGAAAAACATCCAATTGTTTTAGAAAGTATGAACTTCCCTGATCCAGTAATTGGTATTGCGGTTGAGCCTAAAACAAAAGCAGATGTCGATAAATTAGGTATGTCTTTAGCAAAATTAGCTGAAGAAGATCCAACGTTTACAGTTAGAACAGATGAGGCTTCAGGTCAGACGATTATTTCTGGTATGGGTGAGCTTCACTTAGATATTATTGTTGATCGTTTACGTCGTGAGTTTAAAGTAGAGGTAAACCAAGGCCAACCTCAAGTAGAGTACAAAGAAGCTATCACAAGAACAGCACAACATAGAGAAGTTTACAAAAAACAATCTGGTGGACGTGGTAAGTTTGCTGATATTGTGTTCACATTAGAGCCTGCTGAAGAAGGAAAAACTGGATTAGAGTTTGTTTCTGAAATTAAAGGTGGTAACGTTCCTAAAGAATTTATCCCTTCAATTGAAAAAGGATTTAAAATGGCTATGATTAATGGTCCATTAGCAGGATATGAGGTAGATGCTATGAAAGTGACTCTAACTGATGGTTCTTACCATGATGTGGATTCTGATCAATTATCATTCGAATTGGCTGCAAAATTAGGATTTAAAGCTGCTGCAAAAGCTGCAAAAGCTGTAATCATGGAGCCAATTATGAAATTAGAAGTGTTAACTCCTGAAGAAAACATGGGAGATATTGTAGGAGACCTTAACCGTCGTCGTGGTCAAGTTAATGACATGGGAGATAGAGCAGGTTCAAAAGTTGTTAAGGCACATGTGCCATTATCTGAAATGTTTGGTTATGTTACTTCATTACGTACATTATCATCAGGTAGAGCAACATCAACAATGGAATTTTCACATTATGCTGAAACACCTTCTAATATATCAGAAGAAGTTATTAAAGCAGCTAAAGGCGTTGAAGCTTAAAATTTAAGAAAATGAGTCAAAAAATCAGAATAAAACTAAAATCATACGATCATAATTTAGTAGACAAATCTGCTGATAAGATTGTTAAAACGGTAAAAAGTACTGGAGCAGTAGTAACTGGGCCAATTCCATTACCAACTAATAAAAAGATTTTTACAGTATTACGTTCACCACACGTAAACAAAAAATCAAGAGAGCAATTTCAATTAAGTTCTTACAAAAGATTACTTGATATCTATAGCTCATCATCAAAAACAATTGATGCCTTGATGAAACTTGAATTACCAAGTGGAGTAGAAGTAGAGATCAAAGTATAGTTAGATCAAACATGTCCTTAACGATGGTTAAGGAAAAACGGTAAAAATACAATTCAGGGTTGAAACGTATTTTGACCCTGAATTTTTTTAAATAAGTAGTATTAATAATTAAATAATAATTTATGTCTGGGTTAATTGGAAAAAAAATCGGTATGACCAGCATCTACGATGAAAACGGGAAAAATATTCCTTGTACAGTAATCGAAGCTGGACCATGTATCGTTACCCAAGTCAGAACCGAAGAGGTTGACGGGTATAGTGCTCTTCAACTTGGTTTCGATGACAAGACAGAGAAAAGCACCACAAAAGCTGAAGCAGGTCATGCTAAAAAAGCTGGTACTTCTGTTAAAAGAAAAGTCGTTGAATTCCAAGGATTTGGAGAAGGTTACAAATTAGGTGATGCCATCACTGTAGAACATTTCATCGAAGGTGAGTTTGTTGACATTGCAGGGACATCTAAAGGAAAAGGATTCCAAGGGGTTGTAAAACGTCATGGTTTTGGTGGAGTTGGTCAAGCTACGCATGGTCAGCACAACCGTTTAAGAGCTCCAGGTTCTATTGGTGCAGCTTCATATCCAGCGAGAGTATTCAAAGGAATGAAAATGGCAGGAAGAATGGGTGGCGAAAGAGTGAATGTTGAAAATTTAAGAGTATATAAAGTGGTTCCAGAAAAGAACTTACTTGTTGTTAAAGGATGTGTTCCTGGTCACAAAAACTCTTATGTAATTATTCAAAAATAATGAAAGTAGCAGTTGTAGATTTAAACGGAAAAGACACAGGTAGAAAGATTGAACTTTCTAAAGATGTGTTTGCTATAGAGCCAAATAATCATGCAGTTTACTTAGATGTTAAGCAATATCTTGCTAACCAACGTCAGGGAACTCATAAGGCTAAAGAAAGAGCAGAAATTGCAGGTAGTACACGTAAGATAAAAAAGCAAAAAGGAACAGGTACTGCAAGAGCAGGATCTATCAAGTCTGGTGTATTTAAAGGTGGAGGACGTATGTTCGGACCTAGACCTAGAAATTATAGTTTCAAATTGAATAAAAACCTAAAACGTTTAGCGCGTAAATCAGCTTTAACAATGAAAGCTAATGACAATGCAATCGTTGTTTTAGAAGACTTCAATTTTGATACACCAAAAACTAAAAATTTCACTAATGTGTTGAAAGCTTTAGGAGTTGAGAATAAAAAATCTTTGTTTGTGTTGGGTGCTTCAAATAATAATGTATATTTGTCGTCACGTAATTTGAAAGGGTCTGAAGTTGTAATGAACTCAGAATTAAGCACTTACAAAATTTTAAACGCAAATAAATTAGTCCTTTTAGAGAGTTCTTTAGAAGGAATTGAATCGAATTTAAGTAAATAAGGAAACCATGAGTATCTTAATTAAACCTATAATCACTGAAAAAGCGTCAGCTAATAGCGAAGTAAACAATTGTTTTAGCTTCGAAGTGAATACAAAGGCGAACAAGGTAGAAATCAAAAAAGCAGTTGAAGCTGCTTATGGAGTTTCTGTTGAAAAAGTTCGTACTATAAATGTCCGTCCAGATAGAAGAACTCGTCATACAAAGACAGGTATTCAACATGGTAAAACAAATGCTGTTAAAAAAGCAATTGTACAACTGGCGGAAGGTGAATCTATTGATTTATACAGTAACATGTAATTAGACAAAAATGTCAGTAAGAAAATTAAAACCGATCACATCAGCGCAGCGATTTAGAGTAGTAAATGGATTTGACGCCATCACTACTGATAAGCCGGAAAAGAGTTTACTTGTTCCGAACAAACGCTCTGGTGGTAGAAACAGTCAAGGAAAAATGACCATGCGCTATATAGGTGGAGGTCATAAAAGAAAGTATCGTATTATTGATTTTAAACGTAACAAAGCTGGTATTCCTGCTGAAGTTGCTTCAATTCAATACGATCCAAACAGAACAGCATTTATCGCTTTATTGAATTATCAAGATGGTGAAAAACGTTACATCATTGCTCAAAATGGTTTACAAGTTGGGCAAAATGTAGTTTCAGGAACTACAGATGTTGCTCCAGAAATTGGAAATGCAATGCCTTTAAGTCAAATACCTCTTGGTACTATTATATCTTGTATTGAATTGCGTCCTGGACAAGGTGCAATTATGGCAAGAAGTGCTGGAGCTTTTGCTCAATTAATGGCAAGAGATGGAAAATTTGCAACCGTGAAATTGCCTTCAGGTGAAACACGTTTAATACTAGCAGATTGTTTGGCTACAATTGGTGTAGTATCTAACTCAGATCATCAATTACTTGTATCTGGTAAAGCAGGTAGAAGCAGATGGTTAGGAAGAAGACCAAGAGTAAGACCAGTAGTTATGAACCCAGTCGATCACCCAATGGGTGGTGGAGAAGGTAAATCTTCTGGAGGTCATCCAAGATCTAGAAAAGGTATTCCAGCTAAAGGTTATAGAACACGTTCTAAAACGAAAGCTAGTAATAAGTATATTGTAGAACGTAGAAAGAAATAATTGAGATAATATGGCACGTTCATTAAAAAAAGGACCTTACATCCATTATAAATTAGACAAAAAAGTTGCTGAAAATGTAGCTGCTAACAAAAAAACAGTTATCAAAACTTGGTCAAGAGCATCAATGATAACTCCAGACTTTGTTGGACAAACAATTGCAGTACACAATGGTCGTCAATTTGTACCAGTTTACGTAACTGAAAACATGGTAGGTCACAAATTAGGAGAATTTTCACCAACAAGATCGTTCAGAGGTCATGCAGGTGCTAAAAATAAAGGTAAAAAATAAGTAGAGCTATGGGAAGTCGTAAAAAACAAATGGCAGACGCTATTAAGGAAGAAAGAAAGCACGTTGCTTTTGCAAAGCTTAATAACTGTCCTACTTCACCAAGAAAAATGCGTTTAGTTGCAGACTTGGTTAGAGGACAAAAAGCTGAAACAGCTCTTAATATTCTTAAGTTTAGCCCAAAAGAAGCATCACGTCGTTTAGAAAAATTATTGCTTTCAGCAATTTCTAACTGGCAAGCAAAAAACGAAGATGCAAGTATTGAAGACGCTGAATTGGTAGTGAAAGAGATTAGAGTAGATGGTGGCGCAATGTTAAAAAGATTACGTCCAGCACCTCAAGGTCGCGCACACAGAATTAGAAAACGTTCTAACCACGTAACAATCGTAGTTGGAGCTAACAATAACACACAAGCTTAAATAGAGATATGGGACAAAAGACAAATCCAATCGGAAATCGTTTAGGAATTATCAGAGGATGGGAATCTAACTGGTATGGTGGCAATGATTATGGAGATAAACTTGCTGAAGACGATAAGATTAGAAAATACGTTCACGCTCGTTTATCAAAAGCTAGTGTGTCTAGAGTAATTATTGAGCGTACGCTTAAACTTGTAACCGTTACTATCACTACTGCAAGACCTGGTATTATTATTGGGAAAGGTGGTCAAGAGGTAGACAAGTTAAAAGAAGAGCTTAAGAAAATTACAGATAAGGAAGTTCAATTGAACATCTTCGAAATTAAGAGACCTGAGCTAGATGCGTTTTTAGTAGGATCAAGTGTTGCTCGTCAAATTGAGAATCGTATTTCTTACAGACGTGCAATTAAAATGGCAATTGCTGCTACTATGCGTATGAATGCAGAAGGAATCAAAATTCAAATTAGTGGTCGTTTGAATGGTGCTGAGATGGCACGTTCTGAGCACTACAAAGAAGGAAGAATTCCATTATCAACATTCAGAGCCGATATTGACTATGCTTTAGTTGAGGCACATACTACTTATGGTAGATTGGGTATCAAAGTATGGATTATGAAAGGTGAAGTTTATGGTAAAAGAGAATTATCTCCACTTGTAGGTTTATCAAAAAAACAACAAGGTGGTAAAGGAAACTCTGATGCGCCAAGACGTGGTGGGAATAATAAATCTCGTCGCAGAAAGTAATTTTTAAAGACAAAGAAAAATGTTACAACCTAGAAAAACAAAATTCCGTAAGGTCCAAAAAGGACGTATGAAAGGAAATTCTGAGAGAGGCCATGAGCTTTCTAACGGAATGTTCGGAATAAAATCGGTACATGAAAAAGGTATGTTTTTAACATCTCGTCAAATTGAAGCAGCTCGTATTGCAGCTACACGTTATATGAAAAGAGAAGGGCAATTATGGATTAAAATATTTCCAGATAAGCCTATTACAAAAAAGCCTCTTGAAGTACGTATGGGTAAAGGTAAAGGTGCTGTAGAATATTGGGTAGCAGTAGTTAAACCAGGAAGAATCATGTTTGAAGTTGGAGGAGTGCCTTTAGAAGTAGCTAAAGAAGCATTACGTTTAGCAGCTCAAAAACTACCTGTAAAAACGAAGTTCCTAATCGCAAGAGATTACGAAGCTTAATATAAGATATTATGAAGCAATCAGAAATTACACAGCTTTCTACAGCTGAATTACAAGAAAAATTAGGTGACACTAAAAAGAGTTATGCTGATCTTAAATTAGCTCACGCAATCTCTCCTTTAGAAAATCCAATTCAATTACGCAACGTAAGACGTAGTGTAGCTAGAATGGCAACCGAGTTAACTAAAAGAGAAATACAATAATTGTATTCCGCTGAAAGATGGAAAAAAGAAATTTAAGAAAAGAACGTATAGGAATTGTTACAAGTAACAAAATGCAGAAATCTATTGTGGTTTCTGAAGTGAAAAAAGTAAAACACCCTATGTATGGAAAATTCGTGTTAAAAACGAAAAAATACGTTGCACACGATGAGACAAATGACTGTAACATTGGAGATACAGTAAAGATCATGGAAACAAGACCTTTATCTAAATCTAAATGTTGGAGATTAGTAGAAATAATTGAAAGAGCGAAGTAATTATGTTACAACAAGAATCAAGATTAAAAGTCGCAGATAACACTGGAGCAAAGGAAGTTTTAACTATCCGTGTTCTAGGTGGTACTAAAAGAAGATATGCTTCTGTAGGTGATAAAATAGTTGTTTCTGTAAAAGATGCAACTCCTAACGGTAACATCAAAAAAGGAGCTGTTTCTACAGCTGTGGTTGTACGTACTGTAAAAGAAGTAAGACGTCCAGACGGATCTTATATAAGATTTGACGATAACGCTTGTGTACTTTTAAATCCGCAAGGAGAAATGAGAGGAACACGTGTTTTTGGACCTGTAGCTAGAGAACTTCGTGATAAGCAATTCATGAAAATTGTATCATTAGCACCTGAAGTGCTTTAATGACTAATAAGATGACAAAGTTTAAAATAAAATCAGGCGATACAGTACAAGTAATTTCTGGAGACCATAAAGGGACTGAAGGAAAAGTACTTAAGGTATTGAAAGATAAAAACAAAGCAATCGTTGAAGGTGTAAACATGGTTAAGAAACATACTAAACCAAGTGCACAAAGCCCTCAAGGTGGCATTGTAGAGAAAGAAGCGGCTATCCATATGTCAAATTTATCATTATTAACTGGTAAAGGAGAAACTACAAGAGTAGGTTATAAAATGGAAGGTGATAAAAAAGTGAGATTTTCTAAAAAATCAAATGAAGTAATTTAGTTATGGCTTACACTCCAAGATTAAAACAAGAGTACAAGGACAAAGTAGTTACTGCTCTTACAGAAGAATTCGGATATAAAAATGTAATGCAAGTTCCTAAACTTAAAAAGATAGTAATATCTAAAGGAGTAGGTGCTGCAGTTGCCGATAAAAAATTAGTAGACCATGCCGTTGACGAATTGACTAAAATTTCTGGTCAAAAAGCAGTAGCAACACTATCTAAAAAAGATATCGCAACATTCAAGTTACGTAAAGGTATGCCAATTGGAGCTCGTGTAACCTTAAGAGGTGAGCAAATGTATGAATTTTTAGACCGTTTGGTTACTTCAGCATTACCACGAGTAAGAGATTTTAATGGTATTAAAGCTACAGGATTTGATGGTAGAGGTAATTACACTTTAGGTGTTACAGAGCAAATTATATTTCCAGAAATAGATATAGATAAAGTTAATTCTATCTCAGGTATGGACATATCATTTGTAACATCTGCTGAAACAGATAAAGAAGCAAAATCGTTATTAACAGAATTGGGTTTACCTTTTCAAAAGAACTAAGATATGGCTAAAGAATCAATGAAAGCCCGTGAGGTGAAAAGAGCAAAAACGGTTGCAAAGTACGCTGAAAAACGTAAAGCTTTAAAAGAAGCTGGAGATTATGAAGGGCTACAAAAGTTACCTAAAAATGCTTCTCCTGTTCGTATGCACAACAGATGTAAGTTAACTGGAAGACCTAGAGGGTATGTTCGTACTTTTGGAATTTCTCGTGTTATGTTACGTGAAATGGCAAACCAAGGATTAATACCAGGAGTTAAAAAAGCTAGCTGGTAAAAAATAATTATAAATTGGTTGAAGGTTCAATTCCTAGAGCAGGAAATTTGAAAACCACTACCGCAAATTAATATAAATGAATACAGATCCAATCGCAGATTATCTAACTAGAGTTAGAAACGCAGTAAAGGCCAACCATAGAGTTGTTGAAATTCCTGCTTCAAATCTGAAAAAAGAAATTACTAAAATATTATTCAATCAAGGATATATTTTAAGTTACAAGTTTGATGATTCTTCAGTACAAGGAACAATAAAAATTGCTCTTAAGTACAATAAAGAAACAAAAGAACCAGTAATCAAGAAAATTCAAAGAGTAAGTAAACCAGGTTTACGTAAGTATGCAGGTGCCAATGAAATGCCAAGAATTCTTAATGGACTTGGAATTGCAATTGTGTCAACATCTCACGGTGTTATGACAGGAAAACAAGCGCATAGAGAAAATGTTGGTGGCGAATTATTATGCTACGTTTACTAATAAAGAGGAAGATATGTCAAGAATAGGAAAAAATCCAGTAGCTATCCCTCAAGGAGTTACTATAGACGTTAAAGATAATGTAATTACTGTAAAAGGTAAATTAGGAGAATTATCTCAAGAATTCTCTAACGTTGAAATTACTGTTGAAGAAGGTAATGTTACAGTTAACCGTAATTCAGACAGTAAAGATGATAGAGCAAAACACGGTCTTTACAGATCGTTAGTAAAAAATATGATAGAAGGTGTGTCTAAAGGATGGACTAAAGAATTAGAATTGGTTGGAGTAGGTTATAGAGCTACTAACCAAGGACAAAAATTAGACATGGCATTAGGTTTTTCACACAATATCATTATGGATATTGCATCTGAAGTTAAAGTGGAAACAGTTTCTGAAAAAGGAAAAAATCCAATTATAAAATTAACTTCTCATGACAAACAATTGGTTGGACAAGTTGCAGCTAAAATCCGTGATTTTAGAAGACCAGAGCCTTACAAAGGAAAAGGAATTAAGTTTGTAGGTGAAGTATTAAGAAGAAAAGCAGGTAAATCAGCATAATAGTTTAGTTATGGCATTGACAAAGAACGAAAAAAGATTAAGAATTAAAAGCAGAATACGTAAAGTAGTTTCAGGAACTGAAGCAAGACCACGTTTAGCTGTTTATAGAAGCAATAAAGAAATTTATGCTCAAATTATTGATGATGTAACTGGTAAAACTATTATAGCAGCATCTTCAAGAGATAAAGACATTACTTCTGCTAAAGGTACTAAATCAGAAATAGCTACACTAGTTGGTAAAGCTATTGCTGAAAGAGCTATTAAAGCAGGTGTAGATACTATTTCTTTTGATAGAGGTGGATATCAATATCATGGAAGAGTAAAATCATTAGCAGAAGGTGCTAGAGAAGGAGGACTTAAATTCTAAGACATTATGTATCAAAAATATAAAAACGCAGAGTTAGTAAAACCAAGTGGACTAGATCTTAAAGACCGTTTAGTTGGAGTACAAAGAGTTACTAAAGTAACTAAAGGAGGTAGAGCATTTGGCTTTTCTGCTATAGTTGTTGTAGGAGACGAAGCAGGTGTAGTAGGTCACGGTTTAGGAAAATCTAAAGACGTAGCAACAGCAATTGCAAAAGCAATTGAAGACGCTAAGAAAAATTTAGTAAGAATTCCTATTATCAAAAAGACATTACCACACGAGCAAAAAGGGAAATTTGGTGGAGCAAGAGTAAACATCATTCCAGCAGCAGCAGGAACAGGAGTTATTGCTGGTGGAGCTGTGAGAACAGTTTTAGAAGCAGTTGGAGTACATGATGTATTATCAAAATCACAAGGTTCTTCTAACCCTCATAACGTAGTAAAAGCAACTTTTGATGCTTTATTACAATTAAGAGATGCAAATTCTGTTGCTAGAGAAAGAGGAATTTCACTTGAAAAAGTATTTAACGGTTAATCTATAACGATAATGGGAAAGATTAAAGTAACAAAAGTAAAAAGTGATATCAAACGCACTTCAACTCAAAAAAGAACATTAGAGTCTTTAGGTTTACGTAAAATGAACCAATCAGTTGTGCATGATAACACACCAAGTATTCTTGGAATGATTAGTAAAGTTCAACATTTAGTTTCTGTTGAAGAGACAAAATAATACAGCATAAGTAATGGATTTAAGTAATTTAAAACCGGCTGAAGGGTCAGTAAAAAATCAAGGCAAAAGAATTGGTAGAGGACAAGGTTCTGGTAAAGGTGGTACTGCAACTCGTGGTCACAAAGGAGCTAAATCTCGTTCTGGATATTCTAAAAAAGTAGGATTTGAAGGAGGACAAATGCCTCTTCAAAGACGTGTGCCAAAGTTTGGATTTACAAATATTAACCGTGTAGAATATCAAGGTGTTAATCTTGATAAATTACAACAATTGGTTGATGAGAAAAAAATAAAAGACACAGTAGATTTTGAAACGCTTATTGGATTAGGTGTTGTAACTAAAAATGACTTAGTAAAAGTATTAGGTCGTGGAGAGTTAAAATCAAAATTAAAAGTAACTGCTCATAAATTTACTGCTTCAGCAAAAGCTGCTATCGAAGCTGCAGGAGGAGAAGCTATAACTTTATAAGACCAATTAGAGGATGAAATTTATAGAGACTTTAAAAAATGTTTGGAAAATAACAGAACTAAAAGACAGAATCATGCTTACGCTTGGTTTGCTTTTAGTTTATCGTTTTGGTGCTCAAGTAGTTTTACCTGGTATTGACGCAAGTCAGTTAGAAGTTTTGGCAAGTAATACAGATCAAGGCTTACTAGGCCTATTAAATGCTTTTACTGGTGGAGCTTTTGCAAATGCATCAGTGTTTGCATTAGGTATTATGCCTTACATTTCAGCTTCAATTGTTGTTCAATTAATGGGAATCGCGATTCCTTATCTTCAAAAATTACAAAAAGATGGAGAGAGTGGTCGTAAAAAAATAAACCAAATTACACGTTGGTTAACTATTGCTATATGTTTGGTACAAGCACCAGGATATCTAGCAAGTTTACCAACATTAGGAATTCCAACTTCAGCATTTTTATTAGGAACAGGAGGAATGTTCTATTTCTCTTCAATTGTTATCCTAGTAACTGGATGTGTTTTTGCAATGTGGTTAGGTGAGAAAATAACTGACAAAGGTATTGGTAATGGTATTTCATTATTAATTATGGTTGGTATTATAGCTCGTATGCCTGCATCATTTGTTCAAAATTATGCTTCTAGAATTGAAGGTGGTGGTAATGGAGGATTAATGATGGTGTTAATTGAGATTGTTATATGGTTTGTAATCATATTAGCATCAATTATGTTAGTAATGGCAGTTCGTAAGATTGCTGTTCAATACGCACGTCGAACAGCTTCAGGTGGTTACGAGAAAAATGTATTTGGATCACGTCAATTTTTACCATTAAAATTGAATGCTTCAGGAGTTATGCCAATTATCTTTGCACAGGCAATTATGTTTGTACCAAGTTTAATAGGTAAATCTTTTGGGACAAGTGATGCAGGTCAATGGATGCAAACACAATTTTCTGATATTTTTGGGTTTTGGTACAATGTAGTATTTGCATTATTGATTATAATATTTACATATTTCTATACTGCAATTACAGTTCCAACCAATAAAATGGCTGATGATTTAAAAAGAAGCGGAGGTTTTATTCCTGGTATCAGACCTGGAACTGAAACATCTGAATATTTAGATAAAATAATGTCACAAATTACGTTACCAGGTTCAATATTTTTAGCACTTATCGCTGTGTTCCCAGCAATAGTGGAAAGAATAATGGGTGTGCAACAAGGTTGGGCATTATTCTTTGGTGGTACATCACTACTAATTATGGTAGGTGTTGCAATAGATACCATGCAACAAGTAAATTCATATTTGTTGAACAAACACTATGATGGCTTAATGAAAACCGGTAAAAATAGAAAGGCAGTAGCTTAATATTATTATGGCAAAACAAGCAGCAATAGAACAAGACGGATCAATAATTGAAGCATTATCAAATGCCATGTTTCGTGTTGAATTAGAAAATGGACATATTGTAACAGCGCATATATCTGGTAAAATGCGTATGCACTATATTAAATTATTACCAGGAGATAAAGTAAAATTAGAAATGAGCCCTTACGATTTATCTAAGGCTCGAATAACTTATAGATACTAATACAAAAACAGATGAAAGTTAGAGCATCAGTTAAAAAAAGAAGTGCTGATTGTAAATTAGTACGACGAAAAGGAAGACTTTACGTAATTAACAAAAAGAATCCTAGATTCAAACAAAGACAAGGATAATTATGGCAAGAATTGCAGGTGTAGATATACCAAAACAGAAAAGAGGAGTAATCTCCTTAACTTACATCTATGGAATAGGTGCAAGCAGAGCAAAAGAAATTTTAGCTAACGCTAAAGTTGATGAAAACACTAAAGTTCAAGATTGGACAGATGACGAAATAAGCAATATTCGTGAAGCTGTTGGGTCTTATACTATTGAAGGTGAACTTCGTTCAGAAATTCAATTAAACATCAAACGTTTAATGGATATTGGATGTTACAGAGGTATTCGTCATAGAGCAGGACTTCCATTAAGAGGTCAACGCACTAAAAACAACTCTAGAACAAGAAAAGGTAGAAGAAAAACAGTTGCTAACAAGAAAAAAGCAACTAAATAATAATTAGTAATATGGCAAAGTCAAGTACTAAAGTTAAAAAACGTAAAGTCATTGTTGACTCAATTGGAGAAGCTCACATTGCAGCATCATTTAACAACATCATTATCTCTTTAACAAATAAAAAAGGAGATGTTGTTTCATGGTCATCAGCTGGAAAAATGGGTTTTAGAGGTTCAAAAAAGAACACTCCTTATGCTGCACAATTAGCTGCTGAAGATGCTGCTGGTGTTGCAAGAGAAGCAGGGCTTAAAAAAGTAAAAGTATACGTTAAAGGTCCAGGTAATGGTAGAGAGTCTGCTATTCGTTCAATTCATAATGCAGGTATAGAAGTATCAGAAATTATTGATGTTACTCCACTACCTCATAATGGTTGTCGCCCACCAAAACGTAGAAGAGTATAATTTATATAATATAAAGAATTAATATCAGCTATTTTTAATAGTTGATATTAACTTTTTATGTGTAAATTTGCAAACTGAAAAAATAAACAAGTATCAATTAGAGAGATCAACGTTTGTCGGAGGATAAGATTAAGACCTTAATTCACAAACACTCTCAAAAAACAATTAAGAAATGGCAAGATATACTGGTCCTAAAACTAAAATAGCACGTAAATTCGGTGAAGCTATTTATGGAGATGATAAAGCTTTCGAAAAAAGAAACTATCCTCCAGGACAACATGGTGCAAACAAGCGTCGTGGTAAACAATCTGAATACGCAATCCAATTAATGGAAAAGCAAAAAGCAAAATACACTTATGGTGTATTAGAGCGTCAATTCAGAAACATGTTCAAAAAAGCAACAGCTGCTCCTGGTATTACAGGTGAGGTATTATTACAACTTTGTGAGTCTCGTTTAGATAACGTTGTTTACAGAATGGGAATCTCTCCTTCACGTAGTGGAGCAAGACAATTAGTGTCTCACAGACATATCACAGTAAATGGTGAAATTGTAAACATACCATCTTACCAATTAAAAGCTGGTGATGTTGTTGCTGTTAGAGAAAAATCTAAATCATTAGAAGCTATTCAAAATTCACTTGCTAACTCTAGTAGTGTGTATGAATGGATTACTTGGAATAACGATACAAAACAAGGAACTTATGTTTCTGTTCCGGCGAGAGTTCAAATTCCAGAAAATATCAACGAACAATTTATCGTCGAATTATACTCTAAATAATAACTAGATACAAAACGCAATATGGCAATATTAAATTTTCAAAAGCCCGACAAAGTAATCATGATTGATTCAACTGAGTTTGAAGGTAAATTTGAATTTAGACCTTTAGAACCAGGTTATGGATTAACAGTAGGTAATGCTTTAAGAAGAGTTTTGTTATCTTCTTTAGAAGGATTTGCAATTACATCAGTTAGAATTGAAGGTGTTGATCACGAATTTTCTACAATTGCTGGAGTAGTTGAAGATGTTACAGAAATTATTTTGAACTTAAAACAAGTTAACTTTAAGCGTCAAATAGACGAAATTGATAACGAAACGGTTACAATTTCAATTTCTGGACAAAACCAAATTACTGCTGGAGATTTTCAAAAATTCATTTCAGGGTTTCAAGTATTAAACAAAGACTTAGTGATTTGTAACTTAGACCCTAAAGTAAGTATTAATATGGAGCTTACAATTGAAAAAGGTAGAGGATACGTTCCTGCTGAAGAAAATAAAAAAGCTTCTGCACCAATGGGAACAATCTTTACAGATTCAATTTACACTCCTATTAAGAATGTAAAATATACTATTGAAAACTTCCGTGTTGAACAAAAAACTGACTACGAAAAATTAGTTTTTGAAATCATCACAGACGGATCAATAGCTCCAAAAGATGCTTTAACAGAAGCAGCTAAAATATTAATTCACCACTTCATGTTATTCTCTGATGAGCGTATTACTTTAGAAGCTGATGAAATTGCTCAAACAGAAACTTATGATGAAGAATCACTTCACATGAGACAACTATTGAAAACTAAATTAGTTGATATGGATCTTTCTGTACGTGCATTAAACTGTTTAAAAGCTGCAGAAGTAGATACATTAGGAGACTTAGTATCTTTCAACAAAAACGATTTAATGAAATTCAGAAACTTCGGTAAAAAATCATTAACTGAACTAGAAGAGCTAGTAAATGTTAAAGGATTGAATTTCGGAATGGATTTAAGCAAATACAAATTAGATAAAGATTAATCACTTCATATTTTGCTCCTCAATAGTGGGTTGCAGCAAGATGAAGGTTATAAACAAATGTCATGAGACACGGAAAAAAAATAAACCATTTAGGTCGTAAAACAGCTCACAGAAAGTCAATGTTGGCTAATATGGCTTGTTCTTTAATAGAGCACAAGCGTATCAACACTACTGTAGCTAAAGCAAAAGCTTTAAAGCAATTTGTTGAGCCAATGATTACAAAATCTAAAGAAGATACAACTCATAACAGACGTATCGTTATGTCTAGATTAAGACAGAAAGACGCTGTTACTGAATTGTTTAGAGATGTAGCTGTAAAAGTTGCTGATCGTCCAGGAGGATACACACGTATCATTAAACTTGGAAATCGTTTAGGTGATAACGCTGATATGGCAATGATCGAATTAGTAGATTACAATGAAATCTACAATGCAGACAAGCAACCTAAAAAGAAAACAACTCGTAGAGGTCGTTCTAAAAAAGCTGATGCAGCAGCTCCTGCAGCTCCAGCTGTAGAATCTAAAAAAGCTTCAAACGAGGAAGAAGAATAAATGAGAGTACATTTATAAATATAAAAAGGATAAACAATTTTAGTTTATCCTTTTTTTTATGCAATTTTGCAAAACCTTTTTTTAGAAATGAAATATAATAAAAGACAAAAAGCGATTATCCTTTTATCAGATGGAACCATTTTTCATGGAAAATCAATTGGTAAAGAAGGGACAGCTTTTGGAGAAGTTTGTTTTAACACAGGAACAACAGGTTACCAAGAAATCTTTACTGACCCTTCATATTTTGGTCAATTAATGGTAGCAACTAATGCACACATTGGAAATTATGGAACACTTTCTGATGAAGTTGAATCTGATTCAATTAAAATTGCTGGATTAATTTGTAAAAATTTCAGTTTTAATTACTCAAGGCCAGCAGCAGATGATTCATTAGAAAACTTTTTCGAAAAGAATAACCTATTGGCCATTTCTGATGTTGATACAAGAGCTTTGGTGAGTTACATTAGAGATAATGGAGCAATGAATGCTGTAATTTCTACAGAAGTTGACAATATTGAAGGCTTAAAAAAACAATTAGCTTCAGTTCCAGAAATGAAAGGCCTCGAGCTTGCTTCAAAAGTATCAACGACTGAGCCATATTATTTTGGCAATGAAAACGCAACCTATAAAATTGCAGCTTTAGATATTGGAATTAAGAAAAACATTCTACGCAATCTTGCAAAGCGTGACGCTTACATAAAAGTATTTCCATACAATGCAACGTTTGAAGATATGAGTGCTTTTAATCCAGATGGATACTTTTTATCTAATGGACCTGGAGATCCTGAACCTTTAGTAGAGGCTCAAGCTGTCGCAAAAGAAATTATTAAACGTAATTTACCTTTGTTTGGTATTTGTTTAGGACATCAAGTAATTGCTTTAGCAAACGGAATTTCAACTTATAAAATGCACAATGGTCATAGAGGGATTAATCATCCTGTTAAAAACCTAGTGACTGGTAAAGGAGAAATTACATCTCAAAATCATGGTTTTGCTATTAACAGAGAAGAAACCGAAAAACATTCAGATATAGAAATCACACATGTGCATTTGAATGATAATACAGTAGCAGGAATAAAAATGAAATCTAAAAATTGTTTTTCAGTGCAGTATCATCCAGAGGCAAGTCCTGGTCCGCATGATTCGTCATACTTGTTTGACCAATTTATAGAAAACATTAAAAATAAATAATATTGAAACCTCAAAGAACCATCAAATTCTTTGAGGTTTTTTCATTGCGAAAACATTATCGTAAATTTTAAATGTAATTCTGAAATAGATTCTAAACATTTAGATTAACAATTTTGTAAATTTGCATTCAAATTTTATATCAACATAAACCAAAATAAAATGAGCATTATAATTAACATTCATGCAAGACAAATTTTAGATTCTCGTGGTAATCCAACTGTAGAAGTGGACGTAGTTACAGAAAACGGAATAATGGGACGTGCTGCTGTACCTTCTGGTGCATCAACAGGTGAACATGAGGCAGTTGAGTTACGTGATGGTGGAAAGGCTTATATGGGAAAAGGGGTTTTAAAAGCCGTTGAAAATGTTAATTCAATAATAGCACAAGAGTTATTAGGTACTCCTGTTTTTGAGCAAAACAAAATTGATCAGATAATGATTGATTTAGATGGAACAAAAAATAAATCTAAATTAGGAGCTAATGCTATTTTAGGAGTGTCTTTAGCTGTTGCAAAAGCTGCTGCAAACGAATTAGGAATGCCTTTATATCGTTATGTTGGTGGAGTATCTGCAAACACACTTCCAGTACCAATGATGAATATTATTAATGGAGGTTCGCATAGCGATGCACCTATTGCGTTTCAAGAGTTTATGGTAATGCCTGTAAAAGCAAAGAATTTTACACATGCTATGCAAATGGGAACAGAAATTTTTCATCACCTTAAAAAAGTATTACACGATAGAGGTTTAAGTACAGCTGTTGGTGATGAAGGTGGATTTGCACCAAATTTAGAAGGTGGAACTGAAGATGCACTTGATACAATTAACAAAGCCGTAGAGAATGCAGGATATAAATTGGGTGATGATGTGATGATTGCTCTAGATTGTGCTTCTGCTGAGTTTTATATTAATGGTAAATATGATTACACCAAATTTGAAGGTGAAACTGGCAAAGTACGTACAAGTAAAGAACAAGCTGATTACTTAGCAGAATTATGTGCTAAATACCCTATTATTTCTATTGAAGATGGTATGGATGAAAACGATTGGGAAGGTTGGAAATATCTAACAGAAAAAGTTGGAAACAAAGTACAATTAGTTGGCGACGATTTATTTGTGACTAATGTTGAACGTTTATCTAGAGGTATTGAAAACGGAATTGCAAACTCTATTTTAATAAAAGTAAACCAGATTGGTACATTAACTGAAACTATTGCTGCTGTAAATATGGCTCATAATGCAGGATATACGTCTGTTATGTCACATCGTTCGGGAGAAACTGAAGATAATACCATTGCCGATTTAGCTGTTGCATTAAATACAGGACAAATAAAAACAGGTTCGGCATCTCGTAGCGATCGTATGGCAAAATACAATCAGTTATTACGTATAGAGGAAGAGTTAGGTCAAGTTGCTTATTTTCCTCAAGAAAAAGCATTTAAAATAAAGTAAATACTTCAATAAATTATTACTAAAGCGATTATTAAACCATTAATAATCGCTTTCTTTTTTACTATCAATTTTATATATAATAGAATTGTTAAAACCTTTGTAAACATGCTTTATTAATCGTGATATATTTCGTAATTTCGCGTTGTTGATAATCTCAACCATTTTAAACAAAAATTTACAATACAATATGTCAAAAACTGCTACTTTAGAAATAGAAGGAAAAAAATATGAGTTCCCATTAATTGTTGGAACAGAGAACGAAGTTGCCATCGATATTAAGAACTTAAGAAGTACTACAGATAGTGTAATTACTATCGATCCAGGTTATAAAAATACAGGGTCTTGCGAGAGTGCTATTACTTTTCTAGATGGTGAAAAAGGAATATTAAGATACAGAGGTTATTCAATTGAAGAACTTGCTGAAAAAGCAGATTTCCTTGAGGTAGCATTCCTTTTAATTTTTGGTGAATTACCAACAAAAGAAGAATTAGAAAAATTTCATACAGATATTAAAGCGCAATCTGTTGTAGATGAGGATGTACGTAAAATAGTTGATGCGTTTCCTAAATCTGCGCATCCAATGGGTGTTATTGCATCATTAACAAGTGCATTAACAGCTTTTAACCCATCTTCAGTAAATGTAAATTCTGAAGAAGATATGTACAAAGCTATTGTAAAAATATTAGGTAAGTTTCCTGTATTAGTAGCTTGGACACTTCGTAAAAAACAAGGTTTACCATTAGATTATGGAGATAAAAATTTAGGTTATGTAGAAAACATCTTAAAAATGATGTTTAAGCAGCCTAATGAAGAATATATATTAAATCCAATATTAATAAATGCATTAGACAAATTATTAATTCTTCATGCAGACCACGAACAAAACTGTTCTACATCTACTGTAAGAATAGCTGGTTCGTCACATGTTGGATTATTTGCATCACTTTCTACAGGTATTTCTGCACTTTGGGGACCACTTCATGGTGGAGCAAATCAAGCAGTATTAGAAATGTTGGAAGCTATTAAGGAAGATGGTGGAGATACTGCAAAGTATATGGCTAAAGCTAAAGATAAAGAAGATCCTTTCCGTTTAATGGGCTTTGGACACAGAGTATATAAAAACTTCGATCCTCGTGCTAAAATCATTAAAAAGGCAGCAGACGAAGTACTTGATAATTTAGGTATTGAAGATCCAATTTTAGATATTGCTAAAGGATTAGAAAAAGAAGCATTACAAGATCCATACTTTGTTGACCGTAAATTATATCCAAATGTCGATTTCTATTCTGGTATTATTTACAGAGGTATGGGAATACCAACTGATATGTTTACAGTAATGTTTGCATTAGGTCGTTTACCAGGTTGGATTGCACAGTGGAGAGAAATGCGTTTAAATAACGAGCCAATTGGTCGTCCACGTCAAATATATATTGGAGAAACTTTAAGGCCTTTTGTATCTATTGATAAACGCTAAATCATAACGATAGTGATATAAGCTTCATTTTTATAATGAGGCTTTTTTTATATTTGTAACCTATGGACTATTTAAAACTTAACATAAAAAACGAAACCTCTCGATTAAGAGCTGTGGTTTTAGGAACTGCAATTAGCAATGGTCCAACACCAACAGTAGAGGAAGCTTACGACCCAAAATCGTTAGAACACATTAAAGCTGGTACCTATCCTGTTGAAGCAGATATGGTAAAAGAGATGGATGCAGTAGCAAAAGTGTTCGAAAAGTATAATGTTAAGGTGTATCGTCCTGATCTTATTGAAGACTATAACCAAATATTTGCCAGAGATATCGCTTTTGTAATTGACGATATTTTTATAAAAGCCAATATTCTGCCAGAACGTGATGAGGAGTTAGACGCTATTCAATATGTCATAGACCAGATAGATCCAAAAAAAGTAATTCGTCCACCAGAAGAGGTTCATATTGAAGGTGGAGACGTAATGCTTTGGAACAACCACATTTTTATTGGTACCTATAAAGGCAGCGATTATAAAAATTATATTACTGCTCGTACAAATACAGAAGGTGTAAATTTTATTAAAGATTTGTTTCCTGATAAGATTGTAAAGGAGTTTGACCTCGTAAAATCTAAAATAGAACCAAGAGATAATGCTTTGCATTTAGACTGCTGTTTTCAACCTGTCGGAAAAGACAAAGGGATTATTTATAAAAGCGGTTTTAGAGAAGAAAGCGATTATATGTATTTAGTAAACCTTTTCGGAAAAGAAAATCTATTTCACATTACACGTGAAGAAATGTATCACATGAACAGTAATATCTTTTCAATAGCTGATGATGTTGTGATTTCCGAACGTAATTTTACGCGTTTAAATACCTGGTTACGTAAACAAGGTTTTACAGTTGAAGAAGTACCTTATGCTGAGATTTCTAAGCAAGAAGGATTATTACGTTGCTCAACTATGCCTTTAATACGTGATTAATTTAAAATCACTTTCTTAATTAATCGTTGATTTTCAATTTTAAAAACAGCAACATAGTTAGCTCTACTTAACGAATCTACAGCAATCTTCTCTGATTGTTCGGTTAAGGTTTTAGATATAACTTCTTTGCCTTGTACATCAATAAGTTTAAAATCCACAGGAGTTTGTATGGGGTTTTTAAAAGCAACAGTAATGTATTTATTTGCAGGATTAGGAAACACAGACACAGAAACAAACTGCTCGTCAACAATACTTAAAGAAGAGTCGTAAGCCACAGAAAACTCTAAAGCAGCACCAAGAGCACCTTTTACCACTTCATAAGCATAGGTAGCATCCATATTCGCTAAATTATCGTTGATGGTATGGTTTACTGGCGATTCATTTTTTTCGAACAACCCAGTGATAATTTCACCATTATTTTCAAAAGGCACATAATCTGAAGCGTAAGCAAACGATATTTCGGTATTTAGGTTAGAGTATAACTCCATGCAGTTAGCCAAAATGGTAGTTTGAGCAGCCGAAGCCGCATTGTTAGAAGCTGGACTACTTTGGTCTCTTTCGCAAACAATAGTATTATTAGTCATGCCATTAACACCACCAACTTCGTCGATATTAAACACAAGTTTTATATCTAAATTTTGAGGAATAACAGTATTATTTACATAATACGTACTACCAACCAAACCATCTTCTTCACCACTAAAATGAATAAATTTTATAGAGTATTCGGTATCTACATCTTTTAAAAGTCGTGCTAACTCTAACAATAATACTGTACCTGTACCATTATCGTTAGTACCAGGACCATTAATAGTATCGTAATGCGCATCGATAATTAAATAGGTGTTAGGATACACTGTACCTGTTTTGGTAACAATTATATTATTGGTTGTATTGCCATTAAAGCTAAAAGGTTGCAACACTACATCTGTATAGCCTAAACTTTGGTAACGAGCAGTAATCCAGTTTTGAGTGTTAGTTAAAGCTGTAGTGCCTAACTCTTTTATGCCAAAATTCTCAAAAGTTGTGAGGTCGTTTAATACGTTGCTAGACGATACATTGGCAACAATGTCACCATAATAAGTGTTGTAGGTTTGTGCATTACTAGTATTAAAGCATACTAAAGCGATAACAAATAATATAAAACGTTGCATAATAACAGATTTGGTGTTTGTGCAGCTAAAATACCTTTTTATAAATGTTGTAGCAACTTTTAAAGTGAAAAGTGATTAATGATATAAAATTTGAGATTTCGTTTAACGTTGTTGTATATGGTTTGTTGCGTTGGCAAGAACTAAGTTAACAAAAGAAACGAACCAGTAGGAAAATCCGTAGGATTTTCCGAGTAATCACAGACCAAGCAATTGACTATACACGTTGTTACACACTGTTGCGACAGAATAGAGTATGCACATAAAGTTTTTGCGGTAATGAGGAGAACAATTAACATAATAAAAGCTAAACAATAGTTTTGCTTTTAACAGCTTAAATGGCAAAAAGTGTTTGCAAAACGCTTTGAAGCAGAAAACATATAAGTATTTAATTTAGCAAACCCAATATAATTTGCGCAAAAGAAAAATCCGCGTCTGAGTTAGATTCCGTATGCGATTTAAATTCTAATTTGTGTAAAATAAATCTAATGAGACTAAATTGTCATTAATAGAATCAATCCAATAATTATAATTGTTTTGGTTAGAAAAATTGATTTCATATAAAATTCTAGACGACTATTTCGAATCCATTTAATTAAAATTATCAACCAACTTATTGAACCAAGTAAAACAGCAAATGGAGCAATTATTCTAGGTGTACTTACATAAAAAGAATCTATATAATCATTTGGGTTTTCGTTCTGTGAAAAAATGTCGTCGAGTAATAAAGTTATTGAAACAAACAAGAATAAAAGAACAATCACATGAAATATGATTAAAGCGATTTTTTTCTTTTCCGAGTTTGTCATTATAATGTTAGTTCTGGTTTTCCGGAGTAATTGTGTGTAATGCGACGATATGGATTGGTTTTAATTATCTATATCGATAGTTAAACGAAGTTAGCGTTTTAAAACGTAAAAAGAAATACGTAGTTCTACGTAATTTTGGTAAAAAAGAGGGTTTATTTTCGGTATAAAAAGTAGTTGTTTACCAAATCTATATAAATGCGTTTGGCTTCGTCTTGGCTCACATCTTTAACCTGAAAAAGGGCATTGGTTTTAAAAGCGTTAATTATAGGTTTACTACTACTTGGTCGTTCGTAGTTATTGGTCGCTTTTTTATAATAAGCATATAAGCGTAATAAAAAGTCGGCAGGAAAAGGTTCTTTAAAGTTGTTAATGCGTTCTACCGCATCTTCAAATTCTATGTTTAACTCTTCTTTTGTCATTATTTTACTTTTCGGCAATTACACTAACACCACCTTTTACTTTTTGGTTTAGTGTTACTTTAACTTTGGCATCTAAAGGTAAAAAAACATCTACTCTCGAACCAAATTTTATAAATCCAGAATCGCTTCCTTGTGCTACAACATCATCTGCTTTGGCATAATTTACTATACGTTTTGCTAATGCTCCAGCAATTTGTCGGTATAATACTTTACCAAAACTATTGTTTTCTACCACAACTGTTGTACGCTCATTCTCCTCACTAGCTTTTGGGTGCCAAGCCACTAAAAACTTACCAGGATGATATTTGCTAAAAGCAACTTTTCCGCCAATTGGATAGCGTGTAACGTGTACATTTATTGGCGACATAAATACAGATACTTGTATACGTTTGTCTTTAAAATATTCGTTTTCCTGTACTTCTTCAATAACAACAACCTTTCCATCAACTGGCGACAACACATGGTTATCATTAAGTTTGCCAATACGTTTTGGGTTTCTAAAAAACTGAAGTATCAATCCGAAGAATGCTAATGCTAAAAACATTAATGCAATACGTAACCAAGGTAGTGTTACTGTATAATCTATTGCGAAAATAATTGCAACTACTATAACCAAGGTTATAAAAATAATTTTTTGTCCTTCTTTATGAAACATACGGAAACAGTCTTAAAAATAAATAGAAAAATGGTGCTGTAAAAATAATACTATCTAACCTATCTAACAAACCTCCGTGTCCTGGCATAATTACACCACTATCTTTTACGCCAGCTTGTCGCTTAAATTTAGATTCGATTAAATCGCCAATTGTACCAAAAACAGATACTACAATGGCTAGTGCAAGCCAATGTGTAGAGTCTAAAGTCTCGGTAAATAAGGCAATAAAATAACTAGCAACACAGGCAAAAAATAAACCACCTAAAAAACCTTCAACAGTCTTTTTTGGCGATACACTTGGGAAGAGTTTTTGCTTTCCGAAGTTTTTACCTACTATATAAGCTCCTGTATCGTTTATCCAAACCAATATAAATGCACCTAATAATAACATAGGTGTAAATGTATTATCGTTGTTTGCGATAAGTATTAAAAACACAAATGAGCTTGATAGGTAGAATGTTGTAAGTATATAACGTTTTGAGCTAAACAACGGAATTGTTTTTTCTGAAAACAAGTCTTTTATTAAAAACAATTGTACAAATATGGTAATAACTTGTAATATTTTAATGGCTTCGCTAAATCCTGTATTTACAGCAGGAGTGAGGCACCAAATGCTAAACCCAAGATACATAACTAAAAAAATGATGTACGATATGTTGCCTTTTAGGTCGATTAGCTTTTTAAACTCTGCCATGCAAATAAGCCCAAAAACTAAAAACAATACTACTAATGCGTATTGCCAATAAATACATAATATAAGTAGTGAAATGTATAAAGCTCCAGAAATGGCTCGTGTACTAAGTTCTTTCATCTGCAGACTTTTATTGTTTTTTAATTGTCAGATGGAACATCTTAAAATTAGCTTTAGTGTTTTTCAAAATAGAAATAAGAATATGTTTCATCTATAAATCTTCTAGCAGCAGCAAATATAAGTTTTTTGAGCTACTTCCATAGGTTAGAAAATCTTTATCTTCTAAAGCTTTGAAGTGTTTTATAGTCGTAATATTCGTTGGAATTTTTTCTCTATTCTTGTTTTTTATGCCTCGTAATCCTTCGCCAATGTTTTCAACAAACTGACTTGTAGTTGCATAGATGATAAAATTTGGAGGAAGGTCTTTAAGTTTCTTTTCTGCAATTTGATTTGATGAGATTAATAACGATCCATCATCAGCAATTAAATATTCGCAAGTAGAAAGAAAATAAGTGCTTTCGGCAGTTTTTCTGGTCGCTTTAAGATTAAATTCTTTGAATAAATCTTTTAAGCGTTCGTCGAGTAGAAACACGTTTTTGTCTTCCCATTCGTTTTCATTAAGAATCTCTTTAAGAGTTTTTTTTATTTCGTCAATATTTTCGCAGTACAAAAACTTTCCACCATTGGCTTTGAAATTTATAGTAAATTTCTCGTCAATAGGAATTTTTATTTCAGGCATATACTTGCCTCTTTCTTCGCCTTTTATGTTTTCTCCAGATGTTTCTTTTTTACCGAAGATTTTACGAAATAGACTCATTTATGGGTTGCTATTAACCTGTTTCTTAAATTGATTCTACCAAATATAAAAAAACTTAAATTAACATTAGATTAATTTAAGTTTTTTATAAGGTTGTATAAGGTTTATTTTAATAAGTCGTCTTTAACTTCTTCTTCATCTTCAGCTTTAACTTCTTCAGTCTTAACGTCTTTAGTGTTGTTTTTTGGCATTTCAACTTCGTCATCTTTTCCGAAAGGGCGTTTACCAAAAATCTTCTCTAAATTGTCTTTAAAAATGACTTCTTTTTCTAGAAGTACTTCAGCTAATTTTGTCAGCTTATCTTTATTGTCTTCTAATATTTTTATAGCACGTTGGTATTGCTCTTCAATAATATCAGATATTTCTTTATCAATAAGTTCTGCAGTACGCTCACTATATGGTTTTGTAAATCCGTATTCGTTTTGTCCTGAAGAATCGTAATATGTAAGATTACCTACTTTATCACTTAAACCATAAATGGTTACCATGGCTCTTGCTTGTTTTGTTACTTTTTCTAGATCGCTTAAAGCACCTGTAGAAATTTTATTAAAGATAACTTTCTCAGCAGCTCTACCACCTAAAGCAGCACACATTTCGTCAAGCATTTGTTCAGATCTTACAATTAAACGCTCTTCTGGTAAATACCATGCAGCACCTAATGAACGACCACGAGGAACAATTGTAACTTTTACTAATGGAGCAGCATGCTCTAACATCCAGCTTATGGTTGCATGACCAGCTTCATGGAAAGCAACAGCACGTTTTTCATCTGGAGTAACAATTTTATTTTTCTTTTCTAATCCACCAATAATTCTATCAACAGCATCTAAAAAGTCTTGTTTATCAACAGCTTTTTTGCCATTTCTTGCAGCTATTAATGCAGCTTCATTACAAACATTGGCAATATCTGCTCCAGAAAACCCTGGAGTTTGACGTGATAAGAAATCAATATCTAAATCATCAGATTTTTTGATAGGTCTTAAATGGACTTCAAAAATCTCTTTACGCTCGTTAATATCTGGTAAGTCGACAAAAATTTGACGATCAAAACGACCAGCACGCATTAGCGCTTTATCTAATACATCTGCTCTGTTGGTTGCAGCCAATACAATAACATTTGTATTTGTACCAAAACCATCCATCTCAGTTAATAACTGGTTTAATGTGTTTTCACGCTCATCATTAGAACCAGAAAAATTATTTTTTCCTCTCGCTCTACCAATAGCATCAATTTCATCAATAAAAATTATGGCTGGAGATTTTTCTTTAGCTTGTTTAAATAAATCTCTAACACGAGAAGCTCCAACTCCAACAAACATCTCAACAAAATCTGAACCAGATAATGAGAAGAAAGGTACTTTAGCTTCACCAGCAACAGCTTTTGCTAATAGGGTTTTACCAGTTCCTGGAGGTCCTACAAGTAGTGCTCCTTTTGGTATTTTACCACCTAGTTTGGTGTATTTTTCTGGGTTTTTAAGGAAGTCTACAATTTCTTGTACTTCTTCTTTTGCTCCTTCTAAACCAGCAACATCTCTAAATGAAGTTTTAACATCAGTGTTTTCATCAAACAACTTTGCTTTCGATTTTCCGATATTAAAAATCTGTCCACCAGCTCCACCACCAGCTCCACCAGACATACGTCTCATGATGAAAATCCAGATACCAATAATAAGTACAAATGGAAGTAGCGACAATAAAAGTTCGCCCCAAGCATTACTTTCGGTAACGTATTTTACTTCAGTTTTTAGGCTGTTCTCATCTATAGTTTTTGTGATTTGCTCTTGAAACAATTGTAGGTCTCCAAACTCAAATACATAATTTGGTAACGGAGTTACAGTTGGAAATATACTAGAAGGTTTTGTGCCTTTATGAGTTTCACTTTTTTGAGCGTCATCAGTAAGATACACTTTAGCATCTCTTTTGTTTACAATCTCAATTTTTGCAACCTCACCTTTTTGTAAGTAGTTTATAAATTGTGCAGGTGTTGTTGTTTTAGCTTCATTACCAAAACCACCTGAAAAAAGTTGAATACCAAAAAATACGGCTATAATAATCCCGTAAATCCAATATGGATTCATTTTTGGTTTTTTGTTTATATTTTTAGTTTCTTTTGCCATTAATTTTTTTTTAGTAACTAGTTTCTATTTCTGTTGTTTTAGCATCTCCCCAAAGACTCTCAATATCGTAATATTGTCTGATGTGTTTTTGGAAAACGTGCACAACTACATTAACATAGTCCATTAACACCCATTCTGCATTTTCACTACCTTCAATATGCCATGGATGATCTTTGAGCTCTTTGCTCACCTTTTTTTGTATAGAATTGACTATAGCGTTTACTTGTGTGTTTGAAGTACCTTCACAAATAATGAAATAATCACAAACCGTATTTTCTAACTCTCTTAAATCTAGAATACTAATTTCTCTTCCTTTTACATCTTCAATACCACTTAATATCGTTGTTATTAATTGGTCTGCGTTATTATTGTCTTTCGCCATTAAATTGATTTAGTTTGTGCAAAGTTATTATTTTTTTAGTTCTTTTGAACTTTAAATAGTCTTAAGAATATTATAATTTTAATTAATTCTTGTATATGCGTATAATCAAACTTAATGCCATTGACTCTACCAACTCTTTTTTAAGGCAGATGAGTGCTGAAGAGGCAGTTAAAGATTATACAGTTGTGGTAACTAACTACCAAACAAATGGTCGTGGGCAAATGGGTACGCATTGGAACTCTGAAGACTCAAAAAACCTTATGTTTAGTGTGTTTAAAGATGTTTCGTTTGTTAATATTGACCAGCATTTTTATATAAGTATTACTGTTGCTTTGTCTATTTTGAAGGCTTTGCAGGAATTTAATATTAAGAAATTAAAGATAAAGTGGCCTAACGACATTTTGTCAGAGAATAAGAAAATAGCTGGTATATTAATTGAAAATGTCATAAAACAGAACCAATTGCAAGGGTCGATTATTGGAGTTGGCTTAAATGTTAACCAAACTGAATTTGAAAATTTACCTAATGCATCGTCTTTAAAACTTCTTTCTGGAGAGCATTTTAATTTAGATGAATTGTTACAAGTTATTTTAAAGCATCTTAAAATGAACTTTGAAATTTTAAAATCAGGGAATTTTCAAGCGCTTAAAGCTGATTATGAAGAGTTACTGTTTAGAAAAAATAAACCTTCAACATTTAAAAACGCTGAAGGTCATTTATTTTCTGGGTTTATAATAGGAGTTTCTAATTCGGGATGTCTTAAAGTGCAATTAGAAGACCAAATTATTAAAGAATTCGATTTAAAATCTATCTCCCTATTATATTAAACGTTTGCTGGAATATTAGTAGCTAAAGTTTCTATAAACTTGCTTATTGGGCCTTTTATCATCATTGCCATCATAGCGTTAAATTCGCCATCAAAAATTAACTGTACATCACTTTTGGTTTCGCTTACAGAAGTAATATGACCTGTTAAAGAAAAGTCTATTTTACCACCAGCTGCACCAAGTACAATTTTATTTGGAGCAACAGCTTCTTTCTTTTTTAATACTATTTCTGGCATTCCTTTTAATGCAAACACAAAAGTATCTTCACCTAAAACTTCAAATTTACTTGTGTTTTCAGGCATTAATTGTTCAAAATTTTTGACGTCTGATAAAAAATCAAATACGTCTTGTGATGATTTATCGATACTTACTTTTGGAGATTCTAAATTCATTTGTTTTATATTTTACAAGCGTTATATCAATTAGCGTTCCATTCACTCGGATTGGCATTCCAATCTGCTAAAACGTCTTGTTCTTTTGAGGTTATATAGTTGGTGTCTAGAGCTTGTTCTAATAAGCTTTCGTAATTACTTAGTGTATGTAAAGTTACATTTTCGTCTTTAAAATTGTTTGCAGCAACCTCAAAACCATATGAGAAAATGGCAACCATTCCTTTAACATTAACACCTTCTTCTTTTAATGCTTTTACGGCATTTAAGCTACTTTTTCCAGTGCTAATTAAGTCTTCAACAACTACTACATTCTGACCTTTTTCAATGTAACCTTCAATTTGGTTTTGTCGACCATGACTTTTAGCTTCTGGTCTTACATACACAAATGGTAAGCCTAAATATTCGGCTACTAAAATTCCAATTCCAATAGCTCCTGTAGCAACACCAGCAATAACATCTGGCTTACCATATTGCTTTTCAATATGTTTTGCCATTGTCTCTCTAATGTAGTTGCGTATAGGAGGATATGATAATACAATGCGATTATCGCAATATATTGGTGATTTCCAACCAGATGCCCAAGTAAATGGTTTGTTAGGTTGTAGTTTTATCGCATGAATTTGTAATAATAATTCAGCGGTTTTTTTAGCGGTTTGTTTGTGAAAAATCATGACGCAAAACTAAACAATTTTATAGATTTTAATTTCAAAAATTTACTTAAAATTAATTTTCAAATTTGGTGCTATGAAACAAAAAATGATATTTTTACCAATTCAATACTTTTATAAGCTATTAGATGTATAAAGTTTTTGTCAATGACAAGCCAATTATTTTAACCACTGAAGTTAGTAAAGAGACTAATTTTAAGAATTACCTTTTAAGTAAGGTTAATATTGGTAAAGTAATTAGAGATCTAAACTCTACTTCATTAGAAGAGGCAAGACTTATAGGTAAAACTGAAGACAAGCTTCTTAAAACCTTTCTTAAAAAATTGCCTAATGTTGTTGCTGGTGGCGGAAAAGTATTTAATAGCAAAGGAGAAATTTTATTTATTTATCGTAATGATAAATGGGACTTGCCTAAAGGTAAAATTGAAGGTAAAGAAAGCATTGAGCAAACTGCTTTGCGTGAAGTAGAGGAGGAAACCAATGTTAAAGGTTTAAAAATTACCAAGCCTTTAGAAACTACTTACCATATTTTTAAACGCAACGGAAAGCATAAAATAAAAATTACATATTGGTTTGAAATGACTTCTAATTATGAAGGTAAATTAGAGCCTCAAGTAAACGAAGGTATTACAAAAGTAGAGTGGTTAAACCCAATGCAAACGGTTGAAGCTATGGAAAACTCTTATGCTAATATTAAGATTTTAGTATAAATTACTTCACTCTATAAACAGGATATTGTAAATGTGCTTTTTCGTAATAAGCACTTTGTTGATGTATCCAATCTAGCTGTGCATACCAATTGTTTGCAAAAGCTTCCTCGCTTTGTTTTTTGGCTTCAAAAGCTGTTTTTAAATCTGTATTATTCTCAAGCAACTGAAGAGCCATATCTTCCCAAACATAAGGTGAAAATCCTTCTTTTTGTTGTAAAATAGTATCAAAAAAATTCCAGTTAAAAAACGAATCTGGTGCTTGCGGTTCTAGAGTTTCAAGTAAATATCTAAAAGCTGGCTGATTGGTTTTAATATAATAATCACCTTTATTAAAAGTGACTTCTTTTTGAGTTGAAATTACTTTTGTGCTGTAATGTTGATAATGACCTTCGTATGCCTGATTTCTAGTATTGTAGTTATCTATTTTATAGCTCTCAACAGTTAGTGTTGTATCGTTTTTAAACTGTGTCATTTCAACTTTGTTGAGTTTTAGCAAATCGATTACATTCCACCATCCTTGAGGAATAACATAAGCGCTAGGAATAGTTACTTCTAGAGTTGGTTTAAAATAATTCTTGTACACAACATCTTTAGTAAATGGTTTTGTTCTGTCGTATTTTAAACGTTGTGATCCAGTAACATCACTCGGCAACATTGTGCCTTCAAAGCCTTTAAATTTTAAGGTGCTTGTTCTGGTCGTATCAATTTGCCAATCTAAAGGATATGTGCCAGCATCTTGATAAGTTTTTAAAGCATTAGAACGCATGGTTTTAATTTTATCTGAATCTTTTTCTACGATTTCAATCATACTTTTCATTAACTCATAAGTACCTTCAACCCTTTGTTTATATGGTTTTAGCATATGTGTTTCTACCATCATGCCTAATGTGTTAAATAATGTGGTGTAACCTGTTGAGTATCTTGGTGAGTCCATAAACTGGCTAAACCCATCTTCAGGAACGCTATTAAAAACATTCACATAAGGTGTGATATCCCATTGTTTTGTAACTAGCTTTTGTTCTAAATTTGGCATCATTTCGGTGTGCAGATACTGTCCTAAATCGCCACCAAGTTTGTTGTGTTGCGTAAACAAATGTGTTAACGTGTATTGGTAGTCTGCACCATTGCTTACATGATTATCAATAAACACATCTGGTTGTACTAAATGAAAAATTTGTGCAAATGTGCGAGCATTTTTAGTATCGCTTTTTATAAAATCTCTGTTGAGGTCATAATTTCGAGCGTTCCCTCTAAAACCATATTCTTTAGGTCCATTTTGGTTGGTTCTGGTTGTAGAGTTTCGGTTTAAGCTACCTCCAATATTATAAATTGGTATCGCAACTAATACAGTATGTTTTGGTGCTTCAATTTTGCCTTGAGCAATATCTCTAAATAGCATCATAGTAGCATCAATACCATCTGATTCTCCTGGATGAATGCCATTGTTTACTAGTAAAATACGTTTGTTTTTTCTGATGGTTTCAAAATTAAATTCAGCATCAGGATTTAGTGTAACTATATGTAAAGGTCTACCTGAATCGGTTTCACCTATAGAATCGATTGAAATTTGAGGATATGCTTCAGCTAAATTTTTATAATAAGTTATACTTTCCTGGTAAGTTGCTGTTTCGGTTCCATTGCTTTTTTCAAAAGCAGTTGTAAAGTCGAAATTAGTATTTTCCTTTTTTGAGTTGCATGAAGTGATTAAAACCAGCAGGATTACTATTTTTTTCATTTTGATTGATTTTTTGTTCAAAAACTTGAGATGAATATGAATCAAACTTAATCAATTTAAACTAATTTTGCATCACAATACTTTAAGTCATGAAACAAACAACTAACACTATATTAATGATTCGTCCAGTAAGTTTTAGGATGAACGAAGAAACTGCTGTAAACAACTATTTTCAGGAAGATTTAGATATTAAAAACACTGAAATTAATGCAAAAGCTCAAGCTGAGTTTGATGCGTTTGTTGAAAAACTAAGAGCAGTTGGTGTTAATGTAATTGTTGAAAATGATGATAAATTAATGGATACTCCAGATTCTATTTTCCCAAATAACTGGGTGAGTTTTCATGAAAATGGTGATATAGCATTGTATCCAATGTTTGCAGAAAACAGACGTAGAGAGCGACGTGAAGAAGTGTTTATGCGATTAGAAAAAGAAGGTTTTTTAATCGAAAACATTGTTGATTACACAAGTGCTGAAGACGATGGTATTTTTCTTGAAGGTACAGGAAGTTTGTTGTTAGATCGTAAAAATGGTAAAGCTTATTGCGCATTATCACCAAGAGCTGATGAAGAATTGTTTATAGAGTTTTGTGAAGATTTTGATTATTTTCCAGTAGTATTTACAGCTAATCAAACCGTTGATGGAAAGCGATTGGCTATTTATCATACTAATGTTATGATGTGTCTTGCTGAAAATTTTGCTGTGATTTGTGCAGATAGTATTGATGATAAAAAAGAGCGTAAAAATGTATTGCAACATTTAAAAGATGATGGAAAGGAAATCATTACTATTACTGAAGCACAAATGCATCAGTTTGCTGGAAATATGTTACAAGTAAGAGGTAATGATGATAAGCGATATCTTGTTATGAGTAAAGCAGCACATGATAGTTTAACTAAAGCTCAAATTGCTCAAATAGAAAAGCATTGTGAGATTTTATCAAGCTCATTAGAAACTATTGAAACATGTGGTGGAGGTAGTGCTCGTTGTATGATGGCTGAGGTGTTTTTACCTAAAGCCTAATCTAGCTTGTTAAAAATATAACCTCCTTTTTCGGCTCCCCAAACATGGTTGCCTTCGGAATCAAAACCTCTATCCCAAGATATGATTTTGTCTTCTAAAATTTCAACTTCACTTGTGGCATATGATGCACCTCTTAATGAGCTTTCACATGAGGTTTTTCCTGTTTTTCCAGCAAAATAGTTAGGCTCAATACGTTTTAGTAATACTTCGCAACCATCTTTTAGAGTAATATCTTTTAATGATATAGAATCAAAAGCAGATGGTGTTTTCCATTTTCCTACCCAAAGTGAATCTATAGCAAGTGTGTAAACAGCAGATTTAAAAGTGCTGTCATTTAATCTTGTTACTTCATAAATACGTTGTCTGTATGGTTTGTCTTGTGTACTATTTAAGGCTTGCTCAACATACAAAAAATTGCCCTTATCTTTCCAGATAGGATACATGTGAAGTGAAATATTAAAGTATGTAGAATCGACTTGCGATTGTATTTCAGAATCATAAGAACCTTGCATAATAGCAAAAAGTTCATTCAATTCGTTATCAACCTCTGATTTGCTTTCAGATTTTTTACAATTTAGTGATAAAAGTAAAATAGATAAGATTAAAAGATAGCGAGTCATAGCATTTGTTTTGTGTAAAAGTACACAAAATACTTTACTCAGAAATTTTAGATTTAGGTAGCTCAATGAAGAATTTAGAACCAACATTTTGAGTGCTTTCAACCCAAATTCTGCCTTTATTAAGCTCAACTAATTCTTTGCAAATAGTTAATCCTAAGCCAGTACCTTTTTCATTTTTGGTACCAATAGTAGTGAAGTTATTATTTTTAAACAGCTTACTTAAATTTTCTTTAGAAATACCAACACCTGTATCTTCAACACAAATTAAAGCATTACCATTTTGGCTTCTGTTAGATATTGTAATGATATCTCCAACTCTGCTAAATTTAACAGCATTAGTAATAAGATTTTGAATTACAATTTCAATCATGCTTTTATCTGCGTATACAAAATCGCGCTGAGATTCGTCAATAACAACAATTCGTTTTTGCTCAACTTTTTGCTCAACCAAACTTATCTTGTTATGAAACACCTCTTGAATATTAAACATCTCAGGACTTGGTTCTAAGTTTTGCATTTGCGATTTAGACCAGTTTAATAAATTGTATAAAAGCAAAGATGCATTATTCGCATTTTCGCTTAGTTCAGGAATAAGTTCATTAAACTCTTCTTTAGAAATACTATCTTCTTTAAGTAAATCTAAAAAGCCTTTTATTGAAGAAATAGAATCTTTTAAATCGTGAGACACAATTGAAAACAATCGGTCTTTTACTTTATTAATTTCTTCAAGATGATGAGTTTGCTCTAAAATTGCTTCGTTCTGAATTTGAATTTGCTCATTCTTTTCTTCTAGCTCTTGTGTGTACCTTAAAGTGTTTTTTCTCTTTAAATAAATAAGAAGTAAAATGGTTAGTACAGTAATAAAAGCAGCAACCAATATATAAGAGATTGCTTTGAGTTTTTTAACCTGGTTTTCGTTTTCTATATTTTTTTCGAGTGAAGAAATATCATCAAAATCATCAATACTTGAAGACATCCCTTCTTTTATAGAGTCTGTATTTACAGGGATTTTGGGTAAATCTTGAGACTCTAATTCTTCTTTTAAACTAAAATACTGCCTTTGCCAATTATATGCACTTTGAAAATTGTTATTAGTGGAATCAATTTTCATTAAAAGCCTGTAGTTTTTTAAAACTTCAATTTTATCAGTAGTCCCTTTGGCATAATTATAAGCTTCAGCTATATGCATTTGGGCAACCTTTAAGTTGCCTTGTTCTAAGTTAAGTTGTCCAATAGAGTTTAAAGTTCTTAGCATTCCATCTTTATTATTAATAGAACGGTTGTATTGTAAGCCTTCTGCTAAATACTTATTAGCATTGTCGTAGTCTTTAAACTGTAAGTACTCATTACCAATTCGAGGAAGTATTTCGCCTCGTAATGCTTGGTCTTGTTTTGGGTTGAGCATTCGCAATACATTCTCGTAATATTCAATAGCTTTTCTATGTTCTTTACGCATAGAGTAAAGCATAGCAATATTTTTGGTCGAACTTTTTATGCCTAAACTATCGCGTAGTTGCTCTCTAACATTTAATGCTTTTACATTAAACTCTAAAGCTTTATCTATTTGGTGTGTATTAAAATAAGCTTCAGCTAAATTGTTGTAAGCAGAACTTAAGTCTTCACGAAGATGTCTGTTTTCAAAAACCTTAATTGCAGATAACGAGTTTTCTAAACCAGACACATAGTTACCACGTTTAATTTCAATAATACCAATGTTGTTGTTTATTTTGGCAATACCAAGAGTATCGTTTATTTGCTTATAAAGTCTTTTAGATTTATTGTAATTATCTATGGCATTAAAATAATCGTTTTTTGAAGCATAAATAAGAGCCTTGTAGTAATTGGCTTCCGCATTCCCTTTTGTATAATTCAACGATTTAGATAAACGTTCAGTCTCATCAATATACATTAATGCTTTTTTATAGTCGTTAGCCTTGTAAAGCGCTCTAATAAGGTGCATTGAGGTTTCTACCTTAGAAACATCTTGCTTTTGATACGCTAGTTGTAAGGATAGGCTATCTATCTCATTTGTTTGTGAAAAACAAAAAAGGGCAGAAAAAAAAGCAGCTAATGTAATTAACTGTTTCATCTGTTGAGACTAGTTTTAATAATTGCAATGTTGTTTTGCAGCGAACTTGCCTTGAGGGAGAGGATAAGTAAGAACACAAAATACAAAAACAATCCCGTTAAAGGTTGAATATTATGTATCATCAATATTTGGGACTTTGATTAATAGCTAATATCAAAAATGGCTAAAAGGAGCAGAAAAATCTAATTTTTAGGTTTTAATGCTAATAAATTAGATGAAGTGGTGTATTATTTTTTTCTAAAAAAAGAAGTATCGATGAAAGGCAAAAAACATAGGAAAACTACACGTTTGTCGACGAAATGCACGTTGTGATTTTATTAAATTTTAACAATCTGCAAATCAAGTAGTTAAATGTTAAATTAAAATTTGCTATCTTAACAATACAATTAAAAATTTAAGATATGAACAAAGCCATTAAATTAATATTGTTAATCGTCGGATTAGGATTATTAGGATACGGAATTTATAAATTAATAATTCCAGAAACATCTGTTGACATTGGTATTGCCGAATTTGAAGGTCAAGACAATAAAGATGCCTATATTACTATAGGTTTAGGGCTTGTAGCTGTTGTTTTAAGTTTTCTAGGAGGAAAGAAGTCTGCCTAATTTTTAATTAGCTCTAAACACATCAAAAACAGGAAGTGCTTTGTGATTAAAATCGAACATGCATTGATTTTCCCACGAACTACCATTTGTTGATGTAGCTTCATTACCTGTAAAGGCTACCCAATCTGGAGCCCAATAACAAAATCCAATACCATGGTTATTTGGTATGTTTTTAATAGCTGTAACTAGCCATTCAAAATAGGCTTTTTGGCCTTCTGGAGTTGCAGGAAACTCACTTAAAATTTGATCGTTGCTGCCAATATAATTTGTATTGTTATCATCCCATTGTAAAGTAAAAGGATATGCAACTTCTACCATTAAAATATCTTTATTCAAAGTGGTTGCTAACTCATTAATTTTTGACTGAACCAAACTAAGATTACGAATTTGAAATTGCGGATAATATGACAATCCAATAATATCAAAATCAAGATTGTAAACTGCTAACTCATTAAAAAAGTAAATAGCGTTCTCTACGCTAGAATGATGCAGCATAATCCTCACAGAATTTGCATTATCAACTTCTCGTATGGCTCTTACTGCCTCGTTTACCAAAGCAGCATAATTTACCCAATTGTTAGAAAATTCGTTCCAAACTTTGCCATAATTCCATAAAAAACCGCTGTCAGTTTCATTTCCAATTTGAATAATTTTTGGCATTGTGTTCTGGTTTTTTAATTGCTGAACAACATCTTTGGTATAATTGTAAACGGCATTTCTTAGCTGAGTATTGGTCATACTTTGCCAGGCAACAGGAGGTGTTTGCGTTCCTGGATCTGCCCAATAATCACTATAATGAAAATCGAGTAAAAAATCCATGTTATTGCTTTTTACGCGTTGTGCGTATGCTTTTACATCAGCAAGACTATTTTGTCCATCTTGTGGAGTGTGCCATAATTTTAAACGTACTAGATTAGTGCCATTGTTAGCAACATAATTTAGCAAATCAATAGTATTTCCGTTAGCATCTTTATAAGTAACATTATAGTCTTCCAACTCACTTTGAAACGATAAATCCATACCTTTATAAAAGGTAGTTTCTGGCTGTTGAACAACGTTTTCATTAGAGTTACTACAGTTAAAAACTACAGCAGAAAGTAAAATAAGTAAAATGCGATTCCTCATAGGGACTAAGATATATATTTCATTACAAAATCTGTTACTTACTTGTTTTAAAAATTCTATCTTTGCCAACTTATAATACAAAGCAAAAATGAACCTTCAGGACACACTATCCAATTATGTAAAAGAAGCAGTAAAAACTGTTTATAATGCCGAATTAGAATCTGTAGAATTTCAGGCAACTCGTAAAGAGTTTGCAGGAGATATTACTGTAGTTGTGTTTCCAATGTTGCGAGTTGTAAAAGGTAACCCTCAGCAAATAGGAGAAACGATTGGTGAGTATTTAGTTGAAAAGGTTGAAGAAGTTAAAGCTTTTAATGTTGTAAAAGGGTTTTTGAATATCGAGATTAACGATGCATATTATATTAACTTTTTCAATTCAATAGCTAACAATACAACTTTTGGTTTTAAGTCTCCTAAAGCTGGTGAAAAAGCTGTAATGGTTGAGTATTCGTCACCAAACACAAACAAACCTTTGCATTTAGGTCATGTGCGAAACAACTTATTAGGTTATAGCGTTGCTGAGATTATTAAAGCTTCAGGTAAAAAAGTTTACAAAACCCAAATTATAAACGATAGAGGGATTCATATTTGTAAAAGTATGTTGGCGTGGAAGTATTTTGGGAATGGTGAAACTCCAGAAAGCACAGGCTTAAAAGGCGATAAGCTTGTTGGTAATTACTACGTAAAATTTGACCAAGAATATAAAAAGCAAATACAAGATTTAGTTGCTAAAGGTATATCTGAAGAAGATGCTAAAAAGCAAGCTCCTATATTGTTAGAAGCGCAACAAATGCTATTACAATGGGAGGCAGGCGATAAAGAGGTTGTTGCTTTATGGGAAAAAATGAACGGTTGGGTTTACGACGGATTTAATACAACTTACAAAAACCTAGGTGTCGATTTCGATAAACTATATTATGAAAGTGAAACCTATTTGTTAGGTAAAGAATTTGTAGCTGAAGGATTAAAATCTGGAGTGTTTATAAAAAAAGAAGATGGTTCAGTTTGGTGTGATTTAACCGATGATGGACTAGACGAAAAAATAGTATTACGTAGTGATGGTACAGCAGTATACATGACTCAAGATATTGGTACAGCTATTCAACGTGTAAAAGATTATCCAGATGTTGGAGGAATGGTGTACACAGTAGGTAATGAGCAAGATTACCATTTTAAAGTCTTGTTTTTAATTATTAAAAAATTAGGATTCGATTGGGCTAAAAACCTGTTTCATTTAAGTTACGGAATGGTAGATTTACCTTCTGGGAAAATGAAGAGTAGAGAAGGAACTGTTGTTGATGCTGACGATTTAATTCATGAAATGGCTTCTACAGCTGGAGAAATATCTGAAGAGCTTGGAAAATTAGAAGGTTACACTGAAGCTGAAAAGCAAGAACTTTATAAAACTATTGGTCTAGGAGCTTTAAAGTATTACATCTTAAAAGTAGATCCTAAAAAACGAATTTTGTTCGATCCTAAAGAATCTATCGATTTTCAAGGAAATACAGGACCTTTTATACAATATACATATGCTAGAATCCAGTCTATTTTGCGAAAAGCAGAAGTAGATATGACTGCTAAAGTTGAGGTTACATTACACGACAAAGAGAAAGAGCTTATAAAGCAAATACAGTTATTTCCTGAAGTGATACAAAATGCAGCAGATAATCATAGTCCTGCACTTGTGGCTAATTATACTTACGATTTGGTAAAGGAGTTTAACTCATTTTATCAAAATGTATCTATACTTGGAGCTGATAACAACAACGAAAAAACGTTTAGAGTGCAATTATCGTTTACTGTTGCCAACCTTATTAAAAATGCATTTAGCTTGTTAGGTATTAATGTGCCTGAAAGAATGTAGGTTTTTGATTTTCGTTTAACGTGTTTGTGTATGGTTAGTTGGGTTGGTTAGCACTTAACTTTGCAAGTACACACTTAACTGAAAATCCGCGAGGATTTTTCAGAAGTAGGCGAAAACAAGCGATTGCTTATAGCCATTGTTGTAAGTAGTTATTTTATTCAGTTAATAATTTTCCGATTTCAAATATCTCGGCATAGCGTGACGAAAGTCCAAAAACTAAAATGCTCTTTTCGTCTATTATTCCATTAATTTCAAAGAGCATTTCCTTGTATTTTGAGTTTTCTAAATATTCCTTTCCTCGATAAGCTTCAAATCTTTGTAAATCACTCATATAGAAGGCAGGAACTGTATCGATGACAATTGTACTGTCCATTTTTCTTCCATTAAAATATATGTCTCCATGCAAGTTTGGTGAAAGAGTAGTGTTAGAAATCGTGTCGTTCCGATGTCCAATGTAAATTTTAAATTCAGTTGGAATTACACTTTCCCAACCACCAGTTATTTTTCCGCTAATTTGAAATTTCTTACTTTTTTTGTCAACTTCTATGCTGTTTGGAACGATTATCAATCCGTTTCTTTTTGGTTCTGATGAAGTATATATAATCGAGTCCGTTTTTGGGTCAACAAGTTCAGTTTGAATATCCGATTTTGTATAATCTCTGAAACAAGGAATTCCGCTGAAAACACTGTCTAGCCAACCAAAGGTAAATCGGTTTTCATCAACTTTCAATTTCAACAATTCGTTGTATTCAACAGTCTGCAGATTGTCTTGAGCATTAGCTAATCCAACTGCGAATAATGAAATTAAAATTATGTTCCAGATGTTTCTCATAATTGCTTACAATGAGTTTGTGTATGATTTGTTGCGGAATTCAGCCAAGCGCTTTTGCGTTTGGATGAGCCGTTTACAGCGAAAATTCCGCTGGAGAAAAAGCGCGACAGCTGAGCGGTCGTGATTTTTCAATTATTTTATTTAGTTTTAAAAATAATTTTTTTTCTTCTGCTTAACTAACAGTAGTAATTAATTATACATGGTGTTGTACACTGGTTTTTACATTTCTGATTTAACAAAGTATGTGTTATATTTTTTATTAGTCCAAAAACCATCAACTCTCCTTAAATCTAATCTTCCGATACTATCAAATCGGTAAAGCTTGTTATTTTTCCAGAACAGTTTTTCTGGGACTTTTTTTCTATTTTGTCCACCACTTGAAAGTATTGATGAGATATTATCAATTAATTCAATTCTATCGATTTTAGTATCATCAGATAATACTAATGAATCTCGAATTATTTTGTTGTTTAAATCCCTTATAGTTAAAGTATCCATCACAAGATTAGTCTCAAAATAAATAGTATCACTTTTTACATTCCATTTTCCGATTGACCAACTTGAAATAAGATCAAATGCGTAATTAAATTTAAAAGTTGAATCAGCATTTAATTCAATTCTATCTCCGAAATAGTCGTTATATGTACCTATAATCTTAGATTCTTTATGAATCATTTTCTTATTTGTCGAGCAAGACATAAAAAACGATAAAATCAGAAAGTATGTGTAGAGATTTTTAGATAAATTCATTTTGAACTAATATTTTCAAGTAAAATAGAAAATCAAATCTAATTATATGAGTTAGAATTAGTAAATAAATTGATTCAATGAGTGAAGCTATAGATTTTACTTGTTTCCGAAACTTGTGTAAAACAAACATGATATGAATCTGTTTTAATGATTTATATCAGAAGTTAAACGAAGTTAGTTTTAAAAATTGAAATAATCAATACGTAGTTCTACGTAAATTATATTATTCTTTTTTATGTTTTTCGGCGTCTTTATTAAAATTTAAAGACACATAAACACCAATAATAAGTGACATTGCAATAAAAAGTAACGAGAACCATTCAGGTATATCTACAAAACCTGCTGTCATTAATTTAAGCGATACAAAAATTAAAATAGAGAACACACTGTACTTTAAATACACAAATTTTTCGAGCATGTTTGCCAAGAAAAAGTATAGTGAACGCAATCCCATTATGGCAAAAATATTAGAGCTATATACAATAAATGGGTCTGTGGTTATGGCAAAAATTGCTGGAATACTATCTAAAGCAAATAACAAATCGGTAAACTCTATAGCAACAAGTGCAGCAAACAAAGTTGTAAATACACGTTTACCATTTACTTTGGTTACAAATTTTCCCCCATCCATACTGTTGCTAAACCTAAACAGTTTCATAATGCCTTTAGGTTCATGCACTTCTTCATGTTCGGCTTCTTTTTTTAGCATTTTAAAAGCAGTGTACAATAAGAACAATCCAAAAATAATACTCATACCATGAATTTTATGAATGAGCACTAAACCAATACTTATTAAAATAGCTCTAAAAATTATAGCGCCAAGTATGCCTAGAAAAAGGAGTTTATGTTGGTATTGACTTGGAATTTTGTATCCTGTAAATATTATAGCAATAACAAAAAGGTTGTCGACGCTCAATGATAACTCAATAATATAACCTGTTAGATATTTTACAACAGCATCTGAAGCAGATAAGTTGTTTACATTATCTATCATATTGGTGTTATAAAACCAATACACCGCAAAAGTGAAAAGCAATGCATTAGAAGCAAAGAAAATGGTTTCGAAAATGGCTTTTCTTACTGTAGTTACTTTGTCTTTTTTATGGAGTACAAAAAAATCGAATAGTAACAAGAACAGAGCATACGATATTAAAATAATCCAAGGCGTCATAGTAGTAATTTGGTTTATAATATTGTAAACGAATTTCGACTATTTTTTGATATGTCAAATAAAAAACCACCTTATTTTTTAAGGTGGTTTAACAATATATTTTTTTAATACATTATTGCTTTTTTACTTCTATAACTACAACACCTAATTTTTTATTGAGTCCCATAATTGGTGTAGCAATTTTAAAAGATGTAGAGTCGCTTTTTGTAAGCTGATCGTTGGTTTTAAAAAAATCGGAAGTAGCTATTAATCCTTCTTCTTTTTTATTTGTTGACAATTCAATTGTCGAATTATCAGAATTTATATATTGTAATTTCTCTATTTGTGGTGATTTTATAAAGTCGTAAAAAAACAATTCTACTTGCTCTTTGTTTTGGCGTTGTAACTCACTACGTACAGCCCAAGAAAATGTTTTTGCAGTAAGCTCCATTCTTGCAATATTAAGGCTGTCAAGTTTTAATTCATATTTTTTAGTGATTTCAGTTTTTTGCTGATTAAAATCACTTTTTAAACTACTTATTTGAATTCGACTCCAAATAAATACTACAATAACCAAAAGCAATAAAATTACCTTTACAATGTGTTTTAATAAAAAGTCTTTAACAACTTTTAGTTTACTTGTTTTTTGTTCTGGAGTAGTATCTTCAGAGTTGTCTTTTTTTGAGACTTTAGATGCCATAATTATAATGAATTAATTGTTTTGTAAAACAGTGTATAACTATATAACACAAGTTTTAATCTAAAGTCACAATTAAATCATCTTGTTTTACCATCTAGCTTTATTTGAGCCTAAAACAATTATTTTCACAAAACTTAATTTTTAACTATTACCAACAAAAAACCACCTCATTGAGAAGTGGTTTTTTTTAATGCTTTTTTATTAAATGCTATTCTATTTTTTTAGCAGGCATTTGTCGTCCGCCTTGGTTTAGTGTAACACCAGTTACTTTGCCTTCAGTATTTCTATTAAAAACAAGTTGTGCCACAACTACTTTAAGGAAAAATGTATCTGCTTTTTCGGCAAATATTTCAAATTGTGGTTGTCCTGTTAACTGTACAAAAATTTGATTTTCTTTTGTAGTCACATCCATAACCATACCTGGAGCTAATTCGTATTTACCAGTATATTGAGATAAAACTTCTGGTGATAAAGTAATAGTCTCTTTTTCTACAGGAGGCGCTTTATCAATCTCGTTACCAATTATTGAAGTGCCATTATTAGTAAATTTGGCTTGTTTTTTACCATTGCTTTCAGAGAACTCGTAAGATGTATTGCCTCCATCAAAAATAAAATTAGTTTTACTCATTGGATAGATTTCCAATTTTGTACTTCCTTCTCTTTGGCTAAATAGTTGTCCGTTTTCAAAAGTAACATACCTAACAACATTACCTTCAAATTGATATGTTCCTACCCATTTTTTAGCGTCGGTTTCAGATAGTTTAATAGCATCTTTTTTATTTGGAAAAGGCTTGCCAATTGCCATGGCAGCAATTGCAGTTATAACTCCTGTAATGTTTTTACAATCGCAATTGGTTAATCCAGATACAAAAATCTTTTCTTGAGGAAAATAAATTCCCATTGTAGTATATCCAAAAATACCTCCTCCATGTTGAATACTGGTTGAGCCATTTATATTTTCTTCTCCTAAACCATATCCATAAGTTATGTGTTCGCCATTGTTTAAAGTAGAGCCATGTATAGCTTTTTCATAACTCGCTTTTTTAATAAGAGTGTAGTTATTTAATGCGTTTTGCCAAGTTAACAAATCGGAAGTAGTAGACATAAGAGATCCTGCTGCATAAGGTAAGGTTAGACTTAAATACTCAGCATTTTGGTATCCGTTTTCGCTTTCGGAATATCCTGAAGCTCTATTTGGAACTATGTTTGTCATACTTCCATAAGAAGAAGACGTCATTCCTAAGGTATCAAAAATGTGCTTTTGAATAAAATCGGCATAGGTTTCGCCAGAAACTACTTCAATAATATAACCTAATAATATATAGCCAGAGTTATTGTACAAAAATTGCTCACCTGGATCAAAATCCATAGGTTCATTTTTAAAAACATCAATAAGTTCTTTTGGAGACATATCTGTTCTGGCATTTTTCATAAAACTAGCCATACTAGTATAACTTTTAATACCAGAAGTGTGATTTAGTAACTGATGAATGGTAATTTTTTTTCCTTGAGTTGGATAATCAGGAATGTATTTGGTTATGTCGTCTTCAACTTTTAGTTTGCCTTGTTCTTCTAGCATTAATATAGCAACAGCAGTAAACTGCTTGGTTATAGAGCCAATTTCAAAAACATTTGTTGTAGCCATTGGAACGTTAAGCTCTAAATTTGCCATTCCGAAGGCTTTTTGGTAAATAGGTTTTCCATCTTTTGCAATTAAAAAGGAAACACCTGGCTCGTTGGCTTTGTATTCGGCTTTTAAGTATTCATCTATTTGTTGCTCTAAAGTTTGTGCAATTGCAGTAGAAAAACAGAAAAGTGTAAGACACGCTAAGCATAAAATTTTTGTTGATTGTAATAGTTTCATTGTGATTGATTTTTGATTGATTGAATTTACGATTTTTTTATGTGACGATAAAAGTATCAATTGGTTACAAAAAAACCACCTTGTTTTCACAAAGTGGTTTTTTGTTTTGTTTAACGAAAAACACTATAAATGTTTTTTATACAACAAAGTATTATCTTTTTAATTCTGGTTAAGATGCTTTAATTACGACTTGGATAAAACCCATTTAAAGCAATTATATATCTCAATGAAACAGTTTTAACAGTAGCGCTACTTTGTGTATTATCAATTTTAAAATTAGCACCATTTACTACACTGCCTTGTTTTCTTGTATTACTTGCACTAATAGGAACTGCATCTCTTAAATCAGGTAAAGCAAATGTGGTTCTTCCATCTCCTCCATATTGAGTTCCTAAAATTGAGAATAACGCTGAATGTACAGAAATTTGTAATAACTGTCCTTCACAGAAAGCCCAACCACGTGGAGCAAAATTGCCTGCAAATAATTTTATTTCTCCAATCATTGCGTCTTGAGAAAAGCTTTTTAGAGAAAAAATACAGAAAAGCGTGAATAATAAGATTAGTTTTTTCATATCATAATAAATTTAGTTTCTTCCTAGAGTTGTTGCACTTTGAATTATAAAATGGATTTTTTAAATCATAAACTACTTAATGTTTTATAAGTATATTTTTCATATACCTACATCAGCTGTCTAAACAAAGTTAGCTTTTTAATATATAAAATGAAAATGCTGCTTTAAGTAACTATTAATCAATAAAAAACCACCTTGTTTTCACAAAGTGGTTTTAGGTTTCTATGAGATAATGAAACAAGTTCAGTATAACATATTATTTTAATAGTTCGTAGCTACGCTTTACAAAGTTTGTTAGCTCTTCACCTTTTAGTAAGCCTTGAGATAAACGCGCTAAATCTAAACTCTGGTTTATTAAACGTTCTTGTTTCTTTTTGGTTTTGGTGTTTAAAATTTCGCCAACCAAATCGGAGTTTGTATTTACTACCAAATTATACATTTCTGGCATGTTACCCATTCCAAACATTCCGCCTCCACCAGTTTGCTGCATTTCTTTCATACGACGCATAAATTCTGGTTGCGTGATTATAAAAGGAGACGCATTGCTATCCATAGCTTCTAACTGAACCATGAATTTTTCAGAAGGAATAGTGTCTTTTAAAACCGTTTCTAATTCTGTTTTTTGCTCGTCTGTTAACTTAGAAATTTTAGTTTCTTCCTTGTTAATTAAGTTATCAATATGGTCGCCATCTACACGTGCAAAAGAAATATTTTCTTTAGTGCTTTCTAACTTTTGAATTAAGTGCGATACAATAGGAGAATCTAATAGCAATACTTCATAACCTTTAGCTTTTGCAGCTTCAATATAGCTGTGTTGCGCATCTGTGTTAGATGCATAAAGGATTACTAATTTATCGTCTTTATCTGTTTGATTTGCTTTTATTTTATTGAAAAGTTCTTCGTAGGTATAATACTTACCATCTACTGTTGGATATAATGCAAAGGCATCTGCTTTTTCGAAGAATTTTTCTTCTGATAGCATTCCGTATTCGATAACAATTTTAATATCGTTCCATTTAGCTTCAAAATCTTCACGATTATTGTTGAATAACGATTTTAATTTATCGGCAACTTTACGAGTAATATAAGATGAAATCTTTTTTACAGCTCCATCTGCTTGTAAGTACGAACGCGACACGTTTAAAGGAATATCTGGCGAATCGATTACACCACGTAGCATGGTTAAAAATTCTGGTACAATACCTTCAACGTTATCTGTAACGAACACTTGATTTTGATACAATTGGATTTTATCCTTTTGCATATTCATATCGTTCGTCATTTTTGGAAAATATAAAATTCCAGTTAAATTAAACGGATAATCTACATTTAAATGAATGTTGAATAAAGGCTCTTCAAATTGCATTGGATACAACTCTCTGTAAAACGATTTGTAATCTTCGTCTTGTAAATCTGTTGGTTGTTTTGTCCAAGCAGGATTTGGGTTGTTGATGATATTATCAACTGTTTTTTTCTCTGGTTTTGCGTCTTTTGGAGCATCTTCAGGTAAAGCCACATTAACTTCTTTGGTTCCAAACTTAATTGGAACAGGCATAAATTTATTGTACTTTGTAAGTAACTCTTTAATTCTAGATTCTTTTAAGAACTCTGTAGAATCTTCAGCAATGTGAAGAATAATTTCTGTACCACGTTCTGTTTTATCAGAAGGTTCTAAAGTAAATTCTGGTGAGCCATCACACGTCCAATGTGCTGCTGGTTCGCCAGTGTGTGATTTTGTAATAATCTCAACTTTTTCTGCAACCATAAAGGCTGAGTAAAAACCAAGTCCGAAATGACCAATAATTCCTGAATCTTTAGCAGAATCTTTGTACTTATCTAAAAATTCTTCAGCTCCAGAAAAAGCAACTTGATTAATGTATTTCTCAACCTCTTCGGCAGTCATTCCTAAACCTTGATCAATAATGTGAAGTTTTTTGCCTTCTTTATCAATTTTAACTTCAATTATTGGGTTGCCATATTCTGCTTTAGAGTCGCCAACAGTAGTCATGTGCTTTAATTTTAAAGTCGCATCTGTTGCGTTACTTATTAGCTCACGTAAAAAGATTTCGTGATCGCTGTATAAGAATTTTTTAATGAGAGGAAAGATATTCTCTACCGAAACATTAATATTTCCTTTTGTCATATTTAAATTATTAATTGTTTCCACGAAAGTGAAAACGGTTATTTGTTAAACTTAATTTACTTTTTAGTGTTAGTCAAAAAAAGTACCAAGACTGAAAAGGTGACAAACTGACATTTTATAAACAAAATTTTACGAAAATGGTATTATTAATTACATTGCGACACTTACTTTTGCATGATTCATAATTAATAAAGTATATTGAATAAATTTTAAGAGCATGTATAATTCGAAAATAATTGGACTAGGACATTATGTTCCTGATAATGTGGTTACTAATGATGATTTGTCAAAATTCATGGAAACCAGCGATGAGTGGATTCAAGAACGTACAGGAATACAAGAGCGTCGTTGGGTAAAAGCAAACTCTGAAGATACAACAGCAACAATGGGAGTAAAGGCTGCCAGAATTGCTATTGAACGTGCAGGAATTAGTAAAGACGATATCGATTTTATTGTATTTGCAACCTTAAGTCCTGATATGTATTTTCCTGGACCAGGAGTTCAAGTGCAGCACGCATTAGATATTAAAACTGTTGGAGCCATAGATATACGCAATCAGTGTTCTGGATTTGTATATGGAATTTCAGTTGCAGACCAATACATTAAATCTGGAATGTATAAAAACGTGCTTGTTATTGGTAGCGAATTGCATTCACATGGATTAGATAAAACTACAAGAGGTAGAGGTGTTACAGTAATTTTTGGTGATGGAGCAGGAGCAGCAGTATTAACAAGAGAGGAAGATACAACCAAAGGAATTTTATCGACACATTTACATTCGCAAGGAGAACATGCTGAAGAATTAGTGTTAATTGCACCAGGAATGGGAAAACGTTGGGTAAATGATATTATAAAAGATAACGATCCTAATGACGAAAGTTATTTCCCTTATATGAATGGACAGTTTGTATTTAAAAATGCAGTAGTTCGTTTTAGTGAAGTAATTATGGAAGGGTTAATGAAAAATAATCTTCAAAAAGAAGATATAGATATGTTAATTCCGCATCAAGCCAATTTACGTATTGCACAATTTATACAGAAAAAGTTTGGTTTGAGTGATGACCAAGTTTTTAATAATATTCAGAAATACGGAAACACAACTGCAGCATCTATTCCTATTGCATTAACAGAAGCATGGGAGCAAGGCAAAGTAAAAGAAGGCGATACAGTAGTATTGGCTGCTTTTGGTAGCGGATTTACTTGGGGAAGTGTTATTATTAAATGGTAAAAAATAAAATTCTGCGGAAGCAGAAATTAAAAAAGCCCAAACCTATCAGGTTTGGGCTTTTCAGCTATTAACCAATTTAACTAACCAATTAAACTAATTAACCTTTTAAAACTTATCACTTACTTATAGACGTTAGAATTTTAATTTTATTTCAATTTTTAACATATTTAACTTTAGTTAACAATAATAAAAAACCCAAAACAAAATGCTTTGGGTTTTAATGCTATTAATCTTTTATATAACACTTAATAAAAAATCGAACTCATGTTTAAGTAGAAGGCTAATTCAAATTAATCTAAAATTCGTTTAGTGTTTATATAAAGACGAATAAATTATATATTCATTACACTGATTATCAAACTTTAACAATTTATTTCTATTAAAAGTAAAAACCCGAAACTTTAGGTTTCGGGTTTTCTATTTAATAGCCAGACTTAACACTAACCATCAACTATTATGTAGGCTATTAAAATTTTTATATAAATCCTCCACTTCCATCTTTTTCATTATCATCTCTGTTTTTACGTTGTAAAGCTCTGTATTTACCTCCTCCAAAACGATATGATAATCCAATGTTCCAAGAATTGCTTTCCCAATTAAACTGTCCAGCTTGAGGTGTTGGTCTGTCTCCTTCAAACTCAAACTTCATGGTGTTAAAGATGTCGCTATAATTAAAGCTAAATGTAGCTCTGTCGTCCTCTAAGAACGAATAGCGTAATCCTGTGTTAACCATAAACATTGGCTTTCTGGTAAACTGTAAACCTTTTTCTTCACCTCTATACATAGTAAAAACTGATAGGTTTAGTTTTTTTGTTGCTTTAAAATTATTAAACATTCTAAAGTTCCAAACTAGATTATCTACCTCAATAGTTTCTAAAATAATATCGTCAACAGTAGCAACATTTGTAGGTGCAGTTAAAGTTTCGGCAATTCCTTTTTGTTTTCTAGAGTACAAGTCAAAACTTGCATTAAAATTCCACCATTTTGTAGGTCTGAAATTACTGCTTAACTCAATTCCAAAGGCAGTAGTGTTATCGAAGTTATCGTAGGTTAATATGTTTTTATTAATATCTAATCTATCTATAAAAACTGCTCTATTAATTTCATCTTCAACCAGACGATAAAATACACCACCTGTTATTGATCCGTTTTCTAATTTTCTGGTGTAATTTGCTTCAATTGAGTTTGTAAATTGTGGTTGTAACTCTGTATTTCCAAAAGAAGAAATTAAAGGTGTACTCCACTCTCTAATAGGATTTACTTGTTGTAAACCTGGTCTGTCCACACGTCGACTATAACTCATTTGGTATGAGTTTTTATCACTAGGACTGTAGGTTAAAAATACTGATGGATATACTTGAAAGTAATCGTTTTCAAACGGTGTGTTTTCTGTAGAGTTTTCTAAGGTACGGAAAGCATTTGCATCTTCCATAACACTTTCTGCTCTTAAGCCAACTTGATAACTCCACTTTTCAAATGTTTTACCATAAGTAGCGTATAATGAATAGATATCTCTTTTATAACTAAAATCTGTTTGTGGTGTTGGTATGTATTCATCGCCATTATTAGGTATGTTATCTTGATTTTCATTTACAGATAATCCTGTAGAAGTATAATCAATTTTAGTGTCAAATAACCTTGCTTCAGCACCAATTTCTAATTTTGCTTTTTCAGATAAAGGATTTACATAATCTACATTTATTGTAGTTTGATCTCTATCAGTATTTACAAAATCACTATAGTTTGGAGGAAAAGAGAAATTTTGAAAGTTGAAGTTTGCAATTTCATCTTGGCTAAAAACACTATAATCTGCTTCTATATCTAATTTTTCACCTTCTTTTTTAAACTTATGATTAAATACACCATTATATTGAGACGATAAGTTTTGTGTGTCGTTATCAAAAATTTGCTGCTGTAAAGGTTGATTAGGATATAATACTCCTGTTGTTCCAGCGCCAAAACCATCATATATGTTTTGGTTTGTAAAGAATGAAACAGTATTATTATCATTCATATAAAAATCTAATCCTACTTTATATAAATGTGATTTGTTGTTGTTAAAAAAATCGAATAGCTGTTCAGAATTATCATCTAAACGTTCAATACTACCATAATTCGCAGATTTGCCAATATTATTGCCATAGCTTCCATAAAGATTGAATTTTCCGTTGCGATAATTTAAATCTATTGAGCTATTAAATTTTGCATAAATCTCTTTTGTTAATCCAAGATTAATATTTCCGTTAAATCCAATATTGGTGTTTTTATGAAGAATAATATTAATGATACCACTCATGCCTTCAGGATTATATTTTGCTGATGGATTTGTGATTAATTCAATTTGTTTAATAGATGTTGAAGGAATCTGCTTTAATAATTGAGCAATTGGTACATTAGATAGTTTACCATCTACCATTACACGTACATTTTCGTTTCCTCGTAAACTTATATTTCCTGTTTGTTGGTCAACGTTTACAGATGGTATATTATTCATAATATCTGAAGCTGTTGGTCCTGTAGTAGTTAAATCTTTTCCAACATTTATAACTTTTCTGTCAACTTTTTGTTGAATGGTTGTTACCTCTGCAACAACAGTAACTTCGTCTAAACTAGCAACATCTTCTTCAAGCATTATATCTCCTAGAGCTATATCATAACCGTTTTTTCCAACAGAAACAGTTTTAGCAATAGTTTTAAATCCGATATATTGAATACTTACAACAACATCGCCTTCGGGAATACTTTTAATTTCAAAAGTACCATCGTCTTTTGTTATTCCTCCCGTAATAGTTTGGTTTGCGGTTGTTTTAATAATTACATTAACATAAGGGAGTGGTTGGTTTAGTGAAGCGTCGATTACTCGCCCTGAGACAGTTCCATCTCTTAATTCTTTAGCTGGTTGTGCACTTACAATTACAGATAGTAAAAGCACACAAATGAACATGAGTTTTTTCATTTTTGATTGTTTTTTGATTGATTGATTTTAAAACCTAATTAATTAGGATGTTATTTCATAGACGCTTAATTTTGGAATCTGTTACTCTTTTTAACATACCTTAACAACATTTTAACACATGAAGAAAACTTTGGTAATGGGAGCCTCATTAAATCCTTCACGATATTCTAACTTAGCAATTGTAAGGCTAGTAGATGCTAGTCATAAAGTTGTAGCTTTTGGGTTAAAAGAAGGAGAAGTAAATGGAGTAAATATTGATACTGAATTAGAACAATATGATAATATTAATACAGTAACAATGTACTTAAGTGCGCAGCATCAAAAAGAATACTATGCTTATATAATGTCGTTAAACCCTAAGCGTGTTATTTTTAATCCAGGAACTGAAAATCCTGAATTTTACAAATTGCTAAGTGAAAAATCTATTCAGTTTGAAGAATCTTGTACATTAGTATTATTGTCTACGAATCAATACTAAACCAATAAAAGTTATAATACCATTATAGATTAATAACTCGTATCCAAATTTATAGCCACCTAAATATTCTGAAGGCAGATTGGCCAGAATATAGCTTATTAGTACCGAAGCTACTGCAACATATGGTACAAGTTTATCTTTAATTTTGTGTTTAGTTAAAATACCAAAAGCAAATAAACCTAATAATGGTCCATAAGTATAACCAGCAACTGTAAGAATTCCGCTAATTACACTTTGGTTTAGTACATAATAAAAGCAGATTATAACTAAAATCATTAAAACACTCATACCAATATGCACCTTTTTACGAGTTCTTTTTTGAGTGTGTTCAGGACGTTTTTCAATGTTTAAAAAGTCAATACAAAATGATGTTGTTAATGCAGTTAGAGCACTATCTGCACTTGAATATGCTGCTGCTATTAAACCTAAAATAAAGAATATGGCTACAGACAAGCCTAAGTCTGAGTGAAGAGCTATTTCAGGATAAAGTAAGTCAGTTTTAACAACACCATCAATAACAGGAACACTAATTCCTTTTGTTTCTGCGAAAACAAATAATAATGCACCTAATAGCAAAAATATAAAGTTAACAAAAACTAAAACAATACTAAAGGTAACCATGTTTTTTTGGGCATCCTTTAGAGATTTACAAGTTAAGTTTTTTTGCATCATATCCTGGTCTAAGCCTGTCATACAAATAGCTATAAACATACCTCCTAAAAATTGTTTTAAGAAATGATTCTTAGCCAGAATATCGTCAAAAAAGAAAATTTTGTCATACTTTTTAATAGCATCGCTACCAATAAAATCTCCTAATCCCCAACCCATTTGTTGATATATAAGTACAATGGTTACAATTAGAGCAACTAACATTAATAAAGTTTGAATAGTATCTGTCCAAACAACTGTTTTTACACCACCTCTAAATGTATATAGTAAAATTAATGCTACGGAGATAATAACAGTTAAAGGAAATGGGAAGGCCCAATGTTTAAAAACATATTCATGTAAAACACTTGCAACTAAAAAAAGCCTAAAAGCCGAGCCAAGAACTCTAGATATAAAAAAGAATAATGCTCCTGTTTTATGACTTACAATACCAAACCTATCGCCTAAATATTCATATATTGATGTTACGTTAAGTTTGTAATAGATTGGCATTAAAACAAAAGCAATAACAAAATAGCCAAATAAATAGCCAAAAACAACTTGCATATAGCCAAACATTCCGCTACCCACATCACCAGGAACAGAAATAAAAGTGACGCCACTTAATGACGCTCCAATCATCCCAAAGGCTACTAAAAACCAAGGAGATGATTTATTTGCTCTAAAAAAAGAATCGTTACTGTCTTCTTTACCTGTGAGGTATGAGATAAAAATTAAAATTCCAAAATAAACTGCAATTAAAAGTAGGACGTGTATAGGTTGCATATGTTGTTATTAAGAGTCGAAATATACAAAATAACAATTCAAAAATCTGTATTGCACTTTTTTGCAAACTGATTCTTTTTTATTAAAACATAAAGCATATATAGATTAGATAGGTGTTAAAAGCTAATTATTTAGTAATTAATCTATTAAAAAAGTACTATTTTTGAAATCTTTATAAACAATAATAACATTAAGTAATCTTACATGAGAAATTTTTACATCACTTTAGTTTTATGCTTTTTTGCTTTAAACTCTTGGTCTCAAGAGTATTTAAGAATGATTGAAGTTGGAACTTATACAGTACAAGAAATTCAAGCTGAAGCTGAAGCTTATTTTGCTACAGTTGGAACAGAAAGAGGAAAAGGATATAATCCGTATAAAAGATGGGAGTATAACGCTCTTAGAAATATGGATGAAAATGGAATGCTGAAAACACCTGAGTTTTATTATAACGAACTTCAGAATTATAATAACTATTTAAATCAAAATGGTTTTAATTCTAGGTCTACAGCTGCCGATACTGGTAATTGGGAGCAATTGGGTCCAACATCATGGAATGCTACATCAGGTTGGAATCCAGGAGTTGGTAGAATTACATCAATAGCTGTAGATAAAACTAATATTAATCATATTATAGTTGGTGCAAATACTGGTGGAGTTTGGAAAACAACAAATGGTGGTACTACATGGACAGTGTTAACCGATAATCTTTCTAATTTAAACGTATATGCTTTAGCAATTGACCCAACAAATTCTTCAACTTATTTTTGGGGTTCAACTAATGGTTCAATTTTTAGATCAACAGATGCAGGTTCAACCTGGAGTTTAATTTCTATAACTGGTGGAGGAACTGTAAATAAAATACTTATTGATCCAAATAATACAACTAAAATGTATTGTAGTGTTCAAGGAGGTGGTATCTATAAATCTACAACTAGTGGTACAACTTGGTCGTTAATTGATTCAGGCGCAACTAATGGTTATGATGTTGAGTTTAAACCAGGTGATACAAACACAATATATGCATCAGGTAGTCAGGTTTATAAATCTACAGACGGAGGAGCTACTTTTACAACCATTTCTGGATTTAATAGTGGGCCAAAAATGATTGGAGTGTCAGATAATGACCCTTCAGTTGTTTATGTCTTAGAAGCTAATAGTGGAGCTTTTGGAGGGTTTTATAGATCGTCAGATAGTGGTAGTACTTTTTTAATGCTTAATCATTCAGGTAAAAATTATTTTGGTTATAGCTCAAACCCTGAAGATCCAGGAGATGTTGGGAGAGGTCAGGCTCCTAGAGATATGGATATTGCTGTTAATCCTGCAAATGTTAATGATGTTCATATAGCTGGAATTAACTCTTGGAGGTCAACTGATGGAGGTATATCTTTTAGTATAACTTCTCAATGGACACCTGGTGGAGCAGCATCGGGAAACATTGGGTATTGCCATGCTGATATTGATATAATGGAATATATAGGTTCAAAACTATATATAGGGAGTGATGGTGGAATTTATGTAGCTAATAATCCAACAGTTGTAAATAATTCATATTATACTGACTTAACCGCTGGGCTAGGTATTAGACAATTCTATAAAATTGGAATTAGCCAATCAAGCCCTGTTATTGTGAGCGGAGGAGCTCAAGATAATGGAACGTCTGTGTATACTACTGCTGGAACTTGGAGAGACTGGTTAGGTGCTGACGGTATGGAGTCGTTTGTTGATAAAAACAATAATAATATTCTTTATGGAACATCACAAAATGGTTCATTGTATAAGTCAACTAATGGAGGTAATTCATATTTTGGTTTAAGCGAACCTGATGGAAAATCAGGAAATTGGATAACTCCTTTTGAGCAAGACCCAAATACACAAGATGTTATCTATTCTGGATATGATCAAGTTTACAAATCTACAAATGGAGGCGCTTCATGGACTGCAATTTCTCAAAACTTTGGAAGTAATCTAGATCATTTAAAGATCGCACCATCTTCTAGTTTTACTATGTATGCTGCAAGAGGAAGTAATTTATATAGAACTTTTTTAGGAGGAGCAGGTGGTAATTGGAGTCAAGTTACTGGTTTTATCGGGACAATTAACTCAATAGCAGTGCATCCTACAGATGATAATAAAATTGCTATTGCTACTAGTGGAACACAAAAAGTATATGTTTCTACAAATGCAGGAACAAGTTGGACATCATACAGATTTGATTTGCCAAACTTTAGTGCATTAGCTTTAGCTTGGTCTCCAAATGGGAATGATGGACTTTATTTAGGAATGAATTATGGTGTTTATTATATAGACAACACTACAGGTAATAGTTGGAAACCTTTTAGTAATAATTTACCAAATGTTCAGATTAGTGAGCTGGAAATTAATACGGTTGAAAATAAGATTTATGCTGCAACCTATGGACGTGGCTTATGGAGATCGCCTTTATTTGATCCTAATTTAAGTGTTGGGGAATTTGAGCTAGATAATATTTCATTATATCCAAACCCTGCAGCTAAAGAAGTTAATATATCTTGGAGCAAAAATGAAGATGTATCAATAAGGATTTTTAACTCTTTAGGGAAGTTAATGTACTATTCAAAAAGTGCTACTTTAAACAGTACGTTTAAGATAGATGTATCTCAGTATGCTTCAGGATTATATTTTGTAAAAATTAATAATGAAACTGGTGTAGTAACTAAAAAGCTTATTGTTGAGTAACGCAAAAAAAATTAATTTAAAAGTCCAATACTTAAATTTTAGTATTGGACTTTTTTTATTCTATTAATAGTTCATAAAATATAGTAATTTCGCATATATGGAATTCTCTTCAAAGCTTCTCGAAAAAGCAGTTAACGAAATGTCGCAATTACCAGGAATTGGTAAACGCACAGCATTACGCTTGGTGTTGCATTTATTGCGTCAGCCAAACGACCAAACTATGCAATTAGCGAGTGCTCTTCAAAATATGCGAAACGAAATTAAGTTTTGTAAAAGTTGCCATAATATAAGTGATACACAGCTTTGTGAAATATGTGCCAATCCACATAGAACTAGTGACATTATTTGCGTGGTTGAAGACGTAAGAGATGTAATGGCAATCGAAAACACAAGCTCTTTTAGAGGTTTGTATCATGTTTTAGGAGGTAAAATTTCTCCTATGGATGGTGTTGGTCCAAACGATTTAAATATAACTAGTTTAGTAGATAAAGTTAAACAAGGCGAAATAAAGGAACTTATATTCGCATTAAGTTCAACAATGGAAGGAGATACAACAAATTTTTATATCTTCAAACAAATACAAGATTGTGATATAGTAACATCAACTATTGCAAGAGGTATTTCTGTTGGCAATGAATTAGAATATACAGATGAGGTAACACTTGGTAGAAGTATTATGAACAGAATACCATTTGAGTCTTCTTTAAAATCATAAAAATAGTTTTTATTTAATGGAGGTAATAACTTTAAATGAGGAGCATTTTAATAAAAAATGTATTGAGTTAATCGAAAAAATTGACTTTAATCCTGATATGGTTATTGGAATTCTTCAAGGTGGAGGGATTATGCTAGACTCTATTAAAGCATCTAAAAAAACTGAAGCAAATGTTTTTGGATTTGTTAAACTTAAAAAGGCTAATACATCAAAAAAAAATAAAAGGCTTTTTGTTCCACTTCTAAAAATGTTGCCATATTCAATTCTGAATAAACTAAGGCATATCGAATCTAATAAAGTTAAAAAATCAATCCAATCTTTAGATTTAAATAATTTAGCAAAACAAGATATAGATTTAAATTTTCCTCAATTAGAAGAAGTTAAATCCATATTAATTATTGATGATGCAATTGACTCTGGCAAAACAATGTTTGTGGTAAATGAAAACATTAAAAGGCGATTTCCAAAGGCTAAAATTAAAATAGCAGTTATTTCTTGGACATTAAACGAATCGATTATTAAACCAGATTTCTATCTTTATAAAAACATACTAGTGAGATTTCCTTGGTCGCTAGATTTTAAAAATTAATATTTTGAAGCATAAAGTTTTAGTAGTTGATTTAGATGGTACTTTATATTCAATAAATACATTCCATCATTTTTTAAAGTTTTTATTGATTCATTGTATTAAAAATTTTGAATTATTTCTACTGGTAAAAATTGTTACGATTATTAAATTCCGTATTGCCAGATTAATATCTCATTCTAAAATGAAATATTATATCCTAAGTTATATCAAAGACAAGCAAAATATTGACTATTCAGAATTTGCTCATAAAATATCAAAATATAAAAACACAATTCCTGAGGTTAGCAACAGTAATTATGATACCAAAATCCTAGCCACAGCAGCTCCTTTGTGTTACGCTGAAATAATTTCAAGAGAAAATAATTTTCATTTTTGTTCGGCAACAGACTTTCCAAAAGCAGATTTTCACAATTTTTCTGAAAACATTAGAGAAACAAAGAAGATAAATGTTATGCACATTTTAAAACGTAATAAGTTTACTGAAATAGATACTTTTATTACTGACCATATTGATGATTTACCGTTAATGAAAATATCTAACAAGAACATAATTATTAACTCAAATAAAGAATTAGAATCACAACTTAAAAGCAATTCTATTGAGTTTGAAACCTTAAGGGTTTAAATAATTTAACTTCAAAAAGGTTATTTTTAGACTTTTAAATTGTGAGCATTTTATAATGTATTACATCATTTTTCACTAATTTTGCAACAGCAAATACAAAATTTAGCATTACAATAAGAATATGGCAAAGTTTGAACTGAAACTTCCTAAAATGGGAGAAAGTGTAGCAGAAGCAACAATTACATCATGGTTAAAAAATGTTGGTGACACTATTGAAGCTGATGAAGCAGTGTTAGAAATTGCAACAGATAAGGTAGATAGTGAAGTGCCAAGTGAAGTAGAAGGTGTTTTAGTTGAAATGCTTTTTAATGTAGATGATGTTGTTCAAGTTGGACAAACAATTGCAATTATAGAGACCGATGCAAAAGCATCAGTAGATACATCTGCTCCAAAAGCTGAAGCAGTAAAACAAGAAGCTGTTGCAGAAAGTGCTTCAGTAGCTCAAGTTGCCCAAACGGTTGAAGCTGCAAAAACATCAGTTGCTACTGTAGTATCATCAGAAGATCGATTTTACTCACCATTAGTAAGAAATATTGCTAAGCAAGAAGGAATTACTCAAGCAGAATTAGATACACTTCCAGGAACAGGAAAAGAAGGACGTGTTACTAAAAATGATATTCTTGCTTATATAGATAATAGAAGCTCAAAACCTGCTCAACAACAAGTAGCAGCTCCAAAAACTGAAGCTCCAAAAGTTGCAACAGTACAATCTAATGGAGCCGAGCAAACTAAAGCAGCTCCAGTTGTTGCAAGTGGTGATGACGAAATTATTGAAATGTCTAGAATGGGTAAATTAATTGCTCATCACATGGTAGAGTCTGTTCAAACTTCGGCACATGTTCAAAGTTTTATTGAAGCAGATGTTACTAAAATATGGAACTGGAGAAATAAAGTTAAAGATGAATTCTTAAAACGCGAAGGAGAAAACTTAACGTTTACACCAATATTTATGGAAGCGGTTGCAAAAGCAATCAAGCAGTTTCCTATGATGAATATTTCAGTTCAAGGCGATTCAATAATTAAGAAGAAACATATCAATTTAGGAATGGCAGCTGCTCTTGCAGATGGAAATTTAATTGTTCCAGTTATTAAAGATGCAGACCAATTAAACTTGGTTGGTATGACTAAAAAAGTAAACGATCTTGCTAACAGAGCGCGTTTAAACCAATTAAAACCTGATGATATTCAAGGCGGAACATATACAGTAACTAATGTTGGTACTTTTGGTAGTATTATGGGAACTCCAATTATTAATCAGCCACAAGTTGGTATTTTAGCTCTTGGCGCAATTAGAAAAGTGCCAGCAGTTGTTGAAACTCCAGAAGGCGATTTTATTGGTATACGTTACAGAATGTTCTTATCGCATTCTTACGACCATAGAGTAGTAAATGGTGCACTTGGAGGACAATTTGTTAAAGCTGTAAAAGATTACTTAGAAGCTTGGGATAGTAACAGAGAGATATAGCTGCCCTTCCTGCGTAGACAGGAATCTAATAAAACATGAAGCACAATTTTAAAATTGTGCTTTTTTTATGTAATATTTTGAAGATTCGTTTAACGGTAGGGCTATGGTTTCGTTGCGGAAATAGTCCGTAGGACTTTTCCACCAAACTTAAAGATAGTAAAGTTGCCCATATAAACTTTTAGGAATTCCGCCGCAATGAACTCTAGCCAATGTTGTACGTAGTTTATTATGAATACCATTTCCCAATACTATCTTTAATTATCCACTTGTCATTCTTTTTTTCAAGAATATAAATTGCTCCAAATCCACCTATTAAGTCCATATTAATAAATGCTATATTAATTTCAAGAAATATTACTGGTTTACTAAAAACATAAAACGGTTTTTTTTCATTTAATAGATTTATCGCTTCAGAATCAGCACTCAAATTTTGAAAAATATTTGAGATTTCACTATGCAGATAAAATTTAAAGTTGGGAAGTTTCGTCTTGTCAATAATTAATCCACCACTATTGTCGACCTTTCCTTTCAAAATCTTTTTCTGTTTCCTGTTTAGAGTGACTTTTTCTGTGATTTGTTTCATTAAGAAGTTACTCCTTATTGAAATTGGGTTTAAAGTGTCAACAATTGGCAATTCGGGATTATTATAATTCACCACAACTGAAACTATTTCATACATTTCCTTATCTGTTTGACTTAATGTCGATTGAAATGAAAGAGAAAATATTATCAGGACAATAATTTTGGTTTTGTTGATTATATCCATTTTTAGGTTAAATTACTTACAACTATAGTGATATGAAATTGTTTTAATATTTTATATCAAACGTTAAACGAAGGTCGACTATTTTTTTTATAAAGGCAATAGGTTTTTAAAAAGCTAGTGTTCTTTTTTGTTTATTCTATTTACCTTTGTGTAAAATAGCATAAATGAATCTCAACCTTACTAAACCCATTTGTTTTTTTGATTTAGAAACTACTGGTATAAACATCACTAACGACAGGATTGTCGAAATCTCTATATTAAAAGTACATCCAGATGGCAAGGAAGAACGCAATACATGGTTAGTAAATCCAACAATTCCAATCCCTAAAGAGGTTACAGCAATTCATGGTATTTCTGATGCAGATGTTGCAGATAAACCTACATTTAAAGAGCTTGCAAAAGATATTTATAACCTTATTAAAGATTCCGATTTAGGTGGTTTTAATTCTGATAGATTCGATATTCCATTATTAGCAGAAGAAATGCTTCGTGCTGAAGTTGATTTCGATATGAAGAATAGAGTATCTATAGATGTGCAAACTATTTTTCATAAAATGGAACAACGCACATTGTCAGCAGCTTATAAGTTTTATTGCGATAAAAATTTAGACGATGCACATAGTGCTGAAGCAGACACCAATGCTACTTTTGAAGTCTTAAAAGCGCAATTAGCAAAATATGATGAATTAGAAAACGACACAAAGTTTTTAGCAGAGTTTAGTTCGCGCAAAAAATTTGCTGATTTCGCTGGTTTTATTACTTATAATAAAAAAGGCGAAGAGTGTTTCTCATTCGGAAAACATAAAGGTAAACGAGTTGAAGACGTATTAAATGATGAGCCAGGTTACTTTGGCTGGTTGCTAAATGCCGATTTCCCATTATATACTAAAAAAGTACTAACAGCTATAAAGTTAAGAGCGTTTAATAATAAATTAGATTAGTATGAAACTCATTTGCATAGGACGTAATTATACAGATCATATAAAGGAACTCGATAACGAGAGGCCAACAGATCCTGTTGTATTTTTAAAGCCAGACACTGCTATTTTGCTAAAAAAGCAACCATTCTTTATTCCAGATTTTTCTAACGACATACATCATGAAGTTGAGATTTTGGTTAAAATCAATAAAGTTGGTAAATACATCGATAAAAAATTTGCTCACAAATATTACGATGAAATTGGATTAGGAATAGATTTTACGGCACGCGATTTGCAAAGTGAGTTGAAAGCCAAAGGATTACCTTGGGAAAAAGCAAAAGCCTTTGATGGTTCAGCTGTAATTGGTAATTGGCTGCCAAAAACAAATTTCAAAAATTTAAACGATATTAATTTCTCATTACAAAAAAATAATACTTTGGTTCAACAAGGCAATACAAAGCTGATGCTTTGGAAAATTGATGAACTTATCGAATATATATCAAAATATTTTACTTTAAAGATAGGAGATATTATATTTACAGGAACACCATCTGGAGTTGGTAGAGTAGAACCTAACGATATACTTATTGGTAGTATAGAAAACCAAGAGGTGTTTAAAATAACAATAAAATAAATGGAAAAACACTATAAATTATTTAGAGTACGTGAACTAGCTGGAGGCGACGAAGATTTCGTTGTTGCTTTAGCTCAAGCTTTTTTAGAAGAAGTGCCAGAAGATGCTGAGAGATTAAAAAATGCTGTTGCTCAAAACGATTACTACACAACTTATCAGGCAGCTCATAAAATGAAACCAACTATCGATTTATTTGAACTTGGTGTATTGGAAGATTTAATAGTCGTTCAAGATTGGGGGAAATTTGAAAACAATGAAAATACTGATGTTACAAAACAATTAGAATTGGTTTTAAAAGCTGTAGAGAATGCATCCGAAGAAATTAAAAATGATTTCGATATCTAATGCAAGCAGAAATAATTACCATTGGTGATGAAATTCTTATCGGTCAAATTGTAGATACAAACTCTGCTTTTATTGCACAGCAACTAAATAAAATAGGTGTATCTGTTTATCAAATTACTTCTGTTCAAGATGATAAAGAGCATATTATCAAATCATTAAAAGAGGCAGAAGACAATGCAGATATTATTATTGTTACAGGTGGATTAGGTCCAACAAAAGACGATATTACCAAAAAAACCATAGCTGAATATTTCAGTGACACGTTAGTTAGAAATAATGATGTTACTGAAAATATCAAGTTGCTATGGAAAAATTTCAATCAAGTCCCTTCTCAGGTTAATTTAGATCAAGCGTTAGTGCCTTCAAAAGCAAAAGTGCTTATGAATACTTTTGGAAGTGCACCAGGAATGTGGATTGAAAAAGGTAGAAAAGTATTTATTTCACTACCAGGCGTTCCTTACGAGATGAAAGGATTGATAGAAAATGAAGTTATTCCAAAACTTCAACAAGCATTCAAGTTTCCATTTATACAACATAAAACCATATTAACCTATGGTTTAGGCGAGAGTAACTTAGCTGCAAGAATTGAAGACTGGGAAGATAATTTACCATCATTTATAAAGTTAGCCTATTTGCCAAGTCTTGGAAAAGTAAGATTACGATTAACGGCAAAAGCATCAGATAAAACTTTGATAGAAGCTGAAATCGAAAAGCAAGTTGCTTTATTGTTGCCACAAATTAAAGACATTTTTGTTGGTTTTGAAGAAGACGAATCTATTGAAGCAATAATAGGTAAACAATTAATACGATTAAATAAAACTATTGCTACTGCCGAAAGTTGTACTGGAGGAAAAATTGCAGAGTCTATTACTGCAAATACTGGAGCATCACATTATTTTAAAGGTAGCGTAGTGAGTTATGCTACCGAAGCTAAAATTGACGTTTTAAAAGTCGATGAAGCACTAATTAATAAGTTTTCAGTTGTTAGTAGCCAGGTTGCAGAGGCTATGGCAACATCAGTTTTAAAACTATTTAATGTCGATTATGCTATTGCAACAACAGGAAATGCAGGGCCAACAAAAGGCGATGCAGATGCTGAGGTAGGAACTGTATATATTGCTATTGCTACAAAAACCAAAGTTTATTCCGAAGTTTTTAATTTTGGAAACCATCGAATTAAAGTAATAAATAAAGCCGTAAACAAGGCTTTTGAAATGCTTCAAAAAGAAATTTTAAAAAAGTGATAATTTTAGTTTGCTGGTATTATAAAGTTTTACTAAATTTGCAAACTGTTTTAAACAACATAAATTAAAGTTAGAAAGAATGTCAAGAGTTTGTGAACTTACTGGAAAAAAAGCGATGGTTGGAAACAATGTTTCTCACGCTATGAATAAAACAAAACGTAAATTTGATGCGAATTTAATCAAAAAACGTTTTTATATTCCTGAAGAAGATAAATGGGTAACTTTAAAAATAGCAACTTCAACGTTAAAAACTATCAATAAAATTGGTATTACTGCTGCGTTAAAAGAAGCTAAGGCTAAAGGATTATATAAATAATAGCATAACGCGTTAAAGACACGTAAAATGGCAAAGAAAGGTAATAGAATACAAGTAATATTAGAATGTACTGAGCATAAAGAATCTGGACAACCAGGAACTTCTCGTTACATTACAACAAAGAATAAAAAGAATACGCCAGACAGAATGGAGATTAAAAAATTTAATCCTATCCTTAAGCGTATGACAGTTCATAAAGAGATAAAATAATTAAGTCATGGCAAAGAAATCAGTAGCATCGTTACAAACAGGATCTAAAAGATTAACCAAAGCTATAAAAATGGTTAAATCTCCAAAAACAGGCGCTTACATGTTTGTTGAGTCAGTAATGGCACCAGAGTTTGTGGACGAGTTTTTAAAGAAAAACTAAATATAATCTATATATTTTTTTACAACTGCTTTCATTTGAAAGCAGTTTTTTTATGGCTATATTTGAGCCGAAAAGTGACAAATTAGCAGACTTTATAATTAGGCTTAATTGTTGATTTAGCTTCACAAATTAGTAATACCATGAGTTTTTTTAAAAAAATATTTTCTTCAGAAAAAAAAGAAACATTAGATAAAGGGTTAGAGAAATCTAAAACAACTTTCTTTACAAAGCTTAATAAAGCTGTAGCTGGAAAGTCTAAAGTTGATGATGAGGTTCTTGATAATCTTGAAGAAATACTTGTATCTAGTGATGTTGGTGTTAATACAACATTAAAAGTTATTAAGCGTATTGAAGAGCGTGTTGCTAAAGACAAATACCTTGGAACATCTGAGTTAAATCAAATTCTTCGCGAAGAAATAGCAGGATTATTATCAGAAATTGATAGTGGTAATGCTACCGAGTTTACAATTCCAAAAGATAAAAAACCATATGTAATAATGGTTGTTGGTGTTAATGGTGTTGGTAAAACAACAACCATTGGTAAATTAGCATCACAATTTAAAAAGCAAGGCTTAAAAGTTGTTTTAGGTGCAGCAGATACTTTTAGAGCTGCAGCGATAGACCAATTACAAGTTTGGGCTGATAGAGTAGATGTACCAATGGTACGACAAGACATGGGAAGCGATCCTGCTTCTGTAGCTTTTGATACCTTAAAAAGTGCTGTTACTCAAGATGCTGATGTGGTTATTATTGATACTGCTGGTCGTTTGCACAATAAAGTTAATTTAATGAACGAGTTAACTAAAGTAAAACGCGTTATGCAAAAAGTTGTAGACGATGCGCCTCACGATGTGTTACTAGTTTTAGATGGTTCAACTGGTCAGAACGCTTTTGAGCAAGCAAAACAGTTTACAGCTGCTACTGAAGTCACTTCTTTGGCTGTAACAAAACTAGACGGAACAGCAAAAGGTGGTGTGGTGATTGGTATTTCTGATCAATTTCAAATTCCTGTAAAATATATTGGAGTAGGTGAAGGTATTGACGACCTTCAGGTTTTTAATAAATTTGAATTTGTAGATTCATTCTTCAAGTAAAACTTCGTCACTTCGATTGGTTTTTAAAACGCTAGTGTTTAAAAATTGTATCGAGAAGCTAACACAATACTATATAAGTGTTCTATTTTTAGTATTTTTAATAAAAATATTAATCATGAAGTCATTTCTATTTATTTTCACTTTTCTCTTAATTTTTTCCTGTAAAAACTCTGAATCTAAAACAGAGGACGACAAAAAATCGTCAACAGATATTAGTGCTATATCTACTAAAGACTTCAGAGAATTTAAGGTTTTAGATTCAAAGCACATCAATTCATCTGATTTATGGATGCCTTTCAATACAGCTTTAGAAAGTTTTACTGAAAGCACCTATGAAAATTTAAAACCCCTTATTTTAGAACAAGATATTCCAACACTTCAAAAGCATATACGAGATGGTAAATTATCGTATGAGAATTTAACTAAATTCTATCTCTATCGTATCAGAAAATTTGATAGAGAAAACGATTTATCATTAAACTCTGTTATTGCCTTAAATCCTAATGTTATAGAGGAGGCAAAACAAAAAGATATCGATTTAAAAAATAAAATGCTTAAGCATCACATCTTCGGAATGCCAATTTTACTAAAAGACAACATCAATACGTCAGCAATGTCAACTACTGCAGGAGCTGTTGCATTAAAGGATAACAAAACGGACGATGCGTTTATTGTTCAACGATTAAAAGATAGAGGAGCAGTCATTTTAGGGAAAGCTAATTTAAGCGAATGGGCTTATTTTTTCTGTGGTGATTGCCCAAGTGGTTATAGTGCTATTGGTGGCCAAACCTTAAACCCTTATGGTCGTAAAATTATTGATACAGGAGGTTCGAGTTCTGGTAGTGGAGTAGCAGTATCTTCAAACTTTTGTGTGGCAGCTGTTGGTAGCGAAACGTCAGGTTCTATTTTATCACCTTCGAGTCAAAACTCAATTGTAGGACTAAAACCAACTATTGGTTTGTTAAGTAGAAGTGGTATTGTGCCAATTTCTTCAACTTTAGATACTCCAGGACCAATGACTAAAAATGTAACTGACAATGCTATTATGTTAGAAGCTATGTTTGGTTATGATGCAAACGATTTTAAATCTATACAGCTTAAAAGAAGTCTTGCTTTTGATGAAGGGTTTAAAGATTTTAGTGTTAAAGGCAAACGCTTTGGAACTTTCAAACGTTTAATGGAAGATTCTCTATATGTTAGAGCAATTGAAGACTTAAAATTAAAAGGCGCAATTATTGTTGAAATTGAAGAAGAAAAAGTAGAGCTTCCTGATTTTTTAAGACTACTTAATTTAGATATGAAAAATGATTTGCCAGTGTATTTATCTGCTTCAGCCGATAAATCTTTAATGGTAAAATCTGTGCAAGATGTGATTGAGTTTAACAAAAAAGATTCAATAAACACAATGCCTTATGGACAAAAACTTTTTGAAGGTATTGTAGCTGATAATGCTACAGATGAAGAGTTTGACGCTATAAAAAACACCTTAAAAACTAACGGAAAACTGTTTTTTGATACACCAACAAAAGCACACAATTTAGATGGTTTCTTATCTATAAATAATTATCACGCAGGCTTTGCTGCAGTGGCAGAATATCCTGCTATTACTGTACCAATGGGTTATAATGAAAAAGGCGCTCCAAGAGGATTAACGTTTATAAGTGAGCCTCTCTCTGAAATGGAATTGTTAGGTTGGGCTTATGATTATGAGCAAGCTACAAAAAAGAGAGTTGCACCAAAAAACTATAACTAATTAGTTAAGGCATTAATTTTTTGCCATAATTCATCATCAAATCCAGATAATCCAAATGTTGGGTTTTCTGGGTTAGCTACTTCACCCATTCGTATAACAACTAATTTCTTACTAGGAACCACATAAATTTTTTGGTCGTTTTTACCTAAAGCAGCATACATATCATTTGGTGCATTAGGAATAAGACTTCCACTAAATTCAAATTGTGTTTGTGGTAAATGAAAAGTCGATTTCCCATTTAACCACCACAAATAACCATAAGCAAGATTAATACTCTGTGAAGTATTTGTTGCCTCATTTAAAAACGCTTCAGGAACTATTTGAGTGTTTTCCCATTTCCCTTTGGCATAAATCATCAATCCAAAACGAGCCATACTACGAGTATTACTCCAATACACACTTAAATCTCCTACAGGAATCCAACTGCCACTCATACCAATTCTATCTCTTAACTTGGTATTAAAATACGTACTCCAAGTTTGATTGCTAGTTTGTGCAACGACATCTTGCATTTTTACATATACATTATGGTAAGCCCAACGCGTTCCTGCATCAGCTACATATTGTAGGTTAGCAGGCGATACATCGTCACCTAACGTATCATCTAAACCAGAATTCATCGAGAGTAAGTTTTTGCAAGTAATTAAATTCTCTTTTGTTAAAGGAGCACTTGTCCAACCAGTTCCTAAATAGTCAGAAACTTTACTGTTAATATTAATCAATCCTTCATCTTGTGCTATTCCAGATACAGCTGTTGTTAATGTTTTTCCTGCACTTGCCCAATACCAAGGTGATGTTGATGAGTGACCATTCATATAGCTTTCAACAACAATTTTTCCGTTGTGTAATATGATAAATCCTTTAGTGTTTTTAAGCGCTAAATAATCTAAAAGTGGCTGTAATTGGCTTTGATTCCATCCTAAATCAGAAGGAGAAACGGTTTCCCAAGTTTCAGAATTAAGAGGCGGAAAGTAAGTCGCTTCAGGAGTTGGGTCAGTATCAGTTGGTGTGTCTGAAGAGGAGCAACTCGTCAAAAAAATAAGTAAAACAGCATAAAGTAGGTATGAAGTTTTCATGAGTAGTTTTTATTTAAGACTGTTAAATATATAAAAGGTTTAAAGATGTTGTATCTTTGCACACTAAAATTTTTGAAATGAGAACAAAATCTCTAAAAAAGAATAAAATTAATGTTGTTACATTAGGATGTAGCAAAAATGTGTATGATAGTGAAGTACTTATGGGACAACTTAAAGCCAGTGGCAAAGATGTTGTGCATGAGGAAGAAGGAAATATTGTGGTAATTAACACCTGTGGTTTTATAAATAATGCCAAAGAAGAGAGTGTGAATACCATTTTAGAGTTTATGCAAAAAAAGGAAGATGGTGAAGTTGATAAAGTTTTTGTAACAGGATGTTTAAGTGAACGTTACAAACCAGATTTACAGAAAGAAATTCCTAATGTTGATGAGTATTTTGGTACTACAGAGTTGCCTTTATTATTAAAAGCTTTAGGAGCAGATTATAAACACGAATTAATAGGTGAACGTTTAACAACAACACCAAAAAATTACGCATATCTTAAAATTGCTGAAGGTTGCGACAGACCTTGTAGTTTTTGTGCTATTCCTTTAATGCGCGGAAAACACAAATCGACACCTATTGAAGAGATTGTTATTGAAGCTGAAAAATTAGCTGCTAAAGGTGTAAAAGAATTGATTTTAATTGCTCAAGATTTAACCTATTATGGTCTTGATTTATACAAAAAACGCAATCTAGCCGAATTACTTGAAGCGCTTGTAAAAGTTGATGGTATTGAGTGGATACGTTTGCATTATGCATTTCCAACAGGTTTTCCAATGGATGTATTAGATGTGATGAACAGAGAGCCAAAAATCTGTAATTATTTAGATATTCCGTTACAACATATTTCTGATAGTATTCTTAAAAGTATGCGTCGTGGTACTACCAAAGAGAAAACCACAAAACTGCTTAAAGAGTTTAGAAAAGCAGTACCAAATATGACCATTCGTACCACGCTTATTGTTGGTTATCCTGGAGAAACTGAAGAAGATTACCAAACCCTTAAAGAATGGGTTAAAGAGATGCGTTTTGAGCGTTTAGGTTGCTTTACGTATAGCCATGAAGAAAACACACATGCTTACAATTTAGAAGATGATGTGCCAGAAGATGTAAAACAAGAACGTGCCAATGAGATTATGGAAATACAATCTCAAATTTCTTGGGAACTCAACCAAACTAAAATAGGTCAAGAATTTAAAGTGGTTATCGACCGAAAAGAAGGTAATTATTTTGTTGGACGTACAGAGTTTGACTCACCAGATGTGGATAACGAAGTACTTATTGATGCTACAAAATGCTATTTAAAAACAGGCGAATTTACAACTGTAAAAATTACAGAAGCTGCAGATTTTGATTTGTATGCTGAGGTTGTGAAATAGTTTTTAATCAAAACTAATAATCATACAGCTTTAGTTTTAACTAATTATTTTTCAAATAGACTATTGTGATACAACAAAGGTTTTTAGCATATTTTTACTTAATGAATTTGGTACTTCAGAAATTAACACATAATTACCTATTTCAAGATTCACAGAAAAATAGCCAATGTCTCCTTCTGGCAAATCGTTAACTCCACCTAAAAAAGTGATGTAAAGAGGAGCTGGTTCAATTAATCCTTTTGGATTAGCCCAATTCATCCAACTCTCTAAGTCTTTTAAATTTGCATTTTCATCTAGTTTAACAAGATTTATATCATGACCAACAAAATTTTCATGTACTGTTTGATCTTTATAATAGACAGAAAAAATGTGCTTCCCAGAAGTTATAGAGTCATTAAATACAATTCCATCAGTACTTGAAATGGTAATATCTATATCAGATTTTAGAGCTTTATTTCCTGAATCAGTTGTTGTTACAACAATATCCTTAGTCATTCCCATTGAAGTATGAAACATTCCATTGCTCATTTTTACATAGCATTCAATCACATATTTGCCAGGTTTTAAATTAAGTGTAGTTTCTCCCACTTGATTAGGTGATAGTAGCCCTGAACCCCCTACAAATACTACTTCATTAAACCACTCAGGAAGATTAGCGAACTCTGCATAACCTTTTTCAGTTTCCCCTTTAGTAATTAATTTCATAGCACTTTCAAATACAGGTGCTACTAGTTCTTCAGCATCTTTTGATGTTTTTCCTTCAGGATATTTATCTATAAGGAAAAAATGAGTTTGAGGTGATAAGTTTTTGTAACGAAATGTGTTCCATCCAGAAGGAATTGTATCAGGCATCTGAAAATCCATATTCTCAGTTATTATTTCAATAACGTTTTCATTTTTCACTTCAATAATCTTAGTTTTTGTTTGTTCTTTATCAGTTTTACAAGATTGTATTATAAAGAATAAAGGTAAAATGTAAACGAATAATAGGCTAGGGATTACTTTTCTAATATAATTTTTTAAAGATCTCATAATTTAAATATTTAGTTTTAATATTTAAATTTGGAGCTTTACGAAGTTCGGTATTTTTAATGAAAAAGCCAAATAGCTAATTATTAACCATGTATGGTTTCTGTTTTTCCATATTTTTTAATGAGTTCGCCTTCAAAAGCAATGAGTTCTTTCCAGCGTTTTTCAACATCTACATCTTGCCCATATTTACGAGCAAAGCCTATAAATGTGGTGTAATGCCCTGCTTCACTAATCATTAAATCACGATAAAATTTTGAGAGTTCTTCATCGTTTATACGTTCAGATAATAGTTTAAAACGCTCGCAACTTCTGGCTTCTATCATTGCAGAAAACAAAAGCCTATCTACCATACATTGCACTCGTGTTCCGCCTTTATTCATAAACTTATAAAGCTCGTTTACATAACTATCTTTACGCTCTCTACCTAGTTTGTAACCTCGTTTTTTTATAATCTCGTGTACCATTTGAAAATGCTCGAGCTCTTCTTTTGCTAATGCCAATAAATCGGTTACCAAATCTTCATGCTCAGAGTTGAGTGTAATAATAGTTATCGCATTTGTAGCTGCTTTTTGTTCACACCAAGCATGGTCTGTTAAAATTTCTTCAATATTAGACTCTACTATTGTTACCCAACGTGGATCTGTTTCTAATTTTAAACCTAGCATAATGTGTTTTTTGTAAAGATAAGATTCTGTTTAAAATAAAAGGCTCTAAAAAAATTAGAGCCTTTAGAAAATGTTATCGTTGTTGTATTACGATTTTTTTAATTGCTTATTAATTTTTTGTATTGCAGATTCTATAGATTTTTCGGGTTCTATAATGTTGTATTCTCCCCAAAAATCTGGATCGGAAAATCCTGAAGCTTCATCGCTTAAAATAATTGTTGGTCGTAGACTTTCGCTTGGTCTTGGTTTATCTTTAAAATCTTTGCTTAAATCTGTTATAGCCATTTCGCTATTTAAACTATATACACTATTAAATAATCTACCTTGCCAATCGACTTTAAACACCAATTGTATGTTGCTATAACCATAATACCATTTACCGTTTTTAGTTCGGTAATCTACTCTGTAAGCTGCTTGTGTTGGGTAAACTGTTGCTTTTTTTGGTTTACGTCTAACAAACATTTGTGACGCTAGTTCTTTATCTTCAACATTTAGGTTATAAATAGCACTTGTTAAAGCAAAAGTTTCAGCATCAATATAAAGTTTTCCATAATACAAAGGATAGGTAATGTTTGGTTTTTGTTTAAACCTTACAACATAAATCATTTTGTTATTAATTTCGGTAGACTTATCAAAGCTAAAGTCGTATTCCGAAAGGTTTGTATCTGTGAAAATAAATTCAGGATACTTTAAAAAATCGGCATATAATGTTGTAAAAGGACCTCCTTGCAGTTTTAAGGCTAACGTGTCTAATCGGTTATAATTGGTGCTTTTTCGTGCTTTAATAAGTTTAATGGCATCAATTTTATTAGACTTATATGGTTGTTTGTAAATTTCTACAACAGCTTCAGATAACGAAGCGTCTTTACGACGTTTCTTTATAGTTTCTCTGTAAAAAGCAATCATTGTGCTTTCTTCATTATAATAATTTTCATTGCCTTTTTTGTCTAAAGCAGCTTTTACTAATGTAAGTGCATCCTTTGGAGCAACAATGCTTACTTCAGAAAGTTCAGTAACTGATAAGTCTAAAAGTATTTGAATGTCTTCTCCATTTAAATCAGACAACGGAATTTCTTTAGTAAGATAACCCAAAAAGGAGATGCTTATTTTTCGGTTTAGAAATTCATTCGGAACTTTAAGTAAAAATTCACCTTCTGTATTGGTAATTGTACTTATTTGAGTATCGTTTACAAAAAGTGTTGCAAAAGCTAATCGGTCTTTTGAATCACGATCTACAACAACACCTCTAAATTCTTTATATGTATCTTGATAAAAGCCAAAGCTATACGTTGATGAGCTTAAAAAAACGAATAAAAAGAGGATATATATTGAGCTTTTATAACTGTAATTTGTTTTCATCTGTTTATATTTTTTTGAAGTGAAAAAACAATACGTTAAGTTAAGAAAAAAACAGCGTCATTATTGTTAAAATATTAGTTTTTAACACACTACAATTCATAACTATTATTATTCACAAAGAAAATAGCGTTTACTAAAAATAATTTTCTATTTACTTTAAAGGTTTTATTCTTTTACTAACTTTTCAGTTTTAATACCAAAATCTGTATATAATCTTAATAGATAAATACTATCTTTTAACTCGCTTAAATCAATTTGACCATTTGGCGAGTTAAACTCAATAATTTTTCTACCAAAAAAATCAAAAATTTCTATCTTATTAATATTACTTTTAAGATATATAATATCTTTTGTGGGGTTTGGATATATTATGTTGTAATTAAGCCAGTTAAATTCTTCAATAGAGAGAGTGCACGACGCATTTACTAATTGAAAGTTGCAATTTGAAGCTAAATATTCATTACTTGTAGCCATTCCATAAATTATACCATCCAAATTTGTAATATCAATATTCAATATAACACTAGTTTCATTCTCAATATCTAATTCCCTTATTTCGTTATTTGAATTAGAAATAAGCACTCTATTAGTATTACAATCTGTATATAAATTAGAAATTCCCCAATTTAAAATATTCGAAGAATCTAAACAAAATATATCTGCTGTAGAAAAATTATTAAAATCAAAGCTTTTAATTCTATTACCACTTGGGAAAATTAAATTTCCTTTATAAAAAGTAAAATCACCAGGA
>NZ_BMIC01000005.1 GCF_014641635.1 Aquaticitalea lipolytica | reverse complement strand
AATTAAAGATAATTTTATTTTAAGACTTCCATTTATTGGCAATTTTGTAAAAACAGTGTATCTATCTCAATTTACACAAGCAGTATCATTACTTACAGCTTCAAAAGTTCCTGTAGTAAATAGTATACAATTGGTAAAACAAATGATAGATTTTTATCCTTTACAAAATGCTTTAGAGCAAGTAGAACAAGACATTTTAAAAGGGAAGTCATTAAGTCAAAGTTTATCACAACATCACTTTTTTGATGATAAGATGATTGCTTTAGTAAAAGTGTCTGAAGAAACTAATCAAACAGAATATATTTTTGACAGGCTAAATAAACAATACAACACTCAAGTGCAACAACAATCTAAAATGCTTTCTACACTTATGGAGCCATTCATTATTCTTTTTGTTGGTATATTGGTTGGTGTGATACTTATCGCTATGTATTTACCTATGTTTAAGTTGAGTAGTGTTATTGGTTAATCCTTTTTATTGAATCACATGGTTTGACATGTGAATTAATTATTCTTTGAGTTATAGGATTTAGGGTTTTGCCATTAACTGGATTAATCCTAGGGTAAGTAAAATAACTTAAAACATTATTAGTTTTATCATACCAAACGATTGGTTTGTCGTTTCTAAAAAATGTAGTAGTATCACAGACTTCAATTTTCTTAAAATTTAGCATCGTTATTTTGTCAAATGGAACCTCAAGGGGTTCACCCGAACAACTAACTCTTTCATAATGGTTATTTTTCCAAACCATACAATTTCCAAAATATCTGTTAGCAAAATCCAAATCATAAAAAAAGTATCCCGAAGTTGAAATGACTATTATCCCAATAAAAGGTATGATTTTTTTTAGGGGGAAGTTTTTTTTTTGCTCTTTGTTACTTTCTTTACCGTATGAATTGGTTTTTTTTTCTCCTTCTAAATTTGTTGAAATCTCCAACACACTTAAATCTCCTATTTTTTCTTTTCTATCTTCTTTTGTGGTGTAATCATACTCCTTAAGGAACTTAGTGTAAGGTCTGTTTTCATAACTAACTAAAGCAGCAACCAAATCCAATGCTACATGCGATTTAATATATTCAGATTCTCCTTTTAAGAATTTAGTAATTGATTTAAATTTTCCTATACCAAATCCCTCAATTTCTCTTATATAATTTCCATTTTCTTTAAAGTCAAAAAATCGCTTGGCAACTTCAAAATCTGACTTTTTTTGATCACTTATTAGTTCAATACATGCACGCTTCAACGAAGCAGCAGTAGGATTTGATAATAGATCACTAAATTGAGAATTACCTTGTAAGTACTTTCTTTTTATTTCCTTATTATATCTTTTTATTTTCTTGTCAATCATTAATAAACGTATAGGAACATTCTATAAAGCATGAATCTTTTGGAATGTTGTAGAATTTAAAGAACCTCCGGAATTTACAACTAATATAAGCAAAATTCACTCATAAATTCGCAATGGAATCAGGTCAAGTTGTGATTAGCTAAACATAACAAAAACAAGAAATTGATTCTTGCGGAAAACCGTAATGTAATAGATAAGTAGTTGCCTTGGGAAGTAATTATAGATCAATTGCAATACACTTTCCACTTCCCAAAAATGAAAGTTTTTTAACCCTTAAAAGGGATGTTGATTATCTGAATAGAAAAATTGGACGGTCACCCCTTTTTGAAAAATTTAGAAATTATGAGAAAATTTTTATATGTATTTGTAGCTCTATTGCTTGGAGCCAATTTCGTGTCATGTACACCAACATCAATAACAGAAAATTCTGATGTTCCTCAAGCATGTTGTGGTGAAGAAGGAGAAATCCTGCCTCCACCACCACCTCCACCACCTCCATTGCCAATTGGTGGATAATGTAATCAATAACTCATAAATAGTTATTATTTTAGAGGAATGAAAACTAACAGTACTTCATTCCTCTTTTTTTGTTTTATTGTCAAGGCTATTTTGTTTATTTGGGTTTCAAAAGCCTATTCTCAAAAAGCTGTTGATAGTTTATATTATTATCATAATGCTATAAATAGCCCTGAAGATGATCAAGACTTAATTTCAGCATACAATTTTTTTAAAAAATATAAAGAGCAAAGTTTAATTGAAAGAGACACTTTAAAAGCGATTTACGGTTTAAGATATATTGCAAGTATTGAAAGCACATTAGGATTTCCATATGAAAGTGAAACAACTGTATTAGAGGCTCTCAATCTTTTAAATGAAGTGAGTTCAAATGAAGCTACCATTGAAGCGAGAATTGGGCTTTATAATCATTTAGGGATTATATCCAAGGGCCTTTTGAACTATGATGATGCATTAAATTACTATAATAAGGTCTTAATGTTAGCACAAACACCTCAGCAAAAAAGTATAGTTCACAATAACAAATCCATTGTATATAAGGAGTTAAATCGATTTGATTTGGCTATTGATGAGCTAATTATGGCATATGAAAACATCGAGAAGCTTAATAATAAGGTAGAGTTAGCTAGGGCTTTAGATAATTTAGGTATTACACTATCCAAAATAAATGACCCAGATGGCTTAGTTAAAATGAATCAAGCACTTACGATTAGGATTGAAGAAAATGATACTAAAGGTCTTTATTCTAGCTATAAGCATTTGACTGAATACTATTTAGAGCGAAATAGTAAAAAGGAAGCTTCATATTTCGCTTCTAAAGCATATGATTTAGCAAAATCTATTAATAGTACATCTTATTTAGTAGATGCATTATCATACCAAATGCGATTAAATGATGACCCAAAAGTAGTTGAATACAAAAAACTAATTGATAGTATTAATTTGAGAAAACAATTGAGCGAAAATAAATTTGCTCTAAAAAAGTTTGACTTTGCACAGTATAAAAGACAAGCTCAAATAAGCGAATTAAATTCTCAAAAAGAAAAGGCAAATCGACAATTTTTTCAGGTCATTTTATGCCTAATTATTGCGTTAGCAGTAGTTGTTTATTTACTTCTAAAATCAAAATACAGAAAAGCCAAACTTCAAGACGTCTATGATACCGAAACCCGTATTTCAAAGAAAGTACATGATGAAGTTGCAAATGATATGTTTCAATTTATGACCAAACTACAAAGTGAAGAGCATTTAAATGATAATTATATAGATGATCTAGAGCGTATTTATAATAAAACAAGAGATATTTCTAAAGAGCATAGTTTATTGGATATGGAATGTGATTTTGAAGATGTTTTAAATGATTTGATTTTGAGTTACAGCAATTACGAAACTAATATTATGGTCAATGGTATAACCGAAATAAAATGGGAAAATGTTTCAGAAATAAAAAGAACAACTATTTATAAAGTGTTACAAGAACTATTGATAAATATGAGAAAACATAGTAAGTCATCTGTTGTTTTATTTATACTTAAAAAAGAGAGAAATAAGATTTTAATTAATTATAGTGATAATGGGGTTGGTTGTGAATTCAAAAAAGGGACAGGCTTACAAAATGTGGAAAACCGTATCAAAGCAATTAATGGAACTATTATTTTTGTGTCTGAAGCCAGTAAAGGATTTAAAGTAAAAATGGTGGTATAATGATGTTCAAAAAAGTTTTAATTGTTGATGATCATGATGATATTAATAATGGTGTTTTAAATGTCTTACATGATTTTGAAATAAAAAACATATATATGGCTCAATATTGTGACGATGCCTTTTTAAAAGTAAAAAAAGCCAATTTAGAGAATGAAAACTTTGATTTAATCATTACAGATTTGTCATTTAAAAAAGATTATCGAGAATGCAAAATTGAATCTGGAGAAGGATTAATCGCAATTATTAAAGAAGAATATCCTGAAACACCTATTATTGTTTATTCAATGGATAATCGCTTGCAGAAAGTACGTAGTTTAATCAATAAGTACCAAATCGATGCTTATGTGTGTAAAGACAGAAATGGCTCAGTAGAATTATCTCAAGCTATTAAATCGGTATTTGAAAAGAAGCAATTTCTTTCACCCCAAGTTTCTAAGGCCTTAAGTCCAAAAAGTGATTTAGAAATTGAAGAGTATGATATTGAGCTTATTAAGCAACTGGCAAATGGGTTGTCACAAGACGAAATCAGTGGACTTTTTAAAAACAATAATACCACTCCAAATAGCTTAAGCTCTATAGAAAAGCGCCTTAATAGATTGCGAATACAGTTTAAGGCCAATAATGCTATACATCTTGTGGCAATTGTTAAAGATTTGGGATTAATTTAAAATAGTAAGGGAAACAGTAAGGAAATAATAAACCATAATAATAATATTGCTCAAAGTATGTTATTTGTTAGTTACTGTTATGGGAAAGTTGAAATACACACTATTTTAGTGTGTATTTTGTGCTTATGGTTTTCCGTAAGGAAATGGTTTAGGATAGTTTTAAGTTTGGATAATATTAATCTTATAAATTTGAAACGATGGGACAAGCAAAATTTGTAATAAAAAAAAGAATTAACGGAGAATTCATGTTCAATTTAAAAGCGGGCAATGGAGAAACCATAGCCACAAGTGAAGGTTATTCTTCTAAACAAGGATGTAAAGATGGAATAGAATCGGTTAGAATAAATGCTCCAAATGCAGATATTGATGATCAATCTTAACAATCATTAGTTATTTATAAGTCAGACAAAAATGCCTTACGGAATCCCGTAAGGTTTTGTTTTTTAATAGGGTTAGGTTTGAATAGTTTTAATTTAAAAAGAAAATATTATGGCAGTAAAACATTTGCAAACAGGAGAGGTTCATAAAGGGCAAAAAGGAGGAACTACAGGTTGTGGTTTTGATACTAATGAAAATCCAAGCCATTGGACAGATACAAGTGAAGCAATAAATTGTGATAAAAATGGATGTAAAAATCAATAACTATGACGAAACAAAGAAAAACAAGTAAAAGTGTTGCATCAGCAGCTTCAAAAGTTTTAAAAGATAAAAGAACAAGTAAAGATAGTAAAAGAGCAGCAGGTAGTGCTTTGTCTCAAGCGGCCCCTAAAAAGAAGAAATAATGCATAATTTTAAAATGAAAAAAAAGCTTACATATTGATTTTTCTATGTTGCCTCCTGTACATCGCATCATGTGATTCAAGTAGTGATGATTCAGATTTTGAATGTGGAACACATAATGGCAACACACTTTATTTAGGACCTCAAGGAGGTTGCTATTATTATAACAGTAGTGGTAATAAAACCTATGTTGAAAGATCTGAATGCAGTTGTTAAGTATTTGTTATATGAAAACATCAACATTTACATACAAAACCAAACCAATTTCGATTATATGTGCCAGTTTGCTTTTCATCGCAATCTTCAAACTTCCAATAGAGTTTTATATGATTTTAAGAATTGTTGTTTTTATAGGTGCTTTGTTGGTGCTTAACTCGTTTATAGATAAAAGCGTGAGTTGGACTATTGTTTTTGGACTTATAGCAATTTTATTCAATCCAATTGTTCCAATATATCTATATGTAAAAGACTATTGGATTCCAATAGATATTGTATCAGGAATAGTGTTTCTAATGTCTTTAATTTCTAACAAAACTAATGAGAAGGATGAAGTGAAAAAAGATAATAAAACCAAAGAATTTCAAAGAGATAAAATTTACTAAATGTAATAGAACAAATTTAGAATATGGAAATAATAAATATTAATACTGAATTAAAAAGTCATTTTTTGAGGTTATATCAAATTGCCCTTTCAGATGAAAATTTTAGTCATTTAGAAATGCAATTATTGTACAAATTTGCTGAAGAACGGGCTATTTCAAAAATAGAGCTTGATGCTATTTTAACGGGGTACGCAGGAGATGTTATAGTCCCACAAACTTTAGAAATGAAAATAGAATATTTATATGATTTTGCATTGATGATATGGGCAGACGAAGTGGTAAGTATAGACGAAGAGATAACACTTAAAAAATATATCAAAGTTTTTGGTTTTATAGAAGAAAATATTGATGAATTATCGGCATATCTTTTAAGAAGTGCAAAAGAGCACAAGCCTAAAAATGAAATTCTTGCGGAACTTAAAGAATAATGATTATGGGACTATTAAAACGACTTACTGAAATGACATCTCAAAATGGGAAAGTTAACACTTTAGATCCTCCACAGATAATTGAGAAAGCTAAGAAAACATATCATGAGGATGGATTTATAACCTCTAAAGCCTGTCAGGGCCTTGCTCAAAATTTAGAGGCCTCCTTGGATAACATTTATCAAAAATTTGAAAATGATTGCAAAATTAATTTTAACGAACAAGAAAAGTTAAAGCAGCCATATATCTCTGAACAAAAAGGGAAAAGGACTGCTTTGTTGAATAAAACAGAAGAATTAGAAAAAATAGAAAAGAAAATTGAAAAGATTGATGAAGATATAGAAAAGTTGAATCAGGATTGTAGGAAAGTCCGAACCAACCCAGAAGACTATTTGATTGATGTGGACAAAAGAGCTTCAGCCAAATTTTGGATTGGGATAAGTTTTCTAATTCCTTTGGCTATTTACATTTTTATTTTCTACATATCAACTTCGTATTCAGCTTTTTTTAGAGAATTTAACCTTGGTAATGGTTTTGTTGAAGGGATGTTTTATCCACAAGCTTTAACAAACGCTTATTCTGATGGAATTCTTGAGCTTGGCTTTATCTTATTCATTCCGTTTGTGTTTTTTGGACTAGGGTATCTTGTGCATATGTTTCAGGAAAAAAAGGGAATTACTAACAAATTTAAAATAGCAATGCTCTACTTAATTACATTTCTGTTTGATGCTATTTTGGCTTATCTCATTGATGAGAAATTATACAATCTCAATAAAACCTTTGATAGCGAACCATTCAATATTGCAATTGCATCTCAAAGTGTAAGCTTTTGGGTCATCATTTTTGCAGGGTTCGTATCCTACATTGTTTGGGGATTGGTGTTTGATTTTGTAATGAAAGAACATGCTGATAGAGACAAAGTCAAATCGTTTATTCAATCCAAAAAAGAAGAGATTCTTTCAAAAGAAAAGACGTTGCAAAAAATCAATGAGACTATTGATAAAATTGAAGAAGAGATGTCAAATTTAAAAGTGCGTATTTCTGTACTTCAAAATATAATAGATGGTTTTATACTTCCGGTAATGAACTACAAAGCTTTGTCTACAGAATATTTTCAAGGTTGGCAGCAATATATTGCCGCAGAATTACGACTAGGAAGAGAGGAACAAGATAAAGCTCTATTAGAATGTCGTGAGGTTTACAACAAACACATTAAGAGTTTAGAATTAGATACCGATTCTTACCAAAACAAGGTATATACCAAAACATTGTAATTATGGAAGCTACTAAACGTATTTCTTTAAGCATTTTTACCATTGTTTTTATCTTAATTATGAGTTGTAAAGAGGATAAGAAAGAGGCTGAAATTTTAATTGAAGAGCCAATACATTCATCTGAACAGTCAGAGGGGTGCCCATCATATATATTAAAAGAAAAAAAGAACAATCTCAATATAAGTGTATTGCTAGACTTGTCAGATAGAATTGAAAAGCTTAAAACTAGAGAAAAAGATTCTTCTTATTTAGCAAGTTTATCCCAAACATTTGTAGAGCATGTGAAAAAGAAAAAGCTGATTCTTTTAGAGGATAAAATGCAATTATTTTTTAATCCTGAACCTTCTGATGAAAAGATTAATAAAATTGCCGAAAAATTAAAAATCTCATTTACAAAAGACACACCAAAACCATACATAGAACAAACACTAGGTCTTTATGCTGAAAAACCTTCAGAATTGTATGAATTAGCAATTGATGATGCAGAAATAGCTAAAAACTACCCTGGCTCTGATATTTGGCGATTTTTTAAAGATAATGTTAAAGATTATTGTATTGATGAATGTCATCGGAACATATTGGTCATTTTAACCGATGGATATATGTATTATGAAGGTTCAATTATGAATGATAAAAACAGAACTTCGTATTTAACACCCAAGAGTTTAGATCAATTGAAATTGAATACGGCAAATTGGGAAGATGAATTGAGAAAAAGAGATTTAGGTTTTATTCCAGCAACTGCTGACTTATCAGATTTGGAGGTGTTGGTTATAGGAATTTCAAATCAAAATGAAAACAATCCGTATTCACAAGACATTATTGAAACTTATTGGAGTAATTGGCTTGAGGAAATGGGCGTGAAAAGATACAAAGTCAAAAACGCTGATCTTCCATCAAGTATAGAAAAAGTGATATCAGACTTCATACTTAAAATTTAGTAGATATGGGATTAAGATTCAATAAGCGTATTAATTTAGGTAAAGGATTGGGAGTGAATGTGAGTAAGTCGGGCATCACGCCAAGTTACAGAACTAAAAGAGGCTCTTTAAGTTCAAAAGGATATTCAGTTAGAACTGGAATTCCGGGTATTACCTATAGGAGAACATATAGTAAATCGAAAAACAAGGGTTGCTTGCTAATTTTAATATTCTTTGTGCTTATAAGCTCAATTTTGACAATTACTTCTTGTAAAAGTGAAACATTAAAGTCCGTAAATCAACGGTATCAAGGAGGTGTTTTACATAAGTCTAAAATTACTGATTGGAAAAATGCCACGGAAGAAAATAAGTTAGCTACCTGTGGAGGTTATTGTGCAAGTATCTATAAGGATGATTCTTATATTGAAAAACATTAAAAACTATGAGTTTATTCAATAAATTATTAGGAAATGCTAGTGAAGTTTCTACTGAAAAGTTAAAAGAAAAATATGGAAGACTTCTCATATCGAATGAACAAATTGAGCTTGGGTTTGCCTTATTTAGAGATGTATTTATGTTTACTAATAAACGTTTAATCCTTATCGATGTCCAAGGGCTTACTGGTTCAAAAATTGAGTATAAGTCAATGCCATATAAAAGTATATCAAGATTTTCACTTGAGACTTCTGGAACTTTTGATCTGGATGCAGAGTTGAAGATTTGGATTTCAAGTGAAAACATTCCTACGGTTAGCAAAAAGTTTAATAAAAGCATTAATGTTTACGAAGTCCAACAATATTTAGCTGAAAAAGTAATGTAAGAATGAAGTATTTCAGAAAAACCATTTGTTGCTTTACTTTATTAATCACATTTCTTTCCAATTCCCAAACACTTACGGGAAAAGTAGTTGGCATCATGGATGGTGACACCTTTAAACTATTAAAAAGTGATTCAACTACTGTGAATGTGAGATTAGCAAACATAGACTGCCCAGAAAAAAAACAGCCATTCTCCGAAAAGGCCAAGCAGTTTACCTCTGATGCAATTTTTGGAAAAACAGTGACTATAAAAATTTTAAAAACAGATCGATATAATCGTTATATTAGTAATGTCATCTATAACGACTCTTTGAGTTTATGTCATGAATTAGTAAAATATGGTTTGGCCTGGCATTATTTAAAATATTCTAAAGATGAAACATTACAAACATTAGAAGATGAGGCAAAACGAAAAAAGATTGGACTCTGGCAAGAGCCGAGCCCTATCGCCCCATGGGATTGGCGTAGTTCAAAAAAGAAGAGAAAACAGTAATCCAAAAATGAACTTTATAAAAGTTGTCATATTCATTTTTTGTCTTTCGTATGCTTGTGATATGCCTGCGCAGAATGTTTATGTCACAAAAACAGGCACAAAATATCATAAAGAAACTTGTCATTTTTTAAAAAACTCAAAAAAAGAAATCACCTACGAGAAAGCTATTGAACGTGGTTTTGATGCTTGTTCAGTTTGTAAACCCAGAAAAGAAGTTAGTGATTCTCAATCAATATCATCGGAAAACTCACTAACAACCACAAACAGAAACACAACTTCTACTCAATGTTTGGGTAAAACAAAATCAGGGGCACGTTGTAAGCGAATGGCAAAGAGTACTAGCGGTAAATGCTACCAGCATTAGTGGTATAAAATAAACGGCTTAAGTTATAAATTCTATAGTTATGGATAAGGTTTTTGATTATTATGTCTATTTATACCATTCAAGTATAATGAAGCGTAATGATGATACACAATTTTGAGTTTGGTTTTATTTATATAATATTGAGTACTTAAATTGTCAGAGCATTTTTAGCTTCAGTTGTTTTAGGAATTCGATTAGATTATTTAATATTGCTTTATATGAATTTTACATCGACTGAGTTATTTTAAAAAATTGATTTTCTGTATTAAACACAAAAATCCGTTTAAAGTTTTTAAATAAAAATGCCCCGAATTAGAAGTCGAGGCGGCTTAAATGTTTTCACAACGGAATAATCCTTATTGTGAATTGCTTTCAAAATTGTATAGCTAATATATAATAAAATAATTAAAAGAGGTTACGGTTTACCATAAAGAAATTGTAAATCATCATTATATATTGTGAAATATTTAAAAATATGAAAAAAATATTAGGACTGGATTTAGGGACAAACAGTATTGGTTGGGCATTGGTTGAAAATGATTTTTCAAAAAAAGAAGGCTTAATAAAAGGTTTAGGCAGTCGCATAATACCAATGAGTCAAGATGTACTAGGGAAATTTGATTCTGGAGTTTCAATATCTCAAACGGCTGAACGTACAGGTTATAGGGGAGTTCGAAGATTAATTCAGCGAAATTTGTTACGCAGAGAACGCTTGCATAGAGTTTTAAATATTTTAGATTTTTTGCCAAGACATTATGCGAATTCCATTGATTTTGAAAAGAGATTAGGTCAGTTTAAAGGTGATTCAGAAGTGAAACTTAACTATCGTAAAAATAAAAAAGGAAAACATGAGTTTGTTTTTATGGATTCATTTAACGAAATGGTTGAAGAATTTAAGTTGAGCCAACCATATATATTTTATAATAAAAAAAATGGAGAGGAAACTAAAATTCCTTATGACTGGACAATTTATTATCTACGAAAAAAAGCACTATCCCAAAAAATACAGAAAGAAGAGTTAGCGTGGATTATTATCAACTTTAATCAAAAAAGAGGATATTATCAATTAAGAGGAGAAGAAGAGGAGTTGTCTTCAGATAAAACAAAAGAATACTTTTCGTTAAATGTAGAAAAGGTTATTGACTCAGGGGAAACAATTAAAAAAGGTGGAGAGAAGTTATATGATGTTTTTTTCTCTAATGGGTGGAAGTACGATAAACAAGTTGTGAAAACTGAAAAATGGATAGGAAAAAGCAAAGAATTTATAGTAACAACATCTACAATGAAAGATGGTAGTATTAAAAGGACATATAAAGCTGTAAATTCAGAAGAGGATTGGATTGCCATTAAAAAGAAAACAGAACAAGATATAGATAATTCAAACAAAACGGTTGGGCAATATATTTATGGAGCCCTTTTGCAAAGTCCAAAACAGAAAATACGGGGAAAACTTGTAAAAACAATTGAAAGAAAGTTTTATAAAGAAGAATTTAAGAAAATAATAAAAGAACAAATAAAACACCATCCAGAATTACAAAATGAAGTGTTGTACGACTTGTGTGTTCAAGAGCTATATCCAAGAAACGAAGCACATCAACAGAATATTAAAAACAAAGATTTTGAGTATTTGTTTACAGATGATATTATTTTTTACCAAAGACCTTTGAAAAGTAAAAAATCTACTATTTCTGGATGTCAATACGAAACAAGGTCATTTAAGAAAAAGATAATTGATAAGGTTACTAATGAAGAAAAGGAAATTTGGCACAAAGAACCTTTAAAAGGTATTTCAAAATCACATCCTCTATTTCAGGAATTTAGATTATGGCAATTTCTAAAAAACCTAAAAATCTATCAAAAAGAAGATGAAAACGGAAATTTGATAGATCAAGAAATTACAACCGACCTTTTGCAGACCCAAGAAGATTGGGTAGAGTTGTTCGATTTTTTAAATACAAAAAAGGAGGTCGAGCAAAAACAAATCATTCAGTTTTTTGTCGATAAAAAATTAATAGATAAAAAACAGAAAGACAATTATCGTTGGAATTATGTAGAAGATAAAAAATACCCTTGCAATGAGACTAAAGCTCAATTTATATCGAGATTAAAAAAAGTTAAAAATATTGATGTTGATACATTTTTAACTATAGAAAGCGAACTCAAACTTTGGCATATTATCTATTCGGTAAAAGATAAAAATGAATATGAGCAAGCTATTAGGAATTTTTCAATCAAAAACAGTATAGATGTAGAATCATTTGTTGAAAATTTTAAAAGATTTCCGCCATTTAAAAATGATTATGCAGCGTATTCAGAAAAAGCCATTAAAAAGATATTGCCTTTAATGCGTATGGGTAAATATTGGAATGAATTTGCAATAAAGCAAGAAGTTAAAAATAGAATTTTCGATATAATAGAACGATTAAAAACCATTGATTTTGATATAAATAAAATTGATAAAAGTGTTGCAGATGATGATATACCAAAACAATTATTAAAAAGTTTTATAGATTTTAAAGATAAAAACCCTTTACAAGGCCTTAATACATATCAAGCGTGTTATTTAGTATATAACCGTCATTCCGAAGCAAATAACATAACACGTTGGAAAACGCTAGAGGATATAAACAAGTATTTGAATGCGTTTAAACAACATAGTTTGCGTAATCCAATTGTAGAACAAGTGGTTACAGAAACCTTAAGGACAGTAAGGGATATTTGGCAACATTATGGAAAAGGCGAAGAAAATTTCTTTGATGAAATTCATGTGGAATTAGGACGGGAAATGAAAAACCCTGCCAAAGCAAGAGAGTCATTGACTAAAAGAGTTACCGAAAATGAAAACACCAACCATAGAATCAAAGAAATACTAAAGGAATTACAAAACGAAGGTGTTGCAGAAGTAAAACCATATTCACCAAGTCAGCAAGAAATTTTAAAAATTTACGAAGAAGGCATTTATCAAAGTTTAGAAACGGTTGATGATACCATTGAAAAAATAAGAAAAAACAATTCTCCAACAAAAAGAGACATCACAAAATATAAATTGTGGTTAGAACAAGGTTATATTTCTCCTTACACGGGAAAAACCATCCCTATGAGTAGATTGTTTACTACAGACTACCAAATTGAACATGTTATTCCTCAATCCCGTTATTTTGATGATTCTTTAAGCAATAAAATAATTTGCGAAAGTGAGGTAAATCAATTAAAAGACAACCAAACTGCCTATGAGTTTATTAGAAACCATGGAACAGAAAAAGTTGATTTAGGAGCAGGTAAAACGGTTGAGGTCTTTACATTAGAGCAATATGAAAACCATTGTAATCAATATTTTAAAAAGAATAAACCCAAACTTAAAAAATTATTAAGTGAGGACATTCCCGAAGGGTTTATACAACGACAATTAAATGATAGTAGGTACATAAGCAAATTAATCAAAGGTTTATTGGGTAATTTGGTAAGAGAAGAGAACGAACAGGAAGCGACGTCTAAACACATAGTGCCGGTAACAGGTGCTATTACTTCAAAATTAAGGCAAGATTGGGGATTGAATGATAAATGGAATGAGTTGGTCGCACCAAGATTCCAGCGTTTAAATGCAATAACTAATTCTGATGGCTTTGGATATTGGGATGAGAAAATAAATGCATTTAGAACCCAAGTACCAGACGAAATCTCAAAAGGATTTAGTAAAAAGCGAATAGACCATAGGCATCATGCTTTAGATGCATTAGTCATTGCATGTTGCACGAAGAAACATACCAATTATTTGAATGCTTTAAATGCTGAAAATAAGAATTATGGATTACGGGATTCGCTATTAATAAAGAATGAGAATGGGCATTATACAAAATATTTTCAACTTCCTTGGAACAACTTCCCGACTGAAGCTAAATCTGTATTAGAAAAAACCATTATTAGTTTTAAACAGAATACTAGAGTCATCAATAAGACAAATAACAAAACATGGCAATGGATTGAAAAGGATGGACAACTTAAAAAAATATTGGTAAAACAAACCAAAGGCAATAATTGGGCGATTAGAAAGCCAATGCACGAAGAAACAGTATCTGGGATTGTAAACTTAGCTTGGGTAGGAACTAAAAAGGGAAACATTACCACAGCTACACGTAAAACTGTTGATAAAACTTTTACCTTAAGTAAAATCGAAAAAATTACTGATACTGGCATTCAAAAAATCCTCAGTAATTACTTAAAACAAGAAAAATTTAAAGAATTGAATAGCAAAGGTGAAATGTCATATAATTCCGATTTGGCATTTTCGCCTGAAGGAATAGAGTATTTGAACAAAAATATAAAAAAATTCAATGAAGGAAAATCACATCAACCAATTTTTAAAGTTCGAATTTATGAAAATGGAAGTGGTAGATTTAAATTAGGAGAAGGGGGTGATAAAAAAGGTAAGTATGTTCAGGGAGCTCCTAACTTATTTTTCGCTATTTATTGGGATGAAAACAATAAAAAGCGAATCTATGAAACCATTCCACTAAATGAGATTATTGAACATCAAAAGCAAATAGCCAATTTGCCTAAAAATGAACGTACCTCTGTTCCAATTAACCATACTAAAGGACAGTTCTTGTTTTCGTTATCACCTAATGATTTGGTATATGTGCCGTCAGATGAAGAAATTGATAATCCTACATTAGTTGATTTTAATAACTTAACTAATGAACAGGTAGAATCTTTGTATAATGTAAATGATTTTTCTTCTACAACATGCTATTTCACTCCAAATCCCTTAGCAAAAGCAATAAGAGAGAAAGAAGTTGATATGAGTTTTAATGAAAAGAAAAGAAAAATCACAGGCTCATTCGATACTAAAACAGCAAGTTTAAATGGTGTACAGATAAAAGATATTTGCATCAAGCTTGAAGTTGATAGATTAGGGAATATCATAAATATCAAAAATGATTAAACGCACCTTATTTTTCAGTAACCCTGCCTATTTAAGCACCAAGAACCAACAGTTGGTAATCAATTATCCAGAAGCGGATACGCCAACTAAAACGATACCTATTGAAGATATTGGCATGGTAGTACTGGAAAATCAACAAATAACCATAAGTAATGGTTTGCTATCAAGACTGATACAAAACAATGCGGCTGTTATAAGTTGTGATGGATATCATTTACCAATTAGTCTGTTACAGCCTTTGGTGGGGCATAGTGAACAGACCGAACGGATGCGCCATCAATTAAATGCCAGTATGCCGTTAAAGAAAAATTTGTGGCAGCAAACCATTAGTGCCAAAATACAGAACCAAGCCAATTTTATGGATAATCAAGGCATTCCCGCACGAAAAATGCACAAATGGGTAAATGAAGTTAAAAGTGGGGATACCGAAAACCACGAAAGTAGGGCAGCAGTATATTATTGGCAACACATTTTTGGTATAGAAAACTTTACCAGAGGGCAAAAAGAAGCACCTCCCAATAACTTATTGAATTATGGTTATGCCATATTACGGGGCATTACAGCACGCGCCTTAGTAAGTAGTGGCATGCTGCCATCGGTAGGAGTTTTTCATAGAAACAAATACAATGCATTTTGTTTGGCAGATGATATTATGGAACCTTATCGGGTATATGTAGATGTGTTGGTGAATGATATGGTGCAATTAAATAAAGATTATGAAACGTTAACAACAGATTTAAAAACCCATTTATTGCAACTCCCAGTTATAGATGTGGTAATAGATGGAAACAAAAGCCCCTTAATGGTAGCTATGAGTAGAACCACCAATAGTTTGTATGAGTGTTTTGCAGGGATTAGTAGAAAGGTGTTGTATCCTGTTTTTGAATGATGTTATAATAAGCGAAAATACAACTGAAACAACTTTAAAATAGTAACGTCACTACGAGCGACATTTAATGAAGCGAGGCCTGGCAGTCTTATTAATTGAAATTCTTATTCATGAGATTGCCGCGACCTTAGGGTCTCACAATGACATACCGTAATTATGAGCAATCATTTTTCAAGATTAAACCAGTATAGAAGCATGTGGGTACTTGTATTTTTTGATTTGCCAACAGAAACGGCTACCGATAGACAGCGAGCCACCAAGTTTAGAAAAAATTTGTTGGACGATGGGTTTACTATGTTTCAGTTTAGTATCTACATGCGGTTTTGTGCCAGTAGTGAAAATGCCGAAGTCCATGCCAAGCGTGTTAAAAAAAGTTTACCAGAATATGGGAAAGTAGGTGTGATGCAAATCACCGATAAACAATTTGGAATGATGCAGCTCTTTTATGGGCAGAAACCTGCCGAACTGGAAACGCCATCCCAACAACTTGAATTGTTTTAAGCCTAATCTGTCTGCTGTCCAGTCAAGATAGTAATCCGGGTTGTTCCAGAATTTATTCATCTTAGAAACGAAAATGTCAGGTCGAGCGTAGTCGCGACCTCATTTAAAGGTATAGATTTTAAATTCTAACAAATCACTTAACATGCAGTATATCAATTTAATAAGTATTGATATACTGCGAATGCTAAGTAAAAATACAATTCTGAAAGCAATTCACAACAGGTCTAGTATTTGGCTTTCCTTTGTTTTTACTGCGAATGCTAAGTAAAAATACAATTCTGAAAGCAATTCACAACCAAACGGCAATCCAACACTTATTGAGCATACTGCGAATGCTAAGTAAAAATACAATTCTGAAAGCAATTCACAACTCAATCATGACTATTGTTTTTTTAGGTTTAACTGCGAATGCTAAGTAAAAATACAATTCTGAAAGCAATTCACAACACTTAGGGAGTGTGTCTGGGAAGGGCTCAAACTGCGAATGCTAAGTAAAAATACAATTCTGAAAGCAATTCACAACTACAATATGTTTCTTATTCCAAAACTCAAAACTGCGAATGCTAAGTAAAAATACAATTCTGAAAGCAATTCACAACAACAACTATCTTTTTGAAATTTGTATGAAGACTGCGAATGCTAAGTAAAAATACAATTCTGAAAGCAATTCACAACACAACCATAAACATTAAGTTGTTACCGTTTACTGCGAATGCTAAGTAAAAATACAATTCTGAAAGCAATTCACAACACATTATAGTTCACTTATCAGAATATCGTCACTGCGAATGCTAAGTAAAAATACAATTCTGAAAGCAATTCACAACGGAGGTAATAATGTGCATAATTTAATCCTTACTGCGAATGCTAAGTAAAAATACAATTCTGAAAGCAATTCACAACTACTTGTTTCTTTATAATGTTGAACAATTGACTGCGAATGCTAAGTAAAAATACAATTCTGAAAGCAATTCACAACAAAATCTTTGTCACGTCCAGTTACTGTAACACTGCGAATGCTAAGTAAAAATACAATTCTGAAAGCAATTCACAACACAGTAGGTAAGTTCCAAAACTGACCATGTACTGCGAATGCTAAGTAAAAATACAATTCTGAAAGCAATTCACAACAGTTGGTCTTGTCTCTCTTTTTCCTCCTTACTGCGAATGCTAAGTAAAAATACAATTCTGAAAGCAATTCACAACCAATAGAAACAGAAACAGAAAGATTTTAAAACTGCGAATGCTAAGTAAAAATACAATTCTGAAAGCAATTCACAACTAATAGAATCTACATATACAGCAAATTTTTACTGCGAATGCTAAGTAAAAATACAATTCTGAAAGCAATTCACAACGACTTGATCAACTTTTATAACTGTGAGGTACTGCGAATGCTAAGTAAAAATACAATTCTGAAAGCAATTCACAACTGGTTTAGGGAAATTATGATTTGGGTTTTGACTGCGAATGCTAAGTAAAAATACAATTCTGAAAGCAATTCACAACCCGGTCGTCGTACTTCTTCCACTTTAGCGGACTGCGAATGCTAAGTAAAAATACAATTCTGAAAGCAATTCACAACTAAAATATTCTGCTATGTTTTCAGCAGTAGACTGCGAATGCTAAGTAAAAATACAATTCTGAAAGCAATTCACAACTTACCTCCTAAAGTTCTTGTTTTTATTAGTACTGCGAATGCTAAGTAAAAATACAATTCTGAAAGCAATTCACAACGAAAGTGTTACTGTTCCTTCTGGTGCAAAACTGCGAATGCTAAGTAAAAATACAATTCTGAAAGCAATTCACAACTTAGGGATTAATGCAGCACCTAACAATAAACTGCGAATGCTAAGTAAAAATACAATTCTGAAAGCAATTCACAACATATCCTCAACAGATAGCGACCAAGCGCATACTGCGAATGCTAAGTAAAAATACAATTCTGAAAGCAATTCACAACTTCCACTACTTGCAAGGGTCTGTTAATGTAACTGCGAATGCTAAGTAAAAATACAATTCTGAAAGCAATTCACAACAAGTGTGTACAATAGGTCGATAACATACAGACTGCGAATGCTAAGTAAAAATACAATTCTGAAAGCAATTCACAACACTTTGGAGCGTTCACTCAAAGCATCTTTTACTGCGAATGCTAAGTAAAAATACAATTCTGAAAGCAATTCACAACACGCAATGCGTTACTTGTATTTGATTTTGACTGCGAATGCTAAGTAAAAATACAATTCTGAAAGCAATTCACAACGGCATCCAGAGTTAAGCGCCAATAACTTTAACTGCGAATGCTAAGTAAAAATACAATTCTGAAAGCAATTCACAACAGATATGAGCTCGCCAAAAGGAACGTATCGACTGCGAATGCTAAGTAAAAATACAATTCTGAAAGCAATTCACAACTGGCTTCAGCTGCTGTTAATTGTTTTTCCAACTGCGAATGCTAAGTAAAAATACAATTCTGAAAGCAATTCACAACATCTAAAACATCATAGTTGCTATTTTTAAGACTGCGAATGCTAAGTAAAAATACAATTCTGAAAGCAATTCACAACCTGGGTACGAACTTCAGTTAGATAAAAAAAACTGCGAATGCTAAGTAAAAATACAATTCTGAAAGCAATTCACAACACCTCTCCAACTTGAATTGGATCGTCTTTAACTGCGAATGCTAAGTAAAAATACAATTCTGAAAGCAATTCACAACTTACCTATTTCTACGGCTATTTTTGGTAAGACTGCGAATGCTAAGTAAAAATACAATTCTGAAAGCAATTCACAACCCATTTTGCCATTTCGTTAATAGCTACTTTACTGCGAATGCTAAGTAAAAATACAATTCTGAAAGCAATTCACAACTCAAGCTCTGAAATGTGTGTTTGATTGTTAACTGCGAATGCTAAGTAAAAATACAATTCTGAAAGCAATTCACAACCTGTTTCTTTTTTGTGTTATTTTGTTACAAACTGCGAATGCTAAGTAAAAATACAATTCTGAAAGCAATTCACAACTGTGACTCGAATATATATACATCATATTCTACTGCGAATGCCAAGTAAAAATATAATTTCGTTTAAAATTTCAATAAAGTTAAATATTAGTTTGTTGCGTAGAGATGATTGAAGTTATTAATGTTATAAAAGATTTTTGAAAAAATCTAAATTCTGGTTCAAGAATAGGTCAATGTTGTGTACAAGGCCTGTTAATTTAATGATTAGCAGGTTTTTTTATTTACATCCTCTTAATCACGTGAGTTACAATACCCCAAATTTGAAAATTATTATCTTCAGTAACCTGTATTGGCTCATAAGCAGGATTTGCTGGTAGTAAAAACACTCCTTCTTTAGTAACCTGTAAGCGTTTTACTGTAAATTCGCCATCAATAAAACAAACAGCAATCTTGTTGTGCTCTGGTTCTAAACTTTTATCTACAACTAATAAATCACCATCGTCTAAACCAGCACCAATCATTGATTGCCCACTTACCTTGGCATAAAAAGTAGCTTCTTTATTTTTTACTAAAACTCTATCTAAACTTATTTTATTATCTCTAAAGTCGTCAGCTGGAGAAGGAAAACCAGCCGAAATACCAGTTTGCGCTAAAACAATGTCTAAACTTTGAGTTTCGTCTGGAGTATAAAACTCTAAAGCATGTTTTGGAGTGAAAAATTTTAATGACATTTTACAGTAAGTATTTCGTTAATATTGGTTGTATATTTTAAAGATAGGCGTTCTTGACGCATTTTCCAAGTGCGTTCTAAATCTTGATTTCCTAATTTTATTTTTGCTGCTTCGTATTTATGATTTATAGCGTCAATACGTTGCATTAATGGTTTGTGTTTTGGGTTTTCATGCTGAAACAAATTGAGTTGATGATTGTCGGTTGGCACCAAACCTGTAACAATAACTCCAGCACGTTTATATTTAATACCTTCTTTAAATATTGAAGCTACTGCTTTTACTGCACAATCGCTTATAATTAATGATGAGTCTGTGGCATAAGGGAGACTTATGGTCCTGCTGGTTTTATGTTGAGGTAAATCTTTTTTATGTCTATCGCTACTTAATAGCACTATAATAACATGGCAGCTAGAGCCTTGCTTTCTTAATTTTTCGGCACAGCTAGTAGCAAAGGTAGATACGCGCTCTTTAATATTTTCTAAATCGGAATACGTGTACTCAAAACTACGTGTTGTTGCAATAGAACGCTTAGGTTCTTTATAGTCTAGTTCTAAAGTTGGGATACCTTCAAGATCTTTTTTAAGTTTCCACTCTGTGATTGAAAAATTATTACGAATCCAATCATCAGAAAGCTGAATAAAATCGTAAGCTGTTTTACAATTTTTGGCTTTCAGCCGTTTTTGTAAACCATAGCCAATTCCCCAAACATCTTCAACTTTTAACCACTTTAAAGCTTTTATTCGTTTTTCTTCAGAATCTATAACATACACACCATTAGTTTGTTTCGGAAATTTGCGAGCTATTTTATTAGCCACTTTAGATAGCGCTTTGGTTGGCGCAATACCAACACAAGTAGGTATTCCTGTCCACTTGAGAATGCGTTGTCGCATTTGAAGACCATAATCGTTTAAGTTATAATTTTCAAATCCTTTAAATTGTAAAAAAGCTTCGTCTATACTATAAACCTCAACATCTGGAGTAAACTGATTTAGAATAGTCATTACACGTTCGCTCATATCGCCATATAGCGAGTAGTTAGACGAAAACACACTAATATTATGCTGTTTAAAAAACGCTTCGTACTTAAAAGCAGGCGCTCCCATAGGCAAGCCTAAAGCTTTAGCTTCATCACTACGCGAAATAACACAACCATCATTATTAGACAAAACAGCAATAGGCTTATTGTTTAATTGTGGCTGAAAAACGCGCTCGCAAGACGCATAAAAATTATTACAATCTACTAGTGCAAACATGTGTATAAAATTAGCCTAAAAGCATTAATAATTATAATTTTTAGCCATAATGAATGTGTTAAAATTTATTTTGACAAATGGTTATAAATCGTAACTTTGACTCAACCCAAATAATAAACTTATGTTCGATACTTTTTTGCCTCACATACAACATGGCATGTATCACGTGCTTAACGTAAATGCCTACGACCACATTTTATTTTTAATTGTGCTATGCCTTCCTTATTTGTTTAAGGACTGGAAGAGAGTATTACTACTAGTTACTGTTTTTACTATAGGTCATTCATTATCATTGCTTTTAGCAACGTTTAATATTATAAGAGTTAATATTCAGTTGGTAGAGTTATTAATACCAATTACAATTTTAATTATAGCCTTATACAATGTGTTTACAGCAGGAAAAAAGGCACAAAACGAAAAGGCTGGTATTTTGTTTTTTACCACATTGTTTTTCGGGTTAGTACATGGTTTAGGTTATTTATCTGCATTTGAATCGTTATTAACTAAAACGGATAATAAATTTATAACCCTTTTAGAAATATCGTTAGGTATTGAGATTGGTCAGCTTATTGTTGCTTTTATTGTCATTTTTATAGGATTTATTTGCCAGACTCTTTTTAGATTTTCTAAACGTGATTGGGTAATGATAATTTCGGCAGTTGTTGTTGGATTACTAATACCAATGCTTATTAACAGTAGGTTATTTTCTTGAATACTGTATTTTTGATAAAATTTTAACTCATAATTGTAAAAATTAAAATACTAACCTACTATATTCGTTATATAGTTCTGCGTTAAAGATTGAGGTATTGTTGAAGCTCATTTATTTTAAAAATAAATAGCGACTACCGAAAGCTTGTTTTATTTTTATTAAAAAATAAAAACGCCCAAAACATTAAATTTTAATGCCAAAAAAGAAACAATTACGATACGACAAAGCCTATTTAAGAATGGCAGAGGAATGGGGAAAATTATCTCATTGTAAGCGCAAACAAGTAGGTGCTATTATTGTTAAAGATAGAATGATTATTTCTGATGGATATAATGGCACTCCAACAGGTTTTGAAAACTATTGTGAAGATGATGAAGGTTACACAAAATGGTATGTATTACATGCCGAAGCTAATGCTATTTTAAAAGTTGCAGCATCAACACAATCGTGTAAAGGTGCTACGCTATATATTACATTATCACCTTGTAAAGAGTGTAGTAAATTAATACATCAAGCTGGAATTATAAGAGTTGTTTATAGAGAAGGTTATAAAGACAATTCTGGATTACAATTTTTAGAGAAAGCAGGAATAGATTTGCAATTAATTGAAGATTTAGACTCATAATGGGTTTTCAAAAAAAATACATACCACTAATTACTGGAGTTGCAGTTGCGGCAGGTGTTTTTATTGGTGGAAAACTAAATTTTACAGATACTTCAGACAGGCTTTTTACCTCAAATAGTAAAAAGGATAAACTTAACAGACTTATAGATTATATTGATTATGAGTATGTTGATGATGTTAATACAGATAGCATTGTCGATGTTACCGTGAATGGTATTTTAAGTAATCTTGATCCTCATTCCACTTATATACCTAAAAGTGAATTGCAACGTGTTACAGAAAACATGAAAGGTGATTTTGTAGGTATAGGCGTTAGCTTTTATACGTATAGAGATACAATTACTGTAATTAGACCAACTGAAGGTGGTCCAAGCGAAAAAGCAGGAATAAAAAGTGGCGACAGAATTATTGTAGCCGATGGCGATTCAATTTTTGGAAGACAATGGAGTAACGAGGCAATTATTAAGAAACTTAAAGGGGAAAAAGACTCTAAAATTAACCTAAAAGTATATCGAAAAGGACAAAAAAAACTGCTCGATTTTACTGTAAAACGATCAGATATACCAATAAAAAGTGTGATTGCTGCTTATATGCTTACGTCAGATCTTGGATATATTAAGATTAATCGTTTTGCAGAATCTACCTATAAAGAATTTAAAAAGGCGTTAGACCAACTTCAAAATCAAGGTGCAACAAAACTGGCTTTAGACTTAAGAGACAATCCAGGTGGTTTTTTAGGGATTGCAGAGCAAATAGTTGATGAATTTTTAGAAGACGATAAGCTTATTTTGTTTACAAAAAACAAATCTGGTAAAGTCGAAAAAAGCTTTGCAACACGCAAAGGTGATTTTGAAGAAGGTGAAGTTTTTATACTTATAAATGAAAATTCTGCATCAGCGAGCGAGATTGTTGCTGGAGCATTGCAAGATAATGACAAAGGCACTATTGTTGGCAGACGTAGTTATGGTAAAGGTCTTGTACAACGAGAAATGGCTTTGGGTGATGGGAGTGCTGTTAGATTAACAGTGTCTCGTTACTATACACCAACAGGACGATCTATACAAAGACCATATAGTAATGGAGATAATGACAATTATTATAAAGATTATTATAAGCGCGAACGTAATGGCGAATTAAACGATTATAACAGTATAAAGGTTGCAGATTCATTAAGATTTACTACGCCAAAAGGGAAGGTTGTATATGGAGGAGGAGGTATTATTCCTGATATTTTTGTGCCTTTAGACACTAGTATACAAAATGAAACTTTAAGCTACATTCAACGTAGTGGCTATATTAGTTATTTTGTTTTTGAAGAGTTAGATAAAGACAGAAAAGTATATGAGAATGTCACTCAAAAAGACTTTATAAATAATTTTATAATTAGTGACGATGTTGTTATTAAGTTTCAGGATTATTTAAACCTTAAAGAAAATGCAAATGTCACATTTGTAGCTTACCATGATGAAATGAAAAAGTTAATAAAAGCAGCTTTGGCAGATCAGTTATATGGCAGAAATGTTTACGAAGAAATTATAAATTCCAATGATGATATGATTGAAGAAGTAATAAAGTTAAGCCAGGAATGATAATTTAAACTTTATCGTGTACTTGAGCATCTTTTCCATCATTCCACAGCGTTAAAATATCTGTAGCAACTTGTGCTCCGCTACCAGAAGCAATAGCAAACTGGCTTCGCCAACCAGCTAAAGTGCCAGCAACATACAATCCGTTTTCAATTAAATGATTGTTGTTTTTTAGCCAAATACGTTCTTTTTCTGCAACTGCTCTAGGATGAGATTCTATATGTTTTTCTAGTCCTTTTATTGTTAGCAAATTAGTATAACCTACTGCAATTACAACAAGTTTTGAGGTGTGAGTTGTTTTATTAGTAACCACTTTAAAACCTTCGGTAGTTTTAATTATTTCAGAAACCTTTTCATCATTTATTTGCTCAACATGAGGATACAAATCTGTGAGCTGTTTTATACCACTTTCTAAAATAGATTGTCCTGTAGTGCCAGGAGCCAACCCTAAAACATTATTAAACAAAGCGCTTTGTAAATGAGATGTTCGCTGATGTGCAATAATGCCAATATGCTTATGTTCTGCATAAGGTTTATTTTTAGCAGAACCTAGTACTAATGCACAAGACATGCCAGCTGCACCACCACCAATTATTAGCGCATCAAACATTAGTTATTATTACGTTTTGATAGTTGCTCTATACGTTTAGAGGTTCTTAAAATTTGCATTAAAATAATAACACAAAGTGAAGCTACAATAGTTATAATTGCAATAATGCTTTCGCCTTCAAAAAGGGCATCAAAATTTAATTTTGTAGCATTAAAAGCAATTAATCCTAATGCAATTACTGATAAAAGAATAGTAAAAAGTTTCATTTTAGTATTAAATTTTTAAGCTAGCTCAAAAAGCTCTTTAATATTATGAGCAAATAGTTTTACAGCAATAGCTAGCAATATTACACCAAATATTTTACGAATAATATCAATGCCATTTGGACCTAATACACGTTCTATTTTAGCCGATGTTTTTAGTACAATAAATATAATAATTACATTTAAAACTACAGCAACGATAATGTTCTCAATTCTAAACTCTGCGCGTAATGATAATAAAGTTGTTAAACTTCCTGGACCAGCAATTAACGGGAAAGCTAAAGGAAATACCGAAGCAGTCATTGCAGTATGCTCATCTTGTTTATATAATGTAATACCTAAAATCATTTCTAAAGCAATAAAGAAAAGAATAAAAGCACCAGCCACAGCAAACGAGTTAACACCAATACCAATTAACGATAATATGTTTTGCCCTAAAAACAAAAATAAAATCATAATAACACCAGAAATAATTGATGCTTTTTCGCTTTGAATATGCCCAACCTTTTTTCGTAAATCAATTACAATAGGAATGTTACCTATAATATCTATAACGGCAAAAAGAACCATAAAGGCTGTAAATATTTCTTTAATATTAAGTTCCATTACTTATATCTTTAAGATTTTTTGCAAAAGTAGAGCATTAATCCTTATTCTTAACGTTAAAAAACTATAAAGTTTAAGTATTTTTGCGTCATGTTTCAATTAGGAAAAACCATAGTTTCAGAGGACATTATCGAAAAAGATTTTGTGTGTAATTTATCTGCATGTAAAGGTGCCTGTTGTATTGATGGTGATGCTGGAGCCCCTTTAGAGTTAGCAGAGACCAAAATCATGGAAGATATTTACCCAAAAGTAAAGCCGTTTTTACGAAAAGAGGGTATTGCAGCTATCGAGGAGCAAGGTGTTTTTATAACAACAGAAAATGGTGAGTTTGAAACACCTTTAATAAACGGAGCCGATTGTGCGTATGTTATTTTTGATAAAAAAGGAACAGCACTTTGCGCTATTGAGGAAGCGCATAATCAAGGTGAAATAAACTGGAAAAAACCAGTATCTTGCCATTTATATCCAGTTAGAGTAAAAGATTACACTGAGTTTTCTGCAGTTAATTATCATAAATGGGAAATTTGCGATGATGCCTGTACTTTAGGTAAAGAATTACAAGTGCCAGTTTACAAGTTTGTAAAACAAGCACTAATTAGAAAATTTGGTGAAGACTGGTATATGCAACTAGAAAAAGTAGCTGAAACTTATAAGCGTTAATTTATGCAGTTTTTAAAGCATTAGATCGCGTAGGTATATTAACAATAACTTTTGTTCCGATAGGTTTTTTTGTGTCGTTATATAAATCTTCAATTGTAATTTTATAATCGGTTGTATATCGTTTTGAAAAATTAGCCAAACGTGCTTTTGTAATGTTTATTCCAACAGATTTTCGTTTAAGCACTTTGTCTTTATTTATGCGTTCAGCTTCTTTTCGTCCTATACCATTGTCTGTAATTGAGATAGTAACAAAATCATCAGACGTTTTGTAAACATTTAATACAATATTTTTTTCATCATTTTTTGATGAAAGGCCATGCCATAGTGCGTTTTCCAAAAAGGGTTGTAGTATTAAAGAAGGTACTTTTATACTAGCTGTATTTATGCTTTCTTCAACATTTATTTTAAAATCTATTGCGTTAGAAAAACGAATGTTTTCAATATTCATATAGAGTTGCATAGTTTCTAACTCATCTTCTAAAGACATTTCTTTTTCTGTTGACGCAATTAAAATTTTTCTGATAAACTTTGAGAATTTATTTAAGTAGTAAACAGCATTTTCCTTTTCATTATTTATAATATAAAGCTTAATAGAGTTTAAAGAATTAAAAATGAAGTGAGGATTCATTTGGCTTCTTAACATATCTTGTTCTAATGTGAGAATCTGTTTTTCGTTATTTAGTTGCCTAGTCCTATTTACAGAAAATAATATTATTGCCAAGATGATTAATCCTAATAGAGTAAACCAGAATATTTTCTGATTCCTGTTGAGCTTTAGTTTTACCAATTCATTTTCTTCAGCAAGGGCTTTTATTTGATTATTTTTTACTTCGTCTTCATACTGTAAAATAATATCATTGGCATATTGAATATTAATTTTACTTGTCAATGTTTTTTCAAAATCTATAGCCGATTTATAATGAAACAAGGCTTTTTCGAACTGCTTAGTATTGTTGTATAAATTTGATAAGGCCTCATGAGATTCTATAATAAATGACTTAAGGCCATATTGATTTGAAATTTCTAGGGCTTTCAATAAATAATTCTCTGAAGCTTTATATTGTTTTAACTCATTTAAGTTAGAACCAAAATTGATGTATGAGGTTGCTATATAATATTTATCGTTAATTATTAATGATTTTTGCAGTGCTTTTTCTAGTATAATTTCAGCTTCTTTGAGCCTGTTTTGTTTTGTGTATATTTTTCCAATACTGTTATAACAAATTACCAATCCAATGTCTGAGTTAATTTGGGTGTTATAATCTAGAGACAATTCAAAATGCTTTAGAGCTATATCTAAATTACCCATAGCTTCTTGAGCGTAGCCAATATTCTGATTATTAATAGCAAGCCCTAAAATGTTATTAGACTCTTCTTCAATTTTTAGAGATTTGGTAAAAAGAGAAATGGCTAAATCATATTGTTCTAAGGTTAAATAAATATTTCCTAAGCTATTTTGTGAAACAGCAACACTATGTTTAAGTTCGGCTGATGGGTTTTTAAAAGAGCTAGCAATATCTAGTGCTCTTTTGTGATAGTCTAGTGCAGGTCTAATTAAATCTATACGTCTATATACAACACCTAACATATTTAAACTAACAACCTTTAGTTCTACATTATTAATACTATCTGCTATTTTTTCTGCTTTTTTAAGAATATTAATAGATGTTTCATAATTAGAAACATTTCTATAAATATTTCCAACAGATATTAAAGCATAACACTCTACTTCAGGATATTTGTTTTCAGAAGCTCTAGATGCTAGTGTTTTCATTTTAATACTATCATTCTTAAAACTCGAAAACACAGAGTCTATACTTGAGTAGTTTTTCAGCTTAATTAAACGACTATGCATTATGCTCTCATTAAAGATTGAATCTTTATTAGTTTGCGCCATTAAAACTATTGAGTTGAAAAACACTATAAAACAAAGGCATAGTTTTAATTTGGCTAATAATATGTTTTTAGGGAGGATTTTTTGCATACTATAGCTTTTCTAAAAAATCAGATTTTCGTTGTCTGGCAACAGGAATTTTATGATTAGATTCCATGATAACATAACCATCATTTTTTATAAACTCTTTTATTTTATTAAGGTTAATAATAAATGAGTTGTGGATTCTAAAAAAACAAGTTTCAGGCAAAATTAAACTCACCTCTTTAAGTTTTTTTGTAATTACTATTTTTTGACCGTCTTCAATAAAAATGGTGCTATAGTTACCATCAGATTCAACAAACTCTATACTTTCGGCGTCTATAAAAATTAATTTTCCGTCTGTATTTATGGTAATTTTCTTTTTATCGTGTTTAGCATTAAAATTTAGCAATACTTCTTCAATTTTTGAAGAGTTTACTAGCCTACTATTATGTTTTTTTATTTTTAATATGGTGTCACTTAAATCATCAGAATCTATGGGCTTTAACAAATAGTCTATAGCTTCATGTTTTAATGCTTTTATAGCATATTCGTTATAGGCAGTAGTAATAACAACAGCAAAATCTCTATTGGTAAGCTTATCTAAAAACTGAAAGCCATCCATTGTTGGCATTTGAATATCTAAAAACAAGCAGTCTAAAACATTGTTATCTAGGTAGTCAATAGCTTCTTCAGGGTTAGAAAATGTTTTAATAATTTCTATCTCATCACTAAAAGAAGTTAACTCCCAAGACAAGCTTTGGATTGCTTTAGGTTCGTCATCTACAATTACTGCTTTTATCATAACTTCAAATATAATAATATATGAGGTTGATGCATGTAACATATGTATGATTAGTAGTTTTTTTTGTGTAAAAAGACAATAAATTACAAATCATTATAGAATGATTAATAAAATTTCACCCTAATTACCAACTATACAAATTTTGCTACCAACTATACATATGTCATTTACTTTGTGATTTTATATATGCATATTTACTTCAAATTTATATTAGTTAGATACTAAATTATTACAATATAAAGTGAGTGGGGATTCGCTTTGTGATTAAATGCTATTAATCAACAAAAAGTCAGGAAAGTTCCTGACTTTTTTATCACCACAAAATATTTTTAAAAATAACTATATTAGTTTTAGTTAGTTTAGTTAATTATTGGGAAAAAAAGAGAGCTTTATATAAGCTCTCTTTTTTATTTGTGTTTTTTGAGCGACTTAAGGATTAAAAAACACATTTTTTTTAAATTTAACTATCCTTATTCCATAAGGGTTTCAAGCCTTTCGTTTTTTTAATTGTCTGAAAATCAAATTCATATCTTTTCATGCGCAAAAACCTCTGTCACAAGCGATAAACACTGCGTTGTTAAAAACTTGTTAACATTGTTTATAAAATTACCTTTCATTTTCGACCACATTTTTGAATCTTTGTTAGTCCCAAATCACATCATTTTTTATCTAAATTTTCCAACTAAAAAAACAAATAGAAATGTCTCAATTTACAGAACCAATATTGCAAGAAAACAAAGATCGTTTTGTTATTTTTCCTATTCAACATCATGATATTTGGGAATGGTATAAAAAGTCCGAAGCTAGTTTTTGGACAGCTGAAGAAATTGATTTACACCAAGATCTTACAGATTGGAAAAATAAGTTAAATGATGACGAGCGTTATTTTATAAAGCACATTTTGGCATTTTTTGCTGCAAGTGATGGTATTGTAAATGAAAATTTAGCGGAAAATTTTGTAAATGAAGTGCAATATAGCGAAGCAAAATTCTTTTATGGGTTTCAGATTATGATGGAAAACATACATAGTGAAACCTATTCATTATTGATTGATACTTATGTAAAAGATGAGACAGAAAAAAATCAATTATTTAATGCTATTGAGACTTTTCCTGCGATTAAGAAAAAAGCAGACTGGGCTTTAAAATGGATTGAATCTCCAAGTTTTGCTGAGCGTTTAATTGCTTTTGCAGCTGTTGAAGGTATTTTCTTTTCAGGAGCATTTTGCTCAATATTTTGGCTTAAAAAACGTGGGTTAATGCCAGGTTTAACATTTTCTAACGAGCTAATATCACGTGATGAAGGTGTGCATTGCGATTTTGCTGTGCATTTACATAATAAACACTTAGTAAATAAAGTGCCAAAAGAACGTATTAGAGAAATTTTGGTTGATGCTTTAAATATTGAAAGAGAGTTTATTACTGAGTCTTTACCAGCAAGTTTAATTGGGATGAATGCTAATTTAATGTCTCAATATTTAGAGTTTGTAACTGACAGACTATTAACAGAGCTTGACTGTGAAAAAGAATACAACACAGCAAATCCGTTCGATTTTATGGATATGATTTCTTTACAAGGAAAAACAAATTTCTTTGAAAAGCGTGTATCAGAATACCAAAAAGCTGGTGTTCTAAATAAAGAAGAAGAGAAAGATAAATTCAGCTTTGATGCTGATTTCTAATAAGAGTGTTCTTGTAAATGGCTGATTTTTTTCAGTAAAAACAAGAATCAAATTAATTAATCTAAACAGTTTGGTTTTAAGTGTTTAAAGAATTCCGAATTTTCGGAACAGCCTTTTTTACCCAAAAAATCAAAATAAAACAACTAACTAATTAATCCCGTTTTCTGAAAGGTGTACAGAAAACATAAAAAAGTGTAGCAATATGTATGTAGTAAAAAGAGATGGCCACAGAGAGCCAATGATGTTCGACAAAATCACTGCGAGAGTGAGAAAATTGTGTTATGGACTTAACGAACTTGTAGACCCAGTAAAAGTAGCAATGCGTGTTATTGAAGGTTTGTATGATGGTGTTACAACAAGTGAGTTAGACAACCTAGCGGCCGAAATCGCAGCAACTATGACTACTGCACACCCAGATTACGCACGATTAGCAGCACGTATCTCTGTATCTAACTTACATAAAAACACTAAAAAATCTTTTAGTGAAGTAATGGAAGATTTATACACTTACGTTAACCCTAGAACAGGAAAAAAAGCACCTCTTTTAGCTGATGATGTGTATAAGGTTATTATGGAAAACAAAGAGGTTTTAGACTCTACAATTATATATAATCGCGATTTTGGTTACGATTATTTTGGGTTTAAAACTTTAGAACGTTCTTACTTATTAAAATTAAATGGTGAAATAGCTGAACGCCCTCAACATATGTTAATGCGTGTGTCAATAGGTATACATTTAAACGATTTAGATGCAGCAATTGAGACATACGAGTTAATGTCTAAAAAATATTTTACTCACGCTACGCCAACACTATTTAATGCAGGTACACCAAAACCTCAAATGTCATCTTGTTTCTTATTAACAATGAAAGATGATAGTATAGAAGGTATTTATGATACACTAAAACAAACTGCAAAAATATCGCAATCTGCAGGAGGTATAGGTTTATCTATTCATAATATTAGAGCTACAGGTAGTTATATTGCTGGAACAAACGGAACAAGTAATGGTATTGTACCAATGCTACAGGTATTTAATGATACTGCTCGTTATGTAGACCAAGGAGGAGGAAAGCGTAAAGGAAGTTTTGCTATTTATATGGAAACGTGGCATGCTGATATTTTTGATTTCTTGGATTTGAAGAAAAATCACGGAAAAGAAGAAATGCGTGCTCGTGACTTGTTTTACGCAATGTGGATTTCTGATTTATTCATGGAGCGTGTACAAGAAGATGGCATGTGGACATTAATGTGTCCTAACGAGTGTCCAGAATTATGCGATGTTCATAGCGAAGAGTTTGAAGCATTATATACTAAATATGAAAAAGCAGGTAAAGGTCGCAAAACAATAAAAGCACGCGAACTTTGGGAGAAAATTTTAGAATCTCAAATTGAAACAGGCACACCTTACATGCTATATAAAGATGCTGCCAACCGTAAATCTAACCAGAAAAATTTAGGAACTATTCGTTCTTCAAATTTATGTACTGAGATTATGGAGTATACATCTCCAGACGAAGTTGCTGTATGTAATTTAGCTTCTATTGCATTACCTATGTTTGTTAAAAATGGTGAGTTTGATCATAAAGAACTGTTCAAAATCACGAAACGAGTTACCAAAAACTTAAACAAAGTTATTGATAGAAATTATTACCCAGTTAAAGAGGCTGAAAACTCTAATTTTCGTCATCGTCCAATTGGGTTAGGAGTACAAGGTTTAGCAGATACATTTATCATGTTAAGAATGCCTTTTACAAGTGATGAAGCTAAAAAACTAAACCAAGATATTTTTGAAACACTTTACTTTGCTGCAGTTACAGCAAGTATGGAAGAGGCTCAAAAAGATGGACCATACGAAACTTATAAAGGTTCTCCAATAAGTAATGGAGAGTTTCAATATAACCTTTGGGGAATTAAAGATGAAGAGTTAAGTGGTCTTTGGGATTGGAGTAAACTACGTAAAGAAGTTAAAAAACATGGTGTTCGCAACTCATTATTAGTTGCACCAATGCCAACGGCAAGTACATCTCAAATATTAGGAAACAACGAATGTTTTGAACCATATACATCTAACATTTATACACGTCGTGTATTATCTGGTGAGTTTATTGTGGTTAACAAGCATTTACTTGAAGACTTAGTAGAATTAGGACTTTGGAATGAAGGGCTAAAACAAGAAATAATGAGAGCTAACGGTTCTATTCAAAACATAGATAATATACCTCAAGATATAAAAGAGTTATATAAAACTGTTTGGGAATTGAGTATGAAAGATATTATAGATATGTCTCGTCACAGAGGATATTTTATAGATCAATCACAATCACTTAACTTATTTATGGAAGGTGCTACAATGGCTAAATTAACATCTATGCATTTTTATGCTTGGAAGAGCGGCTTAAAAACAGGTATGTATTATTTACGTACTAAGAGTGCTGTTGATGCTATTAAATTTACTTTAGATTCTGTTAAAAAAGAAGAGCCAGTTGCAGAAGAATCTGAAATTGTTGAAGTAGATGAAACTGTAGTGAATAAACAAAAACAACAAGCTGCAAAAACAGCTGCAAAGTTTGCACAAGAAACAACCGAAGTAAAACCAATGACTGCCGAAGAGATGAAAGCATTAATTGCTCAAGCTAAAGAAGCAGAAGGAGACGATTGTTTAATGTGCGGTTCTTAATAAACCAATTTTAAGTGTAAAAAAAAGCACCTCGAAAGAGGTGCTTTTTTTATATAACATTAATTTATTTTACTTGTTTTCTTCTTCAGAAGGATTAATAGTTGCAGGTTTTACTGAACTATCATGAGCATTATGATACTCTTCTAAAAGATTCATGGTAGCATTTAATAAATCTTTAGTTTCTAACAATAAACTAAAGTAAAGCGTTGTGTTTTTAGGACTAGATTCTTCAGTACGTGTACGTTCTACTTGCTTTTGTATCTTATCAGTAACTAAGCCCATAATCTCTTTTTTACGACCTAAAATAGTTCCGATTTCTTCAAATGACATTGAGTCAAATGCGTTTTTAGTATTGTTGAAGAAAAGCTCAAAACGCTCATCAACTTCTTTTAGCTCTTTTATTTGGCTAAACTTAAGTTTTTTATGATTGTTGTTAATGTGCTTATGGCTCACTTTAGTAATATATTCTAACGATTGAGTCATATCTTGTAAATACCCTAAAACATTTATATAAAAATTACTTGCAGCAACACTAGAGTCGTCAAGATTTTTAATGAAATAAAAGATGTTGTCTCTTAACTCATCAATTTCTTCAGATAATTTTACAACTTGTTTTTTATTCTTTTTAAGTAAAGACAAGTCTTGTTTAGCTAAACCATTTATAGCATTAGTGTAAATTCTGTTTCCACGTTTAACAACGTTAGCAATATTTTTTGCACTTTCATGAATTACACCTTGCACAGAACTACTTTCAGTTTTGTTTAAACGGTCTTCAGCTTTTAGCTCTTTTCCTTTTTTATTGTGTGCAATATAGTTTCTTACCAATAATAAAATAGCTATAAGTAATAACACTCCAACCATAGATGGTACATGTATATTAATTAAGACTACAATAGTGGCAGCAGCAACAAATGCAATGATAGCTGTGAAAAACCATCCACCAATAACGTTTAGTACTCCAGCAACTCTATATACAGCGCTTTCTGCTCCCCAAGCTCTATCAGCAAGAGAAGAACCCATAGCAACCATAAAAGTTACATAAGTTGTAGATAATGGCAATTTCATAGATGTTGCTAAAGAAATAAGAACACTCGCAACCATAAGGTTTACTGCTGCTCTTACCATATCAAAAGCTGGCATCTCGTATGTTTTAGACTTATTTAAGGCTATAACAGGTTTTTCAAATTTCTTATCTATTTTTTCATTCCAAGAATTTGGAAGGATGTATGACATCATTTGAGAACTAGCAATAGCAAATCTTACAAGGCCTCTAGATAAAAAGTTTGGTTGAAAACGCTCTTTACCATCTCCTTCTCTAGATAAATTTATTTCTGTTTCTGTTACAGATTTTGCTTTTTCAGAAAACCATAGAGTTAATACCATAACCAGACCAGAAATTACCAATAAAATAGTTGGTGTTGGTACTTTGTCAGCAAGGAAGCCCATACTAAAAGATTCTGCTGCAACTCCAGATGCAACCCAAGCTTCGTATGATTGCCATGCCGCAATAGGAACACCAATAAAGTTAACTAAGTCATTTCCTGCAAACGCTAATGCTAATGCAAATGTTCCAACAACAATAATGAGTTTATAAATATTGGTTTTAAAGAAGTTGATTAAAATTACAGATAAAAGTGTCCAAAACACTATACTAACACCTATTATTGGTAATACTTGAACTTCTAAAAAGTTCTTAATTTTCATACCACCTATTATGTCATAACTTTCGTCTGCAAATGCAGTACCTTTTATACCTTTTAAAAATATAAAATAAGTAATCGCTGATAGTGCTAAACCACCAAATACAGCACCAACCCATTTTGCTTTTTTCTCAAAATTATATGATAGTAACAAACGAGAAAACCATTGCACAAGAGCACCTACTGAAAAGGCGACGACCACAGAGAGTAAAATACCAAATATAATTTCGGTTGCTTTAGTAGTATTTATATAATTAACAACATCTACTAAACCTCCACCAGCATGACCAATTTTAATTAATGCCATTGCAACTGAAGCTCCTAATAATTCGAAAACAATAGAAACTGTTGTTGATGTTGGCATACCAACGGTGTTAAAAAAGTCAAGAAGTAAGATGTCTGTAATCATTACTGCCATGAAAATAATCATGATTTCATTGAACATAAACTCATGTGGATTAAAAATCCCTTTACGAGCAACTTCCATCATCCCACTTGAAAATACAGCTCCAATTGCTACACCTAAACTAGCAACAATCATTATTGTTTTAAAAGAAACTGCTTTTGAGCCTATTGCAGAGTTTAAGAAGTTTACTGCATCGTTGCTCACACCAACAACCAAATCAGCTACTGCTAAAACGGCTAAGGCAATTATCATTATTAAGTAAATATTATCCATAAAAAATTTATTGAAAGTAACGCGGCAAAATTACTTCAATTATAAATTCTTAATGTTACCAAAAGGTTAACAAATATATTACCAATTGATGCTAATTACTTAATTTGATATATTAGAGGTTATTTTTTTCGCTTATGTTTTACTACTTCAGCATCGATATAGAAAATAATTTCTTCAGCAACGTTTTTTATTAGATCGCCAACACGTTCTAATTTTTTAACAACCGAAAATAATATTAAAGCTTCTGCTATTATTGTATTATCTTTTTTGATTTCTTCTTCAATAATATTAAATGAGTTAACATTTATAACATCAACAATTTTGTCTTTTTTGAATACTTTTCTAGCTGTTTTTACATTTTTGTTTTCAAAAGCTTCTATGATGTTATCAAACATTGAAGAAATGGTTTCATACATTTTTTCGAACTCCACTGCTTTAATTAAGTGCTTAGGAATGCTTTTATCAACATCAACAACATATCTTGATATTCCATAAGCGTGATCAGCAATACGCTCTAAATCAAAATTTATTTTACGAATTGCCATAATAAAACGAAGGTCTATAGCAACAGGGTTATAAAGTGCTATGAATTTTTCGCAGTCTTTTTCTATTTTAATATCTAAAGCATTTACACGATTTTCTGTGTTTATAACTTCTTCGGCAAGGTCACTGTCATGCGTTAAAAAGGCTTCTTTAGCTTTCTCTAATTGAGACAGACTTAAGTTTAGCATGTCTAAACCTGCATGATTTATTATTTCTCTTTGGTATGAAGCGTTATCCATAATATTATTTTTTATCCGAAACGACCAGTAATGTAGTTTTCGGTTTGTTGTTTTTCTGGATTAGTAAATATTTTTTTAGTCTTGTCGAACTCAATCAATTCACCAAGATAAAAGAAAGCAGTATAATCACTTATTCTACTAGCTTGTTGCATATTATGAGTAACAATAATAATTGTGTACTTTTCTTTTAGTTCAAAAATTAATTCTTCAATTTTTGCAGTAGATATAGGGTCTAACGCAGAGGTAGGCTCATCCATTAAAATTATAGATGGTTCAACAGCTAATGTTCTTGCAATACATAAACGTTGTTGCTGACCTCCAGATAAAGATAGTGCAGATTTTTTTAAATCGTCTTTAACTTCATTCCATAAATCTGCTTGTTTTAAAGCTTTTTCTACACGCTCTGCAATAAATTTTTTGTCATTTATGCCTTGAATTTTTAAGCCATAAGCAACATTGTCAAATATAGATTTTGGAAATGGGTTAGGTTTTTGAAATACCATTCCAATTTCTTTGCGAAGTTCTTCTATATTTATTTTTTTCTTGTAGATGTTATCGCCATTGATTTTTATTTTACCATCTAATTTGAACCCATCAATATAATCGTTCATTCGATTAAATAAACGTAAAAAAGTAGATTTACCACAACCTGAAGGCCCAATAAAAGCTGTAACTGTATTAGGCTTAATGTCCATACTAATACCTTTTATAGCATTAAAATCGCTATACCAGACCTTTACATCTTTAACCTCTATTTTTGGTACTTTTTTTAAAGCAGGATCTATAATTTTATCTAAAGTCATTTTGTTTTCTATAAGTGTATCTATGTTATTTTAACTTCTTTTGCCATTTATTTCTGAAATAAACCGCAATTCCATTCATAACAAACGTTATTAATAATAGTATGATGATTGCTGCTGCTGCATTTTCTATAAAGCCATGTTGAGGTCTAGAAATCCAGTTAAAAATTTGAATTGGTAATACTGAAAATTCATCCATTGGAGTTGAAGGTGCAAAAGGCACATAAGCTAAAGCTCCTATTACAATTAAAGGTGCGGTTTCACCAACAGCTCTGGAGAGAGCAAGTATAACTCCAGTTAAAATTCCACCACTAGAAGCTGGAAGTATTTGATACCAAATGGTTTGCCATTTTGAGGCTCCTAAAGCATATGATGCATCTTTTATAGATGTTGGTACAGCTTTTATTGCTTCTCTTGTTGCAACAATAATTATAGGCAGAATTAAAAGAGACAATGTTAAACTTCCTGCTAAAACACTTGCGCCTAAACTCATTATTCTCACAAATACTTCAAGCCCTAATAACCCATAAATGATAGATGGTACACCAGCTAAATTTGAAATATTTATTTCTAATAAAGCAGATAGTTTCCCCTTTTTGCTATACTCTTCAAGGTAAATACCTGCAGCAATACCAATTGGTAGTGCTATTACAGTTGTTAAACATAAAATCCAGATACTTCCCATTAAGGCAGTATATATCCCAGATTTTTCAGCTTTTCTTGAAGGTAAGTCTGTTATAAAACTCCAATCGATTCGTTGAATACCATCAATTAAAATATCTCCTATAAAAAAGAATAAAATCACTAATCCAAAAAGGGTACAGCCTATTCCCCATATTTTGAAAATTTGATCTTTAAGTCTGTTTTTTTGAATATTATTCATACTTTTCTTGATATTTTTTTCTTATTCTATAACTAATTGTATTTAATAAGAAAGTAAATGCAAACAATGTAATACCAGCAGCAAATATGGTTCTGTATTCTAATGAACCATGTTGTACATCACCTAAACTTACCTGAACAATGTATGCAGTAATAGTTTCAACAGGGACTGTTGGATCTAATGTTAAACGTGGTTGTTGTCCTGCTGCAATTGCCACAATCATAGTTTCGCCAATTGCTCTAGATATTGCTAAAATGACTGACACAATAATACCTGATGAAGCGGCTGGCACAATAACTTTAAAAGCCGTTTGAAGTTTTGTTGCTCCCATTCCAAATGAGGCTTCTCTTAAGGAACTTGGTACAGCATGTAAAGCGTCTTCACTTATAGATGACACAAATGGAATTATCATTATTCCCATGACGATTCCAGCTGAAAGAGAATTAAAACCAGACAAACCAGGAATGAAGTCTTGAAGAATAGGTGTTACAACTATTAATGCAAAAAAACCATAAACTACAGTTGGTACAGCAGCTAAAAGCTCTAAAAGAGGTTTTATAGTTTTTCTAAAACTTTTTGGAGCATATTCGCTTAAGTATATACTTATTGTAAGCCCAATAGGTAATGCAACAATAATAGCAATTAATGATGTTAATAAGGTTCCACTCAACAAAGGTAAAATTCCAAAATGCTTTTCAGTGAATAATGGAGTCCATTGAGTGTCAGTAAAAAAATCGACAATTGATACTTCGCTAAAAAAGTTTATAGCTTCAATAGAAAGAACTAAAATAATACCAACTGTAACAGCAATAGTAATTAAAGCGCTAGTTAATAGCGACCTTTCAATTATCAGTTCTTTAATTCGTCTCATTAAATTATTTGTATTAAATATGTAAAAATCAGGCACAAAAAGTACCTGATTCTCTCAATAGAAACTTTTGCTTATTTGTTACTTTCAACAAAAGTTTTGAAGTTTTCTATCTGTTTTTTGTAAATATCAGCAGGCAAAGGAATGTATCCTACGTCTTCAGCTAATTCTCCAGCATTGTTTAAATAGAAGTTTACAAAATCTACTACTTCAGGAGATTTTACTGATGTACTATTTACATAAATAAATAAAGGTCTAGATAATGGTTTATATGTTCCGTTACTTACAGTTTCTAAAGTTGGTTTAACCACCTCAGTTCCATTATGCACGCCAATTAATGTTAATTTATCAGCATTTTCTGTATAATAAGCCAATCCGAAAAAGCCTAAAGAATATTTGTCTCCAGCTATACCTTGAACTAATACATGATCATCTTCACTAGCAGTAAAATCACCTCTACTTGAGCCACTTTTACCAACAATAGCTTCTGTGAAATAGTCATAAGTACCAGATGCTACGCCAGGACCAAATAAATGAATTTCTTCGTTTGGCCATTCTGGTCTAATTTGGTTCCATTTCATGATTTTACCTTGTGCAGCTGGTTCCCAAATTTTCTTTAATTCTTCAATAGTAAAACTATCAACCCAAGTGTTTTCTGGGTTTACTAAAACCGCAAGACCATCATAAGCGACTTCTAACTCAACATAAGTAATATTGTTTTCCTTACATGCCTCTATTTCTATATCTTTTATTGGGCGAGATGCATTAGAAATATTTGTTTCCCCTCTAGAGAATTTTTTAAAACCACCTCCAGTTCCAGAAACACCAATAGTTACTTTAACATCTGGTTGTTCTGTTCTGTATTCTTCTGCAACTGCTTCTGTTACTGGAAAAACTGTGCTAGACCCATCTACTTGAATAGTGCCTGATAACATTTCAGAGTTTGAAGATTCTGAAGATTTTTTATTTTCTCCACAGCTTAATGCTATAACAGCAACTAGTATAATTAATATTTGTTTTTTCATGATTTTTTAGATTTTTTTATTAGAAATGAATATCAAATTGTAATCTGTACATTAATTCGTTAGTCCCATTAGCTACTTCTAAGTGACTAATATCAGTTTGTACTTTTAATTTATGACCTACTATATATTTTGAAACACCTAATGTGTATTGATTTTCGGTATCCTTGCCTGTAATGGTTTTGTCTAAAGCAATGTTTGTGTAACGACCAGAGACTTCCCAATTAGATTTAAAAAGATATCCTGCTTGTAAATTTAATCCGCTTCCAACCTGTACTTCATCACCAGTTAAAGTACCATCGCTATTTTTTGCATAAGGATCTTTTGCGTCTCTGTTTGAGTATTCAGCCATTAAAGAAAAACCATCATATTTAAACATAGCATCTACAAAAACAGTAGAAATATTAGTTTCATAAAAACCAACATCATTTGTCATATAAGACCCTTGGTTACTTCTGTTTTTAACAGCGTTATTATTAAAATCATAAGTTGCACCAATTGCTAATTTTGGTGTTTTTTCTCTTTTTAAATCACTTCCTGAATAATCTCCATCACTTGCAAACTCTCCAAAAGGTAATATCTCTAATCGAGATGTATACTGATGTCCTCCTAAATTCCCAGTAGTTATATTTCTACCTTCACCTTGTGATATTGCGAATATTTCTTTCACAACAAACTTTTCACTTAAGTTAAATTTATGACGTAATTGAATACCCATATCACGATCGATATTAAATCTACTATTAAGAAGTGATCGATCTACCATTTGCATGTTACCAGATGAAATTACACGTTCTCTATTTCCTGGTAGTTTAGTTTGGCCAAACCAAAACTCGAAATTAGGAGCAAAATGCCATTTTATAACAGCATCAAGAATATATCTAGGCGCATCACTTGTAAATTCTGAAGCACCAGAAATATCTCTGTTTGATAAACCTAATTCTAATTTATACTCTAGTTTTGGACTAAAAGCGTATCCATCAAATTTTAAACGCGCTCTACGCACTAAAAACTCCGATTCGTTACTTTGTCCTTCAGGCCAAGTTGATACAGCTAAAAACTGCATTCTTGCAGCGATTTTCATTGTCCAAGTACTATCTTGACCCACAAGATTAAAAATTCCTTTACCAAATTTTGGAGCATTAATTTCTTGGGCGTTCATAATAAATAGCGTAAAAAAAGCTATTACAAATAGTCTAAGTTTCATATTTTGTTTTATTAGTTTTTGTCGCTGCAAAGAACCAATTTAAATGTTAACTAAATGTTTCTTGTATGTTAAGTTTAGAACATAAAAAAACTGCCTTGGCCAAAGGCAGTTACTAGTGTTCATGATAATGTAGTCGACAAAAACTAATAGATTATATGAAACTAATTTGTATTTTAAAATACACTCAAATATCAAGTATTTAAGCAATGTTTATGTAACCATAATATTAACTAATTATTAAACTTAACATTGCTTTAATTATTGATAATCAGATTGTTAAAACTTTAATGTAAACTTAATGTTAAGCAAATGTTGCGTTAATGTTAATTAATGTTTATATTTGATTATTAAATAATGTAAAACCCATAATTATGAAGAAAAACATTTTATTTTTATTCGTCTTATTAATTACTGTGGTTTCTTTTGGTCAACAAAAGAGAGATTTAAAACTTAATAAAAAAGCCAATGTTATTGAAGTTGTTTATTATCATGACAACGGAGTTGTAAGCCAAACAGGGTATTACACTTTAGATGGTAAACTTCAAGGAGAATGGTTAAGTTTTGACACAGAAGGCAATAAAGTAGTTTCTGCTAGTTATGATAATGGGAAGAAAGTCGGCAAATGGTTTTATTGGAATGATAAAACTTTAAAAGAAGTAGATTATACAAATAATGCTATAGCAAGTGTTAGTGAATGGACTAACACATCGTCATTAGCAGTAAGAAATTAAATATTTTTAGATTTGATTTTAAAATAAAAAAGCATCCAATTTCTGGATGCTTTTTTATTATTTTATTTATTGTGTTAATTAGTTTCCTACAGTCCAACCTGCTCCCCAAGTTGCGTAATTAGTACCTGTTCCATTACCATCTCCAGAGATAATAAAATCTCCATTAACGTTAAACGCTACTCCTGTATCATTTTTTACTTTAAGTGTAACATCTGTAAAGGTTACGTTAGTTACATTTAAATGTCCATTTGTTACTCCTGCACCAGTTGGATTATCACCAGCGTCACCATCTAAATCAAAACCTTCTTCAAAACCTTGGATAACTAAATTTGTAAAAATTCCTTGAGTACCAGCTCTTAAACGTATAGCTTCAGTACCAACAGTATTTCCAACACCAATAATTGTTAGGTTAGTAATATTTGGTTTAGAGAAATATCCAGCAGCATTACTAAAATCTGTATTGTAACCATCAGCTTCAATTGCTTTGTCATGCTCTGCACCATGTTTTACGTATGCGTTTGTTATTGTTCCTGTATATCCTTCAGTCCAATCGATAGAATCGTCTTGAGCATTGATTACTGAAACATAGCTAGCATTAACAGTTCCGCCAAAAAACTCTATACCATCATCTTTACCTTCATAAGCTTGGATATACTCTACATTTGTTCCGTTACCAACACCATAAAAAGAGAATCCGTTATTTTCAGACTGTCCATCAGCAGCACCTCCTGAATATTCAACACGTACATAACGTAATGAACCAGAATCATCATTTGCATTCGTTCCTCCATAAGGTAAACTAGCAATTTCTGAAGTAGATGTTGCGCTGCCAGTAACAGAGTTTATTGGTGCACGACCTAAAATGATTAATCCTCCCCAATCTCCAGCAGCTGGTGAAGAAGCATCAGATGTCAAAACAATTGGATTATCAGCAGTACCATTTGCAATAATTTTTGCTCCTTGAGCTATAGCAATATACACATTAGCTCCTGAAGCTAAAGCTTTAATAGTCATACCTGCAGGAATTGTTAAAGTTGTTCCTGAAGCCATAATTAAAGACCCATTAACTTTATAAGTGTTATTAGCATTTAAAGTTAAATTTTCTGTATAAGTACCTGATAAAAATATGGTTTGCGGATCTGTATTTCCATTACCATTATTGTTATTTGTAACGCTGTTATCATTGATGATAATATCTGAAGTACCATCTGTTGTGCACGAGAATAACATTGTTATTAATGCTAATCCTAATAATAAATTATTTTTCATTTTTTTTGAGTTTAATTAAATTTTTATTTTGCGATTATTTATGTTTAAAATTTGTATTTAAGTTGTAATCCTAAATCCATTCCTCTTTTATAGTCTGAGACTCCTTTTCCATTAGCAGAGTTAACAACTACATTGCCTAGAGTTGTTTCTCTTATATATTTTACTGAAGGATTAAGCAGATTTTTAGCACTGAAATTGATTTCGAACTTGTCATTAATATTATTTTTCCAAATGAAATCTAAAGTGGAAACACTTTTTTCTATCACATTTCCTAATTGACCAGAGCCTAATGCATCAATTCTGTCAGAGAAGTAAGAATATATTAAGTTTGCAGTTGGTTTGTACTTACCAAAAATTGGTGAATAGCTAACATCTGCATTAATAAGCAAAGGTGAAGCGCCTTGTAAATCTTCTTTGTCTTTATTAAAACTTACGTCATAAGTCTCACCATCTATTTGAGTGTATAAGTCTTGCTCTGTGTGCATATAAGTTGCATTTACACCAAAAGATAATTTAGACTTATCGTTCTCGTCTGTGATTAAATTTTTTCTAAGCTCAACCTCAAAACCATAAACTGTTGCTTTATCACCAGTTCTGAAATAACGTTGTGTACCTGTTGCGTCAGCACCAACTACTAAGTTAACAGGGTCTTTAATTTGTTTTCCAAAAGCAGCTAATGATAATAATTCATTTTTGCTGAAAAACCATTCGTATTTTAAATCAACATTGATTATTTCAGAGAATCCTTTTTCTAACAAATCTGGGTTACCTCCAATACGTGTTGTAACATCTTCGTAAACAAACGGAGCAATTTCTTTAAACTCTGGTATTGATACTGTTTGACTTGCGGTGAAACGTAAATTTTGCTCGTCGGTTAAGCTATATTTTATATTTAAACTAGGTAGGTAAAAGTTTTTGTAAAACCTTTTTTCATCTTCACCACTATTGCCAAGGTTAATAACGTCATAAGCTATTTTTTGGTCTAATGATTCTATTCTGATACCAGGAACAATTAACCATTTTTCACTAGCTTTTATTTCTTTATCAATATAAGCTGAATGTATATTTAGGCTTCCTTTATAAGTGTTTTCTGGTAAGCCTGGTCTATTAGTATTTGATAAAGTTGGGATTGTATTAATAACTTTAATTTCATAAATGCCATTGCTGTCACTTGATATATTGAGATTTTCTAAATTGAAAATACTATTGAAATCATTAACATTTGTTACAGGGAATGTAGTATTGACAATATCGTAACCATATCTAATGTTTTCGAAATTTCTTTCTTTTTTACGACCATTATATCCAAAGTTGAGTTTTATATTTTCAGAAGCATTGTAAGCAAAGTTAATTCTGCTATTTAATTCTTCGTCTTCGATACTTTGAAAGTAACGCTGATTATCAAACACCACATTGCTGTAGAACGTTGGATTTGTATTTGGGTCATTATCTAATGCATACTGGTAGTTTTCTAATGAGATACGTTTTCTATCTGGTTGTTTAGAGTAAACTACATTGTAACCAATTCCCCAATCTAAATTTAGTTTGCCAGACTTATGCTCTCCTTGTAATTGATTTACAAACATTCTAGTTTGGTCAAACTGAACATTCATTTGATAAAAACCTTGCTCTGTATCTAAAATAGCATCTCTACTACGACCATTACCATCTACACCGAAATACCCAACAACATCTGAAGAGTTATTAATAAATAGCGAATTATATTTTAAAGTATTATTATCATCAATTCTATAATTTGCATTTGCCATTGCAGTAGTTGTAGTAGAATACTCATATTCTTCAGCTTCATCAAATGCCTTTTTTTCAACTAGCGTATAATCAATAGCAGCTCCTTTTCTGTATTCATAATTGTTTTCAAAAGAACCAGTAGCAAAAAGGCTTAAACGAGAACCATTTTTAAAATTAAATGACTTACCTGCAGAAGCACCATATACAATATTTATTGGTGTTCCAGCATCTTCAGGGTCAATACCATGAGATAGTATAATGGCAAATGGGTTATGTGCATAACGACCATAATAACCAAAGTAACCAGTACCTTCGCTTCTAACAAAATTTTTATTTACTGCATTACTGTTAAAACCTGAACCAGTAAAGGCTTCAAAAAATCCTGTTCCTTTATAATCTTTAGAAACTATATCTACATTACCAGCAGAGAAATCTCCATAAAATTTTGATGAATAAGCCTTGCTTATTGATACACTTTCAATAACATCTGAAGAAAATAAATCTAAGTTTATATTTTTCTTATTAACATCGTTTGAAGGTAGTGAAAGGCTATTCATAGTTGTGTTTAAGTACCTGTCACCAAGACCTCTTACATATACATTGCTCGAACCTTCTTGTTTTGATACACCAGAAATTTTTGCTACAGCAGAAGCAGCATTACTAACACCTTTTCTAGAAAGTTCTTCGGCACCTATACTTTGTTTAATCTCTACTGCTTTTTTCTGATCTAATAATAAAGCAGCCTCACTTTCTTTTCTTGTAGTTGTAGTAATTACTACCTCATCTAATGAAGCAGCACTTGCTCCCATAGTTAAATTAACAGTAGTTACTTTTCCAGCAACAACTTTAACTAAAACGTCCTGAGTTTCATAACCAACAAAACTAAAACTTAAAGTATAATCGCCAGGGCTTAGATTTTCAAAAATATAAAGACCATCTATATCAGACGTTGTGCCTGTTGTAGTACCTTTTATTAATACATTAGCAAAAGGCAAAGGCTCATTGTTGTATTCTTTATCTAATAATTTCCCTGCAATCGAACCAGTTTGACCTATTAAAAATGAAGTCGTAAAAAGTGTAAATACTATTATAAGTTGTTTCATTTATTTAATCATAATTATTTGCTGCAAAGAAACCTATTGAGTGTAAAGATGAGGTTAACTCAAGGTTAAACGTACTTCATAAAAAAGTTACCTAAACGTTATCTAATGTTCAATAAATTGCAATTAGGATATGTTAATTTAACATTGAAAAATGTATCTTGCATGCGCTTAAAGAATTGCTATGAACTGGGAACAATTACTGTCACTAAAACGTTTTGGAGATAAAAACAAACGCATACGTAAAGAACAAGACGAAACTCGTTTAGGGTTTGAAGTTGATTATGATCGTGTTATATTCTCTTCAGAGTTTAGAAGCCTTCAAGACAAAACACAAGTGATTCCATTATCGCAAACAGATTTTGTTCATACGCGATTAACCCATAGTTTAGAAGTTAGTGTGGTTGGTAGATCTCTTGGCAGAAAAGTAGGTCAAAAGCTATTAGAAAAGCATCCTCACCTTCAAAACGTTCATGGATATCAAGCTAACGATTTTGGAGCTATTGTAGCTGCTGCAGCTTTAGCACACGATATTGGAAATCCGCCTTTTGGTCATTCTGGAGAAAAGGCTATTGGAGAGTTTTTTAAAACAGGAAAAGGAAAAGAATTCAAAAAACACTTAACAGAAAAAGAGTATCAAGATTTATGTGATTTTGAAGGTAATGCCAATGGATTTAAAATATTAACTGAAAGTAGGCAAGGAAGAGAAGGAGGTCTGAGATTAAGCTATGCAACACTTGGGGCTTTTATGAAATACCCAAAAGAGTCTCTACCTAAAAAACCAACAGCTCATATAGCAGATAAAAAATACGGATTTTTTCAAAGCGAGAAAGAAGCTTTTTTAGATGTTGTAAATGAGTTAGGTCTTTTAAGTAGAAGTTCAACTAACGATATAAGCTATTCTAGACATCCATTAACGTTTTTAGTTGAAGCAGCAGATGATATTTGCTATACAATTATTGATTTTGAAGATGGGATTAATTTAGGCTTAATACAAGAAGAGTACGCATTAGAATATTTAATAAATTTAGTAAAAGAGACTATAAATATTAATAATTATAACGCACTTACAAATACTGAAGATAGAATAAGCTATTTGAGAGCTCTTGCAATAAACACCTTAATAAATGAGGCTGTTGAATTGTTTATGCATAATGAAGCAGATATATTAGAAGGGCAATTTTCTAAAGCACTATTAGATGTCAGCAAGTATAAAGCTCAAATTAATGATATCATTAAAATTAGTGTTCAAAACGTATACAATTCTAAAGATGTCCTAAATAAAGAGATTGCAGGATATGAGGTAATTAATGAACTTTTAAATATATTTACAACGACAATTTATAATAAGCAGCTAGGAAGTTTATCTAACTATAATCATTTAATTCTGAAAGTTTTTCCTAAAACACTAGACTTAAATAAAGATAGTCTTTATGATAATTTACTATCAATTTGCAATTATGTGTCAAAGCTGTCTGACAGTAATGCAATATTAACATACAGAAAGTTAAAAGGAAATCATTTATAAAAGCACAACGCAGTTTTAGCTAATATAACTGTGTATTATATTAAAACAAAAAAAACAAACATGAAAAAAGGATTACTACTAATGTTAGCTGCGTCGGTTTTAGCGATAATAGTTATAACGACATTTAAGCTTACTAACAACAAGGAAAATGAAGCACAAACGGTTGAAGCTTTAAAGGCAAAACATGCAGAATTTTTAAAAAACAGCCCGTTTGCCAAAACAAGAGGTCTTTCTAAATCAGAAAGAAAGGATTTAGGTTTACCACCAAATGCTTATTATGAGCAAATGTGGGAACTTACAATGGACCCAAATACTGGACGACCAATGCCAGAGCGAGTATTAGAGCTTCAAGCTCAATTAAGAGAAGACAGATTAGCAGGAAGAGGTGTTAGTGGAACTACTTCTACTCCTTGGATTGACAGAGGACCTAATAATCAAGGAGGTCGTACAAGAGGTATAATGTTTGACCCGAACGATGTTGGAAATGCAAACCCAGCTGATGATTATACTCGTGTTTTTGCAGGAGGAGTTTCAGGAGGCTTATGGGTTAATAATGATATAACAAGTTCAAGCTCTTCTTGGACTCAACTAAACGTTCAAGCAAATATATCTGTTACAACAATTATTTCTGACCCAAATAATTCAAATACATTTTTTATAGGCTCGGGTGAATCTTTTACATCAGGTGATGCTGTTGGTAGAGGAATTTGGAGATCTACAGATGCAGGTATAACATGGCAAAATGTTTTAGGAGGAACTACAAATACATCTGGACAGTTTGTAAACGGTTTCTTTTATGTGAATGATATTGTAGCAAGAAACAATGGAGGTGTTACCGAATTATATGCTGCAGTTTCAAGTGCTGCATATGCAGATGCTGCTTCAGGAAATTTTAATGGCCTTAATGAAATGGGTTTATATAAATCTGTTGATAATGGTAATACATGGACACGATTTGCAATACAACATACAAGTGGAGTTTTTAAAAACCCTTGTGATATAGAGTTAGATATAAATAATAACATTTGGTTTACAACAACAGGCGATTCTTTTGGTAATCCTGGAGGAGATATATATAGATCTACTGATGGTGTTACATTTAGTTTAATTACTAATATACCTGGAGCTTTAAGAACTGAACTTGAACCTTCTCAAACTTCTGCAAACATTTTTTGGGTAGCAGCAAGAGTAGGTAATGGTGCAGATTTATTTTTTACTGCTAATGCATTTAGTACTGTAAGTCCGATGCCAACAGAGCCGAATGATGCTGATACAGGTATCCCTGATACTGATTTTACAAGAGGTCAAGCTTTTTACGATTTAGTTATTGAGGCAGACCAAAGTGACGTGCTTTATGTTGGTGGTATTGATTTGTTTAGAACAACAGATTTTGGTATCAACTGGAGACAAATTTCAAAATGGTCAAACAATAATAATTTAGCAGCTTTACAAGTGCCTTTAGTACATGCAGATCATCATGCAATTGTATTTAGACCAGGAAGTAATGGAAACCAAGCTGCATTTGGTAATGATGGAGGTGTGTTTTATGGAAGTAATATATCGTCTATAGTTACTTCAAATAGCACTACAGCAATTCAAGCTAGAAATAAAGACTACAATACTACACATTTTTATTATGGAGATATTAACCAAGTTGATATTGCAAATGGAGATGACTTAGTTGGAGGATTACAAGATAATGGGACTCAGATTTCACTTAATTCTAATGCAGGAGCAAATGCTTATGTAGATCCAAGAACAGGAGATGGTGCTTATACTGAGATTAGTAAAAATGGTGATTATTTGATTACTTCATATACAGGAGAGACGCATATATTTTCTAACTTTCCAAGCTATAATAGTGGAAGATATACAATAGCAAATAACAATAGAGGTAGCTTTATAAACGAAGCTGAGTTAGATGATAATAGACATGTATTATATACTAATTCTTCTTCAGGAGGAACAAACCGTATTTCTCGATATATAAATGTAAATATTCAATCAATAATGAGTGCTTCAGATTTAACGAATGCACTATTAAATGCCAGACCAACAGCGTTTAAAATTAATCCACATTCAACAAACGGAACTCCTCCAACAAGTACAGCGACTCTATTAGTAGGACTTGCAAATGGAAGACTTCTTAAATTAACAAATGCCGATAACGTTCCAGTTTGGAGTAATATTGGGTTTAATGGATTTGTTGGAAGTATTTCTGATATTGAATTTGGACAAAATGAAAATGAAATTTTTGTAACAATGTTTAATTATGGAGTAAATAGTGTATGGTATACATCAAATGGAGGAACTTCTTGGCAAAACAAAGAAGGGAATTTACCAGATATGCCTGTTAAATGTATTTTACAAAACCCATTAATACCTCAAGAGGTTATAATAGGTACAGAACTAGGTGTTTGGGCAACAGCAGATATTACTGTTGCAAGCCCTGTTTGGGTTCCTGTTTATAATGGAATGAGTGATGTTACTGTTATTGATTTAGATTTAAGAGCTACAGATAATGTAATTTTAGCATCTACTCATGGTAGAGGATTGTTTACAGGGCAGTTTACAGCAACACCACTGAGTATTAATGATAACACAATCAATAAAAATACTTTAAGAATATATCCTACAGTTTCTAATGGAAATATAACTATCTCATCTACTTTAAATATAGGTAAAGTTAATTTAGATGTATTTAGTATTACAGGGAAGAAAGTTTATAATACAGATATTGATTTAAATGGTAGTTCTAAATCATTAAAACTTAATTTGTCTTCAGGTGTTTATCTTGTTAAATTCACTAAAGGAACATTTACCGAAACAAAGAAGATTGTAATAAAATAATAACAATAAATAAATATTTTGAAAGGGAGCCCATAAGCTCCCTTTTTACTTTTGTGTATTTCATCGAAAAAATTTGCTTATTAACGATAAATCATTACTTTTGATAACATCAACCCTTAGCTCTACCAAAATGAAAAAAAATATTCTAAGTGCTATAGTAGTGTTTTTTGTAACATTAGCGTTTTTGTTAGTAATCGATGATATTTCTAAAGAAACAAATAAGAACACAAAAGAGAGTGTTAAAACTTATAATGCAAATCAGCAATCAGATATCGTTGTAAACGATTAAGAGTAGCTTTCTAAAATTGTAGTAATGTTGTAAGCATCTAACGATGTTAACTTTTGAAGTTCGTCAATTGTTCCTTGTTCTACAAACTCATCAGGAATTCCTAAACATTTTATAGAATTCTTGTAATTATTATGTGCAGCAAATTCTAAAACAGCACTACCAAAGCCTCCTTTAATAGTTCCGTCTTCAATAGTAATAATAGTTTTATAATTTTTAAAAACTTGATGAAGCAAATCTTCATCTAAAGGCTTTATAAATCGCATATCGTAGTGACCAATAGTTGTATTGTTCTTTACATTTTTTATGGCAGTTGATACATTTTTAGAAATAAACCCAATACTCAAAACAGCTAGTGAAGCCCCTTTTTTTAATTCAATTCCTTTCCCAATTTCTATATTAGAAAAAGGTTGTTTCCAATCTATTGTAACACCTTTTCCTCTAGGGTATCTTATAGCAATAGGATTGTCTAAACCTAATTGAGCAGTATACATTATATTACGTAATTCAATCTCATTTCGAGGCGCAAAAATGATGAGGTTAGGGATGCAGCGTAAGTAAGCTAAATCAAAAACACCATGATGTGTAGCTCCATCTTCACCAACCAAACCAGCTCTATCTAAACAAAAAATCACAGGTAAATTCTGTAAAGCAACATCATGTATAACTTGGTCATAAGCTCTCTGTAGAAACGTTGAATAAATATTACAAAATACAACCAAGCCTTGAGAAACCATACCAGCAGAAAGCGTTACAGCATGTTGCTCTGCAATACCAACATCAAAAGCACGATTTGGCATTTCATCCATCATGTATTTTAAAGAACTACCAGTTGGCATCGCTGGTGTAATACCCACTATTTTATCGTTTTGCTTAGCTAATTCTACAATGGTATACCCAAAAACATCTTGAAACTTTGGTGCTTCATCTGTTTTTGTTTTTGGAAATAAGTCGCCAGTAATGGCGTCGAATTTTCCTGGAGCATGATATTTAACCTGATTTTCTTCAGCTTGCTTTAACCCTTTGCCTTTTGTAGTTATGATATGCAAAAATTTAGGACCTTTTACATTTTTTAAGCGCTGTAATTCCGAAATAATTTTATCAATATCATGACCATCAATAGGTCCAGAATAATTAAAATTTAAAGCTTCAAAAATATTATCTTGCTTTTCAGTACCTTTTTTAACATTGGTTAAATATTGTTTTAAAGCACCAACACTTGGGTCAATACCTATGGCATTATCATTAAGAATAACTAATAAATTGGCATCAGTAACACCAGCATGATTTAAACCTTCAAATGCCATTCCACTAGCTATAGATGCATCTCCTATAACAGCAATGTGGTGTTTGTTTTCTCCTTTTAGCTGTGAGGCAATTGCCATTCCTAAAGCAGCAGAAATAGATGTAGAGGAGTGACCAACACCAAAAGCATCATAAACACTTTCACTTCGTTTTGGAAAACCACTAATTCCATTGAGTTGTCTATTAGTATGAAAATTATCTTTTCGTCCTGTTAATAGCTTGTGACCATAGGCCTGATGCCCAACATCCCAAATAAGCAAGTCGTTAGGTGTGTCAAAAACATAATGTAGTGCAATGGTTAACTCTACCACACCAAGACTAGCGCCAAGATGTCCTTCTTTTGTAGCAACAATATTAATGATGAACTTACGCAACTCTTTAGCGAGTTGAGGTAAGTAATTCTGATTTAGTTTTCGTAAATCAGAAGGTGAATTAATATGGTCTAAAAATTTGCTCATCAGTTTACAAATGTAGTATTTGAAAATCGTATTTTTGAATTCCGACCTTTTAAATTTTAATAATGGAAAATCCTTTTGATGACACTTACTTTATGAAAAAAGCACTTCAGGAAGCTGAAACTGCTTATGAAAAAGGTGAAATTCCTGTAGGAGCTGTTATTGTTATTGAAAATAGAATTATTGCTAGAGCGCACAACCTAACAGAATTATTGGTTGATGTTACTGCGCATGCCGAAATGCAAGCCATTACTGCTGCGTCTAATTTTTTGGGTGGGAAGTATCTTCAAAATTGTACACTATATGTCACTTTAGAACCTTGCCAAATGTGCGCTGGTGCTTTGTATTGGAGTCAAATTAGCAAGATTGTGTATGGAGCTAAAGATGAAGAGCGAGGTTGCACAACTTTAAATACTAAATTACATCCTAAAACAGAAATTATTGGCGGTATTATGGCTGAAGAAGCATCACAATTATTGAAACGCTTTTTTATCGAAAAACGAAATTTAAATTAACTACGTTTGTCACCTTCTCGTTTACGCATTTTTTCAAGATTTTCTTTGGTAAGCATATAGTCTTCTACTTTTTTATCTTTCCATCTGTAATAAGAAAATAGAGGAAAAACAACAAAGAATAACCCAACAACACCAAAGCCTATAAATTTTTCAGAATAGTCAGTGTCCCAAATAAATCCGTAGAAAATACAAGCAAAAACGATTAGTGTTAAAGTTCCAATTAAATATTTCATCTGTTACTTTGTAAAGCTAATTAAATGCCTTCTGTAGGCGGTTAATAATTTAGATTTTGAAACAAAGCCATAATATTTTCCGTTATTAATTACTGGCAGATTCCAAGCTCCAGAGCTTTGAAATTTATCCATAACCGTTTGCATGGTATCGGTTTCAAATACAATAATATCTGGAGGATTGTGCATATACAATTCAACTTTTGTAGAGTCGTATAAATCTCGATCAAACATAAACTCTCTAATATCATCTAACAAAATAATACCTAAAAACTCATCTTCAGTATTCGTTACTGGGAATAAATTTCGCTGTGATTTTGCAACACCATTATGAAGCATTTCACCTAAAGTCATTTCTGGTTTTAGTTTAATAAAATCTTGCTCTACAACATTATCAAGCTTCATTAATGTTAAAACATTTTGGTCTTTGTCGTGAGTTAACAAATCACCTCTTTCAGCCAATTCACGAGTATATATAGTATGCGGCATATAATGTTTTGTAATCATATAAGATATGGCTACAGTAATCATTAGAGGTAAAAACAGCACGTATCCACCAGTAATTTCAGCAATTAAAAAAATAGCAGTTAATGGTGCATGTATAACTCCTGCTATTAATCCAGCCATACCAACCAATGTAAAATTAGCTTCAGATACCTGAAAGCCAAGACCAATATTATTAATTATTTTTGCAACAACATTTCCTAAAGCACTACCCATAACCATTGTTGGTACAACAATTCCTCCAACACCACCTGCTGCAAAAGTTGTTGTCATGGCAATAACTTTAAAAAAAGTGAACCCAATTAATAGAGCTATAACAACCCAAATATTATCTATGTACGAATCAAAAGGATTTGAGCCAAGTGCATGTAAATAATTACCATTAAATAGGTCTTTGGTGAAACTTAGACCCTCACCATAAAGTGGCGGAATGAAATACAACATAATCCCTATTGCAAAACCTCCAACAACGAGTTTTAAAAATCGAGTTTTAAAATTCTCGAAAAAGGCATAAATGGCGAAATATATTTTTGTAAAATATAAAGAAGCAATTCCTGTTCCGATACCTAAAATGATAAAGAAAACAGTATCATTAATGGTAAATTTCTCAGTTAGATTAAAATTGAAAAGTAAATCATCTCCCAAAAAAAAGTACGATGTTAATACAGATGAAATTGATGCAATTAATAATGGTAATAACGATGCAAAAGTTAAATCTAAACTAAACACTTCCACAGCAAAAACAATAGCCGCAATTGGCGATTTAAACATAGATGCCATAGCTCCAGCAGATGCACATGCTATAAGAAGAGTTCTTGTTTTTCGGTCTATATGTAACAATCTACTTAAATTAGAGCTTATAGCAGAACCAGAAGTTATTGCAGGACCTAATAAACCAACAGAACCACCAAAACCTACTGTTAATGGTGCAGCAATTAATGGATAGTAAATCTGTTTATAATGTAAAAAACCTTTTTGTCTTAATAATGAATATAAAACAGATGGGATTGCTCTTTTTATAAACGAAGGTGTTTCATTTGCAACGACTTTTTTAAATACATACTTGTTAAGTAAATAAACAAAAAGCAACCCTAGAACTGGTAAAATGAAGTATAATTGATTTTGAGAAAAAATTATACCATGTTCTAATAAGCTTTGAATAAAAAAAGTAATGTTTTTTAATGTTACTGCTGCTAAACCAGCAAGCAACCCAACAAGAACACTTAATATATAAACAAAGTTTTTTTGAGAGATATTCTTGTATCTCCAAATATGAAACCGTTTAAGAAGTGACTGTTTTGGCATTATTAAAACTACTAAAAAATCCTGCAATTGCAGGATTAATTTTTTATGATTTAAGGTTTAGTTTTAAACTTAACTCTTCAAGTTGTTTGTCATCAATAGGAGCAGGTGCATCAATCATCACATCACGACCAGAATTATTTTTTGGGAATGCAATAAAATCACGTATTGTTTCTTGTCCGCCAAGAATAGCAACTAATCTATCTAACCCAAATGCTAATCCACCATGAGGAGGCGCTCCATATTGAAAAGCATCCATTAAGAAACCGAATTGTGCTTTAGCTTCTTCAGGTGTAAAGCCTAAATAATCAAACATTAACGATTGTGTTTTTTTATCGTGAATTCTAATTGAACCACCTCCAATTTCATTACCATTCAACACTAAATCGTAAGCATTTGCTTTTACATCTCCTGGATTTGTAGAAAGTAATTCTAACTGACCTGGTTTTGGAGAGGTAAATGGGTGATGCATTGCATGGTAACGTTGGGTGTCCTCATCCCATTCTAATAATGGAAAATCCATTACCCAAAGTGGAGCGAATTCTTTTGGATTACGTAAACCAAGGCGTGTTGCCAATTCCATACGTAAAGCACTCAGTTGCGGACGAACTTTATTTGTGTCTCCAGAAAGTACACATATTAAATCGCCAACTTTTGCTCCAGTGATTTCAGCCCATTTTGCTAAATCAGCTTCGTCATAAAATTTATCAACTGAAGATTTATAAGTTCCATCTTCATTTACTCTACAATAAACCATTCCTAAAGCACCAATTTGTGGGCGTTTTACCCAATCGATAAGTTGGTCTATTTCTTTACGAGTATAATTGTTTCCACCAGGAACAGCAATACCAACAACTAATTCAGCAGAATTAAAAACACCAAAATCTTTATGTTGAGTAACTTCATTTAGCTCTCCAAATTGCATCCCGAAACGAATGTCTGGTTTATCATTTCCATACAAACGCATAGCATCATCGTATAACATTCTTGGAAATTCTTTGACGTCAACTCCATTTACTTCTTTTAGTAAATGACGAGTCAAACCTTCAAAAGCATTTAATATATCTTCTTGTTCAACAAATGCCATTTCGCAATCTATTTGTGTGAACTCTGGCTGTCTGTCGGCACGTAAATCTTCGTCTCTAAAGCATTTTACAATTTGAAAATACTTATCCATGCCGCCAACCATCAACAATTGTTTAAACGTTTGAGGCGACTGTGGTAATGCATAAAATTGACCTTCATTCATACGAGAAGGCACAACAAAATCACGAGCTCCTTCTGGAGTAGATTTTATTAAATAAGGCGTTTCAACTTCAATAAATCCTTCTTTCGACAAATAATTTCTAACCTCTTGAGCCACTTTAGCTCTAAAAATTAAACTGTTTTTTACTGGATTACGACGAATATCTAAATAACGATATTTCATTCGTAATTCTTCTCCACCATCTGTTTCATCTTCAATTGTAAAAGGTGGCAATATTGCAGAATTTAAAATAGTTAATTCAGACACCAAAATTTCAATATCACCTGTTGGGATATTTGGGTTTTTAGAAGCACGTTCAATAACAGTTCCTTTTACTTGGATTACAAATTCACGTCCTAATTTTTGAGCTTGCTCCATTATTGCTTTTGGTGTACGCTCTTCATCAAAAATAAGTTGTGTAATACCATATCGATCACGTAAATCGACCCAAACCATAAATCCTTTATCACGTATTTTTTGTACCCAACCTGCAAGTGTAACTTCGTTATTAATGTGTGATGTTCTTATTTCACCACAATTGTGACTTCTATACATAAATTTAATTTTTTACACTTTTCTAATTAGTAAAGTGTTTAAGGTTGCAAATTTAATGAAGTTATATGATTATCAAATAAAAAAGCCTCAACATTTGTCGAGGCTTTTTCGCTATTAATCAATGTCCAATTGGACGTTAGATCCATTTTCTAAATCTTCATTTACTGATTTCACTTTTCGTCGTAGCCACATTTTGAATTTCATTGTAAGGAAAAACATAACTGGAACAAAAATCAATGTTAGGAAGGTTGCAACTAATAATCCATAAATTACTGTCCAAGCTAATGGACCCCAAAATACTACGTTATCTCCTCCCATATAAATATTAGGATTAAAATCGCTAAATAAAGTAAAGAAGTTAATGTTTAATCCTATTGCTAATGGAATTAATCCTAAAATCGTAGTAATTGCTGTAAGTAATACAGGACGCAAACGTGCTTTTCCTGCTTTTACTATGCTTTCGAACAAATCATCGACTTCTAAATAATCATCCATATCGATATCTAATTCATTCTTTTTTCTATCAACTAAAAGTTGAGCGTAATCAAGTAATACAACACCATTGTTTACCACAATTCCAGCTAATGAAATAATACCAACCATGGTCATCATAATGACAAATGCACTTCCAGTAATTACAATGCCACCAAAAACTCCAATAAAGCTTAAGAATATTGCCATCATAATAATTGCTGGCTTTGAAACAGAGTTAAATTGAAAAATTAAGATGAAAAATATTAAGAGTAATCCTGTAAAAAATGCGCCCATTAAAAAGGCCATTTGTTTATTTTGCTCTTCAATTTGCCCTGTATAATCTATTTTGATGTTTTCTGGCAAACCTTCATAACTTTTCATTTCGTTTTGAACTTGAGTTACAATCGCTAATGCATCTGTATAACCAGGTGCTAAAGCAGAATATACTGTAACCACACGCTTGGTGCTTTTATGTTTTATAGCACTAAAACCAGAATTGTTTTCAAACTTAACTAATGTAGATAATGGAATATCTTTTAGCTTACCAGTATTATCTCTAAACGTGATATTTTGATTGAATAAAGCACTAGTGTTATATCTGTTTTCTTCATTAAAACGAACATAAATATCAAAATCATCACCACCTTCTTTATAAACACCTGCTTTTGCACCAAAGATTGAATTACGCAATTGTTGGCCAACTTGAGCAGCACTAACTCCTAATTCTCCTGCTTTTTTTCTGTCAATAGTAACACGCATTGTTGGCTTATCTTTATTAACATCAATTTTTAGCTCATCAATTCCAGCAATGTTTTTTTCATTGATGAATTCGCGCATATTTTCTGCGGTGTTAATCAATTCATTATAATCATCACCTTCCAATTCAATATTAATAGGAGCTCCAGCTGGAGGACCATCCATGTTTTTTTCAACTGAAATTAATACACCAGGATAAATGCCTACTAGAGCTTCTTGTACTTTTTGACGCAATAACTCACTATCTTCACCTTTTCTGTACTTAAACTCTCTCATGGAAGCTGTAATTTTAGCTTTATGAGGCATTTCGGCAGCAGAGCCACCATCAGTTTGTGGGTTTCCAGCACCTTCTCCTACTTGAGAAACAGCACTTTCTACCAAGAAATTATAATCACCTTCTTTATATTGGCTATTATCAAGAACCTTATAAACCCTAGATTCAATTTCTTTAGTTATGGCATTTGTTTTATCGATTGCAGTACCTTGAGGGTACTCGATGTAAACTATAATTTGGTTTGGTTTGTTATCTGGGAAAAACTCAACTTTTGTACGTTGTGTTGCTAAAGAAGCTCCAAAAGCAACAAAGGCTAAAATCAATAAAGCGAAAGTTCCAACAGTTAATGCGATAGGCATTCTACCTGAAAGCGCACGACGTAATTGACGCTCATACCAATTTTCGAGTTTTACTAAAGTGTTGTTTTGGAAATTATTTGCCATTTTTCTTAAGAACAAACGATATACCCAAAGCATAATAGCTGTAAATAACATTAATGTTCCTAATGCTCTATATTCTCCAGCTACAAAAAACACAATAAGACCTAATATTGCCATTATGCTTGTAGAAGTTATTATCTTTTTTAATGGCATGTCTTTATCTTCAATACTCATAAATTGAGACACCAAAACCGAGTTAAAAAAGATAGCCACAAATAATGAAGATCCTAAAACAACAGAGAGCGTTATTGGTAAAATCATCATGAATTCTCCCATAATTCCAGGCCATAAACCTAATGGGATAAAGGCTGCTACTGTTGTTGCTGTTGAGATAATAATTGGGAAAGCAATTTCGCTAATTCCTTTTTTAGCTGCTTCAAGCCTACTCATGCCTTCTTCATCCATGAGTCGATAGACGTTTTCTACAACCACAATACCATTATCTACAAGCATTCCTAGTCCCATAATTAGTCCGAAAAGAACCATTGTGTTTAAACTATGTCCTAAAAGATTTAAAATCATTAGCGACATAAACATGGACATTGGAATTGCAAACCCTACGAATATGGCATTTTTAAATCCTAAAAAGAACATTAAAATCGTTACAACAAGGATAACACCAAATATGATGTTGTTAACTAAATCATCTACTTGACCTATGGTTACAGATGACTGATCGTTTGCTATTGTGACTTTTAAATCTTTTGGGAAATAATCATCTTTTGCGTTTTTAACAATTACTTTAATTTGGTCTACTGCATCAACCATGTTTTTTCCAACACGCTTTTTAACGTCGAGCATCACTACAGGATCACCATATTCTCTAGCAAAAGTGGTTTTGTCTTCTTCTTTAAAAGCCACTGTTGCCACGTCTTTTAAGTAAATAGCTTCACCGTTTTCAGATTTTACAACAAAATTTTCTAATTGTGAAGGCGATTCTATTTCACCAAGAATTCTAATAGTACGACGTTGTCCACTTGCTATTAAATTACCAGCAGACATTGTCATATTACCATTATTAATAGCTCCAATGATATCGTTAAAAGTAACTTCTGAAGCCATCATTTTATAGATGTCTACAGCAATTTCTACTTCTTTATCTTGAGCACCACGTATATCTGCTTTTTTAATTTCAATTAAGTTTTCAATTCTATCTTGAAGATATTCAGCATACTCTTTTAATTTTTCAATAGGATAATCTCCAGAAATATTAATATTAAGAATAGGCATTTCTTCTGATAGGCTCAACTCAAATATATTTGGTTCTACTTTGGCACCATTAAAAGTTGGCCAATCTTCGCTTGATGTTTCACTATCAATTTCGTCTTTTACTTTTTGTTTAGCCTGGTCAACAGTAATGTTTTCATCAAACTCAACAATCACCATAGAGTAATCTTCTTGTGATGTTGAGGTAATGTCAACCATATTACTCACTGTTTTTAGTTTATCTTCAATAGGATCTGTAATCAGCTTTTCAATATCTTCAGCTGTGTTTCCTGGGTAAACTGTACTTACGTATATTTTAGTTTCATTAACCTCTGGAAAGTTTTCTCTTGGCATATTAAAAAATGCAACTAAACCAAGATAGAAGATTACTAAAATAAGCACATACATTGTGGTTTTATTGTTAATAGCCCACGATGATAAACCAAATTCTTTATCGATTTGTTTTTTGTTTTTAGCCATTTTTTTCAGTTTCATAAGTTAATACTTTCACAGTTTGGCCATCTTTTACGCTTCTTGCTCCTTCTTTAATAATTTCAACACCATTCTCAATACCTTCAAGAACTTCAATAACATCGCCTTGTGTTTTTCCTGTTTTAATAATAACTCTATTTGCTACACCTTCTCCGTTAGCATTTTTGTTTTTTACTACATAAACATATTGTTCACCTTCTGCATTTTCTGAAATAATACTTTGTGGTACTAGTAATGCATTTTCGCTTGTGTAATCATTAATTTTAAGCTTTGCAGTAAGGTTTGGTTTAATAGTTTTTTCTTTATTTGGAATAGCAATTTCTACTTTAAACGTTCTATTTGCTGGGTTTATAAAATCACTAGCCTGACGTACTTTTGTATCTATAGTTTTTCCTAAAACAGCAAATTCTACTTGTACATTTTTACCTGCAACTACATTAGAAATATAACGTTCTGGCACTTCGGTTTCTATATACATATTGTCTAGGTTTACAATGCGTATTAGCTGTGTTTGTCCTGCACCAACAACACTACCTTGTTCTGTAATAATATCATCAATAGTTCCAGAAAAAGGAGCTCTAACAGTAGTTTTAGCTAACTGCTGTTTTAATTGATTTACTGCTTGTTGTTGTGATTCATAAGAAGATTTAGCTTGTAAATATTGAATTTCGCTTCCTATTTTTTGATCCCAAAGACGTTTTTGACGCTCAAAAGTTGTTTTAGCCAAATCAGCCTGAATTTGTAATTGTGCTAATTGTTGTCCTAACCCTCCATCGTCAATTCTAGCTAATACTTGACCTTTAGTTACTTTTTGACCTTCTTTAACATACACATTGGTTAGAATACCATTGTATTCTGGAGTAATAACCATTAAGTTTTTGGTAGTCACATTACCTTGTAATTCAAGCATGTGATTAAACACTTCTTGTTTTGCAGTGAAAGTTGTTATTAGAGGAATATTTTTGGTAGTATCTAATTCAGAAATTTTTTCATCTAACAATTTTATTTTTGCGTGAATAGCTTCTTGTTGGCCAACTAATTCAGCACGTTTTGTTCTAATAGTTTCTAGATTATTACTTTCTAATACTTTTTCTACAGAATTCTTTTTTTCTTCACCACAGGAAGTTAAAATGAATGCAATTGCAATGATTGATAATATATGTTTCATTTGATAGTGTTTTTATTGTTTGTTGATTGAGTTTAATATGGTTTCTAATTCAGCTTTTTTGGTAATTACATCTAACATTGCTTGTAAAAATTCTTGTTGAGCTGTGTATAATTGAGTTTGTGCTTGACGCAAATCGAAACTAGAAGCAATACCTTCGAAAAATTTGGTTTGATTTTTAGCTTCAATACGTTCAGCAAGTTTTAGGTTTTGTTTTTTGTTATCATAATCTTCTATAGCAAATTGATAATTGCTTTTAGCAGAAGATATTTGTAATTGAAGTTTTTGTTGTGTTTCTAATAAATCATCTTCAGCTTTTTCAAGGTTTATTTTTGCACGTTGAGTTGATGCACTTCTACCTAAAGAACTAAATATTGGAATATTCATACTTACACCTAATAAAGATGACCCAAACCATTGTTGTTCTTTTTTTAAGAAATCGAAATTATCTGCATTTCCTGAATAACCTGCATTTACAAAAGCACTTAAACTAGGTAAAGCTTTACTTTTTTCTAATTTTAGTAACAACTCTTTAGAAACCTTGTCGTTCTCTGCTATTTGATAATCGATAGTGTTTTCAACATTGGCATCTGCCTCTAAAAGAGTTAATGAGATGTTTTCTTGAGTTAAAGTTTCTAGATTATCTGTTAAAACAGAATTGTTATTAAGATCTATTCCTAAAGTGATATTAAACATTTGATAAGCCAATGTTTTTAAACGTTCGGTATTTTTAAGTGAGCTTTCAACACTAGAAAGCGTGATTTGTAATTGCTCAACACTTTCTTCTTCTTCCAATCCATTTTCATAAATTTTAGTTAGATCGTTTAAGTTTTTTTGAAGCACTTCTTTGTTTCGTTGTAATATCTGAACACTTTCTTCAGCTAAAAGCACATTTCCGTAAGCATTAATAACTGCTTTGCGAACTTCTAAATCTGTTTTTACTTTGGCGTTTTCAGAAATTTCTAAATACACTTTTGCAGACTGTAAACCAACAAGATAAGAACCATCAAAAATTAATTGACTTACTGTAACTGACGCATTCATTGTTTGCTTGGTTCCAAAACGTACAGGAATAAAACCGTCAGGTGAGTTAACATCAAAATTTGTTTGGTTAGCATCAAAATAATCATTTACAACATCTATAACACTTTGTGTGTTATCAAAAGCTGCAGCTGGTAAAAGTGATACTTGTTGTTTTAACCAGTTTTGATATTCTATTTTCCCATTTATTTGTGGTAAACCTGTTGCTGTCGTTTCCCATTTACGTTGTTTTGCAGCTTCTATATCGCGTTCAGCGTTTTTTGATGTTCTGTTATTTTGTAATGCAAAATCAATGGCTTCTTGTAAGCTGAAACTTTGTGTGTTCTCTTGAGATAATCCTAAAAAAGGGAGCAACACCACTAAGGTTATTATAATTTTTTTATACATGTTTTATGATTGATTGTTTATGAATTTGTTTAATGTTTTTAGCCCTTTGTCTGTAACAATAGCTCTTAAATGGTATTCTAAATAACTTTCCATTAAATAGTCCATTGTGAAGTTTTGTGAAGGGAAAATAGTCTCGTCCTTTATTCCAGACATTCCATTGAAGTACATTCTTGAAATGAAATCGACATCTATATTAGGTCTAAAAAGACCAGTGTCTACTCCGTTTTGAATACTCTCTTTAACAGAGACGTGCATTTTTTCGAATTGCTTTAACTGTAGTCGCTGAAATATTTGAGGATAATATTTTTTAAGTTGATGTTGTGGCGATGTTTTTTCATTCTTTAAATAATTCATCACATACATTTTTATGTCGTACAATTCCTCAATAGGATTGTGTGATGCATCACAAATGCAATCTATACCATCGCAAATATTCTCAAAAAGCGAAAAGGTAACTGCTTCAACTAACTTGGTTTTGTTTTCAAAATGCACATAAATGGTTTTTTTAGATATGCCCATTTCATTGGCAATATCGTCCATTGTTACGCTTTTAAAACCTAGTGTTAAAAACAGTTCGGCTGATTTTTGTATAATTTTTTCTCTCATAATTGGGTGCAAATGTACACAAGGAAACTTTAAAAACAAAAATAGTTTCCAAAGTTTTAATAATTTCTTAACATATGTTTTTAAAGAGCTTGTAATAGTTGATTCATTTACTTTATTTTTGTGACATGCAACATATTCAATTCTATCAGGAAGCATTTCTAAAATATCTTAATGATTTTAAGGTTGAAAGGCAACCTGCTTCATTGTATCAACCAATACAATATATACTAGATTTAGGAGGTAAACGGTTACGTCCAGTTTTAACGTTAATGACTGCCGAAATTTTTAATTGCGATTATAAAAAATCTTTAGACGCAGCATTAAGTATTGAAGTATTTCATAATTTCTCATTAATACATGACGATATTATGGATGATGCGCCATTACGAAGAGGAAAAGAAACCGTTCATGAAAAATGGGATATAAATACAGGTATTCTATCAGGAGATGCAATGCTAATTATGGCATATCAGTTGTTTGAAAATTATGATGCTAAAACCTTTCAAGCATTAGCCAAGTTGTTTAGCAAAACAGCTTTAGAGGTTTGTGAAGGGCAACAATACGATATGGATTTTGAAACTCGAGATGATGTAACTATTGAAGAGTATTTAAAAATGATAGAGTATAAAACAGCTGTTTTAGTTGGAGCCGCCATGAAAATGGGAGCAATTGTTGCCGAAGCATCAGAGAAAGATCAGCAAAGTATTTATCAATTTGGAAAAAACCTAGGTATAGCATTTCAGTTACAAGACGATTATTTAGACGCTTTTGGTGACCCAAAAACATTTGGAAAACAAGTTGGAGGCGATATTATTGAGAACAAAAAAACGTATTTATATCTTAAAGCATTAGAATTTTCTAATGATGAAGATGCTTTACAATTACAACATCTTTTTGGAATAAGTCCTTCTGAAAATAATGATAAAATAGAATCTGTTAAACAACTGTTTATAACAAGTGGCTCAGCCGATGCAACCCAACAAGAAATTAAAAACTACACAAATAAAGCTTTTTCAGTGTTAGAAGATATTGCAATTTCTGAAGAAAAAAAGCAAGTTTTAAAACAGTTTGGAGAGCAGTTAATGAGCAGAAAAGTATAAAATGAAAAAAGTAACAACTTTTGAAGAATTAGTAGAGGAAGCTAATCAACTTAATTTATACAAAAAACTTATTGCTCAGTTAAATAAAGACTTGTTGTTTGCAAACATAAATTTAGAGTTTGATGAAGAGGTGCTACCTTCAAGTTTAAAGTTAATACTTCATGAAACGGTTTATAAATTAATACAAGAAAAGTTTAATGATTATCTTAACTTACTCTATATCGTTGATGTATCTGAAGAAAAAATAAAGCAGCTCGATGGAAGTGATGCCATACAATTATCAGAACAAGTAACATTTTTAATTTTAAAGCGAGAGTGGCAAAAGGTTTGGTTTAAAAATAAAATCTAACAAAAGGAGCCCAAGCGTCTGCATAAACACTTTTATCTTTATCATAAAGCACGTCATAGCGTATACCAACAGTTACATTTCTTGTTCTATAACCTGCACCAATAAACAACGCAGGATACCAATAGTTTTGGTCTTCAATTCCTAAATTATCTTCCCACTTTCTATTAACATTAAGTTCTTCAAATTCTGCCGAAAGCTGTAGTTCTTCAATTGGGCTAAATAACCCTATAATGCTTCCACCAAAAATTGTTGATTTGTATGCGTTTTTTTGACTGTTATAAGTGCCATTAAGTCCTACTCCTAAAGCAAACTTATTATTAAACTCATAAATAGCACTTGGCGCTATTGTACCACTAAAAAACCCATCGCCAAAACTTAAACCTAAACCTCCACCAAAGCGAACATGCTTCCAAAAATCTTTTTTAGAATCTGGATTGTTGTTTTGTGAAAGTATCACTGTTGAACAAAAGCAAAAAATTAGACTTAAAAGAAATTGTTTTTTCAAGATTTGTGGGCTAAAACTCATAATTAGATAATTTATTACAATTGAATATTATAAATATAATAAAACCATATCTAATTTTAGTAAAAGTTGTATTTTTGAAAAAAATTTGACAACACCAGAACGTTTTACAAAGCATAATGGATAAATTTTCCTTCTTAAACGCAGCACATACAGCATATTTTGCTGATTTATACGACCAATATTTACTAAATCCAGATTCAGTTGAACCAAGTTGGAGGGCCTTTTTTCAAGGTTACGATTTTGGTAGTGAAAGCTATGGGTTAAATGGAGAAATTGTTGAAGGTGTATCTACACAAATTCCTGAACAAATTCAGAAAGAATTTAATGTTGTTCGTTTAATAGATGGTTACAGAAACAGAGGGCATTTGTTTACAAAAACTAATCCAGTTCGAGCAAGAAGAACCTATGAGCCAACTTTAGATATAGCCAACTTTGGGTTGTCAAACCAAGATTTAGATACAGTGTTCTCTGCAGGAGAGATTTTAGGCATTGGCCCACAATCACTCAGAAGCATAATTGTGCATTTAGATAAAATTTATTGCAACTCAATTGGTGTTGAGTATATGTATATTAGAAAACCTGAAGAAATTCAGTGGATTCAAGATAAGTTAAATGTAAATGATAATCAGCCAAATTTCACGGTTGACCAAAAGAAACATTTACTTAAAAAACTAAATGAAGCCGTTTCGTTTGAAAGTTTTTTACATACAAAGTATGTTGGTCAAAAACGATTTTCATTAGAAGGAGGAGAGTCATTAATTCCAGCTTTAGATGCAATTATTGAAAAAGCTTCTGAGTATGGAGTTAAAGAGTTTGTTATGGGAATGGCTCATCGTGGACGTTTAAGCACTCTAACAAATATTTTCGGAAAATCTGCTAAAGACATTTTTAGTGAGTTTGACGGAAAAGATTATGAGCAGGAAGTTTTTGATGGTGATGTAAAATACCATTTAGGTTGGACAAGTGATAGAGTTACAGATACAGGAGCAAAAATTAACTTAAATATTGCGCCAAACCCTTCACATTTAGAAACTGTTGGAGCTGTAGTTGAAGGTATTGTAAGAGCAAAACAAGACGATAAATATCCGGACAATCCGTCACAAGTATTACCAATCGTAGTACATGGTGATGCAGCTATTGCTGGTCAAGGACTTGTTTATGAGATTATACAAATGGCATCATTAGATGGTTATAAAACTAATGGTACAATTCATATTGTAGTTAATAATCAAATAGGGTTTACTACTAATTATTTAGATGCACGTTCAAGCACCTATTGTACAGATGTAGGTAAAGTAACTTTGTCGCCAGTGTTACACGTTAATGCTGACGATGTTGAGGCTGTAGTACATTCAGTATTGTTTGCATTGCATTTTAGAATGAAGTTTAAACGTGATGTATTTATAGATTTATTAGGTTATAGAAAATATGGTCATAATGAAGGAGATGAGCCACGTTTTACTCAACCAAAATTATACAAAGCTATAGCTAAGCATGAAAACCCTAGAGATATCTATGCAGAAAAATTAATTGCACAAGGTATTATCAACAAGGAGTATGTTACAAAATTAGAAGAAGACTATAAAGCATCTTTAGAAGTTAATCTTGAAGATTCACGTAAAATTGAAAAAACTGTCATTACTCCATTTATGGAAAATGAATGGAAAAATTATGTGACAGTAACTGAAGATGAAATGATGAAGCCAATCAACACAAAGGTTTCTAAAAAAGAGTTATCAAAAATAACGCAAGTTATATCAACACTTCCAAAAGATAAAAAATTCATTCGCAAGATTGAACGATTAGTAGAGTCAAGACAAACAATGTTTGATGAAGACAAACTAGATTGGGCAATGGCAGAGCATTTGGCTTATGGTACTTTGTTAGAAGAAGGTTATGATGTTCGTATATCTGGTCAAGATGTAGAACGTGGAACTTTTTCTCATCGTCATGCAGTTGTAAAAGTAGAAGATAGTGAAGAAGAAATTTTATTGCTCAATCAAATAAGTGATAAGCAAGGAAAGTTCTTTATTTATAACTCACTATTATCAGAATATGGTGTAGTAGGTTTCGATTATGGTTATGCTATGGCAAGCCCAAAAACATTAACCATTTGGGAAGCGCAATTTGGAGACTTTAGTAATGGAGCTCAAATAATGTTAGACCAATATATTTCAGCAGCTGAAGATAAATGGAAACTTCAAAATGGATTGGTAATGTTATTACCTCATGGTTATGAAGGTCAAGGAGCAGAGCATTCTTCGGCACGTATGGAGCGTTATTTACAGTTGTGTGCAAAAGATAATATGTATGTAGTAGATTGTACAACACCTGCAAACATGTACCATTTGTTACGTAAACAAATGAAGGCTAATTTTAGAAAACCTTTAATTGTATTTACACCTAAAAGTTTATTACGTCATCCAAGATGTGTTTCAACAGTTGATGAGTTTGCAAATGGAAGTTTTAAAATGTTAATTGATGATGAGCAAGCTAAAGCTGATAAAATTAAAACATTAGTATTTGTAACAGGAAAATTCTATTACGATTTACTAGAAGCACAAGAAAATCTTGGCAGAAATGATGTTGCTTTAGTTAGGATAGAACAATTATTTCCTTTGCCAACGGATGATATTAGAGATATATTGAAGAAATATAAAAATGCCGATGATGTAGTTTGGGCACAAGAAGAGCCAAGAAACATGGGAGCTTATAGCCATATGTTGATGCATTTAGATGAGGCAAAAACATTCAGAGCAGCTTCAATGAGAGCTTATGGAGCACCAGCAGCAGGAAGTTCAACACGATCTAAGCGTCGTCACCAAGAAGTAATTGATTACGTTTTTGATAAAACCAAAAACAACCAACGATAATTTAAAGAAAACAAAAACACTAAAATATAATATACAATGATTTTAGAAATGAAAGTTCCTTCACCAGGAGAGTCTATCACAGAAGTAGAAATAGCAACTTGGTTAGTTGCAGATGGAGATTATGTTGAAAAAGATCAAGCAATAGCTGAGGTAGATAGTGATAAAGCAACTCTAGAGTTGCCAGCTGAAGCAAGTGGGATTATTACTTTAAAAGCTGAAGAAGGTGATGCTGTAGCAGTTGGCGAAGTAGTTTGTTTAATTGATACAAGCGCTGCAAAACCAGAAGGTGATGCGCCAGCAAAAGAAGAGAAAAAGATTGAGGCTCCTAAAAAAGAAGAGTCTAAGGCTCCTGCTTCTGAAACAAAAACATATGCTACAGGGACAGCAAGTCCTGCAGCTAAAAAAATACTAGCCGAAAAAGGAATGGATGCATCATCAGTTTCTGGTTCTGGTAAAGATGGTCGTATTACTAAAGATGATGCTGTAAATGCTACACCATCAATGGGAACACCAACAGGTGGTGCAAGAGGAACATCTAGAAGTAAAATGTCGATGTTGCGTCGTAAAGTTGCTGAACGTTTAGTTGAAGCTAAAAATACTACAGCAATGTTAACTACATTTAATGAGGTTGATATGTCTCCAATATTTGCTTTACGAAATGAATATAAAGACACATTTAAAAATAAACATGGAGTAAGTTTAGGGTTTATGAGCTTCTTTACACTAGCAGTTGTGAGAGCATTAAAAATGTATCCTGCAGTAAACTCAATGATAGATGGACAAGAAATGGTAAGTTACGATTTTTGTGATATTAGTATTGCAGTTTCTGGACCAAAAGGATTAATGGTTCCTGTTATGAGAAATGCAGAAAACCTATCATTTAGAGGTGTTGAAAACGAAGTAAAACGTCTAGCTATTAGAGCTCGTGATGGACAAATAACTGTTGACGAAATGACAGGAGGAACTTTTACAATATCTAATGGTGGTGTTTTTGGAAGCATGCTATCTACACCAATTATAAACCCTCCTCAAAGTGGAATTTTAGGAATGCATAATATTGTTGAAAGACCTGTAGCTGTTGACGGTAAAGTTGAAATACGACCAATAATGTTTGTTGCGCTATCTTACGACCATAGAATAATTGACGGAAAAGAGAGTGTAGGGTTTTTAGTAGCAGTTAAAGAAGCTTTAGAAAATCCGACAGAACTATTAATGAATAACGATGTGAAAAAAGCATTAGAGTTATAATAATATTTAAGCTAAAATTTAAAAGGGCAACTTATTTAATAAGTTGCCCTTTTTTCTTGAAAATATATAACTAACTAATAACTAAAAAAAATTAACAAGAATATTTACTGTAATGATTAAGATGACACTAACAATTAATCCAATGATTAAAAATTTATTGTCATGATTATATTTACGCTTCATAGTTTTCATTTTACCTAAAGTTGAAATCGTTATTATTAATTTTTTAACTAAAAGCCCTGAATCAATGACAATTTAGAGCCTTAATAGAATCCCATATAATAACTAAGTTAATAGCATTGTAAATGTCTTAATTATAATAACACCAAACAATACGTAGAACTACGTATTTTTTGTTTTTAAAAACATAAAATACTGATAATCAATAAAATGAATTTTTATTTTTTCTAATAAAAAATAAAAAAGCCCTAAATCAATGACAATTTAGAGCCTTTTAAAAATAATTCTCCCTAAGAATTAATAGCGATGTAAATATCGTTATAAAGAAAACACCAAACAATACGTAGTTCTACGTATTTTTTAATGAAAATTGAATGATTTTCGACTTTTTTGAGAATAAATCAAAAAAGGCACAACTTTTATTGGTTGTGCCTTTTTATATAATTAACTAATAACTAAAGTAAGATTACTAATAGATTTAAAGAAATAACAAGTATAGAGCTAATTATTAACCCTATTATAAAGAAAGTATTAATGAGGCCGAATTTGTGTTTCATTTTGGTGTTTAACAATTAGGTTAAAAACTCTGAATCACTAAATATCCAGAGTTTTTTTAACCTAAAAGAAATTGATTAATAGCACTGTAAATATCGTGATAAAGAAAACACCAAACAATACGTAGAACTACGTATTTTTATCTAAATATTCTTCGTTTTCTTTTGCATACAATGCTAAACTCCCACTTTTCGATTCTAGTTTGAGTTTACTAATGATGTGGCTTTTGTGTTTTTCAACAGTTCTGCTAGAAATAAATAAGATATCACCAATTTCTTTAGCAGTTTTATTTTGAGCAATAAGTTTAAGTACTTCTGTTTCGGCAGGTGTAAGGAGTTCTAGTTCTTCTGGGATTTCTTCAATCTGTAAATATTTAATTAACTCAGCACTAAAATATGGTTTGTTGTTTAATACAGATGCAATACAATTTTCAATTTCTACGAGAGCAAATTCTTTTAAAACATAGCCAAAAACACCTAACGATTTAGCCTGCTTATAAATAGTTTCATCTTTTTCGAAAGTAATTAGTATAATTTTTGTTTGTAGGTTTAGCTCTTTACATTTTTGAGCTATTTGTAAACCAGTCAAAAAAGGCATTTGAATATCTAAAATAGCAATATCAGGCTTTAACTCTTCAATATGTTGTAAAGCTTCTTTACCATTTACAGCGCTTGCAACCACATTATATTGTTTTTCTAACAAAAAGTCATTTAACCCTTTAAGTATAAGTGGATGGTCATCAGCTATAATAATTGATGCGTTCATGTGCTATTAATAATGAGGGATTTCGAGTTTAAAGATAATTACATTTTGCCAACAAATAAAGAATTAAGCTACAATTTTAAGTACAAGTATTTTTTTTCATAATCAATTATAGCTTTAGATTGCTTTAGAATATCAGCACCAATAATACCATCAACAGGCTTTGCGTTGTGGCTTATTAAAGCTGTATTTACATGTGTAAGATTGAATAAAATTAGAGCAACTTTTTTATGTTTCCATTTTCCAATTTTTAAACTATTCTTTTTAGAAACTTGAGTTAACATATCTGTTGCGCCTGCTCCAGCAGCTTTTACATCACTATCTTTGGCTTTTAATTTAAAAGTTTCTATTGCTTCAAAGCCTACGCAAGAGCTCGAAGCTCCAGTGTCTAAAATAAAAAGTCCTTTTACACCGTTTATAGTAGCTTTAATTTCAAAATGATTAGTTTTTGTAAGTTTTAATTTAACTTTTGTATACCCTTTTTTTAATAAAAACTCTTGAAGCAATTCCATATTGTATTTTATAAACATTACAATTTAAAATAATTTTTTAAGAGGAAGTATAATTATATAAAACAATTATTTTTGCTTTATGATAATTACAGATACTCATACACACTTGTACAGTGAAGCGTTTGATGAAGATAGACACGAAATGATAAAGCGTGCTATTAATAATAAGGTTACACGTTTTTTTATTCCTGCAATAGACTCAACTTATACCGACGCAATGCTTCAACTCGAAGTTGATTTTCCTGAACATATATTTTTAATGATGGGTTTACACCCAACACATGTTAAGGATAACTATAAGGAAGAATTAAATCATGTTGAAACTATGCTGGCAAAGCGTAAATTTTATGCAGTTGGTGAAATAGGTATCGATTTGTATTGGGATAAAAGCACTTTAGCAAATCAGATAGCTGCTTTTAAACATCAAATTAAACTAGCAAAACAATATAAATTGCCAATTGTAATTCACTGTAGAGATGCCTTTGATGAGATTTTTGAGGTTTTAGAAAGCGAAAAGAGTGAAGATTTGTTTGGAATTTTTCACTGTTTTACTGGTAATTTAGAGCAAGCTAAAAAAGCAATTTCTTATAATATGAAATTAGGTATTGGAGGTGTTGTTACTTTTAAAAACGGAGGAATAGATCAGTTTATTAATCAAATAGATTTAAAGCATATAGTACTAGAAACCGATTCACCTTATTTAGCGCCAAAACCTTATAGAGGAAAACGCAACGAAAGTGCTTATATAATAAAGGTATTAGAAAAACTATCTGAGCTTTATGAGTTATCAGAAGAAAAAATTGCCGAAATTACAACTCAAAATTCTAAAGACATATTTAATATATAAAAATGCCAAACACGCAACCTAACATACTATTAATATATACTGGAGGAACTATTGGTATGATAAAAGATGCCAATACAGGTGTGTTGAAAGCTTTTGATTTTAATAATCTTCTAAAAAAAATTCCAGAATTAAAACTGTTAGATTGTGAGATAAAAACCGTTTCATTTACTGAGCCGATAGATTCTTCAAATATGAATCCAGAATATTGGGTTCAGATAGCAGAAATTATTGAAAGTAATTATAATGATTTTGATGGATTTGTAGTATTACACGGAAGTGATACAATGAGTTATTCTGCTTCTGCTTTAAGTTTTATGTTAGAAAATTTAGCAAAACCAGTAATATTTACAGGGTCACAATTGCCAATAGGTGATTTGCGCACAGATGCCAAAGAGAATTTAATTACATCAATACAAATGGCATCTTTACAACATAATGGCAAGCCAGTAATAAAAGAAGTAGGTCTATATTTTGAATATAAATTATATAGAGGCAACCGAACAACAAAAATTAATGCAGAACATTTTGAAGCTTTTGAGTCTTTAAACTATCCGCATTTGTCTGAATCTGGAGTGCATTTAAAAGTTTATAAAGATTATCTATTTCAACCTAACACAAGAAAAAAATTAGTCCTTCATAAAAAATTCGACACTAATATTGCATTAATAAAGTTATTTCCAGGAATATCTCAATCTGTTTTAAACTGTATGTTTAGCTCTCCAGATATCAAAGGTATTATTATTGAAACTTATGGAGCAGGTAACACTACAACAGAAGATTGGTTTATAAAACTTTTAGATAAAACAATAAAAAGAGGAATACCTATAATAAATGTCACCCAATGCTCAGGCGGAAGTGTTAATATGGGACAGTATGAAACCAGTTCTCAACTCAAAACTATTGGTGTAATCTCTGGAAAAGACATCACAACTGAGGCAGCAATTACAAAATTGATGTATTTATTAGGAGAAAAAATTTCAGCTAAAACGTTCAAAACCATATTTGAGACGTCTTTGCGTGGAGAAATGTCCTAAAATTAACGAACAAAATTTTTTGCCTTGAAACTTTTTTTCGTTATTTGGCATGTCAATTTCGTAATAAAAGTTTAGAGAGGTGGCCGAGTGGTCGAAGGCGCACGCCTGGAAAGTGTGTATGCGTCAAAAGCGCATCGAGGGTTCGAATCCCTTTCTCTCTGCTGTAATTTTTATTTTTTAATTGCAAATTTTTTATATCTTTAACACTTTAACTAATAAAATTAAGATTAAGAACAATGAAAAGATTATTTTCTATTCTAGCCATTGCAGGTATGATGGCTTTCGGGACTGTTAATGCAAATACAAATGCTATTACAACGTCAAGCGCAACAACAGTTGCAACAACAATTCAAGAACCAGATTCAGCAGCTGAACCTGAATTAGGGTTTACTCAAGAATTAAAAAAACGTTTTATTGAAGGAGGCCCTGGGTTTATGGGTATTGTATTGTTATGTTTAATTCTTGGATTAGCAATTGCTATTGAGAGAATTATCTTTTTAAACTTATCAACTACAAACACTAAAAAGTTAACTCAAAACGTTGAAGATGCTTTACAATCAGGTGGAGTTGAAGCAGCTAAAGAAGTTTGCAGAAACACAAAAGGACCTGTTGCTTCTATTTTCTATCAAGGATTAGATAGAACTGACGAAGGTATGGATGCCGTTGAAAAAGCTGTAGTAGCTTATGGAGGTGTTCAAATGGGACAATTAGAGAAAAACGTTTCTTGGATTTCATTATTTATTGCACTAGCACCAATGCTTGGTTTCATGGGAACTGTAATTGGTATGATTCAAGCATTTGATAAAATTGAAGCTGCTGGAGATATGCAACCATCACTTGTTGCTGGAGGTATTAAAGTAGCACTTTTAACAACTGTATTTGGTCTTGTTGTGGCAATTATCCTTCAAGTATTTTATAACTACATTATTGCAAAAATCGATAGCATTGTAAATGATATGGAAGATGCTTCAATAACTCTTATGGATTTATTGATTAGAAACAAAAAATAATAATTCAATAATTATAAAAAATGAATTTACATAAAATTTTAAAAATATTAGTTGCTGTACTAAGTTTAGGCGCAATCATATCTTTAATTATGATTATTTCTAAAGGTGATGAGGCTATAAAAGCTTCAGCATTAACTGGTGACACAGCAATTATTGACCCAATGGCTTGGTTAACGTATATAATTTTTGGATTATCTATTGCATTTGTTTTGTTTTTTGTAGTAAAAAACTTATTTACAAATACTGGTTCTTTAAAAAGTACGTTAATAGGTGTAGGAGCATTTCTAGCAGTACTTATAATAGCATATCTTACATCTAGTGGAGATGATGCAAGTAATTATATGTATAATGGTGTTGCAGCAACCGAAGGAGAATCTCATATGGTTGGTGCAGGATTAAATGCATTTTACATACTTATTGTTGGTGCAGCAGCAGCAATGATATTTTCAGGAATTAAAAAAATAGCGAAATAATATGGCAAAGAGAGCAGCACCAGAAGTAAATGCAGGCTCTATGGCTGATATTGCGTTTTTACTTTTAATATTCTTTTTAGTAACTACAACTATTGAAACCGATTCAGGTATTAGTCGTAAGTTGCCACCAATAGATGATACTCAACAAGAGGATGTAATTATCAAAGAAAAGAACTTATTTACAGTTCTAATTAATGGTAAAGACCAATTGTTAGTTGAAGACGAATTGATGGAGCTTAAAGACCTTAGAAAAGCCGCAACCGCGTTTTTAGATAATGGTGGAGGTACTGATAATGAAGGTAACAAATGCGATTATTGTCATGGAAAGAAAGATCCTTCTTCTTCCGACCATCCAGATAAAGCTATTATCTCTTTAAAAAATGATAGAGAAACAACATATTCAGTATACATATCAGTTCAAAATGAACTAGTTGCTGCATATAATGATTTAAGAGATAGAAGAGCACAAGATTTGTATGGAATTACATTTAAAGAAATGCAAAAAAATCTTTCAGATGTAAATTACAAAGGAAATAAAGATAAACTTAAAGAGAAAATTGAGAAAATTCAGGTTGAATACCCTCAAAAATTATCTGAAGTACAAAACTAATTTAGAAAAATAGAATAATATGTCTAAATTTAAAAAGAAAAAATCAGGAGATTTACCAGCCATATCTACAGCATCTTTACCAGATATTGTATTTATGTTACTGTTCTTTTTCATGGTTGCTACAGTAATGCGTGAAAACACATTATTGATAAAGAATAACTTGCCAAGTGCTGATCAAATTGAAAAACTTGATAAGAAAGATTTGGTAATGTATATTTATGCAGGTCAGCCACAAGAAAGATTTCAAAGTCAATTTGGTAAAGAATCACGAATTCAACTAAATGATAAATTTGCTGATGTAAAAGATATTGCAGCCTTTATAGCTGCTGAGCGTGCATCAAAACGCGAAGAGCTTAGAGATTACCTTACTACATCTTTAAAAGTAGATAAAGATGCTAACATGGGATTAGTAGGCGATATTAAGCAAGAACTAAGAAAAGTTAACGCCTTAAAAATAAATTATACCACTAAAAAAGGTGATATAACTTTAAATAAAAAAGGCAACTAATTTTATTTGTTAAAAATAAATTTTAAACATCCTGAATATTTTATTTAGGATGTTTTTTTATATACTAATTTTAAATCTTTAATAAATTATATTTGTACTATGAGCAAAAATTTTCTTTTTTATATTTTATGTTGTTTTGTTGGTTCTTCTTTTGCTCAAGAAGAAACAGCTAACGACACTACAAATGTAGATCTAAACTATAGAGAAGATCAGTTTTATATATCTGTTACTTACAACTTACTTAATAATAAGCCTACAGATGTATCACAAAGTGGGTTTTCTAGTGGTTTTCATTTTGGGTTTATTAGAGATATGCCTTTAAATGAAAAAAGAGATTTCGCAATAGGTTTAGGTCTTGGTTTATCTTCAAATTCCTACAATCAGAATATGCTTATTCAAAAGGATAATACAAATCAGTTTACTTATACAGTAATTGATAAGAGTGTTGATGCTTTTAAAAAAAATAAGTTTACAACATATTTAGTTGAAATGCCTTTAGAGTTCAGATGGCGTAAGTCAACACCAACAGATTACACTTTTTGGAGAGTTTATACGGGTTTTAAAGTAGGATATGTTATTCATAGCTCATCAAAATATAAAGGCGATTTAGGATCTGTTAAAACAAGTGGAATAGATGATATTGAAAAACTACAATATGGTTTGACTTTAAGTGCTGGATATTCAACATGGAATTTTCATGTGTATTATGGACTAAACCCAATATTTAAAAATTCTGCTATAATAGATGGGAAAACAATAGACATAAGCAATATTAAAATAGGCTTGATGTTCTATATTTTATAGCCAATAATTTAAAACAAGTAATTGAGGTATTACACCAACAAAAAAACCAATAATTAATTCTGAATTTGTATGTGCTTTTAAATGTAGCCTTGAGGTAGCAATAGCACCTAGCATTATACATAATAAGGCTATAGTGCCATTAATATTTATTTGAAAATGAATACTAATAGCAATAGCAAACATAAAAAAGCCTGAAGCCGCTACCATATGTAAGCTTGCTTTAAATTTTAATATAGCTAATATTAAACAAGCAAAAGTTGAACAAAGAGCACCAATAAAAAAATAATATAACTCTTCAATTTCATTATGAGTTATTACTCTACTTACTAATATAAAAGTGATTAATCCATTCAATATTAAAGGAATAATGCGTTCTCTAGTAGTTTCTAGATGTACACTTTCAACTTTTTTTAATGTCTTTAACAGATAAAATAAAAGTATTGGAAGTACTACAGTTAAAATTGTTATCGAGAATATTTTAGCTTTAATTATTGGATCTGGAATGTAACGTGGAGTTTTAGAAAAATATAAAGTTACACCCAGCAGAGGCATAAATAGAGGATGAAAAATGTATGAAATTGCTTTTATAACACGATCTATCATATCTTTTTGCGTAAACGTGCTACAGGAATATCTAATTGTTCTCTATATTTTGCAACAGTTCTACGAGCTATAGGATATCCTTTTTCTAATAAAATTGAAGCTAATTTTTCGTCTGTTAATGGTTTTCGTTTATTTTCTTCTTCAATAACAGTTTCAAGAATCTTTTTAATTTCTCTTGTTGAAACTTCCTCTCCTTGGTCATTAGTCATTGATTCAGAAAAGAATTCTTTCACTAGTTTAGTTCCATAAGGAGTATCAACATATTTGCTATTAGCAACACGCGATACTGTAGAGACATCCATCTCTATTTCATCGGCAATATCTTTAAGAATCATAGGTTTTAACTTTCGTTCATCACCTGTTAAAAAATATTCTTGTTGATAATGCATAATTGCACTCATAGTCACAAATAATGTTTGTTGGCGTTGTTTTATAGCCTCAATAAACCATTTTGCAGCATCTAATTTTTGTTTAATAAATATTACTGCATCTTTTTGCGATTTAGATTTGTCTTTAGATTCTTTATAACCCTTCATCATATCAGAATATTCTCTAGATACATGAAGCTCTGGAGCATTTCTGCCATTTAATGTTAACTCTAATTCGCCATCAATAATTTTAATAGCAAAATCTGGTACTATATGCTCAACTATTTTATTGTTTCCAGCGTAAGAACCACCTGGTTTAGGGTTTAAATGTTCAATTTCATCAATAGCATCTTTAAGCTGAATTTCGCTTATGTCGAATTTTTGAAGTAGTTTTTTATAGTGTTTTTTAGTAAATTGATCAAAAGCCTTATCAATTATTGCAATCGCTAATTCAACATCTGGATTTTTCTCTTTTCGATGTAGCTGAATGCTTAAACACTCTTGAAGATTGCGAGCTCCAACTCCAGCAGGATCTAACTGATGTACTATGTGAAGCACTTTTTCTATGCTTTTTTCGTCGGTATATACATTTTGTGTAAATGCTAAATCATCTGCAATATCTGTTAACGAACGACGTATGTAACCACTTTCATCAACACTTCCTACTAAAAACTCGGCTATATCTCTTTCGTTATCAGATAATCTAAAAGTGTTTAATTGATTGGTTAAATATTGTGTAAATGAAGTTCCAGCAGCAAAAGGAATGTCTTTGTCATCATCATCTGCACTATAATTATTGGTTTGAGTTCTGTAATCAGGAATATCGTCATCACTCAAATACTCATCAACATTAATGTCTTCGCCTATTGTTTCGCTATCATCGTAATTATCATCTGTATTATCAAATTCATCATAATTATCGTCAATATTCTCTTCTTTTCCGCCTTCTAAGGCAGGATTTTCTTCCATTTCTTGCTTTAAACGTTGTTCAAATGCTTGCGTAGGCAACTGTATCAGTTTCATTAACTGAATTTGTTGTGGTGACAACTTTTGCGATAATTTGAACTGTAAATATTGTTTAAGCATATAATAAATTTGATTACTCTAAAATTAAAAAAAACAATCTATATAAGTTATAAATATAGATTGTTTTGTAATAAGAATATTTTATTTAATAGTTAAAATTCAGCATTTTGAGGTGTTCTAGGATAAGGAATTACATCTCTAATATTACCCATTCCTGTAGCAAACATTACTAAACGCTCAAAACCTAGACCAAAACCTGAATGTACTGCAGTACCATATTTACGTAAATCTAAATACCACCATAATTCTTCTTCATCTATATCTAGAGCTTTCATTTTTGCTTTTAATACATCTAAACGCTCCTCACGTTGTGAGCCGCCAACCATTTCGCCAATTCCTGGAAACAGAATATCCATAGCTCTAACCGTTTTTCCATCTTCATTTAATCGCATGTAAAACGCTTTTATATTAGCTGGATAATCAAATAAAATTACTGGACATTTAAAATGTTTTTCTACCAAGAAACGCTCATGTTCACTTTGTAAGTCGGCTCCCCATTGTTCAATAATATAATTGAATTGTTTTTTCTTGTTAGGTTTTGAATTCTTTAAAATATCTATTGCTTCAGTATAGCTTACTCGTTTAAAGTTATTATCTACAACAAAATTTATTTTTTCAATAAGACTCATTTCAGAACGTTCTGCTTGAGGCTTTGTTTTTTCTTCATCTAACAAGCGCTGCTCTAAAAATTCTAAATCTTCTCTGTTATTATCTAAAACATATTTTAAAACAGATTTCATGAAATCTTCAGCCAAATCCATATTTCCAGCCAAATCCATAAAAGCAACTTCTGGCTCAATCATCCAGAATTCTGCTAAATGGCGTGAGGTGTTAGAGTTTTCTGCTCTAAACGTAGGTCCAAATGTATATACTTTACCTAGAGACATTGCAAAGGTTTCTGCTTCTAACTGACCAGAAACAGTAAGGTTTGTTTCTTTTCCGAAGAAATCTTCTTTAAAGTTTACAGAACCATCTTCATTTAAAGGCGGATTTTTTGCATCTAAGTTACTTACACGAAACATTTCGCCAGCACCTTCAGCATCACTACCTGTAATAATAGGTGTATGCATGTAGTAAAATCCGTTTTCATTAAAATACTTATGAATAGCAAACGATAGTGATGAGCGCAAACGCATTACTGCACTAAATGTATTAGTACGAGTACGTAAATGAGCATTTTCTCTTAAAAATTCAAACGAATGTTTTTTAGGTTGAATTGGATAAGTTTCTGGATCAGAATCTCCAAGAATGTTAATTGATAATACAGCAATTTCTACATTCTGACCTTTACCTTGACTCTCAATTAATTGTCCTTTTATATGTACTGCAGCTCCTGTAGTTATACGTTTTAGTATGGCTTCGTCAGTTTTTTCAAAGTCAACTACACATTGTATATTTTGAAGCGTAGAACCATCATTTAAAGCAATAAAACGGTTAGCTCTAAAAGTACGAACCCATCCTTTTATTTCTATATCTTGTGATTTTGCGTCTTTCTTTAATAGTTCGGCAACTGTATTCGATTTCATTTGGATAATTTTATTTTTAAAGTGCAAAGATAAAAGTTTACACTATTTTAAATCTAATCTTTTAAATTTTCGTCGTCTTCCTCAGGAATAATATTTATAGAAGGCTCTTTTAAAACTTCTTTATTTGCAATACTTCTTTCTAATGATAATAATAGTGATGGAAGCAATAATAAATTAGACAACATTGCAAATAATAATGTAGCAGATACTAAAGCACCAAGAGCTACTGTGCCTCCAAAACTTGAAATTGTAAATACTGAAAAACCAAAGAATAAAACTATTGAAGTATAAAACATACTTACTCCAGTTTCACGCAAAGCAGCATAAACCGATTTTCTGATTTTCCAATGATTAGCCTGCAATTCTTGTCTGTATTTTGCTAAAAAGTGAATGGTATCATCTACCGAAATACCAAAAGCAATACTAAACACTAATATTGTTGATGGTTTAATTGGCACACCCAAATAACCCATTAATCCAGCAGTAATTAATAGAGGCAATAAATTTGGGATTAGTGAAATTAATATCATTCTAAATGACCTAAACATGTAAGCCATAAATAGTGAGATTAAGAAAATTGCTAATGATAATGAAATTGCTAAGTTTTTAACTAAGTAAGTTGTTCCTTTTTGAAAAACTAATGCTTTACCAGTTATAGTAACATTATAATTTTCTTTAGGAAAAACCTTATCTATTTTAGCCTGAAGATCTTCCTCTATACGTTCCATTTTATCAGTTCCAATGTCTTTCATAAAGGTTGTGATACGAGCGTATTGGCCAGTGCTGTCGACAAAACTTTTTAAAAGATTTGCTTCAGAAGAAGAGTTTTTTGCATACGATAAAATAAAACTATTCTCCTGACTTGTAGGTAGCTGATAATATTTTGGATTTCCGTTGTAATAGGCTTGTTTAGAATATTTAACCAAACTAACAACAGAAACTGGTCTTGAGAGTTCAGGTATTTCATCAATTAACTCTTCAAGTTCATTCATACGCTTTAAAGCGCTTAATTTCATAACACCTTTTTTGCGTTTGGTGTCTACCATTATTTCTAATGGCATTATACCATTAAACTCACTTTCAAAGAAACGTATGTCTTGAAAAAACTCTTGATTTTTAGGCATATCTTCTATGAGGCTTCCAGAAACTTTTATCTGAAAAATACCAATCATACTAACAATAAGTAAAATAACAGCAGAAAAATAGATAGTTATTTTTCGCTCTTTTACCATGCGTTCCATCCAATTAACAAAACCACCAATCCATCGCTTATTTAAATGTTCTAAATGGCGATCTTTAGGGAAAGGCATAAAACTGTAAATAATAGGAATAATAAGTAAGCACAGCATAAAAATTGCAAGAATACTTAATGATGCCACGACTCCAAACTCTTTTAATAGAGTACTTTCTGTAAGCATAAATGTTGCAAAACCCGATGCTGTTGTAACATTAGTCATCAAGGTAGCATTACCAATTTTAGTAACAACGCGTTGTAATGATTTTACTTTATTACCATGCGATTTTACCTCATTTTGATATTTGTTAATAAGAAAAATACAGTTAGGTATACCAATTACAATAATTAATGGTGGAATTAGTGCTGTTAGCACTGTGATTTCATAATTAAGAAATCCTATAATTCCTAATGTCCACATTACACCAATACTAACAACAATAAGAGAGATGAATGTGGCTCTAAACGATCTAAAAAAGAAAAAGAAAATTAGAGAAGTTACAAGTAAGGCAGCACCAACAAACAATCCAATTTCATCAACAATATTTTGAGCATTTAAGGTACGTATGTAAGGCATTCCAGATACTCGAACATCTAAATTGTTGGCATTTTCAAATGCCTCAATCTTCTTTTCTAAAACATCTATTATAAAATCTTTTCGAGCCGATGTATTAACTATATCCTTTTTAAGATAGATGGCTGTACGAACAGTTTTTGTGTTTTTATTAAAAAGGAAATTGTCATAAAATGGATATTGTTCAAACAGTTCTTTCTCTAAAATGGTTATCTGATCTAGAGACTCAATAGAATCTTTAATAAAAGGCTCTAATTCAAATTTTTGCTTATCAGTGTTTTTTACAAGCTTTTGAAGATCTTTTATTGACAGAACAGCATCTACTTCGTCATAAGATTTAAAATCTTCAGAGAGCCTGTTCCATGCATTAAGTTTTTCAACTGTAAACAAAGAAGAATCTTTAACACCAAGAACAATAAGATTACCTTCTTCACCAAATATTTTTAAAAACTCGTTATAAGTTACATTAACCTCATGGTCATCAGGTAGTAAGTTAGCTTCAGTGTAAGTAAAGCGCATATTTTTCCATTGAGAACCTAATGCGACTGTAATTAAACCTATAGTTATAAGTATGGCAATTCTGTTACGCAAAATAAGTCGCGCAATCACTTCCCAAAATCCTGTTGTGAATAATTTAAACATGCTCTTGTTTAAGAAGCGACAAAGGTAGAAAAAAGCTAAGTATTAGAGTGCTTAATTATTAGATAATATTCAATTATAAATTAACATTAAAAGTAAACTTAAAAGCAATATTATCTTCAATTTTTGGAAGATGATAACCACCATATCTGTAAGCAAAGCTAAAGCCGAAACCAAAAAGGAGTTTGTTAATTTCAAAACCTGATTCAGAGTAACCTTTGTCTAAAATTCCAAAATTAATATTTTCATGTCTCTCTACATGGCTCATATCACCTACAGCGTATCTTGTTATTAATACTAGCTGTGGTTTAAATCGAGCTGAAATCTTAAACGGACTTACATAATGTTTAAACTGAAACGTAGTAAATCTATCTGAAAAGAATTCATTAAAGTACATAGTTTCAAAACTATTTATACCAGCAACCGAAAAGCGCTGTAGTATAGTTTCTTTTGTGATATTATTTGGATATGCATGATATAAATTGGTTAAAGGAATATTTCCATTTGCAAATCCACCTGTAATTGTTGCTTCTGTTATAGCATCATTTTTGTGCTTTATCTGGTATATAGTTCTAAAATCAATTTTCGAAAAGCTAAAATTACTTTCAAAAATATCTTTAAAACTTTTAGTGTATTGTAAGGTAAACTTCGGATAGCCTTCTTTTTTTTCTATGATCCCCTTTTTAGTAATTTCAAAATCACTAAAAGGAGACCATTGAAAAGCTATTTTTGCAGTACTTAAATGAAACTCCCTAAATGTATTACCATTTACAGTATATGCATAGTTGTAGGTTGGATTAATATTACTAATTGCAAATTGTGTTTCTGATAATAAATTTTTTGCAAACTGATGTTCTAATGAAACAGCTTTAGTTATGTGTCTGTGAAATAAATCGATATTTAATAGACGAGGTTCAAAAAAAGAAAAGAAGCGTTTATCAGTTAAAAAAGCTGAACTTCCAGTTTCTTGTAAATCATCAGTATATGATAAATTTACCCAAGAATTAGTTTTTTCGGCAATTCTAAAACCGCCACCAATACTATATTTAAATGTATGGTCTCTAAAACCATAAACAACATAGCTGTTAATGCGGTATTTTTTAGAAAAGTTTTCGTTTGTGACACCTCCTAGACCTGTTCTTAATCCTTCGTACTGATTAAATTTCAGTAAATAGCGTAAGTCTAAATTTATATACTTAGTCGGTAAAAAACCATTGCCTAATTGCTTTAAAAATTCTGCTTTCTTTACAATTGAATCATTAACTGCTGTAGAGTCCTTAGGCACAGGAGTTATTTGTGATTGCGCTAAATAAGTGCAAAGAATAAGAATGAATAAAACGAAGTTTTTTAGCATTAAAAAGTAAATAGTTATAAAAATTAGTATAAAAAAAGCGACAAATTAGCCGCTTATAATTTATACTGTCATGATTTCTTTTTCTTTGATTTCTAAGATATCATCAATTCTTTTAACGTATTTGTCGGTAAGATGTTGCACATCTACTTCAGCATTTTTTTGAAGGTCTTCAGATACATCAGTAAGTTTTTTAATATCAGAATTAGCATCTTTACGAGCACTTCTAACGCCAATTTTAGCATCTTCGGCCTCCATTTTAGCTTGTTTTGCAAGGTCACGACGACGCTCTTCTGTTAAAGGCGGAACATTAATAATAATAGTCTCACCATTATTCATAGGGTTAAATCCTAAATTCGCAATCTGAATCCCTTTTTCAATTTCTTGAAGCATATTTTTTTCCCAAGGCTGAACTGTTATAGTTCTACCATCTGGTGTATTTACATTGGCAACTTGATTTAAAGGTGTTTGTGAACCATAGTAATTAACCATAACTCCACCAAGCATTGCTGGGCTAGCCTTACCTGCTCTAATATTAACAAGTTGTTTTTCTAGATGCTTAATTGCTGCATCCATTGCTTCTTTAGTTGAATCTAATATAAATTGAATTTCTTCGTTCATTTTTAAAAAACTTTAATGTTTTAATGGCTTTCAAAAAGCAAGCCAAAATGTATTTATAGTTATAAGTTTACTTTGGTTCCAATTTTTTCGCCAGCAACAACCTTAAGTAAATTGCCTTTTTTATTCATATCAAAAACTATAATTGGCAGTTCGTTTTCTTGGCTTAAGGTAAATGCTGTAGTATCCATAACTTTTAAACCTTTGCGTAATACGTCATCAAAAGTAATGTGGTCAAACTTAACAGCTGTATTATCTTTTTCTGGGTCAACGTTATAAATACCATCTACACGTGTTCCTTTTAAAATAACATCAGCTTCAATTTCTATAGCACGTAGTACTGCTGCCGAATCGGTTGTGAAATAAGGATTTCCAGTGCCACCACCAAAAATAACAACACGACCTTTTTCTAAATGGCGCATTGCTTTTCGACGAATAAAAGGCTCTGCAACTTGATTGATATGAACTGCAGATTGTAATCGAGTAGGCACACCAGCATCTTCTAGAGCGCTCTGTAATGCTAAACCATTAATAACGGTAGCTAACATTCCCATGTGGTCTCCTTGTACTCTGTCCATACCATTACTTGCACCTGCAACACCTCTAAAAATATTTCCACCACCAATAACAATGGCTACTTCTACACCTTTTTCTGTAATGGCTTTTATGTCTTCTGCATACTCTGCTAAACGTTGAGGGTCAATACCATATTGGCGAGTTCCCATTAAGGCTTCACCAGATAATTTAAGGAGGATTCTTTTGTATTTCATCGGTTGTTTTGAATGCTTACGCAAAACTACATAATTTTTTTGTTTTTAGATTATAAAAAAAGCCTCTCTAAACAGAGAAGCTTTTTATTATATAACAAATGTGTTAGACTATCCTAAAGACACACGTTTAAAATCTGTAACAGCAACGTCACCATAAGAGGCAACATACTTTGCAACATTTAATTTCTCGTCTTTAATAAATGTTTGGTCTAATAAACATTTTTCTTGATCTAAAGTTGTGTTATCAGAAATGAATCTTTCCATTTTACCTGGAAGAATTCTATCCCAAATTTGTTCTGGTTTACCTTCAGCTTTAAGCTCTGCCTTAGCATCTGCTTCAGCTTTTGCTAGAACTTCTGGAGTTAATTGTGCCATTGAGATATATTGAGGTACATTTTTAAGAGTTTTTCCTAAACGACCTAATTCTTCATTATCTTTTTCGATAACAGCAATTCTTGCTTCAGTTTCTGATGCAATAAATGCAGGGTCAAAATCTTTATAAGATAATGTTGAAGCTCCCATTGATGCAATTTGCATTGCAACGTCTTTTGCTAATTCTTCAACATTGTTAACTTTTGCAGTAAAACCTACAATAGCAGCAATTTTGTTAATATGAACATAAGCTCCAACGTAAGGTGCTTCTAATTTTTCAAAAGCATTTAAATCGATTTTTTCACCAATAACACCAGTTTGCTCAACTAATTTATCAGCAACAGTCATACCACCAAAATTAGCAGCTAATAATTCTTCTTTAGAATTACAGTTTAATGCTAAATCTGCTACATCGTTTGCTAATGCAATAAAAGATTCATTTTTACCAACGAAATCAGTTTCGCAACCTAAAACGATAGCAACACCAACTGTATTATCAGCATTTATTTTAGCAACAGCAGCACCTTCAGATGATTCTCTGTCAGCTCTTTTTTCTGCAACTTTTTGACCTTTTTTACGTAATACTTCGATAGCTTTATCAAAATCTCCTTCAGCTTCAACTAATGCTTTTTTGCAGTCCATCATACCTGCTCCTGTTGCTTGTCTTAGCTTGTTTACTTCTGCGGCTGTTATTTTTACCATAGCTTCCATAATATTTTTAAAATTTAAAAAAGTCGTTCAATTAATTTTCAACAAAGAAAAGAACTAAACGACTTATTTATGTTGTGAAATTGTTATTTATTCTTCTTCTTCAGCGGCTACTTTCTTTTTTGTAGCTGCTTTTTTTGGTGCTTTAGCTTCTTTTTCATCTTTAGCATCTTTTTCAGTTTTCTCTGATTTACGTTCAGATAAACCATCAGCGATAGCAGATGTTACAAGAGATAAAACTTTATCTATAGATTTTGAAGCATCATCATTTGCAGGAATTAAATAATCTACTTGACGTGGATCAGAATTCGTATCAACCATTGCGAAGATTGGAATGTTTAATTTTTGAGCTTCTTTTATTGCAATGTGTTCACGTTTAATATCAACTACAAATAAAGCACCTGGTAAACGAGTCATGTCTGAAATAGAACCTAAGTTTTTTTCTAACTTAGCTCTTAAACGATCAACTTGTAAACGTTCTTTTTTAGATAATGTTAAGAATGTACCATCTTTCTTCATTTTATCAATCATTGCCATTTTCTTAACGGCTTTTCTGATAGTTACGAAGTTAGTTAACATTCCACCTGGCCATCTTTCAGTAATGTAAGGCATGCTTACAGCACCTGCTTTTTCAGCAACGATGTCTTTAGCTTGTTTTTTTGTAGCTACAAATAATATTTTCTTTCCTGAAGCTGCAATTTTATGAAGAGCTTCTGATGTCTCTTCTATTTTTGCTGCTGTTTTGTAAAGATTGATGATATGGATACCATTACGCTCCATATAAATGTAAGGAGCCATGTTTGGATCCCATTTTCTTGTCAAGTGACCGAAGTGTACACCTGCGTCAAGTAATTCTTTTACTTCTACTTTCATTTTGTTTTAGTTTACGTTCTGTTGATTAGCAATGTTCCATTTGCCTTTTGGCGTTTGGCTTCATTTAGATGCTTAACTAAATCCTGACCTTTTGAGTCATGGACAACAATAACTGGTTTAAATTTTGTTTTAAAAAAACTTGATTGGAAATACGTTTTATAATATTTCCAATCGAGTTGGTAATAAGATTAACGTTTAGAGAACTGGAATTTCTTACGAGCTTTCTTCTGTCCGAATTTCTTACGCTCAACCATTCTAGGGTCTCTTGTTAACAATCCTTCTGGTTTAAGAATCAATCTGTTTTCTGCATCAACTTCGCACATTGCGCGAGATAATGCTAAACGGATAGCTTCTGCTTGACCAGTAATACCACCTCCATATACATTTACTGTAATATCAAAGTTGCCTTCATTGTTAGTCATGACCAAAGGTTGATTTACTTTGTACTGCAATGTAGCAGTAGGAAAATAAGTCGCCATGTCTTTTTTATTGATTGTAATGTTACCTTTTCCTTTGGCAACATAAGCGCGAGCAACAGCCGTTTTTCTACGGCCAATTTTGTGAATTACTTCCATTAATTAAATTCGTTTAAGTTAATTGCTTTAGGTTTTTGAGCTGCATGAGCATGCTCAGTTCCAACCACAGCAGTTAGGTTACGGAATAAATCTGCACCTAATTTGTTTTTAGGGAGCATTCCTTTTACTGATTTTTCTACTAATCTTGCTGGATCTTTTCCAAACATTTCTGTAGCAGATAAACTTCTTTGACCACCTGGATAACCTGTGTGACGAATGTACGTTTTGTCATTCCACTTGTTACCTGTTAAGTTGATTTTTTCAGAGTTGATAACAATAACGTTATCTCCGCAATCAACGTGTGGTGTGAAGTTAGGCTTGTGTTTACCTCTTAATAGTTTTGCAACTTTAGAAGCTAAACGACCTAGACTTTGACCTTCAGCATCAACCAAAACCCACTCTTTATTTACAGTAGCTTTGTTTGCTGAAATCGTTTTGTAGCTTAATGTATCCACACTAATTAATTTTATTTATTAAACATTCCTCTCTCAAAAAGAGTTTGCAAATTTACGATAATCTATTTGATTACCAAATAGTATAGGGTAATTTTTATAGACAAATTATAGGCTTGTAAATTAGAAGGTTAATTAATTTTTAGGATGCGTTATTTTAAACAGCAAAAAAAGGTCTTAATGTACCAATAAAATCACTCCGAAAGGAGTGGTTTTTAAATGTGTGGGAACTGTCTCGGCTATGAGTAGTTGCGTGGTTTAGTGGTTCACTTAGCATGTACTTACCAAACTGAAAATCCACAAGGATTTTCAGAAGTAGGCGAGAACAAACAATTAAATGTACACGTTGTTGGCATTAGTTTTCTGCAAATTTTATTAATGGTGCAATGTTCCCATTGTCAGCCTTTCTTAATGCGTTAATATACTCTTTTCTTGTTTCGTTTGCTTTAACCATGTTTGATTGATGCCACGAGAATATTTCTTTCCCAAATATTGATTCTATAATAATATCAGCCATCATTCTAGAGTGTCTTCCATTTCCATTTGGAAAACAATGAATAGATACAATGCGATGTTTAAATCTAATTGCTATTTCTTCAGGTGAAAAAGTTTTGTTTTCTATCCAATATTTAGTGTCGTCTAATAAATTTTTTAATTCAATCCCAATTTGTGTCCATGGAATTCCAATGTTTTTTTCGGTCTTTCTAAATTCGCCTGCCCATTTCCATACATCACCATACATTCTTTTGTGTAAGTTTTTTATGAACTTTTCCGTTAAAATTTTTTCAGTTTTGAATTTTGTATGAATAGACCATTCGACTGCTTTTTCAATGTTAAATTGCTCAAATTCATCCAGTTCTCCTTGAGTAGTAATAGACTTTATTTTAAGACCCTCCTTTTCTTCTTCATCTAAAGGTGTTTGTCCATCTTTATATTCTAATTCTAATCCCATAATGATTTTTTCATCTCTCGTTTTATTTCAATAGCAAGTTCTTTTATTGTTTTAGCAATCTTTTCATCTCCAATTCCTTGGTCCTCTAATTTCATATTTTGGTTTGTTCTTAAAACTATTTTTCGAGCCAGTTTTTCAGCTTTTAAGTCTACTAGTTTTTCAATGGTCCCATCTTTTGGAATAAAACCATAAACAAATTTCATATCCAAAGCATTACCAACATCCTTTAACTTATTAATGGTTATCTGACCTGTAGCTTCACGTTCCTCGATTTTTTGTATTGCTCCTTTAGTTAATTCAAGTTTGGTCCCTAATTGGTCCCTAGTCATGTTAAGAGTGGTTCTAATAGTATTCACCCATCCTTTTTGAGGGACCAGGACCATAGCTGCATCCTTAAAATTTCCTAATTTTTGGTCCAGTTGTTCTATGAGCAGTTTTTTCTTGTTTCTCATTTGTTATACATATAAGTATTTAAATTAATTCAAAAGTATACAAATATGTATAAAAAAACAAATAAAAGAATACTTATATGTCTCTTTTAAAGTTTATAAACATACAAATATGTATGATTGAGTTTATGAAAAAAGTTCTGATTTAATTACTGCCAACGGTTTTGTATATGAAAAGTAGCGGATTTTACTCACGGACTTTTCGGTTTGGTACTGACCTTAAATTTGTAAAATTCATTTTCGATTAGGCGCTTAAACCGCTATTTTTTATATACGTTGTTGTACGCTGGCTTTTATCCATTTTCTATTATTCTACATTGTTCAAAGTCCATTTCGGGATAAGCTTCATTTGCCCAATCACTTAACAACTTTAAAACGGGTAAAAGTCCAACTGCTTTTTCGGTTAATGAATATTCAACTCTTGGTGGAATTTCAGCAAAGGACTGTCTTAAAAGTAATCCATCATTTTCCAATTCTTTCAATTGATTAGTCAGTACTTTTTTTGAGATTGTAGGTATAAGTGCATTTAACATTCCAAATCGCATAGAACCATTAGATAGTAAATATAAGATAATCGGTTTCCATTTGTTTCCAATTATGTTCATCGTATGCACAAGGGAACATGCATTTGGGTTGTCTATATATTTTCTTGCCATTAGTTACTTTTTGGTTACCACTATTTGTTCAAATTCAAACACTATAGTTTCTTTTATAAACTATTATTAGTTTCTTTGCGATACAAATGTAATTAAAAATTTAAAATGAAAAATATTTTTATAATAAATGGGCATCAAAAATATCCGTTTTCAGAAGGAAAGTTAAACGAAAGTTTAACTAAAAAAGCAGAAACCTACTTTAAGAGCAACGGTTACAATATCAAGAAAACTACAATGGAAGATAATTATGATGTTAATGAGGAAATCGAAAAATTCAAATGGGCTGATGTTGTTTTCTTTCAAACTCCTTTAAACTGGATGGGTGTTAGTTGGTCATTTAAAAAATACATTGATGAAGTATTTTCGATGGGTATGATGGGCGAAATGTCTGATGGTGATGGTAGAAGTAAGGAAGCACCGAAGAAGAATTACGGATTAGGTGGAAAGTTAAAGGGAAAGTATATGATGTCAGTAACGGCTAATGCGCCAAAAGAAGCATTTAACAATCCAGAGGAAACTTTTTTTAATGGAATGAGTGAAGATGACCTTTTAAAACCAATGCATCTTAATTTTAAGTGGTTTGGTTTTGAACAATTGCCAACATTTATGGCATATGATGTAATGAAAAATCCAGAAATAGAGAATGATTTTAATCGTTTTGAAAATCATTTAAAAGCAAACTTTTAAAGTATTAATTATGAATAGACCAACACCAAAACATACAGCACCAGATTTACAGTTTCCATTATTGGATGGAAATCAATGGAATTTAGCAGACCAAAAACCAGACAACTTTACATTAGTTGTTTTTTACCGTGGGCTACATTGTCCTATTTGTAAAAAGTATTTACAACAGTTACAAGAATTGTTACCACAATTTCAGCAAAGAGGTGTTAATGTCGTAGCAGTAAGTATGGATACTGAAAAGAGAGCAAGACTTTCTCGTCAAAAGTGGGAATTACCTAATCTTACTTTGGGATATGAGTTATCAGAATCCACAGCAAGAGATTGGGCTTTGTATTTAAGTGCAGGCGTAAAAGATGGAGAGCCAAGTGAGTTTAGTGAACCAGGATTATTTTTAATTGACAATAATAATCAAGTTTATTATTCTTCTATAAACAGTAACCCTTGGGGAAGACCATATTTACCATCTTTTGTAAAAGCAGTAGATTACATTATTACAGCAGATTATCCAGCTCGTGGAGAAATGTTATAACTTTACATTATGGATGCAACAACAAAAGAAAGACTGATTCGTCTTGCTGAAGACGATATTCCTATTCATAAATATTTTGGATTAAAAGTAGATACCATTGAAAAAGATTTTATAAGAGTAAAAGTCCCTTTTAGAAAGGATTTAGTTGGAGATATCCGTACCAATCATTGGCACGGTGGAATTATTGCTACAATTTTAGATTCTGTTGGTGGTGCAATTGGTATAGCCAATTTTGATTCAGCAGAAGACAAGCTGTCAACAATAGATTTGCGAGTGGATTATTTAAGATTTGCAGATGGAAAAGATTTAATTTTTGAAGGAAAGTTGGTCAGAATGGGAAACCGAATTATGGTAACCAAAATGAAAGCTTTACAGGAGAATATATTAATAGCAGAAGGTAAAGGAGTGTATAATTTTATACGTGCAAAAAAATAATTTCTATTGAAGAAAACATTCAAATATTTAGTTCAAAATAGGCATGCCACATGGTTGGAGCTTTTTTTTGATTTGGTTTTTGTGTCCAGTATAGGTATTGTTACGCATCAACTTGCACATACGCATCACAATCATATAGACCCTAAACAAATTTGGATGTTTCCTCTTCAATTCCTATCTATTTGGTGGATTTGGACGCTACATACCTTATTCGCTAATCGTTTTGATACAGATAGTAGGTACCATAGAATTTCAAGTTTAGCCATCATGTTTTTAATGATAACAATGACTGCCTTTTTAGGCAGTGATTTATTTGAAAACTATGGGTTGTTTATTGGCTTTTATGCAGTTATTCAAATAATTATTGCGGGCTTGTATATTAATTCTACTAAAGCACTTAATGAGTCAAAAGAGTATGCTAGTAAATGCGGTATAATTATAATTATTGGAACAATTATTATTGGTGCTTCATTTCTCTTCCCTGATCCTTACAGAGAAATTACTTTAGTTTTAGGAATCTTTTTTGAAATGATAGCTTTTATTCTTGTAAGCAAAAACAAGAATGTGCCTCCAGTACATAAAGAGCATTTAGTTGAAAGAATTGGTCTTCTTTCCATTATACTTTTAGGTGAATCTATTATTAGTTTAACAACAGCCTTAAGAGATATTAATTGGGATGCATTGAGTGTCATTGCTGCCGTAACTGGATTTATAATGATAGGATTAATCTGGTGGATTTATTATGATAGCTTTCATGTAATGGAAAGATTAAAAGCAATGAAGAATGGTTTTACTCTTATTTATTCTCACTTCTTTCTTGCTATGGGATTTGTGATATTAGCTAATGTCATCAGACATGCTATTTTGAATGATTTAAACCAAAACGATTTTAGGGTACTGGCAATAGTGGGAATGTGTTTCTTTTATGTAGGAAAACAAACCATATATTTTAAATTTTTACCACCTTTTAGAAAACCTATAGTTATCAATACACTTATTTGTGTTTTTATAACAGTGGGTTCAACGTTTCTTCCAAAAATTGAATATGCACTTATAGGAGTAACAATTGGAATGCTATACTACACAATAGGAAATTTCAAGTTTACTTTGACAAAAGACGTGTCGAGGTTTTTGGATTAATAATGATTTGAAACGGTCTTTCAAGCTTGCGTACAACTGGTTATATGTGGACTAATATACTCATTATCCCTAATTATTTTCCGGATAAGAGGAATTTTTGTTCTTCTTCTCGGTTTTTTGTTCTATTGCATAATCTAAAGGACTTTTTATGTCTAACAAATCCTTTCGTGCTACATGTGTATATATCATAGTGGTTTCTGGTTTAGCATGACCAAGCAATTCTTGTATATGCCTTAATCCAACTCCACTTTCAAGTAAATGTGTTGCATAGCTATGTCGTAACGCATGTGGTGTCACTTTTCTGTTAATCTTTGCAGCCTTACAAGATCTATATAAAAACTTCCTAATACTACTTGCAGAATATGGTTTCCCTTTTTCACCTTCAACAAAGTAAACCTCAGGTTGATACGTAATTAAATAATTTTGTACAAGGATTCTTGTACGAAGTAATACTAAATATTATGTTTTTTGTCTCTTTAGTAAACTGCCTCTAGGCTCATTACTTTCATGGAGTGCAATTTTTGAATGAAGAAACTCTGCAGCTTTTGCTGAATCTTTTACTTTTGACGCACTGCGTTCTAACATTTCTGATTCAAACTCAGTTAAAACATTTTTTCTCACTCCATTTTTTCTCCATTGTGATAAAGGTCTGCAGCCTCTTGAAATTCCTCGTGCTAAAGATAAAGCATCTAGAAGAGCCTGATTTGCTCCCTGTCCTTTAAATGGGCTCATGGGATGAGCTGCATCTCCAATTAGAGTTACTTGTCCACCTTTATCTAATAAATCTGAATCCAGTAATTCACGATCATAAACTGGATAGCCTGAAATCTCAGTCTCATTTGTTGCTGCTAAAATTTGCGGAATAGGATTGTGCCACTGGGTTCTAAGACACGCTTCTTCTTTAAGAGCATGAGTTCCTTTAGCACTTAGAGCCACTGCTTCTTTTTCAGGCATTGGAAAGCTAAGTTGCCACATTATTGAGTCTGATGTATATGGCATCATATAAATACGCTCATTACCATTTGCGGTTTGAAATACTGTAGCTGAATCTAATAAAGAACTATCAATGCCTTTAAGAGCCTTTAAATGGCAAATACCCAATATAACAATGCAGTCCAAGTAGCGTAAAGGGGTAACGTTTTCACCAACAAGTAATTTTCGTACAGTACTACGTATACCATCGGCTCCTACTACAATATCAGCTTTGGCATATTTTATCTTACCATCCACATCAAAGCTCAGATTAACATTCTCACCTTTTTTTAAATCTACTAATTGGTGATTCCATTGTATTTTATCATGTCCACCTAGTTGTTCAAGCAATGCTAACCTTAGAGATTGTCTTGCTATATGTACATTGGTACGTTTTGAATTTGTTTTTGAATTTGACTGTGTCCACTTTCTCATTCCCCATTCTCCGATTACCTTTCCTTCTGTAGTATGAACCACATGTCTTGTTGAGACGACACCTTCGTTTAACGACAAAATGCCAAACCCTTTTATTGCTTTACTTGCTTGCTGTAAAGTGAGTCCATAGCCTTGCGATCTAGCATCAAAATTGCTATCTCGCTCATAAAGTGTAAAAGGAATTCTGCGATGCAAACAAGCTACTGCTAAAGCAATTCCTCCTATACCACCACCTATAATAGCAACGTGTGGGTAGTCTTCTTTATCTGATATTGGATGATTAGCAGAAAGTACCAACCCAGAGCCAGAGCATTTTAAACACGAATATTGATGACCTTTAGGACGAACTGGGGCAGTTTTTTGCTCTTTTGCTTTTTCAAAAAGATTAATTGCTTTTTGATAGTTGAGTTTTGCTTTTTTATGTAGCCCACGACTTTTTTTGCCATTGCCTTGACATTCTGGGCAAACAGTCCAACTAGCCTCATTATTTTCTGTCTTTGTCACCTCTTTTTTTGCCTTAGTGTGCCTCTAACCAATTATCTCCAATATCTAAATCAACATCTAAAGGCACTTTTAGTTTATAAGCATTTTCCATTTCGGTTTTTACTAATGTTTTTATGCTTTCCAGTTCTGGTTTGTATACATCAAACACCAACTCATCATGCACTTGTAACAGCATTTTGGTTTTGTAATTCCCTTCTTCCAGTTTTTTGTGAATGTTAATCATTGCAATTTTAATAATATCTGCAGCACTACCTTGTATTGGTGCATTTACTGCGTTACGTTCGGCAGCGCCTCGTACCACAGCATTACGAGAGTTAATATCTTTTAAGTAACGACGACGACCTAAAACGGTTTGCACATAACCATTATCGCGAGCGAAATCGACTTGCTCACTAATAAAATTACGTAGTTTTGGATAAGTTGCGTAATAAGTGTCAATCAATTCTTTAGCTTCACTACGAGATAAGTCGGTCTGGTTGCTTAATCCAAAAGCGGATACACCATAAATAATACCAAAATTAACCGTTTTGGCATTGCTACGTTGCTCTCGAGTTACGGCATTTAAAGGCACATTAAACACTTTTGATGCAGTACTTGCATGAATGTCTTCGCCATTTTTAAAGGCATTAATCATGGTTTCTTCTTCGCTTAAAGCTGCAATAATGCGAAGTTCTATTTGTGAATAATCGGCTGCCAACAAAGTGTAGTTTTCATCTCTTGGAATAAATGCTTTACGCACTTGTCGACCACGTTCGGTACGAATAGGTATATTTTGAAGATTAGGATTATTACTAGCTAATCTGCCTGTAGCTGCTACAGTTTGCATATAGTCTGTATGTACTCGACCTGTAGTTGGCTCCACCTGATTTGGTAACGCATCAACATAAGTACTTTTTAATTTAGACAACCCTCTAAACTCTAAGATATGTTGAATAATATCATGATCTTTTGCCAAATAAGATAAAATATCTTCAGAGGTTGCATACTGTCCAGTTTTGGTTTTTTTAGGTTTATCAACGAGTTTTAGTTTGTCAAACAAAATATCACCTAATTGCTTAGGCGAAGCAATGTTGAATTCTTCACCTGCTTCTTTATAAATATTAGCTTCTAGTGTTTTTATTTCGCTATCTAATTCTTCTGAAAATGAATTTAAAAATGACTCATCTAAATTAATACCTTCTAACTCCATATCTGCAAGTACACGTAGCAGAGGAATTTCAATATCATCAAACAATTTTTGAGTATTAGCGTCGCCTAATTCTTTTTCAAAATGCTCTTTTAGCTGAAGCGTTATATCTGCATCTTCCACAGCATATTCAGTTTGCTTATCTAAAGGAACATCTCTCATTGAAAGCTGATTTTTTCCTTTTTTACCTATTAATTCTTCTATAGAAATAGGTGTATAATTTAGATAAGTTTCTGCCAACACATCCATATTATGTCTCATATCTGGATTTATGAGATAATGTGCTAACATGGTATCAAACAATTTACCTTTTACTTTTACATTATATTTTCGAAGAACCTTAATATCGTATTTTAAATTCTGACCTATTTTTTGAATGGTTTCACTTTCAAAAAACGGACGTAATTGCTCAATAAGTTCTTGTGCTTCGTCTTTGTTTTCTGGAAATGGTAAATAGAAGCCTTTTCCAGCTTCCCAAGAAAAAGCAATACCAACCAACTCTGCAGTAATTGGATCAATTCCTGTAGTTTCGGTATCAAAACATACACTGGTTTGTTTCATCAGGTTTTGAATAAACAGTTTGGTTGCCATTCCTGATGCTATACTTTGATAAAAATGCGAATTAGTTGCTGCAGTAATCCTTGCATCTTGATTAGTTATAATGGCATCAGAATTACCTTGCGCATCAAATAATGAAAATTGTCCTGCTCCAGCTGAAGTAGGCTTTTTTACTGTTTGTTGTACAGATGATGATACTGCTGATGTGTTTTCTGAAGGTGAAGATTGTTCTTCAGCAGAAAACGTTTTTAAGAAATTATCGGTTAATCGTCTAAATTCTAATTCCTGAAAAATATTTTTTACTCCTTCAATATCTGGTTCAGACATTTCAAAATCTTTCGCATCAAATTCCACAGGAACATCTAGCATAATAGTTGCCAGCTTTTTAGATAGTATTCCGAGTTCTTTATTGGCTTCAATATTTTCTTTCATTTTACCTTTTAGCTCATGTGTATTTGCTAATAGATTTTCCATACTTCCGTATTGTGCTAAAAACTTCTTTGCTGTTTTTTCTCCAACACCAGGCAGGCCAGGAATATTATCTGATGAGTCTCCCATCATTCCTAAAAAATCAATAACTTGTAAAGGATCATCAACTTCAAATTTTGCTTTAACTTCTTCAATTCCCCAAGTTTCATAACCGCCACCAAAAACAGGTCTGTACATGAAAATGTTTTCAGACACCAACTGCGCAAAGTCCTTATCTGGAGTAACCATAAAGGTTTTATAGCCTTCTTTTTCGGCTTGTTTAGAAAGGGTTCCAATAACATCATCAGCTTCAAAACCTTCTTTCACCATAATAGGAATATGCATGGCTCTTAATATCTGTTCTATATAAGGCACAGCTACTTTTATTGCTTCTGGTGTTGCATCTCTATTGGCTTTGTATGCTTCAAACATCTCAACTCTATCTGCACTTCCTCCTTTATCAAAACAAACAGCCAAATGGTCTGGACGTTCGCGCTTAATAACATCTAACAAAGAGTTAGTAAACCCTAATATAGCAGAGGTGTCTATTCCTTTTGAATTGATTCTTGGGTTTTTTATAAAGGCATAGTAGCCACGAAATATTAATGCATAAGCATCAACTAAAAAAAGGCGTTTTTGGTCTGACATTGTGTTTTTATATTGAAGACTATAAAACTACAAAACTTATACTACGAATTGAAATTAATTGAAATGCAATTTGTAATTTTCGCCCATAAATAATTATAGGATGAATAATTTTTCGATTGCAATTCATGGTGGAGCAGGAACACTTGTAAAAGGACTAATGACTCCAGAATTGGAAGCAGAGTATAAAGCTGCTTTGCAAAATGCTTTAACACAAGGTTATGCTGTTTTAGAAAAAGGAGCTAGTGCTTTAGATGCTGTTGAGGTTGCAGTCAGACTATTAGAAGATTCTACTTTGTTTAACGCAGGTAAAGGCTCTGTATTTACAGCAGAAGGCACACATGAAATGGATGCCGCTATTATGAATGGAGAAAACCTTAAAGCAGGAGCAGTGTCTTTAATTACAGGAATAAAAAACCCTGTGTCTTTAGCTCGTGATATTATGGATAAAAGCTATCATGTTTTTTTAGCTGGAGAAGGAGCAATGCAGTTTGCTAAAAGTAGCGGTTATACAATTGAAAGTCCAGATTATTTTTATGATGAAGTACGATATAAACAATGGCAAGGCATAAAAGACAGCGATAATTTTCAGTTAGACCATAGCGTAAAAAAGGATGGCAAATTTGGAACTGTTGGAGCAGTTGCTTGTGACCAAAAAGGGAATATTGCAGCAGCCACATCAACTGGTGGAATGACTAACAAGAAATGGGGACGCGTTGGTGATAGCCCAATGATTGGTGCAGGAACTTACGCTAATAATAATACTTGTGCTGTGAGTTGTACTGGAAGTGGTGAATATTTTATAAGAGGTGTTGTAGCTTATGATGTGTCTTGTTTAATGGAACACAAAGGGATGTCTGTTGAAGAAGCTTCAAACGAAGTTATAAATAATAGAATTCTTAAAATACAAGGTGATGGTGGCTTAATAGCTATAGACACAAAAGGAAACATTGCTATGCCTTTTAATACCGAAGGGATGTATCGTGCTTGTAAAACCTCAAATGGTAAAGAAGTAATTGCTATTTATAAAGAAAACTAGACGAAAGGCGACTCTATTGGGAGGACTTTAACTTGTCGAGTGTCTAAATTAAAATGATCACCATTCGCTAGTACATGAACCTTAAGGTTTGTCATGGTCATTGGTGTCCCAATTTTTAGTATTTTTTCGTTGTTGTGCGTTAAATGACTTCCATCAAAAACAATGGCCATTCCTGAACCTATTACTGTACAATCGTTACCATTTTTTATAATCATACCAGTGTCTTCAGCCAATCCAATACCTAGTAAGTTCGGAAATTTTGCAACTGCTTCAGAGATACGACCAAAACGACCTCTTTGAATAAAATGAGTATCAACAATTAATTTCGGAGCCAGATTTAATCCTTTTTTCATTATTACAGCACCTTTAACAAATGCTTTTGCACTGCTACCACCAGCTATCATTTCATTTGCCATAGCCATTGCTCCAGCACTTGTGCCAGCAATCACAAATTTTTCATCGTTTATATACCTATCAGATAAAATTTTATGAATTGTAGTGCCTCCAATATATTTTGAGATTTTAGATTGATCGCCACCAGAAAACATAACGCAATCTGCTTCTTTAATTAGTGATATAAAATCTTCACGTTCTGAATCACTTTTTGATTTTATATTTAAAACATCAATTTTAGAGCAGCCTAAAGTTGAAAAAGCTGTTATATAATTTTCGCCTACTTCAACAGGAATACTAGATGCAGTTGGTATGATAACAATTTTAGCATCAACTCCACCAGCTTCATTTACGACATGCGATAAAATACCTTCTTCAATATAATCTAATCTATGGATTTCATCATCTTCAAATCCTTTGTCTTCATTTCCTCCAATAGGTATTAAAGTTCCTTTAATCTTCATTCTCAATAATTATAATTAGCAATTTGCAAAAATAAGCTTAAATAATTAAAAAAAATTCTATATTTATGAATAATCAAATTAACCACCAAAATCCCAATTTTTTATGAGAATACGTGAGATAAATGCAATGAGAGGTCCAAACTATTGGTCTGTTAGAAGACACAAATTAATAGTCATGGTATTAGACCTTGAGGAGATGGAAGAAAGACCCTCAAATAAAATTGATGGATTTAAAGAAAGACTTGAAAAAATGTTTCCAAGCATGTTTGCCCATCGTTGTTCGGTAGGTGAACCTGGTGGATTTTTTCAACGAGTTGAAGAAGGTACATGGATGGGACATATTATAGAACATATTGCTCTCGAAATTCAAACGCTTGCAGGAATGGATGTTGGTTTTGGACGCACACGTGGTTATGGTGAAAAGGGTGTTTATAATGTGGTTTTTGCTTACATGGAAGAGTCTGTTGGGCGCTATGCTGCAAAAGTTTCTGTTGAGATATGTCAAGCGTTAATTGATGGTAAAGATTATGACTTATCTGACGATATTCAGAGAATGCGAGAGTTGCGTGAAGATGAGCGCTTAGGGCCAAGTACTGGCTCTATTGTTGAAGAAGCAGCTGCAAGAGGTATTCCTTGGATTCGACTAAATAAATATTCACTTTGTCAATTGGGTTATGGTGCAAATCAAAAGCGAATTCAGGCTACAGTAACTAGTGAAACTAGTAGTATTGGAGTAGAATTGGCATGCGATAAAGAAGACACTAAATATTTGCTTGAACAAGCTGAAGTGCAAACACCAAGAGGCGATATTATTAGACGAGAAAGCAGTTTAGAAGAAGCTTGTAGATATGTTGGTTTTCCTTTAGTTGTAAAACCTGTTGACGGGAATCATGGTAGAGGAATTACTGTTAATATTAAAAATTACGATGATGCCTTAATAGCTTTTAGAAGCGCAAAAGAAAGCTCTAAAAGCGGAGCAATTATAATCGAAAAATATATCGTAGGTGATGATTATCGTTTATTGGTCATTAATAACAAATTAGTTGCTGCTGCAGTACGCACACCTGCTCATGTAATTGGAGATGGTAAGTCTACTATTCAGCAACTTATTGATGAGGTTAATAAAGATCCAAGACGTGGTTATGGCCATGAAAACGTTCTTACTCAAATAACAGTTAACGATTTAACCTTGAGTATTATTAAAGCTAATGGTTACACTTTAAACTCAGTTTTAGAAAAGGACAAACGATTATTATTAAAAGACACTGCCAATTTAAGTACAGGAGGAACAGCAGAAGATGTTACAGATATTGTACATCCAGCTAATGTATTTATGGCAGAACGAATTTCAAAGATTATAGATTTAGATATTTGCGGAATAGATGTAATGACTACAGATATTAGTAAGCCTCTAGAAGAAACAGGAGGAGCAGTATTAGAAGTAAATGCTGGACCAGGCTTTAGAATGCATTTGGCACCAACTAGTGGATTGCCTCGTAATGTTGCTGCTCATGTTATTGATAAATTATTTCCTCAAGGATCAACAAGTAGAATTCCAATTATTGCTGTAACAGGTACAAATGGGAAAACAACCACTACAAGATTAATATCGCATTTAGCAAAAATGAAAGGTTACAAAGTTGGATATACAACGAGCGATGGTGTATATATTCAAAACCGATTGTTAATGAAAGGCGATTGTACAGGTCCTGCAAGTGCCGAATTTGTACTTAAAGATCCAACAGTAAATTTTGCAGTATTAGAATGTGCTAGAGGAGGATTGTTAAGAGCTGGTTTAGGGTTTCATAAATGTGATATAGGTATTGTAACCAATGTTGCTGCAGATCATTTGGGTCTAAAAGGAATTCATACCATAGAGCAATTAGCAAAAGTAAAAGGCGTAATTCCAGAAACAGTATTGCCAGATGGATACGCAATTTTAAATGCTGATGACGACTTGGTTTATGATATGCGTAAAAGTGTAAATTGTAATGTTGCTTTGTTTTCTATGGATGAAAATAGTCCGAGAATAAAAGCAATGCAAAAACTAGGAGGTATTTCTGCAGTTTATGAAAACGGATATATTACTATTTGTAGAGGCGAGTGGAAGCTTCGCGTAATAAAAGCTGTTAATGTACCATTAACATATGGAGGACGAGCAACATTCATGATTCAAAATGTATTACCTGCTGTAATTGCAGCTTATGTAAAAGGATTTACAATTGATGAAATAAAAATTGGTTTAGAAACCTTTATTCCTTCACCTGCCCAAACACCAGGACGTTTAAACTTATTTCAGTTTAAAGATTTCCAAGTGTTGTTAGATTATGCTCATAATCCAGCAGGAATGCGTGCATTACAAAAATTTATTGAAAACATTGATGCTACTATAAAAGTCGGAATTATAGCTGGAGTTGGTGATAGACGAGAAGAAGATACTAATGAAATAGGTAGTATTGCTGCTGATATGTTTGATGAAATTATTATACGACAAGACAAACATTTAAGAGGCAGAACAGAAGATGAATTAATAGGAATGTTAGATGCAGGTATTAAAAAGAAAGACCCAAACAAGAAAACGACTATTATTCCAAATGAAAAGGAGGCTGCTACGTTTGCTATTAAAAATGCAATAAAAGGAGCTTTAATAGTTATTTGTAGTGATGTTATACCTGATGCGTTAGATTTGGTTCAGAAGCTTAAAGAAGAAGAAGCAAATAAATTATACGAGTTTTCAACTGATGATATTCCGAATAAATAGTGAGAATATCTTATAACTAAAAAATCTTCATCAGTTCTTTATATTTGAACTGATGAAGATTTTTTTATATAATTAAATGTTTACTCAAGTTAAATTGAGTTTAACATTTTAATGATTAACAATTCTTAATTGTTTTAACTTTAATTTGAAGACTTTTTCTGTAAGCTTTAATACTGATTAATTCATTACTTTTATGGTAATTTAAATCAATAACTTGAGCTTTAACAGCTGTGCTTAAAGTTTTGTTATCTTCAACTTTAATAGAGTCATTGTTAGTTGTAACCTCTAAAACTGAATTAGATTCTTGCTTTGTAACAGAAGTATTATTCTGTGCAACACTAATTAGTGGAAGTGTAAATAACAATATTAAGATTAAAACTTTTTTCATGACTTAAAACTATATTTGGTTTTAATTACATGTCAAAGAAACAGCGGAATTATAGTCTATTTAAATATATTAGATGAAAAACATCGATAAATGGTTAATATGAATTTGACAACGAAAAACATCGACGAAATTCACAAATTAAGCTTACAGCCCAATAAATAAGATAAAACTAATGACAGATTATACAACAAATACCTACTACAATCTATTTATCCGACAAAAGGACAACCAGTATAAAATAGGTAATACTACTTATAAAGAACGTGTTAAAAAATTGAATGCTTTAAAAAGGGTTGTTGAGATTACTTATAAAGAAAAAATTAGGCAAGCCTTATATGATGATTTTAAAAAACCTTTTACAGAAACTGATCTTACAGAAATTTATCCAGTAGTAAGTGAGATAAAATTTGTAAAAAGTAATTTGAAAGACTGGATGAGTCGACAAAAAGTTGAAACGCCAATGGCATTGTTGGGATCTTCTTCTTGGTATAATTTTGAGCCAAAAGGCGTTTGTTTAGTGATTTCTCCATGGAATTTTCCTTTAAACTTAACTTTTGGGCCATTAGTTTCAGCAATTGCTGCAGGTAATACTGTGATATTAAAACCTTCTGAAATGACGCCTCATATATCTAAAGTGATGGCTGAAATAGTTAAAGATATATTTGAAGACAATGAAGTAGCATTATTAGAAGGTGAAGTTGAGGTGTCTCAAGAGTTATTAAAATTGCCATTTAACCATATCTTCTTTACTGGCTCGCCTAATGTTGGTAAAATTGTAATGAAAGCAGCAGCAGAGCATTTAACATCTGTAACTTTAGAATTAGGAGGTAAGTCACCAACAATTATAGACGAAACAGCAAACTTGAAATCCACAGCTAAAAAAATTGCTTGGGGAAAATTCATAAATAATGGACAAATATGTGTCTCTCCAGATTATTTATTAGTAAAAGAATCAATTAAAGACAATTTTGTAAACGAATTAAAGCAACAAGTAAAAGCTTTTTATACTGAAGAAGCTTCAAAGTCTGAATCTTTCAGTCGTATAGTTAATAATAGACATTTTGATAGATTAGTTAATCATCTTGAAGATGCTAAAAAGCACAATGCAACATTTGAAATGGGAGGGAAAAGTAAGTCAGAAGACAACTTTATTGAACCCACTTTAATTTCAAATTTACCTGAAAACGCATCGTTATTACAAGATGAAATATTTGGTCCAATTCTTCCAATTAAGACTTATAAAACTAATGAAGAGGTTATTAACTATATCAATTCAAAAGAAAAACCATTAGCGCTTTACATTTATAGTAAACATAAGAAAACAATTAATGATATTATAAAAAACACAAGAGCAGGAAGTACGTGTATTAATAATAATGTTGTACAATACTCTAATCATAATTTACCTTTTGGAGGCTCCAATAATAGTGGTATTGGTAAAAGCCATGGTTTTTTTGGTTTTCAGGAATTTTCTAATAAGCGTTCAGTAATGAAACAACATACAAAAGGATCTATTGAATTTTTGTTTCCACCTTATACAAATTTGAAGCAAAAAATAGTAGACTTAACAATTAAATGGTTTTAAACCTTATTGAAATAATCTGATTGTATTTGTTCGTTTTTCCCATCTTGGTATTTAGTCATGCTAAACCATTGATGTATTGAATAAGAACCTGTAACACCTTTTTTGTTTACTGCAATATAACCAACCTGAAAATTCTTGTAATCACTATTTGGTTTATTTACAATTCTGCTTATAGCTTCTTCGCAAGCTTCTTGAGGTGTTTTTCCTTGACGCATTAATTCTACTACAAGAAAACTTCCAACAGTTTTTACAACTTCTTCACCAAGACCTGTTGCAACACAAGCTCCAATTTCATTATCTACAAACAAACCAGAGCCAATAATTGGCGAATCACCAACGCGTCCTGCCATTTTAAAAGCTAATCCGCTTGTTGTACAGGCGCCAGAAATATCACCATTTTTATCAATAGCAAGCATTCCTATGGTATCATGATTTTCGATATTAATTATAGGTTTGTATTGAGAGGTTATCTTCCATTCTTCCCAAGCTTTTTTTGAAGCTTCAGTTAGTAAGTCTTCTTTTGGGAAACCTAATTCGTAAGCAAATTGCTCTGCTCCTTTTCCTGCAAGCATGACATGAGGAGTATCTTCCATAACTTTTCGAGCTACAGAAACAGCATGAACCACATTTTGTAAATACACTACAGACCCACAATTACCATGTTTATCCATGATGCATGCATCTAGCGTCACATTTCCATCTCTATCTGGCAACCCACCTTTACCTACAGACTGTCCTGCTTCATTAGCTTCTTCAACTTTGCAGCCTTGTTCAACAGCATCAAGAGAATTACCACCAGCTTGTAATACTTCCCATGCTTTAGCAGTAGCATCCATAACATGCCAAGTAGCAATAACTAATGGGATTGAGCCTTTTTCTTGAGATTCGGTTGGGATTGGTTTTCCTTCAGAAGTGTTTTCAACACAATTAACTAAAGTACTTCCAACTGCTAATCCAACTCCTGTTAATGAAGCGTTTTTTAAAAATTTTCTACGTTCCATAGTTGTTTTATTAATACTCTACACCTTGTTTGTCTAATATAGTTTTGGTTCTAAATGCATAAAACAATAAATACACAAAACACAATACAGCAATCCAATATGAAGGCTGAATACCAAATACATCAGCAAGTTTACCTTGTACTGGAGGGATAATTGCACCTCCTAAAATCATCATAATTAAAAAGGCAGAACCTTGTGATGTGTATTTTCCTAATCCAGCAATACTTAATGCAAAAATACCTGGCCACATAATAGAACAGAATAATCCACCAGATAACAAAGCAAATAAAGCTAGTTGCCCAGATGCAAAAACTCCTATTAACATTCCTAAAATACCTAAGGCACTAAATATTTTTAAAGTTGCTACAGGTTTATCTTTAGCTAAAAAGAATCCACCTATTTGTACTGCAACACAGATGCTAAATAATAAAATTTCTGTGCCAGTATATTTGCCATAATTAACCAATAAAATTACTCCTAAAGCCACATAAGGAACTATAATAAGGAGCCATTTTTTTAATCCTTTACTTGGATTAAAAACTGTAATTGCTCCTACCCAACGACCAATCATCAATCCTCCCCAATATAATGAGATGAATGGTGCAATTTCGGCATCATTCATTACAGGGAGTTTTAAAGCATTTAAGTTATTTGCTTTATCTGAAACTGCTTTTAGTAACTCTCCTAAATTACTTTGAATTGTCACTTCAACACCAACATAAGTGAATATGGCTAGCATCCCTAAAACTAATTGAGGATATTTCATTGCTCCCCAACCATCAGGTTTTTTTGAAGCGTTTGAATAGGCAACCCAGATGCAAGCTATTACTGATAATAAAGATATAAATAACAATATTAAACGTTTATGCTCTAATGCTTCAGTAGTTATTTCATTACCTGTATAGGTCATAAAAATAAGAGTGAAACACGTTGCAATTATTAATGTTAAAATGATAAGTGTATTACGAGCTTTATTAGCAGTTTCGAATGTTGAGTCTGCCTTTGCTTGTGGGAGTTTTTTTGAAAAATGAAACAATGCTGCAGCTAATAAAAAGGAAATACCAACACCTAAATATAAGGCTTGAACAGTTGTTAGTTTTATCTCATTATTGGTAATCATAGCATTTAACTCGTCACCAGATAAAGGTGTAGATCCAAAGATTATAAATGCAATTACGATAGGTCCAATAGTAGTACCAAAAGAATTAATACCACCTGCAAGATTAAGTCTATGTGAAGCTTTTGAAGGTTCTCCTAATGCTATTGCAAAAGGGTTAGCTGCTGTTTGCTGTAATGAAAAACCTAATCCAACTATAAATAGAGCTAATAGGACTAAATAAAACACTTCTGTTTGACCTTGTTGAGCACCATTAACTACAAAATACATAACGATAGCTCCAATTGCAGAAATAATTAAACCATAAACAATACCTGATTTATAACCCAAGCTGTTTAATATATCTCGCTTTATTGTACTTGATAAGATGAATAACAATAATGCTCCAATATAGTAGGCTCCATAAAAAGCAAAATCGACTAATTGCGATTGAAATTGGTCGATATTAAAATAGGTTTTACAAAAAGGAATAAAAACGCCATTTGAAGCAGCAATAAATCCCCAGAAAAAAAATACAGTAACCAAAGTAGTTAATGCAGATTTGTTGTTTTGGTTAGTCATGTTAGTTTTTGTATAAGTTAGTATGTTATTGTTTTATGCTAATTTCATCAATAAAAATCCAGCTTCTTCCATCATGTTTATAGCCAAGATGCCACTTAGGGAGTTTGCCTAGTTTTCTAGCAACTATTTTTATGTACTGATAAGAATTTGAAGGCATTTTGAAATCAATAGTTTTAATTGTAGAACCATCAGAATACTTAGAAGCGTCTATATTATAATTTCCAATAAATTTATAATTATTATTATCATTAGAGGCATAACATTCTACAACGGTTGGGTAGAAAATCCATGAGCGTTGATCTTCTAAGAAGTTTACACTAATAATGTTTATAGTTTTCTCTTCTCCTAAATTCACAATCGCCACAACATCTTTATCTTGATATCCTTGCCAAGAACCTGTTCTAAAATCTTTTGTGCCTTTTATGCCATCTATAAGTGCATTCTCACCACCTCCATTATATTGATTTGCATAAGTGGTTTTTAATTTTAGCGACATATTTGGATCTATTTTATAAAAAGACGTAGAAACAGTAGCACTTTTTTCATTATCCTTTTCTGCATAGACTTTTAATAAAGTAGGCTCAGATATTTTTATTGGAGCTTCATATTTAATGAATTCTGAGTTATTATAAGCATAAAATATTGTTGCATCCTTATCAGTGTTTTCTAAAACAACTTCAGTTTCATTTTTAAATGCAACATCTCCTTTAGCAATAAAAGGAATAGGTACAATATTGTAATCTTCAATTTCGGTTTTTGGCTCATCACCTTCAGCGGTTCCCCAATCTGATGGTTCATTAGTCATAAACAATTCTAAAGTGCCTCCTTCAATTATGTCTTTATGAGAAATATAAGTTTCATTTAGAGTTCTGCCATTAAGTTTAGCACGTTTTATATACTTATTTTCAGGGTTTAAATCGTAGGCTTTAATATGAAATTTTTCACCATTTTCAAGGTTTATAGTTGTTTTGTCAAACAATGGTGTTCCAATGATATATTGATTTGAGCCTGGAGTAACAGGATAAAATCCCATAGAGCTAAATACATACCAAGCACTCATTTGTCCGCAATCTTCATTACCAGAAATTCCGTCAGGATCATTTTTATATAATTGAGTAAGAATTTGATGAACTTTCTCTTGTGTTTTATAAGGTTTATTTACAAAATTATATAAGTAAGCCATATGATGACTAGGTTCGTTACCATGCGCATATTGACCAATTAGCCCAGTGATATCTGCTTGATCTCTTCCTGATGTTTTAGTTTTTGCTGTAAATAAAGTATCTAGTTGAATTTCTAATGAATCTTTTCCTCCCATAAGCTTTATTAACCCTGAAACATCTTGAGGCACATAATTACTGTACTGCCACGCATTAGCTTCAGTATAGTTAAAATTTACTTCGTAAGGATCAAAAGGAGAGAACCATGTGTTTCTAAAACGGCCTCTCATAAACTTCGTTTCAGGATCGTATACGTTTTTATAGTTTTGTGCACGCTTTATATATGTTTCATAATCATCATCTTCATTTAATTCTTTTGCCATTTGTGCAATTGTCCAATCGTCATAAGCATATTCTAATGTTTTAGAAACAGATTCACTTTCTTCTTCAACTGGAATATATCCGAATTTTTTATATGATTTTAAACCTAAATGATCTCGAGTAGCAGAATGTTTCATCGCTTCAAAAGCTTTATCAACATCGTAATCTTTTATCCCTTTAAGATAAGCGTCAGCAATAACAGGAACAGCATGATACCCAATCATACAACCAGTGTAATTACCACTTAAATCCCAAATTGGTAGTATGCCACCTTCTTCATACTTAGCCACAAATGTGTTTATAAAATCATTTGTTCGTTTTTGTTCTATAATGGTATAAAGTGGGTGAGCTGCTCTGTAAGTATCCCAAAGCGAAAACACAGTATAATATTCAAAATTCTTAGTTTCATGAATTTTTAAATCCATTCCTCTATATCTTCCATCGACATCTTGATATAAATTTGGAGCTATCATAGTGTGATATAAAGCAGTATAAAAATTAGTTTTATAATCTATATTTGAGCTTTCAACAACAATTTTTTCAAGTTGTTTTTCCCAAGTAGACTGAGCTTTTTCTTTAACTTGGTCAAAAGTTTTTTCACCTATTTCAGTTTCTAAATTTTTTCGTGCACCTTCTTCATCAACAGCGCTAATACCTATTTTTACATAAACAGGCTCATTTTTTGGGTTGTTAAATTGAAAAGCCGCTTTTTTGTTTTTGTATTGAGATTTTGATGAGCCTAAATCAACAGTTATTGGATGCGAAAATTTAATATAATAGTATAATTTTTGATTTTTCGCCCAAGCTTTTGAGTGACGATGACCAGATAATTCGGTATCAGATAATCTTTTAATACTACCACTTAACAATTCATCTCTATGAAGTAAATCGATTATAATAATTTGGTCTTGTGCAGTTGGGAATGTGTATTTGTGAACTCCACTTCTTTGAGAAACGGTTAGTTCTACATCTATTTCCGTTCCATCTAAATGAACTTTATAATATCCAGGTTCTGCAGATTCTCTTTTATGAGAAAACTTAGCTCTGTATCCTTTTTTGCCATCACTACCATTATTAAATAACACTTTATTAGTTGGCATTAGCAAAATATCACCATAATCACTTACTCCAGTTCCACTTAAATGAGTATGAGAGAAACCATAAATATATTTGTCACTGTAATGATAACCAGAGCAACCATCCCAACCATCCAAACGAGTATCAGGACTTAGTTGCATCATACCAAAAGGCATTGTTGCTCCAGGATAAGTATGTCCATGTCCACCTGTTCCTATAAATGGATTTACATAAGAAATTAATGATTTATCTTTTTTTGCAGATTCAGTTTTTGGTTTATTATTACAACTGATTGCTAGAAAAAAAACAATTATTAAATATAAATATGACTTCATTTGCGTTATTATTCGTAATCTTTCGGAAATATACTAAATCTTAAGAGATGGTTAAATTTAATCTTAAGATTTTAATAACAGTTTAATTCAATTATATTTGATAAAAAACACTAAATGGCTCGATTCATTATTCCTCTTTTAATCTTTTCTACCATCTTTTTTTTGATTGAATTTTATGCTTTTCAGGCACTTAAAACTGTTACTAAAAGTAAAATCATAAAATGGGTTTGGATTATTTTAGCCATTGCTATTTACTTAAATTTATTCTACACACTTTTTACAACGCCTAGAAGTGCAGGTCAAACTAAAGCATTTCAGTTTGCTGCAGGATTTTTAATTACTTTTTTAATCCCGAAATTGGTATTATTAATAATCATGTTTGGAGAAGATGTGGTTAGAGTAATTCAAAAACTAATAACTTGGGTTGGACCAGGTGAAACAAAACCACTTGCAGGAAGACGTGCTTTTATTTCTAAAATAGCTTTAGGATTAGCAGCAATACCTTTTACTTCTTTTCTTTATGGAATTATAAAAGGACGTTACAATTATAAAGTACTTAAGTATGAAATTGCTTTTGATGATTTACCTGATGCTTTTGATGGCTTTAAGATTACTCAAATTTCTGATATTCATTCTGGAAGCTTTACTAATAAAGAAAAAATACAGTATGGCGTCGATTTAATAAATGAACAAAAATCTGATATTATTTTGTTTACAGGTGATATTGTAAATAATAAAGCAAATGAAATGGATGATTGGATAGATGTTTTTAAAAATTTTGAAGCCCCTTATGGTAAATTTTCAATTTTAGGAAACCATGACTATGGCGATTACGTAGATTGGAATAGTAAAGAGGACAAAAAGAAAAATTTTCAAGACGTAAAAGAGATACATCCTAAAATAGGTTTTGATTTGTTATTAAATGAAAACAGATTTATAGAAAAAGATGGGCAGAAAATAGCTATAGTTGGTGTTGAAAATTGGGGAAAAGGATTTAACCAGGCAGGAAATTTAGAAGAAGCATCTAAGGGAATTAATAAGGAAGATTTTAAAATTTTAATGTCTCACGATCCTTCACATTGGGAATATAAAGTTAAACAAGACGAATTGCATTACCATTTAACATTAAGTGGTCATACACATGGATTACAAATGGGAATTGAAATTCCTGGGTTTTTTAGATGGAGTCCGTCTCAGTATGTTTACAAACAATGGGCTGGATTATATGAAGAATTTGGAAGATATATTAACGTAAATAGAGGATTTGGCTATCATGCTTTTCCTGGTCGAGTTGGAATTTGGCCAGAAATTACAGTTATTGAACTTAAAAAAGGCACAAGTAATGCATAATTACTAGGAAATCTTATATTTGTATATAAACATTTGACTTAAAACTTTAAAGGTATGTCAAAATTTGGGGAATTAATAGATGTCGATATTCCAGTTTTGTTAGATTTTTTTACAGAATGGAATGAACAATCTACAGCAATGCATCCTGTACTTAGAGATGTAGCAGCTGCTCTTGGTGATAAAGCAAAGGTTATAAAAATTGATGTTGATAAAAACAAAGAACTAGCCGAAGCTTTACGCGTTAAAGGTTTACCTACACTTATTATTTATAAAAGTGGAGAGATGAAATGGCGTCATAGTGGTGAACAAGATGCTAATACTTTAATAGGAATTATTCAAGAATATATTTAGTTTTTATAAAGACTGAAACGAATATCCTCTTGCACTAAAATACTCTAATATTTTTGGTAATGTATGTTGCATTCTTTCGGATGCTTTAACACTATCATGAAACACAATAATACTACCGTTTTTAGCTTTAGAAATTACATTAGTATAACATTCATCATTTGATATAGTGTTATCCCAGTCAAAAGACAAAACATCCCACATTATTATTTTATAATCTAAAGCAATTAGTTTTTTGCCTTGCTTAGGGCTTATTTGCCCATATGGAGGACGAAAAAGATTTGTCTTGGTTTTAGCTTCAATAATGTTTTGGGCTTCTAATACATTCTCAATATAATCTTTAGTTTTTGTTGTCCAACCTTTTACATGATTATGAGTATGATTACCAATAGCATGGCCTTCTTCTATTATACTTTGAAAAATTTCAGGATATTTTTTTATGTTATTTCCAATGCAAAAAAAGGTAGCTTTTGCATTATGTTTTTTAAGTTGATGTAGCGTCCAACTTGTTATTTCTGGCGTAGGGCCATCATCAAAGGTGAGGTAAATAACCTTATCTGTAGTCTCAATGTCCCAAACATAGTTTGGGAACATCTTTTTGACTACTAATGGTGTTTTTGATGGAACTAGGTTCACAAGAAATTTATTCTAATTTTAAAATGCTGTCAATTGTATCAACAGGAATATCTCTTTCTTCTCTTATGTTTTTCGGTTCAGGTTCTTCATCTTCAAAAGCACTAAAGAGTTTTAAGAAATTATTGAATTTTTCTTTTTCTTTTAAAGCCAAGTCTTTGTCATTATATACAAAAACTAAATCTACTAAACTCCTATAGCGTTCAATATCCGTAACAATTTCTTCCAGATATCTCTCTTGTGTCTCTTTAGACAAACCACTGTAATAGGTTAAATTCTCTTGATATTTTTTTGTTACATCTTTGTATAGTTTACGTGCTTTTTCTTTACTACCTATTTCGTAGTAAGCACTTATATAAGGCTCTAGAAGAGTGTAATACCCAAAGTCTTCAACAGGCATCTTTTTCATAGCTAAGTCAGCAACTTTTTCAGCTTTGTCATACTTATCTTCATTAATTAACTGCTCAATAAGTCGCGCTAAATTACCTCTGTAAGTTATACTGTTTTTACGGGTTTCTATATCATGGTAAATATCTGTGCCACTATTTCCCCATTTCCAAGACATAACTTTTTCATACATTAAATCACTATCTACGCGACCCATATCAAAAGGGTTAGCTCTATCAACGGGAGTTTTTATTGGGACTAATTTGTAGCATAAACCATCTAACTGTAAGTAGTCTTTCATCCAGATATAGTCATCATCACCAAAACTTCCACCAGTAAAATAAATAGGACGCTCCCAATTATTATTGGCTATAATGTCTAACATTAATAATCGGTTTTTATATAAAGCACTTCCTTTAATTTCAATATCAATATAAGGAACAATTTCATCTGCATCTTTTGCTTTAACAATTCCGTTTTTTAATACTGCATTTTTGTCAACAGGAATTCTTACAAAACGCGTTGGGAAGAAATTAGAGTTAAGCATTTGATTAGGATATACACTTGTGTCTTCGCCAGTTTGTTGTAAAATATATCTTAGTTTAGTTCTTGGATTGTCGCTAGTTACAAAATTTAAAAAGTCTTTAATTAAAAGAGTGTCTTTTATAACTTCTTGTCTCATTATATAGTCACGAGTTCCATATCTATACTGTTCATGGGTTAGCTGTGATGGTATAGGGTCACTTTCGTAAGCTTTACGTTTCATTTGGTCTATATACCAATCGGTTTGAAATAAGCTAGTATTTACAACTCTTACATCACGGCGAATACCTTCTATTTCTTGAGCATACCACAATGGGAAACTATCGTTATCACCAATGGTAAATAATATCGCATTTGGTGCACAAGATTCTAAATACTTTATAGCCATAGCATGTGCAGTTTCTTTATTTGATCTGTCGTGATCATCCCAATTATTTGCTGCTAAAATACCTGGCACTAACGCTAGGCAAACAACAGTTATTCCTGGAGCTAAAAACTTTGATGAGGTATATTTTTTGAGTGCTTCAAAAATTGCATACACTCCAAAACCTATCCAAATAGCAAACACATAAAAAGAACCAATTACAGAATAGTCACGCTCTCTAGGTTCAAATGGTCTTACGTTGGTATAAAACTGAATTGCTAATCCTGTCATAAGAAAGAAAACCAACATAGTCCAGAAGGTTTTTTTGTCTTTACTAAAAAGGAATAGAAAACCAATTAGCCCTAAGATAAGTGGTAAAAAATAGTAGGTGTTTCTTGCCTTATTGTTTTTTACATCACTTGGTAAATTGTCTTGAGACATATTAAGATGCCAAGAATCTATAGGGTTTATTCCACTAATCCAGTTGCCATGTAAATCATCATATTTTCCTTGAATATCATCTTGTCTTCCAACAAAATTCCACATAAAATATCTCCAATACATATAGCCAAGTTGATATTCGAACATATAACCAATATTTTGGATAAGAGATGGTTTTTCAACATCAAGGTATTGACCAAATTTCTTTAAGAAACTATGGTAATCTTCATAATCTACTTTGCCTTCGTAAACGCTCTTTTTAAAATCTGAAACAATTGAACGCAATTCGTTTTGCATTTGATATTCTGGCTTAATATTAAATTCTAATAAACCAGTAAACATCATATAATTTTCGGCATTTTCTGTACTCCACATTCTAGGTAAAACAGAAGCATGCTCAGAATTATAATTTTGTTTTGCATTCTTCCAGTCGTTTATAATAACATATTTTCCTGTTTTATAATCTTTTTCATAATTAGGCTTATCATCAACATAAGGCTCATTTTCATCTAATCCTGTATATTGTTCAGTAAATAATGGACCGTAAAACAAATGTGTTTCTGGGTATTGTTCAAGGTTGTAATAAGCTAGTAATTCTCGAGCATCTGAAGGGTTATTCTCGTTAATTACAACATTGGCATTGGCGCGAATTGGCAACATTAGCCAACAAGAGAACCCAATAAAAATAAACATTAGACATAAAATTAGAGTATTACCAATTTGTTTGCCTTTGTCTTTAGTATATTTTAAGCTAAAATAGAATGCAGCAATTACTGCTAGTAAAGCAATTATTGTCCCAGAATTAAATGGAAGCCCAAAAGTATTTACGAAGAATATTTCCGAAGCACTAAATATCTTTAATGCATTTGGTAACAGTAATTTAAATATAAATAACAAAATTGCAGCTGAAGCAACATTGGCAATAATGAAGTTTTTTACTGTTATAGTTTTATAATTTTTAAAATAATAAATAAGTCCAATAGCAGGAATAGTTAAAAGGCCCATAAAGTGAACTCCAAACGATAATCCAATAACAAAAGCAATTAAAACTAACCAACGGTTTCCTCTAGGTTTATCCATATCTTGCTCCCAACGCAATGCTAACCAAAACAGAATAGCCATTATTAAAGTTGCCATAGCATAAACCTCGGTTTCAACAGCATTAAACCAGAACGAATCTGTAAATGTAAAGGCTAAACTACCTACTAAACCACTTCCTAAAATGGCAGTTTTTTTAGTTTTAGTTAAATCTTCGTCTGCTTCTTTTACTAATTTTTTTAATAAAAGAGTGATGGTCCAAAACATAAATAATATAGTAAATGCACTTGCAACAGCACTCATCATATTAAGCATCATACCAATTTGTGAAGGCTCTAAAGCAAACATAGAGAAGAAGGCTCCTAACATTTGAAATAATGGAGCTCCTGGTGGATGACCAACTTGTAATTTTGATGAAGTTAAAATGTATTCACCAGCATCCCAGAAACTTACAGTAGGTTCAATAGTAAGCCCATAAACGATTAATGAAATTAAAAAAACGAACCAACCTAAAATTGTATTCCATTTTTTATAGCTGAAATGTGTCATAAATCTATGTTTGAAAAGAAGTGCGAATTTAAGAATAAAAAAACAAGGTCTAAAGGTTTTTATGCAAACGTTAAGATTTTAGGATTATTTTCTTTAAAAAATGTTTGTGCAAATCAAACTTTGTACTAAATTTGCATCCTCATTTAGAGATTGGCCTATGGTGTAACTGGCAACACGTCTGGTTTTGGTCCAGAAGAGTCTAGGTTCGAGCCCTAGTAGGCCAACAAAAAAGTCTTCCTTTTCGGGAAGACTTTTTGCTTTTATATATGTCTCATTATATTTTAAAAGTAATAACAGGTCTTTTTGCATGATTTACTAAATCTTCACTTATACTACCATTAAAGAAATGGGCAATACCTTGTCTTCCATGTGTACTTATCCCAATTAAATCTGCATCAATCATTTTAGAAAAATTTAAAATGCCCTTTTCAACAGTTTCATCATTATAAATATTAATAGTATAATTATCAAAAGTGTAATCTTTTATAAATGCTTTTATACGTTTATTAGATTCTTCAGTTGTGCTAAAGCTATTTGCGGTATTAACCATTAGTAAGTGTATTTTCGCATTAAATGATTTGGCAAAATCTACAGCTTGTTTATACGTTTCTTTATTGTCCTTTTTAAAGTCTGAAGCAAAAACAAAATTATCAACAGTAAAATTTGCATGTTCGTTTTTAATCACTAACACAGGAATGTCTGAAGTTCTTACAACTTTTTCAGCATTAGATCCAATAAACATTTCTTTAAACCCACTAGCTCCATGAGAACCCATTACTATCATATCAACATTGTTTTCATGGCAAGTATCTATAACAGATGAAAAAGTATTATTAGCCTTAACAGTTTCGTGCACTATTATGCCATCTAAAAACTCGCTAGCCATAACTTCTTCAAATCTTTGATGAGCTAGTTTCATAAAAAACATAGCTTCAGGCAATGCACTATGAGTACTTAATGCATCAACTTCTTGCAGAGGTAATTCTAACATATGCAGCAAATATATTTCGCAGTCATGTTTTTTAGCTAATTGTGCAGCAACTTTAAGAGCATTCTCTGCTTCTTTTGAAAAGTCAGTTGGAACTAATATTTTTTTCATTGCGTTTAAGGTTAGTTATTTGTTTTAAAAATAATAATAAAAATCGACTTTATTACAGTTGCAGAAATCAATTTAAATGTTGTATATTTGCAGCGTTGTATGAAAAAAAGATAACGTGAGGGGACAAAAAGTCCCCTCTTTTTATACTAAAAAAATGCTGAATCAAACTACAGTTCAATCATTGATAGAGAATGGATTAGAAGAAAGACCAGATCTTTTTCTAATTGATTTTACCATATCAACAGATAATAAAATTTATGTCGTTATCGATGGAGATAATGGCGTGAGTGTTGAAGATTGTATTTTTATTAGCAGAGCTGTTGAGCACAATTTAGATAGAGAAGATGAAGATTTCTCATTAGAAGTTACTTCTGCTGGAGCTACGTCTCCATTGATAAATAAAAGACAGTACAAGAAAAATATTGGTAGAGTTATAAAAGTTAAAGCTAAAGAGGATATTAAAATTGAAGCAAAGTTGACAGAGGTTGATGAAACTGCAATTTCCTTAGAGTGGAAAACAAAAGAACCTAAACCAATTGGCAAAGGAAAAATAACAGTAAATAAGCAAGCTAAAATTGCGTTCGACGACATTTTAGAAGCAAAAGTGATTATAAAATTTTAATTCATAGTAGGTATGGAAAATATTGCATTAATTGATTCTTTTTCAGAGTTTAAAGATGACAAATTAATCGATCGTGTAACGTTGATGGCGATTTTAGAAGATGTATTAAGAAATGCACTTAAAAAGAAATATGGTGATGATGATAACTTCGATATTATTATCAATCCAGATAAAGGAGATTTAGAGATTTGGAGAAATAGAATTGTTGTTGCTGATGATAATGTGCAAGAACCAAATCAAGAAATTGCATTATCTGAAGCTCGTAAAATAGAGCCAGATTTTGAAGTAGGTGAAGATGTTGCAGAAGCAGTTAAATTAATTGATTTAGGAAGACGTTCTATTTTAGCATTACGCCAAAATTTAATTTCTAAAATACATGAGCATGACAATACTAATATCTATAAGCAATTTAAAGATTTAGTAGGAGAAATATACACTGCTGAAGTACATCATATTCGTCACAGAGCAATAATATTGTTAGACGACGAAGGCAATGAAATAATTTTACCAAAAGAAAAGCAAATCCCATCAGATTTCTTTAGAAAAGGAGAAAATGTAAGAGGTATAATAGAAAGTGTTGAGCTAAAAGGAAACAAGCCAACAATTATCATGTCTAGAACAGCTCCTGTATTTTTAGAAAAATTATTTGAACAAGAAATACCAGAAGTTTTCGACGGTTTAATTACAATTAAAAATGTGGTTAGAATTCCAGGGGAAAAAGCAAAAGTAGCTGTAGATTCTTATGATGACAGAATTGACCCAGTTGGAGCATGTGTTGGTATGAAAGGATCTAGAATTCATGGTATTGTTCGTGAACTTGGTAATGAAAATATTGATGTAATTAATTACACAAACAACTTACAACTATTCATAACAAGAGCTTTAAGTCCAGCAAGAGTAACTTCTGTAAAAATTAATGAAGAAACTAAACGTGCTGAGGTTTTATTAAAACCTGAAGAAGTATCAAAAGCAATTGGTAGAGGTGGACACAATATTCGTTTAGCTGGGCAATTAACAGGATACGAAATAGACGTATTTAGAGAAGGAGCTGAAGAAGATGTAGAATTATCTGAATTTACTGATGAAATAGAATCTTGGATTATTGAAGAGTTTAGTAAAGCAGGTTTAGATACAGCGAAAAGTATTTTAGAACAAGACGTTCAAGATTTGGTTAAAAGAACCGATTTAGAAGAAGAAACAATTTTAGAAGTTATTAGAATTCTTAAAGAGGAATTTGAAGAATAACACATATTTAAAGTATATTACAAGCAATTTATGGCTGATACAATTAGATTAAATAAAGTATTACGCGAACTCAATATTTCCATTGATCGTGCTGTTGATTTTTTAGAATCAAAGGGCGTGAGCGTGGAAAAAAGTCCGAATACAAAAATATCAGAAGAAGTTCACACAATTCTTTCTAACGAATTTCAAACAGATGCAAATAAAAAAGTTGCATCTCAAGAAGTAAGTGAAGCAAAGCTTAAAGAAAAAGAAGAATTGCGCGAACAGCGTGAACGTGAGCTTGAAGAGAAACATAAAAAAGAGGAAGCAAGCAAGCAAGTTGTAAAAGCCAAAGCCGAATTAAGTGGTCCAAAACAAGTTGGAAAAATTGATTTAAATCCAACTAAACCTGAGCCAAAAAAGGAAGAAGCAAAAATTGAAGAGCCTAAAAAAGTTGAACCAGTAAAACCTGAGCCAATAAAGCAAGAGGCACCTAAAGAAGAAATAAAAGAAACTCCAAAAGCAGTTGAGCAACCTAAAATTGAACAGCCTAAAGTTGAAAAACCTAAAGAAGTTGTAAAAGAAGAAAAGAAAGAAGTTGCTGAAGAGGAAGAGGAAACTTTAAAAACAAAATATCAAAAATTATCAGGACCAAAAATTGCAGGTGAAAAGATAGACTTATCACAATTTAATAAGCCTAAAAAGAAGAAAGAAGAGAAAAAGCCAGATGCAAATAAAGACGCAGCTAATAAGAAAAAAAGACGTCGTATAAGCAAAGGTCCAACTCCAGGAGGTGATACAAACTCTAACCAAAATAGAGGAAATAATAATAACCAAAGAGGAAACTTTAAAGGTAAACCTCAAGGAGGAAAACGCACAAGTACAGTAAAAGAAGAACCTAGCGAAGCAGAAGTACAAAAGCAAGTTAGAGAGACTCTTGAAAAGCTTCAAGGTAAATCTTCAAAAGGAAAAGGAGCAAAATACAGAAGAGATAAAAGAGATCAGCATCGTCAACAATCTGAAAAAGATTTAGAGCAACAAGAAGCAGACAGCAAAATTTTAAAAGTAACTGAATTTGTTACTGCTAGTGAAGTTGCTACAATGATGGATGTTCCAGTAACTCAAATTATTTCTGCATGTATGTCACTAGGAATGATGGTAACAATGAATCAGCGTTTAGATGCTGAAACATTATCTGTTGTTGCAGATGAGTTTGGATATGAGGTAGAGTTTGTAACTTCAGATTTAGAAGATAACATTGAAGAAGTTGAAGATAAACCAGAAGATTTAAAACCACGTGCACCAATTGTAACAGTAATGGGACACGTTGACCATGGTAAAACATCACTTCTAGATTATATTCGTCAAGAAAATGTAATTGCAGGAGAGTCAGGAGGTATTACACAACATATTGGAGCTTACGGAGTACAATTAGAAGGAGGCCAAAAAATAGCTTTCTTAGATACTCCAGGTCACGAGGCCTTTACCGCAATGCGTGCTCGTGGTGCTCAGGTTACCGATTTAGCAATTATTGTTATTGCTGCAGATGATGCCATAATGCCACAAACCAAAGAAGCAATAGCTCATGCCCAAGCTGCAGGAGTTCCTATAATATTTGCCATTAATAAAATTGATAAACCAGGAGCAAATCCAGAAAAAGTAAAAGAAGGATTAGCTAACATGAATTTATTGGTTGAAGATTGGGGAGGAAAAATTCAATCTCACGATATATCTGCAAAAACAGGTCAAGGTGTTAAAGAACTATTAGAAAAAGTATTGTTAGAAGCCGAATTGTTAGAGCTTAAAGCAAATCCTAATAAAATGGCTAGCGGAACAGTTGTGGAAGCGTTTTTAGATAAAGGACGTGGATACGTTTCAACAATTTTGGTACAAGCAGGAACTTTAAAAGTTGGTGATTATGTACTTGCTGGGAAAAACAGTGGTAAAGTTCGTGCTATGCATGATGAGCGTGGAAATGATGTTAAATCTGCAGGTCCTTCAACACCAGTATCTATATTAGGTTTAGATGGAGCGCCTCAAGCAGGTGATAAGTTTAGCGTATTTGAAGATGAACGTGAAGCTAAGCAAATTGCTGCTAAACGCACACAATTACAACGTGAGCAATCTGTAAGAACACAACGTCATATTACACTTGATGAAATTGGTAGACGTATTGCATTAGGTGACTTCCAAGAATTAAACATAATCCTTAAAGGAGATGTTGATGGTTCTGTTGAAGCATTAACCGATTCGTTCCAAAAATTATCGACTGAAGAAATTCAGGTTAATATTATACATAAAGGTGTTGGAGCTATTACTGAAAGTGATGTGTTATTAGCTACTGCATCAGATGCAATTATAATTGGATTTAATGTACGCCCAATGGGTAATGCAAGAACAATAGCTGATAAAGAAGAAATAGATATCAGAATGTACTCAATTATCTATGATGCTATTAATGACTTAAAAGATGCTATGGAAGGTATGTTATCTCCAGAGCTTAAAGAAGAAATTACTGGTACTGCTGAAATTAGAGAAGTCTTTAAAGTCTCTAAAATTGGAACAATTGCAGGATGTATGGTAACTAGCGGTAAAATATTCAGAAACTCTAATGTAAGATTAATTAGAGATGGAGTTGTAATATACACAGGCGAATTAGCCTCACTTAAACGATTTAAAGACGATGCAAAAGAAGTTGCTAAAGGATACGATTGTGGTATGCAAATTAAAAACTACAACGATATTAATATTGGAGATGTAATTGAAGCATTCCATGAAGTAGAAGTAAAAAAGAAATTAAAATAATTAAAGAGAATATACTTTAATAAAAAAGCGACCATTTGGTCGCTTTTTTATTATCTATAAATTAATATTTTAGCTAGTTTTTTTCTTTTTTAGAATAAAAAATAAATGCATTTGCAAAGTTCTTTTTAACTTTCACTAAAGCTCTATCAGCTTCTAGTCTGCTTCTAAAATTCCCTACCCATACTTTGTAGTTTGGAGTTTCGTATTCCATAGATATTGGCCAATCTTTATATAAAGAACTAAATTGACTTTTGGTAGATTCAGCTCCACCTCTTTCACCAGAATACACCTGAATTTTATATAAATCAACAGTTTTTATATCTTTTTTAAATTCTAATAATTTTTCAATGTCTTTATCTTGGTCAATTACAACGTTTCCTTCTTGTGCTTGAGCTTTTAAAGAAAACCCAATGAATATCAAGCAAATAAATGCGCCTTTAATACACGATTTTATCATAACTTTTTTAAATTTTATACAAATGTAAATTTATTAAACTTAAATATCACTCAATTTATTATTTAGAATGTTTATAAATTATCAATTAACAGTTCTCTAACATTTCTAAAATCGACTTTAAGTATTACTTTTGCGTGAGATTTTTAACTGTATTTTTTTCTTATTAATGAAAAAATCATACCAAAGTTTAGAAGATAATTCAACTAACAATATGAAACAGGTGATACACCGTAAATTAACCTCAAAGATTCTATATTTAGGGTTTGTTATATTACTTACGCTTTCAACGTCACTACAAGCTCAAGATGGTGATCCTGCAAAAGGAAAAGCTTTATTTAACACTAACTGTGCTGCTTGTCATAAACTAGATAAGCCAATGACTGGTCCTGCTCTTAGAAATATTGAGCAAAAGCTAGCAGATGAGCAAGGTTTAGACAGGGCGTGGATTTCTGCATGGATACGTAATAGTGCTGCTGTTATTAAGTCTGGTGATGCTTATGCAAACAAAATTTTTAATGAGCATAACGGAACAGCAATGACTGCTTTTCCAACATTAGAAGACCAAGACATTAGTGATATTTTAGCTTATACTGCTGAGGTTGTTGAAACTCCAGCTCCAGGCACAGGAACTGATGTAGGAGTAAATCCAAATTCAACTACAGATAATTCTTCAAGCAAACTTATATTAGGTGCTTTAGCTTTATTGTTTGGTTTATTAGCAATGGCTTTAGTTATAGTGAGACGTACTTTAAATCGTTTTGCTGAAGCTAAAGGAGTTGATATAGCAACTAAAGAAAAAGGATTGCCACTTTGGAAGGCATTTGTTAAAAATCAATTTTTAGTAATAGTAACTGCAATTTTATTCTTGTTAGCAAGTGCTTACTTTATATTTGGTTATTTGTCTCAAATTGGAGTTGATCAAGGGTATATGCCAGTACAGCCAATTCATTATTCGCACAAAATACATGCTGGCGATAATGGTATAGATTGTAAATACTGTCACTCTTCTGCAAGAGTAAGTAAAACATCAGGTATACCATCATTAAATGTGTGTATGAACTGTCATAAAACTATTTCTGAAGTTGCTCCAGAAACATTAGCTGAAGGAAATAAAATAGGAGTAGATTATAACGCTGAAATTCAAAAGCTATATGCAGCAGCAGGATGGAGCGATACAGAACAAAAATATACAGGAGAAAGTAATCCGGTTAAATGGGTAAGAATACATAACCTTCCAGATTTTGCATATTTTAATCACTCACAACACGTTACTGTTGGAGGTATTGAGTGTCAAACATGTCATGGTCCTGTTGAAGAAATGGAAGTAATGTATCAATTCTCTTCATTGACAATGGGATGGTGTATTAACTGTCACAGAGAAACAAATGTAAAAGTTGAAGACAATGCCTACTATACAAAGATACACGAACAGTTATCTAAAAAGTATGGAGTAGACAAACTTACTGTTGCACAAATGGGAGGTTTAGAATGTGGTAAGTGTCATTATTAATTTATTAAGAAGTAATTCAATTATATAATATGTCATCAAACAAGAAATACTGGAAAAGTGTTGAGGAGCTAAACGAAAACAGCTCTATTGTTGAGGCGCTTAAACAAAACGAATTTGTTGAAGAAATTCCTACTGATGAGTTTTTAGGAGATAAAAGCACATTAGAAGCTTCTTCTACAACACGTCGTGATTTCTTAAAATATGTTGGTTTTAGTACAGCTGCAGCTTCACTAGCGGCTTGTGAAGGACCAGTGATTAAGTCGATTCCTTATGTAGTGCAACCTGAAGAAATTATTCCTGGTGTTGCAAATTACTATGCAACTACAATTGCAGATGGTTTTGACTTTGCAAGTGTTTTAGTAAAAACTCGTGAAGGGCGTCCAATTAAAATTGAAAACAACACAATGGCTACTGCTAATGGTGGTGCTAATGCCAGAGTTAATGCTTCAGTTTTAGGGTTATATGATAGTTTAAGAGTTCAAGGGCCAAAGAAAGACGGTAAATCAATTTCTTGGAGTGCTTTTGATTTAGAAACTAATCAAAAGTTAACCGACTTAATGAATGCTGGTAAGGAGATTGTGTTATTAACACAAACTTTTGCAAGTCCTTCAACAAGTAAATTGATATCAAACTTCAAAGAAAAATATGGTAATGTACGCCATGTAGTTTATGATGCTGTTTCAGAATCTGCTGCATTAGATGCATACCAAGCTAAATATGGAGAACGCGCTTTAGCTAATTACGATTTCTCAAAAGCTTCAACTATAGTTTCTGTAGGTGCTGACTTTTTAGGAGATTGGCAAGGTGGTGGTTTCGATTCAGGTTATGCTCAAGGACGTGTGCCTCAAGAAGGTAAAATGTCTAGGCATATTCAGATTGAAGCTAATATGTCGTTATCTGGTGCAAATGCAGATAAGCGAGTGCCTGCAACACCAAGCCAACAAAAATTAGCTTTAGCTAAATTATATAGTTATGTTATTGGTGGTTCAGTTTCTGGAGACCTTCCAAAACAAATTGATGATGCAGTTCGTAAGGCAGCTTCACAATTAAAAGAAGCTGGAAGTAATGGTGTTGTTGTAACAGGAATTCAAGATGTTAACGCACAAACTGTAGCGTTAGAAATCAATGCTTATTTAAGTAGTAAAGTATTTGATAAATCTGCTCCAATAAAAACAAGACAAGGTAATGATGCAGATGTTGCAACTTTAGTGGCTGATATGAAAGCTGGAAAAGTTGGTGCTATCATTATGAGTGGAGTTAATCCATTATATACATTACCAAACGCAAATGATTTTGCTGAAGGGTTAAAGAAAACAGAATTATCTATTGCTTTCTCTATGAAAGCTGATGAAACAGCTTCAGTTACTCAATATATAGCTGCTGCACCTCATTATTTAGAGTCTTGGGGAGATGTTGAACTTAAAAAAGGACATTACGGTTTAACACAACCAACTATTCGTCCTTTGTTTGATACACGTCAGTTTCAAGATGCTTTATTAAAATGGACTGGTAATGATGTGTCTTATCACGATTTTATTAAAGATAATTGGAATACAGGTATTCTAGGCGGAAGTTCTTTCAACCAAGCATTGCATGATGGATTATTTGTTGGAGCTATGCCTGCATTAGAAAACGCACCTGAAACAACCGAAGCTAATACTTTAGAAACTGTAGCTTCATCTGGAGATGCAGCAAGAGCCTTAGCATCATCATCTAAAGCAGAAGGATTAGAGCTAACATTATACACTAAAGTAGGAATGGGAGATGGTCAGCAAGCCAATAACCCATGGTTACAAGAGTTTCCAGATCCATTAACAAGAGTATCTTGGGATAACTATTTAACTGTATCTACAGCAGATGCAAAGCAATTAAATCTTAAAAATTGGCATGTTGCTAATGGAGGTTTAAATGGTAACTATGCAGATGTTACTGTTAACGGTGTTACTATAAAAAATGTGCCAGTAATTATTCAACCAGGACAAGCTAATGGGTCTGTAGGATTATCATTAGGTTATGGAAGAACAGCTGGATTAAAAGACGAAATGAAAACTGGTGTTAATGCTTATGCGTTATACCAAAACTTCAATACAGCTCAAAATGTAAGTGTAACAGCAGCTTCAGGAGAACATGAGTTTGCTTGTGTACAATTACAAAACACTTTAATGGGTCGTGGAGATATCATTAAAGAAACAACACTAGAAATTTTCAACACAAAAGATAAAGATTATTGGAATGCAATTCCGGTGGTGTCTTTAAATCACGTTGAAACTCCTGTTACTTCTCCTGATGTAGATTTATGGGACGAATTTGACCGTTCAATTGGTCATCATTTTAATTTATCTATCGATTTGAACGCTTGTACTGGATGTGGAGCATGTGTTATTGCATGTCATGCTGAAAATAACGTTCCTGTAGTTGGTAAATCAGAAATACGTCGTAGTCGAGATATGCACTGGTTGCGTATTGATAGATATTATTCTTCTGAAGATACGTTTGAAGGAGATGATACTAAAAAAGAAAACTTCTCTGGTTTATTTGGAGATAATGGTTCACTTGGTGGATTTAATGAAATGGAAACACCTGCGGATAATCCACAAGTAGCATTCCAGCCAGTAATGTGTCAGCATTGTAATCATGCACCTTGCGAAACTGTTTGTCCAGTTGCTGCAACGTCTCATGGTCGTCAAGGCCAAAACCACATGGCTTATAACCGTTGTGTAGGTACACGTTATTGTGCAAACAACTGTCCTTATAAAGTTCGTCGTTTCAACTGGTTCTTATACAGCGAAAATGACGAGTTTGATTATCATATGAACGATGATTTAGGACGTATGGTATTAAACCCAGATGTTGTTGTTCGTTCTCGTGGTGTTATGGAAAAATGTTCTATGTGTATTCAAAAAACACAAAAAACTATTCTTGATGCTAAACGTGATGGACGCGAAATTAAAGATGGAGAATTCCAAACAGCTTGTTCTTCTGCATGTAGTAATGGAGCAATGACTTTTGGTGACATCAATGATAAAGAAAGTAAAGTTGCAAAACTTAAAGAAGATAACCGTATGTATCACTTGTTAGAAAGCGTTGGAACAAAACCAAACGTGATGTATCAAACTAAAGTGAGAAATACAACTGAAGCATAATATTAATTAAGTAATAATTATAAAAGGATTATGGCGTCTCATTACGAAGCACCTATTAGAAGACCTTTAGTTACAGGTGAAAAATCATACCACGATGTATCTGTGGATGTTGCACGACCTGTTGAAGGTAAAGCCAATAAAGCTTGGTGGATAGTTTTTTCTATTTCATTAGTAGCTTTTCTTTGGGGAATTGGATGTATAATTTATACCATTTCAACAGGAATTGGTGTTTGGGGTCTAAACAAAACTGTTGGTTGGGCTTGGGATATTACTAACTTCGTTTGGTGGGTTGGTATTGGTCACGCAGGAACTCTGATTTCTGCAGTACTTTTACTATTCCGTCAAAAATGGAGAATGGCAATTAACCGGTCTGCTGAAGCAATGACAATTTTCTCGGTAGTTCAAGCAGGATTATTCCCTATTATTCACATGGGTCGTCCATGGTTAGGGTATTGGGTATTACCAATTCCAAATCAATTTGGATCACTTTGGGTAAACTTTAACTCACCATTACTTTGGGATGTATTTGCGATTTCTACTTATTTATCAGTTTCACTTGTATTTTGGTGGACAGGTTTATTGCCAGATTTTGCAATGATTAGAGATAGGGCAGTAAGACCTTTCCAAAAGAAAATATACTCTTTACTAAGTTTCGGATGGTCAGGTAGAGCAAAAGATTGGCAACGTTTTGAAGAAGTATCTTTAGTGCTTGCAGGTTTAGCAACACCACTTGTACTTTCGGTACATACAATTGTATCTTTTGACTTCGCAACATCTGTAATACCAGGTTGGCATACTACAATTTTCCCACCTTATTTCGTTGCAGGAGCAATTTTCTCAGGATTCGCAATGGTAAATACACTTCTTATTATCATGAGAAAAGTGTGTAGCCTAGAAGATTATATAACAGTACAGCACATCGAATTAATGAACATTGTAATTATGATTACTGGTTCTATCGTAGGTGTAGCTTATATCACAGAGTTGTTTATTGCATGGTATTCTGGAGTAGAATACGAGCAGTATGCATTCTTAAACAGAGCAACTGGTCCTTATGCTTGGGCATATTGGATGATGATGTCTTGTAACGTGTTCTCACCTCAATTTATGTGGTTCAAGAAATTAAGAACTAGTATTATGTTCTCATTCTTTATCTCTATTGTGGTAAACGTTGGAATGTGGTTTGAGCGTTTTGTAATTATCGTAACATCATTACATAGAGATTACTTACCATCTTCATGGACAATGTTCCAACCAACATTTGTTGATATTGGAATCTTTATTGGAACTATTGGATTCTTCTTTGTATTGTTCTTACTATATGCACGTACATTCCCGGTAATTGCACAAGCAGAGGTAAAAACAATTTTAAAATCATCAGGTGAGCGTTATAAAAACATCAGAGAGAGAGGAGATAGTTTAGTTGGAACAGGAGCTGATGAAAGAACTTCGGGAAAAAAAGTAGCTATTAAAGCAAATGAAAAGCCTAAAGTTGATAACTCAGATAAGGTTAATAGTTTGTTTGAAAGTATCGGAAAGTTTGATGCTAACACTCAAAAAGCTGACGACCTTAAACTAATAAATGGTATTGGTCCTAAGATGGAAGAAGTATTAAATAGCATAGGTATTTATACTTTCTTACAAGTGAGCAAAATGACGAAAAAAGAATATGATTTGTTAGACGAAATCACAGGCACTTTCCCAGGAAGAGCTGAGCGTGATGATTGGTCAGGACAAGCTAAAAATTTAATAAACAAATAATAGTATGGAAGAATCTTCGAAAGTAATTCACGCTATTTATACTGATGATGATGTATTAATGTCAGCTGTTAAGAAAGTTAAAGCTGAAAAACATCATATTGAAGAGATATATACACCTTTTCCAGTTCATGGACTAGATAAGGCTATGGGATTAGCTCCAACCAGAATTGCTATTGCTGCATTTATGTATGGTTGTGTTGGATTAACAGTTGCAATTGTAATGATGAATTTCATTATGATTGAAGATTGGCCTCAAAACATTGGTGGTAAACCAAGTTTTAGCTATATAGAAAATATGCCTGCATTCGTACCAATTATGTTTGAGCTTACAGTGTTTTTTGCAGCTCACTTAATGGTAATTACATTTTATTTACGTAGTAGAATGTGGCCGTTTAAAGAGGCTGAAAACCCAGATACTAGAACTACTGATGACCATTTTTTAATGGAAATTGCAATTCATAATAACGAAAAAGAATTAGCTGATTTATTAAAGGAAACTGGAGCAGTAGAAATTAACATAATTGATAAAGCGCATTAATACAGATGAAAAGCTTATTTAAAATAACAGTATTGATTGTAGTATTAGTATCGGTTGTATCTTGTAAAAAAGATACTAGACCAAACTACCAATTTATGCCAAATATGTACGAACCTGTAGGTTATGAAACTTATAGCGAATCAAATGCTTTCAAAAATGGGTATGAGGCACAATTACCTGCAGAAGGTTCTATACCAAGAGGATTTAAACCTTTTGATTTTGATAGCACTAATGAGGGTTATGAATTGGCTAAATCTACACTTACTAGTCCATTAGATTCTACACAAGTTGATACAGAAAGAGGTAAAATTTTATATGACATATACTGTGGGATTTGCCATGGAAATAAAGGTGATGGACAAGGGAACTTGGTTAAAAGAGAAAAAATATTAGGTGTACCAAGTTACGATGATGCAGGAAGAATGTTAACTGTTGGAAGTATTTATCATACAATTTACTATGGTAAAAATGCAATGGGTTCTTACGCTAATCAGCTTAATGAAGAAGAGCGTTGGCAAGTAGTTGACTATGTGCTAAAATTAAAATCAGAATTAGGAGGAAATAAGACTGTTAAAGATTCAATATAGATATGTATACATTTTCAAATAAATTAAAGACATTTTCAATTGCCTTAATCATTTTAGGATTAATAGGTGTTGGATATGGTTTTATGACATCTCATAAATCTTTAGATGATGTAAAAACAATGTTGGCAGAAGAATCATCTGCTCATGGAGGAGGTCATGGTGAAGTAACTGCGCATGAAGTTGTTGCTGGACATGATAACGATACACATTCAGAAAACAAAGGAGCAGAAGTTTCAGAACACCATGGAGACGAACATGCAAAGCATGTACAACATCAAATAGCTAATAGACCTTGGTCTGCATTATATGTTGCAGCATTCTTTTTTATGATGATTGCTCTTGGTGTATTAGCGTTTTATGCAATTCAATTTGCTGCTCAAGCAGGATGGTCTCCAGTACTATTTAGAGTTATGGAAGGAATTACTGCATATTTGCTTCCTGGAGCTCTAATTGTTTTAGGAATTGCTGTGGCATCTGGTACTTCTTGGTTAGGAGGTCATTACAATTTATTTGTTTGGATGGATCCTGAAGTAGTTGCTCACGATAAATTAATTCAAGGTAAATCAGGATTCTTAAATATGACTGGCTTTATCATTCGTGGATTAATATTTATAGCAGGATGGTGTACTTACAGATATTTTGCACGTAAATTTTCTATCGCACAAGATAATGCTGATGTTAATGATAATAGAAATTTCAAAAAATTATTCCGTATTTCAGCGGCATTCTTAGTATTCTATATTTATACAGAGTCTATGATGTCTTGGGATTGGATTATGAGTGTAGACCCACACTGGTTTTCTACATTATTTGGATGGTATGTGTTTGCAAGTATGTTTGTAAGTGGTATTACTGTTATTGCACTAGTAACAATCTATTTAAAATCTAAAGGACTTTTACCTCATGTAAATGATAGCCATTTACACGATTTAGCAAAATTCATGTTTGGTATTAGTATTTTCTGGACTTACTTATGGTTTTCACAGTTTATGTTAATTTGGTATTCAAACATTCCAGAAGAGGTAACATACTTTGTTACTAGATTCCAAGATTACCAATTACCATTTTTAGGCATGGTAGTTATGAACTTTGTATTCCCATTATTATTGTTAATGAATAGTGATTACAAACGTATTCCTTGGTTTGTAATTATGGCTGGTATAGTTATTTTATGTGGACATTATATAGATATATTTAATATGATAATGCCTGCAACAGTTGGAGACAGATGGTTTATTGGAATTCCGGAAATTAGTTCAATAATGCTATTTGCAGGATTATTTATACTTGTAGTATTTACAGCTTTAACAAAAGCACCATTACTACCTAAAGGGAATCCTTTTATTAAAGAAAGTGAACATTTCCATTATTAATAACATTAAATAAAGAAGAGATACGACAATGACTGCTTTTTTAACAATTATAATAGTACTTTTTGTAGCTGTTGCAATTTGGCAAATGGTGAAAATATTTGATTTAGCTCAAGTTAATACTGACGAATCAAATACTGGAGTTGCAACTGATTATGACAATAAAATTAATGCTTATTTAATGATAGGTTTCTTAATTTTTATTTATGTCATTACCATTGTGTGTTTTGTAAAATGGGGAGATTTACCTTTAATGTCAAACTCAGCATCAGCACATGGTCCAGAAATAGATAATTTGATGATCATATCTATGGTTATCATATTTATTGTGCAAACAATCACTCAATTTTTACTTCACTACTTTGCTTTTAAATATAGAGGAGAAAAAGGAAAAAAAGCATTGTTTTATGCAGACAACAATACTTTAGAAGCAATATGGACAATTATTCCTGTAATTGTATTGGCAGGTTTAATTATTTATGGATTGTTTACTTGGACTAGCATTATGAATATTAATGAAGATGATGACCCAATGGTTATAGAGTTATACGCTCAACAATTTAACTGGAAGGCTCGTTATTCTGGTCAAGATAATGTTTTAGGTATGGCTAATGTTAGATTAATAGATTTAGACAGAGCTAACATTTTAGGGCTAGATGAAGCCGATCCAAATGCTCAAGATGATGTTATAACTACAGAGCTTCATTTAGTTGTTGGTAGACCTGTGCATTTTAAAATGCGCTCTCAAGATGTATTACACTCTGCTTATATGCCTCACTTTAGAGCACAAATGAACTGTGTTCCTGGTATGGTAACTGAATTTGGTTTTACACCTACAGTAACTACTGAGCAAATGAGAGCTACACCAGAAATGGTTGAGAAAGTTCAACGTATTAATAAAATAAGAGTCGAAAAGAGTGAAGCTTTAGTTGCTAAAGGAGAAAGTGCTTTAGACACTTACACATTTGATTACTTATTATTATGTAATAAAATTTGTGGTAAGTCTCACTACAATATGCAAATGAAGATCATCGTTGAAACTCAAGAAGAGTTTGACGCTTGGATGAAAGAACAAAAAGAATTTAAAAATTCTTTAAACTAAACTAATAAAAATCGTTTTAAAAAAGTATATATAGATTATGTCAACACACGCAGATACTCACGCACACGACGACGATCACGGACATCATCACAAAGAAACATTTGTAACAAAGTACATCTTTAGTCAAGATCATAAAATGATTGCTAAACAGTACTTAATTACAGGTACAATAATGGGTGTTATAGGAGTTATAATGTCTCTTATGTTTCGTATGCAAATTGCATGGCCAGAAGAACCTAATGTTATCTTTGAAGCTTTATTAGGTAAATGGGCTCCAGATGGAGTTATGGATGCAGATATATATTTAGCATTAGTTACAATACATGGTACAATTATGGTATTCTTTGTATTGACAGCAGGATTAAGTGGTACGTTTAGTAACTTATTAATTCCGTTGCAAATTGGAGCACGAGATATGGCTTCTGGGTTCTTAAACATGGTGTCTTATTGGTTATTCTTCTTATCAAGTGTAATCATGGTAATCTCGTTATTTGTTGAAGCTGGACCAGCTGCTGCAGGATGGACAATCTATCCACCATTAAGTGCATTACCAATGGCTCAAGGAGGTTCAGGAATGGGTATGACATTGTGGTTGGTATCTATGGCTATCTTTATTGCATCATCTTTATTAGGATCATTAAACTATATTGTTACTGTAATTAATTTACGTACAAAAGGAATGTCAATGACAAGATTGCCTTTAACAATTTGGGCATTTTTCATTACAGCAGTAATTGGTGTTATTTCATTCCCTGTATTACTTTCAGCAGCATTATTATTAATAATGGATAGAAGTTTTGGAACATCATTCTTCTTATCTGATATATTTATTCAAGGTGAAGTATTACATTATCAAGGAGGTTCTCCAGTATTATTCGAACACTTATTTTGGTTCTTAGGACATCCTGAAGTATATATCGTTATCCTTCCTGCTATGGGATTAGTTTCTGAAATTATGGCATCGAACTCACGTAAACCTATCTTTGGATATCGTGCGATGATTGCTTCTATTTTGGCTATTGCTTTCTTATCAACTATCGTTTGGGGACACCATATGTTTATCTCTGGTATGAATCCATTCCTTGGTTCTGTATTTACATTTACAACATTATTAATTGCAATACCTTCAGCTGTAAAAGCCTTTAACTGGATTACAACCATTTGGAAAGGTAATTTACAATTGAATCCTGCTATGTTATTCTCCATCGGGTTTGTTTCAACATTCATTACAGGAGGATTAACAGGTATTATTCTTGGAGATAGTGCCTTAGATATAAATGTACACGATACATATTTCGTTATTGCTCACTTCCACTTAGTAATGGGTATTTCTGCTCTTTACGGAATGTTTGCAGGTATATACCATTGGTATCCAAAAATGTTTGGTCGTATGCTTAATAAAAATTTAGGTTACTTACATTTCTGGGTAACTGCGGTTTGTGCTTATGGTGTATTCTTTCCAATGCATTTTATAGGAATGGCTGGTTTACCAAGACGTTATTATACAAACTCTAACTTCCCATTATTTGATGACCTAGCAAATGTGAACGTTATCATTACAATCTTTGCGTTGGTTGGTGGAGTTTTCCAATTAGTATACCTATACAATTTCTTTAGCAGTATGTTCTTTGGTAAGAAAACAGTACAAAACCCTTGGAAATCTACAACATTAGAGTGGACTGCACCAGTGAAACATATTCATGGTAACTGGGAAGGTGAAATTCCTCACGTATACCGTTGGTCTTACGATTATAGTAAACCAGGATATGAAGAAGATTTTGTGCCACAAAATGTGCCTTTAAGAGAAGGTGAAGAAGAACTTCAGCACTAGAAAAATATATTTATAATACAACATCAGCCTTTCTAATTAAGAAAGGCTTTTTGTTTATATTTGTGTTGTATGAACGAGAATCTAAACCCATCTAACGAAAACTTTTCTTCTGAAGAACTTGATGTTGAAAAAAAATTAAGACCATTATCATTTGATGATTTTACAGGTCAGGATCAGGTATTAGAAAACCTTCAAATTTTTGTCCAAGCTGCAAATGGTCGTAATGAAGCATTAGACCATACACTTTTTCATGGGCCTCCAGGACTTGGAAAAACCACTTTGGCTCATATTCTTGCTAGCGAATTGAATGTTGGTATTAAAGTTACTTCAGGGCCAGTTTTAGATAAACCAGGTGACCTTGCTGGATTACTTACAAATCTTGAAGAACGAGATGTTTTGTTTATTGATGAAATACATCGATTAAGCCCAATTGTTGAAGAGTATTTATACTCTGCAATGGAAGATTACAAAATTGATATAATGATTGAGTCTGGACCAAATGCAAGAACAGTTCAAATTAATCTTAATCCATTTACACTTATTGGAGCAACAACACGTTCAGGATTATTAACCTCTCCAATGCGTGCTCGTTTTGGTATTCAAAGTAGATTACAATATTATAATACAGAGCTATTAACAACTATAACTCAACGTAGCGCCTCTATTTTAAATGTACCTATTTCTATGGAAGCTGCTGTAGAAATTGCTGGTCGTAGTAGAGGAACACCACGTATTGCAAATGCATTATTACGTAGAGTTAGAGATTTTGCTCAAATTAAAGGGAATGGAAGTATTGATATTAAGATTGCTAAATTTGCTTTAGAAGCTTTAAATGTTGATGCTCACGGATTGGATGAGATGGACAATAAAATTCTTACTACTATAATTGATAAGTTTAAAGGCGGACCAGTTGGCATTACTACTTTAGCTACAGCTGTGAGTGAAAGCGCTGAAACTATTGAAGAAGTTTACGAACCTTTTTTAATCCAACAAGGATTTATTATGAGAACACCTCGTGGGCGCGAAGTAACAGAATTAGCATATAAACATTTAGGAAAAATTAAAAATAATATACAGGGAGGTTTGTTTTAATGCCAAACTACAAGTATCCATATAAAGTATCATTCTTTAAATTTTTATTTAATTCTTCTGAAATCACCAAAAACCCAATCCCTTTTCATAAAAGATATTTTAATGAAAGTAATGAAGGGTCTTTTTCTATTAAACCATTTTTTAGTAAACAAATCATACTTACTAAAGATGCAGAGCTAGCAAAGCATATTTTACAAAAGCACCATAAGGTTTACGAAAAATCGAAGTTACAGACTAAATTTTTATCAAAGTATATTGGTTATGGTTTATTAACTTCAACAGGAGATTATTGGCTGCAACAAAGAAGACTTATTCAACCAGCATTTCATAAAGAAAAGATTAATAATCTTGTTGCAATAATTAATCAAACAGTAAATGAGCAGATTAAAAACTTAAAATCTGATGATTTTGTGCAGCTATATCCTTTAATGAATGAGCTAGCTTTTCAGGTGGTAGCAAAATCACTATTTAATTATTCCGCAGAAAAACATACACTTAAAAGACTGCAAGTAATTATTGAAACACTTCAAAAATTTATTGTAAAAGATATTAGGCAACCTCATAAAAGATTATGGTTTATACTCAAAGGCGATATAAAGCATAATATGAAGTTAGTTAAAGAAAGTAGAGCTATTATTAATAACATTATAGAAACTCGAAGAGCCTCTACAGAAGAGCATGACGATTTATTAGATATGCTTTTAAAAGCAAAATATGAAGATGGAACATCAATGACAAACACTCAGCTTATTGATGAGATTTTAATACTCTTTGTAGCAGGTCACGAAACAACTGCAAATGCCTTAACCTTTACGTTATTTTTACTTGCAAACAATAAAGAAGAATTGAATAAAGCTAAAAGTGAGAGTGTCAATTTAGATAACAATACTTTAGCTTTTGAAACATTACCAAAGCTCAATTTTATAAAAATGTGCGTTGAAGAAAGCATGCGGTTATATCCTTCGGCTTGGATAACAGATCGTGTTGCTCTCGAAGATGATGTTTTAGGGAATTATCATATTAAAAAAGGAACTCTAATAGGAATTTCTATTTATGAAATGCATAGGAACATTAATTATTGGGAAGATGCAGATAAATTTCAACCAGAGCGTTTTTCTGATAAAAACAAGAAAAAAACAGCAGCATATTATATGCCATTTGGAGCTGGCCCAAGATTATGTATTGGTAATAATTTTGCTATGTATGAAATGATGCTCGTAGTAAATACAATTATTAATAAATTTAATATAGAAACCAATAAAGCAGAAGTAAAATTAAATCCGTTAATTACATTAAAACCTCTAGATGTAGAAATGAAATTTACTTCAAAATAAAAATGATTAACTCTAAGAATCATAATACAAGTTTAATTAAAGCTGAAGCTAAACGTCTTGGCTTTTTGTCTTGTGGTATTAGTAAGGCACAGTTTTTAGAAGCTGAAGCACCAAGACTAGAAAAGTGGTTAAAAAACAACATGCATGGCGAAATGCAATACATGGAAAATCATTTTGATAAACGTTTAGACCCAACAAAATTGGTTGAAGATTCTAAAAGTGTCATTTCTTTATTGTTGAATTATTATCCATCAGAAGTCCAAAATTCAGAAAGTTATAAGTTGTCAAAATATGCTTTTGGTACAGACTATCACTTTGTTATTAAAGACAAGCTTAAATCACTATTAAATTTTATTCAAGATGAAATAGGAGATGTGAGTGGTAGAGCTTTTGTAGATTCTGCTCCAGTTTTAGATAAAGCTTGGGCAGCAAAAAGCGGATTAGGTTGGATTGGGAAACACAGTAATTTATTAACACAGCAAGTGGGTTCATTTTATTTTATTGCCGAGTTAATTATTGATTTAGATTTAGAATACGATTTACCAACAACAGACCATTGTGGTACCTGTACAGCATGTATCGATGCTTGTCCAACTCAAGCTATAACAGAGCCTTATGTTGTTGATGGTAGTAAGTGCATTTCTTATTTTACAATAGAGTTAAAAGAAAATATTCCAACAGAATTTAAAGGACAATTTGATGATTGGATGTTTGGTTGTGATGTTTGCCAAGATGTATGTCCTTGGAATCGATTTTCAAAATCACATAACGAGCCACTATTTAATCCTAATCCTGAATTATTATCAATGACCAAAAAAGATTGGGAAGAGATAACAGAAGATGTTTTTAAAAAAATATTTAAAGATTCAGCTGTTAAACGCACAAAATTTTCTGGATTAAAAAGAAATATTCAATTCTTAAAAGATTAGACTTTAATCCTTAGTATTATTACATTTGTTATTGTAAAACGAATTCAATAAAACGAATTTCGAAGTGATTTAATCCAGATTATATGAGTAAGCAGAGTAAACGAAGAGAAGCATTAGTATATCACGCAAAACCAACACCAGGAAAAATTCAGGTTGTACCTACTAAAAAGTATGCAACACAAAGAGACTTATCTTTAGCATATTCTCCTGGAGTAGCAGAGCCTTGTTTAGAAATAGAGAAAGATAAAAACAATGTGTATAAATATACAGCTAAAGGTAACCTTGTAGCAGTAATATCTAATGGTACTGCAGTTTTAGGTCTTGGTAATATTGGTCCAGAAGCCTCTAAGCCTGTCATGGAAGGAAAAGGATTGTTATTTAAAATATTTGCTGATATTGATGTGTTTGATATTGAAGTTAACACAGAAAATGTTGAAGAATTTGTACAAACTGTAAAAATGATTGCGCCAACTTTTGGTGGTATAAATCTAGAAGATATTAAAGCACCAGAAGCGTTTGAAATTGAACGTCGTTTAAAAGCAGAATTAGATATTCCTGTAATGCATGACGATCAACATGGTACTGCTATTATTTCGGCTGCAGCATTATTAAATGCTTTAGAAATTTCAAATAAAAAAATAGAAGACGTTAAAATTGTTATTAGTGGAGCAGGCGCTGCAGCAATCTCTTGTACGCGTTTGTACCAAGCTTTTGGTGCTAAACGCGATAATATTGTAATGACTGATAGTAAAGGTGTTATTAGAGATGATAGAGAAGGGCTTACACCTGAGAAGACAGAATTTGCAACGCATCGTAAAATAGACACACTAGAAGAAGCAATGAATAATGCCGACGTTTTTATTGGGTTGTCAACAGCTAATATAGTGACTCCAGAGATGTTAAAGTCGATGGCTAAAAACCCTATTGTATTTGCAATGGCTAATCCAGATCCAGAAATTGAATATCAATTAGCAATCGATACAAGAAAAGATATTATAATGGCTACAGGTCGTAGTGATCATCCTAATCAAGTTAATAATGTGCTAGGATTTCCATTTATTTTCAGAGGAGCTTTAGATGTTAGAGCAACAAAGATTAACGAAGAAATGAAAATGGCTGCTGTTAAGGCTTTGGCAAATCTTGCTAAAGAACCAGTTCCAGAACAAGTAAACATTGCCTATGGAGAAACACGTTTAACGTATGGTAAAGACTATATTATACCTAAACCTTTTGATCCTCGTTTAATTGCCGAAGTACCACCAGCTGTTGCAAAAGCTGCTATGGAAAGTGGCGTGGCAAAAGAACCAATTGAAGATTGGGAAAAATACAAAGAAACTCTTTTAGAACGATTAGGGTCTGATAATAAGATTGTTAGACTGTTAACTAACAGAGCAAAAATGAACCCTAAGCGAGTTGTTTATGCAGAAGCAGATCATTTAGATGTGTTAAAAGCAGCTCAAATTGCACATGATGAAGGCATTGCTATTCCTATTTTATTAGGAAGACGAGAAACAATTCTTCAATTAATGGAGGAAATTGAATTTGAAGCTAATGTTCAAATTATTGATCCAAAATCTGATGAAGAGGAAGCACGTAAAAATAAGTACGCAAAAGTATATTGGGAGCAACGTAAACGTAAAGGAGTAACACTTTATTCGGCTCAAAAAATAATGCGAGAGCGCAATTATTTCGCTGCAATGATGGTAAACGAAGGAGATGCTGATGCGCTTATTTCTGGTTTTTCAAGAAGCTACCCTTCGGTTGTAAAACCAATGTTAGAGCTTATTGGATTGGCAAAAAATGCAACAAGAATTGCAACAACTAATTTAATGATGACGCAACGTGGACCAATGTTTTTGAGTGACACATCCATTAATATTGATCCTACTGCTGAAGATTTAGCGAAAATAGCTCAAATGACTGCCAGAACAGTAAGAATGTTTGGTTTGGAGCCAGTTATGGCAATGATTTCATTTAGTAATTTTGGTTCTTCACCAAGCCCTAGAACAACCAAGGTTAGAGATGCTGTAAAACTGTTACATGAATCTAATCCAGATTTAATTGTTGATGGCGAACTGCAAACTGATTTTGCTTTAAACAGTGAAATGCTTGAAGAGATGTTTCCATTTTCTAAACTTGTTGGCAAAAAAGTAAATACATTAATTTTTCCTAGCTTAGACTCAGCTAATATAACCTACAAGCTTCTTAAAGAACTCAATAAATCTGAATCGATTGGACCTATTATGATGGGAATGCGAAAACCAGTACATATTCTTCAATTAGATGCAAGTGTTGACGAAATAGTTAACATGACAGCAATCGCTGTTATTGATGCACAACAAAAGGAAAGAAAAGAGCTAGAACTTAAAGCATCATTAGAAAACGTATCAGCTTCATAATGTAAATAATTTTATTACATTTGAGTTTTTAACTAAAGCTATTACATGATTACACACATTCAAGGAAAACTTGTAGAAAAAAATCCGACAGATGTTGTCATCGACTGTAATGGTGTAGGCTATTTACTCAATATATCATTACATACATATTCTCAAATTCCAGATAATGAGAATTTAAAGCTTTACTCATATTTAATTGTAAAAGAAGATTCTCATACTTTGTATGGTTTTTCGTCTATTGCCGAACGAGAGATTTTCAAGTTATTAATTTCTGTAAGTGGTGTAGGAGCAAGCACAGCAAGAACTATGTTGTCGTCTTTAACACCCAAACAGGTAAGAGAAGGAATTGCACATGGTGATGTGGCTTTAATTCAATCTATTAAAGGGATTGGTGCAAAAACTGCAGCTCGTGTAATTTTAGACCTTAAAGATAAAGTTTTAAAAGTGTATGATATTGACGAACTTTCTACGGTTAAAAACAATACAAGCAAAGATGAAGCGTTATCTGCTTTAGAAGTTCTTGGATTTGTAAGAAAACAATCAGAACGTGTTGTAGATAAGATAGTGTCTAATCAACCAGATGCCAATGTTGAAACCATTATAAAAGAAGCATTAAAAAACTTATAACGATTTGAGTACAACTAACTATACTTTTTCAAAATCAATTCAATATATACTGCTAATAAGTACTACACTTTTTAGTAGTTTAGTTTTTTCTCAAGATCCAACAACACCTCAAGATACTACTATTACAAGTTTTGCATTTGGTAATATAAATATGCCAAATCCTAATAGTATTGTTTCAAAATACACATACGACCCAATAACAGACAGATATATTTACACTGAAACAGTTGGGAAGTTTAATATTAATTATCCAATTATACTTACACCTGCCGAATATCAAAAGTTGGTTTTGCAAGAAAATATGCGTTTGTATTACAAACAAAAAGTTGATGCTGCTTCAGGAAAAAAGGACGGAACTGAAGAAGAACAAAAAAATCTTCTTCCAGAGTTTTATGTTAATTCAGGATTTTTTGAATCTGTTTTTGGAGGTAATACTATTGAAGTGATACCACAAGGTTCTGTTGAAATGGATTTAGGGGTTTTGTTCACAAAACAAGACAACCCAACATTTTCTCCGCGTAACAGAAGCAATTTCACATTTGATTTTAATCAACGTATAAGTTTAAGTTTATTAGGTAAAGTTGGAACAAGACTTCAGGTTACAGCTAACTATGATACACAATCAACATTCGATTTTCAGAATCTAATTAAATTAGAATACACACCAACTGAAGATGATATTATCAGGAAGATAGAAGTTGGTAATGTTAGTATGCCACTTAATAGTTCGTTAATTACTGGAGCACAAAGTTTATTTGGTGTGAAAACAGAGCTGCAATTTGGTAAAACAAGAGTGACAGCTGTATTTTCTGAACAAAAGTCACAATCACGATCTGTGGTTGCACAAGGAGGAGGGACATTAGAAGAATTTTCTTTTTTTGCAAGAGACTATGACGAAAATAGACACTTCTTCTTAGCACAATATTTTAGAAATAAATATGATGCAGCAATGTTGCGTTATCCTTTTTTAGAAACTAATGTTCAAATAACACGTATTGAAGTTTGGGTAACTAATAGAACTAATCAAACAAATAATGTTAGAAATATTACAGCTTTTCAAGATTTAGGAGAGTCTTCAATAGTTGGTTCCACTGTAAACATTTTGCAACCAGGAGCCTTACCAAACAATCCAAACAACGCATTTGACCCAACAAACATTGGTGGACCAGGTTCTCAATTAACTGCAGCAGTTAGAGATATAACTACAGTTGAGCAAGGTATTTTAATTCCTGCCAACGAAGGATTTGATTTTGGTAAACTTGAAAATGCTAGAAAACTTAATCAAGGTTCAGATTATACTCTACATTCACAATTGGGATATATATCATTAAATCAACGATTGTTAAACGACGAAGTTTTAGCAGTTGCCTTTCAGTATACAGTTGGTGGTACAGTTTATCAAGTTGGTGAATTTGCTAATGATGGTGTGAATGCTACAGATACTTCTACAGATACTAACACTGGGAATACTATAATAAATAACAATAGCTTAGTGTTGAAAATGCTTAAAAGTGCCATAACTAGTGTAGATCAGCCTATTTGGGATTTGATGATGAAAAATATTTATGACACTGGAGCTTATCAATTAAGTCAAGACGATTTTAAATTAAATATATTTTATACTGAAGCCTCTCCTCTAAACTATATAAAACCTGTTGATGGAACTACATTTCCAACATTTAACAGTAACACACCAATAGACCCGACAGATGATTCCGAAATAGTTGATACACCTTTAATAAGATTATTTCATTTAGATAGGTTAAACTTTAATAATGATCCTCAAACAGGTGGTGACGGTTTTTTCGATTTTGTTCCTGGACAAACAGTTTTAATTCAAAATGGAAAAATAATCTTTACAAAAGTTGAACCTTTTGGACGATATTTATTTGATATTTTAGATGATGATGGTAACCCAAATAACAATGCAGCAGACTACGAGCAAGATGTTTATACCAATCCTAATCAAGAAAAATATGTATATGACATTCTTTATAAAGCCACTAAAACAGCAGCTTTAGATGAAAGTGAAAAAAATAAATTTCAATTAAAAGGGCGTTATAAATCATCAGGAGGAGATGGTATTCCTATTGGAGCTTTTAATGTGCCAAGAGGCTCTGTTAAAGTAACAGCAGGAGGAAGAGTATTAGTTGAAGGTATTGATTATACAGTAAATTATCAATTAGGACGTGTACAAATTTTAGATGAAGCCCTAAAAGCATCTAATACTCCAATAAATGTTTCAGTAGAAAACAATGCAGTATTTGGACAACAAACACGTCGTTTTACAGGGATTAATGTAGAGCATCAGTTTAATGAAAAATTTGTATTAGGAGCAACGTTTTTAAATTTGAATGAGCGACCAATTACCCAGAAAGCAAATTACAATACAGAATCTATAAACAATACCATATTTGGACTTAACGGAAATTATTCAACCGAAGTTCCTTTTTTAACTCGATTAGCTAATAAATTACCAAATATTGATACTGATGTGCCATCAAACTTATCTGTAAGAGGAGAGTTTGCATACTTGGCGCCAGGAGCACCAAAGGGCACAGATTTTGAAGGAGAAGCAACTGCTTATGTTGATGATTTTGAAGGCACACAAGGCTCTATAGATTTATTATCACCTCAATCTTGGTTTTTATCTAGTAGACCAAAACAGCTTGGTATAACAGCAAATGAAGATGATAATGGTATTGAAAACGGATTTAACAGAGCTATGCTTAACTGGTACACAGTAGATCCTATTTTTTATAGTAATCAAAGACCTAGTGGTATAAGTGATGATGATGTTTCTAATTTATATACAAGGAGAGTTTTTATTGATGAAGTTTTTCCTCAAATAGATGTAGTGCAAGGACAAAGCACTGTAATTCCAACATTAGATTTAGCATATTATCCAACCGAAAGAGGTCCTTATAATTTTCAAACAAATAACATTGATATAGCAACAGGTACTTTAACTGCACCTAACAATAGTTGGGCTGGTATTACCAGACAAATAACGTCTACAGATTTTGAGCAAGCTAATGTTGAGTATATAGAGTTTTGGGTACAAGACCCATTTTTAGATAATACTACAAACCCAGGAGGAAAACTTACAGTTAATCTTGGTAATATTTCAGAAGATATTTTAAAAGACGGAAAAAAACAATTCGAGAACGGGTTGCCTGAAGATGGAGATATTAGTTTTTTAGCTCCAACTGTTTATGGAAGTATTGTACCAAGAAATCAATCTTTAATTTATGCGTTTTCAACTACAGGTCAACAACGAAGAAATCAAGATGTTGGTTATGATGGTTATGATGATTCAGAAGAAGCTGTACCTGGAGATCCAAGATATACTCCTTTTGCAGGATTAGAAGATCCATCTAAAGACAATTACAAGTATTTTTTACAAGCAGATGGTGATATTTTTGAGCGTTATAAACTGTATAATGGATTAGAGGGTAACTCTCCAGATACATTTACAGATACCAATAGAGGTTCTACTCCTCAACCTGATGTAGAAGATATTAATAGAGATAATACAATGAATACTATAGATAGTTATTTTGAGTATGAAATTAATATTACGCCTGCTACACTTTCTGATCCAAATAACACTCAAATAAACGATATAAAAGTTAAAAACGTAACTCTGCCTAATGGCCAAACACGTGAGGTCAAATGGTACCAATTTAGAATTCCAATTGCTAGCCCAACTAGAGCAATAGGAGGGATTACCGATATTCGTTCAGTTAGATTTGCCAGATTATATTTAAAAGAGTTTTCTCAATCAACAGTATTAAGGTTTGCAACCCTAGATTTAGTAAGAAGCGATTGGAGACGTTACAGATTAACTTTAGATGACGAACCAAATAATGACAACGATAATACTGAATTAAATGTTGGGATTATTGGGTTACAACAAAACGAAGGAAATTATGTGTTACCTCCTGGAGTTGTTTTAGAGCAACTGAACAATAACAATAATATCATAAGACAAAACGAACAATCATTAGTAGTCGAAGTATGTGACCTTGAGCCTGAAGACTCTAGAGGAGTCTTTAAAAATATAAACATAGACATGCGTCAGTATAACAAGCTAAGAATGTTTATTCACGCTGAGCCTCAAGAAGGAATTAATTTGTCTGATGGTGAGTTGGTTGGTTTTATTAGAATGGGTAATGATTTTACTCAAAATTTTTATCAAATTGAAGTGCCATTGCAAGTGTCTACAGGAACATTGTCACCAACTGATGTTTGGCCAGAAGCTAATGAGATTAACTTAAAACTAGAAGTTTTAGAACAAATAAAATCATTAGGTATTTCTAATGGAACTTTAGCAAACATTGATCCTACATTTTATGATGTTACCGATTCAGGATTGACTGAAGTTGGCGAATTTGATCCACATACAATGGGTGTTCAACGTGTGGCAATTAAAGGAAATCCAAATTTTGGAGATATAAGAGTTTTAATGGTTGGGGTTAAAAACCCTGGACAAGGAGGTATGGATGCTTGTGGAGAAATCTGGTTTAATGAACTTAGATTGGCCGATTTAGATAATCAAGGAGGTTGGGCAGCAGTTTTAAGCATGGATACTAATATTGCAGACTTTGCCGATATAAGTGCAACAGGTCGAAGAAGCACAATAGGATTTGGTGGAATTGAGCAAAGACCAAACGAGAGAAGTCGAGAAGATGTAAAACAGTACGATGTTGTGACTAATATAAATTTAGGACAACTTTTACCAAAAAAATGGGGAGTACAAATCCCTTTCAATTATGGTCAAAGTGAAGAACTTATTACGCCTGAATACGATCAATTTTATAGAGATATTAAATTACAATCTCGTTTAGATGCCGCTACTTCAGATCAGGAAAGTGAAACCATTAAAACACAATCTGAAGATTACACTAAACGACAAAGTATTAATTTTATTGGAGTTAGAAAGCAAAGAACAGGAGATGCTAAACCTCGTTTTTATGATGTTGAAAATTTAACTTTTAACTATTCATATAATAAAATTGAGCATAGAGATTTTGAAATTGAAAATTCATTAGACCAAAAAATTAGAACAGGAGTTAATTATAACTACAGTTTCAATCCAATGGTAATTGAGCCATTTAAAGAAAACGATTCTATTTTCAGAAACAAATATTGGAAAATACTTAAAGACTTTAATTTTAATCCTATACCAACTAGTTTTTCTGTAAACACTGACATTTTACGTCAGTTTAATAAACAAAAATTTAGAGAAGTAGATTTAACAGGAGGGAATATTGGCTTAGAAGAATTATTCAGAAGAAATTATAGATTTGATTTTCAATATGCAATAAATTATAATCTAACAAAAGCATTAAGCTTAAACTTTACTGCATCTAATAGCAATATTGTTCGTAATTATTTTGTAGATGATGTAATCAATGGCAGGCAAGACCCAACACTGAATGTTTGGGATGGTTTCTTCGATTTTGGTGATCCAAATATTCAAAGTCAGCAATTACAATTAAATTATGAAATCCCTTTATATAAAATACCAACATTTAATTTTATTAGAGCGACATATTCATATACAGGCGATTTTAGTTGGCAAAAAGGATCCGACCTTAATAATAATTTACCAATTACAGATCCAGATACCAATGTTACAAACACTTACAATTTAGGGAATTCAATACAAAGTTCAGGGACTCATAATATTAATTCAAGTTTTAATATGGAGACTTTGTATAAATATGTTGGATTAACAAAAAAACAACCTAAAAGAAACAACGCAAGAAGTAGTGCCCCAAAAGGACTTCCTTCTAATAATGAAAAACAAGTAGAACCAAAGCAGAAAGGTAATGTAGCTGCTAATTCATCATCAAATAGTGCAGGCACAAAAGTATTTAATACTGCAATAGATATACTAACTATGGTTAAGAGAGTTCAAATTAACTATAGAGAGAATAATGGTAATTATTTACCAGGTTACTTAAGAACGCCAGGGTTTATAGGTACACTTAAACCAACATTTGGCTATACTTTTGGTGATCAAAGTGATATAAGAGATTTAGTTGCTAGAAACGGTTGGTTAACAGTATATCCTAATTTTAATGAGCAATACACAGAAGTAAGTAGTAAAACACTAGATTTTTCTGCAAATGTTGAGTTAGTTAAAGATTTAAAAATTGATTTTACAGGTAGTAGAACTTATGCATCAAATTTTACCGAAAACTTTAATGCTACTGATACAAATAATGATGGCTTAAGTGATACTTATAATAGTTTAATCCAAAATACTTTTGGTAACTTTAATATTTCAACATCATTAATAAAAACAGCATTTAGCAAAAGTGATGAAGTCCGTTCTGCAGCGTTTGAAGATTTTAGAGCAAACCGTTTGGTAGTAGCAAACCGATTAGCAAGAGAGTTTTATGGAAACAGTAACTATGCGGTTGATGCCGAAGGCTATCCTTTAGGTTTTGGAAAAAACAGCCAAGCAGTATTATTGCCTTCTTTTTTATCTGCTTACCAAGGAGCAAACCCAGACAAAGTTAAATTAAGTGCATTTAGAGATGTGCCTATTCCTAACTGGACGTTGAAATACACAGGCTTTATGCAGTTTGCTTGGTTTAAAAAGAACTTTAAGCGTTTCTCTGTAACTCATGGTTATAGAGCAGGTTATACAATTAACCAATTCCGAACTAATTTAGATTTTAATCCTGCAGATCCTACTTTAGATTATGCAAGTCAAAATCCAAATGTTTTAGACCAATCAGGTAATTATAAAAGCCAAAACCTTTATAGTAATATAAATTTAGAAGAACAATTTAGCCCATTAATTAGATTGGATTTCGAAATGAAGAATTCAGTTAAAATAGTTACTGAAATAAGAAAAGATAGAGTCTTATCTTTAAGTTTCGATAATAACTTATTAACGGAAATACAAGGAAAAGAATATATTATAGGTCTTGGATATAGATTTAAAGATGTAAGAATACGTTCTAAAATGGCTGGGCCAGGTCAAATCATAAAAAGTGATTTGAACATGAAGGCAGATATATCATTAAGAGATAACAAAACGATTATTAGATATTTAGATTTAGAAAACAATCAGGTGACTTCTGGTCAAACCATTTGGGGAATAAAATACTCTGCAGATTATGCTTTTAGTAAAAATCTAACAGGAATATTCTATTTTGATTATTCGTTCTCAGAATATGCTATTTCAACAGCCTTTCCACAAACAACTATTAGATCTGGAATTACCTTACGATATAATTTTGGAAATTAATTTTGAATTAAATCGTTTTAAAAAGTACATTTGTTACCATAAATTTTATAATCAATTAAGATGAACATACCATCACAATTAAAGTATACCAAAGACCACGAGTGGGTAAAAATAGAAGGCGACATTATTACTGTAGGAATTACTGATTTTGCTCAAGGCGAATTAGGAGATATTGTTTACGTAGAAGTTGAAACAGTTGACGAAACTTTAGAGGCTGAAGAAATTTTTGGAACAGTTGAAGCAGTAAAAACTGTATCTGATTTGTTTTTACCAGTATCTGGCGAAATAATTGAATTTAACTCTTCACTTGAAGATGAACCAGAAAAAGTAAACTCAGACCCTTATGGAGATGGTTGGATGATTAAAGTAAAATGTTCTGATGTGTCTCAGTTTGATAGCTTATTATCTGCTGACGATTATAAAGCATTAATTGGTGCATAAGTACTTTGAACTTTTACTTGTAGTAACTTATTCAATCGTTTTAACCGTTGCTAGTCTTATAAGACTTAATAAAGTTCCAAGTTTAGGTTCGTCGTTTGATGATAAAATTTATCATTTTTTAGCCTATTTTGTATTAATGCTATTATGGTATAATTACTTTAGAAGAAAAACCATTTCAAATACAATTTTAATCTCAGCTTCAATAGCTATTGGGTTTGGGTTAATAATAGAAATATTACAAAATAAAATTACCGAAACCAGAGTTTTTGATTTAAATGATCTAGCAGCAAACACTTTTGGCGTTATTTTTGCTGCACTAATTATTACTTTCTATAGAAAGTTAAAGTTAAAATAAATTAATCGTTTGCTTTTTTAACAATTTATTGGTTATTTTAGCATTCCTAAACAAGTTTAAGATATGGAACCGAAAAAAAATCCAAAATCAGATGTAAGCAGAAACAGTTCGCTATATTTTGCTGTTGGTCTGGCTTTAGTATTATTGCTTACTAATTTGGCAATAAACTATAAATCATATGATAAAAAAGAGATTGATACAGGAATGGTTAATCTGGATATGTTAGATGAAGAAGAAGTGCCAATCACTCAGCAAGAAATAACACCACCACCACCACCACCTCCACCACCACCAGTTCCAGAAGAAATTAAGGTTGTTGAAGATGAAAAAGAGGTAGAAGAAACTATTATAAAGTCTACTGAAACAAATCAAGAAGAAAAAATCGTTAAAGTAAAAGACGTAAAAGTTGTTGAAGTAGAGGAAGACATTGAGGTTCCTTTTGCTGTTATTGAAAATGTGCCTATTTTTCCTGGATGTGAAAAAGAAAGCGGAAACAATGCTAAAAAGCAATGTATGTCTGATAAAATTGCTGAATTTGTAAATAAGAAATTTAATACAGAATTAGCTGGAGATTTAGGTTTATCAGGTAAACAACGTATTAGTGTTATTTTTAAAATAGACAAAAACGGAGAAATTACTAATGTACAAGCAAGAGCTCCACATCCTGGATTAGAAAAAGAAGCAAAACGTGTTATTGGATTACTTCCAAAAATGCAACCAGGTAAGCAAAGAGGTAAAGCAGTAACTGTACCTTATTCATTACCAATTCTTTTCCAAGTACAAGACTAAAAAATACCATTTTATATTATATTCAAAATCCCGTCTAAAATTAATTAGACGGGATTTTTACTTTGGTATGCTTATTGCGATTTTATCATAATATTAACATTCTAAATAATAAGTATTATGAAAAATTTAAAAAACACAACGAATGTTGCTGGCCAGAGCAACAAAAACATTGTGAAATCGCAAAAGCACGATGTAAATTTACAAAAAAACTCCACGCTTTATTTTCAAGTGGGTTTAATTCTTTGTCTTTTGGCAACTTATGGGCTTTTTGAAATGAAGTTTGAAACCCAGCTAGCAAAGTTAGCACAAGTTGCACCAATTGATGAAAATTCAGAATACTTTGCAGATAAATTTAAAGTGTTTGAAGCTGTGCCTCAAAAAAGAGAAGTAAAACCTAAAGCAGTTAAATTAGCTGATAACAATTTAAAGCCAGTTGATAATGATTATAACGATGAGTTAATTACTGATATTTTAACTCCAGATGATATTACTACAGATAAACCAACTGATGTTGGAGATTTAAAACCAACTATTGAAACTCCTGAGGATATTCAACCTCCGTTCAGTATAATTGGTGTTGAGAAAGTGCCTGTTTATCCTGGATGCGAATCTGCAACAACAAATGAAGAGCGTTTACAATGTATGTCTGATAAGCTAACTAAACTTATTCAGAAAAAATTTAATACAGAGTTAGCTCACGACTTAGGATTAAGTGGTACTCAAAAAATATATGTTGCATTTAAGATAGATAAAAACGGAATGGTTACAGATGTTAGAGCAAGAGCTCCTCATAACCAATTAGAAAAGGAAGCATTGAGACTTACAACAAAAATACCTAAAATGACTCCTGGAAAACAACGAAACATACCAGTAGATGTTTTATATAATTTACCAATAGTATTTCAAGTGCAATAAAACTATACAATTTTAAATATTTAAACCGTTATCTTTAACAGATAGCGGTTTTTTTGTAAGCTGTTTATTTTTAAAAAAATAGTATCTTACGCCTATAAAAAGGTTGTAGCCATCTTATGAAGAAACTCTTCTTATTCATTTTTACGATAATCACTTTTAATAGTTTTTCGCAAAGCATTAATAACTATGAAAAACCTCCTGTTTTTCCAGATTGTGAATCACAGTCTATAGATAATCTTAAAGCGTGTTTTAATAATAAATTAAATCAGCATATTTACTCAAATTTTAAAGTACCTCAAATAGTTTTTGACGAGAACTATAAAGGAGATATTAAAATACTTTTTGAAGTTGATAATGAAGGAGGTGTTTCTGTGCTTTATATCGATTCGGTATATGATGAATTAAAAGAAGAAACTAAGCGTGTTTTCGATAGCTTACCAAAAGTTACACCAGGAACTTATAATAGTCGTCCAATTAGTTTTCAATACTCACTAACAGTAAAAATTCCTTTAGTAAACCCAGAAACTGTGCAGAGCGAAATAGAGAAGACAGAAACCATAAAAAAAGTTACTGACCTTGATGAAATAGTGTCTACTGAGTTTGATAGTATAAACAAGAATATTGTAAAGTATCAAAATTTGGAATATAGTAGTCAACTTAATATTCCATTTACACACACATATTATGCGAGATTTGATGCTAATATGAATGGTTTAGGTACAAACAGTCATACAGCTTCAAAACCATTTATTTATGATGAAGTAGCAAAGTATTACGATTTTGAAGCTGAAAAAAAAGCTTTAATAAAAGGTAGCGATAGTTGGTGGAGCAAGAAATTATGGGATGAACATTTGGTGCAAGTGCAAGGTAAAGATTATTGGTTTACAATAGACCCAGTTTTCGATTTACAAGTTGGTAAAGACACCGAAGCAGATTTTAATACTACATATAATAATACTAGAGGGTTTTATGTGCAAGGAGGATTAGGCAAGAAGTTTAATTTTTCAGCATCTGTTTTTGAAAGCCAAGGACGTTTTGCGCAGTATTTTAATGATTATGCAGAAAGCTTAAAAGCTTTTGGTCCAGATCCAGCAATAATTCCTGGAAGAGGCATCGCTAAAAGATTTAAAGAAGATAGTTATGACTATCCTGTTGCTGAAGCATACATATCGTATTCGCCAGCAGAATTTATAAATGTTCAGTTTGGTCATGGTAAAAACTTTATAGGAGATGGATATCGTTCATTATTTCAAAGTGATGTAACTAGTCCTTATCCTTTTTTAAAATTAAACACTAAATTCTGGAAAATTAAATACACTAATACCTGGATGTGGTTAAAAGATGTACGTCCAGAGGTTGTAGTTGATAAAGCTTTTTTAACCAAATATATGGCTAACCATTATTTGAGTTGGAATGTTTCTAAACGCTTAAATATTGGATTGTTTGAATCTGTAATTTGGAATAATACAAATGACAGAGGATTTGATATTAATTATTTAAATCCTTTAATTTTCTTTAGAGCCATTGAGTTTGAAACTGGGCAAGGTGCAGGTAATGCTGTAGTTGGAGCTTCAGCAAAATACAAATGGAATAATAAAGTAAATCTTTATGGACAATTTATTTTAGACGAGTTTTCATTAAATGATGTTAAAGCAGGAAACAAAAGTTGGAAGAATAAATTTGGGTATCAATTAGGCGTCAAATACTACAATGCATTTAAAGTCGATAATTTATTGCTTCAGTTTGAATACAACCAAGTACGACCATATACATATTCACACAATACAATTGTACTTAATTATGCGCATAACAACCAACCAATGGCGCATCTTTGGGGAGCCAATTTTAAAGAAGCAATACTTATTGGTCGTTATAATTACCAACGTTGGTTTGCTGATGCAAAATTTATAGTAGGATTAAGAGGTTTCGATTTTAATGATGGAACTGATGATTTTAGTTATGGAGGAGACTTGTATAGAGATTATAACGACAGACCATTTGATAGTGGTGTTGAAATAGGACAAGGGATAAAAACAAAAACCATTAATGCAGAATTACAAGCAGGTTATATCATAAACCCAGTAAGTAACTTAAAACTGTTTACTAATATTAGCTACAGAAATTTTAATCCAGATGCTACTACATTAACCACTTTTAAAAGAAATACAGTTTGGTTAAGTGTAGGTGTGCGAACAGATTTGTTTAATTGGTATATAGATAACTAAAACCTATTCTTTCAAGCTTAAATAAAATGTTCTTCTAATTTTTTCAGAAGAAATAAAATTCCAGCTATATCCTAAATCGTCATACACTTTAGTAATTTCAGAATTTGCTGCAACTTCGTCTTCAGTTTTGCCTTTTTTAATTTCTGAAAGTACATTGTCTTTTAACGTTTCAAGCATTTCTAAAAAGAATTGGTATTCAGCTTTAGTAGATAATTCACCATGGCCAGGAATAATTTTAGTATCATCATTAATAGCACTTAATCCTTTTTTAACTGCTTCAATGTATCCATTAACACTTCCGCCAGAATTCAAATCGATGTAAGGATAACGCTTGTTAAAATACACATCGCCTGTATGCAATACATTACTTTTAGTAAAATATAATAAAGCATCACCATCAGTATGAGCATGTTCAACATGAAAAACACTAATTTTCTCTCCATTAATATGTAGACTCAATTCGTCATTAAAAGTAATTACAGGCAAGGCATCTTTTGGCTTATCTTCTAAACGTTTTCGAACATTATCATGAGCTATTATTGTTGTGCCTAATTTTTTCATATTTTCATTTCCACCAGTATGGTCGCCATGATAATGAGTATTTACTAAAAATTGTATTTGTTTATCACTTAAAGTTTTAATTGCAGCTTCAATTTTTGTAGTTAAAGGCGCAAATTGATCATCAATTACAAAAACACCATCATCACCAACTGAAACACCAATATTTCCTCCAGCACCAACAAGCATATATACATTGTCAGACAGTTTAGTAGTAGTGATAGTTACATTGTCAAAATTTTGAGCTCTAGTAAAACTTACAACACTAAATGCAATTGTAACCAATAAGAATTTAAGATATTTCATGAGTAAATCGATTTTTAGTAAAAGTTCTTTAAAGATACTAAAACTTACAAGTATACATAAATTACTAATTTACTTTTATTAAGCGTTGCTCAAAACCAATTTTCAAAGTATCTTTGCACTCGCAATATGTAGCAACAAATAGTATAAGTATTGAGCACAAAAAATTCTTCAATTACAGTAACTTCAATTATTTCTGATTTTAAGGAAATTACTAAAATGCGATTGTCATTAAGCGTTGTATTTTCTTCTATTGCAGGATATCTTTTAGGAACACAACAAGTAGAGGTTTACACGCTCATATTATTAGCTTTTGGAGGTTATTTTATGGTTGGAGCATCTAATGCTTACAATCAGATTATTGAAAAAGATTTAGATGCGTTAATGGATCGCACTAAAAACAGGCCAATTCCTGCAGGACGCATGTCTGTTAATACTGCATTTACTATTGCGGTTATTTTTACAATTTTAGGAATAGCAACATTATATGTTATCAATCCTCGTACAGCAATGTATGGAGCGATTTCTATCTTTTTATACACTTGTGTTTATACACCATTAAAAACAAAAACACCTTTAGCAGTATTTGTTGGAGCCATACCAGGAGCAATTCCTTTTATGTTAGGATGGGTTGCGGCACGTAACGATTTTGGTATAGAGCCAGGCACTTTATTTGCTATTCAGTTTTTTTGGCAATTCCCACATTTTTGGGCTATAGGATGGTTTTTATTTGATGATTATAAAAAGGGAGGCTTTTTTATGTTGCCTACTAGAGAGAGAGATAAAGGAACAGCAGTACAAACTATCATGTATACTATTTGGACGGTTTTAGCCTCTATAATCCCTGTATTTGGTTTTACAGGAGAACTAAAACTATCTATAGTTGCGGCAATTGTAGTTTTTGGGCTGGGACTAGTGATGTTGTATTACGCAATTCAGCTATTTAAAAAAAGAACAGCACAAGCAGCAAAACAATTAATGCTAGCAAGTGTATCATATATAACATTATTGCAAATAGTTTACGTTGTAGATAAATTTATTAGATAATATGGATTTAACAGAAGGAACCATTGAAGAAAAAAATATCAGAGCAAAAAAAATGATGCTTTGGTTTGGTATTTTATCATTAATAATGTCATTTGCAGGATGGACAAGTGCATTTATAGTAAGTAGTAAACGAGAAGATTGGTTAAGAGATTTTCAGTTACCAAATGCTTTTATAATAAGTACTGTAGTTATTTTAATTAGCAGTATCACTTTTATTCTTGCAAAAAGAGCATTAAAAAACAATAACAGACAGCTAACAACAATTTGGCTTTTGGTTACCCTAGCATTAGGTGTAGTGTTCATAGTAAATCAGTTTACAGGCTTTCAGCAAATCATTGATTTAGGCTATAACTTTACAGGGCCAACAAGTAATGTAACCATGTCATACGTTTATTTGATTGCTATGGTGCATATTTTGCACGTGGTTGTTGGTATAATTTGTCTTTTAGTGGTAATTTATAATCATTTTAAACAAAAGTACAATCCTAGTAAAATGCTTGGTTTTGAACTCGCAGCAACATTTTGGCATTTTATTGATGTATTATGGATATATCTCTTTTTCTTTTTATATTTTATTAGATAAATAAAATGATTATTTTTGTGCAACTTTTAACATTTTTTAAATACTAATCGCTAAATATGGATACTACAGTTGTAAATACTGGTGCAGAAGAAAAAACTTGGGGTGGAGGTAATAAGCCTTTAAACGCAAGTTATGGTAAAATGATGATGTGGTTTTTTATCGTTTCTGATGCCTTAACTTTTTCAGGTTTTTTAGCAGCCTACGGATTCTCAAGATTTAAATTTATTGATTATTGGCCAATTGCAGATGAGGTATTTACTCACGTACCATTTGTACACGGTAATTATCCAATGATCTATGTTGCATTTATGACCTTTATTCTAATTATGTCATCAGTTACTATGGTACTTGCTGTAGATGCTGGACACCACATGAATAAAGCAAAAGTGACACTATATATGTTTTTAACCATCATTGGTGGTTTAATATTCGTTGGCTCACAAGCTTGGGAATGGGCAACATTTATAAAAGGCGATTTTGGTGCTGTTGAAACAAGAGGAGGAAACATTCTCCAATTTGTCGATGCTGAAGGGAAAAGAGTTGCGTTAAGTGATTTTGTGGTAGCAGGCGAGCATGAAAGAGTTGAACATGAGAGTAAAAATGGATTATGGTTTGTTGATGAAGGAACACTTCCAACTTACACTATGCAAGAAGTTATAACTGGTTTTGAATCTCATCCAGACTTAGCAATAAGAACTCAAACAATTAATGAGCAAGGTCATAAGACAGTTCTTTCGAGAGAAGAATCTATAAAACAACTTAAAGCTAATGGAATTGGTATTGTTGAAGGAGCTAACTTAAGACATAACGAGTATGGAACACCATTATTTGCTGATTTCTTTTTCTTTATAACTGGATTTCACGGATTCCACGTATTCTCAGGAGTTGTAATTAATATTATTATTTTCTTTAATGTAATATTAGGAACTTATGAAAGAAGAGGAAGTTATGAAATGGTAGAAAAAGTAGGATTGTATTGGCATTTTGTCGATTTAGTTTGGGTATTCGTATTCACATTCTTCTACTTAGTATAATTTAGATAATTTATTTTAAAAATGGCACACGCACATAAATTAGAAATATTAAGAGGTTTAATTAAGTTTAAATCAAACACACAAAAAATTTGGGGAGTTTTAATCCTATTATCTATTATTACAGCTGTTGAGGTTGTGTTGGGGATATATAAACCAGAGTCATTAATGGCTCATGTTTTAGGAATGAAAGCCTTAAACTGGATATTTATTATATTAACTATTGTAAAAGCATACTACATTACTTGGGATTTTATGCACATGCGTGATGAAAAAGCAAGTTTAAGAAGAATGGTTGTTTGGACAGCTATTTTCTTAATTGCTTATTTACTGTTTATTCTTTTACAAGAAGGAGATTACATAGAAAGTGTTTACTCTTCTGGTTTTGTGAAAAAAGATTTTTAGTTAAAAAATATTGAGTTAAAACTATATAAAAAGACGGTTATTTAAACCGTCTTTTTTATTTTTGCACTATGATAAAAAAACAGGTTAAGCGCAATATTGTACTCGGAATTTTATTCTTACTTCCAGTCACTTTTTTATTACTATTATTACCTGCAAAGCACAACTACAACCCTTTAGAAGTTGTAAATGAAAACGTATCAGAGTTAGTAGGATTTACTTCAGACTCTAACGAAAAAATCATTCTTAAAGATCATATTACTGTTTTAGCATTTCTAGGAAAAAAACCAATGGAAAACGCTATAGCAGCATCAAACCTAAAAGAGTTGGTGTATGATAAATTTAAAGGATTTAAAAAATTTCAAATAGTAGTTGTTGTATCTAACGGAACACAAGATGAAGTCGAACAACTTAAAAAAGAAATACAATCTTACGAAGATTTAAAGTTTTGGCATTTTGTTTATAGCGATGAGAACACTATAAATACTTTGTATAGTAACCTCAAATCAGATTCACAGCTTAATCAAAATTTATCAACCAATAGTGTTTTTATTATTGATAAAGATTTAAATCAAAGAGGAAGAACTGACGACAGATCAGATAATGAGTTGGCAAAAAACAAACCAGCTTATAGTTTAAACTCTTATGATTGTATAGAAGTTGCAATTATAAAAAATAAAATGAGTGAAGACATGCGAGTTTTATTTACAGAATACAGAGAAAAACGTAAGGGTAATTTCGATTCTTCATCAAGAAGAGCTAACGATTTAAAAGGAAATAATGAGCAATAAAACTAATTATTCATACATAGGCATTGCGTTTATTATTCTATTATTTGGTATCATTTTTATACCAAGAATAGTCGATAGAATAAAAAATGGTGATGTTGTAAGAAATGAAAGTAGAAGCGATCAGGCAAAAGATAAAAACAAGTATGTTTCAGATTTAGCTTTTCTAGAAATTAATAACCAACCCAAAAAAGTACCATCATTTAGCTTTACAGATCAAAACGGAAACACAGTTACCAATAAAGATTACGAAGGCAAAGTATATGTTTTAGAATTCTTTTTTACAACATGCCCAACTATTTGCCCTCGTATGAATAGAAACTTGGTGCAAATTCAGGAAGAGTTTAAAGGCTTTGATAATTTTGGTGTGGCATCTTTTACTATAAATCCTGAGCATGACACTGTTGAAGTTTTAAAAGCATATGCCGAAAGCTATAAAATAACCAACCCTAACTGGCATTTAATGACAGGTAATGAAGAACAAATATATAAACTAGCAAACGAAGGGTTTAATTTATATACAGCAAAAGATGATGAGGCAGAAGGAGGCTTTGAACATTCAGGAAATTTTGCACTAATTGATAAAAACGGATTTATTCGCTCTAGAATTGTAAATGGAAATCCGATAATCTATTATAACGGAATGATTTCTGAAGCAGAAAAGATTGATGATGAAGGGATGAGTGAAGAAATAAGTATACTAAAAGAGGATATTGCTAAACTTTTAAAAGAATAATGACTAAAGAAAACTTACAAGCGGAAAAAAAATATAACAAATGGATTGTTGCACTATCAGTAATTATTCCATTAGCTGTTGCTGCATTATTTGGTGTTAACTTACGCAAGCTTGGTTTTGATGTCGAACCACTTTCATTTTTACCACCAATTTATGCAACTGTAAACGGAGTTACTGCAGTGGTTTTAATAGCTGCCTTTATAGCTATAAAAAACAAAAACATAAAGCTACATGAAAGATTAATGAAAACAGCAATTGCTTTATCTGTAGCTTTTTTAGTAATGTATGTAGCTTACCACATGACAAGCGATTCTACAAAATTTGGTGGTGAAGGCGCTATTAAATATGCTTATTATTTTATATTAATTACACACATTTTATTGTCTATAGTAATTATTCCATTTGTGTTAATTACATATGTAAGAGCAATAACAAATAATATAGAAAGACATAAAAAAATTGCTAAAATCACATTTCCAATGTGGTTATATGTTGCCATAACTGGAGTTATAGTTTACTTGATGATTTCACCATATTATGTATAAATTGAAAAGCAGAGTTATCTTTTTTCTATTCTCTTTATTCTTTTTTCTAAAAGGAAGCGCTCAATGCGCAATGTGTAGAGCAGTTTTAGAAAGTGAAGAAGGTCAAACAACTGCAGAAGGAGTAAATGATGGCATTATTTATTTAATGGCAATTCCTTATATATTAGTTGCTAGCATTGGCTTTTTAATATATTGGAAGTTTTACAAAACCAAAAAAGATTAAATTTCTTTAATTAATCAGTAACATTTTCTGCTTTTATAAGTCTAATTAGCAACAATCAAAAAGACTACAAGTGTAAGATTGCTATTTTATTGTTTATTTTTACAATTACATGTAACAATTTTACCATTGCAAAGACATATGTTTATATGAAAAAATCAATCTTTATACTTTTTGTTTTAATAGGAATGGCGTCTCAAGCGCAAGTAAAAAAATGGACACTTCGTGAATGTGTCGATTATGCTTTAGAAAATAATATCTCTATTAAACAATCCGAATTAGACGTAAAAACTTCAGAGATTAATAAAAAAGATGCATTTGGTAATTTCTTACCATCTTTAAATGCAAGTGTATCTCATTCATGGAGTATTGGTTTAGGGCAAGACCCTGTAACATTCGATGCTGTTAATTCTACTACAAGAAATCTTTCAGGAGGAATAAGTTCTGGTATCGATATATATGCAGGTTTAAGAAACATAAATCAATTACATCGCTCTAATTTAGGAATTTTAGCAAGTCAATATCAATTAGATAAAATGAAAGATGATATTTCGCTTTTTGTTGCGAATTCATTTTTACAAATTCTTTTTAATAAAGAGCAATTAAAAGTTTTGCAAGCACAACACGAAGTAAGCAAGCAAGAATTAAGCAGAACTAATGAGCTTGTTGAAGCTGGTGTTTTGCCTAGAGGAGATTTATTAGAAATACAAGCTACTATAGCAACTCAAGAACAACAAATAGTAAATGCTGAAAATGCTATTTTAATTTCTAAAATTCAACTAGCTCAAATATTATTAATAGAAGACTATAAAAATTTCGATACAGCTGATGTTGATTATGAAGTACCACCAACTAATATTTTAAATGAGTCGCCTGAAGCAATAGTAGAAAAAGCAAAAGAGACACGTTATGATATCAAAATTGCTGAAACTAATTCTAAAATGGCAGAATACGATTTAAAAATTGCTAAAGGAGCAATGCAACCAACATTAAGAGGATCGTATAGTTTTTCTTCAAATTATTTTACTTCAGGATTGTTTGATACACCAGATTTTGAGTCTCAAATCTCTGATAATAAAAATCACAATTTTGGACTTCAATTAAGTATTCCAATATTTAATGGGTTTGCAGCAAAAAACAATGTAAGCAGAAGTAAAGTGAATTTTGAGCGTTCTAAAAATTTATTAGAGCAAGCTAATTTAGATATGGAAACTACAGTTTACCAAGCTTATAATGACACAAAAGGAGCTTTGAAAGCTTATGAAGCTGCATTAAAAACTTTAGCTGCAAGACAAGAAGCTTACAATTATTCTAAAGAGCGATATAATGTTGGATTATTAAATGCTTTCGATTTTAGCCAATCGCAAAACAGATTTGAAGCAGCACAAAGCGAAGTTATAAGAACCAAATACGATTATATTTTTAAACTAAAAGTTTTAGAATTCTATTTCGGAATTCCAATTACAGAATTAAATTAACCACTATGAGTAAGACAGTAAAAATTATTTTAATATCACTTGCAGCACTAGTAATTTTATTATTAGTAGGTAAAAGCGCAGGTTTGTTTGGTAATAAAGGGAATTTTAAAGAAGTTGAAATTGAAAAAGTAACGCTTAAAGATATTGTTGAAAAAGTATCTGCAACAGGAAAAATTCAACCAGAAGTAGAAGTTAAAATTTCTAGTGAAGTTTCAGGAGAGATTATTGAGTTGCCTTTTAAAGAAGGTCAGCAGGTTAACAAAGGAGACTTATTAGTTAGAGTAAACCCAGATTTAATTCAATCTGCAGTAAATAGATCTCAAGCAAGCTATCAAAACGTAAAATCAGGTTTAGAGCAAGCAGAAGCCTCTTTAAGAGAAGCAAAAGCAAGTTATAACAGAAATAAGCAGTTGTTTGAAAAAGGAATTATCTCTAAAGCAGATTGGGATAAAGCGGTGTCGTCTTACGAGATTGCTCAAGCAAATCGTCAATCGGCTTACTATAGTGTGCAGAGCGCTGGAGCTACTGTTAACGAAGCTATGGATAACCTAAATAGAACAACTATATATGCTCCAATGAGTGGAACAATTTCTAAATTAGATGTTGAGTTGGGTGAGCGAGTAGTTGGAACACAGCAAATGGCTGGAACCGAAATTTTAAGAGTTGCCAACCTTAATAATATGGAAGTTGAGATAGATGTTAATGAAAACGATATTGTTAAAGTACAAATAGGCGATTCTACAATTGTTGAAGTTGATGCATATCTTAAAAAAGAGTTTAAAGGTGTTGTTACAGAGATTGCAAATTCTGCCGCAGGAGCATTAACTGCAGATCAAGTAACAAACTTTAAAGTAAAAGTGCGTATTGTTGAAGAATCGTATAAAGATTTATTAGAGGGGAAGCCAGAAACTTACTCACCTTTTAGACCAGGAATGACTGCAACAGTTGATATTATTACTAACAAACGCCCTAAAGCAGTTTCTGTGCCAATTAGCGCTATTGTTATTAAAACAGATACATCATCTGTAAAAAAGCCATATGCTTCTAAAGCTAAAACTGATGATAAATCTCCAAATGCTAAAGTAGAAAGCGAAGAGAAATTTGAATGTGTTTTTGTAGTTAATAAAGGTGAAGCTAAATTAAGAGTTGTGAAAACAGGAATACAAGACGATAGTAATATCGAAATTGTTTCAGGACTTAAAGAAGGCGATGAAATTATTACAGGACCATATAATGTTGTTTCAAAAACACTTAAGAGTGGAGATAAAGTTCAACAGAAAAAAGTAGAAGCTAAAAAAGAAGAAGAAAATGAATAGTAAGACATTTTTAAGTGTTTTATTCATTACCATAAGTACAATTTCTTTTGGGCAAAAGAAGCAACTTTGGGCTAAGTCTTTTTTAAATAAAAAAGCACCAGAACTCAATATTCAACAGTGGGTTAGTGAAAAACCAAATACTGAAGGGAAATTTATTCTTATTGATTTTTGGGGAACTTGGTGTGGACCTTGTATAAAGGCAATACCAGAGTTAAATGAATATCAAGAAACATTTAAAGATCAACTTGTTATTATAGGAGTTAGTAAAGAATCTTTTGAAAAAGTAAAAGGTTTTAAAAAAGCTAAAATGGAATATTTTAGTGGTATTGATGTAAACGGAGCCTTAAATGATACTTATGAAATAGAAGGGATTCCACATGTAGTTTTAATTGATCCTAAAGGAATTGTTAGATGGGAAGGGTTTCCTTTTTTAGCAGGTTATGAGCTTACATCTAAAACTATTGAAGATATAATAGCTAAATATAAGTAAACCAGATATGGTATGTCATATATTTTAAATATAGAAACAGCAACAACCAATTGTTCAGTCTCTCTTTCTAAAGAAGGAGAGATTTTGGTTTTAAAAGAAGATTATAATACTAATTATTCTCATGCAGAGTCATTGCATATGTTTATAGAAGAAGTTATAATTGCTTCAAAAATTAAACCTTCTCAAATAGATGCTATTGCAGTAAGCAAAGGACCTGGTTCTTATACAGGCTTAAGAATTGGTGTTTCTGCAGCAAAAGGACTTTGTTATGCTTTAAATAAGCCTTTAATTTCGGTTGCTACATTACAATCATTAGCCAATCAGGTAACTATAAATGATGGTATTATTGTAGCAATGCTAGATGCAAGACGATTAGAAGTATATTCAGCAATTTTTGATAAAAATCATAATAAAATAAGAGAAACAAAGGCTCAAATTTTAGATGAAAACTCTTTTAAAGATTATTTAGAAAAGGGCAAAGTTTACTTTATTGGTGATGGTGTTGAAAAAACTAAAACACTAATCAAGCATTCTAATGCAATTTATATTGAAGATAAGCTTCCATCAGCAAAAGAGATGAGCAAATTATCGTATGATAAGTACAAAAAAAACGACATCGAAGATGTCGCTTATTTTGAGCCTTATTATTTAAAAGACTTTATAGGTTTAAAACAAAAATCTTAACCTTTCTTTTGTATTTCTACTTGATGAGGATAAGGAATATCTATTCCGGCTGCATCAAGTGCTTCTTTTGTATTTTCAGTAGTTTCAAAATAAACAGACCAATAATCAGCAGTTTCACACCAAGGCCTTACCGCAAAATTAATAGAGCTATCTGCTAACTCTAATACATTTACAGTAGGCGCAGGATCTTTTAAAATTTTAGGATTAGATGTTAATACATTCATTAACACTTCTTTTGTTTTTTTTATGTCTGAATCATAACCAACACCAAAAATTAAATCTACTCTTCTAGTTCCTTCTGTACTATAATTTACAATATTGCCATTAGATAGTACTCCATTTGGGATAATTATTTCTTTATTTGAAAGACCAGTTAGTTTTGTGGTAAAAATCTCAATTAGTTTTACTGTTCCTACTTCTCCTTGACATTCAATTAAATCTCCAACTTTAAAAGGTTTAAAAAGCATAATTAAAACACCACCTGCAAAATTAGCTAACGAACCCTGTAATGCTAATCCTACCGCTAAACCAGCAGCGGCTAAAATTGCAGCAAAAGAAGTAGTTTCTACACCAACTGTACCTAATACAATTACAATTAATAAAATTTTAAAAGTCCAAGAGGTTAGGTTTAATAAAAACTTTTTTAAGCTTATATCATAGTCGCCTTTTTCTAGAGCTTTTTTAATGCCTTTAATTATAAGTTTAATAACCCAAGAGCCAATAACCCATATTAAAATTGCTCCAATTACTTTAGGTGCAAAATTGATAATTAAATCGTAGCCTTTGTCAATCCAGTTTTGTAAATCCATATTCTGTATTTTGATTTTTTACAAGTTAATAATAAATAGATATAATAAAAAACCCTTCCAAATTGAAAGGGTTTATTTAATATAAGAATAAGAAATAAATTAAATCAATGTATTAGTAAATTGAATTAGTTTATTCATGTCGTCTTCCTTTTTTAGTTTAAGTTTTTCTTTTTTAATAAAGTCTAACACTTTTTTCTCATTACCAGGAAAAAGTTTTGAAACATCTTTTTTGTTTGTTGATAATAAAACAGCATTATTATCATTTATTTTAACATAATAAGCATCACTACCTCTTTTATATCTTGCTGGTTGAGAAGAATCATAACTAGTAACTGCAACTTTTTCTTTTACGAAAGTTATGTTTTCCTTTTTAAGAAGTTTAATATTTGAATTTGGATTACTTAAATTAACAAAGTATCCAAAATTCTCGTTTTCATTTTTATCAAGATATCCATAAACTTGATAAGTTTTATTATTAGAAATTAGCTCTACAACAATATCTCTTCTATATTTATTTAAAGCATATGCCACATTGTTAGCTCCTTTAACTTCAAATTCATCTTTTAAAGCATTATACCTTACATAAAAAATATTGTCTTCTGACGCTGAAATTTTTGCAGGTAAAAATTCTTCGTTAACATAAGGAGATCCTTCAATTTGACTGTTTTCAACAACAGGAGTAGTAGATATTAAGCCACCTGATGCTGAGCCACCACTAAGTTGACCAGAAATAAGTTCTTGAGCTCCAGAGCTAAAAGTAAATAGAGATAAAGTGAAAATTAATAATAACTTCTTCATAAATGATATATTTTTTTGGCAAAAAAAAGAAAAAAATGACGATTAGAAAAATTTAAAACGTTAAGATTAATGTAATTATTGCTGGAAGAGATTGAATATAAAACAGTTTAGTTTTTTTTGTTGAGTAAGCTCCATAAACACCAGCTATTATTATACAGATTAAAAAGTATTGTTTAAAATTATTATTTTCAACTACTAACGAATAGATTAGTCCTGCTGCCAAAAAACCATTATACAATCCTTGATTAGCTGCTAATACACTAGTTTCTTCAGCAAATGCTTTGGATTTTAAACCAAATGCTTTAATACCCTTAGGAGTTGCCCACAGAAACATTTCTAATATTAAAAAGTAAAAATGTTCAATTGCAACTATGATGACTAGTATTGATGATATTATTTTCATAATGAAGTTTATTTAATCAAAAATAATGAAATTAAAGAGTATAAAAAAAGCACTCATTTAGAGTGCTAATTTTTTTTGTATATGTATTACTAGTTCACTTCGAAAGTAATTTTTAAATTTACTCTAAATTCAGTCACTTCATCGTTTTTTACAATTGCGCTTTGGTCTTGTACGTAAACCGATTTAATATTTTTTACTGATTTTGCTGCATGCTTTACAGCTTTTATTGTAGCATCTTCCCAACTTTTATCGGAATTAGATAATATTTCAATAACCTTTAATACTGCCATCTTTAAAACAATTTTAAAATTAATAATAAGTGTTTTATAAAGATAATAATAAAAAAATTAATTATCCATTTATGGCTTCAACTGTCTCAACTTTACCTTTAAGCATTTCTTTAAGCATATTCTCAATACCATTTTTTAAAGTAAAAGTTGATGAAGGACAACCACTACATGCGCCTTGTAATATTACTTTAACCGTTTTACTTTCTGAATTATATGACTGAAATTGGATATTGCCGCCATCACTAGCAACGGCAGGTTTTACATATTCTTCTAAAATGTTTATAATTTCTTTTGATGTGTCATCTAATGCTTCAAAAGTATCATCTAATTGTTGAGTTGTTTTTTGTAAGCTTTGTGCAGCGTTTGGTTGGAGTATGTCTTTACCATTTTCAATATAACTTCTTATAAATTCTCTTAATTCTAGAGTTATATCATTCCATTCAGCCACCTCATATTTAGTTATAGAAATATAATTCTCATCCATAAAAACTGCTTTCACAAAAGGAAGATGAAAAAGCTGAGTTGCTAATGGAGAAAATTTAGCATCGTCTATTGAAGTGAACTCAAATGAATTAGTGACTAACTTTTTATTAGCAACAAATTTCATTGCTGATGGATTAGGTGTACTTTCAGCATAAACAGTAACAGGTACTTTTTTGCTTTTTGCATCTGGAGTTATAATAATTCCATCATTATTAATATATGATTCTATTTGTTCAGCAACATCATCTTGAACGTCTTTCCATTCAACAATATTGTAGCGTTCAATTGCAATAAAATTTCCTGAAATGTAAACCTTTTTAACAAAAGGTAAGTAAAAAAGTTGTTGAGCTAAAGGCGAATTTTTGGCTTCATCAATGTTATTGAATTCAAAGCTTTGATGATTGGTCAAAAAAGAATTTGCTTCAAATTTTATTATAGCTGGGTTATTTGTTTCTTTTATATTAATCTTTACATTTTCCATCTCAAGTATTTTTTGCAAAAATACTAAATACCATATTGAAATATTGATTATTTCTTAATTGATTAAGTTAAAAAGTATTTAAACTAATTAAATATAAACAGGTGTAATTTAATTGTTTAGTAATATAACATAACACATTAACTGTTAAATTGGGTTTTTTATAGCTAATTTGATGACGTTATTACTTAATTTTATTAAATTTCTAGCTTTTTAAAAGCATATTACAATTTGGATTAAAGTTTTTTTTGATTTGACAATAATGATTTTTAATCCCTTTAATTGATTAAAATCCTGGTATTTAGTTGTTTAGATTAGATATTTTTATTGATTTTTAATAAAACTATTTCACATTCAATGATGAAAAAATTATACTTACTATTAACATTATTAATTTCATTCAATGCTTTATCCCAAGATGTTTTTATGCAGAATGGAACCTTTGACAGATGTGCTCCAGATAAATTTTATGATTCAGGAGGAGCGTCAGGTAACTATAGCAGTAATGAAAATTTTGTAGCGACTATTTGTCCACAAAATGCTGGGGAATTTATTATTCTAAACTTCACAAGTTTTAGTACACAATTAAATCAAGATATTTTAACCATTTATGATGGTCCAGATACTACAGCTCCAGTCATTGGAACATATTCTGGAGGAGGTGCTGGAAATAATCCTGGTAATATTCAAGCTTCAGGAGCAAATACTAGCGGTTGTATAACAGTAAAGTTTGTTAGTAATGCATCAGGGACAACTACAGGATGGGCTGCAGATATATTTTGTGCCGTTCCTTGTCAAACAATAACAGCATCTATAGATAGTACTAATCCAGTTGCAAATGGTTCGGGAGTTATACAGATATTACCTGGAGACAATGTAGATTTTACAGGAAGTGCAACATTTTCAAATGATGGAACTGGTGCAACCTATAACTGGAATTTTGGAGACGGAAATACATTAGCAGGCCAATCGGTTTCCCATATTTATAATACACCTGGGACATATACTGTAACTTTTACGGTTACAGATACAAACCCACAAGGTTGTTCAGGTACTGATACAATTATTGTTTTTGTGCTTGGGCCTAATGTGGTAATTGATCAAACGACATATACAGTTGAAGAACTTATTGAAGATGTGCTTATTAATAGTCCATGTGCTCAAGTATCAAACATAACTTATTCGACAGGAACAAATTTTGGGTCAGTAAATGGTATAGGATATTTTTATGGTAATGGAGTAGATTTTCCTTTCCAAGATGGTATTATTTTATCTTCAGGAAATGCTGCGGAAGCTAGAGGGCCAAACAATAATGCAATGAGTGCAGGAGGTGGAGCATGGCCAGGTGATGCAGCACTAAATGCAACAGTTGGGATTACTTCAAATAATGCATCAATAATTGAATTCGATTTTGTTCCTCTTGCGAGCACTATTAGTTTTGATTTTTTAATGGCTTCTGAAGAGTATGATATGGGAGGTTTTGAATGTACTTATTCTGATGCCTTTGCTTTTTTACTGACAGATGCTTCAGGGAATACAACAAATTTAGCAGTTTTACCAGGCACAAATACACCTATATTAGTTACAAATATTCACCCATTTAATGGGTCATGTCCAGCAATAAATGAACAATATTTTGGAGCATATACTCCTAATAATCAACCTCCAATATCTTTTGATGGACGAACTGCTGTATTTACAGCTCAATCTGCTGTGATACCCGGAGATACTTATCATATAAAATTAGTTGTAGCAGATGCTACAGACACACTATTAGATTCTGGAGTATTTTTAAGAGCAGGCAGTTTTAACTTAGGAGGGGAATTAGGAGATGATATTACTATCGCAGCAGGAAACACAGTATGTACAGGAGGATCAATTACATTAGACACTCAAGTACCTACCGCTACACATATTTGGTATTATGAGGGAGTGGTTATCCCTGGAGAAACCTCCTCAACAATTACTGTTACTCAATCTGGAACTTACAGTGTAGATGTTATATTTTCAGGAGCTTGTCAATCGAGTGATTCTGTAGTCATTGAATTTTACCCAGATATTGTAATGGGTTCAGTTCAAGATGTTACGCTTTGCGATCCTGGTTCTGCTCCTTATAACTTTGATTTAACCCCTAATGATGCTTTGGCTTTAGGAGCATTAGATCCTTTAGATTTTGTGGTTACTTATCATGAAACTCAAGCAGATGCAGATGCTGATACAAATCCAATTACTACTCCAGCATCTTATTCAGGCACAGACGGACAAATTATTTACACTAGAGTAGAATTTCTGAATTCTGGGTGCTATGCTACAGACACTTTTACTTTAATTATTACACCACAGCCAACAATTAATCCTGTTGCTGATATGGAAGTATGTGATGATGTCTCTAATGATGGTTTTGAGCAATTCGATTTAGAACTTCAAACACCAGGGATTTTAGGAGCTCAAGCCGCAACAGATTTTATCGTTACATATCACACATCTTTTGCTGATGCTGATGCTGGTACTGGAGCATTAGTTAGTCTTTATACTAATATAAATAATCCTCAACCAGTTTATGTTAGAATAGAAAGTTCGCTAGATGCTAATTGCTATAATGCTTCTCCTAATGCTGTTTTTAGCTTGGTAGTTAATGATAGAGCATTAGCTAGCCAACCTGCAGATATGTTTGTTTGTGATGATGCAAGTAATGATGGAGTAGGTCAGTTTAATTTATTATCTCAAACAACTACAATTTTAGGAAGTCAGTTGCCTGCAGATTACACAGTGACTTATTATGAAACACAAACAGATGCTGAGATGGGAGTTAATCCTATTTTAAATCCAACGACATATAATAATACTAGTAACCCTCAAACAATTCATGTTAGAGTTTCAGAAAACGCCACTCCAAATTGTTATGGTTATACGACCTTCACTTTGAATGTTAATCCGCTACCTAATACGATTATACCAACACCCTTAGAAGTATGTGATGATAATAATGATGGTTTTGCGATATTCAATCTTACAGATAAAAATGTAGAAATTTTGAATGGCCAATCAGGAGTTTCAGTAGCATATTATGAAACTTTAGCAGATGCTAATTCAGCGACTAACCCTTTATTTGATCCTTATACAAATATCATAATAAATGCACAAACAATTTATGTAAGATTAGAAGACAATAATACTAACTGCTACAATACAACAACATTAAATTTAATTGTTAACCCATTACCAGTTCCTAATGCGCCAACGCCTTTAGAAGCTTGTGATGATGATACAGATGGGTTTTCAATTTTTGACTTAACTTCAAAGGATGCAGAAGTTTTAAATGGTCAAACAGGTATGGTTGTTACTTATCATGAAACTCAGTCTGATGCAGATAATGATGTTAATAATCTAACAAGCCCTTATAACAATATAGTTCCGTTTAATCAAACAGTTTATGTAAGACTTGAGAATACTACTTCTGGTTGTTATGATACAGTTCAACTTTTGTTAACAGTTAATTCGTTACCAGTTATTTCATCTATTAGCGATTATGAATTATGTGATTATAATAACCCAAATGACGACCAAGAGTTTTTTGATTTAAGTATAAAAGATACTGAGGCTTTAAGTGGTGAAGCTAATGTGATAGTAAATTATTATGAAACACAAGCTGATGCATTAGCAGGAACAAATGCATTAATCAGTCCTTATCAGAATATTAGTAATCCACAAATCATTTATGTTGGTTTAGAGAATACTGTTACGGGTTGCATAAGTATAACAACATTTAATTTAATAGTCCACCCTTTACCAGTTATAGTAGTTCCAACGTTATTAGGTGTTTGTGATGACAATGTACCAGATGGATTTACGAGTATAGATTTAAGTGTAAAGA
>NZ_BMIC01000004.1 GCF_014641635.1 Aquaticitalea lipolytica | reverse complement strand
AGGTATAACTTTTTTATGTTTTACTATGATACTATTCTATTTACAGTTTATTAATACATAGTTAACATTATATATGTATATAAAAGGTTGATTTTAAAGTGACTTTTATATGTTATTAACAACTGTTTATAATTGATTTTAATAACTAAATTTTAATAAAAATATTTCTATTTCTTGTTTATATATATCAATTTTAAGTCTGATAAATAACCAAAAAAAAGTGAGTTAAATTTTAGGTTTTCATCTTTACGTTTTTGCTTGTAAAAATTCCTGAGTAAATAAAATTTTTGTTTGAGATTTTAACGACAAGATATTAACAACTAATGAATATAATTTTTATGGTTGTTAACATTAACCATATTTTATTAAAGTAGGGTTTTATAATATTAATACTTAGAGTACGATTTTGTACCTTTACAATAATAAATAATTTAAGTAATTATGACAATTTCAATAGGTAATGATCACGCAGGAACAGATTATAAATTTGCTATTTTAAAACATCTAGAAAAAAAAGGATATACTGTAACTAATTATGGTACAGACTCTAATGATAGTGTAGATTATCCTGATTTTGTTCACCCAGTTGCTAAAGATGTAAATAACAATAAAGTTGATTTTGGAATTTTAATTTGTGGTAGCGCAAATGGAGTTGCAATGACAGCTAATAAGTATCAAAACGTAAGAGCTGGTATTTGTTGGATAAATGAAATTACTGAACTCACAAGACAACATAATAATGCAAATATTATTTGTATTCCCGCGCGTTATACTGCTATACCTCAAGCTATAAAAATGGTTGATACTTTTTTAAGTACAAAATTTGAAGGTGGTCGCCATCAAAACAGGGTTGATAAAATAGCTGTAACTAGTTGTTAAATGGGTCACGATCACTCACATCAACATAAAGATATGAAAGGTAGAAATTTAATAATTTCTATACTTTTAAACATTCTTATAACTGTAGCCCAAGTTGTTGGAGGGCTTATTTCTGGTAGTTTATCTTTATTGAGTGATGCATTACATAATTTTAGCGATGTACTTTCTCTTATTGTAAGTTATATAGCAGCAAAATTATCAAAACAAAAAGCCTCAATACACAGAACATTTGGATATAAAAGAGCAGAAATTCTTGCTGCATTTATTAATGCCTCTACTTTAGTTATTGTTGCTGTTTTATTGATTATTGAAGCTTATAAACGTTTTTTAAACCCTCAAGAAATTGAATCAGAACTAGTTATTTGGTTATCATTAATAGCTATTTTAGGGAATGGATTTAGTGTTTTATTATTAAAAAAAGACTCTAAAAACAATATTAATATGCGCTCTGCTTATTTGCACTTATTTACAGACATGATGGCTAGTGTTGCTGTATTAATTGGTGGTTTATTAATGAAATATTATCAGTTGTTTTGGGTAGATAGTTTATTAACATTACTAATTGCATTGTATTTAATTTGGGTTGGTTATGATTTACTTAAAAAATCAACTAAAATATTAATGTTGTTTACTCCAGAACATATTAATATTAAAGATGTTGTTAGAGCTGTAAATAAAATACCAAAAGTTAATAGACTTCACCACATACATATTTGGTGTTTAAATGATGATGAATTGCATTTAGAAGCCCATTTAGATTTTAATGAAGATATTACTATAAGTGAATTTGATGTTATTTTACACGAAATAGAAGAACTTTTACATCATGAGTTTGCTATAAACCATGTAAATATTCAACCAGAATTTAATAAGAAAGATCCTAAAGAAATTATTGTTCAAGACTAATGCTTAAAATAACTACAAAAACTTTTAAAGAATTAACAACCGACGAATTGTATGCTTTACTACAGTTACGAAGCGAAGTATTTGTTGTAGAACAAGATTGCGTTTATCAAGATATAGATTATAAAGACCAAAAAGCACTTCATGTTTTAGGTTTTAAAAACGATAAGTTAGTTGCTTATACACGTCTTTTTAAACCTGGTGACTATTTTAATTATGCTAGTATTGGAAGAGTAATTGTGGCACAAAATGAAAGAGAACATAAGTATGGCTATGATATCATGAATGCATCTATAAATGCAATTAAAGAATATTATAACGAAACCAGAATTAAAATTTCTGCTCAAACATATTTAAAAAAATTCTATAATAATCTTGGGTTTGAAGAGGTTGAAGAAGGGTATTTGGAAGATGGAATTCCGCACATTGGGATGATTAAAGAGTAACTTCTTCAACTCTATAAACAACAATTTTTGTAATTAAATTGGTAGGCATTGGTTTATTTAAAGGAAATTGAATTGAACCTTTTCCTGTTTTATAGTTTAACAACTCCTTTTTAAAAGCGTCATTTCCTGAAGGAAGAGCATAAAAACCAATATGATTTTTGAAAGCAGCAAAATAAACGAGTTGTTTTCCATTTAACTTAAATGTAGGCATTGCATAACTTATACCTTCAACAGCATTAGGAGCTGTTTTAATAATAGTAGATCTTACTAACTCTAAAACAATTTGTATCTCATTTGGAAATATTGATATGTATTCATCAATATTTTTTGGTTTTGAAGCTAACATTTAAAAAAAATTAGTTGTTCTCCACAACATAAGTTACTAAAATTTCAACCCTTCTATCAAATTTTGGATCTCCACCTAAAGGAAATTTGCGACGCATACCCACATATTTCATGCGCTTAGGGTTCACTCCTTTTTTTACCAAATAATCATAAATATATTTAGCTCTTGCAACAGATAAATTACGTTTTTTAGTTTTTCTATCTATAGCGTCTCTACTATTTTGAGTACAGCAAACATGACCTTGAATAGTAAAATATAAATCATCACGCTCTACTAAAACCTTAGCAACATTTTCTAATGTTTTAACCGATTCTGGCATTAAATAACTATATCCTGTTTTAAATAGAATATTTTCTAAAACAATATTATCACCAGCTTTAATATCGCCTTTTAAAACTTCAGTAACATCTTTTGTTTTAACTTTTTCAACTGGTTTTGGTGGAAAAACAGGCGTTACAATTATTTGAACTTTTCGGTTAAGACCACGTATTTTATCAACGTTTTCTTCTTTAACTAATTTAAGAAGCACCTCGCCTTTTCCATCAACATTTGTGATAATTGATTCGTCAAATTCGTTATTAGAAAAAATGGTTTTAATGCTATTGGCTCTGTCTTGCGATAATTTTAAATTATAACTATGACTCCCTCTATCATCACAAAAACCATAAATAGATATTTTTTCTATATCTAAAGATTCAATTTCAGATAAAAACAAAAGCAGCCTACTATGTTCGGTTTCTATAACTTCAAATTTATCAGTATCAAAATACACTTCATGCACTAACTCTTTTTGAGCCACAGCGAGTTGTGTAATAAATACTAAAAAAATGAATAGGGTTTTCATTGTTTTTTATAAATAACAGAATTAAATATACTAAAAATTAGAAAATCTATAATAAAGAAGCTTACTAGAGATTTAAATAGCTCAAAAATTTGGCCTGATTTTTTAGCAGGTCTTTACTATCTTGAATTTCTGAATTATGAGCAATATAGTAAGTGTACATGCCTTCTCTATAAAAATAGCGTTTCACAATTTCATCAGACAATAAAGACAATATTTGCGTTTTATTTTCATCTATAGCCTTGCTTTTATAAGTACTTAAAGCATTAGTCATTGCTTTATAATTACTATCAATTGCAGCATTTAATCCTTCAGATTTTGCGATAGCAAGAGCTTCATCAAAAGCTTTTTCTGTTTTAGTCTCAAAACTAAAATTATTACTTTTTAAGAAGCTTTTAAAGTCACTAAAATCACTATCATTTAATTTAAACCCTTTTAAATCACTTACTGAGTTTTTATAATAGTATTTAGTGGCATAATTAAAAACAAGATTTTCTTCAGAAATTGCAGTAGTTATAGGGCTTAATTTTGAATACTCTAATTCAATATCTGGCTGAATTCCTCCACCATCATAAACCGTTCTTCCTCGACGTGTTTTAAAGGCATTATAGTTTTCTTTAGCAACTCTAGTAGCTTTACCACTTTCATCTCTATTCCAATAATCTAAAGCCTGAATACACCTTCCTGATGGAGTATAATAGCGAGATATTGTAATTTTTATTTGAGTACCATAAACCAAACTTTTAGGACGCTGAACAAGGCCTTTTCCAAAACTACGAGTTCCTACAATAACAGCTCGATCTAAATCTTGCAAAGCACCAGCAACAATCTCACTTGCAGAAGCGCTTTTTCCATCGATCAAAACAATTAACGGAATATCGGTGTCAATAGGTTCTTTTTGAGTGTAATACGTTTTGTTATACTTCTCTACTTTAGACTTAGTGGTTACTACTAGCTGGTTTTGAGGCACAAAAATATTAGTAACATTTACAGCTTCGGTTAATAAACCACCAGGATTTCCGCGCAAATCTAAAATGAGTTTTTTAGCACCTTGGTTTTTTAAAGCTCTAACAGCTGTAATAGTTTCTTGTGACGCCTTATCTCCAAATTTTCTTAATACTAAATACCCAATTTCATTATCAACCATTGAATAATGTGGCACATCGTGTATTTCTACAGACTCTCTTTTAATGGTTGCCGTTTGAGTTTTTCCTTGTCTTAAAAATGTAACATTTACTGTTGAACCTGTAGCTCCTTGAAGTAAATTACCTGCATCATCTTTAAAATCGGCAACAACAACGTTTTCTACCTTTATAATTTCATCTCCAGCCTTTAAACCAGCCTTATCTGCTGCATAATCTTTATAAGGCTCGATGATAACCAATCTGTCTTTAAGTGTTAATACACTTGCTCCAATACCTGTATAATCACCTGTATTGTTTATTCTTGCGTTTTCAACGTCTTGTTCATTATAAAAATTGGTATAAGGATCTAGGTCTTGCAACATATTTTTAATTGCAGTATCCATTAAATCACCAGGATTAGTCTCATCAACATAATTCATGTTTACCTCTTTATAGAGCGTAGTGAATATTTCTATTTGCTTTGCTATTTCAAAAAAATCGCCTTTAAAAGCTGTTCCTGTTAAGAATATTGAAAGCAGTACAACAGGAATTATAATTTTCTTTTTTAGTAAGGTTTTCATCAGTATATATTTTAATCTTCAGTAGAAGTTTCTTTTAAAAATTTTTCAAATAATTGATTCATTTTTTCATTAACAGCGTCAAATTCTGTTCCATCTTTACCAATGTACAAAATCATTAACGCATATTGTGTTGTAATGTTGTTAAAATAGTTAGCCTTATTAAGCCTGTATGCTTCTCTCATTAGGCGCTTAATTCGGTTCCTATCTACTGCATTTTTGAAATGACGCTTACTTACAGAAACACCAGCTTTTATTTTAACATTATCATCAAAAGTAGTTTCAATAAACACCAATCGTAATGGATATGACACGACCGATTTTCCTTCTAGAAAAAGTTTCTCGATGAGTTTTTGACTCTTAAGCTTTTCGGTTTTATTGAATGTTAGCTTCATGTTGTGTAAAGGTAGTAAGGATTACTAAATAAAAAAACCACTTTAATTAGTGGTTTTTTTATTTATATGTTAGAGATATTAAGGCTTATTAGTTCCCTCTTTAGTATTATAAATAATATTATTTTCTTTATTTATATCAGCCATAAACCCTTTTGGGTCGATGATTACCGACTTAATAGTTGATTTTGGTTTTTCAATAGAAAACTCAAAAGAAGGATAAGCCCAAGCCCAGTCATTTAGTATATTTGCTTCTGTGGGTTTATTACCAAACATCATTCTTAATGGAATATAAAACTGTTGTTTTGTTCCATCAGTAAATTCAACTTCTATATCTAATGGCATTGGCATTAAGCCAATTCGCTCTAAAGTTATTTTCGTGTTATTTCCATCTTCTTTCATACTCTTAATTCCGTAATCAATAGTATTAGTTGTTTGTGTCCAATCCATTAAATACCAATCTAATTCTAATCCAGACACTTTTTCAGCAACTCGAATAACATCTAATGGTTTAGGATGCTTGAAAGCCCATTCTTTAAAATATGTTTTGAGTGTTTTATCTAAATTTTCCTCACCAATAACATAGCCTAATTGCGCCAAAAACACACACCCTTTATAATAAGAAGAAACAGAATAAGAGCGATTGTAAATATATCTGTCAGCGTGCGTTGTTTCTGGTTGTTCTGTACCAGAATTTGCATGCCATAAATAAGTATTATAAGCTCTTTCCCATGGGTTTTCTTTATTTAGTTTTAAAAGAGTATCTACTGCTCTATATTCAATATATGTAGCAAACCCTTCATCCATCCACTCATGTTTTAATTCGTTAGTAGCAACAAGAAATTGAAACCAAGAATGAGCTACCTCATGTACCAATGTTCCATACACTAATCTCTCAAAAACACCCTCACCAAGAGTTAGGGTGCACATTCCGTATTCCATACCTCCATCTCCACCTTGAATAACAGAATATTGCTTGTAAGGATATTTACCAACAAGGCCACTATAATATGTCATAAATTCAGCAACTTTTGGTTGTAAATTTTTCCAATTATCTAGTTTATCTTGAGGCATTGTTGATTTATAAAGGAAGTGTAGCATTGGCCCATTTTCTACCTGAAGCTTATCATGTTTATATTCAGGATCTGCTGCCCAAGTAAAATCATGAACATTAGGCGCTTTAAAATGCCATGTTAAAGTTTTTCCTTTTTGCTTTTTTACTGGTTGGGTTTCATATCCATGGCCAATTTCGTTTGGGTTTTGTAAATACCCAGTTCCACCAACTGTATAATTTTTATCGATAGTGATTTTAACATCAAAATCTCCCCAAACACCATAAAACTCTCTAGCAATATAAGGATCTGCGTGCCAACCTTCAGTATCATATTCAGCTAATTTTGGGTACCATTGCGCCATTGACAAGGCAACTCCTTCGCTATTATTTCGACCAGAACGACGTATTTGAACAGGTACTTGAGCATTAAAAACCATATCGAAAGTTGTTTTTTCACCTGGCTTAATTGGTTCAACCAAATCAACCACTAAAACAGTTCCTACGGTTTTATATTGAAGTGCTTTTCCATTTTGTGTTAATGAGCTTACTTTTATAAAACCAATTTCATCTGGTTTTAATTTACTTATTCTGCTTTGATAGTTTGGTTCTTCTTTGGTGCCAAAGTTAGGAGCCATTCTTCTGTCTGGGTCTGCAATACTTTGGGCTCTTGCATCCATCTCACTTCCTGGTTGAAACGCATTAGGATACAAATGATAAAACACCCTATTTAATACATCAGGAGAGTTATTTGTGTACACTAATTTTTGTGTCCCATTATATTGATAGGTATTAACATCCATATTGATTTCCATTGTGTAATCAACATGTTGCTGCCAATAAGAATTACCAGATTGAGCAAATAGATTTATTCCACTATTTAAAATAAAGCAAGTAGATAAAATATATTTTAAAATGAATTTCATTATTGTATGTTTTTTGAGATTTTTTCAGCCATAATTAAAGCATTATATGCGTTTGCAATTCTACCTGATTTTGATAAAACGCTGAAAGATTGAACATTATTCGCATCTCCACCTACAATCACTTTTGTAGTTAAAGGCAATCCAGAATCTACAATTATTTGTTTTACCTGAGTAGCTGTTAAATTAGGATATTGCGAGCGAATTAAAGCAGCAATACCAGCAACAGCAGGAGAGGCCATAGATGTACCACCTATAGACTCGTATTCATTTTCAGGGAATGTTGAATAAATATCTTCGCCTGGAGCAAAAACATCGACATTAATTTTCCCATAATTAGAAAAACCAGACACCATTTTTGAACCATAAACAGGATCCAAAGAGCCAACAGTTATAAAATTATTTGCAACTTCTAACCCAGTTCCAATGGCGTCATTAGGATATACATCTTTCTTGTCTAAATCAATTCCCTCATTACCTGCAGCATTTACAATTAATACATCTTTTTGTCCAGCATAAGCAATTGCGTCTCTAACCCAATCGCTATGTGGAGAATAGTATTTTCCGAAACTCGTATTAATCACCTTTGCTCCATTATCAACCGCATAACGTATAGCTAAAGCCACATCTTTATCATACTCATCTCCATTTGGAACAGCACGAACAGACATAATTTTTACATTGTTTGCAACGCCATTAACACCTTTATTGTTATTACGTTCTGCAGCAATAATTCCAGCAACATGAGTACCATGACTTTCATCTTTTTTTACAGGCTTAACGTTTCCGTTTCCGTAAAATTTTTGTGACAAATCATCAGGATTATCACCTGTTTTTCTTCCTCTAAAATCTTTATTTAAATTGAAGTTTAAACGCTCAGAAATGCTAACAATAGCATCACTAAGTTCTTTTTTGAAATCTGATACAGTTTCAAAATCTAAACTATAAACATATTTTAATATAGAAATTGATTGTTGAAGTGATGCATCTTCAGTTTTAATAGAATTAACATCATTTTGAGTATAATTATCTTTTTTTAAATATGTAGATACTGCCTGATCAGCAGATACTACTTGTTGTAGAATTTGATCGTACTGAACTTTTCTGCTAGAGTATTTTTGATAATCTTTTTCATATTCAGCCTGAGCTTCTTGGTATCTTGGATTACTTTTGTCGTCACTTGCTAATAAGCGCACATATTCTAATTGCTCGTCGTAAGCATCTCCAAGAAAATTCCAACCATGAATATCATCAATATATCCATTATTATCATCATCTTTTCCGTTGTTTGCAATTTCTTTAGTATTTGTCCAAATTACACCATCTAAATCTTCATGACCTATATCAATTCCGGAATCTATAACAGCCACAATTGTAGTTTGGCCTTTTTTGTTTTTTATGATTTCATTGTAAGCTTTATCAATACTCATTCCAGGAACCGTATCTTGTACAAGGTCTAAATGCCCCCAAACGCGTTTCTGATTTTCAGTGAGTTTTGAGGTTTTTAATGGTAATGTGTCAATGTTTTCAATAGGAGTTGAAATAACTCCAGAAGTGCTACCGCAACCAAATAAAATAGAAGCCGCAATAGCAGAAAGTAGAAGGGGTTTAAAATTAAATGTCATTGTTTTTAAATAATTAAGTGAATATATCTTTTGGGGTAAATACGTCTTTTAATCGAACACCTTTTTCTGTGTGTTCAACAGTTATAATTTCATTATGTGCATCATGCTCTAGAAACAAATAAAAGTTTTTATCTGCCGCTAAATTGAGGAATTTTTCCTTTTCGGTTAAGGTTAATAATGGCCTTGTATCGTAACCCATTACAAACGGAATAGGTAAATGACCTGCAGTTGGCAGCAAATCTGCCATAAAAGCAATGGTTTTATCTTTATATGTTATTAACGGAATCATTTGTTTGTCAGTATGTCCATCAGCAAAAAAGATATCAAATCCTAATTCGGAGTTTTTTAATAAATCATTTTCTGGAAGCGAAGTAAATTTAAGCTGCCCACTTTCTTCCATTGGTATAATATTTTCTTTTAAAAACGATGCTTTTTCTCTATTATTTGGTTGTGTTGCCCATTTCCAATGATCTTTATTACTCCAAAAATGCGCATTTTTAAAAGCTGGTTCATAACCTGTTCTGTCTTTATTCCACTGAACACTTCCACCGCAATGGTCGAAATGAAGATGAGTCATAAATACGTCAGTAATATCGTCTCTATGAAACCCATAAGTTTTTAAGGATTTATCTATAGAGTCATTTCCCCATAAATAATAGTATCCATAAAACTTATCACTTTGTTTATTGCCCATTCCAGTATCAATTAATATTAATCGATTTCCATCTTCAATTAACAAACAACGTGCCGCAATATCTATCATATTGTTGTTATCAGCAGGATTGGTTTTTTGCCACAACGCTTTTGGCACCACACCAAACATTGCGCCACCATCGAGTTTAAAGTTTCCTGATTCTATTGGATATAATTGCATGGCTGTGTATAAGTATTGTTATTAAATCGCAAATTAACAAAAGTTGCATAGCTATTCTAAATCAATAGTTTTATTTAGTTGTTTTTTAACATTTGGTTTATTAAGTAAATGAAGCTTTCTTTTGAAAGGTTTAAAAATTGAATTAATTTTATAAAAACCACGATTCTTATGGCAATTAAACACATTATCGAAACACCTTTAAAAATAAAAAAAATGAAATTATTGAGGTTTGGACGTGATTTCAAGCCAGATGAAGAAGTTATTTTAAGAGACTATCTAGCAATTGAGCGCACTCGATTAGCTAATGAACGCACTTTGCTTTCATATATTAGATCTTCACTTTATTTGTTATTGGGTGGGATTGCTTTTTTTCAGCTGGAAATCTTTCCTAATTTTAGATATTTAGCCATAGTCTCACTTTTTTTTAGCATTCTTTTTTTAATTATTGGCATTTATCGATTTACACTTTTAAAGAAAAGTTTAAAAAGATTGTACTATATGTCTGAATCTAAAGAAGATAATTAACGTTATCAGCATTAACTAAATACAAGGATTAGTTATGAGCATCGATTTGATTATCACATTTTGTATTATTGGTGTTGGCGTCTTTCTTTTCGTTAAAGACTACTTTTCTATTGACACAACGTCTATCCTAATTATGGCAATGTTCATAGTTGCAGGTGTATTAAATCCTGAAGAAGGCTTTTCTGGATTTAACCATCCAGCGACCTTAACCTTAGGCTGCATTTTTGTGGTTAGTGGAGGTGTATTTAATTCGGGAATTCTTGATGGTTTAAGTCACAGGATTATTAAACTTGCCAAAATACACTATCTAATAGCGCTTGTGGTTTTTTGCTTAATTACCGCTATGTTTTCGGCGTTTATTAACGATACAGCTGTTGTGGCACTTATGTTACCAATTGCATTAACGGTTTGCAGAGAAACAAATATTAGCCCTGCAAAGTTATTAATGCCAATTTCGTTTGCAGCTCTTTTTGGTGGCACTTGTACGCTCATTGGAACATCAACCAATATCTTAGTGAGCAGTTATGCGGAAAAGTACGGACTTGAGGAGTTTGGTATGTTTGAGTTTAGTGGTGCTGCAATTTGTTTACTTGTTGTTGGATTTGCTTATATGTTTATTATTGGGCCATTTTTACTTCCTAAACGCAAGGATGAAGATAATGAGCTTACTAAAAAAGCCGAACAGTATATTACAGAGCTCACAGTTGAAGAAGGGTGTGCAGACATCAATAAACCCATTATTAAGTCAAAATTGGTGATAGATTTTAATGTCAATATTCTTTCGATTATGCGCGAAGGGAGCTTGCGATATGATTTAGGACCAGAAACGATTTTACTAAAAGATGATGTTTTAAAAGTGGTAGTGCCACCACAAACCCTTCATCGATTATTAGATATTAAAGGCTATAAAGTAAGGGGTAGTAAACGAATTAAAAACCCAGAAGTTAAATCAGATAATTACAATGTCTATGAAGTGATAATTCCTTTTGGGTCGAGTTTGGCCGAAGGTTCTCTTAAATCATTACGTTTTAATAGACGATACAATATGTCTGTTTTAGCCATTCGTCAGCGTGGTGAAATTATATTAGACAAGCTATCATCTGTAAAATTAATGGAAGGCGATATGCTATTAGTTTTAGGACAAAAAGAAGAAATAAAAAATCTTGAATCAAAAAAGCTTGTGGTTACACTTTCTGAATATCAAAAGAAAAAAACCAATTTCAGAAAGGCTATTCCAGCAGTTTTAATAGGAATTGGAGTTGTGCTAGCGGCTTCATTAAACCTTACTTCCATTTTAATAAGTGCTATGGTTGGAGCATTATTAATGGTTTTAACAGGCACCTTAAAACCCATTGAAGCTTATAATGCTGTTGAGTGGAAAGTTATTTTTATGATGGCTGGAGTTCTCTCTATGGGTACAGCTCTTGAAAAAACAGGAGGCGCTAAATTAATTGCTGATTTTATTCAAAGCACTTTAGGACAATACGATCCGCACATCACATTAAGCTTATTGTATCTCGTTACATTTATATCAACCAATCTTATTTCTAGTAAAGCAACAGCCGCATTACTAACACCAGTTGTAATTAGCTTATCATCCATCATGGAAATAAGCGAACGTCCCTTTTTGGTTGCGGTAATGTTTGCGTGTTCACTTACGTTTATGACACCTATGAGTTACCCAACAAATACGATGGTATATGCGCCAGGAAATTATAAATTCAACGACTTTTTAAAATTTGGAACACCTCTTAATTTAATTATATGGTTAGCTGCATCTTTTATTATACCTTATTTTTTCCCATTTTAATTTTACTTAGTAAGATTAATTTATGAATGATTTATATTCAACAAAAATAACTTTACTATCTTTCAAGAGTTAAAAAAGAACCACAACTAAACTATGTTAGAATTAGCAGGAATTATCATTTTGGGTATATTGGCACAATGGGTTGCGTGGAAGTTTAAAATACCAGCAATTCTACCCTTAATATTAATAGGATTATTAGTAGGCCCTATTGCAGCTGAGTATTTATCTGAAGACCACACAAAATGGATTGAACCAATTTGGAATGGAGAAGAAGGTTTATTTCCAGGTGAAAGTTTATTCTATTTTGTTTCTCTTGCAATTAGTATTATTCTTTTTGAAGGTGGATTAACGCTTCGACTTAAAGAAATAAAAAATGTTGGGCCAGTAATTACTAAACTAATTACAGTTGGTTCTGTTGTAACATTTTTTGGAGCATCGGTAGCAGCTCACTATATATTTTATTTAAGCTGGGAAATGTCCTACCTCTTTTCGGCATTAATTATAGTAACAGGACCAACGGTTATAACGCCAATTTTACGAAATATACCGTTAAAACCAGATGTATCTGCGGTTTTAAAATGGGAAGGTATTTTAATCGACCCAATAGGAGCGCTTGTTGCAGTATTAGTGTTTGAATTTATAAGTGTTGGAGGAGGTGGAGAGTTTACTAAAACAGCCATGATTGAATTTGGTAAAATTGTTTTATTTGGAACCACTTTTGGTTTTACTTTTGCTCACGGACTCAATTTTGCAATCAATAAGAGGCTAATTCCGCATTATCTATTAAATGTTTTTGCGCTAGCTTCGGTTTTAGGGGTTTTTGTCTTATCTGATAGTTTTGCACACGAATCTGGTTTATTAGCTGTAGTTGTTATGGGAATGGTTTTAGGAAACTCTAATTCTCCATATTTAAAAGAACTTCTATATTTTAAAGAATCACTAAGTGTACTCTTAATATCAATACTGTTTATTTTACTTGCCGCAAATATTAATATGGAAGATTTGCTACTTATTTATAATTGGAACACAGTAGTACTATTTTCTGTTGTTGTTTTTATTTTAAGACCAATAGGTGTGTTTTTAAGCACTTATAATTCTTCATTAAAACTTAATGAACGTTTGTTTATAAGCTGGGTTGGACCTCGTGGTATAGTTGCAGCAGGTATTGCGTCTTTATTTGGGCTAAAATTAGCTAAAGAAGGTGTTGCAGGCGCAGAATATATTACACCACTCGTATTTATGATAGTGCTTGGTACAGTATTATTTAACGCAACAACAGCAAGATTTTTCGCTAAAATTGTTGGTGTATTCTTAAAACAATCTAACGGAATTTTAATTATTGGAGCCACCAAAGCTTCAAGGTTAATTGGTGATTATTTAGAAAAAAATGATAGACATGTTGTTTTAATAGACAACAACCAAACCAATATTTTAAAAGCTAAAGAATTAGGTTTAGAAGCTATAAATTCGAATATATATTCAGACTCTTTAGAAGATAACATTGAGTTAAGTGATGTTGGTTATTTAATTGCTTTAACTGGAAATTCAGATATTAACACCTTTGCCATCAATAAGTTTGGAAAAGATTTTGGTGAAAACGGAGCATTTAGACTAGTAACACGTGAGGAATTAAGTGATCCTAATCACACTCTAAAGCAAGGTATATTTCTTCAAACAGACGATTTTATTTCTTTAGCAGAAGTTACAAGAAAGTACCCTGCAATTCATGAAATAAATATTAAAGACAAAGAGCATTTCAATAGCCTAATAATTAAATCTGAAAAAGACAAAGACAACATAGCTTTGTTTTTAAAAGACCCATCTGGCGAACTTCACATCATATCTAATATTGATAAAGACACAGAAACTTTTGCTAAAGGATGGAAGCTAGTGTATTTAGGAAAGCCTTTTGATGTAGAAAAAATCTAATCGTTTAACTTTAATACAGCCATAAATGCCTCTTGAGGAATCTCAACGTTTCCTACTTGTCGCATACGTTTTTTACCTTTTTTCTGTTTTTCTAGTAGTTTACGTTTACGAGAAATATCTCCACCATAACACTTAGCTGTTACATCTTTACGAAGCGCTTTAATGGTTTCTCTAGAAATTATTTTTGCACCAATTGCAGCTTGAATTGGAATATCAAATTGTTGACGAGGAATAAGCTCTTTTAATTTCTCGCACATTTTTTTCCCAATATTTTGTGCGCTATCAGCATGTATTAATGATGAAAGAGCATCAACAGGTTGAGCGTTTAATAAAATGTCAACACGAACTAATTTTGAAACTCGCATCCCTATAGGTGAATAATCAAAAGACGCATATCCTTTAGAAACAGTTTTTAATCTGTCGTAAAAATCGAATACAATTTCTGCCAATGGCATATCAAAGGTAAGCTCAACACGTTCAGTTGTTAAATAGGTTTGATTGGTTATCACACCACGCTTATCAATACATAACGACATCACATTACCAACAAAATCAGCTTTAGTAATAATGGTGGCTTTAATATAAGGCTCTTCAACACGATCTAATCCAGAAGGATCAGGAAGGTCAGAAGGGTTATTCACAATTATAGGTTCGTCAACATGTTTTTTGGTAAAAGCATGATACGACACGTTAGGAACCGTTGTAATCACAGTCATATCAAATTCACGCTCTAAACGCTCTTGAATGATTTCCATGTGCAACATTCCTAAAAATCCACAACGAAAACCAAAACCTAATGCCGCAGAACTTTCAGGAATAAAAACCAAAGACGCATCGTTAAGTTGTAATTTTTCCATAGAGGCACGAAGCTCTTCATAATCCTCAGTATCAACAGGATAAATACCAGCAAAAACCATTGGTTTTACATCTTCAAAACCTCCAATTGCATTTTTGGTTGGGTCTTTTGCATCAGTAATTGTATCTCCAACTTTTACTTCTTTTGCTTCTTTAATTCCTGTAATAAGATAGCCAACATCACCTGCTTTTATTTCCTGTCTTGGAAATTGTTTAAGCTTTAAAGTTCCAACTTCATCAGCATTATACGTTTTACCAGTAGCAATAAATTTTATAAGCTGATTTTTCTTTATAGAGCCATTAATAACCCTAAAATAAGTTTCAACACCTCTAAACGGATTGTAAACTGAATCGAAAATTAATGCTTGTAAAGGTTCGTCTACATTCCCTTTTGGCGAAGGAACGCGCTCAATAATAGCTTCTAAAATATTATCTACACCAAAACCAGTTTTACCACTTGCATGAATAATTTCAGAAGGATCACATCCTAATAAATCGACAATATCATCAGTAACTTCTTCTGGATTAGCGCTTGGCAAATCCACTTTATTAAGTATAGGAATTATCTCTAAATCATTTTCTAAAGCCAAATAAAGGTTAGAAATTGTCTGCGCCTGAATACTCTGAGCAGCATCAACAATTAATAATGCACCTTCACAAGCAGCTATAGATCGAGAAACTTCGTAACTAAAGTCAACGTGACCTGGAGTGTCAATAAGGTTTAAAGTATATTGTTCGCCTTTGTATGTATATTCCATTTGGATAGCGTGAGACTTGATGGTTATACCACGTTCACGCTCTAAATCCATATTATCAAGTAGCTGGTCTTGCTTTTCTCTATCTGTAATAGAGCCCGTAAACTCTAACAACCTGTCAGCAAGAGTACTTTTACCATGATCAATATGCGCAATAATGCAAAAATTTCTAATATGCTTCATAAACCTTTTTCTTCAATCTAAAGATTGTGCAAATATAACGCAAATATTGAGCTTTTTAGAGATTTTATTTTTCTCAAAAAATCGATAAAATGCGGATAAACTATAAAATTAAGTCTGAAACAAATAGTATATTGCGTGTCAAACCAAAATTTACAATGAATAGAGTTTTTAGTTACAGTTTATTATGCTTTTTATTTGTTTCACTTTCTGGATTTTCTCAAAACCATACGATTTCTGGACAAGTTATAGATGAACAAAACGCGCCTATTGCTTATGCTAATGTTTTGTTGTTAAAGACAATAGATTCAGAAACTAGTAATTACAATGGAGTTTCAACAGATGAAAACGGTTTTTTTGCATTAAAAAACATCGAACCTGGCAACTATAGAATTGTTATTAGTTTTTTAGGATTTAAAGACTTCACAAAAGATTTAGCAATAGATGGCAGCAATATTGACTTAAAGCAAATTACACTTGAAGAGTCTGCTCAAGCTTTAGACCAAATAAATGTGGTTGTTAAAAGACCAACACTAAAAAAAGAAGCAGACAGATTAGTGTTTAACATAGAAAACACCGCATTAATTGAAGGAAATATGTTTCAGGTTTTAAAAAGCACGCCTGGAATTTTGGTAATGGATAATAGTATTCAGGTTAAAAACTCAACACCAACGGTTTATATAAACGATAAAAAAGTACATTTAACTAATGACGAGTTGGTTCAGTTACTCGAAGGTTCTTCAGCAAACTCTATAAAATCAGTAGAGGTTATTACTAATCCTTCTTCAAAATATGATGCAGAAAGCGGAGCAGTTATAAACATTGTAATGAGTAAAAATTTAGTAACAGGATACAGAGGCAATGTATTTACAAATTTTACTCAAGGAATTTATCCACGTTATGAAGCAGGAATGAGTCACTTTTTTAAATCTGACAAAATCAACTTTTTTGCAAATTACACTTATAATGACAGTAAGATTGATAGGTTTCAAAGGGATGAAATTAATTATTTAGACACCAATAATGATGTAGACCAAATTTTTAATTCTTTAATCAATAGGACAACTTGGTCTAAAACACATAATCTAAACTTTAATTTTGATTATTCGATAAACGAAAACAACACATTAAGTTTATCGACAAGCTCCCTATGGATGCCATATTTTAAGTATAATATTATAAATAATACTAATGTTTTAGACTCTAATCAAAATTTAGACTATTATTTTGATGCAAACAATTTATCAAATGATGATAAGTATAATCTTGGTTTCGATTTAGACTATGTACACAAGTTTAAAAAAGCAGGAGAAAAATTAGCTGTTAATACGCATTACACTACTTATAACTACAAAAGAGATCAAAATGTATTAAGTAATTATTATGATAATAATGATGCATTTATACAATCAACAGCATTTAGAACAGATAGTAATCAGGACACAGAAATTTTTACAGCTAAAGCAGATTATACGTTACCAACAAGTGACTCCTCTGTTTTAGAAATTGGCGCAAAGGCATCAAACATTAAAACAAATAGTGACATTACAAGGTTTAATATCTCTAATGGAGTTGAAACACTTGATCTTAACAATTCTGATGCTTTTAATTACGATGAAGACATTTATGCCGCTTATGTAAACTTTACTAAAGATTGGGAAAAATTAAGCTTAAATGTTGGAATTAGAGCAGAGCAAACCAATCTTAAAGGGTTTTCTGTAGCTAACAATATTACAAACACACAAGACTATTTAGAGTGGTTTCCAACTACCAACCTTTCTTATAATGTATCAGACAATCTTTCATTTTCTTTAAAATATAAAAGAAGTATTGTTAGACCAGATTACCAAAGTTTAAATCCGTTTCAGTTTTTTTTAAATGACAATACAATTGTTACAGGTAATCCAAACCTTCAACCAGTATTTGTTAATCATACTACAGTAGGAACCACTTTCTATAAAAATATTTTTACAATAGAAGCTTATTACAAAAAGAGCGACAATAATATTTTTGAATTACCTCGACAAGACAACACCAATAACATATTAACATATACGCCAGTAAACATTAATAAAACTACAGAATATGGCTTTGATTTTATAGCCTATTTTAACATGACAGAGCGTTGGTCAGTGTATTTTGTAACGTCTTTTTATAACACAAAAGACGAAGACGTTTTTGATAATGAGTTTGTAACAAGAAGTCAGTGGGCAAACTTTAGCCAAACAAGCCAGAACGTTACCTTTTTAAAGGACAAAAGTCTTTCGGCTAATTTGTCGATAATTTATGCCTCTAAAAACACCCAAGGTTTTACTCAATCTGATGATGTATTGATGTCTGATTTGTCGCTTTCTAAAAGTATATTAAAGAAAAACGGAACACTGTCTTTGTCTATTTCAGACTTGTTTAACCGACAAGACTTTAATACTTCAATTAATTACTTAAATCAATCTAGCACTAGTCACACTAACCTAGACACGCGTTTTATTAAATTAGGATTTAGATATAAGTTTGGAAACACAAATTTAAGTACAAATCAGCGTTCAAGTAGTCAACAAGAAACAGACCGTTTAGAGAAAAAACAATAGTTTTAGTCTTTACTCTTAGCAATAAACAAATCGGTGTCTCAATTATTTAATTTCAGAATAACGCTAGTCGCGCCATTCAGCAATAAATAAGTTGGTATCTCTACCTCCTCCATTATTTCTATTAGAAGAGAAAATTAGGTTTTTACCATCGTTAGAAAACACAGGGAACGCATCAAAAGTTTCGCTATGTGTAACACGTTCTAATCCTTTTCCATCGATACCAATCATATATAAATTAAAGGGAAAACCACGCTCTGCTTCAAAATTTGAAGAAAAAATCACACGTTTTCCATCAGGTAAAAAGAAAGGGCTCCAATTTGCATTTCCAAGATTAGTTAACTGTCGCAAATCACTTCCATCAGCATTACAAATATAAAGCTCCATGTTAGTTGGTTGCACTAATCCTTGGCTTAATAATTCTTTATATTCAGCAATTTCACCTTCAGTTTTTGGACGTGACGAACGGAATATAAGCTTGGTTCCGTCTGGTGAAAAGAAAGCGCCTCCATCATAACCAAGCTCAAACGTAATTTGTTTCACATCGCTTCCATCTATATTCATCGTGTATAAATCTAAATCGCCATTTCGCGTAGACGTGAATACAATTTTATCACCTTTTGGAGATACTGTTGGTTCGGCATCATAACCAATTTCGTTAGTTAGTTGTGCAGTAATATTACCATTTAAATCAGCCACAAAAATGTCGTAAGTATCATAAATTGGCCAAATGTATTTTCCATCTTTTTTTTGTGCAGTTTCAGGACAAGCTTCGCCCCCTAAATGTGTTGAAGCATAAATAATATGCTTGTTATCAGGCAAAAAATAAGAACATGTTGTACGACCTTTTCCCGTGCTTAACATAGGAGGTATTTTGTTTTCAAAAGTTTCACCTACATTCATTAAAAACATTTGATCACAACTCACATTCCATTTAGTGTTATTAGATTGAAATACAACTTGCTTATCATCAAAACTCCAATACGCTTCAGCGTTATCACCACCAAAAGTGATTTGTTTAATAGATTTAAAATGTTTCTCTTCAGGAAAAATTAATGAATTTGATGAGGTTTCTTCAACCGAATTGCTTTTATGAGCATTAAGTTCTTTTTCATTTTTACAAGAAATGAATGAAAAAGCTATTAAAAGTGATACAATGTATTTCATCTGTAATTTATTATTTGTTTTTTATGTCAGATGCGATGCCAATATTATCAAATTAGTAAAAATCTAAATATGTAGTTGTAGGCATTTGATCTGGTTTATATAAATATTACCTAATTTTGTGTAAAATTAATACTTTAGAAATGAAAACAATATATGTCTTACTTTTTTTGATGATTCTAACATCATGTAAAAACAATTCAACAAAAGCAATTACAATAAAAGAAGATATTGCTGTTTTGGCTTCAGATGCGTATGAAGGTAGAGAAACAGGAACTAAAGGCGAACAAGAAGCTGCAGAATATATCTCTAAACGATTTAAAGATTTAGGCCTTGAGCCAAAAGGAACTAATGGCTTTTTTCAAACATTTAGCTTTAAACCAAAAACAGATCCTCATAGCGAAGTGTCTTACGTAATTATGGCTGAAGACAGCACAATTACAGGAACAAACATTTTGGGTTTTATAAATAATAATGCAGAACAGACTATTATTATTGGAGCGCATTATGATCATTTAGGTTTTGGTAGCGAAGGTTCATTATATAGAGGAAAAGAAAAGGCTATTCATAATGGAGCAGATGACAATGCTAGTGGAGTTGCTGTGATGTTAGACTTAATTAGTAAGTTGAAAAACGCAAACAAGAGTAACAATTACTTATTTATGGCTTTTTCAGGAGAAGAAATGGGGCTTTTAGGGAGTAATTACTTTGTAAAAAATCCAACAATCGATATTAAGAAAGCTAACTATATGATAAATATGGATATGGTTGGACGCTTAAAAGCCGATAGTACATTGGCTGTTTATGGTGTTGGTACTTCTCCACGTTTTAAGCAATCATTAATGGCAAATAATACGAGGTTTAAGTTAATAGAAAAAGAATCTGGTGTTGGCCCATCTGACCACACATCGTTTTATTTGAGTGATATTCCTGTGCTGCATTTTTTCACAGGTCAACATGAAGATTATCATAAACCAGGCGATGATTCCGATAAGTTGAATTATGAAGGGATGGAGGCTATTTCTAATTATATTTTTGATGTAATTTCCGATTTAGATAAAGCAGGAAAATTACAATTCAGAAAAACCAAAAACGAAAGTGAAGAAACACCTCGATTTAAAGTTGGATTAGGCGTTATACCAGATTATATGTTTGATGGAAAAGGTATGCGAATTGATGGCGTAAGCGAAGATAAACCAGCTCAAAAAGCAGGATTACAAAAAGGGGATATTGTAATTAAATTAGGCGATAGCACAATTGTAGATATGATGAGTTATATGCGAGCGCTATCGGTATTTAATGAAGGCGATAGCACTAAAGTAATAGTAGATAGAAACGGTAAACAAATTGAAGTAGATTTAAAATTCTAGATAATTCTATCAATTTCAATACTTTTGCAAAATATTTAAAACAATAATGGTAAAAATAGGCGACATACAACTTCCAGACTTTCCATTGCTTTTAGCACCAATGGAAGACGTTAGCGATCCACCTTTTAGAGCGTTATGCAAAGAACAAGGTGCAGATGTTGTTTACACCGAATTTATCTCTAGTGAAGGCTTAATTCGTGATGCTGCAAAAAGCGTTATGAAACTTGATATTTACGAAAAAGAACGACCTGTAGGCATTCAAATTTTTGGAGCTGAACTAGACAGCATGCTACAGACTGTTGATATTGTTGAAAAATCGAATCCAGATATTATAGATATAAATTTTGGGTGTCCTGTTAAAAAAGTGGTTTGTAAAGGCGCTGGAGCAGGAATCTTAAAAGATATCGACTTAATGGTAAAGCTTACTGAAGAAATGGTAAAGCGTACCCACTTACCAATAACTGTAAAAACCCGTTTAGGTTGGGATCACGATTCTATTCGGATTGTCGAAGTTGCCGAACGTCTTCAAGATGTTGGTTGTAAAGCAATTTCTATTCACGGTCGCACAAGAGCACAAATGTATAAAGGTGATGCAGACTGGAAACCAATAGCAGAAGTTAAAAACAATCAGCGTATGTATATTCCTGTGTTTGGAAATGGTGATGTTGATTCGCCTGAAAGAGCAATGGAAATGCGTGATGTTTATGGTTTAGATGGCTGTATGATTGGTCGCGCAAGCATTGGTAACCCTTGGTTTTTTAAACAAGTAAAACACTTTTTTAAAACAGGTGAGCATTTGGCTCCAGTAAGTTTAGAAGAGCGTGTTGATGCTGCTCGCAGACATTTACAAATGTCTATAGATTGGAAAGGTGAAAAACTAGGTGTTTTTGAAACAAGACGCCATTATACAAACTATTTCAAAGGCATTCCAAACTTTAAGGAATACAGAATGAAAATGGTAACAAGCGATGATTCTGTTGATGTGTTTGCTGCCTTCGATGAGGTTTTAGAAGTGTTTTCTGGGTATGAGTTTGCTTAAAAATTAGCTTCTTACTAATGTCTCACTAATTCTTCCTGACGCTATTTTAGATGCTATTAATCCTAACACAGTTATAGTAATTAGCACCAGAAAAATATTCATAATTTCAATAGTCACAGGATAAGGTAGTGAAGGAGTAATCATTACTAGCTCAAATTGTTTCTGAAGCAATACAATAACAAAACCTATAGTTGTTCCAATAATTCCTCCTAAAACAGACATTAAACTTCCTTGAAGAAAAAATATTCTTTTAATTTCTTTTGTAGTTGCTCCAAGATTAAAAAGCGTGTGTAATGAGCCTTTTTTATCTAATATCATCATAATTAAAGCACCAATTACATTAAATAAAGCAATAATAATTACCAAAGTAAAAATCAAGTAAACAGCTAAATTTTCTGTATTCAACATTTTATAAAGCGAATCGTTTAATTGAATTCTGTTTTTCACTACAAGACGATTACCAAACGCGTTTTCAATAGCTTCTTTTACAAGAGCCTCATCGGCATTTTCTTTTAATTTTAGCTCAATACCACTAATCTGATTATGTTTATAATTTAGTAAGTATTTTGCAGTATTAATATCGGCATACACATACTCATTATCTAGCTCTTCATTAATCTGAAACACACCAACATTAATTGCATTTACAGAATTATAAACACTTTTAAAAGAGCTTATTTGACCTTTTCCTGGTTTCGGAACATAAATAGTTAGGCTTTTAGCATAATCTAAAACACCAAATGATAAATTGTTAGAAATTCCCCAGCCAGAAACCACTTGATCTGTATCGTTCTCAAACCAACCACCTTGTGCAATCATGGAGTCGATAGAAGTGACTTTATTGTAATTTTTGTCAACACCTTTTATGGTTGCTAATTTTCGCTTGTCATCAAATTCCAGAATAACACGTTCTTCAATAATTTTTGAATAGCTAGCAATACCATCTATAGAATTAAGCTTGACGGAATCGTTTTCAGTATAAACAAACGATTTACCTTGAGAAGGAGCAATCTTTAAATCTGGATCTACATAAGAAGAAAATTGTAAGCTAAAGTCCTTTAAACCCGCAAAACCCGAAAGCACAATAAAAAGAGCTGCTGCAGATACAATTACTCCCGAAACAGCGATAACAGTCATAATATTAATAGCGTTACTACTGCTTTTAGTAAATAAATAACGCTTGGCTATATATAGTGAAAAATTCATGTTTATACTTAAATAAGAGAACAGAGATTCAATATATAGCGCATAGGTTGAAGATTTTATTTTAAGCTAATTACGACTTTTTACGCTTATCTAACAGGTTAGCATCTTTAATTGGATTATCCTCTCCTTTTAATGACTTGTCAATACGCTCAATATATTCTAAAGAGTCATCAATAAAGAACTCTAAATTTGGCATTCTTCGAAGTTGATTTTTGGTTCGTTGTGCTAATTCATGACGAATTAATGGCGTGTTAGATCGAATGCCTTTCAACAACTCAGCACCTTCTTTATTCGGAAAAATACTCAAATACACCTTTGCAATCGATAAGTCTGCAGTAACATTTACTTTACTCACCGAAATAATAATACCTCTCAATCCACCTTTAGTTGCAGCACCTTGTAGCACTTCAACTAAATCTTGTTGTAAAATTCCACCTATTTTTTTCTGTCTGTGACTTTCTTCCAAAACAAACTTTTTTACGCCTTTAATATTCTAAAGGACTTAAAATTAATAAATAAAAGCCTAAAGCAATAGCTTTTCAGCTGCAAAAATAGAGCATATTTAAGGAATATTGTACTTTTGAAAGTATAAAGTTGAATTTAAAAGTGATTCCCACTTTTGTGGGAAGTAAATATGAAAAAAATAGAACATATTGGGATTGCTGTTAAAAATTTAGATGAGTCTAATGAATTGTTTACAGCGTTATTTGGTAAAAAACATTATAAAATTGAAGCTGTTGAAAGCGAAGGCGTAAAAACCTCTTTTTTTAAGGCAGGACCCAATAAAATAGAATTATTGGAAGCAACAAGTACAGATAGTCCAATTGCTAAATTTATAGAAAAAAAGGGAGAAGGTATTCACCATATTGCTTTTGCTGTCGATAATATTGAAGAAGAAATAGAAAGGTTATCTAAAGAAGGGTTTCAGGTATTAAACAAAACACCTAAAAAAGGAGCCGACAATAAGCTGGTTGCATTTTTACATCCTAAAACTACCAATGGTGTTCTTATTGAATTATGTCAAGATATTAAGAAATAAAATTCTTGTAGAGTTTTAAAATTAATATTAGATTTGCAGCCAATTTCGGTCCCATAGCTCAGTTGGTTAGAGCACCTGACTCATAATCAGGTGGTCCTTGGTTCGAGCCCAAGTGGGACCACAGAATATAAATCGTTTCATTAGTTTGAAACGATTTTTTTGTTTTTATCTGACTTAATACTGTTTTTTAATATAAAATCTAAGATAATTTTACTGAAATAAAACCGTTATGTAATTATTTTCGTAACTAGCAATAAGTTAAAAACAGAATAAAAACTAAGAAGGTGTATTTGATAAAACGCTATTAATTAATACGTTTGGTTTTAATTAGAATTTTCAAATTAAAAATTAAAATATCTTTTTTAAGACAAATTTATATATATTTGTTTTATAAAGTATATTTCAAGTCAAAGAACTATTTTATTTAAGTGAGGGATTTTAATTATAATTTTGTTGACAGAAATTTTTTAAAAAAATATTTTTTCTCATTTATTATTTCGGTTTTTTGCTTATTATACATTTTTATAAAAATGAGAATACAAAACAAGAAAATTTTAGCCTCAATCTTATTTGTATTAATAAGTTTTGTATGTTCCGCTCAAGGAGTTGAGCCTCCTCCTCCTTCGCCACCACCACCTCCAGGGTTACCTATTGATGGTAGCTTGCCTATACTTATAATATTGGCTTTAGCATTTGGAGTTTACAGAAAAGCTAAATCGGTTAAAAATAGTCAAGCCTAGTTTTGTAGACTATGTAGCTTTTGAACATATTTCCCTAATACATCAAATTCAAGATTGACTATATCTCCAGTTTTAAATAACTTAAAATTTGTGTGCTCAAAAGTATATGGAATAATTGCCACGCTAAATTGGTTTCTTTCAGAATTAATAACAGTCAAACTCACACCATTAACAGTTATAGAGCCCTTTTCAATTGTTATATTATTTAATGAAGCATCATATTCAAAAGTAAATATCCAACTTCCTTTTTGAGAATCAATAGATTTACAAATAGCAGTTTGGTCTACATGGCCTTGTACAATATGGCCATCAAGTCTATCGCCAAGTTTCATTGCGCGCTCCAGATTTACAATATCCTTTACCTTTAAAGAGCCTAAATTAGTTTTGTTAAGAGTCTCTTTAATAGCAGTAACCGTATAGTTGAGTCCATCTATAGCAACAACTGTTAAGCAAACACCATTATGCGACACACTTTGGTCGATTTTAAGTTCTGGGGTTATAATGCTTTTTAAAGTTAGATGAAGATTGTCTTGTTCGGAAACTAAATTTGTGATAACTCCTAAATCTTCAATGATTCCAGTAAACATAATGTCGAATAAATGGTTAAATTTGCGATAGTAAAATATACACAAAGATAAGGTTTTAATGAAAAAAGAAGAATATATTAAAGTTGGAATTTCGGTAGGCGATTTAAATGGTATTGGAACAGAAATCATTTTAAAAACTTTTGAAGATTCTCGAATGCTAGAATTTTGTACTCCAATAATCTTCGCTTCTATTAAAACCATGTCCTTTTTAAAAAAACACTTTAACAGCTCTATTAATTTTCACGGAATTAATGATATTAATCAAGTAGTTGAAGGAAAAGTAAATGTGTTTAATGTTTGGAAAGACAATGTAAATATTGAGTTTGGAAAAGAGGATCAATTTATAGGACAACTCGCAGTAAAATCATTAGAAAAAGCCACAGAAGCATTAAAGAACGATGCTATTGATGTTTTGGTAACAGCACCAATTAACAAACTTACTATTCAATCAGACTCATTTAAATTTCCAGGACACACAAATTATTTAGCCAAAGAGCTTGGTGGAACAAGCCTCATGTTTATGGTAACAGACGAGTTAAAGGTTGGGCTTTTAACCGATCACGTTCCTGTTAAAGATGTTGCAAAACATATTACCCCTAAATTAATTACAGAAAAAGTAGAAACTGTTTACGAATCACTAGTTAAAGACTTTAAAATAAATAAGCCAAGAATTGCAATTTTAGGGATTAATCCACACGCAGGAGATAATGGTGTTATAGGAGAAGAAGACGATAAAGTTGTTAAGCCAACACTTGAGAAAATAAGAGAAAAAGGGAAATTAGTTTATGGTCCATATTCTGCAGACAGTTTTTTTGGTTCTAAAAATTACAAAAACTTTGATGCTATTATAGCATCCTATCACGACCAAGGATTAATTCCTTTTAAAACAATCACATTTGGAGAAGGTGTAAATTTCACAGCAGGCCTATCTAAAGTAAGAACCTCACCAGACCATGGTACAGCTTTTGAAATTGCTGGCAAGGGAATTGCTGACGAAAGCTCATTTAAAGAAGCTGTTTTTACAGCAATTCAGGTTTTTAAAAACAGAAAAGAGTATAAAAAAATATCAAAAAACCCTTTAAAAACAGCCTCTAAAAAGATATAAACATTTTTTGTTGATAACACCTTTTTAATAAAGAAAAATTTTATATATTTGCAGGCTCAAAATGAATGCGACCATGAAGCCTTTAAAAGAGTACAACATACAGTTTGTAGGTTTAAAATTAGGAAAGCACCATTTTGATTATCAAATTGATAATAAGTTCTTTGAACATTTTGAGTATGATGAGTTTAATGATGTAAACATTAAAGTAGATTTAGGTTTTGAAAAAAAGACCACGCTTTTAGAGTTACATTTTCAAGCTTCAGGGATGGTTAATGTAAATTGTGACACAACAAACGAGCCTTATAATCAAAAAATAAAAACAGATTTTGATTTAGTTGTTAAGTTTGGTGAAGAGTATAATGACGAAAACGAAGACATCCTTATTATACCACATGGAGAGTATGAGGTTAATGTAGCACAATATATATATGAGTTAATTGTATTGTCATTACCTGCAAAACGTATTCACCCAGGTATTGCAGACGGAACATTACAATCAGATATACTTAAAAAGTTAGAAGAGTTAAGCCCAAAAGGTTTAGAAGAAAAAGAAAAGACAGAGGAAATTGATCCTCGTTGGAATACATTAAAAAAACTATTAACGGATAAATAATTATATAAAATGGCACATCCTAAAAGAAAGATTTCTAAAACTAGAAGAGATAAAAGAAGAACACATTATAAAGCAACTGTTCCTCAGATTGCTACGTGTCCTACAACAGGAGAAGCACACTTATACCACAGAGCTCATTGGCACGAAGGGAAACTTTATTATAGAGGTCAAGTGCTTATAGATAACTCTGAAAAAGAAGAAAACTTAGCATAATTATTATGCACGCATATAATAAAACGCTCATAATTGAGCGTTTTTTTTATGATTAATTTTTGAAAGTCTTAAAAACAACTTACTTTGCATCAAATTAGACCAATTTTGTTTAAATTAGACTAAAATTCACTGCTTTTTTGCGAATTTTAATCGATTTTCGGTCAAATTAATATAAAATAATGAGTAAAATCACTGCTGCAATTACTGCTATAGGTGGATATGTACCAGAGTATGTATTGACAAACCAAATATTGGAAACCTTAGTCGATACTAATGACGAATGGATAACCACCAGAACAGGAATTAAAGAGCGAAGAATTCTTAAAGAAGACGGAAAAGGAACATCCTTTTTAGCTATTAAAGCCGCTCAAAATCTAATCGACAAGACAGGATTAGATCCCAAAGAAATAGATTTAGTTATTGTTGCAACAGCAACACCAGACATGAAAGCCGCAAGTACAGCAGCATATACAGCAACAAATATTGGAGCTGTTAATGCTTTTTCTTTCGATTTGGAGGCTGCATGTTCTAGTTTTTTATTCGGAATGTCTGTCGCTTCTAGTTACATAGTTTCTGGAAGATATAAGAAAGTTTTATTAATTGGAGCCGATAAAAATTCGTCAATGATTAATTATAAAGATAGAGCCACATGCATTATTTTTGGTGATGGAGCTGGAGCAGCATTATTTGAGCCTAATCAAGAAGGCTTCGGATTACAAGATGAGCTCTTAAGAAGTGATGGTGGAGGAAGAGAATTTTTACAAGCTACTTATGGTGGTTCATCTTACCCATCTACTCCAGAAGCCGTTTCTGAAGGAAAACATTATGTGTTTCAAGACGGAAAAACCGTATTTAAAAATGCTGTTTTTAATATGGCAGATGTAGCTGAAAGAATATTAGATAGAAATAATCTTACTAAACAAGATATAGCTTGGTTAGTTGCACACCAAGCTAATAAACGAATAATTGATGCTACCGCAAGCAGAATAGAGCTAGAAGAGAGTAAAGTTATGATGAATATTCATAAGTATGGAAACACAACATCTGCAACTTTACCATTACTATTACACGATTATGAATCTCAACTCAAAAAAGGAGACAAATTAATTTTTGCGGCCTTTGGAGGAGGTTTTACTTGGGGTTCAATTTATTTAACTTGGGCCTATAATTCCTAAACAATAACTAACAATAACAACAACTAAAATTAATAATTATGGATATAAAAGAAATTCAAAACTTAATCAAGTTTGTAGCCAAGTCAGGAGCAAGTGAGGTTAAATTAGAGATGGATGACATAAAGATAACCATTAAAACTGGTGGAGAAGAAAGAGACACTACAACATTTGTTCAGCAAATACCAATGAGTGCTCCAGTAGCTCAAACAGTTGCGCCTGCAGCTTCAGCACCAACAACAGCTGCTCCGGCTTCAGCAACATCAGAAGATAATTCTAAATTTATCACTATAAAATCACCAATTATAGGTACTTTTTATCGTAAACCATCTCCAGACAAACCAGTTTTTGTTGAGGTAGGTAAATCTATAAAAGAAGGCGATGTGCTTTGTGTTATTGAAGCAATGAAGTTATTCAACGAAATAGAGTCTGAAGTATCTGGAAAAATTGTTAAAATTTTAGTTGACGATTCATCACCAGTTGAATACGATCAACCATTATTTTTAGTAGATCCATCATAACCATTTAAAAGTTCCAATAGACAAATCTCAAAATCCAATATTTGGAATTTGGTGCTTGGAATTTGAAATTTTTAAAACCAAAAGTTATGTTTAAAAAAATATTAATTGCCAATAGAGGTGAAATAGCACTTCGTGTTATTAGAACTTGTAAAGAAATGGGCATAAAAACTGTAGCAGTATATTCTACTGCAGATGCAGAAAGCTTACATGTTAAGTTTGCTGACGAAGCAGTTTGTATTGGTCCACCAGCGAGTAAAGACTCGTACTTAAAAATGTCTAACATTATATCGGCTGCCGAAATAACAAATGCCGACGCGATACATCCAGGTTATGGATTTTTATCAGAAAATGCTAAATTTTCAAAAATTTGTGAGGAGCATGGTATAAAATTTATTGGTGCTTCGCCAGAAATGATTTCTAAAATGGGTGACAAAGCAACAGCTAAAGCCACAATGAAAGCTGCTGGAGTGCCTTGTGTACCTGGAAGTGATGGAATTATAGCATCTTTTGAAGATTGTGAGAAAATTGCTAAAGAAACAGGGTATCCTGTGATGTTAAAAGCAACTGCAGGTGGTGGAGGAAAAGGAATGCGTGCTGTTTGGAAAGCAGAAAACTTAAGAGATGCTTGGGACTCTGCACGACAAGAATCTAAAGCCGCATTCGGGAATGATGATATGTATATGGAAAAGCTTATTGAAGAGCCTCGCCATATAGAAATTCAAATTGTTGGAGACTCTACAGGTAAAGCGTGTCACTTATCAGAGCGCGATTGTTCAGTACAACGTCGTCACCAAAAACTTACCGAAGAAACGCCATCACCATTTATGACAGATAAGCTGCGTAATGATATGGGGTTAGCTGCAGTTAAAGCAGCAGAATATATAAGTTATGAAGGCGCAGGAACAATTGAGTTTTTGGTTGATAAACACCGTAAGTTCTATTTTATGGAAATGAACACACGTATTCAGGTTGAGCATCCAATTACTGAGCAAGTCATTGATTTCGATTTAATTCGTGAGCAAATATTAGTTGCTGCAGGAGTGCCAATTTCTGGTAAGAATTATACACCAAATTTACATTCAATTGAATGTCGTATTAATGCAGAAGACCCTTATAACGATTTTAGACCTTCACCAGGAAAAATCACTACGCTTCATGCTCCAGGAGGTCATGGTGTGCGTTTAGATACCCACGTATATGCTGGATATACTATTCCGCCAAATTACGACTCTATGATTGCAAAGCTTATTACAACAGCTCAAACTCGTGAAGAGGCAATCAATAAGATGAAAAGAGCCCTTGATGAGTTTGTTATTGAAGGAATAAAAACAACAATTCCGTTTCATAGACAATTAATGGATCATCCTGATTATTTAGCAGGTAATTATACCACTAAGTTTATGGAAGGCTTTAAAATGCAAGCACCACAAGAAGACTAACACAAAAACTCCGAAAGCAATTTCGGAGTTTTTCTTTCTATAAGAAAAAAGCTTCATTATATTTGAATTCTTAAAAGCCATCAAATGAAGATATTTACCTATTTAAAATTTTGTTTACTAATTACTTTAATATCCACAACTACATCTTGTTTTGAAATTATAGAAGAAGTAGACTTAAAAAGTGACGGTTCTGGTACAATGGCATATACACTTAACATGAGTAAGAGTAAAGCTAAATTAGCTTCAATAATGCTTTTAGACTCTGTTAATGGGTTTAAAGTACCATCAAGAGAAGATATACAAAACGGATTAGATGATATTGTTTTAGAGCTTAAGAAAGCAGAAGGGATTACTAATATTAAAAAAACTGCCGATTACGATAATTTTGTGTTTTCAGTGAAATGTGATTTCAAAAAAATCGATAACATAAACAAGATGACGAATGAGGTTTGGAGTAAACAAAAAAACAAAACACCTCTATCATCTTATTTTTTTGATAGCTCAAAAGGGAGTTTTAAAAGACAATATAGCTATACAGGTGATGTAAAAAAACAATACAACAGGCTCAAGGCAGAAAACAAGAAGGTTTTTGATGATGCTTCTTATACTGTTATTTACAGATTTGATAAAGAAATAACCAGTCAAAACAACCAACAGGCCAAAGTTTCAAAATCAAAAAAAGCAGTTATGCAACGCATTAGTGCTATAGATATTATAAACGGAAAAGGAGATATAAACAATCAAATTCAACTAAAAAAATAACCTCAAAACCAAACCAAATGAAAAAACTTTTATGCAGCTTAATGCTATGCTTTTCTGCATTTGCAATAGCTCAAGACACAACAACCAAAATTCCAAATGACGCAGTAGTAGTAGCAACAATTAAGGGCAATAATTTACTACAACTAATGTCTATGGAGGAGTTAAACAACTCTTTTGTTGGTGCTGAAATCTTAAAAGAAGTTTCTAAAAAAGAAAATAAATATAACTCCTTAGAAGATTTTGGATTTAATTTAGGAGCATCTTCACATTATTTTTTTCAAGTTAACGATAGTATAAACTACAATACGATTATCATTCCAATAAAGGATGTTAATAAGTTTGAGTCTTTTCTAAAAGACCAAAACAATAAAGAAATTGTTAACCAAAATGGAGTAAAATCTTTTAAAGACCAAAACGATGGAGCAATTGTATGGAACGACTCTGTTTTAATTATGGTTATTGGCTCAACAAATGATTTTTATTTTGAGAATGAAGAAGTCATAAACCGTTATGGTTTAGAATCTGAAGACTATAGCAGTTATGAAGAGTTTATTGATGGAGCAGAAGAAGTCGTTGAAGTAGAAGAATATGTAATTGAATCGACTGAAGTTTATGAAGAAGTAGAAATTGAAGAGGTTGAAGAAGAGATAGAAGAAACAGTAATTGAATCTACCGAAATTTATGAAGAAGACACAGATGAAGATGAAGAAGATTACAGTTATTATAATGACTACTATAACTCAAACTACACAAAAAAGAAAGAGCTTGCTAAAAAATGGTCAATGAGTAAAGCAATTGAGCTTCTATCACAACCAGTAAGTAAGTCAATTCTTCAAAACAAATCGTATTTAAAGAGCCTAGACGACAAAGCAGAAGCAACACTTTGGATAAGTGATTTTAGCTCTATATATGATAATTTATTTGGCTCAATGTACTATAGACAACTAGGAGGTTTAAACCTTGGTAGTATGTATGCAGATTCTGGATTAACAGCTAAGCTATTTTTAGAAAAAGATAAATTGCAATTAATTACCACTTATACAATGTCAGATGAAATGGCAGAAAGCTATAAAAAGATGACTTCTAATAAGCTAAATAAAAAGTTTCTAAAATACATTAATGAAGATAGAATGATAGGCTATATGAGTTATTCAATTAGCACAAAAGCAGCTTTAGATGAATATCCAAAACTCATGAAAAATCTATATAGCAGTATGCCTAGTTATGGTGAAGAAGCAGGTTTAGCAATAGATTTATTTTCACTTTTATTAGATGAAGAAGCAGTTTCTAAAGTATTACCTGGTGATATGCTATTTTTACTATCTGGAATTTCTCAGAGAGATGTAACGTACACTACTTATGAGTATAATGATGATTATGAGTATGTAGAGATTGAGAATACTAAAACGGAAACTGTACCAGATTTTTTGTTAATGATATCTACTGAAGACGCAAGGTTTCTTAATAAGTTTATAAACTATTCAATAAAAAAACAATTAGTTACTTATGAAAACGGTTATTATGTTTTAACAATACCGCAAAGCCCATTAGATGTTTTTTTTGCTATTAAAGACGGAATAGTATTTATTGGAACGTCTGAATTAGAAATGAATAAAATTATTAAAGGCACATTTGATGCAAAGGTATCATCTAAGCACAAAAAATTATTATTAGATAGTAATTATTCAGCCTATTTAAACGGAAAACAATTAGCATCAAAAATACCGATGGAAGACATGAGTAAAGATATGGTTGACAAGCTAAATTGGTTTTTAAACAACACTGAAGATGGTTATATAAAATCATCTAAAATAAAAGGTAATTCAATGGATGCCGAAATGGTAATTGAGGTTCCTTCAACTGAAGAAAATGCTTTAAAATATCTATTCAATATTATAGAAACCTTTTCTAAATAACCTTTAATGAAGAGAAGAAAAATACTAATTAGAGCAGCCATAATTATAAGTGTGCTGCTCTTAATTTTTAAAGGTGTTTTTAAGTATAGAGATTATAAATCTTATACAAATGCAATTCATAAAAATGCCGATAAAGTTATTAAAGTAAATATTGATGGAATCGGTAAAACTATAGCGTATAATGCTATAAAACACCCTATCTACTATTACAAAAACAGTAAGTCTAAAAAGGATACTTTAGAAGTTAAGGAAAAGAAAGACAAAGGGTTTTCCTTGCCAGCAAATGTTTTTTTATACACTATAAAAGGTAAAAATGCTACTACAGTTTTTACATCATTTAATATTTCTGATAAAGAGAGTTTCAAGAACTATCTTAAAAACGAACTTAAAATCACCGAATTCCAAAATTTACAAACTCTAATAGTTGCCACAAACAAAGACAATAAATTAAAGATTGCTTTTAGTGATAATCAATGTGTGTTGGTTTATAATCCAAGTAAAGAGAATATAGACGATGTATTTATTGATATTTTAATCGAGAATAAGACACTTAAAAAAGGAGATGTATTAGTGTCAAAACTTAAAGATATTGACGAGCATATAGCATATCTATCAGGCAATGATATTTTAACGCTTCGTTTTAATGATGGAGAAATTAATTTAAAAGGAGATTTCACATTACTAGAATACCTACAAATTCCCAACGATAAAACATACTCTAAATTTTCTGACGATAGCAGTGTAAAATTTTATCTTAATGCATTAGTTTCTAAAAACAGTAAACCATTAATATACAAAGACATTACTATTAAATCAGATAGTATTAACAGTTATTACAAAGGTAATTTTGCTATTGAAATGGCAAAATCAACAACACAAATAGACTCTGTTGTTACTTATGAATATAATGATGATTTTGAAAAAGTTGAAACATTAACCGCTTCTGAAAAACAAGTACCAGAAATTAATATTCAACTTTCAGGAAATCCTTCAAAACTTTATAATTATTTAGAAAGCACTTCAATTATTAATAATGGTAAACTAAATAAAGAAATCTTTCCTCTGTATCAAATAAAGACAGACACTACTAAAAATGGACTGCATGCAAGTACTAGTTTTAATAAAAGCCCAACCCAGTTAGAAGTTACAAATCCGCAGTTTTTTTTATTGGATGTAGATTTTAAAAAGTTACAAGATCAGAATCACTTTCCAATAATTAACTCCTATTTAGAAAAGCTGTTAACTCTTAAAGTTGAAGGAAATTTAAATACAGAGAAAACCTTAAATGTTAACGGGAAAATGGTTCTTAAAGACGAAAGTATAAATTCGCTAATACAATTATTATTCTAGTGTGTGAGCAATTGTTAAAAGCAATATATTAGCACAAATTTTAGTACCTTACTCATAAATGATGTTCAGTTATTGGGAAATAAAATCTTGGCTAACAAATGTAGACTTTACAATTGTAGGTAGTGGAATAGTTGGTCTTAACTGCGCATTACATTTACAAGAACGTTATCCGAAGGCTAAAATATTGGTGTTGGAAAGAGGTGTGTTGCCACAAGGCGCAAGCACAAAAAATGCTGGATTTGCATGTTTTGGAAGTTTGAGTGAAATACTAGATGATTTAAATTCACATACCGAAGAAGAGGTTTTAGAACTTGTAAAAAAACGATTTGATGGTTTGTTATTATTGCGTCAAACACTTTCGGACAAAGCAATAGAATACCAACAATTAGGAGGCTATGAGTTGTTTTCTAACAAAGATGACGAATTTTACAACTATTGTATATCACAACGAGAACGAATTAACTCATTACTTTTTCCACTCTTTAAAGATGATGTATTCACATTAAAAAGCAACAGCTTTAACTTTAAAAATATAAAAGAAAACTATTGTTATAATTCATTTGAAGGTCAAATCGATACTGGAAAAATGATGGAATCCTTAACACAATTAGTTTTAAGTAAAGGCATAAAAATATTAAACACAGTACAAGTAGAAAACTTTCAAGAGAGCAATAATGAGGTGCATATAAAAACAAATTATTTTGAGTTAAAAACCAACAAGCTTTTTATTACCACAAATGGTTTTGCAACAAAGCTAATATCTGAAGAAGTAAAGCCAGCTAGAGCTCAAGTATTAATAACCAAACCCATTAAAGACTTACAAATAAAAGGCACATTTCATTTAGATAAAGGCTACTATTATTTTAGAAATATAGATAATAGGGTTTTATTTGGTGGAGGAAGAAATCTCGATTTTAAAGGCGAAGAAACCACAGAAATGACCCAAACAACCTTAATTCAAAACAAATTAGAAGAGCTTTTAAAAACCACTATTCTGCCAGATACAGATTTTGAAGTTGATTATAGTTGGAGTGGGATTATGGGAGTTGGAAGCCAAAAAAAACCAATAGTAAAACAATTAAGCGACAATGTGTTTTGTGGTGTTAGACTAGGAGGAATGGGAATTGCAATTGGTAGCACAATAGGAAAAGAGTTAGCACAATTAATAAAATAACAGATGATAAAACGATTTTTCAAGTTTATTTTAAAATCCATAATGTGGATGTTTTTATTTTCCATTTTCATGGTTATAGTTTTCAAATGGGTTCCTGTACCAATGACTCCTTTAATGGTTATTAGAAGTGCGCAACAGTATCAAGATGACAAAGAGGTAGTATTAAAACATGATTGGGTATCAAAAGATGAAATTTCAAGAAATCTTAAACTAGCTGTTATTTGTAGTGAAGATCAGAATTTTTTAAACCACAATGGGTTTGATATGAAAGCCATTGAAAAAGCTATCGAATTTAATAAAGCTGGAAAAAGAGTTAGAGGCGCAAGTACCATTTCTCAACAGACAGCCAAAAATGTGTTTTTATGGCCTCACAGAAGTTGGTTTCGTAAAGGGTTAGAAGCTTATTTCACCTTTTTAATAGAAGTGTTTTGGTCTAAAGAACGAATTTTAGAAGTCTATCTTAATAGTATAGAAATGGGAGATGGAATTTATGGAGCTGAAGCCGCATCACAACATTGGTTTAAGAAACCAGCAACAAAACTATCGCGTAGCGAAGCAGCAGCAATTGCTGCAATACTACCAAATCCAAGAGTGTATAAAGCACGACCAGCAACAAATTATATACAAGGCAGAAAAAACTGGATAGTAAGACAAATGGGTTATTTTGGACCACTAGAATTTGAAGCAAAGGATGATAAATAATCTAGACACCAAACAAAAACTATACAGATACTGTCTCGAGTTTATTGATGCTAGATTGCAAACAGTTCAAAACCAAATAGTCGAAATTCAAAACTCATTATTATCTGAGACTAAAAGCAGTTCAGGAGATAAACACGAAACAGGACGAGCGATGCTACAACTTGAACGTGAAAAAGCAGGACAACAATTAGCCGAAATTCAAAAATTAAACGAAATTATATCTAAGATTGATATAAATAAAGCAGGTAGCACAATTAGTTTAGGGAGTTTAATTATAACTTCAAATGCAAATTACTTTATAGCAATTAGCGCAGGCGAAATACGTATCGAAAATATAGATTATTACTGTATCTCTGCCAATACACCAATAGGCCAACTTTTAATTGGTAAAACGAAAGGAGATAATTTTTCGTTTAGAGACTTAAAATTTGAAATTAATGAAGTTTTATAAGTAGATACTTAAAAACACAGCTACTCCTTTTTTAATTGATTTAGAGTGTTCAAAAAACACCTTTTCTCCATTTAAATTAGCTTCAATTAAATAATAATACCCTTTAAAATAAGAGTGATTTACAACGGCTTTTAAATTAGATTTTTCTACCACTTTTAGTTGATTTGAATAGACGATTTTGTCATCAATAAGGTTAAATTCACCAAAAAATGAAGCAATTAGTGGTGTTTTAGGGTTTTTATATAAGTGTTCAGGGATGTCATTTGCTATAATTTTTGAATCTCCTAAAACAATCATTTTATCAGCAAAACCTAAAACATCATCTTTGTCGTGAGTGGCAACAATACAAGTAATATTTTTTTCTTTTAAATATTTGAATAGATTACGACGAAGCGATTGTTTTTTAAAATTATCAATATGACTAAAAGGCTCATCTAATAATATAATTTCGGGCTGTTTTGCCAATGCTCTTGCAAGTGCTACGCGCTGTTTTTGTCCTCCGCTTAAATTTTTAACTTTTATTTTTGAGAACAAAGCAAGTTCAACAACTTCAAGCAGCTCAGTTACTCTTTCTTTTTTTTCAACAGGAAAGAAATTTGACAAATGTTTACCTATATTTTCTTCAACAGAAGTAAAGGGCATTAAATCAAACTCCTGGGTTACATGTTTCATGAAATCATAACCTATAACAAGATTGAATTTTGGGCCTAAAATTTTAGTATTATTCCAAAGTATTTCCCCTTGATTTAAATCATATTCACCATAAATCAACCTTAAAAGTGTGGATTTTCCTGAACCACTTTCTCCAATTACAGAAAGGTTTTGCCCTTTATTAACGGAAAAATCAATGTTCTTTAGAACAAAGTTTTTTTCGTAACTGAATGATATGTTTTTAACTTGCAGCATTATTAGAATAAGACAAATGTAGGACAAAAAAAATTCGCTCATATTATGAGCGAATTTTAATTATAAATAAACTTTTCTTATTGCTTGATGAATTTTTGATTTTTAATCGAACCATCAGACATTATGCGTAAAATATATTGTCCAGCATTTAAGTTAGATACATCAATAATATTAGAATCTAATCTTGCATTTAAGACACGTTTTCCACTAATATCAAAAACAGTATAAATAGCATCTTGTAAATTATCTAATGTATTAAGGTTTAAAACACTTTTAGTTGGATTTGGGTATAAGATTAAATCGTTAACAAAATTATCTTGAGTACTTAATGTTGCATTAGACTCGTTTACTACAAGCATTGCATCTATTGAAGGATTATTAATAGTTTCCACTAAACCAGATGGCCAGTAAACTCTAACATAATTAATAGAAGTTTCGGTGCCAATACCAAAATGAGTGTTTAGTGAATGCATATATCTAAAACCCTCTCCACTTCTTACATCTCTAATTTGAGTTCCGTTAGCAGTATTAATTTCAACACGAGCACCAATACCGTTTATATTTGAAAATCCAGTACCAGTTTGGCCAATAGTTACAATTTTTATCCAATGGTTTGCATTTGCATTGTTGTAGTAAACATTTCCATTAAACATATCTAGGAAACCATCATTATTTATATCTCCAATAGCGCCTGTTGATGGAATGGTTAGTGAGTTAAAAACATTAAATGTCATATCGCCATTTCCAAATAAAATTGACCCATTAGAATAAATATCTAGCTTACCATCATTATCAAAATCACCAGGAACATTTTCGTGACCTATTTTTGCAGTACTAACACCAGAGCCAGTTGTGACATCAGTAAATGTATTATCGCCATTGTTTCTCATTAATTTATGATCATACCCAGTACTTGAGCCAACATACGCATCCATATCGCCATCATTATCAAAATCTCCCCAAGCAGCAGACCATGTTTGTATAATATCAGCAAGATTACAAGATGGGCCTATATCTGTAAAGGTACCATCACCATTATTTCTGAACATTTGATTTGTTCTTCGAGCTTCACTACCTCCGCACTTTGCCATAAACATATCAATATCTCTATCATTATCAAAGTCTATCCATACTGAGGCATAATTTCCTCCAGAAGGATAGTTACCTAATCCATTAGTGTTGTTAAACACAAGATTATTTGATCCATCATTTATGTAAGAAACACTTGGAGCTACATCATGACATACAAATGCATCTAAAAAACCATCATTATTAATATCAACAAAATTTGAACGTTGAGAAAACACATTTTCAGGTCCAGAAATCTCTGTAAAAGCAGTTCCATCATTATTTGCCTTCATAAAAGTAACACCATTACCAGCTCCATATAGTAAATCAGTATAACCATTAGCATCATAGTCACCAGCAGCTAAGCTCCATGAAGGTAAAAAGTCAGCAGATGTTGTAGTAATATTTACTGTATTAAAACCACCTGTCGCTATTTGATAATTAATATTTATAGTAGTTGAACTAATAGAAACAACATCGTCTAAATAATCTCCATTCATATCTACTAAAGCCCTATCGTAAGTTCCAGTAGCACCAGGAAAGTTTTGAGATGTAAAAGTCACAGAAGGTACTGGAGGAGGAGGTGTTGTTGGAGTTTCTGAAATTGTAAAATCAAAATTACTGCTATTCGTCCATTTATTATCCCAAACAATATAATAGGTCTCACCCAATTCAGCATCAAAAGTTGCAATTGATAAATAAGAGCTACTATTTGTACCAGTTAAAACCCCAGAATCATCATCGCCAGCAACACATATCAATGAACCACACTGTCCTTTAAAAATATGTAATCGTGTATCTTTATCTCCATTAACCGCTAAATCTGAACTCACAGTTACTGAGAAATCATCTGTTGGGACATATTTTATCCATTCTGCAGCAGTAACATTTGCGCCATCACCAAAACAAAAACCACTAGGAACTGCACCATTTATTGTTGCAACTGAGTAAGTGCCAGCCGAGGCGGTCGAAGAACCAAGAGCTTCATTACAGGAATTATAACTTTGAGCACTTAATGAGAGTGTAGTTAAACACATTGTTAAAAAAAGTAATAGTTTTTTCATAATTAAAAAATATAAAATAATATTATTGACATATTGTTGTTAATGAGTTTATCCATTGTTCTATTAGCTGGGCACCTTCATCATGTTTTAGAGTTCTTGCTAAAAGAGGCATTCTTAATGATTCTTCAACCGAATTTATTCTTACAGCCAAAATTGATCTTTCAGCATTTCCTGGATTGACTATGTAAGTTAACGAAGGGTCAAAAATTTCATGCGCCTCAACACATACACCTAAATTTGTAAGGTTTGATGTTTTGTTAAAAGCAAATCTTATAGGCCTGTAATCGCAATGCCTGTTGTCTTCATGACAATGAGCACAGTTAATATCTAAATAAGAACGAACTCTTAAACCTAAAGGTTGTGACACGTCGTCCCATTTAACCACTGTTTGAATGTTTGTTGGGATATTTCCAGACAAATAACCCACTTCTTTCCATTTTTGAAGTTGATTAAAATTACCATCAGTGTAACTAAACGCCATATTCAAATTTTGAGGTTTAACACCTATTGGCTGAGCTACATCGTTATCAGACTTATGGCACGTTAAACATTGTGGGCCTGAAGGCACATAATAGTTAACACTTCTTTGTTGGTTGTTTTCAATAAAATTTAATGGAACATAACTACCAGCCAAATCAAAAGACGCTTGAGTTTGATCGTCATTCCATTTATAATTAGCAAACACCCAGCCCTCTTCTTTTTTAATTTGTAACCTTGTTTCTAATATTTTAGCCTCATTTGAAGGTAAAACATTTTCGTAGTAAAAGTTCTTTATAAGCACTGTGCCAATTGGGAAGTCTAAAATAGAATAATCATTAATATAGCTTGCGCTTACTCCTGTAGGCATCCAAATAAATCTTTTTTTGTGAGCGTAATCAGAAAACAAAGGCGTTATTAAGTCGTAAGGTAAAACACCATAAACAGGAGACAAATTCTTCATTTCTCCATCAAAAAAATTGTATTCCGATAGGGTTTGATATGGCACTTGAGCAATGTCAAAAACCACTGGAGATTCTTGCTCAGGCTCAATAGGAACGTAAGCATCGTCTTTAGCACAAGAAATAAAGAGCAAAGATAACACTAGCAGAAAAGTGATATTATTGTAATTTTTAGACATTTACAGTAAAATTTGGACTACTAATTTAGCTAATTGGATACTTACTAATCAATTAATTAGTTGTATTACACTTTTTTACTGTCGAGATGAAAAAATTAACAAAAGCAATCTTAAATAAGGCTATTTGATAGAAGGTATTCTGCTATCTGAATAGTGTTTGTTGCAGCTCCTTTACGTAGATTATCACTCACAATCCATAAATTTAATGATTTGGGCTGAGAACCATCTCTTCTAATTCTACCCACAAATACATCGTCTTTACCATTAGCATATATTGGCATTGGATATGTATTAACATCAATATTATCTTGTACAGTTACACCGTCAGTTTTACTTAACAACTGACGCACATCGTTGATATCAAAATCGTTTTCAAACTCTACATTTACAGCTTCACTGTGACCTCCAGAAGTTGGAATACGAACAGCTGTAGCAGTTACAGCAATTGTTTTATCGTTAAGTATTTTTTGAGTTTCCCTTACGAGTTTCATTTCTTCTTTTGTGTATCCATTTTCTTCAAAAACGTCGCAATGTGGAATGGCGTTTTTATGAATAGGATAATGATATGCCATTTCACCTTTTACACCTGCAAGTTCGTTTTCTAACTGTTTAACAGCCTTTAAGCCTGTTCCAGTAATAGACTGATATGTAGAAACGACTATTCGCTTTATTTTATATTTTTTATGAAGAGGAGCCAAAACCATAACCATTTGTATAGTTGAACAGTTTGGGTTAGCAATTATTTTGTCTTGTTTTGTAAGTTGATTGGCATTAATCTCTGGAACAACTAATTTCTTATCTAAATCCATTCTCCAAGCAGAAGAGTTATCGATAACTGTTGTGCCAACTGCAGCAAATTTTGGAGCCCATTCTAACGACGTATTTCCACCAGCTGAAAAAAGAGCAACATCTGGTTTTAAAGCAACAGCTTCGGCAAGACCAATAACTTTATAGTCTTTGTTTTTAAAAGAAATTATTTTTCCGATAGATTTTTCAGACGCAACTAGTATTAATTCAGTAAATGGAAAACTACGTTCTTCCAAGACTTTTAACATCACTTCGCCAACCATACCTGTGGCACCAACAACTGCTATTTTCATTAGTATTGAATTTTATTTAAGCACAAAAATAACCAAATAATTAGTACAAAATCTTTAAAATTTAGCCAAAAAAGAACCCAATTCGTTAGAATTGGGTTTAGTTAGAATATGTATGTAGCGATTATTTTTTTAATGCGTCTCTGATTTCTTTTAATAAATCATTATCAGATGGTCCTGCTGGTGGAGCGGGTTCTTCTTTTTTCTTTGTTTTGTTAACCGCTTTTATAATCATAAACATTACAAAAGCAACAATAATAAAGTCTATTAAACTGGTTAAAAAACTTCCGTAAAGAACAGCAATTTCTCCAGTTACATTTCCTGCTTCGTCAGCTGTACCAGGTGTAATTACATATTTTAAATCGTTGAAATCTGATTTGAAAATCAGCCCAATTAAAGGCGAAACAATTCCAGCGGTAAATGAAGTGACAACTTTATTAAAAGCAGCACCCATTACAAAAGCAACAGCAATATCGATTAAATTGCCTTTCATTGCAAAATCTTTAAACTCTTTTAGCATAATAATTGTATTAAGTTAGTTATTAGGCTCTAATGTAAGAAAAATATATAAATGTTAAAAAAAGCCTAAAGGAATTATTTTAATATAATACGTTTTACACGTTGAGAAATAGATGTAATAAGCTCGTAAGAAATTGTATTTGCACTTTGAGCCAAGTTGTTTGCTGTATGATTTGCATCAAAGATAATTACTTCATCACCTTCTTTACAATCTATACCAGTAACATTTACCATAATCATATCCATACACACATTACCAACAATTGGTGCTTTTTGATTGTTAATAATTACATAGCCCTTTCCGTTTCCATACTGTCTTCCAATTCCATCTGCATGACCAATAGGGAGTGTTGCTGTTTTTTGTGATGCCTCACTTTTAAAAGCCCTATTATAACCAACAGTTTCTCCTTTACTAATATGATGAATTTGAGAAATAACAGATTTTAATGAAGCAATAGGTTTAAAGTTTTTATTCTCTTTATCAGAATTACCAAAACCATATAAGCCAATTCCGCTTCTAACCATATCTAAATGTGCTTCTGGATAATTTAAAATGCCAGAAGTATTGCATAAATGTAATAATGGCTTGTATCCAAAAATGGCAACAAATTTTTCTGTTATATTTTTGAATGATGAAATTTGCCCTTTTGTATAATTATCTTCATTTAAATCTTCACTTGCTGCTAAATGAGAAAATATAGATTTTATTTTTACAGCTGATGATTTACTTAATTTAGAATGAATGGCAACTATATCGTTTTCAGAAAAACCTAATCGGTTTAAACCTGTATTGAATTTAAGATGTATTGGGTAATTAGTTTGTTTTTCTGTTTTAGCAACTTCAATAAATTCATTTAAAACTTTTTCGTTATATAAACTCGGTTCTAAACAACGCTCAATTAAAAGCTTAAAACTTATAGGAAGTGGATGTAGCACTAAAATAGGTTTTGTAATACCAGCATCTCTTAAAGCAATGCCTTCACTGGTATAGGCGACTGCAAAATAATCAACATCTAAATCTTGTAAGTAACTTGCTATTTCATTTGCTTCATTACCATACGCAAATGCTTTAACTACTGCTAGAAATTTAGTGTTGGATTTAAGTTTAGATTTTAGATACTCAAAATTATGCTTTAAGGCTTTTAAATCAATTTCGAGGATGGTTTCTTGCGCTTTAGGCATTTGAATTATCGGGTTTTGTAATCACAACTTCAGGATCATTTACACTCATGTTTCTCACCTTATCACGAAGCATAGCTTTATAAAAAGCAGCTCTGCTTAATGGCTCATATTCGTCAACCTCACCAAGTAATACTAAGGCATCACTTTTTGCTTTTCGGTAACTATATTGCGCTAAATTTCCTGTTCTTGTACAAACCGCATGCACTTTAGTTACATATTCAGCTGTTGCCATTAAATGTGGCATTGGGCCAAATGGATTGCCTTTAAAGTCCATATCCAGTCCAGCTACAATAACACGTATACCTTTATTTGCTAAATCATTACAAACACGTACAATTTCGTCATCAAAAAATTGAGCTTCGTCAATACCTACAACGTCACAACCATCTGCTAAAATTGGGATATTAGCTGCTGCAGGAACAGGTGTAGATCTAATTTCATTTGCATCATGCGAAACAACCATTTCGTCATCATATCGTACATCAACAGCAGGTTTAAAAATCTCTACTTTTTGTTTTGCAAACTGCGCACGTTTTAATCGTCTAATCAATTCTTCTGTCTTACCAGAGAACATAGAACCGCAAATAACTTCAATCCACCCAAATTGTTCTTTAGGATTTACTGTATTTTCAAGAAACATTTTGTAATTTTAACACTAAAACAAAGCAAACTTTCGTTTGCATAAAGGTGGCGTAAATTTATTAAAAATCAAAAGCATAAATCAGATTAAAGATAAAAAAGTTATGAAGAAGAAATTGGAATCAGAATTAATGAGTATTGCACACAGGATTCTAAAGTTGAAAGGGAAAGAAGATGTGTTAAAAATGCATGCTGAAGTAACATTACTTTATGAAAAGTTGAGCGTTTTAAAATTTGCTAACGAAAATTTAGATCAAGCATTACCAACAATAGGTAGTGATTCGTCATTTTTCGAAATGTTAGATGTGGCTTTCAACAATAAAATAAGTGATAATATAGAACGAGAAGACAAGATTTATATTAACCTTGATGAGGTTGAAGACGATGGTATTATGGAGCCAGTTATGGAAAAGATTAAAGATATTGTTGCTCAAATGCCTCAAGAAACACATGAAGTAGACACAATAATTGAAGAAGCCGTAACTGGAAGTAAAAACCATAAACACGATTTAGATTTATTAACAGCAGATTTTAAAGACATGCCAGTTTTTGAGCCGGTTACCAATACTCAAAACACAACCAAAGAGAACACTAAAAAGTCGTTAAATGATAAATTAAAAAATGGTGGAATTTCTATAGGGTTAAATGATAAAATTGCGTTTATAAAACATCTTTTTGATGGTAATAGCGAAGATTATGAGCGAGTTCTATCACAAATTATTACCTCAAGTTCTTTTGATGAGGCTCACAACTTAATTCAAAATATAGTTAAGCAGGATTATAATAGTTGGAAAGGTAAAGAAGAGATTGAAGAGCGTTTTATGGAAATTATAGAAAGCAAGTTTAATTAATAATTTAAATAAACCCAACCCATTATAGGTTTAGGTAAGCCTTCAATTTCTAAAATATAATAATAAGTTCCAACAGGTAATAATTCTGAGGCTTGTGGGAATCCCATATTAGATTTTCCGTCCCAATTGTTTTTGTAATCATCACTTTCATATATCTGAACCCCTAATCTATTGTATATTTTTATAATATGATTCGGATAATCTTCAATACAAGGAATTATTAAAAAGTCGTTATAACCATCTGTGTTTGGAGAAACACCTTCTTGAATTTCAAGGCAATTATTGATTGTTACTTCAGCAGAATCTTCATTATTGGAGTCATCTCTGTCTATCTCATTTAAGTTTTGTAATTGAGCAATATTTAGTAAGTCATTAGATGAGATTACCTGAGCAATAATGGTTAAAGCTACACTTTCATTTGGAGTTAATAGATCAACACTCCAAACAGATGTTGTGTAATTAAAAGTTCCAATACTACTTGATGATGAAATATATTGATAACCACTTGGCAAGCTTTCTAAAATGTTAATTTGTGTTGCAGTGGTCGTTCCAATATTTGTGATGGTTATTGTAAACGCTACTTCATCTCCTATTGAAACTTCTTCAGGAAAAACATTTTTAAGAACTTCAATATCGACATTAGATGTGTCTTCTAAAACAGTTAATGTTGCATTAGCCTGAGAAGTATCTATATTATTTTGATTACTGAAATTTTCATTATCATTTAAGAAAACACCTTCTGTATTTGATGTTACAATGACAGAAAATGCACAGCTCGACACACCGTTAGGGAATGTTAAATTACTTACTCCAACAAAGGGGTCGCCAACAGCTCCTAAAAATGTAGCTGTGCATCCATTAGCACTCACCCAAACAGGACTATCAACAAGTATTAAACCAAAAGGCAAATTATCAGTAAAACTTATATTATTCTGTGATGGATTGGATGATATGTTAGTAATTGTAAAAGTAAGAGTACTAGTCTGCCCAACAACAATCTCAATAGGATTGAAGCTCTTTATTAGTGTAGGAGCAATTACTTGAACGTTGCTAATAGAAATGTTAGTTTCTGGTGTTAACTCTTCATTATCTGTTTCACTAGGCGTAGCTTCAGCAGTATTACTAAATGCGCCTCCAAAAACAGGCGAAGTTACAGGAATTCTTATTCTAACGGTTGAACCAGCTTCCATATTTGGGATTGTTCCGCTTATAATATTTCCATTAATATTAAAACTTGAAATACATATAGCTGTACCAGAAGTTATTTGGCAAGTTGGTGTGCCAGTAATAGTAAATACAGAACTTAAAACATCTTCGAAATAAATATCAACAGCATTCGAGCTAGTTGTACTATTTGTTATATCAACTATCCAGTCAAAATTTTGGTTTGTGTTAACTTGAGTAAATTGAGGGAATGTTTGTACAATCAAATCTACACATGGTGCAAAATAGGTAACAACAGAAGCAATATTATTAGAATTATTATTATCAATCACACTACCAACATGATTAACAGAAGCTGAATTAGTAGCAGCAATATTTCCTGTTGTACATTCTGGTGCCCAATCAATAACAACCTCAAAAGTAATTGAACTTTGTGCAGGTAAAGCCCAATTATCTTCTGGTAAGATTTCCCAAAAAACATCAAGCACTCCATCTTGTGGTACACCATCTAAAGGAACACCTATGTTAGTATGCTCAATTTCGCCACAAGTGGCTGTTCCTGTTGTAGAAATACAGTTAACAGACAATAACGTACCTGTAACAAATTGATTAGCATTTAGTGGCATATAATCAGAAACTTCAATAAATGTATCTGAGTCACTAGGATTAGTTACTATAATCTCATATGTAACACTTCCCCAATCTGTTGTATTTGTAGCAGAATCTCCTTCTGGTAAAGTAGGGATGGTTTGGGTTTTTGTTATTTGCAAATCTGACGAAGCACAAGTTGGAGCAGGAGGTAAAATAACATAATCACTCTCTGCACTATTTGCTATATTAGTATCAATAATTTGCGAATCTAATACGTTAGTTCCGCTTCTTATGTGAGCCGAAGAATTTGTTGTACTAGTTGAACATTCAGGCTCATAAAAAATCACAACAGTTTCTATTGTAATAGTTGCCCCAACAGGCATAATAAATTCATTACTTGTCCAAAAAGTATTTTGTTCTGTTAACGTAAAATCATTACAGGTTATAAGTCCAGTAGTGTTTATGCACGTTAGTGATACAATTTCCCATTCAATATTTACAGAAAGATTCTGTAAAAAGAATCTAATTGGAGCTGGAAGTGGTCCATTATTACAAACAGTTGTTCTAAAAGTTACTTCTTCCTCCCAATCCACTAAAGTTGATGTGCTTGGATCTATTTGAAGTGTCTCTATACAAATGTCAGTTAGTTGACATAAATCAGCAATCAATAAGTCCGTAGCAACTAAATTAGAATTATTTGAAGATATATTAGAATGGTTTAAAGTTAGTTTAATGTAATTGTTTACAGATATTGGTTGTTGTTCAAGTGCACAAAGAGGCTCTAAAAATTGATATACCACTCTAAAAGTTAAAGAACCTCCAGAGGTAAATTCAATTGGGTTACCAAAAGTAAAAACCGTTTGTACTGAACTAATAATTGTGGGATTTGAAGAAACACCATTTAAATCTGGGCAACTCGAACCATTTGTGCCTCCTAAACATTCAATGGAAGTTTGTTGCACTACAGGTCGTCCATAGTCTAATAAAGAGCTTAATTGAAAAACACCAGAAAAAGCACTTAAAGGATAATTAATACTGCTATTATTAGTAATTGTAAACTCATAGGCTACAGAGTCATTCCACATTGAAATACCTGTGCCTTCTGGAGGAGTAACTTGCGAATGGGTTACAGTAAAATCAATATCTACATCTACAACATCAATAGAAATTATAGATTGATTATTAGATGGGTTAATATCTTGGGTGCCTTCTGGAGAAAAAACGGTTGCAGACGTAGCGATTCCTCCAATATTTATTGGAGCGACAACAGAAATTTTTATCTCTACACTCGAGTTACTGGGAAGACTAGCTACTGTTCCAGTAAGAGTATTATTAATTAAATTAAATCCAGTTACAGGTGAAGCTCCGCCTATGTTATTTTGTGAAACAGTAGATAAAACGGTAACATTTTGATTTATAGTTTGAGAAAAAGTTGCATTAGCTACAGAATTCCCTGAATTGATAATGGTCACAAGGTATTGGTATTCTTGATATATATGTACCTGAGAAATATCTGCTCCACTACTGTTTTTTGCCTCTACCACAATAGCCAAATCGGTTGTTTGAGCTGTAATGGCTAAAAAATTAAGAAACAATAGTAAGAGAGTAATTTTCTTTTTAATCATAACAGGCTTTTACATAAGACACTTAATAGTAAAAAAGGTTGCGTTAATATACTATAAAGATTGTAAATTTGATAACAAATATTGTTTTCAATGAAACTCTACATCGTACCAACACCTATTGGAAATTTAAAAGACATAACCTTTAGAGCCATAGAGGTTTTAAAAGAAGTTGATTTAATATTAGCTGAAGACACACGTACATCAGGTAAATTATTAAAGCATTTTGATATTGCCACACCTTCACAATCACATCATATGCACAATGAGCATAAAACGGTAGCTAATTTAGTTCAGAAAATAAAAAGCGGAACAACTGTAGCTTTAATAAGCGATGCAGGAACACCAGCAATTTCCGATCCTGGGTTTTTACTAACACGTGCTTGTATTGAAAACAACATAGAGGTCGATTGCCTTCCTGGAGCCACTGCATTTGTGCCTGCTTTAGTTAATTCTGGACTTCCAAATGATAAATTTGTTTTCGAAGGATTTTTACCTGTTAAGAAAGGTCGGCAAACACGACTACTATTATTAGCCGAAGAAACTAGAACTATTATTTTTTACGAAAGCCCTCACAAACTTATAAAAACATTATCTAATTTCTGTGAATACTTCGGAGAAAACAGACAGGTTACTGTGTCTAGAGAGCTAACAAAACTCTACGAAGAAACTGTGAGAGGTACTGCAAAAGAAGTGCTAGAACATTATACCAGCAAACCACCTAAAGGCGAGATTGTTATTTGTGTTGGTGGTAAGAAGTGATTTGTCATTCTGAACTTGATTCAGAATCTAAAGAAAACTCAATGCAAGAACTACTTCATAACATAAGCCAATGTACTATTTGCGAAAAGCATTTACCATTAGGACCAAGGCCTATTGTTTCTGCTCATCCTAATGCTAAAATTATAATTATAGGCCAAGCACCAGGAACAAGTGTACACAAAACAGGAATCCCTTGGGATGATCCTAGCGGAAAACAACTACGTAAATGGCTAGGTGTTACAGATGAAGTGTTTTATGACGAAACTAAAATAGCATTAATGCCTATGGGTTTTTGTTATCCAGGAAAAGGAAAAACAGGCGATTTACCACCACGACCAGAATGCGCACCACAATGGCACAATTTGCTTTTAGAGCAAATGCCTAATTTAGAATTGGTAATTTTAATAGGAATGTATTCACAAAACTATTATTTAAAAAAAGAAGCAAAGAAAACACTAACAGAGACAGTTGCCAATTACAAAGCGTACTTGCCTAAATATTTACCATTACCACATCCTTCACCAAGAAATAGGTTTTGGTTGACTAAAAACCCATGGTTTGATACTGAGGTTTTGCCAGAGTTACAGAAGAGAGTAGAGAAATTTATATAAGATGTAAAGAATTGACCTAATTAATAAACAGTATATATTTAATTAAAGTCCAATAAAATATTTAGCGTATTCCATTGCTTGCTCTGGGTTTGCCTTAACATCTATTCGCTTTATTTCATTACGATTTTCGTCAAGCTCTATTAGATAGCTTTTGTCACCATCTTCTAGCATTCTCAAAAACACCTTTAAACTGCCATCTTCATTATAAAATTTCATAGCTTCAAAATTATCATAGTTAGATGAAATTTGTTCTGAAAACACTTTGCCTTTTAATATTTTTTGATGAAAAGTATATCCATCCTTTATAAACATTTGGCTTTCAACATTACCAATAATGTCATAAGATACCGACTCAATTGATTTACCGTCTTTAATTTTTGATTCAGATTTTACCTGACCACTTTCATAATATTCGACCACTTTACCAACTAAAACATCGTTCTTGTATGTTTTTAACTTCATTAACTTTCCTGATAGATAATTAACCTTTTCTTCACCATTAAGCTTACCTTTTATATAGTTTGAATGTGTATATATTTCACCATTAGGATGAAAAATAATATAATCACCATTTAATAAGCCTTCTTCAACATCAAATTCTTCCCACTTTGTTAATTCATTACCAACAACATAATAACCATCCATGAGGCTTCTGTCAATAAAATAAAAATTTTGTTCATTAGCGGAGTTAATTTTATACGATCCTCTTTCAATAAATGTAAACGAAGTATCATTCTTTTCTTTAACTTTTTTACAACTTAAAACGAATAAAAAAACAGTAATTAAACACAGCAGGTTATTTTTTAAGCAATATTTAGCCATAAGTAGTTTTTTTTAAACATGTTTTCCTTTTTCCCAACCATGTTTTCCTAAGTATTGATTACCGCTTTCAACAGCGCCTTCTTCAATACTAGTTCCCATACTATCATTCCATCGGTTTAGGTAGCCAAATAAAGAAATGACACCGAGCATTTCTACAATTTCACCTTCATTCCAATGCTCGTACAATCGGGTTTTAATATGTTCATCAACAGCATTAGGCACCATACTTGCCGCTAAACTAAAATCTAAAGCAGCACGTTCAGCATCATTAAAAGCAGGGTGAGTTCTGTATTCCCAAATATTATCTAACTGTTCTTGTTCAGCACCATAACGTTCTGCTGCTCTAATAGCATGTGCTTGGCAATATCTACAGCCAGTTGCGTTGCTACTAACCCAAGCAATCATACGTTTTAAAGCCGAAGTCACTCTACCTTCATTAGCCATTACAGCTTTATTTAAGTTAATAAATGCTTTACTTATGGCTGGACGACGCTGCATTGTTAACACTGAATTTGGACAAAACCCAAGTGTTTCATTAAAGAATTCTGCAAGTTCTTTTGTTTCTAAATCATGGTCAGCAGATAATGGTGTTACTAATGGCATATTTTTATTTTTTAATGGTATTTTTGAAGTAACAATAAACGAAAAAAACTTCAGATATGTCGCATAAAGTTATAACTCATTGGAAAGGAAATTTACAATTTGAATCTGATAATCCTAACGGTAAAACAGTATTAATGGACACATCTCCAGAACATGGAGGACACAGTTCTGGGTTATCTCCTAAAGCGATGATGTTAGCGTCTTTAGCTGGTTGTTCAGGATTAGACGTGGTATCTATCTTAGATAAAATGAAAGTGAAAATTTCTGATTTCAGAATGGATACTTATGGCGAATTAACTGAAGAGCATCCAAAATATTATCATACAGTTTCTGTTGAATATCATTTTTATGGTGAAGATTTAGATGAATCGAAAATAAAAAAGGCAGTCGATTTATCTATAGAAAAATATTGTGGTGTTATGGAAATGTTCCGCAAGTTTGCCAATGTTAAAACTTCAATTCACTATCATAATAAATAGCCAAAAATTTATTTAAATGCGTTGGACGCTTAAACCAAAACCAGAAGCCACCAAAGTGGCAGATTTACAAAACGCTCTTCAAGTAGATGAGGTAGTTGCAACATTATTAATTCAAAGAGGTATTGAAACCTATGAAGATGCAAAAACCTTTTTCAGACCAAGTTTAGAAGATTTACATAATCCATTTTTGATGAAAGACATGGATAAGGCTGTTGCTCGTATTGAAGAGGCGCTAAGTAAAGGAGAAAATATTTTGGTGTTTGGTGATTATGATGTTGATGGCACATCATCAGTTGCATTAATGTCTTCTTATTTAAAAACCAGAACAGACAGGGTTGCCACTTATATTCCTGATCGTTATGATGAAGGTTATGGTGTTTCAATAAAAGGTATAGACTTTGCTCATGATAACGATTTTTCACTCATTATTGCGTTAGACTGTGGTGTAAAAGCGATAGATAAAGTTGCATATGCAAAAGAAAAAGATATCGATTTTATTATTTGCGATCATCACAGACCAGGAAGTGAGCTGCCAAATGCAATAGCAGTTTTAGACCCAAAACGCGACGATTGTGAGTATCCTTATAAAGAATTATGTGGTTGTGGAGTTGGTTTTAAATTGATACAAGCATTAGCACAAAACGAAGGAAAAACAGTTGAAGATTTAGCTGAATATTTAGATTTAGTTGCCACAGCAATTGGAGCAGATATTGTACCTATTACTGGGGAAAATCGAGTATTAGCATATTTTGGTTTACAGGTAATTAATTCAAGTCCAAGACCAGGAATAAAAGCTATTATCAATCAGGTTAAAAAGGAAGAGCTAAATATTACAGATGTTGTGTTTATTGTAGCTCCTAGAATTAATGCTGCTGGACGAATGAAACATGGTAATTACGCAGTGACATTATTAACCGAAATGAATTTTGATTTAGCGCAACAATATGCAGCAGAAATAGAAGAATTTAATACAGATAGAAGAGAAGCAGACCAACGTATTACAGAAGAAGCGCTTCTTCAAATTGAAAAAAACAAAGAACAAGAAGGTTTTACAACTGTTGTATATCATGAAGATTGGCATAAAGGAGTGATAGGTATTGTGGCATCAAGATTAATCGAAACCTATTACAGACCAACATTAGTATTTACTAAAAGTGGAGATAAATTAGCGGCTTCTGCACGTTCGGTTTCAGGTTTTGATGTCTATAACGCATTAGAGTCTTGTAGTGAACATATAGAGCAATTTGGAGGTCACAAATATGCTGCAGGATTAACGCTTAAAGAAGAAAACTATGAAGCTTTTAAACAAGCTTTTGAAGATGAGGTTTCTAAAACAATTGATAAATCTCTTTTAACTCCAGAAATAAAAGTTGATTTAAATATAGATTTACATCATGTTAATGATAAATTATGGCGAATAATTCGCCAGTTTGCGCCTTTTGGTCCTGGAAACATGACTCCCATTTTTATGACCGAAAATTTAAAAGACACAGGTTATGGTAAATGTGTTGGTGAAGACGATAAGCATTTACGCATTACAGTTACACAACCTGGAGCAGATAAAACAGTTTGTATTGGATTTGGATTAGGAGACAAGTATGATATAATTTCCAATAGAAAACCATTTAAAGCAGTGTATTCAATTGATGAAAATCATTGGAACGGAAGTGTGAGTTTACAACTAAAATTAAGAGACATTAAAGAGTAGATGGCAAAAAAAGATCCTTACGCAGCCTTACGAATTAAGGAGTTCAATATTTTTTTACTGGTTAGATTTGCATTAGTATTTGCATGGTCTATGCAGTTTGTTATTATAGAGTGGGAAGTTTACTCCATAACCAAAGACCCTTGGTCACTTGGCCTTATTGGTCTAATGGAAATTATTCCAGCTGTAGGTATTGCCCTTTTTGCAGGACATATTGTAGATCAAAATGAAAAGCGAGGTTTACTCATTAAATGCATTCTAGGGTTTTCTGTCATTAGTTTTGGATTGTTTTTATTAACGTGGCCAAAAATTGTAGGAGATTGGTCTACAAATGCCATTTTGTACAGTATTTATTTTCTAGTGTTTTGTGGCGGATTAGTTAGAGCTTTTATTGGACCAACAGTGTTTTCATTAATTGCTTTAATTGTACCCAAAAAACTATACCCAAATGCCGCAACTTGGAGTAGTTCTACATGGCAAGTAGCTTCGGTTGTTGGTCCAGCAGTTGCAGGATTATCTATTGCATGGATAGGTGTACATTGGTCGATGTGCCTAGTTGTTGGTTTTACAATAATTGCTTTGTTGAATTTATTCAGAATTTCTAAAAAACCAATTCTTAACCCAAAAATAGGAGAGCCAATCTGGTCTAGTTTAAAGGAAGGTGTAAAATTTGTTTATAATACAAAAGCGATTTTCGGAGCGATTACTTTAGATATGATTGCTGTTCTATTTGGAGGCGCAGTGGCTTTATTGCCAATATTTGCACAAGACATTTTAAAAGTAGGCTCTGAAGGTTTTGGAATATTAAGAGCCGCTCCAGCTGTTGGCGCATTTATTACAATGTGGATTACTGCTTATATTCCAGTTAGTAAAAATGCTGGTATGAAATTATTAGCAGCCATTTTTGGGTTTGGAATTTGTATTATCGTATTTGGATTATCATCAATATTTTGGGTTTCTGTTGTTGCCTTATTCTTTAGTGGAGTTACAGATGGCGTATCGATGGTTATTCGTCAAACCATTTTACAACTTAAAACACCAGACCATATGCGAGGTCGTGTTGCTTCAGTGAATTCTATTTTTGTTGGGTCTTCAAATGAGTTAGGCGCTTTTGAAAGTGGACTAACAGCCAAACTAATGGGAACAGTAACAGCAGTTGTTTTTGGAGGAACAATGACATTAATTACAGTGGTTACAACAGGAATAGCATTGCCTTCTTTTAGAAAATTAGACTTGCAGAAGGAGTTAGAAGACCATGAAAAAGAGGATTAATACTTTTTCAACTCAAAATTTTCTCCATCAAAAACACCATAAGTGTAATAAGAAATCCAATCGCCTAGATTGATGTATTTTGAAGTCTCATTTAGATTAATTTCCATAGGTAAATGTCTGTGACCAAACACAAAATAATCTCTGTGTTTATCTTCTAATTTTCTCTTGCAGTATTGTACAAGCCACTCATTATCTTCACCAAGAAACTTTGCATCTTCATCACCAGAAATAAGTTTGTTTTTTACAGAAAGATAATGCCCTAAACGCATTCCAAAATCTGGATGAATTAAGCGTCTAAACAGCCAAACACAAACAGGATTTGTAAACACTTTTTTCATGCGTTTATAACCTTTGTCATTTGGCCCTAAACCATCTCCATGACCTATAAAAAAGCTTTTATTATTAAAGGTAAATTCTTTTGGTTTATGGTAAACAGGAATATTAAGTTCTTCTTCAAAATAGCCATTCATCCATAAATCGTGATTACCTACAAAATAGTAAATTGGTATTCCTGAGTCTGATATTTCGGCAAGTTTACCTAAAGTTCTGGTAAACCCTTTAGGAACCACTTTTCTGTATTCCATCCAAAAATCAAACAAATCACCAAGCAAAAAAATAGCTGCAGCATCTTGCTTTACTTCATCAAGCCAGGCTACAAATTTCTTTTCACGCGGAAGCGAAGCTTCTAGTGTTGGAGCACCAAGGTGGTTATCTGATGAGAAGTATATTTTTTTTCCTTTTGGAATTTGCATATTGTAAATATAGAAAATGTTTCTATCTAATTATCTGTTGAGTACCATTCAGCAAAACTTGTTTCGGTTTCTTGTAGTTTTAAAGAGTGTAATGTAATATGTTGAGGTAAATGTTTCTTGATTTTTTCAGCAAAATCAATAACCATCATTTCGCTAGTTGGCTGATAATCTACCAAAAGCACATTATGACCTCTGTCTTCTAACTCTTTTGCTAACTCAACATGTGGAGTGTTTTTATTAAAAACTGTTGCATGGTCGAACACATCTACAATTTCGTTTTTCACAATTTTTTTTAGATCACTAAAATCTATAACCATTCCATGTTTAACATTTGAGGTGTTATCTATTGGTTTTCCGATAACTGTTACTGATAGTTTATAGCTGTGTCCATGCACATTTTTACATTTTCCGTCGTAACCATAAAGCGCATGTCCTGTTTCGAAAGAAAATTGTTTTGTAATTCTAATATTACTCATTGTGTTTTTGTTTTCACTACAAAGATAATCGTTTTGTAAAAGCAATTTGTTTTTAGATTACTTTTACGCGCTTTTTATAAGACATGAAACTATGAATCAGCTTTTTGAAGACATTACCTTTGTTGAAAACCCTCTATACGAAAAGATTATTGAAGATATTATATCTCAACAGTATAGTATAGTTGAAGGTTTTTTTACTGAAAACGAAGTTATGGTTTTAAGGCAATCATTACTCGATAAACATGAAGAAGATGCTTTTAAGAAGGCAGCAATTGGCAATAGAACTAATGAAGTAATAGCAAAATCTATTAGAGGAGATGTTATTTTATGGATAGATGAATTACAAGCAAATTTAGCTGAAGATTTGTTTTTTAGTAAAATTAATAACCTTGTTGGTTATTTAAATAAAACATGTTTTCTGGGTATTTTACATAAAGAATTTCATTATGCTTTATATCCAACAGGAACTTTTTACAAACGCCATATTGATACGTTTCAAAATGATGATAGACGAAAATTATCGTTTGTGTGTTACTTAAATGAAGATGGTTGGTTGCCAGAAAATGGTGGTGAATTGGTATTATATTTAAATGAAAATGGAGAAGAAAAAGAAAAGGTTATTTATCCATTTCCAGGACGTGTGGTTATTTTTGAAAGCCAAATAATTGAACACGAAGTAAAACCTGTTAATACAGAAAGAATGAGTATTACAGGTTGGTTAAAAACACGATGATTAACGTTTCTTCTTTTTATTATAAAAGTAAATCACAATAAGCACGATTCCTAAAATTAGAAATAATCCGTTTCCACCCAAAAAGTTTAAAAATTCCATATTAGTTTTTATTTAAATGATATTGCACCAAAGTTAATTGTTTTGTGATAGTGGCAAAAAAAGTTTTCTAAATTTTATAATTAATGGTAACCCTCTGGCAATCATCCAAAAGGTTAAAGCTATAAAAATGGCGTATAATTTGTACTCAAAACTATCTAGCCAAAACAAAATAGGCACAAAAACTATAAAAGTTGAAAACAACAATACGTTGCGTAGTGTTTTCATTTTACCAAGACCTTTAAACATACCATCAAAAATAAAAGCTATTGCACAAATAGGCTGCATTGCTAAAATTAGCCAAAACACATTATAAAATTCGGCTAACACTTCTGGGTCTTTGGTAAATAATGTCCCAATAGGATAATATAAAACACCTCCAATAATTGCTAGAATAAAACCAATTGCAATTCCGTATATAATAAGCTTGTTACTTAATTTTATAAGTGAATTGTAATCTTTAGCACCAAATAATTTGCCAGACAAAATATTTCCAGCACTTGAATAACCATCAATAATAAAAGCACCCAAAAACCATAAATTAATAGTAATAGTATAAGCTGCAATATAGTTTTTACCATAATCTGTAGCAAAACTTGTCGCAAAATATAAGGTAACATTTAGTGCTAATGTTCGAACAAATAGGTTAAGAATCATCAATATAAAATTCTTTATTTGACTATTAAATGGAAATGTTAACTTTAAAGGGATTGAGGTTTTTTTAAGCAAGTAATATGCAGAACAGATAGCCATTAATAATTGAGCAGCAACACTAGCATAAGCAGCTCCTTTTATGTGCATTGGACTCAAGACGCCTTCAATACCATAAACTAAAATTACGTCTAAAATTATATTTGTAACAGCTCCAATTATAGCAATTATCATTGGGTCGTACGTATTTTGTAAACCTCTAAATGCTCCAAAAACAGCAATTGTGAATAGCGTAAAAGGGAAACCAAACACTCTAATTCTGTAATACTCTACACTATAATCTAAAATTAAACCAGAAGCGTTATAAAGTTTAAAAATACTATGTGCAAAAGGGTAGGTAGTAATAATGATTAATATACTTATAGATGTGATAATGAAAATAGCTTGGGCTGGTAGGTTTCTAACTTTATCAAGTTGATTAGCACCTAAATGTTGTGAGACAATAGAAGAAATAGCGCTTCGTGTTTGACCTAACACCCAAATTAACATTGAAATAAAAGCACCAACAATACCAACAGCGGCTAATGATTCAGTTGCGTTTAAATTCATATTACCAACAATGGCTGTATCTGTAATAGAGAGAATAGGTTCTGATACTCCTGAGATTAATGCAGGAATTGCTAGTTTGTTTATATGTTTTAGACTTATGCTTGTTTTCAAACTACTAGTTCGTAACAGTAAAAAGGATGTTCGCTTTGTTTTGGGAAATAAATATTTCCCAATCTTTTATAACCACGAAGTTCGTAAAATTTTTGGTTTCGAGGGTTTTGGGAGAAAGTATCTAATCTAACTGAGCTAAAATTATTTTCTTTTGTCCATTTTTCTGCATAATCCATTAACTGTTGTGCATAACCCTTACCTTGATAGTTTGGGTTAATTGCTAAACGATGGATATAAGTATTGTTTTTATTAGGTGTTAGCCATTTAATAGGAGCATATTCATCATCCATGAATGTAGAAATAACAATACTCCCAATAACTGTGTTATCAATTTCTAAAACAAATAATTCGTTTCTATCAACATCATTTTTAAACGCGTTTTTATTAGGGTAATATTCGTTCCACTGAAATATACCATTGCTAATCATTTGTTTTGCACATAGTTTGGTAATTTTCAAAATCGAATCAATATCTGAATAAGTGGCTTTACGAATCATTATTAATGTTTACTTTTGTATAAATTCATTGTAAATTTAGTTTTAAATTATTGATTATGAAGAATATTTTAGTTCCTGTTGGGTCATCAAAAAATGCAGTTAGTCATTTACAATATGCAGTTGATTTTGCAAAAACATTTGGCGCAAGACTCTATGTAGTACAAGTATTTAATGTGTATACTAAAGCTGGGACAATGATAAAAGTAGATCATATTTTAGAGCGAGAAAGTTTAGAATTTTTAAAGTCTCATGTTAGCAAGGTTGATACAAAGGGAGTTGAGGTTATTGTAAAAACATTTAAAGGGAAACTTATAGATACTTTAGAGCTTGTATGCAAAACGGCTGATATTGATTTAATTTTGCTAGAGCCAAGAACCAATTCAATTAGAGAAGAGGTTTATTTAGGAAAAACATCAGGTAAAATTATAAAACAAACAAACATTCCAGCATTAATAGTACCTGAAGGCTATAAGTTTAAGCCGATGGTTTCAATTTTAATAGCTTTAAAATCAGCAGTTATAAAAAGAGAGAATGTGTTAAATCCATTAATTGATATTAAAAATCAATTTAAGTCTATTGTTAATTTACTTTTAGTAAAAACACCTTTTCATAATGAAGGCGATTTTGATGTTAATGAAGAGTTAGCGTCTTTAATCACAAATACTCTTTACAGTGAAAATGCTACTACTTTTCAAGGTGTTTTAGAGAATTATAAAGAAGCGCATCCAGATTTGTTATGTGTTGTACGCAGAAAAAGAGGCTTTTTTACAAAGCTATGGGAAAACAATACTATCCTAAAAAAGGATTTTCACAGCTCAACACTTCCTGTGTTGGTATTAAGTGGTCTAAAGTAAACTTTGGGGCATTAGCTCAGTTGGCTAGAGCGTTTGGCTGGCAGCCAAGAGGTCAAGGGTTCGACTCCCTTATGCTCCACTTTATTTAATGTGTTTTGATTTCTTTCTCAACAAAATCAATATCTGAATCACATATTTCTAAAATCAACTTTTTAAGTTGTACAGAATAGTTTTCTAAAGTGTCTTTAGATATAATTTGGTTTTTTGCTGCACCTTTGCCTGCTCTATCTTTTTCTGTAAATTTTAAAAAATAATCACCTTGAAGGTTTTTAAATGATATAATTCCGCCTTCAATATCACCAGAGATTAAATGCTCTTCATTTAGCATATACGCATAAGCTAGTACTTGAAAGCTCTTACTGTATTTGTCATAATCAGTATTTAGCTCTTCCCAATCTATAATTTCTATATGCTTTTGCTCAACCTTTCCAGTTTTATAATCTATAATTCTGGTAATACCATTAAACTCATCAATTCTATCAACAGTTCCCTTTAAGTAAATAGGAAAATCTAATTCAGGAATATTGATTTCTACTTTAGATTTTCTTTCAAGGTCTATAATTTTAATTTCGTTTCCAGCATTTAATGTTTCTAATTCTTTGCTCAAAAAATTATGAATATAGCGCTTGGCTATTTCAAAAACTATAAGGTTTTTACCTTTGGTTATATCTCCTTCTTTGTAGTGTGATTTAAAATGAAATGTTACAGTTTTATCAATTGCTAGTTTCATATCTTGCAAATGATTTTTAGTTAAAAACTCTCCTTTTAAAGGTTTATAAAAGTCTTCAAGAGTTTGATGAATTACATTTCCTAATGTATTAGCTGCTACAGTTTCTTCAACATCTTCATAGTCTTTAACGCCCAATATTTTGTCATAATAAAAATCAATCGGATTTCTTATATAATTAGTTAAAGACGAAGGAGAAAAACCATCTTTTGCTAGTATTTTAATTTTATTTAAAACAGCTGAAGTTTTTTTAATAGTTTTAAGCTTCTGTTGTGCAGAAGGCACTTTTGGTGCTACAACATAATTTTTAATATTATGTAGCTTTTCTATATTCAATTGTGTTATAAACCTACTTTTTTCGCCACCATTTAACACATCTGGCTCAGTATTATATAGTATATATATGTTTTTAGCACGTTGGAGCAATCTGTAAAAGTGATATGTATATACAGCATCTTTTTCCTTATAGGTTGGTAATCCGTTTTCTAATTTAACATCAAATGGGATAAATGAATTATTGCTTTTGCCCGCAGGAAGAATGCCTTCGTTGACAGAAGAGATTATTACAGTTTCAAAATCGAGAACACGAGACTCTAACATTCCCATAATTTGAAGCCCTTGCAAAGGTTCTCCTTTAAAATCTAAAGCTTCACTTTTTATAAGCTCTTTGTATAGACCAAAAAGAGCATTAATGTTATTTATGTGCTTGTACTCCAAATTAAGCAAATGCAATTCATTAAACACTTCATTAAAACGGTATAAATACTCTAACGCTAATAAGTTTTTGCTTTTTTCTAACGATAAGTTCTCTTTTATTAATAAAATGAGTTTAGAGCAACTCTCTAAAGCATTTGAAGCTGTATTATTCCATGATGTAAATAGCAAATCAATAACATTATCTTTTTCTTCTGCTAAAAACTTAAGCATCTCAACTGTTATGTAAACAATGTTATTTGATTGAATATAATTATTAATTATAGCAGCAAAATTCTTGGTTTTTGCATCAAATAAAGAATATATAAATTGATGAGACAGAATTGATGTAACATCTTTATAATAAAATTGCGATGTTGAGGTTTTATGGATTTTAAACAACTCTTCAAATAATGAAGCTAATGGTATTGACCTTAATGGGAATCCCATTGTAATGTTTATATTGTCTATACCTTTAGGAATAGAGTTTAGAAGTGGTATTAATAAGTTTTCATCACCTAAAACCACTGCTGTATTTTGAATGTTTTTTTTCTCTTTTGAAATTTTATCTAGCAACTCTCCAATGTATTTTACTTGCCCAATATTTTTTGGAGTCCCAATAACTTCTATTCGTTTTTCACTAGCATAATTTTTTGTTAACCAATTAAATTGGTGCTTTTGAAAATATGGCCAATTAGCTTTATGTAGTCGTATAAATAAGCCTGCATCATGTATTGGGTTTTTTATAAAATACTCATCAACATCCCAATATATCTCTGCAAGCCCTTGCTGTAATAATTCTTGTATTATTGTTTCTTCAGCTTTATTTAACGCATTAAACCCAACAAAGACAAGTCTTTTATTAGTATTTGCAGCCACATATTGCTCAACGCCTTCTACAGCCTCTCTGTACACTAAGCCTTGATACCCTTTCTGTTTAGAAATTAATTGTTCTTTAAAAAGATTATAATAAGTCTTTAATCGGTTCCAAAATGATAAATAGTTTTTGATGTATTCGGTTTGCTCATCAGCTAATGACCAATGATTAATCTCTTTTATTGATTTTAAATAATCAAAAATGTTATCCGTTGGGATTAGATAACGATCAATCTCATTAAAGTCTTGAAGTAAAAGCTGAGCCCATTTTGAAAACTTATCGAAAGTTTCAACTTCTTCTTTAGGAGTGATTTTTAAATAAACTTCGTAAAACTCAAAAAGCAATTCAGTATTAGAACAGTATTTTAAATCTGATAGTGTTTCAACAAATTCTTCTATTGAAAAAACATCTGGCGCAAATTGTGTTTTTTTAGATGTTTGAGAAAGTATATGTGTTAAAAAAATCCCAGCTCTCTTGCTAGGAAGAATAAAGGTGAGTTGAGAGATGTCAACTTCTTTTTTTTGTAAATCTACTATAACATCTTGTATAAAACTTGTCATAGTATAAAAATAAAAAACGCTCCGATATTCGGAGCGTTTTTAAACTTATTTATTTTATAAAAACTTAATTATTTAAGTTTTACTTCAACACGTCTGTTGTTAGCTTTACCAGAACGAGTTTTGTTAGAATCAATTGGGTTAGACTCACCAAAACCAGCAGCAGTTAATCTGTCAGCGTTAATTCCGTTAGCGATTAAATAATCTCTTACAGCATTAGCTCTTCTTTCAGATAACAATTGATTTGATGAAGCAGAACCATCACTATCAGTATGACCTTCGATAGAGAAATCCGCTTGTGGATATTCTTTGAAGATTGCTACCATAGCTTGTAATACTTTATCAGTTTGTTTTTGGAAAGTTGATTTACCAGAATCAAATAAGATAGTTCTAGCATAATCATTTAATTGCTTCATAACTTCTGGAGCAGGCTTAACTTCTGGACAACCATTGTTAGCTACAGTACCAGCTTCGTTAGGGCATTTATCATCTTTATCTAATACACCATCACCATCAGAATCTTTCCAAGGGCAACCATTGTTTGCAGCAGGACCAGCTTCGTTAGGACAGTTGTCATCTTTATCAGCAACACCATCGCCATCAGCATCTGGACAACCAGCTAAAGCTTTTAAACCAGCAACTGTAGGACAGTTGTCATTTTTATCAGCAACACCATCACCATCAGTATCAGGACAACCGTTAAACTCAGCTAAACCAGCTTCGTTAGGACAGTCATCTTTAGAGTCTTCAATACCATCACCATCTGAATCTGGACAACCATTAAATGCAGCTAAACCAGGAACATCTGGACAAGCATCATCTTTGTCATAAATTCCATCTTTATCAGTGTCTTTTCCACCAAATTTGATAGCTAAACCAACAGTGTGTTGGAAATGCTTAGCTAAATAATCTTCAAAAGCATGCTTGTAAGAAGATTGTACAGTTAAACCAATGTTTTCGTTAAACCAAAGATTTAAACCTAAAGTACCATTTAATGTACCAGCACCAATTTCGTCAACCCAAGTGTAACCACCACCAACACCTAAATAAGGCTCAATAGTTTTTGATTTAATTAAGTTAGCAAAGCTATATTTAATTGTTCCATCTAATGCATAATAAGATAAATCACTAGCTGATGAATCTCCTATTTTACTAATTTCATTAATAGAACCTGCAGCTGTTAATGAAAATCCATCACTTAAATATCTAGAAACTGAAACAGTCGATAAAGACGGTAAATAGTTGTAGTGATCATCTAAGTTAAAAAACTCATCAAAGTAATCACCTAAAGGAGCATTCTCTCCAGTAGGATAAAAGTCAACCGCATTAACTCCAATACCAATCGCCCAAGGATTGTTTTGGTCTTGTGCATTTGCGTTGCTAAAGCTCATTAAAAGCAACATAGCGAAAAATAATCTGCTAAGATTTTTCATATTCAAATAATTTTAATTTTAAGTGTTAATTGTAAGCAAAAGTAAGTTGTTAAATTTTATTAACAAAGACAAATATATAAAAATATTGGTTATTTGCCTTAAAACATAGGTGTTTGGATTGATTTTAAATAACATTTAATGTTTTTCCAACTTTAATAAAAGCAGCAATTGCTTTATCTAAATGTTCTTTTGTATGCGCTGCAGATAGTTGTACGCGAATTCTTGCTTTTTCTTTTGGTACAACCGGAAAGAAAAATCCGATAACATAAATACCTTCTGCTAATAACATTTTTGCCATAGTTTGAGATAATTTTGCATCATATAACATAACAGGCACAATAGCAGAATCGCCATCAACTATATCAAAACCAGCATTTTTCATTCCTTTTTTAAAGTAATTTGTGTTTTCTTCTAAAGTATCTCTTAGTGATGTGTTGGTAGAAAGCATTTCAAATACTTTAATAGAAGCACCTACAATAGCAGGAGCTAGAGAATTTGAAAACAAATATGGTCTTGATCGTTGGCGTAACATATCAATAATTTCTTTTTTACCTGTTGTATATCCTCCCATGGCGCCACCAAGTGCTTTACCAAGAGTCCCTGTAATAATATCAATTCTTCCTAAAACGCCTTTGTCTTCTAAGGTTCCTCTTCCAGTTTCTCCAATAAACCCAGCAGCATGGCATTCGTCAATCATAACTAAGGCATCGTACTTATCTGCTAAATCACAAATTTTATCTAAGGGAGCAACAAGCCCATCCATAGAAAACACGCCATCTGTTACAATAATTTTAAAACGAGCTCCATTTGCATTTGCTGCAATTAGTTGCTGTTCTAAATCTTTCATATCACTATTTTGATAACGATATCGAGCTGCCTTACATAAACGAACACCATCTATAATTGATGCATGATTTAAAGAATCTGAAATTATTGCATCTTCTTCTCCCAGTAGAGGCTCAAAAACGCCTCCATTAGCATCAAATGCCGCAGCATACAAAATAGTATCTTCAGTGCCATAAAACTCAGCAATTTTTTGCTCTAAAGTTTTATGAATATCTTGAGTTCCACAAATAAAACGAACTGAAGACATACCAAACCCATGAGTGTCCATAGCGTCTTTAGCAGCTTGAACAACTTCAGGATGTGATGAAAGTCCTAAATAATTGTTTGCACAAAAGTTTAATACTTTTTCTCCAGTATTTAAAGTGATTTCTGCTCCTTGAGGAGATGTAATAATGCGTTCTTCTTTGTAAAGCCCAGCTTCTTTTATGTCTTTTAATTCTTGTTGTAAGTGTTGTTGCAGTTTTCCGTACATAATGATTTTAATTTAGCACAAATTTAAAATTCTTTTATTTGAATATCATCATTTATATAAATAAGTATTTTTTTTAAAACCTTATAATTCATCTCTTCAAGTATATTCTGATAAGTTTCTATTTGTGAGATATGAGATTGTTTTTCTGTGCCAGTTTTATAGTCAATAATAAAAGCTTCATTAGCATCATTAATTACAATTCTATCAGGTCTGAAAACATATCCTTCTTTAGTTATAATATCTTTTTCATTAAAAATGAAAAGCTTGCTATCGAAATAAGGTTTTAAATTTTCATGATTTACTATGTCATAAATTACAGGTTTAAGTTCTTTTACTTGTTCAGAATTAAGCTTACCAGAGGCTAAAAATTCATCTATCACAAAATCAATATCAGTTACAGATTTTATACAAGACATTATATTGTGTACTAAATTTCCTTTTTCTTGCGCTTTTTCTTGTGCTGTATCCCATAGATAACCAGAATTAGTAACAATTTTTAAATTATGGTCTTCTTTGGAAGTAGATATGAATTGCTCTTGAAAAATCGAAATATTTCCTGTTTCATATTCCAATTCTCTGTCTTGATTTCCAAAAGTATATTCGGTTTGAGAATCGTTCCATAAATGAATTGATTTTAAGTAATTAATTAACAACCCAGAGTACCAGTTAAGTTTTTCATTTCCTTTTGTATCTATATCTAATTCAGAAACAATATATAATTGTTCTACTGCTCTTGTTAATACTACATATAGCAAATTAATAGTGTCTAATTCCAATTCTGAGCGATAGTGTTGGTATATCTCTGAGCCTAGATCACCATAATCTTCTAATTCTTTATTTAGATTTAAAAATTGGTGAGAAAAACCATTAAAGTCATTTTTATCAACAGGGAACCATGTTTTTGGTGACATATCAAAATAAAGGTCTTGATTAGCATAAGGGAATATAACTACAGGGAATTCTAATCCTTTAGATTTATGAATGGTCATAATTTGTACAGCATTGTTTCCTTGTGGTGATACAATACTTAATTTGTCTTTTTTTGTTTCCCAATACGAAATGAATTCTGAAAAACTTGCGCTTTGTTTTTGCGAATAATCTAATACCTCGTCTAAATAGAATTGTAAATAAGCATTAGAGCTGCCATTTAAATCAAATTGCCTTACAATAGTTTCAGCCGATTCATATAATGGCATTTGTAAAAAAGAATTAAACTGAAACGTAAAGCCATAATTTTTTAAGTTTTCAAAAAGCTTAGTTACATCTAAATGCACTAAAGACTCAAAAAAGGAGTGTTTATCTTCAAGGTTTAGTTTATGTTCTGCTAAATAACCAAGCACTTCAATTTTTAGTTGCGCATTTTTTGGTTGTGTGGCTAATGATATAACACTATTAATAAAATTAACTTCTGGAGAATTTTTAAGTAATAATGACTCTGATGAAATAACAGGTATTTGTCTGCTGCTTAAATATTCTGCAACAGCAATACCTTCTTTAGATTTTCGGGTTATAACACAAATATCTTTTAAATCAAATCCATTTGCTTTTACCTTTTCAATTGTTTCAAATACTTTTTGGCAGTGCAACTCATCTTTATCTTCGTCTTCATTTTTAATATCTAAAAAGCTCAACTCAACATAGCCATCTTCTTTTATAAATTGATCTTGATGACTGTTTTTATAAATAGTTTGATGTTCAATATTTGAAAAAGCAAAGTCAGAAACGTGTTTAAAAAAAGCATTGTTAAAATTGACTATCGATTTTGTACTACGATAATTAGTAGGCAAATTTTTCACTTCTTGAGTGATAACAAATGGTTTAACTTTTTTACTGTACAAATCAATAAACTGCTCGGCTTTCCCGCCTCTCCACCTATAAATTGCTTGTTTAGCATCGCCAACAATCATTGCAGAACCTGTTTCTCCTTTTAGGTTTTCGCCAGAAAGAGCATTATCTACTAACGGAATTAAATTTTGCCATTGTAATTGAGATGTGTCTTGAAATTCATCAATAAAATAATGTTTAAACTTTTCTCCTATTCGCTCATAAATAAAAGGCGCTGGTTGAGCATTAATTTCATTACTTATTATAGAGTTAAATTCAGATATTAAAAGTAAATCTTCTTCTTCTTTAATATCGTTTAGAGTTTGGTTTATGGCACTTAAAACAGACAAAGGTGTTATGTTTTTTAATGTGTTTTTTAAAAACTTAATCTCAACAATTTTTGCCTTACTCTCCTCAAAATATATTACTAATTGATTTTGAATAGCATCAATAATTGATGCGGTTTCAGATGTTACACGTTTAGGGTAAAGTGCTGAACCTTCAATAAGATTAGTTTGCCAAACCAAACCAAAGCCAACATTAAAATCGCCATCTACTAGTTTTTGAAAATATTTAGGCAAATAACTACTAGAAAAATCATCAAATTGCAAACCATGATTAACAATAAGCTCTAATGTATTTTGTGCAATTGCAATAATATCTTTTTCTAATGTTTTATTTTTCTTTGTTAGTAGCTCTTTTAGTGCTTTAAAATCATTTAGGGTTTTATGTTTTAATTCTTTTATAAATGGAATATCGTTTTCGCTAACTAATAATTTAGAAATGTTATTAAAATCGTATGATACATCCCAACTTTTATCATCGTCAGCTTTTTCAATTGCAAAATCAATTAAAACTTTGGTAAGATCTTCATCAGTTCCTGCTTTATCAATGAGTTTATCAACAGCCTTACTTAAAAGCGTTTTTGTATCTAGCTCAACTTCAAAATTTAAAGGTAATTTTAAATCGTGAGCAAAAGTTCGGATAAGCTTATGATTAAATTTATCGATAGTTGATATATCAAAAGAGGCATAATTGTGAACAATAGTTTCTAAAATGATTTTTGACTTTTGATGCAATTCTTTTGGTTCGATCGGCATTTCTTCAACAATTGCATTAAACATACTGTTTGGTTTAACAAGTATGTTTTCATCAGAAAATTGCTGTAGAGTTTCTAGAACTCTTTCTTTCATTTCTGCAACTGCTTTATTAGTAAAAGTTAATGCTAAAATGTTTCTAAAAGCCAAAGGGTAATTAGAGTGTAATAAAATTTTAAGGTATTCTTTTACAAGCGTGAAGGTTTTACCACTTCCTGCAGATGCATTATAAATTGTAAAAGGGTGTGCTTTTGACATGAAACAAATTTTGATACAAGATAAAAACTATCAATGATTCTATAGCTATTTATTATTTTTAATTGCGCTCTTTTATCCGTAAATTTGAGGGAATTAAATATTAACAATAATAAACAGAAATTATGGCTTTCGAATTACCGAAATTAAAATATGCGTACGACGCTTTAGAACCAAATATTGATGCTCGTACTATGGAGATACACCATTCTAAACACCACCAAGGTTACACAAACAATCTAAATAATGCTATTGCTGGAACAGATTTAGAAGGAAAAACAATTGAAAATATTCTTTCTAATTTAGACATGAAAAATGCAGCAGTTAGAAATAATGGTGGAGGGTTTTATAATCACTCTTTATTTTGGGACGTGATGAATCCTGAAGGAAAAGGACGCTTGTCGGGAGATTTAAAGGATGCGATTGAAAAAGCTTATGGCTCTTTTGATGCTTTTAAAGATGCTTTTAGCAAAGCAGCTGCTACTCAATTTGGATCTGGATGGGCTTGGTTATGCGTACATAAAGGAGGAAAAGTTGAAGTGTGCTCTACACCAAATCAAGACAACCCATTAATGCCAGGTGTTACTTGCGGAGGAACTCCAATTTTAGGATTAGATGTTTGGGAACACGCATACTACTTAAATTACCAAAACAGAAGACCAGACTATATTAATGCATTTTTTAATGTTATTAATTGGAATGAAGTTGAAAGACGTTATGCAGAAGCTAAATAAGTTTCTAACATAAATAAATGAAAAGCAAACCTTTTTGGTTTGCTTTTTTTATGCCTTATTTTAACATTATTAAAAATGAAAAAAGGTGAACGAGTGTTCACCTTTTTTGCCCCAAATCTACCATAAACTTAACCTACTTATGTTATGGTTTAACAAATATAAAGGGACTTTAATGTAACGGCTAAATTTTTTAGATAAACGACGAATAAACTGGGCTGAAAGAAAAAATCCGTTTCCTTTTTATCTAAATTAATACGGAAGAGGCTTAAAAAAGTATATATATTCTAAAGATAGTTTCATTTTATTCCATAAAAAAAGGTGAACGAGTGTTCACCTTTTTTTGCCCCAAATCTACCATGAACTTAACCTACTTATGTTATGGTGATACTAATGTATGTGTTTCTAAATTAAGAATTTGCAAATATTAGACGAAATGCATTTTTATCAGATTAAATACGTTTTTTACAGGATAAAATGCTAAAAAATAAGATAATCTATTTAATAAGCACGTTCTTTATTGCCTTCGCAAAAGTTTATAAATGCCTTATTTACAACACGATTGCCTCCAGGTGTTGGGTAATTACCTGTAAAATACCAATCGCCTAAATTATTAGGGCACGCTTTATGTAAATTTTCGACAGTTTGAAATATTGTTTTTACTTCAGCCTTTACTGTTGTGTCACTTATTAGCTCAGCAATTTTATCAGAGATTTGTTCATCTGTAAATTCATTATATAAGTCTTTTACGAAATTTTGAACGTTTTTATCTTCTATATCAACTTGAGCTTTACATTTTTTGTAAACCTCATCAATTAAATGGTATTTATTATTTTCTTTTAAAAGCTCCAACATAGCTCTAAAAGCAATTAAACCTTCAAGACGAGCCATATCTATACCATAACAATCAGGGTAACGAATTTGAGGAGCAGATGAAACTACAATTATCTTTTTAGGATGCAATCTATCCATCATTTTAATGATGCTCTTTTTTAAAGTTGTACCTCTAACAATACTATCATCAATTATAACAAGATTATCAGTTGGCTTAATAACTCCATAAGTTACATCGTACACGTGAGCCACTAAATCATCTCTACTACTATCTTCTGTAATAAATGTACGTAGCTTAACATCTTTAATAGCAATTTTTTCTATTCGTGGACGTTCAGACAAAATTTGAGTTACTCTTTCTGCAGATAGCTTACCATTTCCATCAAGGATAGCTTGAGTTTTTCTTTTGTTTAGATGTTCTTCAACGGTTTCTATCATCCCAAAAAACGAAGTTTCTGCTGTATTTGGTATATATGAGAATACTGTGTTTTTTGTGTCATTATCAATTGCCTCAAGTACTTTAGGCATTAATAATTTTCCTAGTTTTTTTCGCTCTTGATATATTTCGGCATCACTTCCTCTAGAAAAATATATGCGTTCAAACGAACAGGCTTTACGCTCTAAAGGTTCAATTATTTTTTTAATTGAAGTTTCCCCAGATTTTTTTGTGATAATTGCATGACCAGGCGTGAGTTCCTTTACGTCTTCAAAATTTACATTAAATACAGTTTGGATTACAGGGCGTTCAGAAGCTACCACTACTACCTCGTCATCTTTATAATAATAAGCTGGACGAATACCAGCAGGATCACGTAATACAAACGAGTCTCCATGACCTAAAAGACCAGCCATTGCATAGCCTCCATCCCAGTTTTTAGAAGCTCTTTTTAAAATTTTAGCAACGTTTAATCGTTCTGCAATTAATGGTGTGCATTCATTTTTATTGAACCCTTCATTTTTAAGCTGCTTATATTTTTTAGCAACGGCGTCATCAAGGAAGTGACCTATTTTTTCCATTATGGTTATAGTGTCTGCTTTTTCTTTTGGATGCTGCCCTAACCTTACTAAGCCTTCAAATAGTTCGTTAACATTAGTCATGTTAAAATTTCCTGCGACAATTAGGTTTCTGTGCATCCAGTTATTTTGCCTTAAAAACGGATGAACACTCTCAACACTATTTTTACCAAATGTACCATAACGTACATGGCCTAAAAGCAATTCGCCTATGTATGGAATATGTTTTTTTTGTAATGAAACATCATCAAGATATTCTGGGTTTTCAGAAAAATCTTTATTAACACGTTCATTAATTTGATCAAAAATATCTTGTATTGGCTGTTGAGCAATAGAGCGTACTCTACTTATATAACGTTCTCCAGGAGCTGTGTCTAATTTTATGCTTGCAAAACCAGCACCATCTTGTCCTCGATTGTGTTGTTTTTCCATCATTAAATACATTTTATTAACGCCATAAAATGCACTTCCATATTTTTCTTTATAGAATTCTAATGGTTTTAAAAGTCTTATAAGTGCAATTCCACACTCATGTTTTAAAGCATCACTCATTGGTTTTGTTGTGTTGTATTTATATTAAAAAACGCGCTCAATTTTGAGCGCGTTAGTTTATGTTAATTCTATTTCAAATTGTGTTAGTTGTTTAAACTGTTGTAAACGTTGATGCACTTCTTTATAGCCTAGATTTTCCATTCGTTCTGTTCCAAATTTTTCTACACAAAATGAGGCTAATGTTGAGCCATAAATAACTGCGTTTTTCATATTTTCAAAAGACACATCATTTGTTTTAGCAAGGTATCCAGCAAAACCTCCTGCAAATGTATCTCCAGCTCCTGTTGGGTCAAACACTTCTTCTAAAGGTAATGCAGGTGCATAAAACACATTATCATCATGAAACAATAAAGCGCCATGTTCACCTTTTTTAATAACTACATATTTTGGACCCATTTCATGAATTTTGCGCGCTGCTACTACTAATGAATATTCTCCTGTAAGTTGTCTTGCTTCCTCATCATTAATGGTAATGACATCTATTTTTTTAATTACAGATTTTAACTCCTCTAAAGCGCAATCCATCCAAAAGTTCATAGTGTCTAAAATGACCAATTTAGGTTTCTTCTCCATTTGTTCTAATACGCTGAGCTGAACGAGTGGATGTAAGTTACCAAGCATTACAACTTCGGCATCTTTATAATTTGTTGGTACAACAGGATTGAAATCTGCTAATACATTAAGCTCAGTTGCTAAAGTATCTCTAGTGTTCATATCATTATGATATTTACCACTCCAAAAGAAAGTTTTTCCTTCTTTTACAATTTCAATACCAGAAATATCAATATTTTTATTTGAAAGTAAGTCTAAATGTTTTTGAGGGAAATCACCTCCTACAATAGATACAATTGCTGCGTCTACATTAAATTGTGATGCAGCTAAGCCTATAAATGTTGCTGCTCCACCAAGAATTTTATCTGTTTTTCCAAAAGGCGTTTCAATAGCATCAAAAGCTACTGTTCCTACAATTACTAATTTACTCATGTTGAGGTTTCAAAATTTTGTGCAAATATAAGGTTTTTAAGTCCTAAATAGCGAATTTATTTTCTACCAAAATCAGCAGGAATTTCTCCCCAAGCTTTAGTTTCCCATTTTACAATAATTGTAGCGTAAGAGTTTTCTTTAAGCCAAAGAACTGCTCTATCAACCAAATCAAAGACGGGTTTATTTTTATCGTTTCTTTCCAACTTAGTATTGCAGCTTTTCTTTTTCACCCAACTAATGGCTGTTTTTGAATCTGTATAAATAATTTTATCACTGTTTTTTTTCTTCAGCAAGGCTAAACCATGAACTATGGCAAGAAATTCGCCAATATTATTTGTGCCTTGCTCAAAAGGACCTTGAATAAAAAGTTGTTTTTTGGTTTTTGTGTCGACACCACGATATTCCATAATCCCAGGATTACCACTTGAAGCCGCATCAACAGAAATAGAATTATAATTTGGTTGCCCTATTTTTTTGAGTTGTTCTTCTGAGAGTCCACTTTTAAATTTACCTTTAGTTATATAGTCTTTATAATTGCCTTTTAATGCTTTTTTTGCAGCATCAAAGGTTTCAAAAGACTTGTATTGTGCGCCTTGAAAATCTTTAATTTGAGCTTTGCAGTCATCCCAAGTTTCAAACACTCCTGTACGATGACCTTTCCAGACAGTATAATATTTCTTTTTCTTTTTAGACATGTTAAGAAAATAATATTGAATCTACCACCTTAGGAAAATGCTCCATTTCTAATTGATGAATTTTAGCAGCTACATCTTCCGAAGTATCTGTTGGAACAACCTCACATTTCGCTTGAAATATAATTGCACCTTCATCATAATTTTCATTCACATAATGGATGGTTATACCTGTTTCTGTTTCTTTATTATTCACAACAGCTTCATGAACGTGCATGCCATACATCCCTTTTCCTCCATACTTTGGTAATAAAGCAGGATGAATATTAATAACTTTATTAGGAAATGCTTTTAAAATTTGCTCAGGGAATTTCCATAAAAACCCAGCTAAAACTATTAAATCAGGATTATTAGCTTTTAATAGGCTTAAAACATCATTACTTTGAGTAAATGCTATTTTATTAAATGAAAGCGCGCTAACATTAAGTTTTTTAGCTCTTTCTAAAACTTTGGCATGAGGATTGTTAGTAAGCACCTGAATGACAGACACATTATCTCTGTTGTGAAAAAACTTGATTAAATTTTCAGCATTAGTGCCACTTCCGGACGCAAAAATTACCACACGTTTCATTTTACAGATTATAATGTTAATTGTTCGAACAAAAAAAAGAATAATTATTAACAATTAGAAGGTAAAAGTCAATTACTTCAATTTTATTTTATTAAATTACAAACACATTTTTAAAGTAAAGGTGATTATTAAAATAAAGTTTTTTATTTTTGCCAACTAATTAAAACTTAAAATTAAAAGATTATGTCAGACATTGCATCAAGAGTAAAAGCGATTATTGTAGACAAATTAGGTGTAGATGAAAACGAAGTTGTTACTGAAGCAAGCTTCACTAACGATTTAGGAGCGGATTCATTAGACACTGTTGAATTAATCATGGAATTCGAAAAAGAATTTGATATTCAAATCCCAGACGACCAAGCAGAAAACATTGCTACAGTTGGTCAAGCTATCTCTTATATAGAAAAAGCAAAATAAGTAACAAAACTTTATGGAATTAAGGCGAGTTGTAGTTACAGGTTTAGGCGCTTTAACACCAATTGGAAATACCAAAGATGAATATTGGGATGCTCTGGTTAGTGGTAAAAGTGGTGCTGCGCCTATAACATATTTTGACACTGAAAAGTTCAAAACCAAATTCGCTTGCGAATTAAAAAACTTTGTTGCGACCGATTTTATAGATCGAAAGTTAGCAAGCAGAATGGATCGGTTTACGCAGTATGCAATGGTAGCTTCAGATGAAGCTATTGCAGACTCAAAACTAGATTTAGAAACGGTTAACAAGTTACGCGTAGGAGTTATTTGGGGAGCAGGAATTGGAGGTCTTGAAACATTTCAGGAAGAAGTTTTGAATTTCGCTAAAGGCGACGGTTCACCACGTTTTAATCCGTTCTTTATTCCAAAAATGATTGCAGATATAGCCCCTGGAAACATATCTATTAAAAATGGATTTATGGGACCAAACTATACTACAGTTTCAGCTTGTGCTTCGTCAGCCAATGCAATGATTGATGCTTTAAACTATATACGTTTAGGACATTGTGATGTTATTGTAACAGGAGGAAGCGAAGCCGCTGTAACTATTGCTGGTATGGGAGGTTTTAATGCGATGCACGCTTTATCAACACGTAATGAAAGCCCAGAAACAGCTTCAAGACCATTTGATGCAACCAGAGATGGTTTTGTGTTAGGAGAAGGAGCAGGAGCAATAATTCTTGAAGATTACGAGCATGCAAAAGCAAGAGGAGCTAAAATTTATGCTGAGATATTAGGAGGCGGAATGTCTTCTGACGCTTATCATATGACTGCGCCTCATCCAGATGGATTAGGAGTTATGGCTGTAATGAGAAATTGCTTGGAAAATGCAGGATTGAAACCAGAAGATGTAGACCATATTAATACACATGGAACTTCTACACCTTTAGGCGATGTTGCCGAACTAAAAGCTATTACTGAAGTTTTTGGCGATCACGCTAAAAACATTAATATTAATTCAACGAAGTCCATGACTGGACATTTATTGGGAGCTGCAGGAGCTGTTGAATCTATTGCTGCAATTTTAGCAATGGAACATGGAATTGTCCCTCCAACAATAAATCACACTGTAGTTGATGAAAATATTGACTCACAATTGAATTTAACTTTAAATAAAGCTCAAAAGCGAGATGTTAAAGTGGCAATGAGTAATACGTTTGGTTTTGGTGGACACAACGCTTGTGTTTTATTCAAAAAACTAGATTAAGCATCGAATGAATTACATTCGTAACATATTAAATTCCCGTTCTAAAAACGACGGGAATTTTTTTTTGCAACTTCAAAAAATTTTAGGATTTAAACCTAAAGACAAAACACTTTACATAAAAGCATTTACGCACAGATCCATGAATATAAAGGATAAAGGTGGTGCTGCAATTAATTACGAACGATTAGAATTTGTTGGAGATGCTATGCTTGGTGCTGTAATTGCATCTTATTTGTTTAGTGAAGTTCCAGAAGGAGATGAAGGGTATTTAACAAAAATGCGTTCTAAAGTAGTTAGTAGAGAGCATCTTAATGAGTTAGGTAAAGAACTTAACCTTATTGATTTTATTGAAAGCAAAATACCTAAAAGCAATTTTGGGAATAATATACATGGTAACCTTTTTGAAGCCTTGGTTGGCGCAATTTTTTTAGATAGAGGATATAAATATTGCGAAAAATTTATCTACAAAAGAGTAATTGATGCTCATGTAGATATTGAAACACTCGAAGGCAAAGTAATAAGCTACAAAAGTTTGCTAATCGAGTGGTGTCAAAAAGAAAAGAAAACATTTGACTACAATGTTTATGAAGATACAGGAAATGATAATATTAAACATTTTTCAGTTAAGCTTTCAATAGACAATAAAATTGTGTCAAAAGCCAGAGCAACATCTAAAAAGAAAGCTGAAGAAAAAGCTTCAAAACGCGCTTTCTTCGCTTTTCAGAATAAGATTTCACGACCTTTTTAAATACAATTCAATAATAATCATCAAAATACCGAAAACTATAACGTTTTCGTAATAATCTTCTGTAAAGAATAGTTAAAACGTAGCCCTAGATTTGCATAAAATACTATATTTACAACTCATGATTTTATAATTATGGCTTTACACAAATTACATGTAGATGATTTTTATGACGACTCATTTTCGTTAATTGCTATTCATTGCAGTTTAGAAGATTACAGATTAGCCTATCTTCTTAATAAGCATTTAAACATTAGTTTGGTGCGAAAACCTCAAGACTTAGATTATAAATATTTTGCGGCAACATATTCCATTTTTGAATGGGAAGATGAAAAACAGCATACCACATGGAATTTAGTATCTAATATATGTAAGAGAGAAGAAGATGGTTTACAAAGTTCAGGATCACTATTTAATACAAGTAATACCATTTTAAAAACATATCATTTATTACCAGAATTTAAAAATGTTGATTATCTAATAAAGGTTATGAATGAAGATCAAAGTTTTGACGAAAAACAAATTTTAGACACATTACAATCTATTCCACAACTCGTAACGAGTTACAATATAGATGTTGAACATATAAAATCGAAAGACAATTTAATTTTTTAATTAATGTTAAAAAGAAAAAAAACAAAAATAGTAGCAACTCTAGGACCAGCAACAAGCACAAAAGAAGTGCTTAAAGCGATGTTAGAAGAAGGTGTAGATGTATTTAGAGTTAATTTTTCACATGCCGATTATAAAGATGTTGAAGAGCGTATTAAAATGATACGAGAACTTAATGATGAGTTTGGGTTTAATGCGGCTATTTTAGCCGACTTACAAGGTCCTAAGCTTAGAGTTGGAGTTATGAAAGGCGAGGTAATTGTTAACGAAGGAGATGAAATTATTTTTGCAACAGGCAAAAAATTTGAAGGCACAAAAAAGCGTGTCTATATGACCTATGATAAGTTTCCTCAAGACGCTAAACCAGGAGAAAGAATATTACTAGATGATGGTAAGTTAATCTTTGAAGTTGTATCAACAGATAAAAAATCGGAAGTTAAAGCACGAGTTATTCAAGGAGGACCATTACGTTCTAAGAAAGGGGTTAATTTACCAAACACCAATATTTCTCAACCAGCATTAACCGAGAAAGACATAGAAGATGCTTTATTTGCAATAAAAATGAAGGTAGATTGGATGGCTTTATCATTTGTTAGACATGCTGAAGACTTAATGCAATTAGAAGAATTGATAAAACAAAATAGCGATCACAAAATCCCTATTATTGCTAAAATTGAGAAGCCAGAAGCTGTAGAAAACATTGATAAGATTGTAGCTTACTGCGATGGATTAATGGTTGCTCGTGGAGATTTAGGTGTAGAAATTCCTGCAGAGGAAGTGCCATTAATACAAAAGCAATTAGTATTAAGAGCAAAACGTGCAAGAATACCAGTAATTATTGCAACTCAAATGATGGAGACTATGATTTCTAGCCTTACACCAACTAGAGCAGAGGTAAATGATGTTGCCAATTCTGTAATGGATGGAGCAGATGCAGTAATGCTATCTGGAGAAACATCAGTAGGTAGTTATCCAGTGCAAGTAATTAGGCAAATGGCAAATATAGTACGTAGTGTTGAAGATTCTCCACTTATTAAAGTGCCGCAAATACCACCTCATATTCGTACTAAACGCTATATAACAAAATCAATTTGTTACCATGCTGCACATATGGCAAATGAGATTAATGCAAAAGCTATTTCTACATTAACTAATAGTGGTTATACTGCGTTTCAAATTTCGGCTTGGAGACCAAGTGCTCATATTTTAGTGTTTACATCTAACAAGCGTATATTAACACAGCTTAACTTACTTTGGGGAGTTAAAGCTTTTTATTACGATAAGTTTGTAAGTACAGATGAGACTATTGAAGACGTAAATGCTATTGCTTGTCAAAAAGGCTATTTAGAGCTTGGAGATATGTTGGTAAGCTTAGCTGCAATGCCAATACAAGATAAAGGAATGGTAAATACATTAAGAGTTACAGAGATTACCAGTTGTAGTTTTTAACTTTAATTAAAACTCAAACTTTAACTGTACACTTACAGTTTTAGTAGGTTCAGTTTTGAGTCTCACTTTAGTTTTTTCGGTATTAAGGTTAGACATAGATATACCAAGCAAGCGCACAGAATTATTCATCTTTTCTTGATAAAGTAAATCTTTAGCAGTCTCTAGAATAATGCTTTTATCACTCACAAAATAAGGTAGAGTTTTACTTCGTGTTTGTAGAGTGAAGTCGCTATATTTTATTTTTAATGTTACTGTTTTACCTGCTACTTTACTTTTTTCTAAACGTCTTGAGACCTCTTTGGCAATCTTATCTAGCTTTTCTAACATAAAAATTTCGCTCGACAGGTTTTCATTAAAGGTGCGTTCAGCAGCTAACGATTTTCTTGTCCTGTTAGGCTTTACTTCACTATTATGTATACCTCTAACAATGTAATAATAATAACGACCAGACTTACCAAAGTTTTCGTCGAGATATTCTAAGGTTTTAGATTTTAAATCCTTTCCTGTGAAAATTCCTAATTGGTACATTTTTTCAGCAGTTACTTTACCTACTCCATAAAACTTACGAATATCTAATTGTTCTAAAAACTCTAAAACCTCTTCAGGGTTTACAGTTTTTTGACCGTTAGGTTTATTATAGTCACTAGCAACTTTAGCAACAAATTTATTCACCGAAATTCCTGCTGAAGCAGTTAAACCAACCTCTTTAAAAATGCGCTCGCGAATTTCTTTTGCAATTAATGATGCGCTTGGGTTTCCTTTTTTATTTTCAGTAACGTCTAAATAAGCTTCGTCTAATGATAATGGCTCAACTAAGTCGGTATAATCGCGAAATATTTTACGTATTTTTTTAGAAATTTCGTGATATCTCTCAAAATTAGGACGCACAAAAATAAGATCAGGGCAATTTCGTTTTGCCTGCAAACCACTCATAGCGCTTCTAACACCAAACTTACGAGCCTCATAACTAGCAGCACTCACTACACCGCGTTTTTCACTTCCACCAACAGCAATTGGTTTACCTTTAAGTTCAGGATTATCCATTTGCTCTACAGACGCATAAAACGCATCCATATCTACATGAATAATTTTTCTTATTGGTAAATCGTCTTGCATAACGTAAATTTAGAACATCTAATTGAAATATCGTATTTGTAATAATTAATAAGATTTTCGCTAAAGCGGAATTTGAGCATGATAGAAATAGAACGTAAATTTTTAGTTACTTCAAACAATTTTAAAGAACAAGCCTTTAAGAAAACACGTATAATACAAGGGTTTTTAAATACTGATAAAGAACGAACAGTAAGAGTTAGGCTTAAGGGAGATAGAGGTTTTTTAACAGTTAAAGGACTATCATCTGATGATGGGTTATCTCGTTTTGAGTGGGAAACTGAAATACCTGAAACTGATGCCAAATTGCTTTTAAAGTTATGTGAAAAAGGGGTTATTGATAAAGTTAGACACGAAATAAAAGCTGATAATCACACCTATGAAGTAGATGAATTTTTTGGAGATAATGAAGGTTTAATTATTGCTGAAATAGAATTAAACCACATTTCAGAAATTTTTAAAAAACCTTTATGGTTAGGTGAAGAAGTTACTGGAAATGAAAAATATTACAATTCGCAATTAAGCAAACAACCTTATAAAACATGGTAATTATGAAAAGAACTATTGTATTAGTCCTAGGATCATTGTTATTGTTTTCATGTAAACAAGAAGCAAAAGAACTTAAAAAAGAGACAAGAATAATTGAAGAAAAAATTGAAAAATCAACTAAGCAAATAAAAGAAGAATTGGTCTCAAAAGGCTTTCAAATTTTTGATTATGTAGATGAAAAGTCACAAGACACAATACTAATGCAGCAATATTTTATAGCTTTTTTAAAAACAGGGCCAAACCGTTCACAATCTAAAGAAGTTGCAGATAGTTTACAAGTATTACATTTGGCGCATTTAGGGAAGATGTATGATTTAGGTTATGCTGATATTTCTGGACCTTTTGGAGATGATGGCGACATAAGAGGAATAACAATTTATAATGTGGCTACATTACAAATGGCTGATAGTTTAGCAAATGCAGATCCAATGGTAAAGTCTGGTAGATTAGTAATAGAAATGCATCCTTGGTGGGCAGCTAAAGGGTTCTCTTTAAGATAAAAAAAGCCACTTCAAAAAGAAGTGGCTTTTTAATTGTATTTGCATTTAAATTATGCTTTTTCTTTTTTAACGCAACATTCCTTTTTGCAGTTTTCTTTACAAGCTTTCTTTTCAGCAGCTGTTTTTTCAGTACAACTCGCCATTTTACAATCTGCACTGCACTCATGCTTTTCAGTAGAAAAAGCTTCAACAGTTTTCATGTCTTTTACCGAATAAGTATCTCCAACTTTTTTAACTGTTTCTTCAAGAGAGGTTGGTGTTACTTTTGCTTCATCATATTCTACCATTGCTAATTGTCTGTCAAAATCTACAGTTGCAGATTTTACACCTTCCATCTTTGCAATTTTCTTTTCAATAGTTTTTGCACATCCCATTGCGCAAGTCATTCCTTCTATACCAAATTCAGCTTTAGCATATTTAGCATTTGGGTCTAACTTTGCAACCTCTGTTGAGGCCTCTGTTTCAACAGTTTTTACTTCTGGACTTGTTTCATTTTTACAAGATAGAATTAGTAGACTTGCAAAAGCAATTAGACTTATATTTTTAAATGTCATCATAGATTTAAAGTATTGATTTCCGAACAAATCTAATAAATATTGATGTTTATTGCATAATAATTAACGATTTTTGTGATTTAGAACATTATTAGATGAAAGGAATTAATGCAAAGTGGGTTTATCTTTTTATTTTATCATTAATTTGGGGAAGTTCGTTTATCCTTATAAAAAAGTCTCTTCTTGGGCTTACGCCTTTTCAATTAGGTTCTCTTAGAACAATATTTACTGGAACTTTTCTTTTTATTGCAGGCTATAGTACTATTAAAACTATTGAAAAACAGCAATGGAAATGGTTGATTTTATCTGGCTTTTTGGGTTCTTTTTTCCCTGCCTTTTTGTTTGCAATTGCAGAAACAGAAATTGATAGTTCTATTGCTTCAATATTAAACTCATTAGTGCCTTTAAATACCATTTTAATGGGTTTTGCCATTTTTAAGATTACATCTACTAAGCGACAAATGTTTGGAGTAATTATTGGATTTATTGGGACAGCAATACTTATTTTAAAAGGGGCAAACTTAAATCCCAATCAAAACTACTTATATGCTGGATTTGTTATTTTTTCAACAATCATGTATGCTGCTAATGTTAATATTATTAAGAGACATTTATATAGTGTAAAGCCTCTTACTATTGCAGTAGGAAATTATGTGTCTATTATTATTCCTGCAGTAATTATTTTATTGTGTTCTGGGTTTTTTAGCGACACTACATTTAATAAACCAGATTTTAAAATGTCGTTAGTTTATGTTACTATTTTATCATTTTTTGGTACTGCATTGGCGAAAGTAATGTTTAACAAATTAATACATATATCAACACCTGTGTTTGCGTCTTCTGTAACATATTTAATGCCTATTGTAGCTTTAGGATGGGGAATTTTAGACGGAGAGTCTTTTACATTAACACAAGGCTTTGCATCAATTATAATACTAATAGGTGTTTACTTATCGCATCGTCCTAAAGCATAAAAAAACCCAAAGCGATTAAGCTTCGGGTTTTTTAATAAAATAATAATCACTAATTATTATTTAAAATCTGCTTCTGTAACACCTTCGTTTACTTTCACATTTGTAATATTCATATTTATTACTTGAGGGCCAGCTTTTATAGATTGGCTATAAGGAAATTTAATTTCGTTTACTGGAGAATAGTTTCCGTAATCTACAGTTGTAGTTACAGATTGACCAGCAGCCTCAGTTGTGCTTTCTACCCTTGTTAAAAGACCAGTTTTAGCATCATAATATCTAAAAGACTCTTTGTCTCCCTCAACAACTTTAAGTTTATAAACATCATTACCATCAATAGTAGTCATGCTTTCTAAACTAACAGCAGAGGCATCAAAATATAATTCTGGGAATAAAGAGTTTTCAGCTTTTTTATCGGCTAATTCTTCTTCAGATAAGTCTTTACGCATACCTTGTTGCTCCATATAACCTGCAGCACCATCAAACTTTTGTTTCATAAGCACACCCATACCTTCGGCAGACATTTCCATTGATTCTTTATTAGGAGTCATAATTTTCATATCAGCTTTTAAAGGAATTGGAACACCTTCAATTTTAACATCAGCCACACTATGCACTGTTTTTACAGTTTTAGCCTTATCCTTTCCGCCTATAGCAGTAAAGTAACCATCTAGCACTGTTTGTGCTGTTACACCATTAGGAATAGGTTTAGAAAATACTGGCTTATCTATTGGATTTGCGTAAGTGTCAAAATACTTAATTGGAATTCCAGTTTTTTCAAGGTTTTCTAAAACTTCACTTCCTTTACCAACAATAATAATTCTTGCATTTTCAGACTTAAAGTATTTATTAGCAACACGCATAACATCTTCTGCAGTTACTGCATTTATTTTTTGAAGATAAGTAGTGTAAAAGTCGCTAGGTAAATTATTTAGTTTAATATTTAATGCATAACGAGCAATAGTTTGTGGACGCTCTAAAGCTAATACAAAGTCACCAACATATTTAGCTTTAGCATTTTTAAGTGCAGTTGCATCTACAGGCTCAGTTTTTATGCGGTTAATTTCTTTTAAAGATTCAACAACAGAGCTATCTGTTACCATGTTTCTAACTGCTGTAGTTGCAGAAAAAGTACCAACATATTTATCTGCATCAATTCCAGAACGTGCTCCATAAGTATAACCATGGGCTTCACGTAAATTCATATTTAGGTAGCTATTAAATCCACCACCTAAAATTTTATTAGCAATTAATACAGCATGGTAATCTGGATCGTTCATTTTTAAATCAATGTTATTTGTAACATTAATATTAGACTGAACAGCATTTGGCATATCAACAAAATTGATTTGAGTGTATTGCTCATTTGCTTTAGCTTGAGGAACATTTGACTGTACATCAACAGATTTTTCCCATTTGCTAAAACGATTTTCAATTTCTTTTTTGATAGACTTAAACTCAACATCTCCAACAACAACTAAATAGGCGTTATTAGGGTTGAAATACTTTTCGTAGTAAGCTAAAACATCAGCAAAAGTTACATTATTAACAGTAGCTTCAGTTACAAACTCACCATAAGGATGGTTTGTGCCATAAGATAAAGCTCCACCTACACGACTAGCAATAGCATCAACACTTTTCTCATTAGATTTTAAGCTTTCAATTAACTTTGTTTTTTCTTTATTGAATTCTTCTTCTACAAGTAATGGATTAATGCCAGCATCTGCCATTAATTCTAAAATTCTACTTGTATATTTAGATAATCCACTAGCAAAACCACTAGTAGCACCAAAAGAAACATTAGCACCTAAAAAATCTACTTCATTATTAAAGTCGTCTTTAGAAATGTTAGTAGTACCATTTCCAAGCATAGCACCTAGTAAACTAGAAACACCAGCTTTATCTCCATCTAAAACAGGTTTATTATCTATAGTAAGACTGAAAGATACTCGAGGTAATTTATGGTTTTCAACAACAAGAACTTTTAAGCCATTTTTCAATGTAAACTCTTGAGGAGTTTTTAAATCAATTTTTGGAGCAGGTCCTGGTTCAGGTTGTTTAGAACGGTCAATTTGTGCATGAGCACCAAAGACCATAAAACACACCATAAATAACGCAGCTATGTTCGTTTTCATATTATATATCGTTTTCATATTATTGGTCATCTTTTTTTGGTAAATAGTCTAAAATTAATCGTTGATTAGGATTCAAGTATTTTTTAGCAACAGCTTGAATGTCTTCTCTTGTTATGTTTCTGTAAATGTCAATTTCATTATTTATTAGATTAACATCACCATATAACATATAGTAAGTTGCCAGTGAACCAGCAATACCTTCTATACTAGAATTTGAATTAACAAATTGACTTTCAAATTGATTTTGAAGTTTTTGAAAATCTTTTTCAGAAATTAAATCTGTTTGAATTTTAGCAACTTCTTCATCCATTTCGGCTATTAAAGTTTCTAAAGACACATCACCTAGTGGTAAAGCAAATAATGCATAGATACCATAATCTTCCTGACTAATATTTACGGCTTGTACAGCAAGAGCTTGTTTTTGCTCATCAACTAGTTTTTTGTACAATACTGAACTTTTTCCACCACTTAAATAACTAGAAATCATGTTTAATACATAAGAGTCTCTTTCTTTATAAGATGGTGTTCTGTATGAAGCTATAACTGCAGGAATTTGAATATTAGGATCGTAAGCTGTAGCCTTCATGGTTTCAGTTATTGGAGTTTCTCTAGGCAAATCTCTTGTAACTTCAGCTCCTCTTGGGATAGGCCCAAAATATGCTTTAATCATTTTTTTAACTTCAGCTTTATTAATATCACCAGCAACAACTAAAACAGCATTGTTAGGCACATAAAACTTTTTATTAAAGGCTTGAAACTCTTCTAGAGTTGCAGCATCTAAATGATCCATAGAGCCAATAGTTGCCCAACGGTAAGGGTGTTTAAAAAAGATGTTCTTTTTTATTTCAGCTAAAATATTTCCATAAGGAGAATTATCAACTCTTAAACGCTTTTCCTCTTTTACTACTTCATTTTGTGTGTCAACACCTATTTGGTTGATGATAGGATGCATTAATCGCTCAGACTCCATCCAAAGACCAAGTTCTACACTGTTTGAAGGGAATACTTCATAATAATACGTTCTGTCGTCTGTAGTGTTTGCGTTGTTACTTCCTCCATTAGAACTTACGATATCAAACCATTTACCACGTTCTATATTTTGTGTTCCTTCAAATAAAAGGTGTTCAAAAAAGTGAGCAAAACCAGTTCTTTCAGGATTTTCATCTTTAGCACCAACATGGTACATAACTGAAGTGATTACAACTGGAGCAGTATTATCTTGATGTAGTATGACATGCATACCATTATCTAAATCATACTCTTCAAATTCAACTTTTTGAGCATTGGCTATTAAACCAACAAACATCAAAGAAGCTAAAGAAAATAAGCATTTTTTCATTGTGAGTTTGTTTTTAAAAATTAGTGATTATTTAATATAGGTCTTTAAAGGCCTTAATTTGTTACAGTATTTCTACAAAAATAATAATTTGAAAGCCATTTCTTTCCTTTTCATTTAAAATTTAGTTGCTAAATATTATATAAATACACAAATTTTCACGAAATTTATTACAGAATTGATTTTCAAAAACTTGTATTATGAATAAATCTTTTTCTGTTGCTTTAAAATATGGGCTTTTTATCACTACATCTTTAATTGCCTATTTCTTAATTTTAAGATTATTTGATTTACACCAAAATCCTTGGCTAAGACTATTAAACGGAGTTTTTATGGCTGCGGGAATTTACTATGCTATAAAATATTATAAGCTTTCTGTGAATAAAGATTTCACTTATGTTGACGGCTTTAAAACTGGTTTAATTACTGGGTTTGTTGCCACGATTTTGTTTACAGCATTTATGGCTGTTTACCTATTTCATTTAGACCCAGAATTTTCAAAAAAACTCTTATCAGACTGGTTTTCTAATTATGAAGAAGGGACAGGAATTTTAATTTTCATTATTCTTATAGAAGGATTAGCATCAACAGTGATTCTAACACTAACATTCATGCAGATTTTTAAAAAAAGTCATAATAATCTTCAAAATCCATAAAACGTTTGTAGTTTAATAATTTAGGTGTATATTTGCACTCATTTTTTAATAAAATAAACTAATTTAAACGTAACGCTATGTACGCAATTGTAGAGATAGCAGGGCAACAATTCAAAGTTGAAAAAGACCAAAAAGTGTTTGTTCACCGTTTATCAACAGAAGAAGGAAAGAAAGTATCTTTCGATAATGTTCTTCTAATTGGTGATGGTAACAATATTACTGTAGGCGCCCCAGCTATAGACGGAGCTCAAGTAGGAGCAAAAGTCTTAAGTCACCTTAAAGGTGATAAAGTTATCGTTTTCAAAAAGAAAAGACGTAAAGGTTACCGTGTTAAAAACGGACACCGTCAATCTCTTACTGAAATCGTAATTGAAAGTATTGTAGCTTCAGGAGCTACAAAGGCTCCAAAAACTGAAAAAGCTAAACCAGCTAAAGCTGAAAAAGCGGCTCCAGTAAAAGAAGCAAAAAAAGAAGTTAAAGTAGAGGCTAAAAAAGCGGCTCCTAAAAAATCAACTGCAAAAGCAGACGATTTAAAAAAGATTGAAGGCGCAGGACCAAAAGCTGCTGAAGCATTAGTTGCTGCAGGTGTTGATACATTTGCTAAACTAGCTGCTATGAAGCCAGAGGCAATTAGCACTATTTTGACAGATGCTAGTCCAAGATTAGCACATTTAGTAACTGACACTTGGCCAAAACAAGCTAAATTAGCTGCCGCTGGTAAGTGGGATGAGTTAAAAGAATTACAAGACAAATTAGATGGTGGAGTAGAAAAGTAATTTTCTATCCATTAAGTTTAACAATATAAAACCTTAAGACAATGGCTCATAAAAAAGGAGTTGGTAGTTCTAAAAACGGTAGAGAATCGGAATCGAAACGCTTAGGTGTTAAGATTTTTGGTGGACAAGCTGCTATTGCTGGAAATATCATCGTAAGACAAAGAGGAAATACACATCATCCAGGTGAGAATGTATATTCTTCTAAAGACCATACTTTGCACGCGCAAGTAGATGGTCTTGTAAAATTTGAAAAGAAAAAAGACAACAAGTCTTATGTGTCAATTGAACCGTTTACGGTTTAAGGATTACAATCTTTAAAATAATTAAAAACCCTTTCTGGAAATAGAGAGGGTTTTTTCTTTATACTATCTCCATCTTTTTTAACAAAAAACTCGCATTCATATTCTTGCAAACACCAGCTTTAAAGGTATAGTCAAAATGCAGTTCGTCATTGATGATTTCTGCATCGAAATAGTAGTTTTTTACTTCTTCTAGTTCTTTTTCGATTTCACACAAACTCAAATCGTGCGTAGCAATAATGCCAGTTGCTTTAGAAGCTACTAATTTTTCTACAAACTTTCGTGAGCCAATAGCTTTGTCTGTGCTGTTAGTGCCTTTTAGTATTTCATCTAGTATAATAAAATAGGGCTCTTTTTGTATAGCGTCTACTATGAATTTTAAACGTGTTAATTCCGAAAAGAAGTATGAACTGTCATCAGTGAGTGAATCGCTTGTACGCATACTTGTAATGAGTTTTACAGGATTGTATTCGCTTGATGACGCACAAACAGGGAGGCCAACATTTGCCATTACTATATGAAGTGACACAGTTCTTAAAAAAGTACTTTTCCCAGCCATATTTGCACCAGTTACTATAAAGAATTGTTCGTTTTCTATAAGTAAGTCGTTATCGATACGTTTTTCAGTTTTTAATAAAGGATGCCCTAATTTTTTGGCATTGATTGTGGCTTTGTCTTTTGTAATATTTGGATAGACATATTGTGGATGATTAAAGGCGTAGTTACCTAAACTGTTATAGGCATCAAAAAAGGAAACTACTTCAAACCAATCGCTTACTTTGTTATGATGCTTAGATATCCATTGCTCAATATGGTATGAGTTTTTAATATCGGTAAGCATAAACCCATTTCCAAAAATAGCAGAAATGAAATTGTTACGATTATCTAATGCATCTAGATGTTTTGAAAATTCGGCAAAAATTACTGATGCTTTTTTGTTTTCAGACTGAATTTGTTGTTGCTTTTGTTTTAGTAATTCTGAAGCAAACGATTCGTTTTCAATTTGATTTAAAAGGAAGGAGTATTGTTTAAAAGTATCTTTTAATTTGTCTGTGTTTGATGCTAGAATATTTATTCTTTTTAAATAAAACCCAACAATAGCTAATCCAAAAAGCAACCAAAAAAAAGCAGCATATGCGTCTAGTTGTTTTAAAAAAGCCATTACAATTAATGTTAAAGAAATCAAGCTAAAAACTAAAGGAAACCAACGCATTGGTTTTGTTATAAAAGGTTTGTAAACATTAAGCCAATTAATAATTTTTTTGGCTTCGGTTTCTACTTTTATTAAGCTAGCTGTTGCTAAATATAATTGTCGCCATTCAGGTTTAGAAGCTAATTCTTTTATAGCGTCTTGGCGTAGTTTGATGCTTTCAATATTATTTGCTGTTAACTCATCAGCCAATTTTTTTGTGCCTTCATTTATTGAAGTTCTGTTTATGAATTGAAAAAAGGAACCTCGCCCAAATAAATCGATATCTAAACTATAAAAATGAGTTGGATTTTGATACTCTAAACCTTGTGGTCTGCTATGAAAATCTCCTGAGGCAATCTTAAGCTCCTCTTCATTAATAGTGACTAACTTTTTATGCAACTCACGTTTTGCTTTAATGTCGGTATATTTTGTAAGCAAGAGCACAAAAATAGCAATGCCTAAAACTCCTATAACTGAAGCAACTTGCCATTGCTTATAAAACAGATAGATTCCCAAACAAGTGGCTAAAAACACTAAAATTCGGAATGTGCTAAATGCAGTCATTTTTTTATAGAGTTTGGCTGCGATTTGCTGGTGTATCTCTTTTTGGTTTATATAATATGATGTTGGGTTATTCATTTTAGTTATAATTGAAGTATAAAGAAACAAAAAATCCCAAGTGATTACTTGGGATTTATAATTTTATTATAGGAATTTATTATCCTTTTAAGCTTGCACTTAAATATTCACGATTCATACGTGCTATATTTTCTAAAGAAATTCCTTTAGGGCATTCTACTTCACAAGCTCCTGTATTGGTACAGTTACCAAAACCTTCTTCATCCATTTGTTTAACCATGTTTAATACACGATCAGTAGCTTCTACTTTTCCTTGAGGCAATAAAGCAAATTGTGATACTTTTGCTCCTACAAATAACATAGCTGAAGAATTTTTACAACTTGCCACACAAGCTCCACAACCAATACAAGTGGCAGCTTCAAAAGCATTGTCAGCATCATGCTTATTCACAGGAATTGCATTTGCATCGATAGTATTTCCAGACGTATTTACAGAAATAAACCCACCAGCATGTTGAATTCTATCAAAAGAACTTCTATCAACAATTAAATCTTTAATAACAGGAAATGCAGTTGCTCTAAATGGTTCGATAAATATAGTATCACCATCTTTAAACATACGCATATGTAACTGACAAGTTGTTACGCCTCTATCTGGTCCATGAGCTTCTCCATTAATATATAATGAACACATACCGCAAATTCCTTCACGACAATCATGGTCAAAAGCAATAGGGTCTTCACCTTTGTTTATTAGCTGTTCGTTTAAAACATCTAGCATTTCAAGGAAAGACATATCTGGAGATACATCATTGATTTTGTAATCAACAAGTTTTCCTTTATCGTTTGCGTTTTTTTGACGCCATATTTTTAACGTTAAATTCATAGCTTTCCTAATTATTTATAACTTCTTTGTTTTAATTCTATATCGACGAATTCTAATTCTTCTTTATGCAACACAGCGTCACTTGGTTCACCTTTGTATTCCCAGGCTGCAACAAATGCAAAGTTATCGTCATCACGTTTTGCTTCACCTTTTTGTTCGCCATCCAATTCAACAGATTCTTCTCTAAAGTGTCCTCCACAAGATTCTTCTCGCATTAAGGCGTCTTTAGCAAACAATTCTCCTAACTCTAAGAAGTCAGCTACACGACCAGCTTTAGCAAGTTCTTCATTGTATTCTTCATTAGTTCCAGGAACTTTAACATCTTTCCAAAATTCTTCACGAAGTGCTTTTATTTCTGAAATTGCTTCTTTTAAACCTTTAGCATTACGAGACATTCCTACTTTATCCCACATTATTTTTCCTAATTTCTTATGGAAATGGTCAACAGAGTGTGTACCGTTATTGTTGATTAAATGATTGATACGATCTCTTACATTTTTCTCAGCTTCATCAAATTCTGGACTTGCTGTTGAAATTTTCCCTGTTCTAATATCATGAGATAAGTAATCACCAATAGTATAAGGTAATACAAAATAACCATCTGCTAAACCTTGCATTAAAGCCGAAGCTCCAAGACGATTTGCACCATGATCTGAGAAATTAGCTTCACCAATGCAATACAAACCAGGAACAGTTGTCATTAAGTTGTAATCTACCCAAATACCACCCATTGTATAGTGTACTGCAGGATAAATCATCATTGGTGTATTGTATGGATCTTGATCGACAATCTTCTCATACATTTGGAATAAGTTTCCATATTTGTTTTTAACAACTTCTTGCCCTAATTTTTTAACTAAAGCAGCATCGTTTACATCTAAATGTCTAATGATTGCTTGTTCTTTTCCGTAACGTTGAATAGCAGAAGCAAAATCCAAAAACACAGCTTCACCAGTTGCATTTACTCCAAAACCAGCATCGCAACGCTCTTTTGCGGCACGAGAAGCTACATCACGAGGTACTAAATTTCCGAAAGCCGGATAACGACGCTCTAAATAGTAATCTCTATCTTCTTCAGCGATATCTTTTGGTTTTAGTGTTTTATTTCTGATTGCTAAAACATCTTCCATTTTTTTAGGCACCCAAATACGACCATCATTACGCAAAGATTCAGACATCAAAGTTAATTTAGATTGATGATCTCCTGAAACTGGAATACATGTTGGGTGAATTTGTGTGTAACATGGGTTTGCAAAATATGCACCACGTTTGTGTGCTTTCCAGGCTGCTGTTACATTACTTCCCATCGCGTTTGTTGATAAGAAGAATACGTTACCATAACCACCAGTTCCAAGAACAACTGCGTGTGCAGAATGACGTTCGATTTCACCAGTAATTAAGTTACGTGTTATAATTCCACGAGCTTTCCCATTTACTACAACAATGTCTAACATTTCGTGACGGTTGTACATTTTTATTTTACCACGACCAATTTGACGGTTCATAGCAGAATAAGCTCCTAATAATAATTGTTGTCCTGTTTGTCCAGCAGCATAAAATGTTCTTGAAACAAGAACACCACCAAACGAACGATTATCTAATAATCCACCATATTCACGAGCAAAAGGAACACCTTGAGCAACGCATTGGTCAATAATATTTGCTGATACTTCTGCAAGACGATATACGTTAGCTTCACGCGAACGATAATCACCACCTTTTACAGTATCGTAAAATAATCTGTAAGTTGAATCGCCATCGCCTTGGTAGTTTTTTGCTGCGTTAATTCCTCCTTGAGCCGCAATAGAGTGCGCACGTCTTGGAGAATCCTGGAAGCAAAAAGCTTTAACGTTATAACCTAATTCGGCTAACGTTGCTGCTGCAGAACCACCTGCTAATCCTGTACCTACTATGATAACATCTATGTTACGTTTGTTGGCAGGATTTACTAAATCGATGTGATTTTTATAATTAGTCCATTTGTCTGCAATTGGACCTTTTGGTATTTTAGAATCTAAAGCCATAGTGTATTAAGTCTTAAGAAATATGATTGAAATGGTGATATAACGCAATGATTACAAACCCTAGCGGAATTAAAATAGCGTAAGCTTTTCCAAAGCCTTTCAACCCTTTTGTATATTTATTGTTAGCTCCAACCGACTGAAAAGCCGAGTTGAAACCATGTAATAAGTGTAATGCTAAAAAGACGAATGCGATACAGTATAAGGCTACTCGCCAAATATCAACAAACTTATGTTGTAATTCTTCATAATACCTGTAACCACTGCCATCAGCTAATAATCCAGACATATCACCTTCAATAAATTTAGTATTGATTTCTGGAAACCAAAAATCATAAAAATGAAGCCCCATAAATGCCAAAATAGCTAATCCGCTATAAATCATGTTGCGACTCATCCAAGAAGAATTTGCAGCTCCATTATTTTTAGCATAAGAAACTTGGCGTGCTTTTTTGTTTTTTAGTTCTAATACAAATCCCATAACAAAATGGAATATTACACCAAATAATAAAACAGGTTGCAATACATATTGAATTAATGGGTTTGTTCCCATAAAGTGGGAAATTTCATTAAACGTATCAGCACTAAACACTGAAGTTACGTTAATGGCAAAATGTTGTAATAAGAAAAACATTAGGAAGAATGCTGAAAGCGCCATGGCAAACTTTCTTCCAATTGACGAATTTAAAATTCCGCTCATTATTTTGAAGTTAGTTTTATATTACACAAAGATACACTTCAAACGTTTGAAAGCCAAAAAATACATTTAATTATGAGTATTTAGAATCATTTTAATTAATTGACAAGGCTATTTAATTTTCAACAATAGGAATTAAACCTCGAAGACCCATATCAACAACCTGTTCTCCAGCTGTTGGCTCGTATTTTCCATCAAAATTAACTTCAGTCCATTCAAAACTGTTATTTATTGAAAATGAAAGCGTTACAACAACATCTTGAGTTTCGTTACCTGTTACTGTTAATCCGTTTGCAAACGGCCCTGTTACGACACAAGAACCTTGCGGAATAGGAGATGAATTAAACAATGGGTTAGGAACGGTTGTGGCTCCTTCGGGAGCTTGGCCTTGTGATGCAAATCCTAATGCTTCAAATGCCCAGAAGCCTTGCAGTCGGTTAGCATTGACATTAAAAGAGCTTCCATTAAGGTTAAAACTTGTGATATAGGTATTGTAACCCACAAAACTTGCTAAAGTACCAGAATAGTCGTTACCATTTGCAGCTTTAAAAGTTATATCACCTTCTTGATAAGCCAATGACACACGAACCCAATCGTAATTGCCATTAGAAACTTCACTTAAGGGAATGCTTAAAAAAACCTCATCGTTACCCGCAAACGTAGCGCTTTGAAAATTTATAGCATTGTTTCCTCCAGAAGTGGTTTCTGGTCCAGTAAAAATAATTTCACCTTGACCCAATAGTGTGGTTGGAGAAGGAGCAAATTCAATATAGTTGGCACTCATGCGTCTTATAGTTGGTGATTGAGCGGCATTTCCCGCAGGAATAGTTGATGGTTGTCCTAGATTGTTCAACCTGGCTTGAGTAGGATCAAATTTTAGCTTGATAATTAATTGTGGTTCAGCTGGTGTAGTATCATCTGCGTCACTTGCACAAGATGATACTGTAACAACACAAACTATGAGTAAAAGATTTAGGATTTTCATGAGTTTAGAGTTTTGTTATATAACTATAAAAGCCTTAAAAAAGTATATTATTTGATTTCAAGTTTTGTTTTTTGGTCATCAATTTGAATTGTGTAAACGCCTTTTGGCAAGTAGTATGTTCCATTATCTGCTTTATTGATTTCCACACTTGAGTTTTCTTTTAACAAAGCTTTTCTTCCAGCTTCAGTTATAGACAAATCGTAGTCTGCACTATTAAATCCTTTATCTGCATTAACTTTAATTTCATTTAATTCAGAATTTTTATCAGATAAAATCTTGATGGTTTTAGAACCTGAACTATTTGTGTAAAATGAAATAGAAGTAGAAGGCGTAAATGGTTTTGACCAACTTCCAAACGAGCTTCCCCAACGACTAGAATAACGAATATTTTCAGCATTAAAGAGCACAACAGATTGGTTCATTTTAGAAGCATTCATTTGTTGTAGGTTTTCTATATTAGTTTTGTAAATGCTTCTTCCGTGAGTTCCTAATAGCAAGTCGTTTGCGTTTGTTTGAATTACTATATCATGAACAGCTACATTTGGCAAGCCTTTACTAAATGCTTCCCAGGAGTTTCCTCTATCAAATGAGACATAAGCACCATTATCTGTTCCAACAAATAATAAATTTTCATTTTTAGAATCTTCTCTAATAACATTTACTGGTGATGCAGGAATGTTACTGCTAATACTCTTCCAAGTTTGGCCATAGTCATCACTAACAAATAAGTACACCGAAAAATCATCCCAACGATAACCGTTAAGAGCAACATAAACTCGTTCTTTTTTGTGTTGTGAAGCAATGACTCTGCTAACCCAAAGGTCTTTAGGTAATGCTGAGGATATATTTGTCCAGCTTCCTCCAGCATTTTTAGTCACATATACTAAACCATCATCACTTCCTGTATAAATTAATCCAAACTGAAAAGGTGATTCGCTAATAGATGTTAGTGTTCCGTACGCAACATTTCCTTTTTTTCCGCCATTAGTAAGGTCATCACTTATAGCTGTAAAATCGGTACCTTGATTCATAGAGCGCATTAGTTTATTACCTCCTAAATACAAGATATCTTGATTGTGAGGTGATAATAATATAGGTGTTTGCCAGTTAAAACGATAAGGGTTTTCGCCTAATTCGTGTTTGGGTTGTATGTAAGTTTGCTCATCTTTTTCTCTATTAATTCTGAAGTAATTACCAAACTGAAAACCTGTGTAAACAATATTAGAGTTTCTACTATCAATTTGTATTTGCATACCATCGCCACCCATAATACTTTCCCAAGGGTATTGACCACTTGCGTGCCATCTTACATCTTGTCTTGCGTTATTAGCACCAACCCAAACGCCATTATCTTGAAGGCCTCCATAAACATTGTAAGGTTTTTCGTTATCAACATTTATAGCATAAAATTGACCAACAGATGGCGAGTTGTTTTTTATCCAGTTTTCACCATCATCATAAGTAATGTTGACACCACCATCATTTCCATTAATTAAATGATTTGGGTTTTTAGGATTAATCCAAAGGGCATGATGATCGGCATGGACATTTTCTGCATCAATTGAAGTAAATGTTTTTCCTCCATCTTTTGATTTTAAAATAGGAACTCCATACACATAAATATTGTCTTGATTATTAGGTGCTACATAAATATGGCCAAAATAATAACCATAGCTATAATACAAATCGTCTAGATAATCCTTGTGAGTTTTAGACCAAGTTTTTCCTCCATCGGTACTTTTATAAATTTCAGCACCAACAACAGGAGTGTCAAATAATAATGAATTTGCATCTTCAAGATATTTAGCAAGGTCAATAGGTTTTACATTGCCGCTTCTTACCATTTGCTTAACATTATCTGCACGATATTTTTCTTGAAAACCATTCATTTTTAAATATCCATTTAGCTTTTTATCATCTAAATTTAAAAACGCATCTACAGACATAGTTTTAAAGTCGTCTTTTGTTAGAGCATCAGAATCTTTCTTTTTTGGTTCGTCAGGCCTTCTGAATTGACTATCGTGAATTGCATAAACAGTGTTGTCATCAAAAATTGCAAGTCCAATTCTACCAACGCCATTCCCTATTGGGAAACCACTTTTTTCGGTAGACACTTTAGTCCATGTTTGTCCAGCATCAGTACTTTTGTAAATAGCAGAATTGTTGCCATTTCCATCAAAATTCCAAGCTTTTCTGTCTTTTGTCCAAGACGAAGCAAACATTATATTATAATTATTAGGAGCATGTTGAAGGTCAATAATTCCACTCATATCATCAACAAACAGTGTTTGACTCCATGTTTTTCCTCCATCAGTAGTTTTATAAATGCCTCGCTCTTTATTAGCAGAATATAAATGGCCAGTTACTCCAACTGTTACTTCGTTAGGATTGTTAGGATTGATTAGAATACGACCAATATGGTGTGAATCTTTCAAGCCAACATTCTGCCAAGTCTTCCCGTTATCAGTAGATTTTAGGATCCCAATTCCAGCATAACTTGAACGCGATGAATTGTTTTCACCTGTACCAACCCAAATAGTTTTGTTTTTCCAATCTACAGCAATATCGCCAACATTTTGTGTGTTAGAATTATCGAGAATTGGTGTAAATGTTGTTCCGTTATTTATGGTGTGCCATAAACCACCTGAAGCGTAAGCTACATAAAATTCGGTTGGGTTTTCAGGATTTACTGCTAAATCTGTTACACGACCACTCATTACTGTTGGACCAATATTGCTGAAAGCTATGTTTTTTACTAGCGAATTTTGCATTAATGCTTCTTTTTGTTGAAGAGCATTTTCAACAGTTGATGAAGATGTAGACGGGTTTTGACTATAGCATGTAAAAGAAGTAATACTTAATGCTAAAACAAAGAATTTTGAAATTTTCATAAAGGTTGGTGTTTTATAGTTTGAAAATTAATGATAAAGACAACACTAACAAAATTTGATTTTAAAGTTTAACAATAACCTTAATAATTCCAATTAATGTTTTAGCTAAAAAATTGCTTAAAATGCAATTTAAATCATATATTTTTAATAAAAATTAAATTATTTAACTATTTTAGTTTTGTATAACCAATTAAAAACTAATAAAATGGAAGAGTATTTACCGTTAATTATCCAACTTGTGAGTGGAGCAGTTGGTGGAAACATTGCTGGCTCATTTATGAAAAATCTATCTATGGGAACTGTTTTGAATTCTATTGTAGGGATTCTTGGTGGAGGATTAGGTGGACAAATTTTAGGAATGTTAGGTGTTGGTGGCGCTGAAGCTGCTGAAGCATCTACTAGTATGGATTTAACTAGCATACTAGGAAGTGTTGCTGGAGGTGGTGTTGGAGGTGGTGTTTTAATGGCAGTTATTGGAGCTGTAAAAAATGCAATGGGTAAAAAATAATATTATCTCTTTTTTTTGAATTAAAAAAGGCGTTTAACTTTAGTTAAACGCCTTTTTGTTATATACTAAATAAAGTTTATTCAACGACAAATTTCTTTGTTATTGAAGTGTCATTAATATTTAATTTAACAAAATACAATCCTGATTGTAAATTGCTAACATTAATTGATTTAGTTACTCTTGAGTCATTTATTTGCGTAGTAGAAATTAATCTACCTCTTACATCATATATTGTTGCAGAATCAATAATTGCGTAGGTGTTATTTTTTATGTTTAGAATTTGTTGCGCTGGGTTAGGATAAATAAGGATATTATTTTCTAACGTCATATCGTCTACAGATAGAATTGAACAATCAAAATTTGACATTGAAGTAGTACCACAAGGAGCCAAAGTTGTGCTTCTGCTTTGCACATCATTACCCGCTGCAATATCACTAGCATTTAAAACTCTATTATTAGTTCCACCACCTATAGCATAGTGCATTATTTTGTTTGAGTCAATAACATGACCAAGCTGGTGACCATGACCAAGTTCATGAACTGCTACAGTTTCAAAATCTATTTGTGCTCCATTAGCATTTGCAGGACCAAACTGCCAATTTGTTGTATCATCAAAAACGATATCAAGCTCTTCAACAAACCAATCAATACTTGTGTTTCCGTTTGTAAAGCAACCAGAAAATCTACTTGTACAAACTCCTAAAACACCAGCTGATAACTCAGCTCCATTATCAAAACGAATTATATTTACATCATCATTTGCAACTACATCTATAGCAGTAACAGCACCAATCTCCCAATAAATATCAGTTTCACAACGCCAAGTATCAAAAGCTCTCATAAATGATGCATTAGCTGCAGCATTATTATTAAAGTCTGTATGCATTTGCCAGATATAACCACCATTTCCATTTCTATTTATATGTTGTGTAGGATACGCAACATTTGTTCCAGCACTAACAGCATCTGATACCGCATTAATTTCTGAATAATTTATATTTAGAGTTCCAGCTGATGAGAAAATTATAGCTGTTGCTGCAGAATTTATAATTGCGATTGTCCCTGTACCTGCTTGTGATGGGATTTCAACAGTAATTTGAGTGTCATTCCAAGTTAAAATTTGAGTAGCTAATGCTAGAGTATATGTTGATCCACCATCATTAGCATTTGCAAAACCTACATTTTGTTTTGTTGCTCCAAATCCAGAACCATTTATTGTTAAAACAGTTTTTGTTCCTGCAGTTGCATTAGTTGGCGTGAAATTGTTTATAGCAGCAACATTTCTATTGGTATTTGAAGTTGTAATAATTTGTTCAATATCAAAAGTATTAACAGTAGTATAGCTTCTGTTGGTTAATGTTTCAATTTCATTATAAAAATGAGCAATACCATTTTTAATCTTAAAAGGGTTTACAGCTACATTAGTGTAAGTGTTATATTTATAAAAACCTTGAGCTTCACTATAAGGCTTAAATCTCGCATTAGAATTATTTGGTAAATTATTATTATTATTTTCTAATGTAAATATTCCTATATCATTTATTTCTAGTTGTAAACTTGGTGATACAATTTCTGCTTCAAGACCTACAGCGCCTCCTCTAGTAACAATTTCAATTGTTGAAAGAGCTTGCCCTTTAAATACTTTAAAAACCTCTACTGTGTTTATGGTATAAATATTTGAACGATTGTTATCCCAAAATGATTTTTTTGAAATAACTTTACCTTCAATAATTTGTGTTGAAGATTGTACTTGTTGGCTTAAAGAAACTTCATACATCAATTCTTGAGCAATAGATGTATAAAAGAATAAAGCGAAAAAAGGGATTAAAAGACTCTTTAAAGTAATTTTTTTCATAGGTTATGATTTTGAATTTAAATATTGTATTTCGTCGATAAATATAACAATTTAACGACAAACACTTTGTTTAAATAACTATTTCTATAATAAAATAATAATAAACAGTATGAAATATTTACCAATTGACAATAAACTTTTTATAAAGAATCGCAAAAATTTTACAGCCAAAATGAAGCCTAGTAGTTTAGCGGTTTTTAATTCGAATGATATCTATCCAATAAGCGCAGATAGTACTATGCCTTTTGAGCAGCATCGTGATATTTTTTATTTAAGTGGTGTTGACCAAGAAGAAAGTATATTGGTTTTATTTCCAGATTGCCCAAAAGAAAAGCATCGCGAAATTTTGTTTTTAAAAGAAACAAATGAACATATTGCTGTTTGGGAAGGGGAAAAACTGACTAAAGATGCTGCTTTTAAAACATCTGGTATTAAAACAGTGTATTGGCTACAAGACATGGAAAAAGTGATGTTTGAACTTATGACACAATGTGATACAGTTTATATCAATACAAATGAACATTATAGAGCATCTGTTGAAACTGAAACTAGAGAAGATCGGTTTACTAAATGGTTAAAAGACAAGTATCCAGCTCATTCTGTTGCTAAAAGCAATCCTATTTTACAACGCTTACGTTCGGTAAAAGATAAGGTTGAGATTGATTTATTACAACAAGCCTGCAATATCACCGAAAAAGGATTTAGACGCGTTTTAGGTTTTGTTAAGCCAGGTGTTTGGGAATATGAAATTGAGGCCGAATTCATGTATGAGTTTTTGAGAAACCGCTCTAAAAAGTTTGCTTATACACCAATTATTGCTTCAGGAAATAATGCAAATGTATTGCATTATATTGAAAACAATCAGCAGTGTAAAAAAGGCGATTTGATACTTCTTGATGTCGGTGCAGAGTATGCAAATTATTCTAGCGATATGTCTCGAACTATTCCAGTGTCTGGTAAATTTACAAAGCGTCAAAAAGAAGTTTATAATGCAGTTAATAGAGTTAAGAACGAAGCGACAAAACTACTAATTCCAGGAACTGATTGGGCGGAATACCATGTCGAGGTTGGTAAATTAATGACTTCAGAATTGCTAGGTTTAAAACTGCTAGACAAAGCTGATGTGAAAAACGAAAATCCTGATTGGCCAGCATACAAAAAGTACTTCATGCATGGTACGTCACACCACATGGGATTAGATACTCATGATTATGGAATTTTAACAGAGCCAATGCAAGCAAATATGGTATTTACTGTTGAGCCTGGAATTTATATTCCTGCAGAAGGATTTGGTATTCGTTTGGAAGATGATGTTGTAATACAAAAGAAAGGAGAACCTTTTAATTTAATGCGCAACATTCCTATTGAAGCTGATGAAATTGAAGATATAATGAATTCTTAATTTCTTAATAGATATAAAAATAATAGAGCCTGAATTAATTTCAGGCTTCTTTATGCTCTAATAAATTCACTAAAATAAAAGTAACTATAGCAGGTAAAACCCAGCCTAAACTATGTTTAGCTAATGGTATTATATTAATAATGCCTTGAATATTTTCAATAGGAATAATGAATTTTAAAAAGTCTGGAATACTAAATATAAAAGTTACAAGTACAACAGATTTAAATACTAAAGTTGTCCCAAATCGTTCTGGAACTACATTCAAAATTATCAAAACGATAGAAATTGGATAGATAAACATTAAAGCAGGTAGTGCGATATCAATAATAAAACCAACATTATAACTTCCAACAATTATTCCTACAACACAACATATTATAGTTGTTAAAAGATAAGCTTTTTCAGACCCTTTAAATAGTTCTTTAAAAAAATCAGCAGTACTTACAATTATAGCCACAGCAGTAGTGAAGCATGCTAACGAAACAAGAATTCCTAAACTAATAGCACCATAATTACCCAGTGTTTTTGATGCTAAACCTAAAAGAAGGTTTGTTCTTGAAATACCACTATCAAACTCTGAATTATATAACGCTCCTAAAGCTATTAAACCTGCATAAACAATAAACAACCCACACATAGCTATAAAGCCAGATTTAGCAATCATCTTCTTTTTGTCCTCAAATGACATATTTACTTTTGAGTTGTTTATTGAGATTATGACCATGCCTCCCATAAGCATACCAGCTATAGCATCATAGGTTTGATAGCCTTCAAGTAAACCTTCAACAATAGGTGTGCTATAAATGGATGGATTCATTTCAGGGACAGGTGATATTATACCTAACACAATAATTAATATCAATATTGCAACAATTATTGGTGTTAAATATTTTCCTAATATGTTAAGCGCATTATTTCTGTTTATAACAAAAATAAATGCTAAAGCAAAAAAGATACTACTAGTTAAAATTGCGCTGGTTCCAAAAAATGGATGAATAACCATTTCGTGTGTTACTGCTGCGGTTCTAGGACATGGTAAAGCTATTACTATTGGAAACACACACAGAACAAAAAATAAACTAAACAGAGGCGACACTTTATTTCCAAAAGCCAACATTGTTCCTTGTAAGCGAGCATGAGCAAAAAGAGATATTAAAGGTATAATTGTAGCAGAAATAACAAAACCTAAAGTTACTAACCACCAGTCAGGACCTGAATTAAAACCTAATAAAGGAGGTAAAATTAAATTACCAGCACCAAAAAAGCCTGCAAATAAAGCAAAGCCAAAAACAAATGTTTCTTTTGTATTATTCATATTAAGTTTATCAAATTTCTAACAGTAAGATAATATATTTGCCTAATATAGTTTAAATATGATTTTAGAGCATAAAGGGATTAATATTTTTTACACAGATGAAGGTAAAGGAGAGGCTATTGTTTTGTTGCATGGTTTTCTTGAGAACAGTTCTATGTGGCAGTATTTAATTCCTGATTTAGTTGAAAAGAATAGGGTTATTACCGTAGATTTATTAGGTCATGGGCAAACAGGTTGTTTGGGTTATATACATACAATGGAAATGATGGCTGAAGCTGTTAATAAAGTTTTAAGTTTTTTAAAGATTGATAAATCTGTGTTTATAGGCCATTCAATGGGAGGTTATGTAGCGTTGGCTTTTATTGAACTTTATCCAGATAAGGTTAATAAATTATGTTTAATGAATTCAACTGCAATTGCAGATAGTAAAGAAAAGCAACTTAATAGAGATAGGGCAATTTTATCGGTTAAGAGTAATCATAAAACATTTATTAGCATGTCTATTGCTAATTTATTTAGACCAAAAAACAGATTGGTATTTAAGGATGAGATTAAACTAATTAAAGAAGAAGCATTACAGATGCCATTACAAGGGATAATTGCTGCTTTGGAAGGAATGAAAATTAGAAAAAACAGAGAATTAATACTTCAGAATAGAAGCTTAAAAAAAATGATGATTATTGGGAGTAAAGACCCTGTATTAGAATACAATACACTAATAAAACAGACAACAGGAACAGATGTTAAAGTTGTTGAGTTTCCAGATGGACATATGAGTCATATAGAAAACACGAAAGATTTATCTTACAATATAAATCAATTCATCGAAAAATAACACTGTTAAACGTTTTATTTTATTTATTTTATTAGTTTAGAGGCTCTTAACCCAATCGACCATGAAAAAAAACTTTACCAACACAGCCTCAAACAAATTATATTGCAATGTTTTTGGACATCAATATAAAGTTTCAAAATCAGTAACTTCACATGTAAAAGAGTACACTTGTAAATGCTGTAAAAGACAATTAACAACTAATAGTAATGGCAATCTAATTGAGTTAACTCCTAAATACAGAGAGATTAATACTATTCTAGAAGACATTTATGTTAGAAGAATGTCACGTTTAAAGACAAAAACGCTCAGTTCGTCGATATATTAAGCAAAACTAAAAGTGTATAAATTGATTTTCATATATTTAGCTTCCCTCTAAGTAATAATTAATTTAATAGCTAAAGTGAAAAATATTTACTGCTCTGTATTTGGTCATCAATACGTCATCACTAAAAAAATTACATTACATGTTAATGAGTATAAATGCAAGCATTGTAGTGTACAAATGACCACCAATAGTAAAGGCGAGCTAACGCCATTAACTCCAAAATACAAGGAGATTAATTTGGTTTTGCGACACATTCACAATAAAAAAATGGCTAAACAAGAAAACCTTCTTGTGTTTAAGCATTAAGTGAATTCCAACCTTTTGCAATCAATGGTATTAGAGTTTCTGCTCTAGTAACCAGATTCATTCCCTTATTTTTATCAGTAATATAACCAATAACCGTTAAGTTAGGATTTGCCTTAATTTTAGGAAAATCTTCTTGAGAAATTGTCATTAAAAGTTCGTAATCTTCTCCACCATTTAGCGCAATAGTAGTACTGTCAATATTAAATTCTTCACAAGTAGAAATAACTTGAGGGTCTAAAGGAATTTTATTTTCATACAGCTCAACACCTACTTCACTTTGTTTGCATAAATGTATAATTTCTGATGACAGGCCGTCACTAATATCAATCATCGATGTAGGTTTTACCTTCAAATCCTTTAATAGTTTTACAATATCTTTTCGGGCTTCAGGCTTTAATTGGCGCTCAATAATGTAAGTATATAAATCTAAATCTGGCTGGTTGTTTGGGTTAACTTTAAACACTTCTTTTTCTCTCTCTAAAACTTGCAAACCCATATAAGCTGCGCCTAAATCTCCAGAGACCACCAATAAATCATTTGGTTTAGCTCCATTTCTGTAAGTTATGTCTTTTACATCTACATCTCCAATCGCAGTAACAGAAATAATTAAACCTGTTGTTGATGAGGTCGTATCACCACCAACAATATCAACACCATAAATTTCAGATGCCAATTCCATTCCAGCGTATAACTCTTCCAACGCTTCTAAAGGAAACCTATTAGACACAGCAATAGAAACTGTTACCTGAGTTGCATTTGCATTCATAGCATATACATCAGATAAATTTACCATTATAGCTTTGTAACCTAGATGTTTTAAAGGCATGTAGCTCAAATCAAAATGTACTTGCTCTACTAGTAAATCTGTGGTAACAACAATTTTTTTTGATTTAAAATCTAAAACAGCAGCATCATCTCCTATGCCTTTAACTGTAGATTTTTGCTTAATTTTAAAATGCTTGGTAAGATGCTCTATCAAGCCAAATTCACCTAGAGCTTCTAATGATGTTCGTTGTTGATTCTTATCTTCTATCATGCTGCAAAAATAGTCACTTTTTTAAAACTAATTAAGTTAATATGCCATAATAAGTATTCAACGCCAAATGTATTTCGTCGAAAATATTTGCGTTTTAACATGATTTTTAAACAAATTAATTATGTTTGAATCCCCTAAATCTATAATAGCCATGAAATCTAACTCAACCAACGAGCTTACTTGCTCTATTTTTGGACACAACCTGTATCGTTCAAAATCAAAAACACATTCATATACAGAGTTAATTTGTTCTACTTGTAAAGCCAAAGTTGTTACAGACAAACTTGGAAATTTTAATGAAGAATTATATACAAACAAAGAGATTCAATTTATCTTAAGAGAATTATTTTTATTAAAAACTAAAATGTCTCGTGTGCTCTTTTCAGCTTAATCTTTTTTATTAAACAAGTATCTTAAAGCGTTTACTCTTTAGTTAACATTTATATTTTTTATCATTAAAGATTACTATAGAATCATTTGCTAATATAATGTTAGGTTCTATGGGAAAACTCTACTTATATTGTATATTTGCAGTCTATTTAGACATAATCTAATTAACACATGATTAAAGTATCTGAAACAGCTAAAAAGAAAGTTATAGAATTGATGAGCGATGATGGGTTCAATTCAGTAACCGACTTTGTACGTGTAGGCGTAAAAAGTGGAGGTTGCTCTGGCTTATCGTACGATTTAAAATTTGATAAAGAACAAAAGGAAGATGATAAAGTATTTGAAGACAATGGTGTAAAAATCATTGTTGACAAAAAAAGCTTTTTATACCTTATTGGAACTACTCTTGAGTATTCAGGAGGATTAAATGGAGCAGGTTTTGTATTTAACAACCCAAACGCCAACAGAACTTGTGGTTGTGGTGAAAGTTTCTCCCTATAAATAAAAGTAATGAACAAATATACCGAAGACGATTTAAGAGAAGAATTAAAAACCAAAGAGTATGAATATGGTTTTTATACTGATATTGAATCAGATACATTTCCTATTGGCTTAAATGAAGATATAGTAAAAGCAATTTCACTTAAAAAAGAAGAGCCACAATGGATGACAGAATGGAGATTAGAATCTTTTCGTGCTTGGAAAGAAATGATTGAACCAGAATGGGCAAATGTAAATTATGTAAAACCAGATTTTCAAGCGATTTCTTATTATTCTGCACCAAACAGCAAGCCTAAATATGACAGTCTTGATGAGGTAGATCCAGAGCTTTTAGAAACCTTTAAAAAATTAGGTATTTCTATAGATGAGCAAAAAAAATTAGCTAATGTAGCTATGGATGTTGTTGTAGATTCAGTTTCTGTAGCAACAACATTTAAGAAAACACTTTCTGAAAAGGGAATAATTTTCTGTTCAATATCTGAAGCTATTAGAGAATATCCAGAATTAGTAAAAAAATATATTGGTACAGTTGTGCCACAAAAAGACAATTTTTACGCAGCATTAAATAGTGCAGTGTTTAGTGATGGAAGTTTCTGTTATATTCCAAAAGGCGTACGTTGCCCAATGGAGTTATCAACCTACTTTAGAATTAATCAAGCAGGAACAGGGCAGTTTGAAAGAACTCTTGTTATTGCAGACGAAGGTAGTTATGTGAGTTACCTTGAAGGTTGTACAGCGCCAAGTAGAGATGAAAATCAATTACATGCAGCAGTTGTAGAGCTTATTGCACTTGACGATGCAGAGATAAAATACTCAACAGTGCAAAATTGGTATCCAGGAAATGCAGAAGGAAAAGGAGGCGTTTACAATTTTGTAACCAAACGAGGTTTATGTGAGAAAAACGCAAAAATTTCATGGACACAAGTAGAAACAGGTTCAGCAATTACATGGAAATACCCAAGTTGTATACTTAAAGGAGATAATTCTGTAGGAGAGTTTTATTCTATTGCAGTAACCAATAATTATCAGCAAGCAGATACAGGAACTAAAATGATTCATTTAGGTAAAAACACTAAATCTACCATTATTAGTAAAGGTATATCTGCAGGAAAATCTCAAAACTCTTACAGAGGTTTGGTTCAAATAAGTTCAAGAGCAGACAATGCTCGTAACTTCTCACAATGTGATAGTTTACTTATGGGTAATGAATGTGGAGCGCATACATTTCCTTATATAGAAGCAAAAAATAAATCAGCAATAATAGAGCACGAAGCTACAACAAGTAAAATTGGTGAAGACCAAATTTTTTACTGTAACCAACGTGGTATAAATACAGAAAAAGCTATTGCGTTAATTGTAAATGGGTTTAGTAAAGATGTATTAAACAAGCTTCCAATGGAGTTTGCTGTTGAAGCTCAAAAATTACTAGAAATAAGTTTAGAAGGATCTGTAGGATAAAAAAATCAAGAATGAAAAAAGTTTTGTTTTTAATATGTTTTATGTTAGCTCTAACTAGTTGTGATAAAGGAGAGCTAGTTAAAGGACAATTTATCTATTATGATGGCGCTGCTGTTTTACAAACAGATTCAATAGTTTATGGTGTAATTATAAACGATAAAGCACTAGAGTTAGATAAACTTTCTAAACAATTTAAAAAAGAAGATACAGATATGGTTTCTGTAGAATTAAGAGGAAAACTAATTCCTAGACCAGAAAACGAAGAAGGTTGGGATTATAGTATAGATATTAAAGAAATAGTAAACGTTTCTGAATCAAAAGAAGATAACGACATTATAAAATTTGGTGATGAGTAGTATGTTAAAGATTAACAATTTACACGCAAGTGTTGAAGACAAAGCAATTTTAAGAGGTATAAACCTAGAGGTAAAAGCAGGCGAAGTTCATGCAATTATGGGACCAAATGGTTCTGGTAAAAGCACTTTAGCGTCTGTGATTGCAGGAAAAGAAGAGTATGAAGTTAGTGAAGGAGAAATACTTCTTAACGACGAAAATATTGATGAATTAGCAGCAGAAGAGCGAGCACATAAAGGTATCTTTTTATCGTTTCAATATCCTGTTGAAATTCCTGGAGTTAGTGTAACTAATTTTATGAAAACAGCTATAAACGAAACTCGAAAAGCAAAAGGGTTAGAAGATATGCCTGCTAATGAAATGTTGAAACTTATTCGCGAAAAGTCTGAATTATTAGAAATAGACCGTAAGTTTTTATCACGTTCATTAAATGAAGGTTTTTCAGGTGGTGAAAAAAAGCGTAATGAAATCTTTCAAATGGCAATGTTAGAACCAAAATTGGCTATACTAGACGAAACAGATTCAGGATTAGATATCGATGCATTACGAATTGTAGCTAATGGTGTAAACAAATTAAAAAGTAAGGATAACGCAGTTATTGTAATTACACACTACCAAAGATTGTTAGACTATATCGTTCCAGATTTTGTACATGTATTATACAATGGTCGTATTGTAAAATCAGGAGGTAAAGAGTTAGCGCATGAGCTTGAAGAAAAAGGTTACGATTGGATTAAAGAAGAAGTGAACGCTTAATAACAAGCAAATGGATTTAAAAGAAAAACTCATATCATCATTTATGGCATTCGAGAACCTAGTGGATGTAGATTCACCAGTTCATGATGTTAGAAGTGAAGCAATAAAAGTATTCGAAACACAAGGGTTTCCTTCAAAAAAGGAAGAAGCGTGGAAGTATACTTCTTTAAACAGTATTTTAAAGCACGATTATAGTGTGTTTCCAAAACACGAAAACACTGTAGAATATAACGATGTAAAAAAGTACTTTATTCACGATATAGACACCTACAAAATCGTGTTTATAGATGGTAAGTATGCATCACATTTATCACAAACAACGCACGATGGAATTGATGTTTGTTTAATGTCATCAGCATTAGCAAAACCAAAGTACCAGTTAATTATTGAAAACTATTTTAATAAAATAGCAACAAAAGATAGTTTAACATCACTAAACACAGCGTTTTCTAGCGAAGGTGCTTACATTCACATTCCAAAAAATAAATTGGCAGCAAAACCAATTCAAATTATACATTTTTCAACAGGTAGCGAATCTGCATTAATGAATCAGCCTCGTAATCTGATTGTTGTTGACGAAAATTCGCATGTTCAAATTATTGAGCGTCATCAAAGTTTAACAGATAATCCTGTGCTTACTAATAGTGTAACAGAAATTTATGCTAATAAGAGAGCAATAGTAGACTATTATAAAATTCAAAACGACAATGAAAATGCGTCGTTAATTGATAATACTTTTATAAATCAAAAACAAGAAAGTGTAGCATCTACACATACATTTTCGTTTGGAGGAAAATTAACACGTAACAATCTTAATTTTTATCAAAACGGAGAGCGTATAGATTCTACATTAAAAGGAGTTACTATTATTGGCAGTAAACAGCATGTCGATCATAATACGCTAGTTCACCACATACAACCAAATTGCGAAAGTCATCAAGACTACAAAGGTATTTTTGGAGATAGTGCAACAGGTGTTTTTAATGGTAAAGTACTTGTAGAAAAGGAAGCTCAAAAAACAAATGCGTTTCAAGCAAACAACAATATTTTAGTAAGCGACAAAGCAAGCATTAATACCAAACCACAATTAGAAATTTTTGCAGACGATGTAAAATGCTCTCATGGTTGTACAATTGGGCAGTTAGACGAAAGCGCAATGTTTTATATGCGTTCTCGAGGTATTCCAGAAAAAGAAGCCAAAGCATTGTTAATGTATGCGTTTAGTAATAATGTATTGAGTTCGGTTAAAATTCCTGAAATTAAACAACGTATCACTAAAATTATAGCAACAAAACTTGGTGTTGATATTGGGTTCGATTTATAAAATTATTTGAAGCTATTTCTCGCTATACGCTATATCTTTTTTCTGTCACCTTGAGCGCAGTCCAAGGGTTAAACATAAAAAAGTATGCCGCTACTATCGAGGCTAAAACACGACTATGTTCAACGTAGAAACCATAAGAAAAGACTTTCCAATACTTTCTCGTAAAGTTAATGGCAAACCTTTAGTGTATTTTGATAATGCAGCAACATCTCAAACACCACAACAGGTAATAGATGTTATTGTAGATTATTATTCAAATTATAATGCCAACATACACAGAGGAGTTCATAGTTTAAGTCAAGAAGCAACAGATAAGTACGAGCAGGCAAGACATAAAATACAAAATCATTTTAATGCCAAATTTGCTCACGAAATCATTTTTACATCAGGAACAACTCACGGAATTAATCTAGTAGCTAACGGATTTTCTTCAATATTAAAAGATGGAGATGAAGTTATAGTTTCGGCCTTAGAGCATCATAGTAATATTGTGCCTTGGCAAATGCTATGTGAGCGTACAGGAGCTATTTTAAAAGTCATCCCAATGAATCAAGAAGGAGAGCTCGTAATTAGTGAGTATGATAAACTCCTTTCAAACAAAACAAAACTGGTTTTTGTAAATCATATTTCAAATGCATTAGGCACAATAAATCCAATCGAAAACATTATAACTAAAGCACACAATGTTGGTGCAGCAGTTTTAATAGATGGAGCCCAAGCAAGTCCGCATATAAAAGCAGATGTTCAAAAACTAGATGTCGATTTTTATGTGGTTTCTGCTCATAAAATGTGTGGACCAACAGGTGTTGGTATCTTGTATGGTAAAGAAGAATGGCTTAATAAATTACCGCCTTATCAAGGAGGAGGCGAAATGATTGCCGAGGTAACTTTCGAAAAAACCACTTACGCAACTTTACCACATAAGTTTGAAGCTGGAACTCCAAATATTTGTGGTGGTATTGCCTTTGGAGCAGCCTTAGATTATATGAATGCTATTGGCTTTGAAAATATAGCAAAATATGAACACGAGCTTTTGGAGTATGGAACACAAAAACTCTCTGAAATAGAAGGCTTAAAAATTTACGGAACCGCAAAACATAAAACTTCAGTAATTTCTTTTAATTTAGAAGGAATCCATCCTTATGATGTAGGTACAATTTTAGACAAAATGGGAATCGCTGTTCGTACAGGACATCATTGCGCACAACCAATTATGGATTTCTACAAAATTCCAGGAACAGTAAGAGCATCGTTTGCATTTTATAATACTAAACAAGAAATAGACGCATTAGTTGAAGGTGTGAAAAAAGCAAAGCTTATGTTATCCTAAAAAACTTAAAACCAATTATATATGATTAAGCATCTTTTTAAGATGCTTTTTTTATGCAAAAAATCAGATTTGCATTTCATCGAAAAAACACAAAAATTCTTAACAAAATGTTAAAATTTTAATTGTTAAATTATATATTGAGCAGAATTATTAACTAAAATATATATAAAAATGAAAAAAGTATTTTTAGGAATGGCTGCTTTAGCACTCGTATTTACATCTTGTAATAAAGATGAAGACTCTCCAAGTCAAGATCAATCTAAAGTAGATATGAGCGACTTTTATTTGTATACAGATGCTGATACTGATGAGACTTCTAGAAAAGCTGAATTTGGCGATTCAAAATCATGTTATTCTATGGTCAACCTTAATAGATTACTTAATGAAAATCCAGATTTATACAAAAAAATGTATGATATTGAATATACAACTAGAGCGAGCATTACAGGAAAAGGAAAACCACCAAAAGGAGGTAATGGAGGTGGAGGCTCAACTCCTCCAGATGACTTAGGAGTAATTACAATTCCTGTTTATGTACATGTGGTATATAGTAACTCAAACGAAAATATTTCTAATGCACAGATTGCATCTCAAATAGCTGTTTTAAATGACGATTTTAGAGCTACAAATAATGATGCAAATCAAACGCCTTCAGAGTTTGCAGGTTTAGTTGCAGATACTGAGATTCAATTTAATCTAGTAAACACTTTTAGATATTCAAATTCTAGAACATCTTGGGGAACTAATGATGCCGTTAAATCTGCTTATCCACCAATTACACCAGAAACTCATTTAAATATTTGGGTTTGTAACATAGGAGGAGGAATTTTAGGCTATGCTCAATTTCCAGGAGGACCATCAGCAACAGATGGTGTTGTAGTTGGACCTAATTATTTTGGGTCAACAGGCTATTTATCAGCTCCGTTTGATAAAGGTAGAACAACAACTCACGAAGTTGGTCACTATTTTAATTTACGTCATATTTGGGGAGATGGAAGATGTAATAGAGATGATTTTGTTTCAGATACTCCTTCGTCAGATGCACCAAATTATGGCTGTCCATCTTATCCAACTGTAAATTGCCGTTCTAATGATATGACGATGAATTATATGGATTACACTAATGATGCTTGTATGTATATGTTTTCTGAAGGGCAAAAAGAAAGAATGAGAACAATTTTCTTAGCAGGAGGAGCGAGAGACTCTATGATTAATTAATAGAACTAATTACTTTTAAAAAAAAAGCGCCTTTATGGCGTTTTTTTTTGTTCTTATAATTAATACTTAAAACGGGTTAATTTTTTTTACTTTTACTAATATGATTAGAATATTAAATATGAGTTTGAAATATAAGTTTATATTACTTTGTTTTTGTGTTGTTTTGTCATGCGCTCAAGACAAAAAAGAGAGTCAAGATTCAAATACAACAGAAAGTATTGAAAACACATCATGGTTAGTCGTAAATTTAAAAGGAGAAACAGAGTTTTCAAGACAGCCAACAATACGTATTGATCTTTCTGGAAAAGGAATTTCAGGAAGCTCAGGATGTAACCGATACTTTGGAGATGTAACTATAAATAAAAACCAGGTAAAAATTAGTAATGTTGGTTCAACAAAAATGATGTGTAATAATATAAACACAGAGCAATTATTTTTTGAAGCACTTAACGAAGCAACTTTTTTTAAAGCCGAAGGCAATACATTAAAACTAATGTCAAAAGACAAAAAAGTTATAATTGAATGTAGCCATTTAAAAGAAGGTAACTAGCTAAACAAACTTTGGCTTCCTTTTTGTATTAATATTTAAAAAATAATAATTAATAGCACATGAAAATTTTATTTAGTCTTTTAACCATTTTAATGCTTAACAAAGAGTGTGATAAAAAAGATACTAATCTATCACAAACCGTTACGCCAACAGAAACTACTTCAAATATGAATCAGGAAGAACAGGTTACAATTACGTACGAGGCAATGTCACGAGGTCTTTTTGAAAAAGTATGGATTACCAAAGATGCTGTAATTGTTTCAAACGATAGAAATCTAGTTGAAAAAAGCACATACTTATGCGCAGAAAAAGACTGGAATGATATAATGACGCTTTTAAATAAAGTAGATTTAAAATCACTTCCAAATTTAGAAGCACCAACAGCAAAACGACTTTATGATGGAGCAGCTCACGCAAGTCTTTCAATAACAAAAAGTAACGAAACTATACAAAGCAATAGTTTTGATCATGGTTATCCTCCTGCAGCAATTGAAAAGTTAGTCAATAAGGTATTATCAATAATGGAAAACGCTAAAAAACAATAGATAAATTGTACTTTTGTATAAAATTTTATAATGACAATTAAAGCAATACAAGACGAGATAATTGATGAGTTTTCAATGTTTGAAGATTGGGAAGAACGCTATCAGTATATGATAGATTTAGGTAAAACTTTACCTTTAATAGATTCGCAGTACAAAACAGAAGACAACATTATAAAAGGATGTCAAAGTAAAGTTTGGGTACATGCCGAAATGAAAGACGACAAAGTTGTTTTTACTGCAGATAGTGATGCCATTATAACTAAAGGTATTATAGCAATTTTAATACGAGTATTTTCTAATCAACACCCAAAAGATATTATTGATGCAGACACTTCTTTTATTGATGACATCGGTTTAAAAGAACATTTGTCGCCAACAAGAGCAAATGGATTGGTGAGTATGATAAAACAAATAAAAATGTATGCCATTGCATACCAAACACAATTGAGTTAAAATGGAAACAACAATAGATACAAACGCATTAGGCGAAAAAATAGTTAAAGTTTTAAAAACCATATATGATCCAGAAATTCCTGTCGATATATATGAACTAGGACTAATTTATGACGTATTTGTAAATGAAGATTATGATGTTAAAATCTTAATGACATTAACAACACCAAATTGTCCTGTTGCCGAAACATTACCTCTTGAGGTTGAAGAAAAAGTTAAATCATTAAATGATGTTAAATCTGCTGAGGTTGAAATAACTTTCGATCCACCTTGGAGTCAGGATTTAATGAGTGAAGAAGCAAAACTAGAGTTAGGAATGCTTTAATATATGGCAGACGAGATTATTAATAGAGTTGCGAACAGCAAACTTATAGTTGTTGACCTTGAAGATTATTATCCGAAAGGCGAAAGAACTCTTTTTGATATTAAAGATTGGCTTTATGAAGAATTAGTACTTCGTGAAAAGGACTTTAGAGATTATGTTAGTAAACATAATTGGGAGCAATATCAAGATCATTATGTGGCATTAACATGTACTTCAGACGCCATTGTGCCTGCTTGGGCATTTATGCTTGTAACAATGCAATTACAGCCTTACGCTAAACGAATTATTATAGGCGATTTACAGCAACTAGAAACATCTATTTATCAAGATATTATTCAAAATCTAGATACAAATTCATTTTTAGATAAGCCTTTAATTATTAAAGGATGCTCTAACAAACCTGTGCCAGAAAACGCTTATATTTTGCTTTCTCAAAAGCTAAAACCAATTGCAAAATCTATAATGTATGGTGAAGCATGTTCTTCTGTGCCACTTTACAAAAAGAAATAACGTACATAAAATCTTTCAAAAAATAGATGTAACTCATATATTTGCAACCCTTTATAAAAATATGAATCACTTAAAAACAATGAAAATGAATACAAGAGTATTTTTTACGATTGCCTTAATTTTTACAATTTCGTTTGGTTTTTCTCAAACTAAAGAAGAGCTAGAATCTCAAAAAGCAGAAAAGCAAGCAGCAGCAGATGCATTGCAAGCTGAGGCAGACGCACTACAAGCTCAAATTAATGCACTTCCTGGTTGGAGATTAGCAGCTTTTGGTACCATTGGTGGAAGTTTATCTAACTTTAATAACTGGTATGCACAAGGAGCACCAAACAATTCTTCAGGTAATATTGGGTTTACTTTTAATAGTCGTGCGAATTTAATTGAAGAGAAATTTTTCTGGAGAAACGCCTTAAACACTAACTTTAGTTGGGTGAAATTAGATAATAAAGACATTAACACAGATAGTGAAGATTTTGAACCTACTACAGATGTATTTAATTTATCTTCTCTATATGGTAGAAATATTACTGATAAACTTGCTGCTTCTGGATTAATGGAATACAGAACTACAGTTTTAAACAATTTTAATGATCCTGGATATTTAGATTTAGGGGTTGGAGCAACTTGGACACCAATTACAGATTTAATAGTAGTTGTTCATCCATTAAACTACAACTTTGTATTTAGCAAAGGAGAAACTGTTTTTGAATCGTCTTTAGGAGCTAAAATTGTTGCTGATTACACACGACAAATTGGAGCTGTTAATTTTAAAACTAACTTATCTATGTTTCAAAGCTATAAAAGTTCAGATTACTCAAACTGGACTTGGACTAACTCATTTGGATATACATTATGGAAAATGATTGGTGTTGGTTTTGATTTCGGATTAAGAAGCAATAAGCAAGAAGCACTAAACTATTCAATTAATACATTAGGTAACACAGCAGAAACTTTTGATTCAGTAGATAACAAATTACAAAGTTACTGGACAGCTGGTCTAAACTATAAGTTTTAATTAATATAACATTAATAAAAAAGCGCACCAATTGGTGCGCTTTTTTTATGATTCTTCCTCGTAATCAGGATATAAAAAATGATTATAAGGGAAACGTTTTACATGTATTTCTCTTACCTCATCATAAACACGCTTTTTAAAGGCTTCAAGGTTTTCTTTATTTAAAGCTGAAATAAAAATGGCGTCGTTACCTATTTTATTCATCCATGTTTTTTTCCATTCTTCAAGTGTATAGTTTGCTTTGGTTTTAACATGAACTAAATCATCAGCATCAAACGGAACAGCTTCATAAGCATCAATCTTGTTAAAAACCATAATTGTTGGTTTATCGTTGCTATTAATCTCATCTAAAATTTTGTTTACAGAATCAATATGTTCTTCAAAATTTGAATGTGAAATATCAACAACATGAAGTAACAAATCTGCTTCTCTAACTTCATCTAATGTACTTTTAAAACTCTCTACTAATTGCGTAGGGAGCTTTCTAATAAATCCAACAGTATCACTAACTAAAAAAGGCAAGTTACCTATAACTACTTTTCTTACAGTTGTATCTAAAGTAGCAAACAACTTGTTTTCGGCAAACACATCACTCTTGCTAATAACATTCATAAGAGTAGACTTACCAACATTGGTGTAACCAACTAAAGCAACTCTAACCATCTGGCCTCTGTTACCACGTTGCACAGCCATTTGCTTATCAATCGTTTTTATCTTGTCTTTAAGTAATGAAATTCTGTCTCTAACAATACGTCTATCGGTTTCTATTTCTGTTTCTCCAGGACCACGCATTCCAATACCACCTTTTTGTCTTTCAAGGTGAGTCCACATTCCTTTAAGTCTAGGAAGTAAGTATTCACATTGTGCAAGTTCTACTTGGGTTCTTGCATAACTTGTTTGTGCGCGTTGGGCAAAAATATCTAAAATTAGATTGGTTCTGTCTAGTACTTTACAGTTTAATATTTTACTAATATTGCGCTCTTGTGCTGCAGATAATTCGTCATCAAAAATTGCTGTGCCAATTTCGTTATCATTAATAAAAGCTTGTATTTCTTCAATTTTACCTGTTCCTAAAAAAGTTTTAGGATTAGGCATTTCCATTTTTTGGGTAAAACGCTTTACCACCTCTCCTCCTGCAGTAAAAGTTAAGAAAGCTAACTCGTCTAAATATTCTTTAGATTTTGCTTCATCTTGTTCTTTGGTAACAACACCAATTAGCACTGCTCTTTCTAATTCTATATCTTTCTTTTCTAACATAAATATAAATATTGTGCAAAGTTACATAAATGAATGCAGTCGTTTTAGTATTTTTAAAACTTAAATTTTTATTGTGAGTTCTATATCAAACCTTTATACCATTGCCTTTTATAATACTGAAAATTTATTTGATATCTATTTAGATAGAAGGACTAATGACAATGATTTTCTCCCTACATCTGCAAAGAATTGGACAAAAAAAAGATATGAAACAAAGATTTATAAATTAGGTTCTGTAATTTCTAAAATAGGGTTTGAATCTGCTCAAAAACCACCAACTATTATAGGTTTAGCTGAAGTTGAAAACGATTCGGTTTTAAAAGACTTAATTAATAGTGAAGATTTAAAATTATATAATTATAAGTTTATTCATTATAACTCATTAGATGAAAGAGGAATCGATGTAGCCCTTTTATATAATGAAGATGAATTTACTGTAGAGCATTCTGAAACATTTAATATATATATACAAGACGAGCAAGCTGAGCAAGATTTTACTAGAGACATATTATTGGTTACAGGGTATTTAAATAATGAAAAGATACATATCCTTGTTAATCATTGGCCTTCTAGACATGAAGGGTCAGACCAAACCGAATACAAAAGATTGTTAGCTTCGAAAAAGGCCTCAGAAATAATAGCTAATTTAAAAGAACATAACTTAGATTCTAAAATTATTGTTATGGGAGATTTTAATGATAATCCAACTAGCAATAGTATGCTTCAACTAAAAAAAGAAAACTCACTTTACAATGTAACCGAGTCGTTATGGTCATATAGCAGAGGAAGCGTAAATCATAACTTTACTTGGATTTTATTTGATCAAATTTTACTCTCACAAAATTTTTTGAATTTAAAAGGTCCAGGACTTCAATTTGAAAGAGCCAATATTTTTGATGAAAAATTTTTAACACAACACAAAGGCAAATTCAAGGGTCAGCCATTTAGAACTTATGTTGGTAAGAAATATAAGGGAGGATTTAGTGACCATTTTCCAGTTTATATTCAACTCAAAAAATAACAAAAGAATCTTGCTGTTAAAGCTTTTTTCTTTTTATCGAGAATTATTGCACTTAATCTATTATAGCATTGTTAATAGTTTGTTAATAGTCATTTTTTTTATCTTCGGTTACTTGTTTGCTCTGTAAAGGTGGAACAAGAATACTCCCAAATTGTTTTTTTATTAACCTACAAAAAATATAAGTTACTTGTAATTAACTAGTTACAATTGACCTGATAAAATGATTTAATTAACCTAATCAATTCAAATGAAAAAAATTACTTTCTTCCTATTGCTGTTACTATTTTCGTTTCAGGCTATAGCACAAGTTTTAAATCAGGCTGCTAGCTGGCCAAATACGAATTGGTCTATCACTGGAACTTATGTCAATGGACCGACAATTTTTGAAGCTAACCCAACAACATCAGCAAACTTTGCTTATGATGATGATGATGCTGGAAGTGGTGCAATTAACAATATTCAGGCAGTTTCTCCTGTAATAGACTTGACTGCAGCTTTTAATGCTGGAGAAACATGGTTGTTTTTAAATTCAACTTATGTCTACAATAATATTGGTGCTGATAGATTAGGTGTTCAATATTGGAATGCTGATACTAGCACTTGGATTAACTGGGGAACGCCATTAGCAGCAGACACACCAGGAGCACCATTAGATAATTTTTGTAATGGAGCATCTCAACCATTTAATAGTGGTGAATTAAATATTGCTGGTTTTACACCAACACAATTAGCAGGATTTAGATACCGAATATTTTATAATGATGGTGGTGTTTGGGCTTGGGGTTTTTGTTTCAATTCTCCAACTATAACATCTCAAACCCCTCCAACTTGTCCTGATATTACAGGCCTTGCAGTTGCAAATGTTACTTCTACAACAGCTGATGTAACATGGAGCGCAGGAAATACAGAAGTATTATGGGAAATAGCAATTCAGCCAGCTGGAACAGGTACTCCTTCAGGACCAGGAACGCAGACTCCTAATAATGCGCCATATAATGCAATGTCATTAAACCCTAGCACAGCTTACGAAATTTATGTAAGAGGAGATTGTGGAGCAAATGGACTAAGTAATTGGGTTGGACCAATTAATTTTACAACTTTAAATACACCACCACCACCACCAAATGGTGTGACATGTAGTAGTGGCTCTTCTTCTTTCATTTTTTCTGAAAGCTTCGAAACTAACCCACCATCTGGATGGACAGGAACTGGTTTTAGTGGAGCTAATGGTAATTGGAGAATAACTGCTGGTAATGCAAATTCAGGAGGCACAGGGCCATTTGTGTCCTTTAATGGAGGAATGCATTTAGAATACGAAGCATCGGGTAATTCAACAACAATTGCCAATGCTATTAGTCCAGCAATTGACTTGTCAACAGCAGTTGATGGGGCTGAGCTATCTTTTTATATGCATGCTTTTGGAGATAATATGGGGACTTTAAATGTAGGAATAAGTACTTCTGCTACAGGGCCTTTTACTAATTTATATAGTTGGGTTGGAGATTATCAAACTACAGCAAATGAAGCTTGGGTGCCAATAGGAGTTAATTTAGATGCATACTTAGGACAGGTTGTATATATAAGATTTAGTTATGGTGGCGCTGGAACAGGTTTTGAAGGAGATATGTCTATCGATTATGTTAGAGTTGAAACCTGCGGATCATTTTGTATTGCACCAAGTAATTTAGCAGTTGCTAATGTTGGTGGTACTTCAGCAGATATTTCTTGGACTCCAAATAATGGTGAGTTAGCTTGGGAATATGTAGTTCAACCAGCGGGAACAGGAGCTCCAACAGGATCTGGAAATCCAGTTTCTTCAACAACAGTAAATGAAACAACTTTAAACTATTCTACAGCTTACGAAGTTTATGTAAGAGCAGATTGTGGTGGAGGAAACTATAGTGTTTGGGCAGGTCCAGTTAATTTCACTACAACTGTGCAAACAGATTTTATAGTTGATTGTAATGTTGGACCAGTAAATTCTGTTTCTTGTTATGACGACGGAGACCCAACGCCTCCAATTTATACTTTTACAAGTTCTGATGGTATAACACCTCTTAACATTGTGTTTAATAGTGGAAATGTTGAAAATAATTGGGATGAACTTATAGTATTAGACAGTGATGGTACTACCAATTTAAATGCTGCTACTCCTTATGGAGCGGCTGGTAACGTAGCTGGTATTACATATCAATCTTCTGGACCAACAATATCATTTTATGTAAATTATGATACAACGGTAGATTGTACGACGTCTTCAACAATAAATCCATTAGACGTTACGGTAACTTGTGCTACTTGTATTAATCCTGTAGCTACTTATGCTGTGATAGATGATTGTGATAATGGAAATCAATTTTTAATAGATGTAAATATTACTAGTATAGGTGATGCTACATCTTTAACAATCTCTAATAACATTAATGCTAATACTGTACCAGCTACAGCAACTGGGACTTATCAAATAGGACCTTTCCCATTTGCTACTCCAGTAATTGTAACGGTTTCTAATGATCAAGATGTTAACTGTGTGATTAATAGTCAACCTATTCAAGTATTAGCTTGTCCTCCTTCAAATGATAACTGTATTGATGCAACTGCTGCAGCAGTAAATGCTGGATCAACATGTGATTTAATTACACCTGGAACTGTATTAGCAGCAACACCATCAGGTGTGCCAGGAGGTTCTTGTACTGGTGCTCCAGATGATGATGTTTGGTTTGAATTTACTGCACTTAATGAAGTACAATTAATTTCTCTTATAAATGTTGCAGGAGGCTCTACTAATTTAGACCATGCGGTTTACAGTGGAAGTTGTGGGTCTTTAACTGAGCTTTATTGCTCACCAAATACTGCAAGCGTTACTCCTTTATTAACAGTTGGAAATACATATTACGTTAGAGTATTTTCATTTGGAAGTACACCAACATCAACAACATTTGATTTATGTATTCAAAAAGCACCAGAAAATACAATTTGTGAGCAAGCAGCTAATTTTTGTGGTGATGGAGGTCCAGCAACAGGATCAAATATTATAGGATTTCCTAGTATTGGTCAAATAGCGTGTTTATTTACTACACCTAATCCATCATGGAATATAATTCAAATTGGTGACCCAGGGCTTATAGAAATCCAAATAGACCAGGTTAATGGTTCTGGTGGAGGATTAGATGTTGATTTTGTGCTTTGGGGACCTTTTGATTCAGACACTGACTTTTGTGCCGCTGGTGTTTTAGACCAAGGTTGTCCAGCTCCAAACAACTGTCCAAATAATACTACTAACCCTAATTTTTATCCATATGGTAATATTGTAGACTGTAGCTATTCTGCAGCACCTACAGAAAATTTAACTATAGATAATGCACAAGCAGGAGAAATATATGTTTTATTAGTAACTAATTTCTCTAATCAAGCAGGAACAATTACTATTACTCAAACAAATGCAGGTAATGGTGGAGCTGGTTCAACAGTTGCAGAAATACAAGTAGACTTAGGGGAAGATCAAGATTTTTGTGGTTTCCCAGATTATACTATTGTTGCTGATTCTCCATTTGCAGATACGTATGAGTGGTATTATGATGGATTTATTATTGATGGTGAAACAAGTTCTACATTAACAGTTACAGAAACAGGTATTTATACAGTATTTGCGTATGATACTAACTGTGATGCTGTGGCTACCGATGAAATTCTTGTAACATTTGGTACAGAGCCTGTAGCAAATCCAGTTCAAGATATCATAACTTGTGACGATGCATCTGCTGATGGTTTTGAAGATTTTGATTTAGAATCTCAAACACCTATTGTTTTAGGCGCTCAAGATCCATCATTATTTAATGTTACTTATCACTTAACTCAAAGTGATGCAAACTCTAATACAGGAGCATTGTCATCACCTTATATTAACGTTACTAACCCTCAAACAATATGGATTCGTATAGAAGATGCTAATGCAACATTTTGTAGTGTAACAACAAGTTTTGACTTAATTATTTCTGGTCCAACACCTACTGCAACATCTGTAGATATTGCGTTGTGTGATGATGCATCTAGAGACGGAGTTGAATCATTTGATCTTACTGCACATGACGCAAATGTATTAAATGGACAAAGTGCAACTGATTATTCAGTTTCATATTATGCTACACAAGCCGATGCAAACGCAGGGACATCAGCTTTAGTTTCTCCTTATACAAACACCTCAAACCCACAAACTATTTGGGCTAGAGTAGAAAGTAATATAGCTGTAGACTGTTATTCAATAATTGATTTTGATTTAATTGTTGATGATATTCCTGTAACGTCGTTTAATTCAGACTTTGATTATGAAGTTTGTCCGAATGCTACAGTTCCAATTATGGTAGAAGCAACAGCAAACAATTATTCTGTAGGTGAAGTTACTATTGATTGGTATTTAGATGGTACACTAATAACAGGTCAGAATGGTTTAGTATTACCTGTCTTGGTTGAAGGGACTTATACAATTGATGTAACATTTAATGATACAGGTTGTACATCATCAACAGACATAGTTATTATTGAATTAGAACAGTGTGTTATTCCACAAGGAATCTCTCCTAATAACGATGGGTATAATGATTTCTTTGATTTAAGCAGTTTTGCAGTTACTAAACTCGAGATATTTAATAGAAACGGAACCTTAGTGTATTCTAAAACAAATTATACTAATGAATGGTATGGACAAACAAATAATGGAGATGAACTTCCAGTAGGTACATATTATTACACTATGGAATACGAAAATGGTAAAACTAGAAGTGCTTGGGTTTACATTAACAAATAACTAATCAACTAAATAAATATGAAATGAGCACAATAATCATTTCAAACAGTAAATGATTATTGTGCGAATTCCATCTGACAACTAAAAAACAAAATAACAGATGAAAAAACTATATATTATAATTGTATTGCTCATCGCTACACAAATGCATGGACAGCAAGACCCTCAGTATACACAGTACATGTATAATATGAATGTCATCAATCCTGCTTATGCTGGATCAAAAGAAAATCTTTCGTTCGGGTTATTGTATCGTACCCAATGGTCAGGTATTGATGGTGCACCAAAAACAGGAACATTTTTTGGACATTTACCTGTAGGTGAAAAAGTTGGTCTGGGTCTTTCAATCATATCAGACGAACATGGCCCAGTTAAAGAGACCAATGCTTATGCTGATTTTTCTTATACATTAAGATTAGGAGGAGAGCATCGTTTAGCTTTTGGATTAAAGGCAGGAGCAACGTTTCACGATATTGGGTTAGCAGGAATAGATGTTGTTGATCCTAATGATCCATTCTTTTCTCAAAATATAAATAGTACAACGCCTAATATTGGAGCAGGTTTCTTTTATTATACAGACAACTATTATTTAGCAGGATCTGTTCCAAATATTTTAAATTCAGTTCATTTAGATGCTAATGGCAATCAACTAGGTTCTGAAGCAACTCATTACTTTTTAACTGGAGGATATGTGTTTGAATTATCACCAAATGCAAAACTTAAGCCTTCTTTTTTAGTGAAGTCTTCATTTGATGCACCAACATCATTTGATATTAATGCAAATATGTTGTTCTATGAGAAGTTTGAAATTGGAGCTTCATACAGATTAGACGATTCATTTTCAGGGTTGATTAACTTTGCTATTACACCATCATTACGTATTGGTTATGCTTACGATAGCGTTACATCTGATATAAAAAGATATGCACCAGCATCACATGAGTTTATGCTGCTATTTGATTTAAATTTCCCTAAAAATGTTTCACGTTCACCAAGATATTTCTAACCAGTTAAGCTAAACATTATGAAAAAAATTAATATACTTATTACAATTATTATATTGAGTAGTTTCAGCTTAACTGCTCAAAATAAAGACACTAAAAAAGCAGACAAACACTTTGCAAGATTTGAGTTTATTGAAGCAGCCGAAGACTATAAAAAATTAGTTGAAGATGGTAAAGCTGATACATATGTATACAAGCGATTAGCAGATTCGTATTATAATATATTTAATACAGTTGAAGCTGAACGTTGGTACGCTAAAGCTCTTGAAAGTTCTCAAGACCCTGAAACTATTTACAAGTATTCTCAAATGCTAAAAGCTAACGGTAAATATGAAGAGTCTAATCAACAAATGGCAAAATTTGCATCAATGCGTCCAGGAGATGATAGAGCTGTCGCTTTTAAACAAAATCCAGATTACTTACCAAAAATTTTAGAAAAAGGTAAAAAGTTTAACGTTCAAAATATGGGCTTTAACTCACAAGTTTCTGATTTTGGAGGAACTTTTAAAGATGGTAAACTTTATATTACATCTGCTAGAAATAGTAATAGAAGAACTTATGGATGGAACGAACAACCTTTCTTGGATATATATACACTAACTAAAAATTCTGATGGAACTTATCAACCAGCAGTTTTATTAGATGATAAAATAAACACTAAATATCATGAAGGTATTGTATCATTTAGCCCAGACGGGAATACAATGTATTTTTCTAGAGAAAGTTTCTTCGAAAAAATTTACGAGAAAGATTCAATTACTAAAAACAGATATAGTGTTTTACATTTATTCAGAGCAAAAAAATCAGGAGCTAATTGGGATAATGTAGAAGGTTTTGCAATGAATAGTAAAAACTACTCTATTAAAAACCCATCAGTTAGTAGTGATGGAAAAACAATTTACTTTGCATCTGACATGCCAAATGGATATGGAGGATTTGATATTTACAAAGCAAATATTAATGATGATGGTTCATTAGGTGAACCAGTTAATCTTGGGCAAAAAGTAAATACTGAAGGACAAGAAATGTTCCCATATATTAGTGATAATGGAACACTATACTTCTCTTCTAATGGACATTTAGGGCTTGGAGGTCTAGATGTGTTCCATACTAAAGAAATAGACGGTAAAATAGCTCCTATTCGTAATATAGGAATTCCAGTAAATAGTAATGCAGACGATTTTGCATTTCATTTAGATGAAGAAACAGGAGAAGGTTTTGTGTCTTCAAACAGAGAAGGCGGTGTTGGTAGTGATGATATTTATGCAATTAAAAAATTACAACCACTTTGCGATGTTTTAATTACCGCTACAGTAACTGACATAAAAACAGGAAAACCATTAAATGCTGCTACTGTGACTTTAAATGATGAACAAGGAAACAAAGTTGTTTCTAAAGTGACAAATACAGATGGTACTGCTGAATTTATTGTAGAATGCAGTAAAAATTCTGTTTTAGAAGTATCAGTAGATGGTTATGAAAGTAGACAAGTTGCTGTTAAAGGAACTGAAGAAGAGGAAGTAAATGTGCCGATTGCTTTAGACCCAATAGAAAAATTAATTGCAGCTGATAGAATTGAATTAGCTCCTATTTATTTTGATTTTGATAAGTCTAATATCACATCGCAAGCTGCTTTTGAATTAGATAAGCTTGTACAAATTATGAATAAATATCCAGAACTAGTTATCAACGCTACATCACATACAGATAGTAGAGGTTCTGCGTCATACAATGAGCGCTTATCTGATAGAAGAGCAAAAACTACTGTTCAATATGTAATATCTAAAGGTATTGATAAAAGTAGAATTACAGGAATGGGTAAAGGAGAAAGCGAGCCTAAAGTAGACTGCGGAACTAACTGTACAGAAGATGAACACCAACTTAATAGACGTTCTGAGTTTATTATTGTTAGTGGAAGTCCTCAAGCACAATAAACATTTATTACAACTATAATTACTAACTAACTAACCTTAATTTGAAAAAGCTCTATCACTTTGATAGGGCTTTTTTGTTAAAATACTTTTAGCATCAGTATAGAAAGGAAAACACATATAATTGGTATTAACCACAATGTCCAAATACTATAGCCAGATTTTCTTTTTTGTTTTGCATTAAGTATGTTTCTTCTCTTACCACTATACTGAATCCAGTTCTTAAAAAGTAAAATAACAACAGTAATTACGTATAATATCCACGCTTTAATGGAAGACATGGTAATAACATTCATTTGGTTGAAAAATTCTGAAAAGAACACACCTAAAAGAAGTAATAAAGAGCCTTGTACAATAGTTATATAGTATAAAGCAATATTAATTGCCGATTTTTTAAATCGACTATTTTTATAGTAATTAAAAACATTAAAAAACAAGGTATCAAAAAATGACATATATATACTGTTTAAAAAAATAGAGCCTGCATTTGCAGGCTCTAAATATAAATTTATTATTAGAATAATTTTTAATTACTTATTACTTCTACATTGTCTACTTCCCAAGTTGATGAAGCAGAAGTTGTTGATGTATATTTAAAAGCTATAAATAAAGTTCCTCCAGCAGCAGCAGATACATCGACATCTCCAGAGTTTGTCCAAGATGACCAACTGTTAATGTTAGTATCTAAAGCAGCAGTTAATTGTGTCCAAGTACCATTAGTATTAGGGTTTCCTCCTGTATAGTTTGTTGACATAAACACTTGAATATCATTACCTGCATAACGCTTTACAGTTTGAAAGGTTAGTGTTGCCGAAGTAACTCCTGTCATATCAATTGGTTTTGATATTAACCAGTCTTCATTTGTTTGATTTCCACTACTAAATCCAGACATTGTAGCACTATCTGCAGGGTTACCAAAAGTATTATAATACCATACTTGAGCACCTGTTACACTGTAAGGATCCCATTTATTTAATGTGCCATCAGAGAAAGAATCTTCAAATAATGGATCACAACGATTCCCCTCAAAGTCTACATCTTCAGTATCTCTAATAAATAACTGATAGTCTGAATTGTATTTGCTAAAAATAGCTACGATAGATCCTTTTCCTGTAGGAAATAATTCATTTTTAAAACTAGCAAAACCACTATTTCTTAAAATGGTTTCAGAATTATCGTCGCAATTTTTCAACTTTCTGTTTACTGTAAATGTATCATCTGCATTTGCATAAGGCTGACCTACTTCACTACCACTCAATTGCATATTATCTAATTGAACTAACATGTTAATCATGTTGTCATTATATTGTGAAGGAGTTATTAATTTAGGAACTAATGTTGTAATTTCAGATGAACGAATAATATAATCTTCATAATTTGTTGCAGAAATTCTTCCAACTGAATTACCTTCAATACTACCAATATGTAAAACACCATTTAGGTTAGTCATTCCTAATCCGTTTAATTTTACATATACTTTTCTTCCTGGTTTGTATTTTGAATACAATGCAGTTACGTCTATATCTAATTGTATTGCAGCAGTTGGGTTTTCAGGAGCATCTTGTAATACTAATACTTTATAGAAATTACCAGCTTCATCATTAGAAACTACATACCCTTCAATAATTAATTCTCCACCATTACTTGCTTCAGTGAAATCTACTAAAGTTCCAGCGTACATACTTTTTACAATACTAATTGTAGTGTTAGCAGTAATGTTAGGTTCTACAATTTCTAAAGTTGGAATGTTATAGTCGTCATCTTGTACACATGATACAACTATTAATCCCAAAAATAGAATTGACATAAGGCTTAAAATTCTATTCGTTTTCATAATTTTTAATATTATATTTTTCATAATTAATTTTTTTTAAAATCTAAAATAAACATTTACAAAGTAAGACGTTCCTCTACCATACCAATATTTTGAACCAAATACAGGAGTATCATTACTTGTGTCATCTCGTAATTGTCTGTAATTTGCGTTTCTTCCTTGTTCAAATCCACCAGTTTTATGAACAACATCTAATAGATTGTTTACACTCGCAAAAAAGCCAACAAAGTAGTCATCAATTTTCCATGATTTTCCACCAACAAGGTTTACAATCATATAATTATCAAATTTTTCTTGTTTTAATAACTGTCTTGCTAAATCTTCATCATAGTCATTAAATGGTAACCCATCAGAATCTTGATAAAAATTACTAGTTCTTGTTAAAGGGCTCACATCTATATAAGTATTGTCGAAAAAGTTTGCCGTTGCTCCAAACCACCAATAATCTGGATCACGATATTCAAAACCAACAGAGTAAGCCGTTTGAGGACCACCTGCCAATTTATAATCTTTCAAGCTTGCTTCACCAACATCTCTTCTTCCTCCATCAAAATCAGAAGACGTTAAGTAAAGATTAGGGTTATTATCGTAAGTAAATTGACCAACAGCAGCAACACCTTTCAATTTAATTGTTGGTGTTACTTGAGCTTCAATACCAAACTCACCACCAAAATGTTTTTTGTCAATACCTTGTAAAATCTCTTGAACAAAAGCAGTATTGTCTCCGCCAATACCATCAGCATAGAAAAATGAAATTTCATTAGCATCTTCAATTTTAGTGAAGTAACCTGTTAATTTAGCTTTTACAATTGAAGAGCGAAAAATATAGCTTGCATCTACAGAGCTAACTTTTTCTTCTGTAATATCACTTACTATATTATGATTTTCTCTAGAATTTGAATAGGTATTTCTTAATGAAGGAGCTCTAGTTATGTAAGCTGCATTTATATCAAACAAGTGTTTTCCTGTTAGCTTATAAGTTAAACCTGCTTTTGTAGCAATACCAGTAAATGATAGTTTTTCACCTTTACCTAAAGAGTTGTCTTCGTAAGCACCATTTTGATATAATCCCTCTCTTTGGTATTGAGTATTAGTTACACTTGCTGAAGCATAAAAATCTACTTTATTGTATTTAAATTGTCCTTGAGCAAAACCAGAAAGCACATCTGCATAGAGATTAAAATTATATCTAAATCTATCGCCTTCTAATGCAATTCTATTTGGGTTTTGCAAATCAAATTGAAAACCATCAAAAGAGTCTACATTTAAAAACCCATTACCACCTAAAAGGTCGATAATTTCTGCAAAATTTTCAGATTTTAAACGGCTGTAATTTAATGAACCATTTAAAGTAATGTTGTCGTTTAAATAGGTTGTTAAGATAGAATTTGCAGTAAACTGTTTGTCATCATTTCTATCTTCATAAAGTATATAAGTTGAATAATTACCTGTATTTTCAAGGTTTGTTTGATATAAACTATTCCAATCTATTTGTCCATCATTTAAAAACTCTTGCTCACTTAAATAGGCTTGTTCATAGTTTGGTCCAGCAGCAGGTGTTAGCCAGTAACTTGGTAGTTTTTGATAGTAAGCTGGACTTGGATTTGCACCACCACCAACAGGGATACCATCTTCATTTAAGCGCTGACCATTATTGTCTAAACGGCTATTACCAATTTTTCCGAATTGATAAGCAACATTTGTATTTAAAGTAGTATTTGAACTGATGTCCCAAAAATGATTTAACATTAATATTGGTTCTTCAACTTCCTTTATACGTGAGTTTCTTTTTTCACCATCATACCATCCCCAATATTCATTATATTTTATACCTTTTAAATCATAAACCTCTTGTGTATTAGGCGAAGATTTACCTCTCCTGTTAGGAGCATAAATAGATGTGAAATTTATACTGTGACTTTCTCCTATTTTTTTCTCGATAGAAGCAAAAAATGAATTTGAATCATATAAAGTTGCGTCTTGAAAACCTTCTTCTCCCCAGCGTCTTCCTATAGCAGCAACAAATGACCAGCCACCTTCCATCATTCCAGTAGCATAGCTTGCAAGTAGACGGTTTGTGTAACTTCTGTTTGTTGAAGAATAAGTTAGGCGTCCTCCTTTTCTGTATTGAGAAGCTCTAACATTAATATTGGTTGTTCCTAAAATACCTCCAAAAGTATAATTTGAAGGCGACATACCAACTGATAATTCTTGGTTTCTAACAACATCGTTTAACCCTCCCCAATCACTCCATTGTGGGCGACCATTGTAAAGCTTGTTCATGTCAATACCATTAATTAAAACAGCACCATTTTCAGAGTCTAGTCCTCTTACATTAAAAAATGAAGAACTAAATTCAAACGCAGCTGTGTTCTGAAACACATCTTGAGATGACTGTAGTAATCCAGAAATATTATCTGCGCCACCAGTATCGTCATTTAATTCATCATCACTTAAACTGATGGTAAATTGATCTGCAGTATCAGAAATATCTATATCTAATACCATACCACTAATGTCAACAGTTTTTCCTTCGTTTACAACTATAGGATATCGTTTAGTGACAAAGCCTACTTTTTCTACCAATAAAACCTGTTCTCCTAAAGGTACATTTGTTGTAAAGCTAAATTCACCTAAAGCATCTGTTTGAGTTGATTGAAAAGTTTCTTCTATAGTAATTGTAACGCCAGGAATTGGATTATTGGTAACAGCGTCTAAAACACTTCCCTTTACAACAGTTTCTTGAGCTAATGATGTAAAGGCTGAAAAAATTACAAATAAGTAAATTAAAATACTTTTTTTCATATTTAATTTTAAAGTTAATAGTCTTAACCGTTAAATAATAATTATTTAAGGCTTGCAAATTTACATTATTTATAATAAATATCTACTTTTGGCGTAACATTTGTATTAACATAACATAAAAATAATATACAAAAAATGAAATCGCTTAAACAATTACAATTAGTACTTTTTTTACTCCTTGTTTTTAACATGTGGTCACAAGAAGCAAAAAAATTTAAAATACATACTGTTGCATTTTACAATTTAGAAAACCTATTTGATACCATTAATGATGTTACTAAGTTTGATGAAGCAAGTCCGATTATGGAAATGAATACTAACAGACAGGACGCTTATAATAAAAAGGTGAAGAATATGGCTAGAGTTATAGCTGATGTTGGTGCTGATTTTGCTAAAAATGCACCTGCAATAATTGGTGTTTCTGAAGTTGAAAATAGAGAAGTGTTAGTAGATTTGGCTAATGACCCACAATTACTGGATAAAGACTATGGTATAATACACTATAATTCGCCTGACGCTAGAGGTATTGATGTTGCTCTCTTATATCAAAAAGCATTATTTACTCCAATTAGCACAAGTTCTCATGAATTAAAAATTTACGATGATTATACTCGAGACAGAGTTTATACTCGAGATCAATTGTTAGTCACTGGAAAATTAGATGGAGAAATAATACATGTTATAGTTAGCCACTGGCCATCACGAAGTGGAGGTGAAGCAAGAAGTAGATCTAAACGAGTTGCTGCGGCAAAACTCAATAAGCATATCATAGATTCTTTACAAGTAATTGATCCTTATGCTAAGATAATTACAATGGGAGATTTAAATGACGACCCAACTAATGAAAGTGTTAAGGAGGTATTAAAAGCAAAAGCAGAAAAAGAAGAAGTAGATATTAAAGGAATTTATAATCCTTACGAAAATTTTTATAAAGATGGTTTAGGTACTACTGCTTATAGAGATGCATGGAGTTTATTTGATCAAATTTTAGTAACAAAACCATTTTTAGAAAAAGATTTTAGTTCTTTCAGATTGTATAAAGCAGCTATTTATAACAAATACTACTTAACAACCAAAAGAGGTAGATGGAAAGGCTACCCATTTAGAAGCTGGTCTGATGGTGGATTTACTGATGGGTTTAGTGATCACTTTCCAGTGTATATTTATCTACTAAGAGAGGTTAAAGAATAAAATATTCAATTAAATAAAAAAGGCGCAAATAAACATTTGCGCCTTTTTTATTCTCTAAAACCAATTACTCCATGGAATTCTTGATAAAACCAAAATTAAACCAAGCGTATAAAAAATGGATAAGACTTTAAATTTAGGTCTTGAAGTTAGTTTCTTTTTGTGTTTAGAATAACCAATAGTGATAAGTACAACTGCTAATATTCCAACAAAAGGATGTTCTACGGCCAATAACCTTGAAAAAGAATCCAATCCTCCCATTCCGTTTGCCGTTATATTTTTCAATCCAAAAGGAGAGACAAAATAAAGAATCAATCCTAAAAGCAATTGAATATGAGTTACAATTAATGCAAACAATGAAATTCTAAAATCATTAGCCTGAAATTCTTTATTGCCAAAAAACTTAATAAGCGCATTAAAGGTTGCTAATACTAAAATGGTTAGGACAAGATAAGCCCAATAAGAATGTAGAAATTGTATTGTACTATACATAAATGTGTGTTTGAAAGGTTAGAAAACAAAAATACTAATTTTAAAGGTTCAACTTTATAATTATTGAGAAATCTCAATTTGTCGCTTCGCTTCATTACCAAACTCATCAACTACAGTAATCCAATGTTTGCCTTGTTTTGGAATGATTGCCATATCATGAATATCTTTTGTGGTTCCAACAAAGGTTTCATTTATATACCAAAATACAATAGTTTCTGGTTTAGAATGTGCTATTTTTAAGATCAATTCGTTTCGCTTTCCATCAAAATCTTTAGGTAAAAAAATAGAGTTATTTTCCTTCGGATATATAAACTGCATGCTAATAGCATTGTCACCTAAACAATCACTTCTAAATTGAGGTAATGACTTATAAAATGGATTTTTAGACTTGTAATAATATTCCATTAATGGTGGTAATACAAACCAAGTTTTATGAGTAATATTCCCTAAATCTTCACAAGAAGAATTCACTTGATATTGTTCATTTCTATCCAAATGAACTAATACATGATAAGGACAAGGCTGAGTTTTCAATCCGCTTAACTGAATAAATTTTTGCTCTTTTTCTTCACAGTTTACCGAGGCTCTATAGCCACTTTTGGTACAAATATCTACTTCCTGCATTTCATCAAACGGTTTAGAAAACCAATTACTATTTGGCAACACATCAAAAACATCAAATAAAATTGGAGCTGCTGTTTGCACTCCAACTAAACCTGGTCTGCCTTCGCCATCTGCATTACCAACCCATACTCCAATTACATAATCTTTTGTTGTACCTATTGCCCAAGCATCTCTAAAGCCAAAGCTAGTACCTGTTTTCCAGGCAATTTGTTTAGAACTATCAAAAAACTCCCAATTTTCATCACCTTCAGGTCTGTTAACATTTTTTAAACTTTCATAAGTTAGATAAATTGATGCAGCATCAAAAAGTGTTTTTTCAGAGGTTTTTTTACCAAAATCGATATCATTATCAGCTAAAAAAGTGGGCTCACAAAATTCGTTTGTAAAATATTCACTTGATGTATCATTAAAATGATTTAAAGTAGAAGACAAAGCAGCGTAGCTTTTACATAAATCCCAAAGGTTACTTTCTGCACCTCCAAGAATAAGTGATAAACCATAATGATTAGCATTGTATTTTAAATCTTTGAGTTTTAAAGCCTCTAAATAATGATGAAAACGATCTAATCCGAACTCCTGCAATAGTCTCACAGCAGGAACATTTAACGAACGTGATAACGCTCTACTTGCAGGAACAGCGCCATCATACTCTTTATCAAAATTTTCTGGGTTATAACTTCCAAATTGTGAAGGCACATCTGCGACTAATGTGTTTGGCAGAATATCGCCAGCATCTAACATAGCAGCATATAAAAAAGGTTTTAAAATACTGCCTGTGCTTCTGGGCTTATCAATCACATCGACATCTTTTTGATGTTCATTATCTGTTGGTGAATTACCTACATAAGCTAAGACTTTTCGGGTTTTTACATCTAATACTAAAACAGCAATATTGTAAATTTCATTCTGACTTAATTGATTGTAATGATTGCTCACAATCCTGTTGGTTTGCTCTTGGAGTGATTTTTTAAGTGTTGTTTTTATTCGTTTTCCATAGTATGATTGTGTTACTTTTTGCAGTAAATGAGGCGCAATTTGTGGCAATGCATATGGCTTTTGAGGTAGCTCTTCAGCAATAGACAAATCATAAGTTAACGAGTCAATGATTTTATTTTGAAGCAGTTTTTTTAGTAATGTGTTTCGTTTAGTTAATAGTCGTTCTTGATTTTTACCTGGATAAATAAGACTTGGAGCATTTGGTAATACAGCAAGTGTTGCGCTTTCTGCCCAAGACAACTCGTTGGCTTCTCTATTAAAATAACGCCACGAAGCGGCATCTAAACCAACAACATTACCTCCAAAAGGTGCATTACTACTGTAATAAGACAAGATTTTTTCTTTTGAGGCTCTAAATTCTAATCGAGTTGCCAAAATGAGTTCTTTAAATTTTTCAAAATAGGTTCGTGATTGACCTTTTCTTGATAACCTAACAACTTGCTGTGTTAATGTACTACCACCACGTTTTACATCTCCAGAACTTATATTATCTCGAAGCGCTTTAAATATTGAAACAGGATTAAAACCAGGATGCTTATAAAAATATTCATCTTCAAATTGAATAATGCATGTTTTAAACTTGTCAGGAATACTATCATTATGAGGAAATCGCCATTGACCATCTTTAGCAATCATAGCACCAAGCAATTCATTATTAGAACTTGTAATAACAGTTGCTGTTGGGTCTTTAAAAAGTTGCCTTGGCAATGAGAAATAGTAAATTACCAGAAGTATAAATACAATGGTAGATTTGATTTTGTGACGTTTAATGTAATTAATAATTCGTTTCAATGTCCAAACTCATATTCGCGTTCAACCTTACAAATCTTCACATTATACCAACTGTACCAATCTGTCCTTCCTTTTTTTTGAGCCATTAAATGGTCTGTTTGTTGTTTCCAATTTTTTATGGCTTCTAAATTTTTCCAATAACTAACAGTAATTCCTATATTGTTTCGAGCACTATCAACACCTATAAATCCTTTTTGCTTTTTGGCTAAACTATTCATAAGCTGTGACATTTCAGCATAGCCATTATCACCTTCAGTTCGTTTTGAAGTAAAAATAACAGCGTAATAAGGCTCAAAATTAGAAGTCATAATTTGTGTTTTCTTTTGTCCCACGTTAGCACTTTTACACCTTCAGAATAGTGTACTCTATTGGGTTGGTTGTTAATAAGGTGATTAAATTTTGGATAATTTAACTCTAGGTTTTTTATTAAAATGGGTTGAATTGGCCATTCTATATGATGCACATCATATTCAATAAGTTTGTTTTTATAATCTTGAAAAACAGCATAACGTTCAGTCAACCAGATATCTGTAGCGTCTTTTTTTGTGGCTTCAATTTGTAATCTGTAAATAAGTTCTAAACTATTATTTGAGATTGAATTATGAGATTCATAACTAAAATCTGTTCGCTTCATTTTAGAATGTTCGTAAGGAAACTTTGATATTGCTTTTAAAACTTTACATGATGATCGTTTGCTACCTTCCATACTTAAAAAATAAACACTAGACTTTCCATTACACTTAATGTAGGTTCTGATATTTATTTCATGAAAATCTGAAATATGAGGTATTTTAGGCATGTTTCTAATGCCAATATGATTCATGTCAAAAGCAACTAAACTAACCCATGCTTTGTTATTAATGGTATCTAATTCAACAGATTTTGGCAGCAAAGGTTTTATTAACTCTGGTTCAATTTCCCAATGTAAAAAAATAGCTTTATTCCATTCCTGATAAAACTTCCAAGGCCGTTTAGGATATTCAAAATCGCGATGATTTGCTTTATTTAATATTTCTGAAGCCCTCATTTTTTATTATTAAGTGTAATTAAAATTAACGAAAACGATTGCGTTTATAATTTTCATTAAAAACTTACTACTAATATAAACATTAGCTGTGTTTTTATGGTATAATGTTTATTTTTAAAACGTGAAATTTTTAAGAAAAAGTATCCAAATCGTTTTATTATGTGTAAGTATTCCAAATGCTTTTGCACAACTTGGGTTTTGTAATGGGAATTCAGGTGATCCTATTTTTATAGAAACCTTTGGAGAAGGAACAAACAATGTGGCTTTACCTCTTGGAACCACAACATATACTTATGCTAATTCAGCACCTAATGATGGGTTTTATACTGTATCAAGCACTACAAACTGGTATGGTTGGCATAATACCTTAGACCATACACCAAACGATACTAATGGAAGAAGCTTAATTGTTAATGCAGATTTTACAGCTGGCGAATTTTTTAGACAGACCATTAACGGACTTTGTGAAAATACATCTTACGAATTTTCTTCATGGTTATTAAACTTATTACCTAGTAGTGGATGTGGCGGAAGTGGTATTCCAATAAATGTTAAGTTTCAGATTTGGGATATTACAGATACTAATTTGTTGGCATCTGGTGATACTGGAAATATCGCAGGAACACCTAATGCTATTTGGGAACAATTTGGGCTTACATTTCAAACCTTACCAGCTCAAACTTCTGTGATTTTAAAAATGATAAATAATGGTGTTGGTGGTTGTGGAAATGATTTAGCAATAGATGATATAGTATTTAAAACTTGTGGCGATAATATTGTTATTGAAGATTCACAATCTAATGCTACAATCATGGTATGTGAAAACGATACTCCTTTTGCAACTCAATTAACAGCTAATCCAGACTTTTCAATTTATACAACTCATGCTTATCAATGGCAAGAAAGTACTGATAATACAATATGGGTTGATATTGTTGGCGAAACTTACCAATCATACATAACACCTAATATAAATACAACAACTTATTATAGAGTTAAAGTAGCCGAAGATGCTGTTAATTTGGCGAACCCTCAATGTAGCTCACTGTCAGAAGTTTTTGAAATTCGTGTAATCGAAGTCCCAGAAGCTCCAATTAGTAATGGTAATATTGAAAATTGCGGGAATGATACTCAATCTGTTTCAGTAACAGTACCAGCTGATGTGATTGTAAATTGGTATGACGCTCCAAGTGGAGGTAACCTTTTATTGTCTGAAAGCGATTCGTATCCTACTAATGTGGCAGGAACATATTATGCAGAAGCAGTAACAAGTAATGGTAATTGTGTGTCAAATAATCGTACAGCTGTTAGTATAGTATTTTATCCTGTTCCAGTTGTAGTGGATGAAGAACTCACCTTTTGCGAAGGGGAAGATATTACCTTATATGCAAATGTTCAGAATATGACCTATTTATGGAGTACAGGAGATGTCATTTCACAAACTACAGTAAACACATCAGGAATATATACAGTTATTGTAACAAATGGAAATGGTTGTTCGGCAACAAAAACAATAACACTAACTCAAATAGATAATCCAGTTATTGGTTCGGTAGAGTCTGAAGGTACAGATATTATTATTTCTACTGCAAATACAGGCGATTTTGAATATTCTTTAGATGGAATCAACTATCAATTAAATCCAGTTTTTAATACTATTGAAGGCGGATTATATACGATTTATGTTAGAGAGCGCAGTGGTTGTGGTGTTGCATCAATTGAATATTTACACTTTTGGGTTCCTAAATTTTTCACACCTAATGGTGATACAGAAAACGATACCTTTAATTTAAAAGGTATCGAGTTCTATAATCATTCTGAGGTCTATATTTTTGATCGTTATGGTCGATTATTAATTAGTTCTAAAAATAGTCCATTTGCTTGGGATGGTACTTTTAAAAACCAACCATTACCAATGTCTGATTATTGGTATGTTATTAATATTGATGGACAAGAGCTTAAAGGTCATTTTACGTTGAAGAGGTAGATTATTTCTCTACCTCAACCCAACGACCTTTAGTACGCACCAAATACTCATTATCATACATAGCCTCTGCTTGAATTCCTGGTAAATAATAGGTTCCTAAATAAGAAGCATTCAACATAATATTAAAAGTTTTAGTGTCATATTGTCCTCGTCTATTCAAATCAAAATAGAAGTTAACTCTATCATCTCTTATATCTGTAAATCGTGCTTGACTAGTAGTGTTGTCTCCAAAATCGGTAAAACGTGTGTTGACAATTTCCCATCCTGAAGGGAATATTTGTGTTAATGCCACATCATTTACGTTTTCGTCTTTGAGGTTACTCACTTTTACAGTTGCAACAAAATCTTGTCCTTGTTGCAGTTTACTGATATCAATCTTGTTGCCTTTTAAATCTTTATATTCAACAGAAACACTTAAACCTCGTTGCTCTGCTATTTCTTGACCTAAAGGTAGTTTTCCAGAATTAAGCACTCGTACATACACAACATTATCTAAATTGTTTTTAAATGAAAACGAATTGTTTCCATCTTTTACAGATAATTCTCGTTGTGCAATTGCGCTTTTAGTATCGATAGTTTCGGTTTTTCCATTAAAAGTATACGTTAGCTTCATAGCCTTTCCTCCATTAGCTTCTACCATTTTTGCCATTGCCAATAAACTATACGCCGTAGTTTGTGTGCTCATCCATTGGTCGCTCGATAAATCTTTAGCAATGTATTGCGCCAATTCTCGCATTTTAGAATTTTTAGTCAGAATCATGGTTTCTAAAGCCATTGCTCTGTTTCTATCAACCGAACCATAGGTATAATAATTATACTTTGGAGGTGTAAAATTGATGTTTGCTGTACTCGATATTTTGTTACTGGCTTCTTTTTGTCCTGCTAAAGCATAAGCGGCAGCGAGTCGCCATTTGGCTTCATTTGAAATTTCACTAAATTCTCTTAAGCGATTCATTGATGCCAAATCTGGACTTCCAGCCAATGCTAATGTATATAAACGATAGGCTTGTGCTAAATCGGAATTGTAAGTTTTATAGCTTGGTCGCCAATCTTGAGCAGCTTGCTTTTGGTATTTTAACCAATTGCTTTTAAAGGTTAATGGCAATACAAATCCTTTTTTCTCGGCTTCAATCATAAAATGTCCTGCGTAACTTGTACTCCAGTCGTTGGCTGTATTTTCACCCATCCAATAACTCATACCACCATTTGGATGTTGAAAATTACCCAAACGTTTTATCCCGTTTTCGATATTCGATTTTATTTCTTGCTTCTTCTTATATGGCAAATCAAAAATATCGTTTAAATATAATTGAGGAAACACACTCGATGTGGTTTGCTCCAAACAACCATGAGGATATTGTACTAAATACTGAAGTCGTCTTGAAAAATCCATTGGTGGCATTGTTGAAAATTCAACAGTTGCCGAATTGGTTCCTACAACACCAAAGGTGGAAAAATCTAATGAAGCATTTGCATTAGCTTCCATTGTTTTTTCTAATACTTTTGATGTGATAGGATTAGGATTATACACATCAATCTCAACTTTGTAAGTCGATTTTTCACCATTCCCTGTGGCAATTACTTCAACAGTATTAAACCCATTAGCTTTGCTAACATCTAATTCAAAATATGCCATTTGCTCATCTGGTCTTGCAAAGGTTAGCGATTTACTTCTATCGCCAACAACTTCAATTCCATTGCTTAATTTTAAGCTGATGTTTACATTTTTCACATTAGGTTCCATTGCGAAAACAGTAACAGGAAGTGTTACTTTTTCACCTGGACTTAACTTACGAGGTAAGGTTGCCAAGACCATAAGTGGTTTTTTAACCTCAACAGATTTATCGACACTTCCATAAGCTTCAGTTTTAGCATCACCAGCAACAATCATTGTTCTAACAGCACCAATATAATTTGGCATTTTTATTTTGTGTGTTGCTTTAGCTCCAGCTTCCAGTTTAAAAGGTCCTAAATATGTTACTACTGGCTTGAATCGGTTTGCTTTTTGGTTTTTCCCTGCAGCTGCACTTCCATCACCACCAATTGCAAATACTTGGTCTATACTTCCAGAATAAGCACCAATCACATCGTCAAAAACATCCCAAGTTTTCACGCCTAAAGCTTCACGAGCATAAAATGCATCCCAAGCATTTGGAGTTTTAAAACGTGTTAAATCTAACAAGCCTTCTTCAACCATAGCAATAGTGTAAGTCATTGCTTTTTTGTTTTTTTCAGATACAACAACTTCAAACTGTTGTTCAGGTTGAAGACTACTAGGCATCTTAATTTCTGGTGATAATTTTGTGCTTGGATTTTCTACAAGAATAGGAATAACACCATATAAACGTAATGGTAAATCATTAGCAGTTGTTGCATGAGGTTGCAATAATGAAATATTAATAAATACGTTTGGAGCCATTTCGGCAGTAATTGGGATATTAACTGTTGTTTCTCCTTTTGTGGTTTTTACCCATTTATGAGACAAAACATCAGAACCATTTTCAATACTAATTAATGCTCTCCCTTCTGTGCCAGATGGGAACGTAATTTTAGCTGTTTGGCCTACATTATATTTTTCTTTATCAGCAGCAAAGACAAGCATTTTAGCAGCTTCTTTATCTGATGAAGGTGACGTTTGATACCAGTTTTTATAAAAATATGCAGTACGACCTGTAGCATGACCACTTTTTGGATCATTCACTCTTATAAGGTATCGACCACGTTCATTTTCAGGGATTTTTAATGTGAATTTTCCTTTTCCGTTAGCATCAATACTCACTTTTTTATCTAAAAAAGGTCTGTGGTAATTACTCGATACGTAGCTTGATAAATTATCGTAAGAAGAGTTCCACCACCAACGCCATTCTACTTTATACACCTTAACTTCAAGATTATCTCTTTTTACAGGTTTGCCTTGAGCATCTACAACTACAATATCAAAGGTTTGATTTTCATCTGTAAAAAACGAACCATACATATTCCCTTTAGGTGAACGAAGCCCAACAAAAGACTCGTAAGGAGCGTAAGTTTTAGTAAATGCATCTAAAGAAAAGTCGCCTCCATTTTCGAATGCACGTACCAAAAACTGAACGTTTAGTAGTCCAGGCGCATTTTTGCCAATATCTAATTTGTTATTGATTTTTGCGATTCCGTTTTCATCTACTTTTCCTTCAAAAACATTAAGTTCTTCTGACGAAAAACTTCGAGTTGGGTCTGTGAATTCGTAATCTTTATAATTTTTAAATCCAGCATAAGACGTACTGAATTTTGCCTTAATTTCAGCTTTAAGGTTTTTTGCAACAGCTCCATGAAGCCATTTTACATCTAAAGTCCCTTTAAGTGGTTCGTTACTTGTTAGTATTTCGTTTTCAAAATCTACTTTTATTTTTAATCGATTTGGTTTAACAGTTTCAACTCGTAAACTCTTATAAAACGATGCACCACCAACGGATACTTTTGCATTGTAACTTCCTGTTTTACCTTCGGAAGATGTAGGAACTGTGAATCGGTAAAAATTATTGACATTATCGGTCGTGACGTTTTTGTAAATCAGTTTTCCATTAGGATCTGTAATTTCCATTTTTACAGGATGTCCTTTTGGGAGTTTATTATCATTGTCATTTAACATAAAAGTTAAAAATAACGAATCACCTGGTCGCCATACACCACGCTCTCCATAAATATAGCCTTTAAGCCCTCGTTGTAGGCTATTACCAGAGACATCAAATTTGCTTAAGGATAGAGAATTTCCATCGGCTAATTTTATGTATGTTGTGTTTTTTCCTTTTGTAACAATGGCAAACGAAGCATATTTGTTTGAATTTATTTTTGCCAGACCTTCACCATCAGTTGTTGCCTTATTGATTTCTTGTTGCTGAAAATTATACAACTTTATAGTTGCGCCAGATTCTGGATTAGTGTTTAAAATATTAGTGACAGCAAAATAGTATGCGTTATTTGCACCTTGTTTAACAATGACTCCGAGATTAGAAGCCAATAGGTTTTGAGATACAATTCTGTTTTCGTTATAATAGGCATCATGACAAGGGTTATTGCGTTCTCTCCAATTATAGTTTGAGTTTCTATATCTGTAAGTTAGATTATCCCAATATTCTTCTTCTCTTAAATCGTCATCTTCTGTGTAACTTTCATTATAGTTTTCGTTGTAGTAATAATCGTCTTCGTAATAATAATCTTCATAATAGTCATCTTCAGCATTATCAATATTCGTATAATTATCACAATTGAATAAAGAATATTCTTTTTTAATACTCAACTCTATACGATATATTGCACCTGGATCGGCTTTAAAAAATTTAGATAAATCGATGCTGTATGCTTTCCAACGACCATCATTTTCAACACCATCATTTTGTAATGTTATGGTTTGTTTTGCAATACGACGACCAACACGTTTTATAGCAGTTTCGTTATTGCTTTGTAGGTCGTTATCTTGTAAAAACTGAAGCACATTATCTTCAAATATTTTAATAACTCTTACATCAACAGCCTTTAAATTAACAGCTTCAAAATTGAATTTTAATTCTTCCGAATTTGGTAATATGGTTCCGTTACTTATTAAACGCACTTGAGGTTTTAACTCTTCAAAAGAAATCGTTTCGGAGAATGGTTTTTTGAGCTTAAAGCCATCTGTATTAGTGATACCTTGAAAGACGTCAACTAAAACATTACCAACTAATTTATTATCTGGATATACTTTTAACACATTACCATCAACAATATATTTTGGGCTTTTAGCATTTTGAATAGTCACTAATCCATCAAAATTTTGTTGCTTTTTTAAAGGGTCAGAAAAATTGATGGATAGATATTGTTCTGGAGTTTGAATCACCTCTACATTAACAATTGTAAAGTTATTAATGCCAGGAATCATTACTTTATTTTCACCTTCATTATCAGCGTTTATAGCTTTTCCATTCCATTTCACTAAAATATCGCTATCTTCAATAAGGCGATTAATACTATCAATTTTAAATTCAAAAAGCGTTGCATTATCAATAGCATCATTCCATTGCAGTTTTAATTTTTTTCCATTCTGATAGGCTTCAACCAGTTGCTTTGCATTTTTTAGCGATACAATATCTGAAGTTCTTAAAACCGCTTCTAAGTATTGCCAATTTTTACTGTAAGACTGTAAATTATTGGTTGTTACACTAAAATTTGGAGTGATGGTTTTAAATTTAAATGTATAGGTTTCAAAGCCTTTAGGTAAGTTTTTATAAATTTTACTCAACTTCACCGAAACTGTATATTCTGTATCTGGTTTAAGGTGTTCGTCTGGAGTAAATGTTAGTGCATGAGCATTGGCAACAGTTAATTTTCCTTGTACATAAGGGTCTATTGCAACAATAGCGTCTTTTATCTCTTTACCAGCTTCCCAACCTTCGACATCAGTAGCTAAATTAATTACAATTGGATCGGCAATTGACACAACTCCAGATGTAGTATAACTAATATATTCTCTGAATTTAAATAGATTATCGGTTTCTTCTTCGACTTCCTTTTTTTTACAAGAAACAACTAGAGTTAGTAAAAATGTGATGGCAAAAAGCTTTTTTAGAGACATAGTACTGATGGTATTTGGTGATGATTTAGACGAAAAGAAAAGTAGGCGTTTTCCTGTTAATTAAAATACGAGTTTTTTTAATACGTTAGACTTTTATGAAGCGTTAAATTCGTCATAAAGTTTAGTCTTTGTATATACCAATATATAGTTCGCCTTTGTCATTCATTGATGCTCTATACATACCAGCAGTATTAAATTCCATTACCATATTTCCGTTTTTATCTACAGCAACTATACCACCATCACCACCAAGTTGAGGTACTTTTTTCTGTATAACTTCTTTTGCAGCTTCTTGTAGTGTTAAGCCTTTATATTCCATTAAAGCAGAAATGTCGTGGGCAACCATAGCACGAATAAAAAATTCTCCCCAACCAGTGCTCGATACAGCACATGTATTATTATTTGCATAAGTTCCAGCGCCAATTATTGGAGCATCACCAATGCGTCCCCAACGTTTGTTGGTCATTCCACCAGTAGAAGTTCCAGCAGCAAGATTTCCGTTTTTATCTAAAGCAACACATCCAACAGTACCAAATTTTGAATCTTTAATAGTTGGATCATAAAAAGCAGTTTTGTCGTCGTGGTCTAATTCTACTTTTTCAGTTTCTTTAATTTTTAAAAGTGAATTGTATCGTCTTTCAGTAAAGAAATAACTAGGGTCAACAATTTGTATTCCTTGTTCTTTAGCAAACTCTTCAGCACCTTTTCCAGATAACATTACATGAGGCGATTTTTCCATTATTGCTCTTGCTAAATTTATTGGGTTTCTTACAATAGTTGTACCAGCAGAAGCACCTGCATTTAATGTTTTTCCATCCATTATCGATGCATCTAATTCATTGGTTTCAGCATTTGTAAACACAGCGCCTTTACCAGCATTAAACAAAGGCGAATCTTCCATTACGTTTATAGTTTTTTCAACAGCATCTAGACTGCTTCCTCCATTTTTTAAAATTTCGTAACCTACTTTAATAGCTTCTTCGAGCTTTGCTTTGTAAGCTGCTTCGTCTTCTGGAGTCATATTTTCTCTCAATATGGTACCAGCTCCTCCGTGTATTACAATAGAAAATTCAGCTTTAGGAGATTCAATAGGTTTTTCAACTTTAAGTTGTTTCTCACTGTCCTTACAGCTTGATAAAAGAAATAAAAACGATATGCAATACATTAATTTTCTCATGTTGGATGTTTAAAAGATTAAACACTAAAGTTACATTTTTTTACAATGTATGCTTCAGGTAAAAACAACATTTTATTAGTATCTTCGCATCAAAATTTAATAATTCGTAAAAAATAGATATATATGGAAGCAATTGCTACCGATTTCGGAATTGAAAAAGCATTAAAACAACTTGGAGTAAAAGATATAAATGAAGGAACTTCAACAGGTTCTAACAACTTTTCTAATGGAGATATTATTGAAAGCTATTCTCCAGTTGACGGTAAATTAATTGGTAAAGTTAAAACAACTACACAAGCAGATTACGATAAAGTAATGGATGCTGCAACCAAAGCTTTTAAAACTTGGAGAACTATGCCTGCACCACAGCGTGGAGAAATTGTTCGTCAGTTTGGTGAAAAATTAAGAGAGAAAAAAGAAGCTTTAGGAAAACTTGTTTCATATGAAATGGGTAAATCATACCAAGAAGGTTTAGGAGAAGTTCAAGAAATGATTGACATCTGTGACTTTGCTGTTGGTTTATCTCGTCAACTTCACGGATTAACAATGCACTCTGAACGTCCAGGACACAGAATGTATGAGCAATATCATCCGCTTGGTGTTGTTGGTATTATTTCAGCATTTAATTTTCCTGTAGCTGTTTGGTCATGGAATACAGCTTTAGCATGGATTTGTGGTGATGTTTGCGTTTGGAAGCCAAGTGAAAAAACACCAATGTGTGGTATTGCTTGCCAGAATATAGCAGCTGAAGTTTTTGCGGCTAATAATTTACCAGAAGGGATTTCTTGTTTAATTAATGGCGATTATAGAGTTGGAGAGATGATGACTAAAGACACAAGAATACCTTTAGTATCTGCAACAGGAAGTACAAGAATGGGAAAAATAGTTGCTAAAGAAGTAGCAGGACGTTTAGGAAAATCTTTACTTGAATTAGGTGGTAACAATGCAATTATTGTAACACCAGATGCTGATGTAAAAATGACTGTTATTGGAGCTGTATTTGGAGCGGTTGGTACAGCAGGACAACGTTGTACATCAACTCGCCGATTGATTATTCACGAAAGCATGTACGACACTGTTAAAAATGCTGTAGTTGATGCTTACAAACAATTACGTATTGGAAACCCATTAGATGAAAAAAATCATGTTGGACCATTAATTGACAAGGATGCAGTAAAAATGTATCAAAATGCATTAACTCAAGTTGTTGAAGAAGGTGGAAATGTTATTGTTGAAGGAGGTGTTCTTTCTGGCGAAGGTTATGAAAGTGGTTGTTATGTAAAACCAGCAATTGCTGAAGCAAAACCAGAATTTAAAATTGTACAGCATGAAACATTTGCTCCAGTTTTATACTTATTAAAATATTCAGGAGATGTACATAATGCATTAGAAATTCAAAATGGTGTTGCGCAAGGATTGTCATCAGCCATTATGACTAATAATTTGCGTGAAGCAGAAGCATTCTTATCAGTACAAGGTTCTGATTGCGGAATAGCAAACGTAAATATTGGAACATCAGGAGCAGAAATTGGTGGAGCCTTTGGAGGTGAAAAAGAAACTGGTGGAGGACGCGAGTCTGGATCTGATGCTTGGAAAGTGTATATGCGTAGACAAACAAATACCATAAATTATACAACAAGCTTACCTTTAGCACAAGGGATTAAGTTTGATTTGTAATTAAGTAATTATAGAAAACAAAAAAGCCACATCATTTGATGTGGCTTTTTTTATTTATAGATTAATAAATTATCTATTCATGTTTTTAATTTCTTCTGTAAAAGTATCTAAATCAACACCATTACTAACTAAAGTTAATGCTTTGTCAACAACATACTTTACATTGTCTGGAGAAAAGCCTAGCCCAATTCCTATTTTTCTTAATAAAATTTCTTCATGGTCTCCTTTAATATGGTCAACTTGAACCATACGAGCCAAATCATATAAACGCTCTAAACGTCTGTCATAAGAGGTTGGTGGATTAATAGGATGAGATTGGTAATCTTTTAAAATTAACTTATAATCACTTTCGCTAATGTCTAAATTACGAGCCAATCTATCTAAAAACGCTTTTTCATCGTCAGATATAACACCATCATCCATAGCAACTCTTACTATTGCTGCAAAATGGTCTTCATTACGCTTTTTAAATCCACTATCAAATAAATCTGAAATTGACATAATTTTCTTGTTTTTAAGGTTCTGCAAACCTACATATTTTTTTTATCTTTTGAAATATAAATCATCTATAAAGTAAGGTTAATAAGCCTATATAATAAGAATGAAAAATACCTATTAAATATAATTTTAAAATTACTTTTTAACAACAAACTCTATCACAAAATTTTATATTTGTACAAAATAAATTGTCTTGAGTAAATCACATCTCTCGCAAACCTATGCACAGACTTTGCAAACGCAAAATCTGCAAATTGCTATTGCCAAAAATCAACCTTTCGACGGAGTTTATACTGAGCGAAGTCGCAGTGCTCAGGACAAGCCCAAATTACATCTTAAAGGACTTGTTGGGTCGTCATTATCGTTTATTATTTCAGAAACATTTAAGCAATCTGAAGTACCATTTTTATTGGTTTTTAATGACAAAGAAGAAGCGGCTTTTTATCTTAATGACTTAGAATTATTGCTTAACGATAAAGATGTATTGTTTTATCCTGGAAGTTATCGTCGTCCATATCAAATTGAAGAAACCGATAATGCAAACGTGTTGTTGCGAGCTGAAGTTTTAAACCGAATCAATTCTCGTAAAAAACCAGCCATTATTGTTACCTATCCTGATGCTTTGTTTGAAAAGGTGGTAACAAGAAAGGAACTTGAGCGAAATACACTTAAAATTTCACTTAACGATAATTTGTCAATCGATTTTGTAAACGAAGTGTTGTTTGAGTACCAATTCAAACGTGTCGATTTTGTGACTGAACCTGGCGAGTTTTCTGTAAGAGGAGGCATTGTAGATGTGTTTTCATTTTCGCATGATGAACCTTATCGAATTGAGTTTTTTGGAGACGAAGTAGATAGTATTAGAACTTTTGATGTAGAAACACAATTATCTACAGAACAGATTAAAAAAATAAGTATTATTCCAAATGTTGAGAATAAGTTTTTAGAAGAAAGCAGAGAGAGTTTCTTAAAGTATATTGCTTCAAAAACAATTGTATTTACTAAAAATGCAGATTTATTATTTTCAAGAATTGATAATTTTTTTGGTAAAGCTGAAGACGCTTTTAAAACACTTTCAAAAGACATAAAACATGCGTCTCCTAACGAGTTGTTTTGCAACTCAGAATTGCTTAAACGACAATTATTAGAATATACATTAGTTGAGTTTGGAACTTCAAGCTATTTTAATAGTGAAACAATTCAATTCAACACTTCTCCTCAACCGTCTTTTAATAAACAATTCGATTTGTTAATTGAAAACCTTAATGCATCTCATGATAAAGGTTACACCAATTATATTGCTTGTGTAAGCGAACAACAAGCCAAACGTTTTCACGATATTTTTGAAGATGTTGAGCAAGATGTACATTATAAAACAATTGTATTATCCTTGTTTCAAGGATTTATAGATCACGACAATAAAATTACCTGTTATACAGATCATCAAATATTTGAGCGTTACCATAAGTTTCATCTGAAAAACGGTTACGCTAAAAAGCAAGCTATAACTCTAAAAGAGTTGACAAACCTCGATATTGGAGATTATGTAACACATATCGATCATGGAATAGGACGTTTTGGTGGTTTGCAAAAAATTGATGTAGAAGGCAAAAAACAAGAAGCTATTAAACTGATTTATGGCGAACGTGATGTGCTGTATTTAAGCATTCACTCGTTACATAAAATTACCAAGTTTAATGGGAAAGATGGTAAACCTCCAAAAATTTATAAGCTTGGAAGTAATGCTTGGAAAACCTTAAAGCAGAAAACAAAATCTAGAGTTAAAGAAATTGCCTTTAATTTAATTCAGGTGTATGCTAAACGCAAGCTGGAAAAAGGCTATCAGTATAAACCAGATAGCTATATGCAATTGGAGCTAGAAGCATCGTTTTTGTATGAAGATACTCCTGATCAAATGTCATCGACAGCAGATATTAAAGCTGATATGGAAAGCGAACGACCAATGGATAGATTGGTTTGTGGCGATGTTGGCTTTGGAAAAACTGAAGTTGCTATAAGAGCTGCATTTAAAGCCGTTGATAATGGTAAGCAAGTTGCGGTTTTAGTGCCTACAACTATTTTGGCTTATCAGCATTATAGAACGTTTACAGAACGGTTAAAAGATTTTCCTGTAACTGTTGATTATGTGAATCGTTTTAGAACAGCCAAAGAAAAACGCGAAACACTTGAAAGCCTTGAAAATGGTCATGTTGATATTATTATAGGAACACATCAACTCGTAAATAAAAATGTAAAGTTTAAAGATTTAGGTTTGCTTATTGTTGATGAAGAGCAAAAATTTGGTGTTGCTGTAAAAGAGAAATTAAAGACTTTAAAAGACAATGTTGATGTGCTTACATTAACAGCAACTCCTATTCCGCGTACACTTCAATTTAGCTTAATGGCAGCAAGAGATTTGTCGGTTATTACAACACCTCCACCAAATCGTTATCCTATAGAAAGTCATGTTGTAAGATTTAATGAAGAGACCATTAGAGATGCGATTACTTATGAAATTCAACGTGGCGGACAAGTGTTCTTTATTCATAATCGAATAGAAAACATAAAAGAAGTTGCAGGTATGATTCAAAGGCTAGTTCCAGATGCTAAAGTTGGTGTTGGTCATGGTCAATTAGATGGCAAGAAACTTGAAAATTTAATGCTCTCTTTTATGAATGGTGAGTTTGACGTGTTGGTAAGTACAACTATTGTAGAAAGCGGACTAGATGTACCTAACGCTAATACAATTTTTATCAATAATGCTAATAATTTTGGGTTAAGTGATTTACATCAAATGCGAGGTCGAGTAGGACGAAGTAATAAAAAAGCGTTTTGCTATTTCATCACACCAGAATATTCTGCTATGACAGATGATGCTCGTAAACGTATAACTGCACTAGAGCAATTTTCTGAATTGGGAAGCGGATTTAATATAGCCATGAAGGATTTAGAAATTCGTGGAGCAGGTGATTTACTTGGTGGAGAACAAAGTGGTTTTATTAATGATATTGGTTTTGATACCTACCAGAAAATATTAAATGAAGCTATTGAAGAATTAAAAGAAAATGAGTTTAAAGATTTATATCAAGACGAAGGTGTAGATAAAGAGTATGTAAAAGATATTACCATAGATTCTGATTTTGAGTTGTTGTTTCCAGATGACTATGTAAACAATATTACTGAACGATTAAATCTTTACACACAGCTTAATACTATTAAAACAGAAGAGGAACTTCAGGTTTTTGAGAATCAACTTATCGATCGTTTTGGAGAACTGCCAAAACAAGTTGTAGATTTATTAAATAGTGTTCGTATAAAATGGATAGCAACAAAAATTGGTTTAGAAAAGGTTATCATGAAACACGGCAAATTAGTAGGTTATTTTATTAACGACCAACAAAGTGCGTTTTACCAAAGTCACGGATTTACCAAAGTGTTACAATTTGTACAAACACATCCTAATGCAGCAAAAATGAAAGAGAAACAAACAAGAGGAGGTTTGCGTTTATTACTTACATTTGAGAATATTAAATCTGTAAAGCAAGCATTAGTAGTGTTGCAACCAATAGTGGCTTAATTTTTGAACAAAAAATAAAAATATATAGAATGAAAAAAAGTGTATTTCTTTTAGTGTTACTACCAGTACTTATGTTTTCACAGCATAGTATTGAAGGCATTTTTACACCAGCAGAAAAATTCTCATTTGCTATGTTGTATAAATCAAGTCCAACAAGTACTGAGTATGTAAATAGAGGAGTAGTACAATCGGATGGTAGTTTTAAAATACAGATGGATGCTAACGCTCCAGCAGGTATTTATAAAATCGTATACGCATTGCCACAAGAGGAAAATAATTTCGATTTAATATATAGCGGAAAAGAAGACGTAAAGTTAACTTTTAGTTTAGAAGAAGGTTTGGTTTTTACAGCATCTAATGAAAACGAATTATGGGCTTCTTATACGAAAAGTATGGAGTTGATAAACGCAGCAATAAGTAATTTTTACGCAAAAGAAAGTACAGATGAAAAGGCCTTTGAAGATATTTTCAATACACTTTCTGATACTCAAAAAGGTTATGATGAGGCTTCAAAAGGCACAATGGCTAATGTTTTTATTAAAGCTAACGAGCCTTATATACCAACACAGTTTGAAGATATTTCAACCTATTCTAAAAATTTAAAAAACACTTATTTGCAGCGCGTAGATTTTAATAATGAGTTACTACAAAGCTCAAATTTTTTAACCGATAGAATTTTAGCTTACGTTTTTGGAATGTCGTCAAGTACAGAAGATACCACCTTCAACCAACATGTTGATGATATAGCAAAAGCAATTAGCACTACTAAAATTGGAGTTAAGTCCATATTGTTAGAAATGCTTTGGTGGCGATTTGTAGAGCTTGAAAAATCTAATGTTGCTAACTACATAACTAATACTTACTTATTAGAAATAGCCAAGCAAAGTAATAATAATGACTTATTAGAAACTATTGTTACATACAGAGATAATTCATTAGGCGAAGTGGCTATCGATTTTCCAATTAAAATTTCAAAAAATGGAAAAATAACAGAAACATCTTTACACAAGCTAGATAGTGCAGACCACTATTTAATTATTTTTTGGAGTAGTACTTGTTTTCATTGTTTAGACGAACTTCCTAAAGTAAAAGCATTTATTGAAGCACATCCTAAAAATTTAAAAGTAATAGCTATTGGGCTTGAAGATGATGACTCAACTTGGAAAAACACAATAACAAATTACCCAGAGTTTATTCATGTTTTAGGACTAGCAAAGTGGGATAACACTATAGCTAACGAATACGGAATAAAAGCAACACCAAGCTATTTTGTATTAGACAAAGACAAAAAAATAATTGCAAAGCCTGCAGATGTTGAAACTTTAGAAGTTGAGTTAAGTAAGTTGTAATAGCCTAACCCAAATGCGGAATTCGTAATACTTGTCCTGGGTAAATTTTATCAGGATCAGTTAGCATTGGTTGGTTAGCTTCAAAAATAATAGGATACTTCATTGGGTTGCCATAATATTTCTTTGCTATTTTACCTAATGTATCACCACTTATAACAGTATGAAACTGAGCTTCAGGCTCAGGGTTTTCAACAGTCATTTGGTCATCAACAACAGAAATGCCTTCATTATTACCAACCACTAAAACCACTTTCTCTTTAGTTGTTTGGTCTAGGGCTATACCTTTTACAGTCGCCATTTCGCCTTTAATTTTCACTTTTAAACCATCAACTTTAAGTTGTAAATCGTTAATAGTTTCTTCAAGTTTAAGTGCAGCATTTTCTTCTTCTTTAAGCAACTCAGCAGCAGCATTTGCTTTTGCATTAGTGTTTGCCTCTTTAGCAGCAGCTTTTTTTTTATTTATGCCAAAAATCTTATTTCCAGCATCTTTAATAAATGAAAATAATCCCATAATAGTTAGTTTTAAAAGAGTTATCAGTTTACGTAAAGTTCAAGAAATTCTTGTTCAATTCCAATATATAGCCAATAAGAATTTTATAAAAAGAAAAAACGCTCATCTAAAATACATTAGTGAGCGTTTCTTTTGAAACTAAATAACCAACCAAAATCTAGTTTCTATTACTTATACGAGGATTATCTTTTTTCTCGGTTTTTTGTTTACGTTTTTTAGGCTCTGTCGTTTTTTTAGTGATTTCGCCTTTAGCGTTACTTTCTCTTAAATATTGTATATATCCTCTTCCTGTAAACTCATAAAAAGTTCCTGATGAAGGATGGTATAATTCTATTCTCTGATCATTAATAACGCTCAACTCAAAAAATTCATTGTCAAAAAAATCATAATCTAATGTTAATGTTTTTAAGTACATATTATTTGAGATGTCTCCAACGCCGTAAACTCCTGTGTAATCCCAATAAATATTATCTGGGTTCCCAATGTTTGTGTCTTGAGAGCTTCTAAAAGTTGAATCGTTTCCACCTGCTAAAAACTGTAAGTAGTTTTCGTTATCAAATTCATTTATAGCTCCAACTTGGCTTGTGTATGTTTTTTCCCATGCTTCATACTCTTGTAAGAAATAATGAATATTATCATAAAACACATAGTCATAATCAAACGTGCTACGTTGGTAACCGTGTAAAAAGTATGAAGTATCATTAAATGGGTTATATAATTCTATAGTGTTATTATCTATTTGGTAAACGTCAAAAGTATTATAACCATCAATATCGTGGTAGATATCTAAAATCATATCATAAGCCTGATAGCTTCCAACATCTATTCCATAGCCATTTCCTTGGCTTCCAAAGCCAACTAAATTGTTATTAGCAAAAACGGTTCCGTTTCTAAACGACATTGTAAATGCAATTTGTAAAAAAGGAGTTTCTCCATGACCAATGGTTTGATTAATATCTACATACCATAACTCATATGAGCTTAATAACTGATTTAGCGATATATTGTTATTATTATGATCATCTACTAATACTTCTGTATAACAAGAAGTAAATAATGTTGCTGATAAAGCAAATGCGAAAAGTAATTTTATTGTCTTCATAATCTAACAATTTTAGGGTTATAATAGATGAGGTTTCAAAACGCGTGCCAAAAATTATTACACCTTCAATTTTTGATAACCCTTAAGACTCAAATTTTATGTATTTTTGGAGTGATTAATTAATGCAAATTATATGAGTAAGTCAGTAAAATATGCTGTTTTTGGGTCTGGAAGTTGGGCAACTGCTATAGTAAAAATGTTATGTGAAAATTTAGATGAAGTAGGATGGTATATGCGTAGTGTTTACATTAAAGAGCATTTATTAAAAGAGCAGCATAACCCAAGTTATTTGAGTTCGGTTGAATTTAATACAAAACAATTAAAGTTAAGCAATGATATTAATGAGATTGCAGCCTACGCAGATGTACTAATATTTGTAATACCATCGGCTTTTATACAAGATGAATTAGATAAAATAACAATTGATCTTAAAGAGAAAACAGTTGTATCTGCAGTAAAAGGAATTTTACCAGAATCTGGCAAACTACTTGGCGAACATTTTCATGATATATATAATGTGCCTTTTGGAAATATTGCTGTTATAGCTGGACCTTGTCATGCTGAAGAGGTAGCTTTAGAGCGTTTATCATATTTAACAATATCTTGTGCTGATGCTGCAAAAGCAAAAGACATTGCCAAAAACTTATCTAGCGACTATATAAAAACCAAAATCAGTGACGATATTATAGGTACTGAATATGCAGTAATGCTTAAAAATATTTACGCTATTGCTGCTGGTATTGCTCACGGATTAGGTTATGGAGATAATTTTCAAAGTGTATTGATGAGTAATGCAATTAGAGAAATGAAGCGTTTTATTAAAAAGATGCACAAGATGAAACGCAACATTAACAACTCTGCGTATTTAGGCGATTTGCTTGTTACAGGTTACTCTGTGTTTTCTCGCAACAGAATGTTTGGTAATATGATTGGTAAAGGTTACACAGTAAAATCTGCACAAATGGAAATGAGTATGGTTGCCGAAGGTTATTATGCCACTAAAAGTGCTCATCAGTTAAATGAAAAGAATAAAAAGAAAACACGATTACCAATTATAGAGGCAGTTTATGGCATTTTATATGAAGGGAAAGACCCTAAAATAACGTTTAAAAAATTGACCGATAAGTTGGATTAGTTATAGTTTAGGGCTTAAAATGCTGATATTCAAAATAAATAATTATTATTGTAGGAAAATTTCATACAATTTATGAGTATTGCAAGAAAATTAAATAATCAGTCTTCAGATAATCAAATTTCAAAAAACTCAGACAAAACCACGTCTGAAAGAGTTAAAGAAACTCATACATCTGAACTAGTTTTAGGCATTTGCTCCCAAATTGGAGCAAAAAAAGATTTAGTCATTAAAGCCTTGAAATCCGAATTGAAATCATATGGTTATGAATTCATGGATTTAAAATTAAGTAAGCATATTGATGATGCTGATGCTCCTAATTTTAAATATAATGACTCTCAAGACAAAACATCTGGATATAATACTATTGTTAGGAAGATTGAAAAAGGAAATCATTTAAGAGAAATTTATGGGAAAGATTATCTCGTAAATCTGTCTGTTTCAGAAATAGCAAATTCAAAAATGGAAATTTTCAAAATTAGTGGGGAAAAAGATTTTTCTAATATTTCTTCGCAAAGAAAATGCTACATAATTGATTCTATTAAACATAAAGAAGAATTAAATGCTTTAAGAGATATTTATGGTGATGCCTTTTATTTAATTAGTGTTTTTACACCACGTTCAGAACGAATTCAAAACATCTCAATTCCTAATATAGCTAAAAATGAGGCCATAGAAATAATAAACATTGATGAGTATCAGGAATTTAAAGAAAGTGGTCAACAAGTTAGAGAAGTTTATGTGGATGCAGATTTTTTTATTAAAGTAGATAAAAAAAATGAAACTGAGATTAAAAGTAAAATAGAAAGATTTACAAATATAATTTTTGAGAACGAACTCATTACACCTACAATTGAAGAAAGAGCTATGTATGAGGCAAAATCTGCTTCTGTAAATTCTGCTTGTCTCTCTAGACAAGTTGGAGCTTCTATAATTTCGAATGAAGATGAGTTAATATCAGTTGGCTGGAATGACGTTCCTAAATATGGAGGGAATTTATATACACACGAATCTAAAATTGACAATAGATGTTATATTAAAGGTCAATGTTTTAATGATTCTAACAAAGAGAACATAAGAAATGTAATATTAGACGATTTTAAAGCAAAAATAGATAAAGTTGTTTCCGATGATTTAGAGAAAAGTAAAATATTAAATGTTTTGAATAAAGTTTTATTAAGTTCATCGATAAAAACTCTTATTGAATTTTCTAGGTCAGTACATGCGGAAATGCATGCTATTCTCAATGCGGCTAATTTAAATGGTGTTAAATTAAGAGGAAGCACATTATTCTGCACTACATATCCATGTCATAATTGTGTTAGACATATAATTGCTGCAGGAATTATAAAGCTTTATTATATTGAGCCTTACATTAAAAGTAAAGGGATAGATTTACATAGTGATTCCATAACTGACGATACTATCTTAACAAAAGATTCAAAGAATGACAAAGTACAAATTTTGATGTTTGAAGGGATTTCTCCAAAAAAATACTTATCTTTCTTTAATAAAAATCGCTCAAGAAAAAATAAAATTTCTGGAAAATCGTTATGTCAGAATAGAGATAAATCAAAATTACAACCTATTAATAGCTTATCTTTACAAGCACTTTTTTATAGAGAAATACAAGCATCTAAAAGAATACAAGACCGAATAGACCAATTATCATCTAAAAATGAAAACCAATAAAGTAATTAAATTAACCCCAAAACAGACAACCGTTGCTAAATCAGCAACTATGAAATCTAGAGAGAACACTGTAAATCTTAAAGCTCACAATAATACTTTAATGATTAAAAATTTATCATCTCTTATTAAGCGTTAATCTGTTACTTCACCAAAACACCCTTTACTTTCATTAAAGGAATGGTTTGCAAAGCACGCTCGTTAATAGTGTTTTTTCTGAACAAATATGTTTTTTCAAACATAGTGTTGCCTTCAAAAAAAGTAACTTTAAATTCGTTGTTTAATGCAAACAAATCTTCTTGCATTAGCTCAATTTTAGCGTAGCTTTTTTTAGGAAGATGGTCTAGTTTTTTTCTGAAAATAGACGTCATTTTTTTATCAGAATAACCACTGGTTACAATAAGTACAACATCTAAATCGACATCTTTATCATTAATAATGTAGGCATTCCAATCGTTGGTTTTATAAATATCATTATACTCATAAACCACTGCAACATAAACATCTTCAACTTTTGGAATTTGAATGTCTTTTTTCATGAATTAGATAGATGATTTAAACTGCTCTAAAAATCTAACATCATTTTCACTTAATAATCTAATATCTCCAATTTGGTGTAAAAGCATCGCAATACGATCGATTCCCATACCAAAAGCAAAACCTGAATATTCTTTAGAGTCTATACCACAATTTTCTAAAACATTAGGATCAACCATACCACACCCCATAATTTCTAACCAACCTGTTCCTTTGGTAATTCGGTAATCTACTTCAGTCTCAAGTCCCCAATATACATCTACTTCTGCACTTGGTTCTGTAAACGGAAAGTATGATGGACGCAAACGTATTTTACTTTTCCCAAACATTTCGGTTGTAAAATATTGGAGTGTTTGTTTTAAATCGGCAAAGCTTACATCTTTATCAATATATAACCCTTCTACTTGATGGAAAAAACAGTGCGAACGTGCCGAAATAGCTTCGTTACGATACACACGACCTGGAGAAATAGTACGAATAGGAGGCTTGTTGTTTTCCATATAACGTACTTGTACAGAACTTGTGTGTGTGCGTAATAAAATATCTGGATTGGTTTGAATAAAAAAAGTATCCTGCATATCTCTTGCAGGATGATATTCAGGTAAATTTAAAGCTGTAAAATTATGCCAATCGTCTTCAATTTCTGGACCTTCACTCACGTTAAATCCAATACGAGAAAAGATATCAATAATTTGGTTTTTTACAATAGATATAGGATGACGAGCACCAAGTTGAACAGGCTCACCAGGACGAGACAAATCACCATAAACACCTTTTACTTCTTCTTTGCTTTCTAGCTCTTCTTTTAAAGCATTTACTTTGTCTTCAGCGGTTTTTTTAAGCGCATTAATTACCTGTCCGAATTCTTTCTTTTGGTCGTTGGCTACGTTTTTAAATTCGGCAAAATAATCGTTAAGCAATCCTTTTTTGCCTAAGTATTTTATACGAAATGCTTCAATCTCGTCTTTAGATTGTGCTTTAAATGACTCTGCTTCAGCAATAAGTTCTTTTATCTTGTCTATCATGGTATCAATTCAAAAAATGACTGCAAATTTAGTAAATCTTACTCTATATATTCTGATTCCAGAAAATAGTTAACGATAGCTTCTTTCATTAAGATGCTTTGTTCACCTGCTTTTAATGGAGGTAATTGTTCTTTTATCTTATAATGCGGCCATTTGTCATCATCATAAAAATCAAACTCATAATAACCATAAGGTTCTAAAAGGCGGCAAATAGCAATATGCATAAGGTCTAGCTTATGGTCTTTTTTAAATTTACTATGTAGCTGACCTAATTCTTGTACTCCAATGAGGTAAATTATGGCATCCAAATCTAATGTATCGCCTTCAGCAAATTGAGCAGATAATTTTTGGACCACTAAATCCCAACGTTGTTTTAATTGTTCGTCTCTTGACATATATATTTTTTCACTTTAGTGAAAATCGCATTAATTAGAAAGTCGCAAAGTTAACTTATATTTGATAAAATTCTATACGATATGAGTGTTTTAGATATAGTTTTGGCAGCTTTATTGCTTTTTGGATTGGTAAGAGGATTAATAAATGGTCTTTTTGTTGAAGTCGCTTCTTTAGTTGCTTTGGTAGCTGGTGTTTATGGAGCGATACACTTTAGTGATTTTGCGGCTAATTTTTTGATGGATAAAACAGAATGGAGTGAGAAAACAATTAACATTACTGCATTTGCAATAACTTTTGTTGTGATAGTTTTGGTAATTGCTTTAGCAGGAAAGGCATTAACTAAATTAGCAGATTTTGCAGCTTTAGGAATTATAAATAAAATATTAGGAGGACTTTTCGGTGCCTTAAAAATAGGGTTAATATTAAGCGTTGTTTTAATAGTGTTTGATAGTTTAAATAGCACTATCCCCTTTACAGATGAAGAGTCTTTAGAAGATTCTATACTTTACGAACCTGTTAAAGGATTTGCGCCTAAGATTTTCCCTAGTATTTTGAATAAAAAAGAGATTAAAGAAAATAGCAATACACCTGAAGAAACTGTATAAAAAAGCCACTTCCTCAAGATTTTGAAAAAGTGGCAAAAAATTAACTAATCACTATTAAGATTTTTTTACAAAAGCCTCAATAATACTATTTATATCTTCTTCTTTATTCGAAAATTCTTTTGAGAATAATATACTATATAGAGGTTTTTCATCTACCTTTTCTTCTAAAATTAGATCTGTTTTTCTATTAAAGACTTCATCCCATTTATTGCGTACCAACTTCCAATTTTGATTATTTGTTTTCCACCAATCTTGAGCAGATTTACATTTACTGTCGTCTACTTTTGTGTAAGTGTTTAGTCCCTTTTCTTGTGCTAAAACAACATCGTCTTTTCCTGTCGTTCTAATTACTTTATCATTGTCTTGGTCATGTATCCAACCATATTTAGTAATTTCATGTTTGTTGGTTCTAACAGTTACATTATAGTCATTACGTTTTGTATATTCTCTTCTTGGTAAGGGAGCATCTGTTGTGTTTTCCCAATAACTTTTCCCATCTGCATGAATCCATGTAGCTGAACCTTCATAACGCGGACTATCATCTACCTGAAACACTTTTTGTGTCCATTGTCCTTTTACTTGACTCTTAGGAAGACTAACATAATTCCATTTATTGTCAGCATTATATGTATATAAGTTAGTGTTTTCAAACAACCAATCTTGTCTCCAATGTTTAATAACATGTTGCTCTTCTGGTTTTCCAACTATTAATAAATGCTGCATTACAATTTTGTTTTCAGAATCTTCTAATAGTTCAACCCATTCTAAACCTGTATCATGTTTTACATCAGAGGCTTTATAAGTTGAATCGTTTGAGTATTGAAAAGTTTCAGCAAAATTAAAGCTTACTTCATAGCAACCACACATGCTTTTTATAGCTTTTTGATCTTGATTTTTTTTGCTTTGTGCATTAACATTTAATATAAATGCTAATGAAAAAATTGATAAAAGTGTTAATCGTTTCATTTTTAAAGTGTTTGATTTTTGAGATTAAAAAAATTAAAATTTTTATTATTCTTATTTAGATTGAATAAAAATAACTTATATATTTGCGACAAATTTATATAGAATGAGTCTAAATAAAAATAATATTTCAATCTTTTTTTTAATTTTTTTTAGTTGCTTTTCATTTTCTCAAGAAGAAACTATAACTAAACAAGATTCGACCAAAATTGAATCTTTAGAAGAAGTCATTATAACGGCAACCCGAACTGTCAGGCAGCTATCATCTTTACCCTTACCTGCACAATTGATATCAAAAAAAGAGATTCAAAGTGTTAATTCATCGCGTTTAAGCGACATTTTAAACGAGCAAACAGGACTTATTACTGTGCCAGATTTTGGAGGAGGAGAAGGGATTCAGCTTCAAGGGTTAGATTCTCAATACACCCTTATTTTAGTTGATGGTGTGCCACTTATAGGTCGTTCTGCTGGTACTTTAGATATTAGTAGAGTAAGTGTTGGTAATATTAAACAGATAGAAATTGTTAAAGGCGCATCGTCTAGTTTATATGGCAGCGAAGCTCTTGGTGGTGTTATAAATATTATAACAGATAATCCTAAATATGATTTTAAAGGAGATTTAAATTCTCGTGTTGGAACATTTAATACTTACGATACTGGTTTAAATCTAGGGTATAAAAAAGAAAATTTTTCAATAAGTACTTTTCTTAATAGTTTTAAAAGTGATGGTTATGATTTAAATGAAAATGATGCATTAAACACGATTGAGCCTTATTCAAATTATACATTAAGCACAAAACTGAACTATAATTTTAATGATAATACCAGCTTATTCTTATCTGGAAGATACTACACACAAAACCAAGACTACATAGCTTCAGAAGATTTAAAAGGCGAAAGCAATGTAAACGAATGGAATACTCATTTAAAATTAAGCCATACATATAGCCAAAAATGGAGTAGCTATTTTGAATTTTACGCCACACGATACAAAGCTGATGAATATTTGAATAATACTGATACCTCTCGTTTTAGTGATAGTAATTTTAATCAATTATTAGTTCGTCCAGAAATTAGAGCAACTTATAATCCAACAGAAAAATCTGCTTTTATAGCTGGTTTAGGTTGGAACCATGAAACTTTAACCAGAACCGATTTTTCTACGCAACCAGAGTTTAATTCGCCTTACGCCTATTTACAATATGACACCAATCCTACCGAGAAAATGAATATTATTTTTGGCGCTCGTTTTGATAATCATAGCGCATATAAATCTCAATTCAGCCCAAAAGTTGCTTTGCGTTATAAATTATCAGAAAAATTAGCAATTAAATCGTCTGTTGGGTACGGTTTTAAAGCGCCAGATTTTAGACAATTATATTTCGATTTTACAAACGCAACCGTTGGGTATACCGTTTTAGGGTATAATGCAGTAACTACAAAAATTCCTGAATTAGAAGCCGAAGGGCAGATCGCAAATATAATAGTACCTCTTTCTGAGTTTGAAGATGAATTAAATCCTGAAAACTCAATTGGTATCAACATAGGCTTATATTACAATCCAATCTCATCAATAAAACTAAATCTTAATGTCTTTAGAAACACTATTGAAGACTTAATAGACACACGAGTTATTGCAAATAAAACTAATGGGCAAAATGTATTTAGTTACTACAATGTACACGAGGTTTACACACAAGGTTTAGAATTCAACTCTACTTGGAAACCGAATAGCAACTTAAAAATTACAGGTGGTTACCAATTGCTTTTTGCAAAAGATAAGACAGCAGAAAAAGCCTTTAAAAATGGAGAAGTTTATGCAAGAGAAACGCCTAGTTCTCCTTCATTTCAGCTAAAAGGAGATGATTATTTTGGGTTATACAATCGTTCTCGACATATGGCAAACCTGAAAGTATTTTACGAATTCACAACTTTGAATTTAGATGCCAATATACGTGGCACTTACAGGAGCAAATATGGATTGTACGATACAAATGGAAACGCCTATTTAGATACCTATGATGACTTTGTTGAAGGTTATAGTATTTGGGACTTTGCAATTAATAAAACACTTTATAAAAACTACAAATTAGGCTTTGGTATTGATAACGTTTTTGCTTTTACAGATACTCAAAACATTAGCAATATTTCTGGTCGGATTATTTACGGAAAATTAAACATTCAATTTTAATAATTATATATAAACACTATGAACACATTTAAATTTTTAACATTAGTAACACTTTTTATTGGTTTCACATCTTGTAGTAATGATGATGATTCTACACCAGTTTTAGAAATAGAATCTGAAACAGTTTCAAACTTACAAGCAACACAAACTGCTGATTACTCAACAAATCCTCCAACAATTACTGGTGATTACATTAAATTTTCTTTTGAAACAGGCACAACCACAACAAGCGATAATTGGGATATTGCATTTAGAGGCTCAACAATTATTGTAAATGGTGGCGAAGCTACTGCAGCAGATCAACCAATAAGAACAGCAAATGCTGGTGCTTATATTGTTACAGGAACTTTAGCAGGTATTACAGAAGTTAACACAGAGCTATTCACATCTGATAGTTCAGCAAACGGTTTAGCAATACCAACAGGTTCCGATAATGGATGGTATCATTATAATCCATCAACACATATTATTTCTCCAATTGCAGGAAAAATTCTTGTTGTAAAAACCAATGATGGTAGATATGCTAAATTGGAAATTTTGAGCTATTACGAAAACAGCCAACCAAATGATGATTTAAGCAATTCTCAATTTTACACATTCAATTATGTATATCAACCAAATACAGGTGTTACAACATTTTAATTATGAAAAAATCAATTAGCATTTTATTTATTGTACTTCGTTTACTCTTAGGAGGATTCATGATTTATGGCGGAATTCAAAAGTTTGAAAAGCCAATTCCAAGCTCTATTGAAGTCTTAGAAAAGGCAGAAAAATTTTCTGCTCCTGATAAAGAGCCTACACTTCAAAAAGTATTGTATATAAGTGGCGCAAAACAAACTGGCTACTTCTGGCAAGTGTTAGGAATTTGCGAACTTATCTTTGGTTTTCTTTTAATTATCCAAGGCACTGGATTTATCGGAGCCTTATTTTTATTACCAATAACACTACACATTTTCTTATTCCATTTATTTCTTGAAGCAGATGAAATAGGAGAACTTATACAAACAGGAGGATTGTTTTTAGTTAACATAGCTCTTGTTTTAAAAGAAAAGGAAAAGTGGAAACACTTACTTTGGATTAAACCTATTTAAATAAAAAAAGCCACTCAATTTGAGTGGCTTTTTTATGTTAATCTAGATGATAAATTTCTCTAATGTTTTCGAGAATAGCTTCAAAATCAATTTTTAAATCTACAAGTTTCCCAGTATGAATATCAAAAACCCATCCATGTACTTTTAAGCCTCTTTCTCTTACAGCCTTTTGTACTGCAGCTGTTTTAATAAGATTTACACATTGTTCTTGAACATTCAATTCAACAAATCTGTCATAACGATCTTCTTCAGAGACTATAGCGTTAAGCTTATTTTTATGAAGACGATATACATCTCTAATATTACGTAACCAAGGATTTAAAATACCTAAATCGGCCGATTGCATGGCTGCTTTTACTCCTCCACAAGCATAATGACCACAAACAACCACATGATTTACTTTTAAGTGCACTACAGCATATTCTACAACAGACATAACATTTAAATCTGTTCCAGAAACCATATTTGCAATGTTTCGATGCACAAAGGCTTCACCAGGACCAAGTCCCATTAACTCTTCTGCTGTAACACGACTATCTGAACAACCAATAAATAAAAGTTCAGGACTCTGACCTTCTCCTAATTCATCAAAGTATTTTGGGTTTGTAGATAGTTTTTCTTTAATCCACACTTCGTTGTTTTCAAATACTCTGTCTAAATTCATAAGAGATATATTTAATGTTTATCCTTAACATTAGCTTTAATCCAAGTAAGGCAATCCTTAAAAGTAGTAAATATATGCTCTTTTGGAATTAAATCTGGAATAATATCTATTCGTTCCATCATATATTGTGGCTGTCTTAATAAGCCTACAAAAAGTACATTAATATTATCTTTTCTTAAGTCTACTAAAACGTCTTCCATTGCATATAAACCAGACTGATCCATATATTGCATTCTACCTAACCTTATTACAACAGTAGAGGCTGTCTTAGGTATTTGAGCAGCTAATTGTTGAAAATCACTTGTAGATCCAAAAAACAATGGTCCTTTTATATGTTTTATAAATACTTCTTCTTTTAATCGTTCAGGAAAATCAACTTCATCATCCCAAGCTTTTTCTTTAAGTAAAGATTTAACATCAGAGCGTTCAGCAGTTAAATCGCCAATTTTTTTCATGAACATTAACGAAGCTATAATTAGACCAATACCTACAGCATATACTAAATTCCATAAGCTAGAAAGTACAAGTACAATTAACATGATAACTACTTCAGAACTGATTTTTAAAGGACCAATCTTCATATCTCGTGGTAAACTAGGAATAGCTTTTAAACCTTTGTAGTCCATTACACCAATACCAACTGTTATTAAAATTCCTGCTAACACAGCAGCCGGAATTCTTGAGGCAACTGGACCTAAAGCCAATAAAATGAATAATAACATAATACCAGCAATCATTCCAGACAACTTAGTTTTTCCTCCAGATTTAATATTTACAACAGTTCTAATTGTAGCTCCTGCTCCAGGAATACCACCAAAAATTGCTCCAATACTATTACCAATTCCCTGACCTATTAATTCTTTATTAGGTTGGTGTTTTGTTTTGGTCATATTATCAGCTACAACACTTGTAAGCAATGAGTCAATGGCTCCTAAAAGCGCTAATGTAAGTGCAGTAAAAACATAAGGCGTAAGGCTACTTAAACTAAATCCTGTAATAATTTCTAGATTTGGAATTGGAAGTCCTGATGGAATTTCTTCAATTGGACGATAATCTAAACCGAAACCAACTGCCACACCTGAAACAACAAGTAAAGCCACCAATGTACTTGGGACAGCTGTTGTAATTCGTTTAAATCCGTAGATTATAAAAATGGTTGAAAGAGCTAGTATAAGTTCTAACCAACTTATGTTCCTTAATGCTTGAGGTAATACTTTTATTGCTCCTAAAACACCTGAAGCATTATTTGCGGCTAGTGTTTTAGATTCTTTTAAAATATCATCTTGCGAAATGCTTTCTGCTCTATTAATAGTTTCTTTAAAATCTTCAAGAACCAAAATGCCTTCACCTGCTTCTTCTTTTAATATGTTTTCAAGAATGATTTCTTCTGCTTGAGGCTTAAAGGTTTCTACATAAGGCATATCTTCTTTTGGGTAATAACCTACAGCAGGCAAAATTTGAGTCACCAAAATAATTACACCAATTGCAGTCATAAAACCAGAGACAACAGGATATGGAATGTATTTAATATATTTTCCAAATCCTAGAAACCCAAGTCCAACTTGTATAAGTCCAGCCAAAAGGAATACTGTTAAAATTACTGGTAATGCTTTATTAATATCACCATCATTTGCAGCAATTATTCCAGCAATTACAACCATACTAACAGCAGTCATTGGAGCAGTTGGACCAGAAATTTGTGTATTTGTACCACCAAATAAAGCAGCAAAAAAGCTTAAAAATATGGCTCCGTAAAGTCCTGCACTAGGTCCTAATCCAGAGGAAACACCAAATGCTAATGCCAAAGGCAAAGCAACGATTCCTGCTGTGATACCTCCAAAGGCATCTCCTTTAATGTTTGAAAATAAATTTTTCATTTTTTGTTGTTTTAGTTGGTTATACTTTTTTTAAAAATTCACAAATGTGATTATGTTAAACTGGTCTCTGCTACTGGTTTCAAAAAACTGGTTCATATAGCCCAATTCCATTCTTACAGAATTGCTAATCTTGTAACCTAATCCTCCGTATAATCGATTTCTATCAAAAACAGATGATTCTGTATTTATAAATAATTCGTTGTAAGCTGAAAGATACCATTTATTGGTTTCTTTTTTACTTAAAGGTGCATTAACCCCTAAAAAATAACGAAATCGTAATTTAAAATCATCTTCTACAAAGCGTTGCTCAAATCTATATCTATGCTGAATAGTTATATTTTTGAATTTCTGTTTTGTAATTAATTGCTGATAGATACGATGCTCATTAACTTGAAACTTTTCATCTGTATTTGCAATATAGTTTTCAGATAAAATATAACCATAACCCATTAATATGTTTGTATTGTCGGTTAAATTATATCCTAAACCTGTGCGTAACAGTAATTGCTCTAAATCACCAATGGCGTTGTAATTTCGGTATTGCACTTCATGATGAAGGTTCCATTTGGAGTTCAATTGCTTATTTCCAAAATAAATCATCCAATTACCAAAATTACTGTCTTGCGCAATAGTGAAAATAGGCAGCATCAGCATAGTTACCAATGCTGCCGTTTTAAATTTAATTATTTTTCTTTTTTTTGTCAATTTCTTTCAGCTTTTTATAAAAATTTGACTTCACCAGTGTTAATGTCATACATGGCTCCAACAATCATTATTTCTCCATTTTTCTCCATTTCTGAAAGAATTGGACTTTCTGCATGAATTCTGTCAATAGTTAACTGAACATTTTTCTCAGCAACAGTATCAACAAACTCAGCATTTTTAGAGTTTCTTAAACTTACATCTTTTGGCTCACTTACAGCATTTACAGCAGGAGTGATTTTCTCAATTAACTTCGTTAAGTTACCCATTTTTGCATCATCACAAGCACCTTTTACAGCACCACATGCAGTGTGTCCTAAAACAACAATTAGTTTTGTACCAGCCAATTTGCATGCAAATTCCATACTACCTAAAATATCCTCATTTACAAAGTTACCTGCAATACGAACACTAAATATATCACCTAATCCTTGGTCAAAAACTAATTCTGCTGAAACTCTAGAGTCAATGCAACTTAAAATTGTAGCAAAAGGGAATTGACCATCGCTCGTGTCATTAACTTGCTCTAATAAGTTTCTATTTGCTTTTAAGTTATTTTGGAATCTTAAGTTTCCTTCTTTTAAATACTGTAATGACTTTTGAGGAGTCATTGTTGCCTGTGTTTCTCTTGTATGCGCTTTCATTTTAATTTAATTTTAAAGTTTATAATTTATTATGCTGTTTGCGGTCTTAATTTAAAAAACTCCAAATAACTTGGTGGATTTTCAATAGTACCACGTTCTGAAATTAATTTTATAGTAATATTTCGTTCTTTTGCTTTAAAAGCAAAATCATCAAGAATCTCAATAATATCATTATCTAGATATCTAGTTTTTCTGACGTCTAATTCTAAATATGAATCATGAGGAAGTCTATCTAATTCTTTTAAAATAGCTCCTTTATTGAAAAAGGTAACTTCTTCGGCTAGGGTCATCTTCATTTTTTGGATACCATTGCTTACATCTTCTTTATGAAGAAAATGCGAATTTTGATAGCTTTTGATAAGAATAACTACAATCCCTACCATTAATCCTAGTCCAATTCCGTATAGTAAGTCAATAAATACAATACCAAAAACTGTAACATTAAATGGAATCCATTGCTTCCAACCCAGATCATACATTTTTTTGAACAATCCTGGTTTTGCTAGTTTGTAACCTACAATTAATAAAATAGCTGCTAAAACTGATAAGGGAATCATGTTTAACAATCTAGGAATTAAAACTACAGATATTAAAAGCAAAAGTCCATGGACTATGGCTGAAAGTTTTGTACGTCCTCCAGATTGAATATTTGCCGAACTTCTTACAATAACTTGTGTAATTGGAAGTCCACCAATTAATCCTGAAATTACATTCCCTGTTCCTTGAGCAAATAACTCTCTGTTGGTTGGAGTTACGTTTTTGTGAGGGTCTAACTTATCAGTTGCTTCAACACAAAGCAAAGTTTCTAAACTTGCTACTAAAGCTAATGTGAATGCTACTACCCAAACATCAGGATTTGTAATAACCATAAAATTTGGAAAACTAAACTGTCCCAAAAAAGAGGTAACATCTTCAGGAACTGGAACACTAACTAAATGCGATTTTGCGATAGAAAATGTGTCGTTAGACTTAGTTAATACATAAAATATAATACCTACAGCAACTGCAACTAAAGGGCCTTGAATAATTTGAAATATCTTCGATTTTTTTGATAATACTTTATCCCAAAAAATTAAAATTCCCAATCCTACAAAACCAACAATAGTTGAACCTAAGGTTATATATTTAACAATCCCAAAAATATGTGTAAAAGTATTTTTACTTGTAGATTGGAAAAGGCCAAAATCGCCTGAGGCATCAGCATCATAACCAAAAAAATGCGGAATCTGTTTTAATATAATAATAATTCCGATACCAGTAAGCATACCCTTAATTACTGATGATGGAAAATAATAACCAATAATACCAGCTTTTAAAAGGCCAAAAATTAACTGTATAATTCCTGCTAAAACTACAGCAACTAAGAAATTTTCATAAGCGCCTAAAGTTCCAATAGCTGTTAATACAATTGCAGCTAAACCAGCTGCTGGACCACTTACTCCAATTTTAGAACCACTTAATGATCCTACAACAACACCTCCAACAATACCTGCAATAAGACCAGAAAACAGAGGTGCACCACTAGCTAAAGCAATACCAAGACAAAGTGGTAATGCAACAAAAAATACGACTATACTCGCTGGTAAGTCACTTTTAATATGTTTAAACATTTTATAAATAAATAGATTATCTCAACCTTATTAAGATTGAGTTTAAATTTGACTTTCAATTTGGATTAAAAAATCCTATCAGATTTATAAAATGTGTACTTCTGGAGGTGGAGAAATGAGATTGAGATGTGGTTTTGGGTACTTTTTAGAAAAGTATCCAGGCTTATTTTTAAGATTAGTAGATAAGAGAGATAATTCAAGATGATTGTTTTTAGAAAACACAACTACAATATTTTTGTGTGTTTCACTTCCCTTTTCTTCTTCTTCGTTTAAAGAATAAATAATAGAGATGTCTATTGAATTATCAAAAGCAACAATTATTGATGGTGCTATTATGAAGCCCATAAATAATATAATAAAAAAAGTTGCTATCGATTTTTTGTACATCTAATTAACTTAAAGCGCGAAAATAAGACAAAGTTTGTATTTAATTGTTAAATAATTTTTAAAAGTTATTCAACAGTTTAATGTCTTCTGAAGAAATCCAACCAATTTTCCCGTCGGCTAATTTTATCTTTCTCCAATTGTTTACAGTGTCTAAAACTTGAACCTTTGTGCCTTCATGAAGAGTGAAAGCTTCTGTGCTTCTTAAGTTTGGTTCACTTTTTACTTTACTTTCTTGAGTAAATACAATAGCAGGTTTATCATTTTTAGTTAAGTTGTACTTGTGAAATGCAAAAACTAAAGCCAAACAAGAAAGGGTTAGTGTTGTAATACTACCTACAAATGTTAATCTCTTTTTCCCAGTTGAGTATGTAAAGTAATATATCAAAAACAAAATCACAAATAGCAACATTAATACAACACATATTTTTGCCCAAGTTTCAAATGAGAATGTATTTGTAATATTTTTTATCCATTTTGAGAAACCTACTTCTGGGATAGTGTCAATAGCATCTATAGTCATATTACGAGCAAAGGCAATATTATTTATTATTTCCTTATCATTTGGAGCTAATTGTAAAGCCTTTTCATAATAATAAATACTTGGAGCTACATGATTGAGTTTATAATGAGAGTTACCAAGGTTAAAATATAATTCGGCAGAATGTTTGCCGCTTTTTAAAATAGCGTCATATTTTTTTATAGCTTCAGAATAATTACCATCATTATATAAGGAGTTTGCTTGCTCAAACAAAACTTCGTTTTGAGCTAAGGTAATTGTGCTGAATACAAATGCAAAAATGTAAATTAACTGTTTCATCTTAATTCATTTGTTTATCAATTACTGAAATTGTGCTAGCTGCTTTTTCATAGTCATTTTGCATTTCAACATTTGTAATTGGTGTATACCTAGCAAGCTCACAATTTTTAAGAATACTATTAAACTCTATTACACTAGACTCATCAACTCCTTTTTCAAGAAGTAAACTTTTAATTTTATCTTTACTTAAGTCACTGGTTTCAATATAAAGTTTTGCTTTTAAGTAATTGTGTAATGCTTTTTCAAGAGCTATATAAAACGCTTCTTTTTGCCCAAGTGCTTTTTTAGCCTCGCTTAAATATTTTCTTGCAAGTTTATCTGCTTTTCTCACTTTGTTTCCAAAAACATCGGCATCACGTTCTGCTTTCTTTTTTCTAAAAACAATGGCTAAAGGGATTGCCAAAAGTGGCGCAAATAAAGCTGTCCAGAACCAAGTAGATTTAAAGAAATAACTTGGTTGTGTACATGTTAAATTAGGGTCGCTTTTTATAAATGCAAATTGATTAGTACTTAAGACAACTTTTTGTTTTTCTGCTCCTGTTGATGCAAAATTATTATCAGAATTTGAGTTGTTTGTTGGTCCTTCTAATACGTCAATAATAATTTCGCCAGATGACATTGTTTTGTAGGTTCCAGTTTCTAGGTCGAAATACGAAAAAGACACATTTGGTATTGGATATTTACCTTTAAACTGAGGAACTATTGTATAGCTATCTGAAATATTTCCTTGCATACCATTTAAATTAGTATTGACATTTTCAGCATGCTCAGGTTCGTAAACTTCTAAGGAACTTGGTAAGGTTAGTTTTGGTAATTGAAACAATTTTAAATTTCCATTTCCACTTACTTCAACTCTTGCCTGAAGCGATTCGGTAGCATTTAAAGTGGTTTTAGATGTAGTAATTTTAAAGTCGAACTTACCTACAGCTCCTGTAAAATTATCTGGTTTACCTTCTTCAGGTAAAGGCTTAACTGTTATAGTATTGCTTCCTGCTGAAACTGTTTTATGTACTTGTGTCATTAAACGACCACCAAAAATATCACGTCTATTTGTTGGTACTTCAACAGTAAGATCTAAACTCAGAGGTTCAATTTCTAGTTTTCCAGTTTTTTGAGGATATAAAACAGTTTTACGTAGTACAACAAAACGATAATCTTCACCTTTATAGGTTCCATTTTCAACTTTTACGCCTTTCATGTCGATATTTTGACTCCAAAAATCATTAAATTTTGGATTGTCAATTTCTCGCCAGTTGCTAACACCAGTATTTGGTGATACGTACAATTTATAAACTACTGTTATAGCTTCGTTGAGATATGGATTTGTTTTAGAAATTTCGGCAACTAAGTGAATATTATCATCGGCTACGTTTATAGCATTATCAGGATCGTTTGGCCTTTCTACAGCTGAGGTAATTTCTACAGTAACAACTTGCGTTTTGTAAGTTTCACCATCAATCTCAATCGTGGCTTGTTTTATACTAAATTTTCCTTGACGTTTTGGAGCTAAAAAGTAGCTATATGTTTTAGAAAAAGAACGAACACCATTTACCCAAGAATTACTAACCGAAGTGTTTGGTCCGCCAATAACTGTAAAATTTTCAAAATCTGGTGGATTAAAATTATCGCCATCTTTATTCATTTCAAAATCTACTCTTAATCGTTCGTTTACGCCAAGTTTAGTTTTACTCACTTTTGCTTCAAATTTAATTTGAGCAGAAGCGAATCCTGTTGCAAACAGAATTAGAAATAATGATATGTATTTAATAAGTTTCATTTTAATTCACTAAAAAGTTTGATTTACCAATCTTTTTCTGTTTTTACTTTAACACCTTTTTGTTTTTCGGCATTTATTTTTTCCTGAACTTTTTGTTCTTGATTATTCATTGCTTCAAGCAAGTTTTTTATTTGTTGAGGAGATAATTGACCAGGTTGAGGTTGTTGTTTTTTTTCATCTTTCTTCTCGTCACCTTTGCCTTTATCTTGCTTATCATCTTTAGGCTTCCCTTCTTCATCTTTTTTATCGTCGCCTTCTTTTTTGTCTTTATTGTCTTGCTTATCTTGGTCTTTTTTATCCTCGTCCTTTTTGTCTTTGTCCTTGTCTTTATCGTTTCCTTTGTCGTCGTCTTTTTGTTGTTCGGCACATTCTTTAGCTAAACCAAGATTATAGCGAGTTTCATCATCTGTTGGGTCGTTTCGTAATGCATTTTTAAAAGCTTCAACAGCCTCTTTGCATTTTTTATTTTTCATTAAAATGTTCCCAATATTATGATAAGCCTTATGTTTTTCTGATTTCGAAGTTGAATTTTTTGCCGCTTGCTCATAACGATACAAGGCTTCATCATATTTATTTTTCTTGTAATAAGAATTCCCTAAGTTGTATGCTCCAGCTACATTTGCTGGCTGTTCAGAAATGGCTTTACGATACTCCATTTCGGCAGCAATATATTTATCTTGAGACACTTGCTCATTACCTTCATAAACATAGTTATTGGCCTTTTTTATTGCCAATAGTTTTTCTTCATCTTTTTCTTGTGCATAAGAAAAGATGCTTGTTAATGCGATTAATATGATTACTAAGTGTTTCATTTAAAATATTTTATAAAACTAAAAAATCTAATGCTACAATAATTATAATGTTTTCTTAAATGTTTTATAGGTTTTCGTTAAACAAATTCAATCGTTTAAGCCACCCTGTTTTTCTTTCTAATAAGAATATATCAATAAATAAAAAGAAAATAGCAGCACCTAAAAACCATTGAAATTGCGATTCGAAATCGGCAAATTGCTTTGCTTCGAATTCTTTTTTATCCATTTTATTAAGAATATCTCTTATCTCTTCTACTACTTTATTGGTATTACTACCATTTATATATGCGCCATTGGCTTCTGTAGCAATGTTTTTAAGAGTCTCTTCATCTAAGCGTGTTATAACGGTTTCGCCATTATTGTCTTTTTTATAATTAAGAATGATTCCGTTTCTCTTTTCTGGAATTGGACCACCTTTTATATCTCCAACTCCTATAGTAAATATTCTTATGCCTTCATCTGCGGCTTCTTCGGCAACATTTGCAGCAACATTACTATGATCTTCTCCATCTGAAATAATAATTAGAACTCTATTTGTTTGCTCATCATCATCATAATAGGTTCGCGCCAATTTTATAGCTTCGTTAATTGCTGTTCCTTGTGATGACAACATATCAGTGTTCATACTTTGTAAGAACATTTTAGCGGAAGAGTAATCTGTTGTTATTGGTAGTTGAGGAAATGCTTTCCCTGCATATGCTATTATACCAACTCTGTCACTTGCTAGATTATTTATAATTTGAGTTACTAATTGTTTTGACTTTTCTAATCGGTTAGGTGCAATATCTTCGGCTAGCATACTTTTAGAGACATCGACTGCAAAAACAATATCTACACCTTCGCGTTTAACAGTTTCTAATTTTGTTCCAATTTTAGGGTTTACTAATGCTATAGCTAGACAGAAGAACACAAAACATAGTACTAACATTTTTAAAACAGATTTGAAAATAGATCTATTTGGGCTTAATTTTTTAAGCATAGATTTATTAGCAAACTTGCTTTGCGTTTTATATTTCCAGAGCTGAAGTACTAAAAACAATAGAAAGATTACAGGAATTACTCCTAAAACCCAAAACCATATTTTCTCTTCTAATTGCATGCTTTAGTTTTTAATCTTCTTTATATAAAACTTCTAAATAATGTTGAGCGCAAAAGCACTTCTATTAATAATAGTAAACCAGCAAGTAATACTAACGGACGATATTTTTCTTCGTAGTTAGTAAACTTAAATTCTTCAACATCAGTTTTTTCGAGTTTATTAATTTCGTTATAAATCTCAGCTAGTTTTTTATTGTCTGTAGCTCTAAAATATTCACCACCTGTAACTTTAGCTATATCTTTTAAAAGCGCTTCGTCAATTTCTACTTGTACTCGACCATATTGAAACGCTCCGTTTGGCGTTATACCAATTGGTGATAATGCCATTCCGTTTGTACCTAATCCTATTGTATATACTTTAATTCCGTATTCTACAGCTAAGGAGCTAGCTGTTTTTGGATCTATTTGCCCAGAATTGTTTACACCATCTGTTAATAGAATAATGACTTTACTCTTTGCTTTACTATCTTTAATTCTGTTTACTGCTGTTCCAAGTCCCATTCCTATAGCAGTTCCTCCTTCAATAACAGTATTATATTCAACATTGTTTAGCGACTGTAAAACAATGGCTTTATCACTAGTAATAGGTGTTTTGGTATAACTTTCTCCTGCGTATTCAACAATACCTATACGATCGTTAGGACGTCCTTTTATAAATTGAGCTGCAACTTTTTTTAAGGCTTCTAATCGGTTAGGTAATAAATCTTTTGCCAACATACTTGCTGATACATCAATTGCCATTACAATGTCTATACCTCTTGTGGTTTTAGTTTTAGAAGATACATCTGATGTTCTTGGTCGTGCAATAGCTGTAATTAATAATGCTAGTGCTAATAATCTTAATGCAAAAAGAAGGTGTTTAATTTTTGGTAAAAAACTATTTGTTAATTTAAAACCTTTAATACTAGATATTTTAAGTTCTGCAGTTTGTTTTTTGTGTTTAAAAACATACCATAGTATTGCTAATGGAAGTAATAAAAACTGCCAAAACATTTCTTTATTTAAAAATTCTATGCCTTCAAACATCATTCTGCCTTATTAAGTTCTACTGAATTTAAAATACGTTCCAATATATCATTAGCATAAACATCGTCATCTTCACAAACCATAATTACTTGCTGAAGCACATTGCCTGATGTAAATAATAGAAATGTATATTTCCCTTTTTGATAGCCTGATGAAAGTGGACGAGGGAAATCTGCAGTTCCATGTACTTTTAAGCCTTCTGCTGCATTAGGCGTAATAAATTGTTCTCGTTTAGTAATGATATTTTTAACACCGTTTTTTTCAAGAAGTTTTAAACCACTTTCAACTGCAAGATTTAAATCTATTTTGGTTGAATCTGGTAAGTTAAATTTAGTTGTACTAACACCAATGTTTAATGAGCTTAACAGTGTTCCGTAATTAAAATATGTTGTTTTAGCATTTGGAATAGTGTCAATAGCTTTAACTTCCATTCGCTCTAAAACTTTAGGTGTAGAAATTATAACAGGTGGCACACCATACTCACTTCTTACCCAATCGCCTTCCAATAATTCTTTGCTTTCGTGACCAAAAACTGAGTCTTTAACATAGTTAAATCCATACTTTATGATAAAGCCTGTAAGCGTTGCAAATAATAAAAACACACTAATTGCTACTGTAGCAATAATTTTTTTACGTTTCTTTTTACGTTCTTGTTCTTCTTTATATTGTTTGTCGAGAAGCTTTTCTTCTTCAGTAGGTTCTGGTAGTGCTTCTTTTACATGGTCAATTTCTATATCAATAGTATTTCTATCAATTTTGGCTAATTCGATATCTGGTTCTGATTTGGCAAATTTTACTAAATCGGCACGCTTAAGAATGGTTTCAATGTTTCTAATATCGTCATGGCTCAATTCAATTTGGTTACCATCTTTAAGTAGCTTTAATCTAGAGACAAGCTCATCTGTAGTGCTCTCTAAAGCTCTATCATAAACTTTTTCGTCCAGATAACGTCTAATAATAAAAGTCAATTCAGAATAGTAGCCTTTTAATTCTGCTTGCATTAAAAAGTCACTTTCATCTAATTTTTTTAAAGCTAGTTTAGCGCGTTCATAAGGAGGTAGTAATGCAATTTCTTCTTCTTCTGTTAATGGTTTTTTACGCCATATAAACCAGTACAACAAGAAACCAACAATTAGTAAGGCTGCTAATATATATAGTAAAGGTTTCCACCAGTTACTTGTGCTTTTTTCTACTTGTATGAATGGTTTTATATCATACAACCCTTGTTTTGTAGAGTCTACCTTTATATTATTTACAAGTACCTTTAATGAATCTGTATAAAAAGTTTTTGTGCCTATTATAATTTTTTGTCTTGGTATAGTATATGAGCCAGAATCGAATTGTGTTAAGCCATATTTTTTTATCAGATTGTATTTAGCCTTGTTTTTAGTTGTATCTGTTTTATAAGACTCAATCATCTCTAAAGGCGTAAATGTTTGCCCTTCTGGGAAAACTACTAAATCTGTAGTGTCTGCTTCAACTTCAATTTTATAGGTAATTTGTTCACCTATTTTAATTTTTGTTGAATCGATTGAAAATTTAACTTGAGAAAAAGAGAGTATAGACAAAAGACAAAAGGCAATAGTAACAAGCCTTTTTCTTATTTGTCTATTTTTAAAATTTGTTAATTTAAACTCGTAAATCATAAATCTTTTATCCTCTTTGTTTAAAATATCCTAATAGTTTTTTTACATAACTTTCATCAACACGACAATCAATTACTCCAGCGCCAGATTTAGTAAAGCTATCTTTATAATAGTCTACCTTTTCGTTATAAAACTTGCCATAATTAGTACGTACTTTTTTTGATGATGTGTTTACTAACATTAGCTCACCTGTTTCTTCATCTTGCATTTGTACAACACCTAAATTTGGAATATTTTCTTCGCGCTTGTCATAAACTCTTATACCAGTAACATCATGTTTTCCTGCGACTATTTTAAGTGTTTGTTTATAGTCGTCAGCAATAAAATCTGAAAGCACAAAAACAATGGCTTTCTTTTTCATCACATTTGATAAAAATTTTAATGCTTCGGCAATATTTGTTTGTTTGCTTTTTGGCTCAAATTCAATTAATTCACGAATTATTCGCAATACATGAGAACGACCTTTTTTTGGAGGAATATACAACTCGATGGTGTCAGAAAATAAAATCAATCCAATTTTATCATTATTTTGAGTTGCAGAGAATGCAAGGGTTGCTGCAATTTCTGTGATGATTTCGTTTTTAAACTGCTCACCTGTACCAAACCATTCTGATCCAGAAATATCAACCATCAACATCATGGTTAGCTCACGTTCTTCCTCAAATATTTTAATGTAAGGCTCGTTATATCTTGCTGTAACATTCCAGTCTATATTTCTAACATCATCACCATATTGATACTCACGAACTTCGCTAAAAGTCATACCACGACCTTTGAAGGTTGAGTGGTATTCGCCTCCAAAAATATGATTAGACAATCGACGTGTCTTAATCTCTATTTTTCGTACTTTTTTAAGTAATTCTTTAGTATCCATCTTTTTTAGTAAACAGTTTTCAGTTGCAGTTTTCAGCAAACCGTTGAGTTTAATATATAGTATTCAGAATTAAGTAAGCAACCGCATACTTTAACTGAATACAGCAAACTCACATTATGGCACTTCTATTTCGTTTACAATTTTGTTGATGATATCAACTGAAGTGATGTTTTCAGCTTCTGCTTCGTAAGTAATTCCGATTCTGTGGCGTAATACATCATGTACAACAGCACGAACATCTTCTGGTATTACATAACCACGACGTTTAATAAAAGCGTAACATTTTGCTGCTAACGCTAAATTAATACTACCACGAGGTGATGCTCCAAACGATATAAGCGGTTTTAAATCGGATAGTTTATATTTTTCAGGGAAACGTGTTGCGAAAATAATATCGAGAATATATTTTTCAATTTTCTCATCCATGTACACTTCTCTAACAACTTGTTGTGCTCTTAATATTTGTTCAACAGAAACAACAGAGTTAACTTTTTCGAAACCGCCTTTTAAGTTAGCTCTAATAATTAATTGCTCATCTTGTATTGTAGGATAATCAATAACTGTTTTTAGCATAAAACGGTCAACTTGAGCTTCTGGCAAAGGATAAGTTCCCTCTTGCTCAATTGGGTTTTGAGTTGCCATTACTAAAAATGGTCTGTCTAATTTAAACGTTTCATCACCAATTGTTACTTGCTTTTCTTGCATTGCTTCAAGCAATGCAGATTGCACTTTTGCAGGTGCTCTATTAATCTCATCTGCTAAAACGAAGTTTGCAAAAATAGGACCTTTTTTAATTTTAAAATCGTTCTCCTTCATGTTGTAAATTAAAGTACCTACAACATCTGCTGGTAATAAATCTGGTGTAAACTGTACTCTGCTAAAGCTTCCGCTTACAGCTTGTGAAAGTGTATTAATAGCTAAAGTTTTTGCTAATCCAGGCACACCTTCAAGTAAAATGTGTCCTTGACCTAATAGTCCAATTAGTAATCGTTCTACCATATATTTTTGGCCAACAATTACTTTGTTCATTTCTAACGTAAGCAAATCAATAAAAGCACTTTCCTTTTCAATTTTCTCGTTAATGGTCTTAATATCAATTGTACCTGTTTCTTCCATCATAATTTAAATTTAATTAGTCTCAAATTGGTGTCTAAATTTTGAGTACCGCAAATTGTTAAAATTTTTCGTGTGTTGCTGTTAATAATTGGTTAAAAATTTAAGTATGCAAAGGGCTTTATGAGTTTTTAGTTTTCTATTTTTAAGGTGTGAATATATTAAAAAAATGAAAAAGAATTTTTCAAAAATTATTGCAGGTGCAATGACATGGGGAAGTTGGGGTAAGCAATTTTCTAAAACAGAAATAATTAAACTAACAAATCATTGTGTTGATAATCAAATAACTACATTTGATCACGCGGATATTTATGGAGGTTATACTACAGAAACAGATTTTGGAAATGCTTTTGCAGAAAGTGGTATAAAACGTGAAACAATTCAATTAATATCTAAATGTGGCATTCAATACATATCAGAAAACAGAAATAATAAGGTAAAACATTATAATTATTCTAAAGATTATATTATTTGGTCTGCCGAAGAATCATTAAAAAATTTAAAAACAGACTATATCGATTTGTTTTTATTACATCGACCGAGTCCGTTAATGCAACCAGATGATATTGCCGAAGCAGTTTCTATATTAAAACAACAAGGAAAAATAAAAGCATTTGGAGTTTCAAATTTTACAAACTCTCAAGTAGACTTAATATCGAAAAGCACAGTTGTTTCTGTAAATCAGATAGAGTTTTCATTAACAGAGCATAATGCGATGCATGATGGAACTTTAGATTATATGATGCTGAACAATATTACTCCTATGGCTTGGTCACCTTTAGGTTATGTTTTTAAAGACGATAACGAGCAAACAAGACGAATACATAAACAGCTAGGTAAGTTAATGGGTAAGTATAATGCTACTGAAGACCAATTATTACTGGCTTGGATTATGATGCATCCTGCTAATATTCATCCAGTTGTTGGCACCACAGATTACAAAAGAATTACTAATGCAACCAAAGCAATACAGATAAAATTAGAACTAGAAGATTGGTTTTTAATTTTAGTGGCTTGCCAAGGGCACAAAGTTCCATAATAGATTATAATAAATGAAAAAAACAGCCTTAATAACAGGAGCTACAAGCGGAATAGGAAGAGCAACAGCTCACGAATTTGCTAAATATGGTATAAATTTAGTTTTGTGTGGTAGACGTCAAGAACGATTAGATACCATACAAAAAGCTTTAGAAAAACAAACAGATGTGCACACGCTTAATTTTGATGTGCGAGATAAAGATGAAACGTTTAATGCTATAAACTCCCTTCCTGAAGATTTTAAAAGTATAGACATATTAATTAATAATGCAGGAAATGCTCACGGATTAGACCCAATACAAACAGGAAATACAGACGATTGGGATGCAATGATGGATATAAATGTAAAAGGATTACTGTATGTAAGCAAAGCTGTAATACCTCAAATGACTGAAAGACAATCTGGACATATTATAAACATTGGTTCTTCAGCAGGTAAAGAAGTGTATCCAAAAGGCAATGTGTATTGTGCGAGTAAACATGCTGTTTTAGCAATAACTGAAGGTATGCGTATTGACTTAAATCCGTTTGGGATTAAAGTATGTGCAATTAATCCAGGATTGGTTGAGACTGAGTTTTCTCAAGTTCGATTTAAAGGTGATGTCGTTGCAGATTCAGTCTATAAAGGATACAAAGCATTGCAACCAGAAGATATAGCAGAAATCATCTATTTTGCTATTTCTCGACCAACACATGTTAACATTGCAGATTTATTAGTGTTTCCAACTGCACAGGCTAATAGTACAACAGTAAAAAAGAATTTATAAACCAAAAGATTTCCACTCTCGTGGGAAGTATCTATGATTAACAAACGCCTACTCATAAAAAACCTACTTGCTCACAACGATGAGAATAGCTTTTATGATAAAAAGCGTAAAATAGATATTAGTGAAAAGGAAGGAAAGGCGAAGTTTTTAAAACATATTTGTGCGTTATCTAACAGCAACCCAAAAAACAATTCATTTATTGTTATTGGTGTAGATGATGAAGATAATAATATTGTTGGAGTCGATTTTTTTGACGACAGTAAAATACAAAATCTTATTAATGCTTATCTATCAAATCCTCCAATAGTTCAATATGAAAACATTCCGTTTCCGCATTTGCCAGACGATAAAGTAGTTGGTTTAGTAACTATACGACCAATAGGAAAAATTACATCACTTCGAAAAAACATCTGGAAATATTATGGAGGCTCTGTCTTTTTTAGAGATGGAAGTATGAGTATGCCTAAAGTGTTTGATATTGAAATTAAAGATGTTAATTCTAAAATTGTTGAGTCTATTGAAGCACATGCTCAAAACAATATTGAGTATACCTTAGATGGTGTTTTCGATTTTATGAACAAGCGTAAAGACTATCAACCACAATATAAAGTTTTTAAAGAGTATTTTGTGTTGTGTTGGGCAGGACAAAAAAAGTATGTTAAAGACGAAACTTTTTTTAGTAGAGTAGATATTGAGCTTGTAAACGAGCAAGTACGTTTGTTTTTTTCAACTTTAGATGAGGTGTCTATTTCTTATGATGATGACTCTTTTAAAATTGTAGAATATGTTTCTCTTGGATTGCAAAACTCGTATAAATATTATCCATTAGAAGAAACTATTATTCAATTTGGCAACAATGCTAATTATCATATAGATACAAAGTTATTATTTCAGCCACCACAGTTTGATAAAAAAGTATTGCATCATATTTATAATGCTAATAATGCTATTTTAGAAAAACTAAAAAAAGGATTAACCTTAACAAGTAATGAAGAACAAGATTTAAAAAACCTTCCAGCAACCTATTTAATATGTTATCTCAATCTATTTCATGAAGCCATTGATAAGCTAAATGAGTCAAGACCTTATTTAAAAGATTATAGTGAAGAGATGTATTTAACGTTTAAAGAATCGTTACGTATTTTAAGAAAAGTAAAATACAGTTAGTATTCAATTACTTAACATTAACATAGTGTTATATTAATATTTAAAGGATTGTTAATCAGTAATTTTACTGTGCTATTAATCAGATCAAATAAGCCTCGTTTCTCCCAATAAAATTTTGGCATTGAAACAGGTTTTTTGTCTTTTTAAACGTTTCTTAAATCAATGAATATCAAAAAAATACCATTCATACAGATTTTTTAACCACTTATAGTTTTTTTGTAAGAGTATGGTTTTAATTTACGATTTTTGAAATGCTATTAATCAATTACAAATAAACCTTATTTCTCCCGATAATTTTCGGCATTGAAATAGGGTTTTTGTTTTGCTAAGCATTCCTCATAAATTCTTCTGCTTTCTCAACCATGTTTTTACTTCCGCAGATAAACGGAACACGTTGGTGTAGTTCTGTAGGTTGGATGTCTAATATACGATTAAAGCCGTCACTAGCTTTACCATTAGCTTGTTCGGCAAGAAAAGCCATAGGATTGCATTCATACAATAAACGTAATTTCCCAACAGAGTCTTTTGAGCTTTTCGGATACAGATAAATACCACCTTTTATCATATTTCTATGAAAATCTGATACCAAAGAACCAATATATCTAGAAGTGTAAGGTCTGTCGCCTTCTTCCATTTGGCAGTACTTAATATAGTTTTTTATGCCTTGAGGAAAATGAATATAATTACCTTCATTTACAGAGTAAATTTTTCCGTTTTCAGGGAAACTCATTTTTGGGTGAGATAAATAGAAGGTTCCAATTGCAGGATTTAACGTAAAACCATTTACACCATCACCAGTTGTATATACTAGCATCGTAGATGTTCCGTAAACAACATATCCAGCAGCTACTTGTTGGTTGCCTGGTTGTAAAAAATCTTCAATCTGTACAGGAGATCCAACAGGAGTTACACGTCTGTAAATTGAAAAAATAGTTCCTACAGATACATTTACATCTATATTTGATGAACCGTCTAAAGGATCAATAAGAACAACATATTTATTTTGATTATTTTCATCCTGACTGTTTATAGTAATAAAATCGTCTTCTTCTTCACTCGCAATACCACAAACAATATTCCTGTTTTTTAAAGTCTGAATAAATTTTGTATTGGCATAAACATCTAGTTTTTGCTGATCTTCACCTTGAATGTTTGTTTCTCCAGCAGCACCAATAATATCAACCAAGCCAGCTTTATTCACTTCATGGTTTACTACTTTAGCAGCTAAACGTATAGAATTTATTAGCCTTGATAACTCTCCAGACGAGTATTTAAATGAAGATTGATTTTCAATAATAAATTCGCCTAAAGTTTGATTTCTACGAGACATGAAGTACAGATATTTAGTTTGTGCAAATATCGTATTTTTTAGCAAACTACATCGTTTTCGAAAAAGTTTAATAGTCTAAAATATGATAGTTTGCATTATATTTGATTTCAATTATAAAACATGAACTTTACTATTAGAAAAGCTTTAGAAAAAGATATGCCTCAGGTACTAGACCTTATTACTGAGTTAGCAGTATTTGAGAAAGAGCCAGATGCAGTTGAAATATCTGTTGAAGATTTAAAAAACGATGGATTTAATTCAAACCCAGCTTTTAAGTGTTTTGTAGCTGAAGTTTCAGGTAAAATTGAAGGTATTGCGTTAGTTTACAATAGATATTCTACTTGGAAAGGAAAAGTATTACACCTTGAAGACTTGGTTGTAAGTCAAAAAATGAGAGGAACAGGTTTAGGAACAGCGCTTTTAGATGAGGTTATAAAATTTGGGCATCAATTAGGCGTAAAGCGTATAAGTTGGGAAGTATTAGATTGGAATGAACCAGCAATCACATTCTATGAAAAAAAAGGAGCAGATGTAAAACGAGATTGGGATGTGGTACATTTAAACGAACAAGGAATTAAAGATTATTTATCTAAATTATAACATGCAAGTATTCAAATTTGGAGGCGCATCAGTAAAAGATGCTAATGGAGTAAAAAATGTATCAATTGTTTTACAAAAAGTAGGCTACAAAAACACATTGATAGTTGTTTCAGCAATGGGAAAAACAACTAATGCTATAGAAGTAATTATAAATAATTATCTTAATAATAAAGGAGAGTTGCAAAGCTCTATACATGATGTCATTAAGTATCATAATGAAATTCTGTTAGATTTATTTTCTAATGAAAGACATCCTGTTTTTAAAAAAGTGTCTAGTTTATTTGAAGAGCTTAAAAGTTTTTTCGACAGAAACAAATCACCAGATTATAATTTTATATACGACCAGGTAATAGGTTATGGCGAGCTAATATCTACAACTATTATTAGTGAGTATCTTAACGAAACTGGAATAAAAAACAATTGGTTAGATGCTAGAGAATACATAAAAACAGACAATTATTATAGACGAGCAAATGTTAACTGGGATGAGACGCAACAGCAAATATCTTCAAAATTTGATAAAAGTATATTAAACATCACTCAAGGATTTATTGGTAGTGATAGTAACAATTTTACAACCACATTAGGTAGAGAAGGAAGCGATTATACAGCAGCAATTTTTGCGTATTGTTTAAATGCAGAAAGTGTAACTATTTGGAAAGATGTTCCAGGTGTTTTAAATGCCGATCCAAGGTATTTTGAAAATGCGCAACTACTTAATAAAATTTCATATCGCGAAGCTATTGAGTTAGCTTTTTACGGAGCATCTGTAATTCATCCAAAAACATTACAACCATTACAAGGTAAAGAAATACCATTATACGTAAAATCATTTTTAAAGCCTGAAAACAAAGGCACAAAAGTTGAAAAAGGTATAGGTATTGAGCCTAATATACCTTGCTTTATAGTTAAAAAAAACCAAGTACTAATATCATTATCATCATTAGATTTTTCTTACATTGTTGAAGAAAGTATAAGTGAAATTTTTGCCCTACTACACCTCTATAAAATGAAAGTAGATGTAATACAAAACTCGGCAATTAGCTTCTCGGTTTGTGTGGATAATATTTATAATAACTTAGATAAATTACTACAGCACTTAAAAGCTAAATTTAAAGTTACCTGTAACGATAATGTATCTTTATATACTATTAGACATTACAATCAAGAAGACATAGACCAATTAGAAAAAGATAAAACTGTGTTGTTAAAGCAGTTAACCAAGGAAACAGTTCAAATGGTTACTAAATAACATTTTATTACTTTTACACACATGACCAAGCAACAAGATATAGGATTAGTTTCAGCCAAAGAAGTAGCTAAAGCTATTAAAGCAGATAAGTATGGCATTTTCGGAACTTTTTGTGGATGGATACTTATGAAAGTACTCAAAATATCTACGCTCAATAAAATTTATAACCGCAACAAACATCTTAATGATGTAGAATTTTTAGATGGTATTTTAAATGAGTTTCAAATTAAATTTGAAATTCCAGAAGAAGATCTTAAACGATTGCCCAAAGATGGTGCTTATATTACTGTTTCTAATCATCCATTAGGAGGAATTGATGGTATTTTACTATTAAAGTTAATGGTTGAACAGCGTGAAGATTTTAAAATAATTGCTAATTTTTTATTACATCGTATAGAGCCTTTAAAGCCATACATAATGCCAGTTAATCCTTTTGAAGATCACAAGGACGCTAAATCTAGTGTTGCTGGTTTTAAAAATGCAATTCTTCATTTAAGAGAAGGGCATCCATTAGGAGTGTTTCCTGCTGGAGAAGTATCAACTTACAGAGATGGAAAATTAGTAATAGACAAGCCTTGGGAAGAAGCCGCAATGAAGTTAATACAAAAAGCAGAAGTTCCTGTTGTGCCTATTTACTTTCATGCAAAAAACAGTAAGTTGTTTTATAAACTTTCTAAAATAAGCGATACGTTTAGGACTGCTAAATTACCTTCGGAATTGTTAACTCAAAAACGAAGAACTATTAAAGTAAGAATAGGAAAACCTATTACAGTTAACGACCAAAAAGAGCATACAACCCTTCAGGAATTTTCTGAATTTTTAAGAAAGAAAACCTATATGTTGGCAAACTCTTTTGATGATAAAGACGACAATTTATTAAGTAATATTTCTTCTACTTTAAAAGTACCAAAGCCAATTAAAAACATAGTTACTCCTGTTAGTGTTGAGGCTATGAAAAGTGAAGTTCAAGCCTTACGAGATAGTGATGCCAGATTGTTAGAAAGTAAAAACTACGAAGTGTTTTTAACAAATGCTAAAGCCATCCCTAACATTATGCGAGAGATTGGTAGACTTCGTGAAATAACGTTTAGAGAAGTTGGTGAAGGCACTAATGAAGCAATAGATTTGGACCCTTTTGATACCTATTATCACCACATGTTTTTATGGGATAAAGACACTAACATGCTTGCAGGTGCATACCGAATGGGACTAGGCTCAAAAATATTTGCCGAGTATGGTATAGATGGTTTTTATCTTCAGGATTTGTTCCGTTTTGAACCAGAATTATACAAAATGATGAGCGAATCTATAGAAATGGGTAGAGCTTTCATTATTAGCGAATATCAACAAAAACCAATGCCTTTGTTTTTATTATGGAAAGGTATTGTACATACAACATTGCGTTATCCAGAACATAAATATCTAATAGGAGGTGTAACGATAAGTGACAAGTTTACCAATTTTTCTAAATCGTTAATGATTGAGTTTATGAAATCTCATTATTACGATCCTTATGTTGCGCAATATGTGCATCCAAAGAAAGAATTTAAGGTGAAGCTTAAAGATGCTGATAAAGATTTTGTGTTTGATGAAACCGAGGCTGACTTAATGAAGTTTGATAAAATTATTGATGAATTAGAACCAGGTAGTTTACGATTACCTGTATTAATCAAAAAGTACATCAAACAAAATGCAAAAGTAGTAGCGTTTAACGTTGACCCACTATTTAACAATGCAGTAGATGGTTTAATGTACATACGTATTGCAGACTTACCAGAAAGCACTGTAAAACCTGTACTAGAAGAGTTTCAAGCAGAAATGGAACGCAAGTTTTCTGAAAATGGAGACAGTTTAGACGTTTAAATACTTTTCTACAAACTCTTCACAATACAATTTAATTTCATTTCTGGCTTTTAAAAAAGCAGCATGTTTTTCGTTATCTGTACCAACCACTTTTGATGGATCAAAAAAGTTATGATGTAGCCTTAAAGCATTTTTGCTTGGTATAAAAGGGCAATTTTCATTAGCATGGTCGCAAACAGTTATAATGTAATCAAAATTTATGTTTGAGTATTCATCAACATGGTTTGAGGTGTGATTAGAGATGTCTATACCATCTTCTTTCATTATTGAAACAGCTCCAGGATTTAATCCATGTGTTTCAATACCTGCGCTATAAATAGTAGCTTTTCCTTTTGCTAATTTGTTTAAATAACCATGAGCCATTTGGCTTCTACATGAGTTTCCTGTGCAAAGCACTAATATGTTTTTCATATCAATTCCAGTTTTTTTACTTCGTTTTTCTAATAAATAATTGTCATGCCATTTGCCATGACGTTGTCCTAATTTTTCTCTAATACCAACAACTCTAAAACCACATTTTTTGTGCAAGTTAATGCTTGCAATATTTTCAGAAAAAATGGCTGCATTTAAAGTCCAAAACCCATTGTTTTCACTTTCTTTAACAAGAGTATTTAGTAGTGTTTCACCAATATGCTGACCTCTAAAATCTTTACCAATATATAAAGTAACTTCGGCAACACCTTTATAAACTTCACGTTTAGAAACCAATGATAAAACTGCAAAGCCTGCAACCTGATTATTTTTTTCTGCTATAATTCGGCAAGACTCAATATACTTTGAATTCCATTCTTCCCAATCAGGAATTTCGGTTTCAAAGGTTGCTATTCCTGTGGCTAAACCTTCGGAATAAATTTTTGAAACCGAATCCCAATCTTTTTTTACTAATGGTCTTATTGTAATACTCATTTGTTTAGCAACAATTACCTTCTGGCGAGCAACAAGGTTCTTCGCTTTTAACCATTTCTTTAACCGTATCAACAACACCGCAAATTGTTTTTGCTTTGCAATCGGTTTTTTCAACAGCTAACATAAGTATTAAATTATTGTTTTGTATTTCGTAATCGTTAACAAATAGTTGAGCAGTATGAAATGATGCATTACTATATTCAAATTTAACTTCAGCATCTAAAACATAAGGTTTCATTTTGCCTACTTTTTTAAGTATTCCTAAAGCTTTGTAAACAGTCATGTATTCTGTTTTACCACTTTCTAGAGGGCTTTCCCAAAGTTGAATAATTGTCTCTTTCCAAGCATCTGTTTGAGCGCCACAATCAACCGAATCGATTGTTAGGTGTTTTACTTCTGTAATATGATAGTTGGCACCTACTAATTGTTTAGGAGCGTATTCAAAAAGAAGTGATTTGTCTTGATTTTGTTCTAGTATGTTAAATAATTCTTGTGTTTTCATAATTACTTGAGTTAATTCTTTGTTTTACTGTTGAGTGAACTGCCAAAAGCCGATTATCGGCTAGCAGCAGTTAGATTTTGTTTTATTAAAAAATGAGTTAAATAATTCTTGAAATTCTTGAAAACGATTAATGTTAAGGCAATAGCAAATGCTTTTACCAACAAAATTTCCTTTTAGTAAGCCAGCTTCATTTATAACTTTAAGATGCTGGGAAATTGTAGGTTGCGATAAGCCAATTTCATCTACAATATCATTACAAATGCAGCCTTCTTGTTTACTTATATATTGCAAAATAGCTACACGAGCAGGATGAGCAAACACTTTGGCAATTGTTGCCATATCGTTTATTTCGGCAGAGTAAATATCAACTTTGGAAGCTCCCATATTATTTAATTATAAGGCAAATATACAATAAAAATGTAATATTGCAATATTACGATGATAAAATTTAAATAAAAACCATAACTATTAATTATGGTCTTAATTTATTATAAAGATTTAAACCAATCTTGAAATTGTTCGCCTAATAAAAATACTGGTTTTTTCTCACCATTTATAGCACTGATTAAACTCATAATCCACATTATAAAACACACAAAACCAATAATCCATCCTAAAAGAGGAATCCAAGATAATAGCGCAAGAATAATTATACCTAATACTTGTCTAATATAAAAAGAGCCTAATTCTGTTTTGTTACCGTTATTCATAATTAATGCGATAACCCAACCAATTAAAGTTAAGTGTGCTATTATTGCTACATTTTTTCCGTCTTTAGAAATTTCGGTAAATGTTTCTTTTGCCTCATTAGCAAATTCTTTGGCTTTTTCTTTAGCTTCGTCAGCAAACTCTTCAGCTTTATGCGCAGCTTTTTTTGCTCCTTCTTTTGCATCGCCTAACATGTCATTTAGGTCGTCGCTTAATTTTTTTTCGTCAGACATTTTAATGTGTTTAAGGTTAGTTGTTTAAAGGTAATAAAAAAAGAAAATACAATAATTTATTTTTCTAATTTTGAACTTATCTTTTTATAATTGTTTATTAAAAATAAGTATTCAACTTATAAGTAACATCTATTTGTGTTTTGTTACAAAAACGCCTTATCTACAGGTTCCCAAAGTTCTATTTTATTACCATCATTATCTAAAATCCAACCAAATTTTCCGTAATCATATTCTTCCATTTTTCCAACTATGGTAACACCTTCTTCTTTTAAGGTTGCTAATAATTCAACCAAATTTTCTACACGATAGTTAAACATGAAGTCTTTTTTTGAAGGCTCGTAATATTTAGTGTCTTCAGCAAACGGACTCCATTGTGTTGAACAATCATTGCCTTCTTTGTCTTTCCACCAAAAAGTGCAGCCATAATCGTCGGTGTTAAAACCTAAATGTTTTTTGTACCAATCTTTAGATGCTTTTGGATCTTTACTTTTAAAGAATAATCCACCAATTCCTGTAACTCTTTTTTTCATTTCAATTATTTTTTTAATGCTTTTTCATAGACAGTAATCCATTCGTCAACTGTCATTTTAGTACATAGTTCAGCGATTAAATCTAAAGGGATTTCATCAACATTTTTAAAACGAATGCAGCTTTTTCCCATATCGAGTTTGCGCTTGCAGTGTTTAGGATATTCATTTACAAACCATTCGTTAATTTTTGGGACTGCATATATACCACTATGATATAAGTTGACTGAATTTTTTTGAGAAGCAAAACTCATAAATGGTAATGGTTCAGATGGTGTGCAATGATAGCCATCGGGATAAATACTATGAGGCACATAATAACCAATCATGCCATATTGTATGCCTTCTTCAAAACCTTTTGGGAGGCTTTTTTTTATAATGTTACGTAAATTTTTGAGTGCTTCTTTACGTTCTTCAGGAACTTGATTTATATAATCTTCAGGTGTATTAGCTTTGTATTGCATTGTTTTGGTTTTATAGTTATAAAGTTAACAAAATTTAGCCTTTATTTTATCTACAATAGTTTGTGCTAATTTTTCTTTGCTTTCAATGGTCCAACCTGCAACATGAGGTGTGAGTAATACATTTTCTGCTTTTATTAAGTATTGAAATGCTTCAGGCATTTGAGATGAAAACATATCTTCAAACGATGACTTTTCATACTCCAAAACATCTAAACCAGCACCTAATATTTTACCTGATTGTAATGCAGCAACCAAATCTTTAGTAACAACGCTTTTGCCTCTAGCAGTATTAATAAACCAAAATGATTTTTTAAATTGATTGATAAACGCCGTGTTTATCATTCCTACAGTTTGTGGTGTTTGTGGTGTGTGTATGCTTAAAACATCTGCTTGTTCTTGCAGTTCTTTAAGCGTGACTTGTTTGGCATTTTTATCTCCAACATATTCTTTTATGTCATAACAAAGTACTTCTACATTAAAACCAAGCAATTTTTTTGCAAAGGCTTTTCCCATATTGCCATAACCAATTAGACCAATGGTTTTACCGTCGAGCTCAACACCTCTATTGGCTTCACGTTGCCAAAGTCCGTTTCTGATTTCTCTATCTGCTTTATTGAGTTTGTTGAATAATGACAGCAACATTCCTAAAGCGTGTTCGCCTACTGCATTTCTGTTGCCTTCTGGAGCTGCAATGAGTGTTATACCTTTTTTAGTGGCATAATCGCAATCTATGTTTTCTAATCCTGCACCTACGCGTCCTATAAATTTTAAATTGGTTGCCGCATCTAGAAATGTTTTGTCTATACTAAATCGACTTCTAATAATAATACCATCGTAATTTTGAATTTTTTTTTCGATGGCATCTTTTGATGAGGTGTAATCTTCGTCATTAACAAAGCCTAAATCGTTTAATTGGCTAATGAGTAATTGATGATTAGTATCTAGATGAAGAATTTTCATTTATATTTTTGGATAATGTGTTTGAGTTTTTTCGTGTTGTACATTACCAGTATGAGCAGTTGTTAGTTTTTCGAAAAGTAACACATGTACTTCTTCGTTATTTTTTGTCATAGGATTATGCTCAACACCTTTTGGAACTACAATAATTTCGCCTTCATTAACAATTTCTGTTCGATCACGAAATTGCATATATAATGTACCTTTTACAACCTGAAAAAGTTCATCTTCATTGTCGTGACTATGCCACACAAACTCGCCTTTTAGCTTTGCTAAAATAACTTGCATATTATCGACTAAAGCAATTTGATGTGGATGCCAATTTTTATCAAATTTTGAGAATTTGTCTTTGATATTGATTGTTTTCATCTTGTAAATTTACGAAGTTTTGCGTTAGTGATAGCAATGGAAATCCTTTTTGAGAGTTTCGAGCAAAAAGATTGTAATGGATAGCACGACCTGAAAGGTAACGCCATTAAAACTTAAAAACCTAAAATAAATTTTGCAATCATAAAGTACATTAAGATGCCAAAAACATCATTACTTGTGGTAATAAATGGTCCTGTAGCGACTGCTGCATCGATGCCTCTTTTATCTAAAAATATTGGGATAAACGTGCCTATTAATGCTGCCATAATAATAACTGCAATAAGAGCAATACAGATGGTTAAAGATTCGTGATATGTTGTGTTGAATGCGAAATGACTTATTACTAAAACTACACATGCAATAGCAAGACCATTAACTAAACCTAACATAAATTCTTTGAGGAGTCTGTTTAATATATTACCATCTATAGTATCGTTTGCTAAACCTTGAACAACAATTGCTGATGATTGTACACCTACATTACCTGCTGTTGCTTGAATGAGTGGAATAAACATTAATAAGGCTGGAAACTTAAGCATGGCATCACTAAATCCATTAATGATACTTGCAGCTCCTATACCTCCAAACATACCTATAAGTAACCAAGGTAATCGTGCTTTAGTGAGTTCCCAAATACTATCATCGGCTTCTACATCGCTAGTAATACCTGCTGCTAATTGGTAGTCTTTATCGGCTTCTTCTTTTAATACATCGACGATATCATCAATGGTAATACGACCTAATAATGTCATATTTTCATCGACTACAGGAATGGCTTCCAAATCGTATTTAGACATTACTTTTGCTACGTCTTCAACATCTTCATCTACATATACATAATCAACACTAGTAATGTATATATCTGCAATTTTTTCGTCACTTTTAGCTACGATTAAATCTTTTAATGATAAACGACCAATAAGTTTATTTTGTTTGTTTACTACATAAATAGAGTGAACTCTTGTAACATCTTTAGCTTGACCTCTAATGCGTCGTAAACAACCAGCCACTGTCCAGGTTTCGTAAACCTTTACAAGCTCTTTTGCCATGAGTCCACCAGCTGTATCTTCGTCGTAAGCTAAAAGCTCAGTAATTTCGGCCTTATGTTCTTCGTCTTCAATTTGAGAGATAACTTCTTGTTGACGATTTTCTGGTAATTCGGCAATAATATCGGCAGCATCATCGGTATCTAGTTCTTCAATTTCTTCGGCAATTTCTTTTGCTGAAAGATTACGCAGTACTTTTTCTCGATTGTCTTCATCGAGTTCCATCAACACATCAGACGTGGTTTCAGAATCCAGCAATTTGATAACATACATTGCCTCTTCTAGATCGACTTCATCAAGAATTTCGGCAATATCAGCATAGTGAAACTCATTAAGGAGTTTGCGAAGCTCTTTATCGTTTTTTTGTTCGATAAGCAACTCTACTCTCTCAATAAGTTCGTCTGTTAATTCAAATTGTATGTTTTCTTTTTCTTCAGCCAACTACGATATAATTTTATGGTTAGGCATCCTTTTCAATTAATTGTGTAAGTGTAATAAATTCTTTGACTGATAATTGTTCAGGACGTTTGTCAAAGATAACATTTGCTTTTAAATTATCTGATAAATTGAATGTTTTTAAACTGTTACGAAGTGTTTTTCTTCGTTGTTGAAACCCTGTTTTAACCACTCTGAAAAATAAAGATTCATCACATGGTAGTGTGTAATTTTCTTTTCTAGTAAGAAGTAAAACTCCAGAATCTACTTTTGGAGGTGGATTAAAAACATTTGGTGGCACAGTAAACAAATACTCAGCATCATAAAATGCTTGTGTTAATACCGACAATATGCCATATACTTTACTACCTTCTTTAGAACAAATGCGCAAGGCAACTTCTTTTTGAAACATTCCTGAAAACTCAGGAATTTGATTGCGCATTTCTAATGTTTTAAAAAGTATTTGAGACGAAATATTATACGGGAAATTACCTATTATAGCAAAAGACTCGCCATTAAAAACTTCGTTTAAATCGTATTTTAAAAAATCCTTTTCAATAATTCTATCAGCAAGGTTGAGGTAGTTTGCCTGAAGATATTCAACCGATTCGCTGTCAATCTCAATAACATGAGTTGTCGTTTTTTTTTTGAGCAAGTATTTAGTTAAAACTCCCATTCCAGGACCAATTTCTAAGACATGGTTGTAGCCTTTAAGCGATAGTGAGTCTGCAATTTTTTCTGCAATGGATTCATCGTTTAAGAAGTGTTGCCCTAAATGTTTTTTTGCTTTTACAGTCATGTTTAGTTTATTGTTACCGAATATTCATCAATAACTTCCAACTCGGTTCTGAAAGCCAATACTTTGTCAGCAAAACGTTTAAATGCTTCTTGACGTAAAGCATCTGCATAAGTGTTATAATAACGCTCTAAATCTTCACGTGAATTTGCTCTGTATTGAACAGAGTAAGTTGCACCTCCTAAATCTTCTTCAACAAGCACACGAGTTAGTTTGGCTTCAATAAAACAGCCAGTTGCAAGTACATGAGGAATATGTTCTTTTATCCATACTAACCATTGCTCATGTACGCTCTCATCTATATTTGAAGTAACATTGTATATAATCATGTGTTTAAGTTTTTTGCAAATAACAGGAGTTCTTCATCATCTTCAAAAGGTTTTACCCTTTTTTCATAAGATAAGCCTATTTTTTCTAATAGTTTAATAGAATTATTATTTGTTGGTAAGGTAATGGCTAAAACTTTATTTAATTTAAATTGCTCTTTAGCTAATTTTAAAACAGCAATACAAGATTCATACCCAAACCCTTTTCCTTCATAATTAGGTAGCATTGCAAAACCAATATCTACATTGTCTAATTGTTCTCTTTTTACAAGACCACAAGTTCCTATGGCTTTATTGTTTTCTTCCTTTAGTAAGAGTTTATAAAACCCAAACCCAAAGTCTTCATAGCTTTTTAGAGTTCCATTTTTTAGATACGTTTTTGCATCTTCAACTGTTTTAAGATTTCTATCTCCAATATACTTTATAAAATTAGGAGTGTTTACAAGTTCCAAAAAGAAAGCTGCATCATCTAAAGTAATTTTAGATATGATTAGTCGGTTGGTTTCAGCTATCATTAGTTAATTAATTTATGGCATCACCACGAAGCATTCTGTATTTTTTTCTTGCCTCAACAAAATAAATACTGTCTTTATGGTCAAAAATAATACGTTCATAAAAGCCTTTCGCTTTTTCAGGTTCTGCTAATATATTATTATATAATTCACCTAAAAAGTAATATGCATCATCAGCTAAAATATCATCTTTATAATTAGCAATAATCATTTGGTAATTAACAATGGCTTTATCGTATTGTTTTTTAATTTCAAAAAGCTGTGCTTGCATAAATAGTGCTTGATCTTCAATGCTTTCGCCTTTGTGTTCTTTTAATATTTTATCTAATAATGAAATAGCTTCGTCGTTTTTGTTTTGAAATGCCATGAGGTCAGCTTTAGCATATAGTTTAAGAGCAACATGTAAAGAGTCATTGTATTTGTTGTCTGAAATTAAAAGCTTTAAGTCTAGAGCATCATTTGCTATAAGCTGCGATGTTGAAGATTTTAATATTTTAAGTTGGGTTTCTGCCCAATCAAAATCACCTTTATAATAGCTGGTTTTAGCGACTTTAAAACGAGCTTCTTGAGAGATTGTGCTATTTTTTAAATTGGCTTGAATTTGTGTATAATAAATTAAGGCTTCATTAAATTTTTCTTGGAAGACTAAAATATCGCCTAATTTTAATTTAAATGTAGCTTCTTGAAAAGCAGGTAATTTTAGTTTTAGGCTTTGTTTTATAAAATTACTAGCTTCTTCAGGCTTTTTAAGGTTAAATGCTAAAAAATCACCATATGCTAATTGCAATCCTGTTGTTTGCTCATATTTCCCATATTGATTAAATAGCGCGTTGTATTTTTTATCAATATTAGCATAATCTTTTTCAGTTGCTAAAGTGGTTTCAATTTCTAATAAAAATTGATGAGCAATGAGTTTAGTTTCTATATCCTGAGTGTTTTCTAATATGTAATTAAAAATTTCTTGAGCAGTACTATATTGTTTTTCGTTAATAGTAGTAACTGCAAGCTCAATAATTCTACTTAAACTTTCAGGATTTCTTTTATACAATGCTTTTTCTTGAGTAAAGGCTTTGTCAAATTCTTTCTCTTGATTAAACAACCAGCTTAATAAATCATACCAATACTCATCTGGTTGAAGTTGAATTTTTTTTAGTAATAATTTTTTTAAAATAAGGTTGTTTTCGTTGTCTTTGTTTTCAGAAACAAAATCGCTAAAAGCTCTTTTGGCAGTATTTATAAAATCTGGTTTTGTTTCTATATAATCAATATAATTAGAGAACATATTTTCAATGTCACCTTGTTCACCATAAATACGAGCTAACTGAATATTAAAATTAAACTCAGGATTTAATTCTGCTGCTTTTTTGTAGGTAGTAATGGCGTTGTCTAATAACGAATGGTCTTCAAACTGAGACGCTATCATGTAGGCAAAACTTGGGTTTTCGTCAACTTTTAGAATAGCTTCATTATAATATTTTTCAGCAAGTTGGGTGCTATCCATTAGTTGATAATTGTAACCTAATTCTATTAAATAAACAGGGTTTTTAATGCGTTCAACTTTTTGAAGAAGAGTTTTTCTAACTATTTCGTATTGTTCTAATTGTTGTTGTGTTTTTATAAGCTGAAATAAGTACTTACTGCTATTGGCATTTTGGTCGTATAGTTTTTGATAAATTATTAATGCTTTTTCAAACTCACCATCTTTAAAATAAGAATCAGCACTTTGTTGATCTTCATCTTGTGAAAATAACATCGAGCTAAATAATAGTGCTATAAAAAGAAAAATCTTATTCATCTGTTAACATTTATTTGCTTTTTTATCGGTCAGATGCAATGCCTAAATTATCTTTTTTGGCATCCAAATATGTGGTTGTCGGCATTTCATAAAACTAAGTTTATGTAAATATAACAAATGCTATAACTCTTATTGTGAATGTTATTATAAAAAAATGCCCAAACAAAAGTTTGGGCATTACCAAGCAAAATAAATGTGCTATTAATCATTATTTTTTTAAAAATGATTCAATTATCCTGATTTGGCATTTTTTATTATCGTAGCACTAAATGCCTGTAACGTTAAAATAAAATTTTACTAACCAAAATGACTAATGATACTAGTAAAACGATTCGCATAATATTTTTCATAAGTAGGTTGATTATTTATGAGAATACTAACTTCAAAAATATTTACTAAAAATCAAAAGAAAACAGCAAAAAATCGTTAAACGACACCTTTTTTTTGCATTTCAACAGATAATCAAATGAAAATTCTTACAAATTATATTTTTTCAAACCCTGTATATGGCACTAAAACATCAGGAATTTTAATACCATCTTCAGTTTGATAGTTTTCTAAAATACCTGCAAGAACTCTTGGTAGTGCTAATGAACTGCCATTAAGTGTATGAGCTAACTCATTTTTACCATCGCTATTTTTAAAACGTAGCTTTAAGCGATTTGCTTGAAATGTTTCAAAATTTGATACAGATGAAATTTCTAACCAACGGTCTTGTGCAGTTGAGAACACTTCAAAATCGTAAGTTAATGCAGATGTAAATCCTAAATCACCACCACACAAACGTAAGATTCTGTAAGGTAATTTAAGTTCATCAAGAATCATTTTTACATGTTCAACCATTTCGTCTAATGCTTTATAAGAACGAGAAGGATGCTCAACACGTAATATTTCAACTTTATCAAACTGATGTAAACGATTTAAACCTCTTACATGTGCACCATAACTTCCAGCTTCACGTCTAAAGCAAGGTGTGTATCCAGTTATACCTATAGGTAAATCACTTTCATTAAGTAATTCGTCTCTAAAAATATTGGTTCCTGGTACTTCGGCAGTTGGTATTAAGTATAAATTATCTTCAGTAACATGATACATTTGCCCTTCTTTATCAGGTAATTGTCCAGTTCCAAAACCTGAAGCTTCATTTACTAAATGAGGTAACTGATATTCTGTGTAACCTGCAGCTGTATTTTTATCTAAAAAGTAAGCTATTAGAGCACGCTGTAAGCGAGCTCCTTTTCCTTTGTAAACAGGGAAGCCAGCTCCAGTAATTTTGTTACCAAGCTCAAAATCGATAATATCATATTTTTTAGCTAACTCCCAATGCGGAATTGCATCTTTATGTAATACAGGAATATCACCTTTTCTAAAAACTTCTTCATTATCATCTTCACTATTTCCTGAAGGCACTAATGTGTTTGGAACGTTAGGAATTTTATATAACAATTGGTTTAATGCTTCTGCTTTTTCATTAAGCTGCTCATTAAGTGCTTTTGAATCTTCTTTAAGCTGACTCGTTTTTTCTTTTAGAATATTGGCCTTTTGAGTTTCGCCAGATTTATACAAGTTGCCTATCTCTTTGGATAAACTATTAGATTCTGCTAAGATATTGTCTAATTGAGTTTGTAAACCCCTTCTGTCTTCATCTAAATCAATAACATCATTAATCATTTGAGTAGCATCAATGTTTCTCTTTGCTAATCCTTTGATTACTGCGTCTTTGTTTTCTCTAATAAATGGTACTTGTAGCATAATTTTAATTTGAAAAGCAAAAGTAATAAGTTTTTATAACGAGCGAAACAAAATATGGTGCTATTTTGAAGGTAAAATCCAATCGTTATGTTTAAAAGCATTCCATTTGGTATTTGCTAGGTCTACCTCAGAATTAATAAGTGGTTTGAGTTCGCCATTATTTACCTTTATTGTTGTATTTGCGTATACTTTTACATCCATTCCTTTTTTGGCAAATGATCTCTTTAAATACTGTGCAAACTGCCAAATTACATCAGGCTTAGTTGAGATAGTTCTTACTTGTTTTTTTGTTAAGTAATCTTCTAGTTTTATTGGAATTTCAACATTTGTTTTTGTGTCAACAACTCTAAAATAAGTATAACCACTTTTAGCTCTTAACATCATTCGCCACGACAAACGATGCCCTTCTTCGGTCCATAATACATCATCTTTAATAAACCAATGACGTAAAGGTAATCCAATTTGAATCACAAAATAAGTTATGAAAACAGTTAGAAATGCCGTTTTATATTTTGGTACTATAATTTCAGCCTCAGAGTAAAATGGTTTCTTTTTTAAAAACAATTGTTGAATTGTTTTTGGTTCAAAAAAGAAAAGTGCAAATGCTAAAGATAGAAAAGGGAAAATTCCAATTTGAAAGACAATTGAGTTGAACAAATGAAAGAAAATAGAAGCGAAAAAAGCCCATTTTCTTGTTGGTTTCCATAATAATAAAGGAATTATTAAACCATCAAATAAAATGCCACCATAAGCAATGAAATAATGAACTGACTTTATCTGAAGAAATTCACCAACCAAAGGGTATCCTTTTTTGCTTTCCATTAATAATTCAACAACAGAAGTGTCTAGCCAATCTGGATATAACTTAGCTATTGAAGCATATGTGTAAACAATAAACATTTGTAAAATAAATACAACTCTGCACCACTGAGGCATAGAAACACTTTCAATACTTGGATTTTGTTTTGCGTCTATGGATGCATATTTGTTTGCAGGCATACATACCATAATAGCACTCAATAGCATTAATAAATAGTAATGATTGTTGTAAGAGGTTTTTTGCATAAAATATGTTGCTGACCACATAAGCGTAAATGCAATCATACTTATTCTGTACTTGTAACCAATCATTACCATAAGTCCAAAAAGACCCATAATAGCATAAAAAGCATACATCCAATTTCCAGGAAGTGGTTGCAACCATTCAAAACCAATAAAAGAGAAGGTAAATTGAGGCTCAATAAGAGTTCTTTTTACCCAACCAGTAAAAATTGCGCCAACACTTTCTAAAAAAATTAGTAGCCCAAAAATGATTCTAAAAACAATTAAAGCACTATTGTCTATATGTTTAAATAAAAACTTTTGCATTTTTTTCATCAAGCTTTAGTTGTTTTTTAAGTAACTCAACAGATTCAAATTTTTGCTCATCACGAAGTCTAGCTACGAATTCTATTTTTAATGTTTGATTATAAATATCATTATTGAAATTAAAAAAATGAGCTTCAATAGTTTTCTTTGTTCCATTAACAGTTGGGTTCATGCCTATGTTCATCATGCCATAAACTAACTTGTTTTCAATTGATGTTTTAATCACATAAACGCCATTTTTTGGTATAAGTTTATAATCTTCAGCTATCTCTAAGTTAGCTGTCGGGAATCCTATTTTTCTACCTAATCCTTTGCCTTTAACTACTTTACCTGTGATATAAAAACTATACCCTAAATAAGTGTTGGCGGTTAATATATCTCCATCATTAAGCGCAATTCGTATTTTGGTAGAGCTTACAGAAACATCTTCAATGTCTTGAACAGATATTTCTTCAACTTCAAAATCATACTGCTTTCCAAAACTCTTTAAATCATCAATATTTGCACTTCTGCCTTTACCAAAACGATGGTCATAGCCTATTATAATGTGTTTAGCATTTAATTTATCAACTAGTATATTTTTAACAAATTCTTCGGCTGAAAGATTTGCAAATTTTTTAGTAAACGTTTTAACAACTAAATAGTCTAAGCCTAAATCAGATAAAATTGTTTCACGTTCTTCAATAGTGTTTAAAAGCTTAATATCATTATTGTTTTGCAACACCATTCTTGGGTGCGGGAAAAAAGTAAGCACAACAGAGTTTAAATGTTTTTTATGAGCAATATCAACTAATCTTTTAATAATTTTTTGATGCCCAATATGAACACCATCAAAAGTGCCAATAGTGACAATAGTAGCGTTACTGTTATTATAGTTTGTGAAGTTGATATTTTTTTTCATAAAAAATTGAAGTCTAGCTAGTTTTTACTAAAAAAAACTTAATTTTATAGCTTATATAATTAACAAAAGTAATATTATGAAAACAAAACTACATTATGTTTTTACATTAGCAGTTTTATTAATTGGATTTTCTGTTTTCGGTCAGACAAAATTTTGGCAAAAAAGCACCTCAAATGGAAGTTTGAATACAATACCGATTAGTGAATTGAATGAAAAACACTACGAAGTATTTCAATTAGACTTCGAAGCATTTAGGCAAGCATTAGTTAATGCGCCTTTAAGAGAAAGTAATCAAGTATCTACAACATTTATTAATGTTCCTAATGAAGAAGGTGTTTTAGAAACATTTAGAATGTTGGAAGCACCAGTTTTTGATGCAGAACTTTCAGCACAATTTCCAGACATTAAATCCTATGTTGGAGTTAATGATTCTGGTACAAGATTACGTATGAGTGTTTCTCCAAGCGGAGTACAAACTATGATAAGCTATTTAGATAAACCAACTGTGTTTATGCAACCAGTAAATGGAGACCCTCAAAATTATATTGTATATAATAGATTAGTTAGAGGAGATAATTATACTGAAGATTTTCATTGCGCCACAATTGATGAGTTTTCTAAAGAGTCAAATTTAGACTCTTCATTACTTAATAGAGATGCAAATGATCAAACATTGCGTAAGTTTAGATTAGTAGTATCTACAAATGGGGAATATACAACATACCATGGAGGAACTGTTCCTGGAGCTTTAGCAGCTATAAATGCATCTATAACTAGAGTTAATGAAACATTTGAAACTGATATGGCAGTAACTTTTATTGTTATTGCTCAAACTACAAATGTTATCTATACAAATGCTAATACAGACCCCTATTCAACAAACCTAGGTGACTGGAATTTACAGCTTCAAAATACGTTAACTAATGTTATTGGGAATGCATTTTATGATATTGGACATATGTTTGGCGCCTCTGGAGGTGGTGGGAATGCAGGATGTATTGGTTGTGTTTGTGTTGATGATACTGCTTCTACTACAGATTTAAATAAAGGAGCTGGTATTACTTCACCTGCTGACGGTATTCCTGCAGGTGATAATTTTGATATTGACTATGTAGCTCATGAGATAGGTCACCAAATGGGTGCCAATCATACATTTGCTTTTAATACAGAAGGTACTGGAGTGAATGCTGAGCCTGGAAGTGGTTCTACAATAATGGCTTACGCAGGTATTACAGGAGCGAATAACGTTCAACAACATAGTGATCCGTATTTTCATTATCATAGTATAAATCAAATCTTAAATAGATTAGTTACAAGAACTTGTTGGCAAAGTAATTCGCCAGGAGTAATTACAAATAGCCCTCCTGTTGCAAACGCTGGAAGTGATTATGTTATTCCAAGAGGGACGGCATATGTATTAAGAGGTTCTGCCACAGACGCCAATGCTGGTGATGTACTTAGGTATTGTTGGGAGCAAACAGATTCAGGAAATGTAACAAATACTAATTTTGGACCAACCCTTACATCTGGATCAATGAATAGATCTTTACCTCCAACAACTTCTCCAAACAGATATATTCCAAGATTGAGTAGAGTAATTGCAGGGCAACTAACACAAACAAACCCAACGATTAATTCGGCTTGGGAAACTGTTCCTAGTGTTGCAAGAACTATGAATTGGGCTTTAACAGTTAGGGATAGACAACCTACTGCAACTGGATTGAACGGTCAGACTAGTTTTGATTTGATGCGAATTACAGTTGATGGAGCATCAGGACCCTTTACTGTAACATCACAAACATCTAATGTGATTTGGTTTGTAGGCTCATCTCAAACAGTGACTTGGAATGTTGCAAATACAAATGTTGCTCCAGTAAATACAGCAAATGTTAATATATTATTATCAACAGATGGTGGATTAACCTTTCCAATAGTTTTAGCATCTAATGTTCCTAATAATGGATCTTATAATGTTACAGTACCAAACAATGTAACTTCACAAGCACGTATTATTGTTGAAGGAGCTAATAATATCTTTTTTGCAGCAAATAGCTCAAACTTTCAAATTCAAACAACTGAATTTTTGATGAATTTTGCATCTTCTAATGTTACTGTTTGTCAACCAAATAATGCAGTTTATAATTTTACATATAATGCATATAATGGGTTTTCTGAAACAACAACATTCTCAGCAACTAATGTTCCTGCAGGTGCAAACGTAACGTTTTCACCAACATCTGCTTCAGCAGATGGGACTCCAGTTACTATGACGGTTTCTAATATTGGTTCTGTAGCTCCAGGTAATTATACAATTACAGCAGTAGGGACGGCTACATCAACAACAAAAACAACAAATGTAACTTTAAATGTGTTTAGTAATTCATTAGCTGCAGCGACTTTAGCTACTCCTGCAAATGGCGCAACAAATGTACCAGCTGCTGGGAATTTAACATGGAACTCAGTTGCAAATGCTCAAAACTATTTAGTAGAGGTTGCTACAGACGCAGCTTTTACTAATATTGTTAATTCAGCTACAGTAACAAACACCACATATACAACATCACTATCTGCAAATACCCAATATTATTGGAGAGTAACAGCTTCTAATACTTGTGCAACTGCAGCAGCATCTAGTGTATTTAGTTTTACAACCGAGAATGTTACTTGTGCATCTTATACAGCTACAGATACTCCAATAGCAATTTCACCTTCAGGAGCTAATACCTATACATCTGTAATTAACATTGCACCAAACTTTCCTGTTACAGACGTAAACGTAAGAATTAATATACCTCATACATATGTTTCAGATTTAGATATTTCTTTAACTAGTCCTAATGGAACAGTTGTTGACTTGTCTTCAGGGAATGGAGGAAGTGGTGATAATTTTACTAATACTCTTTTCGACCAAAGTGCTGCTACATTGATTACTGCTGGGTCTCCTCCTTATACAGGAACATTTAGACCAGAAGGAAACTTATCTACAATAAATGGAGAAATGTCTGCTGGAAATTGGACATTAACAGTAAGAGATAATTTTAATTTAGATGGAGGTTCAATAAATGAGTTTAGACTTGATTTATGTGTGCAAGGATCTTTAGGTGTTGAAGAGAATGAGTTTTCTGCTTTCTCAATTTTCCCTAATCCAAACAACGGAGAGTTTACGGTTAAGCTAAATTCTAACTCTGGAGATGATATTAGAATTAATGTATATGATATAAGAGGTAGAAAAGTATTTAATAATCGTTATACTAATAATGGAAACTTTAATCAAGTAATTAGATTAGGTGATGTTCAATCAGGAATGTATATAATTAATGTTACTGATGGATTAAGAACAGAAACCAAAAAGATTATTATAAAATAATAATTAGATATTATAAATAAAAAGGGAGCTAAATTTTAGCTCCCTTTTTTTATGTTCCATTAAAAGTATTCATAGTTATATTAACACCTGCAGTACCAAAAGATTTAATAAGTTCTACAGATTTTTCAAGGCGTTCTGATAGTTTTTCATTTTCTTCATCGCTCCATTCACCTAAAACATAATCCACTTGTCTGCCTTTTGAAAAAGCATCACTTATGCCAAATCTAAAGCGATTATAATTTGTAGTTTGTAGTTTATCTTGAATATCTTTTAAACCATTATGACCTCCATCACTTCCTTTAGTTTTTAGTCTTATACTTCCAAAAGGGAGATTTAAATCGTCAGTAATTATCAATAAATTTTCCATTGGAATATTTTCTTTTGTAAGCCAATATAAAACAGATTTGCCACTTAAATTCATATACGTACTTGGCTTAAGCAATATAAATTGACGACCTTTAAACTTATAAACTGTTACGTCTCCTAATTTTTGAGTTTCAAAAATTAATGATTCTTTAGAGGCTAAAAAGTCTAGAACTTTAAACCCTATATTATGCCTAGTATTTGTATACTCATTACCAATATTTCCTAGTCCGACGATTAAATATTTTTTCATAGAGTCTTCTTCAATTACAATTGAAGGTTTATTTGATTTAAATAGATTAAGTAAAAATCTACACATTTATCTTTTTTGTAAAAATAAAAAAAGCATCCTGAATTAACAGAATGCTTTTTGATATATCAAAACAAATTGATTTATTCTTGACCTTCAGAAGTTGCTTCTGTTGCAGTTCCATCAGCTGCTGCTTCTGCTGCTGCCTCAGCTGCTGCTTCTTCCTCTTCTTCTTCAAATTCAGCAACACTAGCTCTAGAACGTCTAACTTGACATACTACAGTGTTATCTGGATGTAAGAATTTATAATCAGGATTAGCTAAAGCTGTAATATATAATTTACTTCCAATTTTTAAAGGTGTAATATCTGCCTCAACATAATCAGGTAAATTAGCTGGTAAAGCTTTAATTCTTAATTTACGCTTGTTCTTACGAAGAACACCTCCATTTAATACACCTCTAGATGTTCCAATAACGTGTACTGGAATTTCCATAGTGATTTCTTTGTCTTCAAATAACTGATAAAAATCTATGTGCAAGATTCTGTCTGTTACTGGGTGAAACTGAATATCTTGCATAATTGCATTGTAAGATTTTCCGTTTTCTATGGCAATCACAACTGTATGCGCATTAGGCGTGTATACAAGTTTAGAGAAAGCCAATTCTGGTGCAGAGAAATGCACTGGTTTGTCTCCTCCGTATAATACGCAAGGAACCTGACCAGCATTACGTAAGGCTTTTGTATCTTTTTTGCCCACGCTTTCTCTTTGAGATCCATTGATTGTAATTGATTTCATTGTTTGTGTTTATATTAATATTAATTTACATTAAAAATTTTGAACTAATAGATTTGTTGTAATGTACATTATGCATTACTTCTGCAAATAAATCAGCACAGCTAATTACTCTAATTTTTTTACTTGTTTGTTTTAGAGGAATTGAATCGGTTACTATTAATTCTTCTAACTTAGAGTTTTCAAGCCTTTCGTATGCGCTACCAGATAAAATAGGATGAGTACAAATTGCTCTTACACTTAACGCTCCTCTTTCCATCATTAGGTCTGCAGCCTTTGTTAAAGTTCCAGCTGTATCAACCATATCATCAACCAATACTACATTTTTTCCTGTAACGTCACCAATTAATTCCATATGAGAAATTACATTAGCTTTAGCACGTTGCTTATAACAAATTACTACATCGCTTTCTAGTGCTTTTGAATATGCGTAGGCTCTTTTGGAACCTCCCATATCTGGCGAAGCAATAGTTAAATTATCAAGGTTTAATCCTTTTAAATAAGGTAAAAACACAGTTGAAGCAAATAAATGGTCTACTGGTTTTTCAAAAAACCCTTGAATTTGGTCAGCATGCAAATCCATAGTTATTATACGAGTTGCGCCTGCAGCTTCGAGCATTTTTGCTACTAATTTAGCAGCAATAGGTACTCTAGGCTTATCTTTTCTGTCTTGTCTTGCCCAACCAAAGTAAGGTAAAACAGCAGTAATATGCCTTGCTGAAGCGCGTTTTGCGGCATCAATCATTAATAACATTTCCATTAAATTTTCAGCACCAGGATGAGTAGAGCCAATAATAAAAATTCGAGTTCCTCTTATTGATTCTTCATAAGATGGCTGAAATTCGCCATCGCTGTATGTTGAAGTAATTACATTACCTAATGGAGCTCCGAAAGTTGCTGCAATTTTCTCAGCTAATTCTCTACTTTGAGAACAAGCAAAAATCTTAGCTTCTGTGACTACATTTGGCATTGTTAATGGGTTGTTATTTAATGAATTAATTTCTGTTTTGCTTAACGAGGTGCAAATTTAGGAATTTATTTGGACTGCAAAAGTATAAAAGCCACTATTTTTGATTGTTTGTAGTAAATTATTTTATAATTTTGCTGTCCAAATTTGCTCAAGTGGCGGAATTGGTAGACGCGTCGGATTCAAAATCCGATTCTTCGGAGTGTGGGTTCGATTCCCACCTTGAGTACTAACTGGGACAAATCATCTTTTTTTGATTTGTCCCTTTTTTTATTTCTCTTTAAGCCTTTATTAACACTAGCAATCTTAAGAAGTATCGGATTGATATCTTCGGTTCGAACCTCATGATTTTCAAATTGAAACTTTTCAGGAAAGATTGAAC
>NZ_BMIC01000003.1 GCF_014641635.1 Aquaticitalea lipolytica | reverse complement strand
ACCGTTTTTAGCGGCTGCAAATATACAACCCTTTTTTATTACTAAACAAAACTTTTTTACCCTTTTTTTTACCTTTTTTTTTATGTGTTCATTTCTAGGGTTTTGCGACATGTTTTTTTTGCATTAACGATTGAGCTTTTGTTTGAACTCTTTTATAATTGTTGCAAAACAATTATAAAAAGTGAGTAGTGAAAGCGTGGTGGGTTACTTTTTTGTAAACCAAATGCCTTAATTAAAACATATATAATAATTTATACCTATATATATATTGTATGAAAGTATTTATACTATTATCTTTGCAGACTTAATTAGCATTTGAATTTATGATTAATATAACTCTACCTGACGGAAGTGTAAAACCGTTTGAGAATAATGTAACTCCAATGGATGTTGCAAAAAGCATTAGTGAAGGATTGGCTCGAAATGTTATTTCGGCTAGTTATAATGGTACTACTATTGAAACTAATACTCCTTTAAATGTAAATGGTTCTCTAATTCTATATACTTGGAATGATAAAGAAGGTAAGAAAGCTTTTTGGCATTCTACTGCTCACGTATTAGCACAGGCTTTAGAAGAGTTATATCCTGGTGTTAAACTGTCAATTGGTCCTGCAATTGAAAATGGATTTTATTATGATGTAGATTTTGGAAGTCAATCTATTTCTGAAAAGGATTTTAAATCTATTGAAGATAAAATGCTTGAGATTTCTAGAGAAAAGCATGACTTTATTATGCGTTCGGTAACTAAAGCTGAAGCGTTATCGTTATATAAATCTCAAAATAATGAATATAAGGTTGAGTTAATTGAAAACCTTGAAGATGGTACTATTACATTTTGTGATCATTCTACATTTACTGATTTGTGTCGTGGTGGTCATATTCCAAATACTGGAATTATAAAAGCTATAAAATTATTATCTGTTGCTGGTGCTTATTGGAGAGGTGACGAAAACAACAAACAGTTAACTCGTGTTTATGGAATTTCATTCCCTAAACAAAAAGATTTAACTGAATATCTTGAATTGCTTGAGGAAGCTAAACGACGAGACCATAGAAAACTTGGTAAAGAGTTAGAGTTATTTACGTTTTCAACTAAAGTAGGTCAAGGTTTGCCTTTATGGTTACCAAAAGGTGCTGCATTACGTGAACGTTTAGAGAATTTCCTAAAAAAAGCGCAAAAGAAGGCTGGTTATGAAATGGTTGTAACTCCTCATATTGGACAAAAAGAATTATATGTGACTTCTGGTCACTATGCAAAATATGGTGCTGATAGTTTTCAACCAATACACACACCTGCTGAAGGCGAAGAGTTTTTATTAAAACCTATGAACTGCCCTCATCATTGTGAGATTTATAACAATCGTCCTTTTTCATATAAAGAGTTACCAAAGCGCTATGCTGAATTTGGTACAGTATATAGATATGAACAAAGTGGAGAATTACATGGATTAACTCGTGTAAGAGGATTTACTCAAGATGATGCACATATTTTTTGTACACCAGATCAATTAGATAAAGAATTTAAAGATGTAATTGACTTAGTGTTATATGTCTTTGGTTCTTTAGGGTTTGAAAACTTTAAAGCGCAAGTTTCTTTAAGAGACCCTGAAACTCCTGAAAAATATATTGGTAGTGATGAAAACTGGAAAAAAGCTGAAGCAGCAATTCTTAATGCGGCTATAGATAAAGGTTTGGATTATGTTGTGGAAACTGGTGAAGCAGCATTTTATGGCCCTAAATTAGATTTTATGGTTAAGGATGCTTTAGGCAGAAACTGGCAATTAGGAACTATTCAGGTAGATTATAATTTACCTGAGCGTTTTGATTTAACTTATAAAGGCAGTGATAATGAACTACATAGACCTGTTATGATTCACAGAGCTCCTTTTGGGAGTATGGAACGATTTGTTGCTATATTACTAGAACATACAGGTGGAAACTTCCCTCTTTGGTTGATGCCAACACAGGCTATTATATTATCAATTAGTGAGAAATATGAAAAATACGCTGAAAAAGTTTTAAATTTGCTAGAAAATAACGAAATTCGCGCCCTCGCAGATAATAGAAACGAGACCATAGGTAAGAAAATTAGGGAAGCAGAAATGCAAAAAGTGCCTTATATGATTATCATTGGTGAGAATGAGGAAGGCGAAAACAAGATTTCAGTACGTCAACACGGAGGAGAAGATTTAGGCATGATTAGTGTAGATGAATTCTCGAAAATTGTTGAAAAAGAAATAAATAAGACATTAAAAACATTTAAATAAAAATAAGTTTAACTAAAATTATAAAGCCATAGCAATACGTAGAAACAGAGGTAGCTTCCAAAGAACAACTAAAGAAGAGCAGCACAAGATTAATTCGAGCATTAGAGTTGACAAGGTAAGACTTGTTGGTGATAATGTAGAGCCAGGTATTTATTCAACTAAAGATGCAAGAGCGCTAGCTGAAGAGCAAGGCGTGGATTTAGTTGAAATATCACCTAAAGCTGATCCACCAGTTTGTAAAGTTATGGATTATAAAAAGTTTCTTTACGAGCAAAAGAAACGTGACAAAGCTTTAAAAGCAAAGGCAACAAAAGTTGTTGTGAAAGAAATTCGTTTTGGTCCGCAAACTGATGATCATGATTACGAATTTAAAAAGAAACATGCTGAAAAGTTTTTAAAAGAAGGTGCTAAGCTAAAAGCTTTTGTATTCTTTAAAGGACGTTCGATTGTATTTAAAGAGCAAGGTCAAATTTTATTATTAAAATTGGCTCAAGATCTTGAAGAGTTTGGTAAAGTAGAACAAATGCCAAGATTGGAAGGTAAACGTATGACTATGTTTATTTCGCCAAAAAAAGGAAAATAGTTACTGAGATTAATTCAGTATAAAGATAATAAGCGAAAAGTAAATTAAAATTAGGAGAAAATGCCGAAAATGAAAACTAAATCAAGTGCTAAGAAACGTTTTAAACTAACTGGCACTGGTAAGATTAAAAGAAAGCACGCTTTTAAAAGTCATATTTTGACTAAAAAATCTAAAAAGCGTAAACTTGCTCTAACACATGACACTTTAGTGCATGCAGCAGACGAGAATAATGTTAAAATAATGTTACGTTTAAAGTAATATTATTTTAATTGGTTAAAACAAATTTATAAACCCTGGAGTTAGGCAAATAATATTTAGCAAGTGTCTTAAAGACCGCCTACTACAAAAAAACAATTAAAAAATGCCAAGATCAGTAAATTCAGTAGCAAAAAGAGCCAGAAGAAAAAAGGTTCTTAAGCAAGCAAAAGGTTACTTTGGAAGACGTAAAAACGTTTGGACAGTAGCAAAAAATGCGGTTGATAAAGCGATGTTATATTCGTATAGAGACCGTAGAGTAAATAAGAGAAATTTCCGTTCATTATGGATTACGCGTATTAACGCTGCAGCTAGATTACACGGAATGTCTTATTCAAAATTTATGGGTGGAATTAAAGCTAATAATATCGAATTGAACCGTAAAGTTCTTGCAGATTTAGCGATGAACAACCCAGAAGCTTTTGAAGCCATTGCAAAAAAAGTAAAAAAATAGGCGTTTCGCCAAAACAATAACAACTTTTCGTTTATATAAAAATCCGGTTCTTAATTGAACCGGATTTTTTTTTGTGTTAGTGGTTGTAGTGGCTTCCTTTTTATACATACTATAAAAAGATATAACGAAAAACACGACCTCAATGATAATTGAGGTAACGCCCTAAAAACACTAAGTTTTTTGTTTCTTTTTCTTAGCAGCTGGAAACAAGACATTATTTAAAATAAGCCTGTATCCTGGTGATGTTGGATGCAAATCGAGTTCTGTTTTTGGATCTCCTACTCTATGCGTGTAATCTTCTGGGTCATGACCTCCGTAAAACGTAAAAAAACCTTTGCCTTTTATGCCATGTATATACTTGGCCTCACTGTTAGATTTATTTTCACCCAATACTAGCACGTTAGACTTAATTTCATTTCGAGTAAATGAAGTTGTTTGACCCATAAACCCTTTTACTAAGGCAGTATGATTTTGGTTTAGCATGGTTGGAACTGGGTCCCATTTTGCTGAGAAATCCATTAATGTAAAATAATCTGTAGTTGGTGGGATTTGGCGCTTGTTAGTCATATCTATTGACGAAAATTCATAAATGTTTGGATTGCGCTCTAATATAAAATCTTTAAATGCAAAGGTTTTGTTGTAATCTATTTTACTTTGATAATTAGCATCACTCCCATCGCCATCAAACATTGGTTCGCAAATATCTACACCTTCTGCTGAGAGAGCTATATCAAAACTATCGGTTGCACTACACATAGCAAACATAAAGCCTCCTCCTATTACATAATCTCTGATTTTTAAGGCTACAGCTAGTTTTTCTTCAGAGACTTTAGAATATCCTAATTTAGCAGTCAGTGTCTCAGCTGCATTTTTTTCCTCAATATACCATGCTGCTGATTTATATGCTCTATAAAATTTTCCATATTGACCTGTGAAATCTTCATGATGTAAATGAAGCCAATCATAAAGTAGTAATGCATCACTTAATACCTCTTCATCATATATAACATCGTAAGGTATCTCAGCATAGGTTAACACCATTGTAACTGCATCATCCCAAGGTAAGTTCCCTTTTGGAGAGTAAACAGCAATTTTGGGTGCTTTTTCAAGTACTACAGCTTCCATGTTTTGTGATGGACTACTGATAAGCTCAAGTATTTCTTCGGCTTTAGAATTGGAAATAACTTCATAAGAAACACCTCTTATCTGGCATTCGCGTTGAATATCTTCTGCATCTGGTAATAAAAACGAACCACCTCTGTAATTAAGTAACCATTTTACTTTTAATTGTTTTTCGAGTGTCCAATAGGTAACTCCGTAGGCTTTTAAATGATTTTTTTGTCCTTCAGCATCCATTGGAATAAGAATATAAGACGCAAAAGTATTTGCTGAAATAAACAGGAATAATAATAAAGCAACTATCTTCTTCATAGACGAAATATACTCAAAAATTAGAGCTCACTGAAATACTTTAAGGAAATATTAGAGTTTATTTATAATTGTACTTCAAATTCTGGACAATCAATTCTGATGTCTGAATGTTGAAGTTCGGTATTCAAATAGTTACAAAAATGCCCATTTTCTGTTTTGCTATGAAACTTGCATGCATAACACATGCGTTGAACAGTCAACAAGCCAGAACGATTCAGCCCATAAATTAATTGAGTTATTGTTAGATACAATTGATCTAAATCTACATTATCAATAACACTCAATTGATCTTTAATAGGGTTTGCAAATTGCTCCGTTTGAAATACTACCGATTTGCCTTTTTCTGATAGAAAAACAGTATAGCTACGACTGTCTGATGAAGAATAATCCTTCTCTATAAGCTTCTTTTTTTCAAGCGCTTTAATGGCATCACTAATCGTTGGCTTGGTAATATTAAATTCACTAGCAAGATAACTAACAGTGCAATATTCTGCCTTATGATTGGCTATAAATACTAAGATTTGAATTTGTATCGGACTCAATCCATTAGCCTTTGCATGTTCCCAAAGCAATACTCTAAAAACTTCAGAAATGCGTTCCAAACCAACTACTATTTTACTTGAAAGGTTAGTTTGTTGATGTTCGATATTGAATATACTTTTTCCCATAAAAAGTCGCTAAGTTTGAAACTTAACAAACCTAATGAATTTATTGCAATGTTAATTGCAGTTTTGCATTTCTAAAATAAAATAACCTTTGTTATTGATTGATGCTATAACTTCTTCAGATGCCTTTTCAATATGGCAAAACTGACACTCTCTGGAAGTTAATTCTCCTGTTTTAAATGGTTTTGATTGTAAATAGTCTTTTCCAAAGCTAAAAATTTTAGAAGTATCTTTCAAATCATGTGGTACAAGAATATCAAAGTGCATGACTTTACCATCTTGTCGTTGAACATAGGTGTCCCAAACAGATATATACATAATTATGTGTTTTTAAAAGTTAGGATTCATTTTCAATAAAAAGAATCCTAACTTTTTAAATGATACAATTATCCTTTAACTGCATCTAAAGATGCCCCAAAATTGATGTGTAACACATGGCCATTTGGTGTTAACAAAGCTGGAACAGACTTCACTCCTGCCTTTTCGGCTTGCGAAATCTTTGATTTGTCTTCACCTAAATGTACAATTTCAACGTTTGAAGGTCCTACTAAATTAATAATATCGTGCTCTGCGCTTACACAAACTGGACAGCCTGCATGATAAAAAACTGATTTTTTCATAATAGTGAGTTTTTGGTAAATTGCATTATTGCAAAACAAATATAGTTAGGATTCCTAACTATAACAAATAAAATTTGTAAAATCATAAATACATTAAAAAATTACTTGATTTTTAGCTCATTGCCAGAAAGTAAGCTTGCAATAACTTTAGTGTTTGGAAACTGCTCTAAAATAATTTTAATAAAAACAGTTATTGGTATTGACATAATCATACCTGGTATTCCCCAAATAAAGCCCCAAAACATAAGCATTACTAGTACAGTAATAATGTTTATGGAGAATGATTTCCCCATAAAAATAGGTTCTAAAATACCTCCAAAAACCACTTGAACTAATGTGATTGATAGTATAAAAAAGAAAAGAGTACCCATAAGTTGTATTTCAACAAAGGCAAAAATAGCCAAAGCAATTACAGATATAAAAGAGCCTATCATTTGCACAAAATTGATAACAAAAGCGAAAAGTCCCCAAAAAATTGGAAAACTAACATCGAAATACACACAGGCTAAACCTATACCTATTCCTGTACCTAGACTTACTAAAAACTTTACTTTAATAAACTTAATAAGGTCTTTTTCAATTTTACGAAACGTTTTTACTGAAGCGTGCTTTTGTTTTAGAAGTGTAGCATTCATCAGTTTTTGAACATTTATAGATTCTGACAACCATAAAACCACAAAAAACGAAGTCATTAAAGCCATGCTCAAAAAATTGCTAACATAACCAAATATAGAACCTAAATTGTCTTTTTGTAAAATTTGAGTCATTATGTTTCCCTCTTTTTGCAATTGAACACCAAAAAACTCTTCTAATGAAATTGTTAATGCTGCTAATTTATCTTCAGCTTGCTGAAAAAAGGTACTATCTGATGACATTATTTGTTTGCTAGACAGATGAATTAATTCTGCTGTTATAGCCAAACCTCCAAGAATAATTAAAATAACTATAAAAACGCTTATAACTTTTGGAACACCACGTTTACCCAACCATCGTAATAATGGCAAAAACAATAAGGCAATAAACATTGATGACACCAATGGAATAAAGATAAACGATAAAATTTTAAGCAAATAAAATATGACTGGAATTACTAAAATGAGTAATAAAATATTTGTAGTACGTGTTTTATCCATGAGGCAATTGTTTTCTTTTAAAAGCCAACAAATATAACTTTTTAACTTTGTATTTATTGAAAGAAAAAGTTAAGTTTATTTTTAAAAAGGAACATCGTTATCCTCATCGTCGTCTAGAGATGGAGCATCAAAAGCATCACTTGGAGATGGAAAATGACTTGTTTTAAAAGTATCGTCATTTGCGGCTGCATTCATTTTGCTATGAAACTCTCCAAAAGGTGTGTCAAAATCATCTAAATTATCAAACTTACCAAGGTGCCCAATAAACTTTAAGCGTATGTTTTCTAATCCACCATTTCTGTGTTTAGCAACAATAAATTCTGCTTGACCCTCAGTTGGTGTATGCTCTTCATCATCCCATTCATCAATTTTGTAGTATTCTGGTCTATAAATAAACGAAACAATGTCTGCATCTTGCTCAATAGCTCCAGATTCACGTAAATCGGAAAGTAAAGGGCGTTTGCTTCCTCCTCTTGTTTCTACAGCACGAGATAATTGAGATAAGGCTATAACTGGAACACTTAGCTCCTTTGCTAGAGCTTTTAGGTTTCTTGAAATTGTAGAAATTTCTTGTTCTCTATTTCCTCCTTTTTGACTTCCTCCAGCTGTCATTAACTGCAAGTAGTCAATAATAATCATTTTAATTCCATATTGTGACGCTAAACGTCTTGCCTTTGCACGAAGGTCGAAAATAGATAATGAAGGTGTATCGTCAATAAATAGAGGTGCTTTTTCTAATGTTTTTACTTTAACGTTTAATTGCTCCCATTCATGCTTCTCTAGCTTTCCTGTACGTAGTTTTTCTGAAGATAGTCCTGTTTCACTCGATATTAAACGAGTTATTAATTGTACAGACGACATCTCTAAAGAGAAAAAAGCCACAGGAATATTGCTGTTTACAGCAATATTTCGAGCCATAGAAAGTGTTAGGGCTGTTTTACCCATACCAGGACGTGCAGCAACAATTATTAAATCACTTTCTTGCCAACCAGAAGTTAATTTATCAAGTTTTGTAAACCCAGAAGGAATTCCACTTAATCCCTCTTTATTAGAAATATCTTCAATTTTTTTCTTTGCTTGAATTACCAAACTCTGAGCTGTTTCTGTAGATTTTTTAATATTGCCTTGAGTAACTTCGTAAAGCTTGGCCTCGGCATTATCTAAAAGATCAAAAACATCTTTTGTTTCGTCATAAGAATCTTCAATAATTTCACTAGAAATTTTGATTAAACTTCGTTGAATATATTTTTGAAGAATAATACGAGCATGAAACTCAATATGAGCAGATGATGATACTCTTTGAGTTAATGAAATGAGGTAAAAATCACCTCCAACCAACTCTAATTTTGAATCTTTTTTAAGCTGACTTGAAACAGTTAATAAGTCGACAGGCTCACTGTTTTCAAATAATTTGAAAATTGCCTCAAAGATATGTTTATGAGCATCTTTGTAAAAAGCATCTGCGCTTAAAATGTCAATTACCTCGTCGACACCTTTTTTATCAATCATCATCGCTCCTAACACAACCTCTTCTAAATCAATGGCTTGCGGAGGGATTTTACCTTTTTCTAAGCTTATAATAGTGCTTTTATCAACTTTATAGCCTTGTATTTGGTTTGGTTGTTTCATGAATGCGAATGTAAATAAATTGTTAAGAAAAGCATTATTTTTAGAAAGCACAATCTTAACAACTCTTCAACAATTTAACTGTTAATAACTTAAAAATATTGTTAATAGCGATAAAAAAACTGAAGATGTTAGGCTTCAGTTTAGATTTTTATATGGCAAAGAAAAAATTAGCCTTTAAAAACTCCCATATTAGCATATTTATCCATACGCTCTTTTACCAATTCTTTTGGTGATAAGTTTTTAAGTTGGTTGTAATTTTTTTCAATTGCGTCTCTTACAGTTAAAAATGTTTTTTCTCTATCAATATGTGCTCCTCCTAAAGGCTCTTTGATAATATCATCAACTAGTTTAAGCTTTTTCATATCTGGAGCTGTAAGTTTAAGGGCTTCTGCCGCTTGCTCTTTATACTCCCAACTTCTCCATAAAATTGATGAACAAGATTCTGGAGAAATAACAGAATACCAAGTATTTTCTAACATCAATACTCTATCTCCTACACCAATACCTAATGCACCACCTGAAGCACCTTCTCCAATAATTACACAAATAATAGGCACTTTAAGCCTTGTCATTTCTAATATATTACGTGCAATTGCTTCTCCTTGACCACGCTCTTCAGCTTCTAACCCAGGATATGCACCAGGAGTGTCTATTAAAGTTACTACTGGAATATTAAATTTTTCAGCAGACTTCATTAATCGTAATGCTTTACGATATCCTTCTGGATTAGACATCCCAAAATTTCTATATTGTCTAGTTTTGGTATTATAACCTTTTTGTTGACCAACAAACATATATGTTTGATCACCTATTTTACCAAGGCCACCAATCATTGCTTTATCGTCTTTTACATTTCTATCACCATGCAATTCTAAAAAAGAATCACCACAAAGTGCTTTAATGTAGTCTAAAGTATAAGGACGATTAGGATGGCGAGATAACTGAACACGTTGCCATGCAGTTAGGTTTTTATAAATCTCTTTTTTTGTTTTTAAAAGTTTCTCTTCTATCTGTTTACATGTTTCAGTAACATCAACTTCACTTTCTTCTCCAATGATTTGGCATTTTTCTAATTGCTCCTGGAGTTCTTTGATTGGAAGCTCAAATTCTAGATATTCCATAGAATTAAGTTTAATTTTAGTTAGCATACAAACCTACATAAATTTTTCGTTTTTACTAGAATGAAACTAACGAAATATAACTTACAATTGGTCTGGTATTAAATTTAATTAATATCAAAGAGAATTCAAAAATTTAATTGTCTTTAGTTGATATTATTCTCTTTCTTTTTCTAATCTTAAAATTTTTAAAAACGCCATCTAATAGCACAGTAATTAATATTAAGATGGCTCCGTAATAGAATTGAGGACTCATTGTTTCGGTTGCAGGAAATAATAATAATGCTAATGCAATTCCATAAATAGGCTCAAGATTATACGATAAAATAACTGTATATGGGCTTATTAGTTTCATAACATGTACTGCGCCAATAAAAGCATAAGCTGTACATATTGAAGCTAATATGAATAGATATATCCAATCTGAAGATGATAGAATAAAAAATTCAACAGAAAACCCTCCTTTAAAAAAAAGTATAAAAAGAGTTATAAAAAAGACACCACTTATAAACTCATAAAATGAAATAACTGTTGCGCTATGTTTTTCAATAAACTTACCATTTATAACAGCAAATAATGTAGAAAATAATGCTGATGAAATACCTAGTAGTATTCCATTAATATATTTTATTTCGCTTTGAGTAATTAAAAAGACGCCTATTATAACTATAATTCCAAACAAAATTTCGTACCAAATTATACGTCTTTTATAAATTATTGGTTCAACAAAAGATGCAAAAAAGGCTCCAGTTGAAAACATAGCTAATGTTATAGATATGTTGGATTGTTTAATTGCTTCAAAAAAAGTTATCCAATGCAAAGCGATGATTATACCTGCAGCAAAAAACTTGATCATTGTACGTTTGTCAATAGCAATTTTTATCTTAATAATTTTAATGTATATCAACATTAAAACTCCTGCTATTAACATTCTATACCATACAAGTGGTATAGATCCAATTGAAATTAATTCTCCTAAAATGGCTGTAAAACCTGCAATAAATACTAAAAAATGTAAGTGCAGATAATTTTTTAGTTTAGCGTTTTGCATTGTACAGAAGATATATCGCTAAAATACCAAAAATAACATTTGGAAACCACACTGCAATTATTGGTGGAAAATCTGATTGAGATGCCATAACACCAAATACTTTGTCAAAAAAAACAAATACCATTGCGATACAAATACCAAAAGCCAAATTCACACCCATTCCTCCTCGTCGCTTAATTGAAGATACTGCAACTGCAATAATTGTTAATATGAAAATAGAAACAGGCAAACTCCATTTTTTATACAAAACCACTTCATAGCGGCCAATATTTGAAGAACCTCGTTCTTTTTCTTTTTTTATAAAACTGTTAAGTTCCCCATACTGTAAAGTCTCAGCGATATATTCAACAGGTGTTAAATCTTCTAAATCGAAAGTAAAAACAGTATCTTTTCTTCTTATGGTCTCAATGACATCATTATTATCACCAATTTTTCTCTTTACATAATTAAATAAGCGATATGTACTATCCTTCTCAGAAAAAGTTATTGCGTTAGCAAAAATTTTATACTTAAGTTTATTGCCTTCAAAATGTTCGTAAGTAAAATTATTTCCTGTTTTTTGACTAACGTCAAAATTGCTTACATATATATAATCGTTATCATTTATCTGTCTATAGATATTTTGAGTTTGTAACAATTGCTGATTACCAGATTTTAAGTGTTTGTAAATAAACTGATTATACCCACTACTCGCTTTTGGCGCTAAATATAATCCTAGAATTAATGCCATAATTGCAACAATAGATGCTCCAATTAAATAAGGTCTTAAAAATCTTGAAAAGGACACTCCTGAGCTTAAAAAAGCTACAATTTCTGTATTATTTGCAAGTTTTGAAGTAAACCAAATAACAGACAAAAACAAGAATAAGGGAAATAATAGGTTTGCAAAATAGATTGTAAAGTTTAGATAGTACATTGCTACCTCTCCAAACGGCACATTATTCTCTAATATTTTACCAATTTTCTCAGCAAGGTTTATAGTTATACCTATAGGTATAAACAGCAACAGCATCATTAAAAACGTGAATAAATACCGTTTAAGTATGTACCAATCAAGTATCTTCATTCTTTACAAACGATTATCCATTTGTTTTACCATCATATCTTTCCAAGTTCTAAAATCTCCTGCTAATATATGTTTTCTAGCCTCTCTAACCAACCATAAATAAAACCCAAGATTATGTATTGTTGCTATTTGAGCTCCTAATCTTTCATTTACAGTAAATAAATGACGTAAATAAGCTTTAGTATAATCTGTATCTACAAAGGTAATTCCCATTTCATCAACTGGAGAAAAATCGGCTTCCCATTTTTTGTTTTTAATATTAATTGAGCCATGTGCAGTAAATAACATACCGTTTCTTGCATTACGCGTAGGCATCACACAATCAAACATATCTATACCTAACGCAATATTTTCGAGAATATTGATTGGTGTTCCAACACCCATTAAGTATCTAGGCTTTTCTTCTGGTAAGATTGCAGTTACAACCTCTGTCATCGCATACATTTCTTCTGCTGGTTCTCCAACAGACAACCCTCCAATTGCATTACCTTGAGCGCCTGCATTTGCTATATATTCTGCAGATTGTTGGCGCAAATCTTTATAAGTACTTCCTTGAACAATTGGAAAAAAAGTTTGCTCATATCCATATTTATAAGGCAATTTATCGAGATGATTAATACATCTGTCTAACCAACGATGTGTCATATGCATACTACGTTGTGCATAACGATAATCACAAGGATATGGTGTACATTCATCAAACGCCATGATAATATCAGCACCTATTGTTCGCTGAATTTCCATTACGTTTTCTGGCGTAAACACATGATAGCTACCATCAATGTGCGATTTAAATTTAACACCTTCTTCTTTTATTTTTCTTCTTGACGATAAAGAATATACTTGATAACCTCCAGAATCTGTCAGAATATTTCTATCCCAATTCATAAACTTATGAAGTCCACCTGCCTGCTCTAATATAGCTGTTTGTGGTCGTAGATATAAGTGATATGTATTTCCTAAGATAATATCAGGATTAATATCATTTTTCAGCTCACGTTGATGCACTCCTTTCACAGAAGCAACTGTACCAACAGGCATAAAAATAGGCGTTTCAATAACGCCATGATCTGTTGTCATTACTCCTGCTCTAGCTTTACTTTGCGAGTCTTTTGCTTTTAATTCAAATTTCATAGGTGGCAAAGATAAATAACTCTATCACTTTGTTTCTTAATAAAATCAAAATTGTTAGCAAAACACCAAAATTCGTTAATAAGTGCACATATACACACTTTGTTTAAGGGTTATAAAACTTTATTTTTGCAACTGAAAAAACTAACAGTAATTATATGTCAAACACACAACAATTAGAAGATTTAGTCATTCAAGTAAGGAGAGATATCTTAAGAATGGTACACAAGGTTAATTCTGGTCATCCAGGAGGTTCATTAGGATGTGCAGAGTTTTTTGTAGCCTTATTTAATGAAATTATGGATAGAAAAGATGGATTTAATATGGATGGTATTGGAGAAGATATTTTCTTCCTTTCTAATGGACATATTTCACCTGTTTATTACAGTGTACTTGCCAGAGCAGGTTATTTTGAAGTTGAAGAATTAAATACTTTTCGATTAATAAATTCTCGTTTACAAGGACATCCTACAACGCACGAGGGTTTACCAGGAATAAGAATAGCTTCAGGGTCGCTAGGACAAGGAATGAGTGTTGCTCTTGGTGCTGCACAAGCAAAAAAATTAAACAATGATAGCCACTTAATATATAGTCTTCATGGTGATGGCGAATTACAAGAAGGTCAAAATTGGGAAGCAATAATGTATGCTGCTGCAAAAAAAGTAGATAATATTATTTGTACAGTTGATTTAAATGGTCAGCAAATCGACGGTTCTACTGATGATGTATTGCCAATGGGAAGTATTAAAGGTAAGTTTGAAGCTTTTGGATGGGTTGTTATTGAAATTGAAGAAGGTAATAATATAGATGCCATTCTAAAAGGAATGACTGAGGCGAAATCTAAAACTGGAAAAGGAAAACCAGTTTGTGTGCTATTAAAAACTGTAATGGGTAACGGTGTAGATTTTATGATGCATACTCATGCATGGCATGGTAAAGCACCAAATGATGAGCAATTAGCCATTGGTTTAGCTCAAAACGCTGAGACTTTAGGAGATTATTAATCATCAATTAAAAAAGACAAATGAAAACATATACAAATACAGGAAATAAAGATACACGCTCAGGTTTTGGAGCAGGATTAACTGAATTAGGAAAAACTAACGAAAATGTTGTCGCACTTTGTGCTGATTTAATTGGTTCTTTAAAAATGGATGATTTTAAAAAGAATCATCCTGAACGCTTTTTTCAGGTTGGAATCGCAGAAGCAAATATGATTGGCTTAGCTGCAGGTTTAACTATTGGTGGAAAAATTCCTTTTACAGGAACTTTTGCAAATTTCTCAACAGGAAGAGTTTATGACCAAATAAGACAAAGTGTTGCTTATTCTGACAAAAACGTTAAAATATGTGCTTCTCATGCTGGTTTAACACTAGGTGAAGATGGTGCAACTCACCAAATATTAGAAGATATTGGTTTAATGAAAATGCTGCCAGGAATGACGGTTATTAATCCTTGTGATTATAATCAAACTAAAGCAGCAACAATTGCTATTGCTGAACATCATGGCCCAGTTTACCTTCGTTTTGGAAGACCTAGTGTAGCTAACTTTACTCCAGAAAATCAAAAATTTGAAATTGGTAAGGCTTTACATTTAATTGAAGGAACAGATGTAACTATTGTTGCTACTGGTCATTTAGTATGGGAAGCTTTAGAAGCAGCCAAAACTTTAAATGAAAAAGGTATATCTGCCGAGGTCATAAATATTCATACTATAAAACCTCTAGACGATAAAGCCATTTTAGATTCTGTAACTAAAACTGGTTGTATTGTTACTGCTGAAGAGCATAATTATTTAGGTGGTTTAGGAGAGAGTGTTGCTCGCGTTTTAGCTAAGCACAAACCAACACCACAAGAATTTGTTGCAACAAATGATACTTTTGGTGAGTCAGGAACTCCAGCTCAGCTAATGGATAAATACGGATTAAATAGTGCTGCAATAGTTAAAGCTGTTGAAAAAGTAATGAAAAGAAAATAATATTTGTTTGGCAGCGTTTTTGATTATACAAATCAAATCTTAAAACGAATATTATGAAAAAATTGATTTTTAGTACAGTTTTATTTTCTTTCTTATGCTTTACGTCTTTTGCTCAAGTTGGAAGCGGCTTTGGTATTAAAGGCGGATTAAATTATAATGCTAATGGTGATTATTTTGAATCTATTGGAGATAATGCACAGCATCCAGATAGAAACATTGGCTACCATTTAGGACTTTTTGGCAAAATAGGTAACAAACTTTATTTTAAACCTGAACTCATTTATACTTACACAAAAAGTGATTATAATAATGATGATTTTATAATGAAAAAATTTGACGCACCTCTTTTAGTTGGTGTAAAAATTTTAGGCCCTGTTAGTGTCTTTGGAGGACCATCATTACAATATATTATTGATTCTGAGTTTGATGGTATCACCATAGATAATGTACACGATGATTTTACTATAGGACTTAACTTTGGAATTGGTCTAAACTTCAAAAACATAGGTATAGATGTAAGGTATGAAAGAGGCTTTAATGATAATGAAGCTACTTTTATAAATAGCAACTTAGGCTCTAGTACTGCAAGTAGAATTGATACTAGACCAGATCAACTTATATTGAGTTTATCTGTAGGACTATAAAAACAAAAAAGCCACTTAATAATTAAGTGGCTTTTATTTTATTACTTAAAATCTTATTGATTGTAATTTATTGTAATTGATGACTGTAAATAATCAGCAACACCATTAGTATCTGAATCTACTGTTTTAACAGTTTTAATAGTTATTATTCCATTACTAACAGTTCTACTTCTTTCATATTCGCCAGCAGCTAAAACCGGTTCTTGTTCTCCCATATTGGTGTCTACGGTATATGTAGTTTTCTGTAGCTCATTAATAGTTAAAACACCATCTCCATCGTCATCTAAATCTAAAAGATTAGGTATATCATCCGCATCTGTATCATCATTAAAAGGGTTCTCATCACCATCTAAATCTTCAATATGAGAAGGAATACCATCTTCATCATGATCATTCATTTCTGTTTGAAATAATTCAAACTTAAAAATTAAATTAGCATAAGCAGTAACTCCAAAAGGAGGTGAGGCATAATATGCTAAACCAGAAGGCAAAAACATTACACCAAGACCATAATTATCATAACTAACAGTTCCGTCACCATTTTCTACATAGCTTTCAGCAGTATTAAATGTAGGCATAATTAATCTCCAACCTTGAATAAGGTTTAATAAATCTATGGTTGTTGGGGTTACTGTACTATCAAAAATTTCTTCGTCTAATAAATTACCTGAATAATTAACTCTAACGTCATATGAAAACTTAGGAGCAACTCCACCACCTTGGTTCAAATTTAAAACATAATACTCGTATTCTGTTTCTAAGTAAGTAGTAGTTAAAATAGTAACATCATCTATTAACAAAGTATTATTCGCAGGATCTGGTAATGGCAAATAATTACCTGCGGCATCTTTAGGCAATTCAGAAATAATGATTTCTGATATAGTATGATTCGTTCCAGATTCAAATACTGAAGAATTATAATAATGCGTTTGTAAATAAAGGAGTAAAGAATCTTTGTCAGCTGCTTGCTGCTCTGTTCGATCTCTTTCTACAGGAGGCACATAACTATCATCATCTTTTTTACATGATGAAAATGTAACCATTAAACCAAAAACTAATAAAGTTAATTTTCCTAATTTCATTATTGCGTATTTTTGTCGCAAGATACGATTTTATAATATTTTTGTACAACAACATTAACGTTGTTTTTATAATTTTAATATGCGAGTAGATAAATTCCTTTGGTGTGTGAGATATTACAAAACAAGAAGCTTAGCAACAGAAGCTTGTAAAAAAGGACATATTAAAGTTAATGAACAGGTTGTAAAGCCAAGTAGAGAGGTATATCCAACCGATAAAATTGAACTTAGAAAAGACCAAATTTGGTATCAACTTACAGTAAATGACTTACCTCCAAATAGAGTTGGAGCAAAATTAGTTGACATTTACAGGGTAGACACTACTCCTAAAGAAGCCTTTGCAGCACAAGAACTTTTAAAATATTCTAAAGACTATTACAGAAAAAAAGGCGCTGGAAGACCGACAAAAAAAGACCGAAGAGATATTGACGATTTTTATGATGAAAAAGAATAAGCTTAATAAACTCTTTTGGGAAGAAAGGTATAAAAGCAATGACACTGGTTGGGATATTGGTGACATCTCTACTCCTATTGAATCCTATATTAATCAATTAGAAAATTTTGATTTAAAAATTTTAATCCCTGGAGCAGGAAATAGTTTTGAAGCTGAATATCTTTGGAAAAAAGGATTTAAAAACACTTATATTCTAGATATTGCTGAAATGCCTTTAAACAATTTTAAAAGAAGAGTTCCAGAATTTCCTGAAAATCAAATAATACATTCCGATTTCTTTAACCTAAATGATACTTTCGATTTAATTATTGAACAAACTTTCTTTTGTGCTTTAAATCCAGAATTGCGTGAAGATTATATTAAACAAATGAATAAGTTATTAGTAAAAAATGGAAAGTTGATTGGCTTATTATTTGATTTTGAACTTACAGAAGATGGTCCTCCTTTTGGCGGAAGCAAATTGGAATATATAAATAGGTTTTCAAAATTTTTTAGTATTAAAACACTTGAGCCTTCATATAATTCAATAAAACCAAGAGAGAATAGAGAACTCTTTTTTATCTTTGAAAAAACTAACTAAAGATGGCTGTAAACAAACACATAATCCTTAATCACCAAGAAATTAATCATAAAATTAAACGAATTGCTTATCAAATTTATGAAAGCAATGTTGATGAAAATGAAGTTATCTTAGCTGGTATTGATTCCAACGGTTATTTGTTTGCAAAAAAATTAAAATCTAATTTAGATAAAATATCAGATTTAAAATCTACACTTTGTAAAGTTGTAATTGACAAGAAAAATCCATTATCTGAAGTAAAAACTTCTTTGGTGACTGAAGACTATAAAAATAAATCTATAGTATTAATTGATGATGTTTTAAACTCTGGAAGTACTTTAATTTATGGTGTTAAGCATTTTTTAAATGTCCCTCTTAAACAATTCAAAACTGCAGTATTAGTAAATAGAAACCATAAGAAATATCCTGTAAAGGCAGATTTTAAAGGCATTTCACTTTCCACTTCTCTAAATGAACATGTAGAAGTCGTTTTAGACGGAAAACAGTTTGAAGCGTATTTAAAATAACTGTAAAATTACCTCTTCAACAATACTGTTAACAGATTTATTATCTACTGATAAGGTAACATTAGATTGGTTGTAAAAAACAGATCTTTCAAATAAATGTTTGCCAATAAATTCAACAAGTTGCTCTTCACTCTTTAGATGAGAAATTAATGGCCTTTTATTTTTCTCATCTTTTAAACGCATTACTAATTGAGGTATTGATGCCTTTAAATAAACGCTTTTAGAATCTTCAGCCTCAGTTATCAATTTCATATTATCGCCATAACAAGGGGTTCCTCCACCTAAAGAAATTACACTATTAGGCAATATTAAAACTTCTTCTAAATATTTCTTTTCAATTTTTCTGAAATAAATTTCGCCTTTTGTTTTAAAAATACCTGAAATAGTATTCTTTTCTTTTTCTTCAATATAATTGTCTAAATCTACATATTCAAAATCTAAAATTTGTGATAATTTCTTACCAATTGTAGATTTTCCAGAGCCCATATATCCAATTAAAATAATATTCATAAATCTGTTATAAATTGATTTTAAAAACCTTAGGAATTAATTTATAAAAAAAAACAAATTTATATTAAAAAAGCGTTGCATTATAAATTAATCGTCTTTATATTTGCACCCTCGTTAGAGAAAAAGACTCGATAGCTCAGTTGGTAGAGCACAACACTTTTAATGTTGGGGTCCTGGGTTCGAGCCCCAGTCGGGTCACAAAAAGTTAAGCATTTTGCTTAACTTTTTTTTTACCTTTAAACTTCATAAAGCGCACGTGGCGGAATTGGTAGACGCGCCAGCTTGAGGGGCTGGTATCCGTTTAGGATGTGGAAGTTCGAGTCTTCTCGTGCGCACTTTGCTTTTTCTTTTCATTATTATATAAATTAATTTTTCTATTTTTGTTTAATATTTTTAATTAAAATATGAACAATATACAAACTACTTTTAGCATTAAGGATCTTGAAAACTTATCTGGCATAAAAGCTCACACAATAAGAATTTGGGAAAAAAGATACAACCTTCTAGAACCAGAAAGAACAGAAACTAATATTAGGTATTACAATTTAGCAAGCTTGCAAAAGCTATTAAACGTGAGTTTTTTAAATAATAATGGCTATAAAATTTCTAAAATAGCCAAACTAAAAAGAGAAAGCATTCCTCTTTTAGTTAAAGAAATATCTGAAAAATCAGACTCAAAAGAAAATTCCATTAATGCTTTTAAGCTTTCAATGCTAAATTTTGATCAGGCTTTATTTTATAATACTTATGAAAGTCTTGCAAAAGAAAAGTCATTCAAAGATATATTCTATAATATTTTTATTCCACTGCTTTCAGAAATTGGAGTGTTATGGCAAACAGACTCAATAACTCCTGCTCATGAACATTTTATAACAACTCTTATTAGACAAAAAATTTTAGTAAATACAGAATTACTTCAAGCAAAGAATATAAACAAAACTTCAAAGACTTTTGTTCTCTATTTACCAGACAATGAAATACACGAACTTGGTCTTATGTTTATTAATTATGAAATAATAGCTAAAGGTTACCATAGTATTTTTCTTGGGCAAAGTGTTCCTCTAAATAATCTAACAGACCTTTTAAGTTTTTACCAAGACATTACTTTTATTTCGTATTTTACAGTTAAGCCAGATAAAGAGGATATTTTACATTATTTAGTTGAACTTAACGAAAAAGTGTTAAAAAATAGCGGCTCACAATGCTGGATTTTAGGTAAACAATTAGAAGAGTTTGATTTTAAAACACTTCCAAAACAAATAACTCCTTTCAGCACCATTGAAAGTTTAGTTAAAAAACTATAAAATATTAAGCAAATAAAATATTTTGTTTAACTTTTTTGTATATTTGTTAAACAATGAATAAATCGGTATCAATAATTGGCTCAGGATTTTCTGCTCTCGCAGCAGCATGTTACTTAGCTAAAGACGGAAATAAGGTTACTATATTTGAAAAAAATCAAACTATAGGAGGAAGAGCTAGGCAATTAAAAAAAAATGGTTTTACGTTTGACATTGGACCAACTTGGTATTGGATGCCTGATGTTTTTGAACGTTTTTTTGCAGACTTTAATAAACTTCCTTCAGATTATTACCAACTCGAAAGATTAAATCCTGCTTATAGCGTCTATTTTGGTCAAGATGACTATATAACTATTGAGGATACATTAGAAAAAATATGTGTTGCATTTGAAAGTGAAGAAACAGGAAGTTCAAAAAAGCTTAGAAAGTTTATAGCAAATGCACAACATAACTACAATGTTGCGATTAAAGATTTAGTATACAGACCAGGTATTTCGCCTTTTGAATTAATGACTCCTGTTACTATAAAAAAGATAAATCAGTTTTTTAGCACTATAAAAAAGGATGTAAGGAAAGAATTTAAGAATGACAGACTTTGCAAAATTTTAGAATTCCCAGTATTGTTTCTTGGTGCTAAACCAGACAACACTCCTTCATTTTATAGCTTTATGAATTATGCCGACTTTGGTATTGGTACATTTCATCCAAAAAAAGGAATGTATGAAGTTATTCTAGCAATGGAAACTTTAGCTCAAAGTTTAGGTGTAACTATAAAAACTCAAAACCCAATTGATAGAATTGTCGTAGATAAAGGTGAGGCAATTGGTATAATTTCTAATGGAGAAACTTTTATAAGCGATATTATTTTGAGTGGAGCTGATTATCATCATACAGAACGCTTATTAGACCAAAAATACAGACAATACTCTGAGCGTTATTGGGAAAAGAAGATTTTTGCACCTTCTTCTCTCCTATTTTATGTAGGCTTTGATAAAAAAATAAAAAATGTAAATCACCATACTTTATTTTTTGATGTAGATTTTGATACGCATGCTAAAGACATATACGACAACCCAAAATGGCCAGAAGAACCATTATTTTATGCAAGTTTTCCTTCTATAACAGACAATAGTACTGCTCCAGAAGGTAAAGAAGCTGGTATATTTTTAATCCCGCTAGCACCAGGTTTAAATGACACAAATGAGTTAAGAGAAAAATATTTCAATAAAATTATATCCCGATTTGAAAACTTAACATCACAAGATGTTAAACAACATATTCTGTTTAAAGAAAGTTTTTGTGTAAACGATTTTGTAAAAGATTATAACTCTTATAAAGGTAATGCTTACGGAATGGCAAATACCCTTATGCAAACTGCTTTTTTAAGGCCTAAATTAAAAAGCAAGAAAGTGAAAAATTTATACTTTACAGGTCAATTAACAGTACCTGGCCCTGGAGTTCCACCTTCATTAATTTCTGGAAAATTGGTGGCAGAACTTATAAAAAAACATCATAATAACTAATCTATGAAAGCATTATTCGATACCGTTTCTCATCAGTGTAGTAAGACTGTCACAAAGTCTTACAGTACATCATTTTCTTTAGCTACAAAAATGCTTTCTAATTCAATTAGACAAGATATTTACAATATTTATGGCTTTGTTAGATTTGCAGATGAGATTGTTGATTCGTTTCATGATTATGACAAAGAAACGCTATTTAATAATTTTGAAAATGATTTAAAGTTAGCTTTAAATCAAAAAATAAGTTTAAACCCTATTTTAAACTCTTTTCAAGAAACGTATCATAAATACGGTATTGAAAAACATTTGGTGGATTCTTTTATGGATAGTATGAGACTAGATTTGCATAAAAGCACATATTTATCGGCTGAAGAATACAAGGCTTATATATATGGCTCTGCTGATGTTGTTGGCTTAATGTGTTTAAAAGTATTTGTAAAAGGCGATGTAGTAAAGTATGAATCGTTAAAAGACTCAGCGATGAGTTTAGGATCAGCATTTCAAAAAGTGAATTTTCTAAGAGATCTTAAAGCAGATTATGAAGATTTAAGCAGGACTTACTTTCCTAATACTGATTTAAGTAAGCTAGATGAAGCATCAAAACAAGAAATAATTGCTGATATTGAGAATGATTTTTCTAAAGGTCTGCAAGGTATAAAACAGCTTCCACTAGAAGCTAAGTTTGGTGTATTTATGGCTTATAGATACTATAATCAACTTTTAAAAAAATTAAAAAAAACACCAGCTTTAGAAATAAAATCAACACGAATTAGAGTGCCAAATTATAAAAAAATAGAACTGTTAACTCGTAGTTATGTAAAATATCAACTTAATTTAATGTAATTTTGAGTATGCAAATTCTCTATTGGATAGTAATTTTTTTAGGCACATTCTTCATCATGGAATTTATGGCTTGGTTTACACATAAATATGTTATGCACGGATTTTTATGGAGTTTACACAAAGACCATCATAAAAAAGACCATAAAAGCTGGTTTGAGCGTAATGATGCTTTTTTTATTTTTTATGCAATTGTTAGTATGATTTGCTTCTACTTATGGAACTATGAAAACGTTTGGTTTTGTTTGCCAATTGCTCTAGGAATAATGGCTTATGGAGCTACTTATTTTATTGTACATGATATTTTTATTCATCAGCGTTTTAAACTCTTCAGAAATGCAAATAATTGGTATGCTAAAGGTGTAAGACGAGCTCATAAAATGCATCATAAACATTTAGGCAAAGATGAAGGAGAATGTTTTGGAATGCTAATAGTCCCTTTTAAATACTTTAAAAAGTAAATAATGAATCATTTATATCTATTATTAAATTTAGGTTCATTATCAATTCCCTTTTTATTTAGTTTTCATCCAAAATTGAAATTTTATAAGAAATGGAAATCATTGTTTATAGCCATTGCTTTAACAATGCTAATATTTATTCCTTGGGATATAATATTTACCAAAAATGGTATTTGGGGATTTAATGATTTTTACTTTTTAGAAGAACGCCTTTTTGGGTTACCAATTGAAGAATGGTTGTTTTTTATATGTATTCCTTATGCATGTGTTTTTACTCATTATGCATTAATATATTATTTTCCAAGTATTCAATTAAGAAAAAAAAACACAACAATACTCACTCAAGTTAGTGTTGCCATGCTATTGTTGTTATGCTTTGTATATTATGACAAATGGTACACCTTTGTTAATTTTTTATACGCAGTTATTTTACTACCAATAGTTTTAAAATATGATATAGAACTGCTTCGAAAATACTTTCTTACATTTTTAGTGATGCTCATTCCTTTTTTTATAGTTAATGGAATACTAACAGGTAGTTATATAGAAAATGAAGTTGTTTGGTATAATAATTCTGAAAACTTAAGTGTAAGATTATTCACAATCCCTATTGAAGATACTATTTATGCATTTACTTTAATATTGACGAATTTATTCCTGATGGAGTTTCTTGAAAAGAAATTATTCCAAAAGTAATGCATCTATTTTATCTCTAACTGTTTCACTATTCCAATTTGCTGCTCCAGACTTATCAATAATTATTTTTCCTTTCTTATTTAATAAAAATGTTCTAGGAATACTTCTTACTTCAAATAATTTAATTTGAGGAGTTTCAGATGGTATATATACATTAAATGAATAGTTTTTTTTCGATAAAAAGCTTTTTAAAACATCTTGCCCTTCATCAGATATAAAAACAAAATCTACTTTATCGCTATAGTCATTATATAATTCTTGCATGCTTGGCATTTCTGCTATACAGGGTGGGCACCAAGTTGCCCAGAAATTCACTAAAACAACTTTGCCTTCAGATTGATTAAAATTATACGCAATTCCGTTTATATCTTTTAATTTCCAATTATAATTTGTGATGTTTTTTAACTCAGATTCATCTTCTATACTTGGACTAAAAAGCGCTAACCCTTTATGCAATACAATTTGTATAGGTTGTCTAGTTTGCGGAATTAAAATAAGCGCAATTATGACTAAAAATATAATATTGTTTCGCTGTTTTTTAGAGATATTCATAACTAATAAAATTAAAGCATAATCTCTAAGTCGAAATTATGCTTTAAATCTAACAAAAAACAAAAGGTTTGCAAACCTTTATCTTGTTACAGTTCCTGATAGTGATGTAACAGGTCCTGCTCCCATAGATATAGTTGTATGGTTCATTGCGTTAATTGGCACTGTGTGGGCTAATGGTTTAAGTGTAAAAGGTAATGGGCTATTATCAGGACTAGGCTCTACAGAAATAACTATAGTGGCTCCTTTTAAATCTGTAGGAAACGTTAGTCCTGTTGGAGCATTTTGAAGGTAATCTTCACCTGGATAGGCTGGACCATTTCCAATATTGCCTTTAAAAGGCGATGTAGCCGCATTATCATCAGCCGCGTTAACATTAGTAAATGTACCTGTACTAACTGGCGTTCCGTTAATTACAGCCCAACCTTCATATTTCCAGCCTGATTGTAATTCTGGTAAACTTAAACCAGCAACAGCACTTCCTGAAGAGTTGTCTAAAAACCATACACCACTTGCTTCATTAGTATTATCGTTATCCGTTGGAGTTGCTAAAATATATTTTCCTGCAGAACTATTAAAATTCCCAACAATCGCATTAGAATTTACATTTGCCATTCCTCCCGAAAAACTTCCAGATAATACTTTAGTGGCTGCTGGCATAGGATCAGGATCTGTAGCTGGTTCTATAGATAAAACAAAATCTGTTGCACTACTTAATTGTTGTGCATTTACAACAAACGTTTGAGGAAATGTAACATTAGTAAATGTACCTGTTGAAACAGGTGCTCCATCTACAATTATCCATCCTTCATAAACATAATTGCTCCCAAGAGCTTCTAAACCACTTAAATTTAAGGTCAAATTTGAAGTTGCAACACTATTATCGTCGTCGCTACTACAAGATAAAGTCATAAAACCTATAACTATTACTACAAAAAACATCTTTTTCATTTCTTTTTTTTTAGAGTTAATACTCCAAAATTAATAGATGCTTTTTTCGTAAAATGTTAGCTATCTAACATTAAGCAATTTTTTTTAAAATTCTTATTTCCTTTCTACTGAAATCTATAACGTTTTCCTCTTTTAATTCATTCATCATTATATTTAACGTTGGCCTTGAAGTTCCTATTAATGATGCAATATCTTTTTGAGTATATGGATGTTCTATTACCTTATCGCCTGTTTTTTCACAGTCATGACCATATTCGCCACATAAATCTTCTAAAAATTCTAATAGTCTTGTTTTTGTGTCTTTAAATAGTAATAACTTAAGACGCCTTTCCATTTTTTTGAATTTAAATCCTAAGAATTTATACACCTTAAAGCTAAAGGTTTGATTATCTCTCATTAGATCAAACATTGTTTGAACACTAATAGGACAAATAGAAGTTTCCTTTTCAATAGATTGAGCAAATTCATCTCTTATATTATCACCTAGAATTGCTTTTTCACCAAACAATTCACCTTTTGTTAAAATGGCAATTATAACTTCATCGCCAGATTCGTTATAGTAACCTATTTTAACTTTTCCTTTTTCTATTAAATATACTTTTGATGCTGAATCATCTTCAAAATAGATATAATCTTTTTTTGAATAATAATTAAAAACATGAGCCTTTTTATAGGTCTTAAATTTGTGAGGACAAAGAATATTGAATAAGTTGACATCTTCAAAAAACCAATGAGAATTCATTATGAGTTTTGTTTTTGTTTTTGTTAGTAGTAAAAAAGTCGAAAACTCTTTGTTTTACTTACATGTATTCATAAAAAAAACTCCTGATTTCTCAGGAGTTTCTTATTTATAGTTTACATCTTTAAATTAAGATGCATTCTCTTTCTTAATTAAATTTAATGCAGAACCTTCATTAAACCAATCTATTTGTGATTGATTATAAGTATGGTTTGCAACAATTACATCTTTACTTCCATCTTTATGTAAAAACTCTAATTTAAGAGGTTTTCCTGGCGAAAATTCATTTAAATCTAAGAAGTTAATAGTATCATCTTCTTGTATTTTATCATAGTCATTCTCATTTGCAAAAGTTAAACCTAACATTCCTTGTTTTTTAAGGTTTGTTTCGTGAATACGTGCAAACGATTTTACTAAAACTGCAGCTACACCTAAATGTCTAGGTTCCATTGCAGCATGTTCACGAGAAGATCCTTCACCATAGTTGTGATCTCCAACTACTATAGATTTAATGCCTTTAGCTTTATAAGCACGAGCCACATCAGGAACACCTTCATAATCACCAGTTAATTGGTTTTTTACAAAGTTTGTTTTCTTATTGTAAGCATTTACAGCGCCAATTAGCATATTGTTAGATATATTATCTAAATGCCCTCTAAAGCGTAACCAAGGTCCTGCCATAGAAATATGGTCTGTTGTACATTTACCAAATGCTTTTATCAATAATTTTGCACCTTTAATTTCATTTCCGATTGGCTCAAAAGGCGTTAGCAATTGAAGTCTTTCAGAAGTTGGGCTGACAGAAACATCTACTTTACTACCATCTGCAATAGGCTCAACGTAACCAGCATCTTCAACTGCGAATCCTAATGGAGGTAATTCTAAGCCTTTAGGCTCATCTAATTTTACTTCAATTCCATCTTCGTTTAGTAAAGTGTCATTCATTGGATCAAAATCTAAACGTCCAGAAATTGCGATTGCAGCAACCATTTCTGGCGAACCAACAAATGCATGAGTATTAGGATTACCATCAGCACGCTTTGAGAAATTTCTATTAAACGAATGTACAATCGTATTTTTCTCATCGCCTTTTAAATCGCTCCTATCCCATTGACCAATACATGGTCCACATGCGTTTGTAAATATAGTGGCATCTAAATCTTCAAATATTTTAAGAATCCCATCACGCTCTGCCGTAAAACGAATTTGTTCAGAACCAGGATTAATTCCAAAATCAGATTTTGCTTTTATTTTTTTATCTACTGCCTGTTTAGCAATTGAAGCTGCACGAGTTAAATCTTCATAAGAACTATTAGTACAAGAACCAATAAGTCCCCAATCTACTTTAATTGGCCAACCATTTGCTTTAGCTTTAGGTCCTAACTCTCCAACTGGTGTTGCCAAATCTGGTGTAAAAGGTCCATTAAGATGTGGACGTAAAGTATCTAAATCAATTTCAATAACCTGATCAAAATAAGCTTCAGGATTAGCATACACTTCAGCATCAGCTGTTAGGTATTCTTTTATTTTATTTGCTTCGTCAGCTATTTCAGCTCTATCTGTAGCGCGTAAGTAGCGTTCCATTGAAGCATCATAACCAAATGTAGATGTGGTAGCACCAATTTCTGCTCCCATATTACAAATAGTACCTTTTCCTGTACAAGATAAGTTTTTAGCACCTTCTCCAAAATATTCAACTATAGCTCCAGTACCACCTTTTACAGTTAAAATACCAGCAACTTTAAGAATAACATCCTTTGCAGACGTCCAGCCATTAAGTTTTCCTGTTAATTTAACACCAATAAGTTTTGGAAATTTTAATTCCCAAGCCATTCCAGCCATAACATCAACAGCATCTGCTCCACCTACTCCAATGGCAACCATTCCTAATCCTCCAGCATTTACAGTATGAGAATCTGTACCAATCATCATTCCTCCAGGAAATGCGTAGTTTTCTAGAACTACTTGGTGAATAATTCCTGCTCCTGGCTTCCAGAAACCTATTCCATATTTATTTGATACTGATGCTAAGAAATCGAAAACTTCATTACTAGTTTCATTAGCACGCTTTAAATCTGCTGCTGCACCTTGCTTTGCTTGAATTAAGTGATCGCAATGTACTGTTGTAGGAACTGCAACTTTAGCCTTCCCTGCTTGCATAAATTGCAATAAAGCCATTTGTGCAGTAGCATCCTGACAAGCAATTCTGTCTGGAGCAAAATCAACATAATCTTTACCTCTTACATAAGCTGTTGTTGGATTTCCATCCCAAAGATGCGAGTATAAAATCTTTTCAGAAAGCGTTAAAGGTTTACCTACTACTTCTCGTGCTTTATCTACACGTTCAGCCATAGTTGAATACACTTTCTTAATCATATCAATGTCAAATGCCATAAGTTTTATTTAAAGGATGAATATTTGTTTTTAATGTGTTGCAAAATTACAAATTTTTAATCATATTTAAAAATGTGTAACAAAATCTAAAAATTGATGAATATAATTCAAAGAATGATTTGTTTTTCATTGTATTTTTAGATATTTCATAATTTTTTATAGAATAAAATAATAAATTAACAAAATAAATCTATTTAAATTTATTCTTAATTACAGAAGAATCTCTTAAATCTGTCATAGGCTTTTCATAAAATCTGTAAACTAAGTACGATAAAAAAATGGTCATAGATAAATAGACTATTACATAAATGATACTATCAAATTTTGGCAAATCATCTGATGGTAAATAATATTTAAGTAGTTGCAGTATTATTGAGTAATGTAAAACATACATTGCATAAGAAATAAGACTAATATAGGTTATAGGCTTTAATATTAACTTGGTAGCTGAATTTATCTGACTAAATAATGGCAGAGTAAGCATTATAGCTATTGTATTTATTGGTAAATACCAAACATTCCAAAACATTGGATAAGATTCAATAAAAAGTCTTTTAATTGGTATAATAGCATTTAATCCTAAAAATATTACAGCGCCTAAAAAAAACGCTAAGTATTTTATATGCTTCCAAAAATTTGGTCTAACTATAGAAATAAATGCGGCGAAAACACCAAAGTAAATTGCATCTATTCTATAAATAACAACGGCTTTTAAATTAGCATTCCAATACACCATGCTTCTTGTATGGTCATTTAAACTATAAATCAATTTTGTAATTGTAAATAGCATAATTATCAAAAGTGTTATATATAAGAACAACTTATCCTTTGATAATTTTGTCTTTATAAACAAAGTGCAATAAAGTAATAATGGACCAATAATGTATGCAAATTCTTCAATTGACAAGCTCCAGGACTCTATAAATAACGAGGGTGTTTCCCAAGCAAAATTTTGAATAAAAAACACATATTGCCATAGTGCTTCAGGTAATTTTATTCCTATATAAATTGCAATTCCAATATTTAGTATTAAAGCTAAATAATAGTTAGGAAGGGTTCTAAACCAACGTCTAACCCAAAAGTAAGACACGCTTTTAAAACTAAAATCTTCAGACTGATATAAGTTATAAATTATTCGTCCTATTAAAAACCCACTAAGCACAAAAAATATTTCTACGCCAATAACTCCAGCTATACTCATTAAATCTGGAATGAATCCCTTGGTTTTTGGTATAATCCAAGTAATATGAGAAAACACTACTAAAATTATTGCCACAGCTCGCATTAAGTCTAAACCAAAAATTCGTTTGTCATAATTTATTTGCATAAAAAAATAGTACTTTTAATGTGTGAAGACTAATGTACTAAAATATTCAGTTTTATTATTGCTTTTAGCAATTTGTGTTGGTGGAATTTACTATCTAAATCTACCTAACAGACATAAAGCTATTGTTAAAACACAGATAAACCATAAGCTTGGATTGGTTGATAATACTTGGAATATTAACAGTACAGACTCTTCTATCTCATTAATTACTCCAACCTTCGTTATTGACAATATTTACAAATCTATGGAAGGGCCAAAAGTGATGAGCTCTTTTCAGTTAGATTATAAAAAAAACGAATTGGTTTGGATAACATCTTTTGAGACAAAGGCAATTAGCACTAATGAAATTGACCAGCTTTCAAACGATTATGTTTGTCATACTAATGTAGATTTTTATGATGGTGAACACTATTCGCGTTGGAATCTTAATAACCGAATTGGAGAACAATACCCTAGATTAACATCGATGAGCAATGGTATTGAGCAATATGCCTTTCCTGAAGGGTATGGATTTCCTGTTTTTACAAATGAAAATTTATTTTTAGCCACACAAACTCTAAACCACAATATTAAAACCGAACCGTTTTCTTTAAAGCATGAAATAAATATTGGATTCAAAAAACATAACAACACTATGAAACCTTTAATGAGTAAAACGGTTTTTGTGATGTTACCATATAATAGTGAAAATCCATTTGAAGGATTGACAGAAAACAATCCAAACATGTGCCTTCCTGTTGAAACTAAAAACCACAGTTATACAAATAATAATGGAGAAAGTCTATCTGGACATTGGGTGGTTTTCCCTGGAAAAGAAATGTACAAATATGACATTACTCATCAATTACAGCTTAAAGACAATACAACAATGCATCATATAGCAACGCATTTACATCCTTTTGCTGAAACTCTAGCATTTAGAGACAAAACGTTGGATTCAACTTTATTTATTTCTAAAGCAGAAAATTATATTGACAAAATTGGTCTTAAAAAAGTAACTCATTTTTCTAGTAAAGAAGGTATTATGCTCTATCCAGATCATGATTATGAGTTAGTACTAACAGTAAATAATACAACAAAAACAAATCAAGATATGATGGCTAGTATGTTTGTATTTTTATACGATAAGGAAATGGACAAAAAATTAAAAAGCTATAATCCTGCTCAATAATGAAAATAGTTTTACTTTTTTGTTTTTATTTTTTAGTTAGTTGTAATAGTAATGATAAAAACTTACCAGTTTTAAGTTATAAAATTGATGGTTCTGGAAACAAATCATACTATACTATAAATTACAAAGAGTTTACAAATCAGTTAGATGAAGACTTTAAAGTTTCTGATAAAGTTTTCATTGCTAACTTTTTCTTTACACGCTGCCCAAGTATTTGTCCTCCTATGCGATTACAACTAATAGATATTGCAGAAACATTTAAAAACGAAAATGATTTTATAATAATTTCTCATACTATCGATCCAGAAAATGATACTGCTCTTATATTAAAAGACTATCAGGAAGCTACAGGAATTAAATCTAGCAAATGGCAGTTTTTACGTTCAACAGTTGATAACACTAAGCTACAAGCAGAACTTTACATGACTAACTTTAAACCTAACCAAGATGGTACAGATTTTTACCATAGTAGTTATGTTACACTAGTTGATAGAGAACAACAAATAAGAGGGTTTTATAATATTTTAGCTGCTACAGATGTAGAGCGACTAAAAAAAGATATTAATATATTATTGAATTAGAATAAACTCTTAATTATCTGATCGTCTGAAATACCTTCGGCTTCAGCTTTGTAGTTTTTAATAATTCTATGACGAAGTATTCCGCTAGCAACGGCTTGCACATTTTCGATATCAGGAGAAAATTTACCATTAATTGCAGCATGAGTTTTTGCTGCAAGAATTAAGTTTTGCGAAGCTCTTGGTCCTGCTCCCCAATCAACAAACTCTTTTACTAAATCTGGAGCTGTTGTTCCATTAGGACGTGTTTTGCTAACCATAGTCACAGCATACTCTATAACATTATCAGCAACTGGAATACGACGAATTAATTTTTGAAAATCTATAATCTCTTGTGCAGAAAATAATGGATTTACTGTTGCTTGCACATCTGTTGTAGTCGATTTAACAACTTGTACTTCTTCAGTAAATGAAGGGTAATCTAAATTTATAGCAAACATAAAACGGTCTAATTGTGCTTCTGGTAATGGATAAGTCCCTTCTTGCTCAATTGGGTTTTGTGTTGCTAATACAAAATATGGTAAACTTAATTGGTAATGATGACCAGCAACAGTTACAGCTCTCTCTTGCATAGCTTCTAATAATGCTGCTTGAGTTTTTGGAGGTGTTCTGTTAATCTCGTCTGCCAGAATAATATTGGCAAATATTGGTCCTTTTATAAACTTAAAGTGTCTATTTTCGTCTAAAATTTCACTACCTAATATATCGCTAGGCATTAAATCTGGAGTAAACTGTATACGTTTGAAATCTAAACCTAAAGCTTGTGCAATGGTGTTAACCATTAACGTTTTTGCTAAACCAGGAACACCAATTAATAAGGCATGACCACCAGAAAATATTGAAATAAGGATTTGATTTACTACCTCATCTTGACCAACAATTACTTTAGCTACTTCGTTTTTTAAACTTTTATATTTATTTACAAACTGTTCTACAGCTGCTACATCAGACATATATTATTCTTTTTTTAACCAGTTACTATTAAAAACGCAATCTCTATACTCACCATTTATATTGATGTAAGTATCTTTAATTTTTTCGTTTTGCCACTTTTCAATTTCTTTAAACTGTTTATCTTGTTCTGCTAAGTTTTTAATTTTTAAATAATCTCTAGCAAAATTTGCCTCATGCTCATCTATTCTATCAGTAACTGTAAGTATTTTAAACTTTATTCTGTTAATTCTATCTTCATCTTGAAGCACTAAACTCAACTCATTGTCTTTAAGATTTTGTATTTGAGAATATAATTCAGGATCCATTTTTGTTAACTCAAAACTGTAATCTTGAGTACGAGGGTTGATTAATTGTCCTCCATCATTTCTAGTTTCTTTTTCGTCACTAAACTGTCTTGCTGCATCAGAAAAAGTAATTTCTCCATCAATAACACGTTGTCTTATAGTATTGATTTTTTCTTTTGCCTCATTAATTGACGCTTGTGTTACTTCTGGACGAAGTAATATATGACGAACATCATATTCTTGTCCTCTAATTTTTTCTAGTAAGATAATATGGTATCCAAAATCTGTTTCAAATGGTTCTGAAATTTCGCCTTCTTCTAATGAGAAAGCAACATCTCTAAACTCTTTAACCATTTGTGGTCGTTTTCTATTAAGTGTATACATTCCACCATCTTTTCTTGAAGCTATATCATCAGAGTACAATACCGCTTTAGAAACAAAGCTAGCTCCATTTTCAATAATATCAGCTTTAAAAGATTTTAGTCTATCTACAACTTTTTTCTTTTCTTCTTCAGATACTTTTGGGATAATTACAATTTGTGCAACTTTTAGTTCTGTACCAAATATTGGACGTTCGTCTTTTGGTATGCTATTAAAGTATTCTCTAACTTCTTCTGGAGTTACTTCAATATCTTCAACAATTTTACGTTGCATATCTGCCGCAAGTTTTCCATCTCTATTGATTTCAAACATTTCTTCACGCAAACTTTGCTCTGTATCTTTATTATAAAATTTTAAAAGCTCATCCATTGAACCATTTGTTTCTTGTAAGAAGGCATTAATTTGTTGATCAATATTAGAGCGTATTTCTAGCTCATTTACTGTAATACTATCTTGTATTGCATTATGTGCGTACAATTTATCTTCTAATAATTTACCAAATAATTGGCAACGTGTAATATCTGCAGTTGAAACTCCTCTAGCCTTTAATTGAATAAATTCTTTATCAATATCAGAATCTAATATTACATAATCTCCAACAACTCCAATAACACCATCTATTTTAACACGTTGGTTACTATTAATTGTAGTGTCTTTTTTTGATTTAGCTTCAACTTTGTCTTCAATAACTTCTTGAGCCGAATTAATATTAAAACTTAAAAGCGTTAATAATGTAAGTGCTAACTTAGTGTTAGTTGTAAATTTCAAATTGATTGTTTTTAATTGCATCTTTTGTAATATCAGTTTCGAGTTGTTTTATTAACTCTAATTTTCTTTTGTTAATTATAATTTGATTTATGGTAGGTCTAACGTACTCTAATGGCGCATAATCGTTTTGCAATAACACATCATTAATTTGCATCAAATATAGGCTTAAAGAATCTTTGAGTTGTATAAAATTAGATTTTTTTAACAGTTCTTTTTTGTTCTCTGCATTGACTACAGGAATTTTATGCATCACTTGAGAAGTCTTAATCCATGTTGAATCCTTTAATGAATAAGATTTGAATTGCACAGAGATAGAATCTAAAAACTTCTTATCCTTTTTTGTGTATCTTTTAAAACGATTTTCTATATCGTCTTTATTAAGAGCATTTAGCGGAATATTTATATATCTGAATTTTATTAGCTCTTCGTTTAGTTTAAAGGTCTCTTTATTAGTTTCGTAAACTTTTTTTGCCTCTTCTGGAGTCACCAATGTATCCATTGTTTTGTTTACTAATGCTTCTAAATAAGCTTTTGTAAATAAGTCTTTTTTATACTGCTCTACTAGTTTAATAAATTCTTGTTGTTGCTCTTCTGGTAAGTTACGCTCAGAACCATCAACTAATAATAGCTGAGTTGCCCAACGCGTAATGAATCCGTTTACAACAAGTATACTGTCTTTTGGTGAAGTTCCTTCGGCCACTAAACCTTTAATATCATCTTCATATAAATAATTATCGTTTACTCTCGCTACAGGAATCCTATCATCTGATTCTTTAAAAAAATTACATGATAATAAAGAACAAAAGCAAACAAGAATAGTTATATGACTTTTTTTAATCAATTTAATTTAGTTTTTAATTTGAGATTTCACCTTAGTTAATACATCTTCATTCACTATTACTTTGTAGCGATTATTTAACGTGTTTAACCAGTTTTCTTCAATAAATCCTTGATAATCGCTAGTTGCTTTTCCTTTTGCCTCATCAAAAGTTTTATTTGAAGCTGGTTTTATACTATTAATTAAAATTACATGAAAGGCATCATTATAATTATAAATTTTTGAAACACCTTCTTTAAGTTCTAAATCAATTGGTAATGATTGATTAGAGGTCTCCATAAGTCCTTTTGTAAAAATTACCTTTTGGATTTTATCAGAGTTTAATTCTTGACTAATATCTTCATCAGACTTATCTTTATTCATTAAGGCTTTAACTTTTTCAATGTCTTTTTGTTTTGCCGCTGTAGCAATAACAACATCTACTCTAGTATTCCAAACATAAGTAGACGCATTTTTTTCAAAATAAGTTTTTAGACCAATGCTGTCGTTTATTGCTGCACTCCACACTTCTTTCTCCATTAAATCAAACAATAACAACCCATCTCTATATTCTTTTAAAATTTGAGCAAAATCTTCATTTACAAACTCTAAATTTTCTTCATGGTAAGCTAATATTACAGCTTCTTGATATGATTTATACTCTTTTCTTATAATATCACTAAATGCCATTTGTTTTTCAAAATAAGCTTTTTGAACTGCAGCTAAATGATTTGCAAAATCACTATACAATACTGTTTTACTACCAACTTTAAACAGTTCTTTGTTTGCTTCTACATTAGAAGGCACTATCCAGCCTCTAGAAAAATAACTTGGTGTTAAAATAGATTCAAAATAAATTAATGCTTTCTCATTATCTTTCACATCGTATTGCTTTTTAAGCTTACTAGCTAAAGCGTCATTAATAAGGCTAGAGCGTGAATCTCTTTTAACTCTATTTTCTACTTCATTTTTAATTTTTTCGATTGGTTGCAAACCTTCTTTACTAATCAACTTAATAATGTGCCAACCGTAATTAGATTTAAAAGGTTTAGATATTTCGCCTTTTTCTTTAAGGCTAAACGCCACTTTTTCAAACTCTTGTGAGCTTAATTGACCTCCTGTAAATGGAGTAAGAAGACCTCCTTTATCTGATGAACTTTTATCTTCTGAAAACTGTTTTGCTAATGATTCAAAATTTTCACCTTGATTAATCTTTTTATAAATTTCATTTATACGAACTTCAGGATTAACCAAACTATCTTTTTGGTTGTTCATTATCATTATATGCTCAACTGTAACTTCGCCAAGTGTAGGTCTTTTATCTTCCACAATAACAATATGGTAACCAAATCGGGTTCTAAAAGGCATAGAAATCTCTCCTACTTTTGTACTAAACGCAGCATTTTCGAAAGGATAAACCATTTTAAAAGCTGAAAAATAACCTAAATCTTCAGCAAAAACCGTCTCACCATCATGAACTTCACTTTTAACTTTTTCAAACCCTTCACTCAAAACACGTTTGCGCAAATCGATTAATTGGTTATAAACATTAAGAGTGTCTTTTTCGTTTTCATCAATTCTAACTAATACATGCTTAGCTTTTATATCGTAAGCCATTCTGTCGTAAGCCTCTTTTATTAATGCTTCAGTTACATTAGAATCAGACATGTAGTTTTTAGATAATTGCTTTTTGTATCCTAAAAACTCTCTTTTATAAGTAGGTATTGTATCTAAACCTAAACGTTTAGCTTCTTTAATTTTAAGTTTATAATTAATAAATAATTGCAAATAAGTATCTACATCTTTTTGCGATTCGTCTTTAACTAAATCTAAGTTTTTATTATAAACCCTAACAAACTCTGTAGCACTAACAGGCTCGTCATCAACAGTAAATAAAACATCGTCAGAGCTTTTTTGAGCAAGACTATTTGCTGTTATAAACAGCGACAAAAAAAATATTGAAAATTTAAAATTCATAACTTAAACTAATTAACAATTACAGCAAAAATAACACAATTAACACATTATGCAAGTTGCTTTTTTGAAACGACCATAATATTGTTTTAGTATGCCTTTAAACATAAGATTTTCATAAAAAGTATAGCCTAATTTGCTAATTAACTAATTTTTTAGCTATTGAACTTTCAATGACTATTATTTTTTAGAATCTGTATATCTTTATAACTTCTATTTTTAAAATAAAAATGAAATATACTACTGAAATAATTGTTGAAGTACCAATTGAAACATTCATTAAAAAATTTGACAGTGCCGAAAACATGAAACATTGGCAAAGAGGTTTAGTTTCTGTAGAGCATGTTTCTGGTGATCCTGGTCAATTAGGTGCAAAAATGAAATTAAATTATAAATTAGATAAAAGAGAGTTTACTTTACTTGAAACCATAACACATCGCAATTTACCACATGAGTTTCATGGCACATATACAATGAAAGGTATTCATAATACTCAAGAAAATTATTTTAAATCTACAGATGAAGGTTATACAAAATGGACCTCAGTAAGTGATTTTATGCCTTTAAACTTCACAATGCGAATTATGACGTATTTAATGCCAAAAGCTTTTAAAAAACAATCCTTAAAGTACATGAAAGACTTTAAAAACTTTGTGGAAAAAGGTATATCTGTATCAAATGCGTAAACTAAAACTTATTTGGGATTTTAAAGGACCTACAGCGAGTAAAATTGCTGAACACCATCTTATTCACTTAAAAGAATACATCAATATTAATAATGTAGAAGTATTAGCTACAGGAAATGAAGTTATAAACGAACTTCATGCAATAGCTTTTATTGTAGTGAATGAAAGTGATATGAAGCCCATTAGAGATATACTAAAACCACATAGAGGACAGGTATATCAACTTTAATTACAATAGTTTTTAAGAATTAAAGTTATAATTAAACTTACCTGTAAAAATCAACCTATGGTAAATAAAACCACTATATTATTAATTAGTTTGCTTTTTATATTTACTAATAAAGCTTTATCGCAAACAATAGAACCTAACAGCACACATGAAAAATGGGAGTTTGTTTTAGAAGATACTGGCGATGTACTTCAAATAGCTATTCCAGTAGCTGCTGGTCTTACAACACTTTTTAAAGAAGATTGGGATGGAACAAAGCAATTTGTATTCTCTTATGCTACGAGTTTAGTAGTAACACATTCTTTAAAAAAAATAATTCGAAAAGAACGTCCTGAAGATAGAAACTTATACGATGCATTTCCTTCAGGGCATACAACTTCGGCCTTTTCCGGAGCATCATTTATTCAAAGACGTTATGGTTGGAAATATGGTAAATGGGCTTATTTAGGCGCAGCTCTCGTAGGCGTTAGCAGAATGGAAGGACCAGATGGATGGCATGATATTTGGGATGTGTTAGCAGGTGCAGTAGTTGGCATTGGTAGCACTTATATATTTACTACGCCTTATGAAAAAAGCAAAGTAGATGTCGGATTTTCATCAAATGGCGACACACATGTTTTTACTTTAATTTATAAATTCTGATATCAAATAATAATTAAAAATCAACAAACAATATTTATTGTATTTTGCAACCCTTAAAAAACTAAACAAAATGAAAAAAACTTTACTTACTATTATTATCGCATGTATTGCTATTACAAACTTTTATGCTCAAAGAGCTATCTCTGAAGAGGTAAGTTATTTTGATATAAGAATACCAAATCAGCCATTAGAGAGTTCGGTAAAAACTTATAAAGTAATTGTAGATACACCTTATACCTTAACTGTTGAAGAATTAGAAGCACAATCTAAAGCCGATTTTGAAGCTGAAAAAGCTAACTATGGTAATATTCTTAAAGAAAGTGAAGCAGAATATCAAGACCGCTTAGCTAATCATGATGACGAAGTAAAAAAGGCAGAAGCCCGTTATGACAAAGAAATGGCAGATTTTAAAGACCTTTCGTTATTAGAGCGCCTTGCATTAACTGACCAAGGTAAAAAGCCACAACTTATTGTACCTTCTAAACCAACATATGTTAAACCTAGAGAGCCTCAATATATTCAACCTAACCTTGATGACCATTTAATTTTTGATAATCAAGTACTTGCAGATGGTGTTGAATTACTAGGTTATGAAAAAGGAGGATCAGATGTTTTGTTTATTATAAACATTTCAAAAATGGTGTTTCAAGATAATGGAGGACAAACATTTTATAGTCAACCAACAACATTAAAAGTTATGAAAGGAAGCGCTGTTATTAATGAGAAAACTTTTGATAACGAATTCCAATTTTTAACCTCATCGTCTAGTAATACCATTAATTTAGATCGTCATGAAAAAAATAACGTTAATAAAATAATGAGAAATATATCTACATATATAAATGAAGAATTTGGTCATATACCAGTAGCTTCAAATATTATGATAGAATATCCTAAAAATAAAGACAGAGAATACGACGCTCTTGAAAACGCAAAAATTAAAGCTCTTTCTGCTTACAGAAAACTTAAAAAAGATGCCACTACAGAAACTAGAGAACGTGCAAAATCTGAGTTAGAAGCTGTAAGAGAAGTTTGGAAAGCCGAACTTGCTAAAATAGATTACAACGACAAAAAAGCTGTAATGAACAAAGATGTTGCTAAAATGATTTTCTTCAATCTTATGCGTGTTGATATCAGTTTAAAAGATAAAGCTCAAGCAGAAGAAACTCTAGCTGCAATGCAAGAAAAACGTATTGATTTAGATTTAAGTTACGACGAGAAAAACACATTTACACGTTTAGAAGAGCAAGTATATAAAATGTAAGTAATGACAAAAAACATAATAATCTCTGCAATTGCTATCCTTACTTTAAACTTTGGATTTGCCCAAACATTCCAAACACAAGTTGGACCAAGCTTCAAAAAAGAAAGTGAAAAAGATATTTATCATATTGTATTCCCTTCTGCTTATGGATTTATGACACTTCATCATTTAGACAATGTAATGATGGATAATACTAAAGCAATGGTTTTAACCAAATATGACCAAACGATGCAGTCTATTGAAACTAAAACTTTCAATTTGCCTAAATTAGGTCAACGAGCTGCCGATTTGCAACGTGTTATTGAATTAGATGATAAGTTAATTTTCTTATCAACCTCAATGGATAAAAAAACTGGTGCTCATCAAGTATTCGCACAAGTTTACAATCAAAAAGATAATAGTGTAAGTGCTGAAAAAGTATTAGCTTCAATACCAATTGAAGGTTATTCAAATTCTGGGTATTACCAAATTGCTGTGTCTCCAAACCAGTCTAAAATAGCCATATATGCTAACATGCCTTTCGAAAAGAAGATGCAGGAAAAAGTTCAGGCGTGGATGTATGATATTGAACTAAACAACCTTTGGGAACATTCAGAAACGTTAAGTTTTGAAAGCGAAAGAGCTTATCAAGAAGAAACTTTCGTTAGTAATGAAGGTCAGCTATATGTATCTAAAGTGACCGATTTTTATAAAAAAACTAGAACTACTCATCTTTTAAAATGTAATGGTAAATCTTTTGAGAGTTCTGTACTATCAGCCGATGGTTTTCAACCAATGGACATGTCACTTATTAATGTAACTGGAAAGCCAATGTTAGTTGGGTTTTTCTGGGATGGTACAAAAGGAATTATAAAGGTAAATTCTGAAGAAGGCAATGATAATGATGGCGCTTTTTTATATGATTTATCTGAAAGCAAATTAATAGGTATTCATAAATGGAGTACTTCTTTAAATACAAGTGATCTTAAAAGTCTTGAAGTTGTTGATGTAAAAGTTGTTGGTGACGATATTTTTATGATTGGTGAAAAAAGATTGGAAAAAAGTGAATTCAGAAAAAATGGCTCTACTCCTACTATGGATTTAGATTATTTCTACACTTTTGGGTCTAGCGTTATAGTAAATTTAGATACTAAAGGCACACTTAAAAGTTTTACACCTCTTATGGGTTCAAAACTATATAAAAACACAGATAAAGAAAAAGGATCTGTTGCTGCTTTATATCTAGAAAATGGCTTACGTATATTTTCTAACAACGATTATATTCGTTGCGATTCTTTTTTTACACAAAACAAAGCAACTTTTAACTCTCCTTCTGTTAGGCCAAACGGAATAGGAACAACTCCATATATTATTCCTGCTACTGTAAGTGAAGTAAAAAAATATAATTTAGTGTATTATATTACTAATTATGGTGACCAATATTGGTTGAATAAAATGAGTTGGTAAAATTTATCTTTCAATAATAAAAAACGTCCTAAAAGTGAATTTACTCTTAGGACGTTTTTAGTTATATTTAATACAATTAAGAATTAAGACGCAACCTTTTTACAAAAAACACATCTATAAAAAAAGTGTTAACTTGTTAATATATAACTATATGAGAAATTTAATTTTACTTTTCATTTTTACAATTACATTAATTTCATGTAATAATGATGATTCGCAAATAGATAAAAATACAACCAATAGTGTTGTTTTATTAAAAGTTGATTTTTTAAATAGCACTTTTGAAGGAGGAAAAGAGATTGTTTTCCCAGAGACAAACACATTCACAATTACGCATACTTATCATCCACCAGGTGATTTTGGAAGTGTACAATTATATTATCAAGAATTAAATCAATTGTTATTTGATGGTGATATTATTTGGATGGGATTAGGAGACGTATCATATCCTTCAACAATAGATTTACCAGAAACATTTACTACTGTTAACTCAAATTTACCTTTACCTAATTTAAATCAGTTTAAAAAAGTAATGTATGATGAGTTTGCTTATTATCCAGACACAATTGATTATTCCAGTATTTGGAACTCAATATCTAATTTAGAAATTGTCAATAATTATTTAAACTCTAATCCTAATGGAAAAATAAATTTATTCCTATATACACCAAGTGTCGGAATTGGTAATCCAGCAGATTGGGATTGGTACATTATACTTAAAAATTAAGTCTTTTATTAAGGGTTATCTCGAATAATTAGGAGATTCTTTTGTTATAGTAACATCGTGTGGATGACTTTCATTTATACCTGAAGCAGTAATTTTCACAAACTGCCCTGTGTTTTGTAATGTTGCAATATCTTTCGCTCCGCAATAACCCATTCCTGCACGTAAACCACCAACAAACTGATGTATACTCTCAAATAAATCGCCTTTGTATGGCACACGACCTACAATACCTTCAGGAACTAATTTTTTAATATCGTCTTCAACATCTTGAAAATAACGGTCTTTACTACCTTGCTTCATAGCTTCAACAGAACCCATTCCTCTATACGATTTAAACTTACGTCCTTCATAAATTATGGTCTCTCCAGGTGACTCTTTTGTTCCTGCTAATAACGACCCTAACATAACTGTGTCTGCTCCAGCAGCAATAGCTTTTGGTATATCTCCTGTATAGCGTATTCCACCATCTGCAATAACTGGAACTCCACTTCCTTTAATAGCTGCAGCAACTTCTAATACTGCAGAAAATTGTGGAAAACCAACACCAGCTACTACTCTTGTTGTACAAATAGAACCTGGCCCTATTCCAACTTTTACCGCATCTGCACCTGCTTCAACTAAATATTTAGCTGCTTCGCCTGTAGCTATATTTCCAACTACAACTTCTAATTTAGGAAACTGCTGCTTTATAGCTTTTAAAATAGTTACCACTCCTTTTGTATGACCATGAGCTGTATCAATAATTACTGCATCGACACCAGACTTAACTAGTGCTTCTGCTCTATCAACAGCATCTGCAGTAACACCAAGTGCAGCCGCAACACGCAAACGTCCAAAACTATCTTTATTAGAAATTGGTTTTTGAGTCAGTTTTGTAATATCTCTAAATGTAATTAATCCTGCAAGTTTGTAGTTATCATCTACAATAAGTAATTTCTCAATTTTGTTTTTTTGAAGAATACCTTCAGCTTCTTGCAACGAAGTACCAACTGGAGCTGTTACTAAATTATCTTTAGTCATCACTTCAATAATTGGTCTGTTGTTATCTTTTTCAAAGCGTAAATCACGATTTGTAACAATACCTTTTAAAGCACCTTTATCATCAACAATAGGAATTCCGCCAATACTATGTTCTGCCATATTTTGCTTGGCATCTAAAACCTTAGCAGTTAGTGGAAGTGTTACAGGATCAGTAATCATTCCGCTTTCAGCACGCTTTACTTTACGAACTTCGTTAGCTTGCTCTGCAATAGTCATATTTTTATGCAACACACCAATACCTCCTTCGCGAGCAATAGCAATAGCCATAGCGCTTTCGGTAACTGTATCCATAGCTGCGGAAACAATAGGAATATTGATTTTAATATTACGTGTAAATTGTGTTTGAATATTGACTTCGCGAGGAAGTACTTCAGAGAAAGCTGGAACTAAAAGGACGTCGTCGTAAGTTAGTCCTTCACCTACTATTTTATTTTGATGTGCTATCATTTTGCAATTAAAATTTAATTGCATGCAAAGATACAATTATTATTGCTAATACCGTTTTAAGTGAATATTATTTATTTTATTTCTGAAATACAATATGGTCTAAGTATGTTTAATGCATAATTGAATCGCTCTTGAGGATTGGCAATATCGCCTTCAAATCTAATCTGTTTGGGCACAACTAAACTATACAAAAACTTTCCTTTTGCCATCCGTTCAATCTTTTTTAAACTACGCTCGTCCATCAAAAGATAAATATCTTCAATCCAAACAAACTGCTCTTCATATAAAATAGTTTTATCCCAATTTAAAGCTTCTTCACCTTTTAAAACAGTTTCAGACAGATATACTTCTTGTAAAAATTCAAACGAATTAAAAAACACTTCTTCACTCCCTTGATTAGCATAACCTTTAACCTTTTTATTAGTAAAAATACTATAAGGAAATGCTTCAACTAATCGCAATTTTTTCGAAATATAATAAGCCATTTTTGGCCACACTACTTCATGCTCTTTAGTATCTAGTTTAGCAATTATCCAAGAGTAAAAATCTCGACGTTGCTGAATTGAAGTATATTCTTCTGGTTTATTATTTGTGAGATTGTAATTGTTTGCTTTTTGCCAAACGTCTGTATTGTGCTTTCTATCAGATTTTAGCCAATCTTGAGGCAAGAGTTCATTATTTTGAGTTGACTTCTGATAGTCTTTTAGGCTTTTCCATTCTCTGGAGAATGTTGTAAAAGAAAAAAGTAATAAAATTGAAAAGACTATTAGCTTCATGTATATATATTCAATGTCGAATAAATATACGAGAATTTATGCTGTAGTGGTTTTATTTTTAAACAATTGAAATAAGATGATTAGCACTGATGCTGTAAAAGTTAATGTCATTAGAATACCTGAAAGCATTACAATATATTTCATCCAAAGCAATCCAGTCCATAATAAATATAAGCCACCAAAAGTAAGAACTACTGATACAAATGGCTCTACAATTAAAAACAGTTTTAGTTTTTGATTAAGCTTTGTTGTACTCAAAACTAATCCAACTAAAAAAAAGATAATCGACATCGATAAAATGTGATTATGTACTAAAGTGAGTATTTCCTGTTCACTTTTTTTAAACTTCATAACTTCTGCATCTTCATCGGTTTCGTTTCCTAAATACTGCTCTTCAATACCATTTGGAGCAGCAGATGACGTTTCACCAACAAAAAGTAGTCCTGTATAAAAACCAATACTTAATACTAAAATAAAAGCACCTATAAGTAGCTTAATTTCTTTTGGTAAAGTATATATAAGACCGTTTAGCTGCATTATAAGATGTTTTTAGAATGAAGTATTTTTAATGATTTTAACAAATCATTCATAGCATTTGTCATTGACCGAACTGAAATTGTAGCACCAGAAATAGCAACTACAGTATCATTATATCTCAACTCGTCATTTTGTGTTTTACCAATAAACTGTTGCAACCAACGCTTACTACCAATTTCGCCACCATAATCTTCTCTGTAAACTAATATTTTGGCCTTTTTTACAATTAAATCAGTATCTAATAGTACTAAATAATCAAACTCATCAGTTTTACTTGGCGCTTTAGACACATAAGCATAACCTATGGTTTTTGTTTTAGATTTTATTTCGAATAAATTATCTGAACCAAATTTTGAAGGTAAATTAGAAGCTACTTTTGCATCAATAATTTTAGATTTAAACTCAAATACCTCAACATTATATGTGTCTTTAATCTCCTTATCTACCTTTTTTTGAAGGTGCTTTGGAAGTCCGAAAGACAAAAAAACAAATGCTGTTAATAAGATTGTAAATTGTTTAAATTTCATTTTGCAAAGGTATTTAATTAATTGTTGTTAGTACAACATAAATGCCAAATAGCTAAAGAGAAAATTTCTTTTCACCTTTAGCCATAGGACAATTAAAAACTAATTCACTCTAAAAATATTTTTGTTTCTAGAACCATACGCCTAATCCAACATTTAATTGGTTTGGTAAATCTGCATTGGTTGCATTATCTTTTATTTGATAATCTGCTTTTACCACTGCTCCAGGAGCTACTTTATAGCTTAATCCTAAAGTCCATTCGTTTCTATTATAAGCATCATTCTTTACTAAACCACCATCAACAGAGGCATGAGTATCATAATCTTCATAGCGTGCAAAAGCAAACAATTGTTGTTGTTTATCTGTAGGCAACAAATTATATGCAGCCTCTAAATACCAACCTTGTAAAGCACTTCCTAAATCTGTTGAGTATAATGTGTTATAATCTTCTGTATCATTTAAGCTAGCATATATAAATTGACCTCTTGCTGTAAAACGTTGGTATGCGTAGCGTGCATCAAAACCTAACATTGAAATTCCTACTGAAGAACCATCTATATCATCTACATCATCTTCAGCTTGAGTACGACCAAAATACCCTGATAAACCTAAACGTAATCCTGGTAAGCCATAGTAATCTAATTTAGCTGCAAAGTTTGGAGAATCTATTGTAGATTGAATTCCTTTTTGACGTCCATTACGTAATGCGTTACTACCACCTAAAACCTTTGTACCATTTACAGATGCAAAACCATTAAATACGTAAGCTTGATACCCTAAAGATATTTCATTAAAACGCCCTGAAACTCCAGCACCTATTTCTCTCCACGTTGTTGGTACAATACTTCCATCTATACTTGGTCGCTCAACTCCATTAAAAGTAGTTGGTTCATGATATTCGTTTACGATTCCCATTGGCACTAACATTAAACCTCCACGAAGGTTAACATTATCTGATAAGTTATACTGCAAAAAAGCTTGCTCTACAAAAACTTCTTCAACATGCTCTAACTCAATTTCTGTTACAAATTGTACTTTATCATTAAACTTGTAACCAAAAAGTAATACTAAACGCTGTACATCTAATTCTCCATTATTTCCTTCAGGTTGGTTATAAGTAATCTCACCATAACCACCAACTGTTACACCGCTATTAATGTTTCCAGACAGAATACGTTGCGCAGCATTTTGTTGATTTTGAGGGTTTGTTGATAAAGAATCTGGTACTGTTTGCGCAAAAGAAGTTGCGCATATAAAACTTGCAAAAAGTAGGGTTAATTTTTTCATTTTTTTGATTGTTGTTGTTTTTATTTAGACTTGTTATAAATAATTATTTCTAATTCGAGTGCAAAAATAATAGGACATTTTAATTTTGCAAAGTTTATTTAGACTTATTTTAAATAAAAAAAATGAAGATTATCTAACTAATTAATTAACAACGATTAAGAGAATAAAAAATTAATGGTAAGCTGTGAAAATTTTTGTGGCCTCATTATAGGCGCTTTCAAAACTTAATGCGTTTAAGCTGTTGTTTTGTTTAGAAGTAAAATATGATAATAGTTTTTCTGTTGGCATATTGCCAGTAAGATCGTCTTTTGCCATTGGACAGCCACCAAAACCTTGTATTGCGCCATCAAAACGTTTGCATCCTGCCTTATGTGCTGCATCAACTTTTTCAAACCATGTATTAGGTGTTGTATGTAAATGGGCGCCAAACTCTATTTGTGGGTACTTTGGTATTAAGTTAGAAAATAAATAGTCGATATTTTCAGGATTAGATGTTCCTACAGTATCACTTAACGATAGTATTTTTACTCCCATTTTAGCCAAACGTTCAGTCCACTCGCCTACTATTTCAACACTCCAAGGGTCTCCGTAAGGATTACCAAATCCCATTGAAATATAAACTACAACCTCCTTATTGGTTTTATTAGCAATCTCTAAAATCTCACTTAAAGTTACTACAGATTGTGCTATGGTTTTGTGTGTATTACGCATTTGAAAGTTCTCAGAAATAGAAAACGGATAACCAAGATAATCTATCTCACCATGTTTAGAAGCATCTTCAGCTCCTCTTGTATTGGCAATTATAGCAAGTAATTTACTAGAGGTTTTTGATAGATCTAATTTTGATAAAACTTCTGCTGTATCTACCATTTGAGGTATTGCTTTTGGAGACACAAAACTACCAAAATCAATAGTATCAAAACCAACTCTTAATAACGATTGAATGTACTGTACTTTTTTATCAGTCGGAATAAAGTCTTTAATGCCTTGCATAGCATCTCTAGGACATTCAATGATTTTTACTGGCTTTGACATTCAGCTTTAATTAGATTGTAAAATTACTATTATTTTTCTGATAGTAAAATGAAAATTGCAATACCAACAAATACTATGATTTGTAACCATTTAAGTATAAAACCTACATTCTTATGCTTTTTTATATATTCTGAAATTAATCCTGAAAGGACAGCTATAATAGAGAATATAATAAACGATACGATCATAAAAATAAACCCTAAAACATAAAATTGCGTAATGGTGTTTAACGTAGTGCTAAATAAAAAACCAGGAAAGAAGGCCAAAAAGAAAATAGACACTTTTGGGTTTAGAACATTCATAATAAACCCTTGTTTAAATAATTGTGTGGTACTTTTTTTAGGGATATTACTAGAATTTAAACTCAATTCGGCATCGCTTTTATAGACATTAAAAGCTAAATAAAGCAAATACAATGCTCCAAAAAGCTTAATAATAAAAAACAGTGAGTCATTTTGTTTTATAATTGCTGAAACACCAAAAGCTACTAAAGTAGTATGAACTAAACATCCTGTTATTAGCCCACAAACTGTTGCTATACCATACTTTTTCCCATTAACTAAACTTTGCATTAAAACATAAATATTATCTGGTCCAGGAGAAATTGCTAAAGCAGAAGTAGCTAGTATAAATGATAGTAAAAGGTCGTAGTTCAAGTTGGCTTTATTTTTTAAGTAAAAATAATATTAAAAAAAGTAGCAAAAAAATGTAAGTAACCCTTACTTATTTTCGACATAATTATTTCAATACTAACTCTATACAAATGAAAAACTTTACTCAAACCTTAAAAACCCCAATTTTTCTCTTTGCATTGCTTATTGTGTCAAATGTTTTTGCGCAATCTGTAGCAAATTATGATGTATCTATAACTACAATATGGAATACAACAGATCATACTTCAGTACCTGGAAACGCACATTGGTCTGATCTCATTGGAGCAACACATAATACAGAAAATGAATTTGTAGATTTAGGTGTTTTTGCAACTTTAGGTATTAAAAATGTAGCTGAAGGTGGTGATAATGGTGCAATTACTAATGAAATAAATTCAGTTATTACTGCAGGAAGAGCTGACCAATTATTACAAGACGACTTCCCTTTTGCAGCAGTTAGCACTGCTGGTTTTACAGGTTTACAAGTAAGTGAAGACTTTCCTTTTATAACTTTAGTGTCGATGGTTGCGCCAAGTCCAGATTGGTTTATTGCAGTAAACAGTTTAAATTTAAGATCCGGAAATAATGCAATAAATAATGGATGGAAAGATACATTTACATTGGATGTTTTTGCTTATGATTCTGGTACAGATAGTGGTACTAATTATACTTCATCAGATAACCCAAATGCTCCAGTACCAGTATTTATGATTACAGGATTCCCTATTAATGGAAATAAAATGGCAACAATAACATTCACCTATAACTCATCTACATTAAGTGTTGAGAATTTTAATTCTGTGAAAAAAGTTGAAATCTACCCTAATCCATCTTACGGAATTGTAAACATAAAAACCTCTGGAGCAAATAGTGTTGCTTTGGCTTCTATATACGATGTTTTAGGGAAACATGTTGGTAATTTTAAAAACATTACTCAATCAGATAAATTTAAAATAAATACTTCAAACTTTAAAGACGGAATTTATGTTTTAAAACTTAGTTTAACTGATGGTTCAATTGTTTCAAGGAAGCTTATTTTAAACTAAATCAGATATCTAAAAATTTATACAATCCTTTGTTTTTAACAATATTTGGCTATTTTTACCCAATAAATCTTAACCTACTAACTAATGATTATTAGATTTTTACCTCTTAAAAACATATTCTTTGTTTTAAGTATAGCACTATTAGTTTCTTCAAATGGTTATTCTCAAGTAGAGCCTGTTTGCGGTTTTGTTGCTACACCTGAAGCTCAAGAACGATTTGAAAGACTTCTTCCTCAAATTAAAAAATATGAGCAAGAATATTATAACAAGTCTTTATCAAGATCATCAACAGCTATAAGCTCTATTCCCATTAAAGCCCATATTTTAAGAACATCATCTGGTACTGGTGGCTTAACTGTTACTCAGTTGAATGATGCAATTGCAAATATGAATGCGTATTATGCAAATGCTTATATAGAATTCTTTTTATGTGATGGAATAAACTATATAGATGATTCAACATATTATGACTTTGAAACCAATGAACAAAGTGCTTTAACAAGTGGAAATAATGTAAATAATGTTATTAATATTTACTTTGCGAATACAGTAACAAGTAGTGATTCTGGTGGTGGATTATGTGGTTATGCCTATTTTCCTGGTGGTCCAGAAGTTATTTTAATGGATAATGGTTGTGCGATAAATGGTAGTACATTACCTCACGAAATGGGTCATTTCTTTGCATTATACCATACTCATGGACCAAGTAATTCTGCATTAACAACAGAATTAGTAAACGGAACTAATTGTGATTCTAATGGTGACTTAATTTGTGATACACCTGCAGATCCTCAATTATCATATAGCAATGTTACTGGTGCATGTAATTATATTGGTACAGATACAGATGCAAATGGTGATACATTTGTACCAGACCCTCAAAACATAATGTCGTATTCGAGAAAAGAGTGCAGAACTTTATTTTCGCCACAACAATATGCTCGCATTTATGCAACTTTTCAAACGTCAAGAAATAATCTATCATGCCCAAGCTTTAATGTGGCTTTTGATGCAAATTACACAAGAGATTGCAGTAATTCGTTAACAGTTAATTTTACTGATTCTAGTGTTGGAGCGACATCTTGGCAATGGGATATTGATGGCGATGATATTATTGATTATACAACTCAAAATCCAACACATGTTTATAATGAAGGTGTTTTTGATGTTACCTTAACTATTTCTAATGGAACAAGTTCGTTAACAAAAGTGTATTCCGAACTTATTGAAGTAGGTTCTAATCCTATAAACACAACTCAGCTTCTTTTTACATTAACAACAGATAATTGGCCTGCTGAAACAACTTGGGAGTTTAAAGATAGTAATGATATCGTTTTATATTCAGGAGGTCCATACATAGAAGGAACTCATGATTTTACAACTTTTAATGAAACTTTTAATATTGTAGCTGATGAGTGTTATACACTAACTGTTAGTGATAGTTATGGTGATGGTATATGCTGTGCATCAGGAACTGGATCATACGAGTTAAAAACTCTTGAAAACGTGGTTATAGCAACTGGAGGTGATTATGGCTTTGGAGAAGAAACTTATATGTCTAATCAATCTTTAGGTGTTGATGATTATTTTATTAAAAATAAAATTAGTGTTTATCCAAATCCTACAAATTCAATTTTAAACATAACACTAAATCAGAATAGCAATCTACCAGATAGTTATAAAATATATAATATGCTTGGGCAACTAATAGATACTAAAGAGATTAATAACATCTCACATTTAAAAATTGAAACTAGTACTTTAAACAATGGTATGTATTTTATAAAAATATTTAAGGATGATCAATTCACTTCCATCCCATTTATTAAAAACTAAAAACAACAAAAAAGAGGATTGAAATTTCAATCCTCTTTTTTTATAAGTGCTTTATTAATTTGTTTAATAAGATTAGGGCCTTCATAAATAAAGCCAGTATATAGTTGAATTAAATCTGCACCAGCTTCAAGCTTCTCTAAAGCGTCATCAACTGTATGTATCCCTCCAACTCCTATTATTGGAAATGCTTTATTACTTTTTTCAGATAAAAACCTAATTACTTCAGTAGAGCGATTGGTTAAAGGCTTTCCACTTAAACCTCCAATCTCAGTTTTATTAATATCGTGCAAACCATCTCTAGAAATAGTTGTATTGGTTGCTATAACACCATCTATCTTAGTATCAGAAACTATATCAATAATATCTAAAAGCTGCTCATTTGTTAAATCTGGAGCTATTTTTAATAATATTGGTTTAGGATTAGGTTTCTCTTTATTTAAGTTTTGAAGTGTTTGTAGAAGCTTAGTAAGTGGCTCTTTATCTTGAAGCGCTCTTAAATTTGGTGTGTTTGGAGAACTTACATTAACTACAAAATAGTCTACATAATTAAACAAAGCATTAAAACAAATAATATAATCTTCAACAGCATCATCGTTAGGTGTAATTTTATTTTTTCCAATATTACCTCCTATAAGTACATTATTGTTCTTCTTTAATCGCTCAACAGCTTCAAATACACCTCCATTATTAAAGCCCATTCTGTTGATTATAGCTTTATCTGCTTTCAGCCTAAATAATCTCTTCTTAGGGTTTCCTTCTTGAGGTTTTGGAGTTAAGGTTCCTATCTCAATAAAACCAAAACCAAAATTATTAAGCTCATTAAACAATTTGGCATCTTTATCAAAACCAGCAGCTAATCCAACAGGATTCTTAAAAGTTAATCCAAATAGATTACGCTCTAATTTTTTATCATTTACTTGATAAACATTCTTAATAATTGAAGATACAAAAGGTATTTTGTTTATAAATCTTACAGCCGAAAATGTAAAATAATGTACTTTTTCAGGATCAAAACAAAATAATAAAGGGCGGATAATTAATTTATACATTAGTGATAATTAGATGTGAGCAAAATTAAGCATAATAAAAAAAGGCTACCAAAAAGGTAGCCTTAATTTTAAATAAATTTATTCAGAATTAAAATCTGTAGTTTAATCCAATACTATAATTAGTACCTAACTGACCTAATTGTTGTACTTCTGAAGAGTAAACAAAACGAGAACCAGCTTGTGCTGTATTAGTAGATGCTTTTGTAACATCAGGATAAACATCAAATAAGTTATTTACTATAGCTGTTAAGCTTAACTTGTCAGTAAACTTATAAGAGAAACTTAAATCTGTAGCTAATTTAGAAGACAGCTCTTGGTCAACACCATTAGCAGTTTCTACACCATTAACTGTTCCACCTGAAGGCGCAGTAATAGTTACTTTTCCAAATAAAGTATTGTATAGACCTATATTGAATTTTTCAGCTTCATAATCTAAAGCTAAAATAAACTTAGATTTTGGTCTAGAGTTAGTAATTAACCCTTTTTCTTCACGTGTAAAGATATTATACCCATTTGCTGCTAATGCATCTGGAGTTGTAATTGCATCAATTTTAGTAGTATTAAAGTTAGCAGCTAAACTAGTATGTAATCTAGAATCAGCTCCAATTTCAATATTTCTATAGTTTAACACAAAATCTGCTCCTGTTGTTTTAGTGTCTCCAGCGTTAATAAAGAATTGTACTGCAACAACGTTATTATCTTCAAGTATTTGCTCAACTTGATTTGTTGTTGTATCATCTCCATCTGAACCAATTTGAGATGAGAATAAAACTCGATCATCAACTTTAATTTGATAAAAGTCTAATGATGCAGAGAAGTTTGTATCAAACTTATATGTTAAACCAGCTGAAAAGTTTTTAGATGTTTCAGCAAATAAGTTAGGAACACCTAGTGCTTGTACAGCAGGATTATTATTTGCTAACGTACCTTGTAACAATGGTTCTGATGAACCTGCAACAATAATATACTGGCTATTTGTTAAGTGACGTTGGTGTAATGTAGGCGCTCTAAATCCTGTACTATAAGAAGCTCTAATTGCTCCATCTTCTCCTAACTTATAACGTCCGTTAATTTTCCAAGAAAAGTTATCTCCAAAATCAGAGAAATCTTCATAACGTCCAGCCACACCAATTAATAAATCTTCAGTGATATCAAAATCTAAACCAGCATAAGCAGCAAAGTTATTTCTATCCCACTCGCCAGCTTCAGCAGGCTTGATACCTGCAAATGAATCTGAACCAGAACCATAATATGATAATGGGTCACCTTCTATAGCTTTGAAAGTCTCTTTTTTGTACTCAAGACCAAAAGAACCACTAATCATGTCTGAGAATACTTTAGATACATCTAAGTTTCCTATAACATTATTAAGACTATATCCTCCAGGTTTAAATGTTCTTGGAGATGTTCCATGATCTGCTAAATAGTTTCTATTTACCGAGTTATTTACTGTATAAGAAACACTATTACTACCATAAGTTAAACTTGTATCAAAATTCCATCCATCACCTACTTCAAATTTAATTCCACCTACATTTAAATGATCTTTAATTCTTGCTTCGAAAGTTGGTTGGTATCCTTGAAAATCTTCAGAACGAGTTATAAAATCTGCATCTGCAACATCACGTCTCCAATAAGGAGCTCTGTAATATGCAAAGCTTCGTCCTGTACGTAATGTATATCCATGAAAAGAATAAAACTCAGCGTTTTCTCCCATTGGATGAGATAAATTAACAAATAAATCACCTTTTTCTAAATCAGGCTGACCAACTTTCATTCCTAAATCTGGATTATTTTGTGCCCAAGCAATTTCGTTAGGTCTAGCATCTGAAGGTAAATCTGCAATCCCTGGTGTACCAGCTCTATTTGTAAATTCTTGATTGTAATACCCAAGAGTAAGGTTAATATATCCACCATCTCCAAAAGTTAATCCTGTATTAAAATCTGTAGCGAAATTAAATCCATCGCCTTCTGATGTAATACCTGCTTTTGTACTAAAAACAGAATAATCTACATCTTTTTTAAGTACCATATTTATAACTCCTGCAATAGCATCAGAACCATATTGCGCAGAAGCTCCATCACGTAAAATTTCTACTCTCTCAACAGCAGCTGTAGGAATACTTTTTAAATCGATTCCAACCTCACCTTTACCAGGTGTTCTGTTTAAATATACTTGAGCACTTTGATTTTTACGTTTTCCATTAACCAAAACTAAAGTTCTACTAGGGCCTAATCCTCTCAAATCTGCTGGGTCATAATGTGCAGTTGCATCTGAGATTGCTTGTGGCTGAGCATTAAATGATGGCACTTTAAATGTAAGCATCGCCTCTAATGTAGGCTGACCACCACTTGTTAACTCATTAATACCAATATTGTCAATTGGCACAGGAGAGTCTAAAATAGTTCTCGGTTTTGCTCTGTTACCAATCAAAACCACCTCATCTAAGGCAACTCCAGCTTGCATTGAAACATCCAAAACACTACCATTTACGGTAAGTTCTTGTGAATTGTATCCAACGTAAGAAAATACTAATACATCACCTTGATTGGCATTAATGGAATATTTACCATCAAAATCTGATGTTGTTCCTGTTGATGTTCCTTTAACAACAATAGAAACTCCAGGTAAAGGTTGGCTGTTTTCATCTACAACTGTACCAGAAACCTGAGCATTTACAAATGCTATAGAGCAAAAGTAAATCATTACAATAGTTAAATAATTTTTAATCATTAGTTAATATTTTTTGGTTATCCAATCAATATAATGAAATAATAATTAGTATTTTTGAAAAATTATAAATTTTTGTTAAAAAAAATTGCAAATATCTGATATGCAGAATATTATAGATAGATTCATAAGCTATATTATCATCGACACTGAGTCTGATCCAAAATCAAGCACAACTCCTAGTACTTTAAAACAATGGGATTTAGCAAACAAGTTAGTTGAAGAACTTAAAACAATTGGGATGCAAGACGTCACAATTGATGAAAATGCTTACATTATGGCTACTTTACCTAGTAATGTTAATCATGATGTACCAACTATAGGTTTTATATCTCATTTTGATACAACTCCAGATTTTACTGGAGCAAATGTTAATCCGCAGATAATAAAAAACTATAACGGAAAAGACATCATTCTTAATGAAGAAGAAGGTATAATCCTATCTCCAGATTTATTTGATGATTTGTTACAGTACAAAGGTCAAACATTAATTACAACAGATGGCACGACTCTTTTAGGCGCTGATGATAAAGCTGGAATAACTGAAATTATTACAGCCATGGAGTATCTAATTAATCATCCAGAAATTAAGCATGGTAAAATACGTGTCGGTTTTACACCAGATGAAGAAATTGGCAGAGGAGCTCATAAATTTGATGTTGAAAAATTTGGTGCAGATTGGGCTTATACAATGGATGGAAGCCAAATTGGAGAATTAGAATACGAAAACTTTAATGCTGCAGGAGCAGTTATTAAAGTAAAAGGAAAGATTGTTCACCCTGGTTACGCAAAAGGTAAAATGATTAACTCTATGTACATTGCAACAGAGTTCATTAACTCATTGCCAGAGCTAGAAACACCTGAACATACTGAAAACTATCAAGGCTTTTTTCATTTAAGTAGTATAGAAGGAAAGGTCGAAGAAACTATATTACAGTATATAATTCGTGATCACGATAAGAAGCATTTTGAAGCTCGAAAAGAGATGATACAAAATCTTGCTGACGAAATTAATTCGCAATACGAAAGAGAAGTTATAGTTGTTGAAATAAAAGACCAATATTATAACATGAAAGAAAAAGTTGAGCCTGTAATGCACATTGTTGATATTGCTGAAGAAGCAATGAAGCAATTAGGTATAAAACCCTTAATAAAACCAATTAGAGGTGGCACAGATGGCTCACAATTAAGTTATATGGGTTTACCTTGTCCAAATATTTTTGCAGGAGGACATAACTTCCATGGACGATATGAATATGTTCCAGTAGAAAGTATGGTGAAAGCAACTCAAGTAATTTGTAAGATAGCCGAATTAACTGCTTTAAAGAATTAATTTTTTTAGTAATTTTAAGATTATTATGAAAAAAGTCTATTCAGTTGAAGAGTATATTGAGGTAAATTCACATTTTGGTGAAGAGTTAACACTTTTACGATCTATAATAAATTCTACCGAACTTTCTGAGACATTAAAATGGAGTGCTCCTGTTTATGCCCTAGAAGGTAAAAATGTTGTTGGACTTGGTGCTTTTAAAAATCATTTTGGAATTTGGTTTTTTAATGGTGTCTTTTTAAAAGACGAAAAAAACTTATTAGAGCAAGCTCAAGAAAAAACCAAAGCGTTACGTCAAATGCGATTTACAGGTATGGCAGATATAGATAAAGCTGCAGTACTAGCTTATGTAAAAGAAGCCATACAAAATCAGAAATTAGGCAAAGAGATTAAACCTGAAAGAAAAGGCAAAAAAGTAGATATGCCAGCAGAATTAAAATCTGCTCTAAATAAAAATTCTGTTTTAAACGATGCTTTTAAAATGCTAACTCCTGGTAAGCAAAGAGAGTATGCAGAATACATTCAAACAGCAAAACAAGATGCTACAAAGCAAACTCGTTTAGAAAAAATTACACCTATGATTCTTAAAGGTGTAGGATTAAATGATAAGTATAAAAACTGCTAATAAAAAAGCCACTTATTTTAAGTGGCTTTAATTTTTTTATGTTTTTGCGATTAAGACGCAGTGTCAGAGTTAACTTTTTTACTCATTTCCATTGAAATAGCTGAACGTTCAAATTTAATTTTTCCAGCTAAAGTTTCAATTACACAACTACTATCTTTATCATTAAGTTCGATAACCTTACCATGCATACCGCTTTTAGTAATTACTTTATCTCCCTTTTTTAATTCGCTTGCAAACTTTTTTTCTTGTTTAGCTCGTTTCATCTGTGGTGCTATCATAAAAAAATACACTACAGCAAACATTGCTATAAAAGGTAAAAAACTACTTAATTGCTCCATCTATATTAGTTATGATTGTGACCTTCGTGACCTGGTTGAGTACTCGTTTTAGTTGCCGTATTTTGCATTAATGGCGTTGGTGAGTTTGAAGACCCAACAGGATTAATAGTTGCACTTCCAGCTTTTTGTTTTGGTGCATTAGGATCAACTTCTACAAATGCTTTAATTTCTACTGTTTCAGTACCTTTTTCAGTATTTGTTGTTAATGTAATTGTTTTAGAAACTTGGTTTCCATTACCTTTACCATTAAACTCTACTTTAAACTCACCTGTTTCACCTGGAGCAACTTCTTTTGTCCAATCTGATGGTACAGTACATCCGCAAGTACTTTTAATATTACTTACTACTAAAGGAGATTTACCAACGTTTTTATATGTAAATACTGTAGATACTGGTATTCCGTTAGGAATTGAGCCAAAATCGTGAACTGTTTCATTAAACTCAATTGTTGGGAAATTTCCAGAATTAGCGTCTCTTTGCGCAGCTTCAGCTACATTTTCAGATTTAATTTTACTCTCTGCATTGTCTTTACAAGATGTAAAAGCCACTAAACAAAGTGCACTTAAACCTAATATTACTTTTTTCATGATTTCAATTTTTAAATTATTATTTCAATTTGAGAGGTTAAAAGTAGTAAATATTTCTTATTACATCAATCCTCTACCTATTTTATTTAGTTTTCCTTGCTCAGTATATTCTTTAACAATTTTATCTAAAATACCATTAATAAAGAAACTACTTTTTGGAGTTGAGTATTCTTTTGCTAATTCTAAATACTCATTAATGGTTACTTTTACTGGTATTGAAGGGAATTTTTGAAACTCACAAATAGCCATTTGAAGCATTATTGCGTCTAAATTTGCAATTCTATCAGAATCCCAATTTGTTGTTTTTTGAGCTATTTCTTCGTTAAACTTTGATCGATTTAAAATGGTTTTTTTAAATAATACCACAGCATAGTCCTTATCTTCATCGTCTTTAAAAAGTTCTGGTGTAAAATAAGTATCTAATGAGTCTTTCTTAACTTTTCTTAATAACTTAAGAATACTTGTGTTAATTACAGGTAAATCATCTACCCAAGTTAACTTCTTGTCTTCGATGTATTCATAAAGCTTTTCGTTTGGAGCAATAATTTCTGAAAACACATCAACTAAGAAGTCTTTATCTTCTTTAAATGAAGACTCTTCTGTTTTCATATAATCTGCATAAATATCACTTTCTAAAATAGCTTTATAAATAATATCTACGTATTCAAAATCTAAATACCAGTAATCAATTTTACGCTTTTCTAATTCGTTTTTAACAACTTCGTTATTCTTCAAAAATTGCAGAATACTGTTATTAATAAATTTTTTGTTGGGATTTTTTTCTTCTTTAGTTGCTAAATGCTTTTTTTGAACTTTCTCCAATTGGTCTTCAGCTCTTTTTTGAACTTCAATAAACAAAGACATCATTAACAGATGTAGGTCGTACATATTCTCAAGACTTTGAATAAGAAATCTTTCATCCTTTTTTAAATCGTCACTTTCTGAACCATCAAACGCATATAAGGTTTGCATTACTTTTATACGAATATGTCTTCTATTTAGCATATGTAAAGAACTTTTATAAATTAAAGAGGCGAATAGTTTTTAAACTTTTTCGCCTCGCAAAAATAATATTATTTTGTGATATCAGAACATTATTCTGATAATGTATTTTTTAAGAATTTTCTTTTTTTCGAGCTTCAATTCTTTCTTTAGCCATATTAAGTGCTGCAGTATTAGTAGTTACTCCGTTAGCTTTAGCACGTTCTAAGATTTCAATAGTCGTATTGTAGATATTTTCTGTTTTACGAATAATTTCTTGTCTTCCGTAGTTTTCTAACTCAGCATAAACATTAATAATACCTCCAGCATTAATTAAAAAATCTGGTGCGTAAACAATACCTCTATCTTGAAGCATTTTACCATGTTTATCTTCTGCTAACTGATTGTTTGCAGCTCCTGCTATAATTTTAGCCTTAATTTTATTAATTGTAGCATCATTAATAGTAGCTCCAAGAGCACAAGGCGCATAAATATCCATCTCTTCACTATAGACGTCATTTCCACCATAAATAGTTACGTTGTATTTAGAGCGAACTGTCTCTAATCTTTCTTGGCTAATATCAGAGATAGTTACCTTTGCTCCTTCGTTAACCAAATGCTCAACTAGAGCCTCACCAACGTGACCAATACCTTGCACATGAATGTTTTTATCTTCTAAAACATCAGAGCCAAACTTAAATTTAGCTGCTGCTTTCATTCCCATAAACACACCATAAGCAGTAATTGGAGAAGGGTTACCTGCTCCACCTTTACTTTCAGAAATACCAGTTACATAAGGTGTAACTTCTCTTACTGTATCCATGTCGTCGGTAGTCATACCAACATCTTCAGCAGTAATATATTTTCCACTTAATGAATGAACAAACTCACCAAACTTTCTCATAAGTTCTGGTGTTTTTTGAGTTTTAGCATCACCAATTATCACTGCTTTACCTCCACCAAGATTTAATCCTGTGATAGCAGACTTAAACGTCATACCTCTTGAAAGCCTTAAAGCATCATTTAATGCTTCCCACTCATTATTATATTGCCACATTCTTGTACCTCCAAGAGCTGGTCCTAAAACTGTATTGTGAATACCAATTATTGCTTTTAAACCAGTATCTTTGTCGTTGCAAAACACAATTTGCTCATGATCATCAAAAGACAATTGCCCAAAAACTGGGTCTAACTTTGGAAGGTCTTTAGCATTGATAACGTCTGATATCATATATTAAAATTTGATTTAATGTTTATAGATTCTCTAAAAACAGCGTGCAAAAATAAATCAATATTAGAGTATTAACAAAAATATGGATGTTAAAATGATATATTGTTAAAAACTTAAAAAGCCTCAATACTTTAAATGAAAGAATTACAGCATATTAACAAATATTTTTACAAGTATAGATACAAACTGCTTTCAGGTATAATCATAACCATTATTGCTAGAATTTTTTTACTATTTACGCCAGAATTAATTGGTGAAATAGTTGATACTATTACAAAAAAAATAAATGGTGAAATTACTTTAGAAGTTTATAAAAAAGAATTAACCATAAACTTGCTATACCTGGTTGGAGCAGCTATAGTTGGTGGTATTTTTACTTTTTTAATGAGACAAACATTGATTAATGTTTCTAGATATGTTGAGTACGATTTAAAAAACGAAGTATATCAACAATACCAAAGACTATCGTTAGGCTTTTATAAATCTAATAGAACAGGAGATTTAATGAGTCGAATAAGTGAGGATGTTGGTAAAGTTAGAGAGTATGTTGGTCCAGCTCTTATGTACAGCATTAATACGTTAACCCTTTTTATTATTGCACTATTTTTAATGTTTAGAGAAGCTCCAATGCTTACACTGTACACAATAATTCCTTTACCAATACTCTCGTTTTTCATTTATGTATTAAGTAAAAAAATTCATAAAAAAAGTACGATTGTTCAGGTGTGGCTAGCAAAACTATCAACCTTTACTCAAGAATCGTTTAGTGGTGTAAGTGTTATAAAATCATATAGTATTGAAGACCAAATAAATCGTGACTTTGATATCTTATCAGCTGAGAGTAGACAAAAAAATATCGATTTAGTAAAAGTGCAAGCACTATTTTTTCCTTTAATGATTTTCTTAATAGGATTGAGTAACGTTATTGTTATTTACATAGGTGGTTTACAGTATATCAATGGCGAAATAGATAGTATAGGTGTTATTGCCAAGTTTATTATCTACGTTAACTTACTAACATGGCCTGTTGCCACTGTTGGCTGGGTAACATCTGTTGTACAACAAGCAGAAGCATCTCAAAAACGTATTAATGAGTTTTTAAAGCAAGATCCTGAAATTAAAAACAAAACCATTGAGCCTTCAAAAATTGATGGTGCTATTGAGTTTAAAAACGTATCATTTATATATCCAGACACAAATATTCAAGCATTAAAAGATGTTAGCTTTACAATTGATAAAGGACAAACATTAGCTATATTAGGAAATACAGGTTCAGGAAAATCTACAATTTTAGACTTAATTGGTCGACTTTATGATATTAACAGTGGTCAAATAACTATTGATGGTATTGAAATAGACAAACTAAACCTAAAAAGTCTAAGAAATAGTATTGGCTACGTACCTCAAGATGCATTTTTGTTTTCAGACTCTATAAAAAACAATATTATGTTTGGAAAAGAAGATGCAACAGAAGAGGAAGTAATTAATGCTGCTAAAAATGCAGATGTACACAAAAATATTAAAGGATTTACCAATGGTTACAATACTATACTTGGTGAACGTGGTATTACACTTTCTGGTGGACAAAAGCAGCGTGTTTCTATTGCTAGAGCAATAATTAAAGAACCAAAAATTTTATTATTTGACGATTGCCTATCTGCAGTAGATACAGAAACAGAAGAAAAAATACTTAAAAATTTAAGCAAGCTAATTGTAGGCAAAACAACAATAATAGTAAGTCATAGAGTTTCATCAGCTAAAAATGCTGATAAAATAATTGTTTTAGATGATGGGAGAATCATTCAAACTGGATCTCATGAAAGCTTGATAGATGTAGATGGATATTACAAAAAACTGTACTTAAACCAACTCACAGAAAACAATTCAAACAACTTATAATCAGAATTTTGTATTGCTTTTTAAAACAAAAACCAGAGTATCACTAATCAATTATTATACTATCAACTAAAAGAAATAACATAATTTGTTGGTTACTATTCTTTTTTTTTAGATTTTTGAGACACAAACCGAATTAATTTAAAAAAATTATGAGTGATAATGAAATGATGGAGAAAGAGGAAATTTTCTCTAAAGTATTAAGAGCAGGAAGAAGAACCTATTTTTTTGATGTGAGAGCTACTAAAGCTGGAGATTATTATCTTACTATCACTGAAAGTAAAAAGTTTACTAATGACGATGGTTCTTTTCATTACAAAAAGCATAAAATCTATTTATACAAAGAAGATTTTGCTGAATTTAGTGAGATTTTAAACGAAATGACATCTTATATAGTTGACGAAAAAGGTGATGAAGTTATTAGCGAACGTCATCAAAAAGACTTTAAAAAAGATGATTTTGATACAACAGAAGCTACTGTTGAAGATGAAACTCCAAAATCGACTGGAAGTTTTACTGATATCAATTTTGAAGACATTTAATTTATTCAATGTTAAAATACACACAAACCGTTACTTTAAAGTAGCGGTTTTTTTATATTTATATCCTAACTTATACTATATGAAAAATCTGTTCTTACTTGTTTTTTTAGCTTCCTTTACCCTTTTATCGCAATCGCAAACGCAGCTCGATTACTATTTACCTCAAAACACCAGCTATAATTCTAACATACCAACACCACAATCGGTAATTGGTCATGAGGTTGGAAAATGGCATGTTACTCATGATAAACTAGCACAATACATGTATGCATTAGATGCAGCATCTGATAGAATTACTATTGAAAACAGAGGAACAACATTTGAAGACAGACCTTTACTGTTGCTTACCATAACATCGCCTAAGAATCATCAAAACCTTGAAAGCATTCGTAAAGCACATGTAGATGCTACAAATAACAACAATGCTGTAAATATTTCTGAAATGCCTATTGTAGTATATCAAGGATTTTCAATTCATGGAAATGAACCTAGTGGCTCAAACGCAGCGTTATTAGTTGCTTATTATCTCGCTGCTGCTGAAAGTGATGATGTTAAAAATTTACTTGACAACACTGTTATTTTATTTGACCCTTCATTTAATCCTGATGGCTTACAACGCTTTGCGTATTGGGCAAATACTAATAAAAGTAATAATCTAAATCCAGATCCAAACGACAGAGAATATAACGAGGTTTGGCCTGGTGGACGTACAAATCACTATTGGTTTGATATGAATAGAGATTGGTTACCTGTACAATTACCTGAATCTAGAGTAAGAATACAAACGTTTCATAAATGGTTACCAAATATTTTAACAGACCATCATGAAATGGGAACAAATTCTACTTTCTTTTTTCAACCAGGAATACCAAGTAGAACTCACCCATTAACACCAAAACTAAATCAAGAACTTACAAGACGCATTGGCGATTTTCATGCTAATGCTTTAAATAAAATTGGTTCATTGTACTACACAGAAGAAGATTACGACGATTTCTATTATGGCAAAGGCTCAACGTTTCCTGATATTAATGGAAGTATAGGTATTTTGTTTGAGCAAGCCAGTTCTCGTGGCCATATACAAGAAAGTGATAATGGTATTCTAACATTCCCATTTACGATTAGAAATCAATTTACTGCTGCATTATCTACATTAGAAGCAGCAAAAACAATGCGAGAAGATATTTTAAAATATCAACATGATTTTTACAAAAATGCAAGAGCTGAAGCTTTAAAAGACAACGGAAAAGCAATAGTTTTTGGTAATGAAAAAGATGCTGCTTCAACCTATCATTTGGCAGAAATTCTTAAGCGCCATCAAATAACCATAAATGAAGTAAAGTCTGATTTTACATCAAATGGAAAAAAATTCAAAAAAGGATATAGTTTTATTATTCCTAAAAATCAGAAGAATGCACGTTTAATTCAAGCGATGTTCGAAAAACGCACGTCGTTTCAAGATAGTTTGTTTTATGATATTTCGGCATGGACGTTCCCACTAGCTTTTAATTTAGATTACGATGAAAATGTATCAACAGCAAACATAGGTAACGAAGTGACCGATTTGCAGTTAAAAACAGGAACTGTAACATCAAAAAGCAACTATGGTTATGTAATGCAGTGGCATGAATATTATTCACCAAAAGCATTAAACACCATTTTAAATGCCAATATAAGAGCAAAAGTTGCTATGAGTACATTTAAGCTAAATGGAACTACTTATGATTATGGAACCATTTTAATTCCTGTTCAAAATCAATCAAAATCTGCTGAAGAGTTATATGCGTTCTTAACAGAAGTTGCTAAAGAAAGTCATTTACAAATTGATGCTGTATCAACAGGTTTGACTGATGGTATCGATTTAGGAAGCAGACAGTTTAGAGCACTTACGGCACCAAAAGTAGCTATGATTGTTGGTGAAGGTGTTAGTCCTTACGATGCTGGTGAAGTCTGGCATTTATTTGATCAGCGCTATAATATGACACTCACAAAACTAGACACAGAGTCACTTACACGAACAGATTTAAGCAGGTACAACACTATTATTTTACCTAGTGCAAATTTAAGTGGTTCTGCTGCTGAAAAGCTTAAGGCTTGGGTTGGAGATGGAGGCACTCTAATTGGGTTTGAAAACACTGTACGCTGGTTAAGTAGCAATGAGTTTATGAAGCTAGATATTAAAAAACTAGAGCTAAAAGCAAAGCATATTTCTTTTGAACAAAAAGACGATTTTAGTGGTGCGCAATTAATATCTGGAGCTATTTTTGAAACCAAGCTCGACAGATCGCATCCTATTGCATTTGGTTATAAAAACGAAACATTACCATTATTTAGAGGCAATTCAATTTTTATAAATGCCGATAAACAAAGTTATAACAACCCAATACAGTATACTAAAAACCCATTATTAAGTGGCTATATTTCAAAACGTAATTTAGATAGTTTGGCTAATACTGTACCTTTTCAAGTACAGCGTTTAAAACGCGGAAAAGTAGTAGCGTTTACTGATAACACTAACTTTAGAGCCTTTTGGTATGGCACAAATAAGTTAATGATGAATGCTATATTTTTTAGAGACGAATTATAGTTTAACAGCCAATAGTGTTAACACTAAAACATTTAGCAAATACATAATTGCAAACTTAACACCAATAGTTAAACTTAATAAAACCATTATTAGAACCAAAAATATTGGAACAACAGAAATAGCTATAGCAAACCTAAATGTAGATGTGAATTCTATTTCGTTTATGTTAGGCTGAAAAACTTTTTTCCAAAGTAGATAAGGAAGAAACAAATTAATGATAAGCAACACTTTAAATAGTTTTTTAAATGTGTTGCTTTCTTTTTTTACTGCCTTACACGTTTTAAAATTACTGGCAATACATGTATTTACTGCATCAGGATTTAAAAAATCTATATTAAGATGTTCTAACTTTTTAAGTGTCTCATCGTAATCATCACTATTAATATGTATTGTAAGTTGACATAATTCTTTAAAAATCGTTTCTTTTAATTCGCTAGCACTTTTTGTTGAATTTGCATCAACCACTATTGCGTTACCAAAATTAAGCAATGTACTATCAGCAAAACGCTCGGCATGAACAAAATTAACTCCAACAGGTACAAGCGTTATTTTTGTATCAGGAAAATCGTCTAACGTTTCAAAAATAATACGAGCAAACCCTTTACTTAAAGGTCTAACAGTTCGTTTTAGATTATGACTTCCTTCAGGAAAAATAACAATAGCTTTTTGTTTAGATAACAACTTCGCAGTTGATGAAAATACAGAGTTATTCTTAGTCAGATTTCCCCATCCATCTCTAATTCTATACACAGGAATCATTAATAAACTCCTTAAAATCTTACTTATAAGTTTATTATTAAATACACTAGCTCTAGTAAGAAAATATGAAAATCGGCCACTATTAGTTGCAATTAACAAAGCATCTAGTAAAGCATTTTGATGATTAGACAAAAGCAAAACTGCGCCATCTTTTGGTACTTTGTCTGCATTAACAACTGTTATCTTTTTGAAGTAAAAAAAGAGTCCAATTTTTAAATATAATCTTACGCTATGTAACCACAATTGTTTCAATCTAAAACTATTTTTGAAGATTTACGAGACCAAAACAATGCTAAAAGCAATCCAGAAACTATATGCCAAATGCCCCAAAATGCAGCTAAAATTGCCATACCTCCTAACCCATTAAAAAATGTAAAAATAAGCAGTAGTCCTAATCCAGAATTCTGAATTCCTGTTTCAATAGCTATCGTTTTTCTGTTTACAAACGACAATCCAAATACTGTAGCCAAACCAAATCCTAATGCAATGGCAATAATATTGTGCGTAATGCCAATCCATAAAACGTGCTTAACATAACTATTAAATACCTCAATATTATTTGCTAGTGCGATAATAACAAGTGCTACAAAAAACACAATAGAAAAAGGTTTTAAATACTTAGCTATAGTTAATGCTTGCTCTGGGAATTTCCAACGTACTAACATACCCAAAACTAAAGGAATGCCTAAAATTAGCAACACTACTTTCACCAATTCAAAAGCATCTAATTCAACGGTTCTTAATATCTGAGCCGTTGGCTCGTATAAATTGCCATAAAATTCAAAATTAAAAGGTGTCATTATAATTGCTATAAATGTTGCGAAGGCAGTTAGGCTTACAGACAAAGCTGTATTCCCTTTAGCCAAATGCGTCATAAAATTTGAGATATTTCCACCAGGACAAGCAGCAACCATCATCATACCAAGAGCTATACTAGGTTGTGGTTTTATAATTAGTACCAAAGCATATGTAGCCAAAGGCAAAACCACAAACTGAGACAAAATGCCAACTAATACTAATTTAGGTTGCTTAAGTAAACTTTTAAAATCGTTAGTTGTAATATTTAGCGCAACGCCAAACATAACAATTGCTAAAGCTATATTTAAAACCCAAAGACTTTCGTTATTAAAATTTATAGTGACTTTATCTAGCTGTTGCATAGGCTTAAGCTACCGTAGAGCCGTTTTTAACTTTTTGTTCAGGGTTTAGTAAAATTACATCTTTACCATTTACAGCACCTAACACCAAACATTCGCTCATAAATTTTGCGATTTGCTTTTTTGGGAAATTAACCACAGCAACAATTTGACGATGCAACAATTCATCTTTAGTATATAGAGTTGTAATTTGAGCTGACGATTTTTTAATTCCTAACTCACCAAAATTGATAGTTAATTGATACGCAGGATTTCTTGCTTCAGGAAAGTCATTAACTTCAATAATGGTTCCTACACGTAAATCGACTTTTGTAAAGTCATCAAATGTTATTATATTATCCATGAGATAAAAATACATTATAAAACTAAATAGACAAATAAATGGCTCAAACTCCATCAAATATGTTGCCTTTAGGCACCACAGCACCAGATTTTAAATTATTAGATACTGTAAGCGACACAATGCTCGCCTTACAAGAAGTTAAGGGTTTAAAAGCTACCGTTATTATGTTTATATGCAATCATTGCCCATTTGTAAAGCATGTAAATAAACAGTTAGCACAATTAGCAAAAGACTACAAATCTAAAGGTGTAAATTTTGTAGCTATTTCTAGTAATGATGTAGAAAATTATCCTCAAGATGCTCCTCACTTAATGAAACAAAATGCTATAGAACAAGGTTTTATTTTTCCGTATTTATACGATCAAACTCAAGAAGTTGCTGAGGCTTATGATGCTGCTTGCACACCAGATTTTTATGTGTTTAATGAGGATTTAGCATTGGTGTATAGAGGACAGTTAGACGATTCTAGACCAGGAAATGGATTGCCAGTAACAGGACAAGATATACGTAATACTCTAGAAGCTTTATTGAGCAATAAACCCATAACTGAAATGCAAAAACCTAGTATTGGTTGTAACATAAAGTGGAAGTAACAAGACAATGAAAATGTTTTCTTATCCCGAAATTAAAACCGATAAAACCATATATTTGTTGGTATATAATTAGTTCTACTCAATATGAACAAAACGCTATTCATAATTGGAACAGTCTTTTTTTTAATGCTAATTTTTAGTAGTATTAAAAATAAAATGAACGAGAAAAAGTTGCAGAAACTAAATGAAAGTCGACCAAATCTCACTCGTTCTGAATATATAAACCGACTTAGTAAAAAAGGATTTGATAAAATACACGTCGAAGTTGTTTATGACAAAATTCAAGAATTTATACAAATGGACGACTTCTCAATTTACCCTGAAGATGATTTACATAAAATATATGGAATTGAGGATTTAGATTATATTGATATTATAGATGGAATTTGTGAAAAACTGAATTTAAGAAAAGTTGAACAAAAAGATATTAACGAATTGAATAAAAAAATAAAAACGTTTAATGCGGAATATATTCTGACTCTGATAAATAATATAGTGAAATAAATTCTTACTAGAGCGCTGTTTATAACTAATTGCTTCATTTTATTTACTAAATTAGTTAACCATACAAAACACGCTAACTGTTACTCCATGACAACAGTACAAACTTCAAACAGATGACTATAAAATTGAGCATATTTACATTTTTCAACGCATTGGTTTTATTAACATCTTGTAATGGACAAACCACTAAACAACACGTTAAAACAGACAACATTGTAAAAGGCGATACTGTAACAGAACTTGGAAATAATATTATGGTTATTCATCAAGACAAGAATAATATGTACTGGTTTGGAAGTTGGGATAATGGCGTGTATAAATATGACGGAAAATCATTCACAAATTTTACGACTGAACACGGTTTACCAAGCAACAGAATTGACGAAATTAAAGAAGATAAATTGGGCAACATATATTTTAATAGCTGTTATCCCAATTCAACAATTGTTAAGTTTGATGGACATAATTTTACTACATTAACCGCAATTCCGAGTATTGAATGGCAACTTCAATCAGATGATTTATGGTTTAGACATTCTTATGAATTTGAGAACAAAGTGTATCGTTATGATGGCATTACTTTACATGAATTACAGTTGCCTAAACCACCCAACCTCTCCAATCCTTTTGGAATCTATAGCATTTATAAAGACAAAAAAGGAAACATTTGGTTTGGTACAAATCCATCTGGTGTCTGTCGTTATGACGGAAAATCATTTGAATGGATTACAGAAGAAGATGTAACAGAATTTCGCAACGAAGGTGCAAACGGAGTGCGTTCAATTACTGAAGACAAAAATGGCGACTTTTGGTTCAATACTGAATATCGTTATAGTGTTTACGATAGCACAACATTAAAAAACAAGACACTTTACACAAGACACGAAAGCATAGGTGGTTTAGATGGGAAAAAGGACAGCGATTTGGATGAGTATCTATCAACAGTAACAGACAATAATAACAATTTATGGTTTGTAACCTATCGTAATGGCGTTTGGAAATATGACGGAACAAAAATTACGCATTATCCAGTTCAAAATAATTCAAAAGACATTACTTTATTTAGTATTTACAAAGATAACAATGGCGAACTTTGGCTTGGAACACACGAAAATGGAGTGTTTAAATTCAATGGAACAGCTTTTGTGAAATTTGAAAAATGACAAATAAAAAAAGAGCTACTACTAATAATGGTTATAAGTAATTGCTTGTGTCTCGTAGATTTTATTTACTAAATTAGTACTCAACCATAAATAAATACGTAATAATCAAAAGCAAAAGACAAATGATTAAAAGCTCTTTATATCTAATAATTTTAATCATCTCAACTTCATCAGCCTTTAGCCAAGAAGTTGAAAACAAAAAAGATAGCATTAAAAATGAACAATCGGAGTTTTCTAAATTTTCCGATGGTCCATATATTTTTATTGAAAAAGACAAACTAGTTGAAAAAACAATAATAAATGGTAAAGTTTTCTCAAGGCTTTTAAAAATCAATTCATTCGACACAATATACTCTCCTGAAAAATCCATTTTTAATGACGTACAAAATATCGCTGCATTAAGTGATATTCATGGACAATATGACTTAGCAATTGAGATATTAAAAATCAATAAAGTAATTGACAAGAATCTAAATTGGAATTTTGGAAAAGGTCATTTGGTAATTACTGGAGATATTTTTGACAGAGGCGATAAAGTTAATGAAATGCTTTGGCTGGTTTATAAACTCGAAGCTCAAGCAAAAAGCAAAGGAGGTCATGTACATTTTCTTCTTGGAAATCATGAATATATGATTCTTCATAAAGACCTAAGATACTTAAGTAAAAAATACGAATTAACTTCTAAATTACTGAATTTGGAGTATAATGAATTGTACAGTACAAAAACTATTCTTGGAAGATGGCTACGCTCAAAATCAACAATTATTAAAATAAATGAATATGTTTTTGTTCATGGTGGCATTTCCGAAGATTTTATAGCTGATACTGATTTTAATTTTGAAAAAGTAAACGATATAATGAGAAAATCTATTGATCGAACTAAACAAGAAATGAAGTCGACCAATTTTTATGACACTTATTATGGTAGCAAAAGTTTGATATGGTATCGAGGTTATTTTTATGATAGTTTATTAGATTCAGATATTTCAAAAATATTGAAACTGTTAGATTCAAAACATATTATTGTTGGGCATTGTTCAAATGATGAGATTGTTCAATTATATAATAATAAAATTTTTGGTGTAGATTCTAGTATTAAAAAAGGCGAATACGGAGAGATTCTATTTATTGAAAACAATCAATTCTTTAGAGGTACATTAAGTGGAAATAAAATACAATTATAAAAGCTAGTAATCCCAAAAACGTGTATAATTAAAATCTAAACACATGAAAAAAATAGAATTTAAAGAACAGATAAAAGCCTCACCAAAAATAGTATATGAAACTATGCTTGGATTAAATGATATTACTACTTATGAGCAATGGACTGCTAAATTTAACCCTACTTCTACTTATGAAGGCAGTTGGAAAAAAGGAGAAAAAATGTATTTTACAGGAACAGATGAAAATGGCAAGCGTGGTGGAATGATTTCTGAAATTGCTGAAAACAAACCATATGAATTTGTATCTATAAGACACTACGGAATTCTTGATGGAGACAATGAAATAACCTCTGGAGAGCAAGTTGATAATTGGGCAGGAAGTTTAGAAAACTATTCATTTCAAGAAAGTAATGGTATAACAACCGTAAAAGTTGAAATGGATACAATGGATGACTACATTGACTATTTTAAAGAATCATGGCCTAAAGCATTAAACATACTTAAAAAAATCGCAGAAAATAAAAGCAGCTAAATACCAATACTGTTTGAATAAAAAAAACACTTAGTTATACCATATTTACTCGATTGCGCAAAGTTTTAGTTAAGTAATTAAACAATCTACATAGATTTCCCTTTTTTCACCTTAGATTTACAATTAACTAACTAATACCTAAACTACAAATGGCATCTTACTCAATAAGTGAAATCAACAACATTATAAAAGGCGAATTAATAGGCAATACAACCTTAAGTATTGAAAGTCCTGAAGAAATACAAAAAGCAAATAGTAATCAAATTACATTTATAGGAAGTAATAAATATGTGAAATTTTGGGCTGAATCAAAGGCTTGTGCTGCATTTATAGATTACAATGTAACTATCAGTCCTGGTGATAATCGCGCTTTTATTAAAGTAAAAAATGTTGATTTAGCAATGGCTAAAGTGCTAGATCTTTTTAATTTACCATCACCTGTTTTTGACACCAATATACATCCAACTGCAGTTATACATGAAACTGCAAAAATTGGCACAGACTGCAAAATTGGTGCAAATTGCTATATAGGTAAAGATGTAGAGTTAGGAAATGGAGTTGTTTTATACCCAAATGTTTGTGTGTTTGACGAAACCATAATTGGCAACAATACCATTGTTTGGTCTGGTACTATTATTCGTGAACGTTGTATTATAGGTAGCCATTGTATTTTTCATACTAATGTGAGTATTGGAGCAGATGGGTTTGGTTATAGACCAAGTGAAGATGGTAGGCAACTCGTTAAAATACCACAGATTGGAAATGTAATAATTGGTAACTATGTTGAAATTGGCGCTAACTCTTGTGTTGACAGAGCCAAATTTAGCTCTACAATTATTGGTGATGGTTGTAAGATTGACAATTTAGTACAAATAGCACATAATAGCATTATGGGACGCTCTTGCATAATGGCTGGACATAGCGGACTTGCAGGCTCTGTTACATTAGGTGATGGTGTTATTATTGGAGGAAGCGCATCTATTAAAGACCATACCACAATACATTCTGGCGCAACAGTTGGAGCTGGTTCTGGAGTTATGAATGATGTAGAAGCAGGAAAAACTGTTTTAGGTTATCCTGCACAAGACGCTAGAGATATGCTAAAAGAATGGGTAGCTGTAAGACGATTGGTAAAAAATCAATAAATTTATAATCTAAAACCATATTATAATTAGCTTTTACATTAAAATGAATACTGATATAAAAGCATATAATAACAATTTAGAGTCTTCAGATAAAGACATTTGCAATTTACTAGCTGCTGCTATTGATAATATATTAACTGAAGCTGATAGTAAAATTTGGCATGCTCATCCTGTTTGGTTTTTAAACGATAATCCAACTGTTGGTTACAGCAAGCAAAAAAAGGGTTTACGACTTATGTTTTGGAGTGGAGCTGATTTTGGAGAGACTGATTTAAATGTTAGAGGTGAAAAATTTAAAGATGCATCAATTTTCTTTAAATCTGCCTCAGAAATAGATGTCGAAAAATTGCAACAATGGCTCGAAAAATCGAAAACTATACAATGGGACTATAAAAATATTGTAAAACGAAAAGGTAAATTAGAAAGGCTAAAATAGCTAATGATAATTTTATTAAAATAGCAATTAATGAATACAACACCAGAACACGATGCACGCATTGCAAATATGACTTTTGCTTCAGTATATCCTCATTATGTTACAAAAGTTGAAAAAAAAGGCAGAACAATTGAAGAACTACATCAAGTAATTGAATGGTTAACAGGTTTTAATGAAAAAAAACTAAAAACTCTTATTGAAGAAAAAGCAACCTTCGAAACTTTTTTTAAGCAAGCAAAATTAAACCCTAATGCACAACTTATTAAAGGTGTTATTTGTGGTTATCGTATTGAAGATATTGAAACTCCTTTAACAAAACAGGCACGCTATTTAGATAAGTTAATTGATGAATTAGCCAAAGGTCGTAAGATGGAAAAGATTTTACGAGCTTAATACAAATTTATCGTTCAACATATTTAAAGTTAATAGGCAAACTATAAGTCACTTTTACAGCTTTACCTCTTTGCATTCCAGGAGTCATTTTTGGTAATAAGCTAATAATTCGTACGGCTTCTTTTTCTAAAATTTTATCAGGACCACGAGTTTTAATATTAGTTACAACTCCATTTTTATCTATCGCAAACAAAACATAAACTTTGCCGTGAATACCTAAATCTTGAGCTAATTCAGGGTATATAAAATTGCTTATAACGTGTTCTTTAATTTTATTTTGAAAACATTCTTTAATTTCTTCTTTTGTCCCTTTTTCACAGCCAGGAAAAATTGGAGCACTTTCAATAACAGCAAAAGGAATCTCTATATCTTCCTCTACTTCAACAACTTTTATATCTTCAATTTTAGAAATTGGTCCAGTTGTATTGGTAACCTTACCAATAACATCTAATTGACTGGTTTCACTACTTTCAATAAAAGTCTCATTAACATCTGCTATATTTTCGGCTATTTTAATAGCTCCAGCTTTTATAGCTATTTGAGGTGCTGATGTTGCAGGTGTTTTTATTGATTTAATAGGAATTTCTTCTTCAAAAGAATCCTCAAAAGATATGATCTCAATTGGTTTAACTTTCACTTTATAACTCTTGTATTCTAGCATTTGCCATGAAAATAATAAAGTGAGACAAAGACCAATTGCAAAATAGAGTTTACTATTTCTCTCGACTGCTACTTCTGGATTTTTCTTAACTTCCATAATAACAATATTTTATATTTATGAAGTTAGCGCATTGAAGTGATATTTTCTATGACAATTATCAGAAATATTGAATTGCAAGCCTTTGTAATCAATTTTATCATTTAAAAATATATTTTTCATATATTTGGTAAACCAAACTGGTTAACCAATTTATAATAATGAAAAAAATTATCATTTTAATTTGTGTCTTACAATTTAATATAAGCTACACTCAAGTAACACTCAACGCTGATGGACCAGGAAATACATACGAGTTAATTACTTCAGTTCTTGCGCCTGGATATAATCCAGTAGAAGTTCCAGATTGTAATCATACTAGTTTTGGTCGACATATTGACGAAGTTTATGACAATGAATTAAACACAAATGTGTTTCGCTTTTATATTCATACTTCGCCTGATAATGACAGATGTATAAATGTTGACAGACAGCGAAATGAAATAAAAACTTATGACCAATCGCCTGAAAATTTATTAGGAAGACAAAACGAAATTGTAGTGTATAAATGGAAGTTTAAACTGGAAGCAGGTTTTAAAACCTCATCAAATTTCACACATTTACATCAGTTAAAATCTGTAGGTGGAGCACTTGAAGATATGCCAATGTATACTTTAACGGCAAGAAAATCAAATCCAGATCGATTGGAACTACGTTACGCAGAAACCGATACTCAAGTTACACTGTTACAAACAAGCTTAGCGCCATTTATTGGCACTTGGTTAGATGTTACAGAGACTATTACTTATGGTACATCAGGTACTTATGCCATTGAAATAAAAAGAGTTGATAATGACAATATATTATTAAACTACTCTAATAATTCTATTATAAACTGGAGAACTGGAGCTTCTTTTGTTAGACCTAAATGGGGAATTTACAGAAGTTTGCTAAATGCACAAGATTTGAGAGATGAAACCATTTTATTTGCCAATTTTAGTATTGAAGAATTACCAACTTTATCAATAAATGAAGCTGATGTTGATAATACTACTTTTAGTATCGTTCCTAATCCATCAAGTAACATAATACATCTAAAAAATGTGAACACAAATGCTAGCTTAATACAACTTTACAGTTTAGACGGAAGAAAAGTCTTGGAAAAAGATTCAAATTTTGAAACTAATGTAGATATAGATATTTCTTCAATTTCTAATGGTAGCTATATTATTATTGTTAAAGGCAAACAACTGTATCAATCTAAATTACTTATTATATCTCATTAAATCATTTTACAATTTATCCAACTGATTATCTGTTCCTTTCTCACTAATAGTCCAAAAGAAGCCTACAAAAAAGAACTGATCTGCTGCTGGTTGTAATGAGCGACGTGCAAAATTACCATTCATATCTGGTGTATTACTATACTGATATCCATTTATATTTTTAAAACCTAGCACATTATTTACCGATACATATAAAATTTTTTGCTGCGAAACTAAGTAAGCCCAATTAAGACTTATGCTATTATATGATTTCGTTTTAGCATTTAAAAATCCTTCTTGGTTAGGGTTTGTATATGTGCGTCCAGACGCAAATCCGTAACTCATACCAACTTGACTTTTCCAGTCTTCAATCCAATATTTACCAACTACTGAAATATTATGGGTATTTGCAAAGCTTGGTCTTGCAGAGTTAAGGTAGTTTTTATAATCACGCTCTGTATCTAAATAAGAGTAGCTTAACCAATAGTCTAAATTCTTAAAGGTTTTATTATCTCTCCAAAACAAATCTAATCCTCTTGCAAAACCATCACCTGAATTGTTATAATTACTATCAAAACTCGCAAAATCAGTATCATATTTTATTAGGCTATTATAGTTTTTGTAGTAAGCTTCAGCTCTAAATATCTTACCATCTACATTGTATTGGTAGTTAAGTATATAATGTGAGGTGTTTTGTGCTTTTAAATCTTGCTCAAATTTTAAAATGTCATTACTAGGGTTTTGGTAAAATTGACCATAAGCTAATGATAACTGACTTTTATCTGAAGTTTTATAAGCTAACGACAATCTTGGTGATACTGTTGCATCTTTAAACAAAGCACTATACTCTGCTCTCACTCCAAGTTTCATTGCTACATTTTTAGAGAAAAACACATCAGCTTCAGCAAAGGCTGCTGCAATATTATTATTAAAACCATAATTAACTTGAGGTGTCGCATCATCTTCATAACGCTCATTAAAATCTGTTGCAAAATAATCGGCTCCAAAATAAAGTTTTAGTCTATTACTAAAATGACGTTTAAATTTTAGCTTGGCATGTATAGAGTTTTCTATGTCTTTAATATCACTATCTACAACACCAATTTTTGTGTTTCCATAAGTATAACTCATTCCTCCAGACACTGACCAAACATCATTTAATAAACCTTGATACGATCCGTTAAAGTAAAGGTTTTTGTTATTCAGTTTAAAATGAACTCCTTCAGTTCTATTTATATCTTCCTGTGTAAGCTCAAAATTTGAAGCATCAAAAGCTGTATACAATTTAAGTAAACCTTTATCAAATTTTTGTCTAAAAACAGCTTCGCCTGAAGCGCTTTCAAAAGGCTTTTCCCAATCATTTCTATCGGGAAACAAAGCAATATAAGGCGCTAAGTTAATGTAAGAAGTATTAACACTTAAGGAGCTTCTTTCCCATTTTTTGGTATGACCTACGCCTCCACCTACAGTCATAATAGCAATATCTGTTTTATTCTGATCTGGCTCGTCAATTGTATTTAAAAGCAGTACGCTAGATAAGGCTTGACCATATTCAGCCGAATAACCTCCTGTTGAAAAGGTAATACCATCAAACAAAAAAGGCGAATAGCGTCCTCGTGTTGGCGTGTTATTAGTTGTTGGGCTATAAGGTGTAAACACACGAATACCATCGATAAAAATTTGTGTTTCATCTGCGTCTCCACCACGAACAAACAAACGACCATCTTCGGCTACTGTTGTAGTACCTGGAAGTGTTTGCAATGCACCTACAAAATCACCTAAAGCACTAGCTGTAGTGACAACATCTAAAGCATTTAAAACTGACACTTTACTATTATCTCCTGCAGAAAATGTTCCTGCTGAAATAACTACTGCGTCTAAAGTATTTACATCTTCGCGAAGTTTAATTTGCAATGCCTTCATGTATTTTATATCTCCAGCCATTGTAAACGTTTCATAAGATAAATATGAAACGATTAAGGTTTGTGTTCCTGTTTCGTTAGTTGTAAATGAAAACGCTCCATTTTCATTAGTTGTACCTCCATCATATGTTCCTTCTAAATACACATTAGCACCAATAATAGGTAATCCGTTAGTATCTTTAACCTTACCATCTATTGTACTTTGAGAGAATGTTAGCATTGTGATTAGCAAGCTTAAAATTGTAATTGTTTGTTTCATGATTGAATACTTTTTACTGTTCGTTTTTTTTGATGAAGCAAAGTTGCACTAGTAAACTGGTGATTAAAATTCTATATAACCGAATTGTTGAATAACTAGGATGAATTGAATTTGAGAATTGACAAATCATATAAAAGAGTATATTTAGGCACTAAAAGATTAAATATGCTCAATTCTTCCGAACAAAAGTTCAGTCTTATTTTTAGCCTAATATTAATATCTGAGCTGGTTTGTGGTAGTTTAGAAAGTCTTTCATTTTTACATTACTTTACAAAATCTGCCATAGTTATTGTTCTAATGATTTATTTTTTCAGAAGAAGCAATCATTTAACAAACACACTAAAACAACTAGCACTTTTTGCTTTACTGTTTTCATTAATTGGAGATGTACTACTTATGTTTGTTGATAGAGCTCCAATATATTTTATGTTAGGTTTAGTGTCTTTTTTAATAGCACATATCCTTTATGTTTTTGCTTTTTTGAAACATAGAAATACAAACAAAAACCCAATAGCTTTTATCATCATTTTAGTGACTTATGCTCTAGGATTATTTTATCTGCTAAAAGATGGATTAGGTGATTTATTGCTTCCAGTAATTATTTATATGTTGGCAATTTTGGCTATGGCAACATCGGCATTTTTAAGACAAAATAAAACATCAAAAGCGAGTTATAACTTTGTGTTTTTAGGAGCAATTTTATTTATGATTTCTGATAGCATTTTAGCACTAAATAAATTTTATCAACCAATACCACTATCTAACATAAGTATTATGCTAACCTATGCTCTAGCTCAATTTTTGATTGTAATTGGACTCATAAAACAACGATAGACAAAACCTATAGCTAAATGTTATTAAATTAATATTCAGATAATTAAAATACTATTATTAAATAATTAATTTAATATATATTTTATATTTTAAAATAATTTGAAATTAGTGTAACATAAATGAAAAACAAGCTACTAATTGATTAACTAACCAACTTTGATTTGAACAAAGAACTTGAACATAGTTTTGTAGAATTACTTGAAGAGCATCAAAACATTGTGCATAAAGTATGTCGATTATATACTAATAATCAAGATGCGCATAATGATTTGTTTCAAGAAATTACCATACAATTATGGAAGGCATATCCTAAGTTTAGAGGTGACTCAAAATTTAGCACTTGGATGTACAGAGTTGGCTTAAACACAGCTATTACTTTATACCGAAAATCCAAACGTATAATTAATACGTATGATATAGAGTCGTTTCAGTTTAAGATAAAAGCTGAAGAGTATGACGACACAGAAGAGCAGCAGTTAAAACTATTATATCAAGCAGTACATCAATTGAATGATATTGAAAAAGCATTAGTGTTTTTATATTTAGAGGATAAAGATTATAGAGAAATAAGTGAAACCCTAGGTATTAGCGAAGTAAATGCGAGAGTAAAAATGAACAGGGTAAAAACAAAATTAAAAACAATACTAAATCCGTAAGATTATGGATGAATTAGAGCTATTAAAAAAGGACTGGAAGAAAGACGATACTCTTAAGTATCCTAAACTGTCCTATAACGAAATATATACAATGATTTTGAGGAAATCTTCTTCAATAGTCAAGTGGATATTCATTATCAGTATTCTAGAATTTGTATTCTGGACATTTATTGCCTTTGCTTTTAAAGGTAGTAAAAGCCTTAAAGAGTTTGAAAAATTTGATTCAGACTTCGTAATTATTCCACTAACTATAGCTGGTTACATTGTACTAGCTTATTTCTTCTATTTGTTTTACAGAAACTATAGAAATATTTCTGTAACTGACAATGCAAAGGTGTTAATGGAAAACATCTTAAAAACTCGCCGAACTGTTAGGCAATACGTAGCATTTAACCTGGTATACCTAGTTATTGCAACATTTGCTGGTATATATATTCAATTTGACCAAAACCCAGCGGTAATTAACAGGGCCGAAATGGCTTCTGCAAATGGTGAAGCATTTATGTTTTATGCTAAACTGTTTTTAATGACCTCAGCCGTATTACTAATAATCATCGGAATATTATTACTGTTTTACTGGCTTATTTATGGTATTTTATTAAAGCGTTTAAACAGAAATTACAAAGAATTAAGAAAGTTAGAAGTCTAAACTTTTACACCAAAGGCTTTTTATTATCTGCCTTCCATTTGCGTAATTTATTAAGTTCTTCTTGAGCCATAAGTTCATCTTGCGGAATAACTTTTAAAAAAGAAGGATGCTGCTCTATTGCATATTCTATTTTTTCAACTATTTGAGCAATGCTATCATTTTCGTAATCTATCTCTAAAGGAGCTTTAATCTCCATAGACTGCAGAATATTTTTCTTTTTAACACGTAGTCCTTTTTTATCAAAAGAGCGTCTGAAACCGTCAATTACGATTGGTACAACAATTGGTTTGTATTTCTTAATAATATGAGCTGTTCCTTTTCTAATAGGCTTAAAAGGTGTTGTAGTACCTTGAGGAAAGGTAATTACCCAACCATCATCAAGCGCCTTACCAATCATACTAATATCGCTCATTTTTACTTGCCTGTTCACATCCTTACCTTCTGCTCTCCAAGTACGTTCAATACTAATAGAGCCAACATAAGCTAATATTTTAGGTAACAAGCCTGCCTTCATCGTTTCTTTTGCAGCAACGTAATAGATATTTAATTTCGGATTCCATAAATACCCTACATTTTTAATAGAGTCGTCACGATTACTCAAACTAGCATTAAACACATGAAACATAGCTACTACATCAGCAAAATAAGTTTGATGATTAGATATAAACAACACGTTAGTGTCTGGCAAGCTTCTTATAATTTCAGAACCATCAATTTGCAATTCGTTAAAACCTCTAAATCGCCTGTGAGTTAGGGTTCCTAAAATTCTGATTAACCATTTTTTTATAAAAAGTATATGCCCAAAAGGGTTTCTTTTAAATAATCCCATTATATTTTTCTCTGAAGTACAAAATTACAAAAAATCAAAACTTACAATACAGTTTTTAGCAAGTCTTTTACTTCGTTAAGCATCATTGCTGTAGCTCCCCAAACAATATGTCCATTAAAATGAAAAGCTGGCACCTCAACTTCTTTTTGTAACGATGTCATTATCAACTGTGAAGTCATTAAATTATCATCGATAAAATCTTTAATAGTAACCTCAATCAAATCTTCAACTTCATCTTCTTGTTTTACAAATTTTGGTGTTTTCGTAGTTATTCCCATAAAAGGATGCACTGTAAAGTTGCTTGGCGGAATATAAACCTCAGTCATTGCCTTTATAACTTTAATATCTTTTAGAGGCACTCCTACTTCTTCTTGTGTCTCTCTAACAGCAGTATACTCCAACGATTCGTCTTGCGGCTCAAGTTTTCCTCCAGGAAACCCTACTTGAGCAGAATGAACACCTTTGTAGGTTTTTCTTAAAATTAAAATTAGATTTGTGTTTTGTAAAGTATCTGGGTAAAACAATGCCAAAACTCCTGCTCTCTTTGAGCTTTTCATAGCCTCTGCTTGTTTTTCAATCAAATCCATACGATATGGAGGCGACATTTTAAACTGAGACGCTTGCCCTGGAAGTGGAGCTTGTTCTATCTTAGATATAGAATTTAAAAACAAATCAAAATTCATCTAGTTATGAGAATTTTAGTATTAATATGCTTGTGTTTACTTTTAACGAACTGTGAAGATAAACAATCTCGCCAAAAAAAAAATAACAGTTCTACAATAGATTCAACAAAAACCGAAAAGGAAATTACAAAAAAAGATTCTGTAACTACAGAGACTAATGAAATACCTTTATTAGATGATAAAAATGCTATTCCGTTTTTTCAACAATATGAAAAGGAGAATAAAGAAAACAAAGTAAGGATTTACACAGATTTTGGTAATATAGATATTCTACTTTTTGAAGAAACAAAATACCATAGAGCAAATTTTATATTTTTAACCAAGCAAAACTATTTTAGTTACACGCAGTTTTATAGAGTTATAAATAATTTTGTAATTCAAGGTGGTAATAGTGATGACTACGATATTGCAAGAAAACGAAACGCTATAGGCAAATACCTTCTCCCTACAGACTCTAAAAAGGGTTTTGTACACGACAGAGGTGTTGTTAGTATGCCAAGTGGAGAAATTGAAAACCCATACAAACTCGCCTCTCCTTTTGAATTTTTTATTGTTCAACAAAAAGGTGGTGCGCACCATTTAAATGGCGACTATACCATTTTTGGGAAAGTAATTGCGGGAATGGATGTTGTAGATACTATAGCAGCACAATCTACAGATGAAGGCGATTGGCCTTTAAAAAACATATACATAACCAAAGTAGAAATTATAAAATAATTAAGATAATTCTATACGAAAAAGTAATACCTTGAAACCTTAAAATTTAAAACTAAACCAATGACTAAACAAAACAAGTTAAAACACATAAAAGCCTTTAGTTTATGTGTGATAGTAGCATTTTCCAGCTATGCCCAAAACCCTGATAATATGACTAATAACACATTACTGCAAGAATGGACAGGATCTTATCAAGGCGTGCCAGCTTTTGATAAAATGAAAGTAGAAGATGTAAGCGCTGCAGTTGAAAAAGGAATGGAATTAAGTCTTGCAGACATTGAAAAAATTGCAAATAATCCTGCGGCTCCAACTTTTGAAAACACTATTGTTGCAATGGAAAGCTCTGGCAAAGAATTAGACAGAGTTTTTACATACTACGGAATTTTAAGTAGTAATATGTCGTCTCCAGAATTTAGAGAGATTTCATCTAAACTTGCACCAAAGCTATCAGAATACCAATCTAAAATATCTCAAAACGAAAAACTTTTTCAACGTATAAAAGCAGTTTATGATGCTTCTCAAAAAAAGCCTTTAGCTGCAGACCAACAACGTGTTGTAGATTTAACATATAAAAGTTTTGAAATGAATGGCGCTAATTTAGATGCTGCCAAAAAAGAACGTTATGCAGCCATAAACAAAGAGCTATCATCTATATACAATTCGTTTTCTAATAACGTACTTCATGATGAAGAAAATTATGTTACTTACTTAAACAAAGATCAATTAGGAGGACTATCTGAAGGGTTTATAAAATCAGCAGCTAAAATTGCAAAAGATAAAGGTCGTGATGGCGAGTATGCAATTACTAACACACGCTCTTCGATGGATCCATTTCTTACATATTCAACTGAACGCGAATTACGCAAGCAAGTTTGGACCAACTATTACTCTCGTGGTGATAATGGTGATGAATTTGATAACAACAAATTAATTGCAGAAATTTTAAAACTTCGTAAAGAACGTGTTGCTCTATTAGGTTATGATAATTATGCACAATGGAGATTACAAGATCGTATGGCAAAAACTCCAGAAAATGCAATGGCACTTATGAATGCTGTTTGGCCAGCAGCTATTGCAAGGGTTAGCGAAGAAGTTGCTGATATGCAAACAGTTGCTAATGAAAATGGTGATAATATTACTATCGAACCTTGGGATTACAGATATTATGCTGAAAAAGTGCGTCAGAAAAAATATGATTTAGATAGCGATGAAGTAAAACAATACTTGCAGTTAGATAAATTAACCGAAGCTTTATTTTTTACAGCAGGAGAATTATTTAATTACAAATTTACTCCAGTAGCCGAAGGCTCTGTTCCTGTATTTCATGAAGATGTAAAAGTTTGGGAAGTAACAGATAAAGACACAGGTAAACATATTGGTTTATGGTATTTAGATCCGTTTGCACGTGCTGGAAAACGCTCAGGTGCTTGGGCAACTACCTATAGAAGTTACACCTCTTTTGAAGGCGAAAAGAATGTATTAGCTTCAAACAACTCTAACTTTGTAAAACCAGCGCCAGGCGAAGCTGTATTAGTGTCTTGGGATGATGCAAATACATTTTTTCATGAGTTTGGACACGCATTGCATTTCTTTTCTTCAAATGTAAAATACCCAACTTTAAATGGAGGTGTTAGAGATTATACAGAGTTTCAATCACAATTATTAGAGCGTTGGTTATCTACAGACGAAGTTATCAATAAGTTTTTGGTACATTATAAAACAGGACAACCAATTCCTGCTGAATTAGTTGCGAAAATAAAAAAAGCATCAACTTTTAATCAAGGGTTTTCAACTACTGAGTATTTAGCATCAGCTATTATGGATATGAAATTCCATCTTGCAGACCCAACAAATATTGATATTGATAAATTTGAGCGTGAGACTTTAGCTGAGTTAAAAATGCCAAAAGAATTAGTAATGCGTCATAGAACACCTCACTTTGGTCACGTGTTTTCTGGAGAAGGTTACGCAACAGCTTACTATGGTTATATGTGGGCAGATGTACTAACTAGTGATGCTTCTGAAGCATTTAAAGAGTCTGAAGGTGGATTTTATGATAAAGACGTTGCTGCTAAATTGGTAAAGTTTTTATTCGCACCAAGAAACTCTATGGATCCAGCTGAAGCTTATCGTTTATTTAGAGGTCGTGATGCAAAAATTGAAGCATTAATGAGAGATAGAGGTTTCCCTGTTCCTAAAGAATAAATTCAAAATTATATATAATAAAAAGGCATTAGATAACTAATGCCTTTTTTTGTTTTAATCTTTATATAAACTTGGTAAGCTAATTTTAAATTTTACTGCAATTAATCTAATAGTTATAACAACAGCTCCAGCTATTATAAATACAATATTATTGTCTATTGGTAATTGTCTTAACACAAAATAACTAATACCTCCTGCGATACATGCTGTGGCATAAATTTCTTTTCTGAAAATAACAGGTATTTCATTACATAAAATATCTCTAATAACACCTCCAAAGCAGGCTGTCATTGTTCCTAATGCTATACAAATAATAGGATGTAATCCAATATTTAATCCTTTTTCTACACCTACTACAGTATACAAACCAATTCCGATAGTATCAAAAAGGAATAATGAAATTCTTAAATAATTAATACGCTTTCTAAAAGCAATTGTAAATACTGTAGCTCCAAAAATAACATACACATAGGTCATATTTGTCATCCACGATACAGGAGTTTGCCCAATAAGAATATCTCTAAGTGTTCCTCCTCCTACTGAAGTTACAAATGCTATGATGAGCAGCCCAAAGGCATCCATTTTTTTATTCATAGCAACAGAAACTCCTGAAATAGCAAAAGCGATTGTTCCTAGTATGTCGATAACTTGAAAAAACATATTTTTTTAATTATTCCGTATAAACTATTTACATATTTTGTGTGTAATAGTTGTAATCTTTTAAAATAGTATCTATAAACTGCATATCGTTACCATCTTTGTTTTTCACACCAATAACTTCAACAATTTTAGTTCTTAATTTTATAAGTGTTTGGTAATCGTTTGCCGCTTTGGCATTAGCAAAAGTTTCTTTTATAATTCTGGCATCATTGTCAGACAGCTTTATAACTGTTGGATAAGTTGGCTGATAATCGTCTCTTAAATTTTCTAAAATAGTATGACTGATATTCACTTTGTCTTTAAGCAAAATTACAGCTGTGCCAGCAGCCATATCACCTAATCGCTGAGAGCGCTTATTAAAAAGAATAACAAAAAACCCGAGTCCGAAAATGTATATATCTACAATTCTAAAAAACCATCGCACAACATAATCAGATAATGATGCCTGGTAACCATCAATCTTTACCACTTTAATTTTTAAGGCTTTTTTTCCTAAGGTCTGCCCTTCTAAAATTGATTCTAACACTAGCGTATAAAACACAACAGGCAAACTTAATAATGTATTTAGGCCAATTTGCGACCACTGATCCATATCTTCAAAAGCACCAAAACCATAACTTAAGACTATTAAGTAGCCTATCTTAATAGCGCCATCAATAATAAAAGCTAATAAACGCTCACCCACACCAGCAGCAGTAAAATTTATTTTTACATTTTGGGTGGTGTTAATTTGTAACTCTGACATTTTCTTTTTTAATTTATCAACTATATGAGAGAAGTCGCATTTATTAAGCAAAATAAAGAAAAATGGCTAAGTTTTGAAACTGCTATTTTCAACAACGATTTTAAAGATCCTGATGAATTGGCATCTCAATATATCCATTTAATTAACGACTTATCTTACGCGCAAACTTACTACCCCAAAAGTAAAGTAATTACTTATTTAAATCAATTAGCTGCAAAAGCTTTTCAAAAAATTTATAAAACCAAGCGAGAAGACACTAACAGAATTGTAGAATTCTGGAAAACAGAAGTCCCTCTTATTGTTTACGAGTACCGAAAATATATTTATTTAGCGTTTGCAATTTTTACTTTGTTTACTGCAATTGGAGCTATTTCAGCAGCTAACGATGGTGAGTTTGTTCGTTCTATTTTAGGTGACCAATATGTTGATATGACTTTAGAAAATATTGAGAACGGAAATCCTGTTGCAGTTTATAAAAGCGGAAGCAATTGGGGAAGTTTTATTGGTATTACCATAAATAATCTTCGCGTTGGTATAATTTCGTTTGTTTTAGGAGTTTTTGGCGGACTTGGTACTGTTTGGGTTTTGTTTAAAAACTGCATTATGCTGGGCTCTTTTCAGTATTTCTTTTACGAAAAAGAAGTGTTTTGGGAAAGCGTAAGAGGTATTTGGATACATGGCTCTATGGAAATATTTGCTATTGTGATAGAAGCTGGAGCAGGTTTAATTTTAGGCGCAAGTATATTGTTTCCTGGTACACATTCTAGGTTTACTTCGTTTAAACAAGGTGCAAAAACAGGAGTTAAAATTTTAATTAGCACCTTCCCTTTTACGTTTTTTGCGGGTTTTTTAGAAGGCTTTATTACAAGATACTCACAAGAAATGCCTAAATTCCTTTCTGTCGGAATTATATTAATTACATTAGGAGCAATTAGTTACTATTATCTAATTTATCCTTTTTTGGTTCGTAAAAGAATTCAGAATCAGATGTTAACATTTAGCCCTGTTTTAGCTTGAGACATATTCTACTCTCTTTTTTATTAGTGTTTATTGTTGAGACAAATTACAATAGGTCTTTTGCTACATCTATTGCTCAAGAACCTCAAACAGAACGAGCATTTGATAAAGATTTTAAAGACAAATATTCTGGAAGCAAGTATAACTACGAAGGCAAAAAAGTAGTGAATTCTTCTGGAGAAGGTAATGGCTCTGCTTCTGGATCTGAATATAAAGAAGACTCTCCTTATATTAAAGAAGATAACAACTCAAGCAATATATCAGTTGGATTTAATCCTATAAACACTTTGTTTATAATCATTCTTATATTGGCTGTAGTTTATTTGGCATATACTTTATTAAATGATGGCAGCAGTGGATTATTTAACTCTAGAAGTCATAAAAAACTAAACAAATATGGAGAAATCACTGCCGAGAATATTGAAAATGCTGATATAGCGTCATTAATTAATGATGCTGAAAACCAAAACGATTACAGACTAGCGATTAGATACTATTATTTATTAGTACTAAAAACATTAGCAGTTAAAAACTATATAAAATTTGAAGATGACAAAACAAATGCCGATTATTTAAATGAAATAGAATCGCAAAAATTCAGCAAAGGATTTGCTTACACTTCATACTTGTATAATTACATATGGTATGGTGAGTTTCCTTTAAATACTGAGCAATACAGTACTGCAAAGAGCAATTTTCAGAACTTTTTAAATCAGGTTAAGTAATGAAAAAAGGACTCATAATCATATTTGTTATTATAGCAGCCATAATTGGTTTGTCGTATGTTATTGGTATAAGGACTACTAAAATTGTAGATTGGGAAGAGTCGTACAACGAAAAAAGCAATAAGCCTTATGGTGTTAGCGTGCTTTATAAAGAGTTACCAAAGCTTTTTAAAGACCAAAAATTTAAAACCGTTTATCATACACCTTCAAATTATTTATATGCTAATTCTGAAGATAGTTATGGTGATCATATTGCAGAAGGTGTTTATATGATTATCGGAAATTCTGATTATTTAGAAGATGATGATATTGATGAGTTATTATTATTTGTAGAACGAGGTAACACACTATTTCTTTCAGATTATTATCCGCCTAATAAGTTATTAGACACACTTAATATTGAGGTTGATTATGTTGAATACGAGAAGCAGACAAGTAAAGACAGTATTTCTAAACTATCTTTTAAAGCTAGAAAACTTCAAGATAAAAACAGTGAAATTGATAAGAATATAGAAGACTACTACTTTTCAAAATTTGAAGGCGAAAATTACACATCACTCGGTTATGCAAAAAATGATACTAGCCTAATCAATTTTATTGAAATTCCTTATGAGAGTGGCACAATTTATCTTCATTTACAACCTCGTATATTCACAAATTACAACATATTAAAAGGCGATAGATTTAAATATGTTGAAGGCGTCTTATCATATTTACCAAACAAAACATTGTATTTTGATTCATACACTAAATATTATGACACCTACTATGGCGATGTTGAAGAAAAATCTGATTTAAGTTGGTTTATGCAACAAGTATCATTTAAATGGGCTTGGTATTTGGCTTTAATACTAACCTTATTATTTATAATTTTTAATGCCAAACGTAAACAGCGTATTATAGAAATAATAAAACCTTTAGAGAATACAACTGTTGCGTTTGTTAAAACCATTTCAAATCTATACTTTGAAACCCAAGACCATCGTAATCTTATAGAGAAGAAAATTACTTACTTTTTAGAAAAGATAAGAAGAGATTATAATATAGATACATCTGTTTTAAATGATGAATTTATTGATCGTCTTTCATCAAAATCAGGAAAGAAAAAAGAGACTATAAAAAAGCTAATTAATTATATTAACTGGCTAAGAACCAAAAACGAGTTTTTTGAAGACAATCTTTTAAAACTCAATAAACATATTGAAGAATTTTATTCTAAATAATTATGGAAGAACATAACAACGACTCATCACAGCAAAACACACCTCAACCAGAGTCAAAACCTGCGATTGAGCAATCTGAAACTAACGATTTGCAGTTTACAAATCGCTTAGATTTATCAGAGCTACAACATAATGTACATAACATTAAGCGCGAAATAGGCAAAGTAATTGTAGGTCAAAAAGACATGGTCGATATGCTAATTGCCTCTCTTCTAGCAAAAGGACACTCGTTAATTGAAGGCGTTCCTGGAGTTGCAAAAACCATTACAGCAAAACTATTGGCAAAATCGTTAAGCGTTGGGTTTAGTAGAATACAGTTTACACCAGATTTAATGCCTAGTGATATTTTGGGTACTTCTGTATTTAATTTAAAGTCAACCGAATTCGAATTTAAAAAAGGACCTATTTTCTCTAATATGATTCTTATTGATGAGATTAACAGAGCTCCTGCAAAAACTCAAGCAGCTTTATTTGAAGTAATGGAAGAGCAACAAATAACAATAGATGGTCATCGATATAAATTAGATACGCCTTTTATGGTATTGGCAACGCAAAATCCAATTGAGCAAGAAGGAACTTATCGTTTACCAGAAGCTCAATTAGATCGCTTTTTGTTTAAAATAGATGTTGATTATCCAGACTTAACAGATGAGATAGAAATTTTAACTCGAGAGCATAACTTAAAAGATAAAATTAAGACCGATGCTATTACCTCTTTTTTAACAGCTGAACAAATAGCGAAATACCAAAGCCTTGTTACTCAAGTATTGGTTGAAGAACATTTGTTAAAATATATTGCAGATTTAATAGTAGCAACACGTAGTAATCAATTTTTATATTTGGGTGCTTCACCAAGAGCATCTATAGCAATACTTAAAGCAAGTAAAGCCTTTGCTGCCATGAGTGGTCGCGACTTTGTGACTCCAGAAGACATCAAACGTGCTGCAATACCAGTATTACACCATAGGGTTATTGTAACACCAGAACGCGAAATGGAAGGCATTACAAGCAAAGATGTTATTAAACAAATTATTGAAACCGTAGAAATACCTAGATAATTACTAACCAAATTTTTCAACCTATGTTTAAAAACCCATTTTCATTTAAAGGCCGAATTAGAAGAACTGAGTATGGTTTAAGTTACTTAATGTATATTGCTGGCTACTTCATGTCTGCTATGATAATTGTACCTTTTGAAGAAATAGGAGTCGTCGTATTTTTTATCTTATTCATTGTTTTATTTTGGTTTTTATTGGCTCAAGGAGCAAAACGTTGTCACGACAGAGGTAATAGTGGAATCTTTCAAATTATTCCCTTTTACGGATTATGGATGTTATTTGCCGATAGTGATCCAGGACCAAACCAATATGGACCAAACCCTAAAGGACTTGGCAATAATGACGAAATAAATCAAATCGGAAAACCTGAAGATAGCATTTAATGAAAATGAAATTCTTTAAACCCTTTTATATACAGCCACGCTTTTTTTATTGCGGAATTGCTATTGTAGTACTTTTTATATGTAGCTACTTTTTGCCAATTCTTTTCAATGTGGCACAGCTATCTATACTAGTGGTTTTAACATTTTTCTTTTTAGACTTTCTAATTGTTTTTATTGGTAAAAACCGAATTGAAGCTCAAAGAATTCTTCCTGATAAATTTTCAAATGGAGATGATAATACAGTTCAAATTAACATAACAAACAACTATCCTTTTATAACTCATTGCACAATTATTGATGAAATTCCTGTGCAATTTCAAGTGAGAGATTTTGAGCTCAACTTAAAATTATCACCACGAAAAACAAAGTCAATTACTTACAATTTAAAACCCACACAAAGAGGAGAATATCACTTTGGAAGTTTAAATATCTATGCGTCTTCTGTTTTAGGTTTAGTTGCCAAACGCTTTACGCTAGAGAGTAATGCAATGGTACCAACTTACCCTAGCTTTAAACAATTGCGAAAGTTCGAATTGCTAAATATTAATAATACATTACAAGATTATGGTATAAAAAAAATACGACGTATTGGTCATACTATGGAATTTGAGCAAATTAAAGATTATGTATTAGGTGACGATTTAAGAACCATTAACTGGAAAGCAACTGCAAAGAAAAACAGCTTGATGGTAAATCAGTTTCAAGATGAAAAATCGCAACCCATCTACTCCATCATTGATAAAGGTCGTGTAATGAAAATGCCTTTTGATGGTTTAAGCCTTTTAGATTATGCTATTAATGCTACACTTGTAATGAGTAGTATCGCTCTAAAAAAGCATGATAAAGCAGGTATGATGTCTTTCTCAAAAAAAGTTGAAAATGTAGTTGTTGCTCAACGTCGCACCTCGCAAATGAGAATGATTTTAGAATCGCTTTATAATGTAAAAACCGATTATTTTGAAAGCGACTTTAGTAGATTATATGCCAATATTAAAAGACACATAACACACAGAAGCCTTATTTTGTTATACACCAATTTTGAAACCATGGATGGTTTAAACAGGCAATTACCTTACTTAAAAGCCATTGCTAAAAGCCACTTAATTGTTGTCATTTTCTTTAAAAACACTGAGCTTAATACTGTTATTAATGATAAGGCAGAAACTATTCAGCAAGTGTATGATAAAGTTATTGCCGAAAAATTTGCCTTCGAAAAGCGACTTATTGTCAACGAACTCAAAAACTATGGCATCTACTCTATCCTTACTACTCCAGAAAATTTAACTATTGATACAATTAATAAGTATTTAGAAATAAAATCTAGAGGCCTTTTATAATCTTCAATTTTTATTACTTCTACTCTTTAATAACAACTCATCCAAATAATTCAACAATTCAGTATTTCAAATTGTGAGACTTTATCGCATTGATTGATATTTGATTCATCATTAACCAATAAAATCAATTAATATGAAAACTCTAATATCAATTATCGCAATTACATTATCTTCAATTTTTGGTTATAGCCAAAATGAAGAAGGCTATACAATTACTGTTACAATTGACAATTTTATGAGTGAAAATGGACATGCTCTATTAAGCCTACATACAAAAGACACCTTTATGAAAGGTGATGGATTAATAGATATGAAAAGTGAAATAAAAAACGGTAAAACAACAGTTACTTTTACAAATGTAAAACCAGGAGTTTATGCAATTTTAGCTTTGCACGATGCTAATGACAATGGTCACATGGATTATGAAGAAAATGGAATGCCAATAGAAGTATATGGCATAAGTAGTAATCCTTCAAGCTTTGGACCACCACAATTTAATACTGCAAAATTTGAAGTTTCAAACAATGATATTGAACTAACAATTAAATTAAGATAACAAACTATTTAAAACCACAAAGAGGACTTAAGTTTAAGTCCTCTTTGTGGTTTTTTATGTGTTAAATTGATTTAAAATATTATACTATTTCGCCTAACCAAGCTTTCATCATCCAAACTGTTTTTTCTTGTTCAGTAATAAAGTCGCTCATCATTGAATTGGTACCTTCATCATTTGCTTCTCCAGACTTATTTAAAATTTTTCGCTCAATAGTTAGCAATTGCGTTAAAGAATCTACAATTAATCTAACCGCTTTTTCATCAATCGAAATATTTTTCCCAACAGGCACTTTTGCCAATTTTGTATAATCGTCAAATGTATGTAATGGTGTGTCTCCTAATGTTAATATACGTTCTGCAATCAAATCAACTTTCATATTTGCATCAGTATATAACTCTTCAAACTTAACATGAAGATCAAAAAATCGTTTCCCTTTAATATTCCAGTGTATGCCTCTTAAATTCTGATAATATATCTGAAAATTAGCCAACAAATCATTTAAATCATTAGCTAAATCTTTAGTCTTTTTAGTATCTAAACCTATGCTATTTAATGTCATAATATTTACTATTTTTTTATTCAATACAAATTTAAGGTATAATTAACACGCTCTACTATAGTTTTTATTAATCCTTTTTATAATTTTATAGTTTAAATGAATAACGATGACGATAACACAATTACACTACGTTCTGGCGATAGCTGAACATAAAAATTTTACAAAAGCAGCAGAAAAATGCTTTGTTACACAACCAACTTTAAGCACTCAAATACAAAAACTAGAAGAAGAACTCGATATCATAATTTTTGACAGAGGTAAAAAACCTATTGAATTAACAGATGTAGGACGCAAAATTGTACACCAAGCTAGAAATATAGTAAACGAGTCTGATAGAATACAAGATATTGTAGACCAACAAAAGGGATTTATTGGAGGAGAATTTAGACTAGGTATAATACCTACAGTAATGCCAACTCTTTTACCAATGTTTTTAAAAGCATTTATAAAGAAATACCCAAAAGTGAAGTTGAAAATTGAAGAGTTAACCACCGAAGAAATTATATTCAGAATTAATGAAGGTCATTTAGATGCTGCAATTGCTGCTACACCATTAGAGAATGATAATATTAAAGAACGTGTATTGTATTATGAGCCTTTTGTAGGTTACATACCTGAAACTCACAGATTAGCTGATAAGAAAAAGATTAATGTTTCTGATTTAGAAATTGACGATATGCTATTATTAGAAGATGGTCATTGCTTTAGAGATGGTGTAATTAATTTATGTAAAGCTTTTAAAGACCACAATGATGATAATTTTCAGTTAGAAAGTGGAAGTATTGAAACACTATTAAAACTATCTAACGAAGGCTTAGGCATGACCTTACTGCCTTATTTACATACACTAGAACTAAATGATAAAATGAAAGCTAACCTGCATCATTTTGTTGAGCCATCTCCTGCAAGAGAAGTTAGTGTTATTTATCATAAAAGCGAACTTAAAATGCAAATAGTTGATGCGTTACACAATGTTATTTCAGGTATTATAAGAGGAGCAATAGCATTTCATAATGTTGAAATTATTAGCCCATTACCTAAATAAGTTAAAACTATATAAACTAAAAAGACCTCCAAATTGGAGGTCTTTTTTTTTATGGTTTTAAATAGATTAAACATTGATTTAATTCTGGGTTCTGTTGAATTAAAGATTTTATAAATACCTTTAATTCTTCAATTTCATAAGGTAATAACCTCTGAATTGCTTTTTGAACTTCTCTACAGAACAAGTTAGCGTCAAAACTAACTTTATTAAGCACAGTTTTAGTGTACTCAAACATTGCTCTTGCCATAGTTTCTTTTAGGTTTAGGTTTAGATAGGTAGCTTTGTAATAATAGGCGGTTTCTTTTTAAATTATAATTAAATATACTAAAAAAAAGAATACACTCATTTTTGTAATGAAAACTTTAACAGAAAAATACCATTCATAAAATGGTATTAAAACCTATTATCACCATCCAAAATATTACCTAATCCACCAAGAATACTACCTTCTCCTTTATCTTTTCCTCCTCCTTGTGGTGCACTTGCCAAGACACGACCAGCTAATCTGCTAAAAGGCAATGATTGAATATAAACTGTACCTGGACCTTGAAGTTTTGCATAAAACAAACCTTCGCCACCAAATATGGTGTTTTTTATACCTCCTATAAACTCTATATCATAGTCTATATCTTGAGTAAAACCAATAATACAACCAGTATCTACTCTTAATATCTCACCAGATTTAAGTTCTTTTTTTGCTGTGGTTCCTCCTGCATGTACAAAAGCCATTCCGTCGCCTTCAAGCTTTTGCATTATAAAACCTTCACCACCAAAAAGTCCACGTCCTAAACGTTTAGAAAACTCAATACCAACACTAACGCCTTTAGCTGCGCAAAGAAATGCATCTTTTTGACAAATGAATTTACCTCTAAATTCGGTTAAATCTATTGGTATAATTTTTCCTGGATAAGGTGACGCAAAAGAAACATTTTTCTTGCCTGGAACTGTATTATAAAATGCTGTCATAAACAAGTTTTCACCTGTAAGAATACGTTTTCCAGCTCCTAAAATAGAGCCTAAAAAACCCTTATTCTTTTCAGAGCCATCACCAAAAATAGTTTCCATTTTTATACCATCATCCATCATCATAAAACTTCCTGCTTCTGCAATAACACCTTCTTGAGGGTCGAGTTCAATTTCTACGTATTGCATTTCTTCTCCATAGATTCTGTAGTCAATTTCGTGTGCTGTCATGATTTTTTGTTTTTTTAATTGATTCAAGTATATGTTGATTCAGTTTCAGTTTTGTTACAAATACAATTAGCTTTTTACTTTAATGCTCCATTCAAAATTAAAAGTTGACACCTCAACACCATCAGTATTTGTTCCAACAGATGTCATCCAAATAGTTTGCCCTTCATCAGTTTCAATTGCTTTAGCAATTGCATTATCTATTAAATGTCCATCGTTACATTTAAAAGTAATTCTGCCTGTTGCCTTTTTTGTAAATGTTGCATTGTTATTAGACACAAGCATTGATATATTTTTACCACTTTCTCTAATTTTCATTAGTACTAAAGCTCCTGTTGTAAGCTCTGCAGCCATGCCTTGTACAGCCCAAAACATAGATTTAAATGGATTTTGATTTATCCATCTGTGCTTTACAGAAACTGTACATGATACATCATCAATTGTTTTTACTCTTACTCCTGTAAAAAAAACTGATGGTAGCTTAAACAGATTGAAAGTATTTATTTTACTAGGTGTTAACTTCATTTGTTAGTTTATTTTTCTCAAAATTATCGAAAATAATTCACATTACAATTTGTTAAAATTATGTTAAATTATACTACTATGTTTTGCATAATACCTTTTTTTAGATATATATTTGCATAAGAAACTATTATATGCTTTTACATCATGTTAGATAATCACCAAAAAAATATCGCAACGTTTATACATTTATCAACCTTTTCGAGGTTTATAATTCCGTTTGGAAATTTTATAGGTCCATTAATTCTTTGGATTGCTAATAAAGAAAAATCACCTTTTGTTGATGGTCATGGTAAACAAGCTATTAACTTTCAAATAAGCATTTTGCTTTATGCTGTAATAATTGGAACACTAACGATACCGTTTTTTATATTCAATATTTTTAATGGTATTGATTTTTTAGACTTTAATGGGTTTGATAATTTCAGTATTAATATAGACAAACCTTCTCCTCTACTTTATATTGGAGGTGGACTTGGCTTTTTGGCTATAGTAGGTTTTATTTTAGAACTCTTATTTATAGTTAAAGCAAGTTTAAAAGCTAGAGATGGAGAAGAATACAAATATCCATTAACAATAAATTTCATCAAATAATCATCATCAATCAATCAAAAAATGAACAGTTTAAAAAATTAAAACGAATGACACTATGAAGATAGAAAACACAAAAGCACAAATGCGAAAAGGTGTATTAGAATACTGCATACTTTCGGTCTTAAAAGACGAAGACGCTTATGTTGCAGAAATTTTAGACACACTTAAAGACGCAAAACTGCTCGTGGTAGAAGGCACAATTTACCCTTTACTTACAAGGCTTAAAAATGCAGGTCTTCTTAATTACAGATGGGAAGAGTCTACATCAGGACCTCCTAGAAAATATTATGGATTAACCGAAACAGGAAAATTATTCCTTAACGAGTTAAATACCACTTGGAGCGAATTACAAAACGCAGTAAATTTAGTAACCAGACAAAAAAAATCAAAAAATGAATAAGACAGTCAATATAAATTTAGCAGGTATATTTTTTCATATCGATGAAGATGCATACTTAAAACTTCAACGTTACCTTGAGGCTATAAAACGTTCTTTTACAGATTCTCAAGGTCGTTCTGAAATCATATCAGATATTGAAGCTCGTATTGCCGAATTATTTAGTGAGCGTGTAAAACATGACAAACAAGTAATTGGCAATAAAGAAGTTGACGAGGTTATCACCATTATGGGACAACCAGAAGACTATCTTGTTGACGACGAAATATTTGAAGACGAACCTAGAAAACAAACATCTAGCAACAGCAATTCTAAAAAGCTATTTAGAGATACTGACAACTCATATATTGGTGGTGTAGCCTCTGGACTTGGCCATTATTTAGGCATCGATGCCGTTTGGGTACGTTTACTTTGGATAATATTTGCCTTCGGATCTGGTGGAACTTTTATTCTGATTTACATTTTGTTCTGGGTTTTAGTTCCAGAAGCTAAAACAACTTCAGAAAAGCTAACCATGACTGGAGAGCCAGTAAACATTAGCAACATTGAAAAAAAAATCAAAGACGGATTTGAAAATGTATCTCAAACCGTAAGTGATACAGTAAAAAACATTGATTTACCAAAACAAGGCAATCGCATAAAATCATCCTCAAAATCATTTTTTGATTCTATTGGTGATATTATAATGTTTTTCTTAAAAGTGTTTGCCAAATTTATAGGTATTCTATTAATGATTGTAGGTGCTTCTGTGCTTATAGGATTAATTGTAGCTATGTTTTCAGTTGGTGTAGCAGATGTGATTCATATTCCTGGATTTGACCTTATAGATTCAGCAAATGCAGCTAATGTGCCAATTTGGTTAATATCATTATTATCGCTTTTTGCTGTTGGTATTCCTTTCTTTTTCTTGTTCTATTTAGGGCTGAAAATTCTAGTAAACAACTTAAAATCTATAGGCAACATTGCTAAATTCTCACTCTTTGGTTTATGGTTAATGGCAATTATTGGATTAATCGTTATTGGTGCAAGACAAGCCAGTGAGTATAATTATGACGCTAGCACAATTACAAAAGAACAATTAAACATAACAGCCAATGACACCTTACATTTAAGTATGCTAGAAAATGCAACTTATAGTAAACATTTTGGAAGACACAGAGAGGTTTTTAAAACAGTTTACGATGAAAATGACAACAAACTTATTTATACATCTGATATTAGATTAATTGTAAGATCAACAAAAGACTCTGTAGCATCAATAAATATTGAGAAAAATGCTCATGGCAAAAACTATCAAGAAGCAAAAAAGAGAGCGTTAGATATAAACTATAACTATACCTTAAATGGTAAGTCGTTACTAATAGATTCATACCTAACTACACCTCATAGTAATAAGTTTAGAGCACAACAGGTTGAAGTTACACTATACTTACCTGAAGGCACAGTTTTATATGCTGATGAGAACACATATTCATTTCATAGTAATACTGAACATTATAATGACATATTAGACAATGGTATGGAAGAACATTATCTTAAAATATTAAATAACGAAATTATTTGCCTGGATTGTGATGACGATGATTTTAAAATGAACATTAATATTAATGATGATGGTTCAGAGTTTAAATTAGACGAAAACGGATTGCGAATTAAAAGTGATAGCACATCAGTTGAGATTAATAATAAAGGCGTAAAATCTAATAGCGAAAGTGTGCGAATTAACATCGATAAAAACGGAATTGAAATCACATCAGACGACAATTAACAATTCATCATTAAAAATCAACAGTTCAGATATTTATGTTACTCATCAATAACATTTTAATAGATATTTGAATCAGAAATCAATCAAAATGAAAAAGGATACATTTTTAATCGCTATAACAATGGTGTTTTTCTTGGGAATAATCAACCCAATTAAAGCCCAAGTCTCAGAAGACTCTGAGTTGTTTATTGCTTTAAAAACTAACGACAGCTTACTTTTTAATGTTGGCTTTAACGAATGTGAGTTAAATGAATTTAAAAATTTAATTACAGATGATTTGGAGTTTTATCATGACAAAAATGGAATACTTAAATCAAAAGTAGAATTCATTAGTGTGATGGCCAATGGTATTTGCCATAAAGACAATCTATATAAAGCAAGACGAGAATTAGTAAAAGGGAGCTTAAAAGTGTATCCTCTTTATGAAAACGGTAAAATTTATGGAGCAATCCAAAATGGCGAACATCAATTTTATGAAACCTTTCAAGGAAATGAAAAAGCTGGCAGTGTTGCAAAGTTTTCACATTTATGGATTTTAGAAAACAATCAATGGAAAATTAAACGAATCTTAAGTTTCGACCATCAATAAAAAATTAATCAATCAAAAAACGAATATTATGACAACACTAACAAAAATAATAGTTACAAGCATATTAAGTATGCTAATGTTTTCCTGTAACTTTAATATTGGAACAGGAGTAAGTGGAAATGGCATTGTAAAATCTACCGAAAGAACTCTTGAAGGCGATTTTAATACTATAGAAGTAAGTCGTGGGCTTGATGTATATATTACTCAAAGTGACTCTGAAAGCTTAAAAGTACAAGCTGATGAAAACTTACACGATATAATTAAAACCATAGTTGAAAACAACACACTAAAAATATATGCAGATGAAAACATCAGTTACGCTGCATCTAAAAAGGTTTTTGTGAGCTTTAACTCAATTTCAAAACTATCAGCATCTAGTGGAAGCGATATGTTTTCAACAAACACAATTACAGTAAATGATTTAGAGCTTTCAACAGAAAGCGGCAGTGATATGACTTTAGATATAAACGTACAATCTTTACGTTGCGACAGCAGCAGTGGAAGTGACTTAAAAATAACAGGAAAAACAGAATCATTTTATGCAAATGCATCAAGTGGTAGTGATATAAAAGCTGGAGATTTAGTTTCAACAATAGCAGAAGCAAAAGCATCTAGCGGAAGTGACATCACATTAAATACAACTAAAGAACTAACTGCAAATGCCTCAAGTGGTGGAGATATAAAATACTATGGAAATCCAGAAAAAGTAAATAAATCTGATAATGTTTCTGGTAGTGTAAACAAGCAATAAAACTACAAAAACAACTAATCAACCAACTAGTTTTATAAACCATTTTAAACTCAATTACGAGTTTGGGATGGTTTTTGTTTATATTTGTTTATTACAACTTTTAAACATTATAAATGAATAAAATCATTTTCACATTCTTATTAGCCATTGGTTTTATCTCTTTTGCAAATGCACAAGATGATGAAAAAATTAAAGGCGATAGAAACGTTACAATTAAACAAACCTATATTGAACCTTTTAATAAAATAATTGTAGGTGAAGATTTTACTGTAGAAATTATTTACAACAGCAAACCTTCAATTGAAATTGAAACAGACGACAACTTGCATGAGTATATTAGCTTTGGAGTTGTAGATAGTATATTATCTATAAAAACGACAAAAAAGATAACATCAAGCAAAAAAATGAACATTAAGGTTAATTACACAAATAACCTTGAACATATTGAAACAAAAGATGACGGAGAAATTCGCTCGCTAACTTCTTTAGAGTTAAAAAATGCTACGTTAAGAACCTCTGGCTCTTCAAAAGCATATCTTAATATTAGAACTAATAATTTTACCTATAACAGTCTAGACAAAGCTAAGGTTAAGCTTAACATTAATGCTAATACTTCAAAAATTGTTTTAAGCGATAATTGCAAGGTTGAAGCATTAATAAACTCAAAGTCAATGGTTATGGATTTATATCAACGTGCAACAGCAAATATTGAAGGTACAGCTACAACAACAACGCTCAGACTAGATAATTCGGCTAGTTTTAACGGTAAAGATTTTGCAACAAAAAATTGCGATCTTATTGTTGAAACAAACAGTAACGCATCAATTAGAGTAGACGAAACCATTACTATTGAAGCTTCTGGCAGCAGTGAAGTTTATTTATACAACTTACCTAAAATAGTTTTAAATAAGTTTATTGATACAGCTAAACTTCAGAAAAAAGACAACTAAATTAACTTTTCAATTTATATAACTATGAAAAAAATAACCTTGTTTTTTATCATTCTTATAAGTGTGACAGCTTGTAAAAAAGAAACAAAAACCGAAGACACAAATGCTGCTTTAAAAGCAGAAGTGCAAACCTTTCTTGACGATTACACAACTACATTTAAAAAACTGTATTATGACTCTTCTGAGGCAGAATGGGCTGCAAATACACATATAGTTGTTGGCGACACATTAAATGCTTATAATATTCAAAAAGCAAATGAAGCTTACGCTAAATTTACAGGAAGTAGTGATGTTATTGAAAAAACGCGAAAGTATTTAGAGCAAAAAGACAATCTAGATATTGTACAAGTACGTCAGTTAAAAACCATTTTGTATGCAGCTGCTAATAACCCAGAAACAGTTTCTGATGTTGTTTCTCAACGTATTACAGCAGAAAATGCTCAAAATGAAACATTATTTGGTTACGATTTTAAAATTAAAGGAAAGTCTGTATCAACTGGAGACATCGATAAAATTTTAAGAGAATCTAACGATTTAAACAGCCGATTAGAAACTTGGGAATCTTCAAAAGCAGTTGGTAAAAACCTTAAAGATGGATTAGAAAACTTACGAAACCTACGTAATCAAACTGTAAACGCATTAGGTTATGATGATTATTTCTCATATCAAGTATCTGATTACGGAATGACTCGTCAAGAAATGCGTTACGAAATGAATAAAATGGTTAAAGAAGTTTGGCCTTTATATAGAGAATTACACACTTGGGCTCGTTATGAGTTAGCAAAAAAATATAATGCAAAAGTTCCAGATTATTTACCTGCTCACTGGTTACCAAATCGTTGGGGACAAGACTGGAGTGCATTAGTAAATGTAGAAGGTTTAGATATTGATGCTGCACTAAAAGATAAAGAACCAGAATGGATTGTTAAAGAAGGTGAAAAATTTTATGTAAGTATTGGGTTTAATCCTCTACCAGCTAGTTTTTATGAAAAATCGAGTATGTATCCTCTTCCTGCTGATGCTACGTATAAAAAGAACAACCATGCTTCTGCTTGGCATATGGATTTAGAAAACGATTTACGTTGCCTAATGAGTGTTGAAGCTAATGCCGATTATTATGAGACAATTCATCATGAGTTAGGACATATTTATTACTATCAGGCATATACAAATCCTAATGTTCCACCATTATTACGTGGAGGCGCTAATAGAGGTTATCATGAAGCAATAGGTAGCTTACTTGGTCTTGCAGCAATGCAAAAACCTTTTCTAGCTGAAAAAGGATTAGTTGATGCTAATGTTCAAATAGATGAAACTCAAAATTTATTAAAAGAAGCTTTAAACTATGTTGTGTTTTTACCATTTTCAGCTGGTGTAATGACTGAGTTTGAAAATTCTTTATATGCTGAGAATTTACCAAAAGATCAATTTAATCAAAAATGGTGGGAATTAGCTAAAAAGTATCAAGGTATGGTTCCTCCATCAGATCGTGGTGAAGAGTTTTGCGATGCGGCTTCAAAAACACATATAAACAATGATGCTGCTCAGTATTATGACTATGCAGTATCTTATATTTTATTATTCCAATTCCATGACCATATTGCTAAAAACATCTTAAAACAAGATCCACATGCAACCAACTATTATGGAAGCAAAGAGGTTGGAAATTTTTTAAAAGGTGTTTTAGAAACTGGTGCAAACAATGATTGGAGACAATTATTAAAAGAAAGTGTTGGTAGCGAAATGAGTGCTAAACCAATGTTAGACTATTTTGCACCTTTAATGGCTTACTTAAAAGAACAAAATAAAGGAAGAACTTATACGCTTCCTGAAACGTTTTAAAAGTTTAATAATTATAAAAAATAAAAGCGCCTAAAGTAAAATTACTTTAGGCGCTTTTTATATAAATAAGTTTTTTTTAATTATATGTTGATGTACTCACTTCAAATGTCGAATCTTTTGCAGCTAAATAACGCTCGGCATCTAAAGCAGCCATACAACCAGTTCCAGCAGCTGTAACAGCTTGTCTGTAAACATGGTCAGCAGCATCACCAGAAACAAAAACACCATCTATATTAGTTTTTGAAGTTCCTGGAACATTAATAATGTAACCTGTTTTATCTAAGTTTAAAAAATCTTTAAAAATATCGGTATTTGGTTTATGACCAATAGCAACAAAAAACCCAGTAGCAGGTATTTCATGAACCTTTCCTGTAATATTATGCTTTACTCTAACTCCAGTAACAACTTGTCCATCACCAAGAACTTCTTCAGTTTCAGTATTGAATAAAATCTCAATATTTTCAGTGTTTTTAACTCTGGCAGCCATAATTTTAGAAGCTCTAAACTCATCCTTTCTTACCAACATAGTTACTTTCTTGCACAATTTTGATAAATAGTGAGCTTCTTCACATGCACTATCTCCTGCTCCAACTATCACTACCTCTTGGTTTCTATAAAAGAAACCATCGCAAACAGCACAAGCTGATACTCCTCCACCAAGTTTTAAATACTTCTGTTCTGAGTCTAATCCTAAATATTTTGCAGATGCTCCAGTAGATATGATTACTGTTTGACAATGAATCTCTTTAGTTTCATTAACCCAAACTTTATGTACATCTCCTGAAAAATCTACCTTAGTTATCCAACCATCTCTAACATCAGTTTCAAAACGTTCGGCTTGTTTTCTCAACTCTATCATCATTTCTGGACCTGTAATCCCATCTGGATATCCTGGAAAATTCTCAACCTCATTAGTTGTTGTTAACTGTCCACCAGGTTGAGTTCCTTGGTATAAAACAGGTTTCATATTAGCTCTAGCAGCATAGATTGCAGCTGTATATCCTGCTGGACCAGAACCTATAATTAGGCATTTTACTTTTTCAATTGTATCTGACATTCTGTGAATCTTAAATTATAACACAAAAGTAGAATTTTTGATACAATACTTACAGCATAGTTATTAAAAGTTATTATAGTTCTATAAATACTTTTAATTACAGACAAATCTCACTCTTTTTTTGTAAATTAGTAGTAACTCACCTATTAAACAAATATTAAAATTATGAAGACATTATTTATTAATTTATTTGTTGCAATGCTTCTGGTATCTTGTAAAAACGAAACTAATTCAATGACAGACAAAGCAGAAGAAACTACTAACTTATCTCTTCAAGGCACTTGGGAATTAGTTGGTTTTTATAATTATGTAGATAACAAAGTTGTAGATTCATTTGACACAAATGAAGGTTACCGACAAGTAAAAATGTATACACCAACGAAGGTAATGTGGAGTAAACATGTTCCTACAGACTCAACTGAATGGTTTGGTTATGGAAGTTATAATATAAAAGATAAACACCTTATTGAAGTTTTAGATTATGGTTCTAAAATGATGAAAAAAATCATACAAGAGAAAAAAGAGTTTATTTACGAGTTAGATTTAGAAAAAAATAGATTTAGTCAGATTGAATTAGATGAAGATGGAAACAGAATCTATTCCGAAAACTATAAACGAATAGAGTAAACAAAAAAAAGCTGAACAAATGTTCAGCTTTTTTGTTTAAAGTATAATAATTATTTTATCTCAACCACTTCCAAATCAAAAACTAAATTCTGACCTGCTAACGGATGATTTCCATCAATAATAATGTGATCTTCTTTTACATCAACAACTCTAAATTGATGTTCACTCCCATCTTGTCCTTTAGAAGCCAATCCCATTCCAATTTCAGGCTTTACATCAGGTGGCAACTGTTCAATCTTTACCTCATGAAATAATTCCTTTTGAATATCACCATATGCCTCATCTTTTGAAATTTCAATGATTTTTTTCTCATTCACTTTCATATCAATGATTGCATTCTCAAATCCAGGAATCAACATCCCTTTACCAATAGTGACTTCTATAGGTTCGCGCTCTAGCGAACTGTCAAAAATTCGACCATCGATTAATTTTCCTGTGTAATGCACTTTCACTGTGTCATTTTCTTTTACTTGACTCATAATTTGTATTTTGTTTTTAATAAAGTGCAAAACTACCATTAATATAAAGAACGCCAAGATTATAAGCGTTTAAAAGCACAAATTAAGAAAAGCTTAACGTAGTAGATTAGAAACAAAAAAGCTGAACAAATGTTCAGCTTTTTTTATTAAGTCGGGGTGGCAGGATTCGAACCTGCGACCTCCGCGTCCCAAACGCGGCGCGATAACCGGGCTACGCTACACCCCGAATTGGTTATCTAAATTTTCTATCGTGAAAATCGAGGTGCAAATATATGGCTTTTCTTTAAAAACTAACAAGATTTATTTTTAAATTTAAAGATTAAAGCAATTATCTTATGACACTAAAATATCAATATCTATTACTCCTTGTTTTTTTTAGTTTATTCACTTGTGCTCAAGACAAAAATCCTGTAAACACAAATCATGATTATGAAGTAGTTGTGTCAGATTTATCTATTCCTTGGGGATTTGTTTTTTTACCTGACAACTCAATGCTTATCAATGAAAAAGAAGGTAAAATGATACACTATAAAGATGGTAAAAAAATTACCATAGAAGATGTACCAAAAGTTTACAACAGAGGTCAAGGTGGTTTATTAGATATTGCTCTTCATCCTAACTACAAAGAAAATGGCTGGATTTATATTACCTATGCTTCCTCTGAAGGTGAAGGCGAAGGAGGAAACACAGCGTTAATGAGAGCAAAACTAAAAGACAATAAACTCATTGACAAACAACTTCTATATAAAGCAACTCCAAACACAACTAGAGGTCAACATTTTGGATCGCGCATTGTATTTGATAATCAAGGTTACTTGTATTTTACAATTGGCGAGCGAGGTGAAGAGTTTGTAAATCCGCAAGATATTACTCGCGATGGCGGAAAAGTATATCGATTACACGATGATGGTACAATACCAAAAGACAACCCATTTGTAAATGAACCTAATGCTAAAAAGGCTATTTACACATTTGGTAATCGCAATCCGCAAGGTATGGTTTTGCATCCTGAAACTGGAGAGGTTTGGACACATGAACATGGACCACGTGGAGGTGATGAAATAAACATCATTAAAGCTGGTGCCAATTATGGATGGCCTGTAATTACATATGGTATTAACTATATAGGCACAAAAATAACAGACGAAACTGCTCGTCCTGGAATGGAACAGCCGCTACATTATTGGGACCCTTCTATTGCACCTAGTGGTATGGCGTTTATCTCTAGTGATAAATATCCTGGATGGAAAGGCGATTTACTTGTTGGCTCTTTAAAATTTCAATATGTAGATAAATGTGTGTTAAAAGATGGAAAAGTAATTAAAGAAGAACGCCTTTTAGACGGATTAGGTAGAGTAAGAACAATAATCCAAGGACCTGATGGCTTTATTTATGTTGGTATAGAAAATTTAGGCATCGTAAAATTATTACCAAAAAAATAATGAAGCTATCTATGATTTCTATTCTTATTATTCTCTTGTCACTTTTATCGTGCAACGATTCAAACCCTAAACAAAATCAGCAATTGCAAGCAAGTATACAACGAGGTGCTATTGTTTATGAAGACTTCTGTATGCAATGCCATATGCCTGATGGAAAAGGAGTTGAAAAGGCTTTTCCTCCTTTAGCAAATTCAGATTATTTGATGAATAAGCGTAAAGAGAGTATTAAGGCCATTAAATATGGACTTACAGGAGAAATTACTGTAAATGGAAAAAAGTATAAAACAGCGATGGCTCCTTTAGGATTAACTAACAAAGAAGTAGCAGATGTAATGAATTACATAACAAACTCTTGGGATAACAAAAATGATAAAATGATAACTGAAGACGAAGTTTCAAAAATTCAGCAATAAAAATCTTTTATAATTGGTTAAATTTGCGGCAACATCTAAACAAAAAGTATGCTTATTATAGGAATTGCTGGTGGAACTGGCTGCGGAAAGACAACAGTAGTCAATCAAATACTAAATGAACTACCTGAAGGCGAAGTTGGAGTTATCTCACAAGACTCTTATTATAAAGACACATCACACTTAAGTTATGAAGAGCGTGTAAAGATTAATTTTGACCATCCACGTTCTATAGATTTTGAATTGTTAGAAGAGCATCTTAAAGAACTCCGAAAAGGCAACGATATAAACCAGCCTGTGTATTCTTTTATAAAGCACAACCGAACAGGAGATACTATTTTAACGCATCCTCGAAAAGTAATGATTGTGGAAGGTATTTTAATATTAACCAATCCTGAGCTTAGAGATATGTTTGATATAAAAATATTTGTACATGCTGATAGTGACGAACGTTTAATTCGTCGTTTAAAACGCGATATTACAGAGCGTGGCAGAGATATAGACGAAGTGTTATCTCGTTATCAAAACACATTAAAACCTATGCATCAGCAGTTTATTGAGCCAATGAAAGAGTATGCTGATATTATTATACCTAACAATAAATACAATACAGTAGCTGTTGATATTGTAAAGACAATTATTAATCAACGTTTAGTATAAATGAATTTTAAATCTAAATATCTAAAACCATTCAAAAACCTATATATCCTAATTTTTTCAGGGTTTGTAGTTTGGATGCTTTTTTTTGATACCAATTCGTGGTTAACACATCGTGGATTAAATAGTGATATTGACGATTTAGAAAATGAAAAAGAATACTACAAAAACGAGATTGATAAAGACAAAAAAGCAATAAAAGAATTAAGTACTGAAGAAGGTATTGAAAAACTGGCTCGCGAAAAATATTATATGAAAAAAGAGAATGAAGATATTTATATAATTGAATATGAGGACAGTTTAAAAAACCAGAAAAAAGATGAGTAAACAATTATTCAAAGCATTTCCTGAAGTCTCCTCAAAACAGTGGAAACAACTTATACAAGCTGACCTAAAAGGTGAAGATTATAACGAAACATTAATCTGGAAAACCAACGAAGGCATTAATGTAAAGCCTTTTTATCACGCTGATGAATTTGCAGCACTTCCAGATATTACAGCTTCAAAAGCGACTCAGTGGAATATTTGCCAAACCATATTTGTAGCCAATGTAAGCAAATCGAATGCTAAAGCAGTTGATGCAATTGAACGAGGTGCAGAACGCATTAAATTTATTATTCCTACTGAAGATATTTCATTAAAAGATTTACTGGTAAATATCAATCTTTCAGAAACTGCTATCTATTTCGAATTACAATTTTTAAACTCCGAATTCGTAAAAGAGCTAAGCTCTATTCCTTCAAAAGCTGGTATTTATATTCAATCAGATATTATTGGTCATCTTGCCAGAACAGGTAACTGGTTTACAAACCTTAAAGACGACCATCAACAATTTGAAGCTATAGTCAATACAACGTCTAGTTTTAGTGTTGATGTATCACTATATCAAAATGCAGGAGCTACAATGGTTCAGCAACTAGCCTATGCCATGGCGCATGCTAATGAGTATTTAAATCATTTTAACACTAACGAAAAGCAAGACATTAAAGTCATTTTTAATGTTGCTGTTGGTACCAATTACTTCTTTGAAATTGCTAAACTCAGAGCCTTACGAATGCTTTGGGAAGCCTTAGCAAATGAGTATCAAATACCTATCTATTGCTACATTTTTGCAACACCAACAAAGCGTAACAAAACACTATACGATTACAACACCAACATGCTTCGTACAACAACCGAATGTATGAGTGCTGTACTTGGTGGAGCAGATACCATTTGTAATTTGGCTTACGATGCCATTTATCATAAAGACAATGAGTTTGGCGAACGTATTTCTCGCAATCAGTTATTAGTTTTAAAACACGAAAGCTATTTCGATAAGGTTAATAATCCTTCAGATGGTGCATATTATATAGAGAGCATTACAACGCAATTAGCAGAAAAAGCACTAACACTTTTTAAAGAGATTGAAGCAAATGGTGGCTTTTTACACCAACTAAAAGAAGGGCTTATCCAACGAAAAATAAAAGAAAGCGCAGCTAAAGAGCAAGAGCAATTTAATTCTGGTGAAGATATTTTATTAGGAACCAATAAACATCCAAATCCTAAAGATAAAATGAAGCATGAATTAGAGTTATATCCTTTTGTAAAAACCAATCCTGTAAAAACGTTGATTGAGCCAATTATAGAAAAAAGGCTTGCTGAAACTATGGAACAAAAACGTTTAGAAGATGAGTAGAAAAAGCCTTCAACATATCGCATTAAATACTAAATCTGAAAGCCAAAAACCAAAGGCTAATAGCATATTTAAAACAGCTGAAGATATTGATGTTAAATCTACCTATTCTAAAGACGATTTAAAAAATGTAGAACATATCAACTTTATAGCTGGCATTGCTCCTAACCTTCGTGGTCCATACTCAACCATGTATGTTCGCAGACCTTGGACTATTCGTCAGTATGCTGGTTTTAGTACTGCAGAAGAAAGTAACGCTTTTTACAGACGTAATCTTGCAGCAGGACAAAAAGGACTCTCTGTAGCTTTCGATTTGGCAACACATAGAGGTTACGATAGCGATCATGAACGTGTGGTTGGCGATGTTGGTAAAGCAGGAGTTGCTATCGATTCGGTTGAGGATATGAAAATACTTTTCGACCAGATTCCTTTAGATAAAATGTCTGTTTCAATGACTATGAATGGTGCTGTGTTACCAATTATGGCATTTTATATTGTTGCTGCAGAAGAGCAAGGCGTAAAACCAGAACAACTAGCAGGAACCATACAAAACGATATTTTAAAGGAGTTTATGGTACGTAATACCTACATCTATCCTCCTACACCATCGATGAAAATTATCTCTGATATTTTTGAATACACGAGCAAAAACATGCCAAAATTCAATAGTATTAGTATTTCTGGATACCATATGCAAGAAGCTGGTGCAACTTGCGATATTGAATTGGCTTACACACTTGCCGACGGATTAGAGTACATTAAAAAAGGGCTTGCAGCAGGAATGGATATCGATACCTTTGCGCCTCGTTTATCGTTTTTCTGGGCTATAGGTATGAATCATTTTATGGAGATTGCCAAAATGCGTGCAGCACGTATGTTATGGGCAAAACTCGTAAAACAATTCAACCCAAAAGATGATAAATCGTTAGCTTTACGTACACATTGCCAAACCAGTGGATGGAGTTTAACAGAACAAGACCCATTTAATAATGTGGCTCGCACCACTATTGAAGCAGCAGCAGCAGCTTTTGGTGGCACACAGAGTTTACATACCAATGCATTAGACGAAGCCATAGCTTTACCAACCGATTTTTCGGCTCGTATTGCACGTAATACACAAATATTTTTACAGCAAGAAACACATATTACTAAAACTGTCGACCCTTGGGCTGGTAGTTACTATGTTGAAAAGCTAACCCACGATATTGCTCAAAAAGCATGGCAACTTATTGAAGAAGTTGAAGAACTTGGCGGAATGACCAAAGCTATTGAAGCTGGCATCCCAAAACTACGTATTGAAGAAGCTGCAGCGCGCAAACAAGCACGTATCGATTCTGGGCAAGATATAATTGTTGGTGTTAACAAATACCGATTAGACCAAGAAGATCCAATCTCAACTCTAGAAGTCGATAACCAAACAGTTAGAAACTCACAAATTGAGCGTTTAAATAGCATAAAAGCATCTCGTAATAGCGAAAAAACAACAGTAGCTTTATCAAAATTAACTGAAGCAGCACGATTAGGAAATCAAAATTTATTAGCTTTAGCTGTCGAAGCTGCTCGAGAGCGAGCAACATTAGGCGAAATAAGTGATGCTTTAGAAACTGCTTTCGGACGTTATAAAGCACAAATAAAATCATTTTCTGGCGTGTATAGTAAAGAAATAAAAGACGATGCTTCCTTTAAAAAGGCTCGAGAACTTGCCGATAAATTTGCAGAACAAGATGGTCGCAGACCACGTATTATGATTGCAAAAATGGGACAAGATGGTCATGATAGAGGCGCAAAAGTAGTCGCAACTGGTTATGCTGATGTTGGCTTTGATGTCGATATTGGTCCTTTGTTTCAAACACCAAAAGAAGCAGCAAAACAAGCGGTTGAAAACGATGTTCATATACTTGGTGTATCATCATTAGCAGCAGGACACAAAACCTTAGTCCCTCAAGTTATTGAAGAGCTTAAAAAATATGGTCGCGACGATATTATGGTTATTGTTGGTGGTGTTATTCCAAAGCAAGATTACCAATATTTGTTTGATGCTGGTGCAGTAGCTGTATTTGGTCCTGGAACAAAAATTAGCGATGCTGCTATTCAGATTTTAGAGATTCTTATTGACTAAGAATTGCTCTTATAATTATTTAGGTGTAATTTAAAACATAATGAAACTATCTTCTAAAGCACAACATATTTATAATCAAATCGATAAGCAAACTACCAAATTGGGAGATTTGAGAAAGATTGCTAAAGAATTGAAAAAAGACCACAATTTGGCTTTAGAACTTTGGGCAACTACCGAATTTTTACCTCGTCAATTGGCTATTCTAATAATGGATAGCAAACGTCTTAACCAAAAAGAGATTGACAAACTTGACCAAGATATTCAAAAACACGATTACGATGAGCGAATTCATTTAATGGATTGGCTAATGGCAAACCAATTATCTAAAGACAAAAAATTGGTTGCTCTTATTGAATCTTGGGAAAACAGCTCCTATTCATTACAACGTAGAGTGTTTTGGTATTACCAAGCAAGATTAAGATGGATGGGAAATACTAACCAATCTAATACAGACTACCTTTTATCGTCAATAGAGAAACATATAATGGATGAAACACCAGAGGTACAATGGGCAATGAATTATACAGCTGGTCAAATAGGAAAATGGCAAACTAATTATCGCTACAGATGTATTGCTATTGGCGAAACAACAGGACTTTATAAAGACGAGGTTGTACCTAAAAATTGTACGCCAAGTTATTTACCAGAGTTTATTAGAATTGAAGTCGCTAAATTGAATACATAAATTACCTCACGCATTTTACACTTAAAAATTACGTAGTTCTACGTATAGGAAATTACATAAGTTTAATTTAGTTTTATGCTTAATAATAAGGCTAATAATTCCTGTTATCCCTTAATTGAAAAATATAAACAGGAACAATAGTCCACATATAACTAGTTGTAAACAAGCTAAACCAACATATGAACTTCATTAAAAAACTTTTCGGATTAAATAAAAAAGAGGAAGAAGAATACTCTGGGAATTTTATTGTCGCAACTCTAAATGATAAAGTAATGCCAATTGATAGAGGAGAAATTTATGAAGACCCGTTAGATGAATTTCTTCAAGCTAATGGAATTGGAGAAGTTACAGGTGGAGGAACTATGCAATTAGAATCTGGAGAATTAGAATACTGTGACGTAGAGATCCAACTAAATTCTGATGACATTAATGAAAATCACATTAAATCAATCATTGAGAAACTTGAAGAGCTTGGAGCACCAAAAGGTTCTAAGCTGACAATTGAGAAAACGGAACAGAAAATTGAATTTGGAAAAAAGGAAGGTTTAGGAATTTATCTTGACGGAATAAATCTGTCTGATGAAGTTTATAAAAATTCTGACTCTGAAACTTTAGCTATAGAGATTAGACGATTAGCGAATATAAAAGATAATGTTCTTCGATATTGGCAAGGAAATACAGAAACTGGATTATATTTTTATGGAGAATCATTTGAGAAAATCAATGAATCGATTGCTGACTTTGTAAAAACTCATCCTGAATGTGAAAATTGCCGAATTGAAAGAGTCGCATAAAAGCCAGTTTACAACAATGTATAACCGCAATTACGGCGGATTCGACTACGTCCGAATCCATGCGGAATTGCTAAAGCCTGTGTTAAACCGAAAATTAACGCATATTAACCCGTAACTGACGGTTATACGAGACCGTTACCTGCAAGCTAAAAAAAACATTGAGAATGACAAAAAACATTACACTTTTGATTTTAATTTTTATTATCTCAAGTTGCTCTGCGCAAGAAAATTTAAAAGACTTTTATTATCCATTTTCAAATAAAACAGAAACCAAAGTTTATAAATACGTGGATAAAAACGACTCGACAAAAATTGAGTATTGGAAAGTGACATCAAATCCGAAAACAAATGAATTGAAAACAGTTTCTTACGATTCTGACTTTAATATTTATAATACGTTTGACGAGTTTATAACAGAAAATGGAGCTGAATTAACAGCTTACTCTGACTTCGAAATGAATGATAAAGGAGAAAGAAAAGAAATCAAAGCAAAGGTAATTGACAAAGACGTTTACAAATGGAATGGAGATAAAGAGTACATATATTCTGTTAAATATGTAAATAAATATGGTCGCTTCGATTTTAAAAAGAAAAGAGCGGAATCTGGAATTGAAAATATTACTGTAAATGGAAAGGAATATGAAGCTGTGAAATTTAGAGACGACTATATAATTTTAGCACTTGACCACGATGTTGAGCAAAGGTTTTATCAAGATGCATTTTACGTAAAAGACATTGGAATGATAAAATATAAAAGGAAAATCCCTATTCAACACGAGTTGATTGAATTGGAATTAGCCGAAATCCTTAGTGAATCGGAATTTGAAAAAATAAAAGCCAGCAGGTAACACCGTGTATAATTAATGGCTAGTTCGAGCTTGCTTACGAAAATCCTCGCGGATTTTCTATTCGGTTTTTATTTGCTAAATTAGGTGCTTAAACACGCCACTAACCATACACAAAACCGTTACCACACATTTGAGAAATGCCAACACCAATTCATAGTAAAATAATAAACAAAGTTGCTCGGAAAATTTTAAAAGAGTACGGAATTGAACGCAAGGGACAATCTCGTAAATGGCTTGACGACCATTATTGGTTCACAACAGGAATAGAATTTCAACCTTTTAAAGATAGACAAGGAACTTGTTTAAATGTTGGAGTAAATTTTCATTGGTATCAAAAAGGTTATTTTTCTTATGACATTGGATATAGAGAATCTGAATTCATTGACTTTGTAAATGAAGAACAATTTGAAAAAGAAATGTGCACTCTTACGGAATTAGCTCTGAACCGAACTTTAGAATTACGTGAGAAATTGTCTGACTTAAATACTGCAACAAATACGATTCTGAATCACGAATTTACCAGTGACAGTCTTTGGGGGAATTATCATCGAGCAATAATTTGTGGGTTAAATAATGACCAAAAAAAAGCTCACCAGTATTTCGAACTGATTTTAAAAAATAAATTGGAATATGGATGGGAATTGGAATTAAAAAAAAGAGTTGAACAACTAAAATCCGAATCAGGAAACACAATTGAATTTAGAAAAGAAATTGACTATATAATTGAGGAAACTCGGAAAGAAAAAAAACTAAAAGAAACTGATATAAAAAACGTGTGGTAACAACGAGTATAATTTATTGCTTGTTCTCGCCTACTTACGAAAATTGCTTACGCCAGTTCGCTTTGCTCGTGTCTCGCGGATTTTCTATTCGGTTTATATTTGCTAAATTAGGTACTTAAACACGCCACTAATCATACACAAACACGTTGTAAGTAATTTGAGAGATGAATAAACCAGAAACTAGATATCATCAATCTGACATTGAAAAAGTCTTCCATAAACTGATTTCGAATTGGAATGAACTTACCGATTTCTACAACACAGAAGTGAAATTTGATTATGATGACCCAAATGACCGATTAGCCTATGTTGACATTGGAGATATTTCAAAATTTATAGTTGAAAAGAAAAAAGCCGAACAAACCGAGAAATTTGAAATTTTCTTTGAGAACGTAGAAGAAATAATGATTTACGGAGAACACTATGTTCAAGAACTTATCGTAATAGGTCTTTTTGAGGGAATCCAAGCTTTTTGCGGTTATAAAATAGATTATTATCGTTCATTTGACAAATGGCTGAAACCAAATTCGCTCAAAGCGTGGAGAGAATTAATTGATTTTTGGGAAAAAGATGATTGGAAAAGAACTGCTGAAAGCGAAAAAATATTGAATAAGAAAAAATAAAAACTACTTACAACACCGAATATAATTTATTGCTAGTTATAGCCTATTTGTGAAAATTGCTTACGCCAGTTCGCTTTGCTCGTGTCTCGCGGATTTTCTATTCGGTTTTTATTTGTTAACTTAGTTGCTTAACCACGCAACGAAACTATAGCCAAACACGTTGTGTGTAATTTGAGAAATGAACGTAATAGAACCCAAATATAAGTATAAAGAGATTGAAAAAGTATTTGAAAAACTGATTTCAGGAAATGCTGAACTAACTGAACATTTTACGAAAGAAGTTAACCTTACAGACTACAATCAAGTGGATAATATTCCTTATGTTGATATTGGCTCGATTTCCAGATTTATCGTCGAAAAAAAACTCGAAAATCAAACTTCTGATTTTGACCTTCTATTTGAAAATATTGAAGATGTTTATATAAATGGCGATAAAGACGTTCGGAATTTCATTACAGTTGGATTATTTGAGGGAATTCAAAATATTGGTGGAGAAAAAATTGAATATCATCATTCATTTAATGAATGGTTAAAAACAGAAACCCAAAATGCGTGGAATGGAATAATTGACTATTGGGAAGGAACTGAATGGAGAATTCCTAAAGACAAACGTGAAAAAAGGGAAAAGGAAATTCAAAAAATCCTGAATAAAAAGTAATAAAAACTACACACAACAATGGCTGTAACTAATTGCTTGTTCTCGCCTACTTACCAAAATTGCTTACGCCAGTTCTTTGCTCGTGTCTCGCGGATTTTCTATTTGGTTTGTATTTGCTAATTTAGTTGCTGAAACCACGCCACTAATCATACACAAACACGAATTGCGCAATTCAAGAGTGAGATGAAATACAATTTAGACTTTCATAAAACAATAATGCCTGAAAGCCGAAAAGCTGACTACTATTTGTCTTGCCTTGACAGTTCAGTTTTCATCGATTTTAATCGTTCTAATGAAAATCTAATATCATTAGTAAGAATATCTTTTGATGGTTATGGTTGCTGTAATCTTGATGAAAAGTCAAAACAATTAAGCCACGAAGATTCTCAGAAATTTATTGAAGAAATTGAACAGGATAAATTGAATCAAGAGATAATAACTAAATTGGTAAAAAACGCTATAAACATCAATAAGAAACACATTTGGGCTGATGCTTTAGAGAAATATAACTTAGATGAAAACGATTAAGAAGCATCCTTACAGATACAGGATTTGGTGGAGAGCAAGATTACCTTGGTTTCTAATCAATCTTGGAATTGCTGATAAAGGTAAAGATTGTGAAATAGTTAATGCTGAACATTCCTGGTATAATATTGACAATGAAACTAGTGGATGTTATTATTGTAGAAAAACAGCAAATGGAAAGAAATGGTAATAAAAAAACTACACATAACTAAATGATAATAAATTGCTTAAACACACAACTAATTATATACAAACACGTTAGCCAACATTAAATGAAACTCAAACTCTGGAATATAATATTGACATTAATATTGTGCTTTAGTTGTGAAACCGACCGAAATCTTGATGGAAATTATTCGGTTTGTAACAATGGAGAATATTTAGAGATTTATTTCAAACAAGACTCAATGAGAGTTGCATCCAACAATGAAAGAGTCAAATTATCCAAATGGAGAAAAATCGAAATCAAAAATGACACTCTTTATTTCGAGACGTTTGGAGAATGGAGAGAGAAAATGAAAGCGAAAATAAATTACACAGGATTTAATAATATTGAAATGCGGTTTTTGGAAACTGATGAAAGACGGAATTTAGAACCTATAAATAGAAATCTTAATTTCGAAAACGAAAAGGAATTCTGGAATGGATTTAATAAACGTATGAATTCCAAAAATTGCAAATAAGAAAATAACGTTAGTTAACAAAGTATATAAAAAATGGCTTAAATACAGTACTAATCTTACACAAAACTGTTGATCACTATTTGAAAACTACTATGAAAATAAAGATTTTTACATTAATCGGAATTACACTTTTGTTAAGTTCTTGCGATTGTTGGATTTCGGTAAATGGAAAAGTTGTTTCATCCGATACTGGTAAACCGATAAGTGGTGCTAAAATTGAAATGATTGACAAAAATCTAACTTCGACTTCTGACCAAAACGGAAATTTTAGCATTGGAGAAATGACTGGATTTTGTTACTCTCCAAAAGTCAGAATCACTTATGACAATCATAAACCTTTTGAAATTGAATTGGAATCTGACTCTGATTTTAAAAACTATAAATTAAAAAAAGAATCCGAATCTGTTGACTTTGACGAACCTTTTTATCCAGACCCAAATAACAGAAATACCTTTATTTTATCAACACAGATTGAAAAATATAGCGGAAGTTTTGAAATAAAATCGGATAGTTTAATTATCTATCTTGATGAAAAAAATCCGACCAAAGAAATTGAACTAATAAAAAGGAAACTAAAAAATAAAAACAGTGGCTAACAAAGTATATAAAAAATGGCTAGTACTAGCATACTTACGAAACTAATAATATTCATAAATGTTGCCATAAATATTAAAGCATCTATCACTAAATGATTAACAAATTTTTAAACGCCAAACATTGGCAATTATTTATCTTAATGTTTGGACTTCCATTTGCATTACAAATTGCAGTTATGATTTCAATGTTTATGAATATTGATTCAAACGGAAATCCAGACCAAACAGGAATGCTGAATATGATGAAGTTGTTTCCAATTATAATTTCCTTTTACATTGGGCTTTTTTTTGGTTGGTTTTGGTCAGTTGGAATTGGATTACAGAAATATGTCCCAACTGATATTAAAATGAAAATTAAAAAATTTAAAGCATTCTTCTTTATTCCACTGTTTTATATTCTTTTCTTATTATTAGTAATCGGAAATGCTTTTTACGGAATTTCATCTGGAAGTAATGGAATTGTTGGAAAAATGTTATTTGTAATTGTTCCAATACACCTGTTTTCTATGTTCTGTATATTTTATTTATTATATTTTGTATCTAAAACAATAAAAACTACTGAATTAAAACGGAGAGTGACTTTTAGTGATTTTGCAGGCGAATTTTTTATGATTTGGTTTTTCCCATTTGGGATTTGGATTATACAACCGAGGATAAATAAAATTATAGCAGAAAAAAATCACAACACCAACATCGTATAAAAATTAATTGCTAGTTCTCGCCTACTTACAAAAATGATTGAATTTATAAATACATTAGAAATAGAATTTGAAAAGCATAAAAATGCTAAAATTGCTTTAGAGCAAAAGGCATATATGCGACATCAATTTCAATTTTATGGCCTAAAAGCAACTGTAAGAAGGGAAATTCAAAAACCATTTTTTATAAAAGAATATCTACCTCAAAAAAGTGAAATAGAACACATAATAAAAACACTTTGGGAAAAACAACAAAGAGAATATCAACACTTTGCTCAGGAACTTGCCTTTAAATATGTAAAACAATTAGAGCTAAATGACATTAATCTATTTGAGTTTATGGTGACTAATAAGTCATGGTGGGACACGGTTGATTTTATTGCTAATAAACTAATGGGAGAGTATTTTAAAACTTTTCCAAACCAAAAAGAGAAATATGTAACCAAATGGCTAAAATCTAATAATATTTGGCTACAAAGGTCTGCTTTGTTATTTCAGTTAAAATACAAAAACAAAATAGATACTGTATTACTGAGTTCGACTATTAATTCTCTATTAAACTCAAAAGAATTTTTCATAAATAAAGCCATTGGTTGGGTATTACGAGAATATAGCAGAACAAACCCAAATTGGGTAATTGAGTTTGTAAATAATACCGAATTGAGTAATTTAAGTAAAAAAGAAGCATTAAGATTATTAAAATAAAGTAGCTATTACATAACGATAAATAAAAATACATTTTAACTAATTTTACACAAAAACGTTAAAGTACATTCGGCTAAAGCCAACTCAAATTACTAACTTAGTCGCACATCATTTACAAACACTTTTTACTACAATGAAACTAGCTTATAAAATAACCTTAACTCTATTAATAAGTGTATTGTTTTTTAGTTTTAAAAGCAACACACCACAAACCAAACCAAACAACAGAGTAACTGTAGAAATGGTGACCAATTATGGTACGATATTGCTAGAGTTATATAACGAAACGCCTTTACATCGTGATAATTTTATAAAACTCGTTAGCGAAAAGGCATACGACAATTTGTTGTTTCATCGTGTTATAGAAAGTTTTATGATACAAGGAGGCGATCCTGATAGTAGAGATGCTAAACCAAATACAGCACTTGGCGAAGGTGATTTAGGTTATACTGTACCTGCAGAATTTAATCCAGATTTGTTTCATAAAAAAGGTGCTTTGGCAACTGCTAGAGAAGATAACCTAGACAGAGCATCTAGTGCTATACAGTTTTTTATTGTGCAAGGTAAAATCTTTAATGATAGTCTGCTAGATATAGCAGAAACAAGAATAAATACTAAGCTTGCCAGACATGAGGTTATTAACGATGTGGCAAACAAACAACTTTGGAATGACTATCAAAATGCTTTAGAGGAAGAAAACAATGAAAGCATTAAAGACTATAGCGATAAGATAGATGCCATTGCTAAAACCTACACCAATTATACTAAATATACCATACCACAATCGCATAGAGATATTTATAAAACTATTGGTGGCACGCCTCATCTAGACCAAAACTATACTGTTTTTGGTCAGGTTATTAAAGGTATTGAAGTTGTTGATGCTATTGCAGCTGTAAAAACAGACGATAGAAACAGACCTATTGAAGATGTGCTCATCTTATCGGTTAGAATATTAAAATAATTACACATTATATTACATGACTACAATAGTTGAAGTAAAGCATTCTCCTGTGCATGGCAAAGGCGTTTTTGCAACACGAAATATTAAAAAAGGTGAAGTTATTGTAGAGAGCCACATGGCTTTGGTGCATGTTAATGAAAACCTACCAGAAGCCTTGGCAACACTTCAGTTTCCATGGACAGATGAGTATGATGCTATTTGCTTAAGTGATGTTGGGAGCTTTTTTAATCATCACAACCAACCTAGCGCAGAAATTATAGCTCGCGATTTTACAAACCTAGTACAAACTTTTGCTGCTAAAACAGATATTACAAAAGGTGATGAAATTACTATTTATTACAATGATGCTTTTGAGAAGTTTATAAATGAGTAAAACAAAAAAAAACTACCAATAAATGTTTAGGATATTTCATACAAATGCTATTTATTTGTCAAGTTTTAATTAACCATTTAACTAAACAATATTATTTAAAACCATTAGCAATGAACAAATTGTTTCTTTTTTTTATATGTTTTGTCATATATACAACTAATTATTCTCAAGTTACTTTTGAAACTGGCAGTATTACAAAATTTAATGGTGAAACCATTAATGGTTATGTAAAAATTCTATCTGATGTTGAAATTGAATTTAAAACTACTCTCGATGCTGAGTCTAGTAATTACAATAATAAATCGATTAAAGGATTTTCATTAGCTGAGCCTGAAAGAAAGTTTGTTTCGAAAACCATTAAGAAAACTAATGCTTCTTATTTCTTTGAATATATTGTTAAAAGCGAAGTATCATTACTATATGTAAACAATAATTATTACATACATAGTGAAGAAAATGATATCATTTTGCTAGAAATAAAAAAAACAAATGAAGTAACTAAAAAAGGTACTTTTGAAAGCTCAATTAGCACATATAAAGGTGTTTTAAGCTATTATGCAAAAGATTGTCCAGAAGTACAAGAAGAAGCTCAATCCGTAAGTTTTAAGCGTAATAAACTTGCAGACTATATAATAAAGTTAAACGAATGTCGAAAAGCTGATAGTGAAAATTATTCTTACACATCTCGTATCGATTTATTAGAAATTAGTTTTACTGTTGGATCAAACTTTGCTAATTTTCAAAACACAGGCGCAGAACCATATAAAACTCGTGGTTCAAGCCCTGGGTTAAGTGTAGGTAGCTTTATTAGTTTTTCTCCAGATATTACAAGATTAAATTTAACTTTTCAACTTGGACTAGAATACAATCAAAAAAAGGTTGACTATACATACAAAACAGAAAATTTAATATCTGAAAGAACTATTACTCATGATGCAGCAGTTATTGAACCTTTTGCCGCAATAATATACCAACCACTTTATAACAAGAAAAGCCTTTTAAATCCGTACATTGGTGTTGGTTCTTCTTATGGTTTTAATTTAAAAAACGATGTTACTAAAAAAGACATAATTACTGATGAAGCTTATGAAGTAAAACCAGATCAAAGCTTTTCTGTTATGTTAAAAGCTGGAACTTTTATAATGATTAAAAAACAAAAGTTCGTATTTGAGATTAGTTATACAGACTATAACTATCAACACACAAATTATGTAGAAGATTATGGTACAAATCTACAATTAAAACTAGGTTACGTATTCAGTATTAAATAAAAAAATAGTTCTGATTAATAAAACAAAAAAACCTGCCAATAATGACAGGTTTTTTTATGTATAGCAAACTGTAATTAGTCTACTTTTTTGGTTTCATTTTTAATTTCTAAATTTTCAAAATCACCACCATTTACTACAGTCCAATTTTCATAAGCTTTAAAGTATTTTTTAATTACTCTATTAACATCTGCAACTGTAAGTGCTTTTACTTTAGCTTCTACATCTTTTTGGAAATTCATATCTCTATCGTAGTACAAGTTATTACCAATAGTACCAGCTAACTCATTGTCTTTAGCTCTAGATACGTTTTGTTCTTGTACCCAACCATTAACTACATTAGTAAGTTCTTCTTCAGTAATACCATCTGCTATAAAACGAGCAATTTCTTCTCTAAATCCTTGTTGTACTTTAGCAGCATTTTCTGGATTGTAAATAGCATAAATATACATTGATGAATTTTTGTCTTTAGGATCTCCATCAACACCAACATTACCTCCTGCTCCATAGCTCACACCATCTTGCTGACGTAAACGTCCTGCAATACGTGAGTTTAAGAAACCTCCTCCAAAAATTTCGCCAGCAACTTGCAACGCAGCATAATCATCATCATACTGGCTCGCTTCAAAACCTAAAATACCTAATGTAAAGGCATTCTTTTTATCTGGTGTGATAATTTGCTCGTTTGCTGGTTTACTTGGCTTATACGGATTACTAATTTCTGTATAAGGCTTAGTGTTTTTAAAGCTTCCGTATTCTTTTTCAAAATATCCTTTTACAGCTTGCTCATCCATATTACCTATAGCAACTAAAGACGCACTATTAGAGATTCCGTAAAAATCTTTGTAGTAAGCTTTTATAGCATCAACAGTAACTGCATTTATTGCTGCAATTTCTTCTTCTAAAGTCATTGCATACGATGGATGTCCTTTAGGAAAGTTGTTATTTAGGATTCCTATTTGTCTAGACACAACCGATTGTGGTTCGTTTTTGCTTTCTTCAAGTCCAGCTAAATCTTGAGTTTTTAGCTTTTCTAATTCTGTAGCATCAAACACAGGGTTTTTAAGCATATCTGTCATTAAAGCTAATGTCTCCATTAAATTTTCTTCAGTACTATTTACATAAGCAAACGTACGACCAGTACTTCCGTTAAAAAACACCGACGATTTTAATGCGCTTAATTTATCTTCAATATCTTGTCTAGATTTAGTTTTAGTCCCTTTATTAAGCATTCTTGCTGTATAACGAGCTACTAAACCTTTATTCATTAATTGCTCAACAGTACCATTACGCATAGTAAAGTTTAAGTTAACCGTTTTACCACGATTATCTTTTTTAATAAAGCCATATTCAATATTGCTTTTAGTAAGCATTCCAGACTGTAATGCTTTTTGAATATTATCATAAGACACATCAAAAGCTTCTCCTGCGTTTAGAGCCTCTTTACCTTTGTAATTACTTACTAAAGCATCAACACCTTCGGTATGCTCAATATCAACACGTATTGGTTGTTTACTTGGCACAAAATTACCTACAGTTCTGTTCGTATTAATTAAATAACGTTGTATAGCTGCATTAACTTTATCTGGAGTCATAGCCTCAATACGATCTCTAAAAATGAATGATAATCTCCAGTCGCCAGCTCCAATAAACTCGCTCATATAAGTTCCTAAATATGATGAGTTTCTAAAGATTTGATCTACTTGCTTTAATATATTAGCTTTTGCTCTATTAACTTCTGCTTCAGTAACAGGGTTTTTTGATAACCCATCTAAAGTTGATAGTAATGTTGTTTCTGCTTCTGCTAACGATTTATCAGAAGGCACATCTACATTGATATACAAAAACGAAGGCTCTTTAGTGAATGGAGTAAACGACCATATTCCTGATGATTTTTTACCATCTACTAACGCTTTGTATAAACGACCTGAAGGTTCGTCAGTAAGTATTGCTTCGGCAATTGCTAAAGCTGCTGCGTCTTCATGAGATCCTGCTGGCACATGATATAATGCAGAAACAATTTGTAAATCGCCAACACGACTTAATGATACTCGCTTTTCGCCATCTTGTGCTGGCTCAACAGTTGGAATATCTCTTAAAGGTGTGTCTGGGTTTTTAATTCCTCCAAATTTTTTAACAATAAGTGCTAATGTTTTTTCAGTTTCAAACTTACCTGTAACCATTAAAATAGCATTATCTGGACGATAGTATTTTTTGTAAAATGCCTGTAAATTTTCAATTGGCACACGTTCAATATCAGAACGGTTACCAATAGTAGATTTTCCGTAATTATGCCATAAATATGCAGCACTAATTACCTTTTCCATCAATACACCAGTAGGTGAATTTTCACCACTTTCAAACTCATTACGAACTACAGAAAACTCCGATTCTAAATCTTTTTTAGCAATGTATGAATTTACCATTCGGTCTGCTTCTAAATCTAAAGCCCAATCTAAATTTTCGTCTGTGGCATTAAACGTCTCAAAATAGTTAGTACGATCGTACCACGTTGTTCCGTTTGGTCGTGCACCATGAGAAGATAATTCTTCAGGAATATTAGGATGATTAGGAGTGCCTTTAAACACCATATGCTCTAACAAGTGAGCCATACCTTTTTCACCATAACCTTCATGACGAGAACCTACCATATAGGTAATGTTAACTGTAATTGTTTGAGCAGAATTGTCAGGAAACAGAAGTACTTTTAATCCGTTATCTAACGAATACTCTGTAATTCCTTCAACACTTGCTCCTTTTTTTAGTTGTGCTTCTGCAGAAAAAGAAATTGCTACAAGCAAAACAAATGAGAATGTAATTTTTAATAAATAATTGATTTTTTTCATAATGAGTTGTTAATTGATTGTCTATAAAGATAGTACATACTTTATTAAGAAATAAAATTTAAAATAAATTTAACGCAGAAATAATCCTTTAACATTATAAATAAATTGATTTTAACAGGAAGATGCTGTAAATACAATGTTAACAAGTTACATTTTTTAAACTCACAAATAATCGTATTTTTACGTTCTCAAAAACCAAATCAATTAATGGGTAAAATCATTGCAATTGCCAATCAAAAAGGAGGCGTAGGTAAAACAACAACGTCAGTAAATTTAGCAGCTTCCTTAGGAGTTCTGGAAAAAAAGGTCCTACTTATAGATGCAGATCCACAAGCTAATGCAACATCTGGTTTAGGTGTTGATGTTGAAAGTGTTGAGATAGGCTCATACCAACTTATAGAACATTCGGCTACTGCTGAAGAATGTATTATAAAAACAACAGCTCCAAACGTAGATATTATTCCTGCTCATATAGACTTAGTTGCTATTGAGATTGAGCTTGTTGATAAAGATGAACGCGAGTATATGCTTAAAAAAGCTATTTCGCATTTAAAATCGTCATACGATTACATACTTATTGATTGTGCACCTTCGTTAGGTTTATTAACATTAAATGCGTTAACATCTGCAGATTCTGTTATTATACCAATACAATGTGAATATTTTGCGTTAGAAGGTTTAGGAAAATTATTAAATACAGTAAAAAGTGTTCAACGTATTCATAATCAAAATCTAGATATTGAAGGGATGTTGCTTACAATGTACGATTCGCGCTTGCGATTATCTAATCAGGTTGTAGAAGAAGTACAAAAGCACTTTAACGATATGGTATTTGAAACTATAATACAACGTAATGTACGTTTAAGTGAAGCGCCAAGCTTTGGTGAAAGCATTATAAATTTTGATGTGAGTAGTAAAGGTGCAGCAAATTATTTAAGTTTGGCAAAAGAAATTATTAAAAAGAATGACTAATGGCGAAGGCAACTCAAAAACAAGCTTTAGGTAGAGGCTTATCTGCTCTCTTAAAAGACCCTTCAAACGATATTAAATCTGTACAAGATAAAAATGCAGATAAAGTTGTAGGTAATATTATTGAATTGGAATTAGATGTTATTGAAATCAATCCTTTTCAACCACGTACAAATTTTAATGAAGAAACACTTCGCGAACTTGCTTCATCTATAAAAGAATTAGGTGTAATACAACCTATTACAGTTCGCAAATTAGATTTTAATAAATACCAATTAGTATCTGGAGAACGTCGTTATAGAGCTTCAAAACTTATTGGACTAGAAACCATTCCTGCATACATACGTATTGCTAACGACCAAGAATCGTTAGAAATGGCTTTAGTTGAAAATATTCAGAGACAAGATTTAGATCCAATTGAGATTGCACTTTCTTACCAACGTTTAATTGACGAAATTAACCTTACTCAAGAACAAATGAGTGATCGTGTTGGTAAAAAAAGATCTACAATTGCTAATTATTTACGTCTGTTAAAGTTAGATCCAATTATTCAAACAGGAATGCGTGATGGATTTATAACTATGGGTCATGGTCGTGCTATAATTAATATTGAAGACCAAACGAATCAGTTAGATATTTACGAGAAAATTATAACTAATCAGCTTTCTGTTAGAGACACAGAAGCCTTAGTGAAAAATTATCATACTACTAAAAAAGTTAAGATTTCTGATAAAGAAGAACTTCCATCTTTTGTTAAAAATGGCGTTAAAGATTTCTCGGAATACTTTGGACATAAAATAACCGTTAAAGTGAGTAAGAACGGAAAAGGAGCCATTACTATTCCTTTTCATTCTGAAGAAGATTTTAACAGAATTAAAAAATTGGTTCAAAGTGCTAAATAAGCAAAGACATAGCATCCTTATATTTTTTTTAATCAGTTGTATTGGGTTTTCTCAAACTGAAACTGATAGTACTAAAACTGAAATTTCTACCAATTTAGTGGTTATTGATAGTGTTGTAAAAAAACCTATAGATGCTTTATCTCCATCTAAAGCCGCTTTTTACTCAGCTGTTTTGCCTGGTTTAGGTCAAGCATACAATAAAAAATACTGGAAAATCCCAATAGTATATGCAGCTATTGGAACAGGAGTTTATTTCTACATTCAAAATGATAAAGATTACGATCGTTATCGCGATGCTTATAAAAGGAGATTAGCAGGTTTTACAGACGATGAGTTTTATGGTCCAACTCCTGGATCACCTCGTGTTACTAGCGATGGACTTATTAGAGCGCAACAAACATTAAAACGTAACAAAGAATTATCATTACTAGTTACTATTGGCTTTTACGCTTTAAATATTATCGATGCTAACGTTGATGCGCATTTATTGCAATATAATGTAGATGAAAATTTAGCCGTAAGACCTCACTTTCAGTATAATGAATGGGAAAATTCATCAGATTTAGGTTTAACTTTAAACTTTAAATTCTAATGAAAATAGCTTTACTAGGTTATGGCAAAATGGGTAAAGTTATTGAAGGCATCGCTATTCAAAGAGGTCATTCAATCGTTTTAAAAGTAACTAGTCAAGACAAAAATTATAATCTAGCTGATGTAGATGTAGCTATAGATTTTAGTACTCCAGAATCTGCTGTCGATAATATTACAAACTGTTTAATGAATAATGTTCCTGTAATATCTGGAACTACAGGCTGGCTAGCTAACTATAATAAAATGGTAGAGCTTTGCCATGAAAAAAATGGTGCATTTATTTATGCATCAAATTTTAGTCTTGGCGTAAATATCTTTTTTGAATTGAATAAAACACTTTCAAAATTGATGAAAGGATTGCCTCAATACTCAACTAGTATTGAAGAAATTCACCATACACAAAAGCTTGATGCACCTAGTGGAACAGCAATTAGCTTAGCAAACGATATTATTACAAATTCTGAATACAAAAACTGGACATTAGAAACTCCAAAAAATAATGAATTAGGCATTACAGCCAAGCGAATTGAAAATGTTCCTGGTACTCATGAAATAACTTACGAGTCTAGTGTAGATACTATTCAAATAAAGCACACAGCACATAATAGAGATGGATTTGCTTTAGGAGCTGTTATTGCAGCCGAATGGATAGTTGGCAAACATGGTATATTTACCATGAAAGATGTGTTAAACATAGGTTAATTAGATAATTAGATGTAACAATCTCTATTAATTTACAACCGATTAAAAAACAAAATTATAATTATGACAATATCACAATGGTTAATATTTTTCTTGATTGTTCAAGTTATTCATGGCTTTGGAACATGGAAATTATATGTAAAAGCTGACAGAAAAGCTTGGGAAGCCTTTATTCCTGTTTACAATGCTGTTGTATTAATGAAAATAATTAACAGACCTTGGTGGTGGACATTCTTAATATTTGTACCTGTTGTTAATTTAATTATGTTTCCTGTAATCTGGGTAGAAACTGCCAGAAGTTTTGGAAAAAACACTGCAACAGATACACTCTTAGCTGTTGTTACTTTAGGTTTTTATAATTACTACTTAAATTATTTTGTAGATGTTGCACATGTTAAAGACAGAAGTTTACATCCTAAATCTGCCTTAGGAGATTGGGTAAGTTCTATATTATTTGCAATTGTTGCTGCGACTATAGTACATACTTATTTTATTCAACCTTTTACTATTCCAACTTCATCTTTAGAAAAAACATTATTAGTTGGCGACTTTTTGTTTGTAAGTAAAATGCATTATGGTCCAAGAATACCAATGACAACTGTAGCAGCTCCAATGGTTCATGATACAATTCCGTTTGCAAAAATAAAATCGTATTTATCTTATCCTGAGTTACCTTATATGAGAATTCCAGGATTTCAAAAAATAAAGCAAAACGATATTGTTGTTTTTAACTGGCCTGTTGATACTATGCTAGACATGAGACATACAGATAAGTTTTACTACAAACCAATTGATAAAAAGACAAATTATGTAAAACGTTGTGTTGGTCTTCCAGGAGATTCTCTTTCTATAAAAGATGGATACGTTTATATAAATGGTAAAAAGAATGAACTGCCAGACAGAAGTAAAATTCAGTTTTCTTACAATATAAAATTCAAAGGTCAGCTAAGTTCAATGAATCAGGTGTATGATATTTTAGATCGCTATGATATGACTGATGGACTTGGTTATGACGAAAAAAATGAAGCGTATATTATTCCTGCTGCAACTGAAGAAGCTGTTACTAAAGCAAAAAATCATCCGAACATTGAAAGTATAACTATAATTAAAGATTCATTAGGTCGTAGAGATGCTGGAATTTTCCCAATGGATGCTGGATATAATTGGAATAATGATTATTTCGGTCCAATGTACATTCCTGAAGAAGGAAAAACTATAAACTTAACTGTTGAGAATTTACCATTATATAAGCGCATTATTTCAACTTATGAAGGTCATGAACTATCTGTTAATGGTAATCAAATTAGTATTGATGGTAAAGTAACTAACTCTTATACTTTTAAACAGAACTACTATTGGATGATGGGAGACAATCGTCACAACTCACAAGACTCTAGAGTTTGGGGATTTGTTCCTTTTGACCATGTTGTTGGTAAACCTGTATTTATTTGGATGAGTTGGGATGCCAACAAAAAACCACGTTGGGATAGATTTTTTACAACAGTTGGTGGTAGTGGTAAACCTTCTTCTTTATTCATTCCCTTTTTGATTTTATTGATAGTGTATGTAGGCTTTAATCAATGGATGAAGAAATATAAAGCAAAAAATAAAGCTTTTAACAATACAACTTTAATAGATTCAGATAAAGAATATGCTTCTATATCTGATAGAATTAAAGCCGCAGTAATTGATTCAATAATAATAATAATAGCGATGTATAGTATATCTGAAATTTTTACACATTTTGAATCAGTAACAAATGTTGTGAAAATTATAGTTTCAATACTAATATTCTTGCTTTATGATCCATTATTTACAAGTTTTAATGGTGGAACAATAGGACATACAATTGCTAAAATTAGTGTTCGAAAGGATAATGAAGCGGATAAATATATTTCACTACCTCTTGCTATCCTTCGTTTTATCTTTAAAGCACTTCTAGGCTGGCTTTCACTTTTAACAATTTCTGGTAATGAAAATAAAAAAGCGATTCATGATTTAATTGCTAAGTCAATTGTTATTAGGAAAAAAGATTGATTTAGTAATGCTAAATGTTTTGCTACATCCAACTTATTTTCCTAGCATAGCAACTTTTGTGGCCATTGCCAATGCAGAAAAAGTAATCTTAGAGGTTTGTGATAATTACCAAAAACAAACCTACAGAAACAGGATGTTTATTTATGATGCTAATGGTAAATTACCATTAACAATTCCTGTAGTTTATTCGCAAAAAAACAGACAGCTATATAAAGATATTGTAATCTCAGAAGATGAAAACTGGCAAGATTTACATTGGAAATCAATTCAGTCGGCTTATAGTAACTCACCTTTTTTTGAGTTTTATGAAGACGATATAAAACATTTATATACCTCAAAATTTAAATTCCTTTTAGACTTTAATTTTAAGTGCTTAGAAGCAGTTTACGAATGTTTACAAATACCATTAAAATACAAGACTACTGAAGTATTTAATAAAACATTAGACAACCAATATGATTGCAGATTTTTGGTTGACAATAGAAAAGAAATCCCTCAAGATTTTAAACCTTATGTTCAGGTGTTTGATGACAAGCATGGTTTTATTCCTAATCTAAGTATTTTAGATTTAATTTGTAATGAAGGTCCTAATGCAATGATGTATCTAGAATCTCAACAACTTCAGTTACAATGATACAATCAATAGTTCATTACGGAATTCATTTTTTATTGCCATTAGCCATTGCTTTAATTTTCTTTAAAAGCCATTGGAAGTTTGCTTTTTTTGTAATGATTTGCGGAATGTTAATAGACCTAGATCACTTACTTGCAACACCAATTTTTGACCCAAATAGATGTAGTATAAACTTTCATCCGCTACACACCTACTACGCCTTGTGTGCATACTTACTAATGCTATTTTTTAAAAAAACTAGGCTCTTAGGAATAGGTTTGGTAATACATATTATAGCAGACACAGTAGATTGCCTAATGATGTAATTATTTTAATTTCACCTTTGCCATTATAGGATAATGATCTGAAAGCACAACATCAAAAGTTTTAAAGCTATTGACTTCAAAAGCATCATCAACTAAAAGAAAATCTATTCGAACAGGGAAAAATCTAATATCATAAGTCCTACCAAATGCATTACCAGCTTCTACAAAGGCATCTTGCAAATCTCCTTTTATTTCCTTGTAAACATAAGAGTAAGCTGTATTATTAAAATCGCCACAAATAATCATTTTATAAGGACATTTACTTTTATGCTCTAAAAATTGCTCAGCTTGCAATTGTTGCATAGTAAAAGTTTTACTAACTCTTCTATATAAATTTTCAGAGGTTTCATTCTTTAATGCATCAGCATTAGCATCAATCTTCATCGACTGAAGATGTACGTTATAAACTCTAATGGTATCTTTGTTTTTAACAATATCAACATAAATAGCATTATTGAAAGAGTTAGGAAATTCAATTGAACCAGAATTTATAATCGGAAATTTTGAAAAAATAGCTTGTCCGTTTTTAACTTTCTGTCCTGAGATAACTTCAAATTTTTCGTAACCTGAAAGGTTAATATCTTCATCTCTTCGATACTCTTGAATACTTAAAATATCTGGTTGCTTTTCATTAATAAAATCTACAATTTTCTGATCAACATTTTCCTCTTTAATCCATTTAAAAACATTAAATAAACGCACGTTATAGTTCATTACTTTAATGTTATTTTCATCTTCTATGTTTTTTGAAGACGAAAATTTATATAACGGACTTAAGAAGATAAACCCAACAAATAAAATTATTAATGACAGCAGTAATTGTTTTTTAACTTGAAGAAGCCAGTAAATTAAAAACAGAATATTTAAGATTATTAAAAAAGGAACCGACAGACTCAAAACAGATAAAAAAGCAAACTTTTTTGGCTCAACATATGGCAACACATAAGCCAGCAACAACATTGTAGCAGCAAATGAGTTTAAAAAGAAAACTATCTTATTTAAAAAAAGCACTAGTTTCTTCATATCGTGTTTTAATCTTTTCCAGCCTTAAACAGAAATTCTTTTTCCTCTTTAGTTAAACTTTCATAACCACTTTTACTAATCTTATCTAAAATGAGATCAATCTGTTTTTGTTTATTAAACTCATTAAATTCGGTTTTAGTATGGCCTGCAACTTTATTAGATTTGCTTTTGTATACAGCCTTTAATGGCGATTTCTTGTTTGCCCTAAATAGATTAGACACCCAATCTGTAAAGCGTTCAAAACCTTTACCTATATCTGTCCCTTTTTGAAGTTGTGTAGCATATAAATAGCCAAGCAAACTTCCTCCAAGGTGAGCGATACTTCCTCCTTGATTAAGACTAAAAAGACCCATGATATCTATAACAACTAATGCCACACCTAAATACCAAAGTTTAATATTAAAAGCAATTAATCTAACTTCTGTTTGAGGCATATAAGAACACAAAAAAATCAATAATGCTCTCACACCTGCAGATGCGCCAACCAAAACAGTAACTACACTCACCATGCTTTTAGGAAGCACATTATACACCAATAAAAAGGCAAGTCCTCCAAAAATAATTCCTAAAAAATAAATATTAAGAGCCATTTTGGGATTAAAGAGGTTAAGCATTAAACGTGATACAAAGTATAGCACAATCATATTAAACAAGATGTGCAAAAACCCGTAATGAGCAAAACCATAGGTAATAATGGTCCATGGCTTATATAAAAAATCAAAAAAATCTGAAGGAAGTTCCAGCCAAAATAAGCTACTACTATGTAAAAGAAATTGTTTAGCAATAAACCCAATTACAAAAACCAAGACATTAATCGCTATAATTTTTTCTAAAACATTTAAGCGACCTAATTTATGTTGTATGTCTTGTTTAAGTGATGTCATTTAGTTCCAGCGATATTTATCGAATTGATTTTTTTTCCAAATCCACATAAGTATAAACCCTGTTAATGCACCACCAATATGTGCAACATAAGCAGTATTATTAGGGCTAAATATTGATTGTCCTGTAATTGCAGAAAATAAATCTAAAGCTATAATTCCAGGGATAAAATACTTTGCTTTAATAGGTATAGGTAAAAATATGAGCATTAATTTAGATTCTGGATATAACATACCAAATGCTACTAGAAGTCCCATAATCGCTCCAGAAGCACCAACCATTGACGAATGAAAAATTTCAAACATGCTCTGAAGTTGAAGCTGTTGTGCAGCAGATATTCCTCCCAACAATTTATTTGTTGATAGCATTTGTTTGATTTCACCAGAAGTTATTCCAGAAGCAATTAAATCTGCTTCTAATGGAAGGTATTTAAAAAAATAAAAACCAATCATTATTGTTGCAGCTCCAAGTCCAGATAGAAAATAAAAAATAATGAATTTTTTGGCTCCAAAAACCTGTTCTACTGCTGTACCAAACATCCATAACGCTAGCATATTAAAAGCAATATGCATAATATCTCCATGCATAAACATATGTGTTACAAATTGCCAAGGTTGAAACAAATCATTCTTTGGAAAATGCAGTGAAAACCAATTATAAAAAATTCCATTACCAATTGTTGATGCTCCAATAAACATCAACACATTGATAATTAACAGGTGTTTTACAGTATCTGTTATTCCTCTCATAATAAATTATTACATAAATTTTTTATCTAATTCTTCAACATCAATAGTTACAAATGTTGTTCTATTGGTTGGCGAAACATTAGGTTCTTTACAAGCAAATAAACTATTTACTAAATGTTCTTGCTCGCTATTGGTTAACGATTGTCCTGTTTTTATTGCTAAGCTCTTAGCCATCGATTTAGCTAATAAATCGGTTGCACTAAAATTACTATCTGGCACTTCTTGTTCTACATCACTTATAAGTTGCTCAAGTATTATAGACACCTCACTATCTGGAACATTAACTGGAACTCCAATAATATCTATACTCTCTTTATTAAAATTAGAAAAAATAAAACCAGTAGCTTCTAAATCTTCTTTTAATTGCTTTAAAATTGTTAACTCTGTTGGTGTAAAATGTAGCTCCAATGGAAACAACAACTGCTGACTTACAGCTTCTTTTATTGTCATGCTCTTCAACAGATTTTCATATAAAATACGTTGATGTGCTCTATGCTGATCGATAAGTAGCATTCCAGATTTTATTGTGCTTACAATATATTTATTATGAAGCTGATAAGTGCTATAAGTTGCTTCTGATGCTGAATCGTTTTTAAATAGTGATTCCGTTTTCTCTTCGCTTTCAAATTCTACTTCACTAAAATCTTGCTCTTCTCTTGTACTTTTAGATTCTAAACCAACATAAATACTGTCCCAATTATTAAGTGTTTGTTTCTTAAATGCAGTTGTTTGTTTCCCAGATACATTATGGTCTGCAAACGGGTTATAATTTCTATCTACTTCAATAGTTGGTGTTGATGCAGTTTTATCTTTATAATCGTAAGGTGTATCTAAATTTGTATCGTACTCAAAATCTAACACAGGAGCAATATTAAATTGCCCTAAACTATGCTTTACAGAAGAACGCAAAATAGCATATAATGTATGCTCATCATCGAACTTAATTTCAGTTTTTGTTGGATGAATATTAATATCGATAGATTTTGGGTCTACCGTTAAATTTAAAAAATATGTTGGATGGCTGCCATCTTTCATTAACCCATCAAAAGCTGAGTTTATGGCATGATTAAGGTATGCACTTTTTATAAATCGGTTATTGACAAAAAAGAACTGTTCTGCTTTAGTTCGTTTGGCAAATTGTGGTTTACCAACAAATCCAGAAATTTTTAAAACATCAGTGGTCTCTTCAACTGGCACAAGCTTTTCATTGGTTTTATTTCCAAAGATATTTACTACGCGTTGACGATAATTACTTTCTGGTAAATTAAACATCTCACTTCCGTTGTGATACATTGCAAATGAAATTGTTGGATGCGCCAAAGCAACACGATGAAACTCATCAATAATATGACGCATCTCTACAGTGTTCGATTTTAAGAAATTTCGTCGTGCTGGAATATTAAAAAACAAATGTTTTACCGAGATAGATGTTCCTTTTGGTGTAACTACAATATCTTGTGATACTACATCACTACCTTCAATAGTAATTTGAGTTCCTAACTCATCTTGCTCTTGTTTCGTTTTTAGCTCAACATGAGCAATTGCAGCAATACTCGCTAGGGCTTCGCCTCTAAATCCTTTTGTATGTAGACTGAATAAATCTTCGGCTGAACGAATTTTAGATGTAGCATGACGTTCAAAACTTAAACGTGCATCTGTGGCACTCATCCCTTTACCATTATCGATAACCTGAATTAACGTTTTGCCAGCATCCTTAACAATAAGTTTTATTAAAGTAGCATCAGCATCTATAGCGTTTTCTAGTAACTCTTTTACAACAGAAGCTGGTCGTTGAACCACTTCTCCTGCAGCAATTTGATTAGCAACATGATCTGGTAAGAGTTGAATGATGTCTGCCATTAGCGGTTTGGTAGAAATATAGACAAGTCGAATTCAATTAATAGCAAAAAAATTAAAATTAAAATACCAGCTATAATATAAATCCTCTTATTTACAGATTTATCAGGCGATTTGTAATCGTCCATAGCATTTAAGAATTTTGTTTTTATTCCTTTATTATCAATAGATTTACGGAAGTCGTCAAATTTATGTTTTACTTCGTAAGGATTCCCTTCTCCTTTGTAATAACGAGGAGTGTAATCAAATTTTTTATTCTTTCTTAACTTAAAAATACCCATGATTTTGCTTATTCGTAGCGTCCTAAAACGTACATTAATACAATAACAGATATCAAAAACAAGACCAAAAATATGGGTGAAGTAAAAATGCTACTTCTTCGTTTATTAGTTGGTTTAAGCTCTTCCCATTTAGACCTAAAATCTTCTTTTAATGGCTCAACCGTTTCCTTTTGATATCTTGGCTTATAATTAAATCTCTTATTTTTATTTGATAAGTTCACCGAATAATTTTAGGCTTAGTAATAGTTCAAATGTACTTAAAATACAAGGAAAAACCACTTTTCAATTCCTAAAAATTGTTAACAAATAGCTCTAAATTACTAGCTAGAATGATGAAGTGAGAATAAAATTAAAGTGTAAAGTACTTTATTTAAGCGTTTTTGCGCAATACAGCCATTTTTATAGCGGCAACAGCAGCCTCAACACCTTTGTTACCATGTTTTCCACCTGCACGATCAATTGATTGTTGCATTGTATTATCGGTTAAAACACAAAAAATAACAGGAGTTTCACTCTTAACATTTAAGTCTTTTATGCCTTGAGAAACAGCATCACAAACAAAATCGAAATGTTTAGTTTCTCCTTGTATAACACAACCAATAGCAATCACAGCATCGACCAACTGGTCTTGCATTTTTTTACTTCCGTAAATCAGCTCGTAGCTTCCTGGCACATGCCAAATAACGATATTTTGTGGTAATACTCCGTGTTCTACTAAAGTATCAAAAGCACCTTTATAAAGATTGCCTGTTATGTTTTCATTCCATTCAGAAACAACAATCCCAAACCGAAATTGCTTCGCGTTTGGGATTGAATTTTTATCGTATTCTGATAGATTTTGATTTTTGGTAGCCATAAATTATAGACTTGCCTCTGCTCTACCTATAAACACATCAATATTAGATGCTTCAGCTGAAGCAGGGAATTCTTTTTTAATTCTGTTATAATATTTTAAAGCTTTATCTGCTTTTCCTAATGAGTAAGCAACATTTGCAGCTTTAAACAAATACATTGGAGTTGTAAACTCATTTGTTTTCATTTCAGCAGCAGTTTCGTAATATCCTAAAGCCTCATCTGGCTGGTTTAACTGCACAAAAGCATCTCCAATACCTCCTTTAGCAATAGGACCTAACATTTCGTCATCACTAGAAAAATCACCTAAATACTTTACAGCATTTTTGTAATCTTTTAAATTTAAATAAGACATTCCAGCATAGTAGTTAGCTAAATTAGCAGCAGGAGTTCCGCTATACTCTTCAACAATATCAATCATTCCAAATTTTCCTTCACCACCATTTAAAGCTAAAGTAAATAAAGAATCTTTTTCTTGAGAGTTAACCGCTTGGTCAAAATACTGTTGTGCTGTATACATCTCATTCATAGCTTCGCTAGCTTTAGGCTCTGCAACAAATTTTTTGTAACCTAAATATCCTAACACAAGTGCTGCAATAACTCCAACACCAATCATAATGTATTTTTGATTTCTTACAGCCCATTCTTCTGTTTTAGAAGCAGATTGGTCTAATGTATTAAATACTTCTGCTGTTGTAGAGTTTTGCTCTAAAGCATCAACTTTCTCTTCTTGCGTTTTTGGTTTATAACCTCTTTTCTTATACGTTGCCATAAATTGTCTTTTTGTGCGCCGCAAAAATAAAATTTTTATTGGTATTTAAAAGGTAAATTATTTGTTATTTTTCAATAATTTGCACATCCTTTAAAATTAAGGCTAAATAAAGTACGTGCTACATAGTTTCATTTATGAATTTAAACACCCTTTCTCTTATCAATTACAAGAATTTTGACAGTCAAACCTTCGAGTTCGACTCCAAAATTAATTGCTTTGTTGGTGCTAATGGTGTTGGGAAAACTAATGTTTTAGATGCAATATATCATCTGTCCTTTGGTAAAAGCTATTTTAATCCGATAGCAACCCAAAATATAAAGCATGACGAAGATTTTTTTGTTGTCGATGGTGTTTTTGAAAAAGAAGATAGAACCGAAAAAATTGTAGTCTCGCTAAAAAAAGGTCAAAAAAAACTAATAAAGCGCAATGGTAAGCCTTATGAAAAGTTTAGTGATCATATAGGTTTTATACCTTTAGTAATGATCTCACCAGCAGATAGAGATTTAATTATTGAAGGAAGCGAAACTAGGCGTAAGTTTATAGACAGTGTGATTTCGCAAAGCGATAAAAACTACCTCAACAATCTCATAAATTATAATAAGGTATTATCGCAACGAAATGCTTTATTAAAATATTTTGCGTTAAACAACACCTTTAACGCACAAACTTTACAAGTTTATAATGAACAATTACAAACTTACGGAACCGAAATTTTTAATACTCGTCATGTGTTTTTAGAAACCTTTATTCCAATTTTTAAGCAACGTTATGACGCTATTAGTAATAATAAAGAAGATGTAAGTTTAAGTTATAAAAGCGATTTGTTTGATAACGATTTAAACACGCTTTTAAAAGAAAATATTAATAAAGACAAAGCTTTACAATACACAAGTGTTGGCATTCACAAAGACGATTTAAACTTTGAAATAGACACATTTCCAATTAAAAAATTTGGTAGCCAAGGTCAGCAAAAGTCATTTTTAGTCGCTTTAAAATTGGCACAATTCGATTTTATTAAACAACAAAGTGGTGTACCTCCTATTTTGCTTTTAGATGATATTTTTGATAAATTAGATGAAAACAGAGTGGCTCAAATAATAGAGTTGGTAGACAATAAACATTTCGGACAGTTATTTATTAGCGATACACATGCCGACAGAACCGAAAATGTTGTAAAACAAACACATCAATCTTATAAAATATTCAAACTGTGAGAAAAGTATTTTTATTACTAGCATTAGGAATAATTTTTAGCTGTTCAAAAGATCCTGAAACTCTAATTACACATTTAAATGGTTATTGGGAAATTGATGAAGTTACACTTCCTGATGGTACTAAACGAGATTATAATTACAACGATACCATCGATTTTTTAAGCATTAATGATAGTTTAACAGGTTTTAGAAAAAAAATGAAGCCAAATTTTGATGGCAGTTTCTCAACTTCAAATGATGCAGAAGCATTAAAAATAGTTATTGAAAATGACAGCTTAAATATATACTACAAAACTCCTTATTCTGAATGGAAAGAAACTGTTTTAGATGCTACTGAAGATAAACTTCTCATTCAAAATAAAGATAAATTAATCTACCTTTATAAACGTTACGAACCTCTAGTAATTGAATAATGTCTAAACGCCGAAATAACGACCACTTACCTATCAGTGACATCATTAAAGATTTTGTTGATACAAATCGCTTACAAACAGGTTTAGATAAGGTTAATGTGCAAGATGCTTGGGCGCAAATGATGGGAAATGGCGTTAATAATTACACAACTGCAGTACAATTAGAGCGCGATACACTTTATGTACAATTAAGCTCTAGTGTGCTTCGAGAGGAATTGAGTTATGGCAAAGACAAAATAATTACTATGCTTAATGAAGCTATTGGAAAAGAGGTAATTAAAAAGTTAGTACTTCGGTAATGTCTTAATTTTTTTTGTTTTTTAATTAAACAAAGACTACTTTAGATTTGTAATTAGTTAACAATCTGATATTTACACATGTCTAAAGATAAAAAAACAACCAAAGACAAAAACACTTTTAATGAATTATTAGTTGTTGAATACCAAGAACTCTGTAGTAATGTGCGCACGTTTTGGAACTTTAGGATAACCATTTTAGGATTCTCAATTACTATTATTGGAGTATTGTTCACTCACCTTATTAAACCACAATTTCTTCAAAAGTTAACTCTTGAGATATGCTTAATGTTCATCATTTTTGCCTTAATAAAAACGATGATATCATTAACTAGACATTTGGTAGTTTATAGCTTACGATTAAAGGAAATTGAAGTTGTTGTTGGTTCAAATTCATTCTGGACAAGATGGGGAAAGTATTTAAAAGACAACTCTAAAGACAGTAATTCAAAAACTATTTCTATTATTGTAAACATCATAAACATTGTTGTAAGTGTCTTTATCCTATTCATCAATTGTATGGAGTTTACTATGGTTAACAGTCAGACTGAAAAAATTATTCTTATTGTTGTTTCTCTTTTTGTTATTACTTGCTCGATCTACAATTTTGTTCAACTAAACAAATATCTCAATCCAACTAATCATTGGAAAGACATAAAAGACGAGTGGAATAAAACCAAATCTTAACAAGTATAAAACTCTAAAAATTACGTAGTTCTACGTATTGTTTGGCTTTTTATAGAGTTGTATCTTTCCTCTACTTTTTAAAAGTCTTCAATCATGGCGAACACAATCAAATATCTTAATGTCGAAAAAGCCAAGCTTTACAAAGACAGCAACAGCAACACAGAACTTATGGAACTCCTTTGGGGAGATCGAGTAGAGCTAGTATCTAACACCAAAGTTAATGGTCGGTACAAAGTTAATGCACGTTGGGCAAATAATGCTTATATAGATGCAGATGTATTGGGTGACACTTCTTTACTAGAACTTTATTTTATTGATGTAGGTCAAGGTGATGGCGTACTCATTGTTACACCAGATCGCAAGCATATACTTATTGATGGTGGCTACAAACGCTCAAAACAACCTCATGGTAAGAGTGCAGCCGACTTTGTCGATTGGAAGTTTAAAAAAGAATACAAGCAAAACACCATTGAACTCGATGCTATGATTTGCTCTCATTGCGATGCAGATCATTATGGCGGTTTATGGGATTTAATAAACCCTGACGAACGCGAAAAAAAAGAGCTCGATACTACAAAAACCAATGTAAAAAACTTTTATCACGCTGGAATTTCTTGGTGGAAGAATGCTGAAAAATCTCGATTTTTAGGCACTGAAAAAGATGGCGCCATGTACGATTTACTTACTGGTAAAACATCAATAAAAAACGGATTAAAAGCCTCAGCGAGTTTAAAACTGCAAGGTGAATGGGCTAACTTTTTAAATTGTATTGTTGAGACCGATGCAAAAATTGAGCGCTTATCATATAACCCAAAAAAGAACTTTGATTACTTACCAGGTTTTGAAGCAAATCAACCTACATCTATAAAAGTTCTTGGGCCAATAGAGACTACTATAGATGGACAAGCAACTTTAAAAGATTTAGGAACTTATGACAAAAACACCAATGGTAATTCTGTTTTATTACGAGTAGATTATGGCAGAAGCCGAATTTTACTCACAGGTGATTTAAACAAAAAAAGTCAGCGACATATTATTGAATCGTTATCAGGAAATAAAATTGAACTGGCAGCAGATGTTGTAAAAGCTTGCCATCATGGAAGCGATGATTGCTCTTACGAATTTTTGCAATACGTTAACGCAGCTGCAACAGTTATTTCATCTGGTGACGATGAAACACATGCGCATCCTCGACCAAATATTGTAGCAGCTTCTGGTGTAACAGGGTTTCAAAAAATTGAAAACGACGAAATGGTAACACCGCTTATCTATAGCACAGAAATATCGCGAAGTTTAAAAATTGGCGATCCTTATGAGGTAAACTCAAAAGATTATGATACAGCAGATGGAAAAATAGATGTACTATTAACTAACGAGGCTAAAACCAATATTCGCTATAAACACACCTCATCTGGAGCTCTTAATCCAACAGATAAAAGCAAAACCATGAACAGGCTTAAAGTAGTTGATGGAATAGTTTATGGTTTAGTAAATGTTCGTACAGATGGACATAAAATACTATGCGCTACACTTAATGAAGGTAAAAGCAAGTGGGAAATAAAAACGTTTTATTCGAGGTTTTAAGTATTTACTTTTTTATTTTTTGTCTAAAAATAACATTAAAATAAATTCATTTCAACTAACTTTAATCCAAACAAAAACTAGCCTTTGAAACACATTAGCAAAAGCGTTTGGATTTTATCTCTTATCAGCTTATTTACTGATACAGCTAGTGAAATGTTGTATCCTATTATGCCTATCTACCTAAAAAGTATAGGTTTTACAGTTTTACTTATTGGTATTTTAGAAGGATTTGCCGAAGCTATTGCAGGCTTAAGCAAGGGTTACTTTGGTAAACGAAGTGATAATAGTGGTAAGCGAGTTCCTTTTGTACAATTGGGTTACGCGTTTAGTGCGATTTCAAAACCAATGATGGCAATGTTTATATATCCATTATGGATATTTTTTGCACGAACTATTGATAGACTAGGAAAAGGTATTCGCACTGGAGCCAGAGATGCATTATTATCTGATGAAGCTACACCTCAAACTAAAGCAAAAGTCTTCGGGTTTCATCGCTCTATGGATACGTTAGGTGCTGTTTTAGGACCTGCATTAGCACTACTCTATTTGTACTATTATCCTGAAGATTATAAAACTTTATTTTTTATAGCTTTTGTTCCTGGACTCTTTGCAATTATAGCTTCCTTTTATCTAAAAGAAAAAAAGCAAGAGATTAAAATTAAAAAGAAAACCAGCTTCTTTTCGTTTTTAAACTACTGGAAACAAAGCCCTTCTTCTTACAGAAAACTTGCTATTGGTTTATTAGCTTTTACACTATTTAATAGTAGTGATGTGTTTTTGCTTCTTAAAGCTAAGGATGCTGGTTTGGATGATACTTCTATAATTGGTGTTTACATTTTTTATAATCTTATTTATGCTTTATTTGCGTTTCCAATCGGGATTTTAGCAGATAAAATAGGACTTAAAAAAGTATTCATTTTTGGTTTATCACTATTTGCCATTGTTTATTTTGGCATGGCAACTAATACAAATTTATATGTGTTTTTTGGGTTATTCTTTCTGTATGGTGTTTACGCAGCTGCAACAGAAGGCATTTCAAAGGCTTGGATTAGCAATATTTGTGATAAAAAAGATACTGCAACAGCAATAGGTACTTTTTCTGCTTTTCAGAGTATTTGTACTATGCTAGCTAGCGCATTAGCAGGATTTATCTGGTTCACTTTTGGAGCTTCAATAATTTTTATAGTTACAGGAATAGCCACGTTAATTATTATTATTTACTTAATGTACTCTGTAAGACACTCTATTCCAAATAAATAACTTATTTATATTTTTCTGCCTTTTTAACAAGAAAAACAAAAAAAAATAGCTAATTAAATTTTATGGTACTATATTTGATTTATCAAACACAATTAATTTAATATTTATTACAATGAGTAAAGGAACAGTAAAATTTTTCAATGATGCCAAAGGATTTGGTTTTATTGTTGAAGAAGGAAACAACAAAGAACATTTTGTTCACATTTCTGGATTAATCGACGAAATTCGCGAAGGCGATGAAGTTGAATTCGAATTGAAAGAAGGAAAAAAAGGATTAAACGCAGTAAACGTAAAAGTAATTTAACATATACTCACAAACTTTTTTAAATGTAAAAACCTGCAACTTTCGTTGCAGGTTTTTTTATAGTTATAACTAAAGTAAGTCTTAAAACATTTCTCTTCCAGAAAAATGGAAAGCACTTTCAATAGCAGCATTTTCATCACTATCACTTCCGTGTACAGCATTCTCTCCAATAGAAGCAGCATATAATTTACGGATTGTTCCTTCAGCAGCATCAGCAGGATTTGTAGCTCCAATTAAAGTTCTAAAATCTTCAACAGCATTATCTTTTTCTAACACAGCAGCAACAATTGGTCCGCGTGTCATGTATTCTACTAATTCACCAAAAAACGGACGCTCTTTATGTATTGCATAAAATGCTTGAGCATCAGCAGTTGTCATTTGAGTTAATTTTAATGCTACAATTCTAAAACCTGAAGCATTAATTTTTTCTAATATTGCACCAACGTGTCCTTTTTCAACAGCGTCTGGCTTAAGCATTGTAAATGTTCTATTCGTTGCCATTTGTTTATTTTAAATTTGCTGCAAAAGTAATGCATTTCTTAACAAAAACAATAGAAACCAATATTAAAAAATTGTATCTTCGCTGCTTATGACAACAGACGATATTAATAACATAAAGCAGCTTTTAACAACTCCAAAACACATTGTGATAATACCTCACAAAAATCCAGATGGTGATGCTATTGGCTCTACTCTAGGTTTATACCACTATCTTATAAAGCAAAATCATATTACAACTGTTATTGCTCCAAATGATTATCCAGATTTTTTAAAATGGATGCCAAAACAAGACAAAATTGTGATTTTTGAAAGCGATAGAAAAAATGCTGAAGACTTAATACAAAAGGCTAATTTAATTTTCACTTTAGATTTTAATGCTTTACACAGAACAGGTGACGAAATGGAAGCTATTTTAACAGCAAATAAGTCTACAAAAATTATGATAGATCATCATCAACAACCAGACGATTATGCGGCATTTACTTATTCTGATGTAAGCATGTCATCTACTTGTGAGATGGTTTACAATTTTATTGAAATGCTTGGTGATAAAGATAAAATTGATGCCAATATTGCTACTTGCTTATATGCAGGTATTATGACAGATACAGGTTCTTTCCGTTTTGCATCAACAACAAGCAGAACACATCACGTGGTTGCTAATTTAATTGACAAAGGTGCAAATAGTGCAGCCATACATAATGCTATATTTGATACTAATAGTTATGAGCGAATGCAACTTTTAGGGTGTGCTTTAAGTAACCTAAAAGTTATTCCCGAATTGCGAACTGCCTATATAACATTATCACAAGAAGAACTAAATAAATTCAACTTTAAAAAAGGAGATACCGAAGGTTTTGTTAATTATGGATTGTCATTAGACAATGTTGTTTTTGCTGTAATTTTTATTGAACACAAACAGGAAGGCATTATTAAAATTTCATTACGTAGCAAAGGTGACTTTTCAGTGAACGAATTCTCAAGAGCACATTTTGAAGGTGGTGGACATACCAATGCAGCAGGTGGTAAAAGCGATTTAAATTTAAACGATACTGTTGAAAAATTTATTAGTATATTGCCTAGCTATAAAGAAGCTTTAAATCTATGATAAGACCTATAATCATATTACTTCTACTCATAAACGTGGTAAGTTGTAAATCACCAGAAGCAAGACGACCTATATCTCAAAAAACAGGCTCGTTTATTAATGCTTCCGTTGAAAGAAACAAAAAACTCAACAAAAAAGAGCAAGATATCATCCAAGGTATTATAAAAAATGACACGCTAAACAAATACCTTCCTTCAGAAAGTGGATTTTGGTATTACTATAATGTAAAAGTAGAACAAGATACTATCACTGCAAAATTTGGTGATATTGTTAATTTTGATTACAACGTAAAAGATTTTAATAAAAGTGTGATTTATTCTGATGAAGACATAAAACCACAAGACTACTCAATGGATAAAGAAGAATTATTCACTGGTTTAAGAGAAGGATTAAAACTTATGAAACCAGGAGAAACAGTTACCTTTTTATTCCCATCTCAAAAAGCCTATGGTTACTATGGTGACACTAATAGAATTGGCACAAACACTCCATTAATTTGTGAAGTAACTGTAAACTCAATAACAAAAACCCAAAACGATTAAAATTATGCGATTGATCACAAAATCATTTCAATTTTTAATGCTTTTTGCATTATTAACAGCTACAGCTTGTCAGGATAAATACCCAGATTTAGAAGATGGTTTATATGCCGAAATTATTACAAATTATGGCACAATGGTGCTTAAGCTCGAGTACAAAAAAACACCTGTAACAGTTGCAAACTTTGTGTCGTTAGCCGAAGGAACAAATACTTTAGTTGATAGCGCATATGCAGGAAAAAAGTATTATAACGGATTAACTTTTCATAGAATTATGGACGAGTTTATGATTCAAGGTGGAGACCCAACAGCGTCTGGTACTGGAAGTCCAGGCTATAAATTTAAAGACGAGTTTTCACCAGACTTAAAACACGACAGACTAGGAATTTTATCAATGGCTAATCCTGGTCCAAATGCAAACGGAAGTCAATTCTTTATTACTGAAGTACCATATCCATCACTAGATGGAAGACATAGTGTTTTTGGACATCTAGTAATTGGAGAAGATGTTTTGCATACACTAGCTGAAGTTGAAGTAAGCAAACCTTCTAACAAACCTGTTAATCCAGTTATTATGGAGGAGGTAAATATTATTAGAAAAGGTTCTGATGCAAAAGCATTTAATGCACCAAAAGTATTTAAAGATTACTTTATTGAAGCTGAAAAAGCAGAAAAAGAACGTTTGGCTAAAATTGAAGAAGAGAAGAGAATTCGTGAGGAGAAAACTGCTGCTGCTGCTTTAGAAATGAAGCCACTTATTGAAGAATATACCAGCAAAACAAAAGCAACTGCTACTGGTTTAAAAGTATATTATATTACAAAAGGCAATGGTACTAAACCAAAAATTGGTGACGAAGTAAAATTAAATTATCAAGGTTATTTTACTGATGGTAAATTATTTGATAGTAACATTCAATCTATTGAGGAGAAGTATGGTATGCTAAATCCTGTAAAAATTGAGCGTCAAATGTACTCACCAATGCCAATGACTATTAGTCCAGATGCGCAAATGATTCAAGGATTTAAAGAAGCAGTAGGACAATTGAGAGTTGGTGATAAAGCTTTCTTTTATATACCATCTCACTTAGCATATGGCGAAAGAGGTCGTGGAGCAATACAACCTAATACAGATTTAACATTTATAATTGAAATGATTGAATAACTGTTGAATGAATAAATTATAAAAAAAGCAGCTCGTTGAGCTGCTTTTTTTATGCAATATATTTTAATAATTATTTCTTCGGTATATTTTTTAATATCTCTAACACAAACTTCCAGTATTTCTGAGCTGAAGAGATTTGAGCACGTTCATCTGGTGAGTGTGCACCTTTAATATTTGGTCCAAAGCTAATCATATCCATTTTTGGATAATTTGTTCCAAGAATACCACATTCTAATCCTGCATGACAAGCAGCAACATGAGCTTCTTTACCATTCATATCCTTATAAAGTTTAGACATTACTTTTAAAATTGCAGAATCCATATTTGGAGTCCAGCCTGGATAATCACCAGAAAATTCTACCTCACAACCTGTTAATTCAAAAGTTGCTCGTAACATATTTGCTAAATCAAATTTTGAAGATTCTACCGAAGAGCGTGTTAAACATCCTATTTTAACCTCACCATCTTTAACAATAACTCTTGCAATGTTATTAGAAGTTTCTACCAAATCAGGAATATCTGCACTCATTCGGTAAACTCCATTGCAAGCGGCATAAATAGCTCTTGTTAATCCTTCTTGAACACCTAAATCCATTATTGTTGCTGGTGTTTCAATTTTAGAAACCTCAATGGTAAGCTTTGGCTCCATTGTTTTTAATTCGGCTTTAATCTCGTTTGCCAAATCATTCATTTCTGATATAAAAGCAGCTTCATGTATTGCATCTATTGCAACTATAGCATTGCTTTCACGAGGAATGGCATTACGTAAACTTCCTCCATCAATTTCAGAAATTCGCAATCCGAAGTTTTCAAATCCATCAAACATCAAACGATTCATAATTTTATTAGCATTACCTAATCCTTTATGAATATCCATTCCTGAATGTCCTCCATTTAATCCTTTTACAGTAATTTTAAATCCAGTTTTAAACTCAGGAGTTTCTTCAACTTCATAACTTCTAGTTGCAGTTACATCTATTCCACCTGCACAACCTACACCAATTTCATCATCTTCTTCGGTGTCTAAGTTTAAAAGTATTTCACCATTAAGCAATCCACCTTCTAGACCCATAGCTCCAGTCATTCCTGTTTCTTCATCTATGGTGAATAAAGCTTCAATTGCAGGGTGAGCAATATCTTTACTTTCTAATATTGCCATTATTGTGGCTACTCCTAACCCATTATCTGCTCCTAAAGTTGTGCCTTTGGCTCTAACCCAATCTCCATCTACATACATTTCAATACCTTGAGTATCAAAATCGAACTTTGTATCATTATTTTTTTGATGTACCATATCTAAATGCGATTGCATAACGATAGGCTTTCTGTCTTCCATTCCTTTTGTAGCAGGCTTTTTTATAATAACATTACCTACTTTATCTTCAATAGTTTCCAAACCTAAGCTTTTACCAAAATCTTTCATAAACGCGATAACACGTTCTTCTTTTTTTGATGGTCTTGGTACAGCATTAAGGTCTGCAAACTTGTTCCAAAGTTGAGTTGGTTGTAATTGTCTTATTTCTGAATTCATAGTATAAAATATAAAGTTGCACAAAGGTAAGTATTCGTATATCTTTTATAAAACAATTTTCTATTTTTGATTTATGCGTAAATACACCAAGCCAATTATTGCTTTTTCTATTCTACTCCAAATTGTAGTTATAAAGCTTTTGGCACAATTTCCTGAATTTGTTGAATCTGTTTACAGTAATGGAATTTACATATTCATATCTAAATTAATGCATTATGTATTTGGCTGGATTCCTTTTTCTGTTGGCGATATATTTTACACTATTGCAGGAATTTATATTTTACGATGGTTATTTGTTAACCGTAAACGAATACTAAAAGATACTAAAAACTGGTTTTTAGATGTAATGGTTGCAGTATCTGTTGGTTATTTTGCTTTTCATTTTCTTTGGGCATTTAATTATTACAGACTGCCTCTTCATAAATCTTTACAAATTGAAGCTGATTACACAACGGAAGAATTATTAAATATAACTAACCAACTTATTGTTAAATCGAATGCTGCACATATAGCTATCACTCACAACGATTCGGTAAAAGTGGAAATGCCTTATACTAAAACAGAGTTATTAAATTTAATTCCTGAAGGCTATAACGAGTTATCTAAACAATTTCCGCATTTGGCTTACAAGCCCAAAAGCTTAAAACGTTCATTGTATAGCTTACCATTAACTTATATGGGATTTAGTGGTTATTTAAATCCGTTTACAAATGAAGCTCAAATAGATGGATTAATTCCTACTTATAAATATCCTACAACTGCTAGCCATGAAGTTGCTCACCAATTAGGTTATGCAGCAGAAAATGAAGCCAATTTTATTGGTGCTATGGCAAGTATAAACCATAAAAATAAGTACTTTAAATATTCAGGTTATACTTATGCTTTGCAGCATTGTTTGAGCGAAGTTTACCAAAGAGACACTACTCAATACGACATGCTTATACCAAAAATTAATGTTGGAATTTTAAAAAACTACGCTGAAGTTAATGCCTTTTGGAAAGGATATCAAAATCCGACAGAGCCATTTTTTAAACTTTTTTATAATGGATTTTTAAAAGCCAATAATCAAACAAAAGGTATTGAAAGCTATAATTATGTTGTTGGTCTTTTAGTTAACTACTATAAAGTTAACAATTTATAAAAGTTAAAAGTTTAAATAAAGTGAGTAACTATAAAGTTAATTTTTATCTTTAGAACTCAAACTTATCAACCAATTTAATATAATGATTAAACACTATTTAACAATCCTCACGTTCTTGTGTGGTTTTACACTACTTGCACAAGATTATTTTCCAAAAAATGATGGTGTTGTAACAAAAAACACCAATTACACAGCAATCACAAACGTTAAAATTTATGTCACACCTACTCAGGTAATTGAGAAAGGGACATTATTAATTAAAGACGGAAAAGTAGTTGCATCAGGAACAACGGTAACCATCCCGAAAAACAGTACTATAATTGATGCTACTGGTAAAAGTATTTATCCATCTTTTATCGATATCTACTCTAGTTTTGGAGTAGAAAAACCAAAGCGTCAAGGCGGTGGCAGAAGTGCTCAATATGATGCGAGCAGAACTGGTTATTATTGGAATGACCACGTTATGCCAGAAAACAATGCCATAGACAAGTTTAACTACGATTCTAAAAAAGCTGATGAATTAATTAAAGCTGGATTTGGAGTTGTAAACACTCACATTCAAGATGGTATTATTAGAGGAACAGGAACTCTTGTTGCTTTAAATAATGACGATGGAAATGAAGTTAGAGTTTTAGATACAAGATCAGCTCAATACTTATCTTTTAGTAAGAGTTTAACATCTAACCAAGCTTACCCATCTTCAATTATGGGAAGTATGGCTTTATTACGCCAAATGTATTTAGATGCAGATTGGTATGCAAAAGGCAACTCTAAAACTAAAGATTTATCATTAGAAGCTTTAAACTCAAACAAACAACTGGTACAGATTTTTGAAGCTGGCAGCAGAGCAAACGATTTAAGAGCTGACAAAGTTGGTGATGCCTATAACATACAATATGTAATTTTAGGTGGTGGAGACGAATTTGAACGTATTGGTGAGATAAAAGCCATGAATGCGTCAATGATTATCCCAATAAATTTCCCTGATGCTTATGATGTAGAAAATGCATTTTTAGCTTCTACGCTATCACTTGGCGATTTAAGAGCTTGGAATCAAAAACCTGCAAATCCTAAAATTTTAGCAGATAACAATATCACTTTTGCTTTAACTACTCACGATTTAAAATCTCCTAAAGAGTTTAAATCTAACTTAATGAAAGCTATAAAATTTGGGCTTTCTAAAGACAAAGCATTAGAGGCATTAACTATCATTCCAGCTCAAATTTTAGGAAAATCTAATAGTATTGGTTCTTTAAAAAATGGTGCTTATGCTAATTTCTTAATCACTTCTGGTGATATTTTTGACGAAAAAACAACCGTTTACGAAAACTGGGTTCAAGGCAATAAAAATGTACTTGAAAATATGAATGCTATTGATATTAGAGGAACTTACGATTTTTCATTAGCTGGTGAAACCTACAAAATGGATATTAAAGGTGAGCTAGACAAATTAAAATCGGAAGTAACTTCAGATGAAAAAACAAGAGGTTCAAAAATATCTTATGCTGATGATTGGGTAAATATTGCATTCACAACAAAAGATTCAATACAACAAGAATTTATTAGAATAGTTGCTAATGTCGATGCAAACAAAAACCTTAACGGAAAAGCAATGTTGCCAAGCGGAACAGAAATGACATTTTTCGCAAAGCAATCTGAAGCTAAGGATGATGCTAAAAAAGGTGGTGACGACAAAAAAGAAGATAAAAACAATGCCGAGAAAGTATCTCCTATAACGTATCCTAATAAGGCTTTTGGTTTTGCTGAACTTCCAAAACAAGAAACGTTATTATTTAAAAATGCAACAGTTTGGACCAACGAAAAAGATGGTGTACTAAACAATACAGATGTATTAATTAAAAACGGAAAAATTGCTAAAATCGGTCAAAATCTATCTGATAGTAGCGCAACAGTTATTGATGCTACAGGCAAACACTTAACTGCTGGAGTAATTGATGAGCATTCTCATATTGCTGCTGCATCAATAAATGAAGGTGGTCAAAATTCGTCTGCCGAAGTTACTATTGAAGATGTTGTAGATGACACAGATATTGATATTTATAGAAACTTGGCTGGTGGTGTTACATCAATTCAAATACTACATGGTTCTGCTAATCCAATTGGAGGACGTTCGGCAATTATCAAACTAAAATGGGGAGAAACTGCCAATAATTTAATTTACAATAACAGTCCAAAATTTATAAAATTTGCTTTAGGTGAAAACGTAAAACAATCTAACTGGGAAAGTTACAGTCGTTTTCCTCAAACTCGTATGGGAGTTGAGCAATTGTTTATTGATTACTTCTCTAGAGCCAAAGAATATGATGCTTTAAAGAAAAGTGGTAAACCATATCGAAAAGATTTAGAAATGGAAACCCTTGCAGAAATTCTAAACAAAGAACGCTTTATTAGCTGTCACTCTTATGTACAAAGTGAAATTAATATGCTAATGAAAGTTGCTGATAAGTTTAACTTCAATATTAATACGTTTACTCACATTCTTGAAGGTTATAAAGTTGCCGATAAAATGAAAGCTCATGGTGTTGGTGGATCAACCTTTAGTGATTGGTGGTCATACAAATACGAAGTTAATGATGCCATCCCTTACAACGCAGCTATTATGCACGATGCTGGTGTTACTGTAGCCATAAATAGTGATGATGCCGAAATGTCTCGACGTTTAAACCAAGAAGCTGCAAAATCTGTAAAATACGGAGGAATTAGCGAAGAAGAAGCTTGGAAATTTGTAACTCTTAATCCTGCAAAACTTTTACATATTGATGATAGAGTTGGTAGTATTAAAGTTGGTAAAGATGCTGATGTTGTGCTTTGGACAGACCATCCGCTTTCAATATATGCGAAAGCAGAAAAAACAATTATTGAAGGCGTAACGTATTTCGATTTAAAGCGTGATGAACTAATGAGAGATGCCATTATGAGAGAGAAGAGCGATTTAATCAATGAGATGCTTAAAGCAAAAAACAAAGGATTAAAAACTCAGCCTATCAAAAAGAAAGAAAAAGAATTATTGCATTGCGATTCTTTAGAGGAATAAATTTAAAACATATAAGGTTGCATCAAATTATATGATGCTTTATAAAAACAAAATATAAATGAAAAATTTAAAACTATTAATATTAACCTTGCTGTGTACTTCAATATCCTTGGCACAGCAAACTCCAGCATCAAAGCAGACCAAAACCATTGCTATAATGGGAGCTACTGCACATATTGGTAATGGTGACGTCATTCCAAATAGCGTTGTTATTTTTAAAGACGGAAAAATTGTTACTGTTGCAGATGCTACAGTTATAAAAATGGATATGTCTGACATGGAAATCATTAATGCCAATGGTAAACATGTGTATCCAGGTTTTATAGTACCTAATTCAACTTTAGGACTAGTTGAAATTGATGCTGTAAGAGCTACTGATGACGATGCTGAAATAGGAAATTTTAATCCGCATATACGCAGTATTATTGCTTATAATGCTGAATCTAAAGTTGTAGAGTCAATGCGACCTAATGGTGTGCTTTTAGGGCAAATTACACCTCGTGGTGGACGTATTTCTGGAACTTCTTCTATTGCACAATTTGACGCGTGGAACTGGGAAGACGCAACTGTTAAAGCAGATGATGGAATACACATGAACTGGCCAAGTAGTTTTACTCGTGGTCGTTGGTGGTTAGGTGAAGATCCTGGTTTAAAAGCTAACGACAAGTACAGTGAACAGGTTAATGAAGTAACTGCATTTTTTAATGAAAGTAAAGCTTATGCTGATGGTGATAAAACAACAACTAATTTACCATATAAAGCTTGTAAAGGTTTATTTGATGGCACACAAAAACTATATATTCATGCAGATGATGAAAAAGGAATTACTGATGCTATCAATTTTGCTAAAGAGAATAAAGTAAAATCTATGGTTATTGTTGGTGGCGCTGAAGCTTATAAAGTTGCTAGTTTATTAAAACAAAACAATATTCCTGTGTTATTACAACGTGTTCATTTACGTCCTAATGCTGAAGATGACGATTACGATTTACCATATAAAATGGCAAAATTATTAGTTGATAAAGGTGTTTTAGTTGGATTAGAAGTAAGCGGGCAAATGGAACGTATGAACGCTCGTAACCTTCCGTTTTATGCTGGAACAACAGTAGCTCATGGTTTAACTAAAGAACAAGCCTTACAGCTTATCACATCTAACACAGCTAAAATTCTTGGTATTGATGATATGTATGGCACTTTAGAAAATGGCAAAAATGCAACTTTGTTTATTAGTGAAGGTGATGCTTTAGATATGAGAACAAATATATTAACTCATGCTTTTATTGATGGTCGACTAATTAGTTTAGAAACGCATCAAACTGAATTATGGCAACGCTACGATAATAAGTACAAATCAAAACAATAAGCATAAAAAAAGCGAACCAAATGGTTCGCTTTTTTTTATTGAACAACTTCTGCGTCGTCAGGCATCATATACATTTTTAAGCTCATTTTGTCTGTCGTCATCATCACATGCGAAAACTCAACATCATTTCTTTTTGTTGTTGGTAAGTTGTTTTCAACATTATACCATGATAAGGTTTTTGGCATTAATAACCCTTCAACTTCTTGCCAATCGCTATAATTTATAAAGCTCCATTTTTCACTTTTCTCTTTCGAAAAATATGTTACTGTATAGCCTAACCAAGTCATTTTGTTAGTTTCACTATCATAATACATTACATACTCATCATCTGGCGACTCTCCTACTCCTGCCTCATAGCTAATTTTAATTCCAGGATATGATTTTCCTTCAAACACTAATGGCTCAGCATCAGTATACTTTATACCATCATCAGCTAAAATAAAAGGCATCGCATAAAAATAGAACATTAAATTGTAGTAAAATTTAGGATTCCCTTTATAAACTGTTTTGTCCTTACTTTTCATCCAAACAGATTCACCATCAAAACCAATGGTGTGTTTTGGCATTTCAATAAGTGAGTAACGTTCTCTTAAATCGGTTGTAGTAATTTCTAAACCATCAGGTTTTTCCATACTAAATTCTAGAGTACGCATTTGCTTCCAATTATCTAACCCACCATGAGCATCAAACACTTTAGTAATATCTTCAGGGTAAATACTTGTGGTAACGTCTAAATTTTGTTCCTCATAATTAACTGTTGGAGTTTCTGTTTTTTCTTTACAAGAAGTGATAACAACTAGTAAAACAAATAATAAGGTTAGTTTTTTCATTATAGAGTTTTTTTTTGATTTTGAATTGTTTGTCGTATCAAACATACAATGTTTACACTAAAATCTGTTACTTTTGCTTTCAATTATGAATAAAGAAATTACAAGCATACAAAACCCTTATATAAAGCAGCTTTTTCAGTTAAAGGAAAAATCACGTGAACGTAAAAAATCGGGATTATTTTTAATTGAAGGCGAACGCGAAATTAGTTTAGCTATAAAAGGGCACTATGAGCTTGACACTATTTTGTATTATCCTGAATTAATTTCTGAAGCTAAAGTTAGCGCATTAACAAAGCAACAAACCAATAGTATAGAAATCTCAAAAGAAGTCTATCAAAAATTAGCACATCGCGATACAACCGAAGGCATTATTGCCATTGCAAAAAGTAAATCTCACGAGTTACAATCTATTAAATTTAAAACCAAAAATCCATTAGTTTTAGTAGCCGAAGCTCCTGAAAAACCTGGAAATATTGGTGCTTTGCTACGTACTGCAGATGCTGCAAATGTCGATGCAGTGATTATTGCTAATCCTAAAACCGATTTATACAATCCTAATAGTATTCGCTCTAGTGTTGGCTGTATTTTTACCAATACCATTGCTACAGGAAGTACTGCAGAAATTATTGCGTTTTTAAAGCAACACAACATTAGTATTTATTGTGCAGCTTTACAAGCCTCAAAACTCTATACAGCACAAAATTATAAGCAAGCTAGTGCTATTGTAGTTGGCACTGAAGCCACAGGATTAAGCGACGAATGGTTGCAAAATTCCACCCAAAACATAATCATACCAATGCAAGGCGAAATAGATTCGATGAACGTTTCTGTAGCTGCTGGAATACTTGTTTTTGAAGCTGTTAGACAAAGAAGTATTCATTAATAATTAGTAATCACTTTATGACCTCAACAACATTATTCTACATCATCATTGCAATAATAATTATCAATTTTATTGTAGATAAAATTTTAGATACACTAAATGCAAAACATTACAACGATGCCATTCCACCTGAATTGCAAGACGTTTATGATGAAGAAGAATATAAAAAATCGCAAGCTTATAAAGTCACAAATTACAAATTTGGTGTTTGGAGCTCTACGTTTTCAATAGTAGTAACACTCGCTTTTTTAATGTTTGGCGGATTTGAGTATGTCGATACTTTGGCACGAAGTTATAGCGACAACTCTATAATAATTGCACTTATATTTTTTGGAATTATCATGTTAGGTAGCGATATCATCTCTACACCTTTTGCGTATTACAAAACCTTTGTTATTGAAGAACAGTTTGGGTTTAACAAAACCACAAAAAAAACATTTATACTCGATAAAATAAAAGGATTGCTAATGATGGTTGTTTTAGGAGGCGGAATAATTGCAGCCATAATTTGGTTTTACGAAGAAACACAACACCTATTCTGGCTTTATGCTTGGGCAATTGTAACAGTATTTACTGTGTTTATGAATATGTTTTATGCCAAACTTATAGTGCCGATGTTTAACAAGCAAACACCTTTAGAAGAAGGCTCTTTAAGAGATAAAATATCAGACTATGCACAAACGGTTGGCTTTAATCTCGATAAAATTTTTATTATCGATGGCTCAAAACGTAGCACTAAAGCTAATGCCTACTTTTCAGGATTTGGAAGCGAAAAACGTGTTACGCTGTACGATACTTTGGTAAACGATTTAAACGAAGAAGAAATAGTAGCTGTTTTGGCGCATGAAGTTGGACATTATAAAAAGAAGCACATCATTTTTAACTTAATAGCCTCTGTACTATTAACAGGATTAACACTGTACATTTTATCTATTTTTATTTCAAATCCGTTATTATCGCATGCCTTAGGTGTATCTATACCAAGTTTTCATGTTGGTTTAATAGCGTTTGGAATGCTTTACTCACCAATTTCGGAAGTTACAGGCTTTATAATGAATCATTTTTCACGAAAGTTTGAGTACCAAGCCGACGATTATGCCAAAACGACTTATAAAGCAGAGCCATTAATTACCTCGTTAAAAAAGCTATCTAAAAACAGCTTAAGCAATTTAACACCACATCCTGCTTATGTTTGGGTACATTACTCACATCCTACACTTTTAGAGCGTGTTAAAAACTTGAAGAAATAACCAATTAAGCGTTTGTTTTTTTACTTATAATTAATTGAAAATTACGTAGTTCTACGTATAGGAAATTAAGTAAGTTTAGTTTAGATTTATGCCTAATAATTAGGCTAATAATTCCTGTTATCCCTTTATTATTATATATATACAGGAACATTAGTCCACATATAACTAGTTGGGCGCAATTTAAAAACGACCGTAATCAAATTAACTAAATGACTGAAAATAAATATAAGTTCAATATACCTACGTCAAATAATGGAACGCTTAACATTCCATTGACTGAAGGAAATACAGTTTTCGTACTAGGAGCAAATGGAGTAGGAAAATCAACGCTAATGCATAATTTGTTTAGTCAAAATCAAAACCACGCCAAACGAATCCTTGCTCATAGACAAACTTGGTTTACTGATAATGCAATGAATATGACTGCTTCTCAAAAGAAGTCAACTGAAAGTAATATAAAATCAAGCGATACTCGTACTTATTCAAGATGGAAAGATGATTATTCACAAGCAAGAACTTCTTTGTCAATTTTTGATTTAATAAATTCACATAAAATTAGAGCTAGAATTATTGCTGATGCTGTTGATGGCGATAATATTGAACTCGCAAAAGAACATTCGAGACACCAAGCACCTATTGAGGCAATAAATGAATTATTAGCAATATCAAATATTCCAATAAAAATCATTCTTGGAAAAGATGAACAACTATTCGCATCAAAAAATGGTAGTGAACCATATAGCATTGCAGAGTTATCAGATGGCGAAAGAAATGCACTTTTGATTGGAGCAGATGTTTTGACCACTGACCCAAACTCATTAATTATTCTTGATGAACCAGAAAGGCATTTACATAGGTCAATTATTTCGCCATTATTGACATCGTTGTTTAGAAAAAGAGAAGATTGTGTTTTTGTAATTTCTACCCACGACATTCATTTGCCAATTGATTGTCAAGAATCGAGCACGCTTTTAATTCGTAGTTGTCAATGGCAAGGAAAAAATATAAAAGATTGGGATGCTGATTTGATAACTGCTGATTTGTCTATTCCAATATCTATTAAAACTGATATACTTGGTTCAAAAAGAGAATTACTGTTTGTAGAAGGACAATCAACAAGTCTAGATAGACAAATCTACCAACTCATATATCCAAGTGTTTCTGTTATTCCGCAAGGAAATTGTAGAGAAGTAGAAAAAGCAGTTAACGGAATAAAAAAAACAGAAACCATTCATTGGATAAATGCATATGGTCTAATAGATACAGATGATAGAACACCAGAACAAATTCAAGCATTATTAGAAAAGGGAGTTGCTGCTATTCCTTTTTACTCGGTAGAAGCGTTATATTATCATTTACATATTATTGAAAAAGTTGCACAAAAAATCTCTGAATTAACAGGTCAAGAAGCAACAACATTATATCAAAACGCAACCGAAAATATAATTTCAGATATCTCACAGCATAAAGAGAGGCTTTGTTCTAAACTTTGCGAAAAGAAGCTTCGTAATGACATAATGTTATCAATGCCAAAACATAGAGATATTCAACAAAGAGGACAGTTCAATGTAACATTTGATTTAAACCAAATTTTACAAGATGAAGAAAATTATTTCGACAGTCTTGTTACAAATAGCAATCAGATGGAATTACTAACTCGCTATCCTATTAGAGAAACCCAAGTTTTAAATAGGATAACATCAGGCTTGGGACTTAATAAAGAACAATATGAAAATACAGTCAGGAAATTAATTCTTGACTCAACCGAAATAAAAGATTTTTATAGAGCCTTATTACAACCTTTGACAGAACTTATCGAATAAAAACTGCGCCCAACAATGTATAAAAATAATAGCGGTTTAATCGCTAAACTGAAACAAAGTGAATATAAAAAAGGTCTGTGTTCATACGAAAAGTTAGTGGCTGTAAATCCGCTACTATTCTTATACTAGACCGTTAGCAAACATAAAAACGAAATGCAGAAATTTTATTTAGTTTTAGTTCTGGTTTTGACTTTTAGTTGTACTCAAACTGACAACCGAATTACGGAATTTGAAAAAGTATTAGGAGAAAGACAGACAAATGCTCTGAATTTACTCGTATCTGACTTTGAAATAAATTTAACTAAAATATATCCGAATTTGACAACCGAAAAAGGTTATCGACAATATCTTAATGATATGATTTCGGACACAATATCCTATTATGAAAATTACAGTTTTATGTCCAGAAAGACTATTACTGAATATATTGAAAGTGGTTTATGGAATGAAGTTTATGAAACGAATTATTATTTCGATATTAATTCAAAAGATTCCATCGAAACAATTAGCGTAAACAATATTGGTAAATATATGCAAGCACTCTATGTTGTAAAAGATTCTGATAATTTGATTAATAAGTATTGGGAAAAACGAGAAGCAGCTGGAATGATGCAAAACGAATTAGTAGTTAACGGAATTTTAAGTTCGAATCCTGATTTTAATGATTATTTTCATAAACGAATTGTAGTATTGGAATTTAGCTTCTGACAAAAAATACGTTTGCTAACACCGTGTAAAAAACATTGCTTATTTTAGTTAAACCGTTTGGTCGTTGCATTTTTGCTTACACAAACACGTTGTACACCATTTGAACAAAAGTGAAATTAGGAAATATTTATAAAACAGAATTTGATGAAAGACCATTTCGAATAATCGGATTTGACGATTACGAAGTGTTTTATGATTGTCTTTGGGCAAATAATAAATGGACATTCTCGGGCAAATTTCTAGTCAAAACAGTTTTCTATCGAATGTCCTCTGATATTTTCAAGAACAAATCAGAATTGATTGAAAATCTACCTTTGACAGAAAAGGAATTACAATATTTTCGACCTGATTTACCGATGAGATTTGGAAGAACAAAAAAAGTTAATTGGAATGCTTTTGACTCAAGCGGTATTGAAAAACTGGAATCCGAATTTGGAAGTCGGACATTCAATGCGTCAAAAATTATACTAGTTCCTTATGGTTCAAAAGGTGGGCTAAAAAAAGGAGAAGTTATTGAAAGTAAATCAGAATTGACTGAGTTAGAAATCATTCATAAGGCGAAAGAAATCCAAGAATCTGTAAACGGACAAAAAAGCGATGGAATTGGATTCTATCGATTGGGTTATGAGGAAGGACTTCCAAGATATTCTATTGGAGAATATTTTGACCGAGCAGGAATAATGAAAAATTAAATATGAGTTGGGACATTATACTTTTTAATTCAAGACAGAAAATAGAATCAATCGCAGAACTGGACGAAAACCAACTCGAACCAACAGATTTTAGCGGAATTTTAGAAAGCTCATTTGACCGAATAAAAAAAGACGACAATCACAGAGAAATAATAGGAACTGATTTTACGATTGACTTTTTTATCGACAACAAGCATTCAAGTAATTTTATGCTTTCACTATATGGAGAAAACGCAATTTATGCCTTGATTGAATTATCGAAAAAGTATAATTGGCAGATTTACGACTCTGGAATTAATGTAATGGTTGACTTGGAAAATCCAGAAAATAACGGATTTGACAATCACAGAAAATATGTTGAACGGATATTAAAAAATAAATAAAAACGGTGTACAACACTATATAAAGCGCATTGAAACGCGCCTTATACTAACCGTTAGCAACAAGTTGAGAACCAATGGGAATTTTGACCAACAAAAAGCATTTTCTACATGAACATCTAACCTTTATTGAGTCGGCTGGAATTGATGGAAAAGATGGTGGATTTAATAAATTTCTGACCGATTTAGGAATTAGTAATAAAGGTGAAAATTGGGAAATCGACCACTCCTCTGTTGACTGGAATAAATCCGAAAAACATTATCAATTCTTTTTTGACTATGAAAACAACGAATCAGAAATAATGGATTGGTTGAAAAAAAGTGAATTATCAAAATCTGAATTTCTTTATACTTGGTTGGATTGCAATGACCCAATTGTAAAAGTAAAAACTACCGATTTCATCCAAAATTGGAATGAATTTTATATTGCAAGTGTTGAGGGAATGATTTTGACTACAACTGACGGTAAAAACTATATGGAATTTACTGATGATTGGAAATATCATCTGAACAGTAACTTTGAAATTAAACCAAATACAAAAAAAATAAAAACTGGCTACAACAATGCATATAAGTAATTGCTAGTTCTCGCCTAACTCTAAAAACCCTAGCGAATTTTCTGTTCGGTTTTAGCATGAATCAGTTATTTAATTAGCAATTAATATGACACTAAGACGTTATCTACTAATAAAAACTAATCACAAAACTATATAATGAAAAAAGCTCTGGTTTTACTCATCACAGTAATAGTTATTATAAGCTGTAATAGCAAGCAACACACAAATAAAAATGTTATAACGTCAGATATTACTAACTTTTGGAAAGCTTATGATAATATAATTTCTACACAAGATTCTACTTTACAATACAAATACCTTGATAGTTTATATTTTCAAAAAGGAACTGTAGGTTTAGAAGGCATTAGACAAGCAAGAAATTATACAGCTCAAGATTATATAAACTCCATTAATAATTACCCTAAATTTTGGAATTCAATTAGAGAAAACACTTTAAATGCTGACAAAATTAGCTCTGAACTGGAAGATGGAATAAAAAAATTAAAAACAATATATCCTCAACTAAAGCCTGCAAAAATATATTTTACAATAGGAGCTTTTCTCACTGGAGGCACAACAATAGATAGTTTGGTTTTAATAGGCTCTGAAATATCTATGGCAGATAACACTACCGAAACAAGCGAGTTTCCAGAAAATTTGTCGCACTTAAAATCGCATTTTGCTACTAACCCTAAAAATCACCTCGTGTTTTTAAATGTGCACGAGTACATACATACGCAACAAAACCCTAGAGAATTTAATATACTTTCTTTAGTTCTTTATGAAGGTGTAGCAGAGTTTGTTGCATCAAAAGCACTTGAAAAAAAATCTCCTAATCCTCAAATAGAGTTTGGTAAAAAAAATGCCAAAAGAATTAGAGAAGTATTTGAAAATGAAATGTTTTATTACAATAACTTATACAAATGGCTAGATGGAAATGCACCAAACGAATTTGGAATGAGAGATTTAGGATATTATGTTGGCTACCAAATTTGTGAAAACTATTACAATCAGGCTGATAATAAAGAAAATGCAATAAAAACAATGATAGAGTTAGATTATACCAATGAATCTGAAGTAGAAAACTTTATTAAAAAAGCCAATTATTTTTCTAAATCACTTGATAGTTTATATCAAACATTTGAGAGTAAACGTCCTACAGTCATCAGAATTAAACAATTTGAAAACAACAGTCAAAATGTTGATACAAAAACCAAAGAAATAACAATAGAGTTTTCGCAAGCATTAAATGGTCATAATACAGGTGTAGACTTTGGAGAGTTAGGCCAAGATGCATTTCCAAAAGGTACTTTAAATGAAAGAAAATGGTCAGCAGATAATAAATCTTGGACTATTCCAGTAGAATTAGAACCGAATAAAGTTTATCAAATATTTATTTCAAACAACTTTAGAACACAAGAAAGTATTCCGTTAAAACCATACTTAATCGAATTTAAAACAGCAAATAAATAAAAGCATTAGTAAAAATTTGATGGATAAATGTTATAAAAAATCATTAATTCTATAAATACAACCAACCTCCAAAAATTTCTCCTTAAAAACTATTGCCAATTAATTTTCTTTGTCTTACTTTTAAGTTTATGACAGATGTAGAGCTAGAAAAAGAGAATGCAGCCATTGCCAAGGCTTATAAAAAGCTACTTAAAGTAAGTTATCAAACCCTTACCAAAGACGATAAAAAATTAATACGTAGTGCTTTTGATGTTGCTGTCGATGCACACAAAGACCAACGTCGTAAATCTGGCGAGGCTTACATATTTCATCCTATTGCTGTAGCAACAATCGTAGCTTCAGAAATTGGATTGGATGCAACTTGTATTGCAGCTGCCTTACTACATGATGTGGTTGAAGACAACCCAAATTATACACTAGACGACATTGAACGTTTATTTGGTAAAACCATAGCCAGAATTGTTGATGGGCTTACCAAAATAGCATCGCTAAATAAAGACATGGATGTATCTGCACAAGCAGAAAACTTCCGCAAAATGTTACTTACACTTAATGACGATGTAAGGGTTATTATTATAAAAATTGCAGACCGACTTCATAATATGCAAACTATGGAATCGATGCAACCAGACAAGCAAGTTAAAATAGCATCAGAAACCTTATACATTTATGCGCCTTTAGCACATCGTATTGGTTTGTATAACATTAAAACCGAACTTGAAGATTTAGGTTTAAAATATACCGAACCTGATGTTTACAACGACATACTTAACAAAATAAAAGAAAGTAAGGAAGAGCAAGATGCTTACATTAGAGATTTCTCTAAAGTTATTGTAGACTCGCTTAACAATGAAGGTTTAAATTACGATATAAAAGGACGTCCAAAATCGATTTACTCCATTAGAAGAAAAATGCTAAAACAAGGCGTTTCTTTTGATGAAGTTTATGACAAGTTTGCGGTTAGAATTATTTATAAATCCGATTTAGCAAACGAAAAGTTTCTGGCTTGGAAAATTTATTCTATAGTTACTGATCATTTTATTCCAAACCCAATTCGACTTCGCGATTGGATTTCATCACCAAAATCAACAGGTTATGAAGCCTTGCATATTACTGTAATGGGACCAAAAGGACGTTGGGTTGAAGTTCAAATTCGAAGTGAGCGCATGAACGAAATTGCCGAAAAAGGATATGCTGCGCATTATAAATACAAACAAGGTAATCAGGAAGATGCATTAGATACTTGGGTTGACAAGCTGCAAGAAGCTTTAGAAAACAACGAGATGAATGCAGTAGATTTTGTTGAGCAGTTTAAACTCAACCTCTACTCTAAAGAAATATTTGTATTCTCACCAAAAGGCGATTTAAAATCGTTACCAAAAGGTGCTACGCCTTTAGATTTTGCTTTTAGCGTTCATACCGAAGTTGGTATGAAAACTCGTGGTGCAAAAGTTAATGGTAAATTGGTTCCGCTGAGTCATGAGTTACAAAGTGGTGACCAAGTTGAAATACTAACATCTGAAAACGCTAAACCTAATCAAAACTGGTTAGACTATGCTACAACATCTAGAGCGCGAAGTAAAATAAAATCGTCGTTAAAAGATGAAAAGAAACTGGTTGCTGAAGATGGTAAAGAGCTTTTACGCAGAAAACTAAAACAACTTAAAATAACCCTCGATGATAAATCTATCAACGAAATGGTGGTTTATTTTAAACTAAAAACAAGTCTCGATTTATTTTATAGAGCTGGTGTTGGTACTATTGACAATACTATGCTTAAAGAGTTTGCAAACTCGCGTAGTAATGCGTTTATGACTTACATTAAAAGTAAAATTCGTAAACCTTCAGTAGCTCCAGATATTGACAAAGATGAGATTACTGCAAAATACGATTTGCTCGTTTTTGGTAAAGAAGAAGAAAAACTAGATTATAAATTATCTGCATGCTGTAACCCTATTCCTGGTGATGAAGTGTTTGGGTTTTTAACCATTAACGAAGGCATAAAAGTTCATAAAAAAAATTGCCCAAATGCATTAAGTCTTCAATCCAACTATGCATATCGTATTATGAAAGCAAAATGGATTGATTCGTCACAACAAGAATTTGCTGCACAAATTACCTTATCTGGAATTGATAATTTAGGATTGGTAAACAATATCACTAAAGTAATTTCTTCCAATATGCATGTTAATATGAAAAGTATTAGCTTTCAAAGTGATGATGGTGTCTTTTCAGGAAAAATAAACGTTATTGTTACCAACAATACCATGCTTAAGAAGTTAATGGACAATCTTAAAAAAATTAATGGTATAGATAAGGTGACAAGAGTTTAAAATTTGTGTAAATTTGCAACTTGAAATTATGAGTGTAAAAACAGAACATAGTAATCAGGAAATTGTAAAAAATGTATTTACAAAATTTCTTGAAGACAAAGGACATCGAAAAACACCAGAACGTTACGCTATTCTACAGGAAATCTACGATAGTGAAGAACATTTTGATATAGAATCGCTCTACATCAAAATGAAAAACAAAAACTATCGTGTAAGTCGTGCAACACTTTACAATACCATCGAATTATTATTAGAATGTGCATTGGTTCGCAAACATCAGTTTGGACAAAATCAGGCTCATTATGAAAAATCGTATTTCGATAAACAACACGACCACGTCATTCTTACAGACACTGGTGAAGTTATTGAATTTTGTGATCCACGAATTCAAACCATAAAAAAGACAATTGAAGAAGTGTTCGATATTTCAATTACAAATCACTCACTATACTTTTACGGAACAAAAAATAAACCTAATTAAATATTTACAATGGCAGTAGATTTACTACTTGGACTACAATGGGGAGACGAAGGCAAAGGAAAAATTGTTGACGTTCTTACCTCTAAATACAACATTATTGCACGTTTTCAAGGTGGCCCAAATGCAGGACACACTTTGGTTTTTAACGGAAAAAAGCATGTACTTCATACAATTCCATCTGGAATTTTTCATGAAGGCAAAGCTAATTTAGTTGGTAATGGTGTAGTAATCGATCCTGTCATCTTTAAAAAAGAACTCGATAAGCTTGAAGAGCAAAATGTCGATTATAGAAAATCGCTTTTAATTTCTCGTAAAGCACATATCATTTTACCAACACATCGTTTGTTAGATGCTGCTAGTGAAGCTTCAAAAGGAAAAGCGAAAATTGGTTCTACTCTAAAAGGAATTGGTCCAACGTATATGGACAAAACTGGCAGAAATGGTATTAGAGTTGGTGATATTGAGTTAGCAGATTGGAAAGATAAATATCGTGCATTAGCTGATAAACATGAAGCAATGATTGCGTTTTACAATGTAGATGTACAATATGATTTACAAGAATTAGAAACTGAGTTTTTTGCGTCTATAGAAACTTTAAAATCGTTACAATTTATCGATTCTGAAGAATACTTACACCAAGCTCAAAAACGTGGTGAATCTATTTTAGCAGAAGGTGCTCAAGGATCGCTTTTAGATATCGATTTTGGAACCTATCCTTTTGTAACATCATCAAATACTACAGCTGCTGGTGCTTGTACTGGTTTAGGTATTGCTCCAAACAGAATTGGTGAAGTTTTCGGAATTTTTAAAGCTTATACAACAAGAGTTGGTTCTGGGCCTTTCCCAACCGAATTATTTGATGAAGCAGGAGAAACAATGGGACGTGTTGGTAACGAATTTGGTGCTACAACAGGTCGAGCACGACGTTGTGGTTGGTTAGACCTTGTTGCTTTACGTTATGCTTGTCAGGTTAATGGTGTTACACAACTTATAATGATGAAAGGCGATGTGCTTTCAGGTTTTAAAACTTTAAAAGTATGTACATCATACAAATATAAAGGTAAAGAAATCAAACATTTACCATTTAATATAGAAGAGCAAAACGTAACTCCTATTTATACTGAAATGAAAGGTTGGCAAGCCGATTTAACAGAAATGACAGAAGCGTCACAAATGCCAAAACCATTAGTTGAATACATAGAGTTTTTAGAAAAAGAATTAGAGATACCTATTACAATTGTTTCTGTTGGACCAGACAGAAAACAAACAATTGTAAGATAAATTATAAAAGTCCTGTTTTAATAAAACAGGACTTTACTGTTAAAACTTTTGTTAACTCATAATAATGCCTGATTAATATAGTTATTTTTGAAACAAATTAACAACACCTTGAAAGCATTACAATATCTTTTACTTCTACTATTCTGTTTGAGTTTCACTACGATTACGTTAGCTCAAAAATCAAAAAAAATTCAGATAGAATACGCAGGATTTGCAAATTCTGATAGTCTTTTAGGTAAAGGAGTAACTGTATTTACAAGAGATAATTCTCAACAAGTACATTTTATACATGAAGGTATTAATATGTGGTGTGATAAAGCTGTGTATTACGAAAAAGATGATTTTATTGAAGCCTACAGCAATGTTATAATGCAACAAGGCGACACTATTAACATGAATGCTAAATATGTTGAATATAGTGGTAAAACACAATTAGCCTTTGCAAGTGGTAATGTTCTTTTACGTGAACCAAAATCTACACTATCTACAGACACATTATACTTTGACAGAACAAAACAGCAAGCTTTTTACAAAAGTAGAGGTCAGGTTGTAAGAGATTCTTCTGGAACAATTACTAGCCAGATTGGTCGCTATTATATGCAAAACAAAAAGTATCAGTTTGTTAATGATGTTGTACTTGTTAACCCAGAATACACCTTAAAAACAAATCGACTCGATTTTTATACCGAAACTGGTCACGCCTTTTTATTCGGTCCATCAACTATTGTAGGAGAAGAAAGTGAAATTTATTGTGAACGTGGCTTTTATGATACCAAAAATGATACAGGCTATTTTGTAAAAAAATCTAAAATTAATTACGAAAATCGTGTTTTTGAAGGCGATAGCATGTATTTTGATAGGAAGATTAGTTTTGCGTCTGCCACAAATAACATTAAAGTAACAGATACAGTTAACAACAGTATAGTAAAAGGACATTATGCCGAAGTTTGGCGAGCCAAAGATTCAGTATTTATTACTAAACGAGCTTTAGCAATTACAGTTCAAGAACGAGATTCGATTTACATGCATAGCGATACAATTATGGTTACAGGTAAACCTGAGCATCGCATAACAAGAGCATATTATAACGCTAAAGTTTATAAAAGCGATTTAAGTGGTAAAGCCGACTCTATTCATGCTGACCATAAAACTGGATTAACACGTTTAATTAATCTAGCACGTTTTTCGTCTACAGATGCATTTAGCACTAAACGAAATCCAATACTCTGGAATCTTGGTAATCAAATGACAGGAGATACAATTCACTTAATATCCAACCCAAAAACAGAACAGCTAGACTCCTTGCTCGTATTCAATAATGCGTTTCTCATAAGTAAAGACACTTTAGGAACTGGTTTTAATCAGGTAAAAGGACAACAGTTAATTGGCTTATTTAAGGACAATAAACTAAGTACTGTTGATATTATTAAAAATGCTGAAGTTGTATATTTTTCTCGTGATGGGCAAAATGAATTAGTAGGCATTAATAAATCTAAATCTGGTAGTATACATATGGAAATTACCGAAAATAAGATTGATGAAATTCGTTTGATTAATCAAGTTGAAGGTAACTTATATCCAGAATCTAAATTTCCAGAAAACGCTCGGAAGTTAAGAGGATTTGATTGGCGAGATGAAGAACGACCACAAAGTGTTGAAGATTTATTTAAAGATGATCCTCCTTTAGAATTACCAGTTATAAAAGGATTAGATGAATATGTCCCTCAGGAAGAATTTTTTGATGAAGATTTGCTACAACGTGTAGAAGCAGCAAAAAATAAAGATGCTAAAAAAGATGAAGTTAATAAAGCATCTAGAAATATTCCTGAAAACAACAATACACTACCTTTCAATAGTGATATTAGCAATAGTGGCTGGCAAAAAATTGATATTTCTATTAAACCAAATAAAGAGATAGACCCTAAAGGAAAAAAAACAGCTAAAACTGTTACTGGAACTGGAACTGGTGATGGCTATCTTAACTTTGTTGTCTTTAAAAAGTCAAAAAGTTTAGAATGGTCTTTATGGCTAAAAGGCAGTGGGACAATTAGAATTGCTATTCAGGAAAATGGAGGTGATTACACAATATATAGCACTAAAGAAATAAATCTAACAGGCGAATGGGAAAAACACACTATTGTTTCAAACCCAGAAGGTGATAGCAATTTTCCTAGATGTTTAATCTACGATATTCAATCTTCAGATACCTTTAGTATTTGGGGATCAGAATTAATCGAACTTACAAAAAAAGATAATTAATGTTATCTGAAGATTTTTTAAAATATCAAGCACAAACAACGCCACATCCTTTGGCAATGGAGATTTCTCATGCCGAAGGTTGCTATATCTATGATACTAATAATAAAGCTTATTTAGATTTTGTTGCTGGAGTTTCAGCTTGTAGTTTAGGTCATAAACATCCGAAAGTTGTTAAGGCAATAAAAAAGCAGTTAGACAAGTATCTTCACGTAATGGTTTATGGTGAATATATACAAGAACCAGCCGTTGAGCTTACTAAATTATTGGCTAAACATTTACCAGAATCGTTAGAAACCACTTACTTAACCAACTCAGGCACAGAAGCTATTGAAGGCGCTTTAAAATTAGCTAGACGAGCCACAGGAAGAAGTCAAATAATCGCTGCAAAGCACGCATATCATGGCAATACTATGGGCTCAATGAGTGTTATGGGTTATGAAGAACGCAAACAAGCTTTCAGACCATTAGTTCCAGATATTCAATTTATCACTTTTAATAATTGTGATGATTTAAATCTAATAACAAGAAAAACTGCTGCAGTAATTTTAGAAACCATACAAGGTGGAGCTGGTTTTATTGAACCAAATCAAAACTATCTAGCTAAGGTAAGAACACGATGTGACGAGGTTGGAGCATTATTAATTTTAGATGAAATTCAACCAGGAATAGGCAGAACTGGAAAACTATTTGGGTTTGAACATTACAATTGTGTTCCAGACATATTGGTGACTGGAAAAGGACTTGGAGGCGGAATGCCAATTGGTGCATTTACAGCTTCAAAAGCCATGATGTCTACTTTAAAAGACAATCCTAAATTAGGACATATAACCACCTTTGGTGGTCATCCAGTAATTGCTGCTGCTGCACTTGCAACAGTAAAAGAAATTACTGAAAGCAAATTAATGCCTCAAGCATTAGAAAAAGAACAACTTTTTAGGCAACATTTAGTGCATCCACTAATTGAAGATATTCGTGGAAAAGGATTAATGCTTGCTGCCATTTTACCATCTGAAGACCTTGTAAATGAGGTCATTTTAAAGTGTCAAAATCAAGGATTAATTCTGTTTTGGCTGCTTTTTGAACCTAAAGCAATCCGAATTACGCCTCCTCTAACCATTACAAATGAAGAAATTATTAAAGGTTGTGAGTTGATTATCCAAGTTTTAGACACAATTTACCAGAAACAAAAAGCTACAAACAAAACCATATAATACTGTCTATCAGTGTTTAAAATAAATTACCTCAAGTTTAAATTCAACTGTTAATTACTTTGTTGAAAACATTAGCGCTAAAAACTTCAATTTCATAACGATAACAGTAAATTTATTTCAAGGAACAATAAAATGTGCTTATGGAGTTCAGTCAGCATGACGACAACGACAATTTTTCGCTAACCAAATTTGAATCGATGCTAAAAACAAACAATGTTTTGTTTTTCGATTCTAGTGAATTTGAAAATATCATTCAACACTATTTAGAAATTGGAAAAATTGCTTTAGCTAAAAAAGCAATTAAAATGGGATTAGAACAGCATCCAACTTCTGTAAACCTCAAACTATTTCAAGTAGAAATTTATGTGCTAGAAGACAAACTGCAGCAAGCAGATAAGCTACTGGATGCATTATATGTTATTGAGCCTTCAAATGAAGAAATATATATTCAAAAAGCTAGTATACTTTCAAAAAGAGATGAACATCAAAAAGCAATTGACACGTTAATGATTGCTTTAAAGCTTACTGAAAATGATGATGACGATGCCGATTTATATGCCTTAATTGGTATGGAGTATTTGTTTATGGATCAATTTGAAAACGCTAAAGATTATTTTATAAAATGTTTAGAGCTGGATATGGAAGATTATTCAGCATTATATAATATTATTTACTGTTTTGATTTCTTAAATCTAAATTCTGAAGCTATAGACTTCTTAAATCGTTATTTGGATAAAAATCCATATTGCGAAGTTGCATGGCACCAATTAGGAAGACAATACTTTTCGCTTAAAGATTTTCAAAAAGCTTTAGCCGCTTTTGAATTTGCTATAATTTCTGATGATAGTTTTGTTGGTGCATACTTAGAAAAAGGGAAAGTTTTAGAGAAGCTTAAAAAGTACGAAGAAGCTATAGAAAACTATAAAATTACACTAACCTTAGACGAGCCAACATCATTTGCTTTATTAAGAATTGGTAATTGTCATGAAAAACTAAATCAGCATGATTTAGCATTACAGTATTATTACAAAACAGTACATGAAGATCCGCTTTTAGATAAAGGCTGGATTGCAATAACTAAGTTTTATAACAAAAAGAGAAACTATCAAAAAGCATTATTTTATATCAATAAAGCTATAAATATTGATTGTGATAATGTCATATATTGGAAATTGTATGCACAAATTAATCATCGATTAAACTTCCTTGAAGAAGCTGAAAGAGGTTACAAAAAAACCTTAGATTTGGGCAATTATGAATTATCTACATGGCTATCAAGAGCTGATATTTTAATTCGATTAGGCGAACCTGAAGCTAGTGCATTAAACCTTATTCAAGCAGCCGAATTTTATCCTGAAACAGCTGAAATAGAATTCAGACTTGCTGGTATTTATTACACTCTTTTAGAAACAGAAAAAGGATTTTATCATCTTAAAAACGGATTATTACTAAACTCTGAGTTTGACTTTATAATTGAAGAGCTTTTTCCTTTAATAGCTTCACAAAAATCTATTCAAGATATTATTTTAAATTCTAAAAAGCAGTCGAGCTAAAAAATACATATCTTTACTTTCTTATTAAGATAAAAAAATGCAAAGACGCTTATTAGACTACGCAGTCATCTCCCTTAAAGGTGTTGCAATGGGAGCAGCAGATGCTGTTCCAGGAGTTTCTGGAGGAACCATTGCCTTTATTTCAGGTATTTATGAAGAGTTAATTAAAACCATAAGTGGTGTTAATCTATCGTTATTTAAAACCTTAAAAAAAGAAGGTTTTTCAGCATTTTGGGCTCAACTTAATGGTAACTTTATTGTAGCATTATTATCTGGTATTATTATTAGCTACGTATCATTTATGCGTTTAGCTAAATATCTTATAGAAAATCACCCAATTCTTATCTGGTCATTCTTTTTTGGGCTTATTGTAGCCAGCATATTTTTTGTAGGCAAACAAATAAACAAATGGAATGCAGGTGTTGTAGTGTCAATAATTCTTGGTGCATTAGCAGCTTATTATATTACAACATTACCAACAATGGCAGATAATAACAGTTCTCTTTTTTTATTTTTTGCTGGTGCATTGGCAATTTGCGCCATGATACTTCCTGGAATTTCCGGATCGTTTATATTGGTAATTTTAGGAGCATATAAAACTTTAAGTGACGCTCTACATGATTTTGATGTAAAAAAAATTGCCATTTTCACTTTTGGTGCTATAGTAGGTTTATTAAGTTTTAGTCATATTTTAAAATGGCTATTTAAGCATTATCATAACATAACATTAGCATTACTTACTGGCTTTATTTTTGGATCATTAAATAAAATTTGGCCTTGGAAAGAAGTAGTAACTTGGCAAACAACTTCAGATGGCATTAAAACTCCACTAGTTGAAAAAAGTATATCTCCTTTTACATTCGATGGCAATCCACAAATTACTTATGCTATTATCTTAATGGTTGTAGGATTTTTAACTATTTTTATACTTGAAAAAATAGGCTCCAAAAAGCAATAAAATGCAAAGTACCAGAACATTTACAGACAGATTATTCTTGTTTTTTAAAGGACTTGGAATGGGAGCTGCTAATAAAGTGCCTGGTGTTTCTGGTGGTGTTGTAGCGTTTGTTGCAGGCTTTTATGAAGAGTTTATATACTCGCTTCAAAAAGTAAATAAAACGGCTTTTAAACTCTTGTTTAACGGTCGTTATAAAAGTTTCTTTAATTATGTAAATGGTCGCTTTTTAGGTATTCTTTTTTTAGGAATGGTAGTGAGCTATTTTAGTGTTTCTAAAGTGCTTGATTATTTTTTAACGCATTATGAACTATATGTTTGGAGTACTTTTTTTGGAATGATAATAGGCTCTATTTACTATATCAATAAAGATTTTAAAGATTGGAATTACAAAACAATAACTTCATTAGCAATAGGTATTATTATTGGAGTGAGTATTAGTTTTTTAGATCCTGCAAAAGAAAACGACAATCTTTGGTTTGTGTTTTTTTGTGGTATTATTAGTGTTTCGGGCATGACACTTCCAGGCTTTTCAGGCTCTTTTATACTTATACTACTTGGTAATTACGTTTTACTTTTGGTAGACTCAGTTAATGCGCTTTCTGATACATTTTATGATATAATAAGTGGTAATTTTGATTTTATTCGTAATAGTGAACGGTTGCAAATGCTTAAAGTTTTAGCTGTATTTACATTAGGCTCTGTAGTAGGATTAGTAACATTTTCACATGTAATTAGCTATATATTAAAACATTATAAAAACATAACAATATCTGCAATAATTGGTTTTATAATTGGGTCTTTGGGTGTTGTTTGGCCTTGGAAAGAAACCATCTATAAAACATCTGAGCAAGGTGAATTTTTATACGACTCTACAGGCAAAAAAATAGTTTCAAATTACACCCGATTTATTCCTGAATTAAATAGCGAAACATTTCTGGCAATTGCGTATATTGTATTAGGAATTCTAATCGTTTTAGCTTTAGAATGGTATGGACACAAAACAAAAAAAGTAAATGCCTAAGTTAGGATTGATAGGAAAAGATATTTCGTATTCATTTTCAAAAGCCTATTTCACGACTAAATTTGAAAATGAAGAACTCCCATTTTTTTACGAAAATTTTGATATTAAGGATATTTCTCAATTTAAAAATGTTCTCAAAAACAACCCAGATTTACTAGGCTTAAATGTTACTATCCCTTATAAAGAACAAATAATTCCATATTTAGACAGTTTAAGCAAAAGAGCTGAAAAAATCGGAGCTGTAAATACTATAAAAATTGCTTCAGACAAAACCTTAAAAGGCTATAATACTGATTATTACGGATTCAAAAAGTCTATAAAACCCTTCTTGAAACCTCATCATAAAAAAGCTTTAATATTAGGAACTGGAGGCGCATCAAAAGCAATTGCATACACTTTAGAGAGATTAAATATTCAATTTGATTACGTTTCTAGAACATCAAACACAAAAGCTAAATTCACCTATGATGACCTCAACGAAACCATCATTAGTAGTTATCCTATTATAATAAATTGCACACCAATTGGCACACATCCAAAAGTAAATGAGTGCCCAAACATACCATATGATGGTATTACTAAAGATCATCTTCTTTTTGACCTCATTTACAACCCAATACAAACAAAGTTTTTAATTTGCGGAGAAATTAAAGGCGCAACTACCTGTAATGGATATTCTATGCTAGAATTTCAGGCAGAAAAAGCATGGAAAATTTGGGGAAAAGGCTAAAATAGGCTCAAAATCGACTTTCTCTTTTGTAATCTAACGTCTTGTTAGTATATTTAACTTTTTAAGTATTATACGAACCTAAACATTGAAACAAATGTCAAAGCAAGATAACCTGCAAGAAGCAGATGGAAATGAAGAAATAAATATTACAGAGCTTAATTCGGAATCTGAAACATCTGAAAACCAAAATGATGCACAAGAAGATGCTGTTGAAGAGGTTAATGAAGTAGAAAACGAAATTGAGGCAAGTGATGATTCTGCAAACGAAGAATCTGTTACAGAAGATGAAGAACCTGTAGCTGAAAAAAGTGATGCAAAGCAAACTAAAGCAGATAATCATGTTGATGAAATTGATGAAGCTAATGCAGAAGACGCAGAAGACGAAGACAATACAGACAGACATAATTTAGAAGACAAGGATTATCACGCTATGTCAATGGAAAAATTGACAGAAGAGTTTGAGTGGCTCCTAAAGAACAAAAAAATTCAAACTATAAAATCTCATGTCGATGAGATAAAATCAGAATTCAACTCCAAATTTTCTGAAATTCTTGAAGAGAAAAAGGAAGAATTTTTAGCAGATGGAGGTAATGAAATAGACTTCTACTACTCTAGCCCATTAAAAAAACAATTCAATAGTTTATTTAAAGATTACAGAAATAACCTTAACGCTTATTACAAAACTTTAGAGACTAATCTTAAAGCAAATCTTGAAAAGCGTTTAGAAATTATCGAAGAAATTAAAGGCTTAATAAATGTAGAAGAAAACATTAATACAACTTATAAGCACTTTAAGGATTTACAAGAACAATGGCGTAATGCAGGACCAATTCCAAGAGACAAATACAACAATGCTTGGAATACTTACCATCATCACGTTGAAATTTTTTACGACTTTTTACATCTAAATCGCGATTTACGTGATATGGATTTTAAACATAACTTAGATCAAAAACTAAAAATTATTGAGCGTGCTGAAGAATTAGCACAAGACGATAATACAAATCGTTCTTTTAGAGAATTGCAAGTTCTACACAAAATGTGGAAAGAAGATTTAGGACCAGTTGACAGAGAACATCGTGAGGCAATTTGGGAGCGTTTTAGTAATGCAACAAAAACAATTCATGATAAGCGTCAAGCTTACTATGCTGATGTTGATAAGGCTCAAGAAGCAAATCTAGAAAAGAAAGAACTTATCATTTCTAAAATTGAAGAAATAGCAAAAGACGATGGTAATACTCACCAAACTTGGCAGAAAAAAATAAAAGCAATTGAAGCGTTGCGAGAAGATTTCTTTAAAGCTGGAAAAGTGCCTTTAAAAGTAAACGAGGCAACTTGGGCAAAATTTAAAGCAGTTGTTAGAACATTCAATAAAAAGAAAAATAACTTTTATAAAAGTTTAAAAAAGGATCAGTATACCAATCTGCAGAAAAAATTAGATCTTATTAAAATTGCAGAGGATAATAAAGATAGCGATGACTATGAGACTGTAACGCCTTTAATGAAGAAAATCCAAAATGATTGGAAGCAAATTGGTCATGTACCAAGAAAAGACAGTGATAAAATATGGAAACAATTTAAAGCTGCCTGCAATCATTATTTTGACAAATTACATGCCGAAAGAAAAGCTGAAAACAAGGTAGAGTTTGAAGCCTTTGATAAAAAAGCTAAACTTTTAGATAGCTTAAAAGAACTTAAACTAAGCGGAAAGGCAGAGCAAGATGTTGAAACCCTTAAACAAAAAATTGAAGAGTGGAAAAACATTGGCAATGTACCACAGAATAAACGCTTTATTGAAGGTAAATTCAATAAAACTATAGATGGATTGTTCAGCAGTTTAAAAATGGACAAAACTGAGGTTGAAATGATAAAATTTGAGAATAAACTTGATAATTTATCACAACCAGATGATACTCGTCTATTAGACAACGAACACAATTTTATTCGTAAAAAAATTGACGAAGTAAAAGGTGAAATTAATCAGTTGGAAAACAATCTTCAGTTTTTTACAAACATAGACGAAACTAACCCTTTAGTAAAAGATGTGCTTAACAATATTGAAAATCACAAAAACAATCTTGCTCTTTGGGAAGAAAAGTTTAGAAAACTTAAGGAACTGTATTAAATAATAAAATCCTATCTGCAAAAACAGATAGGATTTTACCCCTAACTAAACTAAATTTTAATCTTAACCTATACCGCTTAAAATACAATTAAGATTACCTACTTATGATAATGAAACTTAAAGTTAAAGTTTCTATATTCTATATACGTACTAAGACCTAATTTTGGATGTCGGCAATGAAAATATTTTTACACTTTTTTTGCTTCTTCCCAAAAAACATCCATTTCAGATAAGGTCATTTCAGATAAAGGTTTATTTAATTCGTTAGATTTTGATTCTAAATACTGAAATCTTTTTATGAATTTTTTATTGGTTCGCTCGAGCGCATTTTCTGGGTTTATTTTCAAAAAACGTGCATAATTAATTAAAGAAAACAGTACATCACCAAACTCACTTTCAATTTTATCTTGGTCTCCTGAGGCTACCTCTGTTTTTAACTCTTGCAACTCCTCCTCTACTTTTTCATATACCTGATGAGGCTCTTCCCAATCAAAACCTACTCCAGCTGCTTTATCTTGTATACGATTAGCTTTAACCATAGCAGGTAAACTTTTTGGAACTCCTTGTAGCACACTAGTTTTTCCTTTCTCTTTGAGTTTTATTTTCTCCCAATTACGCTTAACATCGTCTTCATTTTCAACTTTAACATCTCCATAAATATGTGGATGACGCTCAATAAGTTTGTCACAAATACTATTACAAACATCGGCAATATCAAAGCTATTAGTTTCACTACCTATTCGTGAATAAAATACAATATGTAATAAAACGTCTCCTAACTCCTTTTTAACCTCATCTAAATCTTTATCAAGAATAGCGTCACCAAGTTCATAAACCTCTTCAATGGTTAAATGACGTAGTGTTTCCATGGTTTGCTTTTTATCCCAAGGACATTGCTCTCGCAACTCGTCCATGATTATTAGCAAACGTTCAAAAGCTTTAAGTTGTTGGGTTTTGTCAGCCATAATTTTGATATCTACACCTCAAAAATACAACTAATAGTAGACCTCAAAAAGATATAAGACTATCTTTCTGTAAACAATTTATGAACTAAAATAAATGAATTTATTCTTCCTCAGAAGAAGTTTCAGTAGATGCTGCTTTTTTTGTTTCGTCCAGCGCACTTAACAAATCGTGTTGTTGTAATAAATTATACCATTGTACAATTTTTTTAATGTCGCTAGCATAAACTCTATCTTCATCATAATCTGGCAATACATCAAAGAAATACTCTTCTAATATATCTTTAGAATCTTTATGACTAATTGATGTTGGTTTACCTTCTTCTTTAGTTTTTATCTTTTTAAAAACTTCACGTAAAGGCAATTCTTCAGTTAAGGTGTAAACAGCAATTTCACTTAAAACACTTACGTTACTATGCGCATTTACTGTAATACGTTTTTTATCTAATAATGATTCTGCAACAAAACCGCTTCTTGTTGGTGTTACAACTTTATATAAACCTGGCTTTCCAGAAATTGATAAAATCTTATCTAAACTCATAAATTATATTTTGAAGTTGGCAAATATAAGTTTTTGCCTCACTTATGTTTGTTTTTTAACGTTTCTTTTTCATTGAAGGAAATCGCATTCTGTAATCTACATCTATATTTCCTTTGGATATATTTGCTAACCTACTTTTTATTAAACGTTTTTTTAATGTAGAAAGTTTGTCTGTAAACAAAATACCTTCAATATGATCGTATTCATGTTGAATTACTCGTGCAATTAAACCATCAAACTCTTCAGTATGCGTATTAAAGTTTTCGTCTTGGTATTCTATTTTTATTTTAGGTTTTCTAAACACATCTTCGCGTACATCTGGAATACTTAAACAACCTTCATTAAAAGCCCACTCATCACCAGTTTCCTCTAAAATTTTAGCGTTAATAAAGGTTCTTTTAAAATTTTTAAGTTGCTCTTGCTCTTCTTTAGTAAAATCTTTGTCTTCAGAAAAAGGTTCTGTATCTACTAAAAACAAACGAATTGGCAGACCTATTTGTGGCGCTGCTAAACCAACACCATAAGCACCATACATAGTCTCGTACATATTTGCTAAAAGCTCATCTAATTTTGGATAATCTTTAGAAATGTCTTCCGCTTTTTTTCTTAAAACAGCGTCACCATAAGCAACAATAGGTAAAATCATGAATTTATTTATTTTTCAGATGCAAAAATACAATACTTATTAAGAATTTTAAATGATAGTATAAAAATGTTACTCATTTAATGTTTTGATGACATATAACTTTGAAGAATAATAGTTGCGCTAATCTCATCAACTAAAGCCTTATTTTTTCGTTGATTCTTTTTTAGTCCACTATCTATCATTGTTTGAAAAGCCATTTTAGAAGTAAATCGTTCGTCAACCCTAACAATTGGAATATCTGGAATTGCTTTTTTTAACTTTTCGATAAACGGAAGAATATCTGCTTCGCTTTCAGATACTTTATTATTCATTTGTTTAGGCTCACCTATAACAAACAATTCAACCTTTTCTTTTGTTGTGTAATCTTTTAAGAATGCTAAAAGCTCTTTAGTATTAACAGTAGTTAGACCAGATGCAATTATCTGAAATTCATCAGTTACTGCAATTCCAGTGCGTTTAGTTCCGTAATCTATTGCTAATAATCTTGCCATACAGTTGCAAAGTTAGGGTTATTATAAAAGCTAACATATTTTTTAGTCTTCAATTTAATAAAATGAATTATAGAACTATCTTTGTGAAAATTAGATTTACATATGACACAACTGCAACAAATTATAGAAAATGCTTGGGAAGACAGAGCATTATTAACTGATCAAGAAACAATAAACAGCATTCGCAAAGTAATAGATTTATTAGATGAAGGTACTTTAAGAGTAGCTGAACCTACTGCAGATGGCTGGCAAGTTAATGAATGGGTAAAAAAAGCTGTTGTTTTATATTTTCCTATTCAAAAAATGGAAACTTTGGAAGCAGGTATTTTTGAATATCATGATAAAATTCCTTTAAAGCGAGGTTATGCAGAAAAGGGAATTAGAGTTGTACCTCATGCTGTAGCGCGTCATGGTGCATATATTTCTAAAGGCACTATTTTAATGCCTAGTTACGTGAATATTGGTGCTTACGTTGATGAAGGTACGATGGTAGATACTTGGGCAACTGTAGGTAGTTGTGCCCAAATTGGTAAGCATGTACATTTATCAGGTGGTGTTGGTATTGGAGGTGTTTTAGAGCCTTTACAAGCCTCTCCTGTAATTATTGAAGATGGTGCCTTTATAGGTTCGCGTTGTATTGTAGTTGAAGGTGTGCATGTTAAAAAGGAAGCTGTTTTAGGAGCTAATGTTGTATTAACAATGAGTACAAAAATTATTGATGTTACTGGAGACAAACCAATTGAAATGAAAGGTGTTGTACCTGAACGATCTGTTGTTATTCCTGGAAGTTATACTAAAAAATTTGCTGCTGGCGAGTACCAAGTACCATGTGCATTAATTATTGGTAAACGTAAAGAAAGTACTAATAAGAAAACATCTTTAAATGATGCGCTTCGTGAATATGACGTAGCTATTTAAATGAAAGTTTTTAATTTTCCACTAAAAATAAAAATATGGTTATTGATGCAGTAATTACTTGGGTAGATGGTAGTGATAAAAAATGGCAAGAAAAACTAAACAAGTATGCTAAAGTAAAGATAGATTTTAATAAGAAGAAAGAGAGCGTACGATATAATTCAATCGGAGAAATAGACATTGCAATTAAATCTATTATAAAGTTTGCTCCTTTTATTAGAACTATTTTCTTGGTAACCGATAGTCAAAAACCAGAATCTTTTAATAGTCTTAAAGCTTTAGCTGAAAGCAAAAATATTAATCTAGAGTTAATAGATCATACAGTAATTTTTAAAGATTTTGAAGATTGCTTACCATGTTTTAATTCTTGTTCTATAGGAAGTATGCTGTTTAGAATTCCTGATCTATCTGAACACTTTATTGTTTTTAATGACGATACGTTTTTAATGCGAGAGACAACACCTAATGATTTTTTTATAAATAACTACCCAATAATAAGAGGTGATTGGGAAGACTTTTATGAAAATAAAAAAGTGAGAAAAATATATCATTCAATATTGTCGTTTCTTGGAAAGCCGATTAAAAAAAATGCAATCGGTTTTAAAAATTTTCAACAAAGGAGTGCTAAACTAGCTGGAACAAAAAAATATGTAAGGCGATTTCATACTCCTGTTTCAATAAGAAAATCTACATTAATAAATTTCTTTAAAGAGCATGATGTTTTAAAAGAGAATGTTAAGCATCGCTTTAGAAACGAAAATCAATTTATAGTATCATCTTTATCAGAACATTTAGAAATAAAAAATGACACTTATAATTATATAAAAAACACACAGTTAACTTATTTTAGATCTTATAAAAAACCTACATTGGTTAAACTTAAACTAGATAGATTTTTAAAGAACAAAAGCAAATTGTTTATGACTTTCCAAAGCCTTGAATTAGCAGATCAAAATACTATTGATTATATTCTTAATTGGATTGATAGAAGGCTTAATTAGTAAAACCGAATTAATCAATTATTACAGAATTTAAAATTCATACTATCTTTGGCAAATCTTTTATCAACTAAAATGAGTAAACTTTCTGCACTAATAATTACATATAATGAAGTTATTCATATCGATGACTTAATTGATAATTTAAATTTTGTAGACGAGATAATTTTTGTTGATTCTTTTAGTAACGATGGTACATATGAAAAGCTAAAAAATCATAATAATATTATTGTTTATCAACGTAATTTTAAAAATTTTGCAGATCAAAAAAATTATGCTTTAAGCCTTGCCAGCCATGATTGGGTACTATTTATTGATGCTGATGAAAGGCTAACAAATATTACAAAGAAAGATATTCTAAAAAAAATTAATACGCTTAATTCAAATATAGTAGCTTTTTATGGTAGTTTTAAATATTATTTTAATAAAAAACCAATCCATTTTAGTGGATTCCAAACCGCTAAATCCTTTCGATTATTTAGAGTTTCAAAATGCAGATACGATACATTCAAAGAAGTTCATGAAGATTTAATAATAAATGGTCTAAGTGGAAATTTAAAAGGGAAGATAATCCATTATAGCTATAGAGATTATAATCATTATAAAGAAAAAATGAAATTATACGCTCATTTAAAAGCGAAAGCTCTTTATAAAAAAGGCAAAAAGTCATCTTTATTTGATACTAAAATAAAACCTATATATAGGTTTTTTAATCACTATATTATACGGTTAGGAATTTTAGACTGGAAAATTGGTTATTATATTTCTTCTTTAAATGCTTACGAAATAAAAGAGCGCTATAAAGAATTAGACCGGTTAAACAAATAATTATCTCCAAAAAAGAAACTTCTTTTTCAGCTCTTTTTTTCTGTTGAATTTATATTGAAACTCTTGAGTATAACTCCACATTAAGTTAAACACTTTTTCAGGATCTTCGTTTAAGCATTTTGCATATTCGTCACTCATAGTTTTCACCATAGACTTATGTTCTGTTAAACGAGCAAAGTTTTTTATTCTATCTTCAAAAGTTATAGGCGAAAATTTCATTCTGTTTAAATCTACCAAATAAAACTCATAATCATCACCAACTTTTTTTATTAAAGTATTACCAGGCGAATGGTCTAAAAAATTGACATCTAAATTATGAAGCTTAAATGTAAATCTTGTAAAGGCTCTTAAAATTGCGTCATAATCTGGATAATTAAAATCATGTATTAACTCTCTGTATGTTAAATCGTATATAAGATGCTCACTAACATAAAAACTCCTTTTAAACAAAAGTGTTGTTGTAAACTCATAATAGGCAATAGGAAAAGGTGTTTTAATACCTTTATCAATTAAAATATTTGCATATTCAAATGAGCGTTGTGCTTTACTTTTTCTTAAATGTTTATATGCTAATTGATTAAATATATTTGGCACCTTAAAAGATTTTATATTAATCTTTAAATCTCCTAAGTCAAATAGTTTAATAGTATTTCTCTTTCCGTTTACAAATTGCTCTCCTTTATCATCAAAATCAGTTATAATTTTATTCAGAGCTTGTGTATTAGACTTATATTTTTCTTGTACAATACTATTCATTAGGTATTAGCATATTAAAAAACTCATTACAACTTTAAGAGCTTTATATTATTGGCAAAATTACAATTTTTAAGCGTATAAGTCATTTTAATAATTACATCTTAAAATATTTTTAGGTTAATTTGCATATTATTAATTATGAATTAAAATGCTGCATCAAGAGATACAAAATTCACTAAAAGTTTTAAATGAAGGCGGACTCATACTATACCCAACAGATACAGTTTGGGGAATTGGCTGTGATGCTACAAATGAAGAAGCTGTAAAAAAAGTTTTTCAACTAAAACAACGAGAAGATAGCAAAGCGCTAATTTGTCTTGTTTCAGATGACAGAATGTTAAAAAAACACGTAAAAAACATTCCTGAAGCAGCATTTAGTATTCTAGACGTTACTGAAACTCCAATCACAATTATTTACGACAATCCACAGCATTTAGCGTCTAATTTAATCAGTTCAGACAACAGTATAGCCATACGCATCCCTAATGATGATTTTTGCTTTCAATTACTTCGTCGTTTTAACAAACCAATTGTATCAACATCAGCAAATATTAGTGGCTATCCAACACCAAATTCATTTAAAGAAATATCTGAAGAGATTTTAAAAGGTGTAGACTATGTCGTAAATTTGCATCGTGATAAAGTTTGCAATAAACCATCATCAATAATTAAATTGAGTGCTAACGGAGTTGTAAAAATTATCAGGAAATAAGTACAAGTACAAAAAGCTTATGCTTTTTACTGAACTGAAAAGATGAACTACAAACAAGCCTTAAAACATCCTGTTTTTAAAATTATATCTCAATCTGCTAAAGAATTACAATTAGACAGTTATGTAATTGGTGGCTTTGTTCGCGATTTTATTTTAAAAAGAGGCACAGCAAAAGATATTGATGTAGTCGCTATTGGTAGTGGTATTGAACTTGCAAAACAAGTTGCAAAAAACCTACCTACAAAACCTAAAGTTCAGGTTTTTAAAACTTATGGGACAGCAATGCTTCGCTATGATGATATTGAAATTGAGTTTGTTGGTGCTCGTAAAGAATCATATAATGAAGACAGTAGAAATCCTATTGTAGAAAATGGAACTCTTGTAGATGATCAAAACCGTCGTGATTTTACAATTAATGCATTTGCACTTAGTTTAAGCGACACAAATTTTGGCGATTTATTAGATCCTTTTAATGGTTTGCAAGATTTAGAAAACAAAATTATTCGCACACCACTAAATCCAGATATTACTTATAGCGATGACCCTTTACGAATGATGAGAGCTATACGATTTGCTACACAGCTTAATTTTAAAATTGAGAAAGAATCGTTAAATGCAATCACAAAAAATAATCACAGAATTGAGATTATTACCAATGAGCGTATTGTAGTTGAATTAAACAAAATACTAGAAAGCAAAACACCATCAGTTGGCTTTTTGTTATTAGAACAAACTGGTTTGCTACACTACATTCTTCCAGAATTGATAGCACTTAAAGGTATTGATGAAGTTGAAGGACAAAAACACAAAGATAATTTTTACCACACATTAGAAGTAGTCGATAATATTGCTAAACATACTGATAATGTATGGTTACGTTGGGCTGCTTTATTACATGATATTGGTAAAGCACCAACTAAAAAATTCAATAAAAAAGTAGGTTGGACATTTCATGGTCATGAATTTGAAGGCTCAAAAATGGTATATCAATTATTCAAACGATTAAAAATGCCATTAAATGACAAAATGAAGTTTGTACAAAAAATGGTGTACATGAGTTCTCGTCCTATTGTTTTAGCAAATGAAGAAGTAACAGATTCGGCTGTGCGCAGATTAGTGTTTGATGCTGGTGATTATGTAGATGATTTAATGACGCTTTGCGAAGCTGATATTACCACAAAAAATCCGAAGAAATTTAAGAAGTATCATAGTAATTTTCAGTTGGTTCGTCAAAAAATTGTTGAAGTTGAAGAGCGCGACCATGTACGTAATTTTCAACCACCTGTTTCTGGTGAAGAAATCATGGAAACTTTCAATTTAAAACCATCTAAAGAAATTGGTATTATTAAAGAGAAAATAAAAGAAGCAATTCTTGAAGGTGATATTCCTAATGAACATGATGCTGCATTTCAATTAATGTTAAAAGAAGGTAAACGTTTAGGTTTAAAAGTTTATGAAAAAAGATAACAAAAAGGTCATTTACTGGCTACTCACTGGTTGCGTACTCATTTTTACAATGGTTGTTATTGGTGGCATTACAAGATTAACTCATTCAGGTTTATCAATTTCTAACTATAAATTAATTTCTGGCACCTTACCTCCAATGAATGAGGCAGAATGGCATGAAGCTTTTGATTTATACAAACAATATCCAGAATATCAAAAACTAAATAACCACTTCGGATTAGAAGATTTTAAAGATATTTATTTCTGGGAATGGCTACATCGTTTTATTGGTCGTATGATTGGTTTGGTGTTCTTCATTCCGTTTTTATATTTCATAATCACAAAACAACTTACCTCTTCAACAATCAAGAAATCTCTTATTTTAATGGCTCTTGGAGCATTTCAAGGGTTTTTAGGTTGGTATATGGTAAAAAGTGGTTTGGTTGATAGACCAGATGTAAGTCATTACAGATTAGCAGCACATTTAACAACTGCGTTTTTAACCTTTGCGTACACATTTTGGGTAGCATTAGATTTAATGTTTCCAAACAAGAAAGACATTGATAAACGCTTCCGAAATTTAGTAAGAATTGGGCTAGCTGTTCTACTTCTTCAAATTATATATGGCGCTTTTGTTGCTGGATTAGATGCTGGTTTTATTCATAATCATTGGCCATTAATGAATGAAGGTAAATTAATTCATGAAACCGTTTACACAGAACAACAACCACTATATAAAAATTTTATTGAAGGTAAAAGTGGTGTGCAATTTGTTCACAGAACACTTGCTTATATTGTAGTAATTTTCATCATCATTATTTGGTATAGAGCAAAACAAATGGTACTTACAAGTATGCAGCATAAAGTAGTCAATTCATTATTTATTCTGGTTGGCATTCAATTTTTATTGGGTGTTTTAACCCTTATTTTACAAGTACCTGTTTGGTTGGGTGTTTTACATCAAGTAGGTGCATTTTTCCTATTAGCGGCAATGACATTTACATTACATAGATTCAGTAAATAAATAAAGAAAATAGTACCTTTGCAAAATAATATATTACAATGATTTACCGATTTAGAATTATTCTCGACCACGATTCAGAAGGCGATATATTTCGCGATATAGAAATTCGTGAAACTGATTCAATGGAAGATTTGCACAACACTATTAATCAGGCTTTTGGTTTTGATGGAACAGAAATGGCATCGTTTTATGTAAGTGATGATGACTGGAATCAAGGTGAAGAAATTTCTTTATTTAATTTAAGTGATGGTAACGAGACTGTTAAATTAATGAGCGATACAGCTATTAATGAAGTGGTTTTTGAGATGCAGCCTAAACTTATTTATGTTTACGATTTTTTAAGCATGTGGACATTTTTTGTTGAACTTGCAGAAATTGTTGATGAAGCAGAAAGTGTTGATTACCCAAACCTTATTTTTGCTCATGGTCAAATACCTGACGAGGCTCCAGAAAAATTATTTGAAGCTGAAGATTTTGATGAATACAATGAGTTTGAAGACGATTTAGACATAGATGATTACGACCAATTAGACTTTGATGAAAATTGGAATTAATTAACAAACAATAAAACTAAAAGCATTCTAAAATATTAGGATGCTTTTTTTTTATCTTGTAACAAAATATAATATAGTTCGTCATACTACTAACTAATCAATCATCACATATTTTGGATACAATTCTTACAATCAATAATCTCACAAAAAAATTTGGTTATCTCACAGCTGTAAAAGATTTATCGTTTACTATCAATAAAGGTAATGTTTATGGCATTTTAGGACCCAACGGAAGTGGTAAATCAACTACTCTTGGTATAGTGCTTAATGTAGTTAACAAAACAAGTGGCGATTTTAGTTGGTTTGATGGTAACACTACCACACACGATGCATTAAAAAAAGTTGGAGCTATTATTGAGCGCCCAAATTTTTACCCTTACATGTCTGCTTACCAAAATTTAAAATTGGTATGCAAAATAAAAGGTGTTGATTTTAGTAAAGTTGACGAAAAACTAGAATTAGTTGGGCTTTTAGATCGAAAAGATAGTAAATTTCAAACCTACTCGTTAGGGATGAAACAACGATTAGCCATTGCATCTGCCCTATTAAACGATCCAGAAATATTAATATTAGATGAACCAACAAATGGTCTCGATCCTCAAGGGATTCATCAAATAAGAACTCTTATAAAACAAATTGCAAGTAATGGTACCACCATACTTTTAGCTTCTCACCTTCTCGACGAAGTTGAAAAAGTGTGTAGCCATGTTGTTGTACTTCGAAAAGGTGAAAAATTGTATTCTGGTAGAGTAGATGAAATGATTAGTAGCCATGGTTTTTTTGAATTAAAAGCAGAAAAACAATCAGAATTAATACAAGTACTAGAAGCTGATGCTAATTTTAGTTCTGTAAAAACTGAAGGCGAGTTAATTACCGCTTTTTTAAATCAACCAATGGATGCTTCTGTATTTAACAAATTAATGTTCGACAAGGGTATTACATTATCACATCTTGTAAAACGTAAAGAAAGTCTTGAAGAGCAATTCTTAAAATTAACCAACAACCAATAGTATGCTACGATTATTAGAAATAGAATTTCATAAATTAAGATATAGTAAAGCAAGTAAAATACTAATAATAACATACTTTGTTTTATTAACATGTATTGCCCTTTTTGCTTCAATTAAATTTGATATTGGACCCATTAAATTCCACCTTGCCGAATTAGGTATTTTCAATTTCCCTTATGTTTGGCATTTTAATACGTTTGTTGCTGGTTTACTTAAGTTTTTCTTACTATTAGTCATTGTTTCAATGGTTTCTAATGAGTATAGTAACAAAACTATAAAACAAAACCTTATTGATGGTTTAAGTAAAAAAGAGTTTATACTATCAAAATTTTATACAGTCATTGCTTTTTCTTTAATCTCAACGGTTTTTGTTTTTATTGTGTCTTTAATTCTTGGATTAATTTATTCAAGCTATAAAGAACCTTCAATAATATTTTCAGATTTAGAATACTTAATTGCATTTTTTATAAAACTTGTTGGTTTTTTCTCTTTTGGCCTCTTTTTAGGAGTGCTTATTAAACGTTCTGCTTTTGCAGTTGCAACAATGATAGTACTGTTCTTTGTAGAGTTTATAAGCTACGCAATTGTTTCAGGCTATAATAGAGGTACAGATGTAGCAGATAATATTTATCAGTTTTTACCATTTAAGTCATTATGGAACTTAATTGACGAACCAGGTTCAAGGCTCTCAGCAGTACAAGCAGTTGCTCAACAAGTAGGTGAAGATTTAGCCTATGATTATGCAGTACATTGGTACGAAATAGCTATTGTGTTAGGTTGGACTGCTCTATTTATCTTTTTATCGTATAGATTATTAAAAAAGAGGGATTTGTAATATATTTGGTAGCTTTAGCTATCCTATGAAAAAGATTCTCTTATTTTTTATACTATGTATTAGTATTCAAACCTTTGCGCAAAATGAAGCTTCTAATTGGTATTTTGGTAAAAATGCAGGCTTACGCTTTAATGCTGGTTCTGGTACTGTTACAGCTGTAACAGATGGCCAACTCAACACTTTAGAAGGTTGCACATCTATTTCAGATACAAATGGTAACTTACTATTTTATTCAGATGGAAGAACCGTTTGGAATAGTTTACACCAACCTATGGCTAATGCAAGTGAAGCATTTGGTACAGGTTTAAAAGGTGATGATTCTAGTACATCCTCTGGATTAATAGTACCAAAACCACAAGACCCAAATTTTTATTACATTTTTACTGTAGATGAACCTCATCATTTTAACTCTTCAGCTTTTCCAAATCAAACCGATGGTGATGGAATTAATGATGGATTAACATATTCATTAGTTGATATTAATTTAAATGGAGGATTAGGAGATGTAGACCCAGTTGAAAAAAACATACAATTAGTTACATACGATACTAATAATCCTGATCAAGTAGATTTTAAGTGCTCTGAAAAAATTACAGCTGTAAAAGCAGATGATTGTTCTTCTTTTTGGGTGATAACTCATTTTGTGGATCGTTTTTATGCCTTTAAAGTTGATATAAATGGTGTTAATACAACACCTGTTGAATCTATTGTTGGTCCAGTTGTTCCTGTTTCAGGATACAGACGAAATGCTTTAGGATATATAAAAGCTTCGCCTGATGGAGAAAAACTAGTAGTCGCTCATTTTGGCTTTGCTACAACTTTAGGTGGCGATGCTGCTGGTGGAGTATATTTATTTGATTTTGATAATAACACAGGTGTTGTTTCTAATTCAATTGAACTTTATGGTCCTCAAAATGGGGATAGTCCATATGGTGTTGAATTTTCTTCAGAGAACAGAAAAGTATATGCAACAATAAATGCTGGTGTTTCAGGAAATGGTGCAAGTTCTGTTTTGCAATGGGATTTATTAAGTGCAGATATTCCTGCTTCGCAAGCTGTTGTGCATACTTCAAACTCTTTAAGTGCTGGAGCTTTACAATTAGGAATCAACAAAAAAATATATAGAGCCCAGGTAAATTTTAGTAACATAAATACTAGTGGCAGATTTTTAGGAGTAATTAATAATCCTGAAGCCGATGGTGCTGCTGCAAATTACAATGAAAATGGGATTCTAGTTGACGTATCTGGTACATTTCAAAACTTAAGCCGTATTGGGTTACCTCCTTTTATTCAGTCATTATTTAATACACAAATAGATATTATTCAAAACGGAATAAGCACAACAGAGCTAAAACTCTGTACTGGCGACAGCTATACTTTATCTGCTTTAGAAATCCCAGGTGCCACTTATACATGGTCTCAAGATGGAATTATTTTACCAGCAGAAACCAATTTTCAGTTATTTGTAGATACTCCTGGTTTTTATGAGGTTTTTATTGAACCTAATAATGGAGAATGCCCAATTGAAGGAGAAGCTGTTGTTGGTGTTTTTGATATTCCAATAGCAAATCAACCTAATGATATGGTTAATTGTGATGCTACAACTACATCTACCTTCGATTTAACAACTCAAGATGCTCAAGTTTTAGATACTCAAGATCCTGCAATTTATAGCGTACATTATTTTACCACACAACAAGATGCAGATGACAACACTAATGAAATTGTTGGTCCTTTTACAAACACATCAAGTCCGCAAGAAATATTTGTAAGAATACATAATATTGAAAACCCTAACTGCTATGATACTACTTCATTTTTTGTTGAAGTATTTGTTACTCCTGTTGTCACAACTTTAAATGATATTGATATTTGTGATGAAGATTTTAGTGGTAATGCAATGGATGGCACAACTACAACAGATTTAACTGCGTTAAATACTGAAATTTTAGGTAGTCAAGATGCAACACTTTATACAATTACCTATCACAATTCGCAAACAGATGCAGATAGCAACAGTAACCCATTACCAAACTCTTATACTAACACAACTCCTTATACAGAAGAGATTTTTGTTCGTATAGAAAACAATGCAAATACAGATTGTTTTAGTACAGATTCGTTTATTTTAACTGTAAATGATGCTCCTATTGCTAACGATACAACAATTATTCAGTGTGATGAGGATGGTATTCCTGAAGGATACACCATTTTTAATTTAAATCAGGTTTTTGATGATATTACAGGTGGTGCAACAGACAGAAGTATTACTTATTATTTAACACAAAATAACGCTGTTAATGGTACAAACCAAATTAATGGTGATGCATTCCATAACTTTTTTAATCCGCAAACTGTTTACGCTAAAGTTGTAAATGATATTACAGGGTGTTATAATATTGCTGTTTTAACGCTTCAAGTTAGTACCACATCTGCAAACAATGCTACACTAGAGGTTTGTGATGATGATGGTACAGAAGATGGCTTTTTTAATTTCACTCTCTCTGATGCTGATGCTACAGTTTTATTTAATTTGCCTCCTGGATTAGATTTAAGTTATTATGAGACTTATGAAAATGCATTAACAGAGCAAAATCCATTGCCAAATAATTTTACAAACACAGTAGCTTACAACCAAATTATTTATGCAAGAGTTGAAAACTCTAATGCGTGTTATGGTATTAGTGAAGTTAGATTAAGAGTGTTTAAATTACCAAACATTGAAACTACGTTTGAAACCCTATATTGTCTTAATTCATTTCCTGAAACAATTACTATAAATGGTGGTGTTATTGGAGATTCTCCTAGCAACTATTATTATTTATGGTCTACAGGTGAAGACACTTCAGAAATTATGATTGATGCTCCAGGTACTTATACTGTAAGAGTTACAAATACAAATGGCTGTTTTAAAGACAGAACTGTGACTGTATTACCATCTAACATTGCTACAATTACAAGTATTAACATAGTAGATGCTTCAAATAATAATACACTTACTGTTTTAGTAACAGGTGAAGGTGATTATGAATATGCAATCGATAATGAATTTGGTCCATACCAAGACAGCAATGTTTTTGAAAACGTTGCTCCTGGTTTACATACTGTTTATGTTAGAGATAAAAACGATTGTGGTATTGTAGATGAAATTGTTTCTGTTATCGGTTTTCCTAAATATTTTACACCAAATAACGATGGATTTCATGACTATTGGCAAGTGTATGGTATTACGCCTCAATTTCAAGCTGAAAGTGTAATTTACATTTTTGACAGGCAAGGTAAATTATTAAAAGAATTAGACCCTTTAAGTAGAGGTTGGGATGGAACATTAAATGGATATAAGCTACCTTCTAGTGATTATTGGTTTGCAGTAACTTTAGAGGATGGTAGAGTATTTAAAAGTCATTTTACCTTAAAACGATAACCAATAATTTATGTAAATTGGTGGTTAAATTGATTGAATATGAAGTTTAACCAATTTTTTATTTGTTTATTATTATATCTACCATGTCATCTTTTTGGTCAGGATATTGAACTATATCAGCAATTTAATGGTCGATATGACTATACTGCAATTGGCAATACCTTAAATCAATTTGAAAATAATTTAGACCAAAGTTTTTGCAGCACTTTGCCTTCTTCACAAGCCGATTTAATCCTATCACCTAGTTCAACAATTGTTGCTGCTTATTTATATTGGGCAGGCTCAGGATTTGGAGATACAAATGTAAGTTTAAATGGATCTTCAATAGATGCTCAACAAACTTATACAGTTCAGTACAGTGATGCTCTTAATGGTGTTCTTACCTATTTTTCTTGTTTTGCAGACGTAACAGAACAAATAATTTCTCAAGGCAATACTACTTATGAATTATCAAATTTAGATATTTCTGAAACTCTAATTAACAATCCAGGTTATTGCAACAACAGAACAAATTTTGCTGGCTGGAGTATTTATGTGGTGTTTGAAGATAGTACTTTGCCACTTAATCAATTAAGCATTTTTCAAGGTTTAGAAATTATTGATAGAAACGTTCAGGAAAAAACAATTGTTCTCGATAATTTAAATGTCATTGATAATCAAAATGCCAAGATTGGCTTTTTGGCTTGGGAAGGTGATAACAGTCTAAATTTTGGAGAATCATTATCAATTAATGACAATATTTTATCAAATCCACCGCTAAATTTGGCTGATAATGCTTTTAATGGTACTAATACATTTACCAACTCTAACACCTTTTATAATTGCGATTTAGATGTATACAACATACAAAACAATATTCAAATTGGTGATACCTCAGCAACCATAAAAATGACCACAGGAGCTTTTGATAGCAATGGTGTTTTTAGAGCAGATTTAATTATCATAAATAACATAATAACAGTTTTAAATAGCCAGTTACCAGATGCCACAATAACCATAGATGATTATGTAGTGAATTGTGGCTCATTAGAAATTGAATTAGATTATACAGTTTATAATGTTAATGCAACAGATGTTTTACCTGCAAACACACCTATTGCCTTTTATGCAGATAATCTTTTAATTGGTCAAACTACAACCCAAAATAGTATTGCAATTGGTGAATCAGAAAATGGAACAATTACACTTAGCATTCCTAATTTTTTAGAAGATGACTTTCTCTTAACAGTTATTGTAGATGATGATGGATTCAATAACGGAATTGTAACAGAAATTAATGAAGATAATAATTTAGCTGAAAGCCAAATTGAGCTACTAACTATTCCTCCAATTCAAATACTACCATCTGCCGTAAGTTGTGATGAAGGTTTTAACTCAGCAGTTTTTAATCTCACAACTATTTTTTTTGAAGCTGTAGATACTTCAGCAAATATAGCGTTTTATACAAGTATAGAAGATTTAGAGCAAAACGAAAATGAAATTCTAAATCCTGATAGCTATTCAAACACAACAAACCCTCAAACTATTTACGTAAAAGTAGCTACACCTCCATGCTATGAAATTTATCAGTTTGATATTCTGGTTGAAAACTGTCCGCCTTATATACCTGAAGGATTTTCACCAAATGACGATGGTTATAATGATTGGTTTAATATTCAAGGTTTATATGATATTTTCGAACAGCATGAGCTATTAATTTATAATCGTTTAGGCACCTTAATTTTTGAAGGTAATAATAGTAAACCATGGGATGGAAAAGCTAATAAAGGCTTAAACAACTTAGGCAAATTATTACCTGTTGGCACGTATTACTATATCCTTAATTTAAACGACCCAAACTATAAATCTCTGCAAGGTTGGGTGTATATGAATTACTAAATGTTAATATTTAGTGTATTTCATCGTATTATTTTGCATTTCATCTAATTTTAACATATTTTTCGCCCTTAACTAAATGATTCATGACCATTGCGCTCCAAATCGTGTGTGTTTGTGACTAAAAACTTAACCTATTTAGTATGAAAAAGTTCCAAGTTTCCCTCCTTGTATTTGCATGCTTTTTGTGCAACCTTACATTTTCGCAACAAATTACTATAGACAATAGTTTTACTGCACAACAACTTATAGAAAATAATTTAGTTCAAGGTTGTGTTGAAACATCAAACATAACTTCGCAAGTCAATGGCTCGGTTAATGGATTTTCAAGTTTTGGTTATTTTGAAAGAGGAGCTTCAAACTTTCCATTTGCAAACGGAATTATGTTATCTACAGGAAATGCAATTTCTGGTGGAAATGGTCAAAACAATGCGGTTTTAAATGAAGGTCAACCCGATTGGCTTACAGATCCTGATTTAGAAACTGCACTAGGTATATCAAATACTTTAAATGCCACATCAATAGAGTTCGATTTTATTTCTATTTCTAATCAGTTACAATTTAATTACATTCTTGCATCAGAAGAATACTTTGGAGATTTCCCTTGTGAGTATTCCGACGGATTTGCATTTTTAATAAAAGAAGCTGGCACTAGTGATCCTTATGTTAATATTGCTGTAATACCAGGAACCTCAACACCTGTTAATACTAATACAATTCACGATGAAATTGTAGGTTTTTGTAGTGCTTCAAACGCACAATATTTTGAAGGTTACAATTTAGGAGCTACCAATTATAATGGTCGTACAACTGTTATGACTGCTACTGCAACTATTACACCTAATGTACAATACCATATAAAACTTATTATTGCCGACCAAACAGATAAAAATTACGATTCTGCTGTATTTATTGAAGGAAACAGTTTTAATGCAACTGTAGATTTAGGTGATGATATTACAACATGTGCAGACACTATTTTGCTTGATGGTGATATTCAAAACCCACAAGCAACCTACTCTTGGTATTTAAACTCTATTTTAATTCCTGGAGAAACACAGTCTACATTATCTGTAACACAATCTGGTGATTATACAGTAATGATAGATATTCCTTTTTCAAATACTAGTTGTATAATTGAAGATACTGTAACAATTGCGCTTAGTTCAACCCAAACTGCTGCTCCTATAAGTGATTATGAAATTTGTGATGATACAAGTGCAGATGAAATTGAAACTTTCGATTTAAGTACAAAAGATAGCGAAGTACTAGCTTCAGTACCTCCTTCAACATATACCATATCATATCACTTAACTAATGCAGATGCTCAAAGCAATAGTAACGCAATAGCATCTCCAATTCAAAACACTTCAAATCCGCAAACCATTTATGTAAGAATTGAAGATACAACAAGTGGATGTTTAGCATATTCTACTTTTAATTTGATAGTTAACCCAATGCCAAATATTACAGACCCAACAGAACTTTTGGTTTGTGATGATATGACTTCAGATGGTGTTACTCAAATAGATTTAACCGAGAAAGATGATGAAATTACAGGAGGACAAGCTAACCTTGTAGTGTCTTATCATTATACACAAGCAGATGCAGATTCTGGTGCTAATGCTATACCAATGCCTTATGTAAACACAAATCCGTCTGAACAAGTATTTGTTAGAGTCATCAACTCTCAAACAGGATGTGTTAGTACAACAACTTTAGATATCACTGTTTTAAATAACCCAGTTATAAATACTGGACCACATTATATTGATGCTTGTGATTCCGATCATGATGGGTTTGCTACCTTCGATTTAACAACAATTATAGATGATGTTTTACAAGGATTAACAGGAGTTTCAGTAACTTTTCATGAAACCTATAACGATGCTGTTTCAGGAGATAATCCAATTGCAGATGAAACTAACTATGATAATATTGTTGCAAACGAACAGACCATTTATATTCGTGTTGTAGATGATTCAACAGGTTGTGCTTCGGTTACTGCTATAGAAATACATTCAAATTTACTTTTAACTGGAACAGTAATACAGGATTTTTCATTGTGTGACAATGCAAATGATGGTACTGAAGAGTTTGACTTAAACAATATTGCACAAGTTATTATTAATGGTTTACCTGATGTAACTGTAACATTTTATGAAACACTAAACGACCAAACTAATCAAACTAATGCATTAGACCCTTTTGTACCTTATACACCTTCATCATATCCACAAACACTATACATTACATTAAATAGTCCTACTTGTGAAGAGGCATCAGAAATTCAACTCATCTTATATCCAATTACTGAATTCCCAACTATTGGCACTGTAGATTATTGCGATACAGATCAAGATGGTTTTACATCTATAGATTTACATAGTTTTGATAGCCAAATAACAAGCGGTCAAACAGACTATTCAGTAACCTATTTTGAAACACAAGCTGATGCAGATGCTGATACAAATCAGTTGCCAGCATTTTATACAAACACTTCTAATCCTCAAACATTTTATATTAGAGTTAGATCTAATGTTACAGGCTGTGCTGATGTTAGTTCTTTTGAAATACAAATACTACCTGCTCCTCTTACCTCACAACCTACAGATATTGTAATCTGTGATGATGACCAAGATGGTTTTTTTGTAGTAGATTTAACTCAAAAAATAAGTGAATTAGTAACAGATACTACAGATAGAGATATTACTTTTTATAATTCACAAGCTGATGCAGATACTGCAACAAATGCAATTACGAATACAACAACATATAACGCAAACACTCAAACTGTTTATGTAAGAGTTGTTAATACCGTTTCTGGTTGTTACTCAACTGAAAGTTTTCAAATTATAGTAAATACACTTCCTGTTTTTTCCAGTATTAGCAATTACAAGATTTGTGAAAATGCTAGCGATGGCATTGGAGATTTTATCTTTTCTAATAAAGATGCTGAAATATTAAACGGACAGCCAGGAAAACAAACTTTATATTTTATTAGTCAAGCTGATGCTGATAACAGAACAAATATTATTGATAAAAACGTAGCATATCAAAACATATCTAATCCACAAACCATCTATGTAAGAGTTGAAAATCTTACTGATGTAGACTGTTATGGAACTTCAAGTTTTATAATTGAAGTTGGATCTAATCCAGAATTTAATGAACCAAGCGATTGGTCTGTTTGTGACGATATTGCAAATAACGGAAGCGAAGTTTTTGATTTAAATGAAAAAATAACCGAAATCTCACAAGGCATAAATGACACATTAGATATTACATTCCATATAACACAAGCTGATGCAGACAATGGTACAAATGCACTTCCGTTGCAATATGCAAATACTGTAAATCCACAGGAAATATATGTTAGAATAGATAACGGAACTATTTGTATATCTACTACAAGTTTTATACTAAGTGTTATACAATCGCCAACAGTTAACACACCTGAACCTTTAGTAATGTGTGATACTGATAGCGATGGCAGTGTAACATTTGATTTAACCGTTTCAGAATTTGAAATTTTTGATGTTCGACAAAACAACATCACTGTATCTTATTTTGAAACTTTAGCAGATTTAGATGCCAATACCAACCCAATTCAAACACCTACTGCATATAATAATATTACAAATCCTCAAACAGTATATGTAAAAGTTACAAATACTATTTCTAATTGTTATGTAGCTGTCCCACTTGAATTAATTGTTAACCTTCCTCCTGCAATAAATAACTTTGGAAGTGTAGATATTTGTGATAATGAAACAGATTTTTATGATTTAACTGAAGTAAATTCACTAATAGTAAATTCTACTGCAAATACAAACATTACCTATTACAGTAATGCGACAGATGCTTTTGATGGTACAAATGCCATTAGTACAAACTATACATACCAAACCAATAGTGATACAATTCATATAAGAATTGAAAACGCAACAACATTTTGCTTTACAACTTATGCTTTTCAATTAATTGTAAACCCTTTACCAATTGCAAATACACCTTCAAATTTAGAAGATTGTGATGATGATTTTGATGGGCTTTTAGATTTCGATTTAACACAACAAAATACAACAATACTTGATGGTCAAAGTGCATTTAGCTATTCAGTAACTTATTATAACTCTCAAACTGATGCAAACTCAGGATTAAATGCTCTACCAAATGTATATGCTGCTTCTAATAACGAAACAATTTATGCAAGAGTTGAAAATAATACTACAGGATGCTATAATACATCTCAATTTACAACAATAGTAAATCCAAGACCTGTTGTTGATATACCTGACCAAGTAATCTGTTTAGACAATTTACCATTGCATGTTAGTGCAAATACAAACAATGCTGGAGACACTTATTTATGGTCAACCAACGAAACAACACCAGAAATTGAAATAACTGTTGTTGGTACATATTGGGTAACTGTAACGACTCCCTCTGGTTGTCAGACTACACAAGTATTTAATGTTACTGTATCTGAACAAGCAACAATAGAATTTACTGAAACTATTGATTTCTCAGACCCAAATAATATAACAGTTACAATAAGTGGTATTGGAAACTACTTATATCAATTAGATGATAATGAGCCTCAAGAGTCTAATGTATTTGAAAATGTTGGTATTGGATATCACACAATTACAATTATTGATTTAAATGGATGTTCTGAAGTAACTAAAGAAGTTGTTGTGATTGATTTTCCTAAATTCATGACACCAAATCAAGATGGATATTTTGATACTTGGCATATCACAGGTGTTGAAAATTTACCAGGAACTGTTATTTATATATTTGATAGATATGGCAAGCAGTTACACTATTTAACATCAACATCAAATGGTTGGGACGGAACTTATAATGGCGAACTAATGCCATCAAGCGATTATTGGTTTGTAGCCGATGTAAAAGGTGGTGGATATGAGTTTCAGGCAAAAGGACATTTTGCGTTGAAGAGATAAGTTTTTCAATTTCAATCTTAACATTTTATTGAAGTAGAACATTAAGAAGTATGTGTATCTTTACAGTCGCAAAAATTGTAAATGAAACGCATACTTTTTACTATAGGCCTCTTACTTCCATTAACCATGTTTACTCAAAACATTGTTGTAGACAGTCAGACATATACACCACAACAGTTAGTAGAAAACATTCTTATAAACAGTAACTGTATAGATAATGTGGTTGTAACAAATGTTGTTGGTGGAAACTTTGGTGGAGCAACTCAAAGCTATGGTTATTTTGATGCTAACGGAAGTAACTTCCCTTTTCAAAGTGGAATTGTACTAAGTACAGGTCGTTTAACAAATGTTCCAGGACCTAACACATCATTAAGTGACGACAATGCAGGAGGCTGGATAGGAGACAATGACCTCGAAGCTGCTCTAAACGAAAATAATACCATCAATGCAACAATTTTAGAATTCGACTTTACATCAGTAGCATCACAAATTAGTTTTCGATATATTTTTGCCTCTGAAGAATATCAAGAAGGCAATCCTAATACGTGTCAGTATTCTGACTTGTTTGGGTTTTTAATTCGTCCTGTTGGTGACCAACAATATACAAATATTGCATTGGTGCCCAATACGCAAACACCTGTAAAAGTAACAACTGTTCATCCAGATATTCCTGGTGGTTGTCCTGCAATTAACGAAGCTTATTTTGGTAGTTGGAATGGCTTTGTGTCGCCTATTAATTTTAATGGCCAAACAAAAATATTAACAGCCACAGCAGATGTGATACCAAATCAAACTTACCATGTAAAATTAGTTATTGCTGATGAGCAAAATTATCGCTATGATTCTGCTGTGTTTTTAGAAGCTGGTAGCTTTCAATTATCAACCGATTTAGGTCCAGACTTATTAGTTTCAACAAATAATGCACTTTGTCAGAATGATTCATATCAGATAGATGCTACTCAAGCAAATGCAACTAGTTATAAATGGTTTAAAGATGGTGTTGAGTTACTTACAGAAGTTAATTCTACTCTATCTCTTACAGATGCAGGAGTATATAATGTAGAAGTTACACTTAATAATAGCTGTGTGTCTTATGGTGAAATTACTATAGAATATTATCCAGATATAAATGCCATAAATACATCCATAACAGAATGCGACCTCAACCAAGATGGTATAACGTATTTTAACTTGTATGATGCTGAACAAACCATTACTAATGGTAATAATGTGTTATTTATTCCTAATTTTTTTGAAGATATAAATGACGCAAATCAAAATACTAATCCAATAGCAACACCAAATAGTTTTCAAAACACCTATGTGTCACAAATTGTTTATGCACGAGTTGAAAATCAAGATGGTTGTTTCAGCATTGCTGAAGTACAATTAAATACCTCAATGAATACTGTAACAATAGCGCCTCAATTTGCATGTGATGATAATCCAATTGACGGATTTACATTATTCAACTTAAATGATATTACTGCAACGTTTCAAAATCAAATTCCAGCAGGAGCTGTTGCAACCTACTTTGAAACAGAGCAAGAAGCATTAGATAATGTAAATAGTTTGAGTTCTCCATACCAGAACACTACTCAAAATTCTCAAACCTTATATGTACTCATATCTAGCAATAATGAATGTTATGCTATATCTACTGTACAACTAAATGTGCTTTACACTCCTGTTTTGTTAGATGATGAAGCTGTCTTTTATTGTTTAAACTCTTATCCTGAAACCATTAGAATTTATGGTGGCGTTCATAACGATTCACCAAGTAATTATTATTACGAGTGGTTATACAATGGTAATATTACATCTGTAAATACATCTTTTAACGATGTAAATGAAGCTGGTGTATATACAGTAATAGTAACAGACCCAAACGGTTGTAATGCATCAAGAACAATAACTGTAACAGCATCAAATATTGCAACAATAGATAATGTTATTGTTGAAGAAGGCACCTTTAATAATACAGTAACAATACAAGTTTCTGGAGAAGGGTTTTATGATTATGCTTTAGATAATGCCAACGGATTTTACCAGGAAAGCAATACATTTACTAATGTGTTACCTGGTTTTCATACAGTTTATGTAAGAGACAGAAATGGTTGTGGTATTGTTGAGAAATTAATATCTGTATTAGGCTTTCCAAAATATTTCACACCTAATGGAGACTCAATTCATGATACTTGGAAAGTTTATGGTGTAAATGCACAATTTAATCAAGGTATTGATATAAAAATTTTCGACCGTTATGGAAAGTTTATAACACAACAAAATAACTTGACTGCAGGATGGGATGGCACTCTAAATGGCTATAATTTACCAAGTGATGATTATTGGTTTGTAGTCACACTTGCAGATGGCAAAACGTACAAAGGTCATTTTGCATTGGTAAGGTAATTATGTAATTTTAGACAATGAAGTTTAAAGTCAAATCAGAATTTAGCCCAACAGGAGACCAACCTCAAGCCATTAAGCAATTAGCAACTGGTATTGAGGCTGGCGAAAAGTACCAAACCTTACTTGGTGTTACTGGTTCTGGTAAAACTTTTACCGTTGCAAATGTTATTGAAGAAGTGCAACGACCAACTTTGGTTTTAGCACATAACAAAACCCTTGCTGCACAATTATACTCTGAGTTCAAACAATTCTTCCCTGAAAATGCAGTAGAGTACTTTGTGTCTTATTATGATTATTATCAACCAGAAGCATATATTCCTGTTTCTGGCGTTTATATAGAAAAAGATTTATCTATCAATGAAGAGATTGAGAAAATGCGATTAAGCACTACCTCTTCTCTACTCTCTGGTCGTCGTGATGTCATTGTGGTAGCATCTGTATCTTGTTTATATGGTATAGGTAATCCTGTGGAGTTTCAAAAAAACGTCATCTCTTTAGAGAAAGATCAAATCATTTCTCGTACACAGTTATTACATCAACTCGTTCAAAGTTTATATTCTCGTACTGAAGCCGATTTTAATAACGGAAATTTCAGAATTAAAGGTGATACAGTAGATATTTTTCCAGGTTACGCAGACCACGCCTTTAGAATTCACTTTTTTGGTGACGAAATTGAAGACATGGAAGCCTTTAATGCTCAAACTAATGAGGTTATCGAGACATATGACAAACTCACAATTTATCCAGCAAATATGTTTGTGACTTCACCTGAAGTTTTGCAAGGCGCAATTAGAGATATTCAGGATGATTTAATGAAACAACACGATTATTTTAAAGAAATTGGCAAACACCTTGAAGCTAAACGTTTAAAAGAACGTACAGAGTTTGACCTAGAAATGATTAGAGAATTAGGTTACTGTTCTGGTATTGAAAACTATTCTAGGTATTTAGACGGACGAGCACCAGGTACACGACCATTCTGTTTACTAGATTACTTCCCAAATGACTTTTTAATGGTTGTAGATGAAAGCCATGTTACTATTTCACAAGTACATGCTATGTATGGTGGAGACAGAAGTCGTAAAGAGAATTTAGTGGAATATGGTTTTCGGTTACCAGCAGCTATGGATAATCGACCTTTAAAATTTGAAGAGTTTGAAGCACTCCAAAATCAAGTTATTTATGTAAGTGCTACTCCAGCAGATTACGAATTACAAAAAACTGATGGTGTTTATGTTGAGCAAGTTATTAGACCAACAGGGTTACTAGACCCAATTATTGAAGTGCGACCAAGTTTAAATCAGATTGATGATTTAATAGATGAAATTCAGCAACGTGTTGAAAAAGACGAACGTACTTTAGTAACTACACTTACAAAACGTATGGCTGAAGAGCTCACTAAATATTTAGATAGAATTCAAATTCGTGTTCGTTATATCCATAGTGATGTTGATACTTTAGAGCGTGTTGAGATTATGCAAGATTTACGAAAAGGGCTATTTGATGTTTTAGTTGGTGTAAACCTACTTCGTGAAGGGTTAGATTTACCCGAAGTGTCTTTAGTTGCTATTTTAGATGCTGATAAAGAAGGGTTTTTACGTTCTGCACGCTCATTAACGCAAACCGTTGGTAGAGCTGCTAGAAACCTTAACGGAAAAGCGATTATGTATGCTGATAAGATTACTAATAGTATGCAAAAAACTATTGATGAAACTAACTACAGACGCGAAAAACAAATTGCTTACAACACAAAACATGGCTTAATTCCAAAAGCATTAAACAAAAGCTTAGACAATGCTTTGTCTAAAAACTCTGTAAGTACATATCGTTATGAACTGGATGCACAAATAGCTGCAGAACCAGAAAGCCAATATCTTACCAAAAGTCAATTGGAAAAGAAAATACGGGAAAAACGAAAAAATATGGAAGAGGCTGCTAAAGCATTAGACTTTATGCAAGCTGCTAAATTTAGAGATGAAATAAAAAACTATCAGGATAAATTAGAGAAACTAAAAGTCTAATTATACTGTACTTTAAATATTTCAATTAAAAAGTCTGGTGGAACTATTTTATTAGGAAAACTTTCCATCACATCTAATACTCTATTAATAGATTCGTGACTTAAACCCATTCTTAGACCAAAGTTATGAAGTTTCACAAGTTCTTTTTCACTAATATCCTTATCTAAGTTCATTAGTAAAACTAAACGATGAAATTGTACTATACGTTCACTATGAGATTTTAAGTGAACATAAGTAACTGGGTACTTAAACAAATAATCGAAATCTTCTTGAGAAATTTCTAATTGCCTGGCAACACCTAATAGAAATTTGTATTCAATGGATTTTATATTTGTATCTGTCTGCGCGAAAGCTATCATCTCTGACAGCAAACTCAATTTTTCAACTCTATTTATCATACCTGAGGGAGTATTTATTCAACATTATAAAGTTAATTGTATTAGAAATATTATTGTCGTTGATATATTGTAACTTGTCGAAAAATAATATGTACTTAATCGGAAATATTTTAATTTGGTCATATCTTATCTCTTAAAAATTATGTATTTAAGACACTTTTTATTGCTTTTTTTAAGCTTTATTTCTATAAATATTTTCTCACAAACAACTGCATCACAACAAGTTAGCACTTTTACAATTGAAGCACCTCAATTAAATACTGAAAAGAAAATTTGGGTGTATTTACCAAAAAATTATAAAAATTCTGAAAAAGCGTATTCTGTCATTTATATGCATGATGCTCAAAACTTGTTTGATATGCATTCATCTTATGCAGGAGAATGGAAAATTGACGAGTATTTAGATACCTTAAGTAAAAATGAATCTATTATTATTGGCATTGAGCATGGCAACGAAAAAAGAATAGAAGAACTTACACCTTATGTGCATGAAAAATATGGTGGAGGAAAAGGCGATCTATATCTCGATTTTATAATTAGTACACTAAAACCAAAAATAGACTCTACATACAGAACACTAACTGATGCAAAACATACTACTATTTTCGGTTCATCTCTTGGAGGTTTATTATCATTTTATGCTGCTATAAAGCATCCAGAAATTTTTGGAAATACTGGAGTATTTTCGCCTTCATTTTGGTATAGTGATAAGATTTATGATTTAGTTTCTAATGCTGAATTGAGTTCAACATCAAAATTTTATTTTATGGTTGGTACAGATGAAGATGAAACTATGGTTTCTAATCAAAAAAAGATGGTAACACTTTTAAAGCATAAAGGTGTTAAAAACAAAAACATAAAAAATATTATTATTGAAGGAGGCCAACATAACGAAGGTCTTTGGAGCAATAATTTTCCTGCAGCTTATCAATGGTTATTTAATAAATAAAACAAAGCTTCATATACTATAAACTATTATTAATTGTAGCTTTGCGTTATATTAAAATAGATTTTTAATGACTAATAATGATATATTTAAAAAACTACGCGTAGCACTAAAGCTTCGTGATGATGATATTGTAAAAATATTAGCTTTGGTAGATTTCAGAATTTCTAAAAGTGAGCTTGGTGCTTTTTTTAGGAAAGAAGACCACCCAAAATATATGGAGTGTGGTGACCAAGTGTTACGCAACTTTCTTAATGGACTTGTAATTCATTTACGAGGACCTATGCCTAAAAAAGAAGACACAAACAAATTAAAACAAAAAAAGAGCAACGAATAACGTTGCTCTTTTTTTATAAATGTTTTTTAAACTATTTAGATAAAACAGCTTGTACTTTATCAGCAGCTTCTTGAAACTCTGTAGCACTCATAACATCTAAACCTGAATTGTCAATTAATTCTTTTGCGATGTCAGCATTTGTTCCTTGTAAACGCACAATAATTGGTACATTAATAGTTCCCATGTTTTTGTAAGCGTCAATAACACCTTGTGCAACTCTGTCGCAACGTACAATACCTCCAAAAATGTTAATCAAGATAGCTTTTACAGCAGGATCTTTTAATATAATTTTAAATGCAGCTTCAACACGAGCAGCATCTGCAGTACCACCAACATCTAAAAAGTTAGCTGGCTCACCACCTGCTTGCTTAATTAAATCCATTGTTGCCATTGCTAATCCAGCTCCATTAACCATACAACCAACGTTTCCGTCAAGGTCAACATAATTTAATCCTACAGCTTTTGCTTCAACTTCAATTGCATTCTCTTCACGTATATCACGCAAATCCATATAATCTTTATGTCTGAATAATGCATTATCGTCAATAGTAACTTTAGCATCTACAGCCATAATTTTATCATCACTTGTTTTTAAAACAGGATTGATTTCAAATAAAGAGGCATCAGATTTTACATAAGCAGTATATAACGAAGCAACAAACTTTGTCATTTCTTTAAATGCATTACCACTTAACCCTAAGTTAAAAGCAATACGTCTAGCTTGAAAAGGCATCAATCCAACTGATGGGTCAATTTCTTCTGTAAATATTAAATGTGGTGTTTCTTCAGCAACAGTTTCAATATCCATTCCTCCTTCTGTAGAATACATAATCATATTACGACCAGTACCACGATTTAAAAGAACAGACATATAGAATTCACTCGTTTCACTAGCTCCAGGATAATAAACGTCTTCAGCAACCAAAACTTGATGTACCTTTTTTCCCTCTTTAGATGTTTGAGGTGTAATCAAATTCATTCCTATAATTTTTCCAGCAATGTCTTCAACTTCCTGAAGGTTTTTAGCTAGCTTTACTCCTCCACCTTTTCCGCGTCCTCCAGCATGAATTTGTGCTTTTATGACATGCCAACCTGTTCCAGTTTCAGCAGTTAATTGCTTTGCAGCAGCAACAGCTTCGTTAGCATTTTGAGCAACAATACCTCTTTGGATACGTACACCAAAACTGCTTAAAATTTCTTTTCCTTGATATTCGTGTAAATTCATCTTAAATTATCTGTTTATCGTTTCCTTAAGAAGGAAATCGCTTTAATTTATTGCAGCACAAAAGTAATCATACTAACTGTTTTAACCAATATTTTTTAGTATAGATTTAAAGTCTTGTTATTTTATTAAAAATTGTCTTATAAATATTTGATTGTAATTCTCTTTTACAGATAAAAGTTATTAATCTTTTAATCGTTTTATTACTGAAAAAGCTTTGTCTACCAAATGGTCTTCTACTAATATTGTAAACTCGTTTGTAGTAGATATTACCTCATATAAGCTTACGTTTTCCCATGCTAAACGCTTAAATATCTGATAATATAATCCAGTAATTTTTGAATTACCTTTTGGTAAATTAACACTAATTGCAGATAATTTATCTTGCAATCCTGTTTGTGTTTCATTTTTAAAAGCTTTTAAAACAGTTTCTTTCTCTAAACTGGAAATAACAATATTAGTTTCAAATATTCCACGAGTAAATGCATAAAATATTTGATGATTGTCACTGATTTTTTCTAAAACCTGAGAATGGCTATGTATTAATGTTTTGGAGTTTTCAAAAGTGAAATCACTTAAATTTGACCGAACTGTAATATCGCCTAAATTTTTAAATACCTTTTTTGAACGTATAGTATTACTAATATTTATAGGTTGATTGTAGCGTCTTAACGCCATCATAATTGCACCTTCTTTTACAGGTTTTTTTAACATTATAGATATTGGTTTATTTAAATCTTTAGCTAATGCAGAAAAATTTATTATCTGCCTTGATAAACCTTCTTCTAAAAATGGGCTTGACATTACAATTTCTTGTACACAGGATGCAATTGTTTTCAATTTGTTAATTATTTAACATTATGTTCAAAATTAGTAAAATATTTTTAATTATAAGATTATATAAAGTATTCCATATACTTTCGCTTCATAAATGAATCAAATTTTTAACTTAGTATAATGGATACAAACAACTTATTAAAAATTGCAAAGGACTATGGCAGTCCTGTTTACGTTTACAATTCTGAAAAAATTGTAGCTCAATATAAACGTTTAACGTCTGCATTTAATAAGGTGAAGAGTTTAAAAATTAATTATGCGGTCAAGGCATTATCAAACATATCTGTGCTAAAATTATTTAACACTTTGGGCTCTGGACTTGATACAGTTTCTATTCAAGAAGTTAAATTAGGCTTAGCAGCAGGTTTTTTGCCTGAACAAATAATATACACTCCAAATGGTGTTTCTCTTGAAGAAATCGAAATGGCGGCAGAACTTGGTGTTCAAATAAATATTGACAACTTATCTATTTTAGAACAGTTTGGTACTCGTCATCCTAAAACACCTGTTTGCATTCGTATAAACCCTCATGTTATGGCTGGTGGAAACACTAATATTTCTGTTGGACATATTGATAGCAAATTCGGAATTTCTATTCATCAATTACCACATTTATTCAGGATTGTTGACAATACAAAAATGAATATTAATGGAATACACATGCATACAGGAAGTGATATTTTAGATATTGATGTGTTTTTATATGCAAGTGAAATATTATTTGATACTGCTAAACATTTTAAAGATTTAGAATTTATTGATTTTGGCTCTGGTTTTAAAGTGCCTTATAAAGAAGGTGATATTGAAACAAATATTGAAGAATTAGGCAAAAAACTTTCTAAAAGATTTAATGAGTTTTGTAAAGAATACGGAAGAGATCTAACACTTGCTTTTGAACCTGGTAAATTTTTAGTGAGTGAAGCTGGTATGTTTTTAACCAAAGTAAATGTGGTTAAACAAACAACATCTACAGTTTTTGCCCAAGTAGATTCAGGTTTTAATCACTTAATACGACCTATGCTTTATGGCTCTCAACATGATATTATTAATATTTCTAATCCAAAAGGCAGAGAGCGTTTTTATTCGGTTGTTGGTTATATCTGTGAGACCGATACATTTGCCAACAACAGACGTATTAATGAAATAAGAGAAGGTGACATGTTAGCTTTTAAAAATGCTGGCGCTTATTGCTTTACAATGTCTAGTAACTATAATTCTAGGTATAGACCTGCTGAAGTTTTATGGCACAATAATGAAGCTCATTTAATAAGAAAACGAGAAACTTTTGACGATATCCTAAAAAATCAAATAGAAATACAATTTTAACTTTATAAAAAAGCATCATTTTTAAATGGTGCTTTTTCTTTTTAAACCCTTTTTAAATTTTCGTAATTCATTAATTTTTAGAAATGTAAGAAAAAAGTAGTATATTTAACATTCTCCTCGAGTCTTTTTAATAGCACTAATAAAGACTTATGAAATTAAAACTAACCATTTTTATTATACTTTTTGGTATACTAATTTCTTTTGCTCAAAACTCTAATGAAGCAAAATTAGATTCTATTTTATATTGGTTAGAAACTCATATAAAAAACCCAAAAGATTCTACTTTACTCGGCGTTAATTCGCTTAAAGCAATACAACTGGCAAAAAAAAGTGGAAATAAAAGCACACTTGCAAAGTCATTTAATTATATAACTATTTATCATAAAGAATTTGGACAACTTGATTCAGCACTATATTATATAGAAAAAGAAAAGGACGTCTATCTACAACAAAAAAATGACCTTGAACTTGCCAATGCTTACCTAAAACATAAAGATTTATTTTTACTAAAAGCCGACTATGCTGAGGCAACAAAAAATGTATATAAAGCATTAGACTTATATGAAAAATTAAATAATAAAAGAGGTATAGCGCTTTGCTACGCAAGTATTGGTGACCTAAAATACTACGAAAGGAGTTATGCTGAAGGCGTAGAATGGTGTGATAAAGCAATTGCAATACTTAAACCTTTAAAGGCCACTGAAGATTTGGCTAATACATATCGCATAAAAGCCAATGACTTACTGTTTTCAAGTACAGACTACGAGGAAACACTTGCAACTATTAATACATCTATTAATTTATATAAAAGCCTAGGAGAAACTGGAATACCAATGATGGCATCTGTTAATTGGCGTGGTAATGTTTATAAATACATGGGACGATATGATGAGGCCATAGCTGACTATCAAGCTAATTTTGATAACTCTACCAAAATGGGTCTTGAGCGTTATTTAATACCTTCTTTAGGAAATATTGGCCATGTATATTTAATGCAAGGCAAATACAAGGAAGCCTTGCCTTATAATTTGCAAGCAATCGACCTTATAAAAAAAACAGGAAGAGTAAGAAACCTTTGGGAAAATTACATGCATGTTTCTAATATTTATGAATCACTTGGCGATTATAAATTGGCATTGTATTACCATCATTTATATGCTCAAGCTCTTGAGGAATTTAAAGATAATACCATTCACGGATTAGAATCTGAAGCACAAGAAAAATATTTAACTGGTCAAAAAAATGCAACAATTTATTTCCAAAACGAAAAAATAGCACAACAGAAAAAAACCAAAACTTTATATGTTTTACTTACTACTTTGTTGGCTGTTATTCTTTTTGGACTATTATATAACTATAGGAAACGTAAAAGGAGAAATGTTCAATTACAAGAATTAAATTCTGAATTAGATATAAAAAACAAACAGAATGAATTACTTCTTAAAGAAATTCATCATCGTGTAAAAAATAATCTAGAACTCGTAAAAAGCCTACTTGCTTTACAAACAGCTCAGCTAGAAGAGTCTGCCACCAAAGATGCTATGATTGCAAGTCAAAACAGAGTTCAATCAATGGGTATTATTCATCAAAAACTATATCAAGGAGAAAACCTTGGACATATAGAAATGAAAGATTATTTTATTAACCTTAGTGAAGGTATTTTAGACACTTTTAATGCTGAAGATAAAATAAAGATTGAGTGTGCAATGGACAATTTAGAACTAGATGTTGATACAGCTGTACCTATAGGACTAATTGTTAACGAACTTTTAACCAATGCTCTAAAATATGCTTTCCCAGAAAATGGCAAAGGAAACATACTAATTAGCTTATCTCAATCTACTCCAGAAACATTAACATTAAAAGTTGCTGATAATGGCATTGGTAAAACTAAAGATTTAGCTCCAAAAGGAACTGGTTTTGGATCACAACTAATTAAGCTATTAACACAACAACTTAATGGTAAAATGGCTGAAGATAATGTTAATGGAACCTCAGTAATATTTCAATTTAAAACTAAATCTGCAGCATAATGGGACGACCAATTAAAATATTAATTGTAGAAGATGAAATGGTTATTGCTGCAAATATTTCATTGCAATTAACAACACTTGGATATGAAGTTACTGGAATTGTACCAAGAGGTGAAGAAGCAATATTGCAAATAAAACAAAATCAGCCAGACATTGTATTATTAGACATATGCCTAAAAGGCGATATAGATGGCATTGAAACTGCCCAAATAATGCAAAACGATTATGATATTCCTATAATTTATTTAACTGCAAATGCTGATGAGGATAATTTTAATAGAGCAAAAACTACAAACCCTTATGCATTTATATCTAAGCCATTTAAAAAGCTAGATTTACAAAGAGCTATAGAGTTAACAGCATTAAAAGTGCAAACCGACACGCATTTTAAAGACGAAAAATTATCTCCTTTTATTTTAAGCGATTGCATTTTTGTACGCCATCATGAAAAAATGGTGAAGGTAGATATCAAAGATATTTTATATATAGAGGCCGAACGAAATTATTGTCGCATCTATTCAAAAGGCAAAGAATATTTATTAGTGATAACTCTAAAAGATATAGATGAAAAACTCCCTAATCAGCACTTTATAAGAGTTCATCGTTCATTTATAGTTAACTTATCACAAATTGATGAAGTAGCTACAAGCCACATTGTTATTGCAAAAAAAGCAATTCCATTAAGTAAAACTTTAAAGGAAGAATTACTCAAACGGCTACAAACAATATAAGCTAAAACCTCCACTTTCTACTAAAACTTCCGATAAAAAAACCTATCTGTTCGGACATAATATATATTGTTTCGTCCTAACTCGGTTTTATTTTGTTATGATTATCAGTTACTTAGTTATTGAATCAATTGTGATTCTATTAATTAACCATTAAAAGCTATTAACCATGAAAATTTTAAAAAAATTTCACGAACACTTAAATAATTCAAGTGACGTGAGTAAAACTTTAAAAACAACTTTCCTTTTAGCAATAATATTGCTATTAACTCCAATGATCTCTATCTCTCAAAATAATCAATCATTTTGGATACATGCAGATCAAGTAAAACCCTCTAAGCAAGCAGACTACGAACAAGTAGCAAAAGATTTTATTGAAGCTTGTACGAAATACAATCTAAAAGATTCAGATTGGTCAACTGCTAGAATTGATGATGGTACTTATTTAACCATTACACCAATTTCGAATATGGCAGATTTAGACAAGAATACTCTAGCTCCATTATTTGAAAAAATGGGAGAAGAAAAATTTAGATCAATTTTTAAACGATTTAACGAATGCTATGATAAGCATGGAGACTATATCGTGACATTAAACAGCGATTTATCTTATATGCCTAATGGATTAACATTGAATACTGAAGGTCAGAATTATAGAAAATGGCATTTCTTATATGTGACACCAAGTAACTCACAGGCTCTTAGAGAAAAAATTAAAGCTATTAAAGATTTGTATGCCAAAAAAGGTGCGAAAGAATATTTCAGAATCTATCATAGTGGTTTTGGTACTATGGGAGAATACTATTTAGCCGTAATATCTGCAAAAGATGAACAATCTTATGCAAAATTAGGGGATGAAAACGAAGCTTTACTTGGAGATGAAGGAAAAAAACTATTTGCCGAAATGTTCAGTTTATTAGATAAATATGAATCAAAAACTGGAGTTATGAGGCCAGATTTAGGCTATACTGCAAAACAATAACTAACCAAATTATAACCTACTGAATTAAACACAGTAGGTTATTTTTTTTAAAACTAAACAATATGAAAAATTTAATTTTATTAGGCTTAACTGTAATACTTTTTACAGCTTGCAACCAAGAAGTGCGTTACACACAACAATCGCCAGAAATTGACACCTACAAAAAAGCAATGGATGATTACAAAAATATGAATTGGGAAAGTATGCCCAAACATTATGCAGACACAGCAAAAATTGCCAGTAATGTAATTGAAGAAAAAGCATTAACTGTTTCTCAAGCTATTGAAAAATATAAACAAGATGCAGCTGGGTTTGATTGGGTAGTTGAAAAAGAAGAATATGAAATGGTAGTAACCGATAAAGGGGAAACTTGGGTAAACTTCTGGGGAATATGGAAAGGCACTATGAAATCTAACAATAAAGTATATGTTATTCCATTTCATAACACTGCACGTTTTATTGATGGAAAAATTGTAGAAGAATATGGCTATTGGGATAACTCAGAAATAGTTTTAGATATTCAGAAAATTGAAGCAGCCGAAAATAGTGTGCTTTCTGAAGAAAATTCAATAGACAATTAAACTAGAAATACAAGCAGATTTTTTGTGGAGAGAAATTGGCAATAGTTAAGAAGGTCTTTAAATTTTAAAAATCAATCAACCATTAGCTATTGCCATCTGCTTGTTATTCATCAACTTCAAAAAAGCATATCATGAAAAAAGCAGGTATTATTGGAGGTTCTGGCTTCATAGGAAGTTATATAACTAAACGATTTTTAGAAAATGGTTTTGAGGTAAAAGTCTCAGCAACCAATATTTCAAAAAAAGATAAGTATCAACATTTAATGAATTTTGATTATTCTGATCATTTATACATAAGTGAACTCAATGTTGAAGATAAATCACAGTTAAAAGAATTTGTAAAAGACTGTGATATTGTTGTACATGGAGGCACTCCGTTTCAACTAGATTTTAAAGATGCTAAAACCGAATTATTTGATCCAACAATAAAAGGGACAGAAAATTTTTTAGAGGTTATTAGTGAAACTCCAACAGTAGAAAAAGTTGTACTAATCGCATCAGTAGCAGCATGGAACACTAATTTTCCGTTACCAGCAGGAGGAAAATCTCCAAATGATAAGTTTAGTGAAAACGATGCGCCATTCATAAGCGAGGAAAGTCATCCGTATGCTCAAGCTAAGTTTATTGCCAACCAAACAGTAAACGATTATATAAAAAAGCATCCAAACCTTGATTTCGAAATTACAAGTGTTTCACCAGTAATGGTTATGGGAAAATCATTATCAAATAGAGAAGATTCAACCTCAACTGGATTGCAATTTCTATTTAAAAACAAAATTGCTCCCAACCCATTTATACAAATGTTTTATGATAATGATGTAGACTTTGCCATTGTAAATGTAAAAGATGTAGCTGAAGGTGTTTACAAAGCAGCTACAATACCTGGATTACACGGAAAAAACTATCTACTATCTGGTGAGAGTTATCCTGTTTCAGATGTGTCTTCAATGCTTAATAATTTACCTCCTAAGCATGCTGCAAAAGTTATTTATCAAAACAAATTAGCAGAACGCGAATTAGGATTACCATTTCAATCAGTAAAGAAAACATTAAATCAATTCTCAAGCTAATCTATAAATAAAGCATAACATATTGAGCCAGATTACAAACTCCTAAAAAGAGTACAAATTAGATACAATTTTATATTAAGAATAATTTATATGAACGCTATTAAACTAATTCTAACAATTGCCATTTTAACTTCAGTCAATTTAAATTGTTTAGGGCAAGAAGAAACATCAAATGAAAAATTAATACAAAAAATGAGCAAGTCGGCAATCTGGACACCAGAGTTTGATGCTGTTATAGCTTCACCAAAAAACCATAAAGTTATACTAGAAAATGATAAGGTACGTGTCTTAGAAATAACTCTTATGCCTAATGAAACCGAAAATTTACATCACCACAAGTGGCCAAGTGTTATATATATTCCTGAAGGCAATGATTTTGTTGATTATGATGGTGAAGGTAATATTTTGATAGACTCTCGAAAACTCACACATCCTTCTGTTTATCCTATTGTCATATATAATGATAATGATACACTACATCAAACTAAAAATGTAAGCAAAACAAAATCAATCAGATTAATTCGGGTTGAGATGAAACAATAAATTCAAAAAAATTAACAACCATTAAATCAAAACTAAAATGAAAAAATTAACATTACTATTAGTTATTGCCTTTATCAGTCTAAACTCTTATGCCCAAAAAAGCAACATCGACAAAGACATAAAAATGTATACTCAAGTTTGGGATGATATTGTAAACAAAGGTAAAACTGACCTAATCAATGAAACTCATTTTGACACAAACATTATCATGGTTACAAGCCCAGAAAATATTGTGGGTATTGATGCTTTTAAAGCTTATTATCAAAACTTTATTACTGGCTTTTCAGAAAGAACTTTTACAGTAAAAAACATCTTTGGACAAGGTAATCAACTTGTTAAACATTGGCACTTTACAGGTAAGCACACAGGCGATTTTTTTGGAATTCCGGCAACTGGAAATACTGTAAATATAGAAGGTGTTACCATCGCAAAAATGAAAAATGGTAAGATTGCCCAAGAGCAGGACTTTTTAGATAATACTCTCATGATGCAACAATTAGGATTGGTTTCTAATCCAGAAAATGTTGGCATTATAGACTCTGCTTACAATAACTTTTCAAAAGGCGATGTTCCTGCAGTATTAGGTTTGATGGATACAAATATAATTTGGTATGAAGCTGAAAGCAACTCATTAGCTGATGGCAATCCATATAAAGGACCAGATGCGGTATTAAATGGTGTCTTTTTACGTCTAGGTGATAAATATGAATACTTTAAACTTAAAGACATAGAACTTCATGATATGAGCAACAATCAAGTTCTTGCCACCTTACGTTATGATGCAAAAATGAAAACAACTGGAGAAACTATTGATGTACAAGTAGCTCATTTATGGACACTTAAAAATGGTAAAATTATAGGCTTCCAGCAATATGCTGATACTAAAAAATTGGCAGATTCAGAGAATTAATAAAATATTAAACTAACCAAAAATGAATCTAAAACAACCACTATTTATTGCTATTACATTAAGTATAATTTGCCTTTTATCTTGGGAAATCTATTGGAGATCTCAAGGCAAAATTCCAGATTTAGACGACGACAAAAACCTTTGGGCTGTACAACGTGCTAAAGTAGATAATGCTACCGAAAATGATGCTGTACTATTAGGATCATCTCGTGTGCTTTTCGATTTTCAACTCGATGAATGGCAAGCAGAAACAGGTGTTAGACCAATACAGTTAGCAAGTGCTGGTGCTTCACCATTACCAATTTTTCATGATATTGTAAATAACACAAACTACAAAGGCACAATTCTAGTAGGTGTAACTCCTGGACTCTTTTTTTCTACAACCTATCCTGAAGCTAGCCCTTGGAAACGTGCTCAATCTAGAGTTGATTATTTTAAAGATAGAACATATGCTCAGCGCCTAAATCATTGGCTGTCGTTACCACTTCAAAAAAACTTTGTATTAGTTTCAACTAGCGAAGAAGGTTGGTCTGATGATATAGATTTAAAGTCATTACTAAACAATATCTCAATAAGTAATAGAACAGGTAAACCTCAATATCCTCCTTTTAATTCATTCGCATATATTGAAGAGGATAGAAATAATCCTATGAGTAAAAAAACAGCAACAGATACTGTTTTTGCAAATTCAATTAAAACAGTTTGGAAATTTCTCATTATGGGAAATCAAAATCCTCCAGAAAGAGAAGCAACAACTAATTTTTTCTTAGCAGATGCAAAAAAATTTATGGAGAGAGGTGGTAATCTTATTCTAGTAAGATGTCCGTCAAGTGGATGGATTAAAGGTGGTGAAGATAAATTTTTATCACGTGAAGAGTTTTGGGAACCTTTGGTAAACGCTTCAAAAGCAAAAGCATATTATTTTGAAGATTATAATCAATTTAAAAATTTAATATGTCCTGAAGATTCACATTTATCTGCCAAAGACGCACGATTTTTTACTACAGAATTGGTAAGAATTATGAAAGCAGATGGCGCTTTGTCTAACTCTAAAACTAACTAATTATGTTATTCAACTCATTAAGCTTCATAGTGTTTTTGGTTATAGTTTTAGCACTTTATTATTCAAAACTATTTAATTGGACTGGAAAAAAGAGAATGCTTCTTTTTGCTAGTTATGTATTTTACGGGTTATGGAATCCACCTTTAGTAATATTACTTTGGATTTCAACAGGTGTCGATTGGATTACAGGAAAAAAATTATCTACTGAAGAAAATCAAAAGAAAAGAAAACTGTGGTTATTATTAAGTATGTGTGTTAATTTAGGATTTCTTGGTTTCTTTAAATATGGTAATTTTCTGCTAGAAAACTTTACACACTTGATGAATTCTATTGGTGTTGAATACCAAGCACAACCCATGGACATAATTTTACCAATGGGAATATCGTTTTACACCTTCCAAACCATGTCATATACTATAGACATGTATTTAAAACGCACAGAACGTGCTAAAACATTTTTAGATTTTGCACTTTATGTTACTTTCTTCCCACAATTAGTTGCAGGACCAATTGTAAGAGCTGGAGATTTAATATCACAGTTTTATGAAGAAAAAAGAGCAACTATCAATCAATTTATTTGGGGAACGTTTTTACTAACTATTGGATTATTTCAAAAAGTAGTTTTAGCAGATACGCTTTTATCTGACACTTCAGATGAAGTCTTTGGAGCAAAAGGAGTATTAAGCGGACTTGATGCTTGGACTGGTACACTAGCCTTTTCTGGACAAATATTTTTTGATTTTGCTGGTTATTCAACTTGCGCTATAGGTATTGCTTTAATGCTAGGCATCATTTTACCAGATAACTTTAGGTATCCTTATGCAGCTATTGGCTTTTCAGACTTATGGAGACGTTGGCACATTTCATTATCAACCTGGTTAAGAGATTATTTATACATCCCATTAGGAGGAAACAAACATGGAATTTTAAGAATGTATGTTGCATTAATGGTCACTATGTTATTAGGAGGCTTATGGCATGGCGCTGCTTGGACTTTTGTAATTTGGGGAGCTTTACATGGAATTTATTTAGTTATAGAACGCTTGCTGAGAAACAAAATACACATAAAAATAAATGCTATAAATGGTATTTTTTTAGCACTACTCACCTACACGCTTGTCAACTTTACTTGGGTATTTTTTAGAGCTCGTGAATTCTCAACTGCTAAGAATATTATTACTTCTATGTTGTTTATGAATAGTGATGGAGAAAAGCTTTTACAGACTTTTGATATTTTGAAAGTGTTTGTGCTAATAACGCTTTTATTTATATGTCATTGGGTAATGAGAAACACATCAATGGAAGAAGTGTCTAAAAAAACTTCACCTTGGCTGTTAGGTATAGCTTGGGCAGTCATGTTTTTCCTTATAGCAATTGCACAAGGTAGTGGTGAACAGTTTATTTATTTTCAGTTTTAATGGTTTGAAAAATGACTGTATCAGTAAATAACAACAAGATAAGTCCCATAGTGGCAAATCAGCGTATTAAGTTTTTAGACGTACTACGTGGTGTTGCCATTCTATTCATATTTATGGCTAATATTTTGTCGTTTTCAGGTTTTTTTTCCTTTCCAGATGATGCACTAATAACTGGTTTAGTCTTCCCATTTGATGAAGTTTTAGATTTCATAATCTATACACTAGTTGATGGGAAGTTTTATTCCATTTTTTCACTCTTATTTGGCATTGGGTGTGCTATGCAATTCAATAAACTAGGTAATAATAAATCACACTTTGCATTTTTTTTCAGAAAGCGGATGTTCTGGCTTTTAATAATTGGATTAATTCATCTTTGTCTCTTTTGGTTAGGTGACATTTTAGCATTGTATGCACTACTAGGGTTTGTGCTAATTTGGTTTGTAAATTCCTCTAATAAAAACTTAATCAAATTTGGCATTATTCTTATTCTATTTCCTATAATAAATTGGTTATTTGTACATCTAACTAAACTCAATTATGCTGAGTTTTTCTTTAATCTTAATACATCTTATTATGAATATTATGGATTGCCATTAGAAGAATGGGAAGGAAATAAATACGCAGATTTTCAACAATTTATTGCCAATGAAAGTCTTTCTGATTATTTTAAATATAATATTGGTAATACATTTATAAGAATTGGTGCCATATTAGAAGAAGGACGGATTTTTAAAGTATTAGGCATATTCTTAATTGGTCTTTGGGCAGGACGTAAAATTCTAAACGAAGATTTATTGAATAATGTCAAATTTCTAAAAAAAGTTGTCCTTTGGGGAATTATCATAGGTCTCCCAATAAGCACTTTTAGAACTTACATTGAGTTTTTCGGAGGACGTGAAGATTTTTGGGGATTTCTTAAAACTGTTGCCTATGCTTTTGGTACTGTTCCGTTAGCTTTAGGAATTGCTGCCTTATTAGCTTTATGGTACAGAAAGAGTCCTAATGGTCTTAATATTTTTGCTCCAGTTGGTAAAATGGCATTGTCTAATTATATTTTTCAAACGTTTATAGCTGTGATAATTTTCTATGGAATTGGTTTTGGTTTTGCTGGAAAATTTGGATTTACTGTAATTATGGGAATTGCTATTCTAATTTTTATACTACAAATAATTATAAGCAAATTATGGTTACAACATTATAAATTTGGACCAATAGAATGGGTATGGAGACAGTTAACTTATGGAAAAAAAATAATAATATCTCAACCAAAATAAATGATAAAATTCTTCAGAAACATTCGTAAAAACCTTCTCACTGATGGCAAAACCACAAAATACTTTAAATACGCCATTGGTGAAATTGTACTAGTTGTCATTGGGATTTTGATTGCATTACAGATTAATAATTGGAATGAAAACAGGAAGCAAGAAAGCAAAGTAAATAACTATTTAAATAGTATGGTAATTGACTTAAGTAGTGATATAAAAGCATATGACAGAATTATAGAAAGCTATGAGCTCCAAGTTGAAAATAACACCTCAATTTTTAAAGACAAAAACTATCAAGAATTCCACTTAGATTCGATTGTCTCTAATATTACTAGCTATTATGCAATGCACCAAATAGTTGATCAAACCTATCAAAAAATAAAAAATTCAGGTCTTTCAGATAATCTAGGTTCAAAAGAATTAAATGATGCAATTAACAATTATTACTTTAATGGTATAAATTCTATTAACACCTTTTTACAATATGATAAAGAACGCTCTACAAGAGATGACGATTTATGGTTTTTAACTAATAATTACGAAATAAACATATCACATCAAGCGACTAATACAATAAACCTCCCCTTTCTAGAGAGCGAGGAAGCAAGAAAAAAAGCAATCATAGCAACAATCGAATCTAACCTTGGCAGAAACTATCTACGACATAATATAAACAGAAAGAGAATAGGAATAATAATTGCAAAACAAACAAAAACTGAAGCAGAAGTACTTATTCAATTGATTAAAGATGAACTTAATAACTAATTGCTAATAATGATAAAATTCTTCAGAAACATCCGCCAAAACCTTCTCATAGAAGGAAAGACTTCAAAGTATCTCAAATACGCCATCGGCGAAATCATTCTTGTGGTCATCGGGATTTTGATTGCCTTGCAAATTAATAACTGGAATGAATTAAAATCTGAGCAAGTCATAGAAAAAACATATATGAAGAATTTGCTGGAAGATTTAAAGGACGATCTTATTACATATGATAAATTTCAAAAAAGCAATCAAGAAGTTTACACTTTAATAGACTCTATTATTCCAGGCTTAAAAAATGAAAATAGGAAAAATAACTTAAGTAAATTAACCTATTGGTCTAGAATGGTCACAATAAAATGGACAATTATCCATACTGTTGAAAGAACCTATGAGCAAATGAAAAGCTCAGGGCATCTTAGGTTGGTTCGTAATAATGACGTGGCCAATGCCATTTCAAAATATTACAATTCGTTATCTGAGTTTGATGGGTATAATGAAGCAGGAATGCTGTGGGCTGCTGATTATGTTGAATCCTTAGGCAAGGTATTCGATGCAGAACTAATGCTTAAAATAATGCGTACTCGCAAAATGCAAGAAGCAAAAGAAAGTGATTTGTTGACTGAAGATGCTATTATACTAAATCAATTAATGAATAGCCTTAATTATTTTAATGGCGCTCTTAGCTTGGGAGAACAAATTAGTATTAAAAAAGAAGAAGATGCTAAAAAATTAATTGAATTAATTAAAACGAATTATAACTTAAACCGATGATTAAATTATTTAGAAATATCCGCAAAAACCTTCTCACTGAAGGTAAAACCACAAAATATTTTAAATATGCCATAGGTGAAATTATATTGGTAGTGATTGGAATCTTAATTGCGTTGCAAATTAACACATGGAACAATAACAATGAGGAGAGAAACTTGGAAGTTAAAATCATGAAGGAAATGCGAAGCAATCTTAAACTTGATTTATATGAAATTCAAGAAGATATTGGTATTATGGACGACATCAATAAAGCTTGTGATTATGTAAGTACATATTTAAAAACAAATGAGCTGCCTTCCGACTCCTTATATTATTACGCTGCACTCTTACGTGTTACACCTCATTTTGACCCTAACAAAAGTGGTTATGGACTACTAGTGTCAAAAGGAATTGGTATTATAACTAACGATAGTTTACGAAATGATATTTCTGTACATTATGAAAGGCTTTACAATTATTACAAACGTTATGAAGAAGAACGCCTTAGGTTTCATGCTACTCATAGTGAACCAATATTGTTGAAACATTTTAATATGAAATACCAAGAAAAGTATAAATATTATGCCAATTTTAAAATTTCAAATGAAGATTATCTAATCCTAAAAAATGATGACTCGTTTATAAAATTAACTGATGCCATTAAGTTTGAAAACTCTGGTGTTCGAAATCGAGCAAAACGAGTAGAAACAAATACACTAGCATTAATTGAAGCTTTAAACAATGAGCTAAACAATAATTAAACTCTTCAGATTCATTTAAACATCTAGCTAACACTAGTATAAAACGTTAATCCGTTTTTGTAGATATCATAAAAAGAAAACTCTTTGGTTCCCCAAGGCGTTTCTTTTAGTGATGTGTCTTTATGAAACACATCTTTAGTTTTATATTCTTCAAACAAGCTATCAATATGTTGAGTTACAATACGAAGCATTGGTCTATCCACAGTTAACTCCCACTCTGCTTCGTCATGCCATTGTAAATGAATTTCTATATCATCACGTCGTATTCCAGCATATTTTGGGTCTTTATCATCATCAGCAAAAGCAATATCAAATCCCAATTTATTCACATAAAAGAATAATGCTGCCAACACATTTTTAACTGGTAAAACAGGATGAATTTGATGTAGATATCCTTTTTCCATTATTGCTTTACTGTACCCATAAAATGATTGACATTTGGATTTATTGGGTTTCCTGAGCTTCTTCTAAAAGAAGCTATTTGACCACAATGCCAAATAGCATCAGATATTGGACCATTCACATTATTCCAAAAGGGAATTTCACGCTCTCCAAATAATATTTTAAACTGTGAAATATCGTCACTAACTCTCAATATATCTGCTGCAGTTTTAAGGTTAATGAGTGTTTGTTTTCTTTTATCATACAAATCCATTTCTGAATAATCATTCTTACCATTTTGCTGTTTTAAAGTGGAGTTTAAAATAACATATGATAAATCTAAAATATGATCAACCGTTTCTCCTGTTGATCGTACATCATCACTAGGCATATAAGCCAAATCGCTACCTTTTAAATCTTCGGTTGCCCAATAGTAACGAAAGCCAAGTGCATCTACCATACGTGCTGCCATTGTGCCTGCTGTGTATGTTTCTGGGTATTCTGGAAGTTCGTAATACGGAAATTGTTCTTCGGTTAATTGAGCCGATGTATTTGTGAACGTAAATAGTGTAAGTATTAATAAAAACAGTCTCATCTTTTAATCTTTTAGTTCTTCTTTATTAGATATTGTACCTATTCCATACTTATCAAATAAGTATACTAAAGCTGTCATGGTAGCAGCACCTAACTCTAATTCTCTTTTGTTTACGGCATCAAAGGTATCGTTACTAGCATGATGATAATCAAAATAACGCTGCGAATCTGGTACTAAACCAGCTAAAACTGTAGTTCCATTTTTTAAAGGTCCGATATCTGCTCCACCATGTCCTTTTTCAAAATAATGAATTAAGTATGGCTTAAATAAAGATTCCCATTGCATTACTTTATTAAATACTGCGTCATTACAATCAAAAGAAAACCCTCTTGGTGTAAATCCACCAGAATCACTTTCTAAAGCAAATATGTGATTTTCGCCTTTTGCTTTTGCAACTTCTGCATATTTGTTTCCTCCTCGTAATCCATTTTCTTCATTCATAAATAATACAACTCTTATACTGCGCTTTGGTTTAATTCCGCTTTCTTTTAATAAGCGTAACACATCCATAGATTGTACTACTCCTGCTCCATCATCATGTGAACCATCACCTAAATCCCAAGAATCTAAATGTCCTCCAACGACTATATATTCATTAGGAAACTCACTTCCTGTGATCTCGCCAATTACATTGTACGATTGTACATCTTTAAGTTGTTGGCAATTCTGACTAAAAAAGACATTTATTTTTTTGTCTAAAGCTAACATTCCGCTTAATAACTCTGCATGATTTGTACTTATCGCTGCTGATGGTATGCGTTGAGAGTTTGGTAAATCGCCATAGCTCATACTTCCTGTATGAGGAAAATCGTCCATACGCAAATTCATTGAACGTACAATAACACCAACTGCTCCATATTTACCAGCTTCCATTGCTCCTGCATAACGTTGGTCTACACATCCACCATAAGCTTCGAAAGTATTTATTAAATCGGCTTGCATTGGTCTATTATAAAAAACAATTTTTCCTTTAATAATAGCTTCGCCTAATGTGGCTAATTCTGCTAAGCTTTTTACTTCTATAACATGTGCTTTCACTCCTCCATTTGGTGTCGCAATTGAGCCTCCTAAAGCACAAATATTTATTGGTGTTGTTACTCCTGGAGAGGTTTCTATATAAGCAAACTCTGGCGCACCTCTAACCCATTTTGGCACCATAACTGGCTGAAGCCATACTTTGTCTAATCCTAGTTTTTCTAATTCTTCTTTGGTATATTCTACAGCGCGTTCTGCGCCTAGAGAGCCAGAAAGTCTTGAGCCAATTTGAGTAGATAAATGGTCTAGCCATTCATAACTTTTCCCGTTGGTTAATGAGTTGCTGTATATTTTTTTAATGTTATCTGCATCTGTTTGTGCTGATAGGTTTAATGAAATTAAAATGCTAAATAAAAAGATTAGTTGCTTCATTTGATGATTATAAAATTTAAAAAAATAAATATACTACTAATAAAATACTCCAACTCTAAAAGAAAACTTAAAAATGGAGATTATTAACAGCTATTCTTCACTTTGTAACTGTTGTTTGTATAACTCTAAATTTGCTTTAATATCGTCATCCAACTCAGGTTCTTGAATATCTGTATAAGTTTTAAGCGTATCGTACATTGTTTTTGCAACAATATAGCGTGCTGTTTCTTTATCGTCTGCTGGAATTGCATACCAAGGCGCGTAATTTGTAGATGATCTGTTAAGTAAATCTTCATAACATTCTTGATATTTTTCCCATAGTTTACGTTCTTTTAAATCGCCAGGTGAAAACTTCCAGTTTTTTTCTTGTTTTTCTAAACGACGCAGTAATCTATTTTTTTGTTCTTTTTTGGATAGATTTAAAAAAAATTTAAAGATAATTGTTCCATTATCTACTACATGTTTTTCAAAATTATTTATCTCTTTAAAACGCCTGTCCCAAAAAGCATCATTAACATCGTCTACACTATTAACTGTAGGAATATTTTCTCCTAATATATAACCAGGATGCACACGAGTAACTAATACATTTTCGTAGTGTGTACGATTAAAAATACCAAATTTACCACGAGAAGGAAGTGCTATATAATGTCGCCATAAATAATCGTGATTTAACTCCAGTTCAGTAGGCACTTTAAAGCTATGCACAACAATACCTCGAGTATTAAAATCTTTAAATACTTCACGAATTAAGCTGTCTTTTCCTGCTGTATCCATGCCTTGTAAACAGACTAATACAGCATATTTTCCGTGAGCATACATGGTATCTTGAAGCTTACCTAATTTTTCTCTAATATCTTCAAGTTCGTCTTCAATAGTGTTTTCTGAGGCTTCTAAATCATATGTTGTTTGGAGGTTTTTTATTTGAATTTTTTGAGTGACTTTAAAGTCATTTATATTAATATTTTTCATCGAAAATCTGTTAGTCATAAATTATTTCTAAATATACTAAAACATTAACTTCTGGCGAAAAATGAACTTAGTCTCAATTTTTTTGCTATTTTTATTCTTACCTACTTAATGTTAAACCCAAATACTATGAAAAAAATCTACCTTTTTCTATTCCTTTTTTGTGCTTATAATTGGTCCTTTTCACAATCTGATTGTGCTAAAGTACAAGCACATATTTTGTATGCTTACAATAATGCAAAAACCGCTTATGAAGCAAACAATATTACACATCTAAAGTTTTATTCTAACAAAGCTTTTGAGTCTTTTAAACTCGTAAAACAATCTGTTGATTCTTGTAATTGTGATAATATCACTGATTACACTTTTGAGGCTATGGCTTTTTTATCTAAAGTTCCAAATGTCGATTCTTTTGAAGATAGTCAGTTTTATGTTGTGAAAGCAAGAGACTTAGCTAAAAAAATAACAGACCAACTAGATAAATGTACTACTTTATCAAAAGAAGAAAATCAACTCTCTCAATTAGAATTTGAGAAAATGAAATTAAAACAGCAACAAGAAGAATTGCTATTAAAACAACAAGAAATTGAAACTAGAATGGCTGAAAAAGAGCAAAAAGAAATTGCTTTAAAAAAGGAGCAATTTATTATTGAAGCTGAAACTGCTATGGCTAAAAATATTAACTCTTTTAACTCTATTTTATTGACTTGTAAATGTGATACTCAAATAACCAGTCCTAGCGAAAATAAGAATAATTTAAATGCTAAAAGTCTGGAAGAAATACGCAAATATTACGTCAATCAATTAAGCAACATAACATCTAATTACTTAGTTAAATTAAAAGAGTGTAATTAAGATGTAGAATAAAAAAAGCAGCTTTAATAGCTGCTTTTTTTATTATTTAGAAGCAAAGAGCTTCACGTCGTTTTCACTAACCTCTTTTTCTCCTAGAATAATTAGTCGTTCAACAACATTACGAAGTTCTCTAATGTTACCTGTCCAATCGTACTCTTGTAATAATTTTATAGCTTTTGGAGAGAATGATTTTACAGCAGTACCTTGCTCTTCTGAAATTTTACCAGCAAAATAGTCTACTAATAAAGGGATGTCTTCTCGTCTATCATTTAAAGGTGGAACTTGTACCAATATTACTGCTAAACGATGGTACAAATCTTCTCTAAAACGTCCTTCTTCAATTTCTTTTTTAAGATCTTTATTGGTTGCAGCAACAACTCTTACATCTACTTTTATGTCTTTATCACTACCTACACGTTGTATTCTACTTTCTTGTAATGCTCTAAGTACTTTAGCTTGCGCAGAAAGACTCATATCTCCAATTTCATCTAAAAAAATGGTACCTCCATTGGCAGCTTCAAACTTTCCAGCTCTGTCTTTTACAGCACTTGTAAATGCACCTTTTACGTGACCAAAAAGTTCGCTTTCTATTAATTCTGATGGTATTGCTGCACAATTAACTTCAATTAAAGCGCCATTTGCTCTTTCGCTTTTTTGGTGTAGCCAATGTGCGACAAGCTCTTTACCTGTTCCGTTTGGACCAGTGATAAGAACACGAGCATCTGTGGCAGCCACTTTTTCAATCATGTCTTTTATTTTGGCAATAGCTTTGCTTTCACCAATCATTTCGTAGTTTTTACTAACCTTCTTTTTAAGCATTTTGTTTTCAACAACAAGCTCTTTTCGGTCTAATGCAATACGAACTGTATTTAATAATCTATTTAAATCTGGTGGCTTAGAAATGTAATCGAAGGCTCCAAGACGCATAGTATTTACTGCAGTATCTAAATCGCCATGTCCTGAAATCATTACCATTGGTGTTTCTGGCTTTAGCTTTTTTACTGCTTCTAACACTTCAACACCATCCATTTTTGGCATTTTTATATCACACAATACTAAATCGTAATCTTCTTTTTTAATTTTTTCAATTCCTGCAAGACCATCTTCTGCTTCATCAACCTGATAGGCATCATTCTCTTCTGTTAGAATTTTTATCAACACACGTCTAATTGTTGCCTCGTCTTCAATTACTAATATTTTTGACATTTCTTGGTTTTAAGTTTACTACTTTTCTCTTTATGGTTTACAATTCAATTTTCGTACCACGATTTATTTTTTAGTCTTCACCTAGGTTTACAGGTGGTTCTGTCTTTTCTACTTTAAGCTTAACACTTTCCTCCGATTTTTGAATAATATGTATATCCCTCTGTGGAAATGGTATACTTACTTTATTTTCTCTAAACAATTTATCTATTTCAAAACGAATATCACTTTTAGGAAACCTAGCATTAAAACTATCATTTATAGTAAATGCAACTCTAAAGTTAAGTGCACTATCGCCAAAATCTGTAAATAAAACAGTAGGTTCTGGCTCTTTTAGTACATCTTGTTGAGATTTTGCAGCTTGTAATAATAATCGTTTTACTAATTGCACATCACTACCATAAGCGACACCAACATCTACAGTTTCACGTGTTGTTGTTCCGTTTTGTGTCCAGTTATATAAACTATTTGTAAGATATAAATGATTAGGAATTATTAATACTTTATTATCTGCAGTAGTTGCTCTTGTGGTACGTAGTTTAATTTCATCAACACGACCAACTTTACCATCAAGCTCTATTATGTCACCAACATGTACTGATTGGTCTACCAAAATAAATACACCCGAAATAATATCTTGAAACAAGGTTTGTAATGCAAGTCCAATACCTATTAAAAGTGCTGCTGATGCTGCAAAAACACCTGTAACATCAATCCCTAATGAATGAATTGTAATTAAAAATATAATTACATATAACATCCAGCGAGCATAGCCAAATACAACTTTAAACTTCTTCTTATCGTCATAAGGCAAATTTCTACTAATAAGCTTTCTTAAAACAGTTAGAAATACTGAAGCTATAATAAGTACTGCAGCTAATATTAATCCATCTTTAACACTTATAACTACATCTTCAGAGAATTGGAAGGATAAGTTTAAAAAATCATTTAACTCTTTCATCTTTTATTTTTAATATTTTAACCACTTATACAATTCTTTATAACTTGGTTTTTTGCCATACATTAAAATACCTACTCTATAAATTTTTGCTGCAAACCAAACAGCAAACATAAAGGTACCTATTAATAACAATAATGACACTACTTGTTGCCATATAGGAACTCCAAACGGAATTCGCATGAGCATTACCACTGGAGAGGTAAATGGTATAAATGAAAATATGGTAGAAATAGTACCATGAGGATCTTCAATTACTGTAAACACACCAACATAAACGGCTAAAATTAAAGGCATTAAAATTGGCAACATAAATTGTTGTGTATCTGTCTCGTTATCTACTGCTGCTCCAATAGCTGCATATAGTGAACTATACAATAAATAGCCACCAATAAAGAAAAACATAAACGCTATAACAAGGTTTAAAATTGGTAACTTGAAAAAGGCTACCATAACATTTTGCATCTCGTTTTGTAATTCAGGAGATTGCATTGCCTGTTGCATCATTTCTTGTTGTGGTGTTTGCATTTGAGCCATATCAATTCCAAAAATTGCAGATAGCACAAAAACCATAATACCTCCTAAAATCATCCAGATAACAAACTGTGTAATTCCTGCTAATGAGGTTCCAATAATTTTTCCCATCATTAACTGTATTGGTTTTACTGACGAAATAATTACCTCTATAATTCGGCTTGTTTTCTCTTCAATAACACTACGCATAATCATGTTACCATAAATTATGATAAACATAAATAATAGATATCCTGCTGCTCCACCAAAGGCAAGTTTTAATATGTTATCTACTTTTGATGTTTTTTCTCCTGTAAAACTCTCTTGAGCAATATCAATTCTGGTTTTAGAGGCAGCTATTTTCTCAATATCTACACCATCTTGTTGCAGTTTTAAATCTGATAGCTTTTTTTCTAGTTTGTTTTCTAAACTCGATATAATAGTTAACGAAGGTGAGTCTTCAGAATAAAACTTAATTGCGTTTGTTATTTGTGCTGTATCACTACTTTTTCCAATATAAAGCAATCCGTATTCTTCTTTAACTTTTACTTGTTTTTTGGCTTCGTCAAGTGATATATTACTTAATATAGAATAGGTTGTATTCTCAGTGTTTTTAAACACATCACTAACCAATCCTGTTTCGTCTAAAATTGAAATTGTACGCGCTTTATTATTGTTTATTTGCGACAAATATGCAACAACTGCAATAAGCGCAATCATAATCATCGGACTCAAAAACGTCATTACAATGAACGACTTATTCTTCACTTTTGTAAGATATTCTCTTTTTATGATAAGTGGTAAATGGTTCATGTTAGTTATTTTTTACAGTTTGAATAAATATATCGTTAGCACTTGGTATAACTTCAACAAAGTGATGCACTTCGGCTTTTGAAGTTAAAAAAGACAGCAAATCGTTTGATGTTTCATTAGCTGCAAGCTTAATGTTTAATTTAAGATCGTCGTTTAAGTTTTTAAACGTTGCAGGTTTTACTTCAAATTTTTCACTTATTGCTTTTAAAATGGCTTGTGCATTTTCTCTTTGTGGTTGCATACCAACTTCAAACGTATTGGTTTTATACTGACGCTTAATATCTGTTAGCTTACCATCTAAAACTTTGTTAGATTTATGTATTAACGCAATATGGTCGCATAACTCTTCAACAGATTCCATACGATGTGTAGAAAAAATAACCGTTGCGCCTTCATCGCGTAACTGTAATATTTCGTCTTTAATAAGTGAAGCGTTTATAGGGTCGAAACCAGAAAAAGGCTCATCAAATATTAATAGTTTTGGTCTGTGTAACACAGTAACAATAAATTGTATTTTTTGCGCCTGACCTTTACTTAGCTCTTGTATTTTTTTGTTCCACCAATCACCAATATCGAGTTTATCAAACCAATATTTTAAGCGTTCTTTAGCTTCTTGTTTAGATAAACCTTTTAATTGTGCTAAGTATAATGCTTGCTCACCAACTTTCATCGATTTATACAAACCACGCTCTTCTGGTAAATATCCAATATCAGATATATGCGAAGGTTTTAATGGTGAACCATCAAGTAACACTTTACCTTCGTCTGGCATTGTAATTTGATTGATAATTCTAATTAGTGTAGTTTTTCCTGCTCCATTAGGACCAAGTAATCCAAAAATACTGCCTTTAGGAACAGAAATGGATACATTGTTTAGTGCTTTAAAATCTCCAAAACTTTTAGAAACGGAGTTAGCGACTAATAAATCATTCATAAATTAGTGTTTGTGAGGGTTACAAAATATTTGTGTTGTAAATATATTAAATGTTACAGTTAAGGTAAACTTATAAGCTCATTAATTTACCTAAAAAGCACCAGAAATAGCATAAAAAACAAAACCCACCCTTAAATAAATTAAGGATGGGAAAAAATTGCTATGAAAAAGAAAAATACCACTAAAGTTAATTAGTGATAATTCAAATATAGTGTTTTTTATCAAATTAACACTTGATTAAGAAAACATATCTTTCACTTTTTCAAAAAATGACTTGTCGCTACTTTCAGGTTTTGGCTGAAAATGCTCATCGTTTTTCATGCTTTCAAAAAATTCTTTTTGCTCTTTACTAAGTGTTTTTGGTGTCCAAACATTAACATGAACAAGCAAGTCTCCTCCACCATATCCATTAATACTTGGTATACCTTTGCCTCGTAAACGTAATATTTTACCAGACTGAACACCTTGTTCTATCTTAATTCTTACTTTTCCTGTAACTGTATCAATTTCAGTAGATGTTCCTAAAACTGCATCTGGTAAACTTACATACAAATCGTAATGTAAATTATCACCTTCACGTTTTAGTGTTGGGTGCTCTTCTTCTTCAATAACCACAAGCAAATCACCTGCTATACCATTTCCTGGCGCATCGTTACCTTTTCCTGTTACTTTTAGTTGCATACCATCAACAACACCTGCTGGTATTTTTACAGATACTGTTTCTTCAACAACTTTTAGTCCTTGAGCATCTGCATCAGATGGTTTTTTATCTATCATTTGTCCAGCACCTCCACAAGTTGGGCAAGCTGATGACGTTTGCATACGTCCTAAAATTGTATTTGTAACTCTGGTAACCTGACCATGACCATTACACGTGCTACAAGTTTTGTAAGTAGTGCCTGGAGCTTGTACTTTACGTTTTACTTTTAGTTTTTTCTCAACACCATTTGCAATATCTTCAAGATTTAAAGTTACTCTAATACGTAAATTGCTTCCTTTAACACGACGCTGACCTCCACCAAAGCCGCCACCAAAACCAGAGAAACCACCTCCTCCACCAAAGGCACCACCAAAAATATCACCAAACTGGCTGAATATGTCATCCATATTCATTCCGCCACCACCACCAAAACCACCAGCACCTTCAAATGCTTGGTGACCAAACTGGTCGTAACGTGCCTTTTTATCTGGATCGCTTAACACCTCATAAGCTTCGGCTGCTTTTTTAAACTTTTCTTCAGCAGACTTATCATCAGGGTTTTTATCTGGATGATATTTTAAAGCTTTTTTTCTGTAAGCCTTTTTTATTTCATCTGGTGTTGCGCTTTTTGAAACTCCTAGTATGTCGTAAAAATCTTCTTTCATGTGCTTATTTATATTGTTTTTTAATGGTCACATGTAACATCTTTTAATCATTTTTATAATTGATATAATAAGAATTACAAATGTTTCATTAAAATATATTTTTCGTTTCCGATAGTTCGGTAATCTTAATAATAACTATTTAAAATCCTGTAACCACTTTAGGGAAACGAATTACTTTATCGCCTAATTTATAACCTTTTTCAACCACATCAACAATTTTACCTTTTAGGTCGTCGGTTGGTGCAGCAATTTGGGTAATAGCTTCGTGCTCGTCTGCATTAAACGCATCACCAGCTTTTACCTCAACTTTAGTTAATCCTTTTTGCTCTAACGTAGATAGGAGCTTTTGATAAATAAGCAATACGCCTTTACGTAAATCTTCAGCTTCTTTATCGTCTTCAATATGTGTCAGTGCACGTTCAAAATCGTCTAAAACTGGCAGAATAGATTTCATTAAATCTTCGCTAGCTGTTTTAAATAACTCAATACGCTCTTTGCTTGTTCGTTTTTTATAGTTTTCAAACTCAGCAAACAACCTCATAAACTTGTCTTTTTCTTTGGCAAGGTCTTCTTTTAACTGGTCTTCAACACTAAGTTCTTCTACTTGTGTAGCGTTGTTTACCTCTTCATTAACCTGGCTATCGTTTGCTTTTTCTTTGTTCTCTTTTTTGCTCATAGTTTAAAACACATTTGTATCTCTGATGTGAGTTTGCAAAAGTACTGCCATTATTACTAAAATGTCAAAATGTCACTAACTTTTTTTTATGTAAAAATTACGTAGAACTACGTATAGATTTTTAAGTTTAAAAATGCTAACTTCGTTTAACTATCGATATAGACAATTAAAACAATCTATATCGTTGCATTGTACTTAATTATACGAATTGAAAGATAAACCAGGAATAAAATTTGAAAGACTTGCAGAATCCATTTTCAAGAAACTGGTAAGAAATCCAAATTTTGAAAAAGTTCAGCATAATGTTATGCTTGAAGGAATTGATGGAAAACGGCAAATAGATGTTTTAGTTTCAAGTTCTAGTTTTGGGTTTAATTATATAACTGTAATTGAATGTAAAGATTACAAAAGAAGAGTTTCTATTTCGGATTTTGATGGTTTTCATTCTAAGCTTCAAGATGTGAAAGCCAATAAAGGAGTCTTTATTTCGCGCAAAGGTTTTTCTACAAAAGTAATTTCAAAAGCAAAAAGACTTGGAATTACTCTCTGTATTGCAGATCAAACTGAATCTGATGATTGGGAATCAATAATTGATCTTCCAATCTTATTAGAGGAAATAATACTAACAGACTTTGATGTTAATATTAGACATAGTCCAATTTATAATGAAAGAATTGATAGTAGTGTGATTTCTGAAATTAATGGTTTCGACTTTCTGAAATTATTTAAATCTAAATGGGGAAAGGATGAATTTAATTTAAGCAGTAAAGGTGGAATTCAAGAAATAAGTTTTGATGAAATATCACACCCAATAATGACAAAAACAAAAGATGGTGAAAAATTTGAGCTTTTTAAATTTCAGGTATTAGCTAAAGTAATTGTGAAAAACTATAGAACTTCAACATCAAAATTAAAAAATACTCAAATTTTAGATAATATAACAGAAGGTAAAAAATCAGTATTTATAGATGTAAATTCTTTAAAGGAATTAGATTATAACTTATTCCAAGTCTCAAAAAAAGATATTTCCAATCAAACGGAATTTCCTTGCAGAGTTAGAATATTTCCAAAATTTGATCTTGAAATTTCAAGCTTTAAGATTAACCAAAATAACTAAGTACAACAACGTGTATAACTAATTGCTAGTCTGTGCGTACTCGGAAAATCCTGCGGATTTTCCTCGGGTTCGTTTTTGTTTACTAAATTAGTAACTTAACCACGCAACTATCCTTACACAAACACTTTAAACGAATCTTCAAATTTACTGCAATAAATCTTCGATTGCTGGTTGTAAATGGTGGTAGTTAAAACCAAAGCCTTTATTTTCTATTTTTTTAGCGCTTACGCGTTGGCTTTCAAATAATAATATATGCATATCGCCTAATACAAGTTTCATAACTGTTTTTGGTATGTTTGGTAACCACAATGGCCTGTACATTGTTTTGGCTATTACTTTGGTAAGTTCTGCATTGGTTACTGGGTTTGGTGCTGCAGCATTGTAAACACCTTCTAAATTATACTTTAGTACATACACAAAAAACCTCGCTAAATCTGTAATATGTATCCACGATTGCCATTGGTCGCCAGAGCCAAAAGCAGCTCCCATACCAAAACCAATTGGTTTTACAATTTGTGGTAAAGCGCCTTCGGTTTCATCTAAAACTAGCCCAATTCGTACTTTGGCTACGTTTATATTTAGGCTTGTAAATGCGTTGGCTGCAGCTTCCCATTGGCTAACCACTTGCCCTAAAAATGTTGAGGATACTTCTGTACTATTCTCATCGTAATAATTAGTTAGCGAGTCTGGATAAATACCTATTGCACTTGCCGAAATAAGTTGTTTTACGCTATGATTTTGCTTGCCAAGTGCTTCTTTTAATACGTTTAACGATTGTAGTCTGCTATTAAGAATGGCTTTTTTATAGCTTGGAGTCCAACGTTTTGAGATGGTTGCTCCTGCTAAATTGATAATGGCATCGACACCTTCAAAACAACCAGTATCAATTTTATTCTCACTCGGATTCCAATAAAACCCTTTATAATTTTCTTGTGTGGTAAGCTTGCTTTTTGACGTTGTTAAATAATGAACAGCGATATCTTTTTTGTGGCATTGTTTTACAATGGCTTTCCCTACCAATCCTGTCGCTCCTGTTATTAAAACCCTCATGTTTTCTTTTTATGTAAAGTTACTAAATGCTAATGCCATTGATTGTGACTTTAATGCGGATTTAACAGATTTAACTAAACTTTAAAGGTTTTGTTTCTTTCTAGCACGAAGCATTTGGCTCTCAAGTTCGCCGAATGCTACATGCCTTTTTTCAAAAAAACATTTGGTTCTCAAGTTCGCCGAATGCTAAATGCCTTTTCTCAAAAAACATTTGGCTCTCAAGTTCGCCGAATGCTACGTGCCTTTTCTAGCACGAAGCATTTCTCTCTTACCAGGAGGTCCAGGTAGTTTTTCGACCAAAAAGCCAACTGCTATCATAGCTCGCCTTACGCTTCCTTTTGCTGAATAGGTTACTAAAACGCCATCTGGTTTTAAGGCATTGTACATAATTTTAAAGATGTCTTCTGTCCATAATTCTGGTTGCACTTTAGCTCCAAAAGCATCAAAATAAATAAGATTATAAGTGTTTTTATCTTCAATATCATTAAAGAATTTTTTCTGCTTTGTAAGTGTAAACTCAGGTGTAATATTATGGTTTTCTTCCCAAGTACATTCGTGAAGTTTATTAAAAGTATCGTCTTTTTTATTGACCAATAATTGCTCACTATAATTAAGTGCTTCGATTTCTTGATTTGTAATAGGATATGCTTCAACACCTACATAATCTACAGTCACATTAAGTTGTTTGGCATTAAGTAAGGTTAGTAAAGCATTTAAACCTGTACCAAAACCAATTTCGAAAATTTTAATTGGTTGCTGTGTAAATTGTTCAACAAAAAAAAGCAAACCATGCTTTATAAACACATGGTTTGCTTCTTGTATTGCGCCATGAATAGAATGATAATGTTCATCCCACTCTTGTATATGTATAGTTTTTGAACCGTCTGCGGTTGTTATAATGTTGCGTTGCAAACCTATTGTTTAATCAACACACCATCTGCTTCAAACGAAAATGTTTTTTTAGGTGCTGTAATTGCTGCTATTTCTTCAGGAGTTGCTCCACCATCTTCAGCATAATGACGTTGCTCATCAACAGGAACTTCGTTAACAAAAGCTTTTCCGTTAAGTACTACTTCTTTACCTGCTAAATCTTTAGGCATAAAAAAAGCATAATCCTTAAACTTAACCATTACTTGCTCGCCATTTTCTAAATCAACTTTCATCCAGCAACCTTTAGATTGACAAACCTCTTCAACTTTACCAATCATTTTAGAGTTTACAGTATCACCAACTTTCATTGCTTTGTAGTGTTCTGCCATACGAGCTGCAGGAAGTGCGTCTGCGTCATTAATTTCCATACCAACTGATGTATAATTTACTTCTTGCTTTTCAATTTCTTGAGTTTCAGGTTTTTTATCGTTGTCTTTACAAGACACTAATGCTAATGTAATTGCTAATATGCTTACTATTTTCTTCATGATTGTGTTAAATTATTTAAAATTATGTAACTACAAATATACATTTTTTTAAAAACTGTTTTAGGTTTTTTATCCAGCTTAATTTACCTAAATTTGCTGCTGAAAAACAAAAACGATGACAAAAATATCAACCAACGAAATCGATATCGTAAAGTCAGAGAAATCACGAATTAACGATGTAGATTTTGACAACTTAGTTTTTGGAAGAACATTCACTGACCACATGTTTTATTGTGATTATGTAGATGGTGAATGGCAACAACCAAAAATAGTACCATATCAACCTATAACTATTGAACCTTCTGCTAGAGTTTTCCATTACGGACAAGCTGTCTTTGAAGGTATGAAAGGTTATAAAGACGACAATGGAGATGCTTGGCTATTTAGACCAAACGACAATTTTGAGCGTATTAATAAATCGGCCGCAAGGTTAGCAATTCCTGAATTTCCTAAAGAATACTTTTTTGAAGGATTAACCACACTTTTAAACATGGATAAAGCGTGGATAAAAAAAGGAAAAGGAAACTCTTTATACATACGTCCGTTTGTATTTGCTACAGAGCCTGCAATATCGGCTTCACCAGCAAACAACTATAGATTTATGATTATTTGCTCTCCTGCAAAAGCTTATTATACAGCTAAATTGCGTGTTTTATTTGCCGAAAAATACAGTAGATCTGCCAATGGAGGTGTTGGTTTTGCTAAAGCTGCTGGTAACTATGCTGCGCAGTTTTATCCTACTAATTTGGCTAACAAAAAAGGATATCAGCAAATTATATGGACAGATGCTAATACACATGAGTATCTTGAAGAAGCAGGTACTATGAATATTTTCTTTAGAGTAAATGATACTTTAATAACTGCTCCTACGTCTGATAGAATTTTAGATGGTATTACTCGTAAAAGCGTGATACAAGTTGCTGAAGACCATAATTTAAAAGTTGAAGTACGACCTGTAAGCGTTAAAGAAATAAAAGAAGCTGCTGCCAATGGAAGCTTAAAAGAAATTTTTGGTGCTGGTACTGCTGCTGTAATTAGTCCTATTGCTGCTTTTGAGCATGGAGGCGATGTGTTTGAATTACCTGAATTAGATAATTCTTATGCACTACAAATAAAAGACCACATTTTAAATATACAACACAACTTATCGGAAGATAAACACGGTTGGAGATTTAAAGTATAAATTATAAGTCATAAAAAAAGAAGCCAATTGGCTTCTTTTTTTTATTTGTTTAGTATCTCTGCAATGTTAGGTTTAAAGTAATTAGGACCTTTTAAAACCTTACCATCTTCTCTGTAAATTGGTTCGCCATTTTCACCTAGTTTACTCATATTGCTACGTTGTATTTCGTCAAAAACTTCTTCAATTTTGTGTTGTAAGCCATGTTCTATAATTGTACCACAAAGTATGTAAAGCATATCGCCTAAAGCATCAGCAACTTCAACTAAATCGTCGTTGTTTGCCGCTTCAAGATATTCCTCATTTTCCTCACGCATTAGCTTATAACGAAGTGTGTTTTTTTCTAATCCTAAACTAGCTTTTGGAGTTTCTCTGTGACCTATTTTAAATGCTGTATGAAATGCTTTAACAGCTTCTATTTTGTTCTTCATTTTAATTGACTTAATTTAGCGTAAAAATAGCTATATGTTTACAAAAGGTCAATGGGTTTTCGGTATTTTATTTGCAGTTGCTTTTATAACAACATTAATTTACACTTACCGAAAAGATCTTAAACTTCATAAAAAGTACTATAAAGGCAGTGTTTGGGTGCTTGTTGTATTTATTTCGTTTATTTTATTTATTCTTTTTATAAAATCTGTTTTTAAGTAATCCTTTTCTTTCAGATTAAACCATCTAATTATCAGTTATTTAATTATCAATTTTATTGATAACTGTTGGTATTTGTAGGCTTTCGCTAGATAATCATAAATTGATTATCTTTGGGTAATTCTCCAACCCATCTAAGAAAATGAAAGCATTTAAGTACATCCTATTTTTAATTCTAGTTTTAATTATCGGTTTTTCAATTTATGTTGCAGTGCAACCAAACACTTTTACTGTTGAAAGAACTCGAACTATAAAAGCACCTTCTTCTGTGATTTATAATAATGTTATTGATTTTAAAAATTGGGAAAGTTGGTCGTCTTGGGTTGAAATGGATCCTGATTTAAAAATTACGTATCCAGAACAAACTAAAGGTGTAGGTGGCTCATATACTTGGGAAGATAAAGATGGTGTTGGCGTTATGAAAACAATACATGCTAATGAACCGCAAAATATTGAACAAACTATGCAGTTTGCTGATTTTCCTGCTTCAGATGTTTCATGGACTTTTAAACCTAATGGTCATGGAGCGACAGATGTAACATGGAAAATTTCTGGTAAAGATTTGCCTTTTGGCTTTAAAGCCTTTGCCATAATTATGGGTGGAATGGAAAAACAAATCGGACCACATTATGAGCGTAGTTTAGAAAAACTAGATAGTGTTGTTGTAAAAAGTATGAGCGAGTATACTGTAAAAGTAGATGGTATTACAGAATATGGTGGAGGATTTTATATGTTTAAAACCACATCAGCAACATCTAGCAATATTAGCAATACTATGGCTAAACAATATGCTGAAATTATGAATTATATGGGAGAGCATAATATTCCTCAAAGCGGAATGCCTTTTACTATTTACAATGAAATGAGTATTGGAAATGGAAATGTAATTATGAGTAATGCAATTCCTGTAAGAGACAAAGTGATTGTTGCTGATGATAGTAATGTATTATGTGGCTACATGAATAAAACCAGAGTGCTTAAAACGACACTAAAAGGCAATTATACAAACCTTGGTAAAGCTTGGGAAATTGCAATGAAACACTTAAAAGATAATAATTTAGAAGCATCAGAAATGAAGCCTTTTGAAATTTATACTAACGATCCTGGCAGTTATCCTAATCCTTCTGATTGGGTTACTGAAATATATATACCTATTAAAGAACAAGTAACCGAAACAGAGCAGAATTGAAACAACTCCTATTAGTTTTTATTGGTGGTGGATTTGGCAGTGTACTTAGGTTTATAATTGCCAAATACCTCAACAGTTCGGAAAACGGAATTCCGTATGGTACGTTTGCTGCCAATATAATTGGTAGTTTACTTATAGGAATTATTTTAGGTTTGGCTGCAAAAAACAATACTCTAACTGAAAATCAGACTCTTTTACTAGCAACAGGATTTTGTGGTGGTTTTACAACGTTTTCAACCTTTGCTTATGAAAATCATGTGTTTTTAAAAACTGGCGACTTAACAAGTTTTGCGCTTTATACAATAGCTAGTTTTGTAATTGGATTTTTAGCTGTTTTCTTAGGAATGTATTTGGTGAAAGCTTAATGCTTTTTAAAAGCCTTTACTCCTGCTCTTACTTCAGTATCTAAATAGTTTTCTCTTGGTACAATTGGGCAAGAATACTTTTCGTTATAGGCACAATATGGATTATATGCAGAATTAAAATCAACAATTATTGTATCTCCATCAGGAATTCGCATATCTATATAGCGTCCTCCACCATAACTTTCTTCTCCATTTGTATTATCTAAAAAAGGCAAAAACAAGTAGTCTTCAAAGCCTTCTTTTTTAATTAAATCTTGGTTTTGATAGATATTTAATTTGAATGGTTTTCCCTTCAAATCAAAAATCAATTCTCCGTATTTTACATATTCAGGAAGTCTATCAGTAGTTGTCTTCATTTTAAAAGGTTGCTCATCGACAGTCCTCACAAATTTGGCAGTAACCACATAAACAGAATCAAATTTAAAAAAATCTAATCCTTTAAACTTCTCTCTATCCTTTTCCTTTAATGGCGATTTAGAAGCATCTTTATATTCTGAATTTATTTCACGTTGAAATTCAGTTTCACCCAAAATAGGCTGCTTACTTTGTCCGCAACTTAAGGCTGAAATAAATAATAAGAGAATTATAATTTGTTTCATCTGTTAATATTTATTGTTTTTTATGGTCAGATGGAACATCCATATTATCATTTACTATGCATAAAAAAATAGTTATGGATGTTTCATTTTTATTTTTTTTCAATTCAAAAATACAACTTCCAATTATTTTATTTAGCTTTGAGTTTCAAAATACAAAAAACAATGTGTAACAACGTCAGAATTAATAAGGTACAATATACCTCTTACACTAAGAGTTGGACACATTATATATTATGACGATGTAAATATTTAATAATACTATATATAAAAGTCCAACATTGATGTTGGACTTTTTATTTTTATACTAATAAATCAAAAATGAAACTTTTTAATTATTTATACTACAATTTAGGTCATGGCTACATAAATACATTTAGAGGATTATCTAAAGAAGTTTGGTGGCTTGCACTTGTAACACTTATTAACAGAGCTGGCACAATGGTTATCCCATTTTTGTCTCCGTATTTAACTACAAATCTAGAGTTCTCTTTAGATGATGTTGCTTGGATTATGACTGCTTTTGGATTAGGCTCTATAGCAGGCTCATGGATTGGCGGTAAGCTTACAGACATGATTGGCTATTATAAAGTAATGATTTTTAGCCTTTTATTAAGTGGACTTTTATTTATTGGCTTTCAGTTTTTAAACACTTTTACAAGTATTTGTATTGGTATTTTTATACTTATGACAGTTGCAGACATGTTTAGACCTGCTATGTTTGTTGCATTAAGTGCTTATAGTAAACACGAAAATAAAACTCGAAGTGTGACCTTAATTCGTTTAGCTATAAACCTAGGTTTTTCTGCTGGTCCTGCTATTGGAGGATTAATTATTACAACTATGAGTTATGGAGGCCTATTTTGGGTAGATGGCATTACTTGTATGATTGCAGCTATTGTATTGCTTAATGTTTTGCATCCTAAAAAGGTAAAAATATTAGATATGGAGATTAATCCTAATCCTAAATCTGCATATAAAGACAAACCATTTTTGATATTTTTCTTTGCCATGGTAATTTTTGGCGTTGTCTTCTTACAATTTCTATCAACACTTCCTTACTTTTATAAAGAGGGCGTTGGTTTATCAGAATTTGAAATCGGATTATTAATGGCCTTAAATGGTATTCTAATTTTTGTATTTGAGATGCCACTCATAAAGTGGCTGGAACAGAAAGGATATACAAAAGTTGGTTTAATGATTTTTGGTTTATTATTAACTACTGTGAGCTACTTGTTTTTAATGTATAACACATTAATTGTTTTAATAGTAGTTAGTATGATAATTGTCACTTTTGGTGAGATGATTGTATTTCCATTTTCAAATGCATTTTCTTTAAAGCGATCTAAACGAGGGCTTCAAGGAGAATACATGGCCTTATATAGTATTGCATTTTCAATTTCTCATGTATTTGCACATAATCTCGGTTTTCAAATGATTGATAGTCTTGGTTTTGATAATACATGGATTTTAATGGTTATTTTAGGGTGTATTGGATTAGTTTTATTAATCCTTCTTAAAAAATTCATGAAATCTAATAGTGAGGCTCAATAATTAAAAAATGATTATGAAAAATATAATATATATACTATATGCTTTGTTATTTATAAGCTGTAATTCTTTTGAAAAGAAAGACGAAAAAATTGTTGAGTTAAAAACAGAAAAGGTATTGCCAAAGCTAGAACCTAATCGTTATAATGTTGCATTTTTAATTATGGATGGCACATACAACACAGAGTTAACAGCGCCTTTCGATATTTTTCAACATACTATTTTTAGAGATAGTATTAAACCAATGAATGTGTTTACAGTTGCTAATACAGATAATGCAATTACAACTTTTGAAGGTATGCGAATCATTCCAGATTTTAATTATGTAAATGATTCGCTGCCAAAAATTGATATCTTGGTTGTACCAAGTGCCAAACATCATTTAGATACTGATTTAAAAGATGATATAATGCTAAATTTTATTAAAAAAGTAGATAAAGAAGCTCTATTTGTAACTTCGCATTGTGATGGTGCTTTTGTATTAGCTAAAGCTGGTTTACTTAATGATGCAGTATCTACAACTTTTCCAAGTGATATAGATGCTATGCGAGAAATGTTTCCAGATTTAGACATTAGAAAAGATGTTCTTTTTGTACATGATGGAAAATATATTACTTCAGCTGGTGGAGCAAAAAGCTTTGAAGCCGCTTTGTATTTATGTGAATATCTTTATGGGAAAGACATTGCTAAAAGTTTAGCTAGTGGATTGGTTATTGATTGGAACCTTGATAAAGTTAAGCATCTGGTTATAGTAAAGTAATTACTTTACTGGTTTAACTTCATTATACTTTATAACATGAGACAATACAATTTGCGTTTTGGTCTCGCCATAAATAATAAGTTGGTCAATAAAGTTTTCAAGGTGTTTTTGGTTTTTTAAAACTACTTCCATCACAATGTTTTCATTTCCTGTAATACGATAACAGTTTAAAACCTCATCATAGGTTTTAACTTTTTCTAAAAATGGTTTAAGCATACCCATAAAAGCACGCAAAGTAATAAGCGCTTTTAATTGATAACCAGCATCTAAAGGCGATATTGAAGTTTTATATCCTTGAATAATACCAGCATCTTCCATTCTTTTAATACGTTCGGAAACTGCAGGTGAACTTATACCAACTTGCCTTCCAATTTCCGCATTAGATTGCCTAGCATTTTGCTGTAAGCATTTTAAAATCTTCCAATTAAGAGAATCTATATTCATTTTAAACTAAAACTAATCAAAAAACTTAATATTTAAAGCAAATATAACGTTTTACTTTAAAATCAATTGCCTAAAATCATTACTTGTCACTAATTTTGATGAAATTGCTATTAAAAATGTACTACAATATCCCATCTCATCTTTCTGAACTGCCTATATATCAAAAGGCTATGGAAATTATTATATTATCCAGAAGCATCTCCACTTACCTTAATCAAGATTTAGCGTATTTGAGACCAGATGGCACAGAAGATGATAATATTTACTTTTCAGGAGATATCGTACAGCAATCTGTTAATTTAGCACCAGAAATTGTTAATGCTGAATTAGAACGCTACTCAGACAAAAAGCATAAGCATGTGGAAACATTAGAGCGTTTAACTAATATGCTTTATAAAAACTGTAAACGTTTAGAACGCAGTAATAGTAATGGTAGAGATTATTTACCAATTTTACGTAGTGAGTTGAAAAAATTTAAAAAATTGCAACATTCTTGGATGTTGACTTTGTAATAAGTTTAAAGACTCAATTTTAAACCATAACTATCTGAGGTCACAATCTGACTTTGAGCTTCAAAATATTTTTCAGATTTAATTGTGTACAGTAGCCAATCGAAATAATTTTTTGATCTTCTTTGAAAACGATAATTTAAAGTAGCTTCCATATCTATATAATTTTGATTAAACTTCAGTTTGTAAATTGAGGGTAACACAAATTTACGAGCACTTTAAGTCTTCTGCACAACTATTTAGATAAGCGGTAAATTTCAATCTTTAAAAGACAATACAGTACAAAAATTAACGACCAATAGCCTGGCTTTTAACAACAAAAATCCCAACCATATAACACAGTTGGGATTTTTTATAATTTATAAAGTTACCTCATCGCACTTGTGATAAGCAACTTAAGTAAGTTTACATATTTCTTCGATACTGACCTCCAACTTCAAATAAAGCTGATGTAATTTCGCCAAGTGAACATACTTTACAAACATCCATTAGTGCTTCAAAAATGTTTTCGTTATGAATAGCTTTTGTTTGAAGGTTTTTTAATAATGCTTTTGTATCGTTTGCTTTATGAAGATTCTCTAAAGTTTTTATTTGGAAAAGTTTTTCTTCTTCAGTGGCTCTAATAACTTCTTTTGGCTGGATTGTTGGTGAGCCTGAGCTACTTAAAAACGTGTTAACACCTATTATTGGAAATTCACCATTATGCTTTAAAGTTTCATAATACAAGCTTTCTTCTTGTATTTTACTACGTTGATACATAGTTTCCATAGCACCAAGAACACCTCCTCTTTCGGTAATTCTATCAAACTCTGCCAAAACAGCTTCTTCAACTAAATCGGTTAATTCTTCTATAATAAATGACCCTTGAATTGGGTTTTCGTTTTTAGCTAAACCTAATTCTTTATTTATAATTAACTGAATTGCCATTGCTCTTCTAACACTTTCTTCAGTTGGTGTTGTTATAGCTTCGTCATACGCATTGGTATGTAGTGAATTACAGTTATCATAAATTGCATACAAAGCCTGTAGTGTTGTACGAATATCGTTAAAATCAATCTCTTGAGCATGTAAGCTTCTACCTGAAGTTTGAATATGGTATTTTAACATTTGCGCTCTTGCATCTGCTCCATATTTATTCTTCATGGCTTTTGCCCAAATTTTACGAGCTACACGACCAATAACTGCATATTCTGGATCGATACCATTTGAGAAAAAGAACGATAAGTTTGGTCCAAAATCGTTGATATTCATTCCTCTACTTAAGTAGTATTCTACATAAGTAAATCCATTAGATAAAGTTAAGGCAAGTTGTGTAATTGGATTTGCTCCAGCTTCAGCAATATGATATCCAGAGATAGACACACTATAAAAGTTTCTAACATTATTTTCGATAAAATACTCTTGAACATCTCCCATTAAACGCAATGCGAACTCTGTAGAGAAAATACATGTGTTTTGAGCTTGATCTTCTTTTAATATATCAGCTTGAACCGTTCCTCTAACTTGAGCAATGGTATTCTTTTTAATTTCGGCATAAACATTAGCAGGTAATACTTGATCTCCTGTAACACCTAAAAGCATTAGTCCTAATCCGTCGTTACCTTCTGGTAAATCGCCATTATAAGATGGACGTGTTTTTCCCTTATAAATCTTAGTAATTTTAGCTTCTACTTCTTTTTCTAATCCGTTTTCTTTAATGTAGATTTCACATTGCTGATCGATGGCAGCATTCATAAAGAAACCTAATAACATTGGTGCAGGACCATTAATTGTCATACTAACAGAGGTCATAACATCTGCTAAATTAAATCCTGAATACAATTTTTTGGCATCATCCAAGCAACAAATACTAACACCAGCATTTCCTATTTTTCCATAGATGTCTGGCCTGTAGTCTGGATCGTTACCATAAAGTGTAACACTATCAAAAGCAGTTGACAAACGTTTTGCTGGCAATCCAGCACTCACATAATGAAAACGACGGTTTGTGCGTTCTGGCCCACCTTCTCCTGCAAACATACGTGCTGGATCTTCACCTGTACGTTTAAAAGGATATAATCCTGACGTATAAGGGAATTCTCCTGGTACATTTTCTTGTAATGTCCAACGTAAAATATCTCCCCAAGCTTGATACTTAGGCAAAGCTACTTTAGGAATTTGCGTGTGAGATAGTGATTCTGTATGTGTTTCTATTTTAATTTCTTTCCCTCTTACTTTAAATGAATAAATAGGGTTTTTATATTTATTAACTTTATCATTCCAACCTGTAATAACTTCCCAATTGTAAGGGTCTAAATTAAGTTTTACTCTGTCGAATTCTCCAACTAAAAGTTTTATAAAATCTTTATTTTCTTTAGATTCAATAGAATTAGAATCGATTCCTGCTTTATCTAATTCTGGAGTTTTACCAATTACAGATTCTACAGTTTTATAAATTCCGTATAATCGTTGAGCAACTTCTACTTGTTCGTTAGCTGTTTTATCATAAGCTCTATTATTTTCAGCAATTTCAGATAAGTAACGCGTTCTTGAAGGTGGAATCACAAAAATCTTTTCGCTCATTTCTTTAGAAATCTCAAACTTAGATTTTAATTCGCTATCTGCCTTTTCAACCAACTTATCCATTACAGCTTTATAAAGCGTATTCATTCCTGGATCATTAAATTGCGATGCAATGGTTCCGAATACTGGCAACTCATCTTGAGGCGTATCCCAAAGATTATTATTACGCATGTACTGTTTTTTCACATCACGAAGTGCATCTAACGAACCTCGTTTATCGAATTTATTAATTGCTACTAAATCAGCAAAATCAAGCATATCAATTTTTTCCAACTGCGTTGCAGCACCAAATTCTGGCGTCATCACATAAAGAGATACATCGCTATGCTCAATAATTTCGGTATCAGATTGACCAATACCTGAAGTTTCTAAAATAATTAAATCGTACTCAGCAGCTTTTAAAACTTCAATAGCTTCATGAACATATTTTGAAAGCGCTAAGTTAGATTGTCGTGTTGCTAAACTACGCATATACACACGAGAATTGTTAATAGCATTCATACGAATACGATCACCTAAAAGTGCGCCTCCTGTTTTACGTTTCGAAGGATCTACAGAGATTAAACCAATTGTTTTTTCAGGAAAATCGATTAAAAAACGACGAACCAACTCATCAACTAAAGAGGACTTACCAGCTCCTCCAGTCCCTGTGATTCCTAAAACTGGTGTTTTAGATGTTTTATTTTTAGCATGAATTTTATTAAGTGTTTCTTTTGCTACTTCAGGGAAGTTCTCAGCTGAAGAAATAACTCTTGCAATTGCTTTTGGATTCTTTTTCACCAATGCATCTATTTCTCCATTTAATGAGTCGCCTACAGCAAAATCAGATTGTTTAACCAAATCATTAATCATGCCTTGCAATCCCATTTCACGACCATCATCTGGTGAATAAATACGAGCGATACCATAATCCATCAATTCTTTTATTTCTGAAGGAAGGATTACTCCTCCACCTCCACCAAATATCTTGATGTGCTCTGCTCCTTTTTCTTTAAGTAAATCGTACATATACTTAAAGTATTCGTTATGACCACCTTGATAAGAGGTTAAACAAATTGCATTGGCATCTTCTTGTATAGCAGTATTAACAACTTCTTCAACACTTCTATCGTGTCCTAAATGGATGACTTCTACTCCTGTTGCTTGTATTATACGACGCATAATATTAATTGATGCGTCATGACCATCAAATAATGATGCGGCTGTGACAATACGTACTTTATATTTTGGGTTATAAGGCGCTACTTGCTTCATTGATAATTATATCTAGTTAGAATGCTGCAAATTTAAGGATTATTCAAAGATTTAGAAGCATTTTAGAGAATAAACTAAATATTTTAAAGTTGAAAATTTGTTCCTTCTTTAGCAAATTTGAATCCTAAGTTTTGAATACTATCTTTTAAAGCATGTGTCTGCAATAGTGCAGGATTAGTATGGTTAAAATGAATAAAAACAACTTTAGCTTTTGTTTCTTTTGATTCGTTTTCGAATAATTTAATTGTCTCTTCAATAAATGGATGTGGAACCTCGCTCATGGGTCTGTTAATTTCTCCTTCTTTAAAAAAAGTGGCATCAATAAAAGCATAATCTACTTTTTTAACTTCATCTACAATATTCTTTTTCCAAAGTTTCCATTTATTAATATCTGGAATGAACAAAGCTGACTTGTTTTTGCCTTCAATTTTATAGCCAACAGTTTCTGAATATTCATCACGATGTGGCACTAAAAAAGGAGTAACTTTTAAATGATTATTTAATACAATTGTTGAATCGTTTTGCAATGCTCTTAACTCAATATTGTTTAAACTTACAAGCTGGCTCCATGGTCCGTTTTGCTCTAAAAAAGATTTCATTTTTGGCATTACATACACAGGAATATTATTACCTCCTAATGCTTCTCTTCCAAATTGCATTAAACCAGTATAATGCCCAATATGAGCATGTGTTAAGAAAACACCATCAATAATTTTATCGCTTACAAGATGTTTAGACTTTAATATTTCCGTTTGTGCTGTTATATCTGGAGTAGCATCAAATATATACTTCTTCCCTACAATTTTATCAACCAATCCAAGGCAAGACACTAGCTTTTTAAGTTCTTTTCCTTCATGAAATCGTTTACAACATTCTTTATTACAGTCTATTTGTGGATAACCAGCATCTTGAGCAACTCCAAGAACCGTAATGTATTGACCTTGGTTATCTGGTACTAAATTCTTAGGTTCGGATTTACAATTAAATAAAAAAGTGGCAAAAATTAATATTAGGAATGGTATTTGAAATGGTTTCATATGTATAACTTATCTTTGTTAAAGATAAAAAACCGAGACCTATGATTCGTAAATTTTTAGCATTCATTTTATTTTTTAACCTTACAGCGTGTAGCGAATTACAAAATGTAGTAAACCAATTACCTCAAGGTAGTGTATTAAGTAATGCCGATATTGCTGCAGGTTTGCGCGAAGCTCTTGATTTTGGAATTGAAAAGCAAGTAAGTAAATTAACTCAAAAAGATGGCTTTTATAAGAATGAGTTAGTAAAAATATTATTACCAGAAGAACTGCAAAAAGTAGATAAAGGTTTGCGTGATATTGGTTTAAGTAGCCTTGCTGATGAAGGCTTAAAGGTTTTAAACAGAGCTGCCGAAGATGCTGTTAAAGAAGCAACACCAATTTTTGTTAATGCTGTAAAAGATATTACTTTTTCTGATGCTAAAAATATTCTTTTAGGTCAAGATGATGCAGCAACTCAGTACTTAACTAGTAAAACCCAAACAGCTTTATATGACAAATTTCATCCTGTAATAAATAATTCTTTTTCTAAAGTTGGAGCAGATCAAATTTGGGCTAATCTTATTAATAAGTATAACGCTATACCATTTACAACAGATGTAAATCCTGATTTAACAAATTATGTTACCACTGAAGCATTAAAGGGTGTTTATACTATGATTGCTGTTGAAGAAAAGGAAATTCGTGACAAGGTATCATCAAGAAGTACAGATTTACTAAAAAAAGTTTTTGCTTTACAAGATTAACTTATTCTTTTTTATATAATCCATCAAAAGCAACAGTTACCTCTTTACTATTTGTAATTGTTTCCCATAACTGACGAACTGTACCATCACTATTTTTTGTCCAAGTAACACGATGAAAAAAAGGAATACCATCTTTATTAAGTTCTTCATCTGTTTTTAAAATCATTTGGTTACCTATTCTATTTCCTTTAAGGTGCAAACTCTGACCTTGGTTATCAACCCAGATTTGCTCCCATTGTTTAGTTTTAAAATTATAAAAATTATTACTCGTACCTGTAAAATTCCCATTAGCACTTGTCCAATTCTCTCTTAAAACACAATTATCTTGAACCTTTTCTATTGTGTTTTTTCCTGCAGTTGTTCCATCTGGATTAGTTACAGACCAATTTCCAATCCAAAAATCAAACTCAGTATGTTTATCTGTACAACAATTGCATGTATTAATTTGAGCATGCATTGTTAATCCTAAAGAAAGCGATAAAAAAAGTAGTATTAGTTTCATGATTATTTATTTGTATTGTTTTAAAGTTAATAATTGAGAGTTAATCTAATACTAATATTAACATAACATTAGATTATAAACAGAATATCATCTTTGTACCTCAAAACGAAGAATATCATATTTGTCTTTAATTTTGAATTAGTTAGTTGGTTATAAATCGAGGTATACACATATCTCGATTTTTTTTCAACATAGCACAACTTTAACTTGTTGAATAATAAATTTTTAGATATATTTAAGGTTCACAAAAGTTGTAGCATCATGAAATCACATTCTGAAATAAAGACCCATCAACTTATACTGCAGCAAAAATATAAGCAGTTAATAGAACAAGCCTACAATTTTCGTCAAACTGACTCTGCATTAAGTGATTTTTCTGAATACAAAGCAATAAAACTATTAAACAAGCTTAACAGACTTAAATACTTAAACAGAGAAACACTATTGACAACTACTTCTAATTAGAGATTTAATATCTATTAAGAGCAATTGCATTGTTATCTTGAAAGATTTAAACTTTTAAAATAATCGAATGCTTTTAAAAGTCTTGAACCATACCAAGAAAATGATTCTCCATCAACAATTACAATTTTTGCATTAGGGAAAAATTTTGAAATTTCTGTTTTATGTTTTTCTTTAAATGGAAACGGTTCACTAGAAAGCAATACTAAATTGACAGAAGAATATGTTTTAAGTTCAATTTCTGGGTAGCGTTCAAAATTACCAAAGTGGTTTTCAAATTTATTTAACTGCAACATTTCATCAATAAATGTTTGTTTAGCAGCTACCATCCAAGGATTTTTCCAAATAAAATAAGCTACATTCATTTTTGGTTTATCTTTTATAAACTCTTTAAAATCAGTCTCTTTTATGCTTATCTCTTTAATAATTTGTGTAGCCTTATTTTCCTTTAAAAACAGCTCACCATACATTTTTATTAATTGCAAACAGTCCTTAATAGTATAAATATCACTTATATGTACAGGAGCAATTTTTTCTAATTCCAGAATCATTTCTTTTGTGTTTTCTTCCTTATTACACAAAATTATATCTGGTTGAAGTGCATTAATTTTTTCAAAATTAACCTCCTTTGTACCACCAACAATAATTTTACTTTTTTTGAAATGATTAGGATGAATACAAAATTTGGTAATCCCAACTATTGAAGATTCCAGCCCTAAATCGTAAAGTAACTCGGTTTGCGAAGGCACCAATGAAACGATACGTTTTGGCGTACCTTGTAATTGAAGTTTACGATTAAGTTGGTCTTTCATAAAAATAGTTATCAGTCACAGTTGCAGTTTACAGCCTTACTTCAGATAGAAACCCAACTACTTACTCAAAATAATTTCCATTTCTTGTTGAAGTTCTTTTGCTTTAGTAGCAGCAGCCTCTGCAAAATCATTATTATTTGAAGCATAAATAATTCCGCGAGAAGAATTTATTAGCAATCCTATATTACTATTCATACCATATTTACAAACATCTTGAAGATTACCACCTTGGGCACCAACTCCTGGAACTAGTAAAAAGCTATCAGGAATTATACGTCTTATTTCAGCAAAATATTCTGCTTTTGTAGCACCAACAACATACATTAAGTTTTCTGAGTTTTTCCAAGTTTTAGAGGTTTCAAGAACTTGTTTATATAATTCTTTTCCGTCAACATTTTTGGTCTGAAAATCGAAAGCTCCTTCATTAGATGTTAATGCTAAAAGTATAGTGTGCTTATTTTTAAAAGCAAGAAAAGGCTCAACAGAATCTTTTCCCATGTAAGGCGCTACAGTTACACTGTCGAAAGCTAAATCTTCAAGAAAAGCTTTGGCATACATACTACTGGTGTTACCAATATCACCACGTTTAGCATCAGCAATTGTAAAAATTTCTGGATGGTTTTGATTGATGTAATTGATTGTTTTTTCTAAAGCTTTCCATCCTTTTAATCCGTAAGCTTCATAAAAAGCTGTGTTTGGTTTATAAGCAACACACAAATGATGAGTAGCATCGATAATTGCTTTGTTAAACTCAAAAATAGGATCTTCAGTTTGTAGTAGATGCTTCGGAATTTTATTTAAATCGACATCTAATCCTATGCAGAGAAAGGATTTCTTTTTGTGTATTTGACTTATAAGTTGTTGTGTTGTCATAGCATAAAAAAAGCCTCAAAAAAGAGGCTGGTTATTTAAATTACATCTGTATTAGCTTTTAACTTCTCAGTGTTTTCAGCTAGTTGAAGCTCATCAATAATACGTTGTATATCTCCATTAACAATATTACCTAAATCGTATAATGTTAGTCCGATTCTGTGATCTGTAACACGTCCTTGAGGATAGTTATATGTTCTAATTTTTGCACTTCTATCTCCAGATGACACCATTGAGCCACGTTTTGCAGCATCTTCTTCCATTTTCTTTGCCAACTCCATATCATATAAACGAGAACGTAATACTTTAAATGCTTTCTCTTTATTTTTATGTTGCGATTTTTGATCTTGACATTGTGCTACTAATCCTGTTGGAATGTGTGTTAATCGTACTGCAGAATAAGTTGTATTTACAGATTGACCTCCAGGTCCTGACGAACAGAAAAAATCGATACGTACATCTTTTGGATTGATTTCTATATCAAACTCTTCAGCTTCAGGAAACACCATAACTGTTGCAGCACTTGTATGTACACGTCCTTGAGTTTCTGTTTGTGGCACACGTTGTACACGATGTACACCTGCTTCAAACTTTAAAGTTCCATAAACATCTTCACCAACAACTTCAAACTGAATTTCTTTAAATCCACCATTAGTTCCTTCACTATAATCTACTACATCAACCTTCCAACCTTTGCTTTCGCAATATTTAGTGTACATTCTAAATAAGTCACCTGCAAAAATACTAGCTTCATCTCCACCAGTTCCAGCACGAAGTTCCATTACGGCATTTTTAGTATCCTCAGGATCTTTAGGAATTAACATAAAACGAATATCGTCTTCTAACTTAGGGATTCCTTCTTTAGCTTCTTCGTATTGCATTTTAGCCATTTCTAACATTTCTGGATCTTTTCCAGTTGCCAAAATTTCTTCCGCTTCCTGCAAATTATTGGTAAGCTCTAAATATTCATCACGTTTATTCATTAATAGACGTAAATCTTTATACTCTTTATTGAGCTCTATATATCGCTTTTGATCTGTCATTATATCAGGCTGAATGATTAAATCACTAACCTCATCAAATCGTTGCTTTACTATTTGTAATTTCTCTAACATTTATCGTTTAAATTGTGCTGCAAAAATACGATAATTTATCAAATAGAATCAAGACCATTTTGCATTTAGAAGCAAGAATATATACTGCTGATTGGAAATTTTAAAAATATATCTAACTTATATACGTTCTAATCCTATGATGCAACGATTTGAAGCTATACTTTTATTTTATAGACCTTTATTTATTTGGTCCTTTGCAGTTAATGTATTAATTATAATTGTTAATCCACATATATTTACTACTGTAATTACTAAATTATTACTTACTATTTTTGTTTGGTATCTCATTAACGAAACCAATAGAGAAAGAAAACTTATTTTTTACAAAAACTTGGGTATTTCAACCTTTAAACTATTTTCTGCTATATTTTTAATTGATGTTTTTATTACCATTGGCTTTTTACTCATTATGCAAGAATTTATATGATTTTAGAAATAGATAGTATTGAACTTTATTTTTCTAGCAAGCGAATTCTCAATGGTGTTTATTTAAAAGCTGAAACAGGAAAAGTCACTGGGATTCTTGGAAGCAATGGTAGTGGCAAAAGCTGTTTAATGAATATTATTTTTGGTTCTTTACAACCAAAGTATAAATTAATCAGAATAGATAATGAGCCTATTTTGAAACCACTTTACACAATCAATTGTGTTGGTTTTTTACCTCAACATGCATTAACTCCAAATAACATAAAGGTTAAAACTGTATTTAAATTATTTCGTTTAGATTGGTTAGAATTTATTACTGTTTTTGAAAGTTTTTCTTTGTTTAAAAATTCAAAAATAAATAGTCTTTCTGGAGGTGAGCGTCGTGTTTTGGAAACTTATTTGATTTTAAAGAGTAAAAATGAAATTGTTATACTAGATGAACCTTTTTCCCATATCGCACCTTTGTACATTGAAAAATTTAAACGCTTAATTGCTATTGAAAAGCAAACTAAAGCCATTATAATTACCGATCATTATTTTAGAGATGTTATTGACACTTCAGATGAACTATACTTACTAAAAAATGGATGCACAAAACTTATTAATAACCTTGAAGAACTTGAAGATTATAAATATTTAAGTATTGGGAGTTTAGACTAATACTCAAAAACTCCAAACTCGCTTTTTATAGTTAATTTCTTTTCTGATGATGCTTCAACTCTACCAACAATTTGAGCATCGACATTAAATGATTTAGAAATAGAAATTAAATCTTCAGCTACTTCTGGAGCTACATACAACTCCATACGATGCCCACAATTAAATACTTGATACATTTCTTTCCAATCTGTTTTTGATTGTTCTTGTATTAGTTTAAAAAGTGGTGGAATTGAAAATAAATTATCTTTTATAATATGTAGATTGTTTATAAAATGAAGAATTTTGGTTTGGGCTCCTCCACTACAATGCACCATTCCATGAATGTCTTTCGAATTGTATTTTGATAGTATTTTTTTAATGATTGGCGCATAGGTTCTTGTTGGCGATAATACTAATTTACCAGCATCAATTGGGGAGTTTTCTACTTTATCGGTTAATTTTACCTGTCCAGAATACACTAAATTTTTAGGTACTGAAGCATCAAAACTTTCAGGAAATTTTTCAGCTAAATAGTTATGAAACACATCATGACGTGCAGATGTTAATCCATTACTTCCCATTCCTCCATTATATGTTTTCTCGTAAGTAGCTTGACCTGACGATGACAAGCCAACTATAACATCGCCTGCTTTTATATTTGCATTATCAATAACATCACTACGCTTCATACGCGCTGTTACAGTAGAATCAACAATTATTGTGCGAACTAAATCTCCAACATCAGCAGTTTCGCCTCCTGTTGAATGAATTGTAACTCCAAACGATTTTAATTCAGAAATTAATTCTTCTGTACCATTGATGATTGCCGAAATAACTTCTCCTGTTATTAAATTCTTATTTCTACCAATGGTTGATGATAACATAATATTATCTGTAGCTCCTACGCATAACAAGTCGTCAATATTCATAATCAAGGCATCTTGAGCGATACCTTTCCAAACTGAAATATCTCCAGTTTCTTTCCAATACATATAAGCAAGTGATGATTTTGTACCTGCACCATCTGCATGCATAATAAGGCAATACTCATTATCATTTGTTAAATAATCTGGTACAATTTTGCAAAATGCTTGTGGAAATAATCCTTTATCGATGTTTTTAATAGCGTTATGCACATCTTCTTTAGATGCAGAAACACCTCTTTGCGCATATCGTTTACTTATGTCTTGACTCATAACTTTGTTTGGATATGCAAAAATAAGGATTGTAATTTAGTTTTTATCAATAATTGGGTTTGATTTAATAATAGATTTTTCACCCTTTTTTAATTTGGTTTTGCTTGAATTTGCTCCAAAATAATAATTAATACCAAAACCTATTCTAAAATATGTATCGTCAGAATTTCCTGCAATTAACCCATCTAACTCATCACTTAAAACATAATTATAATCAGTATAAAGTTTTAGACCAAAACCATCAGTAACAATATATTCTATTCCTCCTCCTCCTTGAAATTTAGTAGCAGTTTGCTTAAAATAATTTGATGCATTATATCCTCCTCCTGCAAAAACAAACGGAGAAAATCTTTGATGTGGAAGCAATAAACACTCAACATTTAAATCGAAAGACATAAAGCCTTCATTAAACTGATCTTTATAGGCTAGGTTAAATTTATTATATCCGAAATTAATGTTCAAATGTGGTGTTAAATGCCTTTTATAGCCAATGTGCGTAAAAATTTCGAACATTGGGTCAACAAAATCTCCATTAATAACTGAAGTTCCTAAAGCAATATCTATTGCATTATTTGCCCTAAACTCTTTAAAGTTTTCGTTTCGGAATAAACTATCATTTTCGGTTTGCACTAAATCTTGTGAAAATAGTGTAGTATGAAATAAACTTATTATAAAAAAAGCGATTGCTTTAATATAAAGCTGTTTTGCTATCATCAATTTTAATATTAATTAGACATCGGTTAATTAAAACAAAAGAGACTGCAAGTTCCTATCTAGAAAGGGGAGCGCAATATAACAATTTAACAATCAAATTGTTACATTTTTACAAGTCAAATATATAGTATAAAAAAAGACAAACAAATTAAGTTACTAATTGGTTTGTCTTTTTTGGTTTACAAAACATAATTACATTAATAAAATATGAATTGTAAAACCAGGCTTTGTAATTGTTAAAAATTATTTAAGAAGCAGTTTTAATACTGCCCTCAACCTTAACAACTGCATCTTTAGAAGCATTATCTTTATTGTCTTTAGAATCGTCTTGAGAGAACAATAAAGTTGCAAAAGCCAAAGCCGCTAAGCTTAATAATAACTTTTTCATCTTTACAAATATTGATTAATAGCGTTACAAATTTAAGAAAATAACCCTCTGATTATAAAGCCTTAACAACATTTTCGATTATTAGTAAAATTATGCGTTGAAATACATTTTTTCTTACTTATCACATACGTAGAAATACGTATAAAGTAGGCTATTAAATAACAAAAGCCTCGATGAACGAGGCTTTGCAAACTTATGTTTTACTAATTATTTTGTAAATAACAACTCTCTGTATTTAGTTAATGGCCATAATTCATCATCAACTAAAAGCTCTAATTTATCACAATGGTAGCGAATATCATCAAAGATTGGTTTTACTTTATGACAATAGTCTAATGCTTTCTTTTCAATATCACTAATTGTATTAGCAGTTTTACGTGCATTTATTAATTTAGTAACGTTAGAGTTTATTGACTCGATATGCTCAGAAATTTCTTCAATTAATACCATTTGCTCTTTTGCGTGTTTTTTAAAACCAGTACCATAAATTTCTTTAAGACCTTTTACGTTTTCAATTAAAACATTTTGGTACTTTACAGCTGTAGGTACAATATGATTACGAGCTATATCTCCTAACACACGTCCTTCAATCTGAATACGTAATACGTACTCTTCCATTTCAATTTCATAACGCGCTTCAGACTCTATTTTATTCATTATGCCTAAATCTTCAAAAAGACTAATTGCTTTTTTAGAAACTTTAGCTTTTAATGCTTCTGGTGTTGTTTTATTATTACTTAAGCCACGCTTTTTGGCTTCTTTATGCCAAGCATCACCATAACCATTCCCTTCGAATAAAATATTTTTAGATTTTTTGATATACTCTCTTAAAACATTAAAGACAGCATCATCTTTTTTCATGTCTTTTTTCTCAATAAGCATATCTACTTCAGCTTTAAAATCGATTAATTGTTTTGCAACAATTGCATTTAAAACAGTCATCGCACTAGCACAATTAGCTTTAGAACCTACTGCTCTAAACTCAAATTTATTACCTGTAAAAGCAAATGGTGAAGTTCTGTTTCTATCAGTATTATCTAATAATACATCAGGAATTTTACCAACTACATTTAGTTTTAAATCAGTTTTTTCTTCTGGAGATAGTTTTCCAGTAGTTACATTTTCTAATTCATTTAAAACACTAGTTAATTGCGATCCAATAAATACAGAAATAATTGCTGGTGGTGCTTCATTAGCTCCTAACCTATGATCATTACTTGCTGATGCAATTGCAGCTCTCAACAACTCTTCATTATCATTAACTGCCTTAATTGTGTTAATAAAGAAAGTTAAAAATTGAAGATTGCTCATTGGAGTTTTCCCAGGACCTAAAAGATTTACTCCTGTATCTGTACTTAAACTCCAGTTATTATGTTTACCTGAACCATTAACTCCTGCGAATGGTTTTTCATGAAATAATACTTTAAAATTATGACGATCGGCAACTTTATCCATAACATCCATTAATAAAGAGTTATGGTCTACCGCAAGATTAGCTTCGTCATAAATAGGTGCTAACTCAAATTGGTTAGGTGCAACCTCGTTATGTCTTGTTTTTACTGGAATACCTAATAACATACATTCGGTCTCTAAATCTCTCATATATGCTAAAGCTCTACTTGGTATTGAACCAAAATAGTGATCATCTAATTGCTGACCTTTTGCTGGTGAGTGACCAAGCATTGTACGTCCTGTTAAAACTATATCTGGTCTTGATGCTGCTAAAGCGCTATCAATTAAAAAGTATTCTTGTTCCCATCCTAAAGAAGCATTAACCTTCTTTACATTTTTATCAAAATATTTACAAACTGCAACAGCAGCATTATCAACAGCTTGTAACGCTCTTAATAATGGTGTTTTGTAATCAAGAGCCTCACCTGTATAAGCAACAAAAACTGTAGGAATACAAAGCGTTGTACCATAAATAAATGCTGGCGATGTAGGATCCCAAGCTGTATAACCACGAGCTTCGAATGTATTTCTAATTCCTCCATTTGGGAAACTAGATGCATCAGGTTCTTGTTGTACTAATTGGTCTCCACCAAACTTTTCAATTGCCAATCCATCTCCTATAGTTTCAAAAAAAGCATCATGCTTTTCGGCTGTTGCACCTGTTAAAGGCTGAAACCAATGCGTATAATGTGTTGCTCCTTTAGAAATTGCCCACTCTTTCATTCCTGTAGAAATGTGATCTGCGACAACTCTTTCTATTTTGGTGCCATTCTGTATAGCATCCATAACACTTTTGTAAGCCACCTTGGTCAAATACTGACGCATAGTTGCTTCATTAAACACATTAGAACCGAAAATTGCTGAACGACGCTCATTCTCTTCAATATGAAGAGGCTTGCGATTAAGCGTCTCTTTGATGGCGTGAAAACGTAATGTTGACATAATTATTAAGTTTGATTTAATTTTGATAGGGCAAATCTATCAAAAAATCAATTCAAAATAAAATATACCCTAAAAAAAATAGGGTTAGTTGTCAACAATTCGATAAAATGCTTGTTTATACCCTTTATTTTTCTCCTGTAAAAGCTAAAAAAATAAAAATTGCATAAGCAACTAGAAGAATAAGCCCTTTATATCTACCTATTTCAAACCTTTTTGGGATAAATACTAACGGAATTAAAACAGCAGAAAAAGCCATCATCCAAAAAATATCACTAGACAATATTTGAGGGTTATCAACAGAAATTGGCTGAATCATTGCCGTTAAACCTAAAACCGATGCAATATTAAAAATATTAGAACCTATTAAATTTCCTAAAGAAATTGCCTTTTCTTTTTTTAATGCCGCTATTACAGATGCTGCTAATTCTGGAACACTTGTACCAATGGCGACCATAGTTACAGATATAACACGCTCACTAACTCCTAACGACAATGCCATTTCTTTTGCTCCAAAAACTAGCCATTCACTCCCAAAATATAATGCCGCTCCACCAATTATTAACCAAAGGACAACTTTAAAGTTTGACGTTTCCATTAATGCATCATCAATATCTTCAACAACTTCTGTTGCTTCACTTTTTGATTTTTTTATAAGTATATATAAGAATATAACTAAAGAAATAAATAAAGCTAAACCTTCTTTAAAATCGAGCACATTTCCGCTACTAAGCATAAAATACAAAACAACAGAGATAAGCATCATCATAGGCCAATTGAGCTTATAAAAACTCTTATCTATAGCTAATGGTGAAATTATAGCTGTAATACCTAACACTAAACCAATGTTTGCTATATTAGAACCAATTACATTTCCTAAAGCTATATCTGAAGAGCCATCTAATGCAGCCTGCAAACTCACGAGTAACTCTGGAGCTGATGTGGCAAACGAAACCACTGTCATACCAATGACTAGCTTAGAAATATTAAATTTAAAAGATAATGCAACTGAAGAACGAACTAAAAACTCACCTCCTATAACTAATAAAATCAGTCCTAAAATAACCCAAAGTAAACTCATGAAAAATAATTTTCAGCGAAGATACTATTTCCATTCATTTTATAATAAAAACTAAAAATTTCGTTAAATAACTACACTCATAGTTGTATAACTATAAAAATAGTTATATGTTTGAATTATTAAATAAAACACATCAATGCAAAAACTCACTAATAAAGAAGAAGAAATCATGCACATTCTATGGAAGCTCGAAAATGCTTTTGTAAAAGACGTGCTTGCAGAAATAACAGATGACAAACCACATTATAATACGCTTTCTACTATAATAAGAAATCTGGAAGAAAAAGGTTATGTAAGTTATAATGCTTACGGAAAAACACACCAATACTTCCCTATTATAAGTAAAGAGGCATATAAAAAGCGTTTTATGAATACTGCTATTGAAAATTATTTTAACAGTTCGTACAAAAACGTTGTGTCATTTTTTGCTAAAGAAGAAAAAATAAGTGTGGATGAGCTAAAAGAGATAATTGCATTAATCGAAAACAAAAAGTAATTATGGACTATCTATTAAAAGCAAGTGCTATTGTTGTTATATTTTACGTATGCTATAAGTTATTATTACAACGTGAGACATTTTTCGCAACTAATCGTTGGTTTTTATTACTCGGATTAGTTGTTGCATCAATTATCCCAACAATAGTTATTCCAATATACATAGAATATTCGCCTCAAACTTTCGAAGGCATTATTATGACAGACTCTATTGTAGCACAAACTATAGAGAATCCCTTTGATTGGTTCCAGCTATTATTATGGACTTATTACGCTGGTGTTATTTTCTTTTTTGGACGACTATTCATTCAATTTTTCTCTTTACTTCAATTAGTTAGTTCGCATGAAAAATACACAAGTGGAAAATACATATTTGTTGAAACACATAAAGATATACCTCCTTTTTCATTTTTTAATTGGATTGTTTACAACCCTAATCAATTTAGCGATGAAGAGTTAACACTTATCATTAAGCACGAGCAAGTACATGCAAATCAGTTTCATAGTATTGATATGTTACTTTCACATATAGCAACTACTCTGTTTTGGTTTAACCCATTTGTATGGTTGTATAAAAAGGAGCTTCAACAAAATTTAGAATTTATAGCAGATCAAACTGCTCAAAACCAATCAGATTGCGAAAAAAGCTATCAAAAACTACTCCTTAAAGCTAGTATTCCGCATCATCAATTGATGCTTACAAATAATTTCTATAATTCATTAATCAAAAAACGAATCGTTATGTTACACAAATCAAAATCTAAAAAATTTAATGCATGGAAGTATACTTTAATTCTTCCTGCTATTGCGCTATTTATGATGAGCTTTAATACTAAAGAAGTACTTGTTAAAAAAAATCTTTCAGAAAATAATCCTTCTACAGAACATTTAAATTTTAAATCTAATTCTTCATTACTCAAAGACTTAGTTATTACTAAAGATTTTACTGATGCTGATATTGACAATCTAAAAAATGAACTTAAAAGCAAAGGTTTTGAATCTAAATTTAAAGGTATTAAGCGTAATGATAAAGGTGAAATTACTTCAATAAAAATTGAAATAAGTTCAGATGAGACTAACACCAATTTTCAAATTTCAACAGATAATCCTATAAAGCCAATAAGCATAATAATTGATGAAGAAAATAATAATGTCTCAATTAATACAATTGGCTTAAATAATGTAAAAGGCTATGTTTTTACAACAGAAGATGGAAACCATAAAATACAATCTTCAGGTAATGGCAGTAATGTTTTTGTGTTTTCTAGCGATGATAATGATGAAGGCGAAATTATTGAAGAAAAAATAATTATTATGAAAGATGGCAAAGAAGAGAAAAAACACAAGATAAAAAAGCTTCATTTTACTTCTGATGACGACAAAGAAACTATTATTGAGTTAGATGATAATGACAAAAAAGATATTATTTTTATCAAGAAAGATAAAGATGGCAAGCAAAGTAAAGATACTATTTGGCTAAAAAAAGAAAAGAATAAAGTGAATTGGACAAGTGATAAGGATGAAGATGTTGAAGTTATATTTGTTGAAAAAAAGGACAAAAAAGTTCAAGTGTTTACTGGTAAAGACGAAAGTCCATTAATCCTCCTAAACGGAAAGGAAATAACGAAAGAAGAAATGGATGCCATTAATCCAGATACTATTGAAAGTGTTAATGTTTTAAAAGGCACACAAGCAATAGAAAAACATGGCAAAAAAGCAAAAGATGGTGTTATAATAATAACTACCAAAAAGAAAAATTAGAACTCTTTTATATAAAAAAAGCCCAGTTTAAAAAACTGGGCTTTTTTTTTATTGTACTACAATCTTTTTAGTAATTGTTTTTCCTTCAGAAAACATCTTCAGTAAATATATTCCGTTATTGAGATTAAAGGTTAAAGATGTATCAGAGTTTATTACAACTTCAGATAGTTTGCGACCATCGACCGAAAAAACTTCAACAAGAGTTTCATTTGCAATTCCAGAAATATATAATTTATCTTTTACAGGATTAGGATATAATCGAATATTTAAATCTGAAACCTCATTAATACTTAATGATGGATCCCAAGCATTACCTACTTGATTTCCCCAAATATATTCAACCAAATCTGGATAGTCAATAAAAGGGTTTCTATTAAACTGCCAAGTATAAACTATATTGTTTCTATTCATTTCAAAATCATCTGGAGGATCATTTCTATGCCAATCTAAAAGAGTTGCTAAATCACCTAATTCTCCAACAGTACTCACAGGAAAACCATTAACTATAGCAAGATTATTATATCTAATAGCCATATAAAAAACACTTCTAGCTACATCACCTTTAAATTTACCTAAAGTACCACTTGGTCCATTATATTGTCCATAATGCTGATTACCTCTACTGCTATTTTCTGGACCATCAGCAGCTCGTAAAGCATGGGCATCTGAGTTTCCATGTCGTAAAGAATCTGCAGTGGTATTCCAAAACACATTTTTACCATCTGCTATATCATCTAAATCTATACTATTAAAACCACCTCTAGAACGCGGATAAGTATGTTCTCTATTCCATTTACCAATACTATTTGAAGTAGTTTGATAATCTAATTTTGCACGTCCAATTTCTTTATAAACTAACCAAACTTGGTTGCTATTTGCTGGATTTTGGTCTGCTTCTTTTAAAATATCAATAATATCTGTATACGTTTGCGCTCTTACAACACCTTCTTCTGCAATAATATCTTGCATCGCTTGTTTTAAATTACTTCCAGATAATCCATTTAAAGGATCATAATATCCATTTGGTTGCGTACTTGCCACAACTCCATAGGTAGGACTTATTGGTGTACCAAAAGCAGCCACTTGAAAATCGTTATCTACTGCTCTAATTCGTAAATTATTATTAAGAGACACAAAGCTTGGAGGTAATCCTGATAATTTAATAATCATTTCTTCATCTCCTTCATCAAGAATATCATCGGTTAAAGTTATAGTAGTAGACGTTGTGTTTTGACCATTTGGAATGGTTAAAGACGTATTACCTGTATAATCTGAAGTATTAAAAGTTCCGTTATTTAAGTTTAGTGAAAAATTAAGATCTGCTGTAACGTTTTGCTCAGTAGTAAAAACTATATTAAATGATTCTCCTTCATTATACATTGTTTGAGCTACACTAATTAAAACTCCATTTAGCACTACTCCACTACCATCGTTAAGCTGTCTTGGTGTAGGCACACCAGTAAAGTAAGTGCCATCATTATTTCTTTGAATAGAGTTCGTATTATTTCCTGGGCCTTCATTCTCAATTTGAATACCTGAATCGAATGCAGAAAAAATTGCAACTAATCCTAATCCATCTGAATCATTAGTTTGATACAACAATACATCTACAAGACTTGCGTCTACGTAAGCTAAAGTTCCATCAGGAAAATCTAAATCATCAGCTTGATAAATAGCAACTGCGTCAGCTCCATTTTGAATGAGATTTGGTGCAATTACATATTGCGGAAACGGATTAACCGTTGTACTTCCTATTAACAAAAGCCCATTAATATCAGTTTCATAACCATCTAAATCTAAAGCCAAATAACTTGTATCTCCTCCTGAAGCTGAGCCATTAAAAAAAACAACTACATATCCATCTAAAGGAAAATTAGGTGTATCAGATCTTAGTTCAACAAACTCTTTATCATCAATTCCAGGAGTATCACAATCAATCTCATTAATAACTAATTGACTCATCATAGAAGATGATATAGAAAAGAAAAACAGAAGTGTAATTATTTTTTTCATAAATACAATTTTACACAAAGGTAAGCATCTACAAATTCAATAGATAAAAAACGTACAAACAAATCGATTATTTAACATTAATGTAATTAAATAGAAATTACGATTAGCAGCAACAGGAAAAGATGAAGTTTATAAAAATGGTCGTTTTATTAATGAATATTGTCTTGGTAATTAAAAAACACACTGAAAACGCCCTACATATATTACATTTTAACATATATAATCAATTTTATATATAAAATTGAAACTTATTTGAAGACCATATATATTTTATTAAAATACTTATCATCTTTTTAGTTATAAATGTAAATTCAATTACATTAATTTTTATTGAATTTCTTGGAGGTAAGATTACTAAAAATATATATTGAAAACTCAATCAAAAAAAATTAACCTATTAATCATTAAAACTTAAAATTATGATGACAATTGCTAAACTACTAATCGATATAATTTTTTCGATTAATTAAACAGAATCAAAAATGTAGAACTTAGTTCTAGAATAAGTTTTATTATTTTTGTGAAATGAAAAAGCAATTATTCAAAATTTTAGCTAAAGTTAATAAGGTTATCTTACCAAGTTTATCTAAACAACAAGTAGATTTAGCAAAAGCCACAAAACTACAAATGGCTCTTATTGGTTGGCGTTGGTATGTAACCAAAAATGCCCTAGATTAAACATTACAGCTTTACAACTAAAATATTTTTTTTGAATAACCTGTTATTTATAAGCCAAACTGCTATAGAGAAGTTATATTAGAAGGCAGTATTAACTTATGTTAGAATTAAATTTAGGTGTTATAAAAAATTAAAATTGATCTTAAAGTACTTTTATAAGCAACTCATTAAAATAGTGCTTTGCTAAACTCTTAACATTACCTTCTTCAAGTTGGATTTTTTCTGCCTCTAAAAAAATAGTTGGAATAGTATTCTCATTCTGAAGTTTTTCCATTAAGCACGTATTACTTGAACTTGATAGTACTAATGCTCCATCAACACTTCCGTCGTTAATTAGTTTAAAACATTCTTTTTCTTTTTTATGTGAAGTAAATGACTGAAAAACTAACAATCGATAGCCCATGTCAAAAGTGTAGCTTTGAATCTCTGACAATAATCTTCCATAAAGATTGTCGAAAATTTGTGGAATAATTATAGCAAAGGTTTTGTTCTGCTGTTTTCTTAAAGAGATTGCATAATAATTAGGCACATAATTATGCTTTTTTGCAATACTTAAAATGGTTTCTCTAGTTTCTAAACTTATATCTTGTTTGTCATTTAATGCTTTAGATACTGTAGAAACCGAATAGCCCGAAAGCACTGATATTTTTTTAAGGGTCATTGCAGACTGATACATTATTTCTTGCTTTTAATTTTTTTAATATGAGCTATTGCAGCTTTTGTTAGTGATTCTATTTTTGAATAATCAAAAACTCCCTTACTATCTTTAGCAATAAGTTTTGATCCTATACCAACACAGGTAACACCTGCATTAAACCACGACTCCAAACTTTCTTTTGTAGGTTCTACTCCTCCTGTTGGCATAATACTTGTCCATTGACAAGGTCCTTTTATGGCTTTCACAAAATTTGGACTGTACGCATCACCAGGAAACAATTTCACTATTTCGCAACCTAGTTCTTCAGCTTTTGCTATTTCTGTAAGTGTAGCACAACCTGCCGACCATAATACTTTTCGACGATTACAAACTATTGCAATATCTTCACGCAAAACAGGCGTAACAATAAAGTTAGCTCCTAACTGCATATATAATGAAGCTGCTGCTGCATCAGTAACCGACCCAACTCCTAAAGCCATTCCTGGTAGTTCTGCGATTGCATATTTATTAAGTTCTGCAAACACTTCAAAAGCAAAATCACCTCGGCTTGTAAACTCTAAAAGGCGAGCGCCTCCATCATAGCAAGCTTTTAATACTTTTTTACTTACTTCAATATCATGATGATAAAACAAAGGCACTAGTCCTGTTGTACTCATCAGTGTAGCAATTTCAATTCTTGTAAATTGTGCCATAATTTTATTTTATCTTGAGACTTTTCCTGAAAAATCTCCACTTATTAATTTTTCGATTTCATCTAAGGTTATTAAGTTATAATCGCCCGAAATCGTGTGTTTTAAACAACAAGCAGCCACTGCAATATCAAGCGCTCTTTGCTTATTGTTTTTATCATTTACCAAACCATAAACCAATCCACCCATAAATGCATCACCACTACCAACTCTATCTACAACTGGTGTAACTTCTTTAACATCGGCATTAAATATTTTTTTTTCGTCATATAAAATTCCTCCTATACGCTGATGTGAAGCACTTACCGAATAACGAAGTGTTGTTGCTACAATTTCAAGGTTTGGACATTCTTTAAACAGCCTGTCATAAAGCACAGGTAGCGACTTTAAGTCTTGATAATTAGGTTCTACTTTATCTTTACCTAGCATAAAATATGCTGTATCAATATCACCAAGTATAATATTGCTATAGTGAAGCAATTGTGGCATAACTTCACTTGGAGCTTTACCATATTGCCACAATTTTGATCTGTAATTTAAATCACAAGAAATTGTTATTCCTAATTGATGCGCTGCCTTAACAGCTTCCATACATTCATCAGAAGCCGATTTTGATATAGCTGGTGTAATACCACTCCAATGAAACCATGTGGCATCTTTTAAAACATTTTTCCAATCTATTGACCCTTTTTCAATCGTCGCCATAGAACTGTTTGCTCTATCATAAACCACATTACTTCCTCTTGTGCCAGCTCCTGTTTCAAGAAAGTAAATACCTAATCGGTCACCACCATAAATAACATTTTGATTTTGCACATTAAACTTTCGCATTTCTTTTAATGCACAAGCACCAATTTCGTTTTTTGGAAGTCTCGTAACAAATTCAACTGGAATGCCATAATTGGCCAATGAAACTGCTACATTAAACTCACCTCCACCATAAGAAGCTGCAAACATCTTTGCTTGAGAAAACCTTAAATGGCGTTCGGTTGAAAGGCGTAACATAATTTCGCCAAAAGTGACTACTTTGCTCATTTTTTGAATTTTATTACTAATCTTAATTTCTTAAAAACCAAATAGTTTTATTATTTAATGACTCTTCTAAATTAATTAAACTTAAAGGTTTAAAAAAGAATCTATTTAAAAATAAAACTATTTGAATTACTAAATTTTTAATTTTAAATTCCTAAAGCTTGTCCTCCACCAATTTGAATAGTTTCAGCTGTTATAAAAGATGCATCTTTACTTGCTAAAAATGATATAACTGAGGCTACATCTTCTGGTTGACCTAGTCTTCCTAATAATATATTATCCTTCCATGAAGCAAAAACCTCAGGTTTTGTTGATTTTATTTGAGCATGAAAAGGTGTATCGATAGTACCTGGTGATACGGCATTTACTCTGATTCCATATTCAGCAAGGTCTTTTGCTAATGCTCTAGTTATCGAGTGAACACCTGCTTTAGATGTTCCATAAACACCTGCTCCTGGTCCACCTGCAGTCCATGCTGCATTTGACGTAAAGTTAATAATAGAAGCATTATCTCCCTTTTTCAAGAAAGGTATTGCAGCTCTTGAAGCAAAAAAGACAGAATCTAAATTAAGTGCCATAACAAATCTGTAAAAATCAGTAGTCATGTCTTCAAATCTAGATCTTCCACCTAGTCCACCTGCATTATTAACAAGTACATCAATTCTACCATATTTTTTTCCAATGCTATTGATGTTTGTAGTTACTTGTTTTTCGTCAGTAACATCAAAACCATAATATTCTGCATTAATTCCAAGTTTCTCTAGCTCTTTTACTCTTTCAGCACCTGCTTGATCTTCAATACCATTTAAAACAACAGTATAACCATCTTTACCCAATCTTTTTGCTACTTCAAAACCAATTCCTCCTGTAGCTCCTGTAATTACAGCTACTTTCCTGTTTAAATCACTCATACTTAATCTATTTATTTAATATTTTATATTAATTTTTTGCTTTTAATGGTTCAATTTTTGGACATAAAAACCAAACACTAGCCATTACAATAAAAGCTAAAGCTGCTCCTACAATAAATGCTGGAGTATAATTTCCTCCTGATGTCAAAAAAGGAACTAACATAGTTAAACCCACTCCTGCAAATTTTGCTGACATACCTGCAAACCCTGATAATGTCCCAACTGTATTTTTTCCAAATAAATCACTTGGCAATGTTTGTATGTTTCCTATTGCTGTTTGAAATCCAAATAAAACTACTGCCATTATAATTACAGCATTAATTGGTTCACCTGGATTAGCTAACATTAATAATGCAGGTAGCATTATTAAACATCCTAATGTAATTACCATTTTTCTGGTTTTATTAATAGACCATCCTGCCTTTATTCTGTTTTGGGCTAACAAACCTCCAAAAAAGGCTCCAAGCATAGCACCTACATAAGGCACCCAACCGTAAATACCTATTTCTTGAACATTAAATCCATAAACATCATTTAGGTAAATTGGAATCCAAAAAACAAAAAGCCACCAAATTGGATCTATAGCTGCAGAAGCAATAATTACTCCCCAACTTTCCTTATGAGATAACATTTTTCCAGTTGATGGATTATATTCTTCTTCTAAAGGTTCTACATTTTTTGTTTCTTGCTTTTTTTGTCCAGACAAAATATAAGCTCTTTCTTCTTCAGTAAGCCAAGGATGCTTATTTGGTGGTGCCTTCATGAATATTACCCATGGGATTAACCATAATAATCCTATCAATCCTACTACAACAAAAATCATTTGCCAACTTAAATAAATTGTAAGAAAAGCGATTACTGGTATTGAAACAATACCTCCAATGGCTGCGCCAGAATTAAAAATACCTTGGGCAAATGCTCTTTCTTTTGATGGAAACCATTCTGCGTTTGCTTTTGCTGCTCCAGGCCAATTACCTGCTTCAGACACACCTAGAATGGATCTAAAAATTGAAAAACTCATAACACTATTAGCAAATGCATGTAAAGCTGTAGCAATAGACCAAAACCCAATGGATAAAACGAACCCTATACGAGATCCAACTTTATCAAATATTTTTCCGAAAATAAGTTGACCAAAAGCATATGAAAATAAAAACACTGAAGAAATCCATCCATATATTGCTTTCCTTTCATCCATTGATTTATCAGGATATAATTCAGCAGATATATCTGGCCAAAGCACGTTTAATGATTGTCTATCTATGTAATTAATGACTGTTGCAAGTGCAATTAGAGCAATAACCCACCATCTTAATCCTTTTACTTTCATTTTTTATATTTTTTAAAACAACAGAATAATCTCATATACATGAGAACTCTTATCGGTTTTATGATTAAAAGTAAATTGATTAATTTTCAGTTAGCTGATTGTTAACTGAATAATTTACTTTCCCTCCATTATTATTTTTTTTAAAAAGTAAATTGTGCACTTTACTTTTTATTATTTTATTGATTTAGCTTTAAATGTTGTAACAATACTTATACAACTCTTTAAAATGATCTTTCATTTTTTGCTTAGCTTCTTCAGTATCTTGCTTTTTTATAGCCTCATAAATTGCCTCATGCTCTTTAATACCAATAACTGGTTGATTTTTATCACATACATGATATTTTTCAAAGTTGGTAATAATCTCTGGTGTAATTATTAGCATGAAAGTATTCATTGTGCTATTGCCACATGCTTTAGCAATTGCTAAATGAAATAATAAATCTTCTTGAACTGCATTTTCGCCATTTAGTACTTTTGCTGTGTAAGCATCTAAAGCCTCTCTCATTTGAACAAGATCTTCATTAGTTCTTCTTAAAGCCGCTAGTCTTGCTGTTTTAAGCTCTAACAAAATTCTTGTCTCAACTAAAGATTTAAAATCTGGTTCTTCTAAACGCAAAATATCTTCAATCATACCATTCATAGCTATAACACCAATATTTGCTACAAACGTGCCACTTTGTGGCATTGATTTTAAAAGACCATAATGTTCTAATTTTTGAATAGCATCTCTAACGTTACTTCTAGTTACACCAAACTTTTCTGAAAGACTTCTTTCTGAAGGCAACTTATCGCCAGGTTCAAGATTTTTTAAATTTATTAAGTCTCTAATCTTTGAGATTATATCTTTCTGTATGTACTCGCTTTCATTTTTAGTAAGTATTTCTAATTTCATAATCTATAATTGGTTAACCAGGTTTAATGTTAAATTTATAAAAAAAACTTTAACAATTTTCTTGAATTTTACTGATCCGCTTTAGACCAGTAAAACTCAAAAAAGGCATAAATTTAAACTAATCAAATAAACTTAATGTGTTACTTCTAAACTATAATAGTTGACTCTTGCAAATGCTCCTTCATCTCTTGATTGAAAATAATTCCCTGCTTTAAAGTAATTTTCAAAAATTCCCCATTTTCTCATATGCACATTTTCATACACTTTATATTCACTGTTATTCAATATAACAACCATTTTTCCTTCAGAAACCTGAACCTCTAGTGTGAATTTTTTAAAACCAACTTCTTGCTCAAAATTAAACCCTTCATCATCGTCCCACATTTCTTCATGAAGTAAGTCATTACCTGTTGCATTCAAGTCTTTTAAAATTTTTGTTTTTACTCTTATTTTTCCATTTTGCCAATATATTTTCAAAATTGGAGGCGCATTGTTATCTTTTTGACCAATTAAATCACGTTGTTCATTAGTTAACCTACCATGTATTTGCATGATTATGACTTTGTGATATTTCCCATCTGCTCCTCTACTTACTTCATCCATTTGAAGTTTCCCTTTCATATTAGCTCCTTGGGCAAAGGTCCAATTGGTGTTATTATCACCTGGAACCATTTGTTCTCTCAATTCTGATCTTGAATATTTTGTATTTGCCGTAGTTGCTTCACTTGGGTATGCATAGAAAACCAGAGCTCCTTTAATTGAATCGTTATACATATATGGCTTTAAATCTTCATTTGTGCCATATTCCATAATAGCAGGAGGTTCAACACTTATTGGTTTACCATTCTTACCTACAGCTGGAGTTGTTACCGACCAATGAGATAAATCTATTTCTGGCAACTTATATTTGTTTCTCTTTTTATTTTGACAACTTGCGTTGATTGAAATACTAAAAGCAATCAATAAAATTAAAGCCTTAAATGCATTCATAAACTAAATTATTCCTTTTTAATTGTTTGCAGTAATGGTTACAGAATCCATTCTTATTTCCTCATCACCACTATTATATCCAAAATTACCACCAGCACCACCAGTAGCAGGTCCACCTATACCTCTTACAAATAGAGCAACGCTATCATTAGCCCCTGAATTAAAAATAAAGGTATAAGCATTATAACTTGTATTGTTAGGATGAACAATTGTTTCATTTAAAAGATTATTTGCAGCCATTTCAACCTGTGAAATTGAAGTATAACCCCAATCTTCTTGTGGGAAGTCTACTGTATTAGTATAATATGTTGGCATATAACTATTTATGTATCCAGAACCCGCTAAAACTCTTAACTCTAGTGAGCTAGGATATGATCCTCCTATCGAACCCTGAAAGGCTACAACTACTGTCATTGTGTAAAATGAATTTGGTGTAACTTCAAATTCTTGATATATATGATCTGGTTCATTATTGTCGAATTTAATAACGTTATTAGAACCACCATTACCAGAACTAGACTCACCTTGGTCTCCAATATCTTTGTTAATCCATCCAGCGCATGAACAATCTGAACCTGAAGATTTAGGTAGTAAATCAAAGTCAGCATTGATTATAATTGGATCAGGAACTGCTACCGCTTCTGGCTCAACCACTTCAATAATTTCAGAATAGGTACTAGTAACACCTAATGCATCAGAAGCAGTTAAAGTAACTGTATAAGTTCCTTCTCCTGGATAAGTATTAACTCCATCTATAGCTGTTGAAGTGTTTCCGTCTCCAAAATCCCAAGCATAAGTTGTTGCGCTTGTAGAAAAATTTGCAAAATTATACATTCTCCAGTCTATTGTGCTTTGAGTAGCAGAAAAATTAGCTGCTGGAGGTGTAGCATCTGCAATAGTCCCTTCATCAGGTAAATCGAACTCTAAAGCACTTAAAGAAGGATCACATGACACTAAGGCTATTGACGCTATCATCAAAAAAACTAAACTCAAATAAAGTTTATGTTTTTTTCTTGTTTGTTTTATTAGTTTCATAATATTGTTTTTATTTATCTTATTAGTAACCAGGATTTTGTTGCATCATACCTCTACTCAAGTTAATTTCACGTTGAGGTATTGGTAGTAAAATATCTGTAGAATTAAAACTATAACCATTTGCAGCTGAAAATGCCGAAAGCACATCTTGAGCAGCGCCTAAACGAATTAAATCGAATAGACGATGATTTTCGAAAGCCAACTCCACACGTCTTTCATCTAATAACTCTTGTTTAGTAATAGTACCATCATCATCTCCTAATAAACCAGCACGTAAACGAACAAGCTCAAAAGAATCTAATGCAGCTTGTACTGAAGTTGAATTGTTTCCAGCCATAATAGCTTCTACGTGCATTAATAAAACATCGGCATAACGTATTACAATCCAATCATTACCTGCTGCTCTAGGGTTACTAGTAAAAACTACTCCTGTTGGGCCTCCGTTTTCACCATTTGGAAAATATTTAGCTACTTGTCTTTGAGTAGGTTGAGCAGGATCTAAACGGTAAGAAAAAGGAGCTCTTGTGCCTCCAAGTGCATCAAGTGCTGCTGCCGCTTCAGTTGTAACATAATTTACTCCACTTGATCTACCAACAGAGTTTAACCACTCTGCAGAGAAACTTTGACTATCTGTTGCTGGGTTAGAAACAAAACCAATAGCAAAAATAATTTCATTTGTGTTCTCTGTATAAAACACATCGTTAAAATTAGGTTGTAAACCAAAGCCGCTTCCCATAATTGCCTCACATAATTGTTGCGCTTGAACATAGTTAGTACCAAGTGTTAAATATACCTTTGCTAATAATGCTTGGGCTGCTGCTAATGAGGCTCTATTTTTATATGTGTTATCTAATGATGCAATAGCTGTTGTAAGGTCGCTAACAATAAGCTCATACACTTGGGCTTTTGGCACTCTTGTAAATTGTATTTCAGTATCAGCAATACCAATAACTCTATCAGCTAAAGGGATGTCTCCAAATAATCTTACTAAATTAAAATGTGCATAAGCTCTAACGAATTTAGCCTCAGCTTCAATTTTTGGAGCGTTAGCTTCTGATGCAACACCTAAATTAGCTAATACTATATTTGCTCTATTAAGAACATCGTAAAAACTGCGATAGTAATCATACACAATACCATTTGTTGGTCTTAATGTATAGTTTTCAAACTGAGCTGCCTCTCCCTCACTACTTTTAGTTCTAGTATTATCACTTCGCATTTCGGTTACATAAAATTCAATTTGAATAGCGTGATTTAATCTTGAATCTGAATTATCAAGAGCATTTACTCCTTGTATTCCGTCATACATATTAATTACACCATTGAGTAATTCTGTTTCATTAGCGTAAAATGTATCAGCAGCAATTGCAGATGTTGGTACAGGACTCAAAAAATCATCCTCGCAAGCAAAAAATGCTAGTGCTAATATTAAGAAATAAGGTTTTTTAAATAGTTTCATAATATATGTTTTTACTTATATTTATTTTTTAAAATTCTATATTAAGACCAAGTGATATGGTTCTGTATATTGGTGAACCTGCTCTTTGGTATCCATACGTTGTTGGACTTGTATTATCAATAGATTCAGGATTAAATCCAGTATAATTATCAGCAGTAAAATATAAAAGGTTTTGACCTGCTGCATAAAATCTTGCTTTACTTAATCCTAACTTATTTGCAAAATCTTTTGAAAAGCTATAACCAATATTAACATTACGAAGTGAGATGTATGATGCATCTTGAATGATGTCATTAGTAAAAATTTTCTCTCTAATAAATCCTTGATTTGGAGTTGTTGCTGTATTAAAATCTTGAGAACTATTAAAATGATTAAATAAATATTGGTCTCCCATATTTCTCACTTCAGCACCATGACTTCCTTGAAACATAAAGCTTACATCTACATTTCCAATCTCAAATTCATTAGTAAAACTCCATATTAAATCTGGATAAGGATCGCCAAGAATTGTTTTATCATCGTCATCAATTAATCCATCTCCATTTAAATCTTTAACATAAACATCTTGAGCTTGAGCGCCAATTGGGAAATACGGATTAATAATATATTCTAATGGAATGTCTCGATCAACAACCCATCCATAAAAAGATGATATTGGGTTTCCTATTAAGTTAATCCATTCTGCTGCTCTTTTGTCATCAACATTTTGAATAAGACCATTTGAATCACCAAAACTTACTAATTCATTTTTGTTTACTGATGCTAATACAGTAGAAGTCCATTTAAAGTTTTCATTTGAAACATTTCTTGTTCTTAGTTCAAGTTCAAAACCTCTATTTTCTACTTCACCTAAATTTACAATAGCTTCTGTGAACCCTGTTGTAGCAGATATAGGGTTGTTTAGTAATAATTGGTCACTATTTCTTTTATAAAATTCAAATGAACCAGAAACCACATTATTAAACAAACCAAAATCAACTCCTGGATTAATTTCAATAGATCTTTCCCATTGTAAAAATGGATTTGCAATATTAATTGGATCAAAACCAGTAACTAAATTATTATCTACAACTGCAGTTGAAGCAATTAATAAAGCCATATAAGGGTAATTATCAATTAAATCGTCTCCTGTATCTAAATTTAGGTTTCCAGTAACACCATAACTAAATCTGAACTTTAAGTTATTAATTACCTCGCTATCTCTCATAAAGTTTTCTTTAGAAATCACCCAACCAAGAGATGCTGCAGGGAAATTACCATACTTATTATTTGGACCAAATACAGAACCTCCATCTCGTCTAAAGCTTAATGAAGCAAGATATTTATCTTCATAAGCATAATTTAATCTTCCAAATAATGACAATAATCGTCTCTGATAGTCTAATGATATTTTTTCATTAATTAAAGTTGCTGCTGAAAGTGTTTGAATATATTCGTTTTCATATCCTGCACCAGTAATACTCTTATAAGATGTATCCCATTTTTCTGCCGCAAAACCAGCAACAGCACTTACATCATGACCTCCAAACGTTTTGTTATAAGATAAATAGTCCTCAGTAACTATATGTATTACGTTTTCATCTGCTAATGTTAACTCAATTGCTGATGGACCAATATTATTAGATTTTTCTCCTATAAACCTTCTATTGTTTGTGTTTTGAAAATCTCCACCTATTGACCCTCTAAAAGTTAGATCATCAGTAATGTTATATTGTGCATAGAAATTTCCGAATAATTTAAACTTCAGATCACGACGATCTCTTTCTAATACTTTTGCAGCTGGATTAGTGTTAGATGTATCACTAATATCTGTTCCACCAGAAGCAACAGGCATCATTGAATTTAAATCGAAGTCATCAAACATTCTCTGTTCTGCATAATCACCTATTTGTGCATTTGCCCATCTTCCATTCTCTCTTAAGCGGTTTACAAATTGAATAGAATGTTCATCTAAATAAAGAGGCAACCAAGGTGATTGTCTTAATATATCATGTGTTGATCCATCAAAGCGTATTCTATTTGTATAAGATGGAGAAAAAGTACCTCCAATAGTAAATTTGTCGCTTAATTTTGAATCAATACTAATTCTTCCATTATATTTTTTGTAATCATCTATAATTAAAACACCTTCATCTTGAGAATAGCCTAGAGAAACACTAAATTTTGTTCGTTCACTTCCTCCTCTTGCACTAAATGCAAAATTGTTAATAGTTCCACCATTAAAAATAATGTTTTGCCAATCATTATCAATCCCTAATAATTGTATGTATTGAGCTCTACTAGAAAGTGTACCTGTATCGGCTAGCTCTCTTGCTACCTCATCTTTAACTGAAAAATAATAAGCCTCACTTTGCCTGGCTTCTTTACGCCCTGTAAATGTATTGAATGAGAATTTTGTTTTTCCTTCCTTACCTTTTTTAGTTGTAATCATAATGACTCCATTTGCACCTCGAGAACCGTAAATAGCTGATGATGCTGCATCTTTTAGCACTTCAAACGAATCAACATCATTCATATCTAAAGATCCTAAAAAATCTTCATCTACTGCTAAACCATCTACTACAATTAATGGAGAAGAGCTTCCTGCTAGTGAACCCGTTCCTCTAATTCTAATAGTTGGAGCAGATCCTGCATCACCTTCGGTAGTTTGTATATTAACACCTGAAACTTGACCAACAAGAGCATCATCTACTCTCGCCGTTGCAATCTGGTCTAATCCTTCATTAACTACTTTAGAAATTGAACCCGTTAAATGGCTTTTCTTTTGAGTACCATATCCAACAATAACAACTTCATCAAGTTTATTTAAGTCTTCAACTAATGAAATGTTAAGCTCTTTTTGATTATTAATAATTACAACTTGAGTAGCAAAACCTATATAAGAAAAAAGAAGCACGTCTCCTTTTTTTACTTCAATTTCGTAGTTACCATCAAAATCAGTTGTAGTTCCCTTTGTAGAGTTTTGTATAATAACATTTACTCCAGGAATAGGTTGCGTATCTTTTATTGAAACGACTTGACCTTTTAACAAGTACTCGCCTTGCGCAAACAATGAGACATTAAATACCATTATAATAATTAATGCCAACTTAAATTTTAAATTCATAATTGGTTGTTTTTGTTAAAGTGCTTTTTTAGATTATTATCACGTTAATTATCCACTTTATCACAACTCATGTTAAACATAAATAAAATTGTTTTGTATTTTTGCTTAATATGTTATGTGACAAACACGACATGTATAGATTTACTTCCCTCCAAAGAAGTAATTACCTTAAAAGGATAGGTGTGCACCTGTCCTTTTTTTATGGTTAAAAATCCAATTAATAAATTGGTTAACCAATCTGGTTTACCAAATATATGTAAATTTTTGTTAAATACAACGTTTTCGTAAAAAAAATTGGAAATTTTAAGATTTTCGTAAAAAAATTGTTGTTAAAATGAGAAAACTATTTTATAAAGTCTTCACGGATTGGGCTAAAGACATCTATTAAGATCCCTTCTTCTTTACAAATAGCTCCATGCAACACATGTGGTGGTATATATACAGTGTCTCCTCCTTTTACAGTTTTAGTTTCCTCGCCAATTGAAAATTCAAAGGCACCACTTTCAACATAAGTCACCTGGCTATGGTAATGTTCATGTTTATAACCAATTCCTCCTTTTTTAAAATGTACTTTTACAAGCATGATTTTGTCATCATAACCCATTATTTTTCTTTTTACACCTTCACCAACTTCTTCCCACTCTAAATCTTGGTCTAAAATAAATTCTTTACTTGCTCCAAATGTTTTCATACTATATATTTCTTATTATATTAATTCAATTCTTGCTGCCTAGCTCTTACATCTATTTTTGAGGTGTACCAGGTCCTACAGTTGCTTCTCTAAACCATACCTCAGTGTAACAGCCATTTTCATATTGCTTAGCTATATCACCACCATAAGTCTCGGCACCTGCACACCAAACCATATTAGTTTCAGGGCTTTTCCCGTTGGTTTGGTTATATGCGCCTTGTTTAAAATAACCTAATTCACCCTTATAAGCGGTAGCTCTTTCGGTACCATCTTGACCAATTGGCACAAATAATTTCTTAACTTGAGCTGGCAGGTCTGACGTATTTACGTATTCAGATTCAATTAAATTTTTAGTAAACGTTTTGGTTTCATGCCCTTCACTTGTAAACGTTAAATACATTATGCCTTCATAAACATTTACTTCATAACTAAACTCTTCTCCTAATTCAATCCCATTTTCAGGTTCAGCAGGATAGTCGTCTTTACTTGTTCCAATTACAGACATATCATGTCCCCAAACTGCACTAGAATAATCCCATCTTCCAGAATTATCATCACCTTCAGTATTAATTTCATAATTCCAAAAAACAGAACCTTTACTATGTCCAGGGAATTTCTTATAAAATATTTTTAGTGGTTCGTTTTCATGCCCTTCGCCACTATGAATCTGCCCTACAACCACTGAGTAAGAGGCAGCAACTCTGGCATCACCAGAAGTAGAAACCTGCATAACCTTGCATGTACCTGTGAGCTTACCTCCTTCTTCAGGTGTCCATTCTCTTTTTTCATGCAACTCTGTTCTTGTGTTACTTGAGTTTTTTGAAGTAACACCAGAATTAGGTGTTTTATATACTACCCAACGTCTAGTGCCATCAATTACTGTATAGAAAAAATCTTTATGTTCAAAATCAACCAAATTGTCAACATTCGTTCCATCACCCATTAGCATTTTAAATTTATCCATAAATGGGATTACTTCACTTGGATAAACTGTTTTTGTACTTAAACCATCATTAGCTTGAAAATACCCTTCATTAGAAATAGCATCATCACTAATGGTGATATTTGCTGATTTAAACCAAACCTCGGCGTAATTACCATCTGCATATTGTTTTTGGACATCTCCACCATGTGTTTCAGCACCTGAGCACCATACTTTATTCACTTTAGGATCTTTACCATTTGTTTGATTATAACAACCTAGTTTAAAAAAGAGCCCTTCACCTGTGTAAGCTTCTTTACGTTCCACTCCATCTTGACCTATTGGTACAAATAAGTTTTTAACTTGAGTAGGCATGTTTTTACGTTCTGCATATTCAGACGAAATAAGGTTTTTGGTAAATGTTTTTGTTTCATGCCCTTCGCTAGTAAATGTGAGATACATAACACCATCTTTAACTTCTACTTCATAACTTAATTCTTCACCTAAAGCAATTCCATCTTCTGGTTCTGGTGGATATTTATTTTTATCTGTCCCAACAACAGAAAAGTCATAACCCCAAATTGGGTATGAATAATCCCATCTGCCTGAATTATCATCACCTTCAGTATTGATTTCATAATTCCAAAAAACAGAACCTTTGGTATGACCAGGAAATTTTTTATAAAATAATTTGAATGGTTCATTTTCATGTCCATCTGCACTATGAATTTGTCCAATTACCACAGAAAATGTTGATGCAACTCGTGCATCTCCTGTAGTTGAAACATTCATTACTTTCACTGTTGCACTTAATTTAGCTTCATCCATTGGCGACCACTTTTTTAATTGAGCTAGTTCAGTCCTTGTATTGTTTGAAGTACCATGAGTATTACCAGCATTAGGTGTTTTGAATACTACCCAATCGCCACTATTATCTTTGCTAGTGTAAAAGAAGTTTTTGTTTTCATAGTTTGTTGCCTGACCCACATTAGATCCATCACCTAAAATTAAATTCCAATGTTGGAAAAATGGTATTATGTCATTTGCATTGCTCCCTATTTCTACCTTTTTATTATGGTTAACATAATTTTTATTTTTGTTTCCAGAACAGCCACTAAACAACAAAATAACACTTATAATTATTGAATAATGTGTGAAAATTAATTTAAAAGTTTTGAAGTTCATGTTATAGGATATTTCGGTTATATTAAAAGTAATAAATATGATTTTTATGTTTTACTATTAATAAAATTACTCAATTATATTTTTTTATACTCTGATTTTAGTTGTAACCATACTAAATATAAGAAAGCCTTTTGTAAAAGGCTTTCTTAATTGTTTTTTGATATAATTACTCTTTAATAATTTTTCTCGTTAATGTTTTTCCGTCAGCATTAATTTTCATTATATAAATACCATTAGTTAGGTTAGATATATCTATTTGGTTATTATTTAACCCATTTTGTTGAAATACTCTTTTTCCTAAAACATCATGAATTTCTACTGAAGAAACTTCAAAAGAATTAGATTCAATATTTAGAATGTTTTTAGTTGGGTTAGGATAAACTTTAACATTAGAATAATCAAAAGTATTCACAGATAAAGTGTTTTGAGAAGGGTTTGGTGATCCAATATGATTTAATTGTGACCCTTCAAAACTTTCAGGATATGCTCTAATTTGTCCAGCTGTTGATGTTGAACCCATATACCAATTTGGTAAATTTCCGCTAGGCAAATCTCCTCCTACCCAATCAGAAGTAGTTTCATCGTTAGTTAATGCAGAACCTGTTGAGTTTCCAATTCTTGCAACATAATCAAATTGTGTACCTCCTGTAGAAACAACTAATACTCCACTAGATGGAAATACAGTTGGTGGTGTTTGTGCTAAATCATTTTCTAAAAATCCAATACTAGAATAGCAGTATGCTTGTGCAGAGCTATCATTATCTTTTAGAAGCGAAATTGCGTCTAAAATAGTCCACGTATTGTACGGACTTCCATCTGGTATACCATCATTATCACTATCAATATCATCACTGTCTGATGGAGGTGTTGTAGTTTGAATTAAAAGAAATGTGTGTGATTGACTTTCTAAATCTGCAGGTTTAATATCTAATGCTACGTTAGCTGCAGGGTTTACTAGTGATGCAGCTTGATATGCATTACCTGTAGTTAAAAGTACTAAATACCCATTAGAACCTATAGTTTGCCCTGTTAAATCAATAACTTCATTAACATCACCAGGATCATTACCATCTCCTTCAATGGTTAAAAGGTAAACATTTGTTAAAGGCGCATTAGCTGTTCCTCTAATCTCAATATACTCGTTAGGAGCATCGGTTCCTGGAGGATCAACCATAATTTCGCTTAAATAAAATTGTGCATTAGCCAATTGACATGTCATCAATAGCATTAATAGTAATTGTAGTTTTGTTTTCATAATTTGTATTATTATTTTGTTAGTAGTTAATGTGTTACATTTAAATTGTAATACTTTATATAAGAAAAAGCTGTAGGCTCAGTTGTTACCAAATAGTTACCTGCTTTAAAGTAGTTTTCAAAAGGCCATTTTGATAAACTAACATCTTGATATATAAAAGGCGGATTATTGTTTAATTGTAATTCTAATTTACCTTGAGTAGCAATAATTTTAAAAGTAAAAGGCTCAAAACCAACATATCCAAAATTGTGCTTTATATCGTACCATGTACTTGAAGACACATCAAGAAGATCATCCCCTTCAGTGGATTCATCTAAAAGTGATTTTTTGTGAGCCCATAAATAGCCATCTTTCCAATACATTTTTAGCAATGGAGGTCCATTATTAGATGAAAAATTGTGTGTATTCATATCCTCTTGTGAAATAATACCATGTATTTGCATAACTATAACATTATGATAAGTACTACTACTTTGCGAGTTTTCTGAAATAGACTGAACCTTTAACTTTCCAGTCATTACACCTCCTTCAGCTAAAGTCCAATTATCTTTAGAATTAGAAGGATTTATTAGTTCTCTTAATTCGGTTCTTGAATAAGAACTATTAGCAGTTGAAACAGCTGGATATGTATAAAACACTATTGAAGCATCTGTTGTGTCATCATACATAAATGGTTTAACTTGGGTTAATGTTCGGTAGCCGTTATTCACTAGTTGTGATGGTTGATATTCGTCTGGGCTACCATTATTATTAGCGTCAATTGGAAGTGTTATTTTCCAATTTGAAAAATTAATATCAGCATAAATTGCTACTTCCTCATTATTTCCATTTGGGTCTATAGTTTCTTCGTCACTAATATTTTCAGTCGAAGAACAGTTAACAACCAAGAAAAAAAGACTTGCAATAGCTATAAAACTTATTAAAACAGCCCTTAATTTATTTAGTATAGTCATCATAAAAAATAATTGGTTTACCAGATTGGTTTACCAAATATATGTATATTTGTTTAAGAAACAAATCTTTATATCATATATTTACTTAATGGAGACATTATCAAAACAAACTAGAGAAAAATTACTTAGCATAAGTACAGCTACTATTGCTACATGTTTATATAAAAAAGGGTTTAAAAATCAATTTATACAAAATGTAGTTCCGTTAAAAAAAATGGAAACAAATATGGTAGGTGAAGCTTTCACTTTACGCTACATTCCTTCACGAGAAGATTTAAATCCAATTTCTGTTTTTAAAGATAAAACTCATCCGCAGCGTGTTGCTATTGAACAGTGCCCTAAAGGTAGTATATTAGTTATTGATAGTCGTAAAGATGCTAGAGCAGCATCTGCAGGATCAATTCTTATTACAAGGCTTATGGTTAGAGGTGCTAAAGGAATTGTTACTGATGGTGGCTTCAGAGATTGTGCAGAGATTTCAAAATTAAATTTTCACTCATATCATCAAAAACCATCTGCACCAACAAATTTAACTTTACATCAAGCTATTGATATTAATGTTCCTATTGGATGTGGTGATGTTGCTGTATTTCCTGGAGATATTCTAGTTGGAGATGATGATGGTATCATGGTAATTCCTGCTCATATAGTAGACGAGGTAGCTAATGAATGTACAGAAATGTCTTTATTTGAAAACTATATTATTGAAAAAGTAAATGAAGGACAGTCAATTATTGGTCTTTACCCAGCAACAGACAATAAAATTATTGAAGACTATAAGAAATGGTTAGAATTAAAAAAATAAAAACCTTATAATCAATAGTAGGTTAAAAATTGTAACACTCCTACGCCAAAATGGTAATTAATTCAATAACAGATATTTAAATTACTTTAAATCACAGTTTTTATACCAAAAAAAGGCATTTAAAAATTAAATATAATCACATTAGAAAATAAAAAATCCTAACTAATTGATTAACCAATTGTTAGGATTTTTTCCGTGACCTCGACAGAATGGTTTTTAAAACCATTTTGTGCCAAAATTGCCGTTTTATAAACGTTTTTAATGAAATTTTATAGAAAAATTTCTCTAAAACGGACATAAATAGACATAAGTAGTCACAAAAATGGTCACAAATTTAAAGCCATTTGAAACCATCATTTATCTTAAAATACAATTTAAGAACTAATAAATGAGGTTATGAATTTTCAATTTAAAATTAGAAACGGTAAAAAAAACGCAACCATTCTTTGTGAACTTAGATTTGGCAAAAACATTAGAATACGTAAGTCAACATCTTTTGCAATTCCAATGCAATCTATAAAATATTGGGATTCTAATAAACAGTTATTAAAACTTCCTAATGATATTCTGAATGGAGATCACATAAATAATAGGTTAAATGAACTTAGAACAAAAGTGTATTCTGAACTTTCATCTTTTAGCCAAGATACTACTCATATAGATAAAAAATTACTTCTAGAAAAACTAAATTCTATCCTCACACCTTTAGAAATTGTTGAAGAAAAGCTAGAAGAACCTACTAAACCAAAATTAGTAATGGATTATTTTCAATGGTATATTGATTTCTATTCCGAGCATATATCTCCAAATACTGGAAGCGTTCTTGGTAAAGGAACGCTGTCAACTTACAAAAATGCGTTAAGATTTTTAAGAGATTATCTTGAATCAAATAATATTAAAGACTTTAAATTTAATGATATCAACAAAGCATTTTATTATGACTTTATTGATTATGGTCAATACCAAGGATATTCCAAAAACTATATTGGTTCAATTATACAAAAAACCAAAACAATCATCCGATCAGCCTTTGATGAAGATATTCATTCCAATAGTGAATTCAGAAAGCGTTATTTCAAAAAGTTCAGTGAAGAAGTTAATCATCCTTATCTTACGGAAGATGAAATCTTATCTCTTTATAATCTTAAAATTAAAAATAAGTATCTTGATAACATAAGGGATATATTTATCATAGCTTGCTATACTGGACTCAGAATTGGAGACCTTATGGGTTTTCTTAAAAATCCAAAAGTTGAAGAGTTTAATGGTAGAAAACATATTCATATTATTCAGAACAAAACCAAAAGGCCCGTTTTTATTCCATTAAAGCAAATTGTTCTAGATATTTTAGGCAAAAGAAAAGGAAGCTTCCCTCCTTTTATTCATCAAAATTTAATCAATAAAGAAATTAAGCTTCTACTGAAAAAATGTGGCGTAATTGAACCTTATGAAGTAGAAAAAACGATAGGCGGAAAATCTGTTTTCATTTCAGAGCCTAAATATAAATTTATTGGTTGCCACAGTGCGAGAAGAAGCTTCTGTACCAATGCCTATAACTCTGGTATGCCTCTTCAAGATATTATGGTGTTTTCGGGTCATAGTTCAGAAAGAATGGTATTGCTTTACATTAAAGCTTCAGCTAGAGAAAAAGCCAAAAAAGTTTCTGATCATGTGTTTTTTAATTAACTCTTAAAACTATTATTAAAAAGGGATTGATTCCTTCAATTTTTTTAGTTGCTTTAAATCTTGACTAAGTATTATTTTTTTAAATAGTCCATCCCAATAATCCTCTGACTCATGTTCAGCCTCATTCATTTTCTTTGTAGCTGTATCCAAATTAGCAGTAATTGACTTTATTTCATCATCAATATATTTGACTATTGATTCCTTGTATTTTAGAAAAAACTGATATACACGATTTCTTAAACCATTTTCATTATTATAATAATAACGACAGTAATCATTACAAAAAATTTTATCACTTCTACCATCTATAATTGAATCCCCACAATTTTTACAACTTTTTAATTCATTTTCCATATCGCATAATTTATAATTAATCTTCAAAATTTATAAACTTAGGTATGGGAGATTTTAAATTCTCCTCTGTCAAGGAATCTGCATATATTAAAACACGTCTTCCTCCATAAGGCTTAAATGCCTTAATCCTACCCTCAGATACATAACGATCAACTTGTCTTATACTAATTGATAAAAATTTGCTTGCCTCTTTTCTTGATAAATATATCCACATAGCTTGTGATTTTTAATTAATAATTAAAATTCGCAAGGAATTCTTTAATGACAAAGAAAAGTGTGAACTATAAAAACGATTTTAAAGCTTAGTTTCCTTTAACGCTATATTTTAACATTTTTAAAGTCTAAAGGACAATTTTTAGAAAAGTGAGCATAAAATAATGAATCATTTTATCTTTCCATAATGGATTCTATTTAGACGTAGAAATTTAGAAAAATCGAGATGACTGATTTATGTTTCGTGTAATTAAATCAAAGGCATGTACTACATCTCAAACTACCAATAGGTGTATCACTCGTGTACTAGCTGTTTTACTCAATTATTAAGTAAATTACTCGGCTAATTAAGCATATTACTCCCTTATATAAGCTTATAGTTTATATAACCACCTTAATAATCTTTTTCTTTTAATGCTTTTGTTTTCAGTTGATTATTTTGACTTATACTTTTCATTTTACTTACAATTCTTCCGATAATTCAAGAGTACCATTTAGCAACTAGTATAATCCTTTTTGAAGTTGAAGATAATAAGACTGTATGCATTAGAAGTATAAGATTCCCAATTACTATAAGAACTACCTGTGTTTGTGTTTCTTCTTTCTTGCTTTGCGGAAACGATAAACGATATGACTGTTTATCACCGATAGAGTTATATAAGAATCAATTCTTTTAATATTATTATACATATATAATAAACATTAAAATCAGCAATTTAAAAATAAGTGTATTTAAAGGATATTATTATAATTTTAATAGCATTTACAATATTTTTTATAGTCTAGAAACTATAAAGGTTCAATAATTCTAAATTTAAAGAAGTCCTTTTACTATATACTCTATTAATATTTACAGCCTAATTCCTATTATATAAAACAGAAAAGTGGAATCAATATTAATTCCACTTTTCTAAATAAAATATAAATCTTTTATTTACTGTTTAGTTAATCTGATAACAGATTGTGCAGGCGCATTACCACACATGCTTTCTGTATTCTCAGTGAAATTAATAGTTATAACCGTATCATTAGCCGGATCATATGTTGCATGAGTAGTAGCAGGTCCAA
>NZ_BMIC01000002.1 GCF_014641635.1 Aquaticitalea lipolytica | reverse complement strand
GCCCTTCATGTTTCCATGAAGGGCTTTTTGTTTTTAATCACACTCCAAATTTTAAACATAAAAAAATCCAACAATTATTATATTGTTGGATTTTTTTGTGATTAAAACAGCGACTATTTTTTGAACATACTATCCATTATGGTTTTCAATCCTTTAAAAGCAAAGAATATAGCCAGACCACTTAATATTAATCCAATAATTAATATTAAAATGAAAGTTGATTTTTCTTGATTACTAAAAGCCATGTAAAGAATTGTAGGACCTAAAAACATAAATACAAGGCAAATACCCATATTTTGCAATCCCTTTAAAAGTAATTCTTTGTTAGTCCTATTCTGATCCATCGTAATAGTTTTGAATTGCTGACCTTACATTTTTGTGTGTCTCTAAAAGTTCTTGAGCCTTAGCTTGAGAAATGTTTAGTTCTTTCATAAGCATTTTTATACCTCTATCAACAAGTTTATTGTTGCTTAATTGCATATCAACCATTTTATTGCCTTTAACTTTTCCTAATTGGATCATAGAGGCAGTTGAAATCATATTTAAAACTAATTTTTGTGCTGTACCAGCTTTCATACGAGAACTACCAGTAACGAATTCAGGTCCTACTATAACTTCAATTGGGAATTGAGCTGTTTGAGATAATGGGCTATTGTGATTACAAGTTATACAACCTGTTACAATATTGTTTTCATTACAATGTTGTAAAGCTGAAATAACATATGGTGTTGTTCCTGAAGCAGCAATACCTATAACAACATCATTTGGATTGATACTATATTTCTTTAAATCTTCCCAACCTTGAGTTGTTGAGTCTTCGGCAAATTCAACAGCTTTTCGAATGGCTGAATCTCCACCAGCTATTAAACCAATAACCATATCATGTGACACTCCAAATGTTGGTGGGCACTCTGATGCATCTACAATGCCTAAACGACCACTTGTGCCTGCTCCTATATAGAATAATCGCCCGCCAGATTTTAGTTTTGGTACTATTTGATTAACCAGAGTTTCTATTTGAGGTATAGCCTTTTCTACAGCAAATGGAACGGTTTTATCCTCTTTATTGATATTAGTAAGAAGTTCTGAGACACTCATTTGCTCTAAATGATTGTAGTTAGAATCTTGCTCGGTTGTTTTTGTAAATTGCATGATTCAAAAATACGAATTTTTGGTATGCGTTAGTGATGGTAGCGACATCCTTTTGCGCTTTTTTTGCAAAAGATATAGCGAACAGCACGACACTTTGAACATTAAAGTGAAAAAGTGTAACGCCCAAATTATTGTACTGTATAAATTAATTCTGCTACTTCGGAAAGTCTAAAATAACCTAAAGGAAAATTATCGGGATTTGTTTGATTAATGCAGTTACCTCTTATAGTAGCTGGTTGTGTTTCGAAAGGACCTCCTCCTTCTTCGCTGTTTTGCTGTAAAAGTATAAACATAAACTCATAAAAGCGTTCGGAAACTCCATAATTACGAATAATTACTTGATCACCAGCTTCTAATTCTGCTTCAGTATAAAATCCGAAAATTTGATTGCCGTTAGTGAATTCATCTTCATAAACTTCTAGAGTTGGAATAACTGGAATATCACTAATAAACTCAAAAAAATAATAGTTTTCCTCATCTTCTGGATCTGTATAATAAGCTTTGAGTTCGGTTTCGGTGCCTGAAAAACCTCCATTATCATTTTGTTCTACAAAATCTATATCTACAACAGATTTTAATACTTCAGTTGCTATGTAAGTTTCTCCATTGTAGATTATAGTAAGGGTATAGGTTTCATTAATTACAGGAACAAAAGTTGTATTTCTATAAACCCCTGAATTGCCTTCTTCGATAAAATTAAAAATATTGCTATTACTATCTGAAACAGAAACAATTGCTCCATTTGCTGGAGGTACAGATGTGTTAAAATATGGAGCAGTTAGTGAGAGTTTAATTTGTTGCTCATTGCCAATAGTGCCTTTAAACCAATTGATAGATGCATCGATAACGAGTTTTGGTTCTGCTGTATTGAGATTGAGATCTATTACATCTTCACATGAAGTTGTAAAAACTATTAGTAATATGTATAAAAAATAATTTTTCATGTCTTAAAATTTAAAATTATAAGAAACTGATGGTATGATTCCGAATATTGCTAACCGTAAAGCCTCATTGTTACCAGTATTTCTGTTTTCTCTAAATGAAATAGATGCTGCATTACGTCTGTTATAAAGATTATAAATACCAAATACCCATTCGCCTTTCCAACGTTTAGTGGTGTTTGGATTTGGATTATAATTAGCTGATATATCCAAGCGATGATAAGTTGGTAATCGACTCGAATTTCTGGCTTCATAATTAGGTATAGTTATGCCATTGTACTCATATTGTCCATTAGGATAAGTAGTAGGTTGACCAGTTTGAAACAAGAAATTACTATTAAAAGTCCATTTTTTGTTTAGTTGGTAACTTGCTGTTATTGAAATATCATGGGTTTTATCATAAGGTGTACGATACCAATTACCATTATTTATTCCTGTTTCTATTGGAGTTCGTCCTTGTGTTTGCTGCTCTGATTTTGATAAGGTATATGCAATCCAACCTTTAAAATCACCTTCATTTTTTTTGAATAATATTTCTAATCCGTATGCTCTAGCTTTGCCATTTAAAATAACTTGTTCGATAACGTTATTAGCTATTAAATTAGCTCCATCAATGTAATCTATTCTATTTTTAATGGTTTTATAAAAGCTTTCAGCTTCTAAAGAATAAACATTATCATTAAAGGTCTTAAAATAGCCTATTGCAAATTGGTCGAGTAATTGAGGTTTTACATATTTTCCGCTAGGTGTCCAAACATCAAGTGGTGTAGGAGAACTTGTATTGGATAGTAAATGTAGGTATTGACTCATACGATTATAACTTGCTTTAATTGATGACTCATCATTAAGCTGATAAGCTAGAGAAAAACGAGGCTCAATATTTGAAAACGATTTTATAACATCACTACGTTTAAAAGTTTCAACACCTATTGGCTCTGCCTTTTCATAAATTTGAAGCTCTTCGTTAAATACTACAGGATTATCGTTTTGATATATGTTGAGTTCATCTTGTCCTAGTCTTAAAAAGGAACTGAAACGAACACCATAGCTTATTGCCAATTTTTTAGATATTTGATGTTCTGCGTCGATATAAATAGCGTTTTCTAATGCGAACTTATCAATCAGCTTAAATGGGTTTAGCCCAGAAGTAGGTGTAGATGGTTGAATATCACCAGGATTGAATTTGTAATAGATGCTATTTAAACCATATTCAAGCTTAAAATCTGTATTGATATAGTGTTTAAAATCGTATTTAAAATTGAAGTTTTGAATTCCAGAATCCCAATTAAACTCTACAAAATTTAATTTTAAACCATAATAATAATCTGAATAAATAAGAGAAGCATTTGAAAACAACTTATCAGAAAACAGATGATTCCATCTAAAATTCACTACAGTATTTCCGTAGGTATTTTCAAAACTATCAGAAATTGAAAACACGTCTCTACCAAAGTAACCAGACAAGTAAATGTTGTTATTTTGATTGATTTTATAACTCAATTTTGTGTTTAAGTCATAGAAGTATGCAATGTTATCAATATCAAACAATGGTAGAAAAAGATGTGCGTAACTGCTTCTTCCTCCAAATAAAAAGGAACCTTTTTCTTTTTTAATCGGACCTTCAGCCAATAATCTGCTAGATACAATTCCTATTCCTCCATTCATGTGAAATTCATTACTATTTCCTTCTTTTTGATAAATATCTAATACAGAAGAAACACGTCCACCATATTTTGCTGGAATACCTCCTTTATACAATTTTAAATCTTTAATAGCATCTGGATTAAAAACAGAAAAGAAACCAAATAAATGGGACGAATTAAATATAGTAGCTTCATCCAATAAGATTAAATTTTGATCAACTGCACCACCACGAACATTAAACCCAGATGATCCTTCTCCTGCGTTAGTAACTCCTGGTAAAAGAGTGAGCGATTTAATAACATCAACTTCACCTAAAACCACTGGAATTTGTTTTATGGTGGAAATGGTGAGCGAATTGACACTCATTTGAGGTTTTTTGATATTTAATTTTTCAACATCTTCTTTAATGATTATTTCATCTAATGCTTCAGAGGATTCAGTTAATTTATAATTAATAGTTTTATTTTCTGTTAGAAGAATTGTTTCTGTTATGGTTGTAAATCCTAAATAACTAATTTGAATCTGATAAGTGCCTTGCGGAATTGTAATGGAATAAAAACCATATTCATTAGTAGTTGTTCCTGTTTGAAGCTCTGGGAAAATGATATTAACACCAATTAAAGTTTCGTTACTACCTTGATCAGTGATTGTTCCATTTATAGTGAATTTTTCTTGCCCAAATGTTTGCCAACTGAATGATGAAAGAAAGAGTAATAGAACAATTCTTGAAATGAGATTCATTTAATGCAATTATTTTTTATTAAAAAAAGCTCCGTAAATATACGGAGCTTTATAATCATTTGTTTAATATTTAACAAAAATAATTAAACAATATTTATTATTTTCCTTTGTTTTCAAGCAAAGAGTTTAATGTTTGACTTGGTCGCATTGCGTTACTTACTAATGTTTCGTTAGGTTCATAATAGCCTCCAATGTTTACAGGTTTACCTTGTACACTATTTAATTCGTTTACAATTTTGCTCTCATTGGCTTTTAAAACTTGGTGAAGTGTCATAAATTCAGCTTTAAGTTCAGCATCTAAATTTTGATTGGCTAATGCTTCAGCCCAATATAAAGCCAAATAAAAGTGACTTCCTCTGTTGTCTAATTCACCAGCTTTACGAGATGGAGATTTACCAGTATCAAGAAGTTTACCAGTTGCATCATCTAAAGTATCAGCTAAAATTTGTGCTTTTGGATTTTTATTAGCTACTGCTAAATGCTCTAAAGACACTGCAAGTGCTAAAAATTCACCAAGTGAATCCCAGCGTAAATGATTTTCTTCTACAAATTGTTCGACGTGTTTTGGTGCCGAACCACCTGCTCCAGTTTCAAATAATCCACCACCATTCATCAATGGTACAATAGATAACATTTTTGCACTTGTACCTAACTCTAGAATAGGGAATAGGTCTGTTAAATAATCACGTAATACGTTTCCTGTAACAGAAATTGTGTCTTTTCCTTCTTTAATACGTTCTAATGTAAAATGTGTAGCTTCAATTGGCGATAAAATTCTGATATCTAAACCAGATGTATCATGATTAGGTAAGTATGAATTTACTTTTTTAATTAATTCGGCATCATGAGCTCTATTTTTATCTAACCAAAAAACAGCAGGAGTTTGAGATGCTCTTGCTCTCGTGACTGCCAATTTTATCCAATCTTGAATTGGAGCATCTTTAACCTGACACATTCTCCAAATATCACCAGCTTCAACAGTATGCTCAATTAAAACATTGCCTGCAGCATCGATTACTTGAACTTTTCCATTTGATGAAATTTCAAAAGTTTTATCGTGAGATCCATATTCTTCAGCTTTTTGAGCCATTAGCCCAACATTAGGAACTGTTCCCATAGTTGTAGGGTCGAATGCGCCATGCTTTTTACAGAAATCGATAGTGGCAGTATAAACACCTGCATAACTACTATCTGGAATAACTGCTTTTGTATCTTGTTGTTTACCTTCGGTATTCCACATTTGGCCAGAAGTACGAATCATTGCTGGCATTGAAGCATCAATAATAACATCACTTGGTACATGTAAATTGGTTATTCCCTTATCAGAATTTACCATAGCTAAACTTGGACCATTTTTGAATGCTGTATTGATATCAGCTTCTATTTCTTTACGTTTTGCTTCAGGTAATTCCTGAAGTTTTGAAACTAAATTTCCAAATCCGTTATTAACATCAACACCAATTTCTTCTAGTGTTTGTCCATGTTTTTTAAATACATCAGCAAAAAATATGCGTACAGCATGACCAAAAATAATTGGATCAGATACTTTCATCATTGTTGCTTTCATATGTAATGAAAACAAAACACCAGCATCTTTTGCATCTTTAACTTGTTCTTCTAAAAAGCTTAATAATGCCTTTTTATTCATAACAGTTGCATCGATAATTTCACCAGCAAGTAATGCAATATTTTCTTTTAATACTGTAGAATTACCATTGCTGTCTGAATGAACTATCTTAACACTTGTAGGATTAGTAAGGGTAACAGATTTTTCGTTATGGCAAAAATCTCCTTGTGTCATAGTTGCTACATGAGTTTTTGAATCTGATGACCATTTACCCATTGAATGTGGATGCTTTTTTGCATAATTTTTTACAGCCTTTGGTGCACGTCTGTCCGAATTTCCTTCACGTAAAACAGGATTTACAGCACTACCTTTAATTTTATCGTAACGCTGTCTTATGTCTTTTTCAGTGTCTGTTTTTGGTTCATCAGGGAAATTAGGAAGCTTAAAACCTTGAGATTGTAATTCGCTGATAGCTTCTTTTAATTGAGGAACAGAAGCACTAATGTTTGGTAATTTTATAATATTAGCTTCAGGGTTTTTTGCTAAATCACCCAATTCAGCCAATGCGTCTGAAATTTTTTGGTTTTCTGATAGATAATCAGGGAAATTTGCTAAGATTCTTCCTGCTAACGATATATCTCTAGTTTCTACATTGATTGCAGAAGATTTTGTGAATGATTTTATAATTGGTAACAGAGAATATGTTGCTAATGCTGGTGCTTCATCTGTTTTTGTATAAATAATTGTAGACGTTTTTGCCATTTATAGTTTGAATTTAGTTTATAGGAACTGCTTAAAAAATTAAGCTTTGCAAATATACAAAATTCAAGAGGTTTTATTTGAGTTATGGCTTCAAGGGTAAAAGTTTTATTAAGATTATAAAAATTTTATAGTATTCTTATTAAAACCTTAAACATATACCTATAAAAAAACAAAAGCCATATCACGATAGTAGAACTATTCTGACATGGCTTTCTTTGAAATAGTTTTTACTCGAACCTATTTAGCATTGCTACTAAATTCAGATGGCTGAATTTTCATTCCCACATCTTTTTCGGTTTTTTGTATTGTCTATTTCAATAAAACATTACAAAACTTTCAAAATGTATTGACTTGTTCTTGCAATGCTTCAGTTTAATTGTTTTTCTTGATGTTTTAAAAATACACGTCGCTTTCGCAATTTATACTCATTAAAACATTGTTTCCTGATTTAGCTGTTACTTTCGTTACAGCTACCTTTAGAAACTTTCAACTTTACTAGTTACGGCCTGTTATACATGCGGTACTTTTTAAAGTATCATGATTTTTCAGTTTGCACGCATACACGTGACACTTAAAAAACCTCAAAAAACAATATTATAAAGAACGTTACTTTATACGATTTTAGCTTAAATTCAAATTCCGACATTGAAACCAACACAAAGGTTGTTGCTAAATCGTTTTACTAAAATACAAAACTTTTGTGGTATTATTTGCTTTTTCAATCATTTAGTTTTCAACCGTTTATAAACTAAAGTTATTAACTTTTGTTAATAAAAAAAGCCTTGAATTTTTCAAGGCTTTTATATGATATAAAACTATTGTGATTAGTCTCTTCTTTCTTTGATTCTTGCTTTTTTACCAGTAAGACCTCTAAAGTAGTAGATTCTTGCACGTCTAACTTTACCTTTTTTGTTTACTTCAATTTTTTGAAGTGCTGGTAAGTTAATTGGGAAGATACGCTCAACACCTACAGTACCAGACATTTTTCTGATAGTAAATGTTTCAGATGCACCTGAACCTTTACGTTGTAAAACTACACCTTTAAAAAACTGTGTACGTTTTTTGTCACCTTCTCTAATTTCGTAATACACTGTAATTGTATCACCAGCTCCAAATTCTGGAATGTCTTTTTTTTCTACAAATTCGTCTTGTACAAATTTTACTAAAGAATTCATCTCTTTTATTTTTTTAGGATTTTTTCAAACCAACATTCACGTATATCGCCAGAGGTTAATCCGAAATTGGATGCAAAAGTAATCAATAATTAGTAATTAACAATTAATAATTAATAAAATTTTCATTCAGAAAACATATAACTAATAACAACTAAAAAGCTATAATTATTCATCCAATAAATCTGGTCGTCTTTCTTTGGTTCTTAAGTAGGCTTGTTCTTCTCTCCATTTTTCTATCTCAGGAAAATTACCACTAAATAGAATTTCTGGAACTTTCATGCCTTTGTATTCTCTCGGTTTTGTATAAATAGGAGGAGCTAATAAATTATCTTGAAATGAATCAGTTAGTGCAGAAGTTTCATTACCTAATACTCCAGGAATTAATCTAATTACTGCATCACAAAGCACTGCAGCACCAAGTTCGCCACCAGATAAAACATAATCACCTATTGATATTTCACGAGTAATGAACATGTCTCTTACACGTTGATCTACACCTTTATAATGTCCGCAGAGAATAATAATATTTTCTTTTAATGAAATTTGATTAGCAATACCTTGCTTTAAAGTTTCACCATCTGGAGTCATATATATAATCTCATCATAATGTCTTTGAGATTGTAATTGTGTGATACACTTATCGATAGGTTCTATCGTCATAACCATTCCTGCTCCACCACCAAATTGTGTATCATCAACAGATTTATAATTATCTGTTGTGTAATCACGTAAATTATGGAAATGTACTTCTACCAAATTTGCTTCTATTGCCCTTTTTAATATAGAGGCTTCAAATGGGCTTTTAAGTAACTCAGGTAAAACGGTAATAATATCTATTCTCATATTTGCAAAGATGCAAAGAATAACAAGAATAATAAAACTTTAGTTATTTGTGTTTGACCAAAAAAAATGAAGGTCAGTATCTTTTTTAAAACCTAAACGTTTATATAAGTTTTGTGCAGGATTGTTAAAAGCAGTTTGTATTGCTAATCCTTTAAAATTATTGTCTTTACAATTGTTTTTTGCAGCATCTATTAGAGCTTCGCCAACACCTTTGTTTCTATGATTTGCATCAACATATAGATCGTTTAACAGGTACATTCGCTCCATTGACACAGATGAAAACAGATAGTATAATTGTGTAAAACCTACTGCTTTATTGTCAATAAAAGCAATATATATTACACTTTCGTTTTGTTCTAGTCTGTCTTTTAAAAAACGTTTTGCTTTTTCTAAATCGGAAGTTTGCTCGTAAAAAATTCGATATGCATCAAATAATGTTACTAATTCATTAATATGTTCAATACTAGCTTTTGTTATTTTCATTTTATTGAATAAAAAAATCTGTAAGTAAGTTACAGATTTTTATAAAAGATATTTTAAAAAAATTACTTGTCTTTTTTATTTGTCTTTTGTTTATTGATTTCATCTTGTAGCTGTCGACGAACTTTCTGTTCTCTTTCTAAAGCAATACTTCGATGCTCATTAAATTCTCTTTCTGTATCTTCAAGCGATTTTTTTGCTTGTTTGGTTATTATATTACTGTTTCTAAATTTATATATAAACAAAAGTAATAAAGCAAGCAGAATAGCTATAAAACTCCACATTAATGCGCTATATCCTGCTTTACTCATTTGCATACCAAACAGCGACATATTGTTTTTTTCTTCTTTAACAGTTGATAAAGTTGCGTTTGTATTGGCTAAATTATCTTTTAAAATTTTAATTTCTTCAGCTTGATTTTTAACAACTAATTTTGTGTCACTAAGATTTTGTTGGATAACTTTTAACGTATCTATAGTGTGTGCTTTTAATGAATAAAGCCATGTCTTTTTTACAACTTTAAAGTCTTCATAACTATTTGAGCGTTGAATAACATACTCAAATTGATTATCTATGGTGCCTTCAGTTAATGAAAGTTTGTTTTCATCAGTGTCAGTTTCTTGTGCATTAGTATAGTTGAAAGCTACTAAACATAGAAGCGTAAATAGTAGATTTTTGTTAGAATTCATTTAGGTTTGGTTTTTTCAGATGTGGTTAATTTTGAACAAGATAAAAAAATATCAAGACGTTTACTAATTATAAAATAAATAGCCTCACTATTGTAAGGCTATAATATTTACGTATGCAAAGTGTTTTTTAGATGTTTTTTTAATAAAAAAAATCTTGCTCAACTAAGAACAAGATTTTCAAATTATAATTTAATTACTACTAGTAGTATGTAAATCGTCTCACTTTTGAAATATATTTAGCTAAACGAATAACTTGATGGCTATAGCCATATTCATTATCATACCATATATACAGTATTACGTTTTTACCATCAGCTCTAACGATAGTAGCTTTACTATCATAAATAGAAGGAGCAGAGCAACCTACAATATCGCTAGATACTAACTCATCACTCAATTCGTATTTAATTTGCTCAACTAAATTACCTTCTAGAGCATATTTTTTCATTATTGAATTGATATCTTCTATTGAGGTTTTTTTGTTTAATTCTAAGTTTAAAATAGCTAAAGAACCATTTGGAACAGGAACTCTAATAGCATTAGATGTTAATTTGCCTTCAAATGATGGTAAAGCTTTTGTAACTGCACTACCAGCACCAGTTTCGGTAATAACCATGTTTAATCCAGCAGCTCTACCACGACGATATTTATCATGATAATTATCTACTAAATTTTGATCATTTGTGTAAGCGTGAATTGTTTCTAAATGTCCAAATTTAACACCTAAAGTATCTTCCATAGCTTTTAAAACAGGAGTGATTGCATTTGTAGTACAAGATGCTGCAGAAAAAATATTTACAGTATCAGGATTGTGTTCTAAATGATTAACACCATGTACAATATTTGGAACGCCTTTTCCTGGAGCAGTAAGTAATACTTTATTAACACCTTTAGATGTTAAGTGTCTACTTAAGGCATCTTTATCTCTAAAAGCTCCTGTATTGTCTATTACTAATGCGTTATCGATTCCGTAAGCCGTATAGTCAATATCTTCTGGGTTGTTAGCTGAAATAATATTTACAGTTGTACCATTAATTATTAATGCACTGTTTTTAACATCAGCAACTACAGTTCCAGAAAAATCTCCATGTACTGAGTCATTGCGTAATAATGAAGCTCTTTTTTCTAACACAGTTTGGTCAATTTTTCCACGAGTTACAATAGCTCTTAAACGTAGCTGATTACCTTTTCCAGCTTTTGTCATTAACTCTCTTGCAACTAAACGACCAATTCTACCAAAACCATAAAGAATAACATCTTTTGGTTGGATAGCTTCAAATTTGCTAGCATCTTTTAATTTATTAGCAACAAAAGCAGTAGCGTTGCTATACTTTTGGTCTTCTAAATGAAACTCGTAAGTTAATTTTCCAATATCTAATTTTGCTGGCGGAATGTCTAATGTTTTGATTGCTTGGGCTATTTCAACTGAATCAAAAATTGAAATTGGCTTTCCAACAAATTCGCCTGCATATTCGTGCAAGTTTAAAATTTCGCTTACATTTTGATCAATTAAAGGGTTTCTAAAAAGAACAAGTTCGATAGATTTGTCATACCAAAGGTCGCTAACAATTTTAATAAATTCTACTGTTGCTCTTCTACGATCAGCTTGAAAAGCTAATTCTTTTTCATAAGTTCCGTTAAAACTCATAGTGTCAAGATTTAGTGTTGTTGTGTTATGTTTTAAATTTTGTGCAAAAATAATATATTTCAAACGTTTTCGTAGCTTTTTTTTAAATTAAAAAACCCTTTAAAAATTATCATTTTTTAAAGGGTTTTATATCGTTAATTATATGGCGAATTATCTAAAAATGAAGTTCTCTTTTTGACCTTTATTATTAATAATTCCAATTTTACTCACCTCATTTCCATATTTCTGCTTTATATTATTGATATCATCAACGCTATTAATTTTTTGTCCGTTAATTTCTGTAATGATATAATTAGGTTGAATTCCTAAATTTTTATAAAGAGCATAATTTTCATTTTTTACAACAATAACTCCGTTTTCTATATTGTTTTCTTTTTTGATTTTTTTAGGAATATTTCGTAGTTGCATATCTAAATATTCAACTGTCATTATTTCACTTTTTGATAATTTAACAGGAATTACTTTTTCAGAGCCATTTCTAATAAGTGTTACATTTACAACATCATTTGGTCGTTTTGTATTTAAATAACCACTTAAATCTGAAAACTTAGATATTTTAATATTATCAATTTTCTTAATAATGTCACCACTTTTTATTCCAGCATTGGCAGCACCAGAGTTTTCTTCAATATCGCTTACATAAAAACCTTCTGTATCATTTACTTTAAATTCTTCTGCAGCTTTGCTATTTAAAGCGCCTCCAGTAACACCAAGAATACCATTTTGAACATTCCCAAATTCCATAATGTCTTCAACCACTTTTCTGGCAATGTTACTAGGTACTGCAAAAGAATAACCAATATATGATCCTGTTTGTGAGCTAATAGCAGTGTTTATTCCTATTAAATCTCCATTAGTATTAACTAAAGCTCCTCCTGAGTTTCCAGGATTTACTGCTGCATCTGTTTGAATAAAAGATTGCGCACTAACACCAGATAAATCTCTAGCTTTAGCGCTAATAATACCTGCTGTTACTGTAGAATTTAAATTAAAAGGATTACCAACTGCCAAAACCCATTCGCCAACTTTTGCTTGGTCAGAATCACCAAAGGTTACATAAGGCAAATCTTCGTCAGCATCAATTTTTAATAATGCAATATCTGTTTTTTCGTCTGTACCAATTAATTCGGCTGTATAAGTCTTATTGTCATTTAGAGTAATAGAAATGTTTTGAGCGCCATTTATAACATGGTTATTGGTAATTATATATCCATCGGGAGAAATAATAACACCACTTCCAGTTCCAATTTGAGGCCTTTGTGAACTTCGTCCCATAAACAAATCTTGTATTGTCATTGGAGCGCTCATTGTAGAGGTATTCATAACGTGTACAACTGCATGCACTGTATTTTCTGCTGCGCTCGTAAAATCTACTGTAGCTGCATTATATAAACCAGATGTGGCAGCGTTACTTGTTTGTATTACTGCTGGTTTTGTAGTGTTTTGAGATACAAAAAATTTGCTGTCATTTTCAAAAAATAATTTGTAGGCAGATAAGGTCATGATTCCACCTAATACTGAAACAAATAATAAGGTTAAAATCTTTTTCATATGTATGTATTAATAAAGTTTATGTTATATATCTAACGACTAAAATTAAAAATTTATTGAATTCACTTTCCAGCTTTAACGATTTTTAACGTGCACTTTAACGATGATTTAACAAAGCAAAATACCACCTATTATTCCTATATTTGTCATCAAGTTATGAGAATAGAATTTTTTAAATATCAAGGAACAGGAAATGATTTTGTGATGATAGATAATCGTCAAGAATTATTTGATAGAGACAATACAGCGCTTATTGCAAACTTATGTGATAGACGATTTGGTATTGGTGCTGATGGATTAATACTATTAGAAAATCATCCAAAAGCAGACTTTAAAATGGTTTATTATAACGCAGATGGTAATCAAAGTACTATGTGTGGTAATGGTGGACGATGCATTACAGCTTTTGCAAAATATTTGAATATTATTGGTAATACAGCAATATTTGAAGCTGTCGATGGATTGCATCATGCGAATATTGATAACGACATAGTAAAACTCCAGATGCAAGATGTTGCTTTAGTTGAAAAGCATACTAATCATATTTTTTTAAATACAGGTTCACCACACCATGTGCAAATAGAAGAAAATTTAGAGTCACTTGATGTAAAAACAAATGGTTCTAAAATAAGGTATGCACCACCATATAATCATTCTGGAAGTAACGTTAATTTTGTTAAAAAAGTTTCTAACAACACTTTTGCGGTTCGTACTTATGAAAGAGGAGTAGAAGATGAAACATTATCGTGTGGAACAGGAGTAACTGCAGTAGCATTAGCTATGAGTTACATTGGCGAAACCGAAAAAAATATGGTAACACTTAATACCGAAGGTGGCGTTTTAAATGTGTCTTTTGAAAAAAATGGAGAAGGATTTAAAAACATATGGTTAATAGGACCAGCAATTCAAGTGTTTAAAGGAATCATTAAATGATAACATTAAAAGGAGAACATATTTATTTGCGTGCCTTAGAGCCTGAAGATTTAGAGTTTATTTATGAAATAGAAAACAACGAAGATATCTGGGAAATAAGTAATACTCAAACACCTTATTCTAAATACCTTATAAAGCAATATCTTGAGAATGCACATAAAGATATTTTTGAAGTTAAACAATTACGTTTGGTTATTTCAAGTTATACTAATGAAGCACTAGGTATGATAGATTTGTTTGATTTTGATTTTAAGAATAGTAGAGCTGGTATTGGAGTTTTGGTGAAAGATTCAATAAACAGAAAAAAAGGTTTTGGTAAAGAAGCCCTACAATTATTAATCAATTATAGTTTTAAGCACCTAAACTTGCATCAATTATATTGTAATATTTCTGAAGACAATCAAGCAAGTATTAAATTATTTACGAGTCAAGGTTTTAATGAAATAGGACTAAAAAAAGACTGGATTTTCACTAATGGCAATTTTAAAAACGAGTATTTATTTCAACTGATTAAAAAATAATATGTATTTCAAAAAAATTCTTCTTGCAATAGCACTTATCGGATTAGCAATTATAGCTTTTGTGTCATATAATATATATGATATAATGTTTAATCCAAACACCACATTCGAAGACGAAGAAATCATTATTTATATTGAAACAAATTCAACTTACAATGATGTTAGAGCAAAGCTTGAGCCTTATTTAACAGATATAAGTGATTTTGATGCACTTGCAAAACAGAAAAAGTATGTTGCAAATGTAAAAGCTGGTAAATATACTATTAAAAGAGGAATGAGTAATAACGATATTATTAACTCTATTAGAAGTAATAATATTCCTGTTAGATTATCATTTAACAATCAAGAAACTATTGAGCGACTTGCAGGACGCGTATCTACCCAAATTGAAGCAGATAGTATAACGCTTTTAAAAGTGATGGAAGATTCTTCTTTTTTAAAGAAGCACAATTTTAGCAATGCAACCGCATTAGGAATGTATATACCGAACAGTTATGAGTTTTTCTGGAACACATCTGCTGAACAGTTTAGAGACAGAATGTTAAAAGAATACGGCAGATTCTGGAATGAAACTCGTTTAAATAAAGCCAAAGCAATTAACCTAACTCCTGAACAGGTTTTAATTATGGCGTCAATTGTTCAAAAAGAAACAGCAAAAGCAGATGAGCGTGCCCGTGTAGCTGGTGTGTATATGAATCGTTATAAAATTGGTATGTTGCTACAAGCAGATCCTACTGTTATTTATGCGATTAAAAAGAGTACTGGCGATTTTGACCAAGTAATTAAACGAGTACTTTATAAAGATTTAGAATTAGATTCGCCTTACAATACATATAAATATGTTGGCTTGCCTCCAGGTTTAATTGCAATGCCAGATATTTCATCAATAGATGCTGTTTTAAATTATGAAAACCATGATTATTACTATTTTGTTGCAGACGTTAAAAATTTTGGATACCATAAATTTGCTAAAAGCTTGTCGCAACATAATGTAAACAGACAAGAGTATGTAAATTGGATTAATAAACAAGGTGTAAATAGGTAACTGTAATGTGTAACATAAAGCATATTTGTATTGTTTTTTTTGTTACTATATCTACAGTTGCACAATCAAAATTTGAAAGTTTTTTAACGCCAAGTGATACCTTAAACTTACCTAGGCGTAATGCCGTAATTATATCTGAATCATCTACAATGGGTTTGTCTTTATTAGGATTAAATCAGTTGTGGTATGCAGATTATCCTCGTTCTAAATTCCACACCCTAAATGATGCTGATGAGTGGTTGCAAATGGATAAAGTTGGCCATGTGTTTTCGTCATACCAAATTGGCAGAGCAGGAGCAAATATTTTGAATTGGAGTGGAGTGAGTAAAAAAAACCAGTTAGTATATGGTTCAACATTAGGTTTTACTTTTTTAACAGCTGTTGAAGTTTTTGATGGTTTTAGTGAAGAGTGGGGATTTTCTTGGAGTGATATGGCTGCAAATGCAGCTGGAACAGGGCTTTATGTTGGTCAAGAATTGCTATGGGAAGAGCAACGAATTACCTTAAAATATTCATTTCATCAAACAAAATATGCGCCACAAAGACCAGACAAACTAGGCGAAGGGTTTATTGAAGAAATGCTAAAAGATTATAACGGACAAACATATTGGTTAAGTGCTAATGTGCATTCTTTTTTTAAAGAAAGCCAAATTCCGAAATGGCTAAATGTAGCTATTGGCTATGGAGCAGATGGTATGCTCACAGGGAAATCGGAAACTGTTAATAACTTGATTATAAGTCATCAACGTAAACGTCAATTCTATTTGAGTTTAGATGTAGATTTGTCAAGAATTGAAACAAAATCTCATGTATTGAAATCCATATTTGAGGTTTTTAACGTAATTAAGGTGCCATTTCCAACAGTGGAATTGGATGATAGAGGTGTGTTAAAAGTGCATCCTGTCTACTTTTAACAATTGTTAACAGTCTAATTTTCAGCATCTAAATAAAAGTCGTATATTTGCACGCTGAAAATTAAAAGGTATTTTTTAGAAAATAAAGGCTTAAAAAATTAGCATTATGATTAAAAAAATCACTAATTATTTCGTTGTCCCAATGTCAATTTGTGCCATATTGGTAGTTGCGTTAAATACTAACACAACTGTAGATATGACAAACTTCTCAACTAAAGGTTTAGAACTTAACTACACAGTTTCTAAAGATGTTGCGATGTTAGACGAAAAAGAACCTACTCAAACTAACGCATTCGATAACTTTTTTCCTTATTTAGGTAAGAATTATATGGGCTTTAAAGAGGCATTAGCTTTTAAAGAGTCTAGAGGTAATTATTTTACAGTTAACGATTTTGGGTATTTAGGCAAATATCAATTTGGTGTTGAAACTCTTAAAGTGATAGGAATTTATAACGCTGAGCAATTTTTGTATAACCCAGAGCTTCAAGAAAAAGCATTTTTAGCTAATGCTGAAAGAAATAAATGGATTTTAAGAAAAGACATTAGTCGTTTTGTAGGTAAAAAAATAAGTGGAATTCAAATTACCGAATCTGGTATATTGGCTGCTGCACATTTAGCAGGACCAGGAAGTGTAAAAAAGTTTTTAAGAAGCTATGGTGGAGTTAATTTTTCTGACGCATTTGGCTCATCTATCACACACTATATGAAGAAGTTTTCTGGCTATGACACCTCTTACATAGTAGCAAATAAGAAGGCTAAAGTTACTTTGTGATTTTTTATTAATCTTTATGTATAATGAATATTGCTGGACGTTTGTGAAGGTCTACTTTCGCATTTTTCCATTCATTAGCAGGCATTGTTTTTATATATTCTGTACTTAAAGTAATATCGCAAGCCACACAAACTCGTGTTGCAGGATGAAGCACAGCACATAAATCTTCCAACATTTTGTTGTTTCTGTATGGAGTTTCAATAAAAAGCTGTGTTTGATTTTGATCTTGAGACAGTTTTTCTAAACGTTTTAGTTCAGATTTGCGCTCGCCTTTATCTATAGGTAAATAGCCATTAAACGCAAAACTCTGACCATTCATTCCTGAAGCCATTAAAGCCAAAATAATTGACGAAGGGCCTACTAGTGGCACAACTTGTATGTTATTACGATGTGCAATTTTAGCAATTTCAGCACCTGGATCTGCTATTCCTGGGCAACCAGCTTCAGATAAAAGTCCTATATTCTTTCCTTTTTTACAAGCATCCAAAAAGCTAAATAACTCATCCTCTTGGGTATATTTATTTAAAAGATTTAAAATTAAAGATGGTTGAGGTTTTTCTGGACAAACACTTTTTATAAAGCGACGCGCTGTTTTTTCATTTTCAACAATATAATTATCTATTTCGCTTATTACTTTATGTATTGATAAAGGTAAAACCTCTAGTGGTGGATTGTCACCTAATCGTGTTGGGATTAGGTATAGTTTTCCTGTTTTTTGCTCCATTAACTTTTTATGAGTTTTTTTGTCTTTTTATTGCCTTCAGTATTTATAACCTCTATTAGATAAATACCTTTTGTAAGTGTTTTTGTAGATATGGTGGTTAATTGATTTTCAAAAGTAGAAATACTTGTTATTAATTGACCATGAATATTAAAAATATTTATTTCTTTTAATAGGATTAATGAATCTCTAGTATCAATTACAAACTCATTGTTTGTTGGGTTAGGATAAATTTTTACTCCAAATAGATCATTGTCTTCAACACCTAAATTACTTTCTTTTATTCTGTAAACCGTTCCAGAATTTAAACCACAAATATATAGTTCTCCATTAACATCTTCACCAAAAGCAGACCAGTTATTTCCATTAAAAGGTGCTGTAAAAGTCATCGTCCACGAGCTACCAGATTGAGATAAAATACCAATTTCATTACTACAATAATCAGCAAAAAAGTAAAGCCCAGTTAAGTTGGGTTCTGTGATGCCTCTATATCTGTATCCTCCTGTAATAGAGCATTTAAAAGCACCATTTCCTGTATGAGAATAAACGGCTACTGGAAACGTTAATAAGCTCTGATCAGGACAATTACCTGTTAGGTTGTATGCTGTATTACCTTCATAGCATCTCCAACCATAATTTATTCCGCTTTCGTTTGGTCCAACCATATTTATTTCCTCAAAATTTTCTTGACCTACGTCTGCTATCCATAATTCGTTGGTTTGCTTATCGAAAGAAAATTTCCAAGGGTTTCTTAAACCAACAGCCCAAATTTCTTCCATTGCATTAGTGTTACCAACAAATGGATTACCTGCTGGTATGGCATAATTGTTTCCATTACTTGTATTGTCAACATCAATTCTTAATAATTTACCTAATAAAAGATTTATGTTTTGTGCTCTATCTCCAGGATCACCACCAGAGCCTCCATCTCCAGTTGCTATGTATAAATAACCATCTGGTCCGAAAGCCATATCACCTCCATTATGGTTTCCAAAAGGTTGATCTATAGTTAGAAGAATTAATTCAGAAGTAGTATCTGCGAGTTCAGGGTTAGATACGTTTCTTGTAAAACGAGAAATTACCGTGTTGCCAGAGTTATTTATATAATTAACATAAAAGTAACCGTTTGCAATGTAATTAGGATGAAAAGCTAATCCAAGTAATCCGCTTTCACCACCTCCATCTACAACAATAGTATTTATATCTAAAAAAGAAGTTGCATTAACTGATCCGTCTGAGTTAACAATTTTTATATAGCCACTTTGTTCTACAACAAAAAGCCTATTATCTCCTGCATGTTTTATGTTTACAGGGCTAGAAAATCCAGAAGCAAAAGCTTCTAGTTCTATATCTTGAGCAAAAATAATAGAACTAAAAAATCCCAATAGGAAAGAGGTTAAAGTCTTCATTATTAATATATTTAGGGAGTTAATTTGTTCTAATTTACAAAAAAAAGAAGTAACTAGTTTTTTTTACCTTAATCTTTAAGGTTTATAGCAATCTGCTCGCAAGCTTCGTTTAATACATTAAATACGCACTCAAAATCTGAAATATCACCATAATATGGATCAGGAACTTCTGAAGAAATATCAGTTTTAATCTCTTCTAGAATGAGTTTTACTTTTGAAATATCTTTTGAGTCTCTAGCAAGATTAACTACATTATTGTAGTTTGATGAATCCATAACGTAAATAATGTCAAACCTATCAAAGTCTGAAACTTTAAACTGTCTGCATTTTTGAGTGCTTATATCAATACCATGTTTTTTGGCAACACTAATTGATCGACTGTCAGGAGGAGAGCCAATATGATAATTGCATGTTCCTGCAGAATCTACGATAAATGAATTTGGTAATTTAGATTGAAGTATGCCATGTGCTAATGGAGATCGGCAAATATTACCTAAACAAACCATTAGTATTTTAGCCATTACTTTTTAATTAAAGCGATAATTTTTTAGAAAGGTCTTCAACGTATTTTCTAAATTGCTTGTCTGTTGAAGAAAGATTATCAACAGTTTTGCAAGCGTGTAGTACAGTAGCATGATCACGTTTTCCTATTTGTGAACCTATACTAGCTAACGATGCCTTTGTGTACTTTTTAGCAAAGAACATAGCTAGTTGCCTTGCTTGTACTATATGACGTTTTCTTGTTTTAGATTGTAAAGTGTTAACATCCATTTGAAAATAGTCTGAAACTACTTTTTGTATATAATCTATAGAAACTTCTCGTTTGGTATTTTTTACAAACTTCTCAACAATTTCTTTTGCAAGACCTAATGTAATTTCCTTTTTATTGAAAGAAGATTGTGCAATTAATGAAATAATGGCACCTTCAAGTTCTCTAACATTAGTTTTAATGTTTTTCGCAACATATTCAATAATATCATCTGGCATTTCAACACCATCGCGATATAGTTTGTTTTTTAGGATTGAAACTCTGGTTTCAAAATCAGGGCTTTGCAATTCAGCAGAAAGTCCCCATTTAAAACGAGACAACAAACGTTGTTCAATATCTTGCATATCAACAGGTGCTTTATCACTAGTTAATATAACTTGTTTTCCATTTTGATGTAAATGGTTGAAAATATGGAAGAAAACATCTTGCGTGCCAGATTTTCCAGATAAAAACTGAACATCATCAATAATTAACACATCAATTATCTGGTAGAAGTGTATAAAATCGTTTCTGTTATTCTTTTTAACTGAGTCTATATATTGTTGCGTGAATTTTTCAGCTGAAATATATAAAACCGTTTTCTCAGGATATTTGTCTTTTATGTCAATACCAATAGCGTGAGCTAAATGTGTTTTTCCTAGACCAACACCTCCAAAAATTAATAATGGATTAAATGAAGTGCCACCTGGCTTGTTTGCTACAGCTAAACCTGCATTTCTAGCCAAACGATTAGAATCTCCTTCTAAAAAGTTTTCGAAATTATAATTAGGATTTAATTGAGATTCAATCTTAACATTTCTAATTCCAGGTATAATAAAAGGATTCTTTAGTTCAGGGTTTTTATTGTTTAAAGGTACATCAACATCTTGTGATTTCATTGCACCTCTATTAGAACTCGGAATTTTTTCTGTAAATGGTTGCTTATTACCGTAAGTGTTTTCCATTTTAATAACGTAAACAAGTTTGGCGTTTTCACCAAGTTCTTTAGTTAAAGCAACTTTTAGGATTTTTACATAGTGCTCTTCTAACCACTCATAAAAAAATTTGCTAGGTACCTGAATACTTAAAGCATTGTCGGTAAACTTCACAGCTACAATTGGTTCAAACCAAGTTTTGTAGGCTTGGGGCTGAATATTGTCCTTTATAAAAGACAGACAATTATTCCAAACCGATTGCGCAGTTACCTCCATTATTAAATTTAATTTTTTGTTGTTAGTTAGATTAGCAAAAAAAAGAGAAATTTATGTTTCTCTTGAATAATTTTACAGTGACAAATATGTGAACAAATTTCTTAAAAAAAAAATCAAATTCTATTGAATTTTAAGAATTTTTTCCTCATGTTTAAATCTCTAGCAAAGTACAAAAAAAAAAATTAGAAACTATGACTGAATCTCTAAAACACGATGAAATAGAAATAAGAGTTAGATATGGAGAAACAGATCAAATGGGAGTTGTTTATCATGGTAACTACGCGCAATATTTTGAGATTGGTAGAGTAGAGTGGTTGAGAAAATTTGGCGTTTCATACAAAGAGATGGAAGAGAGTGGCATAATGCTGCCTGTTATTTCACTGAGTGTAAAATTCAAAAAATCAGCACGTTATGATGATGTAATTAAAGTAAAAACACAATTAGTTAAAATTCCGTCGGCAACAATTGAATTTGATTATGAAATATTAAATGATAAAAATGAAATTTTGGCAACTGGAAATACGTCTTTAGTGTTTATAGATATTAACAGGAATAGGCCTACACGATGTCCGCAATATATTTTAGATAAACTGCAAAATTAATCGTTTAAATCCTTGATATTTATTTCAAATAAATTTTCAAAAATTTCAAAAACGGAATCAGAATCTTTTAATCTAACAGAAATAGTTATCTGACAATCCAACTCTAATGTTTGATTAATAATTTTTAGATTCTTTTCTTTAATAATTCGCATCACTTTATTCATGTTTTTATAATCGAAAGTGATTAAAAATTTTTGATTTATTGTTCGAGTAACAATTTTTGAGTTTTCTAAAGCTAATTGCGAAGCAGTTTTATAGGCGTTTATTAATCCGCCAACACCCAATTTTACACCACCAAAATATCTAACAACAACTATTAAAACATTAGTAACGTCAAAAGATTGAATCTGCCCATAAATTGGCATTCCTGCACTATTGTTAGGTTCACCATCGTCATTTGCTCTAAAAGCATATTCGCTTTCTTTCATTCCTAATTGGTATGCATAACACCAATGGCGTGCAGAGTGATGTTGTTTTTTTAATGTTTCAATATGGGTTTTTATATCGTCTTCATTCTTTACAGGATAAGCATAACCATAAAACTTACTGTTTTTGTCTTTGAACAAAACTTCTTCAGAAGGCTTTGTTATGGTTTTATATGTATCCTTTTCAATCATTAAGCTAGTGTGACTAATAATATTGATATAATTGCTAATGCAATCCCAATCCAGTTCTTTTTTGAGATGTATTCTTTAAAGAAAAATAAACCAATAAGTGTTGATGACATTACTATTGCGACATTATTCACAGTAAATATGGTTGAACTTTCTGAACCTTCAAAATGCAAAGCTTTTAATAAGTAATAAATTGAGCTATAATTTATTACTCCCAAAATCAATCCGCCTAAAAGACTTTTAGAATCAAATTTAAATTGATTATTGTAAGCTTTGTAGATTAAAGTAGCTATTCCTATAATTGCTGCAAAGCAGAAAATAGTAGCAGAAAAAATAGGGATTCCGTTTTCAGAAACGTAGGTGGTTTCAAGGTATTTAATGGAAGTGTCAATAATTCCAGATCCAAAAAATAATATGACTGGTAATAATAAGTTTTTCTTAAAATTAACAGTTGATTTTGATTTTACTGATGACAGATAGACTGCTATCAATGCTAATGCTATTCCCAATATTTTTTGAAATCCTGCACTTTCGTTATACACAAAAAAACCGAAAACAATAGGAATAATAACACTCATCTTTGATGCTACAGATGCAACAGAAAGTCCATTTTTTTGAGCTGTTAGTGCCATAACATTAAAGATGCTAATAAACAGAAAACCTAAAGCAATTGCACCATAAAACCACTTTGTAGAAACAATTTCACTAATACGTACTGGGTTTTGATAGCTTAAAAGACCACAAGTACAAGCTACTATATAATTTACAACTATAGCCTGAAGTGTGTTTACCTTAAATTTATCAAATAGTTTAAAGCAAATAAAGATTAAGGTAGATGCTAAAATACTTAGTAAAAGATATATCAAAATAGGTCGCTTTTAATTGTAAATAATGATGTTATATCTTCTGTTTTTTCGTTAATGTGCCAAGTGTTTATTTCTAGTTTTGATGCAGCTTCTATATTTTCTAGAGTATCATCAATAAATAAACACTCATTGGCTATGAGTTTGTTTTCTTCTAGTACAAAATCGAAAATTGTAGCATTTGGCTTTCTTAAATTAATTTCATGCGATAGATAAAAAGCATCAAAACAAGATTTAAAATCCTCATAAAATCTAACATTGTGCTTAATCCAATCTATATGTAGTTCGTTTGTATTGCTTAATAGTATGAGTTTGTATGTTTTGTCTTCTGCTAATTTCTGAATAAATTCAAGGCGATGTTTAGGGAAATCTTTTAAAATAAAATTCCAGGCATCTAATATGTCGTCCTTATCAAGGTTAGGAAAATTGTCTAAATAGAATTCTAAAAATTCATCAGTAGTCATTAAGCCTTGTTCGTAAATACTATTTACTGCAGAAAGGTCTTCAGGAAATTCATGTAATTCAAAAAGATTTAGCGCATTTTTCATCGCGCCTTCTTTATCTAAATTGATAAATACATCACCAAAGTCGAAAATTATAGTCTTAATCATTCATGTAAATTTTTAATTGGTCTTCAGCGATAAGTTGTTCTTGTATTAGTTTACCATTGAGCTTAGGTGCATTAATGCCTTCTTTAAATTCAGGAGAGCCAATAAAAACTCTAGCTTCATCCCAAATATTTTCATCAATAAAGGTCTGAAGTGTTTTTGCTCCACCTTCAATAATTACTGAATTAATATTATTCTGAAAAAGCACATTACAAATTTGTTGTGCAATAGGCTTGTTAAAATCTATATTGTCTTTAGATATAACTATTGTTTCTGCCTCAGAATTATAAACATTATAATCTTTTGGAAGCTTCAAATCTCTATCAATAACAATCCTAATAGGGTTTTTACCTGTCCAATCTCTAACCGTTAGACTAGGATTGTCTGCAATAACAGTTTGTGTACCTACTAAAATGGCTTGTTCTTCTGCGCGCCATTTATGCACTAACTGTCTTGACAACTCATTAGTAATCCAAACTGGTTGTTGTTCGTTTTTTTGTTTTGGAGCAATAAAACCATCTTTGGTTTCTGCCCATTTCAATATAATATAAGGACGTTGTTTATTATGAAATGTAAAAAATCGCTTATGGTGTACTTTACATTCATCATCTAAAACTCCAACAGTAACGTTACAACCTGTATTTGTAAGGTTTTCGATGCCTTTGCCAGCAACTTTGCTATGTGTGTCTATAGTGCCTATTACAACATTGGCAATTTGATGTTTTATTATTAAATCGCTACAAGGAGGTGTTTTTCCAAAATGCGAACAAGGTTCTAATGTGACGTAAAGTGTAGATTTTTTAAGTAATGATTTATCTTTTACTGAGTTTATTGCATTTACCTCGGCATGATTGCCTCCATAGGCGCTTGTGTAGCCTTCTCCAATTATCTTAGAATTATATACAATAACACAACCAACCATTGGGTTAGGTGCAGTTGTACCAAGTCCATTTTTGGCAATTTCAATACAGCGTTTTATGTAATTTTCATGTATCTTCACTGCCACAAAAATAAGATTTTAAAGTGAGTATAGATAATATCATTATTAGAGAAATAAAGCCTGAAGATAACGAGCAGATTGCTAAAGTTATTCGTTCGGTTTTGGTGGAATTTGGAGTTCCTAAAGTTGGAACTGCTTATGCAGATAAATCGTTAGATATTATGGCAAGTACATATAATAAGGACAAAGCCGCTTATTATGTTATAGATAAAGGCGGAAAAATAATTGGAGGTGCTGGTGTTGCTCAATTAGATAATTACGAAGGCAATGTATGTGAGCTACAAAAAATGTATTTTATGCCTGAGGCTAGAGGTATAGGTTTAGGTAGTGCAATGATGACTAAATGTTTAGAAAAGGCAAAATCTTTTGGCTTTGAAAAATGTTATTTAGAAACCATGCCTTATATGGGAGATGCAAGAAAACTATATGCTAAAGTTGGATTTGAACCTTTAGATGGACCACTTGGTGATACAGGACATTATTCTTGTAATGTATGGATGATTAAAACTCTTTAGTCATTAATTAAATATGGTATTAAAAGAAATATTAAATGTTTTTCATAAAGAATTAGATACTATTTATGGTAATAATGAAGTAGATAGTTTTTTTAATATTTTAATAGATTACTACCTTAATCTTAAACGAATTACTTTGGTTATGCAGCCAGAGTACACTATTTCAAAAGAGGAAGAACAACCTTTGTTTGAAGCTTTGAGCAGATTAAAACTTGAAGAGCCAATACAATATATAATAGGAGAGACTGAGTTTTTTGGATTAGTATTTAAAGTCAATCAGAATACTTTAATACCAAGACCTGAAACTGAAGAATTGGTGCAATGGATTATTGAAGATTATAAAGATAATTTAGAGCAAATAAAAATTCTTGATATTGGTACAGGAACGGGATGTATTCCTATTTCATTAGCTAAAAACTTACCAAAAGCCAAGGTAAAAGCTCTCGATATATCTACTAAAGCATTAGAGGTTGCAAAGCAAAATGCCAAGTTAAACGCTGTAGAAGTCGATTTTATTGAGCAAAACATTTTAGATACTTATCATACTGAACTTGATTCTGCATCTCAAAAATTTGATGTTATCGTATCAAATCCACCTTACGTTAGAGAGTTAGAAAAAGCTGAAATGAAAGGTAACGTACTAAAACATGAACCTGAACTCGCTTTATTTGTTGATAATACAAATCCATTAATTTTTTATAAAGCCATAACCGAATTCGCTACACATAACCTAAAAGCAGGAGGAAAGCTATATTTTGAAATTAACCAATATCTAGGTTCTGAAATGATTCAACTACTAGAAGATTTCAATTTTAAAGACATAGAGTTAAAAAAAGATATGTTTGGTAATAATAGAATGATAAAAGCTATTATGAGCTAAAACGACCATTAACAAACATATTTAGAGTCTTAATTTTTAAATCGTCAATAGTGCTTGCATTAGTTTTAAATTCAATTTTTAATGATTGATTAGGCATCAAATCGAAAAAATTATCACTAAAATGGCCTTTTGCATCAGTAAATAAAAATACATCTTTTTGTAGTGTTGTACTTTTTAACTCAATTGTAAAACCATCTTTTGTATCTATAATGTTTGTTGTAATTGCGCTATTTTCTAGAGACAATTCTTTAGGTTTAACCAGATAAAAATAGCTTGTTTCACCATCAAATTGTGTTATAACAACAATATCCTTTCTGTTTATTTTAAGGCTATTCAAATCTAATTTATGGTAAATAGCACTGCTGTTTTTATCAACTAATATATCTTTAGTGGTTGACCAAAGTGTATTGCCTTTAAAATCTTTTAAATGAATAGATAGCATTCCTTTTTTCTGCATCCATTCGTCATTTACTATATATGTTTTTAAGGTGTCGTTATCAATTTTTGAGGACAACAACACGTTTACAAAACTACGTTTGGCCTTATAATGCAATGCTTTCCAATTGCCAAAAAAATCGATACTAGACCAAGAAATTACTGGCCAGCAATCGTTAAGTTGCCAATATAGAGTTCCCATATTATAAGGTTTTGCTCTACGTTGTGCTTCTAATCCTTTGGTTATTCCATGAGCTTGCAATATTTGACTCATATACACATAATCTTCATCTGCATTCGGAATTGGAAAATCACGTTCCATATACGTTTTTATCAAATCGAAACCACGAGCATGTTTTTGATGTGTTTTAAAATCATCTGAAAAAATTCCAAGACTGTCATTTTGAGTACTGAATTTTATAGCTTCATAACTTGGGAACGATTGAAAGCCAAATTCACTCATAAAACGAGGCACGTTTTCTTCTAAATGCTCAAAAGGATATGCATCATGCCAAATAAACCAGTCGTGAGCATCACCTTCTGTTTTGTGTAGTGGATTACCACGACCATAACGAGGAGAGCTTTCCCAATAGGATATATTATCAGCAAATTCAGTCACAACTTTAGGTAAAATCTCATCAAATACTTTTAAGTAGTTAGCCCAAATTTCTTCTTTTTGCCATTGCGTTTTTCCTTGTTGCCAACCCCATCGATCCCAACCTTCGGCATTTTCATTATTACCACACCACAAGGCTATTGATGGATGATTTCGTAAGCGTTTTACATTATCAATTGCTTCTTGTGTTATGTTATCTAAAAAGGCTTTATCACCAGGATACATTGCACAAGCAAACATAAAGTCTTGCCAAACCATTATACCTTTTTCATCACATAAATTGTAGAATGTATCGGTTTCGTAAATTCCGCCTCCCCAAACACGAATCATATTCATATTGGCATCAGCAACATCATTTAAAATACGATTATAAGTATCATAAGTTACATAGTTTTGCATGCTGTGTTGTGGAATGTAGTTAGCACCTTTCATATAAACAGGAACACCATTAACTTCAAAATAAAATGTTTCTCCAATGGCATCTTTCTCGGTAATTAGTTTTACGGTTCTCAATCCTGTTTTTACAGTGTAGTTATCGAGAGTTGCTTCATTTTGACGTATTACAAATTTTATATCGTACAAATAAGGATCTCCTAAATTGTGTGGCCACCAACGTTTAGGATTTTTTATTTCAATTGGGATGTTATAATGAATTATCTCTGGATTATGATGCATTTCGAATGAACGGTTTAAAGTATCATTTACATAGACATCAATCATGAAATCTGCTTTAAGCGGATTTTTGAACTCTAAATTTGCAGTTAAATTAGCGTTTGAATCAGTTAAGGAATCTTGCTTAATAAAAATATCATTTACTCTAGTTTCATCCCAATAGGTTAGTGTTATTGGCTTCCAAATGCCAAAAGTGTTGAGTTTAATTCCCCAATCCCAACCATATTGAAATTGTCCTTTTCTGGTAAATACTCTATTGCCTTCAGGTAACTCGTATGAAAGTTTACTTTTTTCAATATTTTCAAATTCTGATGGTTTGGTAAATTCAATTCGTAACTCGTTATCTGTTTTAAGTAACGACTTAACATTAACTTGCCATTGCCTGAATGCATTATTGCTTTCTAAAATTAAGCTGTCGTTTAAAATCACTTTAGCATAAGTATCTAATCCTTCAAAATTAAATTCAAGGTAATTATGGTTTAAGGTAGATTCTTGTAAACTAAATTCGGTTTTGTAAATCCAATTGGTTTCAGAAATCCATTGTAAGCTATCTTCATTGTTTTTTATAAAAGGATGTTCTATAAGGTTGTTTTCTAACAAATCGGAATGTACATTTCCTGGAACAGTAGCTTTTGACCATACAGAATCGGTTGATTTTTTAAACTCCCAATTTTCATGTAAGGTTATTTTTTTAGGCATTTTATTGATTTTTGTTTGACAGTTAAACAATACACTAAACAGTAAAAGATAGATTAAATTATGCCTCATTAGTTACTGTTTTTAGTATGTTTTTAATGGTGTTAATATCTGAATAAAATTCTACAGTTTCATCAAGAAATTTACTGCTATTCATTGAAATTTTTGGAGTGGTGTTTGTTTGAATTATTTGCGTTGCTGAAGCGTGTATTTCTTTAAATCCAGAATCTTTAAATATTTTTGCGTTTTCTGAATTAATACCACTTCCTGGCAAAATTGTAATTCTGTTTTTAGCTTGTTCTTTTAATGCTTTTAATACATCTAATCCATCAATAGCTTTTGAGTGTTGACCAGATGTTAAAACCCTATTAATACCTAAATTGATTAATTGTTCTAAAGCTTCCTTTGGATTAATAACAAGGTCGAAAGCGCGATGAAATGCAAACTCAAGCGGCTTTGATAGTTCAACAAGTTCTTTTGTTCTTTCAATATTTATAGTATTGTTATTGTTTAAAACACCTGAAACAATTCCTACGCAACCTAAATCTTTACAAAGTTGAATATCTTGTTTCATAATCTCAAACTCATGATCAGAATAGGTGAAATTGCCACTTCGAGGTCTAATTAAAACAAACACAGGAATTGTAACTGATTTAAGTACTTGTTTTAATAATCCGTAACTAGGTGTAATACCACCAACAGCCAGTTCAGAACATAGCTCAATGCGATGTGCTCCAGCTTGTTGAGCATTTATAGCAGATTGGTAATTACTTGCACAGATTTCTAGTATCATAGTTATATTGTCGTCGCATAGAGTGATTTTGATTATAAAAAATGTATCGAGATGTTATTGTTCTCGATACTAAATTGCTTTGCAATTTCACTCGAACTGACGCTGTTTTTTTAATTTATTATTATTTCATCAATAAACGTCCAGGCTTTGTTGCCAACACCTTGTTTACCTTCTGGAATGATTCCATAATTTGGTATTTTTAGAATGATTGTTTTGACTTTAATGTCTAAATGTTTTGGTTTTGTAAATATATAATTGATATCCACCAAGTTTTTGGTCACTTCATTTTGTGTGTTTATTTTATCAGTTACTGTCGATCCATCTGCAAGTTGAAATTTAAACCAAATTTCATTTGGAGCATAAATCCATTGTCCTTGTCCGTTATGAAATCTGGTTTCTATTGAATTAATATCCATTTCTTCACCTAAATCGATAGTGATTTCTAAATCATCTCCCCAAAATCCTAGCCATTCTTTGTCGCCATAACGCGTATCGCTACCTGAAATCCCATTAATTAATCCATCTGCACCACTACCAGAGTAGGCTTTGTTAGGCTCTACATTAATTGTGATTTTTTTACCCACTGCTTTATGGTAATTTATAGTTTGTGTAAATATTGAACCTAATTGCTCTTTATCATTAAAAACAGCTGCATTTATCATTGTATTTTTTGTAACAGGAATTGGTTTTGAGTAAACTTCTGAATTTATACTTGGCTTTGAGCCATCTAGTGTAAACCGAATAGATTTATTTTTGGTTAACGTTTTAAGTTGATAACCTTCAGCAATTAAACTGCCTTCAATTTCAAATAAATGATTAGCATAATTTATATCTAAAGCATCTAAACGTTTATGAAAATATTCTAATCGAGATACAAAATCGGCATAATTTTTATGCTCTGGTTTAGACCAAACTACTTCGCTCATCGCAATCATACGAGGAAAAACCATATACTCAACTTGCTTGGAAGTTGGTATATATTCTGTCCAAAGATTTCCTTGAGCACCTAATATATATTGAGATTCTTCTTTAGATAATCCTTCAGGAATTGGATTAAAACTATATACCTTTTCTAAGGGTAGATAACCACCAATTGCTAAAGGTTCGTTGTCATTATCTGATTGATAATAATCAAAATATGAGTGTGATGTTGGCGACATCACTACATTATGTTTTTGTTTTGCAGCTTCAACTGCGCCTTCGGTTCCTCTCCAAGACATAACAGTTGCATTTGGTGCTAATCCGCCTTCTAAAATTTCGTCCCAACCAATAATTTGTCTGCCTTTAGAGTTCAAATAGGTTTCAATTCTAGCTATAAAATAACTTTGAAGTTGATGCTCATCTTTTAAGCCTTCAGCTTTAATTCTGTTCTGACAAACATCGCAGGTTTTCCATCTTGTTTTTGGTGCCTCGTCTCCACCAATATGAATGTATTCACTTGGGAAGAGTTCTAACACTTCGTCTAAAACATCTTCAAGAAACTCAAAAGTTTCATCTTTTGTACAATAAATTTCTTCAAAAACGCCCCATTTTGTAGCTACTTCAACTTGTTTTCCTGTACAACCTAACTCAGGATAAGCTGCAATTGCTGCTTGAGAGTGTCCAGGTAATTCTATTTCTGGAATTACAGTTATAAAACGACTTTTGGCATAAGCAACAACATCTTTAACTTCGTCTTGTGTGTAAAAACCTCCATATTGTTTGCCATCAAATTGTTGAGGTTGATTACTATAATGCCCAATTAAAGTTTCGTTTCTAAAAGCAGCGACTTCTTGTAGTTTCGGATATTTTTTAATTTCTATTCGCCAACCTTGATCTTCGGTTAAATGCCAATGAAACGTATTCATTTTTAACATAACCAAAGCATCAATATATTTTTTTATAAAATTGACCGAAAACATATGACGACCAACATCTAAATGCATGCCTCTATACTTAAATTGTGGATTATCTTCAATAGTAACACATGGTATAATTACTTTGTCTTCATTAAATGTTCCATTTTCAAATTCAACAGGTAATAATTGACGTAAGGATTGTACAGCATAAAATGCGCCTTGGTCTGTTTTCGCTTTAATTTCTATTCTATTAGGAAATATTTGAAGTGAATATCCTTCGGCACTTGAGATGCTTTCGTCTTTAATAAACGCTATCGATTTGCTTTCTTTTAATTTTATTTGACTTCCTTCTTCAATAAATGTTTTTAAAAATTCGGCCGAAATTTTAAAGTCTTTAGTATAACTAATTCCAACAGAACTATTTAAAGTAAAACTACCTTTATTAATAGTGTGTTTAGTTGGAGCAGGAATAATTTGTGTTTCTAAAACCTCATGAGTTTGTGAACCACAACTGTATAAAAAACTGATAAAAACAATAAAAGCGGTTATTTTCTTGAAAGGCATTTTAGTATATTAGATGCTTTAAATATAAAGCAAAAAGATAACTTTTTCTCAATTACTTTAATGGATATTCAGCAACAAATAAAAAACCTTCGCGATGAGTTGCGCGAGCATAATTACAGTTATTACGTATTAGACAAACCTACCATTAGCGATTTTGAATTTGATGTAAAACTGAAACAGCTTCAGGAATTAGAAGCAAAACACCCAGAGTTTTATGATGCAAATTCACCTTCACTACGTGTTGGTGGAGAAATCACTAAGAATTTTGAAACTGTTGTTCATGAGTATAGAATGTATTCTTTAGATAATTCATATTCTAAAGAAGATTTATTGGATTGGGAAACGCGTATCAAGAAAATGATTGATGGCAAAGTGCAATACACTTGCGAACTTAAATATGATGGTGCTTCAATAAGCTTAACCTATGAACAAGGAAATCTTATTAAAGCAGTTACTCGAGGAGATGGAACACAAGGTGATAATGTAACAGCAAATGTAAAAACCATAAAATCTGTGCCTTTACAATTAAAAGGCGATTATCCAGAAAAATTTGATATTAGAGGTGAAATTGTTTTGCCTTTTGAAGGGTTTAATAAAATGAATGAAGAGCGTATTGAAATTGGTGAAGAACCTTACAGAAACCCTAGGAATACAGCTTCAGGAAGTTTAAAACTGCAAGATAGCGCTGAAGTAGCAAAACGACCATTAGAATGTTTGCTGTATAGTATTATAGGATCTAATATTCAAATTAAAACACAATTTGAAAGCTTAGAAAAAGCAAGGCAGATGGGATTTAAAGTTCCTACTGCAGCTAAATTGGTAGATTCAATAGATGAGGTTTTAGAATTTATTGAATATTGGGATGTTCACAGACATGATTTGCCTTACGAAACTGATGGTGTAGTAATAAAAGTAAACGATTTACAACAACAAGAAGAGTTGGGTTATACAGCAAAAGCACCACGTTGGGCAATGGCTTATAAGTTTAAAGCAGAGCAAGTTTCAACACGATTAAATGAAATTACATATCAGGTTGGACGAACAGGAGCAATAACTCCTGTAGCTAATTTAGCACCTGTTGAATTAGCAGGAACAACAGTAAAAAGAGCATCGTTACATAATGCAGACCAGATTGAAAAGCTGGATATTAGAGTAGGAGATGAGGTGTTTGTAGAAAAAGGTGGTGAAATTATTCCAAAGATTATAGCTGTTGATTTAAGCAAACGACCACTAAATTCTCAACCCACAAAATATATAACAGAATGTCCAGAATGTAATACACCTTTAGTAAGAACTGAAGGAGAAGCACAGCATTATTGCCCAAATTATAATGGATGTAACCCACAGATAATTGGACGTATTCAGCATTTTATATCTCGTAAGGCAATGGATATTGAAGGTTTAGGCGGAGAAACTGTAGGGCTTTTAGTTAATGAAGCGTTGATAAATAACTATTCAGACTTATATGAATTAACAAAAGAACAAGTTATTCCTTTAGAACGAATGGCAGAAAAAAGTGCTGAAAACTTAGTTAATGGTATTGAAGCTTCTAAACAAATTCCTTTTGAGCGTGTTTTGTATGCATTAGGTATACGTTATGTTGGAGAAACAGTTGCTAAAAAACTAGCCAGACACTATAAATCTGTTGACGCACTTGCTAATGCTACAATTATAGATTTGGTTACTGTAGACGAAATAGGTATTCGAATAGCTGAAAGTGTTGTGGAGTTTTTTAATTCAGATAAAAACCAAAATATTATTCAAAGATTAAAAGGTTTTGGAGTTCAATTAGAAATATCAGCAGAAAAACTGGCAAATCAGACTAATAAACTTCAAGGTCAAATATTTGTTGTTTCAGGAGTTTTTGAAACAGTTTCTCGTGATGAGTTAAAGAAACTTATCGAGGACAATGGAGGCAAGGTGTCTTCATCAATCTCTTCAAAAACAAATTTTGTTGTTGCTGGAGATAATATGGGACCAAGTAAAAAAACTAAAGCAGAATCGTTAAATGTCTCAATAATCTCAGAGTTTGATTTTCTTCAATTAATAAAGTAAAATCTTACAAAAACTTTAATTTCATCGATTAAATGCATTTTTGTTCGTTAATATGTATTTCTTTTTTATATTTGTTTCGTTATAAGAATAAATAAAAATTGAAGTGAAGAAAGTTTTAATACTCATATTAATAATTTTAAGTGTTGTCTTTTTAGGGTTGCAACTAATTCAGTATGAAGCTCAAGCTGCTGGAGTTAGAGCTCTATTAATGGTGTTATTAACCTCGTTATATTGTTTAAAGGTTAGTGAAAAGAGACCATTTTTCTTCTTGTTTCTAATAACCTTTACAGTTGCAGAAATACTAAATTTTATTTCTTGGTATGTTGATATAAATAGTGAATCACTTTTTGACTATTACTATTATATAGGAAATGGACTTTATATTTTGTCGTATATATTCTTAATTATAAGAGTTCTAAGAGATATGAATTTAGTAGAAGTGATTAAAAAATTTCCGCTGCATATACTTTTACTTCTAATTTTAGATGTGTTTTTTGTTTCCATAGTTACAGACACAACTCAAAATAAACTAACAAGGCATGAGTATTCCTTAGAGTATTTTTATAATGCAATCATTATGTTGTTAGTAACAGTAGCTCTAATTAACTTTATGTATAGAGAAAATAAAAAAGCTATGAATCTTTTAGTTGGTTCTATTTTCATTGTGTTTTCAGAGGTTGTTCAAATGGCGTATTTTTATGTAGCTGAGATAAATATTTTAAATGTACTATGTTCTATATTTTTAATCTTGGCGTTCTTGTTCTTCTATTTGCAAGCTAATCTACCTGTACTTAAAGAAAGACTAAATTAAATCTCGATTCTAAACATTTAATTTATAAACAAATAATCGATTAAGTGTATAATTATACCGTTGAATGTTATTTTTTATTATATTTGTTCAACCTACTTATAAAAATCTACTATGAAATTAAGGCATAAAATAAAGCCTAATACAATTTTGGCATATGTATTACTAGTTTTGTTTGCGCTTAACTGTTTAGCATCTTACCAGTCTGATATATTTGTGTTTAAAGATGTTGATGTTTTAATTTCTAAGATAACAACACTAATAACTACAACAATACTATTGACGTTCTATTTTGCTCAAAAGAATAGAATGGCTACAGTCTTTTTTACAATATTCTTACTCTTTTTTATTGGAGATGCTTTAGCTGTTTTTAATTTAGTTGATATTTCACTTAAGCTTGCAGAAGCTGCTTATTTATGTGCTTATTTACTTATTATTTTTGTTTTATTTGGTCAGCTTAAGCGCATTAAATTTGATGGGATTGTTTCAATTTATTTAATACTTGTATTGTTACTTAACTCATACTTTTTGTATGTATTATATGGTGTGGTAAAAGAAAATTTTGTAGATGATTTAAATTTAGGACTCTATATTTTTAATGGCGTAGCATTAATTGTTATGTGCTTTTTTGCCTTTGCTGTTTATCTTAATAAAGAAACTTCTCAGTCTATTACGTATTTATTAATGGTGTTTTGTTTTGTGTTTTCAGACGTATTAAAGTATATCTGTGATTTATACGTGTATTATTGGTTGTTTGAATTATTTGAAAGAATGTTGCATTTAATTGCATTATACTTGTTATACAGATATGTTTTTGAGCATCATACAGCATCTGAACATAAAGAACAAAAAGTTACTTTAACCGAGTATTTTATTCCAACTACAGCTAAATTAAAAGAGATAAGAGTGAACTTGTAATTAAACTATAATTGAAGTTCCGTTTGCTACTTTATTTTTATCAGAATCGAAATAAAAATCTATTCGGCCTAAATTTATTCCATAGCAACCTACTTGGTTTACAAGCATATTCTCGTTAGCAATATTTTTTACAACAGTAGGCTTTCTTAAAAAAGTATGTGTATGACCTCCAATAATTAAGTCGATATCTTTTGTGGCTTTTGCTAAGTTTAAATCACTAATTTTTTCAGCATTTTCCTTATAATTATATCCTAAATGAGATAAGCAAATAATTAAATCGCATTTTTCATTCTCTTTAAGTATTCTGGTCATTTCTTGTGATGTTTCAATAGGATCGAGATAAACAGTTTCCTTATACATTTTTTTATCAACTAAGCCATCTAACTCAATACCTAAACCAAAAATACCAATTCTAATTCCATCTTTTACAAACACTTTATATGGTTTTGCATGAGTGTCCATTATGGTGTTTTTAAAATCATAATTTGAAGATATAAATTGAAATTTAGCATGAGGGAGTTGAGCATATAAACCATCTATTCCATTATCAAAATCATGATTACCAATCGTAGCTGCGTCATAGTTAAGCATACTCATAAGTTTAAACTCTAACTCACCACCATAATAGTTAAAGTATGGCGTGCCTTGAAAAATATCTCCAGCATCTAATAAAAGTGTGTTTGGGTTTTCCTTTCTAATAGATTCAATTAAACTTGCACGTCTAGCAACTCCGCCTTGATTTGCATTTCTTCCATCTTCTGGACCAAAAGGATCAATATGGCTATGTACATCGTTAGTATGAAGAATAGTTATTTTTTTTTGAGTTGTTGAAAATGATTGTAAACCAAAACCACCAATTCCAATAAATGCAGAAGCTGCAGCTGTTTGTTGTATAAATTCTCTTCTTTTCATGACTTCAATTTTTTATTTTATGGAGGAGCTTAGTTATTTTTTTTAATAAAACGATCGTCGATAACTGGGTTAATTGTATCTGTTTCGGTAAAATAATCAATCAACGCATTTCTTATTTTATAATCTAAAACATACAGGGTGTCACTTTTTTTGAAAAAGTCCATATGGTCTCCACCATTATATAAGTAGTCATTAGTAGCTACATAATAAGTTTTAGTAAAGTCTATAGGCTTATTTTTTAATGTAGCACTTTCTATATTATAATCTTTATCAAGAGTAAGTTTTAATTGCGAAATAGGATGAGCTCTTTTAGCAGCAGCCAAATATTCAAGCAACTCTTTAATTTGAGCTCCTGGAAGCTTAGCAACTACTATAGCATTTTCAAAAGGCATAATCTCATATGCTGTACGAGAAGTTATATTTCCTTTAGAAATTATTGAACGAATTCCACCATGATTTAATAAAACCATATCAATATCTCTACCTGTACGACTTTTAAAAACTGGGTTAGCTTGCTTGTAAACAATATCAGCCATTAAATTGCCAATAGCAGTATTTAATTCGCCATCATTTTTTGAATAGGTATCAACAGAATAAGCTAAAACACTATCTAAATTTCCATTTACATGATCTCTATATGGCTTTATATAGTTCTCAATTGCTATATCAGAAGATAACGAATCGCTAATTGCAATTTGTTTGCCTTCAATTTTATATAAATGAGTTTTTGTTTTACAGGAAGCAAAAGCTACTATGCAAATAAGAAGTAATAATGTTTTTAAATTCATGTTATAACTTGTGAAAATGTTAATAATAAATGTAGCCTATTTTACTACCTTTGCAAAAACAAAAATAAATGATTTTAAAGGCATTTAAGAAAAAATCAAACCAAAAATATATTAACAATATATTAAATCAGAGACATGTTGCTGTAAATAGCAAAAAAATTGAATCTGTAGGAGTGATTTTTAGCTTAGACGAATTTGGTGATTTTGATGTATTTAGAGCTTTTTTAAATGAACTAAACATATTACCACCAAAGACAAAAATTATTGCTTTTGTTGATGACGAGAAGAAAAATACAGACACACTTTGGGATACTTATTTTACGCCTAAAGACTTTGGATGGAATGGAAAAATTAAGAATGTAGATTTACAATCATTTGTTGAGAAAGATTTTGATGCACTTATTTGTTTTTATAAACAAAACACAATAGAATTAGATTTAATTACAGCAACATCTAATGCAAATTTTAAAATAGGAATATCTAATAAAGATAATCGTTTATACGACTTTATAATAGATGTTAACCCTAAAAATTTTGATGTATTTAAAACAGAATTAAAAAAATATTTAACAGTACTAAATAAAATATAATGATAAATTTTTTTGGAACAGGAGTCGCATTGATTACACCTTTTAAATCAGATTTAACTGTAGATCATAAAGCACTTGCAGACATTGTAAACTTTAATATAGAAAACGGAACAGATTACCTTGTTATTAGTGGTACAACAGGAGAAAGTGTTACCATTACTAAAAAGGAAAAAAAGGATATTATTAATACAATTCATAAAGCAAATGGTAGTAGAGTGCCAATGGTTTTAGGTATTGGAGGCAATAATACAGCAGAAGTAATTGAAGAGATTAATACTACAGATTTAAGTTATATAGATGCCATTTTATCTGTATCGCCTTATTACAGTAAACCAACTCAAGAAGGTGTATATCAGCACTTTAAGGCTATTGCAGAAATATCTCCAGTTCCAATTATACTTTATAATGTACCTGGACGTACATCATCTAATATGTTGCCAGCAACAACATTAAGATTGGCAAATGATTTTAAAAACATTATTGCAGTTAAAGAAGCTTCAAATAATGTTGCACAATATTTACAATTGATAAAAAATAAACCAAAAGATTTTTTAATCATTTCTGGTGATGACGATTTAGCTTTAGGTGTAGTGTTGGCAGGAGGAGCAGGAGTAATTTCAGTAATTGGTCAGGCGTTTCCGAAGCAATTTTCTAAAATGATAAAATTAGGTTTAGAAGGAAAAGCAAAAGAAGCCTATGATATACATTACAAGTTAATGGACGTTACAAGTGCTATTTTTGAAGAAAATAATCCAGCAGGAATTAAAGGAGTATTAGCTGAATTAAAAAAATGTAAATCAGCAGTAAGGTTGCCATTAGTAGAGGCTTCAGAGCCATTAAAAGCTAAAATAAAAACTTTAGTTAAGCAGTTAAATTAGCTTTATAAAAGTTAAAAAATACTTAAACCTAAACAAAGCCTAATAGCAATAGGTATTTTAGCGTAATATTTTTGTTTCATAATACGTTATAAATACTTACTTTTGCAATCTGTTTTTTAAATATGAAGAAATTTTTTTACTTACTATTAATAGTTATAACATTTTCATCTTGTAGTGAATATCAAAAGGCTTTAAAGTCTGAAGATATTGCAGTAAAGTTCAAATTAGGAACCGAATTGTATGATGCAGGTAAATATGGAAAAGCCAATCGTTTATTTGCTCAAATTGTTCCTGGTTATAGAGGAAAACCTCAAGCTGAAAAATTAATGTTTATGTATTCTAATTCATTTTATATGATGAAAGACTACTATTTGGCGGCTTATCAGTTTGAACGTTTTGAAGACGCTTACTCTAATAGTGAGAAGGCTGAAGAAGCATTATTTTTATCTACAAAGAGTTATTATAATTTATCGCCAGTTTATAGTAAAGAACAAAAAGAAACTAAAGAGGCAATTGAGAAGCTACAATTGTTTATTAATAAATATCCTGAATCACAATATTTAGCTGAAGCTAATTCAATGATAAAGGAGTTAGATTATAAATTAGAGAAAAAAGCTTTTGAAATAGCTAAACAATATAATAAAATTGCAAATTTTGAATCTGCAGATTATGAAGCTTCTATAAAGTCTTTCGATTTATTCTTATTAGAATATCCTGGAACAACTTTTAGAGAAGAAGCAATGTATTACAGATTAGATTCAGCTTATAATTTAGCAGTTAATAGTATAAAATCTAAAAAAGAAGGACGATTAAATTCGGCTATTACATATTACAAGTCATTTGCAAAAGCATATCCAAATTCAAAACATAAGGAAACTGCAGACGCTATGAATGCTGAACTAACAGCACAATTATCACAATTAAGTATTTAAAAATAAAAGTTAATTTTATATAACGATGGATTTAAAAAAGACCAATGCTCCACTAAGTTCTGTAACTTATGACAGAAATGAGATCGATGCTACTACAGGTAATATCTATGAAGCTATTTCTGTTATCTCTAGAAGAGCAGAGCAAATTAACACTGACATACGTAGAGAGTTAGTTGACAAACTAGAAGAATTTGCTACGTACAATGACAGTCTTGAAGAAATCTTTGAAAACAAAGAGCAAATTGAGGTATCTAAATTTTATGAAAAATTACCAAAACCTCATGCACTAGCTATTCAAGAATGGTTGAATGACAAGATTTACTACAGAAACACTGACGACGACGTTCAAGAATAAAAAATAAGATGTCAATTTTAAGCGGCAAAAACATACTACTAGGCATTACTGCTGGTATTGCTGCTTATAAATCAGCAAACCTAGTTAGGTTATTTATAAAAGCAGGCGCTAACGTAAAGGTGGTTATGACGCCTGCTTCTAAAGATTTTATTACACCTTTAACACTTTCAACCTTATCTAAAAACCCAGTTCATTCTTCATTTACTAATGAAGAAGATGATAACGCTGTTTGGAACAATCATGTAGAGCTCGGACTTTGGGCTGACTACTTTATTATTGCGCCTGCTACAGCAAATTCATTATCTAAAATGGCTAATGGTGTTTGTGATAATCTATTAATGGCTACATACTTGTCTGCTAAATGCCCTGTATATTTTGCTCCAGCTATGGATTTAGATATGTATAAGCATAAAAGTACAAAGCGCTCTTTTGATTTGCTTAAAAGCTTTGGTAATGTTATGATTCCTGCTACAAGTGGAGAGTTAGCAAGCGGATTAGTTGGTGAAGGTCGTATGGCTGAACCTGAAGACATAGTTAGTTTTATTGAAAAAGATATTTTAAATAAGCTGCCTCTTAAAGATAAAAAGGTTCTAATCACAGCAGGACCAACTTATGAAGCTATAGATCCTGTTCGTTTTATTGGAAATCATTCTAGTGGTAAAATGGGGTTTGAAATAGCTAAAGCTGCTGCAAATTTAGGCGCTCAGGTTATTTTAATCACTGGTCCAACAAAAGAGAGTGTATCACATAGTCTAATCGATATTATCCATGTTACTAGTGCTCTTCAAATGTATGATGAGGTACATAAACAATACAAATCAGTAGACATAGCAATACTTTCTGCAGCTGTTGCAGATTATAAACCAAAAAATGTATCAGATACAAAAATAAAAAAGAAAGATAGCACGTTAACTATAGAGTTAGAAAAGACAAAAGATATTTTAGCATCATTAGGAAAGGTTAAAAAATCACAGTTTTTAGTAGGTTTTGCTTTAGAAACAAATAACGAACTTGAGCATGCAAAGGGAAAGTTAAATGCTAAAAATTTAAATTTAATTGTCTTAAATTCATTAAATGATAAAGGTGCTGGTTTTGGAGGTTCGACAAATAAGGTTACATTTATAACTGATAAAGGTGATGTTATTGAACATTCATTAAAGTCAAAAGAAGACGTTGCTAACGATTTATTAAATCAAATTTTAAAACAAATACATGCGTAACACAATACTTTATATTGCACTATTTTTTGTTTCTCAGGCATATACACAAGAACTTAATTGTAATGTTGTAGTTAATGCACAACAAACAGGAAATGAGAATGTTCAAGTTTTTAAAACATTAGAAAGGCAATTAAAAGAGTTTGTTAACAATACGCAATGGACAAATAAAACCTTTAAACCACAAGAGCGAATAGATTGTAGTATGGTAATTAATATACAAGACTATAATAGTGATTCGTTTAAAGCTAGTATCCAAATACAGTCATCACGACCAGTATTTAATTCGTCTTATTTAACACCAGTTTATAATTTTAATGATAAAAATTTTGATTTTCAATATTTAGAATTTCAAAACCTTGTATACAATCCAAGTCAGTATGATTCTAATTTAGTTTCAGTTATAACGTTTCATGTATTTATGATTCTTGGTATAGATGCTGATACTTTTGAGTTAAATGGAGGAGATGAATACTTTAAACAAGCGCAAAATATTGTAAACTATTCTCAACAAAGTAATTTTAAAGGATGGAATTTAGTAGATGGACAACAAACACGATTTATTCTAATTGATAATATTTTGTCTCCTACATTTAAAGAATATAGAAGTGTAATGTACGATTACCATATAAAAGGATTAGATATTATGTCAGATAATGCTAAAGGAGGTAAGGAGAAAATCGCCAATACAGTTTCTGATTTAAATACAATGAATTTAAGACGTCCAAACTCTTTTTTGTTACGTGTATTTTTTGATACCAAAGCAGACGAAATAGAGCAGATTTTTAGTTCTGGACCAAGTGTAAATATTACTAATGTTATAGAAACGCTTAACAAAGTTGCTCCAACTTATGCTGCAAAATGGAGAAACATTAATTTTTAGTAAGCAATCCTAATTGTGAGTTGAAATTATTGTATAAACTTTGTACTTTTACCTAGTACTTTTAATCTAATAAATGCTCACAACCCTCTCAATAAAAAACTATGCGCTTATCGACCAATTACAGGTCAATTTTACTAATGGTTTAACAATAATTACTGGTGAAACAGGTGCAGGTAAATCTATACTTTTAGGAGGTTTGTCATTAATTCTAGGTAAACGTGCCGATTTGAGTAGCGTTAAAAATCAATCAGAAAAGTGTGTTATTGAAGCAACTTTTGATATTGCTAGTTATAATTTAAAACCTCTTTTTAAAACAGAAGATTTAGATTATGAACCTTTAACAATAATACGTAGAGAGATTTTGCCTTCAGGTAAATCTAGAGCTTTTATTAATGATACTCCTGTAAACTTAGATAGTTTGCAAATTCTTGGCGAACATCTTTTAGATATTCATTCTCAACATCAAACGTTGCAATTAACTAATGACGATTTTCAGTTTCAGGTTATTGATGCATTGGCTGAAAACGGGAATTTACTACAAGGGTATTCTAGTAATTTAAGCGAGTTTAAATCACTTCAAGCTGAATTGAAAGTACTTCAGACTAAAAAAGCAGAAGCGATAAAAGAACAAGATTATAACTCATTTTTATTGAATGAACTTATAGAAGCTAAACTAATAGTTGGTGAGTTTGAAACTTTAGAAGAAGAATACGAAACACTTAATAATATTGAAGATATAAAAGAGAAATTATCTTTTTCTCATGAATTATTAAGTAATGAAGACGCTGGAGTTTTAACAAACTTAACAGAAATAAAAAACCAACTTTCTAAATTATCTAATTATAAACAGGCTTATAAAGATATATTTGAAAGACTAAATAGTAGTTTAATAGAGTTGAATGATGTTTTTAGGGAAGTAGAAAGCTTACAAGACCAGTTAGAAGCCGATCCTAATAGGTTAGAAGTAGTAAATAATAAACTACAGGTACTTCATAATTTAATGCTTAAACATTCAGCTTCAAGCGAAACTGAATTAATTGCTATTAGAGAATCGTTAGCGACCAAAGTTTCCGAATCAGAACATTTAGAAGAGCGAATTCTGCAAATAGAAAATCAAATAAAATCAATAGAACTACAACTTAATAACGACGCTAAAACAATTCATGATAACAGAGTTAAAATAATCCCAAAACTTATAAGTCAGTTAGAAAATTTACTAGCGACGTTAGGAATGGTTAATGCTAAATTTAATATAGAGTTATCTGCGAGTGATTCGTTTTATAGTAACGGAAAAGATGATTTAGCCTTTTTGTTTTCGGCTAATAAAGGAGGCAATTTTAATGAGCTTAAAAAAGCCGCATCAGGAGGAGAGTTATCTAGAATTATGTTGGCAATAAAATCTATTTTATCTAAATATATACAATTGCCAACCATTATGTTTGATGAAATTGACACTGGTGTTTCTGGAGAAATCTCTAACAAAATGGCTACTATAATGCAACAAATGAGTAAAAGCATGCAAGTATTTACCATAACACATTTACCTCAAATTGCAGCAAAAGGCGATACACATTATAAAGTATTTAAAGAAGATATAAATGAGGTTACCCAAACTCAATTAAAAAAATTAAACCCAGATGAACGTATTGTTGAAATAGCACAAATGCTAGGAGGATCAGAAATTTCAAGTTCTGCAATTGCTCATGCTAAACAATTACTTAATTAATGCTATCTTTGAATTAACGATTAATAAATCTATATATACAACTAAACAAGAAGACTATGTCATATAACTTACTAAAAGGAAAACGAGGAATTATTTTTGGAGCATTAGATCCTAATTCAATTGCATGGAAAACAGCAGAACGTGTTCATGAAGAAGGGGGAACTTTTGTACTTACAAATGCTCCAATTGCTATGCGTATGGGACAAATAAATGAGCTAGCTGAAAAAACAGGATCACAAATTATTCCTGCAGACGCAACATCTATTGAAGATTTAGAAAATTTAGTTGCTCAATCAATGGAAATTTTAGGTGGTAAATTAGATTTTGTATTGCATTCAATAGGAATGTCTATTAATGTTAGAAAAGGAAAGCATTATACAGACCAAAATTACGAATGGACACAAAAAGGAACAGATGTTTCGGCAATGTCTTTTCATAAAGTAATGCAAACATTATACAAAGCAGATGCAATGAACGAATGGGGAAGTATTGTAGCATTAACTTACATGGCTGCACAACGAGTATTCCCAGATTATAATGATATGGCAGATAATAAAGCATATTTAGAAAGTATAGCTCGTAGTTTTGGTTATTTCTTTGGAAAGGACAAAAAAGTAAGAGTTAATACTATTTCTCAATCACCAACTCCTACAACTGCTGGACAAGGTGTTAAAGGGTTTGATGGCTTTATAGCATATGCTGATAGAATGTCTCCATTAGGTAACGCAACTGCTTTAGACTGTGCAAATTATACTGTAACACTGTTTAGTGATTTAACTAAACGAGTTACACTTCAAAATTTATTTAATGATGGAGGATTTAGTAACATGGGAGTTAGTGATTCTGTAATGGCAGAATTTGTAAAAGAATAATATTATATAAATAATTATAAATGAAGACCTTGTCAATATTTGGCAAGGTTTTTTTGTTTTATCGACTTTTAAAGTAGTCTACCAAAATTATATGATTAATACTTTTATTTTATTTAAATTAAGGCGTTAATTAATTTACATATGAATAAATACTACTTTTTGTTTTTTGCTTTTTCTGTTTGCTTTAGTGGTATTAATGCACAAATATATTTTCAAGATACCTCTAGCACAATAGGTTTAAATTTTTCAACTGGAAGCACTTATTTAGGGAATGGTGTATCGTTTTGCGATGCAGATAATGATGGATGGGACGATTTAACTTTTGCAACAGGAGCAGGTTTGCCTGTTTTATTTTTAAAAAATGTAAATGGCACATTTGTAAATCAGCCTTTTAACTTCACAGATCCATTATATCAAACAAAACAAGTTAATTGGGTAGATTATGATAATGATGGAGATAAAGATATGTTTGTAACTAGTAATACAAACAGAAATATACTTTACAACAATGACGGAAGCTTTAATTTTCAAGATGTAACAGCATCAGCAGGTTTGCCAATGACTAATTTAAAAAGTTATGGTGCTTCTTGGGGAGATTATAATAACGACGGGTTTCTAGATGTTTTCATTTGCAATAGAGATGAAAATTTTATTGAGCCAAATTATCTATTTAAAAATAATGGAGATGGTACGTTCACGGATGTAAGTGCTGTTGCAGAAATTCATAATACAAGTAAGTTGTCTTTTTGTGCTGCTTTTTTTGACTTTAATAATGATGGATGGCAAGACATATATGTGTCTAATGATAAGCCTAACAATTTAAATGTATTATACAAAAACAAAGGTGATGGAACATTTTCTGACGTTAGTCAATCATCAGGTACTGACATAGGAATAGATGCAATGACAGTAACAATTGATGATTTTAATAGTGATGGTTATTTAGATATTTATGTTACCAATGGGCCTGCAGGTAATGTTTTTTTGAAAAACAACGGAAACGAAACCTTTACTGATATTGCAGCATCTTCAGGAACCAAATTTAATAGTTTAGGTTGGGGAGCGGTTTTTTTAGATGCCGAAAATGATACAGATTTGGATTTGTATGTAAGCGGATCGTTAAATGGCTCAATACCTAGTTTATTGTCTGCAGCTTTTTATAAAAATCAAGGTAATGGTACATTTGTAATTCCTAATAATGCTGGTTTTGCAAATGACAACAGAGAAAGCTATTCTAACGCTATTGGCGATTTTAATAATGATGGTTTTTTAGAAATTGTGGTTAATAATTCTAATAATCAAAATTCATCTTTTTGGCATAATCAAACAGTATCAAATAATAAGTGGTTAAAAGTTAAGCTAAACGGAATTAATAGCAACAAAGATGGAGTAGGGTCTGTTATTGAAATTGCAATTAATGGTGCTAAGCAATACAGATATACGTTATGTGGAGAAGGATATTTAAGTCAAAATTCATCTACAGAGGTTTTTGGACTTGGAAATAATACACAAGTAGATTATGTAAAAGTCAAATGGTTAAGTGGTATTGAAGATATTATCTACAACGTAAATTCTAATCAGTTAATAGAAATTACAGAAGGTAATCATCCTTTGTCATTAAGTTCTAACCAACAAGACCTGTTTGAATATTATCCAAACCCAGTAAAAAACAAACTTAATTTCAAATCTTCAGAACCTATTACAAAAATTACAATTTTCACCATTTTAGGACATTATTTAAAAACAATTAATTTAAGTGATGCTGCAAATAGTATAGATTTATCTGACTTCACTAAAGGACTATATCTTATCAAAGTTGAGACTCAATCTCAAGTAAAAAATTTAAAAATAATTAAAGAATAGCTTATTGATTTAAGTTGTTTTTTTTGATTTTTTTTTCAAAATGTTTAAACGTCTAAAAACATGTGTTTTAACGACATTAATTGTATTTCATCGATTTGAAAATATATTAACTTATTTGTTAAAAGATTATTAATAAATTGAACTCTATAACTATATTATTAACTAATTTAAATCAATTTACACATGAAAAAAATTACTTTACTAATTGCATTTTTATTTGCAATTTCCGCATCAACTTATGCGCAAGTTAGTGCTTATTCTTTTTCACAAAGTAATGGTACCTATACGGCTATTACAGGTGGAACAGTGTTAGGCGATACTGCTAGTGATGACCAAAGGTTTGTTGATCCAGCTGTACCATTAGGAGGTACAACTTTGACTGGTGTTGGGTTTCCAATTGGGTTTAACTTTACTTTTAATGGATTTGTTTACGACAGGTTTGCTGTAAACACTAATGGTTGGATTTCTTTAGGGACATCTTCTCAAACACCTTCAGTTAATGTTAATACATCAAGTTCTTATACACCTTTATCTTCAACATCTACAACAGTTACTAATGATTTAGTAGCTAGAGTTGCAGGTTTTGCTAGAGACTTACAAATGCAAGCAGGCGGTGAAATGCGTTATGAGTTATTAGGTTCATCACCTAACCAAACGTTAGTTGTTCAATGGACTAATGCTAGAAAATATACTTCTTCAGTTCCTCCTATTAATGATTCATTTAATTTCCAAATTAGATTAAATGAAAACGGTAATACGGTTGAAGTAGTTTATGGTACGATGACTAATAATGCTACAACTGGTACAGTTATGGCTGGGTTGAGAGCTAATCCTAATACTCCTGCTTCTAACTTCAATAGTAGAACAACAACAACAGACTGGAATGCAACTACAGCATCTACATCTGCAGGTAATACTTTGTCAATTTCGAGCTCTATTGTGCCAGCATCTGGTTTAACTTTTACTTGGACTCCACCAGCAGCTTGTTCTGGTACTCCAACAGCTGGAACGGTTAGCCCAACATCTCAAACTTTATTAGCAGGACAAACACCTGCACCATTAGTAGGAAGTGGTTATTCAACAGGAGTTAGCGGTTTAGCTTTTCAATGGGAAGAATCTGCTGACGATGTAACTTATGTTAACGCAGTTGGTGGTACAGGTGCTACAACACCTTCATATACACCTCCTGCATTTGCTGGAACAACTATTTATTACAGATTAAGAGTAACATGTACAAACTCAACTTTATCTGCAGCTACATCTGGTGTGGTTTTAAATCCATGTCCTGTACTAACTGTACCTTCATTAGAAGATTTTACAACTTATGTTCCTTCATGCTGGCAAGAAGCTGATAATGGAGATTTAGTTGCTGGACCTGCTACATTTGGAACAAGTTCATGGGCAGCTGATGGTTTTGCAAACAATGGCACAACTGGTGCAATGAAAGTTAACATTGATGCTACAGGTGATAACGATTGGATTTTATCTCCATTATATGCAATTCCTGCTACAGGTTATGAATTAAAATTTAATGCTGCTGCAACACAATTTGGTAGTCAGGCAGCACCTACTAATCCTTGGGAAGCTGATGATTTTGTTGAAGTTCTTGTTTCAACTGGAACTACAAATTGGACAGTTTTGTATACATATAACAACACCAATGTCCCTTCAAATTCAGGGTCAGTTAATATTATTGATTTAGATGCCTATTCGGGACAAAATGTGCGTTTTGCATTCAGAGGTGTTGAAGGAGCTACTAATGGCTCAGCAGATATAGATTTTTCAGTCGATGATTTTGAAATAAGAATGACTCCTGCATGTCCTGATATTGCTGGTTTAGCTGTAAACAATATTACAGATGTATCTGCTGATATTACTTGGACAGCTTCTACTGGAAATTATGAGTATGTATTAGACCAAGTTAACACGGATCCTGCTGGATCTGGTGCTGCAATTACTAGTGCGTCTTATAATGCTGGCGGCTTATCTGAATTAACAACTTATTATTTCCATGTTAGAACAGTTTGTGCAGGTCCAACTTACAGTGCTTGGACAACTGTTTCTTTTACAACTACAGCTACACCTTTAGCTAACGATAACCTTTCTGGAGCTATAGCTTTAAATTGTAATGATAATGTTACTGGAGACACTTCTTTAGCAACTTTAGATGAAGATAATGCACCAGACGGATTTGGAGCTGATTTAGATGCACCTAACGTTTGGTATTCTTACACTGGCTCAGGTACAGCTGAAGTTATTACTATTGATATGTGTCCATCTAGTTATGATACTTCGTTTTTAGTATACACAGGAACATCAGGAAACTTAACTTTAGTAGGAGGTAATGATGATGGTGGTACTACTAACTGTCCAGGTGCAGGTACTCGTTCTTATGGAAGTTTTACTTCAGATGGAACAACAACTTATTACATTACAGTTGAAGGTTGGAATTCAACTAGTGTTGGTCTTTTTGACTTAACATTAACTTGTGCGCCAGCTTGCTCACCTGCTCAAACAAATCAAGATTGTGCTAGTGCAACAGGTTTATCTGTTGATGGTAATGCAACTACTGTTGATAATAGTTGTGCTACAGTTAATGCAACACAACCAACTTGCGATTCATTTAATGCAATAGCAGATGTATGGTATACATTTATTGCTCCTGCAAGTGGACAAGTAAATGTTACAGCTACTTTAGGCACTGCAACAGCTGTTCATATGGCAGCTTATAGTGGTTCTTGTGGCACACTTACTAGTGTTGGATGTAGTAGTGCTGAACCTTTAGCTACTTTAACTTTAACTGCATTGACTGCGGGTAATACTTATTATTTACAACTTTGGAATAATGGTACAGAAGAAGGAACTTTTGACGTTACTTTAACTGATCCTGCATTATCTGTTGGAGAATTTGAGAATAATCAATTTACTTACTTCCCTAATCCAGTTAAAAACACCTTATCATTAAGAGCTCAAAATGAGATTCAAAATGTATCTGTATTTAATATGTTAGGACAAGAAGTAATTAGAACTTCTCCTAATGAAATGTCTAACGAAGTAGATATGTCTTCGTTACAAGCTGGTGCATATTTTGTAAAAGTAACTGTTAATGATAATACTGAAACTATCAGAATTATTAAACAATAAATAATATTAAACACTATTTTAAAGCCTTGCTAATTTTTTAGCAAGGCTTTTTTATTTTATATGATTTGGTATTTATTGCGATTAAGGGTAAACACCATTTTCACTTATCGTGTTTTTGTGCCTTTTAGTCGAATTAATAAGTTATTGAATATCAAATCAATATAATATTGATATTTTTATGTTTAACTATAAACAAAATAACACCAAATCATATGAAAAAAATTACGCTTTTATTCATTATTTTATTTACCTCTTATTCTTTTGCTCAAGTAACCATTGGCACTGGAAATAATGAGACTCAATCAACACCGTTTGATCCTTATTGGGGTTATACCTATTCTCAAAGTATCTATACAGCAGCTGAAATTAATGCATCTGCTGGTAATATTACTGGTTTGCAATGGTATTACAGTGGGCCAACTGTTGGAACTCTAACAACTAGTTTAACTATTTATATAGCTAATACTTCAAAATCCTCATTTGCTAGTACAACAGATTGGGTTGCTGTTGGTACATTAACTCCTGTTTACACTGGTGGTTTGGTAGTTACTGGTCAAGGCTATGTTACTATTACTTTTGATACGCCGTTTGCTTATGATGGTACTAGTAATTTAATAATTGCAGTAGATGAAAATGATTCTGCATTATTAGGTATTACAGAAGATTTTTATAATTCAGTTAGTACTGCTAATAGAAGTATTTACTATAGAAGTGACAGTACAAATCCAGATCCAGCTGCACCACCAACAGGAACAAGAATAGGATATATTCCTAATGTTATATTAAATGGATTAAGTGCTAACGCAACACCTGGATGTTCAACACTTACACAAAGCACGTCAATAAATCCAAACGGAAATTTAGCATGGAATGCTGCTTCTGGTGGACCAACTGGATATAACTTATCTATAGGAACAACACCTGGTGCTTCTGATGTTTTACCAGTTACTGACGTTGGTAATGTTACATCTTACAATTTAAGCTCATTAGGGTTAGCAAATTCTACAACTTATTATGCAACGATAGTACCTTATAATGGTGCAGGTTCAGCTTCAGGCTGTACTTCATTATCTTTTACTACAAGACCTCCTTCGGTATCTAACGATTTATGCGCTAATGCAATTTCAGTATTACATCAAACTAGTATTGTTGATGCAGCTTCTGCAACACCTACAGCTGGCACAATAATTAATGCATTTGATACTAATAGAGCAGCTGAAGTTTGTAATGGTTTTACAGGGAATGCTAATGATGATGTTTGGTATAGTTTCGTTGCAACTACCGCAGATGTAAATATTACTTATGAATTAAATTTTGATGGTGTTGCGACATTGTATTCTGGTTCTTGTGGTGCATTAACTTATATATCTTGTGCTGATAATACTGTAACAACAGCACCAATTGTTGAGACAATTACTTATTCAGGATTATCTATAGGACAAACTTATTACACTAGAATTTATAGTTATGGTACAGCAGTGCCAACAAATGGTAATTTTAATATTAAAGTTTGGACATCTTCTACTTTAAGTATTGATGATATAGAAGATCAAAACGGATTTACGTATTTCCCTAATCCTGTAAAAAACACGTTAAATTTAAAAGCACATAATAATATTCAAAATGTGTCTATTTATAATATGTTAGGTCAGGAAGTTGTAAGAACTTCTCCTAATTCAGTAAATAATGAAGTAGATATGTCTTCATTACAAGCTGGAGCATATATAGTAAGAGTAACGATAAATGATAATACTAAAACAATACGTATTATTAAACAATAATAACAGAAAAATAGAGTTTTCAAAAGCCACCAATTTGGTGGCTTTTGTGTTTTGTTTATTTACCTTTGTGATATATGAATACACTATCACTTTCATTTATAATACCAGTTTATAATAGACCAGATGAGGTTAACGAGCTTTTAGAGAGTTTTGTTAATCTTGATGGTGAATTTGATTATGAAATAATAATTATTGAAGACGGATCCAATATAACCTCTAAAAAGGTTGTAGATAGTTATAGTGAAGTATTGAATATTTCATATTACTTTAAAACAAATTCTGGGCCTGGAGATTCTAGAAATTTTGGAATGAAAAAAGCAAAAGGAAATTATTTCATCATATTAGATTCTGATTGTTTGCTCCCTAATCAATATTTAAAAACTGTATTCAATAACTTAAACACAAATTACGCTGATTGTTTTGGTGGTCCAGATGCAGCCCACGAATCGTTTACATCGCTTCAGAAAGCTATAAATTTTGCAATGACATCTTTTATTACTACTGGAGGTATTAGAGGAGGTAAAGCTTCTGATAAAAAGTTTCAACCTCGAAGCTTTAATATGGGAATTTCTAAAGAGGCATTTGAAGCTTCAAAAGGGTTTGGAGTTATTCATCCAGGAGAAGATCCAGATTTATCTATTAGATTAAACAAGCTTGGATTTACCACTAAATTATATAATGATGCATTTGTATATCATAAAAGAAGGATTTCATGGTCTAAATTTTATACACAAGTACATAAATTTGGATTAGTAAGACCTATTTTAAACCATTGGCATCCTAGCACTAACAGGTTAGTATTTTGGCTGCCTACATTATTTTGTTTGTTGTTTATTGCATCTATAATTTTTGCTATCTTAGGATATAAACTATTTATATTATTGTTTGGATTATATTTTTTAACCGCTTTTTTATTAGCTTTTTTTACCACTAAAAGTTTTATAGTATCCATACAATCTATATTAGCTATCTGCGTTCAATTTTTTGGTTATGGTTATGGATTTTTAAAGTCTACTGTTGCGATAAAAGTATTTAATAAAGAGCCTGAAAAACAGTTTCCTAAATTATTTTTTAAGCATGTTGAATAAATTAAAAGGTAAGATTGTAAAATCTATTAGAAGTAGAAAGCTAAATGTGTTTGGCTTATTCTTTCTATTGGCCTTTTTGTTTTTAATTATAACAAAACTATCTAAAGTTTATACAGAAACATTAGCATTAAATATTGAATATGTTAACTTACCTGAAGAACACTCTTTAATTTCCAATAATGATACAATTAATGTTGTAGTAAAGGCCTATGGTTTTAATTTATTGAGATATTATTTGTTTGACCATTCATTAAAAATTGACTTTAAAAGAGATGTAAGCTTACAAAGTGATTTTTATTTATGGGATGCAAAAGTGAATAAAGGAAGTTTAGAAAAAGAGTTCAAAAATTCTTTGGAGATTGTATCTGTTAAGCCAAGCGCTTTAACTTTTCCATTTCAATCTATGGCTGTAAAAAAGGTGCCTATTAAACCTAATATTAATTTGTCATTTGCAGTTGGATATGATGTTGTTGGCTCAATTAAGTACGAGCCAGATTCTGTAAGAATTATTGGGCCAAGTCAGCTAATTTCAAATATTGAGTTTGTTAAAACAAAAAACATTAAGCTTAATGAGGTTAATAATGACATTGATAAAGAAATAGAACTAGACTTCAAAGCCAAAACTAAAAATGTTCATATTACCAATACTACTGTAAATATGATTGCTAAGGTTGGCAAATTTACTGAAGGAACTCTAGAAATTCCAATATCTGTTATAAACTTACCTGTAAACACAAATATTAATTTTTTTCCAAAAACTGTTACAGTTACTTATTATGTGAATCTTAATGACTATAACAGTGTAAAAGCTTTAGATTTTAAAGTTGAATGTGATTATTCAGAAATTGGTAACACAAACAGTCCTTTTTTATTCCCAAAGCTAATAAAAATGCCAGAGGTAGTAAAAAACGCTAGAATAAAGCAAAACAAAGTAGAATATATACTTATACAATGATTATAGTTGGGCTTACAGGTGGAATAGGGAGTGGTAAAACTACAGTAGCAAAAATGTTTAGTGAGTTAGGTATAGCTATATATATTGCAGATACTGAAGCTAAACGCTTAATGGATACTTCAAAAGTTATAAAGCGTAAGTTAATAGCTTTATTTGGTAGTGATGCCTATAATGCAAATGGACTGAATAAAACTTTTATAGCTTCAAAAATATTTCATGATAAAGCATATTTAGAACAAATGAATGCAATTGTACACCCAAAAGTTGCCATGCATTTTAAAAGATGGTTAAAGAAACAAACATCTCCATACGTAATTAAAGAAGCTGCAATAATTTTTGAGCATAATATGCAATCTCAATATGACTCTATAATTACTGTCACAGCTAAAAAACAAGATAAAATATCAAGGGTTATTAATAGAGATGATACTTCAAGAGATAAAATAGAAGCAATTATGAATAATCAAATGTCTGATGAAGAAAAAATCTCAAAGTCGGATTTTGTTATTGTTAATGATACTTTAGAGCATACAAAAGCTCAAGTTCTAGAAATCCATAGAAGAATACTTAAAACAATAGAAAAACGTAAATTTTAACATTTTTGTTAATGTAAGGTTAAAGGGTACAAGTAGTAAATGTTAAAATATTAAATTTGAATGATGGGCAAAAAAGGGCTATTCGTCATGTTAGTGATTTTAATGAGTTTATCGCTCATAGGAATCATTTTTGTTCAAGTGTTTTTTATAAACAATAGTTTACAAAATGAAAAAAAGCAGTTTACACTAAATGTAAAGCGCTCATTAAGTTTTGTTTCTAATGCTATTGAAGATAGAGAGTTTAATAACTATGCAACAAAAATGCATGAGTTAATTGCTAGAGGTGAAGTTGCAGATTCAATTAGTTTAAAAGAGTTAACAGTATTAACTCAAGATGAAGTAGCAAACCAGACTATTATTTATAGAAACGCAATACTTGAAGAAAGCTTTAAAGTACCATCAATGTTCTTTGACATTGGTTTAGACAGTATTAATGTAAGTCGATTTTTTAATCAGAGAGAAACTAGAGTTTATGACAATAATTCTTTAGATGGAAACTTAAGAATTAGTCCTCAAAAAACAATACGAGAGTTTAGTAGCTTGCCAGAAGTTGAAAAGAAACTGTATGAATTAAATTATAGAGATGTTTTTAAAAATTATCCTATATATAAACGAGTTTCAGCAGATGATGTGCAAGAACTGTTAGCAAAACAATTAAAAATTGATGGTATTGAAACTGACTTTGAGTTTGCCATTTATGATAAAGATTTGGCTACAAAAGTGCAGTCTAATAATTTTGAGCTAGTAAAATCATCAACATATGGTGTGCCTATTTTTTTAGACAACCATAATGAAAGTAATTATAAGCTATATCTTAATTTTCCTGATAGAAATAAGTATTTATTTTCTTCAATATTAGGAATGACAATATTGTCGATAATTTTTACGTCAATCATCATAATTACTTTTGCTAGCGCAATACATCAATTAATAAAACAACGTCAGATATCACAGATTAAGACTGATTTTATTAATAACATGACGCATGAGTTTAAAACACCAATAGCTACTATTAATTTAGCTTTAGATTCTATTAAGAATCCAAAGATTATTGGAGATCAAGAAAAAGTATTACGATACTTAAAAATGATTAAAGATGAAAACAAACGCATGCATGCACAAGTAGAAAACGTACTTAGAATATCTAAACTAGAAAAAAACGAACTTAATATAAGTAAGGAAAGAGTAAAATTACACGACTTAATCGAAGATGCCATAACTCATGTTGAGCTTATGGTTGAAGATAGGCAAGGTTACGTGAAAACACATTTAGAAGCTGATAAATCTTCAGTTTTAGCAAATGAGACTCACTTTACTAATGTTTTAGTAAATGTTTTAGATAATGCCATTAAATATTCTGATGATGCACCAAAAATAGATGTACATACAGAAAATGTTGGAAATCATATTTTAGTGAAGATTTCTGATCAAGGAAATGGAATGTCTAAGCAAGTACAAAAAAAGATATTTGAAAAATTTTATAGAGAGCACACAGGAAATGTGCATAACGTAAAAGGTCATGGTTTAGGTTTGGCCTATGTAAAACGAATAGTAGAAGACCATCAAGGTCATATATCAGTAGAAAGTGAAAAAGGAAAGGGTAGTACTTTTATTATAAAGCTACCATTAATAACATAATAATTATGGAAGAGCAAAATAAGAAAATTTTATTAGTAGAGGACGATCCAAATTTTGGAACAGTTTTAAAAGACTATTTAAACATGAATGACTATGATGTTGTACATGCAAAAAATGGTATGGAAGGTTTCGAAAAATTTAAAAAGGATGATTATGATTTATGCATTTTAGATGTTATGATGCCTTATAAAGATGGATTTACATTAGCTAAAGAAATTAGAGAGAAAAATGCTGAGGTGCCAATTATATTTCTTACTGCAAAAGCGATGAAAGAAGACGTTTTAAAAGGATATAAAGTAGGAGCAGACGATTATCTTAATAAACCTTTTGATAGTGAAGTGTTATTAATGAAAATTAAAGCTATAATTAATCGAAAAGCTACTGATACTGTTGCAGACAGTAAGCAATTTGAATTTAAAATTGGAGGTTTCGATTTAAACTCAAAACTTAGATTTTTAAAATATAAAGGAGGTGATGCAGTAAAATTATCGCCTAAAGAAAATGAGTTATTACGTTTATTAGCATTACATGAAAACGATTTAATGCCTAGAGAATTGGCATTAACAAAAATATGGAGAGACGATAATTACTTCACGTCTAGAAGTATGGATGTATATATTGCTAAATTGAGAAAATATTTAAAATTAGATGAAAATGTTGAGATTTTAAATATACATGGAGAAGGATTCAGGTTAGTAGTAAACGACCAAACAAAGTAGAAATAAAAAAAAGCCTATCAAATTTTGATAGGCTTTTTACTTTTTAAAAAGTTTAAGCGAAATATTAAATAACTTTAACGTTTACTGCGTTCAATCCTTTTTTTCCTTCTGTTAATTCGAATTCTACTTCATCACCTTCACGAATCTCATCAATTAAACCAGAAATGTGCACAAAATGCTCTTTGTTGTTTCCTTCTTCTGTAATGAAACCAAAACCTTTAGCATCATTGAAGAATTTTACTGTACCTTTATTCATAATAAATATTAAAAAATTAATTAGCGACAAATGTAGTGTTAATTAATTCAAATACAGGCTTTTTTTAATTATTTTTGAATTTACTACCAATTTGTTATACGATTTTACCTACTGTAATTTTCTATAACTTTCACAATATCATTAGTATTTGTTGTGTAGTCAAACCAAATAGTGTTTTTATTTTTTTTAAACCAAGTTAGTTGACGCTTTGCAAATCGACGTGTATTTTTTTTAATTTCAGATATTGCAAAATCTAATGTCCATTCATTATTTAAGTATTTAAATAACTCTTTGTAACCCACAGTATTTAAAGCGTTTAATTGCTGTTTTGGTAATAATTGCTTTACTTCTTCTAAAAGCCCATCATTTAGCATTAAATCAACTCGCTTATTTATGCGATTATATATAATCTCTCTATCAGCAGTTAAACCAATAGATATTGTTGTAAAATTGCGTTCGGTTTTCTTATTATTAAGAAATGAAGAGTATGGTTTATTTGTTCCTATACAAACCTCTAAAGCTCTAATAACTCTATGTGGATTATCAATTGCTATTGAGTTGTAAGTTTTTGGGTCTAGTTTTTTAAGCTCATTTTGAAGATGCTCTAGCCCTTCGCTTTGTAGTTGTTTGTTTAGTGTTTGTCTAATACTTGAATCGATTTCAGGAAAATCATCTAAGCCTTTTGTAACAGCATCTGTATATAAACCAGAACCACCAACCATTATAACTATGTTTGTGGTTTTAAACAAATCGTTTAGTAAAAAAATGGCATCTTTTTCAAAAGCACCTACATTATAATCATCTTCAATTGATTTATGATGAATAAAATGATGCTTTGCTGAAGCAAGTTCAGTAGGAGTAGGAGCAGCTGTGCCAATACTCATCTCTTTAAAAAACTGTCTAGAATCTGCAGAGATTATTTCGGTATTGAAGTGATTAGCTAATTTAATACTCAACGCTGTTTTTCCAATAGCAGTTGGACCTACAATACTTATTAAATACTTATTACTCATCTAAGTTATGTCCACATTTACTACAAAATTTTGCACCTGAGCTGTGATTGTCAAACAAGCAATTTGGACAAGAGTCTATATCATTTGTATGTTGCTGATGGTCATTTTTTGCCATTTGAGCAGAAACTATTCCTGTTGGTATTGCAATAATTCCATAACCTAATATCATTATTGCTGATGCTATTAGTTGACCTAATGGTGTAGCAGGTGAAATATCACCATATCCAACTGTTGTTAATGTAACTATAGACCAATACACACTAACAGGAATACTTGTAAATCCACTTTCTGGGGATTCTACTAGATACATGATGGTACCTAAAATAATACAGACAATGACCACAAAGGATATAAATACGGCAATTTTTGCACGACTCTCTTTTAATGCAATTACAAAATTGGTCGATTCTCCAATGTAACGTGTTAATTTTAAAATTCTAAAAACACGTAACAATCTTAAAGCTCGTAAAGCTACCAATGAATGAGTGCCTGCTATAAAAAATGATAAATACATTGGAATGGTTGATAATAAATCTATAATTCCGTAAAAACTAAAAACGTACCTTCTTGGATTCTTTATAGTAATGATTCGAGCTATATATTCTACTGTAAATAAAACTGTAATTGTCCATTCTAATATTTTAAACAATAGATTGTATTTTGCATCTAGTTCTTGAACACTTTCTAACATTACTAATACAATGCTAGCTATAATTACATAAAATAGAACTATATCAAATAACTTTCCTAATCGAGTATCTGCACCAAAAATTATTTCGTGTAGTTTTTTTTGCCAAGGCTTTAACTCACGTTTTTTTAAAAACAGAAGATCAATTAATTTTAGAAAATTAATTTTCACTTTTAAAAAAAACCATTTGATTTTTTTTGAAGTAGTAATATTTGATTTGTTTTCGCCCATATACTCAAATGTACTAAAAGATTAGCTATTTTTTCTTTAACACAATTAATGAATTTGTTTGCACATCAAGTATTTTTCCAAAATACATTTTTAATGCGTCATAATAGGCTGCATCATATAAACTTTCTTTTAGTGTCACTTTAAAAAAGAGTAAGAGTTTATCATCATCAACTTTGGTTTGAAAAATAATTTCTCCAGTATTATTTGGAAGTACTCCATTTATTTCTTTTGGCATGTCAATTACTTCGTATTTGTCACCTAAATCTAGTTGCATACTATATAAAAATGAGTTTTTATAACCAAAATCGATTGGGTAAGTTCGTTCTTGAAGCTTAAATGGGTTCTCTTTAAAAAATTTAAAAATAAAAGGGTTTAAATAAACATTATCGCTATTAATACTACTGTCATCAAACTCAGCTTTAAATGATTCAGAAAATTCATCATCATTTTTATTAATCACATAAACTTCGTGGTCTAAAACAGTTATTGAAGTCTGTATATCGGCATAGTTATCTATATACTCTGTTGGGTTTTCAAAGTACTTTTTCTTTTTTAATAATGCAGGATATCCAACATACTTTGTTTTAATTGTTCCATTAATTTTATTATCATCTGATATTTGTAAATCTACTAAATACTGTGTCGTTGAAGTTTTATCTGCTTCAATATCAATCCATTCACTTCCATTTTTAAAGTCTAACAAACGACCATATTGGTTTAAGCATCTATATGGAAGCTCTCCAAAACTTAAATAGTTATCTGTTGCATCTAATAAATAAGTTTTACCATCTATAGTAGCCTGAACTATTATATAATTAAATTCTGAAATTACGGGATATAATTTTGTTGGTAAACCATTGTTTCTAGTTGATAACAATATTGGTTTAACATTAATTTCATTTTCTTCGAGTATATTATAAAGTAAAATGTTTATTTCTGAAACATTGCCAGATTTTTCCTTTATTAAATCTTTTACAGAGACATCATTAAAAATTTTATATTCCTCATTCCAAGTATAGTTATCTTGAACAAATTGGTAAATCTCTTTAGCTTTTATTAATGTATTAGATTTGTCAGTAAATACGTTTGCAAGTAAGCCATCTAAGTTTGTTTTTTTTCCTAATTGTCGCCCAATATTTTCGTCTGATTTTAATTCTTTGTCGGTATCCTTCCAAGTTTTTGTAATATTGTCTACAGTACCATCAAAACCTCTAAACACTTTAAGTTCATATTCAATTCTTGATAAATAATTATCTTTAGTTGTCATATATTCCTCGTCAATAAATGCAGGAATATTACTCATTGCGTAAACAGTTTTTGTACAGTCTGCAGTACCACCATTAAAAGCACTTAAACAATTTTTTACAAGTTTTTGATCGTGCGTGTCTAATTTTTGAAGACCAACTAATTTAATGCTATATTCATAATTACCTGGTATGCTAGTATTATACTCACTATAAAGTTTTGGAATGTTATCTTGAAACTCCCATCCTTTATATTTATATATAAAAGGAGATTCTATTGTGTAGCTATATGTTATTACAGAGCCTTCCTTTATGTTTGGGAAAGTAAATTTTGATAATGTATACCTATCGTTATAATTTTCTTCAAAAATATCTTTTCTTTCAAGTTGGGTTTTAGTGATGTCATTATTTTCTAAATTATAAGTAGTAGCTCTTATTTCAGAAATTTTTTCACTGTTTTTATCATTTTTATAAAGAGGTATAGTTATAGTTGTTTTATCAAATCCATTTCTATTTAAAATTTTGAGTTTTCTTTTAACCTCAGTTACAAGTTTAAAAGTGTTTTTATCAATATAGCTATTACCAGTTTCGTAAATTATTAGTGCGTTAGCTGTAGAGTCTTTAGTATATATATTTGTTTCTATGTCAAACTTGGTAACATCTAGCCCTTTTGAGTTAAATTGAGAATAAACTGATGAACTTAGTAGAATAGCTAAGAGGTATAGTTGCTTCATTTTTTTAGCTGTAAGATTTTAAGATTTTTATTCTTTCTAATATAATTTTGAATGATGTGTTGAGTATCTCTGTTGTTTTCCATTGGAGTTATTAAATTTTCTAAGACTTCAATATTTGTAATTTGATAATTCAAATTGAAAAAACCTAAACCTTTAAAAACACCATTCTCAATAAGTAACACACTGCGTTCATCAACTTCTCGACCTCTGTCAATAATAGCCATGTGCTGATTTTCATAACTATTTTTTTCAATTAATTTATATACACGTTCGTTATATAACTCTGGATCTTCTTCATTAACACAGGCTCCAAAACATTCTTTGATGTCATACTTAAAACAGCTCGTTTTTGTATTATATAGTCCAGTTAGTTTTTGGCATAATTGATAATCATCTACCGCTTTAAACATAAAACTCTTACTGCTCTGCCTATTTGCAAAGGTTGTAATAGCTTTTTTTCTACCATCGGCTTTATCAATCTTTAAATTAATATATCCATTTTCATCAACAAAACTATATAGTGCATGAGTAAATAATGTTCTTCGTAATGCTCTATTATGTATAGGTTTGTTACGCTTTATTTCTTCACTTTCCTTTAATAATGCAACTAATTCACTACCTGTTGTTTCATAGGTTACAGCTGCTACCTGTAGTTGAATTTTTTTTGATTTGTTATTTGTATTTGTGAAGTGTTGATTGACTCTACTTCTAATGTTTTTGCTTTTACCAATATAAATTATATTGCCATAGCTATCATGCATATAATAAATGCCTGTTAAAGCTGGAAGCTCCTCTACTATGGTTTTTAAATTTGGAGCCATTTTATATTTTGGCTCAGATTTAATTGAGTCTTGTACAATAGTTTTATTCAAATCTTTATCAAGCAGCATTTTAAATAACTTAACTGTTGCCATTGCATCTCCTGCTGCTCTGTGTCTATCACTCACAGGAATGCCTAAAGCACGTGTTAGTTTACCTAAACTATATGAATCTTGACCAGGAATAAGTTCTTTAGCTAAATCGACAGTACATAAGGTTTTGCGTTTAAATTCAAAACCTAAACGTCTAAATTCTGTACGTAATATTCTGTAGTCAAATTGTGAATTATGTGCAACAACAATACAATCTTCAGTAATTTCAACTATACGTTTAGCAACCTCAAAAAACTTAGGTGCATTACGAAGCATATTACTATTTATACCAGTAAGATTAACTACAAAAGGTTGAATTTCGCGTTCTGGATTAACAAGGCTTATAAATTGATCAACAACTTTGTGTCCATCAAATTTATAGACTGCAATTTCAGTAATTCCTTCTTCATTGTACTTTCCGCCAGTGGTTTCTATGTCGAGTATTGCGTAAATAAAAGTGTAATTTTATAATTTAATAATTTCGTTCACCAAAAATACTGCTTCCAACACGTACCATTGTGCTTCCACATTCTATAGCTAAAGGATAGTCTCCACTCATTCCCATACTAATAGTTTGTAATTTGCAGTTTTCTGTTTGTATTGCCTTTAATTCATCAAAAGTAGATTTAAGTAACTTAAATTCTCTTTCAATTTGCTTTTGATCTTCTGTAAATGTAGCCATTCCCATAACACCAACTACACAAACGTTTTTTAATTCTGAAAATTCTTTAGATTGAATAATTTTTGAAGCATCAGTAGCAGACATTCCAAATTTACTGTCTTCATCAGCTATTTTTATTTGAAGCAAGCAATTTATTATTCTATTGTTTTTAAGTGCCTGTTTGTTTATTTCCTTAAGTAATTTAAAGCTATCTACGCCATGTATTAAACTTACAAAGTTGGCCATATACTTTATTTTGTTGGTTTGTACATGACCAATCATGTGCCACTCAATATCTTTAGGCATAACTTCAAACTTCTCAGTCATTTCTTGGATTTTGTTCTCTCCAAAAATGCGATGACCAGCTGAATAAGCTTCCATAATCTGGCTTACAGGTTTGGTTTTAGACACAGCAACTAATGTAACATGCTCTGGTAAGGTAGATTTTATTTGGTTAAGGTTTTGTTGAATAGACATTTTAAAATTCATAAATAGTTACTCCACTTCGCAATTTAGGTTCAATAAAAGTGCTCTTAGGAGGCATTTTTAAGCCATCGTCTGCGATTTGCTTCATTTCTTCTATATCAACAGGAACCATACCAAAACCTACTACATATTCACCAGAATCAACACTACTTTTAATATTAACAATATCTTTCTTTCCATTTATGTACGATATTCGGTGATCGTTACGCAAATCTTCAATTCCTAAAATGGGTTTTAAAATGGTTTTGTAGAGTATTTGAGAGTCTAAAGCATCTAACGATGTTTCAATATCATAGCTTGTTTTACGAAGATAAAGTGAATAAAATTCTCCATCTAAATACATACTAAAATGATGTTTTTTAGATGGTTTGTATGGATGTAATCCTCTATTCTCAATTCTGTAAATGGTATCTAATTGAATTAAAAACTCTTCTTTACTTAATCCATTTAAATCTTTAACAATTCTATTAAACTCATGAATTCTTAAATCAGATTCAGGAAGAAGATAGCTCATAAAAAAATTATAGTTTTCATCTCCATGATGATCTGGATTTGCGTCTTTTAAATCTTTATAAAGTAGGTATGAAGAAGCAGAACGATGATGACCATCAGCTATATAGATAGTTTTCATTTTTTCAAACTCAGCTGATATGGTTGCTATAGTTTTTTTATCTTCAACTTTCCATAGATAATGAGTGTCTCTATAAGTAGTAGTAAACTCAAATTCGGCTCTATGTTTTTGAGTATTCTCAATTATTTTTGCAATAATATTATTATCAGGATAGGTGAGAAGTACAGGTTCAGCATTAAAGCCTACTGTTTTTAAATACTCTTTAAAAATGATTTCACGATACTCAATTGTATCTTCATGTTTTTTAATAATATCCTTTTCATAATCTTCAGCACTTGCCGCAGCTACAATACCGTTAAATTCTTGTTTATCTCTATCTACAATTTTATAAACGTAAAAACAAGCAGTATTATCTTGCACAAAAATATCATCTTCTTTAAACTCTAAATATCTATTTCGGACTAAATTATAACGAGCTTCACCAGAAATCTCTTTATCATATCTATAACCTGGATTTACTATTTGTAAAAAAGAAAATGGATTATCCCTTAATCTAGATTCTAACTGCTCTTTAGTATAACTTTGATACGAACGAGCTGCCACAAGACTTACTTTGTCTCTTGTAGGACGAACTGCTTTAAATGGGATTATTTTTGCCATAATTTTAGTATTCAGTCTCAGTTTAAAGTCTCAGAACTGAAAATTGCGACTGCGACTGTTTACTTTAAAAATTGTTTCGCTACTTTTTCAGCTTTTTTGCTTTGAGAATAGTCATAAAAACCTTCGCCAGATTTAACACCTAATTTACCTGCACGAACCATATTAACTAGTAATGGACAAGGTGCATATTTTGGGTTTTTAAATCCTTCATACATTACATTTAATATAGAAAGGCAAATGTCTAAGCCAATAAAATCGGCTAGCTGTAATGGTCCCATTGGATGAGCCATTCCTAACTTCATAACAGTATCTATCTCTTCAACACCTGCAACACCATTATAAAGTGTTTCAATGGATTCGTTAAGCATTGGCATTAAAATACGATTAGCTACAAACCCAGGATAATCATTAACCTCAACAGGAATTTTTCCTAAAGATTTTGACATATCCATTATGGTTTTGGTTACTTCATCACTTGTATTATAACCACGAATAATTTCTACCAGTTTCATAATTGGTACTGGATTCATAAAATGCATTCCAATAACCATACTTGGTCTTGAAGTAGCAGCTGCAATTTGTGTTATTGAAATTGAAGACGTATTAGTTGCTAAAATGGTATCATCTGGGCAATCTTTATCTAATTGCTTAAATATTTTTAGTTTTAAATCGATGTTTTCGGTAGCTGCTTCAACAACTAGACTAGCATATTCTACACCTTCAGTAACATCTGTAAAAGTGGTTATATTGTTTAATGTTTCTTGCTTTTGAGCTTCTGTAATAGCTTCTTTAGCGACCATTCTGTCTAAATTTTTAGAAATGGTATCCATTCCTTTCTTTAGAGATGCTTCACTTATATCAATAAGTTGTACTTTAAATCCGCTTTGTGCAAAGGTATGCGCAATACCATTTCCCATAGTTCCTGCTCCTATAACTGCGACGTTTTTCATTGAAATTTTGTTTTTTTATTTCCTTGTAGATGGAAATCTGTTAATATTATAATGTATTTAAAATTGATCAATTATCATTGTTGCTACACGTAATGCTTCTGTACCATCATGCAGTGTAACAATTGGCTTTGTGTTTGTGTTAATAGCATCTGCAAAAGTTTCTAGCTCGTCTAAAATAGCATTGTTATTTGCTACTTCTGGATTATCAAAATAAATCTGCTTTTTCACACCTTCCGCATTTTGTAAAACCATATCAAAATCACCAGGATTTTCAGGAGCATCTTTCATTTTAACTACTTCACATTTTTTTTCTAGGAAGTCAACAGAAATGTATGCGTCTTTTTGAAAAAATCTTGTTTTACGCATGTTTTTTAAAGAAATACGACTTGCTGTTAAGTTAGCTACACAACCGTTTACAAACTCAATACGTGCATTGGCAATATCTGGAGTGTCACTTATTACCGAAACTCCACTTGCTGATATATGTTTAACTTTCGATTTTACGACGCTTAAGATAATATCTATATCGTGTATCATTAAATCTAAAACCACAGGAACATCAGTGCCACGAGGATTAAACTCTGCCAAACGATGTGTTTCTATAAACATCGGATTTGTAATTTGATCTCTTACTGCTTTAAACGCAGGATTAAATCGTTCAACATGTCCTACTTGTCCTTTTACATTATGTTCTGCAACTAAAGTTCTAATAGCTTCAGCTTCTTCAACGGTATTTGTAATAGGTTTTTCAATAAATATATGTTTACCTTTTAAAATGGCTTGCTTTGCACAATCATAGTGAGAAAGTGTAGGTGTTACAATATCTACAACATCTACAGCATCAATTAAAGCTTCAATGGTATTAAAATATTTGTAACCAAACTCAGCTTCAACTTTTTTTGCATTAACTTCATCAGCATCATAAAACCCGATGAGGTTATATTTATTAGATTGATTAAGAAGTCTTAAATGAATTTTTCCTAGATGACCAGCACCAAGTACACCAGCTTTTAGCATTATATATCGTTTTCAACAAAAATAAGATTTTAGTTTTATAAAATTGAAAATACTCCAAACTTTGAGCATTAAAATTTGTACTTAATAATGTTTGAATTAATTTAGCAACAAATCTAACTAACCATTGAAAGACACGTTTAAACATAAAGGATTAAGACAGCAACTTGTAGCTGTTGTTAAAGATAAAGGGATAAAAGACGAACAGGTTTTAAAAGCAATAGGTAAAATTCCTCGCCATTTATTTATGGATTCAGGTTTTTTAGATCATGCCTATCAAGATAAAGCGTTTCCAATAGCTGCAAATCAAACAATTTCTCAACCTTATACTGTAGCTTTTCAATCGGAGTTGTTGAACATAAAAAATGGTGATAAAGTTTTAGAAATAGGAACAGGTAGTGGTTATCAAACTGCTGTACTATGTGAACTTGGTGCAAAAGTCTATAGTATTGAAAGGCAATTAGAACTATTTAAAATTACGAGTAAATTTCTGCCAAAATTAGGGTATAGAGCTAAAAAACTCATTTTTGGTGATGGATACAAGGGACTAAAAGAAGAAGCGCCTTTTGATAGTATTATAGTAACCGCAGGAGCTCCTTTTGTGCCAAAACCATTATTAAGCCAATTAGCAATTGGAGGTAGATTAGTTATTCCAGTTGGTGATGATATTCAAATAATGACTCTTTTTATAAGAAAAGGACCTAAAGAATTTGAAAAACACGAGTTTGGTGAATTTCGATTTGTGCCTTTACTAGAAGATAAAAATTAGTTTACCTCAGAATTGATTTTATCATACTTCATCTAAAAGAATTTTAAACCAAAAATAATAGCATCGCTTTGAAATCCGCTTTGGTATGAGCGTAAATAATCTATACGTAAAAATCTAAATTTCCCCCAACCAATATTGTCAATCCCAATTGTGTATTCTTGATAAGGCTTGTTATCTGGCGTTGATAGAAAATGAGCTCCAGCAATAAGGTTAAAATTAAGCTTATTGATAAGTGGAATTTTTCCTAACAAAAACCCATTAAAATCATGCTCTGCATGAAGCTCTACATACGATTTATTTGTACTCATAGAGTAATATGGGAGATTGTTAAAAACATCTAAATATGAACCTTCACCAAAGTGTGTTTGGTTACCATTAAAATGATGGTAATCCATAAAAGCAATATTATCGGCATTAAAAAACTGTCCAGCTTTTAAGTTGTATTGAAAACGACCTTTGTCTCTAATATTAAAGCTTTGTGTTAACCTACCCTTAATCTGATCGAAATTATAATCTGAAATAGATGATGAGAATCCTTTTTCATAACCTAAAATTAGAGTTGGATACTTGCCGTTTGGAATATTAAACTTGCTATCAGGATAGCTCATATAATCCTGATCAAAATTAATTCGACCACTAATATCTAATTTAAAAATAGTGTGATTATTAAATGGAGCAATACCATATGCTGTATCATCTAATGGGTTATTGCTTGTATATTCTCTGTTGTCCTTTGGATACCAAGCTTGATCTGTAGTATTAAATAACGCTTTTCTGTTTTGATAACTAATACTAGAGTTTAATCGGAAGCCATTAAATAATTCATTAGAATAGGCAATTTGAGCAAAACTATTTTCATATATTTTCATATAGTTTTGTTCTGAGAATAAAGAAAAACCACTATTTAGAGATCTTGATATTGGCTCGCTTGCATTAAATTGTTGTGTAGTTATACCTCCAGAAATAGTTAAAAAAGGTCTACTAATATTATTAAATTTATAAGTAGCGGCAAGGGTTCCTCTTAACCTATCATCACTAAAGCCATAGTTTACTGTTCCACTAAGAGAAAAATAGCGTTTGTATTCGTCATAGTTTTTACGATAGTAAGCACTAATATTAGCATTCCAACCTTGTACTGTATTGAATGTGAAAGTTGAAATTGGAGATGTTATTCCTGCATTCCAGTTTTTATAAGTATTACTGTAATTGTAACCAGAAAAGAGCTTGCCAATTTTAAACTTATTATTTACTCTATCAATAGAATCTTTATAGGTTTTAGAGTCGCGTACCACCTGAATACTATCTTTTTTTATGTAGTCTGTGATCTCTTCATCTGTTAATGGTACAGGACGAATAGCTTGCCAAAATGTTGAATCTTTTTTATTGGCATTGTCTTCAAAAGCCACTATTTCTCTACCAAACTCTTTTTTTGTTATTTCTGGATTAAAAATATAGTTGCTATAAACTGCTGTAAAACGACCATCACCTTTAATACCAAAAATAGCATATTTAAAATCTATTTTTTGAGATATTTTAGCCCAAACTTTATCTGTTTCTGAATATGAGAAGTCTTGTTTTATAGTTATAACGTCTGCTGCAGGTATTCGAGCTTGTGTGCCTGTTATATCAAGTTCTAGAGCATAAATAGTCCATTGGTTTTCTACAATGTATATGGTTCCTGCAAAAATAGGGTCGTTTTCTCTTTTAGGAATTACTGTAACTTTATTGATGAGGTTACCTTTATCATCATAAAAAATACCATCTAATTTATAATTGTAGTAACTAAAAGCATTGTTTGCAATTGGAGATATGATCTGATTGCCAAGCTCTATAGTATTGTCGTAAAAATTATAATCTACATCTATAGCAGTATTAAAACTAAAACCACTATCATCACCACTTACTTTAGAGCCTGTTATCTTTTCTTTAAGTTTGTCGGGTCTTAAAAATTCAATTTTTGAAATCGTTTCAGATAAGTAAATAACACCACTTCTCGTTGAGTCTAACCCTCCTCCAAGATCACCAATATCTTGACCAAATATTTTTTCAGGTGCATTTTTAATTCTTATTAATCCTCGAGAGTAAAAATCGGCTTTATACGAATTTATTTTTTCAAGATTAGATTTTCTAAACTCTATAGCTTTTCTAATTATTTTATTAGCTGGATTCTCGTTAGAGTTAACTACTACTTCATTAAGTGAAATTTCTTCTTCAGCTAAAATTGCATCTAAAGTATATGGAAATGTTTCAATTTTAACAGTTTTCTTTACTGTTTTATATCCTAAAAACTGAAAAACTATAGTGTAAGTGTCTGCTTTTCTAATGTTTAACTCATAATTACCTTCTTCATTACTAGTAGTGCCTATATATGTATTTTCTACATATATATTTACAAAAGGAAGTGTTTGGTTTTTATTGTCTTTAACGATTCCGTTAATTTGAGAGAACGATGAGAAGCTAATTAAGCCAATAAGAATAATTAATAAAGATTTTGTCATAATTGTATGGTTATATATCTATAGACGCATTTTTTTGACAAATAGTTGCCTAAGATTAATCAAACATAATTATAAAAAATCTTACAAGTTGTTATAGCAATCTTAAAATTACTTGTATATTTTTTTAATCCTATCAAGATTTCGTTTGTTGTCTCTATCTTTAATAGTGTCTCTTTTGTCGAAAAGTTTTTTTCCTTTTGCTAAAGCAATTTCTAATTTGGCATATCCATTTTCATTAATATATAATCGTAACGGAATTATGGCCAAGCCCTTGGTTTGTATGTCTTTATGAAGACTTTTTAGCTCCTTTTTATTGAGGAGTAATTTACGTTCTGCTTTTGGTCTGTGATTGTAATAGTTACCAAATGCATACTCTTCAATAGTCATGTTTATTACAAACAACTCACCTTTATCATTAAACTCACAAAAACTTTCGGCAATTGAAGCTTTACTACTTCTAATCGATTTAATTTCTGTTCCTGTAAGTACAATGCCAGCAGTATATTTGTCTAATATTTCATAGGCAAAACGTGCTTTTTTGTTTAGTATATTGATGTTTTTTTGCATGGAGGTCAAAGGTAAATAAATTAAGATAACTTTTTAAATGGAAACGAAAAGTAATTGATAGTTTTACGACTATATTCAGAAAAACAATAAACATGAAATATTTTATTACTCTGCTTTTATCTTTTTTACTATTTAACTGTAATGACAACAAAACAGAAGTTATTAATGCTAATAAAATTATAGATGAATCTATTCAGGTTTCAGGAGGTCATAAAATAGATACTTCAGTTATAGAATTTAACTTTAGAGATATTAATTATAAGGCAACACGACTAGGTGGAAAATTTAAGTTAGAGCGTGTTTTTTTAGACTCAATAGGTGAAATCAGAGATGTTTTGAGTAATAATGGGTTAGATAGGTATATTAATGAAAGTTTAGTAAATCTTCCAGATTCAATGGCTACAAAATATTCTGCATCAGTAAATTCTGTGCATTATTTTGCTGTTTTACCTTATGGTTTGGATGGAAAGGCTGTAAATAAAACTTATGTTAATGAGGTTGATATAAAAGGCAAATCGTATCATAAAATAAAAGTCACATTTAATGAAGAAGGTGGAGGAGAAGATTTTGAAGATGTTTTTATGTATTTGGTTAATACAGTAACAAGTAAAGTTGATTATCTAGCCTATTCTTATAATGAAGATGATGGTAAAGGATTACGATTTAGAGAAGCCTATAATGAACGCTATGTTAAAGGTATTAGATTTGTAGATTATAACAATTACAAACCAAAAGATAATACTTCAAAACTTGAAGAGTTAGACAAGCAGTTTATTGATAATAAGCTTGAATTATTATCTAAAATTGAGCTTAAAGAAGTTACTGTCAATTAATAGTTAAAACAGTATCAGAAATTTTACCATCAATAATTGTAACAATGTATATATTACCATTATTATTGTCATCGATATCTTGATATTTTTTTTGCTTAATAACAGCATTTACAAAGGCTGGAGTAGTATTACTATGTCCAACAACAAGAACCGTTTTTCCTTTAGTATCATTTAAAAACCCTTCAGCATTATCTATACCTCTTGGATCGTAAAGTGTTATCTCAAGATTATTTTTTGTAGCTGTAGGCTGCGCAGTTTCTTTTGTTCTGTTGTAGTTAGTAGAGTAAACAGCATCAAACTTAATATTTGCTAGAATAGCATTCCATTGTTCAGCTCTATCTAATCCAATGTCTATTAAGTGTGGATCTCTATCGGTTTTATCTGTCCTGTCTTTTTCTGCATGACGAATAAAATAATACGTTGTTACTGTAGTTTCACTATTGTTTTTAGCTTTTTCTTGTGCATTTACATTAAAAACAAAGAGTAATGCAATGGCGAGTATTTGTAAGTGTTTCATTTTGATTGATAATTAAAAAAATAAATATACAGAATTATTTATCGTCTAGAAATTTATATAAAATATTCATTCCTCTTAAGTGTTTGTGTATGAGCTCAAAATCTAAAACAGTTGTATTGCTAATAGAAAACCCATGTTTTTCATAAAAGCGTAGTGCTTGCGATTGTGTATCCATAGCTTTAAGCCAAATAAGTTCACTACCTTTTAGTTTTGCGCTAGATTCTGTCCAATCCATTATTTGTTTAGCAACACCTTTGCCTTGAGCTTCTTCGCCTAGATATATTCGATGTAAATAAGTGGCTTTTTTATCAGGGAAGTCTACTAAAGGTTTATCATGTTGCAACCTTAAAATGCCAACTTTTTTTGAATTGTATATGATAAAATAATAATGGCTGTTTTGTTCTGAAAATTCAAGTGAAAAATTCTCTATATCATACATTTTATTGAGGTACCAACTGCAGTCTTCATTGTTCCAAAATGATTTATATGCAGGAGGATAAATACGTTTCATCAACAATTTTAGTTCAGGTTGATGCCTTATCTCTATATTTTGCAGTTGAATTAAATCAGAGATGTTTATCATATAGTCTAAGCTAATTCTAGAGCTATTCGTATCATATCTTTAAAAGTGGTTTCTCGTTCTTTACTCGTAGTGCGCTCGCCAGTTACCAAAGAGTCTGAAATGGTAAGGATGCTTAAAGCACTTACATTATGTTTTGCTGCTACAGTATATAATCCTGCAGTTTCCATTTCTACGCAAAGCACACCAAATTTGCTCCATTTTTTGTAAGATTCAAACTCATCAGCATAAAACTCGTCGCTTGTTAGTACATTTCCTCCTTTAAGTTCAATTTTTTTAGACTTAGCAATTTCAACAGCTTTTAAAAATAAATTAAAGTCTGCAGTAGGAGCGAAGTCAGCTCCTCCAAAGCGTAATTCGTTAACACCAGAGGTTGAAGAAGCAGCCATAGCAAGCACAATATCTCTAACTTTTACATGGCTTTGGTAAGAACCAGAACTACCAACTCTTATAAGGTTTTTTACTCCAAATTCGGTGATTAATTCGTGTGCATAAATTGAAATGCTTGGAACTCCCATTCCTGTTCCCATAGCTGAAATTTGTTTGCCATTATAAGTGCCTGTATAGCCATACATGCCTCTAACTTCGTTAAAACAAACTGGGTTCTCAAAAAATGTTTCTGCTATCCATTTGGCTCTTAAAGGGTCGCCAGGAAGTAAAATAGTTTCAGCGATATCGCCATTTTTGGCATTAATATGTACACTCATGCTAATAAATTAATTTATCATAAAGATAAAAATTAATATTTAGCAACAGATGTTTTATTAGTTACTATAGCAACACCAGATGAAGTGCCTATTCGGCTTACGCCAGCATCAATATATTTTTGAGCTGTTTCAAGGTCTTTAATACCTCCTGAAGCCTTTATTTTAGCTCTGTCTCTTACTGTTTTCTTAATAATTTTTACAGCAGTTAAAGTTGCACCACTTTTAGAAAAACCAGTAGAGGTTTTAATAAAATCGACTTTGGCATCTAAGCAAATTTCACAAGCTTTAACAATTTCGTTTTTAGAGAGTTCACTTATTTCTAAAATAACTTTTAGAGGTATTCTGCCAATAGCCATTTTAACGTCTGTAATATCTTTTAGAACAGCCACGTGGTTTTTACTTTTTAAGAAGCCTATATTAATAACCATATCTATCTCACCTGCACCATCATGTACAGCTTTTTGAGCTTCAAAAACTTTGGATGCAGTAGACATTGCTCCAAGAGGAAAACCAACTACAGAACAAATTTTTACTGATGATTTTGATAATAATTGTTTAGCTAAAGGAATATAGCTACTATTAACACAGACAGAATAAAATTGAAATCTTTTTGCTTCATTACATAAATCGATTATATCTCTTTCTGTTGTGGTGGGTTTTAATAGGGTATGGTCTATATATGCGTTAATATTCATAATAAATGTAGGTTAAGATGTATCAAAAATACGACAAACGGTTTGTTTTAAAAAATGAAATGCGATTATTTGGGGTGCATTTTATCGAAAAGAAACCATTATTTTTTTAATTGCTTAAATGTGAGAATTTTAATATCTCATTAATTTAATGAAAAAACGCTCATTTATTGTTTTTATTTGATTTTTAACACCAAAAAAGCCTCATTTTAAGAGGCTTTTAACTTTTTATGATATAATATTATTTTTTATAAAACAGCTTTTACTGTATATCCTTTTTTGCGTAATAAATTAATTACACCATTATCTCCAGGTAAATGGGCAGCTCCAACACCAAAAAAAGTGGCTTGCTTTTTTGAGAAACCTTCAATTTTTTCAATCCAGTTTTCATTTCTATTGTCTAACATAACATCTTTATGCTTAGTTGTGCTTAAGTTTTTGTCTTCCATCATCATTGTGTTGAGTCCTTCTAAATCTTTAGCATCATATAATTCTAGCATTTTTTGAAATGTTTCTTTATCGTAAGCCATATTATCTTTAGCTGAACGCAATAAATCTGTTACTTGATCTTCATAAGGAATAGCTTCAAACACATTTAGCTGCTCTTCAATAGTTTCTAAACCTAAAACTTCTTCTTCTTGTTCGTGTGCTACTTTAATAAGCTCATTTTCAAATGATTGAACAGTACAGTTAAGTAGTTTTGGGTACATCATAGCTGTTAAAAAGAATGGCTTTATATTTCCTACCATAGTTATTGGCATTCCAATTTCTTCTTTTAAAAATGCTCCTAAAAGCTCATAATCTTCTTCATTTACCAAATCTTTTATGGTTTTTCCATCTTTCATGTAAATACCTTTCATCATTTCCGTTTGCATATTAGGATCATCCATATCTAATTCTAAAACCAAAAGTGTTGTATTGTCTAATGCTATTTTGATATTATCATCTAAAGATGCGTCGCATGTCATATGAATTGTTCCAAATAAGTATGAAGATTTTTCTAAACCATTACCTGAAATTTCCCAAAGCAATGATTTTTCTAATTTTTGCGCTTGCATTTGAAAAAGTGATGTGATGCTTAAAGCAAAAATGTAAAGTAATTTTCTCATAATTTGTTTTTAGTTTTTATATAGGTGAGTAATATTATAAAAATGTTACAAAAAAAAGCAGCGATTATCTTAAAAAGACTCTCGCTGCTCTCAAACTAACCAACCACACTAATTATTTAGTCACCAAATCACTTTGGTTTCTAAACACTAGGTTATCATTAAACTCATCAAGTAATATTATACTATCTGTTGTAACCTTACCTGATAGTATTTCTTTACTTAATGCGTTAAGCACTTCTTTTTGTATTACTCGTTTTACTGGCCTTGCTCCATATTCTGGATTATAGCCTTTTTTTGCTAAATACTCAATTGCTTCTTTAGTTGCATCGAATGTAATGTTTTGCTGTGCTAACATTTTGGTTACTCCTTTTAATTGTAAGCCTACAATAGCAGTAATATTTGCTTGGCTTAAAGGTGTAAACATTATAGTATCATCAATTCTGTTTAAAAATTCTGGTCTTACACTTTGTTTTAATAGTGCAAGGACATCTACTTTCGCAGCTTCAATTGCAGATTCAATATCTTTAGTAGCTTCAAAACGCTCTTGTATTATTTGGCTTCCCATATTAGAAGTCATAATAATAATTGTGTTTTTAAAGTCTGCAACACGACCTTTATTATCGGTTAAGCGACCTTCGTCTAGTACTTGTAATAGAATATTAAACGTATCTGGATGAGCTTTTTCAATTTCATCTAATAAAACAACTGAATATGGTTTTCTTCGAACTGCTTCAGTGAGTTGACCTCCTTCATCATAACCAACATATCCTGGAGGTGCACCAACTAATCTGCTAACTGCATGTCGTTCTTGGTATTCACTCATATCTATTCTGGTCATTGCGTTTTCATCATCAAATAAATACTCTGCCAACGCTTTAGCAAGCTCTGTTTTACCAACGCCAGTTGTTCCTAAGAATAAAAATGTACCAATAGGTTTTTGTGGGTTTTGTAATCCTGCTCTAGAACGTCTTACAGCATCACTTACAGCTGCAATAGCTTCTTCTTGACCTACTACGCGTTTGTGCAACTCATCTTCAAGTTTTAAAAGCTTCTCACGTTCGCTTTGTATCATTTTGGTTACAGGTATTCCTGTCCATTTTGCAACTACTTCAGCGATATCTTCATAAGTTACTTCTTCTTTTATTAAAGAGCTTTCATTTTGATTTTTTTGCAACTCTTTTTGAAGTTTTTCTAAATGCTCTTGCGCTTCTTTAATCTTCCCATAACGTAATTCCGCTACTTTGCCGTAATCACCTTCTCGTTCAGCACGTTCTGCTTCAAGTTTATAATCTTCAATATTTGCTTTTGCAGTTTGAATATTATCTACAACTTCTTTCTCACTTTTCCACTTTGCATTAATCTCATTACGTTCTTCTTTTAAATTTGCTAAATCCGAACGAAGCGATTTCAGTTTTGTTTCATCTTTTTCTCTTTTTATAGCCTCAATCTCTATTTCCAATTGCATAATTTTTCTATCCAAAACGTCTAACTCTTCAGGTTTTGAATTGATTTCCATTCGTAATTTAGAAGCAGCTTCATCCATTAAGTCAATAGCTTTATCTGGTAAAAAGCGATTGGTTATATATCGCTCTGAAAGTTCAACAGCACCAATGATAGCTTCGTCTTTTATACGAACTTTATGATGTGTTTCATATTTTTCTTTAATTCCACGAAGTATAGAAATCGCACTTTCGGTATCTGGCTCGTTGACCATTACTTTTTGGAAACGACGCTCTAGTGCTTTATCTTTTTCAAAATATTTTTGATACTCATCTAAGGTTGTAGCACCAATTGCACGAAGTTCGCCACGAGCTAATGCAGGTTTTAAAATATTTGCTGCATCCATTGCGCCTTGTCCACCACCAGCTCCAACAAGTGTATGAATTTCATCAATAAAGAGTACGATGTCACCATTACTTTCAGTAACTTCTTTTATAACTGCTTTTAAACGTTCTTCAAACTCGCCTTTGTATTTTGCTCCAGCGATTAACGCTCCCATATCTAGTGCGAAAATTTGTTTGTCAACTAAATTTTCAGGGACATCGCCATCAACAATTCTATGCGCTAAACCCTCAGCAATAGCAGTTTTACCTGTACCTGGCTCACCAACTAGTATTGGGTTGTTTTTTGTTCTACGCGATAAAATTTGAAGTATTCTACGAATTTCTTCATCACGACCAATTACAGGATCTAGTTTTCCGTCTTTTGCTAATTGGTTTAGGTTTTTTGCATACTTATTAAGTGAGTTGTAAGTTTCTTCTTGACTTTGTGAAGTAACTCTATCGCCTTTGCGTAATTCATTAATACTAGCTTTTAAATCTTTTTCAGTTACACCTTGATCTTTTAGCATTTGTGCAATTTTACTATTAGACTTTAATACAGCAAGAATTAAATGTTCAATAGACACATAATCATCGTTCATTTTTTTTGCTATAATTGAAGCTTCGTTTAGCGTTTTGCCAGCTTCGCGTGAGAGCATGATGTCTCCACCAGACACTTTTGAAAAACTTTCTAGTTGCTTATCTAATGCTTGTTGTAATACTAATTCGTTTACATTTAGTTTTTTAAGAATAAATGGTAATACGTTTTCATCAACTTCAGAAATAGCCTTAAAGAGGTGTTCGTTTTCTATTTGTTGATGACCATAACTTTGAGCAAGCTGTTGTGCTTGCTGTATGGCTTCTTGCGATTTTATAGTATAATTATTAAAATTCATATGATTTTATTTACGTTATTTCCTTGTAAGAGGAAATCAATTTCTTTTTCTTTACATAAAGGTTAAGTCAATTATCTTACCAATACATTTTTAAAGACAAAATGTCGTTAAATCACTGCAATAGAGTGACTTTTTGTCTTATTGTAAGATTTTAATGATTGTGCGACTTAAATAAATAAAATACGAATTATGGGTTTTTTAAACAAGATATTTAACAGCAATACAACGCCAAAAGAAGAGAAGGTATTACCTTGGATTGCTTTAACTAGTATAGATCAATTAAGTGATATAGAACAAAAATCGAAAGATAAAACTCAAACGATATTTAAGCACTCTACACGTTGTGGAATTAGTAGAATGGTTATGAGTCAGTTTGTAGACGCTTTTGATATTGATGCTAATATAGATTTATATTATTTGGATTTGTTAAACTACAGAGAGGTGTCTAACGAAACTGGTTATAAGTTTCAAGTACTACATGAATCACCTCAATTGTTAATTATTAAAAATGGAGTAGTGGTTACACATGCAAGTCATGGAGCAATTAATGAGGTAGATTTAAGTAAGTTTGTTTAACTTAGATATATTTTAGAATAAAAAAAACTCCCAAATTTGTTTTGGGAGTTTTTAATTTTTTTAAGATAATGATTGCTTATGCTTTACCCATTATTCTGAACATTCCTGTTCCACAAGTTGGGCATTTACCTTTCATAGCTTTTCTACCATTTTTCATTGTAGTTTCTTTAGCATCTTTCATCTCTTTTTTTGACTTACATTTTACGCAATATCCTTCCATGTTTTTGTTTTTTTATTAAATGTTATTCATAAAAGTAAGTTTTATGTTGTTAACACACAAATTACTTTGCGAGTTTTTATTTTTTATCCTCTCCGCATTCGATAAGATGTTATAATATTTTTGAGTTTTATCTTTAAATCTTCGCCTGTATCATACACCATTTGTTCGTTGGATGGGAATGGAACTCGACGATTTCTAACTATGTTTAAATCTTCATTGGTTAAAGCGCGTTCATCTCCTCTAACTGTTGCAAATCTGTTTTCAAACACAAATTCACTATCTATTGGAAAAGCATCTAAAACCTGATTAGTTTTTAGATCTACATAAACTACATTTGCAATTACCTGAGTTGATTTAAACTGGTTAAATTCAAAATAGCGAGCTCTTACATTTACTATATTATCGATTTTAATATCGTTACCTAAGCTATCTTTCATCACATTTCCTGCATCGTCCAACTGATATTTCCATCCATCAACAATTTGTTTTTCTCTTAATAATTGCTTTTCGTGCAATTCTTCAGGCGAAATATTAATACGCTTTAGTTGCAATTGCATAGCATAATCATAATCTATTTGTGGGTTTGAGTTTGCATGATAGACAATCCAAAACTGATTTAATCCATAGGTATCAAAATTTAATAAATCATCTTCCAAACGACGTGGAATTATTTGATTTGTCTGATTCTCTATAGTAACAATAACAAACTCAGTACCACGCTCATGTGCTTCTTGTAAAAGACTTCTTGTGTCTTCATAGTTAGGGTTTATTCGCTCTATATATTTAAATACATCATAAGCTTGTCTAATAGTATATTTATCATCAGATTCTAATAAATCCAACCCTTTATCGTACATATAGTCTGATACTTTTTCTCGTGATTCAACTATAGCATCTGTATAATCGTTTAGCTTAATTTTTATGTCTCTACCATTAATTTGTAAAGGCAATACAGCTTTTACAGCTTCCTGACGAGCATTTAAATTTAAATACAAATCGTAAATAGTTTTGTAATGCTCTGGATTACCATCTTTTTTTAGGTGCTTAATATTAAGCAAATCGCGCTCATTTGCTTTTGCGTAAGCATCTTCTAACAACATAACATAATCTTGTTTACGCTTTTTGTCTTTGTTGTTTTCTAGTTTTTTTAAAGCATCTTGTATTGCTTGGTTGTAATTACCAGAATGCAGTGCTTTTTCAATTTGTTTTCTTCCACTACAGGATACCAATACTGAAAGAAGGACTGTAAAGAGTAGAAATTTTTTCATAAGTTCTGGTTTTTAAAAATTTAATTATAGTATAAAATCCAATTAGTGTGCCAAATCAAAAAAATAACCCTCAATTTTAAAAAGCTGAGGGTTAATATTTTGATAATTAGACAATTAATTATTTTTTCTTTTTCGGATTATAAATTGGTAACAGTTGTGTGGAGACTTCACCAAACCCAATTCGAGTTCCGTCTTTTTCACAATGACCTCTCATTATTACTGTATCGTAATCGTTAATAAACTTTCGCTCTGTGCCATCTTTCATTTTAATTGGTTTTTCTCCTCTCCAAGTTAATTCTAGCATTGAGCCATATGAATCTGGTGTTGGTCCTGAAATAGTTCCGCTTCCCATCATATCTCCAGAGTTTACTGGGCAACCATTAACTGTATGATGAGCTAATTGTTGAGACATGTTCCAATACATGTATTTAAAGTTAGATTTACTAACGATAGTTTCTTTAGCATCTTTTGGTCTAATTGCCACTTCAAGATTAATATCGTAACTCTTTTTACCTTTACTCTGTAAATAAGGTAATACAGGTTTTATTGGTTTAGGACTTTCTACTTTAAAAGGTTCTAATGCATCTAGAGTAACAATCCAAGGAGACATCGATGAAGCAAAGTTTTTAGCTAAAAATGGTCCTAATGGTACATATTCCCATTTCTGTATATCTCGTGCAGACCAATCATTAAATAAAACTAATCCGAAGATGTATTCTTCAGCTTCTGAAACAGGAATAGGTTCTCCTAAATCGTTAGCATCTGTAGTTATAAAAGCCATTTCTAATTCAAAATCTATCAACTTTGAAGGTCCAAAAACTGGGTCTGTCGCACCATTTGGTAATGTTTGTCCTTGAGGTCTGTGTACTGGAATTCCTGATGGAATAATAGAACTACTACGTCCATGATAACCAACTGGAATGTGTAACCAATTTGGTAATAAAGCATTATCAGGATCTCTAAACATAGTACCTACATTAGTTGCATGCTCTATACTTGAATAAAAATCTGTGTAATCACCAATTTGTACTGGTAATTGCATTTCAATTTCATCTAATCTAAAACAAACTCTTTCTTTATGTTTAATGTTGTTTTTTAAAGCTGTATTGTTACTATCAAAAATTTGAGCAATTCTATTTCTAACAGCTCTCCAGGTTTTTCTACCATCTGCAATAAAATCATTTAAAGTATCCTGAAGAAATATATCTTCTGTTAAAGGAATTCCATCAAAATAACCCAATTGATGCAAAGCACCAAGATCAATTGCAGTATCACCAATTCTAGTTCCTATAGTAATAATGTCATCTCGAGTTAAAAAGACACCAAATGGAATATTTTGTATTGGGAAATCCGAATTTTTTCCAACGTGTAACCACGAAGTTCTATCTGGATTATTTGCTGATAATGGCATAGTTGTATTGTTAATTAGTTGTTTATTAAATTCTATATCAAATATATGTTTTTTGGTCAATTTAACTAATGTATTTGTTATTTTTGATAAATTTTTAACTTAAAAATCAATTCATCCCAATTTTTAGGGATTTACAGAAATATACTAAATAAATTTATATGCAACGCGACCAACAAATTTTTGAATTAATTGAAGCTGAAAAAGAAAGACAACTACATGGACTAGAACTAATTGCATCGGAAAACTTTGTTAGCGAGCAAGTTATGGAAGCTGCAGGTTCTGTTTTAACTAACAAATATGCTGAAGGTTATCCTGGTAAACGTTATTATGGTGGTTGTGAAGTTGTTGATGAAGTTGAACAAATTGCAATTGATAGAGCAAAAACATTATTTGGTGCATCTTATGTTAATGTGCAGCCACATTCTGGAAGTCAGGCAAATACAGCAGTATATTCGATGTGTTTAAAACCTGGAGATAAAATTCTTGGTTTTGATTTATCACATGGAGGACATTTAACACATGGCTCGCCTGTTAATTTTTCTGGTAAGTTATATAATCCTTCATTTTATGGAGTTGATAAAGCTACAGGTCGTATAGATTACAATCAATTAGAAAGTACAGCAAAAAAAGAACAGCCAAAGCTAATTATTGCAGGTGCTTCTGCATATTCTCGTGATATGGACTTTAAAGCTTTCCGTCAAATAGCTGATAGTGTTGGAGCTATTTTAATGGCAGATATTTCGCATCCTGCTGGTTTAATTGCAAAAGGTATTTTAAATGATCCAATTCCGCATTGCCATATCGTTACAACTACAACACACAAAACATTGCGTGGGCCAAGAGGAGGAATGATTATGATGGGTGAAGATTTTGAAAATCCTTTCGGATTAAAAACACCAAAAGGTGAGACAAGAATGATGTCGTCACTTCTAGATTCAGGAGTTTTTCCTGGAAATCAAGGAGGTCCTTTAGAACATATTATTGCGGCTAAAGCAATTGCTTTCGGAGAAGCTTTAACAGACGATTTTATGCATTATATGTTGCAAGTAAAGCATAATGCTGATGCTATGGCTAAGGCATTTGTAGATCGAGGATATCATATTATTTCTGATGGAACAGATAATCATATGATGCTTATAGATTTAAGAAATAAAAACATTACAGGTAAAGATGCTGAACAAGCTTTAGTTAAAGCGGAAATTACGGTAAATAAAAATATGGTACCTTTTGATGATAAATCTCCATTTGTTACTTCTGGAATTAGAGTAGGAACTCCTGCTATAACTACAAGAGGATTGAAAGAGGTTGATATGGATGCTATTGTTGGGTTAATTGATGAAGTTATTAATAACTATCAAGATGAAGCTAAATTAGAAGCTATAGGAGAAAAGGTAAATGAAATGATGAAAGGGAAACCTTTGTTTTCTTAAACAGATATTATGAATACTATAAAAAACATAAAGATTTTACTAATAACACTATTAGTATCTCAGTATGTTTTTTCTCAATCCTTTTTTGAAGATAAAGCCATACAGCTTGGGATATTTAATTCTTGGAATTATGATGTAAAGCTTGGAGGTGTTAGCTTTTTTGATTTTGATAATGATGGTTGGGACGATATTACTACTGCATGTAAAGCAGATAGGCCAGTTAAGTTTTATAAAAATGTGTCTGGAACATTTGTAGAACAAAATTTTAATCTTACAATCACTGGTCATTCTAAACAAGTTTTATGGGTAGATTATGATAATGATGGTGACAACGATTTATTTGTCACTAAAGTAGATGGAGCCAATAAACTTTATCAAAATAATGGGAGTTTTAGTTTTGTAGATGTAACTGCTTCAGCAGGTTTTCCTAACACAGGTTCATTAAAAACTTATGGTGCAGCATTTGGTGATATTGATAATGATGGTTATTTAGATGTTTTTCTGTGTAATAAAGACGATTCAAATGTGATTCCTAATCAACTATATCGTAATAATGGAAACGGTACATTTACTAATATTTCTAATTCAGCTGGCATAAGTTCTGTTGGTCATTTATCTTTTTGTGCATCTTTTTTTGATTACGATAAAGATGGATATCAAGATATATATATATCAAATGATAGATTGCCTAACAAAAACATTTTGTATCGGAATAATGGAAATGGTACGTTTTCAGATGTAAGCGTAGCATCTGCAACGAATATTACAGCTAATGCAATGTCTACTACCATTGATGATTATAATTATGATGGTTGGCTTGATATTTATGTTACTAATACTTCCGAAGGAAATTTTTTATTAAAAAACAATGGAAATGGAACTTTTACAAATCAAGCAGTTAGTACTGGAACCGTTTTTAATAGTATTGGTTGGGGCGCAATTTTTTTTGATGCAGATAATGATATAGATTTAGATTTATATGTAAGTGGTATGATAGACAATCCAAATATAGGTTTATTAACATCGGCCTTTTATGAGTGTCAGCCAAATTATACTTATACAATACCAGCAAATGCTGGATTTGCAAATGACAACTATGTTAGTTTTTCTAATGCGATTGGCGACATAGATAATGATGGTTATACAGATTTTATTGTTGCTAATCAAGCACCTGATAATCACTCATTATGGCAAAATACAGGCGGAACAAATAATTGGTTAAAGGTTAAACTGCAAGGTGTACAAAGTAATAAAAATGGAATAGGTTCTTGGATAGAAGTTTATGCGAATAACAAAACTATGTTTAGATATACATTATGTGGCGAAGGTTTTTTATCTCAAAACTCTGGGACAGAAATTTTCGGAATTGGTAATGCAACAACAATAGACTATGTTAAAGTAAAATGGCTAAGTGGAGTAGAGGATATATATAATAATGTTAGCCCTAATCAAACGCTATTAGTTATTGAAGGAACCAGTACATTGTCTTTAAATGAAGACGATTACAGAAACATAAAAATTTATCCAAACCCATCGACAGGGATTATATATTTTTCAGATGTATTAGAAACTACCGAAGTGTTAGTTTATGATTACTTAGGAAGAAGAATAGAAACTTTAAATATTGATGCTAATCTTAATCAAATAGATTTGAGCAATTATGCCAAAGGTGTTTATTTATTGGATATAAAAACCAAAACAAAATCTTTTAGCAAAAAGGTTATTTTAGAATAATTAGCAAAAAGGATTCATATTAAATAATCCTAATACTCCAAGTATTAAAGCTGCGTCTCCAACAATTACTTTAAATGGCATTAACCAGTTAGAAGCTTTAAGTAGTGAATTTCCAATACCAGGAATTTTTGTGAGTTGTTGAGGTAAAAGTAGTAAGCCACAAGCAATACCAACGACTCCAAATATGATGCATTCAATTTTTAAAATATAAATTATACCAATAATTAATGTTGCAAAACCAATTACAGCATTAAATGGTTTTAATTTAGCTGCAATATTGTTAAAGAAGTTGCTTTTACCATCTAATCGGTCTAAAGCAGTTATAGCAAGTAAAATTCCAGCACAAATACAGGCAATTTCAAAAATAAGATTAATCATAAATTATTTATTTGATGATATAAATATAATGATTTTAATCTTCAAAAGTGATGTGCTGATAAGCACCTAAATCTGGAGATGCAGTTCTATTTACGTTTAAAATATCTAAAGGTACCTGACTTGCAAAAGATGCATTTCCCTGTCCATTTGCAGCAGATGCATCACCAATAATTAGCATATTATTAAACTCATCTAAAAAGTCTGGGTCTTGATTTAGTATAATATTTGTATAATGTAATGAATCTGTAAAATCAATTGGATTATTATTTACCTGATACCTTATTAAACAACTATTAAAAAAGTAATTAAAAGCGCTTCCGCTTTCTTCATCTAAAATCAATTCAGGATTATCATTTCCGTATATTATGCAGTTGCTAAAATTAGCTTCAACTAAATCGTTTGTAAAGGTGGTGTCATTCTCATCAACAATATAATTATTGAGTAAAAGTGCAGGAAATTGCCTAAAGCTATTATTCCAATAATTAGCAATAGTACAATGTGTAAAATTATATTTGCCGCCATAAGTACCAGCAAACGAAGATTGTCCAGCGTTATTTAATACTACATTTTCTGCAGTAATTGATGTAGCTCTACCTAAAATTCCGAAATTACTTGAGTTGAATATTTTAGAATTAGTAATTGTAAGCTTGTCTATTGGAGCATTTTGATTGTTTTCAACAAGCAAACCAACTGTAGCATTTTTTATAGTTGCAAAGTGAATTTCATTTTCAATACTTCCGCTAAACAACCATATGGTTCCCCATTGCCCAGGAATGTCTTCAAATAAAGGTTCTAATCTATCACCTTCAAAAATAACTTCATTTTCTAATATATCTTGGTCTGTACTTAATTGTCCATTTACTTTTAATGATGCATTATTGGTTATTAATAGTCCAGAATTTGCATGAAAATGTACTCTTGCTCCAGCATCAATATTTAACGTTTTGCCTTCATCAACAGCTGCATAGCCATAAATAACATAAGGTTTTTCGTTTGTAAATGTGAGTTCGCTATCAGTTAAAAATCGACCTTGTATAGACGTTTCGTCATCATTACCATCGCCATCAACATCAAAAGTTAAAGTCTCTATTACACCTTCACTATCTCTGTTTGGATATATAAAAACAGCATCTTTAACAAGTGTTACTAATTCAACTTTTTGTAGGTTGGAGCCACTATCAAACTCAATAGCATCAGTATATAAAAACTGATTATTAGCAGCAACAACTGTTTGAATATCGAAAGTGGTTTCTATAAAAATATACATGCTATCTTTTGCAAGAAGTTCAATATTTTGAAACTCTTTTCCTGGCATTCCATCTACATTTAAACGATAATTTGATGCTTGACCTTGTGATAATCGAATTGTTGGAATAACAATATCAGAATTACTTCTGTTATAAACTTTTAGATTATAAGTGCTTGAACCAATATTTGTAAATACTGTATCTAAATAGACTGTGTCTTTTGAAAATTGAAGATCTCCAGTACTTGGTGAAAACTCAAAGTCTTTTCGACAAGAGCTCCAAAGCACTAAAACTGAAATGGTAAATAAAAAGTATAAACTTCTTTTCATTGGTATAAGTTTAATTTTTGATGGCCAATAATTGGTTAAAAATATAACTTTTGAATCAATGAATTAGTATGTGAACAGTATTTTAATTAAATAAATTTATTATTTCTGGAGTAACTCGCGAAGGTCGTTTTGTTTCTTTAGATATAAGACACCAAGTGGTTTGAGAAGCTGCTAAAAGCTTATTAGTGTTTTTATTAATTATTTCTACGTGACGAATTGAGGTAACACCTTCAGATTTTTCAACAAAGGTTTTTACTGTTAGCACATCGTTTAAAAGTGCTTCACCTTTATATTCAATGGTGTGCTTTAGTAATACCCAAAAGTAAGAGTCACTTATATGTTTTGTTACTTTAGAATTCCAATGTTCGGCAGCAATATCTTGAACCCATTGTACATAACGCACATTATTAACATGGTTTAGTTGGTCTAAATCGTCTGCGGTTACTGTAATGTTTTTTTCGAAGGTTTGCATATTACTTTATAAAAACTTCAACCTCAAACAATTTGTCCCAACGCTTTCCAGTAACAAATATGGTTTTGGTTTCTGGATTGTAAGCAATGCCATTTAATACATCTAAACCAGGATGTTGTTTTACTTTTTCTTTTAAAGCAGAAAAATCCAAAACACCCTCAACAGCACCATTTTCTGGATTTACGATAACAACACCATTGCGTTGGTAAATGTTAGCATAAATTTTGCCATTTATCCATTCTAACTCATTAAGGCTTGGTATTTTTCCGTTGTTTGTATACACTTGTATAAAGCTTTCTTCTGCAAGAGTAGTAGCATTTAATGTCCATATATCCTCTGTTCCGTCAGATTTATAAATTGCTTTTCCATCGTTGCAAAGTCCCCAACCTTCCTTGCTTTTTCCATATTTAAAACTGCTTGTTTTTTCTAATGTTTCAACATTATAAACAAAGCCAATCTGCTCTTGCCATGTAAGTTGGTAAATGTTATTGTTTAAAATGGTTAAACCTTCACCAAAATACTGATTCGCGAGATTTACGTTTTTTAGAACTTCAGCCGATTTGTAATCTAGCTTTCTTAATTTAGATTCTCCATACTGTCCAGTACTTTCATATAATATACCATTATGAAACTCTAAACCTTGTGTGTATGAGGTGATATCATGTGGATATTCGTTTATAATTTTATAATCATAAATTTTAGGGGCTTCATTATTAAGAACAGTAATGGTTGAAGTGATTTCTTCTGAAGTGTCATCATATTTTACTACTGCAGTAACTATTTGCTTGCCAAGATTTATGTTTTCAAGAACTGAAGATGGATTAACAATACGATCACTTAATTTATAAGTAACAGAGTTTATAGTAAGGTTTTTAGAATTTTTAAGTGTTAAATTTAGAGTTTCACCTAAAGCAATAGTATTGTTTTTCGCATTGGTTTCTATAGAAAAATTATTTTTTTTTGAACCTGAAGTATCACCACAATTCAATAAAAAAACTGATAATAAGGTGATTATAAAAAGTTTAATTGACGACATGAGAACTGTAATTTTTTGAGCAAGTTATTTAATTAAATTCAGTTTAAAAAATCATTGCACAACTATTAAAAGATTGTATCTTTGCACTCGGCAAGTCCTACACAACCAGCTCCTGTTGAATCCTCCAGGTCGGGAACGAAGCAAAGGTAAATGGTCGTAGCGGTGTGATGTAGGTAGCTTGCCTTTTTTTGTACCTAATACTTTCCTATTATTATTGTATTTTTATCTCATCAAATTTTTAAGTATTTATGTCTAAAGTTGTATTAATTACAGGTGGATCTTCTGGAATTGGAAAATCAATGGGTGAGTTTTTAAGTGAAAAAGGATTTACTGTTTACGGAACTAGCAGAACACCAGAAAAATATACTGATAGCAAATTTAAATTAGTGCAATTAGATGTTTCTGATACCACATCAATACAAAATGCAATTCAAGCTATTATTAAAGAAACAGGTCGCTTAGATGTTGTTGTAAATAATGCAGGAGCAGGTATAACAGGACCTATTGAAGAAATTCCTGAAGCAGAAATAAAACGCAATTTCGAAACCAATTTTTTTGGACCAATAAACGTCATTAAAGCTGTTTTGCCACAAATGCGAATTCAAAATTCTGGGCTTATTATTAACATTACATCTATAGCTGGTTATATGGGATTGCCTTATAGAGGAATTTATAGTGCGAGTAAAGGTGCTTTAGAGCTAGTAACAGAAGCCTTTAGAATGGAGATTAAAGACTTTAATATACAAATGGCCAATGTTGCTCCAGGAGATTTTGCAACCAATATTGCTGCAGGTCGTTATCATGCACCAGTAAAAGACGACTCGCCTTATAAAACACCTTACGGAAACACTTTAAAAATGATGAATGAGCATGTTGATGCTGGTAAAGACCCTCAGCTAATGGCTAAAGCAATTTTTAATGTTATAAATACACCAAACCCCAAAATTCATTATAAAGTAGGCGAGTTTATGCAAAAATTTTCTATTGTTTTAAAACGAATACTACCAGATAAAGTGTATGAAAAAATGCTTATGAAGCATTATAAGTTGTAGTGCTTATAGGTTAGATTTGTCTCTATTTTTTATCATTAATTTATAGGTTTTATTTCCTATAATTCCACCAAGTGTTATAGATAAAATGAAGTTTGCGATATTCGGTTCAGGATGGCCATTAGTTGCAGGGCTAGCACTATAAAAAAGTGCTATAAATGAATTCATTTCGTGAGTATGATAATAACAAATATCCGGAATTAACATGTCGTAAATTAGAGTAAAACTAATCAGAAGTATTCCAATTCCACCAGCTATAATAAAAACCCACTTTAGAGTTTTACTTTCATTCATTGCAATTTCTTTATTTAATTCAGTTTAAATATTTTTTGTCTATTGTAATATTCATCATTTTATCTTTCCAACAACTTGTTAATATGTTTTAACCAAAATACAACTTTAAAGTTTTTGATTAATTGTAAATTTGCAAAACTTTATAACACAACAAATAAATTAAATAGATGAAATTTTTTATTGATACTGCAAATTTAGCTCAAATTAAAGAGGCACAAGAGTTAGGTATTTTAGATGGTGTAACAACAAACCCATCGCTAATGGCAAAAGAAGGTATTACTGGAGTTAATAATATAATGAAACACTATGTTGATATTTGCAATATTGTAGATGGAGATGTTAGTGCCGAAGTTATTGCTACTGACTACGAAGGTATGATTAGAGAAGGTGAAGCTCTTGCTGATTTGCACGAACAAATAGTTGTGAAACTTCCGATGATTAAAGACGGAATTAAAGCATGTAAGTATTTTTCTGATAAAGGCGTAAAAACTAATGTAACGTTGGTGTTTTCTCCAGGACAAGCATTATTGGCCGCTAAAGCAGGAGCAACTTATGTGTCGCCTTTTATAGGTCGTTTAGATGATATCTCTACAGATGGCTTAAACCTTATTGCTGAAATTAGAATGATTTATGACAACTATGGTTTTGATACCGAAATTCTAGCAGCTTCTGTGCGTCATACAATGCACGTTATTGATTGTGCTAAACTAGGAGCCGATGTTATGACTGGACCTTTAAGTTCTATTACAGGATTATTAAATCACCCACTAACTGATATTGGTTTAGCAAAGTTTTTAGAAGATTATAAAAAAGGAAACTAAATTTCCTTAGTAGATAAAAAAAAAGGCAACTCATTTGAGTTGCCTTTTTTGTTAATGTTTTTTATGAGTTAAATGCTCTAGCTGTTCTTCAAATTCTGAACTAAAAAGCAGAACGTTAGAGTTTATAATTTTAGAGTCTTTATCAATTAAAATAGATTTGTTTACTGAGCTAATTGCTAAAGCGTTTAAGGCTTCATTAGGATCTTTAAATTGATATTCATTAGTAATAGGAAATTTATAAAGTGTTAATGTACTTTTCCAATGCGATTTATCATCATCATTTATATTTATTCCTATAAAATCAATATTTGGGTATTTAGCTTTTAACTGACTTACTTTATAATGACTATTTCTTAATAAAAGAGGTAAACTAGTAGACCAGAAATATATTACTGTTGGTCGTTTTATTAAAGTGTCTATACTAACTTCAATATCATTATAATCTATTAAAGCTACATTAGGAAGCTGTTTACCACGCTTTAGGTTTTTTAATGAAAATGCTAATTCATTTATATAAGCTTTATCTTTTTCGCTTGTACTCTTTTTAATAAACGAACTTAACATTTCTTGAGTTTCTAAACTATCTTGACTTACAGTTATAAAATCTCTAGTTGTATATTTTAATAGATTGTTTTTTATTAAGCTACTAGTAATTAAACTATCCATTAACTCTAACTTTTCTAAATTATAAACGACAGATTTGTTATCAAAAACTACATTATGGGTTGCAGTTTTGTAATATTCTTGTAATGCAATATTATTAAAGTGAGAAAACAGAAATTTATTATATGTATAATAATCGCTTAAGTCTTCAAGATTGTAATCTACTTCTTTTCTAAAATTATAAAAATCTGTAGGTAAATCTTTATGATGTATTAAGTTGCTATAACCATAATAACCAAAAGGATACATCTCTTTATTGGCATAATAATTATAATTTATGCTCGTTTTTGCAATCGTCTTAAATAAATCGGAGTATTCTTTTTCTTCTAAAAACTCGCTCAATTCATTAAGTTTTAATTTTCTAATAGAATCTAAAACACGCTCAAATTTTTCAGGTTCCATTTGGCATAAGTGCATAAATTTTTGATTATCGTCTTCATTTTCTAAAAATGTCTTAATCAAATAATTGTTTTTTCTTGCACCATTACCAGTAAAAACTAAAGATTCATCAAAATCAATTGTGTTTAATCGTAATAATAAGCTGTCTTTTGGTTCTATTAAAACCCATTGAAATTCTCCTCCATGAGAAAAAGTATACAGTCCAGGTTTAAAGTTTGTAATTTTATGAAGGAATCGATTGTCATGGTCTAGATAAAGTGTATCTGACTCATCTTCAGAGTTAAATAGCAATACATAGTCGTTGGTAGGATTAATAATTTCACCACCAAAATAAGCATATTCACCTTTGTCAATACTTTTATTTTTGCAACTAAATAAACTTATTGATACAAATAAAATAATGATGTAATACTTCATATAACTGATGTAGGCTAATATTTTCAATTCTTAACAAAAATAGAGTTTGTAAGCATATACAGTTGTTAATGCGCTGTTAAATGTTTATTTGTGCTTAATGTATGAAGCATTTTAACTACTTTTGCAAAAAATTTAAAGACACATTATGTTATCAGTTTCTAATCTTTCAGTTCAATTTGGTAAACGCATACTATTTGATGAAGTTAATACAACGTTCAATCAAGGTAATTGCTATGGTATTATTGGTGCCAATGGAGCAGGAAAATCTACTTTTTTAAAGATTTTAGCACGAAAAATGGATCCTACATCTGGACATATTCATTTAGAGCCAGGAAAACGTATGTCGGTTTTAGAACAAAATCACAACCTTTATGATGAGCATACAGTTTTAGAAACCATAATTATGGGTAACAAGCCTTTATTTGATTTGAAAGCTCAAATAGATGCGCTTTATGCTGATTATACTGACGAAAATGCAGAAAAAATAGGAGAACTTCAAGTGCAATTTGAAGAAATGAATGGTTGGAATGCAGATAGTGATGCGGCTGCAATGTTATCTAACTTGGGTATAAAAGAAGAGTTTCATTATACATTAATGAAAGATTTAGATGGTAAGCAAAAAGTACGAGTGTTATTAGCTCAAGCACTTTTTGGAAATCCAGACGTATTAATTATGGATGAGCCAACCAACGACTTGGATTATGAAACGATTAGTTGGTTAGAAAACTTTTTGGCAAACTATGATAATTGTGTAATAGTTGTGTCTCACGACAGACACTTTTTAGATTCTGTTTGTACTCATATTTCAGATATCGATTTTGGAAAAATCAATCATTATTCAGGTAATTATACGTTTTGGTATGAATCTTCACAATTAGCAGCAAGACAGCGTGCACAACAAAACAAGAAAGCTGAAGAAAAGAAAAAAGAATTAGAAGAATTTATCAGACGATTTTCTGCAAACGTTGCAAAGTCAAAACAAGCAACAAGTAGAAAGAAAATGATTGAAAAACTTAATATTTCTGATATAAAACCATCAAGCAGACGTTATCCAGCTATTATTTTTGAGCGTGACAGAGAAGCAGGTGATCAAATTTTTCATGTTGAAGGATTAGCAGCATCTACAGAAGGAGATATATTATTTCAAAATATAGATATTAATTTAGCTAAAGGAGATAAAGTAGTTGTGTATTCTAGAGACTCGAGAGCAACAACTGCATTTTATCAGATAATTAATGGTAACATAAAAGCTGATGCAGGAACTTACAATTGGGGAATTACTACAACTCAATCTTATTTACCTTTAGATAATAGCAGTTTTTTCAATAACAAATTAACTTTGGTAGATTGGTTGCGTCAATGGGCTACAACTGAAGAAGAAAGAGAAGAAGTTCATATTAGAGGGTTTCTTGGAAAAATGATTTTCAGTGGAGAAGAAGCTTTAAAAACATCTGATGTGCTTTCTGGAGGAGAAAAAGTACGTTGTATGTTGAGTCGTATGATGATGATGAGAGCTAATGTATTAATGTTAGACGAACCTACAAACCATTTAGACCTTGAGAGTATTACTGCATTTAATAATTCATTAAAGAATTTTAAAGGTACAGTAATGTTTACTACACATGACCACGAATTTGCTCAAACTGTTGCTAATAGAGTTATAGAATTAACTCCTAATGGTGTTATTGACAGATATATGACTTTTGATGAATATATGGACGATAAGAAAATAAAAGAGCAACGCGATAAAATGTATGCTGTAACAGCATAATAAAAAGGTCTTGAGAAATCAAGACCTTTTTTTATGCTTCTAATTCTTCTTTAACAGACTCAATAATAGGAATAGCATAATCTAACTCATCCTTGTTTACATAAAGCTCTTGAAATCCAGCTGTTGTTGAGGCAAATCCAGCTAATCTCCCAGATTCTGTTTCATCTTTTACAATACCATTTATTCCAGCACTTTCCAATCGATCAACAACCAGTTGAACGATTATAAAACTACCAGAAAACACTTTAATATAATTGCTGTCTAACATAAGTTAATAGTATAAGTTTCTGTTATTAATATACGAAAAAAATACGCTTATACACTTAACAAAGAGTTAATTGTAATAAAAATTATGCTTTTTTAAAACCCAAGTTATGGTATTGTCGTATGTAGTGTGAATTCGAAAATAATATTCAATTAAAAATTAAAACTATGAAAACAACAAAATTATTCAGTATTGCATTTTTAGTAGGTTCAATGTTTATTGGGCAAAATCTTTTTTCACAAGATAAGATGATGAAAGAAGACACAAAAATGGTTGGAGGAGCAGCTATGTATCCATCAAAAAATATTGTAGAAAATGCGGTTAATTCTAAAGATCATACAACTTTAGTTGCAGCAGTAAAAGCAGCAGATTTGGTAGATGTACTAATGAGTGAAGGTCCTTTTACAGTATTTGCACCAACTAATAATGCTTTTGATAAATTACCAAAAGGAACAGTAGAAACATTAGTTATGGCAGAAAACAAAGCAACTTTACAAACCATATTAAAATACCATGTTGTATCTGGAAAATGGAATGCAAAAGATGTTGCTAAACTAATTAAAGAAGGAAAAGGGAAAGCTATAATCACAACAGTTTCTGGTGGTACATTAACAACTTGGATGAAAGGCAAAGATATTTATATAACAGACGAGAATGGTAATTCAGCTAAAGTAACCATTGCAGATGTAAACCAATCAAATGGTGTTATTCATGTAATTGACACAGTGCTTTTGCCAAAATCATAATTTAGTGGAGTTTTTAGGTTGATTGAAAAAAAGTCTTTGCATTAATTTGCAAGGGCTTTTTTATTTATTTATGCTATTAAAAATTTTGTTTTAATAGATTATATCAATCAAAGTATAATTTATAAAAATTAAATAATGCAGTTTTTTTGATTAGTAATTTTTAACTTTATAGAATACAGAATCTTATAAAACTCAAAATAATGGAAAATAACAATCATTCAAGTAAATCACCTTACAATATTAATGGTGAAAGTAAATGTCCTTTTTCTAGTGGAGCAGTAAAACAAAGTGCTGGAGGAGGAACTTCTAACAGAGATTGGTGGCCAAATCAATTAAAGCTAAATATACTTCGCCAAAACACATCTAAATCTAATCCAATGGATAAAGGTTTTAATTATGCTAAAGAGTTTAAAAAACTAGACTTAAAAGCGGTTAAAAAAGATCTTTACGATTTAATGACAGACTCACAAGATTGGTGGCCTGCAGATTATGGTCATTATGGGCCATTTTTTATTCGTATGGCATGGCACAGTGCAGGTACTTATCGTATTGCAGATGGAAGAGGAGGAAGTGGCTCTGGAAGTCAACGTTTTGCGCCTTTAAATAGTTGGCCAGATAATGGAAATTTAGATAAAGCACGATTATTGTTGTGGCCAATTAAACAAAAATATGGTAATAAATTATCTTGGGCAGATTTAATGATACTTGCGGGAAATTGTGCAATTGAGTCTATGGGATTACCAACTTTCGGATTTGCTGGAGGTCGTGAAGATATTTGGGAGCCTGAAGAAGATATTTACTGGGGAAATGAAACGGAATGGTTAGGAGATAAACGTTATACAGGAGATAGAGAATTAGAAAACCCATTAGGAGCTGTACAAATGGGATTAATTTATGTTAATCCAGAAGGGCCAAATGGTAATCCAGACCCATTAAAATCTGCTATAGATATTAGAGAGACATTTGCTCGTATGGCAATGAATGATTATGAAACTGTAGCGCTTGTTGCTGGTGGACATACATTTGGAAAAGCTCATGGAGCAGCAGATCCAAACAAATATGTTGGTAGAGAACCTGCTGGAGCGCCAATTGAAGAAATGAGTATGGGTTGGAAAAACACTTATAAATCTGGTGTTTTAGATGATGCCATAACTAGTGGTATTGAAGGTGCCTGGACGCCAAACCCAACACAATGGGATAACGATTATTTTAATGTATTGTTAGGATATGAATGGGAATTAACTAAAAGTCCTGCAGGTGCGCATCAATGGACGCCTACAGCTGCATCAAATGCAAAAAAAGCACCAGCAGCTGGTGATGCTTCAAAAACTCAAGCATTAATGATGACGACAGCAGATATGGCTCTAAAAATGGACTCAATATATGCACCAATTTCTAAGCATTTTCATGAAAATCCAAAAGAGTTTGCTGATGCATTTGCCAGAGCTTGGTTTAAATTAACGCATCGTGATATGGGACCAACATCGCTTTACTTGGGCTCTGAAGTTCCTAAAGAAGAATTGATTTGGCAAGACCCAATTCCGAAAGCCACTCATGAGCTTGTTAACGACAAAGACATATCAGATTTAAAGACTAAAATCCTTAATTCTGGATTATCTGTCTCTGAGTTAGTATCTACTGCTTGGGCTTCAGCTTCAACATATAGAGGTTCTGATAAAAGAGGTGGAGCTAATGGAGGACGTATTAGATTGGCACCACAAAAATATTGGGAAGTAAACAATCCTGCTCAATTAGCTAAAGTATTAGAGGTATTTGAATCCATTAAGAAAGAGTTTAACTCAAATTCAGGAAGCAAGAAAGTTTCAATAGCAGATTTAATAGTTTTAGGAGGAAGTGCTGCAATAGAAAAAGCTGCAAAAAATGCAGGACATAACATTGCTGTACCTTTTGCACCAGGAAGAGCAGATGCGTCTTTAGAGCAAACAGATGTTGAATCGTTTGCGGCATTAGAACCAAAAGCAGATGGTTTCCGAAATTATTATGGACCAAAACATACTGCTTCAGCTGAAGAAATGTTAGTTGATAGAGCACAATTATTAACGCTTACAGCACCAGAGATGACTGTGTTAGTTGGTGGTTTAAGAGTACTTGGAGCTAATTATGATCATTCAAAACATGGTGTATTTACTAAGCAAGAACAAACTTTAACAAATGATTTCTTTGTTAATGTACTTGATTTAAGCACATCTTGGAAAGCAACTTCAGATTCACAAAATGTTTTTGTTGGTAGCGATCGTAAAACTGGAAATGTAAAATGGACAGGTACTCGTGCTGATTTAATTTTTGGTTCAAACTCTGAGCTTCGTGCAATTGCTGAAGTATATGCTTGTAAAGATTCTAAAGAGAAATTTGTGAAAGATTTTATTGCTGCTTGGACTAAAGTGATGAATCTTGATAGATTTGATTTAGCGTAATAAATTTTAGTATTAAAAAAGCCACTTCAATTGAAGTGGCTTTTTTGTTTTAATAGAACTATAATTTATTTATCAATAGCTCCAAGTACTCGAGACATAAATGCATTTAATGCTTCTTTTTTTGGAGTTCCTTCTTTAATCATTTTATTAACTTCCAAAGCGCCATACATATTAGAGATTAGTTCTCCAATAACATCTAGCTCTTCGTTTTTTAAAGAAGGTAATTCAGTAAGATTTTCTAAAGTTTCAATAGTTTCAACTACAAAATCTTCATCGTTTTCTTCAATAAATTGAGTCAAATGCTTAATTACTGGTAACTTCATCAATCAAATCTTTTAAAGCTTCAAACTTGTTTGTTTGAACTTGATTTACAAAAGCACCATTTTTAAAAACAGCAAACGTTGGAAGGTTGTCAACTGTAGCTAATTTTCTTGATTCAGGAAATTTTTCAGCATCAGCCATTACAAAAGTCATGCTTTCATTTTCAGTGGCAAGCTTTTTAAATTTAGGCTTCATTATTCTACAATTACCACACCAGCTAGCAGAATACTGAACTACAACAGTATCATTTTCAGATACTAATTGTGTTAAGTTGTCCTGTTCTAATTCCTTAATCATATTATTTAGTTTAAGTGTGCTTTTAAATACTCTGCAGTACCTTTAGCGTTAGCTTGCATTGCATCTTTACCTTCTTCCCAGTTTGCAGGACATACTTCACCTTTTTGTTGTACGTGAGTGTATGCATCAATTAAACGTAAAAATTCGTTTACGTTTCTTCCTAATGGCATATGGTTAATACTTTCATGAACAACAGTTCCTTCTTCATCTATAATGTAAGTAGCTCTGTAAGTTACGTTGTCTCCTTCAACAGTTACAACGCCAGTTTCTTCGTTATAAGTTTCATTTGTGATATCTAAAATACCTAGAGTAGAAGCAAGGTTTCTGTTAGAGTCTGCTAAAATTGGGTAAGTAACACCTTCAATTCCTCCATTGTTTTTTGGAGTATTTAACCATGCGAAGTGAACTTCGGCAGTATCACATGATGCTCCAATTACCATTGTGTTTCTTTTTTCAAATTCAGCTAAAGCTGATTGAAAGGCATGCAATTCTGTTGGACACACAAAAGTAAAATCTTTTGGGTACCAAAATAAAAGTACTTTTTTGTTATTGTTTTTAGCTTCTTCAAGAACGTTTAGTTTGAATGTGTCTCCCATTTCGTTCATTACGTTTACGCTTAAATCTGGAAATTTTTTTCCTACAAATGCCATGTGTTTTAAATATTTTTAAGATTAATAATTTTATGTGGTGCAAATATAAAACACATAAAAAAATCTATAGCATTATGAAATTTTTATTTCATATTACACTATAGATTTTATAAATAGATATGTTTTTTAATTATAGTTTTTTACTATTTGACTTTTGAAGCTAACATTCTAATTTTTATTCTGAAGGCAGCGTAAATTAATGTTGTAATTGGGCTTAACCAGTTAAAAATAGCATACATGAAATAATCACCAGTATGTACTCCTAAAACTCCAGCTTGGTACGCACCACAAGTGTTCCAAGGAATTAATACTGAAGTAACCGTTCCTGAATCTTCGAGTGTTCGACTTAAATTTTCTGGTGCTAAATTTTTGTCTTCATACGCTTTTTTAAACATTTTACCAGGAATAACAATTGCCAAGTATTGATCTGAAGCAATAGCATTTAAACCTAAGCAGCTTACTACAGTACTTGCAAATAATCCGAAAACACTACTTGCAAAAGACAATAAGGATTTTGTGATTTTTGCTAGTGCTCCAATTGCATCCATAATACCACCAAAAACCATTGCACAGCAAATTAAAAAGATAGTCCATAGCATCCCTTTCATTCCGCCAGACGAAAATAGTTTTTTTAATTTTTTTATTGTGATTAAGTTTTTCAGGCTTGCTACTTTATTATTTAAAACTTGAGTTTCTAAACCTTTAACATCAAAAAACGAAGCTAATTCTTTATCGGTAAAATTTTTATCTAAATCGTCGTCGCTAAATAAAGTTTGTAAATGTTCGTCAGACGAAATTAACTTTATTTCTTCATTTGATATGTTTGCCAAATATTCTTCATCTGAAATTTTAATATTTGTGTCTGTCAAAATGGAATTTGCAACAGATTCACTTTTCGAATCTGATAAATCTTCTAAAACTTTTGGTTGAAAAATAAAAGCAAATACGATAGCTAATACAACTCCACTTCCTAATGCAACAAGTGGTTTAGTTTTTAATAGTATAAGAGCTATTACTGCCAATGGAACAATAAATAGATAAGGTGTTATATTAAATGTTGATTTTATAGTATTTAAGAATTCACTAACATCTGTTGCACCATGTGTTTCAATTGTTAAACTAATAATAGTAAATGCAATTAAGGTTATTATTAATGTTGGAACAGTTGTAAACGCCATATATTTTATGTGCGTAAATAAATCGGTTCCAGCCATTGCAGGAGCAAGATTTGTTGTATCGCTTAATGGTGACATTTTATCTCCAAAATAGGCTCCAGATATAATAGCACCTGCAACTATTCCTGGCGACATGCCTAGTGCACTTGTACCAATACCTATTAGCGCAACACCAACCGTTGCCGATGTGGTCCAGCTACTTCCTGTTGCTACTGAAATTATTGCGGCAATTATAACAGATGCTGGTAAAAATATTTCAGGACTCAAGACTTGCAATCCATAATAAACCATAGCTGGAATTACACCACTAACAAGCCAAGTTCCTGCTAAAGCTCCAACGAGTAATAAAATCATTAAAGGAATAAAAACACTCTTTAAGTTTTCCCAAACCTCTTTAATCATTATAGAAACTCTCACCTTATTAAAAAAACCAACAATAGCTGCAATACCACCACCAATTAATAAAATAAATTGATTAGAGTATTCACCAAGAGCTTCTCCATCAGCATAAAAAATATTATATGCTAGCATAAGCATTAAAAGAACAACAGGAACGAGTGCTTCCCAAATATTTAATTCTTTATTGTCTTTTATTTTTTGATTTTGAATATCAATATCGGAAAGGTTATTATTGTCTTGCATTACTGTTTTTAATTTTTGGAATGTAATGTTACGATTTTAGAATAAGCTTTGCAAATGGAATATAAAAAGCCTGAAGACAACTTCAGGCTATATATAAATTAAAATTCGACTGAATCTTTATAGAATATTTAACTCTTGCATGCAAGCTTTCATCATTTGATAAGTACGCTCAATATCAGCATCTAATCCGATAGAAAAACGAATCAATCCATCACTTAAGCCCATTTCTTTTTGTTCTTCTTCTGGTATTTCAGAAGATGTTGAACTTCCTGGAGCGCTAAATAATGTTTTATAAAATCCTAAACTTACAGCTAGATAACCTAAATTTTTCTTCTGCATTAACTCCATTAGCTCATTAGCTTTTTCTAAAGAACCAACATCAATAGTTAGCATACCACCAAAGCCATATTGCGGATTCATCATGCTTTTAAACAACTCATGAGAAGGATGTGATGGTAAACCAGGATAAACAGTTTTTAAACCATCTGCTTCAAATTTCTGAGCTAAAAACAATCCGTTTTTACTGTGTTGTTGCATTCTTATGTGCAGTGTTCTTAAGTTCTTTAAAACTGATGCAGCACGTAAGCTATCCATAGTTGAACCTAATAACATACAAGCACCATCATTAACATTTCTTAAATCATTAATGAATTCTTGTGTTCCACAAATAACTCCAGCAACTGTATCGCTACTTCCATTAATAAACTTCGTTAAACTATGTATAATAATATCTGCACCTAAAGTTTTAGGAGAAATTGATAAAGGTGAAAAAGTATTATCTACAACTAGTTTTAAGTTGTGTTTTTTTGCCAGTTTAGCTAGACCTGAAATATCTGCAACTTCTAATAGTGGGTTACTTACAGATTCACAGTAAAGAATTTTAGTGTTTGGGGTAATCGCAGCTTCAACAGTATCTAATTTAGTAATATCTACAAAAGTAGTTTTGATACCTAAACGAGGTGTAAAATTCTTTAAAAAGGCATAAGTACCTCCATAAATAGTTCTGCTACTTACAACATGGTCTCCAGATCCGCATAACTGTAATATTACAGGAGTAATTGCTCCCATTCCTGAAGCAGTAACATTAGCTGTTTCTGTGCCTTCCATAGCAGCTAATGCCTCACCTAAATATAAATTTGAAGGTGTTGAATGACGAGAGTAAAGGTAACATCCATCAGCATTACCTTCAAAAGTATCGAACATTGTTTTTGCTGATAAAAATGTGTAGGTAGATGAATCTGAAATAGAAGGGTTAACGCCTCCAAATTCTCCAAAGTATTGTAAATCCTGAATATTATTTGCTGGTTTAAATGCCATTGTATTATTTTTTAAGTTTTTGATACATCAAATATTGTATAAATAAGATAATATATCAATAGATATGGGTTTAATTAGAAAATAAATCTATAAATTTATATTTTAATAGATTATTATATATTTATGTGTTTGTTTATTGAATACAAACAGAAAAATTTTCAATTATGATTTTAGATGCTATAGACAAAAAGTTGTTAGACTTACTTCAAAAAGATAGTAAGCGAACAAATAAGGAGCTTTCAAATAAGCTTAATCTTTCTGTAACTGCAGTTTATGAACGAATAAAGAAGTTAGAGAAAGAAGGTGTTATATCAAAATACGTCACTCTTGTAAAAAAGGAAAAAGTAGAAAAAACATTTGTTGCTTTTTGCCATATTAAGTTAGTGCAACATACTCAGGATTACGTTATTAAATTTGAAAAAGAGGTAGCAAATCTTGTAGAAGTGTTAGAATGTTATCATATTAGTGGAGATTATGATTACCTACTTAAAGTTATAGTTAAAGATATGGATGCTTTTAGGGAATTTATGGTTAATAAACTTACATCTATAAACCATATAGGAAGTACACATAGTATGTTTGTAATTAATGAGGTTAAACATACCACAGCAATAAATATTTAGTAATGGAACCTGTAAGATATAAGTTAATAGAGTTTTTTATAATATTTATAGTATTACCAGTAAGTTTTGCGATTCCTTACCCAGTTATATTAAAATTTATTTTAGGTATAATAGGGTTTGTGTATGTAATTTATGTATTGTTAAAAATTGAAAATAATAGATTTAAAATAGCTCCAAATTTAAATTGGAAACGCTTTTGGACTGAGACTAGTATTAAATTGTTAATAATTGCCATATTAACTTCTGTGTTTGTTTGGTTTACTGATAGAGAAATGTTTTTTGAGGTAGTTATAAATAAGCCTTTACTTTGGTTAGTTATTTTAATTGTATATAGTTTGTTTTCAGTTTACCCTCAAGAACTTGTTTACAGAACGTTGTATTTTCAGAGATATGAACAATTATTTAAAAGTAAAAAACTATTTATTTTTATTAATGCTGTAGTGTTTTCGTTAGCGCATACTATGTTTAGAAATCCACTAGTTCATATAATTACTTTTTTAGGAGGTATACTTTTTGCATTAACCTACAATAAAACAAAATCTACATTATTAGTGTCAATTGAGCACGCAATTTATGGTAGTTGGTTGTTTACAGTTGGTATGGGAAATATGTTAGGATTTCCTTCATGATTACTAAATTTAAAAATTAGAGTTCTCATTCGTAATTCATAATTCAAAATCGTACTTTTGTACTCGTTTTAACACACTCAATTAAAAATTATTTTTATGAATTCATACGATGTAGCCATTATTGGTTCTGGTCCTGGAGGATATGTAGCAGCAATTCGTTGCGCGCAATTAGGCATGAAAACTGCAATTATAGAAAAATATTCTACGCTTGGTGGAACATGTTTAAATGTAGGATGCATTCCAAGTAAAGCACTTTTAGATTCTTCTCATCACTATGAAGATGCAGTTAAGCATTTTGAAGAACATGGAATTGATATTCCTGGAGACATCAAGGTGAATTTAAAACAAATGATAGCTCGCAAGCAGTCTGTTGTTGACCAAACTACAGGTGGAATAGACTTCTTGATGAAGAAAAATAAGATTGATGTGTATGAAGGATTAGGATCTTTTAAAGATGCGACTCACATAACTATCAAAGGAAAAGAAACGACTGAAATTGAAGCTAAAAACATAATTATAGCTACAGGAAGTAAACCTTCAAGTTTACCTTTTATCACTTTAGATAAAGAACGTGTTATAACTTCAACAGAAGCATTAAAACTTACTGAAATCCCTAAACATTTAGTTGTAATTGGAGGAGGAGTAATTGGATTAGAGCTTGGGCAAGTTTATAAGCGACTTGGTTCAGAAGTTACTGTTGTAGAGTATATGGATAGAATTATTCCAACTATGGATTCTGGTTTATCTAAAGAATTAAACAAGGTTCTCAAAAAACAAAAATTCACTATTAATACTTCACACAAAGTAAAATCTGTTGAGCGAAAAGGCAAAGAAGTCATTGTTAAAGCAGATAATAAAAAAGGTGAAGAAGTTATTATAAAAGGCGATTATTGTTTAGTCTCTGTAGGACGTCGTCCTTATACAGATGGTTTAAATGTTGAAGCAGCAGGAGTGAAGTTAACAGACAGAGGACAAATTGAAGTCAACGACCATTTGCAAACTAATGTAAAAAACATTTATGCAATTGGTGATGTTGTAAAAGGTGCTATGTTAGCTCATAAAGCTGAAGAAGAAGGTGTTTTTGTTGCTGAAATTTTAGCAGGACAAAAACCACATATCGATTATAACTTAATTCCTGGAGTTGTTTACACGTGGCCAGAAGTTGCATCTGTTGGTAAAACAGAAGAACAATTACAAGAAGAAAAAGTAGACTATAAAGTAGGTCAATTTCCAATGAGAGCTTTAGGTAGAAGTAGAGCGAGTATGGATTTAGACGGATTTGTAAAAATACTTGCAGATAAAAAGACAGATGAAATTTTAGGAGTTCACATGGTTGGTGCTCGTGCAGCAGATATGATTGCAGAAGCAGTTGTAGCTATGGAGTTTAGAGCAAGTGCTGAAGATGTGTCTCGTATGAGTCATGCGCATCCTACATTTACTGAAGCTATTAAAGAAGCAGCTTTAGCAGCAACTGAAGATAGAGCGTTACATATTTAATTAAGAAAATTGTCATTCTGAACTTGTTTCAGAATCTTAAAAGCAACCAATTTGGTTGCTTTTTTTGTTTATAACTGTTAATAAGTCAGTGCTTTAAATAAAAATTAAAAGTATAATTTAGCTTTTATAAGAATTAAAAAAAAATATATGAACGAGTTGATTTCACCGAAGTATCAAATGAAATTAGTTAAATCTGTTCACGATGTAATTTGGGACGAATATAAATCATACAAAGAAGTTAAATTATACATATCTAAATGGCATGTAGTAGATGTAGATTGGAATAAGTATTCCGAGAATTTCACAATTGCATATAAGGAGAATAATGAAATTGATTTACTACAAACTCTGCACAATATGGGTGGAGATATCATTTTGAGAGTAGCTATAGATTTAGGAGTGGATACACCAGACTTTATACCATCTATACCAACTTTTAAAAATGAATTAAAGTCAGATTATAAAACTTCTTATGACACCTTTATATCTGCTTATAAAAAAATAGAATCAGATCCAAGTTTAGCAATTGGATTAGCCAATTCAGCATTAGAGAGTATTATAAAAGAAATTTTAAAAGATGAAAGAATTTCATCTAAAGTAAATGGAAATGAAACCCTCTATAAATTAAGTATTATTATTCTTAAAGAATTTAATTTGACTAATGAGTATTTTCCTAGAGAATTAAAAACTATAGGGAGTTCTTTATTAGCAATAAATCAATCAATTGAAAAACTGAGGAGTGATAAAACCTTTTTTCATGGGAAAACAGACGATGATTATATCATAAAAGATTCGATCTATTCGCATTTCATAGTTAATACTATTTCTACTATAGGACTCTTTCTCAATTCATATTATAAAATGTTATATCCAAAGCATGAAGTAGAAATGGAATTAGAGGACGATTTGCCTTTTTAGAATAATTAGAAAAGCAACCAATTTGGTTGCTTTTTTTATTTTCTTTTATTCCGTTTATTATAATTTTTGTCGCCTCTTGTTTTTGGCTTCTTGTATTTTGCAGCAATTTTAAACTTATAAGAACCTCCTTGATTTTCTTTTTTGTTTTTATCTTTCTTTTCGTGAAAAGCTGGTCCAGGAGCATCTTCATCTTTTCGTTTTATAGGATTATTACGCTCTTTAATTTGCGGACGTTCTTCTTCTAATAAATCTTTAGAAATCTCAACCGAATCTGGAAACTCAACATAAGGAATTTCCATTTGCATTAAACTTTCAATGCTTTTTATATAATCTTGTTCGGCTGCAGTTGAAAATAATAGAGATTGCCCTTTACGTTCTGCACGACCAGTTCTACCAATTCTGTGCATATAGTTTTCTGGGTAGTGAGGTGTATCAAAATTAATAACATGACTTACATTATCAATATCTAATCCACGAGCCATAACATCTGTGGCTATTAATATTCTATTTTCACCACTTCTAAATTGCTCAATACTACGTAATCTATAATTTTGTGTTTTGTTAGAGTGAATCACACAAAGTTCTTCTTTAAAGTTTTCATCTAGTTTTTCAAACAAGGTGTCTGCCATTTTTTTGAAAGCCACAAAAATTAAAACTTTATTAAACTCTTCTTCGTTTTGTAATAAGTGTTTTAGTAGGTTTACTTTAGTATAAAAATTTTCAACATTATAGCGTTGTTGACTAATATTTTCTAAAGGTGTTCCTGAAACTGCAATAGTAACTCGCTCTGGTTTTTTGAAAAATCCTGTAATTAATTCATCAACATCTTCAGTCATTGTCGCCGAGAACATGATGTTTTGTCTTTTTTCAGGTAGTATATCAAATATATTTAGCAATTGATGTCTGAACCCTAAATCGAGCATCACATCAACTTCATCAATCACTAATTTTTGAATAGATTTTAGTTGTAATACATGGCTTACTGCCAAATCGAATAATCGTCCTGGAGTAGCCACAATAATATCTAACCCTTCAGCAACTGCTTGTTTTTGAGTATTTATATTTACACCTCCATAAACACCTAATACACGAGTGTTGATGTATTTTGTTAGCTTTTCAATTTCATCAACAACTTGAACAACTAACTCTCTTGTTGGAACTAGAACTAAAACTCTTGGGTTTGCCTGGTTTGAGTATTTTAATTCTCGCAAAATAGGAAGCATATAGGCAAACGTCTTTCCAGTACCAGTTTGCGCAATACCAACAACATCTCTCCCAGAAGCAACTACGTTAAACGCTTCGGCTTGTATTGGTGTAGGATTAGTGAACCCTAAATCATCAAGTGCGTTATATAATGGTGTGTTTAATTTTAAGTCTCTAAAGCTCACAACTATGTTTTAAGTTGCAAAGTTAAGGCTAATAATCATATTAAACTAAATGGTTAAGGTCTATTTCAATACTGTAAATGGCTTGGTAGCTAGTATTTTTATCTAGTTTTACAATGCCTTCTTTCGTGACAATATCTTGGTTAGTATCTTCATGATCTGCTATTCCTTGCCAAGGTTCAATGCAAACATAATTTGCATTAGGTTTTGCCCAAATTCCTAAATAAGGAAAATCATTAAACTTCATAGTTAAAATATCGCCTCTAGTTTTGCTGTTTAATGTTAATTTTCGCGACTTTAAATCTTTAAAAATAAGCGCGTCGTTATTAAATAAATTGTGTTGTAATTGTATTTTGTTACCACCATTAAAAACAGGTTTTGTTTTTGATGTGAGTAATCCGTTTGACATATTTAGTAAGTATGTTTCGGCAGATTCGTTTTGTTCAAATACTAAATGGTAATCAGAATATACTTCGTCACTAAAAACAGGGCATTTAAAAGCAGGATGTCCTCCTAAAGAAAAGAACATAGGTTTGTTATCAATATTTTTGACAAGATGTTTTAAATGTAAAGTGTTGTCAACAAGCTCATAGGTAATATAAAATTCAAACTTAAAGGGAAATAATTTATATAAATCATCATTATATGCAAGCTTAAAGGTTAAGCTGTTATTAGTGTTTTCAATAAGTTTTACATCTGTATTGTGTCTTAAAAACCCATGCTTTGGCATTTTATAAGTACTATTGTTATATATATAACTATCATTTTTCATTGAACCAATTATAGGAAACAGGTTAGGAGCAAAGCTTCCCCATACATCAGGATTTGCGTCCCACATAAAATCAGTTTTATGTTTTACAGATGATATCTCGCAGAGTTCTGCTCCAGTTTGTTTTATGGCAATTTTAAGTAAATCGTTTTGTAATGTATACATTCAGAATAATTTTAAACTAATGTACAAAACTTGTACTTTTTTAAGGATTCTCATTAACTTTACGCTTAATTTTTTTTATTGAGAACAACCTCTAAACATAAATTAAAATCAATTTCAACTTTCAAGAGACAATTATTGGCTTGGAGTCAACAATTTGATGATGTGTTATGGTTAGATTCTAACGACTATCCTCAAAAAGAGTCTAGTTATGATGCTATTTTAGCAGTAGATGCCTTTACAAGTATAAAGACAGATTATTTTAATGCTTTTGAAAAGCTAAAAGAATATCAAACAGTTACTAACGACTGGGTTTTTGGGTACTTGACTTATGATTTAAAAAATGATTTAGAAGCTTTAAAATCTGAAAATTTTGATGGGTTGCACTTTCCTGATTTGTTCTTTTTTCAACCAAAAAAACTGTTTCTATTAAAAGGAAACATGCTAGAAATTCAATATTTGAAAATGGTTGACGATGAGGTAAATAATGATTTGAATGAGATACACCAAATACCTGATTATACACCTTCAAATATTAGTAGTGCTGTAAAAATAAAATTACGAATTCATAAAGATGAGTATTTTGAAAAGTTAAACAGTATGTTGGCTCATATACATCGAGGTGATATTTATGAAGCTAATTTTTGTCAAGAGTTTTATGCCGAGGATACAACAATTGAGCCTGTAGAAACTTATAATAAGCTCAATCAGATTTCGCATCCACCATTTGCTACTTTTTTAAAACTCAATGATAAATATTTGTTATCAGCCTCACCTGAACGGTATATTAAAAAGGAAGGAAATACTATAATTTCTCAGCCTATTAAAGGAACAGCAAAGCGTTCAGATAATATCATTGAAGACCAACAATTAAAAAAAGAATTGGAAAATAGTGAGAAAGAGCGTAGTGAAAACATCATGATTGTTGATTTGGTACGTAACGATTTGTCACAAACAGCATTAAAAGGAAGTGTAAAGGTTGAAGAACTTTGTAAAGTTTATACCTTTAATCAAGTACATCAAATGATATCTACTATAACATCGCAAGTAAGTGATAAAACACATCCAGTTGATGTAATTTCTTCAACATTTCCTATGGGAAGTATGACAGGTGCGCCAAAAATATCTGCCATGAAAATTATAGAGGTACTAGAAGAAACCAAACGTGGCTTATATTCTGGTGCTGTTGGGTATTTTACACCAAATAATGATTTCGATTTTAATGTTGTTATACGTAGCATTTTATATAATGCAACTAATAAATATGTGTCTTATTCTGTTGGAGGTGCAATTACAGCTAAAAGTGATCCTTTAAGTGAATACGAAGAGTGTTTGGTTAAAGCTAAAGCTATGCGTGAGGTTTTAGAAAACTAAGTTAAAAGTTTAAAGGCAAAAGGCATAAGTAAATATTGTAAATTTGAAAACATGAAAAGTTATAGAGATTTAATAGTTTGGCAGAAATCTGTAGAAATGGTAACTCATGTTTATAAATTAATTAATGCATTTCCTGAGGGTGAAAAATTTGGATTAACTTCACAAATAAAAAGAAGCTCTATTTCTATTTCGTCAAATATTGCAGAAGGTTATGGTAGGAATTACACTAAAGATTATTCAAGATTTTTAAATATAGCTAGAGGTTCATTATTCGAAATGCAAACACAATTTCTAATAGCACAGAATTTAAATTTTATTAATGAAAATGATTTAACAACTATTAACGATTTATCTGTTGAAATTGAGAAAATGCTTAATTCTTTAATTAATAAACTAAATAAATAACTACAAATTACTAATGCCTTTTTACTAATCACTAATCTCTAAAAGTGTTAAATAACTTCCAAAATCATATCAACCAAAATCTTTCTTTTCTAAACAAGAGCAGACTTCTAATTGCAATTTCTAGTGGATTAGATAGCGTAGTATTAACACATTTATGTCACCAATTAAAGTTAAATATAGCATTAGCACATTGTAATTTTAATTTAAGAGGAGATGAAAGCGATGGTGATGAAGAGTTTGTTTTACAACTAGCTGAAGATTTAGATTTAGAAGTTTTTATTGAAAGTTTTGAAACTGAAGATTATGCCAAAACATATAAATTATCTACTCAAATGGCAGCTCGTGAGTTGCGTTATAACTGGTTTGAAGAATTGGCAGAACAGTTAAATTTCGATTTTATTTTAACTGCTCATCATGCTGATGATAACTTAGAAACCTTTCTAATAAACCTATCAAGAGGAACCGGTTTAGATGGTTTAATGGGTATCCCAGAAGTTAATAATAAAATTGTAAGACCACTTTTGACTTTTTCTAGAGAAGACATTGAAACGTATGCAAAAACTAATAAGTTAACGTGGAGAGAGGATAGTAGCAACGCATCAAATAAATATGTGCGCAATAAATTACGCCATGATGTGATACCTGTTCTAAAGGAAATTAATCCTTTTTTACTTCAAAATTTTGAAAGTACTCAAAATCATTTACAAGATTCTAAACAAATTATAGAAGATGCAATTGTTAGAATTCAGAAAAAAGCAGTTTATGTAGATAATGATAATGTAATTAGGTTAAGTATTAAAAAGCTTAAAAAATTATCAAATCCAAAAGCCTATTTGTTCGAGTTGTTGAAAGATTTCAATTTTACCGAATGGGATGATGTTACAAATTTGCTTGATGCACAATCAGGTAAACAAGTTTTTTCATCAACACATCGCTTGTTAAAAGATAGAGATTACTTAATGCTAATAGAGAATAATTCAGAAGAAACTCAAGAATCTATAAGTATTTCGGAGGATAAAAAGCAATTAAAAACATCATTTGGCACATTGTTTTTTAATGAAGCAGATGCAATTTTTGATGCGCAAGCAAATGTGATTTATGTTGATAAAGCCAAGCTAAAACATCCACTTATATTACGTAAATGGGAAGAAGGAGACTTTTTTTATCCTTCAGGAATGACAGGAAAAAAGAAATTGAGCAAATATTTTAAAGACGAAAAAATGTCTTTAATTGAAAAAGAGAACACATGGCTATTATGTTCAGAAAAAGATATTGTTTGGGTAATTGGACGAAGAGCAGATAATAGGTTTTTAGCAACAGAAAATACCAAGCAAATTTTAAAGATTGAATTAAATAAATGATACTACAAGGGCAAATAGTCGATATTCTAAACAAACAGATCTACAAAGGTGAAATCACTATTAAAGATGGAAAAATAGCATCAATAATTGAAAAAGAACACAATGTAAATACGTTTATCCTTCCTGGATTTGTTGATGCTCATATTCATATAGAAAGCTCAATGTTAGTTCCAAGTGAATTTGCTAGATTGGCAGTAACTCATGGTACAGTAGCTACAGTTTCCGATCCTCATGAAATTGCCAATGTACTTGGTGTTAAAGGTGTAGAGTTTATGATTAATAACGGAAAACAAACTCCCTTTAAGTTCAATTTTGGAGCACCTTCTTGTGTACCAGCAACTAGTTTTGAATCTGCTGGAGCCATCATAAATTCTGACGATATTAAATCCTTAATGGCTAATCCTGATATTAAGTATTTAGCTGAAATGATGAATTATCCTGGTGTTTTATTTGATGATGATGAGGTAATGAAAAAGATAGCTTGGGCTAAACATTACAACAAACCTATTGATGGTCATGCTCCTGGATTAAGAGGCGATGACATTTCAAAATATATAGCAGCTGGAATTTCAACCGATCATGAGTGTTTTACTTATGATGAAGCTTTAGAAAAGCTACAAAAAGGCATGAAAGTTTTGATTAGAGAAGGAAGTGCTGCCAAAAACTTTGAAGCACTAATTGATTTACTTCCAGAGCATTTTGAAAGCATTATGTTTTGTAGTGACGATAAGCATCCTGACGATTTAATAGTCGATCATATTAACAGACTTTGTGCTCGTGCAGTTGCTAAACAAATTGATGTATTTAAAGTCCTTCAAGCAACATGTATTAATCCTGTAAAACATTACAATTTAGATGTTGGTTTGCTTAATATTGGTGACGCTGCAGATTGTATTGTTGTTGAAGACTTAAAGGCATTTAAAACGTTGCAAACCTATATTAATGGCAAATTGGTATATGATAAAGGAGTTTCAAAAATTGAATCAATTCCATTTGAGATTTTAAATAATTTTAATAGTGACAAGAAAGAGATTTCAGATTTTAAGTTTGAATCTAATTCAAAGCAAATACGAGTTATAGAAGCCTTAGAAGGTCAGTTGGTTACTAACGAAGTCATAGCTGATAGTTTGCTCAAAAACGGAAATATAGTCTCAAATATTGAAAAAGACATCCTCAAAATGACAGTTGTTAATCGTTATCAAAATCAGCAACCAGCAATTGCATTTATAAAGAATTTCGGACTAAAAGAAGGTGCAATTGCAAGTTCTGTTGGTCACGATTCACATAATATTATTGCAGTTGGTGTTTCAGACGAAGCTATTTGTAAAGCAGTCAATTTAATTATTGAAAACAAAGGTGGAATCTGTGCTGTCTCAAATTCAGAACAAAAAATTGTATCACTTCCAGTAGCAGGTATTATGAGTGATAAAGATGGTAAAACTATAGGTTTGCAATATGCTGAGTTAGATAAAATGGCAAAACAATTAGGAAGTTCACTTCATGCACCTTACATGACTTTGTCATTTATGGCTTTATTAGTAATTCCATCATTAAAACTAAGTGATAAAGGCTTGTTTAATGGCTCAACATTTAAATTCACACCTCTAGAAGTTAACTAATTATGCCAATAGTACAATCTACCTACAAAGCGCCATATTTTTTTAGAAAAGGATTTGTTTCAACAGTATATTCTGGGCTATTCAGAAGTGTAAACGGTTTACAACAAGAAAGAGAAAGAATAGAACTTACTGATGGTGATTTTTTAGATTTAGATTGGAGTTTTGCAAAAGCAAAAACTAATAAGTTAATTATTGTATTACATGGTTTAGAAGGTAATGCTCAACGACCATACATGACAGGAACAGCAAAATTGTTTACTGAAAATAATATAGATGCAGTTTGTGTAAATTTTAGAGGTTGTAGTGGTGAGTCAAATCGAAAATATTATTCATATCATTCTGGTGCTACTCAAGATTTACATGAGGTAGTTCAGCATATAATAGAATCAAAACACTATTCAGAAATATATATAAAAGGATTTAGTCTTGGTGGAAATGTGACTTTAAAATATTTAGGCGAAAGAGATAATGTTCCATCTCAAATTAAAGCTGGAATTGCAGTTTCAGTACCTTGTTTTTTAAAGGGTTCAGCTTTAGAACTACATACTTTTAAAAATATATTATTTCATGATAGATTTAAAAGGTATTTAGTTGAAAGATTAAAACTAAAGCAAAAGCAATATCCTGATAAATTAAAAGTTGAAGATATTAATTCTATCAAAACTTTAAATGATTTTGATAATGTTTATACTTCAAAAGCACATGGTTTTATTGATGCACAAGATTATTATGAGAAGAGTAGTAGTCTACAATTTTTAAATAATATAAAAACACCAACACTTATTATAAATGCTTTAAACGATTCTTTTTTATCTCCAGAGTGTTATCCAGTTAAAGAGGCAAAAACTAATTCTAATCTACATTTAGAAATGCCAAATTATGGAGGACATGTTGGCTTTGTAAAACTAAATAAGTTTTATTATAACGAAACCAGAGCTTTAGATTTCATCACAAATATTTAGCCTTTAAGTGCTTCTGGAAAACCATTTACAGTAATATTCCATAATTCAGGAAGCACAAAATACACAAATAGTGTTAGAATAATTATCGATATAATATTCATTACAATTCCTTTGCTAACCATATCAGGTATAGTTAAATAACCAGAACCAAACACTACTGCATTAGGAGGTGTCGCTACTGGTAACATAAACGCACAAGATGCTGCAACAGCTGCTCCAACCATCAAAATAAATGGATGTATATCTACAATAATTGCCATTGGAGCCAAAACAGGTAAAAGCATTGCTGTGGTTGCTAAATTAGAAGTGATTTCAGTAAAAAAGTTAACAGCTGTAATAAGTAAAATTACTAACAAAATAGTTGTTAATCCTGCTAATAAAGTCATTTGATTACCAATCCAAAGTGCTAATCCGCTACTTTCAAATCCGTTTGCTAAAGCCATTCCACCACCAAAAAGCAAGATAATTCCCCAAGGTAATTTTACAGCATCATCCCACGACATTAGTTTTTCTTTTTTGTTTTTTGAAGGAATTAAAAAGAGCACAATAGAAAACACGATTGCTATAATAGTGTCATCAAGTGCAGGTAATAATTTATCAAATAATAATGATCGTGTTATCCAAAAGAAAGCAGTAGTAAAAAATACTAAAGCCACAATTTTTTCTTCAAAACTAATTTTACCTAACGATTTTAGTAAACGTTTAATTTCTTGTTTTCCACCAGGAAATTCTTTTTGTTTAAATTTAAAAGCATAGCTTGTTAAGTATTTCCAGCATATAAAAAGTAATAGCATTGAAATTGGAAATCCAAACATAAACCATTGTAAAAAGGTTATTTCATAACCATAAGTATCTAAAACAACACCAGCTAAAACGAGGTTTGGAGGTGTGCCAATAAGTGTTGCAATTCCTCCAATAGAAGCACTATAAGCAATAGCTAGCATTAATGATTTGCCAAAAATTTGGTTTTCATCTTCAATAGTATTTGGGTTGTCTTTAAGTTGTGTTATAATAGCAATACCAATAGGTAACATCATAACAGCAGTTGCAGTGTTGCTAATCCACATCGATAAAAAAGCAGTAGCAAGCATAAAACCTAAAATTATCTTTTTAACGTCAGAGCCTATTAAATTGATAATATTAAGCGCAATACGTTTATGTAAATTCCATTTCTCAATCGCAATAGCTATAATAAATCCTCCCATAAAAAGGAATATGTATTTATGTCCAAAAGCACTTGTGGTTGTATTTAAATCTAATCCACCAGAAAGCGGAAATAACACAATTGGGAGTAAAGCAGTTATTGCAATTGGGATTGCTTCTGTAATCCACCAAACAGCAATCCATGCCGAAGAAGCTAAAACAGCTCTAGCTTCATCAGACAAACCTTCTGGTTTAAAAAAAAATAAGATTAAAATAAAAAATAAAGGACCTAAAATGAAGCCAATTTGCTTAGTTCTACTCATGTGTATTTTGAATTACTCAACTAAAGTAATCAATTTTTAAATGTAATTGATTGTGTATTTTTTTGCTATTTTTAACAAAACAATAATTTATGCTCAAAAAAGTATTCGGAAGCGCTGTATTTGGTGTAGAAGCAACAACTATTACTGTAGAAGTTAATGTAGATGCAGGTGTTGGTTACCATTTAGTAGGACTTCCAGATAATGCTATTAAAGAAAGTAATTTTAGAATAGCTGCTGCGCTTCAAAATAATGGTTATAAAATTCCAGGTAAAAAGATAATTATAAATATGTCGCCAGCCGATTTGCGTAAAGAAGGTTCGGCTTACGATTTAACTTTAGCAGTTGGAATTCTTGTGGCTTCAAAGCAAATTAAAGCTGATGATTTAGAGAAATATCTAATTATGGGAGAATTGTCTCTCGATGGGAATTTACAACCGATAAAAGGCGCTTTACCAATAGCAGTAAAGGCAAGAGAAGAAGGTTTTAAAGGGTTTATTTTGCCAAGTCAGAACGCTAAAGAAGCTGCAATAGTTGATGGATTGGAAGTTTATGGAATTGATAATATAACTCAAGTTATTAATTACTTTGATAAAGGCGAAAAACTCGAGCAAACTATTATAAATACTAGAGAAGAGTTTAATAAAAGTCTAAATTTTCCAGAATTTGATTTTGCAGATGTAAAAGGTCAAGAAGGTATAAAACGCTGTATGGAAATTGCAGCAGCTGGAGGACATAATATAATTTTAATTGGTCCACCAGGAGCAGGAAAAACCATGTTGGCAAAGCGTTTACCATCAATCTTGCCACCTATGACTTTGCATGAAGCTTTAGAGACTACTAAAATACATTCGGTTGTCGGTCGTGTAAAAGAAAACACAGGACTTATGGCACAACGACCTTTTAGGAGTCCACATCACACAATATCTAATGTTGCGCTTGTTGGTGGAGGAAGTTATCCACAGCCAGGAGAAATTTCATTATCACATAATGGCGTTTTGTTTTTAGATGAATTACCTGAGTTTAAGCGTGAAGTTTTAGAAGTAATGCGTCAGCCATTAGAAGATAGAGAAGTTACTATTTCGAGAGCAAAATTTACAGTGACCTATCCGAGTAGTTTTATGTTGGTTGCAAGTATGAATCCGAGTCCTGGTGGATATTTTAACGATCCTAATGCACCAATAACATCATCGCCAGCTGAAATGCAGCGTTATTTAAGTAAAATATCTGGTCCTTTACTAGATAGAATTGATATACATATTGAAGTGACTCCAGTGCCTTTTGAAAAACTTTCTGACAAAAGAAAAGGAGAATCTTCAGTTGAAATTAGAAATAGAGTTACAGCAGCTAGAACTATACAAACTAAGCGTTTTCAAGATTCTAAAAGCGTACACTATAATGCTCAAATGAATACCAAACAGATACGTAAGTATTGTGAACTTGATGATGCTTCAATGCAATTGCTAAAAACAGCAATGGAGCGCTTAAATCTTTCTGCGAGAGCTTACGATAGAATTTTAAAAGTATCCAGAACAATTGCCGATTTAGAGGGTTCTGAATCTATAAAAGGTTCACATATAAGTGAAGCTATTCAATACAGAAGTATGGATAGAGAAGGTTGGTTAGGATAGAAAAGTAATATAAATACTACAAATAGAATGTCTTTTTAATATATTTAAACAATTAATTAATTTAAAACTAATCACATGAAAAAATTTGGATTATTAGTATTGGGAATTATTGTTGGTGCTGCTGCAATGTATTTTTATTGCTGCAATGAAACAATTGAAGAGTATTTACCACCAAAAGGTATTATTACTCCAGCAGAAGCAAAGGTTTTAGATGAAGCCTTTAACTCAAGACATCAGTTAATTAGCGACTCAATTGTAAAACGACCAGATAATCGCTCATCATGGTATTCTTTATCAGATATGAGAACCTATTTAGATTTTGCTGAAAGCGAAGCTAAAGATTTAGGTTATACTATGGATGGTGTTCGTGTATATCTAGGAGCACATCCTGATAAAGACGATGTTGTTGGTTACACAACTATGTTTTTTATACCTACAGGAACTAAAAGTTTATCTGAAGGCAGTATGATTAACTTGTCTTTACAAAAAAGTGGTGATGTAATTGGTGGTAGTGGATTGAATGGTGGAGAGCCAGGAAATCCTCCAAGTGCTAATTATCCACAATAAATAGTTCAGTGAAAGACTTAATTATAGATTATTCAACGCAATTAAATGACATTGTAATAATTTTAGCTGCTGCTATTGGTGTTTTTTATTTTAAAAAATTTAAAAATAATGATAGTAGAATTTTTATTTATTATTTAGTTTATGTTGCATTTGTAGACTTTATTGGTAGCTATCCTACTTATTTTGTTGAGTATGATATATTTAATGTTTTAAAAGAAAAGCTTTCTACAACACCTTTTAAGCGTAATTATTGGTGGTTTACTACCTTCTGGAATGTAGGTAGCGCTTTGTTTATGTCCTATTATTATCAAAAAATAATAAAATCAAAAATATCTATTAAAATTATAAGGTATTTAGGTCTTGTTTTTTTTATAAGTAGTTGTATTTATATTTTATATGATCTTGATGCGTTTTTTAATTCGCAATTAAAATTTATAAATATTTTTGGGGCAATAGTTATTTTAAATTGTATAGCCTTATACTTTGTTGAAGTATTAAATAGTGATAAAATACTAGTTTTTTATAAATCTTTAAATTCAATAATTAGTGCAGTATTACTTATTTGGTGGTTAATTATCACACCATTATTGTTTTATGAAGTTTATTTTTCAACAGCAGATAGCGGATATCTATTGTTAAGAAAATATGTTTATTTGTTTTCTAATATTTTTATGTACCTCATCTTTGCATTTGCTCTAATTTATTGTAAACCAGAACATAAATAATATTATAAATTGGGTGTACAATGGAAGAATTTTTAAAACAATATTATGCCTTAATTACTTATGGAGTAGAACTTTTAGCAGCTGTTATTGGTTTATTTTGTTTAAAGAAGTATAAAACTACTGCTGCTAAATATTTTATTTATTTTTTAGTTTATGCATTTTTTGTTGATTTACTAGGAGGTTACCCAAGGTTTTTAAGAACATTTAATCTTAGTTATTTAATAGAAAACTCTGTAATTAAAGCTAATTATTGGTGGTTTACAATTTTTTGGAATATTGGAGCAGTGCTCTTTTATTCTTTTTTGTTTAGAAAAATTATTTCAAAAGAGATAAGCAATAAGGTTATTAAATATTCAACGTTTGTTTTTTTACTTTTTAGTATTTGTAGTATAGCACTAAATTATAATTCGTTTTTTAATGAGTCTCTGCGTATTATAAATGTTTTTGGAACAATTATTATTTTAATGAGTGTAATATTATATTTTATAGAAATGTTAAAATCAGAGAGCGTTTTAAATTTCTATAAATCGCTGTATTTTTATATAGGAGCTGTTATTTTTATTTGGTGGCTTATTATTACACCTATTGTTTTTTATGAAATATATTTTTCAACTTCAGATTGGAATTTTGTGTTCCTAAAATGGCAAATATTTTTATTTGCAAACGTATTTATGTACTTAACCTTTACATTTGCACTTATCTATTGTAAACCTGAATTAAAAAATGATTAATTTTTTGAATATTTTATTACAAGAACGAGCAGTTTCAACTGCTGCAGAGCGCTATTTATTGGTATATATGCTAGCTGTTTTAATTATAGTAACCACGTTAGTTATTGTATTTTTTATTGTCTTTCAGAAACGTAAAAACAAGTTGTTATTAGATAAAATTAAACAACAACAAGAGTTTGATGAGGAAATATCTAGAACTCAAACCGAAATACAAGAACAAACACTTAAGCATATTGGTTGGGAACTACATGATAATGTAGGCCAATTATTAGCTTATGCTAGTATGCAAATGAATATGATTTCTGCTAAAGCTAGTAGTGATATTAAAGAAAGCATTGATGCTACTTCAGATGTTATAAAAGAGAGTTTAAAAGAGGTTCGTTCACTTTCAAAATCATTAAACAATGAAGTAATTTTAAACATTGGTTTTGAAGAGTCTATTAATAACGAGCTTAACAGATTAAAGCGAATGAAGTTTGCCTCAGCTAAGCTTCATATTAAAGGAGACAAAGTACCATTTAATGATAAAAAGCATGAAATAATTATTTTTAGAATTTTACAAGAGTTCTTCTCAAACTCTGTAAAATATTCTGAGGCTGAAAACCTAAGCGTATTTTTAAATTATCAGCCTAACATGCTAGTAATTGAAGCCTCTGATGATGGAAAAGGATTTAATATGGAAACTGTTGAAAAAGGATCTGGACTTATAAACATGAAGAGCAGAGCAGAACTTATCAACGCGACTTTTAATATGTACTCAAAACCTTATGAAGGTGTAAAAATTATTATAGATTACCCATTAAGTTAATCTTCACAAGCATCCCAAACGGCATCTGTTGGTAAAGGAGCAATAACATGAATATTTTCGTTAGAAACAGGATGTATAAACTTTAATTCTCTTGCGTGTAGATGTATACTTGCATCAGGATTACTTCTGTCAAAGCCATATTTTAAATCACCTTTTATAGGACAACCAATACTGGCTAATTGCGAACGAATTTGATGATGACGACCAGTTTCTAATTCAACTTCTAGTAAATGATAATTATCTAACGATTTAATGTGTGTGTAATGTAAAACAGCCTTTTTTCCTTCAGATATTTCTTTAATATATGCAGTTGACTTATTGTTCTTTGGATTTTTTTTCAACCAATGCACTAAAGTATCTTTGGTTTTTGGAGGTAGATTTTTAACAATAGCCCAATACGTTTTTTTAGCCTCTTTTTCTGAAAATAATTTATTAAGTCTTGGTAGTGCTTTACTGGTTTTTGCAAACATAACAACTCCAGTCGTTGGCCTGTCTAAGCGATGTACAACACCTAAATAAACATTACCAGGTTTATTGTATTTATCTTTTATATACAATTTAACAACGTCGCTTAAAGGCTTATCACCAGTTTTATCACCTTGTACAATATCTCCTGCACGTTTATTAACAATAATAATGTGATTGTCTTCGTATATTACTTGAAGGTTGTTTTTATTAGATAATATTTTAGTCACAAATTATAGGCTAAAAGCTGTATTAATATTGCTCATTATCATTAGGAAAATCCTTAGATTTTACATCTGTTACATATTGAGAAATTGCAGTTGTCATATCTTCAAATAAGTTCATATAACGACGTAAAAAACGTGGATGAAATTCGTGAGTCATACCAATCATATCGTGCAAAACAAGTACTTGTCCATCAACACCATTTCCAGCACCAATTCCAATTACAGGAATACTAACACTCTCGGCAACTTCTTGAGCTAATTTTGCAGGTATTTTTTCCAAAACAATAGCAAAGCAACCAGATTTTTCGAGCATTAATGCATCTTCTTTTAGTTTTATAGCCTCTTCTTCTTCTTTAGCTCTTACAGTATAAGTACCAAATTTATATATAGATTGTGGAGTTAATCCCAAATGTCCCATAACAGGAATTCCAGCATTTAAAATTCGCTTTATCGACTCTTTTACTTCTTTTCCTCCTTCTAACTTTACAGCATGTCCACCTGACTCTTTCATAATTCTAATAGCAGAACGTAAGGCTTCTTTAGGGTCACTTTGGTAGCTTCCAAAAGGTAAATCGACAACAACGAGTGCTCTGTCTATTGCTCTTACTACAGAAGATGCATGATAAATCATTTGATCTAAAGTAATTGGTAAAGTAGTTTCGTGACCAGCCATAACATTACTTGCAGAATCACCTACAAGTATAACATCTATTCCTGCGCCATCAACAATTTTTGCCATTGTATAATCATAAGCAGTAAGCATAGAGATTTTTTCTCCATTGGCTTTCATATCTACTAATGTTTTTACAGTAATTCTCTTATATTCTTTTTTTGCTACAGACATGCTTTTAGTATATGTTTTCCAGATTGTAAAAGTAATAAATTAAGTAGATAATGTTAAACTTAGCTCAATACAATTCAAATTTAGATTTATAAATTAAATTAGTAAAAACAATTAATGGTATGACTAAAGCAGTAATTATTATTTTAATGTTTTGTTCGCTTAAAGCTCTTGCACAAAACAATGAACAGGAAAATGTGAGAACAACCATCGAAACTTTTTTTGAAGGATTTCATAAACAGGATAGCACAGTTATAAAGCAAGTAGTTGCAGATAACATTATTCTTCAATCTATAGGAAGAGATAAAAATGGCAATACCATTATTAAGTCTGATGAATTTAGTCAGTTCCTAAAATCGATAGTTTCTATTCCAAGTACAGTAACGTTTGAAGAAAAGATTTTAGGCTATAATATTCAAATTGATGGTAATATGGCAAATGTTTGGACGCCATATGAGTTTTGGCTAAATGACCAATTTAGCCATTGTGGAGTTAATTCTTTTCAATTAGTTAAAATGAATGATGCCTGGAAAATTATCTATTTAATAGACACAAGACGAAAAGAAGGTTGTGAGTACTAACACAAATTATAGAAATCAATACTTACAATTTTTCCATTTTTAAAAGTAAAATTATAACCACCGGAATCAGTTTGGATTGTATAAATATGTAAATTGGCAATTCCTGTAACAATGTGTTGCGCATACTTAATAAGAAAATCTCTTTCTGAAGTATTATGTGTTATAATATGGTCATCATCAATTTTAAAACTATTATTAGGATTAATAAAAACAGTATATAAATCTGCTAAATTTTCTTCTTTATTAACTGACAAAACCATATTTGGATACGTGTAGAAAGTTTCACTATAATAAACACCACATTCGTCACTAATTAAATCTATTTTGGTAGGTTCTCCATAGACTTTAACTAACTCATTAAGTTTTATAAAATGATTTTCAACGTTTACACCTCTAATTATAAAATCAGCATTTTCAATAAAAGCTTCTGTTTCTTGATACGGTTTTTTAGTTGTTAAACCATTGACTAAAATGAGTTTAGTTTCAATATCTTCAATTAAAGCAATGTCTTTTAATTGTTTTGCAACATTATAATATATGTTGTAAGCCTGAGGTAGGTTCTCCGTTTCGCCATTCCAAGCTAATTGTACTAGACGTTCAGCAATTTTTTTTCTGTCATTAATATTGTCAGTTTCAAAACTGTCAAAAAGTTTCAGCAATTCACTAAAAGCAGGTCTTTCTCCAAGATATTTTTTTTGTACATACCTTCCGCTAGAAATAAAAACCCAATCGTCTTCATTAAGAGGTATATATTTTACAGGTACTGCTTCACCAGTAGTTAATATGCTAACAATAGGTCCAGTTGCGTTAGGTAACCCTCTAGCTCTTAATGATGCTACATTTATAAATAAATGATAGTTTCCGTAATATTGATCACCTTTTAGAATTGGGTTTTCTTTGTCTTCTGCTTCAGTAGGATTTGATGTGTATTTGTCAGAAAGATATTTTGTGAGCACATAACCTGTATTATTGTTGTCAGCTTTAACAAAATACCAGTTATCATTATATTTAGATATAAGTTGTACTTGAGCGTTTACTTTAAAAAAGCCTATAAATTCTGAATCTGAATTAGCTTTGGTGTATAACCGTGTATCATTATTTAAATACTTCTGTTCTTGAGAAAATAAAAGCGTAGTAAAAACAAAAAGGAATAAGAATATTTTTAATTTCATAATATTAACAATCTGCCATATTTACACCAACGGCTAAGCCGCCTTCACTGGTTTCTTTATATTTAGAATTCATATCTTTTGCAGTTTCCCACATGGTTTGTACTACTTTATCCAAAGGTACTTTTACATTTTCAGGATCAGTATCTAAAGCCAATTCAGCAGCATTTATAGCTTTTATAGCTCCCATTGCATTACGTTCAATGCATGGTATTTGTACCAATCCACCAATAGGATCACAAGTCATGCCAAGGTGATGTTCCATAGCAATTTCTGCAGCTACTAAAACTTGTTCTGGTGATCCACCTAATAACTCACATAATGCACCTGCAGCCATGGCAGAAGACACACCAATTTCGGCTTGACATCCACCCATTGCTGCAGATATTGTTGCTCCTTTTTTGAATATACTACCAATTTCACCAGCTACTAATAAAAATTTCTTAATATGCTCAAAATCGGCATCATGATTTTCAATCACCATATAATACATTAATACAGCAGGAATTACTCCAGCACTTCCATTTGTTGGAGCAGTTACGACTCGACCTAAAGAAGCATTTACTTCATTTACTGACAAAGCAAAGCAGCTTACCCATTTTAGTATCTGTCTAAATTTAACCTCAGTTAATCTGATTGTGTCTAACCATTCTTGCGGAGAATTATAAGGCAAATCACCTTTTAAGTTTTGATGCATATCGTAAGCACGTCGTCTTACATTTAAACCACCAGGAAGATTACCTTCGGTATGGCAGCCAATATACATACACTCAAGCATGGTACTCCAAATTCTTTTGAGTTCAAAATCTATAGTTTCAATTGGTCTAATTGATTTTTCGTTTTCTAAAACAACATCTGAAATTGGCATATTAAGTTCTTTGCAATATGCTAAAAGTTCTGTTCCTAATGCAATCGGATAAGGAAAGGTATTGGCAAAAATATCTTTGTTTTTCTTAGCATTTTTTCGTTCTTCTTTTACAACAAATCCGCCACCAATAGAGTAGAAGGTAGAGCCAATTTTTTTGTCATCAATAGTTGCAGAAAATTTAATGCCATTTGAATGAAATGGTAAAAATTTCTTGTTAAAAACTATATCTGTAGCTGGATTAAAAGTTAGTTTAACTTCATTATTAAACAGTAGCTCGTGCGAGTCTTTAATATTGGCAATAATCTCACCTATTTTTTCTGTCGGAATAGTTTCAGGATCATAACCACATAATCCAAGCATAACAGCATAGTCTGTTGCATGACCTTTTCCTGTTAAAGATAAAGAACCATATAAATCGACAGTAATTTTTTCAACGTTATTAAACTTGTCATTTGCTTTTAATTCTTTAATCCATCGTTCAGCAGCTCTCCAAGGACCTAAAGTATGGGAACTCGAAGGACCAACACCAATCTTTAGCATATCAAAAACAGAAATACATTCCATATTACTCAATCGTTTTAGTAAAGCAAATATAAAGGGTTTTTAAAGGAATCCATTATCTTTTAATTATAAAGTTTATGACAAAAAATGACAGCTTGTCAGTATTCATTCCTTGGCATAATCATTGACTTAAACAAAAGGAATTTAAAAATGAACATTCAACACAATAAATAAGTATTATGAGTAAAATTATTGGAATCGATTTAGGAACAACCAACTCTTGTGTCTCAGTAATGGAAGGTAGCGAGCCAGTTGTAATCCCAAACGCGGAAGGTAAACGTACTACACCATCTGTAATTGCTTTTGTAGAAGGAGGCGAAATTAAAGTTGGTGACCCAGCAAAACGTCAAGCAGTAACAAACCCAACAAAAACGGTTTATTCTATTAAACGTTTTATGGGAAATAAATATTCTGAGTCTAAAAAAGAAGCAGAACGTGTACCATACAAAGTGGTAAAAGGTGACAACGATACGCCAAGAGTAGATATCGATGGTCGTTTATATACACCACAAGAATTATCAGCTATGATTCTTCAAAAAATGAAGAAAACTGCTGAAGATTATTTAGGAACTACAGTAACTGAAGCAGTAATTACTGTTCCAGCTTACTTTAATGACTCTCAACGTCAAGCTACAAAAGAAGCTGGAGAAATAGCAGGTTTAAAAGTGCGTCGTATTATTAACGAGCCTACTGCTGCTGCTTTAGCTTACGGATTAGATAAAAAAGGAAAAGATCAAAAAATTGTTGTTTTTGACTTTGGTGGAGGAACACATGACGTGTCTATTTTAGAATTAGGTGATGGTGTATTTGAAGTATTATCTACAGATGGAGATACTCACTTAGGTGGAGATGATGTTGACCAAAAAATTATTGATTGGTTAGCTGATGAGTTTAATGCTGAAGAAAGCATCGATTTACGTAAAGACCCAATGGCTTTGCAACGTTTAAAAGAAGCTGCTGAAAAAGCTAAGATTGAGTTATCATCTTCAGCACAAACAGAAATTAACTTGCCTTATGTTACAGCAACAGCTAGTGGACCAAAGCACTTAGTACGTACATTAACAAGAGCTAAATTTGAGCAATTAATTGACGATTTAGTAAAACGTACAATTGAGCCTTGCCAAACAGCATTAAAAGCTGCAGGTTTAACTACTAAAGATATTGATGAAGTTATTTTAGTTGGTGGTTCTACACGTATACCAGCTGTACAAACTGCAGTAGAAAAATTCTTCGGAAAAGCGCCAAGTAAAGGTGTAAATCCTGATGAAGTTGTAGCAGTAGGAGCAGGAATACAAGGAGGAGTTTTAACAGGAGATGTAAAAGACGTATTACTTTTAGATGTAACACCTTTATCTCTTGGTATTGAAACAATGGGTAATGTAATGACAAAGCTAATTGAAGCTAACACTACAATTCCTACTAAAAAATCGCAAGTATTCTCAACAGCAGCAGATAATCAACCTTCAGTAGAAATTCACGTTTTACAAGGAGAGAGAGCAATGGCTGCAGATAATAAAACTATTGGACGTTTCCATTTAGATGGTATTCCACCAGCAAGACGTGGTACTCCTCAAATTGAAGTAACGTTTGATATTGATGCTAATGGTATCATTAAAGTTTCAGCTACAGATAAAGCGACAAACAAAACACAAGATATTCGTATTGAAGCATCTTCTGGATTGACTGAAGAAGAAATTCAAAAAATGAAGGCTGATGCTGAAGCAAATGCTGAAGCAGATAAATTAGCTAAAGAAAAAGCAGACAAATTAAATGCTGCTGATGCAATGATTTTCCAAACAGAGAGTCAGCTTAAAGAATTTGGTGATAAATTATCTGACGATAAAAAGAAACCAATTGAAGAAGCTCTTGAAGAATTAAAAACAGCTTTTGAAACAAAAGATTTAGCAGTTATCGATCCAGCTTTAGAGAAAATCAACGAAGCTTGGAAAGTTGCTAGCGAAGAAATGTACAAAGCACAAGCAGAGGCTCAACAAGGTGGAACTCAACCAGGACCAGATGCTAGCCAGAATGGACAAGCAGAAGGAAGTGATGTTGAAGACGTAGACTTCGAAGAAGTGAAATAAGTTTAAATTATCTTAATATTTTAAAAAAGCGTAACCAGAGTTGGTTACGCTTTTTTACTTTTTTGATGAATATAATTAACACTAATATGTAGAAACTATAGCTGTATTATTTACTATATCTACTTTTAAGTTCTTTTTTTCTCCATCTTTTCTAACTTGTATTTTATACAATTTTTTTACATTTCTGTTTTCAGTATAACTTACATGATAACTGTTTTTGTGAATTGTCCAACCAGGATACTCTTTGTAAAGTGCTTGTCTTACAGTATGAGGCATTAACACATCTTTAAACTTCTCATTAGAAGATAAAATTGTTCCATCAGAGTTATAAACTGTATTAATGGCTGTCTTATCATTTCTAAAGTTTACCAAATAGCTGTCAAATTCCGAACTATAAGTGCTTGTGTTTTTTATTTTAAAACTGGCTACTATTTGTTCTAAATTTTTAACAGTATTAGAGGCATTCTCATCATAAGCCTTGTTCATGTATTTGCTGTTCGCAGATATAACAAGGTTGTTTAGTTCTACATTGTTGATTTCATCGTCAACATTAATGTCATCTGCACTAGTTTGTGCTGTCATTAGGCTGGTTAGTCCTAAAAATAATAAACCAATTACTTGTGTTCTCATAATATTAGAATTTTTAAAGGTTACATATTAAAAAGCCTAATCTTAAAAGATGGTTACAGTGTAAAGCAATTAAAACACAAAATTGATGGTAGTGATGATTTTGATGATTTTGATGATTTTGATTTTTTTTGATTGATGAATTAAAAGTTTTACTCTTTTTTAAAATTATATTTAAATGTAGTTATCAATTATTGATTTATAATACAGATTAAGAATGTTTTATGATATTTTTGTGATTGATTTAAGACTTGTAGTAATTACCTTATCTGTCTTATATAATTATTTAAAGCTACATGTATTATGCATGCATAATAATTTATTATATTTGCTAAAATCAATTTTTAGACATGCAAACTAAACTCACTCAACTATTAAATATTAAGTATCCAATTATACAAGCTCCTATGTTTTTAGTCTCAAATACTGCAATGGTAATAGAGGCAATGAAAGGCGGAATTGCAGGTTGTATTCCTGCACTTAATTACAGAACACTAGATGAATTGAGAGCAGCAATTAAAGAACTTAAAGCTGCAAAAGTTGAAGGAGGATCGTTTGGGTTTAATTTAATAGTCAATAAATCTAACATAAAATACAAAGGTCAGTTAGAGGTGTTGTGTGAAGAAGGTTGTGATTTTATTATAACCTCATTAGGAAGTCCTGAAGAGACCATTAGGCAAGCACATGCAGTTGGTATAAAAGTATTTTGTGATGTAACCGATTTAAAATTTGCTCAAAAAGTTGAAAGTCTTGGTGCTGACGCTGCTATAGCAGTAAATAATGAAGCTGGAGGACATAGAGGAAATTACTCACCAGAAGAATTAATAAAACTATTAACCTCTAATTTAAAAATTCCTGTTATTTCTGCTGGTGGAGTAGGTTGTAAAGCAGATATCGATAAAATGATTGGTTATGGAGCAGAAGGTGTTTCTGTTGGAAGTCCGTTTATTGCTTCTGTTGAAGCCAATGTAACCGACGAGTATAAACAAGCTTGTGTTGATTATGGCGCAAAAGATATTGTAATGACACAACGTATTTCTGGAACTCCTTGTACAGTAATAAACACACCTTATGTACAAAAAATTGGCACTAAAGAATCTTGGTTAGAATCTGTTTTAAATAAAAACAAAAAACTTAAAAAGTGGGTGAAAATGATTCGTTTTAGTATTGGAATGAGAGCCACTGAAAATGCTGCTACAAAAGCAACTTATAAAACCGTTTGGGTTGCAGGACCAAGTATAGAATACACTAAAGCAATATTACCAACTAAAGATATTATTGCTAAATTAGTACACTAAACTATTTATGTCAGTTCGAGTATTTTGCTAAGCATAATGTATCGAGAACTTTATATTTATCCCTTCTCGATACAATACATTTTATGAATTACTCGAAGTGACATTAAACTTTTATGTATTAAGATGAAAACTACTGAAGCACCAGTTATCGCAGAGCAGTTGTTTAATAAAACCAGAGCTCAAGTTTGGCAAGCTATTACAGATATTGACCAAATGGTACTTTGGTATTTTGATAATATACCAGCCTTTAAAGCTGAGGTTGGCTTTACTACACAATTTAATGTAAAAGCACCAAGCAGAGATTTTCTTCATGTTTGGAAGGTAACTGAAGTAATACCACAGCAAAAAATAACTTATAACTGGACGTTTAAAGATTGCAAAGGAAGTGCAGACACTAGCTTTGAACTTTTTGAGCAAGATAATAAAACACTACTACGACTTACTAATAATGTTATTGAAGATTTTGACGATACAATACCTGAGTTTAAAAGAGAAAGCTGCCAAGCAGGCTGGAATTACTTTATTAATGACAGGTTAAAATCATTCTTTAAATAGATGCTATTTTAAAACCCTTCAAAAACGGTTCTTTTAATATCTAGCCATTCTTCTTTTAAAATTCCGTAACAGCAAGTACTACGTTTAAAACCATCAATCATTAAGGTGTCTTTTCGTAAAATGCCTTCTAATGTAGCACCAAGCTTTTCAACAGCTTTACGTGAGCGAATATTACGTTCATCTATACGAAATTCAACCTTATCAAAGCCAAGGTTTTCAAAAGCATATTGCAGCATTAAAAACTTTATGTGTTTATTTAATCCAGAGCCTTGAAATTCTTTTCCAATCCACGTCCAGCCAATATGCAATACTTTATTGTGCCAATTAATAAGTCCAAAACGCGTACTACCAGCAAAAGCTTGTTTGGTTTTGTCATAAATTATAAAAGGTATTGTGGTTTTATGGTAGTAGCCATCAACAGCAATTTGCACATAGTCTTTTAGCTTTTCATCTGTAGAAATATCGCTAGGCGAATAATAGATAAGGTCTTTTGTTTTTGCAATTTCAGATAAGTGTTTATAGTTACTTAAATCTAAAAGCGTCAGTTTTACAAACTCGTTTTCTAAATGTGGTGCTGTCATAAATTAAACCAAACTATTAACAATCTCTTTTTTTACTTCATGCTTGCCATCAAAAGCCGTAATTGTTATCGAATTACCAAACAACTCAAACGCTCTGTTTTTTTCATAGAGCATTCGGTCTTCATCCATATATTCGTCATTTTTTCCATAAATGAGCGATACTTTTGCGTTTAAAAACTTAAAATCGTTAGCAACTAACTCCTTTGGTATTCCACCAGACAAAGCTATTATTTGTGAGCATTGTAACTGTCGTTTTGCAATATATCGTAAAGCAACACTAACACCTTGTGAGTAGCCTAAAACTATAAGATTAACATGCTTTGGAATCTTTTCGGCTTCAAAAACTGAATCAAAATAGTGCATTACATTTTCGGTTTCTTTTATAGTATTTTCTTTTGTTAGCCAACTTGCTCCTACATGCTTAAAAGTAGGAGGAATATAATACTTACTTTGTGCTTGTGGTGCAATAATGTAATTTTCGTTAGTATCAAGTTCATCAAAATACCTTAAAAAATAACGACTTAAATAACCCATACCATGACAAACAAACCATACGTTTTTAGTTTTATCTGTTAGTGTATTTAAAGTTGAATAACTATTGGTAGTTGTGTATGATATTTCTTTGTCTTCTAAATTCATTTTGTACTTTTACATTCGACATTAAAAATACATTATTTCTATGCAATTATCTAAAGAAGATGTTTTAGCAAAAGCGAATTTAGCGAGTAAAAATACCTTAATGGAAACCCTTAATATTGAGATGATAGATTTTGGCAATGACTATTTGGTTGCCAGAATGCCTGTTAACTCTAGAGTTTATCAACCAGATGGTGTTTTACATGGTGGAGCAACTGCTGCTTTGGCCGAAAGTGTAGGGAGTTTTGCATCGCATATTTTTATAGATACAGAGAAAATGTTTGTTCGTGGATTAGAAATTACTGCCAACCATTTGAAGAGTGTTACCGAAGGTTATATCTACGCTAAAGCTACATTTTTACATAAAGGGAGAACAACACAATTGTTAGATATAAGAGTTACTGACGATCATGACAATTTAGTGTCTATTTGCCGATTGTCAACAATTTCATTGCCTAAAAACAAGTAATGACTTCTGAAGCTTTTTTTGAACACATAACCAATCAGCTTGTTTCTGAATCACCTTTTGTTGCTTACAGAAAACCTAATGAGCAAGAGGTTAAGGCTTTGCTTCAAAAAAATAGTAATGTGTATTCAACATCTGAATTCACTGAAAGTGGATTTGTATTTGCTCCTTTTAATGATAAAGAGAAAACAATTTTAATTCCTTTGGAGCAATCTGAATTTGTAAGCAGTGCTTATAATATTTCTGAAGAAAACTTAAAAGAAACTACACCAAATGATTCATCATCTGATGAAAAACAGAAACATATTACTCTAGTTCAAAAAGGAATCGAAGCAATTCATAAAAGTAACCTTCAAAAAGTTGTCTTATCGAGATGTGAATCTATCTCTAGCAAACAACATCCTATAGCTATTTTTAAAAAACTATTAAATACATATCATACTGCTTTTGTGTATTGTTGGTATCATCCAAAAATAGGGTTGTGGTTAGGAGCAACTCCTGAAACATTATTAAAGACCGAAGGGAATAGGTTTTCTACAATGGCTTTGGCTGGAACCCAAAATTATAGTGGAACTTTAAATGTTAATTGGCAAAGTAAAGAACAAGACGAGCAGCAATACGTTACCGATTTTATTGTTAAGAATTTAAAGGCTTCAGTTGATAGTATATACCAATCAAAACCAGCAACCATAAAAGCGGGTAATTTACTTCACCTACAAACTAAAATTACAGGATTATTTAACAAGCAGTCTAGTTTTAAAAGCGTTTTAAAGACCTTGCATCCAACTCCTGCTGTCTGTGGCTTACCAAAAGAAGATGCCAAACAATTTATATTGCAAAACGAAACTTATAATCGTGAGTTTTATACAGGATTTTTAGGTGAATTGAATCTAAAAGAAAAAAGTACCAGAAACACAAACAAGCGTAATGTTGAAAACAATGCTTATGCAACTGTAAAAACGGTGTCTAATTTGTATGTAAACTTGCGTTGTATGCAGTTAAATAATTCAGCAGCAACAATTTATATTGGAGGCGGAATTACAAAAGACTCTAATTCAGAGGAAGAATGGCAAGAAACTGTTTATAAGTCATTGATAATGAAAAAGGTGTTGCAATAGTTTTATTTCGTTTGCCGATTCATTACTTTTGCCTCAATATTAACCATTTTATGAATTATCCTAATATACCGCTTGCACAAACAGTAATTCAACTCTTTAAATTAAAAAAAGTAAAACACATCATTATTTCACCAGGAAGCAGAAATGCTCCTTTAACAATAGGCTTTACTAACGATCCGTTTTTTAAGTGTTATAGTATTGTTGATGAACGTTGTGCTGCTTTTTTTGCTATAGGTATTGCTCAACAATTAGATGAAGCAGTAGCTGTTGTTTGTACTTCTGGAAGCGCTTTACTTAATTATTATCCTGCAGTTGCAGAAGCTTTTTACAGCGATGTACCTTTAATTGTATTATCGGCAGACAGACCAAACTATTTGATAGGTATTGGTGACGGACAAACGATTAATCAGAAGAACGTTTTTGAGAATCATATTTTATATTCAGCAAACCTTAAGCTAGATTTAAAAGATGAACACAAAATTCCAGAAAACGAAGAACTTCCAATTTTAAAGAGTATAGAAGGCAAGTTAGAGCGTTTTTTAGGGTTTCAGCAAAGCATTCAATCGCATAACGAAGAAGAAATAAATAATGCCATAAATAAGGCTAATTTTAAAAAAGGGCCTGTACATATAAATGTTCCTTTTGATGAGCCTTTATATGAATTAACAAATAAACTTTCAGTAAAACCAAAAGTTATTGAGGCTGAAGCTAGAAAGAAAAAAATTGAAAATTTCGAACTTCAACATTGTATTGAAGATTGGAACGATGCCTCAAAAAAGATGATTTTAGTTGGTGTTAATCCACCAAACCAGATTGAGCAACGTTGGTTAAATGATTTGGCAATGGATGATAGTGTTGTGGTATTTACCGAAACAACATCTAATTTACATCATAAAGACTTTTTTGCGAGCATCGATAAAATGATTGCTCCTCTTACTGATGAAGAGTTTAAACAATTACAACCAGATATTTTAATCACCTTTGGAGGCTTAATTATCTCAAAAAAAGTAAAAGCGTTTTTAAGACAATATCAACCAAAACAACATTGGCATATAGATGACAATAAGGCAAATAATACTTTTTTCTGTTTAGAGAAACACATTGAAGTACATCCAAACATATTTTTTACAGACTTTTTGCCTAAAATCACACATTTTGTAAAGAGTGATTACAAAACCTATTGGGAATCGATAAAGCAAATGCGTAATAAAAAACATGACGAGTTTACTAAAGATGCCGTTTTTAGTGATTTTAAAGTTTTTGATACACTTTTAAAATCTTTACCAAACGACTCGATTTTACAAGTAGGAAACAGTTCTGCTGTTCGTTATGTACAATTGTTTGATGTAAATCCGTCTGTTGAGGTATTTTGTAATAGAGGTACAAGTGGAATTGATGGTTCAACATCTACAGCAATTGGTTGTGCTACAGTTAGAGACAAACAAACCATATTGGTTACAGGCGATTTGAGTTTCTTTTATGATAGTAATGCGCTTTGGAACAATTATATACCAAAGAACTTTAGAATTGTTGTTATAAATAATGGAGGAGGAGGTATCTTCAGAATCCTTCCAGGACATAAAAACACTGACAATTTTGATTACTATTTTGAAACTAAGCATGAGCTTTCAGCAAAGCAGTTAAGCAAAATGTATAATTTTGAATATTCGCAAACCGATTCAGACAAACAATTAAAATTAAAACTCAAAACATTTTTTACAGAGTCTGATACTCCAAAATTGTTAGAAGTTTTTACACCAAGGTTAATAAACGATGAAGAGTTGTTAAATTATTTTAATGCCATTAAGTAATTGTTAAATTAGTGACTGTTAGGCTTTTTACCTATTTAAAAAAGAGTTATATTTATAGAGAATAAATATTTTAACTTAAAAACACATTAAAAATGAGTAAAAGAGATGAATTAATTGCTAAGTACGCTGCGGATTTAAAAGACAAGTGTGGCGTAACGGCTGACATGGCTTTATTGACTAAAGTAACTATTGGTTGCGGACCTTCAATTTATAATGCTGATGCTGCAACAGTTTCTGGTTCTGATGAAAAAGAATTAGCAACAGTTAAAAATAACTTCTTAATTAAAAAATTAGGACTTAAAAATGGTCCAGATTTAGACAAAGGCATTGATGCTGTAATTGATAAATATGGTCGTTCTAACCGTAACAAATACAGAGCAGTAGTATATTATTTACTTACTAAACACTTTAAAAAAGAAGCTGTATACAAATAAAATTCAGTTTACAACATAAATTTATAGAGCGTTACTAATTTGTAGCGCTTTTTTTATATTCAAAAACACTAATATCACTACCTTTGCAGCATGATAAAAATAGGAGATTACAATACACTCGAAATTATTAGAGAAACTGAGCAAGGTTTATACCTTGCAGATGAAGAAGGTAATGAAGTATTATTACCAAATAGATATATTCCAGAAGCCTTCAAGATTTGGGAAAAACTTGAAGTGTTTGTTTATTTAGATAATGAAGAACGACCTGTTGCTGTAACAGATAAACCTCATATAAAAGTTGGTGAATTTGCTGTATTAAGATGTAGCCAAGTATCAGATTATGGTGCTTTTTTAGATTGGGGACTTTTAAAAGAGTTATTCTGCCCATTTAAAGAGCAAGCCTTTAAAATGAAGCGAGGAGGTTGGTATTTGGTGTATTGCTATGTTGATGAAAAAACAGGACGATTAGCTGCATCTAGTAAAACCAATCATTTTTTAAGTAATAAAGAATTAACTGTTCAGCAGTTTGATGAGGTAGATATTATTGTGTCACACCCTTCAGATATTGGTATGAATGTTATTGTTAATAATATACATTCAGGATTAATTTTTAAAGATGATATTTTTCAAGATTTAAGTATTGGAGACCGATTAAAAGGAATCGTAAAAAAAGTGCGTCCAGATAATAAACTAGATATTTCTTTAGGACAAATAGGTTATCGTAATATAGAGCCTAATGCAGATGCAATAATGCACGAACTTGAAGATAATGGAGGTTATTTAAACTTAACTGATAAGTCAGACCCAGAGACTATTAAAGAAGTTTTACAAATGAGTAAAAAGAACTTTAAAAAAGCAGTAGGTACTTTATACAAACAGCGTTTAATTGAAATTAAAGACGATGGTATTTATTTGGTTTAGTTTTAATGCTTAATTGATCTATTGTTTGAGTAATCTTTAATCCAATAATAAGCATCTTCAATAGTATCAAAAGCTTTGTATGGCTTATCTACACAAAACATGCTTTCAATTTCGGTATTTATTCTATCAAACTCACTATAACAAACTATACAAAAGGCAGTTAAGTTATTTAGAGCTTTGTTGAATTTTGAAAAATCTAGTGGATAAACAGAAAATTTATCAATCCTATTGCATATATAACCAAAAGATTTGTCTTTATAAAAATCTAAAATTAAGTCAATGTGTTCTCGAGAAGCTTGGTAATCAATATGTACACCTTCATTAAATTCTACAACCAAAACATCTTCAAAAAAATAAATAAAACCTAACTCGGTTTTATTTTTTTTAATGACAAGATCTGCAATTTTTGACTCTATTACTTTCATTGTGTTTTTTAGTAAAAAAGGATAATTTCTTATTTAATATACTATTTTTCTTTCAATTTGGACTTTTTCTTTGAATTTTTCTTATTAAAAGCTTTTGTTTTTAAAGAATAATAGTGTTTTTAATACTAATTCGAAAAGATGTATTTTTACACTGTTAAATAATTACCAATGAGTGAAATTAAATGGGTCACAGCAAAAACTTATGAAGACATTACATACAAAAAGTGTAATGGAGTTGCAAGAATTGCTTTTAACAGACCAAATGTGCGTAATGCGTTTAGACCAAAAACAACTAAAGAACTTTATGATGCTTTTTATGATGCTAGTGAAGATGTAAATATTGGTGTTGTATTACTTTCGGCTGAAGGACCATCAACAAAAGATGGAATTTGGAGCTTTTGTAGTGGTGGAGATCAAAAAGCACGTGGTCATCAAGGCTATGTAGGAGAAGATGGTTATCATCGTTTAAACATTTTAGAAGTACAAAGGCTTATACGTTTTATGCCAAAAGCTGTTATTGCAGTAGTTCCTGGTTGGGCAGTTGGTGGTGGACATAGTTTGCATGTAGTTTGCGATTTAACACTAGCAAGCAAAGAACACGCTATTTTTAAACAGACAGATGCTGATGTTACAAGTTTTGATGGTGGTTATGGTTCAGCATATTTAGCAAAAATGGTTGGACAAAAAAAGGCCAGAGAAATCTTTTTCTTAGGCAGAAATTATTCAGCGCAAGATGCATTTGAGATGGGAATGGTAAATGCTGTTATTCCTCATGACGAACTAGAAGCTACTGCTTATGAGTGGGCTCAAGAAATATTAGCAAAATCGCCTACGTCTATAAAAATGTTAAAATTCGCTATGAATTTAACCGACGATGGTATGGTTGGTCAGCAAGTTTTTGCTGGTGAAGCTACCAGATTGGCATACATGACAGACGAAGCAATTGAAGGTAGAAATGCGTTTTTAGAAAAACGTAAACCAAATTTTGTAAAAAAATGGATTCCTTAACGACTCGTTAATAGTTATGATTAAAGACATAAAACCTTGGCTTTCTGCCTTTCGTTTAAGAACTCTACCATTATCAGTATCTGGAATCATTTTAGGAAGCTGTTTTGCTTTTTATAATGGATTTTTTAATTGGATAGTTTTTTTACTAGCCATTTTAACAACCATTGCGCTCCAAATCTTATCTAACCTTGCTAACGATTTAGGCGATAGTGAAAAAGGAACAGACAACGAACATAGAGTAGGACCAGAACGTGCTGTACAAAGCGGAAAGATTACTTCAGATCAAATGTTTGAGGCAGTAAAAATGAACATTATTATTGTTATTATTCTAGCCTTTTTGCTTGTTTATTGTGCATTTGGAGTACGACATTTTCTTTATGCAGTTCTGTTTTTAGCTTTAGCAGGAATCTCAATTTACTCTGCAGTAAGTTATACTATGGGAAACTCCGCTTATGGTTATAAAGGATTAGGCGACCTTTTTGTATTAATTTTCTTTGGCTTTGTTAGTGTTGTGGGTACTTATTTTTTGCATACAATGCAGCTCGATCATGTATTAGTACTACCAGCTTTAACTTTAGGTTTATTAAGTGTAGGTGTTTTAAATCTTAATAACATGAGAGATATAGACTCTGATAAAATGTCTAACAAAATGACATTAGCAGTAAAAATGGGCAAAAAAGGTGCTAAAATTTATCATGTTATACTAATTGCTGGTGCTATTATTATATCATTGATATTTTCAATATTGTATTACACCTCATTATGGAACTTTTTGTTTTTAGTAACATACATTCCATTAATACTACATATAAAGCATATCATAAAAGCAAAACAACCAAACGATTTTGATTCGCAATTAAAAGTATTAGCACTTACTACTTTTGTATTTTCACTGCTTTTAGGGATTGGTTATATTTTGTAAAAATTATCATAAATGTTTGCAAATCAAATAATTAATAGTTATATTTAAACTATAATTTTTCAGCCAACACTTCTTGCTATCACGTTGGCATTAAAATTTGGGGCTTGAAAACTCAGACAAATTTTCTTAATTCTGTCTGAGTTTTTTTGTATTTTCATTTTCTAAAATTAATCCAATGAAAATAACATTTTACGGTCACGCAAGTTTAGGAATTAAAGTAGATGATGTTAATATACTTGTCGATCCTTTTATCTCTGGTAATCCTAAAGCTTCACATATAGATATACATACTATAAAAGCAGATTATATTTTACTTACACATGCACACCAAGATCATATACTAGATGTTAAAGCTATTGCAAAACGCACCAATGCAGTTATTGTTTCTAATTATGAAATTGTGTCTCATTTTGAAAAACTTGGTTTAGAAGGTCATCCAATGAACCTTGGAGGTTCGTGGGATTTTGAGTTTGGTAATGTAAAGTATGTAAATGCCATACACACATCGTCATTTCCTGATGGTAGCTATGGAGGACAACCAGGTGGTTTTGTAATAGAAGGCGAACATAAAAACATTTATATAGCTGGAGATACAGCTTTAACTATGGATATGAAACTTATACCATTACAGATAAAGCTAGATTTAGCCATTTTACCTATTGGAGATAATTTTACAATGGGAATTGATGATGCTATATTGGCAAGCGATTTTGTACAATGCGATAAAGTGTTAGGCTACCATTTTGATACTTTTGGATATATAGAAATTGACCACGAAGAAGCTAAACGCAAGTTTTTTGATAAAAACAAAGATTTAATGCTGTTGGAAATTGGTGATAGTATAGAATTATAATTTAACTTCGCTTATAGTATGATGCAGATTGTTATGCTTTTATATGTTATTTAGTTAGGAAAAACGGATATGAGATACACTTTAATATTTTTTCTTTTAATGACAAGTTCGAGTTATGCTCAACAAAAGGAAATTAAAACTGATAATGAAATTTCTTTGGAACTGTGTGATGAGTTCTCAAAACACTATTCTAAAAGGAATAGTTATCAAATTAACCGAATGATTTATATTAAAACCATTCAAATTAAACTCGTGAATTACGATACTGAAAGAGAAGAAAGTATTTCAAGAAAACTTCACGAATTATGCCCTTCATTTTTAGAATATTCAACTGTTGGAAGTAAACTAAAAGCTAAAAGCAAAGGACGACAAGATGCTTTTAAACTATGGGATATTTATATAATGAGTGAAAACGATATTCCTTGGACTGAAAATGAAAAAAAACAATTTCTAGACATTTGTAATTATGCTCTATCTAAAAAGAAGAATAGCGAAAAATTATGTGAATGTACTATTGAGAAAATTTCTGAACGATTAAGCGCCGAATTTTTTCTTGGATTATCTACGAACGAACAAGGATATTTAGGAGGACAAGTTGGATATGTTTATTGCTCGGAATAAAACAACTGCACCTAACAATGTATAATAGTAATACTATATTATTGAGAGTATAATTGTAATTTTACTTTACTTACTGTTTGATATTGAGTATTTAAACGATTGCATTTCATAAAGTTGGTATCAATCAGAAAAATGAAAACTAAGATAATTCCATTAATAACTTTAATTTTATTTACTTCTTGCTTTAAAGAACGTAAAATAGGACAACTAAAAGTTAACGGAATTGAAAATGTGTTTGTGAATATCTATCAAGAAGATGAGTTCGATTTTGTAACCGCTTTAAAATATGAAATAGTTGATTCTGAAAAAAATCTGGTTTTAGTAAAATCTCAATTAGTTGGAACAGAAGATGACATTACGAATTTAAATGATTTTAAAGCTAGTTCATTTGACAGTATTATGTATTTGACCTGGGGAAATGAAAATGAAATTTACGCTGTATATGATTTGAAATCTGGAAAAGGATATCCAAAAAGTAAACTAAATGAAGATTGGAAATTGAAATTTCAAAATGCAGATAATTTAGTAAATGAATTGAAAAAAAATAATCCGAATTTAATTGCTAATTGGAATAAATAACTGGCGACAATATCATTTATAGTTCATTGCTATTTCTCACTTACTTACAAAAACCCTTTATTAAATAAGTTGCTTAAACATCCACACAAACAGTTTTACCTCACAGTACTTTTCAGTACATACCAATGTAAAAACTTTGGGAAGAAACGCTTGAGGGATATACCTAACACTTCTTTTCTGCCAATATAAGCTTCAAATTTTTGTTTTTGTATAGCTGTTATCATTTTTTTTGCAAACACATTAACAGGCAATCCGTTTTGGGTAGCAGTATCTTGAGTGTTTTGTTTTGTTCCGTCGCCAACTAATGCATTTTTAGCAACATCTGTATTTACAAATCCAGGGCAAATAAGAGTCACTTTTATGTTGTCTTTATCATGCTCCATGCGTAAAGCATCAAAAAAACCATGTAGTGCATGTTTGGCACCACAATAACCAGAACGATATGGTGACGAAAATTTTCCCATTAAACTAGTAACCGTTACAAATTGCCCAGATTTACGTTCTACAAAATGTGGTAACACAGCTTTAGTTAGTGCAACTGTACCTAAATAATCTATTTCCATTAGTTTTTTATCGACACTTATATCAGTATCAATAACCAAAGAACGTTGGCTAATACCTCCATTATTAATTAAAATGTCAATATGTCCAAAGCATTTTTTGGCATCATCAGTAACTACAAACATATTACCATAGTTAGCCAAATCGAAAGGTAAAATAGCAACATGATCTGGAGTTTTGCATTGTTGTTTTACCTCTTGTAAAGCATGTTCTCGTCTTGCAGACAATATAAGTTTACAATCGTGTTTAGAAAGTTCTAACGCTAATGCTTTACCAATACCACTGGAAGCTCCTGTTATCCAAATTACTTTATTATTGAATGACATATTAATTAATTTTTAGTATTTACTGAAGACTGCGACTGAATACTGCTAACTTTTTTCTTCCATTCTTCACGTAAATCGTCGCTTATTTTTCCTGTGCCATCGTGTCTCCAACCTGGTGGCTTTATAAGGTATAACAATCGGTTTTTTAAAGATTTTTTACCAGAAAACACATCTAAAATCATATAGTACCATTCAATAAAAGCAACTTTTACAGGATTGTAAGTGTTTATATTTTTTACCAAACCATATACTACTTTTTCATCTTTAAGTTCTGGCTGAAAGGTTCCAAACCATTTATCCCAAATAATTAAAATTCCTGCATGATTTCTATCTAAATACAACGGATTACTACCATGATGTACTCTATGGTGAGAAGGTGTGTTCATTATGGCTTCAAACCATTTAGGCATTTTATCAATAGCTTCAGTATGTATCCAGAATTGATATAATAAACTCACCGACATTTGTAGTAAAATCATAGCTGGATGAAATCCTAAAAGAGGTAACCACAACCAAAAAATAAAAGTGTAAAAGCCTCCAGACCATGTTTGGCGCAATGCTGTACTTAAATTATAGTGTTGTGACGAATGATGTACAACATGCGAAGCCCAAAACAAGCGCGATTGATGTGAGATACGATGAAACCAATAGTATGAAAAATCATCAGCAAAAAACAACAGAATAAAACTCCACCAAGCTATTGGTATTGTAAACAATCTGAAGTTGTTATAAATCCAATAAAAGAATAAAAGGACTAATGCTTTACTAATTATACCCAAAAACACATTGCCTAAACCCATAGCTATAGATGTAAAAGCATCTTTAGGCTCATAAGTTTTAATTTCCCTTTTTTTAGTAATATAAAGTTCTAACAACATCGATAGAATAAAAAAAGGAATTGCAAAGTGAATAAGATTTGGGAATTGTGGCATAAACAATGATTTTTTGAAGTTTAAAAATACAAAATTATCTAATTGTAAGCTTGAGCGCAGTCGAAACCTTTTTACATAGATAAATTGCAAAATTATTTAAGTATTTTTGGTGCTTGTATGAAAGCAACTTACCATAAGTATATATTAGAATTTAAGCAACCTAGCGGAACATCTCGTGGTGTATTAAAAACCAAAGAAACATGGTTAATTGTTATATCACAAAATGGCAAAAAAGGCATTGGCGAATGTGGTATTTTACGAGGTTTAAGTGCAGATGATAAGCCTGATTATGAAGATAGGTTACGTTGGACTTGTGATAATATAGAATTAGGTTTAGAAGCATTGTTAGAAAAACTTATTGAATTTCCTAGTATTCAGTTTGGATTAGAAATGGCTTTTAAATCTTTAGAAAGTAACAATGCATTTGAATTATTTCCTTCAAAGTTCACAAAAGGAAACGATAGCATTGCCATAAACGGATTAATTTGGATGGGGAGTGAAGCATTTATGAAACAGCAAATAAAAGACAAGATAGAAAGCGGTTTTAAGTGCATAAAAATGAAGATTGGAGCTATCGATTTTAATACCGAAATTACTTTGCTAAAATCAATACGTAAAACATTTACCTCTAAAGATATTGAGTTGCGTGTTGATGCTAATGGAGCATTTAAACCATTTGATGCGTTAGAGAAGCTAAAAACACTATCAGATTTAGACTTACATTCTATAGAACAGCCAATAAAAGCAGGTCAGGAGCAAGAGATGGCAAGACTATGTGAAGCTACACCATTACCTATTGCTTTAGATGAAGAGTTAATAGGTGTGTTTTCTGTAACAGATAAAGAAAAACTACTACAAACCATAAATCCGCAATACATTATTTTAAAGCCAAGTTTTGTTGGTGGTTTTGCTGGCTCTCAACACTGGATAGATATTGCAAATAGCAATAAAACAGGTTGGTGGATTACTAGTGCTTTAGAAAGTAATGTAGGATTAAATGCTATTTCGCAATGGACGTATACATTGCAAAACACAATGTATCAAGGACTTGGAACAGGAGGCTTGTTTACAAACAATTTTGAGAGTCCATTACAAGTAAAAAATGGTAAATTGCATTATAATAACGAACTTAATTGGAATTTTAATTTATAATATTTTAGTATGTATATAGCTCAAGCTTATAACGTTTTGCATGATTGGTGGCGCTACATTGTTGGTGTATTAATTTCGATAGTTGGAATTTTTGTGTTTTCGATGCCTCATCTTATAGGTATAACAGTAAAAACTTTAGATGGAACTGTTGATCAAAGTAAGTTAGAAGATACAAATTATTTAATGACCTTATTTGAACCAAACGTAAATTTAGTGTTCATTTTATTGCCTTTTGCTGGAGGACTCATTTTTTTATTAGGCGCAGCAAAACTACTACACAAGCAAAGCTTTACATCGTTAACTACATCTAGACCTAAAATAGATTGGAAACGTTTTTGGTTTTCGTTTTTATTTTGGGGAATTGTATCATCTAGTATGGTGTTATTAGATTATTACTTGTCGCCAGAAGATTATGTATTTAACTTTAATCTGGTTCCTTTTTTAATACTATGTGTTATTGCTATTGCTTTAGTACCACTACAAACAAGTTTTGAAGAGTATTTATTTAGAGGTTACTTAATGCAAGGAATAGGAACATTTACCAAAACAAAATGGATTCCGTTGTTGATAACATCTTTTGTTTTTGGAATGCTTCATATAGCTAATCCTGAAGTTGAAAAACTAGGCTACATTATTATGGTGTATTACATTGGTACTGGATTGTTTTTAGGTATAATGACACTTATGGACGAAGGTTTAGAACTAGCACTTGGTTTTCATGCTGCTAATAATTTGTTTACTGCATTATTGGTTACTGCAGATTGGACAGCTTTCCAAACACATTCGGTATTAAAAGATATGTCAGACCCAAAAGCAGCTGAATTTTTAGATATTTTTATGCCTGTTTTTGTTATTTTCCCAATACTGCTTTTCATTTTTGCAAAGAAGTATAATTGGACTAATTGGAAAGAAAAATTATTTGGTAGAGTAGAACAGCCACCAAAAGAAGATTATAAAATACTTGAAGATATAAACGAAATAGGCACTAATTAAAGTGCCTATTTTTTTGTTTTTATTTAGTCTTAAAGACTATTGATGCTTTATTAAAATCGGAAGCAGCATTAATAACACTTCTAAATTCTTCATATCTATTTAAATCATATTCATTAGATTTATAAAACTCCTGAATAGTAATTATAAGCTTATTGCCTTCTAATTTGTAACTAGATTCAAACTTGCAAATTTTCTCACCTGTAGAGTTAGATTTGTAGCTTTTATCAATATTTAAACTGTTTAAACCTTCAACAGTATATCCATCAGGAATATTAACTGTAATTGTATAGTCATACTGATTTGGGTATGTCATTTCAATTGGATTTACACGTTCAGTTTCTTGGTATAACTCACTTTGCGTACCAATAACTTTTCCAATTTGAAATAAATAACTATCTCCAGCATCTTCAATAATAGACTCAGAACTAATAGTGCTTTTTGTAATAAAAGGTTTGTTGTATTCAGTTTGATTCATATCGCCATTTTCAACCTCATAGCTTTCAATAACTTTATCTTCAATTCCTGAGCCTGTTAAGTAGTCTTTAAATTCTTTTATTCCTTGATCTGACGATAAGCTTAAAACAGCTCTGTTGGTTATAGACCAATGTCCTGTATACTCTTGGTGTTGTTTTAGCGTTGCGCTTTCAAAATCATCATTAAAAGTAATATCTGTATTTCTTTTTATGGTGCTAAAATTTGGATCTGACTGCACAATTTTACTAAAATAGTAGCCAAATTCTTCATTTATAAATAAACCATAATTTCCTAAAATATTAAAAGGAGCTTCGCCAACTCTGTATTCAACTCTGTCTGGTGAAATATATTTATCTTCAGACGGAATATAAATTAAGAAATCACGAAGCATATTTGGGATAAAGAAATCTGGATCAAATTTATAAGTAAATCTATTTGCGGTAATTACCAACTCGTAAGCTACATCTAATGTTTTAAAATAGTTTGCATACACTTTTAAGATTCCAAAATCACTAGATGATCTATTTTTAAGCACATAGTCTAAATCTGATAACTCTTCATTATTGTTTTTAACAACAGTGAAATTTGATTTCACAAAGTTATCTACCAAAACTATTTTCTGATAGGTAGTTAAATCTTTCTGTCCTTTTGTAATAGTTTGAATATCTGCATCAACTTTTGGATTGACAGTCTCTGGAATAATTTTATTACCAACGTTAGTAACTACATTGTTCCAAAACATTTCTTGAGTAATATTTTGCCCTTTTGGAAAGCATTGGTAAACAACAGCAATTTTATTGGCATCTGGAGTTGCATATTCTTCTTCAATCATTGCTGGAATATTTTTTATTTCTAACAATTTTGAAGCTTTTCCGTCTGTTGTAACGCTTTCAAATTTTGAAGCAGTTCTATACGCTTTAATTTCAGAGTTTAAATCTCCAGTAATGTATAAAAACTGTGCAGTTTTAATCTTGTAATTGCTTTGTAATGTTTCGCTACCAAATAAGTCAGCATTTTTTTCAACAGTATAAAGTACTTCTATTTCAGAGTTTTTCTCAACACCTTCAATAGCAAAGATTTTAAAATCACCATACTCCTCAACATTTTTTACTTCCTTAATATTGTCTTTGTTAAGTAAAGTAATTTTTCCTTTAGAGTTTATGGTTCTGGCTTTAATATCAATTACATTTTTTACATCATACATAGGAATATAAACTGTATTATGTTGTCCAATGCCTTTTTCGTCGTTAACACGAGTAATAGTATGAAAGGTTTCGTAAGCTTTTAAATCTGATGTTAATGCAGCTGTTGTGTACTCTACAATATTCTTCTTTAAAATACCAATTGAGTGCTCTTTTTGTTCATCTGCAGTAATAGTGTGTAGTTTTGGCTTTTCGCTCCAATCGTACGATTTGTAGTATTGTGAAAAGCAATTTGTACTTGCAATAAGTAGGACGAATAAAATCTGTTTTGTCATTATTTTTGTTCTAGTATTATACTTTTTTTATAGGCTTTTATTAGGCTTTTTATAAACTCGTTCCAAGATTCAAAATCTTGTTTTTTTACGCTTAACGTATTTACAAAAATGTTTTTGTGTTGTATTATGGTATTGTCTTTTTGAGTGTAAGTTATTTTATAGCCATAATTTTCATTCTCAAACGATAAATCTTCAGGAATAAAACTTGCTGTATATCCTTCTGGAATAGTTAATATTGTTACATAATTTTTTGTGTAGGTATGATCAATTTTTTTATCATACTTTTTGTCTTCAATATCTACTTTACTTTTTGATAATACTCTGTCAATATCTAAATTTATATAAAGTTTTGTTCCAACTTTTTTTACATAATTATCTATCGTTAGATTGTAAGCTAACTCTAAAGGGTTTCTCTTATTATCAAAATTCTGTTTAGTAATGTTATTATAGCTTGTTTTGTTATTTCCAAGAGCAAGTGTAGTGTTTAAAAACTCTTCTTCAGTTTTAGTTGCCTTTTTATATAAATAGTCAGTAATAAACTCAACTTTTTCGTAACCAGAAAGCAATCGTTTTTCAGTAACTATAAACATATCATCTTTAATATGTATTGCTGTATTAACATCAGTAACACTCTGTTCGGCTTTTTGAACAGGAACTGTTATAAGCTTAAATGTAGTACTGTTAATACCTAAAAGGGCTTCTTTGGTTTGTGTAAAAGCACTTGGCATACCAAAAGGCACATAACTATCTGTACCATCTAAAAAAATGGTTTCACCATCTATAATTGCAGTAGTAATCATGTGATTATCTACCATAGGTGTTGGAACTTGTGAGTAAGTATAAGGCCTATCTCTTGTACCAATCCATGTTCTATATGCTTCAATACCAACATGGTTTAGCATTTCGTAGAGTAAGTTTGCCATGTCTTTACAATCACCATAGCGTTTATCACAAACACTTGCTGCTCCTCTAGGAATAAAACCTCCTAAACCATCTTCGAAGGCAACATAGTTTATATTATTTTGTACCCAATGAAAAATTGCTTCAGCTTTTTCACGTTTAGTAGGAAGCGATTTTGTAATATCATTGGCAATTTTATACACCTTTTGAAGATCATTTGTGTCTATTTGGTCTACTAAAGATGCATACCATTTGTATAAGTCGTTAACATCGTTTAAAACATTATAACGCTCGCCTTTATATTCGTAACTTTTTATATACACTATAATATGTGGAACAAAATATAAAACAGACTCACCATCATCTTCACTTTGGTAACCTTTTGTGTTGTTCGCTGTCCATGTGTAAGTTGTAATATCTTTAGAAGTTTCTTGTTTAAAATCGACTGAAATATCTTTAGTATTAAAATCGATATAACCTATTGATATATTACTAGGAAACTCAATAGATAACTGAGCACTTTTTGTAGGTACATAAGTTCCAAAACGGAATAAGCCTAAAAAGTGAGGGTCCTTGATAACCTCTTTATAATTTAAATTAGTAATAGCGCCTTTAGTAACAGCAGGAAAAGTAAAAATTTTAGACTCTTGGTCGCTATAAAATATTCCATTATCAAACTCGCGCTTGGTTTCAATATAATCTACTTTAATATTTTTATTACTACTAGGTAAATAGGTGTAAGCATCAATATCTTCAATAGAAGTAAAGCTATCAAAACTCATGCTTTCATTAGCAAAATATAACTTATTAGCACTTAAATATTCAGCTTGTTCAGAAACAAGTTTAGTGATTTCAAAACTTTGTTTTACTAGACCTATTTTAATATGTTCGTGACGTTTTAGATATATAAAATCTTCATTTGAAAAATCCTGAGAATATCCCAAGAAAGATACTAGCAGAAAAAGGACTAAGAGGTATCGCATATAATTTAGGTTTATAATCAAATATATAGATATTTATTTTTAATAATTACTAAAGAACCTTTAAAAATATTATAATATTGCATATCTAATATTATACCAAACATGATTCCTTCTTTTGATAAAATCCATTTAAAATTTAAACTTAATGGCAATAATTACGATTTTAACGAATTAAAAGAGGTCGCCTATAGTCTTATAAAGGAAGGTGAATCATATGAAAAAATTGTAGGTAAGTTTTTGCTAGATTGGCTTGATGAGAAGGATTATATTCTTGTAAAAACTTCAGGTTCTACAGGAAGACCTAAGACTATTAGATTAAGTAAGCAAGCAATGGTGAACTCATCTATTGCAACGGGAAATTACCTAAAACTTACACCAGGAAAAACAGCATTACATTGTTTGCCAACTAATTTTATTGCTGGAAAAATGATGTTGGTAAGAGCAATGATATTAGGGTTGGAAATGGATTTGGTAGAACCAACATCGCAACCAATTTTCGATTACGATAAGGTGTACCATTTTTGTGCAATGTTACCAATGCAACTAGAATCTACAATGGGTTATTTACATAATGTTAGAAATATTATTGTTGGTGGTTCGTCTGTATCAACACATTTAATTGAGCTAACACAAACGCTCAAAACAAAAGTGTTTGCTACATACGGAATGACAGAAACGGCTACGCATATTGCTTTAAAACCTTTAAATAATCAAGCGCAAGAACCATATTTTAAAACACTTCCAGGAGTATCTATCTCGCAAGACGAAAGAGGGTGTTTGGTTGTAAATGCTCCTGAAGTTTCAAAAAAGATAGTAGTTACTAACGATATAGTAAAGCTGCATTCTGATACCGAATTTGAATGGTTAGGACGTATTGACAATGTAATAAATTCAGGTGGAATTAAATTGTTTCCTGAGCAAATTGAAGAAAAACTAAAAGGAAAAATAAAACAACAGTTTTTTGTGGCTTCATTACCAGATACCAAGCTTAGCGAAAAACTTATTTTGGTTTTAGAGAGCGAATCAAACTTCCTTGAAACTTCCGTTTTTGAAGGGTTGAATAAATTTGAAATCCCAAAAGCAATATATTCAGTTGCTAAATTCATAATGACTTCCAACGGAAAAATTAAGCGTACAGAAACCCTAAAATTGATAAAATAGCCCTAATTACTGTTGCATTTTAAAGTAATAATCTGCTGAATGTTTTCCTGAGCCATAAAACAAAAAGAAAACACAAATTAGTAATGTTACTGCTGCAGTTGTAAAATTATAAGCGTGCATTTCTCCAAAAACATTTATCATAACAGCACCAATTAATATGGGAAGCTGAGAGATTATTGCCCAACGTGTTAGTAAACCAAAAGCAATTAAAATCCCACCTATAAAATGAGCTGGTAATACATAATGTAGCCAAATCATTCCTCCAGGTATATTTTTAATAGGTTCAAAAAGTTCAATGAGTGAATTCATGTTATTCATAAAGAAAATACCTTTAATGAATAAAAAAACACCTAATGCAATTCTTAAAAGATCAAGAGGTAAATACGTATGAGCATTTGCCCATTTGTTGAGTGATTTTATTGTTCCCATGATTAAAAGTGTTGAATTTCAACCATTAAGATACAAAAAAAAGTGATTAAAAGTTAAACTTGTAAGATGCCTAAATTAAATTTCTTTTCAATAGGAGCGTGGTCAGCAGCTTCAATTCCCATACTAATCCATGTTCTTGTATCTAAAGGATCTATAATAGCATCTGTCCAAATTCGAGCAGCAGCATAGTAAGGAGATACTTGTGCATCGTAACGATCTTTTATTTTATTAAAAAGTTCTTCTTCTTTTTCTTTAGTAATAGTTTCACCTTTCTTTTTAAGTGAAGCTGTTTCAATTTGTAATAATACTTTAGCAGCACTATTACCACTCATTACTGCAAGTTCGGCACTTGGCCAAGCTACGATAAGCCTTGGGTCGTAAGCTTTACCACACATTGCATAATTTCCAGCGCCATAGCTATTTCCAATTACAATAGTAAATTTTGGTACAACAGAATTACTTACAGCATTTACCATTTTGGCTCCATCTTTAATAATTCCACCATGTTCACTTTTACTACCAACCATAAAACCAGTAACATCTTGTAAAAATACTAACGGAATTTTTTTCTGATTACAATTGGCAATAAATCGGGTAGCTTTATCAGCACTATCATTATATATAACACCACCAAATTGCATTTCGCCTTTTGTAGTTTTTACTAGCTGACGTTGGTTTGCAACGATACCAACTGCCCAACCATCAATTCTGGCGTATGCTGTAATTATTGTTTTACCATAACCTGCTTTATATTCATCAAATTCAGAGTTGTCAACTAAACGTTTAATAATTTCATACATATCGTATTGATCAGTACGACTTCTTGGAATAATTCCATAAATATCTTGAGGGTCTTCTTTTGGTTTTACAGATTTAACTCTGTTAAAACCAGCTTTATCATAATCACCAATTTTATCTATAATGTTCTTAATAGTGTCTAAAGCATCTTTATCGTCTTTAGCTTTATAATCAGTAACACCACTAATTTCACAATGTGTTGTTGCTCCACCAAGAGTTTCGTTGTCAATCGTTTCGCCAATAGCAGCTTTCACTAAATAGCTTCCAGCTAGAAAAATACTTCCAGTTTTATCAACAATTAAAGCTTCATCACTCATAATTGGTAAATAAGCTCCACCAGCAACACAGCTTCCCATAACTGCTGCTATTTGAGTAATTCCCATGCTACTCATTATAGCGTTATTACGAAAAATGCGACCAAAATGCTCTTTATCAGGAAAAATTTCATCTTGCATTGGTAAATACACACCAGCACTATCTACCAAATATATTATTGGTAATCTATTTTCTATGGCTATTTCTTGAGCTCGTAAATTCTTTTTTCCAGTTATAGGAAACCAAGCACCAGCTTTTACTGTTGCATCATTTGCTACGACCATGCATTGTTTTCCTTTAACATAACCTATCTTTACAACAACACCTCCAGAAGGACAGCCACCATGAGATTCGTACATGCCTTCGCCTGCAAAACCACCTATTTCAATGCTTTCCGATTTTGAATCTAATAAATAATCTATACGCTCTCTGGCAGTCATTTTACCTTTTGCATGATGTTTATCTATACTTTTTTGTCCGCCACCAAGCTTAACTTTGGCAAAACGTCTTTTTAAGTCGGATAATAGTAATTTATTGTGATCTTCGTTTTTATTGAAGTTTAAGTCCATATTCAAAAATTATTTGCCACGAATTTACGAAACAAGTTGATGTTTAAAAAGTGAATACTTTGTTAAAATAAATAACATGGAAATATATTCCTTGGAATATAAAAATATTTATTATATATTTGCCATGGAAAATAAATTAAACAGAATGAAAAAAATTATAGCATTTGCAGGTAGCAATAGTAAAAAATCAATAAATAAGCAGTTAGTCACTTATGCGTCTGAACTTGCAGAAAATGTAGAAGTAGAAGTGTTAGACTTAAATGATTTTGATGTACCATTATTTAGTGTCGATTTAGAATCTGAAATGGGTCATCCAGAAAATGCTAAACGATTAGTCGATAAGATAAAACAAGTTGATGGTGTTATGGTTTCTTTAGCTGAACATAATGGAGCTTATGCAGCTGTTTTCAAAAATATTTTTGATTGGATGTCTAGAATAGAGCAAAAAACATTTCAAGATAAACCAATGCTATTAATGGCAACGTCGCCTGGAGGTAGAGGAGGAGCTTCTGTTATAGCAATAGCAAAAGATAGGTTTCCAAGGCATAATGCAAACATTGTTGCTGAGTTTTCTTTGCCAATGTTTAACACAAACTTTTCTGAAGGGAAAATTATTGATAAGGAACTTAATAATGAATTAAAAAATAGAGTTGAACAATTTAAAAACGCTTTATGATTATGAATATTAAACAAGAAGATAATGGTAAAAAAGGAAAGTTTTTTGTTGAGTTAGATGGTAAACAAGAAGCTGAAATGACATACACTTATGCTGGTAGTGATAAAATAATAATTGATCATACAGAAGTAAGCGAAAAATTAAAAGGGCAAGGCGTAGGCTATAAATTAGTTGAAGCAGCTGTAGAGTTTATGCGAGATAAAGGGTTGAAAGTTATTCCACTTTGTCCTTTTGCAGCAGCAGTTTTTAAAAAGAAACACGAATATTCAGACAGATTAGCTTAAACTATAAAAAATGGGAGATATTTCTAAAGATGTAAATTCAAAATTTGCAAACAATAAGGTTAAAGCATTAATCAATATCCTATATACAGCAAATTGGATTACAAGTTATCAAAACACTTTTTTTAAACCGTATGGCATTTCGCCACAACAATATAATATTTTAAGAATTTTGAGAGGTGCTAATAAAGCTTTAAAAGTTCAAACTATTAAAGAAAGAATGATAGATAGAGCACCAAATGCAACTCGGTTAATGGATAAATTATGCGCCAAAGATTTAATTGAACGTATACCATGTCCAGATGATAGACGTGTAGTACATATAGAAATAACAACTAAAGGAAGAAAATTATTGGATGACATAGCTGATAATTTTAATGAAGATTTATTAAAAAACATAACAGAAAATGAAGCAGCACAACTAAGTGACTTGCTTGATAAATTAAGATAAAGAAAGGATTTATAAAATGAAAACAATAGTGCATAAAGCAGATAGCAGAGGATTTGCTAATCATGGTTGGCTACAAGCTAATCACTCTTTTAGTTTTGCGAATTATTTTAACCAAGAAAAAATGCAATTTGGTGCATTAAGAGTGTTAAATGATGATATAATAGCACCAAAAATGGGATTTGGAACTCATCCACATAATAATATGGAGATTATTACAATTCCATTAAGTGGAAGTTTAAAACATCGTGATTCAATGCATAATGAGTGGCAAACAATCGAAGCAGGAGAAGTACAAATAATGTCAGCAGGTAAAGGTTTACAGCATTCTGAGATTAATGGTTCTGATAAAGCTTACTTGAGCTTGTTTCAAATTTGGGTAATACCAAATAAAACAGATGTTGTGCCACGTTATGGTCAAAAATACTATAATGCAGATGACCGAAAAAATAAACTTCAAACATTAGTAACATCAATAGATGAAAATCATGAAGGGAGTTTAAAAATTCATCAAGACGCAATAATATCAAGAATAGATTTGGATAAGGATAAATCTTTCGATTATAAACTTAAAAGTAATAGTCATGGTGTATATGTAATGAATATTCATGGAACTGTAACTGTTGAAACCAATGAACTACAAACTCGTGATGCAATAGGTGTTTCACAAACAGATAATTTTAAAATCTCAGCAAATGAAGATTCAGAATTATTATTAATAGAAGTTCCAATGATATAACCAAAAAATCATTATAATTTGATAAATTAAGCATCTGTAAAAGATGCTTTTTTTATTAAAAAACACGATATTTGCTCTTCCAATAAAATAACTAATTAATATGGCAATGAATAAAAATACTGTGTTGGCTTGGGCTACCACAATTATGATTTTAGTAGGATTAGGATTAATGGCTCTTGGAGCATTTAGGTATGATGATGTAGCTGGATGGGGTTTTGCAGCTGTTGGCTTAGGTTTTTTTGCAATAGCTTGGGTTTTTAACGCATTAAAAGGTAGAGTATAATATGAGTGACGATAAAAAAGTGATTTTTTCAATGTCTGGTCTAACCAAGACATTTAAAGGAGCAGACACACCTGTTTTAAAAAATATATATTTAAGTTTCTTCTATGGAGCCAAAATAGGTATTCTAGGTCTTAATGGTTCTGGTAAATCTACATTACTTAAAATAATAGCTGGAGTAGATAAAAATTACCAAGGAGACGTTACATTTTTGCAAGATTATTCAGTAGGTTATCTTGAACAAGAGCCACAATTAGATGAAAGCAAAACCGTAATGGAAGTTGTTCGAGAAGGTGCTGCAGAAACTGTAGCTATTCTTGATGAATACAATAAAATAAACGATATGTTTGGCTTAGAAGAGGTTTATAGCAATCCAGAAAAAATGGAAAAGCTAATGAATCGTCAAGCCGAATTACAAGATAAGATTGATGCTTCAGATGCTTGGGAACTTGATACTAAGCTCGAAATTGCTATGGATGCATTACGTACTCCTGATGGCGACAAAAAAATAGAAGTACTTTCTGGAGGTGAACGTCGTCGAGTAGCATTATGCAGATTACTTTTACAAGAGCCTGATGTATTATTGTTAGATGAGCCAACAAACCATTTAGATGCAGAATCTGTACATTGGTTAGAGCAACATTTAGCACAATATAAAGGAACAGTTATCGCAGTAACGCATGATAGATACTTTTTAGATAATGTTGCTGGTTGGATTTTAGAACTTGATAGAGGTGAAGGTATTCCTTGGAAAGGAAATTACTCTTCTTGGCTAGATCAGAAATCTAAGCGTATGGCTCAAGAAAGTAAGGTTGCATCTAAAAGACAAAAAACATTAGAGCGTGAGTTAGAATGGGTTCGTCAAGGCGCAAAAGGACGTCAGACGAAACAAAAAGCACGTTTGAATAATTACGATAAATTAATGAGTCAAGATCAAAAACAACTTGACGAAAAACTTGAAATTTACATCCCTAATGGACCACGTTTAGGAACAAATGTTATCGAAGCTATTGGTGTAAGTAAAGGTTATGATGACAAGTTGTTATATGACAATTTAAACTTTAATCTTCCACAAGCAGGAATTGTTGGTGTTATTGGTCCTAATGGAGCTGGTAAAACCACTATTTTTAGAATGATAATGGGAGAAGAAACCTCAGATAAAGGAGAATTTAAAGTTGGAGATACAGCAAAAATCGCTTATGTAGATCAAAAGCACTCTAATATAGATCCTGAAAAATCAATTTGGCAAAACTTTAGTGATGAGCAAGAGTTAGTTTTAATGGGAGGAAAACAAGTAAACTCTCGTGCTTATTTAAGTCGATTTAATTTTTCGGGAAGCGAGCAAAACAAGAAGGTTAAGTTGTTATCTGGAGGTGAGCGAAACCGCTTGCATTTAGCAATGACTCTTAAAGAAGAAGGTAACGTATTACTTTTAGATGAGCCAACTAACGACTTAGATGTTAATACATTAAGAGCTTTAGAAGAAGGTCTTGAAAATTTTGCAGGATGTGCAGTTGTTATTAGCCACGACAGATGGTTTTTAGACAGAATTTGTACACACATTCTAGCTTTTGAAGGGAACTCTGAGGTATATTTCTTCGAAGGTAGTTTTAGTGACTATGAAGAAAACAGAAAAAAACGTTTAGGTGATGTAGCTCCAAAACGTATTAAATACAAAAAACTAGTTAGATAATAACAGTCAATAAAAAAGCCAGCAATTATGCTGGCTTTTTTATTATATAAATTAATATTATTTATTATCGTATAAATGTCCTTCAGTAAAATCTTTATAACTTTCATCAACATCAAACTTAAAAGCATCACTATCTAAAAGACGTTTGTTTTCAGCTTTTAATTTGTACATTTTTATAATTGCAAGAACAATAAAAAATAAGAAGACTGCAGCGGTAATTATTAGGACAATAGTAAGCTGCATTGTGCTGACTACGAGGTTTAGGTTAATTAAATTAAGCATAACTTAAGTATTTAAAAGATTTGGTTTGGAAATCAAATATACAATATTATTTGAATTGGTAACTATTTCATAATAAAATTGTTGTACTTTTTTTACTATGAGTTATTAACATTAATCATGTAATCAGCTCACAATAAAATACTTTGTGTTTTGTTTGTTGTAACATTTTGGTAACATATTATACCAATAAATTAAGCAGTAATAATTTTAAAACTAATATTTTTTTAACGAAATTGCTACTTATTAAAAATTTGTTCAACGCAATTAAATACACTACGCACTATGTCTGATGATTTTGATTTATTAGAAACCAATTCTAACGAAAAAACAGGAAAAGTAGATGTCAATTGGGGAAAAGCCATTGATACTATGAAATCTAAACTAGCACAAGAAGATGACCCTGAGGTTCGTCAAAAAATATTAAATGCAACGTTAGATGATGTTGTAGGTATGGCTGAAAAAGATAGAACTACACTTCTTGATGCCATAAAAGATTTAACAGATTACCAAGATGAAGTTGGAATTATATTTGAAAAATTCTCTTCATTAAATGCTAACGAACAAAAAGTTATTGATGACGCTCAAAAAGCATTAGAACGTGCAAAAATTGAATTAGAAGATGCACAAAACAAACCAGACACTTGGTGGAATAACCTTTGGGGAAGAAAAAGCAAAATTAAAAAAGCAGAGCAAGATTTAGTTGAAGCTGAGAAGATACGTGCTGCTGCTGATAATAAAGCAAAAGCAATGTTTCAAGAGCGTATTGAAACTGCAGATGTGCAAACACTTTTAAGTGAATTATCATTCAAATCGCAAGCAGCAGTAACACGATTAAAAAATCGTGAAGTTGAGATTAAAGAAGTAGAAGATAAGTTACAGGATGCTATAGTTGAAGCAACAAAAAATCACACTAAAGCACTTGAAAAAAAGAAGGAAGTAGAAGCAAAGCTTGAAGAAAATTATGCGCTACTTAAACAAGCACGTCAAGAGTTAGAAGAAATTGTTGATAAGCAATCAGCCGATTATGCACAAGCTATAGGTAAAGTAACAACATTAGAGCAAAAAGTTGAAGAGTTAGAAGGACTTAAAAATGCTTATACAACATTGGCAGCAAGTAAAGATAGCTTTGTGCATAAGCACAACTTAACTATAAAAGTATTAACATCATTACGTAGTAATTTACAAACTCATCGCGCAAAATTAAAGTCAGACACTGAAGAACGCCTTAAATATTATGATGGTTATGTAGTTGCTTTAAAAGCACGAACAGATCAAGAGTTTGCTGCAATTTTAGAGCATTTAGGTGTTAAAACAGATGAGCATATTGGAGAAACTTTAGCAGCAATGCATACTGCAAGTGCAAAAGCACGTCAGGAAATGATGGACAATATTCCAGTTCATGAAAAAGTAATGCAAGGCGTTTATAGTAGTTATGCTGAAGCATTACAAGAAATTCGTATTAAAGATGCTGATATACAAAAGAATTTTGCTGAACGCTATGGGATAGACATGAAAGAAATTTTTGAAGACTATTATAAAGCTGAAGCTAATAAACCTTCGGGTGACGATGCAGGCAAACCATCAGGTACTCCTAAACCAGAAGCTGGAGCAGACGATTTGTTATCATAAATATTTTTAGCGCTTCTTCATGAAGCGCTTCTTTTCTAAACTAATATTAAACATTTCATTTTTAATAAAAAATGTCAATCAATCATATTGTAATACCATTAGATTCAGCAGTTCTAGACTCAAAAGAGCAATACGTATTTTACCATAAAATGGTAGACTTTGCTTTGAAAGAGTTAATAGTTAGTGCACAGCAAAATCAAATATGTACTCAAAAAGAGATTGTGTTTTTTAAGCAATACTGTGATTTGTTATTATATTCAATAGAGGCAATGCGTGTTAAATATATGTATGATGCTGAGGATAATATGAAAGTCGATTTAACCGACTCTGGATTTCCTAATTATTTAGAATTTAGGTATTTGTTTAACGACTTATCACTTCGCGACAATTACATTAATAAACTTAAAGATGTTAATGAGTTACAAGACGAATTCCTTGATCAAATTTTACGCAAAAAAGAGCCAGTAAGTAAATACAAATTGTTTCAAGCAGCATCAATAGTATATTATACTTCTGTTGAACAAAAATTTATTTTCAATCGTTTTGTACAAGGTAAAATTATAGAAGTACCAAAAGGAATGTCTTCACAGTATATGACCAGCTGGAGCTTTTATGATGTTGCTAATAATAGGCCTTATGTTTGTTTCATGTACTTTGATTATGAAGGTAAATATATTGACAGTTATAAAGATGAAATTTATGAAGTTTTAAAGAACAATGCTGATAGAGATATGAGTCTAGATACTATGGCTTATGGTATTGACAGAAAATTACCTGATGTAAAACCAAAGCATATAAAACGTATCGATTTAGGACCATTTCATAATGTATTTGCCAAAGATGAAAACGAAATAACACATTCAATTTTAGAGAGTATTGCCAAAAAAGAAATTCCATTAGAGTCTTACGCTTTATCTCTTAAAGTTGACGAAGTTTTTTCTGGAAGTGAATTTACTGAAGGAGGCTATTTTTCAAAACAAACATTACAAAAATGGAGTGATACTGTTAATCAAAATTATGTATTTGCGCCACACCGAATTATTCAATTATTATATAGTAAAACACCAGAAATTATGAATAAACTAGCAAAGCCACCTATTCAAATTTCTGAATTAAAAATTGATAACATATAAACATGGAACACAACTCAACCTTTCCTATAAAACAGTCTGAACTCGATATGCTTCGTGATGAAGCTACATCGTATCTTAAAAGTGTGCAATGGGAACAAGGGCAACGTGCTAAAAATAAAGATAAAGATGCTAAAGATGAATCTATCTTATTGTATTTGTCTCGCGCAAATAATGGAACAAACACATCAGAAATTACATCTGTCTCTAAAACTATTTTAGAGCTTAAAAAACGATTGTTGCCAGAATCTATTGCAATTCCTGTATTGTTAAATCAAACACTTTTTGCAGTACAAGAAGGGATTACTTTAGGTATTTGGATTAAAGATAGTTATTATGATGCGTCAGGTTTATCGAGTCTTAATGAGCGTAAATCTACTTTAGACGATTCAGGAAAACGAGAGTATGAAAGTAAAATGCATACGTCAACAGCATTTATGTTGTTCTCAACGGCTTATAATATTCTTCATAACCTTAAAAATGTAGCTTCAGACGATTTAAGTGTGATGAAGCAAAAGTTTGCTGGCATACCAGAAGTATCTTTTATGTCGCCTCTAAAAGGGATTGCTTGTATGTTGTTTTATTATGACAAGTATTTGAGCCATCCAGATATTATTAAAAGTGATAAAGATGTAGCAGATTTTACTGTGGTGTATTTTGAAGCTTTAATCGCTGAAATTCAAATGCGAAAAAGCTCATTAGAATATCAAGAAACAATATTAGACAGGACTTATAAACTCGAAAAATCAGAGTTTGCAATTTCTGGTTGGAATAATGTGTTTGCAGGAGCAGCAAAGAGTGTTGAGTTTAATAAAATAAGATTTGAACAAATAGTTGGTAACAGAGATGCAAAGCATTTTGCACGTCGTTTAACCGAACGTTTGTTGAGTTATGATTTTACAGCCAAAAAGAATCCATTTCAAGAGCTTGGTGGCTTTATGCCAGTGTTTATGGGTTATGGAATTCCAGGAACAGGTAAAAGTATGTTAATTGCTGCCATAGCAACAAGACTTAAAGAACATTGTGATACATTAGAAATACCTTTCTTGTTTCATCCAATGCCTGATACTTTAATTAGTACTTTTCAAGGTGGTTCTGCAGAAAAAATGGTGGAGTGGATGAAGCCTTTACAAGATCCTTCAAAATTAATTTTCGCACCTATTGATGATGCTGAGAATAATTTGCAAGAACGTACCGCTCAAGGAGTTTCTGCAGGTGTTAAAGAGGTTATTGGAGTGTTTTTAAGATATACTGAAGGCGCTTATGCAGTTAATTATGGTAACAGTTCTATTGGGCTTTTTACAAACCTTCCAGAAATGTTAGATAAAGCAGTAATTTCTCGTGTGCAAGGTCGATTTAAAATTGATGGAGCTCGAACAGAACATGATTTTTTAGATCAAGATCATTTATGGTGGCGAAAGTTGGACGATACTATGCCAGATTTTGTTAATATGAAAAACCCAGACAATTATCAATATCTACAAGATCAAGGTTTGGCAAAAAACATGGGAGAAATCCTTAATAAAGTTGATAAGCCTTCCGAAGAACGTGTACATGCTATTTATGATAAAGTAGAGAAGCAATTTAAAACTAGCGAACACTTGTTTTATGCTAATTTGTATAAAGACATGCAAAAGGTGTTTCCATTCTTTTCATCACGTGATGTAAGGAATATTCAATCTGCCATTTCGTTGCGTTTAACAGATTTTGATTTAGAGCAAAGCTGGTTTGAAAACCCAGAAGTCTACTTTAAGAAAGATTATCAAACTAAGTTTAATATGCTTCAAGAATTGATGCGAGCTAATATGAAAGGTTTAGATTTTTCTGAAATTAGACGACAAGAAGTAGTAAGATATATCGATAACGTGGCTACTATTGCAGATACTGACTTTAAACGAAAAGTAGACGCTCGAGTTGACCAATTGCATATAGAAACTGAAGCTAGAGAGAAGTTTGATAAAGAATATGATGATTAATGCAAAAACTTAAAGCAGCAAATTTATATAGAAGCGAACTTATTCCTATAAGCGGAAAGCTTGTTGAGCGTTATAATCAATGCTTAACTAAGTTAGGATTTACACCTACTAAGCTTACTAATTTTTCTATTGACGGAATTGGCTGGAGCCCTGAAATTGCCGAAGAAAAAAAAGAGGTTTATTATTTGAATAATGGAGATGCCAATCCGCATGGCATCATTATTTCGCCTTTACAAAAAGGAAAACCTGTATATAACCCGTTTCATACATTTGATAGAGACATGATGCAACATGTTTTTAGAACACATGGTGATAAGATAAACGATATTACTCGCGATTGTGCTATCTGTATTGATTTTGATCAGCATATCGATGCATTTTATGAACCCTTAGATGTTTTAAAATATAATGATGTTGTAATTAGATTTCATTTAATAAACGATTTAGATAAAATACAAAAACAACAACTACAATTAGTTGAGAAATTTAAAGTAGAGCATAATTTTATAGATGAAGACTTACATGAGCAATTATTAGCTTCAGCTAAAGCACATGGCGATTTACGTAATCGTGATTTAAATTTACATGAACTTCATTTTACAACCGACTCATTTTATACTAAAGCATTCAACGGAGTTTATGTGTTAAGAGATTTTATTACTCCAATTGTAGTTTTTGAAGACGAAAAATGGTATAAAGAAGCAATAAAAGATACAATACATGAAGTTATAATTTTTCATATGTCACAGCCAGAACTTATGGAAAAACTTCGTGACCATGTTATTATTGAGTACGATTTAGAAGAAGTTGTAAAAACCAAACTATATGAACGTATTAAAAAGTTTATGTTATCACAGTGTTTAAAAGACACACAACATCCAATTAAAGACATTTTGAATGATAATGTATTGTTTAAAAGTTACCTCAATAAATTAGATATAGACACTCGTAAAAAGGTGATGAGTGTTGAGTTGTATCTTGAGAAATTAGAAGTTAGTAATCAATATAAAATAGCAGATATTGTTGATGTAAAACTGTTTAATGCTTTGCATGAGCCACATTCGTCACTAGATGCAAAACACCAGGATTTAATTTGGAAATTGCTCGTTAATATTTCTCCAATGGATGTGTTGTTTTTGTATTGGTATGATAAAGAGCAGTTTTATGTGACTTATAATACTTGGGATGAATCACTTAAAGACTGGGTAATTGAAGTTATAAGTAACAATATTTGAGAATTTTAGACTAATTTTATAAAGACATCAAATCATAAAAAATAAATCATGGGAATAGAATTAGTAATTTTTATCGCATCAATATTATTCGGTATTCTTTTGTATTGGAGAGAGTCTAATAGTAATGCTACTTACCGATTTGTAAACAAACTTGTAAACAGTAAAGAGTTGCAAATGAAACCAACAGACAAAAAAGGGTTTATTTTTCAACAAGCATTTTTACCAAGATTAGTTTTTGTAGCAGCTTCTTTTTTAGTAATAGCTGTTATTCTTCAGTTTTTAACGCCAATAAATATATTTGGTAGCTATAATGGTATTTCAATATTTTGTTCGATAATCGTTGGGACTCTTGTAGGCACATATCTTGCAAATTTTGTAATAAAATCAACTAAAGTTATTGAAGAACAAAGTGATTCATTAGAAGATAAAATCCAAGACACTATCGAAAAGGGCAAAGATTTTATTGAAGATTTAAAAACTAAAGAATCTGATGTTAAAGAAGCAGTAAATGAAGTAAAAGAAGAGCCAAAAACTCAAGAGAAAAGTGCTCGTGAGCGATTAAAGGATAAAGGATTGATGTAAGCCTGTCATTCCTCACTTGGATGCGGAATCCAAAAACAAAAAGAATAGATTCTGCGTCGTAGCGCAGAATGACAAATGATAAATTATGATAAAAAACTACTGGAATAGAGGCAAAAGGCAAAAAACAATTACAATTATTGTAAGTATTATACTATTGATTGCTTTGTTTTTTCTACGTGATGATTATCAACCATTTTTGTTATTCATCAGAAAATACATTTTTATTATTCTTGTTAGTGCATTAGTATTGTTTTTGCTCATGCGAAAATTTAGAAGTACGCCTAGTACAGGAAAACGAATTGCATTGCTTGGTACTGTAGCGGCTTATTTTGGGTTACTATATCTTGTAGGTTGGCATTATAAAATGTACGATTATATGAAAACATATAACGTTTTCAACAACCTTAATAGAGTTGAAATTAATGAATTGCCTTTAACCCAAAACGAACGAATTCAGCCGTTACGCAATATTTTCTCAATGGCAAATGAGTCTGTTGGCGAAACCAAAGATGTATCGTTACCACATTTAGTAAGAGTAGATGGAGAGAACAAATGGACAATGGCCATACAACCTTCAGAAAAATATACGTTACAACAAATAAGTGAAAATACTGAAGAAGTATTCGCAGTATCTAGTACATCGCCTTTTCCTCGTTTTTCAAGTGAAAATCGAATTGCAGTAACCTTTTCAATAGGAGAATCTTTAAAATTTAGTCGTAATACATACAATGCAGTAGTGCAACGATTTAATTTCTTTCAGCTGTTTTCTTTAGAGCCTAGTGATACGTTTTATATGAAAAATGATTCAGGTAGTTGGGTAGAAGTTGTTAGCTTAATTAAATGGAAGGGCATTTTATTTCCTTATCCAACTTTTGGAGGTGTAATGGTTATTGATAATGGTGAGCACGATTTTAATGATTATATGGAGCGTGTACTTATTGGTAAAGGAACTTATATAAGTCCAGAGGAAATGCATAAATATCCTTATCTCACAAAACAGAATACATTATCAGAAAAAGTATCTCGTTTGCAGGCAGAATCGTTGAAATTTTTAGGAGGATTTACAGACCCATTACCTTGGAAAATGCAAACAGCTGTAAAAATACCAGATTTACCAGACGACCAGAATCAGCAACCATTTGTTACCGATTTTGATTTTAAGGATACAGATTCTGATGCTTTTAACGGATTATACCATTGGTTTGGATTAGAACCAGTAGGCGATGAGCGAACCAGTTTAACATATAGCGTATTTATTCCTGCAGATGGAACAGATAAGCTTTATTATTATGATCATGCAGCTAAAAAGCAAGGTTATGCTGGAGTTTCGGCAATGCCATTGAAAATGATAGAGTCTCGTAAAGAGTTTGATTGGTCAGTAAATAAACCTGTTGAGTTTAGACCTTATATTAAAGATATAGCAGGCCGCAGACGTATGTTCTTTTTAGGAACAGTATCTGCCATAAAAGATGACTCTAAAAAATTTGATGGTTCTGCAACACCAGATTTAGCACTTATTGATAGTGAATACAGAGATGTAATTTGGATAGATGTAAAACACCCAAGTCAATGGGATAAAACAGTTTATGATCAATTAAATGAAGCTTGGAGAGCAAGTGAAGGTATTGGTTATTATTTTGTTGAAGAAACTAAAGATATTGATGTAGTGCAACAAGCAATAGATTCAATTTTAACAATGCCTAGAGTTAATGAAAATGCTGATGAAATTGAACAATTACAGCGTAAAATTGATTCGTTAAAAAGCCAAAATTAGAAGTGAAATTAAAACTCATTCATTTTATAAAATTTTTCATTCTAATTCTATTTTTAAGTTCACTACTTTTTGAACTTCATAAAGTTTTAGATTATATAGATGTAACAGGAGAAAGTTTTTCTTGGAGAGTAATTGTAATTACAAAAGCTTTCCAAACAACACTATTTCTAATTTTACCATTAATAGGAATATTTAAAAAAAACTTTTTGGGTTGGGTTTTAATATGTCAATATTTTTATTTTTTTCTTATTAATTTCTTATTAATTTTTAATGAAGGTTTAATTGTTTATTCTGTCATATTAATACCCTTGTCATTAATTCTTTTAATGAATTATAAAAAGGTAAGTTTTGATTATTTTAAGATTGAAAAAGAAAAATTATTGAAATTTAATATTTTCGCTTTTGTAGTAGGTTTTTGTTTAGCAATTTCTTTAAAAATATTTAATAATTTCTATTATTTTGATATGATATAATATTTTTAAATTTAGTTGTGTTTGCCATTTTGACAACGAAACAGAATGACAGAAAAAGCTAAATTAATAATAGGATTCCTGTTTTTACAGGAATTTTAACTCCATTTTAATATTACTACGTTTATAAGGCGAGTTTGCTTCAACAGGAATCTCAATAAAACCATGTTTTCTGTAAATATAAATAGCGTTTTCTAGTAACGTATTAGAGTAGAGCATTAGTCCTTTAAACTGACTTTGTTTGGCAAAATCTATACAATGTTGCATAAGTTGCTGACCAATTTTATAACCTCTATGGTTAGGCGATACAGCCATTTTTGTAAGTTCAAAAACACCATCAGCTTTTGTAGGCATTAAAGCAACAGTGCCAACAATTTCATTGTCAAGTTTTGCAAAGAAAATATGACCTCCTTTATCAATAATATAAAGTTCTGGTTTGCTTAACACTTCTTCGTCAAATGGCTCAACATAAAAATAAGTTTTAAGCCATTCTATATTTAATTCGTAAAAATCTTTAGAATATTGTTTATTAAAAGAAATAATCTTTATCATACTATTGGTAAAAAGTTAAGTATGCAATAACAGCCACTGTCATTAATGAAAAAAACATTGATAATATAGCTAGAGATCTGTTTTGTGCCTTATTAGTAATCAATCTATATATGACTACAATTGGTATAACGCAACCTAAAAATAGCATTGGAATGGTCGTTAGTTCTGTAATAACTCCCCAAGCAGTATTATCCCAGTTATTTACAACTGCATAATCCATAAAAAGTAAATACAAAAAAACTATAGCGCTGCTAATAAACAACCACAAATCAATACTATATTGCTTATCTTGTTTCATTTGGATTGATTTGCTCTCATAAAATCGGTTACTAAATAGGTAATAAGTTTTCCAACTTTAGTTTCGGTTTCAGGTGTTGGAGCAGCTTCACAGATATGCAAATATTGTGCGTTTTTATGTTTTCCAAAATAATTGACAAACGCTCTAGCTTTTTTTACACTAAAACCACTTGGTGTCATGGCGCTACTAGGCATGTTTTTTATTGCATCACAATCTAATTCAACACCAAAAGGTTTGTCACATATAAAATCTGAGGCACGTTCTAGTTCAGATTTAAACGAAAGTTCATTTCTTATAGAAATAGCTTCAAACGTGTTGTATTGTATAGATTTAAACTTATTTAAAATCTGAAATATATTATCAGAAGTGTAGTTTTCATGCAATCCGAAAATGAAGTAATTTTTCATAAAACCTTCGGTATATGCATAGCTAAAACCATTACCACTATGTCTGCCTTCTTCACGTCTAAAATCGGAATGTGCATCAAAATTAACAACATTAATAGGTTTTTTATAAGCCAATGATGTGCCTTTAATATTTCCGTAAGCATTGTTATGTCCACCACCAATTATTATTGGTGTTTTTCCAGCTTTTACTATCTGATATACTAAATCGGTAACGTATTTATCTATTTTGGCTACTTTTTTTCGGGCTTTAGTAATATCTTTTTTGTTGTTTTGGTCTAGTAATTTTACTTTTTCCATCATATCAGAAAAGTCTAAATGACCAAGAATTAGAACTTTGCTTGGGTTTGTAAACTCGTTACTCTGTATATTTAACAAAACTTTTAGAGTGGCATCCCAAGCCTTTGAAGCACCTGTATTTCCGTAGTTTGCGAATACTCCTACATCTTCTTTTATACCAAAAATAACATAGTCAACGTCCAAAGTTAAAAGTGAATCGTATATAGTATTGAAGTCGGGAAGTAATTGGACATGATTTCCAAACTTGGATTCGCTAGGACGATTTTTTAAAAGATTTTTTAAATCGTTATTATTAAAGAGAATAAGTTTATCCATGTAGGAATTTGTTTAATTTTACTAAAAAATAAAAATACAGTTTTATTTATTTCCTTCATCAAAAATAAATTATTTAAAATAGAATTAACGTTAAATACAACAAACACTTATGGAAAGTACAAACAAAGGCACAGGATTAAAAATTGCATTAGGAATTTTATTAGCACTGTTTTTAGGAACAGGATTTTACACTTCAAAATTGTATAATGACAGTAAAAAAGTACAAGCTGAATTAACAGAAGAGAAACAACAAGTTATGACAGACTTGAGTAACATGGCAAAACAATATGATATTGCTATTGGAGAGAATGAAGCTGCAAATGCAGATTTAGTAGAAGCAAGAAATCGTATTCAAGGTTTAATGGATTCATTAAAAATTTCTCAAGCATCAGTTAAAGGATTATGGAGCTATAAAAAGAAATTTTTAGCGTTACAAGAAGAAATGGATGCGTTGTTGACTGAAAATGACAGATTAAAAATTGAAAACTCATTATTAGCAACATCTTTAGATAGTACTAACGTTAGATTAGCTGAGCGTACAATGTTTTCTGATTCATTATTAGTGCAAAACAACGAATTAGCTAATGTTGTTGAAAATGCCGCTGTACTTCAAACTGTTGATTTAAAGAGTTATGGTGTTATTGAAAGAAGTTCAGGTAAATTAATTCCTACTGAAAGAGCTTCAAGAAGTGATAAAATTAGAATATGCTTTACTGTAGCTAAAAACACTTTAGTTGGTGCTGGAGATAAAGAATTATATGTACAAGTATTAGATCCTAGAAGTAATGTTTTAGGTGTAAATGAGCAAATTCAATTTGGTGATAAATCATTAAATTATAGCTTAATAAGTAAATTTAACTACGAAAACAGAAGCATAAACATTTGTGAGTTTGTTTCACCTAGTGGAGAGTTTTCTGAAGGACGTTACACAGTTAATGTTTACAACAAAAAAGAATTAGTGTCTTCTACACAGTTTACACTTAAGTAATAGATATAAATTAATTAGTTCATTATGAAAAACCCGAAAGTATAGCTTTCGGGTTTTTTATTTATAAAACTATTCGTCCATTAATTATAACCTTATCAATCAGATTATCTCCAAAGGCATAAGGTAAATAATGATAACTAGGAATTTCTTTAGTTATAATTAGGTTCGCTTTTTTACCTCTGCAAATACTTCCGTACTGATTGGAAATTCCCATAGCATAAGCACCATTAATTGTAGCTGCGTTTATAGCTTCTTCAGGAGTCATTTTCATTTTTATACAAGCAGTGCTTACCACAAAATTCATATTACCACTAGGAGTAGAGCCAGGATTATAGTCTGTTGCTAGTGCAATAGGTAAACCTGCATCAATAATTTGACGAGCTGGAGTATAAGGAATACTTAAAAAGTATGAACAAGAAGGTAATGCAACTGGCATTGTTTTGCTGTTTTTTAAAGCATCAACGTCTTCATTATTTAATTCTTCTAGATGGTCAACAGAAAGTGCATTGTATTTCACACCAAGTGCTACACCACCAAATGCATTAAACTGATTAACATGTATTTTTGGAATTAATCCATGCTCAACACCTGCATTTAAAATGCGTTCGGTATCTTCTAGAGAAAAATAACCTTTCTCACAAAATACATCAATGTACTCGGCTAAACGCTCTTTGCTTACTTTAGGAATCATTTCATTTATAACAAGGTCTACAAAGGCGCTTTTATTGTCTTTATATTCTTTAGGTAAAGCATGTGCACCTAAAAGTGTTGCTTTTATTTTTACTTGCGATTCTTTGCTTAGACGTTTAATAACTCGTAACATTTTTAGTTCGGCATCAACTGTTAATCCATAGCCAGATTTAATTTCAATAGCTCCTGTTCCTAATTTTATAACAGCATTTAAACGTTTTAAAGATTGCTCGTAAAGTTCATCTTCGCTTGTGTTTTGCAGTTTTTCAGCAGAATTTAAAATACCTCCACCACGAGCTGCAATTTCTTCATAGGTTAAACCATTAATCCTATCAACAAACTCTTGAGATCTGTCTCCAGCAAAAACAAGATGCGTATGTGAGTCACACCAAGCTGGAAGTACTATTTTACCTTTAGCATCAATAACTTCATCAGCTTCTATATTTTCATAATCATCCATACTACCATATTCTACAATTGTGTCATAATCTATTAGCACGTATGCATTTTTAATAGTTGGAAGAATTTTCATATCGTTACCTTTTACAATGGTAACGTTGGTTTCTCTCACTTGAAGTAGTTCTTTGATGTTTATAATAAGTAAAGACATAAATAGAGTTTAGATTCTAAATTTAGGAATTTAAATGATAAAAAAAAGTGCTAGATGAATGAATCATTAGCACTTTATCTGTTTATACTTTGGTTTTCGGTTTATTTTAGTCCACCAACCATATCTTCAGGTTTTACCCAAGCATCATAATCTTCTGCTGTAACATACCCTAAATTAATAGCTTCTTCTTTAAGAGTTGTACCATTTTTATGAGCAGTATTTGCTATTTCAGCAGCTTTATAATAACCAATTTTAGTGTTTAAAGCTGTAACCAACATTAGAGAATTATTTAATAATTTTTTGATGACATCGTGATTAGGCTCAATTCCTTGCGCACAATGTTCATCAAAGCTTATACATGCATCACCAAGCAATTGCGCAGAGTGTAATACATTGGCAGCCATCATTGGTTTAAAAACATTTAGCTCATAATGACCTTGCATTCCACCAACTGAAACAGCTACATCGTTACCCATTACTTGAGCACAAACCATAGTTAAAGCTTCACATTGAGTTGGGTTAACTTTTCCTGGCATAATTGAACTTCCTGGTTCATTTGCTGGAATGATTATCTCACCAATTCCACTACGAGGACCAGAAGCCATCATACGAATATCGTTAGCTATTTTATTTAAACTTACTGCAAGTTGTTTTAGAGCACCATGAGTTTCTACTAAAGCATCATGAGCAGCAAGAGCTTCAAACTTGTTTGGAGCAGTTATAAAAGGTAACTCGGTAAATTTTGCAATATACTCAGCTACTCTTTTACTATAACCTTTAGGTGTGTTTAAACCTGTTCCAACTGCAGTGCCACCAAGTGCAAGTTCGCTTAAGTGTGACAATGTGTTTTGCAAAGCTTTTATACCATGATCTAATTGAGCTACATACCCAGAAAGTTCTTGTCCTAATGTAAGTGGTGTGGCATCCATTAAATGTGTACGACCAATTTTTACAACATCTTTGTAAGCTAAAGCTTTTTTATGAAGTGTATTACGCAATTGTATAACACCTGGAATAGTAGTTTCTACTACCTTTTTATAAGCCGCAATATGCATTCCTGTTGGAAAAGTGTCATTAGATGATTGAGATTTATTAACATCGTCATTAGCTTTTATTACAGCTTCACCTTCACCAATTACTTTCCCAGCAAGTTGTTGAGCTCTGTTAGCAATAACTTCATTTACATTCATGTTACTTTGTGTTCCAGAACCTGTTTGCCAAATTACTAAAGGAAACTGATCATCGTGTTTTCCTTCAAGAATTTCATCACATACTTGAGCAATTAAATCTCTTTTTTCTATAGCTAGTACACCTAATTCACAATTAGTAAATGCAGCAGCCTTTTTAAGATAAGCGAATCCATACACTATTTCTAAAGGCATAGATGCTGGTGTTCCTATTTTAAAGTTATTACGTGAACGTTCAGTTTGTGCTCCCCAAAGTTTATCTGCAGGCACTTTAACTTCTCCCATTGTATCTTTTTCTATTCTGTATTCCATAGCTTTTTTTAGATGATTTTTTACTGTAGCAAAGTTAAGGTTTTTAGAGGTTATTTATAAATAGAAAGTAGGATTAGTTTTTAACTATTTATTCGCTTTTTAGAATGTTTAAAATTGCTGTTTTTGAATTAAAAAATTAACTTAGCTATTAAGAATGATATTTTACTTGCTCAATTTAAGATAGTTTAATTAAGAATATTCCGCAGATGACAACTAAAAAGAATAATGTACTAACACAAAGCCAACATGAAGAGTTAATAAAAATATTAAAAGTTCGCTTTGAAAAAAATATGAGCAGACATAAAGGTATTGAATGGAATAAAGTTGAAAACAGACTAGAGGCTAATCCAGAAAAGTTGTGGTCACTTAATGAAATGGAAATAACTGGAGGTGAGCCAGATGTTGTAGATTTTGATAAAACTACTAATGAATATGTATTTTATGATTGCTCTGCCGAAAGCCCAAAAGGACGTAGAAGTGTTTGTTATGATAGAGAAGGATTAGAGTCTAGAAAAGAATATAAGCCAGAAAATACAGCAGTTGACATGGCTACTAGTATGAATATTGAGTTACTAAATGAAGAGCAATATAAAGCATTACAAAAATTAGGGAATTTTGATGTTAAAACATCAAGTTGGTTAAAAACTCCTTCAGATATTAGAAAACTTGGAGGTGCTATTTTTGCAGATTTTCGTTATGGAAATGTGTTTGTATACCATAATGGAGCTCAATCGTATTATGCAGCAAGAGGTTTTAGAGGAGTATTAAAGGTTTAAACAACAATGTTACCGTCAACCATAACCAGTTTTCTGTCAGCCATGTCTGCTAATTCTTCGTTATGAGTAACAATAACAAAGGTTTGCCCAAATTCATCACGAAGTTTAAAAAACAGGTTATGCAAATTTTCGGCACTTTCACTATCAAGGTTTCCCGAGGGCTCATCAGCGAAAATTAAATCAGGATTATTTACTAAAGCTCTGGCAACAGCAACTCGTTGTTGTTCTCCACCAGATAATTCATTTGGTTTGTGATCATAACGATTTTTTAAACCAAGAAAATCTAATAATTCTTTAGCACGCTTTTCAGCATCAGATTTTGATGTGTTTTTTATAAATGCTGGAATGCAAACGTTCTCAAGAGCAGTAAACTCAGGTAATAACTGATGAAATTGAAAAATAAAGCCTATATGTTCATTTCTAAATTTAGCAAGATACTTATCATTTAACGAATTGATATCTATATCATTAATTAACAAAGAACTATCTTCTTTTGAGTTTGCTCTATCGAGTGTTCCTAAAATTTGTAATAATGTTGTTTTTCCTGCTCCAGAAGCACCAACAATAGATACTATTTCGCCTTTTGTAATGTTTAAATCTACACCTTTTAAAACGTGTAAATCGTTATAATATTTATGAATATTTCTTGCTTTTATCATGCTCACAATTTAAGACTTTAAGCTGTGATTGGCAATACTCAACTCGATTTCTTATTAAAGACATTTTTTATATTGTTATAATCTATAAAATAGACTAAACGAAGTGAAAATGTATGCTGAATAGGCTGTTCAAATAAATCACTTAAACTATCAAAATAATCATCTGATGAAGCATTTGAGAAATTAAATAACTGGTTTCTGTATAATGCTGACAATTGACTTCCTGGAGCAAATTGCCATGAGTATGAAAAATCTAAATTCCATGTGTTAAAGTTTACATTTGGATCTTCAATATCATTAACAGTATAGCCAGTATCTTTTGTTAGTCTACCATTATCCTGAAGGGTAAATAACTCGTTGTCATACATTACTGTTGACCAATAGTTTCTGAATGTAAGTGAAAGCGCATGAAAGGAGTTAAAATTATAGTTACCAGAAATGCTATTTACAATTGTTTTTTGATCACGTTCTCCAAAAATAATATCATTTCCTTGAGTATCTGTATAACCTCTGTCATTATAAATCATATTATAATCAAATGAATAACTAATTAAAAGTTTATCACTGAATCTTACTCTTGGGCTTACACCAAACCAATATTCGTTAGTATTTCTGTTTTTTTCAAAATAAGTGGCACCTCCAAGATTTGCATCAAAAGCAAAAGTTTTATTATAGTTTGTAGATACCCAAAGATTAGAATTTATCCTATTCTCATAAATAAAATAACGGCCTTCAGCTCTAGGTTCAAAATAATCGAATTGTTTTCCAGGTTGATGGTTTATATTACCTCCAAAGTTGTGTAATGTTTTTGTTTGGGCATTATAATTAAAACCAAAACTGCTTCCTGTATATTCACCTGGATCTGCTAATCTGGTATAATTAATATATGTTCCTATATAGTAGTTATTCAATTTTTTTGTTGGCTCAAATGTTCTGTAAGAGGCGTCAACTCCAAAATTATTGAAATTGTTTCTATATTGTAAACCTAAATCGTTTATGTTGTATTTGGTATCAGCATAGCTATGATCAAAGCTATATCTAAAGTTACCATGTACTTTTCTTGCAACAAAAAATGTACTCAATCCCGTTGTATTACCATCAAGATTATTAACGTTACTCATTTTTACCTGACCTTCAATATTATAAGTGTTTTTCTTATTGGTAATATCTGCTAAAAGTCCTGTAACATTTGCGTCTCTAAAATGTCCACTACGAGTAACATTAGTATTAATTAAGCTTATAGATGAGTTACCATTAAATTGCTGGTCTAAAACTATTATATTGTAATTAGATAATGGCTCAACAACTTCTTCTCTTACTGCGCCTGTAATAGAGTCTCTTATAATAGCGTTAGTTTTTTCTGTAATGGCATTAAATACACCAATACCTAATCCTTTTTTAGTTCTACCAGACACTTTAGCAGCATTCAATACTTTTACTGTATTAGGAAAATTGGTTACTTCTTCGTTTGTATTAAGTGTTACATCTCCAGATGGTCTGTTGCCAACACGTCTAGAAAAGAATAAATTACCTTTACTAAATAAATCTACTCCTTCAGTAAAAAACTGACGTTGCTCAGAAAATGTTTGTTCAAAAGGACCAAGGTTAAGAGTTCTATTATCAAAACCAGCCTGACTAAAATCTGGAATAAGTGTCATATCTAAAGTAAAGTTTTCACTTATACCATATTTTACATCTAATCCTAAACTATAATCATCAGTAGTTTTGCCATCAAATGTATTTATAAGTGTTGAGGCAAATGGGTAAAAACTCAATCGAGTAGGAGGTTCAATATCTTTTAGGCCTTTTAATTCTCCATGATATAACCCAATATTACCTTTTGTTATATCTAGTGGATTCCATGTGTATTGTTCACGAGTTTGCCTAAACTGTCTGTGAAACTGTAGTCCCCAAGTTGGTTCTTCTTGATTTGAAAATCGTAAAACTGCATAAGGTATTTTCATTTCTACAATCCAACCATCATCAACAATTTTTACAGCACTATCCCAAACAGCATTCCATCCAAAATCTTCTCCATTGCTGGGATTAGCAATAGCATCAGCTTGTGTTCCTGTTGGAAAAACTACTAGTTCAGTATCATTTTGAGCATCGTTATTAGGGTTTAGGACTACTAGAAAAAAATCATTCTGCCCAAAATTATCTCTGCTTGTTACTTGCTTCATAATTAACTCAGGCTTGTCATACAAATATGCAGCTATATATATTGCATCATTGTCATATGTCATTTTTACTACAGTTTTCTGAAAATCTTTTTCAGCAACTCCCATGGTAGGCCTAAATTGAGTAAAATCTTTAGCTTCCATGGCGTTTTCCCAAGCAGCGTCATCTAATACACCATCAATTTTTGGTGGATTATCAGTTCGTGAAATTTGTAGTGTTTTTTTTTCTTGCGCTAGAATTGATGAGAGACATAGCATAAAAACAAGAATGAAATTTAAGCGGTTTTTCATGTTTTTTTGATTGATGATTTTTTATTGTTTTTTAAAAGACAATAAAAAATTTAGTTTGTTACAGTTAATTACAAAACTAACTATGCATTTTTTGTGATTATCATAAGTAAACGTTAAAAACCTTAATAGATTGTTAATGTTTTTTGAAAGGTAAATACCATTAACTAGACAAATAAATTTTGTTTATTTTTATAACTACTTAACTAAAACTATAAAATGCCATATAAATATTTTGAAGAATACAACGAGCAGGTAACAGAAGATATTAAAGCTCGTTACAAAAGTATAATTGAAGATTTAGGTGAAGATGTTTCACGAGACGGATTACTTAAAACTCCAGAAAGAGCATCAAAAGCTATGCAGTTTTTAACTCAAGGGTATAATCAAGATGCCGCTGAGATTCTTAAAAGCGCAATGTTTAAAGAATCTTATAATGAAATGGTAATTGTTAAAGATATTGAGGTGTATTCTTTGTGTGAGCACCACATTCTCCCTTTTTTTGGAAAAGCACACATAGCTTATATTCCTAATGGTCATATAGTTGGATTAAGCAAATTACCTAGAATTGTTGATGTTTTTTCTCGTAGATTGCAAGTACAAGAACGTTTAACACAACAAATATTAGATTGTATTAATGATACTTTAAAGCCTCAAGGTGTAGCCGTTGTTATAGAAGCTTCACATATGTGTATGATGATGCGAGGTGTTCAAAAACAAAACTCAGTAACTACAACTTCTGGTTTTAGAGGACAATTTGAAAAAATTGAAACTCGTAATGAGTTTTTAAAGCTTATAAGTAATTCTTTTTCTTAGTCTAATTTTTGGTATGTTTCTTGTTTATAACAGATTATAAATTAAAATTATTAAATGAGTAAATACAAAAAATTAGCATTAGGAATCGTTTTTGATGCTTTAGGTTATACGAGTTTTATTATTCCAGGAATAGGAGAGTTTGCCGATATTATTTGGGCTCCTGTTTCAGCATGGTTAATGACTAAAATGTACAAAGGCAAAACTGGTAAGGTTGCAGCAATTATAAATTTTGTTGAAGAAGCACTTCCTGGGTTTGATGTTATTCCTACCTTTACTTTAATGTGGTTATACACTTATGTTTTTAGTAATGAAGAGAAAACTATTCAAGTAAAACAATAAAAAAATCCCTTCCGTTTTCTGGAAGGGATTTTGTTTTTAAAGTGTGTATGTAAGACCAATATTAAAATTGCGTCCCATATTGTAAATGCCTTCAGGTTTTAATCTAGATAAATGATTAATATATTCTTTATCAGTTAAATTACTACCAGATATAGCTATGCTCAATTCATTATCAAAAAGTTTAACAATACCACCAAATCCAACACTTAATAAGTCATAACCACTAGTTGTAGTTTCAAAACCACTAACATTGTTTTGTTTAAAAGTAGAATTTAATTTTATAAAGGCATATCCTTTGTCTAGCCATTTTGTGTTATATTCAACTCTAACTGTGTTATTCAAACTATTTGCAGGAATTAGAGGTAAATAGCTGTCATTATTATTTTGTTTACCTGTAACGGTTTCAAAGCTGCTTTCAAAATGCAACCAATCTAATGGGTGAGGATGTAAATGAAACCCGATTTCTCCACCATATAACTTAGCATCATCTTGAAGATAAAGATAAACATCTGTATCATCTATAACATCGCCATTTGGTGACAGAAAAATGTAATCATTTACAATATTATAAAAACCATTTGCAAAAAGCTCTAAATGCTCATTTTTGTATTCTAATGCTAAATCGATTTGAAAATTCTGTTCATTGTTTAGGTTTGGATTTCCAATTTCATAACGATTAGTACCTTCATGAGTTCCATCTGAAGTTAATTCAGCTAAATTTGGAGCTCTAAACCCTGAAGCTAAGTTTAGTCGTGCTGTGATTTGATTTGCAATATTTGTTTTCACTCCAATAGCACCATTAAAACTATTAAATTTTTTGTTTAACCCGTCAACGACACTTATGGTTCTATTATCAAAGCGTGCACCTAGTTGTATATCTGCTTTTTCAAAATGAATATGTGATGTTGCTAAAATCCCAATATCATTTGTAGTTGCATCAGGAATTAATTCTTCTTCACCATAATTAGCGTTATTTTGACTCATACCTTGAACGCCTACAATAGTTTCAAACTTACCAAGTTTTGGAAGATTGTATTTTATATCATAGTTAAACGTTTTTAGCTTCATGTGAAGTGCTGCATCTAAGGTTTCTTCTTCATGCTCTTCATGCTCATCTTCTTCATCTTCATCATCATGATGATGTTCTTCTTCAAATTCTTTTCTGTCGTTATATAATAATCCTAAATTGATATCTAAACTCGAATTATTAAAAAACACTGTAGATTTTGAACTTAAAATATGATTAGTAATATTCTGATAAGGTAATAATGGCGCTCTGTTAGTAGATTGTTCTCCAATTTCTTCTGGAATACCTAGTTTTGAGCTATTTAAATTATAACGCAGTTCTGTTTTAAAGTTGTTTACTTGGTATCCTAAAGCAGCTTTAAAATCTTGCTCTCTAAAGCGTGTATTTGTTACTCTATAACTGTTAGTTTTATAATCTGAATGTTCTGCTAAGCTTCCTCTAAAAATGTATTTAAATTTTTCACCAGAAGATTTAAAACCTGCATTAGTATTGTAGCCTTGAGTATTTGAATAGTAATTTGCACTAATATCACCACTGGATGTGTTGTTTTGCGCAAATCGTTCTGGATTAAAATACAATACTCCACCAAGCGCATCACTACCATAGAGTAGAGAAGCAGGCCCTTTAATTACTTCAACACTTTCTATACCAGCATCATTAAGTCCAAGACCATGTTCATCGCCAAATTGTTGATTTTCTAATCTAACGCCTTGAGTGTAAACTAAAACTCGATTAGAACTTAAACCTCTAATTACAGGCTTGCCAATACTCACACCAGTTGTTACAGTTTCTACACCAGCAATATTCGATAATCCATCAGCAAGTGTAACTGCACCTTTAGATTTTAAATCGGATATTTTTTCTTGCTCAACTTTCATTACATTTTCACTCTGTAATTTGTGAAAAGGAGTTGATACAATAACCTCTTCCATTTCAATTGCTGAAGGGTTTAGTTGTACATTTAAAATGTCTGTATATGGGAATGTGATGTTTTGAGATAAAGTTTCATAACCAATTATGGAAACAACAATTTTGTATGTTCCAGTTGGAATGTTTGTAAGACTAAAAGATCCGTTTTCGTCTGTAGTAGTTCCTTTTTCTAATTGCGGAAAATAAACATTCGCAAAAATGATAGCCTCGTTAGTAGTTTTGTCAGTAATAACTCCGTTTAAGTTATTCTGAGAATATAAAGATGGCATTGCTATTAATAGCAATACACTAAAAATAATTTTCATATGATTTAATTTATTTAATAGTTTAAACTGCCGAATTGATTTCGGTCTAAAATGAAGTATTAAATAAATTGAGGTGGACCTCTAAGGGAAAAGTGTAAGTGCTGATACTCACTCAACATTGTGTATTCTGAAGCAATAATTTTATAATTATCTTCAGCAATAACAATCGTTGTAGTGTAATTTGGAACAGAAAAAGGAGTGCTTAATTTAAATTTATAAAACTTACAGTCTATATCTAACTTGTGAAGATGTGCTTTATATTCTCCTTTACATATTTCATGTTGATGATGATTAAATGCGTGAGATAATTTCACTAAAGAAGGAACTAATAAAGCAATTGCTAAGATTAGTGTTACTAGTTTAAAAATTATATGTTGCCTTATTTTGTGCATCAATTAATGAATCGTTTTAGACCAAATCTTCTTAGCATCTTCTTTTCAAATTCCCAAAAAAATTGAAACTGACCAAAAAGCCATCCAAAGAATACTAATAAAATTTGATAAAATATAAGCCCAATAATAATATATAAAAACCAATACACAAAAGGGTTTAAGTTTTCTTTAGTAATTCCTAAAAGTGTTATTATTGGTTTTCCTATTAATACAGATGATGAGCCAGTTATTGCAAAAACAATAAAAATGCGAATAATTTCCCATCTATAAGTAACAATCCATTTTTTTTCTAACAGTTTAAATAAAAAAAGGAAGAACTTTAATAATAAGTAGAATAGTACTAAGATTATTAGTGGAGTGAAAACAATGTGAAACTCTGTAATGATTAAAAAAGCTAATTTATAAGCACTATAAAAGAGTCCAATTATACCAATTAAAGGGAATATAAGCTGCCAGTTTTTTTGTATTTGCCAGTTTTTCTTAAATTTTTTCATAGCATATTTTGCAGTGCAAATATACTTTAAATTCTAGGAACGTAACCTGTTAATTTTTGTTTGTATGTAAGTTGAAAATAGATAAAATAATTATAAAGTTTGTAATTTACCTCGTATCCATAATCTATGCTAGGATCATAATCTATTCGCATTTCATACAAATTAGGATTAAAATTATGAGGTTGTAAAACACGCGAATTCCACTCGGTAACATACAGCCTGTTTCTGCCTTCTAAATATTGCTGTGAATAATACCCTTTAGGCTGTGCTGTACTTACTAACCATGAGTTGAAACCTGGTTCAATTATGATGACTTCGTACTCAATATCATCATTAGCTATTCTAACAGTATCTTGCTCATGTAAATTGGTAATATCATTAGTGTTTTTTATTGCTGTGCCTGATGTGTTACAGCCTACCAATAAACCACAAGCCACAAGGATGTAAACAAATGTTTTCATAAGAATTTCTTTTCTACTAAAGTTACAAAAATAATGCCTTAACTATTTATTTTTAAGGGTTTTTAACAAAAAAGCCAAGCAATAATGCTCGGCTATAATAAATATATTTTGGTAAATATTATTTTTTTCCAAAAAGACCTCCTAAAAGACCTGCAAGTCCACCTTTCTTTTTATTGCTTCCACCAAGCACCATACCAGCAACATCATCAATTATGCTTCCGTCTCCATCAGCATCAAGTATAGATTCTAAAAAGCTTTGCTCATTCTGAGGAGAATTGCCTTTAAGCAAACCACCTAATAAACCTTCTAGACCACCTTGACTATTTACATTTTGTTGTTTAGCTTGATTACCAAGAACACCCATTAAAATTGGAGCAGCTACTTTAAGTATTTGTGCTACAGAGCCTGCATCAATTCCAGATTTCTGACTTAAAGCATTTTCAACATTTTTTTGCTTACCACCTAAAACGTGACCAAGTATTTTACCACCATCATCAAGTACATTTGAGTCTACACCTCCAGAAAATAATCCGCCTAGGTTTTCTAAAATGCTTCCATCATGCTTGCTATTTAAAGCGCCAAGCAACCCTTCAGCGCCTTGAGGTGTAGATGCATTTCTTTTCATTGCTTGCATTAATACAGGCAATGCCATAGTTAGCACATCTTGCGTTTTGTTTTCAGGTTGTTTAGTTTGGCCAGCTACACCACTTACAATTGTTTTTCCTAAATCACTGTTTAATAGGTCTAAAATTCCAGACATTTTTTATTATTTAAAGTTAGATTTTCAAAATACAAAAAAAGCTTACAACTTATTAAGTAGTTAGCCTTTTTGTCCTTTAATGTTAATAACTTTTATGTTTCTTCAGTTTTTAAAAGACTGATAATTTGTGACGCTAATTCAGTTCCAATTCTGTCTTGTGCTTCATTTGTTGCAGCACCAATATGTGGTGTTAATGATATTTTACCATTCATTAAAACTGGTATTGCTGGAGTTGGCTCTTCTTCAAATGTATCAAGACCAGCAAAGGCTACTTTCCCACTCTCAATTGCTTTAATAAGTGCGACTTCATCAATTACTCCACCACGTGCAGCATTAACAATACCAACACCATTTTTCATAAGGTCAAAATGCTTTTCTGAAATTACATATTCTTTTTGTGCAGGAACATGTAATGTGATAAAATCAGCATGTTGTAAAATCTCTTTCATAGGCTGAGTTTCAATTTCTACATTTATAAACTGACCATTATAAAACTCAACTTTAATATCTGCCTTACCAACAAATTTATCGCTAGCAATTACTTTCATGCCTACACCTAAAGCAATTTTTGCGACTTCACGTCCAATTTTGCCAAAACCAATGATACCAAGAGTTTTACCTCTCAATTCCATTCCTTTAGCATAATTTTTTTTCAGAGCATTAAATTGAGTGTCGCCATCTAGAGGCATATTTCTATTTGAATCGTGTAAAAATCTAACACCACCAAATAAATGAGCAAATACTAGCTCAGCAACAGATTGTGAAGATGCTGCTGGAGTGTTAATAACATGAATACCTTTACTGCGAGCATATTCAACATCTATATTATCCATACCAACACCACCACGACCAATAATTTTTATACTTGGACAAGCATCTATTAAATTTTGTCTAACAGTTGTAGCGCTTCTAACTAAAAGTACATCAATATGATTTTGGTTTATGTAATTTTCTAATTGCTCTTGCGCAACTGTAGTCGTAATGACTTGAAAACCTGCCTTTTCTAATGCTTCAATTCCGCTTTTTGAAATTCCGTCGTTTGCTAATACTTTCATTATAAATTTTTATGCTTTTGTTTCTAATTCGCTCATTACTTCTACAAGCGCTTTCACACTATCTAATGGTAATGCATTATACATTGATGCTCTATAGCCACCAACACTTCTATGGCCATTTAAGCCGCTTATTCCTGCTTCTTTTAACATCGTGTCAAAAGTTTCTTTTAAATCATCATTTACAAGGTTAAAAGTAGCATTCATATTAGAACGGTCTTCTTTTACAGAATATCCTTTAAATAATGGATTTAAATCAATTTCTGAATAGATAACTCTAGCTTTCATTTCATTAACCTTTTCTATTGCAGGAATTCCACCTAAATTTTTTAACCACTCTAAAGTTAACATTGAAACATAAACCGCAAATACAGGAGGAGTATTGAACATACTACTCTTATCGATATGTACTTTGTAATCCATAACAGAAGGGATTTTACGAGATACTTTTCCTAAAATATCTTCTTTAATAACTACAAGGGTTGTACCTGCAGGACCCATATTTTTTTGAGCTCCAGCGTATATTAAATCAAATTTTGTAAAATCTAACTGACGTGAAAAAATATCACTACTCATATCACAAACCATAGGAATAGGAGAGTCTGGAAACGATTTCATTTGTGTTCCAAATATGGTGTTGTTTGATGTACAGTGAAAATAATCGTAATCTTCAGGAATACTATACCCTTTAGGAATATAGTTGTAACCAGCTTCTTTTGAAGATGCTACTTCATAAACATCATCATAAATACGCGCTTCTTTAATTGCATTATTAGACCAAGTACCAGTATTTAAGTAGCCAGCTCTTTTTTCTAATAAGTTTAATGCAACCATTAAAAACTGTGTGCTAGCTCCACCTTGTAAAAAAAGTGCTTTATATCCTTTTCCTTCTAATCCTAAAAGTTCTAAAGCTAGAGAACGAGCATTTTCCATTACATCTACAAAAGGCTTGCTTCTGTGAGATATTTCTAATAAAGATAAGCCTGAATTATTGAAATCCATTACTGCTTCTGAAGATTTTAAAAGCACTTCTTGAGGTAAAATGCATGGACCAGCACTAAAATTATGTATTTTCATGATGTAGTTTTTTAACACTTGCAAAGGTGCTAATTTCTAATAAAATAGATGTTATAAATATGATAATTTATCAACTATATTTTTAACAAAAACGCAATTGTGTCAACATTATCTGCATAATCCCATAACATTGGTTTTTGTGTTTCGCCAAATTGAATTTCATTTTCTGTAAATCCATCAGAAACTATGCATTGTATTTGCTCTGCTTCGGTTTCTAGTTTTTCTTTTAATGATTCTATAGTTTCATAATACTCATAAAAGAGGGTCGCTATAGGAGATGAGTAACTATTATCTTCTTTTATCATTAGGAAGCCATTTTCTAACATTTGAAATTCACTCATTAAATAAACAGCTTTGTTATAATCATAATTGTTAGCATATTTATTTTGGTTGATTATAGGGTTCCAATGATACATAGCTTTGAAGAAGGCTTCAAAATTATAGTCTTTAGGAACAAATAGCTTAGATACGTTTCTACAACCTAGTCCGTAATACCTGAATATGTCTTCAGATAAGTTTAAAAGCTGGTTTTCGTTTTCGTTACCAGTTAAAATAGCAACTGAATTTCTGTTTTTTCTTATTATTGAAGGTTTATTTTTGAAGTAAAATTCAAAATATCGTGCAGTATTATCACTTCCTGTTGCAATAACAGCATCAAATTGAGTTAGCTTTTCTTCAGTAAATTCAATTTTATCTTTAAACTCTGGTTCAATATGTTCTAAATACTTAGCTAAAAAGGGAAGAAGGTGTTTATCATTTGACGATTGCTTAACTACAACACTGTGACCAGAAATTAAAACCGAAATAAAGTCATGAAATCCAACCAAAGGAATATTTCCTGCCATAATAATGGCTACTTTTTTAGATTCAACAGCATTAAAGTTATACTTTTCTATCCATTTATTAATATTGCTGTTGTTTAATGACTTAGACCATCCATCTAAGGAAAATAAAACGTTTTCTTTATTAAACCAAGCATTGTGCTCTTCTGCTAATTTAATCTGGTGTTTAAACCCATCAAAAAACAAATCATTTTTCTCAATTGTATCTTTTTTATGAATACCATCTGGCGAAAATTGACTTAAAAAATCTCCTAACTTAACAAAAGCGTTAATTCTTTGTTGTAAATTCATTCTGTATTTGGTTATGAATGGTTTTGGCTTTATTTTTGCTCCGCAAAGTTAGAAAAGAAAAATGCTATGGCAATAATAATAACAGATGAATGTATAAATTGTGGTGCTTGTGAACCAGAATGTCCTAATACAGCAATATATGAAGGTGCAGATGATTGGAGATATAAGGATGGAACAAGCTTGTCTGGACGAGTGGTTTTACCTGATGGGAAAGAAGTAGATGCTGATGAAGCTCAAGAACCTGTAAGCGATGAAATTTACTATATAGTGCCTGATAAATGTACTGAGTGTAAAGGGTTTCATGAAGAACCTCAATGCGCTGCTGTTTGCCCTGTAGATTGTTGTGTTCCTGATGATAGTCATGTAGAAACAGAAGAAGCTTTATTAGGTAAACAACGTTTTATGCATCCTGAAGAATAAGGATTTAAATAGTTTATATAAAAAAAACCGAGCGATATCGCTCGGTTTTTTTATGCTTATTATTAAGTATTAAAATTTATAATTCATTTTTAAGTAGTAGTAAGCACCACCAAATCCCATTTGTACAGAATCCCAGTAACCACCACCTTCAGTCCAATCGTCTTGTTGATCTGGATATACATTAAATAGATTATTACTACCAGCATTTAGTTTTAAATTTTCAGAAAGTCTAAATCCTAAATTTAGGTCAGTAACCATTTTCGCTTCATAAGTATCTGTTGCAGCGATAATTTGTTGGTTAAATCCACCATAATCAGCTGGGTCTTCAAACATTTGGAAATCTAATAATTGTACTTCACTAAAGCGAGTAAATGTTAATCCAGCATCAAACCAGTTTTTATTATAATTAAGGTTTAAACTCAATTTACTATCAGGAGCAGAAGCTAATAAGAATGCTTTGTCTCGTTCTCCAAAGAAAGTTTGTTCATCTAGAGAACCATTAAGAACTTTGTCGATTTTCATATCATTAAAGTTTCCTAAAAAAGTTGCTCCAAACGAACTGTCTTCGCCTATGTTTGTTTTCCAAGATAAAATAACATCTAAACCAGTGGTTTTTGTGTCAGCACCATTAGCAAAGAACTGCGCAGCTTCAACATTAGGAATTTGAGGCGCATCAAAATTACCTGTTAATACAATTCTGTCTTTAACAGCAATATAGTAACCATCAATAGTAGCAGTAAACTGACCAAATTTAGCAGTAAACCCAAGTGCAGCGTTAAATGCTTTTTCTTCTTTTAGTGGACCAATTCCAAATGAAGCAGTCACAGGACTGTTGTTTGGAGATAATAACGACTCTAAAGCCTGTCCTCCAACAAAGTTTGTAAACTTTAAATTGTAATAAATCTGAGCTAAAGAAGGTGCTCTAAAGCCAGTACTTAGCGAACCTCTAATATTAACATTGTCAGATGCTTTTAAACGTGCAGCTAACTTCCCATTTAATGTACTTCCGAAGTCACTAAAGTTTTCAAAACGTGCAGCAGCACTCAGTAAGAACTTTTCTGATAAATCAAATTCTGCATCTGCATACAATGATAAATTGCTTCTACTTCTATCAACTTCGTTAGCTGGACTATAGCCAGGAAAACCTTGTGAGCCGCCTGGACGTGGATTACCAAAATCGTCTTCTGCTTGTGTTTGAGTTGATGGATCTGTAATTAGTAATCCGTCTTCAGTATAAGTTCCGTATGAACCTTCTTCACCAGCAAAAATGATAAAGTTTTCAGTTCTGTACTCAGCACCAAAAGCTAAATTCATTCCGCTTAAAACATTGTCATAATATTTAGAAAAATCTAAATTAACAGTATTTTGACTTAAACTATGTCCACCAGCATCAAAATCAGTTGGTGACACATCTTCTAAAGAGGCATTAAGTGTTCCTTTAATATAGTAATGGAAAAAATTCTTTCCCCAAGTATTGCTAATATCTACTTTCCAGCCGCTTCCAGTTTCTGTTCTAACACCAGCTGATATAGAATTATCGATGATATTTGATGTAATACGAGGTGTAAATCCGTCAGGATAAATAGATTCTACAACGCGCTCACCACCATTTCTGGTAAATGCATAAGCATCAGTATCTCTATAGTTACGACCACCAAAAGCATATACTTCAGTTTTATCTGAAACAGGAATTGCCATATTTCCAAAGAAATTGAATCCATCAATAGCTGCTTCACCAAATCCTTTTCTAAAGTCGAAAGCAGGACGTAATGTTTTGTTTTTGCTTAAATATTCAGTAGTAAAATTAGCATAACCACCTTTTTCGCCTATTTTAAAACCATAGTTAGCAGTTACTTTTACAGAACCACCATCAAAATTTTTGTCTTTTCCAATAGCATTTCCATCACGTTCTGTATCTAATCTGTATCCATCAGTATTCCATGCGCCATATTCACCAAATGCACTTGTGTCTACATCTGCATTAGTGCTATAAAATCCATAGTTTACACTTCCTGAAAATTCATCAACATTATCTTTTAGTACAATGTTTATAACACCAGCAATAGCATCTGATCCATATTGCGCTGATGCACCATCACGTAAAATCTCAATTCTTTTAATTGCAGATGCAGGAATAGCATTTAAGTCAGTTCCTGTATTACCACGACCTCTAGTACCAAAAATATTTATTAATGAAGATTGGTGTCTTCTTTTTCCGTTAATCAATACTAATGTTTGATCTGGTCCCAATCCTCTTAACGATGCTGGATCGATATGGTCAGCACCATCTGATCCTGATTGCTTATTAGCATTAAAAGAAGGTGCAGCATATTGTAATAATTCATTTATTTCAACTTTACCAACTTGAGTGGTAACTTCTGATACATCTATAACATCTATTGCTACAGCTGTATCTACAGATGTTCTTTTAGGACTACGTGAACCAACCAAAACGACTTCATCAAGACTAACACCATCTTCAAGTGTAACATTAATAGTAGTTCGGTTGTTAACGGCAATTTCTTGTGTATTTGAACCAACATAGCTGAATACTAAAGTTGCATTACCATCAACAGCAATACTATATTTTCCGTCAAAATCTGTAACTACACCATTGGTAGTTCCTTTTTCAACGACATTAACTCCAGCTATTGGAGTTCCAGATGCATCTGTTACTAAGCCAGTAACGTTTTGCGCAAAAGAAAAATTGATGCTAAATACTGTAAACATCAAGAGTAGAAAGTGTTTCATATTTTAATTATTTTAGGAGATTATTTTTATAAATATACTAGATTTTTTAAATATTCATTATGTATGAATAACATTTAAGCACTTATTTATAATTTATACTAAAATAAATAAGTCTATCAATTATATTTGCACTCTGAAAAAAATATAATCAATGAAAGCTGGAATTGTAGGATTACCAAACGTAGGAAAATCAACCTTATTTAACTGTTTATCTAACGCAAAGGCACAAAGTGCAAACTTTCCTTTTTGTACTATAGAACCTAATATTGGAATTGTAAACGTGCCTGATCCAAGACTAGAAAAACTAGAAGCATTAGTAAAACCGCTTAGAGTGCAACCAGCAACAGTTGAAATTGTTGATATTGCTGGATTGGTCAAAGGAGCAAGTAAAGGTGAAGGTCTTGGTAACCAATTCTTGGCTAATATTAGAGAAACTGATGCTATTTTGCATGTATTGCGTTGTTTTGATAATGATAATATTGTTCATGTTGATGGTAATGTAAATCCTATTAGAGATAAAGAGACTATCGATATGGAATTGCAGTTAAAAGACCTAGAAACCGTAGATAAAAAACTTGAAAAAGTTAAACGTGCAGCCAAAACAGGGAATAAAGAAGCGCAGAAAGAAGAGGCTGTATTATTAAAAATTAAATCTGCTTTAGAAGCAGGAACTTCTGTTAGAGCGCTTGAGTTTTCTAAAGAAGATTATGAAGAATTTGTGAGTCCAGCTCAATTTATAACAGACAAACCTGTAATGTATGTTTGTAATGTTGACGAAGCATCTGCAGCTACAGGCAATGCATATGTTGAAAAGGTAAGAGAAGCTGTTAAAGATGAAAATGCTGAAATTTTAGTTCTTGCAGTTGGTACAGAGGCAGATATTAATGAATTAGATGATTATGAAGAGCGTAAAATGTTCTTACAAGATATTGGATTAGACGAGCCAGGTTCTTCAAAATTAATCAGATCGGCTTATAAGTTATTAAATCAGCAAACCTATTTTACGGCAGGAGTAAAAGAAGTCAGAGCTTGGACGATTGATGTTGGCGCTACTGCACCACAAGCAGCAGGAGTAATACATACAGATTTTGAAAAAGGTTTTATTAGAGCAGAAGTTATTGGATATGAAGATTTTGCTTCTTTTGGTAGTGAGGCTAAAGTAAAAGAGGCTGGTAAAATGAGAGTTGAAGGTAAAAATTATATTGTAAAAGATGGTGATGTGATGCATTTCTTGTTTAATGTATAATGCCACTAATTCAACTACATACTTATATTAATTCCGACATAAAAACTTGTTTCGATTTAGCTCGAAACATCGACTTTCATCAAGAGTCTCTTAAACATTCTAATGAAAAAGCTATTGCAGGTAAAACTTCAGGGCTAATAGCATTGGGAGAATCTGTTACTTGGGAAGCGACTCACTTTGGAATTAAGCAACAACTGACATCAAAAATAACTGCTTTTGATGCTCCTAATTATTTTGTAGACGAAATGGTTTCTGGAGTTTTCAAATCTTTTAAACATGAGCACATTTTTAAAACTGAAGGTAATCAGACCTTAATGATTGATAAGTTTTATTTTGAAAGCCCATTTGGTATTTTTGGAAAATTGGTAAATAAACTTTTCCTTAAAAACTACATGATAAAATTGTTGACGACAAGAAATTCTCTTTTAAAAGAAAAAGCTGAACTTTAATATAGTTTTCTCAACAAACAAGCTAAAAACATTGTTAATTACTTTACTGTAATGCGGTTTCATTTTTTATCTCGAAATGTTATATTAGCAACTTGTCAAAAAATTGCACCTTAATTTATGTCTCAAGAAACCAAATATACTGAAGATAACATACGTTCACTCGATTGGAAAGAACACATTCGAATGCGACCAGGAATGTATATTGGTAAGCTTGGTGATGGTTCATCTCCAGACGATGGTATTTATATACTTTTAAAAGAAGTTTTAGACAACTCTATTGACGAATACGTTATGGGAGCTGGTAAGACTATCGAGATTTCAATTCAAGGTAATAAAGTTATTGTGCGAGATTTTGGTCGTGGTATTCCTTTAGGTAAAGTGGTTGATGTTGTATCTAAAATGAATACAGGAGGAAAGTATGATTCAAAAGCTTTTAAGAAGTCTGTAGGATTAAATGGAGTAGGTACAAAGGCTGTTAATGCGTTATCTTCTTTTTTTAGAGTTGAATCAACTAGAGACGGAAAATCTGCTTCAGCTGAGTTTGAACAAGGTAACCTAATTAATCAAGATTTACTGGATGATACATCAAGACGAAAAGGGACTAAGGTGTCTTTTATTCCAGATGATATTATCTTTAAAAATTATAAGTATCGTAATGAGTATGTTGAGAAAATGCTCAAAAACTATGTGTATCTCAACACAGGGCTTACCATTATGTTTAATGGTGAAAAATATTTTAGCGAAAATGGATTAAAAGATTTATTGGAAGAAAACATCAATGAATCTGATATGGCTTATCCAATTATTCACTTAAAAGGTGATGATATTGAAGTTGCCATAACTCATAGTAAAACACAGTATAGCGAAGAGTATCACTCTTTTGTTAACGGACAAAACACCACGCAAGGAGGAACGCATTTAGCTGCATTTAGAGAAGCATTAGTAAAAACCATAAGAGAGTTTTATGGTAAAAACTATGAGGCATCAGATGTTCGTAAATCAATTGTTTCTGCAATCGCAATTAAAGTTACAGAGCCAGTTTTTGAAAGCCAGACAAAAACTAAATTAGGTTCTACAGATATGGGTGGAGATTTGCCAACTGTTAGAACCTTTGTTAATGACTTTCTAAAAACCAATCTAGATAATTTTTTACATAAAAACCCTGAAACTGCTGATAAAATTCAGAGAAAAATTCTTCAAGCAGAACGTGAGCGTAAAGAGTTATCAGGAATTAGAAAATTAGCAAAAGATAGAGCTAAAAAGGCTAGCCTTCATAATAAAAAACTGCGTGATTGTCGCGTACATTTTGGGGACACTAAAAATGATAGAAACTTAGAATCAACTCTATTTATCACAGAGGGAGATTCAGCATCTGGTAGTATTACAAAATCTAGAGATGTGAACACACAAGCTGTATTTAGTTTGCGTGGTAAACCGCTTAATTCTTATGGAATGAGCAAAAAAATTGTTTACGAAAACGAAGAGTTTAATCTTTTACAAGCAGCTTTAAATATAGAAGAGTCAATTGAAGACTTACGTTATAACAACATTGTTATTGCTACAGATGCTGACGTTGATGGAATGCATATTCGATTATTGCTTATTACTTTTTTCTTGCAATTTTTTCCTGAACTAATAAAGGAAGGGCATTTGTATATTCTGCAAACACCTTTGTTTAGAGTTAGAAATAAAAAAGAAACAATATATTGCTACTCAGACCAAGAACGTCGAGACGCAATAGAAAAGCTGAAACCAAAACCAGAAATTACCAGATTTAAAGGACTTGGTGAGATTTCGCCAGATGAATTTGTTAATTTTATAGGAGAGAATATTCGCTTAGATCCAGTAATGCTAGATAAAGATATGTCTATTGAAAATTTACTTGAGTTTTATATGGGTAAAAACACACCAGATAGGCAGGAGTTTATTATAAACAATCTAAAAGTAGAGCTTGATATCGTAGAAGAAATTAATGAGAACTAGTAATATAAAGGTTAAGAATAAAATTGTTTCAGTATACTTTTTACTGTTCATTTTTGTTGTTTATCTATTGGTTGTGTTTAATGTTTTTACTGATTTTGGAAATATAGCATCCCATACATTTTTATTATTGGTTTTTGGAGTAGCTTTTTTGTTCTTTTTAATTTATATTATTTCAAAGTATTTTGAATATAATAGCGACGGATTAAATTTAATCCTAATCAACAGAGGATTTATACTCTCTGAGTATTTTAATTATAGAGAGCATGTTGTAGAGTTTGATAAAACCGATTTGATTGCTTTTAAGTTTCAAAATTATATTGTTTATCAACGATTAGTATTGTATTATAAAACTAAAAACGGAAATAAAATTAAGAGTTGTTTTAACGTAACTCTTTTAGCAAAAAAAAAGCAAAACTATATAAGTCAATCATTAAAAAAAATACTTAAGAATAACCTTCAAAATAATTAAAACCTTTAATGAGTTTAGATACTGAAAATTCACATAACGAAAACGGAGAGCATCAAGAATCTGCGAGCCAAGAAACTATTACCAGAGTTACTGGTATGTATAAAGACTGGTTTTTAGATTATGCATCGTATGTAATTTTAGAAAGAGCAGTTCCTGCTATCGAAGATGGTTTTAAACCTGTGCAACGACGCATAATGCAGTCTATGAAAGATTTAGATGATGGTCGTTACAATAAAGTAGCCAATATTGTTGGTCATACTATGCAATATCATCCTCATGGAGATGCAAGTATTGGAGATGCAATGGTACAAATTGGTCAGAAAGACTTACTAATTGATATGCAAGGTAACTGGGGAAACATCCTTACAGGTGACAGTGCTGCAGCATCACGTTATATTGAAGCTCGTTTATCTAAGTTTGCCTTAGATGTAGTATATAATCCAAAAATCACAGAATGGCAATCATCTTATGATGGTCGTCGTAAAGAGCCAGTAAATCTCCCTGTAATGTTTCCGTTACTATTAGCGCAAGGAGGAGAAGGTATTGCTGTAGGTTTATCAACAAAAATACTACCACATAATTTTATCGAACTTATCGATGCTTCTATTAAGCATCTTAAAGGAAAAAACTTTACTATTCTACCAGATTTTCCAACAGCAGGAATTGCTGATTGTAGTGATTATCGTGATGGAGTGCGTGGTGGTAAAATTAGAGTAAGAGCAAAAATTTCTCAAATAGATAAAGTCACATTAGCAATAACTGAAATTCCATACGGAACCACAACAACGTCGTTAATAGATTCAATTCTTAAAGCAAATGACAAAGGGAAAATAAAAATTAAGAAAATTGAAGACAATACTGCTGCCGAAGTTGAAATTTTAGTACATCTACCTTCTGGAATTTCACCAGATAAAACTATTGACGCTTTATACGCATTTACAAATTGCGAAAATTCAATTTCACCTTTAGGTTGTGTAATTGAAGACAACAAGCCTTTGTTTATTGGTGTTACAGAAATGTTACGTCGTTCAACAGATCATACTGTGCAGTTACTTAAATCTAACTTAGAAATTAAATTAGATGAATTTGAGGAGCAGTGGCATTTTGCGTCTTTAGAGCGTATTTTTATTGAAAACAGGATTTATCGCGATATTGAGGAAGAAGAAACCTGGGAAGGTGTTATAGCTGCTATAGACAAAGGTTTGCAACCTCATATAAAACATTTAAAACGTGCAATTACAGAAGAAGATATTGTGCGTTTAACCGAAATTCGTATTAAACGTATTTCTAAATTTGATATTGATAAAGCACAACAAAAAATAGATGCTTTAGAAGAGCAAATTGCACAAGTAAAACATGATTTAGAGCATTTAACAGATTATGCTATAGCTTATTTTACACGTCTTAAAAACGATTATGGTAAAGGAAGAGAGCGATTAACAGAATTGCGATTGTTTGATGATGTAGATGCTACCAAAGTAGTTATTCGTAACACTAAACTCTATGTTAATAGAGAAGAGGGCTTTATTGGTACATCACTCAAAAAGGATGAGTATGTGTGCGATTGTAGTGATATTGACGATATAATTGTTTTTACCAAAGAAGGTAAAATGATGGTTACTAAAGTGGATGATAAAAAGTTTATAGGTAAAGATATCATTCATGTTGCTGTGTTTAAGAAAAAAGACAAACGTACCATTTACAATATGATTTATCGTGATGGAGCAAAAGGTCCATCTTATGTAAAGCGATTTGCAGTAACAGGAACAACAAGAGATAAAGAGTACGATTTAACTAATGAAACCAAAGGCTCATCTATGTTGTATTTTTCAGCTAATCCAAACGGAGAAGCTGAGGTTATTACTATTTATTTGCGTCAGGTTGGTAGCATTAAAAAACTAAAATGGGATTTAGATTTTGCCGATATTCTTATTAAAGGAAGAAACTCAAAAGGTAATGTTGTTACTAAATATGCAGTTAAAAAAATTGAGCTTAAAGAAAAAGGTTTATCTACATTAAAACCTCGTAAAATCTGGTTTGATGACGCTGTGCAAAGGCTTAATGTAGATGGTAGAGGTGAACTTATTGGTGAGTTTAGAGGAGAAGATAGATTATTAGTTATTACACAATCTGGGCTTATAAAAACTATTTTACCTGAATTGACTACGCATTTTGACGATGATATGATTGTGTTGGAAAAATGGGTGCCTAAAAAGCCTATTTCTGCTTTGTATTATGATGGTGAAAAGGAGCGCTATTTTGTTAAGCGTTTTTTAATTGAAAATGAGAACAAAGAAGAGTTGTTTATTTCTGATCATGGTAAATCTCAATTAGAAATTGTATCAACAGACTGGAGGCCAATCGCAGAAATTGTATTTAATAAAGAAAGAGGCAAAGATCAGAGAGATAATTTAGAGCTAAACTTTGAAGATTTTATAGCTGTAAAAGGAATAAAAGCACTTGGTAACCAGTTAACTACAGACAGAATAAAGCAAGTGAATTTATTAGAGTCGTTACCTTATGAAGCTCCTGAAGAAGTGCCTGCTGAAGAAATTGATGTTATTGATGAGGAAGAAGTAGAAGTAGATGATGTTGTAAATGACACATCTAATGATGATGATGATGATGATGATGATGATGAGTTAGATGAAAATGGTCAAGTAAAACTATTTTAAAATAAATTAAAAACTTAATATTATGGGTAGAGTTGTCATAATAGTGTTGCTAGCTTTAATAGCTTATTATTTATACCGAATTGCAACAAAGAATAACAATAGATAAAACTAAAAAGGTGTAATTTTTTAATTACACCTTTTTTAATTATTTTTTATGTTTTTTCTGTATTCTAAAGTTGAGAAACTCAACAAATAGAGAAAATGCAATAGCAAAATACAAATACCCTTTTGGTATTGCACCAACTTCATTGCCAAGAAACTTGGTATGCGATAAATGAGCTGCTTCAGTAATAAGCATAAATCCAATTAAAATTAAAAATGCTAAACCCAATAGCTGCATACTTGGATGCTCGTTTATAAATTTACGTATCGGATTTGCAAAGCCAATCATAACACCAATAGATATTACTACAGCAATAATCATTAGTACAAGTGTGTAATTATGGTTTGGATGTAAACCATTTGTCATTCCAACAGCTGTAAGTATAGAGTCTACTGAAAATATAAAATCTATTATTAGTATTTGAGTAATAGCATGTGAAAGCGATTTAATTTTTTTACCCTTCAATTCATTTTCGTCATGCAAAGGCATTTCTACTTTTTCATGAATTTCTGATGTGCTTTTATAAATTAAAAACAATCCACCAACAAATAAAATTACAGCTTGCCAGCTTATTGCTACATGCAACCATGAAGTATCAATAGTATAAAAAGGTTCTTTAAGTCCAATTAAAAAAGACACAAAAAAAAGCAATATAATACGCTGTACCATAGCTAAAACAAGCCCAATAGTTGTAGCTTTAGATTGTTGATGTTCTGGCAGTTTATTTGCAGCTATAGATATAAAAACAATATTATCAATACCTAAAATTATTTCTAAAAAAGTTAGCGTTAGTAAAGCCATTATGGCATCGCTGGTAAGTAAAAAATCTAACATATTATTTTATTCTTTTTGCTGTTCCTTGTTCTACGCGTGCTTTTTGGTTTGCTTTTTTTACAGCTAATTTATATTCAAAAGTGTAAGTGCTGTCTGTCGTTGATAATATCTTAAAATGAATGGCATTTTCTTCGGCCATGTTTTTTGGGTTAATTGTTTTCTGAATAAACTCGCAATCATTTATCCATCGTACAGAAGCAGAATCTATTTTATTTTCGTAATAATCTATATTTAACGAATCAGTTCTAATAAATCTCCCAGATTTTTCAACACCATCAACTATGTAAGTAAATTCAAAAGTACCAGTTTTATAATCTTTACAATTACGCTCTTTATTATAGCAGCTAACAAAAACAATACAAATGAGTAAATAAGTAAAAAATTTCATCAATTAAGTTTGAAACACAAAATTAGTAAAAGAAAGCTATTCTTTATTAAAATTTTTAAATGTTCCATCAGTATAAAAAATGACGATTCTTTCTATCGTTTTGTTGTTTACTGGAGGAGTTATAGTTTTTGGAACTTCAATTTTTTCCTCAAAAGGAATTTCTGGAGTTTTAGTTTCAGGTATATCTGAAGATGTAGTGGAAGGAAAATTTCCTTTACCATTTAGTAGCCAATATAATTCTATTTCAGGAAAAGTGTCTAAAATTTTCATAACGAAATCTAAACTCGGTTTATTTCTGCCAGATAAAATATGAGAAATACTAGAGCGCTGTACACCAATTTTTTCAGAGAAAGAAGAAGCTGATTCTCCATAAAAATCGATGACTTTTTGTAGTCTTTTAGCAAAATCATCACTGTTTATCATTGTAAACTTTAAAATTTAGATTACTGTGTTACAAATGTAAATATTATACATGAATTTGTAAACATATTTAACATATAAATCACATTAATATTAAATTAAAACTACATATAATAATCTTTAAATAACTGAAAAACAATAATATAAATATTTAGTAATAATCGTCAAAAATTTCAAGTATAAAAACATGTTTAATTAGCACCATGACGTTTACATAAGTATACACATTTATTAAATTTTAATGTTTACAATTGTAAATTCTTAATTGTTTACATTTGTATAACAACTTTAATACATGAATTTACAACTCCTACAAAATCTCTTCAAAACACATAAAGAAACAGCGCTTTATGGTCGTTATATTTTTAGTCAACATCTTAAGCCGTTAATTAAAAAACACAGTGATGATTTTTTAATAGAAACTATTGGTCAATCCGTTTTAGGTGAAAATATTTCTGTTATAAAAATTGGTTCTGGTAAAACTAAAATCTTAATGTGGTCGCAAATGCATGGAAACGAAAGCACAACCACAAAAGCAGTTTTAGATTTATGTAATCTTTTTAATGATTCATCAGAAAATGAAATTAAATCGATTTTAAAAGCTTGTACAATTGCTATTATTCCAATGCTTAATCCAGATGGCGCAAAGGCTTATACGCGCTTAAATGCTAATGAAATTGATTTAAATAGGGATGCTCAAGATCTTTCGCAGCCAGAAAGTGTTGCGTTGCGTACTTTTTTTAATAAGTTTAAGCCAGACTTCTGTTTTAATTTACATGGTCAGCGTACCATTTTTAGTGCAGGAAACATAAATAAACCTGCAACAGTGTCTTTTCTTGCTCCAGCACAAGATGAAGCTTGTACAGTAACTGACAATCGTAAAATTGCAATGGCGATTATAGTTAAAATGAATAAAAACCTGCAATTACAGATACCAAAGCAAGTAGGTATTTACGATGATGCTTTTAATATAAATTGTGTTGGTGATACATTTCAGAGCTATAATGTACCAACTGTTTTGTTTGAAGCTGGTCATTTTGAAGGTGATTATAATAGGGAAGTAGTAAGAGAGTATATTTTTCAATCTTTGCTTATTGCAATTCATTATATAGCTTCTGATCAACTAGATGGAGAAGGTTATGAAGATTATTTTAAAATTCCAGAAAATGAAAAGCGCTTTTATGATATAATTATCCGTAATGCTAAGTTGAAATTGGGTAATAAAGAGCAGATTTTAGACATTGCCATACAATACCAAGAGACTTTAGTTGATAATGAACTAAAGTTTATACCTAAAGTTGAACAAATTTCAGATTTGAAACATTTTTTCGGACATAATGAAATAGATGCTGAAGAGAAAACGGTTCTAAATTCTAATAAAAAAAATATAGCTGAAGGAAACGAAAACGATTTCGTTTACATTGGCAATGAAATATTCTCAATTATTTTGTAAAATTTTGCTTTTTACGTGCAATATTATCAGTGGAATTGCATTATTTTTGTGTATAATTTTACAAATAGACAAAAAATGGGGAAATTTAAGTTAGACGAAATCGATCATCAAATATTAGATATGTTGATTGATAATACAAGAGTTCCGTTTACAGATATCGCAAAAAAACTGTTGATTTCTGCTGGAACTGTTCATGTTAGAGTAAAAAAGATGGAAGAAGCTGGAATTATAAAGGGTTCTTCTTTAACATTAGACTATAAGAAGTTAGGATATTCGTTTATAGCCTATGTTGGTATCTTTTTGCAAAACACTTCACAAACGAAGTTTGTTTTAGCTCGTATAAATGAAATTCCTTTTGTTACTGTTGCGCATATCACTACAGGTAAGTTTAATATATTTTGTAAAATTAGGGCTAAAAGCACAACACATGCTAAAGACATTATTTTTATGTTAGACGATATAGAAGGTGTTTACAGAACAGAAACTATGATATCTCTAGAAGAGAGTATTAATGATAAAAAGCGATTAATGCATAATATTTTTAGCGATTTATAAGTAATATAAACGCAAAAACTAACTAAACCCTTTATTGATTATTTGATAAAGGGTTTTTTGTACATTTATGTTTTTAAACTCATAAAATGACTACAAACAATCTTTCTCCAGAAGAATATAATCCGTATTACGGAACTTATATAGCTAAAGCGGCTAATCTAAACCTAAAGGAAGGTTTAAAATCTAATCACGCAATTACCGAAGCATTTTTAAATGCTATACCTAAAGATAAACTAGAATACAGATATGCTGAGGGTAAGTGGACAGTAAAAGATATTATACAGCATATTATAGACACAGAGCGCATATTTGCTTACAGAGCTTTGCGAGTTGCAAGAAATGACAAAACAGCTTTGCCAGGATTTGAAGAAAATGATTATGCTTTAACTGGTAATGCTAACCCAAGAACATTAGAAAGTTTGCTTGCTGAATATAATGCTGTTAGGCAAGCTACAATAGCTTTATTTAATAGCTTCTCTGATGATATGCTAAAACATATAGGAACTGCAAGTAACAGTCCAATTTCAGCTAGAGCGATTGGGTTTATTATTATTGGTCATGAAGCACATCATTGTAATGTGATTAAGGAAAGGTATTTGTAGTTTTAAAATAAGTTGTATACAATACCGAGGAAAAATAAAATGAAGAAAAAAATATTAATAATAATCGGTTCTGTTGGGATTCTGTATTTTCTCTTATCGTATATTTTACCAGCTTTTGTTGCTGTTCCTTTTGCAGCTTACAATTCAAAAAAAGCCTGGGCTGAACATGAAAAAGAATACTCTGAAACTAAATCTGACTTGGTTTTAGGCAGTATTGGTGATTTCCCATTTCCGATTGGTTCTGTGTCAGACTATGAAAAAGTTTTTAATGATGTTCAAATTTCAAATCTGACAAAAATAATTTCTGAATATGAGGAAAAAACAACTCGTGAAATTGCAATTGTTACGGTAAACTCAATTGTACCATATGAGAATATTAGTGATTATTCAACGGATTTAGCAAATGAATGGGGAATTGGGAATTCAGAAACGGATAATGGACTTTTAATTCTATTCAGTAAAAATCTTCAAGAAATTAGAATTTCGACAGGTTATGGGACTGAAAAAATTCTGACAGATGAGCTTTGTAAAAAAGTTATTGATGAAACAATTATTCCCGAGTTTAAAAAAGGAGATTATTATAGTGGAATTGAAAAAGGAATGACAGAATTAATAAAAAAATGGAAATAAAAGTACTGTGTATAACAACATGTATAATTAATTGCGGTTAAATTTCTTTTCAGAAACTCAACCGCAATAATAAGTCGTCTTTTATTTAGTACTGAAAATTATAGCAGATTTCACACAGCTAATCACAGAAAAACAGGTTATCCACCCATTTTTTGTTGAAATTCTTCCATAGTTACCTTTTCAAAACCAGATGGCACAATAAAACTACCTGAAGGAAGATTTTTTGAAACCTCTGTAGCTATTATTTTTACAATGCCTTCTTCAGAAGTAATTTCCATTTCTAAAGGGTATCCTTCAAGCTGTACTTTTTGATTAGGATTTTGCATTGCCTTTTGGTTAATTTTATTAGTGATATAAAACACAGCAGTTTTTCCATCACTATATTTTATTTCTGCTTTATGGCATTTATACCCAGAAATTTCTTTTGTGTCTTTTTTGTCGTATTTAACAGACTCAATATTATCTAGTTGTCCAAAAGCATTACCTGTGGCATCTTTATCTTTAATTTCGGTTATTTCATATTTCTGACCCATAGCATCCATGGTCATTATTAAGTCATTTGGGTTTGAATATTTAGTGTACACTTTTGTTATCATTAATCCACCCATCATGTTAATTTCAACTGCAGATTGATTTTCATCAAAATAATTAATCATTGTTATGGCTCCAATCATAGCCATATCTTCATCATCACTAATCATTTCGTATTTAACAAAACCTTTGTTTAACGTTTGGCTTATAGTACTAGTTGAAACTAATAGGAGTAATAAAATTGTAAGGTGTTTTATTGTTTTCATTTTGATGAATTTAAGGTTTTTTTAGATTTATTTATTTTACTAATGTACACTATATTTTTAATTATTTTCAAGCTCTAAATTATTTTTATAGTACTCAAAGGCTTTAAATATGAGTTCGTTGTCTACAATGCAATCAATTTTAGGTTTTCCAATAGCTTCTAATAAAACAAAATTGATATTACCATGTTCGTTCTTCTTATCATATTTTAAAAGCTCTATAATTGGATCGTAATCAGATGGTTTTATATCAACTGTTCTAAACATCTTTTTGATAACCAGATTTATATGTTCTAAATCTTCTTTTGGAAATTTTAATAATTCAGCAGATAAATAGCACTCTAAAATCATTCCAATAGCTATAGCTTCGCCATGTAGTAGCTCTTCTTTGTTGTCTTCACTTAAAAAGTAAGATTCAATAGCGTGACCTAAAGTGTGACCAAAATTAAGGTGTTTACGCTCGTTGGTTTCTAAAGGGTCTTTAGTTACTATGTCTTTTTTTATGATTACAGATTCGTAAATAAGTTCGTCTAAATCGTTCATTGTTAGTTTAGATAAGTCAATTAACTTATTCCAGTACTTTAAGTTGTATATTAAACCATGTTTTAACATTTCCGCAAATCCAGACTTTAAATGATTTTGAGGCAAAGTGTCTAAAAATGCTGTGTCAATCAACACCATGTCACCTGAATTTATAACACCAATCTGATTTTTTAAAGCACCTAAATCGACACCAGTTTTTCCGCCAACAGAAGCATCAACCATGGCTAGAAGTGAAGTTGGAACGTTTATGTATTTTATACCACGTTTAAAAGTGCATGCAACAAAACCACCCAAATCGGTTACAACTCCACCACCAAGATTTATCATTAAGCTTTTTCGGTCTGCACCAAGTTCTGATAAAGCATTCCATACACCAACACAAGTGTCGATAGTTTTGTTTTCTTCACCAGATTCAATTTCAATAACCTCTATTGGAGTGGCAGTATTTAGATTTGACATAAAACCAGATAAACAATAATTATGCGTATTGGTGTCTACTAATATGAATATTTTCGAAAAATGATGTGCATCTAAATAGCTGTTTAACTCAGTATAACAGTTTGAATTAAAGTGAATTGAATATGATTTTGTGTGTATTGACTTCATGTATCTAACGTTCCTTTTTACAGACAATGAAAATAAGCAGTTTTTACTAAAATAATAGCCTATGAATATTTATTTTTGTTATTATTTTTAACAATGACTACAAAACGACTTTTTGATAATACCGAAGTTGCTTTTCAATTAAAAAGCGACTCAGAGCTTGAAAGAGCTTACTTTTTGTTTAAGATGATATCTCATCAACCTTTAGTTAGAATTGGCACTGCTGCTACAAATTTTGCACTTAAAGCGCATTTACCTGTTGAAGGTTTAATACGTTCTACTGTGTTTGATCACTTTTGTGGAGGTGTAAACGAAGACGATTGTATTAATGTTATTGACAAAATGTACACTAAAGGTGTATGCTCAGTACTAGACTTTTCGGTAGAAGGAAAGGAAGAAGAGCAGAGTTTTGATGATGCAATGCAAAAAATTGTAAAAATCATTAATTTTTCTGATGAAAAGGAAGCTATGCCAATTGTGGTTTTTAAGCCTACAGGTTTTGGACGTTTTCATCTCTATCAGAAAAAAGGCGAAGGAAAACCTTTTAGTGACGAAGAAACACAAGAGTGGAATAGAGTAGTAGCACGTTTTAATACAGTGTGTAAGTTGGCTAAAGAGAAAGATGTTGAAATATTGATTGATGCTGAAGAAAGTTGGATGCAAGATGCTGCAGACGATTTGTGTGAAGATATGATGCGTTTGTATAATAAAGATATTCCTATTGTATATAACACCTTGCAACTTTACAGGTGTGGGAGATTAGAGTATTTAAAACAGTTGCATGAACGTGCAAAGCGTGATGGTTTTAAAATAGGTCTTAAAATAGTTAGAGGTGCTTACATGGAAAAAGAGCGCGAAAGATCTGAAGATAAAGGCTATGAGTCTCCAATATGTGTAACAAAAGAGGCGACAGATATTAACTTCAATGAAACATTAGATTACATTTTAAAGAATTTAAATGAAATCTCACTTTTTATAGGAACTCATAACGAAGAAAGTTGTTATTTGGCAATGGAGTTGATGAATAAGCTGAATATTTCTAAAAGTGATAACAGAGTATGGTTTGGGCAATTATATGGCATGAGTGATCATATAAGTTTTAACTTAGCTGCCAACGGTTATAATGTTGCTAAATATGTGCCTTTTGGACCTGTTAAAGATGTTATGCCTTATTTAATTAGACGAGCAGAAGAGAATACTTCAGTTGCTGGACAAACAAGTAGAGAGCTTAATTTACTAAAACAAGAAAAAGCACGACGTAAGTTGTAATTTTAAATCAATCAAAAAAAGATATGTTAAACAACCCTTTTGCATCAAAAACCTACGAAACTATCTGGTTAAAGCACTTTAGTAATGGTGCAGAAGCCACTACTTTTGGTTCTGTTAAAGGTGTTAAATTTGTTAAGCACAGTAAGTTACCTTATTATGAAAATATAGGGAGAAACTTAACTAATGGCATGACATATCAGCTAGATTTAAAAGCTGACGATTTAAAGGGTAGAGTTGTAGTTGTTTATGATGTTCCTGACTATTTTTCGACTGAAAACTATGATAATTCATCAAATATTAAGGTTAATAAAATAAAACAGTACAAAGGCTTGTCTTCTAATTTAGATGAATTTGAAAGCTTGGAAGATGTGTTGCAGTCTTGTTTTGGGTCTAAAAGCAAAAGCAGATTTAAAGGTCGAGTAAGACAAATAGAGTCTAGTTTTAATATTTCACAAAAAGTATATTTCGGTTCGATTTCTAAAGAGGAGTATAAAAACGACATGCAAACTCTTAAAGAGCTACTTTTTAAGCGTTTTGATCAACGAAACGAGCATAATACAGTATTGCCAATTTGGAGTTTTTATGAAGAATTGATTTATGATTTGATTCTGGAAAAAAAAGTTGTTTTTAACGTAATTTATGATGAAAGCAAGCCAATTGCCATGTCGATTAACTATGTATATGATCATATTGTAGTAGTTGCAATAAGAACTTTTGATATTGAGTATTATAAATATAACATTGGTAATTACGAAGTTTATAAACTTTTTGATTGGTCTTTACAAAATGGTATTTCAGAATTAGACTTCTCTAAAGGTGAAGTAGATTATAAAAGACGTTGGTCGAATAGAGAATATACCTATGAGCACCATATAATTTATGATTCTAAATCGTTAAAGGCTGTTTTAATTGGAAAAAGTTTGTCTAACTTATTAAAGTTTAAGCAGTATTTACGAGATAAGAACGTAAATACTATGTATGTAAAACTAAAGCATTTAAAGAAAAAGATTCTTTTCCAGAAGTAGGAAAAGAATCTTTTTCTTATTGTATTTAATAGCGTTTTCTATTTTTTATAAAATTGCCACCATTTCTTTTTCTTTTTGTGAGGATTGTTTCCATAACCATAGCCATAACCTCTAGATTTATCATTAGTTCCATTTAATAAAATAGTCATATGTGGTAATCTGTTTTCATCGTAAAGCGTTTGTGCAATATGTAATTGTCGTTTATCAACATTATTTGCGCTAACCACATAAATAAACAAATCTGCATAATTACTAATTAGTAAAGTATCAGTAACCAAGCCAACAGCAGCAGTATCAACAACTATATAGTCATAATCGTCTTGTGCTACATCAAAAAGCGTACTAACACGATCATTCATTAATAATTCAGCAGGATTTGGTGGAATAGTGCCTGATGGAATTATCTTTAAAAACTTATTAGTGCTTACAGAAGTAGTAACATCATCTATAGTTAGGTCTGGGTCAGATATATAATCTGTTAAACCTTTATCTGCTTTAATCTCTAGATACTCATTTACTTTTGGTACTCTAATATCAGTTTCAATAAGTAAAACTCTTTTTTCAGAATACGCTAAAGATGATGCTAGATTTATTGATGTATGTGATTTTCCTTCTTGTGCTTTTGTTGACGTTACAAAAAGTGTTTTGCACTTCTTTTTATTGCCTTTTAAAATAAAATCTATATTAGATCTTATTATTCTAAATGCTTCAGCTTTTGGTGAATAATCTACCTTTTTTATAAGTCTTCGTTTAGGGTCTGATTTTGGAATATCTCCTAAGAAAGGTATTGTTAAAACTTTCGCTAAATCGTTTTTATTATGAATTTTTGTATCTAAAATACTAGATAGATAAATAAACATCGACGGAATCATAATTCCAAAAATAAGTGCTGCTAAATACACAAATAAACGTTTAGGGCTTATTGGAATAGCTGAAGTATAAGCTTTGTCAATAATTTTCGCATTAGGAGATGATAGCCCTAATTGTATTGCTGTTTCTTCACGCTTTTGTAATAAATATAAATACAATGACTCTTTAATATCTTGCTGACGTTTAATATCTCTAAACTGACGTTCTTTACCAGGAGCCGAATAAATTTGACCTCTAATGCGTTCGTCTTCTTGGCTTAAAGCATCCAAAGTAATTTTACTTGTAGATCTCATATTATCTAAACTAGATACCAAGCTAGATTTTAACGCATTAATTTGATTGTTTAGGTTTATTACTGTTGGGTTTTTTTCGCTCGAATTTTTTAAAATTCTATCTCTTTGCAACACTAACTCGTTATGGCTTTTTGTAAGTTGAGAAACAGAATTATCAGCAATACCAATATCTGCTGGTAAAATATCAGATTCTTTATTATTGCTAGTAATTTGTTCTTTTACATAATCAATTAACTGAATTTGATTTGCAGTATTAATAAGCTTTGTTTCATTTTCTCTTTCACTTTCTAAAAAGATATTTGATTGAGATGCTAAAGCAGTTAATCTATTACTCTTTTGAAGTGTTTCAGCAGTAAAATCGACCTCTTCTAATTCTTTTGATACAAGTTGTAGCCTATTGGAAATAAAATCTGATGTCGCCTGAACAATTAATTGTTTGTCATTGATGACATCTTCATTATATTTTTCAATTATTTTATCTAAAATTAAACTTGCTTTATCCTTTAGATTTTCATTAACTGAAATACTTATAATGTCTGAACCAATGTTATTAGACACATTTATTTTAGCTTGATAACCTTCAACAACTCTATCTACAGAGCTCATTACAACTTTTATACTGGCACCAACTTTAACTGAGTCTTTTTCAATATTAGGAGTGAAAATAATATTTCCAAAACCAGTTTTTATTTTATCACCAAAAGCATAAACTCTTGCGTCGTCTGCTTCTAAATTTAAAAGTTCGTTACTCTCTGTACTTGTTAAGCTAAACTTTGTAGGAGTAAGTATTTTAACATACAGTGTTGTGTCTATTTTATTTATTATTGAATCGTTCGCAAGAAAATTTATACTAATAGGAGGGTTTAAATAATCTTCTACTTCTTTAATACGCCCTCTAACAATATATTTAATATTTAAATCAAGTTCTTCTACAACTTTTCTTAAGAGAGTTCTAGATTTAATAACTTCCATTTCGTCAGTAATATTACTGAAATCGGAAGAAAATAGACCATAAGTTTCTAGTGATGATATTTCTGGTAGCTTACTACTATTCTTATCATTATTAATTTTGATTGATGCTGTAGCTTGGTATTCGTAAGTTGCATATCTTAAATACAAAAATGCTAAAATAAAAGCCAGTATTACACATACTAAAATTAGCTTCCATTTAGAAATGAATAAATCTAATTTTTCTCTTAATTCACTATTTGATTCTTGGGCCTGTTGTTTCATTTTGGATTATAGAATATTATTTTATCAAAATAGCAGCAATTGTAGCTAGAGTTGCCACAGCTGATATGATTACACCATTGTTTTGGTTGTAAGACGATTGTCTAATTCTTGCTTTATTTGGCTCAACATAAATAACATCGTTTTGAGCTAAATAATAATTAGGCGATTGTAAAACTCTTATAGATGTTAAATCGAATTTGGTGTATTGTTTTTTACCATCTCTTTCTCTTATTAAAAACACATTATCTCTTTTTCCATAAATAGTTAAATCACCAGCTAAACCTAATGCTTCTGTAAGTGATACTCTTTCATCTTGTATTGTATATGTTCCTGGTTTATTTACCTCTCCAAGAACTGTGATAGTAAAGTTTGCAAGTCGTATATTTACTATAGGATTTTTAACATACTCTAATAGCTGCTCTTTTAAATAATCATTAGCTCCAGAGCGAGTTAATCCTTCCATTTTTATTGTTCCAAGAACTGGAAACTCAATATTACCATTATTATCTATTAAATAAGTTTGCATTCTTAATGTACCTTGAGCGCTAATTACAGTAGAATTGTAAGAAACAGGAGGTAGGTTAAATGGTTTAACTACTTCTGGGTCTAATGCTGATACATCTATAGTTAACAAATCACCAACCATAAAAGTTAATTCAGAATCTTGAGTATAATTTAAATCAGCCTCAGTAAGAACTTCATCTTGAAAATAAACAAGATCTTTTCTTGTGCCACAAGATGTTATTATTAATATTGACAAAAATGCAAATGCATTTATAAGCTTATTTGGTTGAATTTTTGTAGTCATTTTATTTTTAGTTAGGTTAAATTATTTTAAGAATCTAAAACTTCATATTTAGAATTATTTGACACATACTCTGGTATAATTTCCTTCATTAAAGATACTATTTCCAAATTTTGCATTTTTATGTTAGCAGAGCATAATCTTTCTATTTTAAGTTCAATGTCGTTAATATCTAGTTGCTTTGTTTTAGCAATCATTATTTTTTCATGATATGTTGGTTTAGTGTTTTCACCATCAGCCAACAACTCCTCATATATTTTCTCTCCAGGTCGCAATCCTGTTATTTTTATGTCTATATCTTCAGGATATCTTAAACCTGATAAGATTATCATGTTTACAGCCAAATCGAATATTTTAACTGTTTTTCCCATATCAAACACAAAAATTTCTCCACCATTACCCATAGTTGCTGCTTCCAGTACTAATTGACAAGCTTCTGGGATTGTCATAAAATAGCGTGTAATATCTTTATGAGTAACGGTTAAAGGTCCACCATTTTCAATTTGCTTTTTAAATAAAGGTATTACTGAACCATTTGAACCAAGTACATTTCCAAATCGAGTGGTAATAAACTTTGTTTGTCTTTGCCCTTGTAAGCAGTTAACATAAAGTTCAGCTACGCGTTTAGTTGCTCCCATTACATTTGTTGGGTTTACAGCTTTATCAGTTGATATAAATACAAACTTATTTACATTGTATTTTACTGATAAACTTGCAATGTTTTTGGTGCCAATAACATTAACACTTACAGCTTCATATGGGTTGTTTTCCATTAACGGAACATGCTTATAGGCTGCAGCATGGAATACAATTTTTGGTTTGTATAAGTCAAACAACTGTTCCATTCTGTTATGATCTCTAATATCGCCAACAATGGCATCAAAATTTACTTTTCCGTTTCGGTTAAATTCTTGCTCTATATTGTAAAGTGAAGATTCAGCTGAATCAATAAGTATTAGTTTTTTGTAACGATATTCTGAAACTTTACGTGCTAATTCGCTTCCAATAGATCCAGCTGCACCTGTAATGAATATAATTTGATTATCGTACTCATCAATCAATGCGCTGTTTTTAATTGAGATTTGCTGTCTGCCTAGTAAATCTTCTATATTTACTTCTTTAATCTGGCCTAAGCTTAAATCACCATCAATCCAATGTTGAACAGGAGGTACAATTTTTACTTTTAAGCCAAGTGCAAATAATTGCCCTGTAATTTGTAATAATCTGGACGATTCAATGTTTTGAACCGAAATAATAACCTCTTCTACGTCATTATTTGTTACAAATTTCTTATTTATCTTATCAAGACTATAAACCTTTAATAGGTTGATTTTTTTGCCAACTTTTTGCTCATTATCATCAATAAAACCAATAACCTCATAACCGTTTTTTGAGTCATTATTAATAGCGTCGTAGGTAATCATTCCTGCATTACCAGCGCCAAAAATTAATACTCTTTTGGTAGTTTTAAAGTCTTGCATTAAGTTATTATACAACGATTTAATAAATAATTTAAACCCAGTGAGAAAAAGAATATTTAATAATAAGTGTATATAAATTATTGACCCTGAAATATTAAAAACGTCATCGAAATTTAATTTTCTACTCAAAAATGTAGAAATAATCAGTATTGTTGCCAGTATATTAACACCAATAATAATATTGATTATGTCTTTATAACCTGTAAAACGAACAACACCTTTGTGAGAACCTACACTTAAAAAACTAATAAATGCTGCTAATGCTACAAACGGAAGTTGATTAAGTAAAAGTTTTATATCGAAATCAATACTAAAGTTAAAACGAATGAGATACGCTATAAAAAAAGTAAAAAGCACAACAAGTAAGTCTAATAGCATTATAAGCCATTTAGATGCATACTTTTGCGATATTTTATGTAGTATTTCAATCATTAGTTATCAAAGTAGGCTTGTATAGTTGATAAAACTCTATTTTTCTCATTATCAGTTAGGTTAGAGCCACTAGGTAAACATAATCCTTTTTTAAATAAGTCATCAGATACACCGTTTAAATATTTTGGACATTCCAAAAATACTGGTTGCTGATGCATTGGTTTCCAAAGTGGTCTACTTTCAATGTTTTCTTTCTCTAAAGCAATTCTTAATCCTTCTCTTGTTTTTTCAGAATTAGTTAAAATACAAGACAGCCATCTGTTAGAAAAGTGCCCTTTAGGCTCACTTAAAAAAGTAATCTCATTTATGTTCTTTAAATGGCTCTCATAAAAATTATAGTTTTGTCGTCTTAACTCAACTCGATTGTCTATAACTTGCATTTGCCCTCTACCAATTCCTGCTATAACATTAGACATTCTGTAATTATAACCAATTTGAGAATGCAAATACTCTACAGCATTATCTCTAGCTTGCGTGGCAAGAAACACGGCTTTATCTTTTATACTTTTGTCTTTAGTAACTAAAGCTCCACCACCAGAAGTGGTAATGATTTTGTTACCATTAAATGACAAAATGGATATTGTACCAAATGTACCACATTTTTCATTGCTATATGTGCTACCAAGCGCTTCGGCACTATCTTCCAATACAGGAATGTTGTAAGTCTCTGCAACACGATTAATTTCAGACACTTTATAAGGCATTCCGTATAGATGAACTGCAATAATTGCTTTAGGTTTTTTGCCTTTTGCTATTCGGTCTTTTATTGCTATTTCTAGCTGTTCAGGACAAATATTCCATGTGTCGCTTTCGCTATCAACAAAAATAGGAGTTGCACCTAAATATGCTATTGGGTTTGCAGATGCAGAAAATGTTTTACTTTGACAAATAACTTCATCACCTTTTGCAACGCCTAGTAAAACCAATCCTAAATGTATGGCTGCTGTTCCAGAGCTTAATACAGCTACATTACTACCTTCTCCTAAATAACTTTGAATGTCGCTTTCAAAACCAGTTACATTTGGCCCTAAAGGAGCAATCCAGTTAGATTTAAAAGCATCGTCTATATATTGCTGCTCTTTACCACTCATGTGTGGAGAAGATAACCATATTTTAGTATTCATAAGTTACTATTAAGTAAGTTTATTACTATTCAATTTTCATGTCTAGTGAGGGAGCTTGGGACATAAAACCTAACTATTAATTCTATAATAAACACATATTAAAGTTACTAAATATGTGAATGCAATACATTTAAAACAGATAAATTTTGATTAAATATCAGCTAATTAGACAAGAACAACCAAATAAACACGACCAAAAACAGTTTTTGTCGTTAATGTATTTAGTTAATGTTTAGCTGTTATTTTGTTAGTAAGCCCAGTCATTGTTTCACTTTTAAAGCCGTATTTTTTGTTTAGCTCTTTGTAGTGTTTAAAAATCATTTCTAAATTTTTGAAGTTTTTGTCTGTATGAGTGCCAAAGTTATGAGGATGAAACCAAATATGGAACATCTCATTGTGTCTAGCGGCATATTTCATACCTCTCTTAATTCGTTTGATCTTTAATGGCTCTAGAAACGATAATAGGCTTGAGTAATTTCGAAGTAAAATGGAAGCAGGTAAATTGAGTATCTTATTTTTTTTATAGAATTTTTCTACTCTATAAGTGTTGATTCCTGAAACATTCAAATAAGCATCAGTAATCCTTAATAATTTAAAAATATACCAACTGTGATAAAATTTTGTTGAGTGAACATTATACATATACGCTTTTTTTTTGCCTCTAAATGATTTGATTCCTTTTTTATAGCAAACATCTATATATGGTTTGTCAATAGGGTCGTCTGAATTTATCATATTTCTTGGAAACACAATACTCTCTAGAGTAATATCCATTTCTTTTGCTATTGCAATTGCTGAATTTAAATCGTCTTCAAACTGTTCAACGGTTTGTCCCAATCCGTGACAATAATAATGACTAAAAGTATGAGTGCCAATTTCATGATTTCCATTTTGTTTAATCTCATTGATAACCGATTTTGCATAATGAAATGGGTCTTCATTTTCAGTATCAGCTATTGAGTCGAGTAGAGGGTAAGGTGATAATTTTTGGTTTTTATAGGTAGGCTTGTTTTTAGGTAGGTATTTTTTAAGTTCTTCTTTGTTTTCAGCAAATAAAAAGCCAACAGTTGAGAATGTTAATTTAACATCATAAGCGTCAGCTAACCCTATCATTCTGGTAATCACTGGTCGTACTTGCAATAAGTTGTTTTTATAGCTTTCAACGGTTCGCACATCAAAAACTCCCCAATGAAGTTCAAAGTCTAAAGAGATTACTAGATGTCCGTCGTTAATCATAATAGGGCTGTATTTAAGTGGTTCGTAGTTTTAAACAAAAGTATAATATTAATTTCATTTCCTGTATAAAGGAAAAAAAGTATCATTAGTATTTGGTGTTTCTTCTGTTATATTGGAAAGCTGGTTATAAATGTTCTTGTTAACTATTTTTCTACCTGTATAAAATATTGCTACATCATTTGGAAAAAATGTTTTCTTGAAATTATAAATTCCATCATTACTTCCATAGCCACCACCTAAAATATAGTGCTTGAACCCATTGGTATAAGCCCAATTAATTAACTTATCTTTTAGTAAATCGTTGGGGCGTAACTTAAAATAATCTGATCGCGTACCTCCTAAAAAGGAATACATATTTGATTTTGATAATAACACTAATTCTGATGCTATAGGTGTTGATTCTTTATACGCAATTGCTATTGCACAATTATCTTTAAGAGAGCCAATGAAAGATTCAATTTTTTGTTTTGAAAAATAATATTCTTTAGAAGCATTTGCTCTATCCATAGTTTCAATGTAGATATTATAAAAATGTTCGAATATAATAGGAGTTATATTTCTATAATAAATGTCAATTCTTAAACCATGTTTAATAGCTTTATTTACATTTTTTCTAACTTTTCTATCATAATTTTCCCATTGAGTATTTGGCTCTAAAAGATTTCCTTTTATATTTAATAATGTTGGATTACAAGTGCCAGAATAATATAAATGATTGTTACCTAAATTGAATCGAATAAATTCTGAAACAATATTATTTTGGGCATACCATTCATCAACTTTGCTCCAAAATTGTTTTATGCTTGTATCAGTGACAGTGTCATTAAATAATGGACCACTATAACCATAAGTTGATATTACATCATAATATTTTGTAGTGTCATGATACTCAATTTCACGAAGATGAAATGGCATTATGATCATGTGGTTAGAACCATCGCTAAATAAAAAAGAGTAGGTGTTTTTTAATCCTAAAGAAAAAGTATCAATAAATTCAGCTCTGTAATAAGGTATTTTCTCTTTAATGGAGTTATATACTTCATTATAAAGATGAACATCATTAGTATTGCTTAAATCTAAAATTTTTAATTGCATCTAACCGTTGTTTAATACTAGTTTAAAATTTTTAATCATATCAACTAAATCAGCCTCTTCACAGTCTTGATGGACAGGAAGGTTAATTATATGTTTTGATGTGTAAATTGCTGATTCGAAGGTCGAATTTTCTAACTGCTCTATCATAGTATGATATAAACTCACAAATCCGAATCCTCTTTTGTTCATTTCAAAATAAATAGCATCTCTATTAGTGTCATGAATTAAAACAGGTAAAGTTTGTGGACAAACACCTTCTTTCAACTCTGGGTACAGAATAGTTATTCCATTAATGTCTTTTAGGTGATTTATTAGAAGTTTATAGTTAGTTATTCTTTTATCATAAATTGATTTGAAATCGTATTCAAGACTATGGGTATTAGTTAGGCTTGAAGGATTTCTGCCTATTTCGAGATTCTGTTTTAGGTTGTCGACTAATAAGCCGCCTGTCTCTAATGGCAATATTTTATGGAGTGCAAATAAATTGTAAGCAGCTTTTCTGCCACAAATTCCACCAATTAAATCGGTAAGCATTGCATGTGCAGAATCTTCTACATAAAACACATTCTCTTCATCTAACCAATTAGCAATTTCATCATAGTTAGAGTCTGGAAACCCAAAATAATGAACTAATAAAACAATTGGGTTGGTATTTGTCTTGACTTTTTTTTTGAAGTCTTCAAAATCAATTTGCAAATGTTTGTTTAAGCCATAAAATGCGAATGGAATGTTAGTATTGTCTACTGGATCAAAAATTCCACTACCTTCGTTTTTTGACCATCCAATATATGCAGGTAGAATGACAGTAGCATCTGTATTTTGCTTTATAAACTTCTCTATTATAGAGCTCCACGCATCTCTTGCTCTATTGAAAGACGTGAGTTTTCGCTTATATTGGTAAGGATTATTTGCTTGTTTAGTTACTCTGTCCATAATTTTTTTGATTCCAATTATTGATGGTTTCTACTATAAATTTCATATCATCTAAACTATACCTAAAATCTACGTGTATGTTGAAAAGATGTTTCCAATTACTTTTTAAATCATTTTGAGGCCATAAATTTGCTGGATATATGTTGTTTAAAATCATATAAGATTTAAATGAATAAAATAGATTTTCATCTTTAAATACTAATAAAAGCCCAAATGCTATGTATCCTCTTCGTTTAATGACCTTAAAATGGTCAGACTGTTTTAAATGTTTATATACATATTGTAAATTGTTTTTTTTACAAATGTTAGGATCTAAATCGATGAAATGTTTTATATAGTTTGTGATAGAATCATTTGGTTTTGTATATGAATTTGATTTGGAAACGAATGATTCACCTTCTTCTAAAAGCGATAAATAAATTTTATTAAAATTTTCAGAGTTACCCTTTATAAAGTTTCTCTTTTGCGACATTGATTCATTAAGCTTTTCCCAGGCTTTTATAGCAAATTTATCAGTTGTGTTTTCATAAAAGTTGAGGGGGAAATTTGAGTTAGGTTGCCAAGTGATTCCTCCTAAAGGGATTGGGTAGGTTTTACGAATAGAACTAATACAATAATCGGCTTTGCTTTTGATGCATTGTTTGCTTAACCATCCGTGAGAATGGTCTTCAATTATAATAGGTTTATCATTTGGGTTTAGGTTATAAGAATAAGTAGTTAATCCCCAAAAGTTATTTAAAATTACAACATCCTCTTGATTGGCAAATTGCTCAATATTAAGCTTGGCATTTAATCTGAAGGGGTTTATATAGTAAAAGTCAACATTATTAAAATTATTTGAAATATTGTTTATCACATTGTGGCAAAAATAACTTGGTAACCAGATTTTATTTATTTTTTGCTTATTTGAAATTTCCTTTAATAATGCTAGATATGCATTTCTACCTGTATGATAAATAGTGAATTTATCAAACGACATAGGTATCTTGTTTTGCTTTAATGCTATTAATTCATTATCGCAATCATCCAGTAAATAAAAACTTGATCCAATTTCTTTATTCAACATCTGCTCCTTTAAATGCAGGCATATTAGCACTGACAGAATTATTAATATCTTTCTTTTTAATAACTTTATAGAAGGTCAAAAACAAAATTTTTATATCCAATACAAATGATTGATTGTCAACATACCAAACATCGTGATTGAATTTTTGTTCCCAACTTATTGTGTTTCGCCCATTTACTTGTGCCCATCCAGTAATTCCTGGCATCACTTCATGTCGCCTAGCTTGTACTTTGTTGTATAAAGGTAAATATTCTGGATGCAAAGGTCTTGGGCCAATTAAACTCATATCTCCTTTAATGATATTAATAAGTTGAGGGATTTCATCAAGCGAATATTTGCGAATAAATGCACCTATTTTTGTAACTCTCTCATTGAATGGCAACAATTTTCCGTGTATGTCCTTTTTGTCATTCATTGTTTTTATCTTTATGATACTAAAAGTCTTACCATTTTTGCCAGCTCTTTTTTGAAAAAAGAAAGGTTTTCCGTTATTAACGATAACTAAAATGATAATAAGTGTAATGAATATTGGGGAGCTAATAATTAAACTAATTATCGCAATAACGAAATCAAAAATTGGTTTTAATATGTTTTTATATGGAGCCATTTTTATTATCTATTTATCTTGAATTTTTTAACATTCTATCACATTTAGAATACATAACCTCGCTTTTATAATTATTAAATTTAGAAATGTTAATTCTATTATTTATCCATTCTATATATATAGCAGCTATATTAATCCCAGCCTCATGTGAAAATGGATAACCACCACCAAATCTTGGGTTTAGTTCGAGTACGTAAATTTTATTATTACTAACAAACACATCACAATCTAAATTGCCATAATGTTTTAAGTGTGTTGAAATGATTTTACCTAAATCATTAAATTTTTCATCTATTACAGATACCGCTCGGTCTGTTTCACCAGATCGCATATTTAATTTTTCTCTAACAAATGTTCCAACATAGTTGCCTTCAAAATCATTTAATATGTCTATTCCGTATTCTTTTCCAATTATTTTTTCTTGAATTATTAAAGGAATGTTAGTTTCATCTTTATTTGCTAAGGCATTGGTTGAGTTTTTTAGTCTTAAATACAAATACTTGTATATCAATTCCAGTTCTTCAATATTTTCGGCATAATTAATATTCATTGATGCACTTCCCCAGCGATCCTTTACAACTAATGGAAATGTTAGGTTTTCTTTTTTTATCTCTGATATCGCTAATTCTAGACTATCGAATGTTTTTGGAGTATTAAGTCCAATGTTTTTTAGAAAATTAGCTGTTTTCAGTTTATCAAAGGCTAAATCAATCACAGCTTCGCTAGAAATAATAATTTTTGCTCCAGTTTGAGTTTCTATCGATTTTTTATGTTTTGAAAGTATTGGTAATTCAAAATCATTTAAAGATATTACTGCGTTAATATTATGTGTCTTGATTAAATTTATAATCGTTGGTATATAGCTAGCGTCATAGATATTTGGAACGACAAGAGCCACATCAGCATCTATCATTGCGGGAGCATTAACATCAACATCTGAAGCAAATATTTTGCCTTGATTATTTAATGCTTCTTTAAAGTAATTAATCAAATAGTTACGGCGTCCTACGCATGTGAATAACATATTGGTGCTCATCTGTTTTCGTTTTTAGTATGCGTTCCCATAAAATCTGGTACAATATCATTATCAATACTAGAAACCCCGTCTTTTTTAAAAACTGTATAAAAGGTTAAAAAAATAATTTTAATATCTAAAAGTAGCGATATATTTTTTACATACCACACATCAAACTCAAATTTTTGCTCCCAACTAATTGCATTTCTGCCATTTACTTGAGCCCAACCTGTAATTCCTGGCCTTATATTGTGTCGCTGTTTTTGAAAATCGTTATAACGAGGTAAATATCTTATGCGTAATGGTCTTGGTCCAATTAAACTCATATCACCTTTAATAACGTTTAATAACTGCGGAATTTCATCAAGTGAATATTTTCTAACAAAATTCCCTGTTCTAGTCAATCGATCTGATGGCGGAAGCAATTCTCCATGTTCATCAGTTTTATCATTCATGGTTTTGAACTTTATAATTCTAAATACACGTTCGTTTTTACCAGGTCTTTCTTGATAAAAAAATGCTTTTCCGTTGTTTTTTATAAGTAATACACACCAAACAATTAAAAACAAAGGCAGTAAGATAATAAAGCCAATTGATGCTAATATTAAATCGAAAAATCGTTTAAAAAAATGACTGTAAATCTTCATTTATTCAAGGCTTTTATAAAGTTTTAATAGTTTATTCCAAATATATTCTTGTTGGTAACGTTCAACAATTCTCACTCGAGACTGATTTGCCATTTCTGTTCGTTTATCAGGATTATCTATCATAAACTGCATAGCATCTTGTATAGCTGTTTCACTTTTTACAGGAATAATCAATCCGTTTACATTGTGCTCAATTATTTCATTGCATCCATTAATATCTGATACAATGCAAGGTAAATTCATACAACTAGCTTGCAAGACAACATTAGGAAATCCTTCACGATAGCTTGGGAAAGTTAATACGTGTGAAATGGCTACATAAGGTCTAATATCTTTTTGCATGCCAACAGCAAGTATTTGCTTATTGTGTTCTATTAGTTTTTCGGTTTCTGGCAATAATGGATCTAAATGATTTTCATGAGGACCAACTAAAATAAGTTTGTAATTTTTATTTGATTTTGAAAGCTTATCAAAAGCAGAAACAAGTTCGTTTAAGCCTTTGTCTTTAACCATTCTGCCAATAAAAATAAATACAACATCTGTGTCAGAAATATGTAACTCTTTCTTTAAATCTGTTTTTGTTTGCTCTGAAACTAATTTTGAATCGTAATGTGCTACATCAATACCGTTTGAACTTCCTTTGCCAATTACTTTAAGTTTTGAAGGGTTGGTGTATTTATTTTGTAAAATAATGGATTCTAATCCATAAGAATTTGGTAAAATTTGTGTAGCACAAGCATAAGTAAAGGTTTCTACTGTGTCTAATAATTTTCGTTTAGCACCTCTAGCTTCTAATAATGGTAAACCTGCAATAGTATGTAATCTGTGAGGAACGCCTGCCAATTTTGCTGCCAACATACCAACAGTACCTGCTTTTGGTGTATGTGTATGTACAATAAAAGGCTTTTCTTTTTTGAAGAATTTGTAAAGTTTGTAAGCAGCTTTTAAATCTTTAATAGGTGTAATTGAGCGTGTCATTTCAACTATATAGGTTTCAATGCCTTCATCGTTTTTTACTTCCTCAAGTTCTTTACCACTACTAGAAATACCAATCACTTTGTAATGTTGATTCATAAATCTGTGCTGTCCCTTTAAGAGGGTTCTTAAAGAGGAAGGAACAGTAGTTATGCGGATTAGTTTTTTCAAAACACTATAGTTTATATGTTTTTGTATACCACTTTTGAAAACAGAAAAATGCCCAAACTTTAAAAGTATTATCCTTTTTTCCTGTTAAATGATTATCTACTAACTCAATAATAGCTTGTACACTAAAAATATTTTGTTTTATCAAGAAAGCAGAGTCTATATAGCCTAAAAGTTCTTGTTTTAAACCTTGGCGAAGCCAGTCGCCAACAGGAACTCCAAATCCTTGTTTAGACTTTTCTAAAAAGCCACTTGGAAATACATCTTTAAATGATTCTTTTAGAATGTGCTTTTTGCTCCATTTTTTTAGAAGATAGTTCTCTGGTAAACTCATTGTAAATTCAAACAGCTCTCTGTTTAAAAATGGCGCTCTACATTCTAGTGAGTTGAGCATGCTTGTCCTGTCAACTTTTACAAGCATATCACCTTCAAGACTTAAATGTCTGTCAATAGTTCTGAAATCGTTTAAAGATTTTGGGCTCGATATATTTGTCTTTTCTTTGTAATAATTAAAGATGTTTGGCTTTTGATATTCTGGACTCAAAAGGGTATTGATGTCGTTAGTTTCAAAACCTAAAGAGATAATATCCCAATAGTAGCCATCACTATAATCTATAGCATTTAACATCTTGTTTAACTTATACTTAATACCTCTATTGTCATCTTTTCGTTTGAGTAAATTTGAAGCTATTTTATTAACTTGATTATGTGCAAATTCTGGTACAAAACTTGTATAACGACTATTAATTTTCCCAATATAATACTTGTTATAACCTCCAAAAACTTCATCACCACCATCTCCAGTTAAAGCTACTTTTACGTGTGCTTTAGTTTTGTTTGATACCAAATAGGTTGGGAGTGATGACGAATCTGCAAAAGGCTCGTCAAAGTTAAAAAGTATGTCGTCGATATTATGTTTTAAATCTGATTCGCTTATAACAAACTCATGATGGTTACTATTAATAAGCTTTGCAACAACACGAGATTTATCTGTTTCATCATACGAAGCTTTTTCAAAACCAATAGAAAATGTATCAATTTTGCTGTCGCTCATATCAGCTAAACAATAAGATACGACTGATGAATCTACTCCTCCTGAAAGGAATGTACCTAATGGAACATCTGAAATTGAACGGCTTTCAACACTTTTGTATACTTTATTTTTTACTTCTTTTTTTGCTGCCTCAAATGATAATCTTGATTTTGGCAGAGGAGTAGTATCATAAATCGAATTGATTTTAAACTCAAATGTTTTTAAATCATATTCTATATAATTATTTGGCTCTAGCTTATTAATACCTTCATAAATTGTGTAAGGTGCAGGAATATATGTAAGCCTAAAAAAAAGATTTAATCCTTCTCTACATATATCTGGCTTAGTTGTAAGGCTTTTTATTATTGATTTTAATTCTGATGCCCAATAAAACTGATTTCCACTATTAGTATAATACAAAGGTTTTTCGCCAAAAAAGTCTCGAGCTATAAATACTTTACCTTTATTATAATCATATATACTAAAACCAAACATTCCGTCTAGTTTACTAAAACCATCTGTTCCAAAAGTTTCATAAAGTTTTAAAATCACTTCAGTATCACTATGAGTTGTAAAGCTTACACCTTGTTGTTCTAGCTCTTCACGAATGATTTTAAAATTATAGATTTCGCCATTAAAAACAATTGCAACGGAGTTGTCATTAGAGTACATTGGTTGGTTTCCTGTGCTCAAATCAATAATAGATAAACGACGCATAGCCATTCCAACAGCGTAAGAATCAGTACTTTTTGAAAAAGCACCATCAGCATCAGGACCACGATGAACAATTAAATCATTCATTACTGTAAGTTGTTGTCTTACAGCAGTGTTGTCTGTTTTTGTTTTATATATTACACCATTAATTCCGCACATAAAATTAATGAGTTTTATTTATTAAAACTTTTAAATCTTCGTATACTTTAGGTAAACTATATTCTTTTGCTTTTATAAATGCTTTATTGCTGTAATACTTTCTTAATTTTTCATTTTCAGAATAGTATAATAACGCTTTATGAAGAGCAAATAAATCGTCAGGATTAATTAATAAGCCATATTTTGCTTCTATAAATTCTCCTTTTTTAATTATTACAGGAATATTGTCGTTTAATAATTCTAATGGACCTGACATACAATTGGTAGATATAACAGGAACGCCTATAGCCATAGCTTCAAGTAGTGCATTTGGAAAACCCTCATTATTCGAGGACAATACAAAGCAATGATGCTTCAATAAATAATCGTTGACGTTATTTACTACTCCTACTAAATTGACTCGCTTATCTAAATTATTAGTTTTAATATAGTTTTGAATCTTTTGTCTGTAAATGCCATCACCTAACAGTGTTAGGCTAAATTTAGAATCTAATTTATAAAGTACATTTAAAAGTAATTGTTGATTTTTAGAGAGACTAAAACTTGCCACATTTATAACTTTAAATTTATCACTAACTTTAAAGTTACAAAACTGATTAAATTCTGAAATTTCTATGGGATTGTAAATAACACTTTTTTTTATGCTAACGTTAAATTGTTCAGTTAAGTCTCTATTAATATGAATAGAATTAGAAAATAAAGCATTATTATAATTGTAAAAAAGAGGATAAAATATTTTAGCGAGCCTCATTGATGACTTACTTGAAGAATACATTAAAGAAGGATAACAACGTTCACTAATAATTGTTTTGATTTTTGGATTAAGTAATTTAATAATACTATTAATAATGTTTGGTAGAGCTAGAAACGAAATTGAAACTTCTATTTTATTATTTTTAATAACTCGATTATAATTTCTAATAAAATTAAATAAATATTTTAACTTATGAAAAGTAGAAGTATGTTTTAATAAATTTTGTTCTCCAAACATAACTACATTTAAGTCTTTAGGAATTTTATATTCAATATTATTTGCTAGCATAACTAAAGTTACATTAAAATCATAAATTAAATACTTGCAAAAATTAGCAATCACACGTTCAGTACCTCCTTTTGAAAGACTGATACAAAGAATAGATAAATTTATTTTTTTTTTCATATGAATTTTTAATTTTCCTAAACTAATTATAAATGAGTTTTGATAATTTTTTAATATCTGAGCCACGATGAACAATTAAATCATTCATTACTGTAAGTTGTTGTCTTACAGCAGTGTTGTCTGTTTTTGTTTTATATATTACACCATTAATTCCGCACATGGTATTTAATTGTTTAATAAGCTTTTAACTTGTTCATAAATCTTTGGTAAACCGTAAGTTTTAGCTCTTTCAAAGCCAAGTTGACTATAGCGTTGACGTTCTTCAGGATTATTTTTAAGATAAAGCATAGCCTTATTTAGGCCTTCTTTATCATCTACATTAACCAAAATTCCATATTTAGCCTTATAAAAATCACCTGATTCTATTGTAACTGCCTCATTATCATTTAACATTTCTTGAGGTCCTGATAAACAATTGGTTGAAATTGAAGGTAACCCAACAGACAAGGCTTCTAATAATACATTAGGAAAACCTTCTGTATTTGATGATAACACAAAGCAATCACTATTAAGAAGGTACTCTTTTACATTACTCACTTTGCCTTCTAAAATTAAGTGATTTGAAATGTTTAATTGCTCTGATAATGTAATCAAATCTTCCTTTAGTTCACCATTACCAAGAATAGTTAATTTAAACTCTCCTGAAGGCGATAAGCCCATTGCTTCAAGAATTAGCTTTTGGTTTTTGGCACTATAAATTGTGCCTGCATTAATAATGTTTAGTGTTTTGCTACCTTTTATAGTTTCAGAATCTATTTTTTCGTTTTCGTTTGTTGTGATAGGATTATAGATAACTTTTGTTGGAATTTTTACGCCAAAATTTTCTTTTAAATCTTTATTTATATATTCAGAATTAGAAAACAATACATTAGTTCTGTTATATAATAAGGGGAAGAATACTTTTGCTAAAAACATTTGTAGACGACTTCCTTTATACATTAATGAAGGATAGCAACGCTCACTAATAACTGTTCTAACTTTTTTATTGCCAATAGCTACAAAACTGTTTATAATGTTGGGTATTGGTAATAGAGAGAATGAAATGTCAATTCCTTCCTTTTTAATAAATCTCTTGTATTGAATAAAAAGGTTAGTGAAATTTTTGAGTTTAAATATATATGATTTTGATTTTTTAGTATCTGGTTTTAAGATGATTAGATTGACTTCTTTAGGAATATCAAAATGAATATAATTATAAAATATAACAAGTGTAACCTCAAAATCTTTTACCAATTCAGGTAATAAAAGGCTAATGAAACGTTCAGTTCCACCCATTCCAAAGTCTATGGTAAGTATACTTAATTTAGGTTTGTTAGTTTTATTAATCATTCTTCTAATTCATCAAGCTCAAAAATACATCTTCATATTTTTTGATAATAATTTCTTTGCTATATTTTTTCATTACACAATCACTTACTTTTTCAGGCTTAAAAGGATAGTTTTTATTGATTTCATTTAAACGATTTATAAAATCATTTTCGTTATCAACAATAAAGCCATTAGTGCCTTCTTCTATAATTTCATTAATTCCACCTGGAGCATTAAATGCTAGTATTGGTGTGCCAACTGCAGAGCTTTCTATAACTGCATTTGGGAAGCCTTCAATGTAAGCTGCTTGTAAGTACACATCATTTTCATTTAGGTATTTATATACTTCTGTAGTGCTTTTAACATGAGTTATATTGTCTGTTAAATTGGCTTCTTTTACTAGGTTGAAAATGGTATCTCTCTCTGGTCCATCACCAATTATAGTATAGTGGAAAGGGAAATCTATTTTTTTTAGTGCTTGTATAATTCGTTCGTGTCCTTTTTGTTTTTTTAATCGAGCAACTGTTATAAAACGGATAGTATTGCTTTTCGTTCTAGCGGATTCGTCATAATAAAAATTATCTGTAATAGGATTATTTACCACTACAAGCTTGTTTTCATTTACGTTGTAGTTTGATAATAAATCGGCTTTCATGTCTAAAGACTGACACACAATTTTATCAAAATAGTTAAACCTACGTTTACTAATATATGAACCTATGGGATTACTTTTTGTGCTGTAATTTTCCAATACACTTAAAATATTTACCTCTCTGGATATAAACTTTGTTTTAGGAGCAAAAACCGAGATATAAGCCATAACTGTGTTTAGGTGACCTATTGCGCTAATAACAATATCTGGTTTTTGTTTTATAATGTATTTGAACAATGCAGGAATAGCCTTTAAAACTCTGTTTTTATTTAAAAATATGGTATTAACATTGTCAATTTTATATACAGCATTTTTCTCAAAATCTGTGACTAAAAGTGTGGTATTAAATTTAGATTTATCAATGTTTTGAGCTACAAAAGACATAACTCTTTCGGCTCCACCAGCAGCTAATGAAGGAAGTATAAATGTGATATTTATCTTTTTGTTGTTCATTTATTTTATACTATAGTTTTTTCCATTAGTATTTAACCATTGCTTAAGTACTAAAAGTTTCCAAATTAATGGATATCTGTTCCAGCTTCCATCCATATGTTGTTGTATTCTTTTTGTAACTTCTGTTTGGTTGATAAGTGGTATATTTTTCAATTCAGAAGGGCTTAATTCTTCTAAAACATAATCTTTAAGATTGTCTCTAAACCATTCAGAAAATGGCATTGTAAAACCAGCTTTTGGTCTATTAAAATACGCTTCAGGGACATACTTAAAAAGGATGTCTTTTAAGATGCGTTTTTGGTTTCCGTTTTCCATCTTAAAGTTTGATGGTAATGAGTTTGCAAATTCTACAGCACGATAGTCCATTATTGGAGAACGTGCTTCTAATGAAAATGCCATAGATGCTCTGTCAACTTTTGTGTTTATATCCCAATTAAGATATGTTTTGAGGTCGAAATTAGACATACGCTCATAAATATCTTTTTTATCATGAAATAAATATTTTCGCTCAGGAAAATCGAAAACATCACTGTTTTTATCAAACCAATCGTGATCTATGCCAATTAGTGAATTAAGGTAATAGGTTTCAACATCTTTAAGTTTTAAAGCTTTCCCAACTACATTCATTTTATAATTTGGTAGTGTGCTTAATGCTTGCCCTGTTATAGATCGCAAGGGTAGAGGTAGTTTAAAAAGACGTTTACCAAAATTATTCTGATATCTGCTATAGCCAATATAATTTTCGTCTCCAGCATCACCAGATAAAGCTACTGTAACATGCTTTCTGGTGTGTTTTGATAGTAACATAGATGGAATTGCAGATGAATCGGCAAAAGGCTCATCATAGTATTTAGAAAAATTGTGAATTAAATCAATACCTTCATCAGAATTGCAATGTATTTCATGATGTTCGGTTTGTAAATGTGTCGCAACTTTTTTAGCATATATACTCTCATCAAATCCTTTTTCATCAAATTTCACCGAAAAGGTTTTAATTTTATTTGAAGACGATTTAGCTGCTAATGCTGCAATTAGCGATGAATCTATTCCGCCAGATAAAAATACACCAACAGGAACATCGGCAAACATACGTATAGATGTTGCGTCAGTTAACAAGTCATCAAGCTCATTAACAGCCTCGTTGTAACTACCTTTAAATTTATTGTTGCCTAAATAATCTATATCCCAATATTGGTTAGTTGAAAAATCACCAGTGTTTAAACTAAATTTAAAAGTATAACCAGCTTTAAGCTTCTTGACTTCATTAAAAATTGAGTTAGGATCTGGAATATTTCCCCAAGCTAGATAATTCCCAATAGATTTTTCAGAAATTGTTAGATTAGAATTGTAGAGTTGAATAGAAGAAATTTGGCTAGCAAATTCAAAATCTTTCCCGTTATGATAATAATAAAAAGGTTTTTGCCCTAAACGGTCTCTAGCTCCAAAAAACGTATTGGTTTCTGTATCATAAATAACGAAAGCAAACATGCCGTTAAAATGTCTAACACAATCTTCTTTATAAGCTAAATAAGCTGCACACACGACTTCTGTATCACTTGTAGTATGAAATTCGAAACCTAGTTTTATAAGGTCTTCTCGCAATGTTTTAAAGTTGAAAATTTCACCATTAAAAACAATATGAATGTTTTTATAGGTAAATGGCTGGTTTGAACGTTTATCTAAATCGACAATAGCAAGTCTGTTATGACCAAAAACAACCTTATCATTTACATACTTAAAATCGAGCTTATCTGGACCTCTAAAACTTGTTCTTTTAAGTTTAGAAGTCACTTCGCTTTCATTATATAGTATAGTTGAACCGTATATTCCGCACATAATTAAGCTTCAATTTCGTTATTAAAATAAAGTCTACTATCCATAAATGCGATAACAACAATTATAGCTTTTTCCATAAAAAGACCATGAGAAATTAAGCATTCAAACATGAGCATAAGTATAAATACCAGATAGTAAAAGTTATTGTGTTTTTTAGATAATCTAATGGAGTAAAATAGAAATATTAAAAGAACAAATATTCCAAATATTCCAAAATCTACAGCGGCTTTAAGATAGTAATTATGAGTGTCTTTATAGTTTATTGTCTTGTCAGATGTATAGCCTGTTCCGCTACCAAAAGGTTTGCTCATAAATGTGTTTAGATACCTTATGGCAATTTGTTTTCTTCCATACTGATTGTCGTCACCAGTATTTACTTTTTGCTTACTTGAGGTTTTTCCTAGTAATAAATCTATTCTTTGTCCAGCTTCACCTTGATTAAATTCTGGTATTTCTTTTTGAATGAATAAAGCAAGATTTACCAATACAAAATAAGTGATGGTTAATATAGCAGCACCTTTGGCAATAGTAAAAAAGAAGGATTGAATTTTGAAATTGTAATAAGATTTCCATTCGTTTACCAGCAATAAAAGCGTGAGTATTAATACACCAATAATACCACTTCTAGAGAATGTTAAAAAAATAGAACTTACTAAAACTATTAGTAAAAATAAGCGTATTTGCTTATTATCACGATATAGGTATAGAAGGCACAAACCAACAAATTTCATAGCTGAAGCTGCAGTGTTTGGGTTTTCTGCAAAACCTCCCTTTCTTAATTCTTCATTGAGCTTGTCGAGTCCAACAAACATGTCATACCACAAGCTTAAAGACAATAATAATAATGAAATTAGAAGAAAAATTTTAACAACTCTAACGTCTGTCTTAATAAATAGTAGTAATGTAAATGCATATAACAATAATGTAATGACACTATTAACTATATCTGTCATAACTGCTTCTCTTTTTGTATAACCTTGAGTGGCATATATAGTTGCAAGAAGTGCAAAAACCAGAAAGAATTTAAATGTATGTGTTTTAAAAACTTTTAAGTAATCTCTTGGGTGAAAGCTAATAACAGCTAACCCAACAAATGCAGGAATTAATAACTCAGATGGTCTAAAAGGAAAGAGTTGTTGTCTAAATAGATATATATCTAAATTAGAAACAAAAAGAATTAATATGATGTATAAAAAGTATTTCATTAAAAAATCTTTTTAATATTAAAAGGTACTAAAAAGGACTTTAAATTTAGTTGTACTAAACGCTTCATATCTTTATTAAAAATTGATAATACGATCCATGACACAAATGAAGATATTAATAGCGAATAAGCGGCTACTTCTACACCAAAATTAGCCAGAAATATTACATTAAGTACAATATTTACAATAACACTTACTAATTTTATTTTAAACAGGTATTTTTCATTCCCTTCAATAATCATAACGCTGGTCGTTAAATGACTTTGAAACAGTATTAATAAATTGATAATTAGTATTTTGAGTATAAAAACACTCTCTATATATTCTGAGCCGTAAAGCGTAGCAATTATCCATTTTCCAAAAATGAACATCATAAGAATAATTCCTATCGCTGAATAATTTAGCAAACTATAAAGACCAAGCAAAACAGAGTTATACTTTTTAGAATTATCTAAATTTTTAAACTCCGCAATTTTTGGGAAAACAATAGGAATAATAAGACTAGGTACTATAAGCCATATCTGTGTTAAAATAATTCCAGTACCATAAATACCTAATTCTTTTGTATCTAGAAAATACTTTATTAAAAACTGATCAAAGCGAGCGTATAAAGCAGTAAGTATTGCACCAAGTAATAATGGCCAAGCTTGAAAAAATATGGTTTTAAATAATGAATTACTAAATTGAAGCGACTTTAGTTTTAGGTCATTTTTATTAAAAACATACAATATGCCAATAAATATAAATACACGTTCAAGTGTGTAAACGATAATGAAATAGAATAAATCAAACTTAAAGTATAATCCTATAAGTAGAAGCACAGCTTCAATCATTAAAGAAATACCGTTAACCGTTACGTAAACTTTTGCTTTGAGTTTCCATTGATAGTAAGAGTAGACTATTTCAGATATTTGAAAAAATATAGATATAGATGCAATGAACAACACCCAATAGTTAACTTCAGAAGTAAAGAAAAACACCCATAAGGCAAGTAAAAGCAAAATAAGTAAAGACCAAATTCCTCTAGATATTAAAGTAGTTCCAATAATAGACTCTTTACTATACTCACCATTTACTAGATATTTTATAACAAAAGAAGGATTAAAGCCTAAACTTGAAACAGCAAATAATACAGTAAATAATGATATACCTAAATTATACCAACCAAAATTCTCTGTACCAATATGATTGGCAATACGAGACACTATAAAAATAGTAATTAGTGTTCTGGTTATCAGACCTAAAATTACCCAAGCAGAGTTTTCAATATATATTCTAAATCGATTAAATAAGTATCTTAATTGATTCATTTAGGTTAAGTTTAATAATATTAATGCAATAATATTTTAATTTAATTTACTTAGCTAATAATATTGTTGAAATACATAATATAAGGATTAATGAGAGTTGTTAACAATTTAAACTACAATTGTTTATAACTAATTTCCGCTTCAATAATCCAAAATATGATTACGTCCGTAAATAGTCTGTGAGCAGTTTTATAAAAAAAGTTTTTGTTTTCATCAGAGGTTGTTTTTTTAATTTTTTAAAAGAGATATAAACACAATTTTCATCGTCATAAATACAAAAAAATCCTACAAAAGGAGATATTTATAGAAAATTCTTACAAAAAAAGATGTGTTTCATCGAAAAAACAGAATATTTTAATTGTCAGTTTGAATATTTTTTTAGTTTCGTCTGAAACCCAATCAATTGCAAGAAGAAAATAATTAATAGCAAGAGTAAATAATTCATGCCCTAAATTAATAGCAAAACATGAACATCCCTACATTCTCGTTCTTTTTAAAGAACAACAATATTTTTGTTTTAAATTTTAAACAAATAATAGCAACTATATTGTGTTTGACATTATACACTAACTCTGTTAATGCGCAACAATATCCTCCATCTCAAACTGGAGCTTATCCAGACACAAGACCTTATCAATCGCCAACTACATACCCAAACATGTTGGTGCCATTCACTGAACCAGTAAATAACTTAACAGTTACAAGAATTACTGATAAGAATATGAGTAGTAATCCTGTTGGATATCAAATGCGACATGATTATTCAAAAGATCAATGTTGGAATGCTGATGGAACAGAAATCATGCTTTCTGCATATAATGGTCAAGCTCAAATTCTAGATGGAGATACTTACCAGTTTAAAAGATGGGCAACTAATATTCCTAGTAGACAACGATGGAGTTATACAAATCCAGATATTATGTATGGTGTTTCGGGTAATAGGTTAGTGAGTGTTCATGCAACTACTGGAGTAGTTACAACAATACATACATTTACAGGTTATTCATCTATCGATTTAGGATTAGGAGAAGGTAACCAATCTAATGATGATAGATATTGGGCTGTACTTGGAAAAGTTAATGGTGATTGGAATAATGTAGACTTTATTTGTTATGATAGACAAACAGATACTGTTTTAGGGACTTTGCCTCAAGGAAACCTATCAGGATTAATTGATTGGGCTTCTATGACTCAAAATGGAGAATATTTTGTGGTACGTTATAATGCATATGGAAGCGGAAACAAACAAGGTATAAAGCGTTGGAATAAAAACTTTACAGGCCAGTTTAATGTTTGGAGTAATCCTCAGCATGGAGATATTGGAGTAGCACAAAATGGCAACCCAGTATGGGTAACTATTGGTAGTGGCGCAGGTTATTACTTGCATATGACAGATATGGTAACTGGAGTTACAACTGGTTTAGTTTGGCAAGAATCATATGGTATTGAAGGAGCACATGTAAGTTGTAGAAATGTAAATAGACCAGGTTGGGCATATATTTCTGTCGAGCCACCTGTAAGTAATGTAAATGCAAACAGAATGACAAGAGAAATGTTTGCAGTAAAATTAGACAACTCTAATACGTTTGAGCGATGGGGATTTCATAATGCATCAAGCAGAGTATATTGGCAACAACCACATGTTACACCAAATCATGATGGAACAAAAGTAATGTTTGCTAGTAGTTGGGGGAATAGTAGTGTTGATAGTGACAATTATGCACCTTCATTTGTTGTTGAAAAAGAACAAGATCCAAATGGTATTACTGCAAACGCTGGACCAGATGTATCAATTTGTAATGGTAGTAGTACAACCTTAACAGCAACAGGAGGTTCAACATATTTATGGAGCACTGGAGCAACAACAGCAAGTATATCAGTAAGTCCAACAACGACAACAACATACACAGTAACAGCATATGATGCAACAGGAACAAATTCAGATACAGATGATGTTACAGTAACGGTCAATGCAATACCTGTAGCAAATGCAGGAGCTGATGTTTCTACATGTCAAGGAACAAGTGTAACATTATCAGCATCAGGAGGAAGTAGTTATTTGTGGAGTACAGGAGCAACAACACAAACTATAAATGTTAACCCAAATAGTACTACCACTTATTCTGTACAAGTTACTCAAAATGGTTGTTCAAGTTCTGACACAGTTATGGTAACAGTAAATCCATCACCAACAATTAATGCAGGATCAGATGTAACTATTAATTTAGGAGAAAGTATAACATTAACAGCAACAGGAGGAAATACTTACTTATGGAGTACAGGTTCAACTAGTTCAAGTATCACAGTAAGTCCAACGGTAACCACAACATATACAGTTACTGGATATTTAAACGGATGCGAAAGTACAGATACCGTCACCGTTTTTTTGGTAGATAACAGCGTTACTGCAAACGCTGGACCAGATGTATCAATTTGTAATGGTAGTAGTACAACCTTAACAGCAACAGGAGGTTCAACATATTTATGGAGCACTGGAGCAACAACAGCAAGTATATCAGTAAGTCCAACAACGACAACAACATACACAGTAACAGCATATGATGCAACAGGAACAAATTCAGATACAGATGATGTTACAGTAACGGTCAATGCAATACCTGTAGCAAATGCGGGAACTGATGTTTCTACATGTCAAGGAACAAGTGTAACATTATCAGCATCAGGAGGAAGTAGTTATTTGTGGAGTACAGGAGCAACAACACAAACTATAAATGTTAACCCAAATAGTACTACCACTTATTCTGTACAAGTTACTCAAAATGGTTGTTCAAGTTCTGACACAGTTATGGTAACAGTAAATCCATCACCAACAATTAATGCAGGATCAGATGTAACTATTAATTTAGGAGAAAGTACAACATTAACAGCAACAGGAGGAAATACTTACTTATGGAGTACAGGTTCAACTAGTTCAAGTATTACAGTAAGTCCAACGGTAACCACAACATATACAGTTACTGGATATTTAAATGGATGTCAAAATACTGATTCAGTTACTGTTTTTGTTAACTCTGCAAATGCGAATGCAGGACAAGATCAAACTATTTGTAATGGCTACAGCGCAACACTAACTGCAACAGGTGGAGATACTTACTTGTGGAGTACTGGTGCTACAACTCAAAGTATAACTGTAAACCCGACATCGACAAGTACATATACTGTGACTGCGTATGTAGGCAATTCACAAGATACTGATTCAGTAATTGTAACAGTTAACCCAAACCCAAATGTAGTAATAGCTAACGGGAGTGAAGTTTCAATTTTAGAAGGTGAATATGTAACCTTATCAGTATCTGGCGCTAATACATATTTATGGAATAATGGAGCTACACAACCAAATATTGCAGTAAGCCCAAATACGACAACCACTTATTCGGTTACTGGATACATAAATAATTGTTCAGATACCAAACAAGTTACAGTTAATGTATTTGAATCTGTATCAGCTAATGCTGGCGAGGATGTAACTGTTTGTTTAGATGATAATACTGTAACATTAACAGCAGCAGCGAGTAGTGGAGGCGATCAATTTTTATGGAGTACAGGGGAAACTACATCAAGTATTATTGTTAGTCCTGAGGTTGATACTGAATATACAGTAACTGTGTATAATGAATTAGATTATGATACTGATGAAGTCATGGTTTTTGTAAATGATTGTATTGATACGGAAGTGCCTGATGATTCTGAAAGCTTAGAATTCTTAGTATATCCAAACCCAACTTTTGGAGATTTGAATATAAAAATTACAGGATTATTAAATGTTTCGAGTATACATTTATATGATCTTTCAGGAAAAGCATTATATAGTGAAACTATATCTGATGGTGAAGAACATACTTATATTAAAACGTTAAACTTATCAAACTTTGCCGCTGGAATATATCTTTTAAAGCTAGTAGATAATCGAAATGTTATTACCAAAAAGATTGTTCTGAGATAAAAAAATTAAGTAATAAACTCGGTCTTTGGCCGAGTTTATTGTTTAAAAGCTATAGTTTTTACAGTCGCTATGCTATCACAATTTTCAACACTTAATATAACTTCTTGGTCTTTATAGGTGTTTTCAATTAAATAAACCTTACATCCTTCAGATTTAGTATCGCTATTAGAAAAATCAACATTTCCATATCTAATAATATTAGAAACGGTTAAAGTGTCTAATTGATGTTTTTGCATTATCAATTGTGCTTCGCCTGAATAGTGTTTCTTTTTGTTTGCTATATTTTTTGTTGTTCTTGCATTTGGACCATAGTCACAAGATGTTTTTTTACCTTGAAGAAAAAAAGCTAAAAGAATAAGTCCAATAGAAAAGCCACCAAGATAATAGCCTAAACGATGAATAAATTTCATTTCAATTAAAAAATTAATAGGTTGACATCACTAAATTTTAAATCAAACCAATCTGCAACAGATTTATTTGTTAAAATTCCGTGGTAAAAGTACAACCCATTTTTTAAACCTCTGTCAAAACGAAGCGCATTTTCTATTCCACCATTTTCTGCAATATTTAAAAGATAAGGCGTAAATATGTTACTTATTGATACTGAGGCTGAACGAGAATATCTTGCAGGAATGTTAGGAACACAATAATGTATAATGCCATTATGTTCAAAAGTAGGATGATCATGACTGGTAATTTCACTTGTTTCGAAACATCCGCCCATATCAATACTAACATCTATAATTACTGCACCAGACTTCATGGTATTGACCATGGCTTCAGTAACAACAATTGGAGCTCTGTTTAAACCTCTTACAGCTCCAATGGCTACATCACAACGTTTTAAAGCTTTTACAAGATTTTTTGGTTGTAAAGTAGAAGTGTATAATGTTTGTCCAAGGTTAGATTGAACACTACGTAGCTTGGTAATTGAATTATCAAATATTTTTACGTTTGCACCTAAACCAATAGCAGAGCGTGCTGCAAATTCGCCAACAGTACCAGCTCCAATAATTACAACTTCTGTTGGAGGAACTCCGCTAATGTTTCCAAACATAAGCCCATTACCTCCATTTACATTAGATAATAACTCTGATGCAATTAATATTGAAGCAGTTCCAGCAATTTCACTTAAAGCTCTGACTGCAGGATAAGCACCATCTTCATCTTTTATAAATTCAAAAGCTAAAGCAGTAATCCTTTTGGAGGCTAATGCTTCAAAATATTTTTTGTTTTGAGTTTTTAATTGAAGTGCAGAAATTAGTAATGTCTGCGGATTTATGAGTTGAATCTCATCAAGAGAAGGTGGCTCAACTTTTAATATAATAGGGCAAGAGTAAACTTTTGCAGTATCTTTTGTAACTTCTGCGCCAGCTTCACTATAGTTTTTGTCTTTAAAATTTGCGCCTTCACCAGCACCAGATTCAATCATAACTCTATGTCCATTAGATACTAATGCGGATACAGCATCTGGAGTTAGGCAAACACGTTTTTCTTGAAAATAGGTTTCTTTAGGAATCCCAATAAATAAGTCGCCTTTCTTTTTGTAAACTTCTAGAGTTTCTTCTTGAGGAAGTAATTGTGCTTTGGTGAATGGTGATAATTGTTTGCTCATTTAAGTTTAAATTGAAAACTCAAATTACAAATAATTATTTAATTAATGTTTATGATTGATGATTAAAAATACTGCCTAATTTTCCCCCAAAGTCCTGTTGGTTTAATTCTGAATTCATCTTCAAGCTCTTGTAAAGATTTATCAGCATCATTTAACTTACTAAACATTTGTGCTCTAATTAGATAAATTGAAGGGACAATAATTGCCATCACTGGAACAAGATAAATTAATTGAAACTCATCAACCTTAAATATGTCTTCATTAAATAAAGTAATAATTTGATATATGTACATTGAGATTGGAACTAACAATGTATGATACCACCAATGTCGGCAGGTAAAAAACCAAATTAATAAAAAAATTAGTGGAATTGCTTTTCCTGTTAGTATCCACATTGATAAATTAGCATCTCCCCAACCTTGACTATCATATGTAAACAAAAAAGTGTTCCAAACTTGCGTTTGTGGAACACTTTCGTATAAATAAAACAAATACGGAGAAGTAGCTATAAATGTTGCAATTATACTTCCAACAATTAAGTTTCTTCTACCTAAGTTCTTAACCGTGCGTTGGTACTTTGAACTTTTCTCTGTCAATTTGTGTTGTTGTTTGATCATTTAGGTCAATTAAATTTGTAGCTTCTGCTGCAAATAACATTCCACCAAATAATGCAATCGCGATGATGTACTTTTTAGTTTTCATAATTTCAAGGGATTTAATTAATTAATTTGTTCAAATATAACATCATTAGCTACTATATATATTATAAGCAAATGTTAAAAACAATCATTAAATCCACAAGAACGTTACGGTTTTACCGTACTCTTTAGGAATACTCTATGGTTTCAGGTTATTTTTTTACTCTGTTTTTTGCAGTTTTATAGCATTTTGTTGGGTTAAACTTATATTATGGCTCAATTTGAGGGTTCTTGAGTTATCTTTATTTTGGGTAATAGTGATTGTATTTGCATTATTTGGATATAAATTTTCTATTCTATCTGGCCATTCTATGATAATCCAATTATTAGAATACAAATAATCTTCAATACCAAATTGTAATGCTTCATTTTCATCTTTAATTCTGTATAAATCAAAATGAAAAACTTTATCAGAAGGTGTTACATATTCGTTCACAATTGAAAACGTTGGACTTGTAACATCGTCATCACTTTTTAAAGCTTTAACAAATGATTTTATAAATGTAGTTTTACCAACTCCCATATCTCCATACATTAAAATAGTTTTAGAAGTCAATTGTTTTATAACTGCTTCAGCAACTGTAGTTATGTCTTGTATGTTGTAGGTTATTTCCATAAAAGCTATTCAAAAATAAAGTTTTGAACAGCAATTATAGGAATAAAAAATGAGAAAAACTAGAAAAATATGTATTTCGTCGGATTTTTTTGCATTACAAGGATATTATTTAGGATTCATGACCACAAATGGAATAATCATTTCTTCTAATGAAACACCTCCATGCTGATAAGTGTTTCTGTAGTAACTTACATAATGATTAAAGTTATTTGGGTAAGCTAAAAACATGTCTCCTTTTGCGAAAATAAATGAGCTACTCATAGTTATTGAAGGTAAATGAATAGCTTTAGGGTCTTTTGCTACCACAACATCTTTATCTTCATAAGTTAGGCTACGTCCTGTTTTGTAACGCAGGTTTAAGCTTGTGTCTCTGTCGCCAATAACTTTTGAAGGGTTTTTTACATTAATAGTACCATGATCTGTAGTAAGAATTAGTTTAAACCCTAATTGCTGTGCTTGTTGAATCATTTCAAGTAATGGCGAATTTTTAAACCAGCTAACTGTTAACGATCTGTATGCTTTGTCATTAGACGCCAATTCTTTAACAACTTCCATTTCTGTTTTAGAGTGAGATAGCATATCAACAAAATTATATACAACAACAGTTAAATCGTTATTTTTAAGAGATTTGAAGTTTTCTACTAGTTTTTTTCCTGATTTCAGGTTTGTTATTTTATGATATTCAGTTTTTAAATTTTGAAGCCCTAAACGTTTCAATTGTGTGTTTAAAAAATCTTCTTCATGTAAATTTTTTCCGCCATCATCTGTATCATTTTTCCAGTATTGTGGAAATAGCTTTTCCATATCACTTGGCATTAATCCTGAAAAAATAGCATTACGAGCATATTGTGTAGCAGTTGGTAAAATACTATAAAAAGCAGATTCAGAAGTTTTTTTATAGTAATTATTAACTATGGGTTCAAAAGCTTTCCACTGATCGTAACGCAAATTATCAATAACAACTAGTATTGTTGGTTGTTTATCACTTATCTCTGGTACAATCTTATCTTTAAATAAAGTGTGCGACATTGTTGGTGCATCTTCATTTCCATTAAACCATTTTGGGTAAACTTTTTCTATAAATTTACCAAACTGAAGATTAGCTTCATTTTTTTGAGATTCTAATATCTCAGTCATTCCAACATCTTCAATATCTTCAAGTTGTAATTCCCAGTAAATAAGTTTTTGATATAAATCTACCCATTCTTCATAGCTATTTACCATAGCTAAATCCATTGCTATTTTTCTGAATTCTTGCTGATAGTTAGAGGTTGTTTTTTCAGAAACTAATCTGGAATGATCTAAATTTTTCTTTAAACTCAATAAAATCTGATTAGGATTTACAGGTTTTATCAAATAATCGGCAATTTTATTACCAATTGCTTCTTCCATAATATATTCTTCTTCACTCTTAGTAATCATTACTATAGGAAGGTTGGCGCGTTTTTCTTTAATTTCGTTTAATGTTTCTAAACCTGTAAGCCCAGGCATATTCTCATCTAGAAAAACAATATCAAAATTTGTATCATTAATAATTTCAAGAGCTTCGGTGCCACTTTTACAAGTTGTTACCTTATATTGTTTTTGCTCTAAAAAGAGAATATGAGGCTTTAATAAATCAATTTCATCGTCAACCCAAAGAATATTTATAGTGTTCATGTATATTTGTTTAAAATTAATGTAAACGTTTAAAGTTTGAAGACAAGTAACAAACTCAAGATATTTAACGACCCAATTTACGGATTTATTACTATTCCTAATGCCTTAATTTTTGATTTGATTGAACATCGTTACTTTCAAAGATTACGCAGAATTTCACAAATGGGAATGTCTTATCTAGTGTATCCTGGTGCACATCACACTCGTTTTCATCATGCGCTTGGTTGTATGCATTTAATGCAAAAAGCTGTCAATGTGCTTCGTTTTAAAGGAGTTAGCATATCTGAAGATGAAGAAAATGCACTTTATATTGCAATTTTGTTACACGATATTGGTCATGGTCCATTTAGTCACGCCATGGAACATAGTATAGTAAATGGAGTATCTCATGAGGCTATTTCGCTTCGTTTTATGGAGAAATTGAATGCCGAATTTAACTCAAGTTTAACGCTTTCTATTCAAATTTTTAAAGGAGAATATCATCGTAAGTTTATGTGTCAGCTAATATCAAGTCAATTAGATATGGATAGAGCAGACTATTTAAAACGTGATAGTTTTTATACTGGAGTAGCAGAAGGAAACATTAACAGCGAGCGAATTATCACGATGCTTAATGTTGTTGATGATGAATTAGTTATAGAAGAAAAAGGGATTTATAGTGTTGAGAAATTTTTGGTGGCAAGACGATTAATGTATTGGCAAGTATATTTACACAAAACAAGTTTGGTTGCTGAGCAATTATTAACACGGATGCTAAAAAGAGCAAAAGAGCTTGTTAATAATGGTGTTGAATTGAAAGCGAGTAGAGCATTAAGTTACTTTTTAAATAATGAAGTAAGTTTAGATAATTTTAATGACGATACACTTGAAATATTCTCAAAATTAGATGATTATGATATTATTTCGGCAATGAAAGAATGGCAAACTCATGAAGATTTTGTACTTCGAAATTTATCAGATATGATAATTAATAGAGATTTATTAAAAATCAAATTAAAAAATAAGAAGATTAAAAAAGAAGAACTCCAAAAACATACTGAAGCTTTAATTAATAAGTATAAAATAACTAAACATGAGGCAGATTACTTTGTGTTTATGGGAGATATTTCTAACCAAGCATATCAACTTAAAAATCAGCATATAAACATATTACTCAAAACAGGAAAAATAGAAGATATTGTAAAAGCTTCAGATCAGTTGAACTTAAAAGCGCTTTCTAAAACAGTAACAAAATATTATATATGCTATCCTAAAGATAAAATGTGATACATTTTTTCTATTTTTGCTCTTAATGAAATTTACAGCAACACAAATAGCAGGAATTTTAGAAGGCGACATTGTTGGTAATCCAGATGTTGAAGTTTCTAATCTTTCTAAAATTGAAGAGGGAACAGAAGGTTCTTTAACCTTTTTGGCTAACCCTAAGTATAAGCCGTTTATATATTCAACTAAGGCATCAATAACAATAGTTAATAAAAATTTTGAGCCTGAAAATAATATATCTACAACTCTTATTAAGGTTGAAGACGCTTATAAAGCTTTTTCTAAATTGTTAGAATATTACAACCAAATAAAGCTAAACAAATCAGGAATTGAGCAACCTTCATTTATAGCTAAATCGTCAAAACATGGCGATAATATATATATTGGAGCATTTACATATATTGGAGAGAATGTAAGCATTGGTGAGAATGTTAAAATTTTTCCTAATTGTTATATTGGTGACAATGTAGCAATTGATGATAATACTATACTTTTTGCAGGTGCAAAAGTATATTCAGACTGTATTATAGGTAAAAATTGTGTGGTGAATTCGGGAGCTATTATTGGTGCAGACGGATTTGGTTTTGTTCCAGATGAAAAAGGAGAGTATAGCAAAGTTCCACAAATAGGAAACGTTATTCTTGAAGATTTTGTTGATATTGGTGCAGCAACAACAATTGATAGAGCCACATTAGGCTCAACAATTATTAGAAGAGGAGTAAAGCTAGATAACCAAATACAAATAGCACACAATGTTGAGATTGGTAAAAATACAGTTATAGCAGCTCAAACAGGTGTAGCAGGTTCAACTAAAATTGGTGAAAATTGCCAAATTGGAGGACAAGTAGGTATTGTTGGGCATATTACAATTGGTAATAATGTAAAAATACAAGCACAATCAGGAATAGGTAGAAATATTAAAGACGACGAAGTATTGCAAGGCTCTCCAGCGTTTGGTTATGGAGATTTCAACAAGTCTTATGTGTACTTTAAAAATCTGCCTAAAATCATGAAAGAAATTAATGAAATTGATAAAAAAGTAAATGGGAATAGTTAAGACAGATACTAAACAAAAGACTATATTAAATAAAGTCTCATTAAAAGGTGTTGGATTGCATACTGGTAAAGATGTAACACTTACGTTTTGCCCAGCATCTGAAAACACTGGTTTTGCTTTTAAAAGAATTGATTTAGAAGGAAGCCCAACTATAGAAGCAGATGCTAACTATGTTACCAACACTCAACGAGGCACTTGCCTTGAAAAAAACGGTGTAGTTATACAAACCTCTGAGCATGTTTTGGCTGCTTTAGTAGGAATGGATATAGATAACGCAATTATCGAACTAGATGCTTCAGAGCCTCCAATTATGGATGGTTCATCAAAGTTTTTTGTTGAAGCGTTAGAAAAAGCAGGAGTTGTAGAACAAGATGATTTTAGAGAAGAATATGTGGTAACAGATGTTGTTTCATATGCTGATGAAGATTCTGGTAGTGAAGTTATTGTTATGCCTGCAAAAGAGTATCAAATTACTACAATGGTAGATTTTGGTACTAAAGTATTAGGAACTCAAAACGCAACGTTAAACCATTTATTAGATTTTAAAGAAGATATATCTAATGCCAGAACATTTAGTTTTTTGCATGAAATAGAAATGCTTTTAGAAAATGGATTGATAAAAGGAGGCGATTTAAATAATGCTATAGTTTATGTAGATAAGGAATTGTCTCCAAACACTATGGAAAAACTTAAAGTTGCCTTTAAAAAAGATGCCATTGCAGTTAAACCTAATGGTATTTTAGATAATCTTACTTTGCATCATCCAAACGAAGCTGCACGACATAAATTATTAGATGTAGTTGGTGATTTAGCATTAATAGGAATTCGTATTAGAGGTAAAATTATTGCTAATAAACCAGGACATTTTATTAATACTCAATTTGCAAAAAAAATGTCTAAGTTGATTAAAAATGAAAGACGTAATAATGTTCCAAATGTTGATTTGAATCAAGAACCATTAATGGATGTGAATCAAATTATGGATATGCTGCCACACAGACAGCCATTTTTGCTATTAGATAAGGTTTTTGAATTAACTGAGACTGGAGTAATAGGAATGAAAAATGTCACAATGAACGAACCGTTTTTTGCTGGCCATTTCCCTGGAGCACCTGTAATGCCTGGAGTTTTAATTGTTGAAGCTATGGCACAAACAGGAGGTATTTTAGTACTAAGTACAGTTCCAGATCCAGAAAACTATTTAACATTCTTCATGAAAATTGATAATGTAAAGTTCAAACAAAAAGTAGTTCCTGGCGATACATTAATATTTAAATGTGATTTAATCACGCCAATTCGTCGTGGTATTTGTCATATGCAAGGCTATGCTTATGCTAATGGTAAACTATGCGCAGAAGCTGAATTAATGGCACAAATCTCAAAAGTAAAATAATATGAATCGAGCTAAATCAATTTTTTTATCAATAAGAATGAATTGCATAGCGAGAACATTTTTACTTCATTATCAATATTAAAATTATAAAAATGAATCAACCTTTAGCATACGTCCATCCTGGAGCTAAAATTGCAAAAAATGTAGTAATAGAACCATTCACAACAATTTATAACAATGTAACCATTGGTGAAGGTACCTGGATAGGAAGTAACGTTACTATTATGGAAGGAGCACGTATTGGAAAAAATTGTAATATTTTTCCTGGCTCAGTAATTTCGGCAGTTCCTCAAGATTTAAAATATAAAGATGAAGACACACTAACAGTTATTGGAGACAATGTAACTATTAGAGAATGTGTTACTATTAATAGAGGAACAACAGACAGAATGAAAACCGTAATTGGCGACAATTGTTTAATTATGGCTTATTGCCATGTTGCTCACGATTGTATTGTTGGCAATAATTGTATATTCTCAAATAATAGTACACTTGCTGGACATATTACTGTTGGTGATTATGTTGTATTGGCTGGTATGACAGCTGTTCATCAGTTTTGTTCAATAGGAAACCATGCCTTTGTAACTGGAGGTTCTTTAGTACGTAAAGACGTTCCACCTTTTGTTAAAGCAGCACGTGAGCCTTTGTCATATGTAGGAATTAATTCTGTTGGATTACGTAGAAGAGGCTTTACTACTGAAAAAATTAGAGAGGTTCAAGATATTTATAGAATTCTATATCAGAAAAATTATAATAACACTCAAGCATCAGAAATTATAGAAGCAGAAATGGAAGCAACTCCAGAGCGCGACGAAATACTTCAGTTTATCAAAAATTCACACAGAGGTATTATGAAAGGATACTTCAAATCAAATTAATATAAAAAAACGACTAAGTAATAATGGCAAGTACATCAGATATTAGAAACGGATTATGTATAAGATACAATAACGATATTTATAAAATTATAGAGTTTCTTCATGTAAAACCAGGTAAAGGACCTGCTTTTGTAAGAACAAAAATGAAAAGTGTAACAAATGGAAAGGTATTAGACAATACATTTTCTGCAGGTCATAAAATTGAGGATGTAAGAGTTGAAACTCATAAGTTCCAATTTTTATATAACGATGGTGAGTATTACCATTTTATGAATAATGAAGATTACACTCAAATACGCTTACTTGAAGCTGCTTTAGATAGGCCAGATTTAATGAAAGAAGGCGAAGTTGTTACTATTCAAATTAATACTGAAGACAATATGCCACTTTCGGTTGAAATGCCTGCTACAGTAATTTTAGAGGTAACAGCAACAGAACCTGGAATTAAAGGAAATACAGCAACAAATGCTACAAAACCAGCAACTGTAGAAACAGGAGCAGAGGTTAATGTTCCGTTGTTTATAAATGAAGGAGATAAAATAAAAATAGAAACAGAAAAAGGAACATATAAAGAACGTGTTAAAGAGTAATTACAATTGAAATTTCCTAAACCACATACCTTAAAACAAATAGCAGAAATCATCAATACCAAGTATATTGGATCAGATGATTTTCCTGTGCTTGGCATGAATGAAATTCATGTTGTTGAATCAGGAGACATTGTTTTTGTTGATCATCCAAAATATTACGACAAGGCTTTAAATTCTGCAGCTACAGTAGTGTTAATTAATAAAGAAGTAGAATGCCCTAAAGGAAAAGCATTATTAATAAGCGATGACCCTTTTAGAGACTTTAATAAACTCACATTACATTTTAAACCATTTCAATCATCAAATTCATCAATATCAGCATCAGCTAAAGTTGGTAAAAACACAGTTATTCAGCCAAATTGCTTTATAGGTAATAATGTTGTTATTGGTGATAATTGTATAATTCATTCTAATGTTAGTATTTATGACGATACTATAATTGGTAATAATGTTACAATACATGCAGGAACAATTCTTGGCGCTAGCGCTTTTTATTACAAAAAAAGGCCAGAAGGATATGACCAATTAATTTCTGGAGGTAGAGTTGTTATAAAAAATAATGTTGATATAGGTGCTTTATGTACTATTGATAAAGGAGTTACTGGAGATACTACAATTGGTGAAGGGTCAAAATTAGATAACCAAATTCAAATAGGTCACGATACTGTACTTGGAAAAAAATGCTTAATTGCTTCGCAAACTGGTATTGCTGGCTGTGTGGTAATAGAAGACGAAGTAACTATTTGGGGACAAGTTGGTAGCACAAGTGGAATAACTATTGGAGAAAAAGCCGTAATTTTAGCACAATCTGGAATTAGTAAATCTCTTGAAGGACACAAAACGTATTTTGGTTATCCTGCTGAAGAATCAAGAGTTAAACTTAAAGAATTAGCAACAATAAGAAGGCTTCCACAAATATTAGAAAATTTAAAAAACCAAAATGACTCCTAAAGAATTAGTAAAAAGTTTCTATGATTCTGATTTAGCAAATAGCTCAGACGCGATAGATAGATGCTTTCACAAAGATTGTATATTAAATTGGCATAGTAGCAAGGGTTTTAACGCATTAAATTTTAATGGGTTAAAAAGTGTCTTCGAAGAAATTAGTAAGGCATACCAAACAGTAAGATTTGATATAAGTCATCTTTTACAAGACGATAATTCGGTTACTATTAGATATACATCTTATGCTACAACATTTGAAAATCCAGATGAAGAAATAGCTTTGGCACATTTCATTTCTATTTGGGAAGTTAAAGATGGTAAAATAATAAAAGGACACCAATTAAGCCAATTAGCAGATACATCAATATCGAGCTTAAAATCATTTTCATAAATAAAAGTAAAAATCACTTTATTAATAGGTGTCAAAAACTTACTTTTGTCACGTTTTAAAAATAAAATCAAATCATAAATGAGCGTTTTAGTAAACAAAAATTCAAAAATAATAGTTCAAGGATTTACAGGAAGTGAAGGAACATTCCATGCTACTCAAATGATAGAGTATGGAACAAATGTTGTGGGTGGAGTAACTCCAGGTAAAGGTGGTCAAAAACACCTAGACAAACCAGTCTTTAATACTGTAAAGGAAGCTGTTGACGAAGTAGGTGCAGATACAACAATTATTTTTGTACCACCAGCTTTTGCTGCAGATGCAATTATGGAAGCTGCAGATGCTGGTATAAAAGTGATAATTACAATTACAGAAGGAATTCCTGTAGCAGACATGATTAAAGCTGCAGATTATATAAAAGGAAGAGATTGTCGCTTAATTGGTCCTAATTGCCCAGGAGTTATAACTCCAGGAGAAGCTAAGGTTGGTATTATGCCAGGATTTGTATTTAAAAAAGGTAGAGTAGGTATTGTTTCTAAATCAGGAACATTAACTTATGAAGCTGCTGATCAAGTTGTAAAACAAGGATTAGGAATTACAACAGCAATTGGTATAGGTGGAGATCCAATTATTGGAACTACAACTAAAGAGGCTGTTGAGTTATTAATAAATGATCCAGAAACAGAATGTGTTGTAATGATAGGTGAAATTGGAGGTCAATTAGAAGCAGATGCAGCTAATTGGTATAAAGCTAGCGGAAGCAAGAAACCAATTGTTGGCTTTATAGCTGGAGAAACTGCACCTGCTGGACGTACAATGGGACATGCTGGAGCAATTGTTGGTGGAAGTGATGATACAGCTCAAGCCAAAAAGAAGATTATGAGAGCATGTGGAATTCATGTTGTTGATTCTCCTGCTGAAATCGGAAAGAAAGTAAAAGAAGTTTTAGGGTAAAACCAAAACATCAAAATAGTATTAAAACCTCATAAATTCATCTTAATTTTATGAGGTTTTTTTGTTTCATGCAACTTGTAATTGCTATATTTGGTCAACAACTAATCATATTATTATCACTCATGAAATTATTAGAAGGAAAAACCGCAATTATAACAGGAGCAAGTAGAGGAATTGGTAAAGGAATTGCTCAAGTGTTTGCACAACAAGGTGCTAATGTAGCATTTACCTACAGTTCTTCAGTAGAATCTGCTAATGCATTAGAAAATGAATTAAATGCTTTAGGAGTAAAAGCTAAAGGATATCAAAGCAATGCAGCAGACTTTAATGAAGCACAGCAACTAGCTGATGACGTTGCAGCTGAGTTTGGAAGTATTGATATTTTAGTAAATAACGCAGGAATAACAAAAGATAATTTGTTAATGCGTATTACTGAAGAAGACTTCGATAAAGTTATTGAGGTTAATCTTAAATCGGTTTTTAATATGACTAAAGCTGTACAGCGCACAATGCTTAAACAGCGAAAAGGCTCAATTATAAATATGAGTTCTGTGGTTGGTGTAAAAGGAAACGCAGGACAAACTAATTACGCAGCATCTAAAGCAGGTATTATTGGTTTTTCTAAATCGGTTGCTTTAGAGCTAGGTTCTAGAAATATAAGAAGTAATGTGGTCGCTCCTGGTTTTATAGAAACTGAAATGACTGCAAAGTTAGATGAAGCTACTGTAAAAGGATGGAGAGACGCAATTCCATTAAAAAGAGGAGGTACTCCTGAAGATATTGCAAACGTTTGTGTGTTTTTAGCAAGCGACATGAGTGCTTATGTTACAGGTCAAACGCTTAACGTTGATGGAGGAATGTTAACTTAATAGATGTCTTCAGAAACACTAATATATATTATCATTGCTGGAATTATAGCGCTATTATTAGCGCTTTTTCAGTATTGGTATAAATCTAAAATAAAGTCTAAGCTAAACGTTTTACTCTCATTTTTAAGGTTTGTTTCGGTGTTTTCAATATTGTTGTTACTTATCAATCCAAAGTTTGATAAAACCACTTATTATAACGAAAAACCAAGCTTAATAGTTGCAGTCGATAACTCTGAATCTGTTTCTTATTTAAAACAAGACGAAAAAACTAGGCAATTATTAGCTAACTTAAAGTCTGATGTAAACTTAAATAATAAGTTTAATCTTGATATTTATACATTTGGTAAAAAGGTAGAGTCATCAGATTCGTTAGCATTTAAAGAGAAGCAATCAAATCCTGATATGTTGTTTGAGAGGTTGTCTCAGGTTTATAAAAACACAAATTCTCCAACAATTTTTATTACAGATGGAAATCAGACTTATGGCAATGATTATGAGTTTGTTACAAATAAATTTAAACAGTCGGTTTTTCCAATAATTTTAGGAGATACAATTCAATATATTGATGTAAAAATCCAGCAATTGAATGTTAACAAATATGCTTACTTAAAAAATCAATTTCCAGTTGAAATTATTGCTACCTATAGTGGTAATAACTCGGTAAACACACAATTAAAAGTTACTTCAGGCAACAATGCTACTGTTTTTTCTCAAAACTTAAATTTTAGTAAACAAAACACTTCGCAAATTATAAGTTTTACATTACCAGCTAATAGAGTAGGAGTTAGTAGTTACAAAGCAGAAATAGTTCCTATAGAAAATGAAAAGAATATTGTTAATAATGCTAAAAATTTCGCAGTAGAAGTTATTGATCAAAAAACAAATGTTGCCATAATTTCTGATATTACTCATCCAGATTTAGGTGCATTAAAAAAATCTATTGAGAGTAATGAGCAGCGACAAGCTTCTATTTTAAAGCCTAATGAATATTTATTAAAATCAAATGATTTTCAATTAGTTATATTATATCAACCAAATAATAGCTTTAGCTTAGTGTTTGATGAAATTGAGAAACTAAAACTTAATAAATTTACTGTTTTAGGAACAAAAACCAATTGGTCTTCCCTAAATAGTTTTCAATCCTATTACAATCAAAAAATTACAAATCAAACAGAAGAATTCCAACCAACTTTAAATTCAAATTACTCAACTTTTATTGTTGATAATATCGATTTTAGTGAATTTCCTCCTTTGCAATCTGAATTTGGAGAAACAGTTTTTAAAGTTCCAATTGAGACTATTTTATATAAAACCATTAATGGAACACAACTAAAGGAGTCATTACTGGCAACCTTTGAGGATAATACTAAACGAGAGGCTGTTTTACTAGGTGAAGGAATATGGAGATGGAGAGCCCAAAGCTACCTTAATGACAAGTCTTTTAATAATTTTGATGATTTTATTGGTAAGCTCGTACAGTACTTAGGATCAAATCAAAGAAAAAGTCGTTTAAACATTGCTTATGAATCTTTTTATAATGGTAACGATGATATTAAAGTATCAGCACAATATTTTAACAAAAACTATGAGTTTGATGTTACTGCTAACATAAATATAACTCTTAATAATAAAGATAATAACTCATCTAAAACGTTTCCATTTGTATTAAAAAACTCAAGTTATGAAGTTGATTTAAGCGGATTAGAAGCTGGTGATTATAGTTTTACAGTTGCTGTGACTAATGAAAACATATCAAAATCTGGTGAGTTAAAAATATTAGACTACAATGTTGAGCAACAATTTTTAAATGCCAATGTAACAAAACTACAAAAATTGGCTACTAATAGTTCAGGAACATCGTATTTTATTGATGATACCAATGCATTGATAAATGATTTAATAAACGATTCACGATTTGTAACTATTCAAAAGAGCAGTAAAAATGTTGTACCTTTAATCGATTGGAAATTTTTACTTGCCATTATTGCATTTAGCTTATCTGCTGAATGGTTTATTAGAAAATATAACGGATTAATTTAAAAAAAATAAAAATTATGGAAAGATTACCCAAAGTTGCATTACCAGCAATTATTGCTGCTATTGTATTAATTATTTTACTTGCAAAATCTGCAGTAACCATTGGCTCTGGTGAAGCAGGAGTACTTTATAAAACCTTTGATAATGGGGTAGTGACAGATCAACCGCCTTTAGGAGAAGGTTTTCATGTAATAGCACCTTGGAATGAAGTTATTGTTTATGAAGTTCGTCAGCAAGAATTATTTGAAAAAATGAAAGTTTTATCTTCAAACGGATTAGAAATACAAATTGACGCCTCAGCTTGGTATGAACCAGTATATAACAATTTAGGTAAATTACATCAAACTTTAGGTGAAAACTATTTGCAACGCGTTATTCAGCCAGCAATACGTAGCGCAGCACGTAGTGTAGTTGGTCGTTATACGCCAGAACAATTATACTCAAGCAAACGCGATGCAATACAGGATGAGATTTTTGAAGAAACTAAAAAAATTCTATCTAAACAGCATGTTCAGTTAAATGAAGTATTGGTAAGAGATGTTACTTTACCTAATACAATAAAAGATGCTATTGAACGAAAATTAAAACAAGAGCAAGAGTCTTTAGAGTACGAGTTTAGATTAGTTACTGCTGCAAAAGAAGCTGAAAAAGTAATTATTGAAGCAGAAGGTAAGGCAGAGTCAAATAGAATACTTAGTGCTTCATTAACAGATAAAATATTGCAAGATAAAGGTATAGATGCCACTATGAGACTTGCTGAATCTCCAAATAGCAAAATAATTGTTATTGGCTCTGGAGATAGTGGATTGCCAATTATTTTAGGCAATCAATAAAGGTTACATGAGGACTATTTTAGTTTTATTATTAAGTAGTTTAAATCTTATTGCTCAAGATAATGACAAAATTCATTACCTAGATTTTGTAGAATCTTATTATAGCAAAGAAACTGAGACTCCAATACTAATATATGATGCTATAAATGGAAAAGTTGTTGACTCATTATATAATGTGCCTAGTAAATATTCATGGTATAAAATTGCCATTATTGAGAGTGAGTATGGCTGGTTTAAAATTAAAAATATTCAAAGATTACCAGATTCATACAAAAACTATAATTATGAAAACTATTGGGTTAAGACATCAAATTTTTTAATTTCAGTTGATATTTTTGGAGAAAATCATATAGTTTATCTCTATGATGAACCAACAAAAAAATCTAACAGAATTCATAAAATAGACAACTTTCAGCAAGTTAATGTGATAGAAACTAAGGATTTATGGTCAATGGTCAGTTTTATGGTTGGTAAGAAAAAAGTAACTGGTTGGTTAAGTTTTAAAGACCAATGTGCTTACCCTTGGACGACTTGTCCTAAGTATGATTAGTAATAAATTTAACTTAAATAATAAAAAGAATTAGGAATTGTAAATTATTATTAGCAATCTTTGTTCAAACAAAAAAAATGAACTTTATTCAATTACATCATCATCATTTTCATATTTGCTCTCAAGCGAACTGAAAATGTATTGAATAAAACCAAGATATTTTTTAAACCCGTTTGAGTAAATCAAACGGGTTTTTTATTTCTGTTAATTCAGAAATCTTCCCAAAAAGGTTTACTCAAGCATATTTAAACAAAAAAATGAGTAAACTAAAAATTGCAGTACAAAAATCTGGTCGTCTACACGACGACTCAATGAAAATCCTTAACGATGTTGGAATTTCAATCGATAATGGAAAAGATCAACTTAAGGCTTCAGCTAAAAATTTCCCTATTGAAGTATTTTATCTTCGAAATAGCGATATACCTCAATATCTTAGAGATGGTGTTGTAGATGCAGCTATTATAGGCGAAAATATCTTAATTGAGAAAGGGAGTGAAATTACTATTGTTGAAAAATTAGGATTCTCTACATGTAAAGTATCTGTTGCAGTTCCTAAATCTTCTAAATATAAATCTGTCCAAGATTTACAAGGAAAACGAATAGCCACCTCATATCCAAACACAGTCAATCAATTTCTTGAACAGAATAACATTACTGCTAATTTGCATATTATTAATGGTTCAGTTGAGATAGCACCAAACATTGGTCTAGCAGACGCAATTGTTGATATTGTATCTAGTGGAAGCACATTGTTTAAAAACAATTTAAAAGAAGTAGAGGTGCTTTTAAAGTCTGAAGCAGTATTAGCAGTATCTCCATTAATTTCTTCAGAAAATCAAATCATATTAGACAAGCTTAAGTTTCGTTTCCAATCGGTTTTAAAAGGAAGACAATCAAAATATGTGCTTTTAAATGCTCCAAATGATAAAATACAAGATATTGTAAATGTTCTTCCAGGAATGAAAAGCCCAACTATTTTGCCTTTAGCAGAAGAAGGATGGAGTTCGTTACATTCAGTTATAAATAAAAATGATTTTTGGGAAATAATAGATGAATTAAAACTAAAAGGAGCTCAAGGTATACTTGTTTGCCCAATTGAAAATATGGTATTATAATATGAAGACTTTAGAAAACCCAAATAGAACAGATTGGTCAGAAATACTCAAGCGACCAACACAAACCGTTGAAAATATTGAAACCACTGTCAATCAAATTTTTGATGATGTAAAAAGAAATGGAGATATCGCTATTTCAAAATACACTGAGCTTTTTGATGGCATAAGTTTAGCTTCAAACATAGTTACAGAAGAAGAAACATCAGAAGCAGTAAATTCAGTATCTAAAGAATTAAAAACAGCCATACAAGTAGCTAAATCTAACATTGAGACCTTTCATAAAGCACAACAAACTCAAAAAGTTGAAGTTGAGACAATGCAAGGTGTACTTTGTTGGCAAGAAAAAAGACCAATTAATAAAATTGGTTTATACATTCCTGGTGGTACAGCGCCTTTGTTTTCTACAGTTTTAATGCTTGCTGTTCCTGCTCAAATTGCAGGCTGTAAAGAAATAATATTGTGCTCGCCACCAAACAAAAATGGAAAAATAGCAAGCGAAATTTTATATGCAGCTCAGTTATGCGGAGTTACAAAAATCATCAAAGTTGGAGGTATTCAGGCTATTGCAGGATTGACTTTTGGCACACAAACAATTCCTCAAGTATATAAAATTTTTGGACCAGGAAATCAGTTTGTTACTGTTGCAAAACAATTAGCTACAAAGTTTGGAGTTGCAATAGATATGCCTGCTGGACCAAGTGAACTATTAGTTGTAGCCGATGAGTCTGCAAATCCAGCTTATGTGGCTTCTGATTTGCTGAGTCAAGCTGAGCATGGGTCTGATAGTCAGGTGATATTGATATCGACTTCAAGGAAATTAATAAATGAAGTAAAGTCAGAAATTGATAAACAAATTAAGGTTTTACCACGCAAAGGAATAGCTGAAAAAGCAATTGAGAACTCTAAATTAATTTACGTTGAAACAAACCAAATCGCTTTAGAGTTAATTAATGAATATGCTCCTGAACATTTTATAATCTGTTGTGAAGATGAAGCATTTTTTGTAAATGGAATTATTAATGCTGGCTCTGTTTTTATTGGTAATTATACACCAGAAAGTGCAGGCGATTATGCTTCTGGAACTAATCATACATTACCTACAAATGGGTTTAGCAAAGCTTATTCAGGTGTAAACTTAGACAGTTTTACTAAAAGCATTACGTTTCAAAAAATAACAAAAGCTGGTTTAATTAATATTGGTGAAACCATAGAACTTATGGCTGAAGCAGAAGGGTTGCAAGCTCACAAAAATGCAGTGACAATTAGACTAAAAGATATAAAGTAATGGATATACAAAATCTAATAAGAGACAATATAAAAGATTTAAAGCCATACTCTTCAGCTAGAGATGAATTTAAAGACTTTAATGAGAGCAAGGTGTTTTTAGATGCTAATGAGAATCCATTTGAGAATGGTGTAAATCGTTATCCAGATCCACAGCAATTAAAAGTAAAAGAGAAACTTTCAAAAATTAAAAACATTAAAATTGATAACATCTTTTTAGGAAATGGCAGCGATGAAATTCTTGATTTAATAATTAGAGTATTTTGTGAACCAAATCAAGATAATATTGTAACACTACCACCAACTTATGGTATGTATGAAGTGCTTGCAAATATTAATGCAGTAAAAGTTATAAAAGTAAACTTGTCAGATTCATTTCAGCCGCAAGTAGAACAAATTTTAAAAGCATCAAATGAAGATAGTAAAATTTTATTTTTATGCTCACCAAACAATCCAACAGGGAATAGTTTTAGTGAAAATGAAGTTGAAAAATTACTTAAAAGCTTCAGAGGCATAGTTGTTATTGATGAAGCATATATAGATTTTTCTAAACAAGAAAGCTGGTTAAATAAACTCAATGATTTTCCTAATTTAATTGTCACTCAAACACTGTCAAAAGCATACGGAATGGCTGGAATAAGACTTGGAGCTTGTTATGCTTCAGAAGAAATTATCTCCATATTAAACCGAATAAAACCTCCATATAATGTTAACGAACTAACGCAATTAAAAGCTATAGAACGTTTATCAAAACCTAAAGAGGTTTCAAAAGAAATTCAACAGATTTTACTGCAACGTGAATGGCTAATTTCAGAGTTAGATAACATTTCATTTATAAATAAAATATATCCATCTGATGCAAATTTTATTCTGATGAAAGTTGATGAGGCCAATAAACGCTATTCACAACTTATAGAAAAGGGAATCGTAATTCGTAATAGAACAAATCAGCCTTTGTGTAAAAATTGTTTAAGACTTACGGTTGGTAATGACATAGAAAACAAAAAACTAATTAATGCATTTAAATCCATAAAATGAAGAGAGTATTATTTATAGATAGAGACGGAACACTAATAATTGAACCAGAAGACAAGCAAATTGATGCTTTTGAAAAGCTATTATTTTATCCTAAAGTGTTTCAGTATTTAGGCAAAATTGCTAAAGAATTAGATTTCGAAATTGTTATGATTACAAATCAGGATGGACTAGGAACAAATAGTTTTCCTGAAGACACCTTTTGGCCAGTTCATAATTTTATTATAGAATCATTTAAGAATGAAGGAATTGAATTTAAACATCAGTTTATTGATCCATCTTTGCCTGAAGATAATGCGCCAACTCGCAAACCAAACACAGGTTTATTAACACGGTATTTTTCTGAAGATTATGATTTAACAAACTCTTTTGTTATTGGAGACAGGTTTACAGATGTTGAATTAGCAAAAAACCTTAAAGCCAAAGGTATTTTTATAAATAACAATACCAATCTTGGAACAAATGAAATTAGTGTAAAACGTGAAGAGCTTGATAAATATATAGCATTAGAAAGTAATGATTGGGAAGTCATTTATAAATTTCTAAAAGTTGAAGCTAGAACAGGTTTTATTGAAAGAAATACTAATGAAACTAAAATTAAAATACATCTAAATCTTGATGGAACAGGACAAAGCAATATAGATACTGGAATTGCTTTTTTTGATCATATGTTAGATCAAATAGCTCGTCATGGACAATTAGATTTGGATATTAAAGTAATTGGCGATTTGGAAGTTGATGAGCATCACACAATCGAAGATACAGCTATTGCTTTAGGAGAAGTTTTTGCATCTACTTTAGGAAACAAATTAGGTATTGAACGTTATGGGTTTTGCTTGCCTATGGATGATTGTTTTGCTCAAGTAGCAATAGATTTTGGAGGCAGAAATTGGTTAGTCTGGGAAGCAGATTTTAAGCGTGAAATGATAGGCAAAATGCCAACAGAAATGTTTTTTCATTTTTTTAAATCATTTACAGATGGAGCAAAGTGTAATTTAAATATAAAAGCAGAAGGCGTAAACGAACACCATAAAATAGAAGCCATCTTTAAAGCCTTTGCGAAAGCAATTAAAATGGCAGTAAAACGCGATGTAGAAAAAATGATTTTACCATCTACAAAAGGAATGTTATAATGAAATTAGTAATAATAGATTATGGTGCAGGAAATATTAAAAGTATTCAGTTTGCTTTTAAACGTTTAGGTGTGGAAGCAAAATTGTCTAACATTCCTGAAGAAATTTTGGCTGCAGATAAAATAATTTTTCCTGGAGTTGGTGAAGCAAGTAATGCAATGCAAAAACTAAAAGAAAGTGGATTAGATGTGCTCATACCAAAGCTAAAACAGCCTGTTTTAGGCATTTGTTTAGGTATGCAATTGCTATGCAATCATACTGAAGAAGGAGATACAAAAGGCTTAGGTGTTTTTAATACAAATATCAAGCGTTTTTCAAATAAAGTAAAAGTTCCTCAAATAGGATGGAATACAATAACAAATTTAAAATCAATGCTTTTTAACGGCATATCTGATGGCGAATATATGTATCTTGTACATAGTTACTATGCTGAGATATGCAAAGAAACAATTTCAGTAACCAACTACAATTATAATTATAGCTCTGCTTTACAAAAAGATAATTTTTATGGTGTACAATTTCACCCAGAAAAGAGTAGTATTGTAGGAGAACAAGTATTAAAGAATTTTTTAGAATTATAATATGAGAATTATACCAGCAATAGACATTATTGAAGGCAAATGTGTTAGGCTCACAAAAGGCGACTATAGCACAAAAAAAATATATAACGAAAATCCATTAGAGGTAGCAAAGCAATTTGAATCAGCAGGTATTGAGTATTTGCATCTGGTGGACTTAGATGGAGCTAAAGCACAACGAATAATAAATTATAAAGTGTTAGAGCAGATAGCGTCAAAAACCAGCTTAAAAATTGATTTTGGTGGTGGACTAAGAGCAAATGAAGATTTGCATATTGCATTTAACTCAGGAGCAAAACAAATTACAGGAGGAAGTATAGCTGTTAATGATACTAAAACTTTTGAAGGATGGATTGAAAAGTATGGTGGAACAAAAATTATACTTGGTGCAGATTGCTTAGATGAAAAAATCGCAATTAGTGGTTGGCAAAAGAAAAGTCATTTAAATGTTATTCCTTTTATAAAAGAGTATCAAAAAAAGCACGTTCAATATGTAATCTGTACAGATATCTCTAAAGATGGAATGTTAGAAGGGCCTTCAATTGAATTATATAAGAAAATAATAAATGAGTGTTCTAATAGTGATGGACAATCTATAAAGCTAATAGCATCTGGTGGTGTAACTTCAATTAATGATCTTAACCAGTTAGAAGATCTCGGTTGTGAAGCAGTAATTATAGGTAAAGCTTTATATGAAGGTGAAATTAGTTTAAGAGACTTAGAAACACATTTTTAAAATGTTAACAAAACGAATAATTCCCTGCTTAGACATAAAAAATGGTCGTACTGTTAAAGGTATAAATTTTGTTGGATTAAGAGATGCAGGAGATCCAGTTGAACTAGCAAAAAAATATGCAGATGAAGGTGCTGATGAACTTGTGTTTTTGGATATTTCAGCCACACTTGAAGGAAGAAACACAACTTTAGAAATGGTTTTAAAAGTTGCAGAGCAAGTTAATATACCATTTACAGTTGGAGGTGGTATTTCTTCAATTGATGATGTAGATAGGCTTTTAAAATTTGGTGCAGACAAAATATCTATAAATTCTTCTGCAATAAAACGACCAGAATTAATTAATGAGTTGTCAAACAAATTTGGGAGTCAATGTATTGTAGTAGCAATTGATGCAAAACAGATTGAAGAAAATTGGAGAGTGCATTTGGCTGGTGGAAGTGTTGCAACAGATTTAGATTTATTTGATTGGGCAAAAGAAGCTGAACAGCGTGGAGCAGGAGAAATCTTATTTACATCGATGAATAATGATGGCACTAAAGAAGGCTTTGCTAACGATGCTTTAGCTAAATTATCTGAAGAATTAAATATTCAAATAATAGCTTCAGGAGGCGCAGGATCTATACAGCATTTTGTAGATGCATTTAATATAGGTAAGTCTGATGCTGCTTTAGCTGCTAGTGTATTTCATTTCAAAGAAATAGCTATTCAAGATTTAAAAAAAGAATTGAAAAATAATAATATTGAAGTACGATTATAATGACTATAAATTTTAATAAAAATAATGATGGATTAGTTCCTGCAGTAATACAAGATGCAATTACAAAAAATGTCTTGATGTTAGGTTATATGAATGAAGAAGCATTTAATAAAACAAAAGAAAGTAAAAAAGTAACTTTCTATAGCAGAACAAAACAACGGTTATGGACAAAAGGCGAGGAGAGTGGTCACTATCTTAATCTTGTTGATATTAAATTAGATTGTGATAATGATGCTTTGCTTATTCAAGTTAATCCAATTGGTGCAACGTGTCATAAAGGAAGCGATACTTGTTGGAATGAGTCAAATAATGAAAACTTTGGATTTGTTTCAAAACTGGAAACCATCATTGCAGACAGAAAGGCTAATTTTAATCCAGAAGACTCGTATGTGTCATCACTATTTTCTAAAGGCATTAATAAAATAGCTCAAAAAGTAGGAGAGGAAGCTGTAGAAGTTGTTATAGAAGCTAAAGATGATAATGACGATTTATTTATTAACGAAAGTGCAGATTTGCTGTTTCATTATTTGATATTGCTTCAAGCAAAAGGGTTTACATTAAAAGATGTGGTAAAGACACTTAAAGAAAGGCATAAATAGTTATTAAAAAAGGCATTAGATTTACTAATGCCTTTTTAAAATAAAATTTGGTTGGTTATAAATTATGCTATCCAATGTTTTGAAACTGAATTTTTGGAAAACCATATTAAGAACAAGCAAACTACTATAACCATAACTGGCATTACGTAGCTTTGAACTTCTACATTCATAAATATATATACATGTTGTGCAAAAGCTGCAATAGCAGAAACAATAAACAAAGTATAAGCCCATTTTTTTCTCATTAATAGAGAAACACATGCTAAGAAACCGCAAAAAACTGCCAAAGCAAAAGCTGCTGTAACCCAAGCTGGATACTCAATTAAAAATTCTGCTTGTTGCTCTGGTTCTAGTTGAGCAATCATTTCGTCAGTAGCAAAAGCTCTTGTCAAATAGGCGATTACACCCATTGCATTCCAAAGAAGTGCAAGTACACTTACAATCCAAAACCAAACAGGTGGTTTAGTCAAAGAATTTTTCATAAATATTAGTTTTAGTTGGTTAAAATTTTAAAACAATTTATGAAATAATTTGATAATTAAATAAAAAACAATCGATTTAGCAGTTTTTTAAAGACAAAATTTAGTCTTCAACAACGTGAAGAACAGGCTCTTTTTCAACCCATTTACCATCTTTAGACTCTCCAAAAATAATTACATCTTTAGATTGCTCATATTCTTTTATAGTTCTAAGCATTTGAGCCTTAGTGTCTCTGTGAATTTTTATTCCAGTATTTTTTCCTTTATTTCTTATCTCGATATAAAATCCATCTCTGAATTTTATAGGTCTTGTAGGTGGTCTTCCCATGTATTCTTCTGTAAAAATTTAATTTGCATATTAATGAAAAAATTTTCAAAAAGCAAACCTTATATGTATAAAACGAAAATATCACATTTATCATTTATAAATTAAAGTTATTTATAATAAATACTTATTCTTTAATTGATACACCCTATGATAAAAAGTTTTTATACTTTTAAAGTTCTACAGAGTAGGGAATATAAATTAAATTCATGAAACTTAAAAAGAGAAAAAAAGTATATAAGGTTAGGAATCTTCCTCCAGGAACTATGTCATATAGAGGAACTAAACAATCTGATGACACTCATGTTGAAATAATTAATTTTGATAAAGATTCATATAAAAAAATTGAATCAAAGCGTGTTGAAGATGCTTTTAATCTTAAAGGGAATGGTAATATAACTTGGGTTAATGTAAACGGTCTCAACGATGTAAAAGAAATTGAAAAACTAGGTTTGCACTACAATCTTCACCCTTTAACTCTTGAAGATATTGTAAACACAAATCATAGACCTAAGTTAGATGAGTATGATAATTACATTTTTATTGTACTTAAAATGATTTTCTTTAAAGAAGAAGATGATCTTAAATATGAGCAAATAAGTTTAATTGTTGGAGAAGATTTTGTTTTAACTTTTCAAGAAGCTGATGGAGATGTTTTTAATGAGTTACGAGAGAGAATATCTACTCCTAAAGGAAGAATTAGAGGAGCAGGTTCAGATTATTTAATGTATAGTATTTTAGATGCTATTGTAGATAATTATATTACTGTTATAGAGGCATTTGGAGATAAAATTGAAGATTTAGAAGATGATGTTTTTGTTAGTAGCTCAGATAACGAAATGATTAATAGCATTCAGCTTTTAAAACGAGAAGTTTTAAAAATTAGACGTTCTGCCTCTCCATTGCGTGAAGTTATAAGTAAATTAAACAAAACTGAAAGCACATTTGTTGAAGAAAAAACACATGATTATTTAAGAGATTTATACGATCATATTATTAATGTTAATGAAAATATTGAAATTTATAGAGAGATGATTTGGAGTTTAATGGATATGTATATGTCTATTATTAGCAATAAAATGAATGAAGTCATGAAAGTGCTTACAATTATTGCAACAATATTTATACCTCTAACCTTTATTGCAGGTATTTACGGAATGAATTTCACTAATATGCCAGAATTGCAAGCTAAAAACGGATATTTTATTCTTTTAGGTGTTATGGTAGTGCTATTTATATTAATGCTATTTTATTTCAGAAGAAAAAAATGGTTGTAGTTTTAAACAACTCATCTAAATTTTAAAAACTAGTACATGAAAACTAATATAATATCTCAAGATGTTTTAGATTTTTTTAAGAAGCTTGAAAAAAATAATGACAGAGATTGGTTTAATGAGCATAAAAAAGAGTTTAAAAGCATTGAATCTGGAGCTAAAAAAGTTTATCAATCTTTGTTTGAAGCGTTAAAAGCACATGATGAAGTTGATAAGGTAAAAATGTTTAGAATTTACAGAGATGTGCGATTTTCTAAAGATAAATCACCTTATAAAACGCACTTTGGAGGCTCTTATCATAGAAAAAAGCCACAGCTAAGAGGTGGTTATTACTTACATATACAACCAAACAATCAATCGTTTATTGCAACTGGATTTTGGGAGCCTTCAAAAGAAGACTTATTTCGTATTCGTAAAGAATTTGAAATGGATGACAAACCAATTCGTAAAATCATCAGTCAAAAAGACTTCAAATCTACTTGGGGAGATTTTGTTGGTGACGAACTAAAAACTGCTCCAAAAGGATTTGACAAAGAACATCCAGCAATTGATTTAATTCGTAAAAAGCAATATATATTCACCAAAGAATATACAGACAAACAAGTTGTTGCAGATAATTTTTTAGATGATGTAAATACGTCATTTAAAGTTATAAGACCATATTTTGATTATATGAGCGAAGTGCTTACAACAAACCTCAATGGGGAATCTCTTATATAACTTCTGTTATTGTAAAAGTATTACCATTAAACTCAATAGTGTCTCCTTTACCTTTTCCAAGTAATAACATACCAATAGGTGAGAGGTGAGAAATAGCAAAAAAACTACTGTCTTCCAAATCTATTTTTCCAGCACTTATAGATATAAAAAAGTTATTGCTAGTTGTTTTTACAACACTTCCAGCTATAACTTTCTCAGAAACAGTATTAGCATTAATGTTTTTTAGTCCATCAAGCATTTTATTTGCTTCGCTTAAGTGTTGAGAATTTTTTTCTAAATCATTAAATAATTTTCCATTACCAGAATCATCATCTTCATCGCCACCTTTGTCGTTGCTTTCAATAGATTCTTTAATAGTTTCAATCTCTGCTTTATAGTTAGCTATGCGTTTGTTTGCATAGTTATAACAAGCTTGTAGTAGTTCATTTTTTATCTTCATATAGCTTTAGCCATTTTAGGCTCAAATACTTGTATATGACTAATAAAACGCTCTTTTACAATATTCATAATACGTTTATTTAATGCAGAAGAATTTTTAATATAAATGCTATATTCTTCTAACGTAAATTGACCAATAATCATCCCTTTAACAGAGTTACGGAACTTCATATCTTTATGTATTGCGTTTTCTATATAGTCTAATTGTTTCTGCAAAGATAATTCATAAAATACATTTTTATGCTTTACAATATAATTTTTAAAAACTTCAATTAGCAAATCGTGCTGTAGCTTAATTACAGGTCTAATAGTTGTGTTTTGAAACCGTTCATCATCACTCATAGTTTCAAAAACTATTGCATCATGAATTTCTGGACGAATGTTAAGCAAATCAGTAGTTCTGTTAGGCATGTCGTTTAGTTTTATTTAAAAATAAAAAGAATGTAGGGTTTGTAAGAATTTGTATATAATTGTTGTTAACCGGTTTATTAACAATATTGATTTAGCACATTAAATTATAGGTGTTTAATATCAAAATAGCTTAATATTTGTAGAGTTTATGACTTATATTTGAGTAAATATTTAATGAAAAGATGAAATTTGGAAGTGTCGATAATCCTGAAAACATTGATTTTACTTTACCAATCGATCATATAGATACATTACGTGTGCTAAATAAGGTTAAAGATGATAATTTACCTGAAATATATGTTGGTTGTGCTAAATGGAATAAAGCCGATTTAAAGGGTTTTTATCCTAAAGGGACTAAAGATGAATTAGAATATTATTCACGTCAGTTTAATTCTATTGAGCTTAATGCAACTTTTTACAGAATTTTTCCAGCCGATACTTTTTCTGGTTGGTATGATAAAACACCAAAAAACTTTAAATTCTTTCCTAAATTAAACCAAGAAATCAGCCATTGGAAACGATTAAATGAAGTAAGCGCTATTGTTGAAGATTATTTAAATAATGCATCAAATCTTCAAGAAAAGCTTGGTACAATTTTCTTGCAAATGCACAATAATTTTGCTCCAAAAGATTTTAATAGAGTTGTTGAGTTTGTTGAGCGTTGGCCAAAAGAGTTTCCTTTGGCTATTGAGTTTAGACATACAGATTGGTATAATAATGAAACAGTGTCTAATCAATTATACGATTTGTTAGAGACAAACAATGTATCTAATGTATTAGTTGATACTGCTGGAAGAAGAGATTTATTGCATATGCGATTAACAAATGCTACAGCCTTTGTGCGTTATGTTGGTGCAAATCATCCAAGCGATTATACACGTTTAGATGATTGGGTTAAACGCTTAAAAGAATGGCAGGAGCAAGGAGTAAAGGAAATAGATTTTTTTATACATCAAAATATAGAAAAAGAATCACCTTTATTATCGTCATATTTTATTAAGAAACTAAATAAAGAATTAGGTTGTCAATTAGAAATTCCAAACGAAGACAATAATGACAACTCACAACAAAAATTATTATAAATGAGATTTCACACACGCAAATGGGTAAAACCTGAAGATTTAAACCCTAACGGAACATTATTTGGAGGTAGATTATTAGCCTGGATTGACGAAGAAGCTGCACTGTATACAGTTATACAACTAGAAAACTCTAAAATTGTTACCAAGTATGTTTCAGAAATAAACTTTATGAGTTCTGCCAAACAAGGCGACATTATTGAAATAGGTATTGATGTTGTTAATTTCGGGAAGTCTTCAATAACACTAAAGTGTGTTGCTCGTAACACCATGACAAGAGAAACCATACTAACAGTCGATAATATTATTATGGTAAACCTTGATGAAAATGGTAAGCCAAAACCACATGGCAAAACTCAAATAGAATTTGTTAGAGATAGACTTAAATAATTTATGTATTTGGTTGTGCTCCTGTACTTAACTCATACAGTTCTAAGTCAAAATAAGGAACAGCAGCTAAAGCATGATCAAAAATATCTGACATGATATACTCATAATTTTCCCATCGCTTATCACTACTAAAAGCATATATTTCAAGAGGTAATCCTTGAGGTGTTGGAGCCATTTGTCTTACCATAATAAACATCTCTTTGTTTATGCCAGAGTGGTTCTCAATGTAAGTTTGTAAATACTTCCTAAACACGCCTAAATTAGTCATATTACGACCATTTATTAATGTGCTCTTGTCAATATTATGAGATGCATTATACGAATCAATATCTTCTTGCCTGTGTGATAAATATGCTGTTATTAATTCGATATTTTTTAGCTTTTCTATGCTATCCTTAGTCAAATATTTTATGCTATTAGCTTTAATAAGAATAGAACGTTTAATACGTCTGCCTCCAGAAGCTTGCATTCCTCGCCAGTTTTTAAAAGAATCAGAAATTATGGCATAAGTTGGAATATGAGTAATAGTCATATCAAAATTTTGCACTTGTACAGTTGCTAAATTTATTTCAATCACATCGCCATCAGCACCATATTTATCCATAGTGATCCAGTCACCAATTCTAAGAGAATCATTAATAGCTATTTGTAAACTTGCAACAAAACCTAGTATTGTATCTTTAAATATTAATAATAAAATGGCTGAAGCTGCACCTATAGTTGTGAAAAATGTCCAAAGCGGAATTCCAGTTATAACCACAAAACATAGCCCAATACCTGTAATCCAAACAAACAGCATCACTACTTGTATATAACTATCAATAGGTTTGTCTTTAAGGTTAGGAACTGTTTTAAAATAAGCTTCAAGTGTTCTCAATACACTTCTTAAAATCCAAATAGAAAGTAAAATTCCATAAACCTTAAGTATTGTGATTATAAAAATTTCCGATTGAGGAAAGTCATAAAACACAATAGGAAACAATTTTATAGTTAAAAACAAAGGCACTAAATGGGCAATATTTCTTGGAGCTTTATGGCTAACTAATAAATCATCAAAATTAGTTTTTGATTTTTTGGCATAAGCATTAAACGTTTGTACCAAAACCTTTCTAGCAATAAAATCTGAAACTAATATTATAATGCATAATATGGCTAGTAAAACAAGCATGTTAAAAAATGATGTTGCTTTATCAGATAGACCTAAATCGAAAAAGAAATCACAAAAGTAATGGCTTATATCTTGCATTATGATGCTTGTTTTAGGTGTTTTTTAATCATAAAAAATGTACCAAAAGGAATTACAGATGCTGCTAATACATTAAGCAATGTTTTATTACTCCATTTAAGTTTAGAGCCAATAATCACTGCCATTATAACATAAGCAATAAATAGCAAACCATGAGGCATTCCTAACAATTTGACATATTTTGGCTCATCAAAAAACCATTTTAAAGGAGAGGCAATTCCTAGTAACAAAATATATGAAACGCCTTCTAAAAAGGCTACTATTCTAAATACAATCAATAATGAAAACATATGGTATTTTTATTTGGCTACAAAAATACCATACGCTATAGGATTTTACTTAGTTTTTAACAATTTTTTTAATCATTACAATATCGTTAGCTTCATCGCGAAGTTTAACAATATAGAATCCAGGAGAAACTGTTTGTGTATTAACAGAAACAGTTCTGCTATTTTTAGAAATTGCATTAGAGATCACTTGTTTTCCGTCGATACTGTAAAGCTCAACAGTTAGCAATCCATTATAATCTGATGTAATATTAAATTCGTTTTTAAAAGGAACTGGATATAATTTTGTTGAAGCAATTTGTTCTTCATCACCAATACTTAAAGTACCATTAAAGTAATTTAAAGCTAAATTGAATGATTCTTTACCAATTTTATCGCCAATAATTCGACCTCTAATATCATCTATTGGTGGGTGTATTCCTCCCCAAATTCTTGATAAACTTGTTTGGTCTGATGCATCTCTGTAAGTTGCCCATTGTAGCGTCATATTTTGTGAAGGACCTTGTTCGAAAACTAAAAAATTATTTTGTTCAATATCAAAAGTTCCCATACCTCCAGGAAAAAATTCATCGCCAGTTAACATGGTCATTACCTCAGCAGCTGCACGAGAAAATGTAGAATGTCCTGATAAATAACCAGCAAAAGGAGGCGATACAAATGTTGGTCTTTGATAAGGCCACCAATGTGTTCCTAAAATCCAGTCAACACCAGCATCATCAGTACTTGGGTCGTTAATAAAATCTGGGCCTCTCCATGCATATATTTTAATTTTTCCAACATTCTCATCACCAGTTCCAGCTAATGGGTCGCCAACCTCTATTAACTCAATACGACCAGGTATTAATGGCAATCCATGTGGATCGTAGCTTGGTAAACCTATATCAGAACTTTGACCTTTTCCAGCCATGTATCTAATTGCCGATACAGGACGCACAAAATCATAATAACCTTTAATTCCCCATGCATTTATAGCACAATCGTGTACAGCACCACCCAAAATTAAATAAGATTTAACATCCCATTCTAAGTTGCTTAATGTTGGTCCTTGACCTCCAATTTTTTTAACAGTAAGCGGATGGTCACTTACATGGTTTAGTATCGTAAACCAATGACCAGGAGGTGTTTCAGAACTTGGACCATCAGCCCAAAACTCTGCTAATACTCTAGCATAATCTGCTCTTTTAACTAATTGAGGTGTGTATGGTAAGCCTGTGTAAGGATTTAACGTGTGACCAGAACTTGCGTCGCCACCATCTGTAAAATCGTAAAAGGCTTGATATTCTGCAAAAGTTTGAGGATAATTTTGAATATCAAAATTCCCTAAAGCTCCTGGAGAAATATCTATCATTGTATTATCATTAGGATCTAAATGTGATGACCATGATGCTACTAAAGCAAAGTTCCATTTAAAAGGATCGTCAATACCATCTTCGTTAGAGTTTTGAATATAAACTGGAGGACCAGGATTATTATAAACATAACTATTAAAGCCATCATTTAATATTTCTAAATCTTCATTTTTAAGGCAAAAAGGAGTTACTTTTCCCCATTCTGGGCTTAAAAATGGAGGAGTGTTTTGAGGATATACATTACCACTTTGATCAATAAAAGTATCAAAGGCTAGTGGTTGCCATTTGTTAGGTTGTAACATATCATTAGTATCTGAATACATTCCAGGAATCATAATCATTGGCTCATTCTCAGGAGTATAATACTGATTTACATATCCATTTTGCTCATTAGAATTATCTTGCAATCCAAAAGCTATCATTTGGCTAGCTAAATAGTTTCCTAATGCTCTATAATCTCCAGTACTGTAATCTGTAGATGTAAAGTTTTTATCATAACCATATGATGTCATCAAATCTATAAATGACTGCGTTGTTGTATTTCCACCAGGTGAGTTAGCAAAACGATGCTCTAGTAACCTAAACATAGCAAAACTAATAATTTGGTGTCTGGCAACATTGACATCTGCTGGTGGAGTTATACCATTAAATGGAGTGTAAAAACCACCATAACTTTTACCTAAAAATATTGTTTCGGCTTGACTGTCAAAAACAGCCCAAGCATCATACATTACCATTGAAGTATGAAATAGATTTCGTGCATGTACTGTTGGACGTGCAAAATCTAAACGAATTGCATCTAATAATACTTCATTCCACTCACGAGCAACAGATTGTTGCGCATTGGTTGTGATTGAATATGAAGAGAGTATAAATATAAATAGTATAGTAATTTTTCTCATTGGTTGTCAGTAGATTAAAAAGATTGTTATAATCAAAAATAGAAAAGAATATTTAAAAACAAAGGTTATGACTTAAACTATCGTTAAAACATGTTTTTTTTTAGACTAAAGAGAGGAAAATGTATATAACCACTCCAAATGGTCATTGTTTTTTATTGTTTTATCGAGCTTAAAATCATTTTTAAGATAAAAACTATGTAAGCGTTCTTCTTCAATGAGTAACCACAACTTTTGATTTGGAAGTTGTCTTTTTAATTCATCTAACCAAAAGGAGCCTAGATTATTATTGCGTTTGTCTTCAGCAACCCACAAAAACCCAATGTATAAAAACCCATTTTTAAACCACGTTTGAGCCTCCTTTTTAAAATATAAAATATCTGGAGAACAGGTAGAAAACAAAATTCCTCCAGCAATAACATGGCTATCCTCTTTTATTACATATATGCTAGCTGTGTTTTTATAATCGTCCCAAAAAGGTACTATTTCATTTTGCCAATCTTCTGGAAGAATATCAAAAAATTGATTTGGATTAGATTTTAATTTTTCAAACTGAAATGCCATAATACTTTATAAAAGTCCCCAAGACCATAGTTTATCTGAATCTTCAAACCAGCGATCGCCAATATCTGTTCTGTAATACCCATTATTGACAATAATGTTACTAATTCTGTTGTTCATCATTTTTTGAGCATCTTTCATGGTTAAACCTGTTCCTGAGACTAGTAAAGCAATACCAGTATTGCCAGTTATAAGCCACTCATCATTTATTTTTTTAAGATGCATAGGGTGAATGCCTTCTTTTAAATCTTTTCTGAAAACGACTACTGCATCTTTAGAGAATAATTCAAAAGCTTTTTTATCTTCATAAGGAAAAGGTGGTACAACAATAAATGCACCTACTTGAAACCCTTTTTTTGTGTTTATTTTAAACGTTTCTCTTGAGGCAATTTTATATAGCAATTGACCAATAGGTTCATTTATTCCTGCACGTTGAATAAATATTTGCGGATATCCAAATCTCGACGTGAACTCTAAAGGGTAAATTCCGTTTCCATTAACAATACAATTAATATCAATATGCCCAACAAAGTTTGTTTTAGCAAGTGTAGATTCAAATTTTTTGAGCGTGGCATCAAAAATAGGAGAGTTGTTAACCCAAAACATACTAGAACCCATTTCGCCTGTAGAAACACCTAGTTCTTTTGGGAATAATTTCTTGTGTTCAAAAGTGATATTTAAAGGTCTTAAAAATTCCTTTCCATTAAAAAAAGCTGCCACAGATATCTCAACACCTTTTACTTTTTTCTGTAATTGAAAGTTACCAAAATCATCTCCCCAAGACTTGTCATAAGCCTTTAAAACTCTAATAACATCAAGGCCTTCGTCATCACTACCAACAAATAAAAGTTGTTTAAGTTCTTGAGTTTCTCCCGAAGGCTTTATAACATAAGCATCAGGATTATTTTGTACATATGTTATGGCATCCTGAAAGCTCACAAACTCTTTAAATGGAAGCGTTTTAATTTTATGTTTTTTTAACTCATCTTGACCAAAACTTCTATCTAATTCCAGCAAATCGGTATACTCACTACCACCAATTACAAGTTTTCCTTTAGCTCTTAATTCACTACAAATAGCACCATACCCTGTATAATCAAAAATAATGACGTCAGCCCAATCTACTTGCTTTTTCCAATCTTTAGTTTTTTTTACAAAGCCAGTTCCAATTTCGCGAGAGGGTTTGTCTTCAATATATAATTTTACATCATTACCTTCTAATAATGTAGCATAAGCAGTGTCAAGAATTTCTCCCCAACGTGATATAAATAAGAATTTTTTACTGAAAGAATTTTCTTTTTTCAAGGGTTATAAAAATGAAAGATTTTATATAACGAATGTAATTAATTTTTAATCCAAAATAAACATATACTATCAAAAAAAAAGACTGCCTTTGGGCAGTCTTTTTTTATTAATAAAATAACTCATAAAGCTTTATTCATTTGATGCCATTAAGGCAAAAAACTTATCAATGTTTGGAAGAATAATAATACGAGTTCTTCTGTTTATTGCTCTGTTTTCTTTAGTGTCATTCTCTGCTAATGGTTGATAAAAACTACGACCAGCTGCTATAAGTTTTTCTGGAGCCACATTATAGTCGTCTTGTAATTTACGAACAACTGATGTAGCTCGCATAACGCTTAAGTCCCAATTATCACTAATCTTACTAGTACTAATACTTTTTGAATCAGTATGACCTTCAACTAAAACTTCAATGCTTGGTTCAGAATTTATAATATCAGCAAGTTTTTGTAAAATAGTATTTGCATTTTTACTTACCTTATAACTTCCACTTTCAAACAACATCTTGTCTGAAATAGAAATCATCACAACAGTTTCTTGTATGTTGATAGAAATATCTTCATCTTCTTCAAGGGTTGTCGTGTCAATAGAATTTTTAAGATTATGTGACACTGCCAAGTTCATTGAATCTTTTAATGTTTTCACATTTACAAAATAAGCAGGTGGAACTTTTTTAAGAGTTTCGCGCATAGCTTTTTTGTTGTTTTCAGAAATCACAGTACCATCAACGCTTACTAATTTTGCGTCGTTATCTTGAGTTAGTGAATTTATTTTTGAATTGTATTTATCGACTCTTGCTTGTATTTCAGCAAATTTTGCTTCAAGATCTTCTTTTTCTACTTTAGTTTTGGTTAGTTCGCTTTTAATTTGTCCATTTTCAGTCTCTAAAGCAACATATTTCTTTTTAGATACACACGACGTTAATAATACGACAGCAATAAGACTTATTGAAATTTTTTTCATAATTATATTTTAATGGTTTTATATATGTACGTGAGTAATCTTGTTATGGACTTTTAGCTACAGATTTTTATAGTTTTTTAACAGTTAAACATTTTATAAATTGAATAAACAACTGTCATTTGTATAATACAAAATCATTAGTTTTGTTACTTACAATTTTACTATGAGCCTCTCAAAAAACAGTGTACTTATTATTCTTTCGTTTTTTTCAATTTATGTTATTTGGGGCTCTACCTATTTACTTAATAAAATTGTTGTTACAGAAGTATCACCACTATTACTGGCTTCAATTAGATTTTTAAGTGCTGGAATACTAATAGTTATAATTGCTAGGTTTTTAAAACTATCATTAAAAGTGACTAAAAAGCAAATACTTAATAGTGTAATTGCAGGTTTTTTGTTTCTGGTCTATGGTAATGGTGTTTTTGTTTGGGCTTTAAAATATGTCGATAGTGGTTTTGCTGCTCTAATTGCTGCAACACAACCTCTATTTGTAATTTTTTTAATGCGCATACTTCATGGCAACAAAATACAATTTAAGTCTATGATTGGAGTTGTTTTAGGAATTATAGGCATGTATTTACTGGTTAGTCAAGACGAGCTAATACTAACTAAAGATAGTATTATTGGTATTATTATGATTTTTTCTTGTGTGCTAAGTTGGAGCTATGCAAGTATATATGTATCTAAAGCCGATTTGCCATCAAGTTTTTTTGTAAGTACTGGTTATCAAATGCTGGCAGCAGGAGTAATGCTCATTATCGGAAGCTTAGCAGTAGGAGAGACCTGGTTATCACCTTCACTATGGAGTGTTGAAGCACAATGGTCTATGGTGTTACTTATTCTTTTTGGTAGTATAGTAGCCTTTTCTGCGTTTAATTACTTGCTTAAAGTGGTGTCAACCGAAAAAGTATCAACATCAGCATATGTAAATCCTGTAATAGCCTTGCTTTTAGGTTGGTATGTATTAGATGAGCATATAAGTATGCAGTCTATTGTAGCTGCTTTTATACTGCTAACAGGAGTTTATTTTATTAATACCAAGAAGAAATTTGCGATGTTTAATAGGTTTAGGAAGTAATTAAATTAGCCTTCAATAAATTCCCCTTTTTCTTCAGCAACTATTTTTCCCCAATTGGCAATCGATTTAAGTACAGGAGCTAAGCTCTCACCAAAAGGAGTAAGAGCATATTCTACTTTTAAAGGTGGCTTTTTAGTATAAACGCGTCGCGATATTAGTCCATCTTCTTCTAATTGTTTTAATTGTAAACTTAAAGTACGTTCGGTTATAGTTGAAATTAATTTATATAGTTCATTATAACGCTTTTTGCCATCTGTAAGGTAAATTAAAATCACACTTTTCCATTTTCCACCAATCAATTCCATTGCAATACTTGTTGTGCAAGAAAACATCTTGTCATTATATTTTATAAGCCTTTTTTTATGTTCTATTTCCATAATATTTCATTATTAATGATGCAAAGTTATAATACTATATTTAATTATACAACTATACTTTTTATAGTTTATTTAACATTTTGTAAATACCAGTATATTAGTTATATATAATATATTTTCATATAATTTATATACTATCATTTTTGACCGTTATTGTGAGAAAATAAAACTATCTATACTTTTGCCACTATACTTTTGATAGTATAATAACAATAAGATATTTTAATAAACAATAAAAGAATGAGCACACCAAACATTTCAAAAAACGAGATTATTAATGCATTCCAATTCAGACACGCAACTAAAGAATTTGACGAAACAAAAAAGGTATCTAACGAAGACATAGATTTTATCTTAAAAACAGCCAATTTATCACCAAGCTCTTTTGGTTTTGAACCTTGGCATTTTATAGTCGTTCAAGATAAAGAATTACGTGAGCTATTAAAACCAGTGGCTTGGGGAGCACCTTTAAAATTAGATACTGCGAGTCACTTTGTATTAGGCTTAAGCATGAAGGCATCAATGACAAAATGGGATTCAAAGTATATTATGCATATGATGAAAGATGTAAAACAGTTTCCAGAAGACGTTATTGAAATGTATTCTAAATTTTACAAAGAGTTTCAAGAGCGCGATTTTAATTTAGATAGTGATAAAAAACTATTCGATTGGGCATCAAAACAAACCTATATTGCATTAGGAAACATGATGACGTCTGCTGCACTTATAGGAATTGACAGCTGTCCAATAGAAGGCTTTCACCAAGAAAAAACTGAAGCTCTATTAAGAGAGAAGTTTGGTGTAGATACCGATAAATATGGATTATCATATATGGCTGCTTTTGGGTATAGAAAAACTGAGCCACAATTTGAAAAATCGAGACGTAATTTCGAAGATATAGTGACTTGGAAGTAAAACATTTAATATCATTAAAGATGAAGCATATTATAATTTATTCGATGTTAGCCATTGCTGGCCTCACAAATGCACAAACACCAACAAAAGATAATACAAAGTCTAAAAACGAGGTAGTAACCACCCAAGACATTAAATGGGGTTGGTTAAATCCTTTACGTGGTGACAAAAGTCCAGCAGCTGGACAACTTTGGGGAGACCGAACCGATACTTTAGCGTCTGGGTTTCTAGTAAAATTCAAAAAGGGGTTTTCCTCTCCACCACATATACATAATGTAACATATCGTGGAGTTGTAATTAAAGGCTTATTACATAATGATGATGAGAATGCAAAACATATGTGGTTGCCATCAGGCTCATTTTGGGTTCAACCAGCAGGTGAAGCTCATATTACTGCAGCAGATGGAGAAGAAAATTTAGCATATATTGAAATTCAAGAAGGACCTTATTTAGTAAAGTCAACCATTGAGGCTTTTGATAATGGCGAACGCCCTGTAAATGTAGACAAGTCGAATTTAGTTTGGTTAAGCGCTAATGATATTACTTGGGTTTCTAATAAGAGTGACGTCGAAACTGCGTTTTTATGGGGAAACCATAACGAAGGCGAATTAAGAGCTTCTTTAATTAAACTACCTGCTGACTTTAAAGGTGAAATTAAAAATTTAAGCCTAAATTTTAGAGCTGTCATTATTCAAGGAAATCTTATGCTTCAATTACCTGAATACAAAGAAACGTATAAGCTAAATGCAGGAAATTACTTTGGTGCTGAAAAGAATTCTACTCATTATATTACTGTAAAAGATGATCAAGAAGTGATTATTTACATTCGAGCTAATGGGAAATTTGAAGTACTTGCAACGACTGATAACGAATAAATAATTTGTTCAAAAACCTAAATAATTGATTAATAGTAAAAAGCTGTCTTAAATAAAGGCAGCTTTTTAATTAGAATGCATTTTATCGGTAAAATTTAACGTTCGTGTCATCTGTTATCCTTTTATCGTAAAATTTGTGCGTTCATAAGTTTTTTAATGCTAAAAGTAGTGAATGGGTTAGTTTTGAGATGATTAACAAAATTTCAGTCCCATGAAAAATCTATTAACCATACTTTGTTTTACTTTTTTTATGAGTGTAAACTTTACACTTATTGCACAAGAAACTACAATTGCATCAAATGATTTACCTGCTGATTATTTAAAACGCAGTGCACTTTATGATTATTCCGAATCGCAATTAAACAATACAGATAGTATTCCAGATTTTGAATCAAAATCGAACAAGCTTAAAATTACAGGAACCATTTATTTAAGCGATGGAAAAACACCAGCAAAAGATGTTATTTTATACATAGAACAACCAGATGAAAATGGTGACTATGAGTTAAAAACAGAAAACAATAAGCGTTACGTACACCATAGAGGTTGGATTAAAACTAATGCTGATGGACAATACACATTTTATACCTTTATTCCAGGACAAGTATTGCGCTATAAAGAGCTTAAACATATACACCCTGTCATCAAAGCGCCAGGTCAACCCGAATATGATATGGATGCCTTGCTTTTTGACAATGATCCGTTTTTGAGTAAGTCGTGTCGTAAGCGATTGGCTAAAAGAGGGATTGACACTATTTTAAAACCTATAATGAAAGATAATTTATTAGTTGCTACTAGAGATATTGTGCTTCAACAATAAGTATTAGGAATAAAGTAAGTACAATTAAAATATGATAACAAAAAAACCCAATACAGTTGGGTTTTTTTGTTATCATATATTGACATTCAACATAAAAAGACAAAAAGAAAACTTAGTCTAATTGATGAGAAGAACGTTTTTTGAACAGGATTTTATATTATAAATACTACAAGATATTGACAATAATTAGTTATTACTATATAATTTTATTAATTTTAGTGTTCTCCACTAGTATATTAATTTACAGCTGAGCTGCTTTATTGTAGATACAAAAAGGGGCTACCATTTCTCAAGAGCTTATACAAATATTGAATAATTAACCAATTAAATATACAATCATGGGAAAAAAAGTAACAATCAAGGTAATGGTAGAGACAGATGCTCTTTATCATAACACAACAGATGTTGATGCATTAACCTTTTTGTCAGACGATAACAAAGGAAAATCAGGTGATGTATAAAGGCCTATTATTCAGTATCTAAAGTACCAACAGATAAATTGAAAGTAGGTGTTTGGTTATGAGCATAATTAAAAACACTTAAATCCTCACTTTGTATATTAAGACCGTCATAAAAATCTAAGTTTCCGAAGTTGAGTAAAAACGAAATATGTTTACATTCCTTAATACGCTTGAAAATAAATGTAGGAGCATTGTAAAATATTACCTTGGCATCTTTTAATAAAAGTAGCTATCGCCTACGTAAAAAACTTCACCTTTCAGAAGTCATCGATTTAGAGATGTCTTCATGTAAAACTTATAATTTGCTTGTTTTAAGTGTTTTACATAGCACCTCTGCATCTTAGTTATCCTCTTGTCTATTAAAAATCTATTGTTAGTACAGTGCCAGTCTATGGCAAAAATTAGAGATATCTTACGTTATAAGATAATTTAGCTATACCTAAAAAAGGGGATACGAATAATAGCTATTCATATCTATTAACTTATAACTATATTATTATGAAAACGTACGTACTTGGTTTTATTTTATTAGGCATAACCAACCTAAATTTTGCTCAAAATGAATTGGCCTATGTAGCTGTCAATAATATGGACATGCTAGAGAACAGCAGGGTTGAAGCAACAATGCTCAACACAAACTTTGTAGAAGCATTTAAATTATCAAAAGTCCCGCAACGTGCTCAAAACTTTCAAAAGTACGTGGCCAGTTATGATATTTCTGAAACTTCAGTATATGCTACCAAAGAAAACACGACCTATACTGTTGTCTTTAAAGAAGGCGACAATACCATCACTAATGTATATGATCAAGGAGGTGTCATTTTAGCAAGCGACCAATCATTCACTAATATTAGATTGCCATATGACATCATGGCTAACTTGGCTAAATCCCATCCAGGATGGGCATTTGACAAGATACAGTGTGATATTAAATACATGCCAAATAAAACACCATTAATTACCTATAAGGTTGTGTTGAGACAAGATGATAAGCGCAAAATGATTAAACTTTCGGCTTAAGGCTAAACAAAACACTCCTATGAACAAAGGGTCCTAATATGTATGTTAGTGACCCTTTTTTTATGCTTTGTTTTTTTACCATTTACTTCAAATTCATTCCATTGCAATACTTGTAGTACACGAAACTGTTCTTAAAAAAAATTACTCTAATTACTTACAACTTTGCCATACTAATATGTATCTTTAATTGCATCAAAATAATATATCACCCAATTGTTGAAACATTTAAAACGCACAATTACGTCTATCTGCATTATTTTGTCAACACTTACAGTTGTTGCACAACAAAAAGCACTTAATAGCCAACAGGCACTAAAAAAATATGACAGTATTAGTGCTATTATGAATAAGGCATTTCCAGAGAGTGAATACAAAACTTTTACAAGAGCTTCCTTTTCTGAAACCCAACTTGAAACCTATTTAAAGCAACATTTTGAACGATTAGACTTATTAAAAATTCTTGTTAATGAGCATAAAACACTTAAGCTAGATGGTTATTTACATTCCGGAAATTTATTTGGAGGCATTGGCTTTACTAAAGAGTCCATAAAATCATATAAGGCCTTTTTTGATTATTATAAGTCTATTGAAAATGAATTAACTGAAGCTGAAATTAATGATTATTTAGTAAGACGTAAGGTTGTTTATAGTCTTTTAGCAGAAAACTATGCAAAAATTGGCTCACTAGATAGTGCTGCTATGATTCACAAAACGTATATTAAATTCGCTAAAGCGCATTATGATATTTTCTATCCTTCAGCAATTAACAATTATGGTCTGTTTTTTTATTGGACAAAGAAAGACTTAGATTCAGCTTTAATATATTTTAACGAAGCTTATAGTATTACTAAATCTAAATTTCCGCAGCATATTCTAATAGGTAGTATAAGAGATAATATTGCAGATGTTTATTCAGACCAACATAATTATAAAAGCGCATTGCCGCTATATGAAGCTAATTTTGAGCTTTATAAATACGCTTTAAAAGAAAGATCAGACAAAATAGATGTTCCTAGATTAATAAGTGCAGGTACCCAACTTGTAAACACAAATCTTCAATTAAATAATTTAAAAGCTGCTAACATCCATTTTAAACAATTAGAAGCCATCATAAATGATAAAAACAATAAAGCTGAATACCCAGCTACGTCCATGCTGGATTTTTTAATCGTTAAAGAAAACCTTCTATTAAAAGAGCAAAATATTGAAGAGGCCTATAACGTAGCTAAACGGGTTAAAAGCTTTTCTGACAGTTTACAGGATATAAAGAATACTGATAATATGAAATGGCAAGAAGAGTTTAATGATATGACATTAGACCGTATAACGCTTAATTTTAAAATAGACCGTATTCAGAAGGAGAATAAAATTAAGAGCCAAAGGCTAAAACTTTGGTTAATGGCATTAGTCGTTTTACTAACTACCATTGTACTTGTGGGACTATTTTTAAGCCGTCGTCAAATTCTAATCAATTCAAAAAACAAGCGATTAATAATAGAGAAGGAACTTCAATATGAGTCTTTAAAAAATGAACAATTGCAGTCTGATGTAGATTCAAAAAAGAGAGACCTCTCAGACTTTGCTTTAAATCTTACCCAAAGTCAAAAATGGGCCAACCTGTTAAAAACTAAAATTGAAGATATTAAACTGGCGCCTACCAAAAGTAAAGACAAGCTCATTGAGGATTTAGAACAAGAAATAAAAAACAAAGTGAGTTTTGATTCTGACACTAAAGACTTCTTTGAACGCGTAGACAAACTCAGTGATGCATTTTATAGTCAGCTCTCTACAAACTATCCTAATTTAAGTAAAAACGAAATTAGATTATGCTCTTTTATTCGACTCAAAATGGATAGTCGTAGTATCGCTAACCTTCAAAATATTACCATAGCATCTTTAAATACCAGTAGATATCGGGTTAGAAAAAAACTTAATCTTTCTGAAGATACGGATCTCGATAGTTTTATTCAAAACATTTAAATGTCGCTATTTCAATTGTACTATCATGTTCTGCGTTATGTAACTTGAGCTTTGGTAAAAAGCGAAAGTTTAACACACAGTTTTCTCTATTTTTTTCTAGACAAATGTTTCTCTACGATGTTAATGGAACACTCTTTTTACGAAGCGACAATAGGAGCGTAGTGGAATGTGTGTGAAATGGCTTCTTTTATAAAACATTCAAGTTTAAATTTTGTTTACATATATTTATGCTGTGCCAAGAACCATTATCGAAAATATCGTAATTCAGAAGTATAAGGACGAAACATTTTTTACATTTTGTCAATACACGACAATACGTTTTTTCGAAATTGTTTATATAGAAAAGGGTAAAGGAACTATAAAAATTAATAGCAAGACAGTGCCTTATAAGGACAATAGTATTTTTGTATTTATTCCTGATGACATTTATATTATACAAGCTGAAACACCGACAACAGTAACAGCTATTAAGTTTTTAAAGAGTTTTTTTAGAAATACCTCTTCCCATAACGCAACTCTTCCTGTTAATGATTGGTTTCGAAAAATCGAAGAAATTTTAAATAGCGAAAGTCATCAACTACGTGAGATGCAATTTGAAACCACTTCAGACAGAGCACATTTGGTGTCTTTAGTAAATATGGTAACTACTGAATATCTAAATAAACTATCCAATGATATTTTCATCATTCAAAATTCTTTATCTGTAATTCTTCATTTAATAGCCAGAAATATTCAGTATATAAATGTTGAAACTATTAAAGAGGTAAAATCTTCAAAAATACAGCAAATCATAAATTTTATTCATTCTAATATTTATAATGCTGAAGTATTAACTACTAAAAGTCTAGCTGAAGAATTTCATATGGCAGACAATTACATCAGTGAGTATTTTAAAAAACACACAGATGTGTCTTTAAAGAAATACATCATTAATTATAAATTGAAGTTAGTAGAAACACGATTAAAGTATACAGATGCACAAGATTCTGAAATTGCTATAGAGCTTGGTTTTACAGATTCTAGCCACTTAAATAAAACTTTTAAAGCATATAAAGGCATAAGTTTAAGTGTCTATAAAGCCAATTTAGCCTAGGTTTTTACTACAAACCTTATTTTTTACCAATAACACATTGTTTTCTACCAAAAAACACCTTGATCTCTGAGGTAAGTTTGTACTGTAATTAAAACATAACAAAAAAAACAGTATTAATTAAAACATTAGAAATCATGGATTACAAAAATTTTCAAACATTTACAGCAAAACAAAACGGAGCAATTTTAACGGTTGATATCAACTTCGGACCAGTAAACGTACAAGGCCAAGAAATGTTAGCAGACTTAAGCAGTTTGTGTTTACGTTTAGAGCGCGATAGAAGTGTAAAAGTGGTCGTTTTTCAATCATCAAATCCTGGGTATTGGGTTTGTCATTACGATACTAATTTACTTAGAGACATGTCTACAGAAGCTGTGCCAAGAAATGAAGTGCAGCTATTGGACCTACAATCGGTTTTAGAACGATTAAGTAATGTGCCACAAGCAACCATAGCAAAAATTGAAGGTTTTGCACGTGGTGGAGGACACGAAATGGCATTAGCATTAGACATGAGATTTGCAGCAAGAGGAAAAGCCAAATTCATGCAAATGGAAGTTGGTATGGGAATTTTACCTTGTGGAGGTGGAGCGTCTCGTATGGCAAGACAAGCAGGACTAGGTAAAGCGTTAGAAATTATTTTGGGAGCAAGAGATTGGGATGCAGACGAAGCTGAAAAATTCGGAACGATCAATAAAGCATTAGATGCTGACGAGATTGGATCTTATGTTGATGCTTTAGCAGAACGTATTTCTAAATTCCCAGCAGAATCTATCGAAGCTTGTAAACGTGCTGTTTATGCCTCTATCGATTTACCAATTAAAGACGCTTTAAAAGAAGAAGCTTACCAGTTATTTCAAGCAACCAGTAAAACACCAGCTATTAAGCGTTTTACAATTGCAGATGAAAATGGTGCGCAATTCGACCATAACAACCAAAAGAATTGGGAATCTATGCTAATGGATTTGCAAGAGATTCAATTATAAAAATATAGTAGAAATTATGAAAACAATAACAAATACAAATGCATTAGCAGAAGCTCGTGCTCTAGAAGTTCCATCTCGTGAAGCTTCATTAAGACGTGAACCGTCAGTTTCTAAATTTTGGAATGATAAACGAAAATTATTAGAAGAAGCTTGGGCTGAGTGGGAAATAGAAAATAAAAACAATTTACTAATCCCAGACGAAACCTTACTTGATCCTGGTTTGCGACAAGCGATTAACGACGCTTGGGAAAACCCAGAAAAAGAAAACGCTGTTGCCGATTTATGGAAAGAAATTATTCCAGGTGTTTATGAAACACAGTTTTTTGATTTAGAGCGTTTAGCCGATTTTCGTAATTATCTAGAAGATGCTGTAAATTCAGAAATTCCAAAACGTGCACCTTACGGTATTCAATTAAACCGTTATGGAATGATGCTCGATCCTCGCTCTGAAGGACATCTGGCAGCACCTAATTTTCAGGCATTTTACAACGCTATTATGGACAAATATATGCGTCCGATTGCACGATTGTTATTAGGTACTTATGGCTATGACAACCAAACCTTTGGGTTTTCAATTCAGTACAATCCAGATAAGGACAAGGATTTACATGCGCATACAGATGCTTCGGCTGCTACCTTAAATATCAACATTAATTTACCCGATGAAGCATTTACAGGTTCTGTAGTTGATTTTTATGATAAAGCGTCAGGAAAAACGGTACAAACAAAGTTTGAGCCTGGTAAAGCCATTATTCACAGAGGTAATGTGCCACATGCAACACATCCAATTACTAGCGGACAACGCAGTAATTTAGTGGTTTGGCTGTATGGCGATCATATGCAAATTCCACGTGGTAGCACAAATAGTTACGGAAACATCAGTAGTAACACCATCAAAGATGTTGCATTAGAAAATGTTACAGCACACCAACGTTGGAGTTTACCAGATGAACCTAAAGATATGATTGCACCGTTTTAAACAGAATAAAAACTTTTGAATAAATTGCAGTAAAAGCATAATATCATTTCGAGTGCAGCCGATAACTATTCAAAACCTTTCGACTGCGCTCAAGGTGACAGTTAAAAGTAAAACTGAACACAAATAAGAAAAGCAAAATGAATAAACATATATTAATAACAGGGAGTACAGACGGAATAGGAAAATTAACTGCTTTAAAATTAGCTAAAGAAGGGCATCATGTATATCTGCATGGTAGGAATGAAGCAAAACTAAATACTGTTGTTTCAGAATTAAAAGAAGTCTCAAACAATAAGAATATCAAAGGTTTTGTTACAGATTTTTCAGATATAAAAGCAGTAAAGCAATTAGCAGGTCTAATAAAAAATGAAGTGCCTAAATTAGACATTCTTATAAATAATGCTGGCATATATAAAAGTCCAACAGATAAAACTAAAGCAGGATTAGACATCAGAATGGCTGTAAATTATTTTGCACCTGTAGTTTTAACAGATAACATTGTATCGGTTTTAGATAAAGGAACAAATGCGAGAATTATAAACTTAAGTTCGGCAGCACAATCTACCGTTCAAAAAGATGTGTTAACTGGCGACGCTACAGTTAATGCAAGCGAAAGTTACGCTCAAAGTAAGTTAGCATTAACCATGTGGTCTTTTAAATTTGCTCAAGAGCATCCTAATATTACTACTATTGCTGTAAATCCTGGCTCACTTTTAAATACTAAAATGGCAAACGAAGCTTACGGTCAACATTGGTCTCCTGCAGAGAAAGGTGTTGATATTTTGTATGATTTAGCAATGTCAGAACGGAATAAAAATCAATCAGGAACTTATTTTGACAACGATAGAGGAATGTTTTCTAATGCACATCCAAATGCTTATGATGCTGATAAAATTAAATCATTACTAACTTTAACAGAAGCAATAATAAGCAACTATATAAAATAGCACCACATTGTGCTATTATCATATTGTTATATATTGTACTATAATGTTCCGCGTTATGTAACTTGAGCTTTGGTTAAAAGCGAAAGTTTAAAACATCATTTTCTTTATTTTTTTCTTGACAAAAGTTGTTTTCACAATGTTAATGGAACACTTTTTATGCGACGACATAGGAGGGAAGCATAATATGTGTGGAATGGCTTATGATTTACCATTACCCAATATATCAATTATTTCTTCAGTGAAATTTTTTGATAATTGGTTAGAAATCCATTTAATTATTCTCTCTATTTCTTCTCGCATAGGTTTATCGGTTGTTTTATCCAATTTTTCTTTCCAAATCTCTATTGATTTTAAAAGTTTTACAACAACAGTGTTTTTTGACATTTGAACATCTGCAACCTGCTTAAATGAACTAAAATGCAAACCCCAAAATATATATATATTTTCATCTTTACTTCCAGTTGTTTCTTTAATTGATTTATTAAATGCTTCAAGTATAGTGGAATTAAATAAATTTTTATAAAAGACTTCTGCTGACTTTACAGCTATGTTATTATTAATATTCCATAGCGTTCCAATGTATCCTTTTGAACCAACAGATATGAATGAATCTGCTATATCAGACCAAGACCAACAAGTGTTATTAAAAATTAATGGAGAATGTGACGATGCTAAATGATGAAACATTGCTTGATAATTAAAATCTGAACATTTAATAGCACACGAATATGGAATATTCTTTTTAGGTTTCCTTTCTTTCTTATCAATGTTTCTTGTCGAATTGAGCATATCTGTATAAACATACTGTGGATATCCAATAGCTTTTAATTCTTCACTTCTCCATTTATAACCATCGAATTTTTTCCAAATCTTTTTAGAAGTTACAGGAATTTTTTCTTCTAATCTTGATGGAGCAAAGCTTACTACTTCATCATATTCTATGATATGTTCATCGCCATTACTATCAATAAATTTATGTTTAACGCTGTAACCATCAACTTCTCCACCATGACTACAGATATGTAATAAGTTAAAAGGGTATTCTCTTACATGATAATTTATATTGTGAGATGTTGCATTTTCACCAACTAACTCTTTTACATAATAACCCTTTTTTGTGAGTTCATCTATTACAAAATTCGTTTCTTCATCTTTAAACTCTAAAGGAGAAAAAACTAATGCAGAATATGGAGTTTGGGAATCCTCAAAATACAGATTATTAAATATAAAAAAATCTGGATTTAAATGAAGATGCACGTGTGAGATGGGTATAACATTTTTTAGAATAAGTGAATAAGGAGCTCCTTCCGTAAAAAATGTTGCGAAATCATAATTTTCAAACTTGACATCTTCAACTTTTGGATAAATAAAAGAACTCAAATCATTATATGAATTTTGATTTCCATCTTTCCACTCTTCAATAAAGGCTGATATTTTTCTTTTATCGATTTTTAAAGAACTTGTTATTAAAACATTGGCACTAATTGATATGCCATAATTTATTGCAATGACAACACCAACCTTATCAACATTTTCAACCACAACAATGCCTCCTTCATTATTTAAATAAGGAACAATATCATCTGCTTTAAAATCGATATGCAAAATAGAATCACTTGATAAGGCTTGAACAAGACCTTCATAAATTTGACTTTCTTTACAGCTTAAAATATTACTCTTATCAACCATTGAACCCAAGACAAATGTAACATCATTGATGTCATTAATTTCAATTACATTATAATCTTTTGGAAATTTCAAATAGCTTTGTTGATTTTCTGTTAAACCTATTAATAAAATATTATCACAACCTCTTAATCTTCTAATTGTATTTCCTATTTTTATATTGAATTGACGAGCTCTACTTCTTGTTAAGTGATGTTCATCAATTTCTGAATCAGATTTATTGGAATCAGCTGATGTAACAGAATAAAACTCGAACATTGGAGTGTAGAAACCTTTCTTGGAAACATAACTCGAAACTATCGCAGATAATACTGGTTCATCGACATTTGCGATGCAAAAAAATTCTTTATTAAAATCTGGTATTTTCATTATTATTAGATTATTTATAAATATATAAATGCATTCCGAAAGATTTTTAAAAAATAATTTTTTAATCTAAAAAATATAGAAAAATATGTCAGGACGTTTACAATTAATAGAACAAAAGCTATTAGCTATTGATGGAGCTGGGTTTCAAAATCTTTGTGACACATACTTGACTATGAGAGAGAATGAATATTCAAGTTTGAATCGTACTGGAAGTCAATTAGGAAAACTAAAAACAATAATCGGCACTCCAGATTCATTTATGAGAATATCAGGCAATAAATTAGCATATATTGAATATACAACACAAGCGACATCAATAGTCACAAAAATAAAAGACGATATTGACAAGTGTTTGGATGAATCTAAAACTGGTGTTGAATTAAGTAAAATTAATAAAATAATAGTATGTTTTAATAGTCGACTTAAAGTATCCGAAGAGACATCGTTACAAACGTATGCATCAGAAAAAGAGATAAATATTGAATTAATAGGTATTGATACAATAGCTTTAGATATTCTATCTAAATATTATTCATTAGCAAGAGATTTCCTTGAAATGTCTTTAGACACAGGACAAATATTGCCTTTTGAAACGTTCATAAGTGAGTATAACAATAGAGCTAATCAATTATCTACACCACTTGATAATTTGTTTTTTCATAGACAAAAAGAACTTGAGAGTATTCAATCTATATTAACCTCTAACAATTTATTAATATTATCTGGAGTAGCAGGCGTTGGCAAAACAAAGATTGGAATACAAGCAATTAATGTTTTTAAAGAAAAAAACCCTTCATATATATCTTATGTAATTGCAAAAAAAGATGTTGATATTTATGAAGATCTAAAAATTCAATTGAAAGAAGATAAAAACTATATTCTTTTGATTGATGATGCTAATAGACAATTGCCAAACTTATCTCAAATTTTTGGTTTTTTTAAATCAAAGAAAAAAGGGAACTTAAAGTTAGTTATAACTGTTAGAAATTATGCCTTATCAGATATTTACAATTTATGTCATGATTTTAATTATGAAACAATAGATATTCCAAAGTTTTCTGATGAAGAAATAATTGAAATATTAGAAAGCGATTCATTCAAAATAAAAAACAGTAAATATCAAAAAAAGATTGTTCAAATTGCAGATGGAAATGCTCGTCTTGCTATAATGGGAGCTCGGTTAGCTTTAGAAAAACAAATAGAATTTTTACTTGGTGATGTTGGAGACTTGTTTGAATCTTATTTCAAAAGTTATGCAATTGATTTTGATTTATTTTCTAATAAAGATTTACTAAATTCTTTAGCTCTTGTTTCATTCTTTTTCACAATTGATAGAGAAAATAGAAGTTTTATCAATAAAATCTTATTAGACTTCAATTTGGATTATTATAAATTCAATGAAGCAATTGAACAATTGCATCAAAAGGAACTTGTAGAGATTCAATATAATCACATTCGTATTTCAGAACAGGTAATGGCTACATATTTCTTTTATATTGTTTTCATTAGAGATGGATTATTATCATTTGAAACTCTTCTATTTAATTATTTCGAAACACATAAATATAATATTAAAGATAGTATTATCCCTGCAAATAATTCGTTCGGTTATGAAAAGGTTTTGTCTAAAATTAATCCTGTAATTGATAAATATATTGGTGTAAATAAAGGTGATCATTCAAAATTATTAGAATTTTTAGATGTTTTTTGGTTCTATAAACCTGATGCAACTTTAGCATACTTCCTAAATAAAATAAACTTAATTGACGAACCTAAAAACCCAAGATACTCTGCCTTTTATGAAAGAAATGATTTTGTTCATAATAGAGAATTAACTATAGATTATTTATCACGTTTTTTTAGAAATTTTAGTGATTCTTTTATACCGTCAATTGAATTAGGATTTGAATATGTTAGGAAGAAACCTGAACATTTACCTGAATTTGTTAGAAGAATTAGAGAAACTTTATTGTTTGATGAACCTGATGAAAATTACGCTTACAAAAGACAGTCAACGTTTATAAATTTATTGAAAGTAAAAATTGAAGAAGGTTTTTATCATTATTCTGTAGCTTTCATTGAATTAGCAAAGACTTTTTTAAAACACTCATTTCATATAACTCATGGTGGCAGAAAAAATTCAATTACAATTTATGATTATCCAATTACAGATAGTGAAGAAATTAGAGAAATTCGAAAGAATATCTGGGAAACTCTTTTCTACTGCTTTAAAGAAAGTAGAAGTGAAGTTGTGAAAGTTATAAATGAATATAAACCTGAATATAGAAATAGAAATCCTAAAATAATTGATTTTGATTTAACTTTATTAGTTCCATTTATTTCTGAATATTTTTCTCCAAAATCATTTAAAGAAACCTTTGTAGTTAATGAACTTATAAATTCATTAAATCGTGAAAAAGGTATTACAAATTTGTCATACCAAAAACTAAAACCAAAATTTGATACACTTGAATATAGAAACTTTAGAAGAATTGACTGGAATAGATTGAGAGATAAAGATGAATATGACTATACTGATTGGAGAAAATATGAGGAACTAAAAACAGAAAATTTAAAGGAACATTTCACTTTTTCAAGTAATGAAAATTTTAATTCTTTTTTTGATTCGATTGAAAATGTTCTAAAAGTTAGTGAGGTAAGTAATTCACAAATTGAAAACTCAATTGACATAATTATTTCTGAAAATTTTATTAATAATAATGAAGTTGGATTCGATTTACTCGAGCAATATTTAGATAAAAACTATAATATAAGAACCTTATATAAAACATTATTTACAATAAATAATACATCAAAGAAATGGTCTTTATCACTCTGGAAACTGCTAAAAAAATGGAACAATGAATATAGTAATCATTGGAAAATAGATTCATTAGTGAGATTACCTAATGAACATATTGATGAGTATTATTATAATGAGGCTTTAGACACAATACAAGGTATAAATAAACCGAGCTATATATATTTAGATCAGTTATCGAAATTTAATGTTATAGATGAAGATTTTCTAAAAAAAGTAATCAATATTATTTTTTTGAAGATTGAAAACGAATCAATTAGAATAACCTATTCCGACTATCCGTTCACTGATAATTTAAATATTTTTAAAGAAGATTATGACCTTTTAAAAAAATCTTATTTTCAACAATTTGAGTTAGGTAAATCAGGGTTGTCTTTTGATTATCAAAAAACTGGATTCAAAAATATTTATAGTAAGTACCCTAAATTTCTTTTTGATTTTTTCTCTCATTTTTACACAAAATATGATGTGCATGGAGATATTAAAGGGCTTGAAATATCATTCATTTGGGATAATTCTAAAGACTATTCCAATATTGAGGAAATAATAGACTTATTAATTGGAAAAGAGCTATATTTTGGATTTGTTGAACATTCTGTTTCGGCATTATTTCATAATCTGAAAAGCGATGAACAAAAACAAAACGCTTATATTTTTATCAAAGATTTTATCACTAAAAATGCATTCGAAAGTAAGAGCATTCAAATAATATTTGATACTATAAGAGAGTGTATGGTTGAAAAGTATGAAGAATTATTTCATAATTTTTTAAGTGTAAATTCTGGTTTAGATTTCTTTAAAAATATTGACTGGATAGGAAATGCAGGAGTTCAATCAGGAGAAGTAATTTGGGGAGAACTTTATGCAAAAAAATGGACAAATCTTCTCGAAAACGTTGATAGGTTTCATGATAAATTAGCCATTATTCCTATTAAGGATTACATAAAGAGTAAGATTCAAGAGCAATACAGAAGCGCTGAATCTGAAAGAATGAGAAAATTTATTATGCCGAATAGATTTTAAACGACCTCATAAAATTTTGGCTAAAACAATAGGAGAGAGGAGCGTAATATTTTAGGGATTTAGTTACTGTTATTATTGGTTTTTCTGCGTTTGAAACGTTTTCTTCAGAAATCTTGGTTAAGTTACAATGTTTCCTAAAATATAGCGTAACGAACCGTAATTGTTTCCAAAATTATATGCAGTCATGATTTTTTTGTTTCTTTTTTTATCCAAGAAAAAAAGATATAACCAAAACTTAAATAGTTTAAATCTTCAATTTCTATTTTACATAATATTAGTAATTACAATCCAAAAAAAGATTAAATAGTAACGAGAATAGAATAAGTGCTTGGAATTTTATTTTTACTCACTCATTTAATTATTTGCAGAAACTTTAAAGGAGTTCGTGAATCTCGTAAAAAACTCGATTTCATAAAATTTAAGCTCTTATGGCAATCCATGAGAATCGCTTAGAAAAAAATATTGTGCACAATTAATCAAATACGCTAAAATTTCAATAACAGTAAAAAGGTTAGCTTTTATTTTGGCGCTGGCAAGCGGCTGGAAATTGAGTTATAAATAAATTGCAACAAGCAATTTGATTTTATAAAAACAATCGAGCGTTTGGCAGTGGCTATTTTACATAACGACAAATTATAGATACAAATAAATAATTAACTGTGCGTAGCACACCGATTCTTGTTTAATGACCCAAGTTAGTATTATTCAATAGCAACGCGATGTTACTGGGATATTTTACATAATAACATTATAGCTATCAAATGGAATACTATTATACTCTTTAAGCAAAAAGTCAAAAATGAACATTTGTACTATAATTTATATTATGTAAAATAGAATATTTCAAAACTTGTGCTCCAATACTTCAATATTCAAAACATTTACGAGTATTTATCTGTTTACATCAATTATACGAATCATATAAAGTAACTACTCTTCTGTTGCAATGGCTCATAAAAAAAACAGTTAAACAAACACAAGGTTCATTTAGCTGTTTAATGAGAAAAAAGTCTCGATGGTTAATCTTTAAGTCCGCGTCCTGGTGTATATGGTGCACCAGCTTTTATGAGTTGTTCTTCTAATTGTTTAATATCTACTTTAGATAATGTTTCTATCATCTGTCTGATACTTTGAATTTCAGCTTTTGCAATTGCATAACTATCTTTATGCGTTTGTGTTGGCGTTGCTGTTGAGTATTTTTGCTCGTAACCAATGGTTCCTAATCTATTTGCAGGACTTTGTACTTGGTCGATATCTAATCTTGCTTTCACAGGATCGCCATATAATTGAATATTAATGTCTTTAAGCTTGTTTTCGATAGCTAACGTAGTTTGGTATAGCTTATCCATAGGCTGCTCTGAGCGTTTTATTGCTTCTTTTATGTATTTAATTTTGGTATTCATCTCTCCCATTAAATACTGACATACTTCTAAATCGGCTTCTAAAGCAGATATTTGCTTTTGGAATGCCACTTTTTCAGCTCTGTTTTCTGCTGGCATAACAGTATTGTCTAATGCTTTTACTTCAAAAGTTGTTGCAGGCACAAGTGTTGTTGTTATACCATCTTTAAACAACTGCATTTCTACAGTATAAGTTCCTGGTACAACCAATGTACCTTCATTTTTACCAGAAAACGGATTGTAAAATGCTGGTGTATTGAAATTTACAGGGTTTTGTGGTGTGTATCTTAAATCCCAATGAAAACGCTGTAAACCTTTAGTTGGTGATTTTGTTTCCTTTTTTATGATGTTTCCGCTAGCGTCTTTAAATACAAACAATAATTGTGGTGCAGATTCATTATTTTCGGCTTTAAGCGCATTATAACTAGGATAAGGCGTGCTTTTATTACCTTTAATAAGGTCTTTTTCACGTTTCTGACGTTGGTCTTTCAACGATTCATAAGTATCATCATAATAATACGTAATCATCACTTCTGGGCCTAAATTTGGTGATGTGTAAAAATTATCGCCTTGAAAAGATTTTCCTGGCAAGCCTAAAGGCGTACTTTTTTCCCACATTAATGCTGTACGAATTGGATAAATAATAGCTTTTTCCTTCGGATTTTCATTTTCTATAGTTCGTAATGACGAATAATCATCTAAAACATAAAATCCTCTTCCAAATGTTCCTAATACCAAATCGTTTTCACGCTCTTGTATAGCAATATCTCTTACTAATATGGTTGGTAAACCATTGCCTAGCTTTTTCCAGCGTCCACCACTATTTGGAGTGAAATACACACCGAATTCTGTGCCGCAAAACAGTAAATTAGCATCTTTATGATCTTCTTCAAAAGCATATACAGAGCCACGTTCTGGTAAATTACCACTTATTGAAGTCCAAGTGCGACCTTTATCGGAAGACTTAAACAGATAAGGTTTAAAATCGCCATATTTATGGTGGTTAAATGCAGCGTAAATAACATTAGCATTGTGTTTTGAAGCATGCACATTATTTACATACGACATATTTGGAGCTCCAGAAATAGCACTCACTTTTCGCCATGTTTTTCCGCCATCTTCAGTAATTTGAATTAATCCATCATCAGTACCAACAACAATTAAATTTTCATCAATTGGCGATTCCGATAACGCTACAATAGCACCATAAGGTGACGTTGAACCGTTTTTAGCAACAGCATCAATACTTACAACTCTATCATAAACGTTAAGTGTATTTCTGTCTATTTGCTGTGATAAATCATCACTAATTACACTCCAACTATTACCATAATCATCAGACTTAAATAGCTTATTTGCAGCAAAATAAAGCCTTCCACTTTTATGTTTACTTACAACTAATGGCGCATCCCAATTAAACTTATAAGCATTTTCGCCTTGACGTTCCTTTGGTTGAATTCCGACAGCCTCACCACTTTTTTTATCGTAACGTACTAAAAATCCGTATTGTGATTGTGCATATACAATATTTGGGTTTTCAGGATCTATTTGAGATTCAAATCCGTCGCCACCATTTGTTATAAACCAATCGAAATTAGTAATACCATGATCTGTAATTACTCTAGATGGTCCACCAATACTAAAGTTATCTTGAGTGCCTCCATATACATTATAAAACGGATAAGCATTATCAACAGCCACTTTATAGAACTGAGTTACAGGAATATTTTCTTTAAAATCCCAAGTTTTAGCAGCATCAAAGGTTTCATAAACACCTCCATCACTACCAACTAGCCAATGTTTGTTGTTGTTTGGGTCTATCCACATACAGTGATTATCGATATGCTTATAATCTTCACCTACAATATCAAACGATTTACCTCCATTTTTAGTAACGCTCATCCAAGTATCCATTGAATACACTGTGTTTTCATCAACTGGATCGGCAATAATTTCTTGGTAATAGTTTCCGCTAGTACTATGATCTCCCATTTTTTCCCAACTAGAACCTCTGTTTGTCGATTTGAAAAATCCGCCTTTTCCATCAGCTGCTTCTACAATAGCATAAATAAACTCTGGATTTGCTGGCGAAATAGCTAAACCAATTCTACCTAATTCAGTTGTTGGTAATCCGTTTTGAATTTTTGTCCATGTTTCACCACCATCTGTGCTTTTATGCAATCCAGAACCTGGTCCTCCACCAACATAAGTATACACATGACGTCTGCGTTGAAACGTAGAAGCATATAACACTTCAGGATGACGAGGATCCATAACCACATCGTTTACACCTGTATGTTCATCAACAGTTAATACTGCTTTCCATGTTTTTCCACCATCAGTAGTTTTGTACAAACCACGCTCACCACCTTTGCTCCAAAGTGGACCAATAGCAGCAACATAAACCACATCTGAATTATCTGGATGCACTACAATACGTCCAATATGTTCAGATGTTTTTAATCCCATATTTGTCCAGCTTGCGCCTCCATCAGTAGATTTGTAAACACCATCGCCATAATTTACAGAGCGTTGGTTGTTGTTTTCGCCACTTCCAACCCAAACAACATTTGTGTTATTAGGATCGATAGTTACACAGCCAATAGAAAATGAGCCTTCACCATCAAAAACTGGTGTGTATTCAATTCCTGAATTAATTGTTTTCCATACTCCACCAGCAGAACTCGCTACATAATACTCGAATGGATTGTTTGGATTAACAGCAATATCAGAAATACGTCCTGATGTTAATGAAGGACCAATACTTCGCCATTTTAAACCACTAATTTTAATTGTGTCTAAGGCTTGCTTGTCTTCTTTTTTTGTTTTTTGTGAATGTATCGTTTGTAAACATAATAGTAATGCTATAAACGACAGAAAGGTTGATTTTTTCATAAGTTAGTTGTTGTATGAATCGATTTAATATAGTTAAAGTACTTTAAGTACTAGTTTTCCGTTTTTTTCTCCTGTAAACAATCTGTTATAAGTGCTTTGAAAATTCTCAATGCCTTCATATACATCTTCTTTACTTTTTAATTTGCCTTCAGCTAGCCATTTGCCCATTTCAGCAGCTGCATTTCCGTAATCTTTGGCATAATCTAAAACCACCATGCCTTGCATAGTTGCTCTGTTTACCAATAATGACAAGTAGTTACTTGGTCCTTTTACACGAGTGGTTGCATTATATTGCGAAATGGCTCCGCAAATAACCACACGAGCATGCATTCTTAAATGTACTAAGGCAGCATCTAAAATATCGCCACCAACATTATCAAAAAACACATCAATTCCTTTAGGGCATTTTGTTCTTAAAGCCAACATTACATTTTCAGATTTGTAATCGATAGCATCATCAAATCCAAGTTCATTAATCATATAATCGCATTTGTCTTTTCCTCCAGCTATACCTACAACTGTGCAACCTTTAAGTTTTGCAATTTGCCCAACAACACTGCCTACTGCTCCAGCTGCTCCTGAAATTAGAACTGTATCACCAGATTTAATTTTTCCGACTTCTAAAATTCCAAAATAAGCTGTCATTCCTGGCATTCCGAGAGTGCCTAAATACATTGGCATTGGTGCTAAAGTATCGTCAACTTTATACCAGTTTTCTGCTGTTGTTGCCACATATTGTTGAACACCTCCCCAACCTGTTAAGCAATCTCCTACCTTGTACTTTGGATGATTATTAGCTTTTATAACTTTTCCTATTGAACCTGCTCGCATTACATCGTCAATTTTTATAGGTTCTATATACGATTTGCCTTCATTCATCCAACCTCTCATTGCTGGATCTAACGATACATAATGCTGCTGAATAAGCACTTCACCTTCTTTGGGTTCAGGAATAGGATTTTTTTCTATAGACCATGTATTTGCATCAGGAACTCCTATTGGTCGTTTTTTAAATATTAATTGAGTGTTTGTCATAAATTATTTTGGATCTAAAATCATGTCGATACGCTTAATGCAATCTTCATAATGATACTTAGTTTCTGTATTAGAAACACTATTCTTTATATATTTTATTGAATTTCTTAAAGTGTTTAATTCGCCTCTTACTAATGCTCTTACATCAGATTGGTTCACATTATAATAACTACCAAAACGACTTGGTTTTAATTCTTCAGTCATTAAATACTGCATTCTATCTATATATACACGTTGAAGGTTTCTTCTGAAAACAGATACCGATTTAGTGCTGTTTAGTTCTTTCCAAATACCTTTACGTAAGTCTTGTAACATATTTAGAGCTGAATAATTTTCAGCACTAACCACTTCCCCATCGATTAACCTTCCTAAAACATCAAAATCTAGAATATTATTTAAATGTCTTGCCTGTAAGCTTCTAAAAGTCTCAGTATAACCAGTATATTCGGTAGATTGTAATGTATTGACATCTAATATCCAGGTTGGAGATGCAAAAGCATTTTCATGCAACCAAGCCATAGCTGCTTTTTGATCGTCTTTAGAAGCAGGTGTGTACACTACTCCACTTTGATTTGGTTTTTTAGTGTCTTCATAAACGCCTCCAATATGAGTAACTACATGGCCAACATAACGACTCCAAACACCTAAAAGCTCGCCATATAACTCATTTAAGTCTTCATAATCATTGGTTTTATCACTTGTCCATTCTGGTAAATGTTCTGCAACATATTTAAGGTTTTTTAGTCCATAAGTACTCGCTTTTATAGAGTTGTTTCCAATATCTTCAGTTTGAGCAGATGGATCAAAACGACTACTTTGTTTTCCGAATTTATATCTTACATCTCCATCTTTTGCCATAATCCATTTATCTAAAGTAGCAGTTTCGCTTTCTGTAGTTTCATTAGGAATCCATCTATAACCCCAATTTGTAGCATAGTGATCGTAAGGTCCAATTTGTCTTATAAAACGAATGTTTGTATCTCCAGGTTGCGCAATATAATTATAACGAGCATAATCCATAATACTTGAGGCAATACCAAATTCTTGTGTAAATGCTCCATTTCTATAACTTTCAACATCATAAGCACAACTTGCTCCCATATTATGAGGAAAACCTAAAGCATGACCAACTTCGTGAGCTATTACCATGCGCATCATCTCTCCTATTTCTTCATCTGGAGTGTCTAAAGTTCTTGCTGAAGGGTTTGCAGCACCAGTTTCTAGTAAATACCTGTTTCTGTAAGAGCGTAAATGGTTATGATACCAAATAACATCACTTTCTATAATCTCACCAGTTCTTGGGTCAGAAACACTTGGTCCTGTGGCATTACGTGTAGTACTTGCTACATAACGTATCACAGAATAGCGAATATCTTCAGGGCTAAACTCTGGGTCTTCTTCTATTGTTGGAGGGTCTTTAGCTAAAATAGCATTTTTGAAACCTGCAGTTTCAAATGCTTTTTGCCAATCTTCTATACCTTGTTTGATATATTTACGCAGTTTCTCAGGTGTTGCTGGATCTAAATAATACACTATTGGCTTAATTGGTTCAACCAACTCACCTCTTTTGTATGCTTCAGGGTCTTTTGGTTCTAATCGCCAACGACGTATGTATGTTTTTTGATCAGATTTTAAAGCTTCGCTGCTATAATCATACTGACTTACAGTAAACCAACCTACTCTTGGGTCGGCAAGTCGTGGTTGCATTTGTTGTTCAGGCAGTAAAATCATTGATTGATTCATCTGTAAACTAATCGTTTCAGTTTCTGGATGAACAGGTGGTTTTGAAGCATTGTAAGTGAAATCTTGAATAATCTCAATATTCATCGGAAAACTCTTTGCTGAAGTTATGAAGCTACGAGAATCATCTAAGTTTCTAACTTTATAAGCATCACGCATATCTGCAGAAAGTCCGCTTATCGCTTTAACATCACTACTATAAAATTTAGTGACATCCACAACAGCTGCTGTTGAGTCTTTACTGAATGTTGCAATATCAAAAGCATATAGTGTAGGCTCATAATTATTGGCTCTAACAGATATATTTATTGGCAAGCTATCATTTGCAACCGCATTATACGATTTTACTTTAATAAGTATTTTATCTTGGAAACGCTCCCAAACAACCATTTGTTCATTGGTTTCAGTTCCTGCATTTACATAACCACCTCCTAATCCTGAAGGGAGTTTTGCAATGCGACTTACCAATAACATATCCTTGTTGAGTAAATTGAAAGGGATTTCGTAATAGTATTTATCTTTTATTTTATGAACTTTAAATAATCCTTCGTCTGTAATGGCGTCTTTGGTAATAACTTCGCTGTAGTCTTTAATACCATTATCCTTTTTTTTAGGTGGTGTTGGTGCAACAACTTCTGTCTTTTTATTTTTCTTCTTTTTAGATTGAGAAAAGTTAGTTGTTGGTAATAGTAAACATACTATTATAACAAATAGTTGAAGAGTTTTTTGTATTGTCATGTGTGGTTGATTTTAAAAGTCTTAAATATAGGCATTACTGTTAAATAATCATTTTAGACAACTGTTAAAAAAAACCTTAAATTGCTTGTAAAATTTCTTATTTTGCAGCCTCTTATAAACTTTAAAATCCGCAGATTTAGTGAAAGTATGTATTGCTGAAAAGCCTAGTGTAGCTCGTGAAATTGCTTCTGTTTTAGGAGCAAACACCAAACATGATGGTTATTATGAAGGTAATGGCTATGCTGTTACGTATACTTTTGGGCATTTTTGTACACTTTTAGAACCTAACGACTATAAGCCATATTGGAAAAGTTGGGATTTAAATAATTTACCAATGCTTCCTGAGAAATTTAAAACCAAAGTGGTTGATAATGCAGGAATTTTAAAGCAATTCAATATTGTAAAAAAGCTTTTTGATGCTGCCGAATTGGTAATAAACTGTGGTGATGCTGGTCAAGAAGGAGAACTGATTCAGCGTTGGGTTTTGCAACAAGCTAATTATAAAGGCGAAATAAAACGACTTTGGATTTCATCGTTAACAACCGAAGCTATTAAAGAAGGTTTTAATAACCTTAAACCATCAGAGAATTATGATAATCTTTATTATGCTGGATTTTCTAGAGCTATTGGTGATTGGCTTTTAGGAATAAATGCTACACGATTGTACACTGTAAAACATGGTGGTTATAAGCAAGTATTATCAGTTGGTAGAGTGCAAACACCAACATTAGCTATGGTAGTTGGTCGATTTAAAGAAATTGAAAATTTTGTACCTCAACCTTACTGGGAATTGCAAACTATGTATCGAGATACTTTGTTTAGTTATGAGGAAGGACGTTTTTTAAACATGGAAGATGGTGAAAAACTAGCCAATAAAGTTAAAGAGCATGAATTTGTTGTAGATTCTGTCACGAAAAAGAAAGGTAAAGATTATGCGCCAAAACTATTCGATTTAACAGGATTACAAGTGTATTGCAATACTAAATTTGGCTTTTCAGCTGAAGAAACACTTAATATTGTTCAAAAATTATATGAGCAAAAAGTAGTCACTTATCCTAGAGTTGATACCACTTTCTTGCCTAGTGATGTATATCCTAAAGTTGCAGGTATACTTAAAAACTTAACAAAATACTCAGAATTAACAACACCTCTTTTAGGAAAAAAAATAAAGAAATCGACTAAGGTTTTTAATGATAAAAAAGTAACCGATCACCACGCAATTATTCCAACAGGTGTTGAAAGCCACATGCAACCAAATCAGCAATTGGTTTATGATATCATTACAAGACGCTTTATAGCTGTATTTTATGATGATTGCTCTGTATCAAATACTACTGTTATTGGTAAAGTTGACGATGTATCTTTTAAAACTACAGGAAAAGAAATCTTAAAAAAAGGATGGCGCGTTGTATTTGAAACTGCTGATAGTTCTAAAAAAGAACAAGATATATTGCCAAATTTTGTAAAAGGAGAAAAAGGACCACACGAGCCATCATTTTTAGAGAAACAAACAAAAGCACCTTCACAATTTACAGAAGCTTCACTCCTACGTGCTATGGAAACTGCTGGAAAACAAGTTGATGATGATGAGTTGCGTGATTTGATGAAAGAAAATGGTATAGGAAGACCGTCAACACGTGCAAGTATTATAGAGACATTATTTAAGCGTAAGTATATAGTTAGAAATAAAAAACAAATATTACCAACACCAACAGGAATTCAGCTGATTGATACTATACAAAATGAACTATTGAAAAGTGCTGAACTTACTGGTCAATGGGAAAAGCAATTAAAAGACATTGAAAAAGGCACCTATAGTGCAGCGACGTTTATTAATAACATGAAGAAAATGGTTGATGAGTTGGTTTATGAAGTTAGAAGCGAAACTAAAAAGGCTAATATTACTGCAGAAAATCACACAAAAAAGAAAGTAAAAAAAGCAGCTAAAAAAGTAATTCCTGATGTAATTTCTTGTCCTAAATGTAAAAAAGGTACTGTTATAAAAGGCAAGGCTGCTTATGGTTGTAGTGAGTATAAAACAGGTTGTGATTTTAGATTTAACTTTACAGATATTAAAGCTAAAGCTAATGGTAAAAAATTAACTAAAGAACTTGTTTTTAGTATTTTAAATGGATAATAGTAAAGTTGTACTTCACCATCACTATAAACTTTTTAAACCTTATGGTTATTTGAGTCAGTTTGGTAGTAATGCTAAGCATGAACAAAAAAAGAAGTTCATTTCTGAGCTTTTTCCTTTTGAAAATGGCACAATGTCTATTGGCAGGTTAGATGAAGATTCCGAGGGACTTTTATTATTAACTACAGACGGAAAATTAAGCGACGAGATTAATAAAGGTGACACTGAAAAGGAATATTATTTGCAAGTCGATGGCGATATTACTGATGTTGCCATAAAACAATTACAGAAAGGTGTTGAAATTGGTTTTGAAGGAATTAAATATAATACTCAACCTAGTAAGGTTAGAAAATTAGACTCAATTCCTGAGTTTCCAAAACGATCTAAAAAAATAAGAGATGATAGGCATGGTCCAACAAGTTGGATTTCTGTAATAATTTCTGAAGGTAAATTTAGACAAGTACGCAAAATGACTTCTGCAGTTGGTTTTCCAACATTACGCCTAGTGAGAGTGCGCATTGGCCACCATCATTTAGGTACAATGCAAATGGCAGAAGTTATTAAAGTAGAATCACTACTTAAACTTTCTTAACTCTTACAGCATTCATACCTTTCATACCACGTTCTAGTTCGAACGTAACTTTATCATTTTCGAAAATTTCATCTAATAAGCCACTAACGTGACAGAAGTATTTTTCGTTGTTTTCGGTATCGATAATAAATCCGAAACCTTTTGAGCTATCAAAAAATGATACTTTTCCAGTTCTTTGTGGATCTTCTTCTTCACCTTCTTCTTTTTTAGGAACACCTAAAACGATATCTTCAGCATCAACTTTTATCTTGTCAGCTGGATCTGGTGGAGTATCAGTTAAATTTCCGTAAGCATCTACATAAGCGAATTGAATTCCTCCACTTCCACCTTCAGCTTTACGAGCTTCTTTTTTCTTTTGTTTTTCTTCACGCTTTTTAGCACGAGCTTTTTCTTTTTCAATTTTGCTATAGGTCTGTTGCGACTTTGCCATTCTTTTTTATAAAATATTAATATTAAGTGAATTGAATTACTAAACAAATAATTTGGAAAGGCAATTGATGAGATTGATTTACCTAAAGATTAATCCAGTGGAAACAATGTTGAGTTAAGATAAGAATTATTAAGGTAATTCCCAAAACTCCTCAAAGATAAGTTATAGAATTCAATATTTATAATAAAGTTTACTCTTGTCGCTTATATGGTCTGATAATTAGTCCTAATGGCTTATCGTAAGTAAAATAATTTGACATCCAATCATAAAATGCTACAAACTTATTTCTAAAACCTACAAGCGACATGATGTGTATAAACATCCAAACCAACCAGGCAAATGTGCCTTGAAATTTCCATTTAGGTAAGTCTACAACTGCCTTTTTGCGACCTATAGTTGCCATTACACCTCTGTCTTTGTAAACAAAAGGCGTCATTGGTTTTTTATTGATTAGTTTAATTAAATTTTTTGAGAGCAATTTACCTTGTTGTTGAGCAACAGGAGCTAACATTGGTAGGCCTTTTGGATTTTCTGGTGTTACACAGGCAGCAACATCACCAATAGCGAATACATTTTCTGTAGTATCTATTTGGTTATATTCATTTACTAAAATTCTGTTTCCGCCAGTAATAACCTCTTTTGATAAGCCATCTATTGGTGATGCCTTTACTCCTGCTGTCCAGATAACAGTATCTGTAATAAAATTACTTCCATCTTCAAGTGATAGTTTTGTGCCATCATAAGCTTCAACTTTTGAGTTTAAATGAACATTAACACCAAGCCTAATTAAATATTTTAAACTCATTTTTGAAGAATCTTCAGACATAGCACCTAAAAGCTTAGGAGCTGCTTCATATAAATTTATCTCCATTTTTGATAAATCTAAATCTGGAAAGTCTTTTGGTAATACATAATGTTTCATTTCTGCTAAAGCACCAGCTAATTCAATTCCTGCTGGACCACCACCAATTATAGCAATATTAATGATGTCTTCAATAGGTCTTTTATCTTGTTCTACTAATGCTTTTTCTAGATTCTGATAGATATAACTGCGTATGTTTAATGCGTCAGGAATTGACTTAAGAGTAAGTAGTTTTTGTTTTACTGGTTCGAAATTAAAATAGTTATTTGTACTTCCTGTGGCTATAACTAAATAATCGTAAGTAACATCTCCAATGGTTGTGTGTAGTAAATTGGACTCTGTGTTTACACTAATTACATTAGCCATTCTGAAACTAAAATTAGCTTGGTTTCTAAAAATTCGTCTTACAGGATATGCAATACTATCTGGTTCTAGTCCACCTGTAGCTATCTGATACATTAAGGGCTGAAAATTATGATAGTTGTGCTTATCAATCAGCAACACATTAACTGGTTTGTTTTTAAAAGATTTAGCTATAGATATACCTCCAAATCCAGCTCCAATAATAACAATTTTAGGTAGGTTATTTTTGCTCATTATATTTAAGCCTTTGCATTTATTTGTACATAAATTTACTTCATTATTTTTAATTAGAAGTTGTAAAAGGACTATAAATTTGGATAAAAAAGAAGTTATTGTTTTATAAAAACAAGCGTAGCTTTAGAATTAGTTGACAAATGCCATGACTTTGTAAAAATTAGTGTTTCAGTATCACTAAAAATTTGAAATTCAGCAGTATTATAGCCAACTAAACCTTGATTAATGGCATAAAAATCAACTTTATTGATGCCATCAACTAAAGGGATTTTAAATGATTTAAAACCGTTCAATAATTCAAGCCTAGCCACATAAACATCATCATTAACTATAACACGAACTAAATCACCATCTTCTTCACCAAAATCACGACAAATAACATTAATAAATTCGCCAGTAATTTTAAAATCTCCTAAAAATTGGTCTCCTAACTTTTCAGGTGTTAAAGATTCTGCTTCGCGTTTTTTCTTTTCATCAGCCCATTTTTTTTCAAAAATTGTACTAGGATTAATAAGTGTACTATTATCAATCATTGAAAACTGCTTATTTGGGTTTTTATAAGTAGGATTTTTAATTTTTATACCACTAATATTTTCTTTGCTAGTATTAGTAAGACTAGGTTTTTCACTAGGACTAATTAGTATTGGAGCAGGTTTAGGTGTTTCTTCTTTCTTTTCATCTTTATTTTCTACTGCAGGAATTGCAGTAGACTTCTTTTCACCATCTACTTGCGCTAATAGCGAGCTTGTAATTAATAAAGTAAAAAGTAGTGTTAGCTTAAGTTTCATCCTAAATTCCTCTTGAATAAATATACTGTTTTTTTAGAGTTGTATGAAATCAAAAATCATACCTAATGTCGAAACTAACGAATTAATACCACTAAAATTTTAAATAAAACGTTAAAACTTTCCGTTAAAACTTAATCTTAACTTTCTATTATATTCTTCAAATAACCAATCTTTATAGTTTTGAGTACTATTCATTATACAGTATGAATATTGTTTTATACGATACGCAATATCATCTTGAAGAATTTTTGTTAACGCTCTAGCTTCTTGTACTGTCTCACAATTTTCAATACATATTTTAGAATGTTGCTCAATTGATCGCTCTATAGCTGTAAATGATTTTAGTCCTTCACCTAATGCTTTTTGATACTCATCTTTCATATCAAACTCAATAGAAGGCGATTTTTTAAATCTTCCACGTAAAGAATCTGGCATGACGTAAACAAAATCACGTTCTATGTCTTCATCATTTCTTAAATTATCGAGATACATATCTGGATATTTAAAAATATGTTGCCAGTCTACCGATTGATTCCAAGGCCCAAATCGTACTACATTGTTACCTAGGTCTAATACTTGAAAAGTAGTCTTGTTTTCTAAAATACGAGAACCACGACCAATCATTTGAAAATACAAAGTTAAAGATCGTGTAGCTCTGTTTAATATAACAGACTCTACAGTAGGCTCGTCAAAACCAGTAGTTAATATACTTACCGAAGTTAGTATGCCATCAGGAGTGTTTTTAAACCACTTTAATATATCTTTTCGTTCTTGTTTTGTAGACGTGTTATCTAGGTGTCTAATATTATAACCTGCCTTTTTAAATGAATAATAAACCTCTTTTGATGTATTAATACCATTATTAAAAATCAACGTCTTTTTTCCTTTAGACATTTCTTCATAAGCAAACATTAATTTGCTTAACATATGCGAATTAGTATATAAAGCCTCTGATGATTTTACAGTATAATCGCCATTAATTCCAATTTTTAAACCATTAAGCTCAACATCAAAATTATAAAGCTCTGCATTAGCTAAAAAACCATTTTTTATTAAGGTAGAAATATCATCACCAACAATTAACTTATCGTAATTGTCTTTCATAGGTAATTTAATATTACTACTTAAAGGTGTTGCAGTTACACCAAGGATAAGGCATTTTTCAAAAAACTTAAACAGTTTTCTAAACGAATTGTAATGTGCCTCGTCAATAATAACCAACCCTATATCTTCAAGGTTTAGTTTTTTATCGTTTAAACGGTTGTTTAACGTTTCTACCATGGCAACAAAACACTTGTATTGGTCTTGGTCTGGTAGTTCTTTAACCTTACTGTTTATGACTTTGTTTTTAACATCAAAACCAGAAAGCATCTTTGAGGTTTGTTTACATAACTCAATTCGATGTGTTAGAATAACAACCTTTTTATTGTGATTTTGAATATAGCGACGTACAATTTCAGAGAAGATAACAGTTTTACCACCACCTGTTGGTAACTGATATAGTAAATTATAATTTTCGGGAGAATTATCGAACACTTCAAAAATACGATTGAGATCAGCTAGCTGATAATCGTATAGATTTTTCTTAGTTTCTTGTTCGTTGTTTAATTCAATTACATCTGACATACACTTAGCTTCTTCAAAAAAATTCGTACAAAATTAAGACATTATTAGAGTTATTGGTTGTTATTGTTGAAAACATTTAATAAAAAGCAATTAAATAAAAAAGAGAAGCCAAAAAAGGCTTCTCTTTTACTTAGATGTTAAAATTAATTAAGAAACACTAATACGTTTTGCAGGTTTTTGTTTTGCTTCTTCTCTTTTTGGTAGATGAACCGAAAGAATACCTTCACTATATTTTGCTTTAATTTTATCAGATTCTACTGTATCTGGCAATGTAAAGGTTCTTTTAAATGAAGAATAGCCAAACTCTCTACGTGTGTAGCTTTCATCTTTCTCCTCATGTTCTTCTTTAATCTCAGATGAAATAGATAATGTATTATTATCTACATCAATATTAAAATCAGATTTTTTCATTCCTGGGACTGCAATTTCCAAAAAATATTCGTCCTTATTTTCTTTAATGTTTACTGCTGGAAGGGTTATCCCAGTATTGAAATTGGAAAGAAAACCTGTTCCTAATCCACTTTCAAATAAATTGTCGAACCAAGATGAAAAACTTGGTAAAGAAGAATTGTTTCTGTTTGTTGAAACTTCGCTGCCATTTTTTGGCATTGTTACTAAAGTACTCATAGTTAATCAAATTTTTATGTTAAACTTATTTTTGATTCTTATAGTTCAAAAAAAATACCAAACACATTTTTTAGCATAAAACTGACATTTTTTCAATAAAACAAAGTCAATTTGACATTTTTATTTTACCTCTACCCTATTGAAAGCTAACTATTTAATTGTTAAAATATGTTAAATCATTACCTTGTTATGCAAAGTACTGTAACAAATTTATTTTTGTGTCGTCTATTAGGTATAAACATCAATCAATTAAAATATAGAAATTATGAGAACTTTAAACAACAATGAACTAACAGGAACTTTTGAACATTCAAAAAGTTATACTTGGAACAGTAAAAGACGTTACAGAAACTAACAAGATTAAATTCATCAATCAATTAAAATATAAAATCATGAGAACTTTAAGCAACAATCAATTAACAGGAACTTTTGAGCATTCAAAAAGTTATACTTGGAACAGTAAAAGACGTTATAGAAACTAACGAACTTATATTCATCAATCAATTAAATCTGTAAATTATGAAGACTTTATCTAAAATAATCAAAGATTCCAATGGTCTTTATGACGATATGGAAAACGAAAAAGCTTAAGGTTTGCTTTTGCAAACTGAAAACAATCAATCAAAAAAATCGAACTGGTAAGCTAATCACTTACCAGTTTTTTTTGTGCTTATTTCTGGTATCATATTTGTGATAATCTAAGTATCTAAAACTTATCATTATGAGACACAACACTTCACCACAGGTTAATGCAGGTTCTATGGCAGATATTGCATTTTTATTATTGATTTTCTTTTTAGTGACCACTACTATTTCTGCTGATAAAGGCATTAATAGAAAACTACCAGCAGAATGTCCTCCTGGACAAACATGCGATACAGACATTAACGAGCGTAACATTTTAAGAGTTATTATTAATAATGACGACGAAATTTTTGTTGAAGATAATATTGTTGCACTATCTGATTTAAAAGAAGTAGCCAAAGCGTTTTTAGACAATAATGGTGATGCTTCTTGTGTTTATTGCAATGGCAAAAAAGATGCTAAATCGTCAGATAATCCTAACGAAGCTATAATTTCGCTACAAAATGGTAAGCTTACATCTTATGAAATGTATGTTGCTGTGCAAGATATATTAACACAAGCTTATTACGAACTTCGTGAAGATTATGCTAAATCTGTTTTAGGTAAATCGGCAAATAAATTAACAGAGGCAGAATTAATAAAAGTAAAAGATGCCTACCCTTTTTTAATTTCGGAAGCAGAAACTAAATAATTATTCAAGGGCTTTTGTTCGGTAATCTATAATTACTTTTTTGCGTCCCCAAAGTTTGGCAGATTTTACATCAGTTCCCATGTAAATATCTATTTTGTTTTTCCATTTAGGATGCATTCTGTCTTTTACCAAATACAAGCCCTTAAACCCTTCAATTCTTACAGGTGTATTGTGTTTTAAGCCTTTTCTTAATAGGTCTTTAGATACAGCAATATATTTCATTCCTGGTTTTAGGCTGTCTCCCCAAGCAGCAATATGAGGATCAGAATCAGTTTGGCTTGCAACAGAGTTGTAAGCAGATGCCGTTACTCTTATGGTTTCCCAAGAGTATTCCTTCTCATTTTCAATAGCCGATTTATTACAGCTAAAAAAAAGTAGGCAAATAAAAAAATAACATAATCTTGAGGCCATAGCTTTATGTATAATATTTAAATATACAATATAAATCAAAAATTAAGACATTTTTGTAACTTCACGTCTGCAAAACAATTCTTCGATTATGAAAAAATATTTAATTCTCACCAGTTTAATGCTAACCATTATGTCTTGTAAAAACGATTCCAAATCAACAAATACAGATGATGCAGCTCAAGATTCAATTGCGTTAATAGAACGTGCAAAAGCAATCCATGAGCGTGTTATCACTTTAGATACACATTGCGATATCAATATTAAAAACTTTACTGATTCAATAAACTACACTCAGAATTTAGATAATCAGGTTAATTTACCAAAAATGAAAACTGGCGGATTAGATGTAGCTTGGTTTATAGTGTATACAGGACAAGATACATTAACAGACGAAGGCTACAAAAACGCTTATGATAATGCAATATCAAAATTTGATGCAATACACAAACTATGTAAGGATATAGCGCCAAATGATATTGAATTAGCTACAACTTCAAGCGATGTGCGACGAATTGTAAAATCTGGAAAAAAGGTAGCAATGATTGGAATTGAAAATGGCTATCCTGTTGGAAAAGACATAAAAAATGTTGAGAAATTTTATAATCTGGGAGCACGTTATATGTCGCTAGCACATAATGGCCACAGTCAGTTAAGTGATAGTAACACAGGTGAAGAAGATGGAGTTTGGTTACATAACGGATTAAGTGATCTTGGTAAAGAGGTTATTGTAGAAATGAATCGTTTGGGTATGATGATAGATGTATCGCATCCATCAAAAGACGCTATGAAACAAATGGTTGAGTTAAGTAAAGCGCCAATTATTGCGTCACACTCATCTGCTAGAGCATTATGTGATCATAGTCGTAATTTAGATGATGAACAATTAGGATGGATTGTAAAAAATGGAGGTGTTGTGCAAACAGTTGCCTTTTCGTCATATTTAAATACCGAAAAGCACGAAAAGCGAGCAGAATTTGAAAAAGAACTTGCCATAAAACATTTAGACTCAATGGGACTTAAATGGGTAGATCGCAAGGATATGAAAGCTTTAACAACAGAAGCACGTGAAACATACTTTAATGCGTTGTCTAAAATAAGACCATTAATTAAAGATAAAATTTCTAAAATGAAAGATGCGCCTCCTGCAGTTAATGTATCAGATTTTGTTGACCATATTGACTATTTGGTAGAAACTATGGGAATAGAGCATGTTGGTATTAGTAGCGATTTTGATGGTGGTGGCGGAATTGAAGGTTGGAGTGATGCCTCTGAAACCTTTAATGTAACGTTAGAGCTAGTGCGTCGTGGTTACACTGAAGAAGAAATAGAAATGCTTTGGAGTGGTAATTTACTACGTGTTTTAGACGAAGTTGAAGCTGTGGCTAAAAAATAGAAGTATGACTTCAATATTTGAAAAGAATTTAAAATTTGCAAAACAGCTTTATACAGAAATAATTAATCATACTGAAAACCCAAAAAAACCAGTAATTTATTTAATTGAAATTGGAAGTATTGGTGAACTATATTATAGATTTTATATTGGGAAAGCTTCCAAAGGCATCATTAGACCTATGAAACATTACCCCAAATTTGTGAATAACTATGAGGACAATATTTACAGAAAGACTTACAAAAATGGAGAGATTATTGGTGAACGTAAAAGTTGGCGAAAGAAAGTTCATATACCTTTATCTGAAGCTAGAAAAAGTGGTAAGAATATAAAGTTAACAATGATTAATGTTGATATTGATAAGCTTGATATTATAGAACAAACCATGATAAAAGAAAATATCAAAAAGCATGGAATTGAAAAGACATTAAATTCAATCAGCTTTTAACTAAATTAGAAATCAATACGCCATTAATTCCTTTAAAGCAGCTTCAAACTTACCTTTAGCCATATATTGATTCTCTAATTGATTAATAAATGGTATTGGTGTTTCCATACTTGCCACACGTTTTACAGGAGCATCTAAATGCTCAAAACAGTGTTCCATTATCAATGCTGAAATGTCACTTGCAATTCCTCCAAAAAGAGAATCTTCTTGCAAAATAATAGCACGACCAGTTTTCTTAACCGAATTGTAAATGGCTTCAGTATCTAATGGTTGTAGTGAGCGTAAATCAATTAAATCGGCTTGTATATCAGTATTTTTATCTAAAGTTTCTAAAGCCCAATGAACTCCTGCTCCATAACTAATAATTGTTACAGCATTTCCTTCACGTAAAAGCGAGGCTTTTCCAAATGGAATGGTAAAATAATCTGTAGGCACTTCTTGTCTTATACTTCTGTACAAAGCTTTATGCTCAAAATACAACACAGGATTTGGATCGTTAATAGCTGTTGCTAATAATCCTTTTGCATCATAAGGAAACGCAGGATACACTACTTTTAAACCTGGTGTTTTTGTAAACCAAGCTTCGTTTGTTTGCGAATGGAATGGTCCTGCAGCTACACCACCACCACAAGGCATTCTTACAACAACATCTGCATTTTGGTTCCATCTGTAATGAGATTTTGCTAAATAGTTCACTACTGGATTAAAACCTGAGGTCACAAAATCGGCAAATTGCATTTCAACAACCGATTTTATACCAACTATAGATAATCCCATAGCAGCTTCAACAATTGCAGACTCACAAATTGGTGTGTTACGTACTCTGTCTTTTCCAAACTCTTCTACAAAACCTTCGGTAATTTTAAAAACACCTCCATATTCTGCAATATCCTGACCCATTATTACAAGGTCTTTATGTTGTTGCATCGATTGACGCAATCCTTGTGAAATAGCATCAATAAAACGAATCTCTTCAGGTTTAGATTTAGGTTCAATATGTTGATAGTCAAAAGATTTGTAAACATCATTTAACTCAACACTTTCATCTGGTATAATATCATCTTCACCAAATGCTTGTTGTATTCCTGCTTCAATTTCTGCCTTAATTTCGTTAGTATAGTCTTCTTCAATTTTAGTGGTGAGAATTTTTTCGTTAAACAAGAAATTTTTAAAGTTTACTATTGGGTCTTTAGCTTCCCATTCTGCCATTAGCTCTGCAGGAACATACTTTGTACCACTAGCTTCCTCATGACCACGCATTCTAAAGGTTTTAAATTCAATCAAAATAGGTCTCGGACGCTTACGAATACTGTCGGCCAATTTTAAAACCTTTTCATAAACTTCTATAATATTATTACCATCAAGAATAAACGAATCAATTCCGTAGCCTTTACCTCTATCTGCTAAATCTTTACAGTGATACTGCTCTTTTGTGGTGGTTGATAATCCGTAACCATTATTTTCAATACAGAAAATAACAGGTAGTTGCCAAACAGACGCAACGTTTAAAGCTTCATGAAAATCACCTTCGCTTGTTCCGCCTTCACCTGTAAACACTGCTGTTACATGCTTTTTACCTTTTAGTAAATTTGCAAGCGCAATACCATCCGCAACACCCATTTGAGGGCCTAAATGAGAAATCATACCAACAATATTAAACTCTTGTGTACCGAAGTGAAACGAGCGATCTCTACCTTTTGTAAATCCGCTTGCTTTGCCTTGCCACTGACCAAATAATCTATGTAAAGGAATATCTCGAGTAGTAAACACACCCAAATTACGATGCATTGGTAAGATGTATTCATCGTTTTGAAGTGCCATTGTTACACCAACAGAAATAGCCTCTTGGCCAATACCAGAAAACCATTTTGACACTTTACCTTGACGTAATAAAATAAGCATCTTCTCCTCTATCAGTCTAGGCTTCAGCATGTTTTTATATAACTGTAAAAGAATTCTTTTGTCTATGTTTTTCTTATCGTAATTGATATGGCTCTTTGTTGATGTCAACATTATTTAATGTATTATATTTATAATTCAAAAGTAAATAAAAATTGATTGGCATATAGATAAAGCTACTTTTTTTTAAGAGATATTATCGTGTAACTTTTAGCAGTATTTTCGTTACTTTTGTATTACGTATAATTAAAATTTAAACACACTACGACTATGAATGTTATACCAAGTGTAAATCTTCAAGATTTTGTTTCTGGAGACCCAGTTAAAAAACAAAAGTTTATTGATGAAATCGGTAAAGCTTATGAAGAAATAGGTTTTGTGGCCTTAAAAGGTCATTTTTTAGATGATAAATTAGTAGATAATTTATATAAAGAAGTTAAGAATTTTTTCTCATTACCTCTTGAGGTTAAAGAAAAATATGAAATACCAGGAATTGGAGGTCAACGTGGCTATGTGTCTTTTGGAAAAGAAAGCGCTAAAGGTCAAAAACAAGGCGATTTAAAAGAGTTTTGGCATTTTGGACAATATGTTGAAGACGATCCAGAACGCGCTAAAGAATATCCTGAAAATGTAGAGGTTAAAGAGTTGCCAGAGTTTAATAAAATTGGTAAAGAAACCTACCAAATGCTAGAAAAAACAGCTAAATACGTTTTGCGTGCTTTAGCGTTGCATTTAGATTTAGAAGAAACTTATTTTGATAATTACATACATAATGGTAATTCAATATTAAGACCAATTCACTATCCTCCTATTTTGCAAGAGCCAAAAGATGCTGTTCGTGCTGCTGCTCATGGTGATATTAATTTAATTACGCTATTAATGGGAGCTCAAGGACGTGGACTACAAGTTCAAAATCATAAAGGTGAATGGATTGACGCTATTGCTGAACCAGATGAACTAATGATTAATGTTGGTGATATGTTATCACGCCATACAAACAACAAATTAAAATCTACAATACATCGTGTTGTTAATCCGCCAAGAGAACTTTGGGGAACCTCTCGTTACTCAATTCCGTTTTTTATGCATCCTATTAGTGAAATGAAATTAGACGTTTTAGATAGTTGTATAGATAAAGATCACCCTAAAGGGTTTGACGATATTACAGCAGGAGAGTTTTTACATGAACGTCTAGTTGATTTGGGCTTAATAAAAAAATAGTTTTTAATGGATTTGCAAGACCAACTTAAAAAGTTGTTCCCTGAACATGAACCTGAAACTCCTGAAAATGTTGATGAAGGCTCTGATATTTGGCTTCAAGACGACCCAATTATTTGTAAGTACGAAAAGCGAAAAGGGAAACCTATAACAATTCTAGAAGGCTATAATGGAGCTACTGAAGATTTTAAACTGCTGGCCAAAGAACTAAAAACCAAATTAAGTGTTGGTGGGAGTTTTAAAGATGACAAGATTATTATTCAAGGCGATTATAGAGACAAAATAATGCAAATTCTTAAAGAAAAAGGATTTAATGTAAAGCGTGTAGGTGGATAAATGTCAGACAAAATTCTTCATATTACTAACGGAAATAGTCTAACCGATTATTTAAGAGAGTTAAATTTCACTGACGACATTTTGACTTGGCAGGAAATGTTATGTGAGGGCCCAACATCTGAACAAATTGATACAGAGCATTTCTTTTCTATAAGAAAACAATTTCTTCATGATTATTATGATATTGAGGTTAATGAAGAGGAGTTTAAAACAGAAATTAAAACCTTAAACAATACTAGCGAGTATTCTAAAATCATCCTTTGGTTTGAATATGATTTGTTTTGCCATATTAATTTAATGGCTGTTGTAAGTTTATTACAACAAAAAAATAATAAAGCACCTTTGTATTTAGTGTCTAGTGGACGTATAAAAGGAGAAAACGATTTAAAAGGTTTATCAGAGTTAAGTGCAACGCAGCTTTTAAATCATTTCGAAGAAAAAATCAAACTTTCTGAAGCTGATATTGATTTATTAATAACACTTTGGAAGACTTATTGTGGTAAAGATCACAATCTTTTTAAACCATATATTACAAAAAAGTCGCCTTTTAAGTATTTGAGTAATTGCCTAAAAGCGCATTTAAGACGATTTCCAGATTCAAAAACTGGATTATCAGTTTTAGAGACGAATATATTAGAAATTGTAAAAAAGTATCCTATTAAATCCAGACAGCATTTATTAGGATACGCATTAAATTATCAAGGTTATTATGGCTTTGGTGATATACAACTCATGAGAATGATTGAAAAACTGTCTATATTTTTTGATGAAAATCAAGAAGGTATTACTCTTAATCGCAAAGGTCATGAAGCCTTATTAGGACAGTATAATTTTTCAACAGAATTAAATAACAATATGCCTTTTGGAGGTGTAAATAAATTTGATTTCCATTTTAATGAAGATCAAAATAAACTTATAAAAACAAATATAAATGCCTATTAAAGCATCCGAACTCATACTTAACCCAGACGGAAGTGTTTATCATCTTAATTTGCGTCCAGAACATATAGCTAATACAATAATAACTGTTGGAGATCCTGATCGTGTTGATAGTGTTACAAAATATTTTGATACTGTTGAATTTCAAACAAAAAAACGAGAGTTTCATACACAAACTGGCACTTACAAAGGAAAACGAATAACTGTAATCTCAACAGGTATTGGTACTGATAATATAGACATCGTGTTTAACGAATTAGATGCGTTAGTAAATATAGATTTAGAAAAGCGTGAAATTAAAAGTAAATTAACATCGTTAGATATTATTAGAATAGGAACTTCTGGCTCAATCCAAAAAGAAATTCCAATCGATTCGTTTTTAATAAGTGATTATGCTGCTGGGTTTGATAGCTTATTGCATTTTTATGAAAGCAAGCACGTTCAGTATGACGATATATCTAAAGCAATTATAAATCATACCAATTGGTTTGTTTCAAAATCATCTCCTTATGTAGTAAAATGTGACGAATCACTATTCAATAAAATGAGTTCAGCTAGAACAGTAAAAGGTTTTACTGCAACTAATGTAGGTTTTTATGGGCCTCAAGGACGTATTTTAAGACTCCCTATTCAGGATAACGATTTGAATGATAAACTAGCATCATTTAATTATAAAGGAATGCCTATTACTAATTTAGAAATGGAAACAGCAGGAATTTATGGTTTAGCAAGCTTGCTTGGGCACAAAGCATTATCAATGAATGCTATTATAGCTAATAGAGCTACAGGCGAATTTAGTAATGACCCAAAAACAATTGTAGATGATTTAATAGTGTATGCTTTAAATAAATTAGTTGAGTAAAAGAAGATTAATGAAAACGATAAAAATAGGAGGCGTTCCAGAACATTTTAATTTAGCTTGGTATTTAACGCTTAAAAATGGTGAGTATAAAGCTCAAGATATAAACTTACGTTGGGAAGATTATCATGGTGGCACAGGGCAAATGAACAAAGCATTGCGTAAAGGCGATATCGACATGGCAGTCATTCTTACCGAAGGTATTATTAAAGATATTGTAGAAGGGAATCCGAGTAAAATTGTGCAAATCTTTGTGCAATCGCCATTAATTTGGGGAATACATGTTGCCCATGATTCAAAATTTAAATCTATTGATGATTTAAAAGGTAAACGAGCTGCTATTAGTCGTTATGGTTCAGGGTCACATTTAATGGCATATATAAATGCTGAAAATAACAATTGGAATCTTGATGAAGATTTAAAATTTGAAGTTATCCAAGATTTAGAAGGTGCAGTAAAAGCACTTACAAATGGAGATGCCGACTACTTTATGTGGGAGAAATTTACTACTAAACCTTTGGTCGATGATAAAATTTTTAAGTGTGTAGATTATTGTCCAACACCTTGGCCTTGTTTTGTAATCGCTGTTCGCAATGAATTTTTAGAATCTAACGAAGAAGATGTCAAAACCATTTTAGACATCATTAATAATACTACAATCGAGTTTAAAGATATTCCTAGTATAGATAAGACAATTGCTAACAGATATAATCAAAAACTTAAAGATGTACAAGAATGGTTATCTCTAACCGAATGGTCTCAAGATATTATTAATGAAACTACTGTGAATAAAGTTCAAAACGAACTTATGGATTTAGACATCATGAAAAAGCGTAAAGACTACAATCAAATTGTTAAAATTCTGAAGTAAAAAATACTACTCATTACATACTCATATTTAACAAATCATTAAGTTTTTTTAGTTAACTTTCTATTTCTCAAAATTTTAATTACATTTGTCATACCCAATCGTCAATGTTTTATTGGCATAACCTAACAGAATATGATAATGATAATTACTTTAACTCTTACATTTCTTGTTGTCTTAAATTTTTTACTCCTTGCTTTTAGTTGTAATAAAACATCAACAAAAGAACAAGTAGAAAAGCCTTACATTATAAAGCAGGAGCAAAAAAGAACAGTTTCTACCAAACAATTGGCTCCAAGCCAACTTGCTCCAACTGGGAGTTAGTTTTACTAAAACTTTTATTACCAAACCAGTATCCTCTATTTGCACTTAATGGAGATGGATGACCTGTAGTTAATACATGATGTTTAGATGTATCTATTAACTTTGTTTTCTGTTTAGCAAATCCTCCCCAAAGTAAAAACACAACATTTTCTTTTTTATCACTAATAGATTGTATTACAGCATCTGTAAATGTTTCCCAACCTCTTTTTTGATGGCTACCAGCGTTGTGAGCTCTAACAGTTAAAGTAGCATTTAATAACAGTACACCTTGTTTAGCCCAACGTTCTAAATTACCTGAAGTTGGATACGGCATTCCTAAATCAGACTCAATTTCTTTAAAAATATTTATTAATGATGGTGGATGAGAAATACCATCATTTACAGAAAAGCACAATCCATTTGCCTGACCAACACCATGGTAAGGATCTTGACCAATAATAACAACTTTAAGATTATCAAAAGGGCACCAATCAAAGGCTGCAAAAATTTGCTTTCCAGGAGGAAAACATTGATGTTTTGAATATTCATCCTTTACAAAACTCGTTAAATCTTTAAAATATGGTTTATTAAATTCTTCTTCTAATTGAGTTTTCCAGCTTGAATGTATGTTAACCTCCATGAATTAATACTTATACTGTAAAAATATGATTATCATTTTATTCAACTAATAGTAAAATAAATTAGTTACTAACAGTTTGTTTGCTTTTTGACTAGAAAAACAAGTTTATTGACTTGATATTTATGCATTTAAAAACTAACTTCGCTTTTGGATGATATCAATCATAATATATGACGAATGATATCTTAACCGTTGTGAAACATTTGTCAAAAAACGAAAATACTTCTGAATTGAGTAAACTGAAAACAAATTCACGAGCTGAATTAGAAAATGAAAATAAACCTGGAAGTCGAGCTAAAATGTTACGGAATTTAATCTTCGTATTCACACTTGGTATTTCTTTAATCTCTTGTAAAAATGTAAAAACAAAATCGTATTGCGAATTTGATTTCTTCGAAAACTCAAGCGGAATAAAATTCCCTGAAAATGTTGAAATATTGGATTGTGAAGATGACCTTGAAGGACTAATATGGCTTCATCTAAAATTTGACCGAGAATCAGCACTTGAATTTGTTACAAAGAACGAAATGCATAAATATTCGAATAAAATTAAAAACGAACTCTCTAAATTATATGGTTCAGAAGATGACCAGCTGATTGAAAGCGTGTCAACATATATAAATGAAAATGTTGAACCGATTACCAAAAATCAAGATACATATTTGAAAACTGTTCAAACGGAACATCAATTTGTTATTTATATTATCAATAAAGATAGCGGATATTTTTGGGGACAAATAGGATATCCAGATTGGAGTGGAGATTAAAAACGTTGCACAACAACGTGTATAAAACATAGCTATTATAGGCTTTTAGAGAGGTTTTTGTATATTTACAAAGTACGTCAAATTTTTTATTTGGTTATATTTATAAAAGAAAATAAAACATAAAAATAAAAAATTCGGCTCATGCTAAATCCGAAAAGTTAGCGTTTATTTAGACGCTACGTTTCATACACAAAACCGAAAGCGAACTACCCAAAAATTCCACATCTCAATTGTAATACGTAAATTTGCTTTCCTTTATAAATGACAGGAATTCAAAGGATGATTAACATTCACGAAAAAACATTACAAGATATTGAGTTTTATAAAGTATTAGGCCAAGTGTCTGAATACTGTATTACTGCATTAGGTAAAGAAAAAACACTATCCGTTTTGCCATATTCGTCAAAAGAAATGGTTGTTGAAGCTTTACATTATACTAATGAATATTTAGCGTCTTTACATAACGAAAATAGAATACCAAATCATGGTTTTGAGCCTATTACTAAAGAAATTCAGTATTTAAAAATTGAGAATTCGTTTTTAGAGACTTCAAGTTTTAAGAAGATTGCTTCCATTTCACAAAATTGTAACGAAATTATTGTCTTCTTAAAAAAGTTTGAAGAGTACTACCCTACTTTATCACAGTTTTCATCATCAATACAAGTCACAAAAGTATTGATTGAACAAATAGATGCTATTATTGATCGCTTTGGAGATGTAAAAGATAATGCATCAAATGAGTTGTTATCCTTAAGGCAAAGCATAAATGTTATAAAGGGGAAAATAAATCAAAGTTTTGCTTCGGCTTTAAGCACCTATAGTGCCTTAGATTATTTAGATGATATTAGAGAATCTGTTGTAGATAACAAACGTGTTTTAGCTGTAAAGGCAATGTATCGTCGCAAAGTTAAAGGTGCTATTTTAGGAGGTAGTAAAACAGGAAGTATCGTTTATATTGAGCCAGAAACTACATTTCGTTATACTCGAGAACTCAATAATTTAGAGTTTGATGAGCAAGAAGAAGTTACTCGAATATTAAAACAATTAACAGAGTTTGTAAGACCTTATGTTTCGCTTTTAGAGCAGTATCAAGCTTTTCTAACAGATATTGATGTTATTTCTGCGAAAGCAAAATATGCGAATGCAATTAATGGTATTTTGCCAGAAATTAATAACGATAAGGTTTATGTGTTAAAAAATGCATATCATCCTTTACTTTATGTTTCTAATCAGAAAAAGAAATTAAAAACATATCCTCAATCTATAGAATTGCATTCAGATAATCGAATAATTGTTATTTCTGGCCCAAATGCAGGAGGAAAAAGTATAACACTAAAAACAGTAGGTTTGCTTCAAGTCATGCTACAAAGTGGTTTGTTGATTCCTGTGCATGAAAGAAGTAATATTTGTTTGTTTGACAGAATTTTAAGCGATATTGGTGACAACCAATCTATTGAAAATCATTTAAGCACTTATAGTTATCGATTAAAACAGATGAATTATTTCTTGAAAAAATGCAACAAGAATACTTTGTTCTTGATTGATGAATTTGGTACAGGAAGTGATCCTGAATTAGGAGGCGCTTTAGCTGAAACATTTTTAGAAGAGTTTTATCATCGAGAAGCTTTTGGTATTATAACAACACATTATTCTAATCTTAAAATATTAGCTAACGAGTTACCTTTTATGCAAAATGCAAATATGCTTTTTGATGAAAAAAGTCTCGAACCAATGTATAAATTGGCTTTAGGGCAAGCAGGAAGCTCGTTTACTTTTGAAGTTGCTCAAAAAAACGGAATTCCTTACAGCTTAATTAATAGAGCAAAAAAGAAAATTGAGCGAGGCAAAATCCGATTTGATGCTACTATTGCTAAACTTCAAAAAGAGCGTAGTAAACTTGAAAAAACAGAGCAGTCATTAAAGCTAAACGAGAGAAAAACACAATCGGAAGCTGAAAAGCTAGAAGAAATAAACGCCAAAATTCAAAAGAAACTAGAAAGCTACCAAGAGTTGTATGATAGCAATCAACGCTTGATTTATTTAGGACAAAAATTGAATGATTTGTCTGAAAAGTATTTTGACAACAAGAAGAAGCGAGAATTAATGGATGAATTGTTTAAATTAGTTCAAATAGAGAATTCGAAACGAAAAAAGGTGTCAGTTAAACAAAAGCAAATTCAGAAAGCGAAAGAAAAAAAGGTTATTAAAGAAGCTGAAAAAACAGTGGAAGTTATTCGCCAGAAAAAGAAAGCAGCTAAGAAAAAAGTAGATGCTACACCTAAACCTAAACCAATATTTAAAGTTGGCGATAGAGTTCGATTGCAAGATGGTAGAGCTGTAGGAAGTATTGATAAACTTGAAAAAAACAAAGCTGTTATTAATTATGGAATGTTTACGACTAATGTTGGTGTTGATCAGTTAGAACTTGTAGAAGCTGTAAAATGATACAATTACCAAAACATAAACAACTAGTGCTTTTTGATGGCGTTTGCAATCTTTGTGACGCTTCGGTTCAATATATTATTAAGCACGATAAAAACAATGCATTTCTCTTTACAGCGTTACAAAGTGAAGTTGGCCAACAAATAATCAAGGAGTTTAATATAGATACTAATAAAATAGATTCTATAATACTCTACTCTAATGAGCATGGTATTTCGTATAAATCTACAGCAGCTTTAAAAATTGCATCAAAACTTGGGTTTCCTCGCAATCTGTTGAGCGTATTTTTAATTATCCCAACTATTATCAGAAATTGGGTTTATGATTATATTGCAAAAAATCGTTACAAATGGTATGGTAAAAAAGAAGAGTGTATGATACCTACTCCAGATTTGAAGTCAAAATTTCTATAATTAGATTCCTATAAAACATAAAAAAGCTCTTCGGCACGAAGAGCTTTTCTAACATTTAACAACTAAACTTAAAAACTAATTTAACCTCAAAAACAAGTTAATTTGCTAATTAATGAGGGAATTATTTGTTTGATTAATAGCATATTAGTTTACTATTGTAAATGTAATTAAAGATTATGCTGAGGCATAAAATTCTCGTTAAACGCCTTAAAATATTTGATTAAAAAAGTAAAAATGCACAAAAACTCTATGAGTTGCATTTTTTGTATAATTAAAATATTAACTAAGTCATAAGTGTACTTCACTAACTAACTATCATACTTCACTCAAGTTAAGTTTTATTTCAAGACAGGTAAATATAGTTTTATAAAGAATTTAAAAATCAACACTTTATGAAGACTTTACTACTTTCATTTTTATTATTAGCATCGCTAAGCTTTGCAAATAATACACCATCAAAAATAGACAATGTTACAGTGTATTTGAGTGGAGCTCAAATAACACGAACAACAACAATTAAACTTCCTGTTGGCACAACCGAGTTTACATTCAATAAGCTTTCTCCTTATATTCAAGAAAATAGTATTCAAATTTCAGGATTAAAAAACGCGTCTATTCTTTCAATTAATTATGGTATAAATTATTTAGCAAAACAAGATCAAACTATCGATGTAGAAGCTTTTCAAAATTCGATAAAGACTTTTGTAGATAAAATACAGTTTGAAGACGATTTAATATCAGGATACAACGAAGAACTTAATCTAATACAGAGCAACAGACATTTAGGAAATGATAGTCAAGTTGTAAATCTCGAAAGACTTAAGCAGTTTACAGAATATTACAGAACACGTATTACAGAAATCAAAAATTTAATTTATGCTTCTGAAAAGAAAAAAACTATCTATCAAAAAGAGATTTCAGAAATAAAAAAACAACTAACTGAACTTAATGTTAGCGAAAAAGTGCAAACAGGTGAAATAAAAGTAAAATTAAATACTGCTACTGCAGTAAGCTTAGACTTAGTAATAAAATATAATGTTAAAAATGCTGGTTGGTTTCCAATTTATGATTTAAAAGCAGAAAAAATAAATGCACCTTTACAATTAACTTATAAGGCACATGTGTACCAAAGTACTGGTAATAATTGGGATAACATTAAATTAACGCTATCTACAAGCGATCCTAATACCAATAACTTAAAGCCAGATGTAAGCCCAAAATATTTAAATTTTGTTAGTTATAATTCAGCTTATGGTAATAGAGCAACAAAAAGCTATAACTACAAATATAATCCAATGGTTCAAAACGTTTCAGGGCTTGTGTTAGATGCAAGTGGTTTACCACTTCCAGGCGTTAATGTAATTGTAAAGGGCACAACAAATGGTACTCAAACAGACTTCGATGGTAAGTACTCACTGCAGCTAAATGGAGGAAATGAACTTGTGTATTCATTTATAGGAATGAATAGTGAAACCTTACCAATTCACTCTAGCATAATGAATGTGAGTTTAGATGAAGATGCAAGCCAGTTAGACGAAGTTGTTGTTACAGCGTATGGCACAACTTCTAAGAAACAAATTACTTCATCTTTAACTACTGTAACAAGTGAGAGTATTGAAAATTCAACAGGAGGAAGTGCTTCTTTTATTAAAATAAGAGGTATTGGCACTATTGCTTCTGGTAATCAACCTCTATATGTAGTAGACGGAATATTATCAGATGAATATCAAATCAATAATATAGACCCAAATAATGTTGAATCTGTAGATGTACTAAAAGATGCTTCATCAATAGCAATGTATGGAGCTAGAGGCTCAAATGGTGTGGTGTTAATAACGACCAAGAAAGGAAATTACACATCAAAAGGCGATGTTATTGAACAAGGTATTACAAATACACGTTTTGAGATTAAAAAACAATATAGCATTCCAACTGATGGTGATGTAACAGTTATTGAAATTGAAAACTATTCAGTGCCTGCAAGCTACGCTTATTTTGCTGCTCCAGTATTAAATGAAAATGTGTTTTTAACTGCTAAAATTGGTAATTGGGAACAGTACAATTTATTACCTGCTGAAGCTAATGTGTATTTTGAAGGAAGCTATTCTGGTAAAACTAATATTAATCCGTTAGCAACTACAGATAGTTTAACAGTATCTTTAGGTGTTGACCCAAATGTGGTTATTAAACGAAATGAGCTTAACGATTTTAAAAAGAACCAATATATTGGCAGTAATAAAATTGTAAATAAAGCTTATGAAATTGAAGTAAAAAACACAAAACAATCTGATATTGATTTAGTGTTATTTGATAGAATTCCTATAAGCCAAAATAGAGATATAAAAATTGAAGATATAGAAACTGGAACTTCTAACTATGATAGTGAAAAAGGCATTATGGAATGGAAAGTAAAATTAATTTCTGGTAGCATAAAAACCTATAAATTCTCTTATGCAGTAAAATACCCTAAGTATAAGCGAGTTAATTTATAAATAAATGAATAAAGAAAGCTTCAAAGTGAGATTTACCAATTTGAGCCTAACTTCAGTTAGTTAGGAATGAATCAAATTCCTATCAAGTGCATGTCTAACACAAGATAAGTTTTCAGACAAATGTCTGATTAGGTAATACCAAACTTTGAAGCTTTTATATTATGAATCTAAATCGAAAGTTTCAGTTGGGTTTTTAGTGTCGTGATAATCTAACATATTTTCACCATCTGCAATAATTGTACATACTGTTGCATCTCCAGTTACATTAACAACAGTTCTAAACATATCTAAAATTCTATCTACTGGAAAAATAATAGCAATCCATGCAGGATTTAATCCAACAGAATTTAAAACTATAATAAGCATTACTAAACCAGCACTTGGTACAGCTGCAGAACCAATTGATGCTAACGTTGTTGTTAAAACAACTGTTAATTGTTGACCAATTGTTAAGTCTATCATGTGCATTTGCGCTAAAAAGATTACAGCAACTGCTTGATATAAGCTGGTTCCATCCATATTTACTGTAGCTCCTATTGGTAATACAAAACTGCTTACTTTTTTATTTACACCAAGATTTTCTTCAACACATTCCATTGTAACAGGTAATGTTGCAGCACTACTAGACGTTGAAAAAGCTAATGTTTGTGCTGGACTCATAGCTTTGAAAAAACCAGTATAAGGAATTTTTTTAACGAAAGTTTTCATTATTAATGGATAAACAACAAAAATCATTAGTAAAAGACCGACTAACACTGTTAAAGAATACCAACTTAAACCTTTAAATATCTCAACTACTTTACCAATATCATCACCTGCCATTTTGCTCACAACACCAGCAAGTAATGCAAAAACAAAGAAAGGCGCAGCTTGCATAACCAAATCAACCATTTTGAGGAAGACTTCATTAACTCCGTTAACCAAGTTTAAAACAGGTTTTGATTGTTCTTCTGGAATAAAGAGCACACAAACTCCAAAAAATATAGCAAAAAAGATAATTTGTAGCATTAACCCATTATTGGATAAAGAGTAAAAGAAATTATCAGGAACAATATCAATTAAAGGTTGTAATGGAGACGTGTTTTTTTGTTTTTCAGCTTTTTCTAATTTATCAGCTACAGAAACTTCTTTTAAATCGCTTTTAGTTAACTCAGTAATTTCTTGAGCTCTTTTAAAAAATGCAGGATCATGTAAATAATTAATGCCATCTTTTATGGTATGACCTTGTGAAGCTGCCCAAATTTCGTAATTAATACGATTGTCTATTCTGCTTTGTTCGTCAATTAGCTTACCAGGTTTTACTGTGTTAACAAGTATTAAACCTAATGAGATTGCAAATACTGTAGTTGTAAGGTAAATAAGTAAGGTCTTTCCTCCCATTCTACCTAAACTTTTTGGGTCGCCAATATTAGCTACACCACCAATGATTGAAAACAATACTAATGGTACAGCAATGAGTTTTAATAAATTAATAAAAATAGTTCCAAATGGATCTATCCAATTTATAGTAAATGAACTCCATCCCATTGAGCTAGATAGTAAAGCCCAAATGATTCCGAGAACCATTCCTATTAATATTTTCCAATGTAAAGCGAGGTTTTTCATAAAAAAATTGTTTAGTTATTTCTCAAGTATTGAGAATTTATTTTAGCCCTGATTGAAGCGATATCCTTTTGTTTTACAAAAGATTAAGCTGAAAGCAGGAATAAGCTACTTATAGCATTTGTTTAACATCCAAAAATCTGCTAACACCAATGCTGCCATAGCTTCGACAATTGGTATTGCTCTAGGTACAACGCATGGATCGTGACGACCTTTGCCTTGCATTTCAACGATACTGCCTTTATTATCTAATGTATTTTGTTTCTGAATAATGGTTGCAACGGGTTTAAAAGCGACTCTAAAATAAATATCCATTCCGTTGCTTATTCCTCCTTGAATGCCTCCAGACAGGTTTGTTTTTGTTGTACCATCAGAATTAAATTGGTCGTTGTGTTCGCTTCCTTTCATTTTTGCGCCACAAAATCCACTACCATACTCAAACCCTTTTACCGCATTTATAGATAGCATTGCTTTGCCTAACTCAGCATGTAACTTATCGAAAACAGGCTCGCCTAATCCAATTGGTACGTTTTGTATAACACAGGTTACTGTACCTCCAATTGTATCGCCTTCTTTTCTGATAGCTTTTATTTTATCTATCATTTGTTGTGCGATAACTTCGTCTGGACAACGTACATCGTTACTTTCAATTTTAGTAAAATCTAATTCTTGATAAGGCTTATTAATAAAAATATCACCTACAGACGATGTAAATGCATTAATTTTTACGTCTTTAAGTACTTGCTTAGCAATTGCTCCAGCAACTACTCTACAAGCTGTTTCTCTTGCAGAACTGCGTCCTCCTCCTCTGTAATCTCTTATGCCATATTTTTTTTCGTAAGTGTAATCGGCATGACTAGGACGATATACATCCTTTATGTGTGAGTAATCGTTTGATTTCTGATTGGTATTATGAATTATAAAACCAATTGGTGTACCAGTCGTTTGGCCTTCAAAAACCCCTGATAAAAACTCTACTGTGTCTGGTTCTTTACGTTGTGTAACAATTTCTGACTGACCAGGTTTACGACGGTTCATTTCATTTTGTATGGCATCGAAATCTAACATAATTCCTGAAGGGCAACCATCAATAACACCACCAATTGATGGTCCATGAGATTCACCAAAAGTTGTTAGATTAAATAATTTTCCGAAAGAATTTCCAGCCATAAATGAGTATTTTATGCTAATGTAATTGTATTATCAGAGAAAGAAAAATAGAATTTACATAAGAGCACAATTTTTAATGCACTAAAGTAACAATTTGGTAACAAATTGCTCATAGATAATTAATTGTGGGTTAAAGATTTAATAACTTTTAAAGCTGTTCTTTGCATTATAAAATATAAATTTTGAATTCTTTTGAAATTAAAAAGAAAAATTGAAGTCGCAGTTATTTCGGATGTACATCTAGGAACCTATGGCTGTCATGCCAAACAATTATTAACTTATCTTAATAGTATACAACCAAAAAAACTAGTCTTAAATGGTGATATTATTGATATTTGGCAGTTTAGCAAACGTTATTTTCCAAAATCGCATCTTAGAGTAATAAAAAAAATAATTGATATGGCTTCTGATGGTGTTGAAGTGATTTATGTTACAGGAAATCACGACGAAATGCTGCGTAAGTTCAGTGACACAACAATAGGAAACATTTCGATAGTAGATAAAGTTGTTTTAGAATTGGATGGTAAAAAAGCGTGGATTTTTCATGGAGATGTATTTGATGTGTCAATCCAAAACGCTAAGTGGTTAGCTAAATTAGGAGGTTATGGTTATGACTTGCTTATATTACTTAATAGATTTATTAATTGGTGTTTAGAACGATTTGGAAAAGAAAAGTATTCATTATCTAAACGGATAAAGAATAGTGTAAAAAGTGCTGTAAAATATATTAATGATTTTGAAGAGGTAGCATCAGAATTAGCTATCGAAAACAGATATGATTATGTTATTTGCGGCCATATTCATCAGCCAAAAATGCTGCTTAAAGAGAATAAACACGGAAAAACAATGTATCTAAATTCTGGTGATTGGGTTGAAAATTTCACAGCACTAGAGTATCAGTTTAAACGCTGGAAGATTTATAATTATAATCATGATAAACTCTCAGCTTTTTTTGCTGATGAAGACATTAAAGGTATGGAGGATGTTGAGTTAAAAGATTTAATTGCTGCAATTACAATAAACAAACCCTTATAATAAAGCTTGCTTTAAAATTGTAATTGGGTGTAAAGCTTCTCGCTGTGTTCCATCTTTAATTTGGTGTCTGCAACTTGTTCCATTTGCTGAAATTATTGTAGTACTACTAGCGCTTCTAACTGCAGGAAATAGTGTCTGCTCACCAATTTGCATACTAACTTCAAAATGCTCCTTTTCGTAACCAAAACTTCCTGCCATTCCACAGCATCCACTAGGTATAATTGTAACTTTATAATTTTCTGGTAGATTTAGTATATCAAAACTAGATGATTGATTACGTAAAGCTTTTTGATGACAATGCCCATGAAATTTAATGGTTTTAGCTTCTTTAGTGAATTGTTCGGTTTTAATATTGCCAAGTTTTATTTCTTGCTGAATAAACTCTTCTACTAAAAATGTATGTTTTGCAATATGTTCAGCAGAAACTTTATCGTCAGCTAGTTTAATGTACTCGTCGGTAAATGTAAGTATGGCTGAAGGTTCAATTCCAATAAGAGGTCTTTCTGAAGTGATTAAATCTTTAAATATTAAAACATTTTTATTAGTCAAATCTTTAGCTTTTTCAAGTAATCCTTTTGATAGGTAACTTCTACCACTTTCGTGATGAGTTACAATTTTAACATTATAGTTTAATGTAGTTAGTAATTGAATTGCATCTATTCCTATTTGTGTATCTAAATGATTTGTGAACTCGTCGTTAAAGAAATATATTGTTTTAATATAGTTATTATTAACATCTTGTTTTACAGCATCTTGAATGCTTTTATTTAAACTATTATTTGAAATTAATGGCAAACTTCTTTCATTAGCAATACCGAGAGATTTTTTTAATAGTGAAGACGTAAAACCATTAGTAAACATAAAATTTGTCAGTTTTGGAAAATGGCTTCCAAAATTATTTAAAGTATTGTTATGTGCGAATACTTTAGTTCGTAAGCTAATTCCATTTGCCTTTTGGTATTGGTATTTGAACTCTGCTTTTAAACTCGCTACATCAACACTACTTGGGCATTCGCTAGCACATGCCTTACAGCTTAAACATAAGTCGAAAACTTCTTTTAATTCCTTATGATTAAATTTATTTGGTTTTTCAGAATTAGTTAAAAACTCACGTAAAGCGTTGGCTCTTGCTCTAGTAGTGTCTTTTTCATTTCTAGTTGCTCTATAGCTTGGACACATAGTACCTCCAAATTCTGGCAGCCTTCTGCAATCGCCAGAACCATTACATTTTTCAGCTTCACGTAAAATACCTAATGATGCCGAAAAATCTAAAAGCGTTTCAATTTTTGGCTCTACTCTATTAGGTTGATAGCGCAAACCTTCATCCATAGGATATGCATCTACTATTTTTCCTGGATTAAAAATATTATTAGCATCAAAAGCTGCTTTTATTCGTTTTAAAATTTGATAGTTTTCTTTGCCAATCATCATTGGAATAAACTCAGCTCTTACAATACCATCACCATGTTCTCCACTCATCGAGCCCTTATATTTCTTAACCAAATGCGCGACATCAGTTGTTATTTTTCTAAAGTCAGAAACGCCTTTACTAGTTTTAAGGTTTAATATTGGTCGTAAATGTAACTCTCCAGCTCCTGCATGAGCGTAATAAATTGCCTTTTGGTTGTGACTTTTCATTAATTGAGTAAACTCACTTATGTAATTGGCCAAATCTGGTAATGTAACTGCAGTATCTTCAATACATGCAGCCGATTTTTCGTCTCCAATAATATTACCAAGCAAACCTAAACCTGCTTTTCTTAATTCAACAGCTTTATCTATTTCTTCACCAATTAGAATAGGATATGCATAGCTTAAATTTGATGTTTTGATGTCATTTACTAATAACTCTGCTTGCTTTTTAACACCATCTAAAGTATTTCCCCTAACCTCACACATTAATATTGCTTCTGGATCATCAAGAATAAATTGTCTGTTTTGCTGTTGAGTTTTATTATGCTTTGTACAATCTAATATGGTTTTATCCATCATTTCACAAGTGTATAGATTGTGCTTCATTACAAGTTCAACACTATTTAAACATTGTTCTATACTTTTAAAATGCGCAGCAACCATAATACTTTCAGTCGGTTGTAAATCGTCTAGCTGCAATGTAATTTGTGTAGTAAAAGCTAATGTACCTTCGCTTCCAGAAAGCAATTTGCACATATTAAATTGCTCTTTAGTATCAGTAAATACGTCGGAATGTATTAACTCGTCTATAGCATATCCAGTATTGCGACGGTGTATTTCTGGTTTTGGAAAATTATCTAGTATTTGCTTTTGAATAGATTCTGATTCTAATTCCTTATAAATCGTATTATAAATATGACCTTCGAGTGAATTAAGTTTGGTTTTATTTTTAAACTCTTCAGAAGAAATAGTATTAAAAACAGCTTCACTACCATCACTTAAAATGGTTTGTAACTCCAAAACTTTATCACGAGTTACTCCATATTGAATAGATGTTGTACCAGAAGAGTTATTACCTACCATTCCTCCTATCATACATCGATTAGATGTAGAGGTATTTGGTCCAAAAAACAAACCAAAAGGTTTTAAGTAATTATTTAGCTGATCTCTTACAACACCAGGTTGAACAGTTACTGTTTTTTTTGATTCGTTTATATCTAATATTTTGGTAAAATATCTTGACACATCAACAACAATTCCATCACCAACACATTGTCCTGCAAGAGATGTTCCTGCTGTTCTTGGAATAAGAGATGTATTATGCTCTTTAGCAAAAGCAATTAACTTTTTTATATCGTTCTTATTTTTAGGATAAGCAACAGCTAGAGGTAGTTTTCTATACACAGAAGCATCCGTGGCATAAATAGATTTCATTAACTCATCTATAAAAAAATCGCCATCTAAATGCGATTTAAAATTCTCAAACTGTGCTTTGGTTATCATTATCAATAAAAAGATTGTTTATAAATCTATAAAGAAATTTAATATAATTAATGTTTTGGCGTTACTTTTGTATGAGAACTAAAGAATTTGTTCTATATAGTCTTTTTAAGCTATTTGAACGTATATAATTAATGTAAACAAAAAAACTATAACTTATGAAGAAATTATTTTTATTAGCAATTGCAATTATTGGATTTTCAACATTATCGAATGCACAAGACATTTCGAAAAACGCCCTAGGTTTACGTCTAGGAGATAGTGATGGTTTTGGAGCTGAAGTATCTTATCAACGTGCTTTAGGTGATAATAATCGTTTAGAAGTTGATCTAGGTTGGAGAGATGGAAAAAACTATGATGGATTTAAATTAGCTGGTTTATACCAATGGGTTTGGAACATTGATGGTGGTTTTAATTGGTATGCTGGTGTTGGAGGTGGATTAGGATCTTTCAGCGTTGACAACCCAAACAATGGTAATGATTTTACAGATACTTTTGTTTTTGCTGCTGGAGATATAGGTATTGAGTATAATTTTGATATTCCATTATTAATTTCATTAGACTTTAGACCTGAAATAGGATTTGGTGATGAGTTGTATGATAATAATGATTTAGATTTCGATATTGCTCTTGGTATTAGATATCAATTTTAATATAAAATCAATTAAAAATAGATTTAAAACCACCTTATTTAGGTGGTTTTTTTGATTTATTTAATTAGGTATATTTGAAAAACATTTATAAAAAATATCCTTTGACTATACAAAACAGTACAATTGAAGATATTGATAATATTTTCTCTTTATATAGAATAGCTACGGAATACCAAAAAGATAAATTTCCAGATAATCAATGGCCAGAGTTTGACAGAGAGATGGTTATGTCTGAAATTAAAGACAGCAGACAATGGAAAATGGTTATTGATAATAAAATTGCCTGTATTTGGGCTATAACGTTTAATGACCCTGAAATTTGGGAAGATAGAGATACTGATCCTTCTATTTACATTCACAGAATTGCTACAAATCCAGAGTTTAGAGGACATAAATTTGTATCACAAATAGTTGATTGGGCAAAATTATATGCCAAAGCAAAATATAAAAAATATATAAGATTAGACACTTGTGGTTATAACACTAGATTAATTGAGCATTATAAAAATAGTGGTTTTAACTTTTTAGGAATCTGGAAACTAAAAAATTATGAAGGGCTGCCTAGTCATTATCATAATGCAGATGTATGTTTTTTTGAAATTAAATTGTAGTTATTTCAAAATCATACATTTTTTCAATGTACGCTTATAAATAGCTTCATATTTAGGGACTATATTAGATATATCGAATTTTTTAGACTCATCCTTAGCTCGTTCTTTAAACTCTTTTAAGCGATTGTTATCGCTTAAAATTCGAATTGCATTTTTAGACATATCTTCCACATCATTTACATCACTTAAAAAACCAGAAACACCATCAATATTAACCTCAGGGATTCCTCCTGTATTGCTTGAAATTACAGGAACTCCAGACGCCATTGCTTCTAATGCAGCTAAACCAAAGCTCTCTGTAACTGAAGGCAACAAGAATAAATCACTAAAGCATAATATCTTATCTATTTCATTGCTATTTCCAAAGAACACAACTTTATCTGTAATGCCTAAAGATTCACATAATTGCTCTGCTTCCAGTCTTTCAGGCCCTTCACCTACCATCATCAGTTTTGCTGGGATTTGTTTTTGTATGTTAAAAAACACCTTTATAACATCTGGTATTTGTTTTACTTTTCTGAAGTTACTTATATGAGTTATGATTTTTTCATTCTCATTTGCCATAATGTCTCTCTGGCAGTCAGTAAAATGTGTTTTATGTCTACTAAAATCAATAAAGTTTGGTACAACATCTATTTCGTTTTTTATATCAAATAAACGCAAAGTGTCATCTTTTAAACTTTGAGAAACAGATGTAACAGCATCAGATTTGTTTATACTAAAGGTCACTGCTGGTTTATAAAACGGATGACTACCAACAAGTGTAATATCTGTTCCGTGAAGTGTTGTAACAATCGGCACATAAATGCCTTCTTCCTGTAACATTTTTTTAGCCATATAGGCTGCATATGCATGTGGAATCGCATAATGAACATGCAAAATTTCAATGCCATATAGTTTAACCATGTCTACTAATTTACTAGAAAGAGCTAACTCATATGGTTGATATAAAAACAGTGGATATTCAGGAACATTTACTTCATGAAAATGGACATTATTACCTAATAAATCTAGACGTACTGGTTGACTGTAAGTTATAAAGTGAATTTCATGACCTCTTTTAGATAATGCCAATCCAAGTTCTGTAGCAACTACTCCACTACCTCCAAATGTTGGGTAACATACAATTCCTATTTTCATCTATTATTTATTTTATTCGCCATTACCATTTAGGTTAGTATCAACCTTATTGTTATGGCTCATTTCATGTTATTCTATTATAGCTTCGTAAATTAATCGCTGAATTTCGGTTCTTATGCCTTCTTTCAACAATACATTATTATTAGCGTTTGGATACGTTCTGTTTGATAAAAATATATATACAATATCCTCGTCAGGATCTGCCCAAGCATAAGTTCCAGTAAATCCAGAATGTCCAAAACTTGTCATTGAAACACATCCACATGTTGGTCCATCTTCACCTAGTTGAGGCTTATCAAAACCAATTCCTCTTCTGTTATTTTTTGTACAGAAATAACATGTATTAAACTTATCTATAGTTTCTGGTTTAAAATAACGCTGTCCACCATAATATCCTTTTTGTAAATACATCTGCATAATTTTTGCAACGTCATTTGCATTACTAAAAACTCCTGCATGTCCACCTACTCCATTTTGCATTGCTGCTCCCATATCATGCACATAACCTTGTATTTTTTGATATCTGAAATAATCATCAATCTCAGTAGGCACAATATTTTCATCACTAAACTTTGAAGACGGATTATAAGTTGTATAATTTGCTCCTAATGATTGATAAAAATGATCCTGAACCAATTCATCTAATGTTTTGTCGTAATAACCTTCAATATATTTCTTTAAAATATAATACGGAAAATCACTATAGCGATATCGTAAAGTTGAAAGCAAATCACTATCCTTTATAATTTTTTGTATTGTATCTGGATAATCATATCGTAAAAACACTTCGTCTGCCACTTTTATACTGTATTTAGGACTAGGCTTTCTTCTATAATAATCTGCACTAGGTTTTTTGGTGGCCGAATCTAATGTCTTTGTATAAAATGGCTCCCAAGGTCTAAGACGTGCATAATGTGATAACATTTCTTTTATTGTGATATTTTTTTTATTTGAAGCTTGATATTCTGGAAGAATTTTAGAGAGTTTAGTGTCTAAGGTTATTACTCCTTTTTCTTCAAGTTCCATTAATAAAGGCAATGTGGCTAAAATTTTGGTTAATGAAGCTACATCATAAATATCCTCAAATTTTACTGGCTCGTTCTCATCATAAGTATGTTTTCCAAAGGTTTTATTATAGATAACCTTTCCTTTTCTTGCTACTAATAACTGAAGTCCTGGTGTTGCCTTAATTTTTATTGCCAAAAGCGCCATTGAATCTAACTTTTTAAGCTTTTCTGAGCTCATTCCAACACTTTCAGGTAATCCATAACTTAACGATTGTATTGCATTATAGCTTATGCCATCATTGACTTTAAAATTATCTCCTGTAGACACAGGTAAGCTTCCTTTAGCTTGTATAGACCCAAAGATTAATTGAGCTGATTTTCGTTGAGCTACCTCGCTATTTTGATAGCTCATTACTATGCTTTCAATATTTTCAACAGACTTTAAGTCGATAAGCGCGTAAGGTCTGGCAAAGACATCTAAAATTACTGTATTTGTTCTAGCAATTTCATATAACCAAACTAACTCTTGATCTGTGAATTTATAGTCTTTCCAAGGATTTGCGTTAGATTTATGAAACCCAACGATTACTGTATTGTAGTTTTGTAATTGAATAATGAGTTCATCTAATTGTTCTGCTTTAATTTCATGTACTCGAGTGTACTTTTTTAATTCGTCTAAAAAGGCAGAGCCATCATCGTCACCCATCTTTACATAAGCAATTTTGCGTGCTTCCAAGCGACGTAAAGGCAATAGGTCTTTTTGATTTCTAACAACAGTAATAGCGTTTTCATATAGCTTTTCGTTTAGCAAATCGTCTTTTAAACGATTTAAATCTTCAACTAAATTTGATACTCCAATTGGACTGTATTTGTTTAGCCCAACCTTGTATTTTGCCATAAGTATTTTTTTTACAGAATGCGCTAGTCGCTCTTCAGAAATTTCATTTGTATTATATGCTTCTACAATTTTTTCAATTGCTTTAGGAACATCTTCAGATATAAGCAAAACATCATTACCAGCCAAAAAAGCAGCCAAATCGATATCACCAGGTTTACTGTAATTTGAAACGCCTTTCATTTCTAAGGCATCAGTAAAAATTAATCCATTAAATTGTAATCTATCTTTTAGTATATCTGTAACAATATGCTTTGATAATGAAGAAGGAAAACCTTGGCGAGGCTCTAAACTAGGTACGTTTAGATGTGCAACCATTACACTTGCTAAACCTTCTTTTATTAGTTTTTTGTATGGATAAAGCTCTATAGAATCAATTCTTTTTTCATTAAAAGTAATTGTTGGTAATGTTTTATGAGAATCGCTATCAGTATCACCATGACCTGGAAAATGCTTTGCATTAGCTAATACACTAGCTTCCTGCATGCCTTTCATAAACGCTAGTCCTTTAGCAGTTACATTGTCTCTGTCTTCACCAAAAGAACGATTACCAATAATAGGATTTTTTGGGTTTGTGTTTATATCAACGTCTGGTGCAAAATTAAAATGCACTCCTATTCGCTTACAATGCTCACCAATATAACGTCCAGTTTCTTCGATAAGTTTATCATCTTTAATTGCACCTAAAGTCATATTCCAAGGAAAAGCATAAGTAGAATCTAGACGCATACTTAAACCCCATTCTGCATCCATTCCTATTAATAAAGGAACTTTTGATATAGCTTGATATTGATTATTAAGTTTTGCTTGACGAATTGGTCCTCCACTTGAAAAAATGAGACCTCCAATTTGATATTTATTTATAAGTTCAGAAACAGAGTTTTCATGCTCTTTAGTATTGTTAGAAAATGCTCTAACCATAAACAATTGCCCTACCTTCTGCTCTAACGACATGTTATTATAAATACTGTCAACCCATTTTTGTTGCTTAATAGCATCTTTAGTTTGTAAAGGACTATTTTGAGCATTTAATATACTGAAAATCGATAGAAAAAATATAGCACTAAGGGAAAAAATGGACTTCATGTAATTTGTTTCTGTTTTAAGATTAAAAACTGTGCCAAATTACCATTTTTAGAAAGAATATTGTAAGACTTTAAGATAGATTTATCAATAAGGTTATTAAGATAATTTATTACTAGTTTAAAAAGCGACTATGCCAGCTTTCACTTGCAGGAACTTCCCAATTTTCATTTAGCTCTGCAATATTAGTAACTAAATTATTGAATACAATTGTATTTTTAGAAACAGCTTTGTCTTTCGCCATTTTTTTAAAATCTATTAGCGTTTTGTAGGCAATGAAATCTCCTTGTTTATATGATACATTCATTTTGTCCATTAAATCAACATTATAGTCTTTTTCTAATTGCTGAATAAAATGAACTGAAGCATCAATTGAGCAACCAGTTGCTTTATTTAAGTTTTGATTTAAGGCGATAATTATAAAACGCTTATATTTAATAAGGTATCCAGATTGTAAATCGCTGCCATGAGCAGTCCAGTTTTCAATAAAAACGTTTAATTTAGATTCTATTTCTGTAATTTCTTCATCAGTAAATGAACGATTAGCTTGGTAAATCCAAACACGAGATTCTTCTGGTAATGTATTAAAATCTACTAGCATAAACCTATATTTTTTCTAAATACTTAACTACCTTTTTTGTAACGTAACGCTTCTCACTTAAATCGAAAAAACTTTGCTCTCTATAATAAATTCTAAAAGGCTTACTGAAGTTTTTAGTCTTTAATAAGTCATATCCTTCAAATTGCTCAATAACTACAAATTTATGTTCTTTACCAAACTCATCTTTCACTGTTATATGTGATATGGCATCGTTGTGAAGAGATGATAATGTGACCTCCATATTAAAGTCGTTTTCATTTTTAGGTGCTGGAGGTGGTGGTGGCATATCTTCATCTTCATCAGTTGCTAATGAATATAATTCATCACTTGAAAATATTGCCATAAACTCTGATCCGCAAACAGATATCATAAGCATACCTACTTGTTCAGCTACTTCTTCAATGTTTTCAAACGTATCACCTTTAAATGTATTTGTTTCGTCTTTACGTTTATTATAGCTATTAAAAATACATAAACCTAAAGCCATTTCTTTTTTTTCTAAACTCACATCTTTGGCAAATGCAACAGAATCATTTTTTATACATTCACAAGTGTCTTCAGCCATAAGTTGAAGAACTTCTTGTTTTGTTTTATTTTGAGACACACTTAATTGTACTGAAAACGTCAACAACAAAAGTAGTACTGATCTAATCATTAGTTTGGGTTTTATAAAATTGATTACTTATTGAATTATTCAAATTTAGATGTTTTTTCATAACTTTTTAATGAATGCTTTATTTAAATAGTCATTAAAATATCTATTTTATTAAATCTATATGCTTATCATGATATCCTAACAAATATAACACACCATCTAATCCAATATTTGAAATTGAACTTTGTGCATTGTCTTTTACTGTTGGTTTTGCATGAAAAGCAATACCAAGTCCTGCTAAATTTAGCATTGGTAAATCGTTAGCACCATCACCAACTGCTATAGTTTGATTAATATCTATTCCTTCTTTAATTGCAATTTCTTTAAGGTACTCTGCTTTTTTTTCACCATTTACAATTTCTCCAACATAATTACCAGTTAAAATGCCATCTTTAATCTCAAACTGATTTGCATAAACATAGTCTATACCTAACTCTTTTTGTAAATAGTTGCCAAAATATGTAAAACCACCTGATAAAATTGCAGTTTTAAATCCGTAACTTTTTAAAGCAGCCATAAGTCTTCTGGCGCCTTTAGTTATAGGTAAATTTATTGCTACATCTTGAAGTACTTCTTCACTTAAACCTTTTAAAAGTTTCATGCGACTTATAAAACTTTCATTAAAGTCTATTTCGCCTCGCATAGCAGCTTCTGTAATTGCTTTAACCTGGTCTCCGACACCTGCTAATTCTGCTAATTCATCTATAACTTCAGTTTGTATTAGTGTAGAATCCATATCAAAACAAACCAAGCGTCTATTTCGTCTGTATAAATTATCTTCTTGAAATGCAATATCGACATCTAAATTGCGTGATATTTGCATGAATTTTTCAGTAAGTGCTGCTTTATTTTCTAATTTACCTCTAATCGATAATTCTATTGAAGCTCTTGGATATTCATCTTTTTTTAAGAGAGATAAACGTCCTGTTAGTCTTTTGATAGCATCAATATTCAAATTTTGGTTTGAAATTACTTTAGTGACTTCAGAGATTTGATGTGCAGAGAGTTTTTCTCCTAAAATAGTTACAATAAACCTGTCCTTTCCTTGTAAGCTTACCCAATGTTCATAATCTTCAAGTGTGATTGATGTAAATTTGGCTGTAATTCCTAGTTCGTATGCCTTAAAAAGTAAATCTTTTTGTACTGCAGATGATTGTTCTCCTGCTTGAATTTCGAATAACATTCCTAATGATAAAGTTTCATGAATGTTTGCCTGACCAATATCGAGCACTTTAGCATCATATTGTGCTAAAACACTTGTTAGACTTGATGTTAATCCTGGTTTATCTTGCCCTGAAATATTTAATAAAAAAATCTCTTTCGTCATTATAGTTGTTCTCTCTGCCGTTTTTGAAATTTTCTTAAAATTAATGGTATTACAAATCTTGTGCGTTAGCAATAAGTTCTGCAATATCCATTACAGCAACATCACTTTCTTTTTCTTTGGCTTTTACACCATCTGTCATCATAGTATTACAAAACGGACAACCAGCAGCTATAATTTGAGGTTTTACATCTAGTGCTTGTTCAGTACGCTCAACATTAACATCTTTATTTCCTTTTTCTGGCTCTTTAAACATTTGCGCTCCTCCTGCTCCACAACATAAACCATTACGTCTGCAGTTTTTCATTTCAATAAGTTCGGCTTCAAGTTTGCGAATTAAATCTCTTGGTGCTTCATATACATTATTAGCACGACCTAAATAACAAGGATCATGAAATGTAATACGCTTTCCTTTAAACTGACCACCTTCAATTGTTAATCTACCTTCGTCAAGTAATGTTTTTAAAAACTGAGTGTGATGCATCACTTCATATTTACCACCTAATTCAGGATACTCATTTTTAATGGTATTAAAACAGTGCGGACAAGCTGTAACTATTTTTTTTACTTCGTAAGCATTCATTACTTCTATATTAGTAACAGCTTGCATTTGAAATAAAAACTCATTACCAGCACGTTTTGCAGGATCGCCTGTACAACTTTCCTCGGTTCCTAAAACTGCAAATTCTACATTAGATTTATTAAGTAATTTAACAAAAGCCTTTGTTATTTTTTTTGCTCTATCATCAAAACTTCCAGCACAACCAACCCAAAATAAAACTTCTGGTTGTTTGCCTTGTGCCATAAATTCTGCCATTGTAGGCACTTTTAGTAATTCGCTCATTGTATTGAGTTTGTTTTATTGCGTTAGGGATTGAACTATTGTTGGAGCTCCTTAAAAAAGAGCGACTTGTGAAAGCCCGACCCTTGTGGTAACGCCATTATTATTCTATTCGTTTTTCCAATTTAACCTGTCCATTTGATTGTAAGGCCAAGGTGCACCATTATTTTCTATATTGGTCATCATATTATTTAACTCTGTTGGTGCTGCGCTTTGTTCCATGACTAAATAACGTCTCATGTCTAAAATAATAGATAGTGGATCTATACTTACAGGACAAGCTTCTACACATGCATTACAACTAGTACAAGCCCAAAGTTCTTCGCGCGTTATATAATCGTCTAGTAATTGCTTACCATCTGGTTTAAATTCGCCTTTATTTGCATCAATATTTTTGCCTACTTCTTCTAATCGATCTCTGGTATCCATCATTATTTTACGAGGCGATAGTTTTTTTCCTGTTTGGTTTGCAGGACACTCACTAGTACATCGACCACATTCGGTACATGTATATGCGTTTAATAAACTTACCCAACTTAAATCTTGAACATCACTTGCACCAAATTTTGCTGGAACAGCATTTTCGGCTCCTTCTGGTGGTGCAGCAAATGGATCAACATTTGGGTCCATCATCATTTTTACTTCTTTTGTAACTGCTTCAAGGTTATCAAATTGTCCTTTTGGTCTAGTTTTACCATAATAAGTATTTGGGAACGCTAGCAATATGTGTAAGTGTTTAGAAAAATACAAATAGTTTAAGAACACTAAAACACCAAGTATATGCATCCACCAAGCTGCTCTTTCTATAATATGAATTGTTCCTTCTGAAAGTCCACTGAAAATGGGTGCTATATATTGGCTAATAATATTACCACTATTCATTTCCTGAAATGAAATATCTGTTGCATTCATTACTAAAAACAATGTCATTAATACCATTTCAAAATACAGAATGAAATTACCATCATTTTTAGGCCAGCTTGTCATTTCTGCTTTCCAGAAACGTTGCAACTTTATAACATTACGACGTAACCAAAAAATGACAACAGAAATAAATACTAATGCTGCTAGAATTTCAAAAGAGCCAATTAAAACTCCATATAACGAACCTATTGATGAGAACACACGATGTGTACCAAAAAGACCATCGATAATTATTTCTAATACTTCAATATTAATAATAACAAAACCAACGTAAACAATAACGTGTAAAAAGCCAGCTATTGGTCGACGTACCATTTTGCTTTGCCCTAAAGCAATCATTGCCATATTTTTCCAGCGTTGTGATTTATTATCACTGACATCTACATCATGACCAAGTTTAATATTGCGAATAAGTTTTTTTACATTTTTAGCAAAGTAACCAATGCCAGCAATAAGCGCGATAGCGAATAGTATATTTGGAATGTAATTCATGTTGGTTAGTGATTAGTTTTTTTCTTTTACTTCATTACCTTCAGCGTCATATTGTTTTGCTTTTTTTCCAAAAAGTGAAAAATGAACATAACGTTTAGGGTTTAGTTTCATATCTTGAAGTAATTGTTCTAATTGTTTTGAAGCGCCTTCAAGGTTATTATAAAGTCCTTCGTCTTGTAATAGTTTTCCTAGCGAGCCATTACCACTTTTAATATCAGACATCATTGCATTGATATTAAGTAATGTGTTATCTAATTCTGCAACAGTTTTTGATAATTCAACAGTTTTTAAATCGTTAGTAACTGTTGCCATATCTGCAGTAATTGAATTAAAGTTTTTAATTGCAGATGTTAAGTCTTTATCATTTTTGGCTAATAGCGAATTAAGATTGTTAGATGTGTTTTTAAATGAAACAATAGTAGCATTTAATTCTGCCATCGTTCTTCTTAATCCAATTTCTGAATCATCTACAACTAATTTATTAAGATTGCCTAATAAAGTGTCGACAGATTGTAAAGTAGTATCTAAGTTTTCACTTAATCCTGAAAAGTTTTTTGATAGACTTGTTACCAAACCAAATTCAACTTCAGATTCAAGCAAATCACCACTTTTAGCATTTTCGCTAGAATCTCCAGGAATAATAGCAAGACCATTTCCTCCCATTAAACCAGTTTCGTACATACGTATTTTACTGTTTTTAGGGAAGTTTAAGTTTTTATCAACTGAAATAGTAACTTTAGTTTTACCTGTTTTATAATCGTAAGTTATAGCATCAATTTTACCAATATTATTACCTTTTATAGTAACAGGAGATGATGCATTTAATGAGTTGTATTCAAACTCTGTGTGATATTTACTAGTTGAATCAAATAGATTTACACCTTTTAAATAGTTAATTAAAAACACTAGGAGCAATACTCCTAAAATAACTAAAATGGCTGTTTTTACTTCTCTTGATATTTTCAATGCTTAGAATATTTGGTTGCACACAAAATTAGGAATAATTCTATTAAGAATGTTTTTAATTAGAGGTTGTTTTTAATGCATCATTGAGGTCTATTCGCTTTCCATCTTTATACGCAACAATAAAACAGCTTGTATATCCTTTAGACTGAGCAACAGATTGCAACTGTTTTATTTTATTGTAGTCTGATGTGTAACCATAAAAGTATTTAAACAAACCGCCTTCTTTCTCTCTTGAAATATCACTTAATCCCTTAAAATTATTCGGTTTTGGGTCTATTTTACGTGAACTTGCGACTAATTGCACCTTAAAAACAATATTATTATATATTTGCTCAGTTTGCTTTTCTTCAACAATAACATCTACTTTTTCCTTTTCTGGTTTTGTTTTTACAGTGTCATTAGTTGCATAAATATTTTCGCCAACATTTTGATCTAAAACCTTTTTGTAACTAACAATAGCGTCATAAATTGATGTTGATACTTCATCTTGACCTTTTGAAGAATTTAAATATGCTCCTTCTTCTTTATTGGTTACAAAACCAGTTTCAATAAGCACGCTTGGCATTGCAGTTTGGTGAATAACCCATAAACTAGCTTGTTTTACACCTCTACTTTTACGATTAATTTTATTTGAAAAGTTTTTTTCAATTAATGTTGCCAATAGTATACTTTGCTCTGTAAACTCTTCTTGTTGTATTGAAATTCCAATAACAGATTCTGGCGAATTTGGATTAAAACCATCATAATGCTTTTCGTAATCATCCTCTAAAAAGATTACTTCGTTTTCTGCCTTGGCAACCTCGAAGTTTCTATTAGTATTACCAACATCTAAAACATAAGTTTCTGTTCCGTAAGCTTCAGTATGGTGAGCGTTACAATGAATAGATACAAACAAATCTGCTTTTGCATTATTCGCAATCTTAGCTCTGTCCTTTAACTCAACAAACACGTCTGTTTTACGTGTATAAACTACTTTAATATTTGGATTTTCTTCAAGCATTTTACCAACAGCTAAAACTACTTGAAGCGCTATATCTTTTTCTTTATAGCCATATTTAGAATTCTTACCTGGATCTTTTCCTCCATGGCCTGCGTCTAAAACAACAATAAATTTGTCTTTATTTTTTTGAAAAGCGTAACCAGATGTTAAAGAAAATGTAAATATAACTACTGCAAATACGATTATAGATTGTAAGTTCGTTCTCATAACGGTTTTAACGGATAAAAAATGCTATTTATTACTCAATAGTATTGAGTATAAGTTAATTTTTAAATTTTAATTTGATTAATAAATTAATCACAAAAAAATATATGTAATTTTGGCTTTTCAAAAACCGAGCCATACTTTTACAAAAATACATTTAAAAGCATTGCGTACAAACAACTTTTACATAGTTTTTATCTTAAGTTTTACAGTGTTTATTAACACTTTTAGCTATGCTCAAGAGGTTCCTAAACCTAAAGATCCTATAAAACCCAAACCTATAAATGACACTTTAGTTGTAGGTGTAGATTCGTTATTCTCGCAACCAATAAATATAAAAGAAAAAGACACTTTAGTATCTGATAGTATTCCTAAGAAAAAAGAATTTTTAACAGATGTTGTAAAGTATAAAGCTAAAGAGTATGTATCTATAAATCAGCGTCTTCAAAAAATTTACCTTTATGATGAAGCTGAAGTATACTACCAGGATATGGAAATTAAATCTGGTATTATAGTTATCGATTATAGTAAAAATTTGGTTTATGCAGGACGCTTAAAAGATTCTGCTGGTGTATACTCTCAAGCACCAAAGTTTAAACAAGGCGCAAATTTAGTTGAGCCTGATTCTATTATTTTTAATACAGAAACTAAAAAGGCTCTTATATATAATTCACGTACAGAACAAAGTGGTGGCTATATAGATGCTGCATTGACTAAAAAGGAAAACGATTCGGTGTATTTTATTAAAGATGGAAAATTTACCACCTCTGAAAACAGAGATGATCCTGAGTTTTATTTTTACATGCGTAAAGCTAAAATAGTTCCTAATAAGAAGGTTGTAGTAGGTTTAACTAATATGTACATTTATAATGTACCAACTCCAATAGGTCTGCCTTTTGCATATTTCCCAATGACAGATAAACAAACATCTGGTATCATTTTTCCGTCTTTTGGACAAGAAAATGAGAGAGGTTATTTTTTACAGAATGGTGGATATTATTTTGCTATAAGTGATTATATTGATTTAGCTGTATTAGGTGATTATTATACTAATGGAAGTTATGGACTTCGTGTAGAATCTAGTTATGCATGGCGTTATCATTTTAGAGGAAATATTGGTTTTCGATATGAAAACTTAATTACTAGCGAGCGTGGTTTTCCAGACTACGCAAAATCGTCTGTATATAATATTAGATGGTCACATAACCAAGACCAAAAATCTAACCCAAGTTCTCGTTTTTCTGCTTCGGTTAACTTAGGTAGTAGTCGTTATTATCAAGAATCATTAAATCAGTTAAACGCTTCAAACTTTTTAAATAATACGTTATCATCTTCGGTGTCTTATTCAAAAACATTTCAAGGAGAGCCACAAGTAAATATGAGTGTTACTGCGACACATTCGCAAAATACAAATACACAACAAATTAATATGACTTTGCCTACTTTTCAAGCTAGTGTAAGTCGTATTTTTCCTTTTGAACCTAAAACAGGAACGAAAAAAGGAATTATACAGAATGTCAATTTTCAATATAATGTAAGAGCAGAAAACAGAATTCAAACAACAGATTCTTTATTCTTTAAAAAAGAAATGTTTGATGATGCCCTTACAGGTGTACAGCATAGTATTCCTTTTACTACAAATTTTAAGTTATTCAAATACTTTAGTTTAAGTGCTAATGCAAATTTTGATGAAAATTGGACATTAAACACAATTAAAAGATATTACGATACTACAAATGATGAAGTTGTAACGGAAGACATTAGAGGTTTTGATAGCTTTAGAACGTATAATTTTAGCACAAGTATTGGAACAACTATTTATGGTATGTTCGACTTTAAAAAAGAAGGAAAAGACCCTAAAATACAAGCTATACGTCACGTAATGAGACCATCTATAAGTTATAATATTAATCCTGCTTTTGATGAGTATTATGACACTTTCGATGTAATTACTGCAAACGGAACAACACGTCAAGAATACAGTAGGTTTGAAGAATCTATCTTTGGTGCTCCTAACAAGACCTTTTCTAGTTCATTAGGAATATCTGTAGCAAATAATTTTGAAGCAAAAATTAGAGATAAAGACTCAACAGCTACTGAGCCTAAAAAAATCATACTATTAAACAATCTTAACTTTGCTACATCATACAATTTTGCAGCAGATTCTTTAAGATGGAGTCCAGTAAGAGTTTCTGGAGGAACACAAATACTAAATGATAAAATGAGCATAAACTTCGGAGCTGTTTTAGACCCTTATGCTTTAGATAATAACAATAATAAAATAGACCAATTTAATATTAATAATGGTGGAAGTCTTTTTAGATTAACTAATGCTAATATTAACATGAGTTATACTTTATCTAGTAAAAGTTTTTCTGGTGAAACTGATACAGATAGAAATGCAGAATTGGAATCATTGCGAAGTGGTGGTCGATCTGATGACTTATTTGGAAAACCTCAAGATTTTGCTGACAAACGATTAACTGATGAAGATAGGTCGGAAAAAGACGAAGAGCCATCAGAGTTTTACAATTATAAAATTCCGTGGAGTTTACGATTGGCTTATGCTGTTAATTATTCAAACAACGCGAGAGAAAATGAAATATCATCTCACTCTTTAATGTTTTCGGGAGATATTGAATTATCTCCAAAATGGACAGTTGGTGCATCATCAGGATATGATTTTAAAAACCAAGGATTCACCTATACTCAATTGCGTTTTGAACGCGATTTATTAAGCTGGAGAATGAACTTTAGTTGGATACCATTTAGCACCAGAAGTTCTTGGAATTTCTTTATAGGTATTAAGTCTAGCTTATTAAAAGATATTAAATACGATCAGCGTAAGCGTCCTGATCAACAACTTTAAAATCATTAAAACATCATGAAACATCTATACCTTATATCAGACACACAGTGATATGATAATAAAGATGTTCCATGTGACCATTAAAAAACAATAATTTTTAACACATGAAAACAATTATTAATACACCAAACGCACCTGCTCCAATTGGTCCATATAGTCAAGCTGTTTTAGTTGGCAATACTTTGTATACTTCAGGGCAAATAGCTATTAATCCTAAAACTAACGAATTGGTATTAACTGATGTTAAAACTGAAACAAAACAAGTAATGGAAAATTTAAAAGCTATACTTGAAGCCGCTGGAATGACTTTTGAGAATGTAATTAAAACGTCAATTTTTATTAGCGATATGCATAATTTTGCTCAAATAAATGAAGTGTATTCTCAATATGTAAATGAAGATACAGCTCCTGCAAGAGAGACTGTAGAAGTTGCTAATTTGCCAAAATTTGTAAATGTTGAAATTAGTATGATTGCTGTGAAATAGAGAGACGTATTTTATTTGCGCTTATCGCTTTCGGCTATGAGTAGTTGCGCGGTTTAGCACTTAACTTTTGCAAGTACACACCAAACTGAAAATCCGCGAGGATTTTCGTAATTAGGCTCTCACTAACAATGGATTATATACGTTGTTACCTGCCTTATTTTTTTCGCGCTGCTTTAAATCGTTTTTCTGATGTTTGTAAAATTATTACTCCATTTATTGCCTGTGAACCATAAAGACTTGCGGATTTTTCTTTCGTCAAATATGTAATCCCATAAGTTTCCACTAATAGCAATTTTTTTAGTAATTCTTTATTTTTCAAAGGATAACCATTTACAACAATTAGAGGTTCAGGATTTAAATTTTGACCATCTCTCGCCCTGATTGTTACATTCGGATTACCGTGAGAAGCTGTTACACCATAATTGCTTTCACTTCCATCCGCATTTGGATTGTATTTTAGAACTTTAAAAATTAAAGAGTCAACATATTTATAGACCTTTTGTTCAGATAGCTTGTCAAATCGCATAAGTTTGAGTTCCGACTTAATATCTTTTTTCAATTCTACGATTCTGAACTTATCTACTATTTTTTTGTCTTGATAATATTCTAATGTTTGTCCGAAATCCGTTTTTCTTAATTTAATTTTTTGCGTTGAAAAACCTTTTGTGACTTTTGCTCTGGCTTCGCAAATATTTACTTCGGTCAGTTTGAATATCCTATTTTCTTTTTCCCACTTTATTTGTTCGCAGTCTCTTTTTACTTTAATTGGATTTTTAATTCGGCTTGTAAATCGGATTGTGTCATTTTTATAGTATTGTCCAAAATCATTATCAGAATACCATTCTCCATCTAATTCCTTTTTCTTTATTTGAGAGAAAGTCAAGTTGGTTAGCAGTAAAAATCCTAATGTTATGGCTATAAGTTTCATTTGTGGTTATATGGCACGCAGGCAACATGTTTGTGTATGATTTCGTTGCGTGTTTTAAGCACATAATTTAGCAAATAAAAACCGAATAGAAAATCCGCGAGGATTTTCGTAAGTAGGCTAGAACCAAGCAATAAATTATATACAGTGTTGCCACCAGTATTTTTTCAGAGTTGATATTTAATTATATTATTATATTCAGATTTAGTCTGTTTATCCCAATCAAAATATGTGACTACGACATTTAAAATTGCTTTTTTCGGAATTCCGTTTTTCTTAAATTTGAAAAGATTGGAATTTTCTTTTTCTTCATATTCTGGAAAAATGGATTCATTAATTTTCTTGTCAGAATCGTAAGTCAGTTTAGTTAGCCAATTGTTACTAGCTATTTTTGGAAATTCAATATAGTAGTAGTCTTTATCCTCTGTTAATTCTGGTAATTTTTCAAAACCAGTATCAAAATAAAAAGAATGCACGTATGGTTGTGTGTTAAATTCGTTAATAGAAATAGGTTTTTCCATTAATTGCCATTCAGCATTTTCTGGGTAATGTGAAAGAATTAATTTTTCAGGTGATACATTAAAATAGAAATCTGAAATACTTTCTTCAAATTGTTGAGCCCAAGTCGTATCTATTAAAAGCCAAGCATCGTTAATTTTTATAGTGTTCCAAGCGTGTCTATAGTCATCATCCAATTCAAGTTCTAGAGTAAGGTTTTCCAGAGTTTTTGCGTGTCCAGTGATAATTAGGCATTCAATGCCCGAAGAATCCATAAACATTTTATAAAGACTAGAATATCCAATACAAACAGCTTTTTTTTCTTTAAATACTAGTAGTGGGTTTTCCGAATCATCTATTTCTTTATCAGTTGCTTTTTCGGTTCTCCATTTGTCTCTTTTTTCAAAATCATAAACTATGTTCAGATTCATCCAATAATAATAGAATTTAGCTATCTCCTTTTTGTCCGAAATATTTTTTGCTACAAAATCAGTTAAGTCATTAATTTCGACTTTTACATTACTCATTGATTTAGCCATTTCCAAAGTCCTATTATTTTGACTGTTAGAAACGCTAAAAGTCAGCAGAAATAATATCTTAAGTGCGATTTTGTTCATATTGGTGCCAACGGTATGATATGGAATCGTTTAAATGTTCTATATCAGACGATAAGCGAAGTTAGTTTTTTAAATTTACTATTTCAATAGCTAAAGACTTAAAGTTATTAAGTAATTATTGCTAATAATACTATTTTTGAAAAAATCATTCATGCTTAATGCCTGTAAAATTAACAAAAAAAGACCTTAAAGACTTTCTCGACAACAAAGTTGAACAATACAACCATCCTCGATTTATAGAGAGTGATCCTATACAAATTCCGCATCAATTCAGTAAAAAAGAAGATATTGAAATTGCTGCATTTTTAACTGCCACTATTGCTTGGGGAAACAGAAAGAGTATAATTAATAATGCAAAGCGTATGATGTTGCTTCTAGATAATGCACCACATGAGTTTGTTATGCAGCATCAAGAATCAGATTTAGAAGCTTTACTACCTTTTGTACACAGAACGTTTAATGGAGACGATTTTATTCAGTTTATTGCTTGTTTACAGCATATTTATAAAAACCACAACGGATTAGAATCTGTATTCTCAAAATATGCCAAACCAGATTCGTTACAAGAATCTATTCATCAATTTAAAAATCATTTTTTTGAAATAGAACATTTGCCAAGAACTCAAAAACATATTAGTAATCCTTTAAAAAATTCAGCAGCTAAGCGCATTAATATGTTTTTACGATGGATGGTTAGACATGACAATAATGGTGTTGATTTTGGAATTTGGAAGAGCCTCACTCCTGCTCAACTCTCTTGTCCTTTAGATGTGCATTCAGGTAATGTTGCCAGAAAACTAGGTTTATTAAAACGAAAACAAAACGATGCTAAAGCTTTGTTTGAACTAGATAGTGCGTTACGACAGCTAGATAAAAATGATCCTGTAAAGTATGATTTTGCTCTGTTTGGTTTAGGTGTTTTTGAAGGATTTTAAGCAAAAAAAACGATTGACAAATATAATTCATCAATCGCTTTTTGTTTATAGTTTAAATTTGGTTATTAACCTTTTAACCAAGCTTTTCTTAAGTTAATTTGCAATTCATTAGCATTTTCATCTTCCATTAAAGTCTCACTTGTTGTGTATGATTGCTTTAATGTTGTTTTAATTTCAATTGGGTTTCCATCACGCTCTAACTTCACATCTATTTCCTGACCTGGTTTCCATTGATACATTTGTCCTAAAACCATTCTTACGTTCTCTAGAGTTAAAACAGTTCCGTTTACTTCTTTAATAACATCGTTTGGTAAAACACCTTGTTCTGCCCAAAAACTGTTGTCTTTTACACCTGCAGAAAAGAAAATTGTACCTTTTTCTTGGTCGCCATCAAAAATAAAACCAGCTCCACTTTGGATGTAGTTAGTTTCTACTCGCGATGATTTTAATGTTAAACCAACTTTTTTGAAAAACTCGCTATAATCAATTGGTGTAGTACCTTCAACATAAGTTTCTAAAAATTGACTAACAGTTGGGTAAGTCATTATTGAAATTTCTCTAATTAAATCGTCATCATTAAATGGTTTGTTTTTGCCATATTTTGTTGACAATTCCTTCATTAACGATAACATGCTTCTTTGTCCATTACTTTCTTCTCGCATTAAAATATCAATACACATACCTATTAATGCACCTTTTGAATACACATTAATATAATTGTCTGCATAAGGTTTTTCTAAAATGTTTTCGCTCATTACAGTAAAACTCATCGTATCATCAAAATAATTTGAGGTTCTGATTTTACTCATTATTTCTTTATAAAACTCATCTGGAGTAACTAATCCTTCGTACACTTGAAAATGTTGTGCAAAATATTCAGTTACACCTTCATACATCCATAAATGTTTAGAAAATGTAGGGTTTATATAATCAAAGTAATGTACATCTTCAGAGTGTACTGATAATGGCGTTACAATATGAAAAAACTCATGTGCTACTACATCGACCATCGATTTTGCTAATGCTTCTTTAGGCATAGCTTCTTGAAGTACTACAACAGTAGATGTGTGATGCTCTAAAGCACCAAAACCTTTAGGAGCTGTTTCTCCTCTATCTGCTAAATATAAAAAGATGTCATAACGTGGTGTACTATCAACATCGCCTAAATAAGCTTTTTGACCTTCCATCATTTTGTACATAGTTTCTTTTAAGCTAGCTGCTGTATGTACTTTATTTGGTGAGTAAACACTTAATACAATTTTAATATCGCCAACCATAAACTCTTCTACATCTAGTTTACCATACATCATCGGATTGTCTGTAATATCAAAATAACGAGGAGCAATATAACTTGTAGTTATTGATCTTCCGTCAGGACTTGATTTTGTTCCAACATTTTGTAAAGCAGAAGAACGCTTAAAAGTTGCTGGAGCAGTCACATCTAACTCATATTGATTGGTTTTTAAGCTATCAAAAAAACCAATAAAACCATGTAGGTTTAATACATAAACTTCTGGGTCTATATTAGTTCCTGAAGGTGAAAAAGGCATTTCGCCTCCAATTCCGCCAACAGTTTCAATATCAAACGTATCATTAACATTATAAATAAGTTTATCTAATTGTGCTGCATTTGCAATAACCCAAGTGTTTTCATCTGGATGTGTAACAGTTAACTCTTTACCATTATAATCAATAGCTTTAAAATCATCTACAAAACGACCAAAACTACTCACACTGTATGTTCCTTGTACAACTTTAGGTAAATGGTATGTTACTGTTTCTGTTGTAAAACGACCAGGATTTATAATCACAGGTACTTTATCATCTACAACTTTAGTAAGGTCCATTGAGGTAACTATTGGATTGCTAATTGCTAAATCGTTAGTTGTTTTTTTAGTTGTGCCACAACTAAGTAGAATAGATCCAACTAAAACAATACTTAAAATGTTCTTCATTATTATAATTTGTTTTTAAAATTCTTAGATAAGTAGCGCAAAACTACAATCTGTTACAAGTATAAAAGCAAAGATTTTGTTAAAAAACATTCTAATAGCTTATAATAACAGAACAGAATACTCGTTTAGTTAAAATTCTCAAAATCTACAAGTCTTAATCTCTTATCATTTTCTATATTTGAATACTTAAAAATGCTACAAAACAGATAAGGAATGCAGTTTAAACACCCAGAATTACTTTACGCACTATTTCTGCTCATCATTCCTATTATTATACATCTGTTTCAGTTACGTCGTTTTCAGAAGATTGAATTTACTAATGTTCAGTTTTTAAAGAATATCACTTTACAAACTCGTAAAAGCTCTCAACTTAAAAAATGGCTTACTCTAATTACAAGAATGCTATTACTTGCTTGTGCAATTATAGCTTTTGCACAGCCTTTTTTGGCTAATTCAGATGTTTTTAACGTAAAAAGTGAAACAGTTATCTATTTAGATAATTCGTTTAGTATGCAAGCTAAAAGCACAAATGGAACACTTTTAAATAAAGCAATACAAGACATTTTAGAAAACGTTGATGAAAATGAGCAAATTACATTGTTTACAAACGACAATACGTTTATAAATACCAGTATTAAGGCTATAAAAAATGAATTAATCCAATTAAAACATTCACCTAATCAATTAGCTTATGAAGCTGTTATACTTAAAGGAAAGAAAGCGTTTTCAAAAGATAAAAGCAGCATTAAAAACTTAGTATTAATATCAGATTTTCAGCAAAATAAAAAGTCGATAACTATTGAAAAAGATAGTTTAGTGAACTTCAAACTTGTTCAATTAAAACCAGAATCAGTAAAAAATATAGTTGTAGATTCTGTTTTTATTTCTAAAGTTGATATAGAGAACATTGAATTAACAGTAAATCTTAAAAATTATGGCGATGAAATAGAAACGCTTCCTGTTTCGCTATATAAAAACGATAATTTAATGGCTAAAAGTTCGGTGTCTATTAAAAATGATGCTTCTACAATTTTTACAATTCCTGCTAATACATCGTTTAATGGTAAAATTATTGTTGATGATATAGGACTTCAATATGACAATGTGTTGTTTTTTAATATTAACAAACGAGATAAAATTAGAGTGTTATCGATTAATGAATCTGATGATACCTTCTTAAAAAAAATATTTACTGACGATGAGTTTGTTTATACCTCTAACCTTTTTAACGAATTAAATTATAATACAATTGATAGCCAAAATTTAATAGTATTAAATGAGCTTAAAGATGTTCCTGCGTCGTTAATCACAGCATTAAAATCATTTACTGATGATGGAGGAAATATATTAATAATCCCTTCAAATAATATTAGTTTATCATCTTACAATCAATTGCTTATAAATTATAATTTACCAAATTATAATTCAATTAGTCCAATTGAAAAGCAAATTACATCTATAAATTTTTCTCATCCATTATTAGCGAATGTTTTTGATAAAAAAGTAAATAATTTTCAGTACCCAAAGGTGAATTCTTTTTATCCTTTTGGAAACTCAAATGGCTCAACAATTCTTAATTATGAAGATGGCTCTTCATTTTTAACCAAATCTAATAATGCTTATGCGTTTTCTGCTCCAATAAATGAAGAGAATTCAAATTTTAAAAACTCGCCTTTAATTGTTCCTGTAATTTATAATATTGGAAAGCAAAGTTTAAAGCTCCCTAAGCTTTATTATAACATTGCTCAGGAAAATACTATAGATATAAACACCAAACTGCTACAAGACGATATTCTAACACTTACAATTAATGATATATCTATTGTGCCTTTACAACAAACCTATACTAATAAAGTAGAGTTAAAAACAAACGAATCACCTGATATAGCTGGTGTTTTTGAAGTAAAAAACAAGAACAATAACTTGCAAAATTTGAGTTTTAATTTTAATAGAAGTGAAAGCCAATTGAGTTACTATGATATGGCTTCAAATAACAATATTGATGTCAATTCATCTATTGCAACAACTATTGATGATATAAAAAGTGTTACTAATGTTAACGAGCTATGGAAATGGTTTGTTATTTTTGCACTAGCTTTTTTAATTATTGAAATGCTCATCTTAAAATATTTTAAATGAACGTACTCATAAAATCTGCAACTATAGTTGATTCCAAAAGCGATTTTCACAATCAAACTTTAGACATTTTAATTGAAAGAGGAGTTATTACTCAAATTTCAAAGCAGATAAAAAACCCTAAAAATTACAAGGAAATAAAACTCGACAATCTTCATATTTCGCAAGGTTGGTTTGATAGTAGTGTTAGTTTTGGAGAACCAGGTTATGAAGAACGCGAAACTATTGAAAACGGACTTAAAACAGCTGCTTTATCAGGATTTACGTCTGTAGCAGTCAACCCAAATACTAATCCAGTAATTGATAGTAATTCAGATGTTTCATTTTTAAAGGGAAAAGCGAATGGAAACGCAGTTGCACTCTACCCTATTGGAGCACTCACAAAAGAAAGTAAAGGAGAGGATTTAGCGGAGCTGTTTGATATGAAAAACGCTGGCGCAATAGCTTTTGGAGACTACCAAAAACCAATTTGCAATCCTAACCTAATGAAACTTGCATTACAATATGCTAGTAATTTTGAAGGATTAGTCTATTCTTTTCCGCAAGAATCTAGAATTTCTGGACTCGGAGTAATGAACGAGAATGTAACAAGTACCTCTCTTGGATTAAAAGGAAACCCAACTCTGGCCGAAGAATTACAAATTGTCAGAGACTTGTTTCTTCTAGAATATACAGGTGGAAAACTTCATATTCCAACAATTTCAACAGCTAAATCTGTAGAATTGATCAGAGAAGCAAAACAGAAAAAATTAAATGTTAGTTGTAGTGTTGCAATACATAATCTAGTGCTCACTGATGATGAGTTGCACACCTTTAATACAAACTTGAAAGTATTACCACCTTTACGTACTAAAGATGATTGCAATGCTCTTATTGAAGGTTTAAAGGATGGCACTATAGATATGGTTACAAGCGACCATAACCCAATAGATATTGAGCATAAAAAAATAGAGTTTGATTATGCAAAATACGGAACCGTTGGACTGGAATCTGCCTTTGGAGCTTTAAATACAGTGTTTACAATTAAAAAAACCATTGATTTGCTAACTAAAGGTAAAGAAAGATTCGGGATTTCATCTCACAGCATATCTGTTGGAAACAAGGCAGATGTAACACTTTTTAATCCAAATATTGAGCATAGTTTTACTAAAGAAAATATATATTCAGCTTCAAAAAATTCAATTTTTGAACAGCATAAACTTAAAGGAAAAGTTTATGGAATACTATCAAATAATCAACTTATATTAAACTAATTATAATGACAGATCAAACGATTCAAGAAGGAAAAACCTTAGCAATTGTTAGTTATTTTACACTAATAGGTACACTTATAGCTTTTTTTATGAATAATGAAAAAAGAAACCAATTTACGGCTTTTCATACAAGACAAGCTTTAGGTTTATGGCTATTAGAAATGATTTTAGGATTTGTTGTTAGCGGTTTTGATAACTGGATGATTACTTACTCTTTTTGGATATTTATTGCTGTTTTATTTTTGTATGCAATTTTTGGAGCAATTACTGGAAAGTTATACTCTGTGCCTTTATTAGGTGATTTTTTTCAAAAATTATTTAAAAATATAGGCCAATAGAATGAATAGTTTATTACATCACATTACAAGACCTTCAACTTTAAAAGAAAACGCACCACTACTTATTATGTTTCATGGTTATGGTAGTGATGAAAACGATTTGTTTTCTTTTGCAACTGAGTTACCTGAAGAACTTTTTATTATTTCTGTAAGAGCACCTCATGCGATGCAGCCTTATGGCAATGCTTGGTATGCTATTAATTTTGATGCAGAAATGAATAAATGGAGTGACGATGAACAAGCAAAAGCATCTAGAGATTTAATAGCTAAGTTTATAGATGAAGCTTGCCATAACTACCCAGTAAATCCTAATAACGTTACACTTTTAGGCTTTAGCCAAGGCACTATATTAAGCTATGCTGTTGCACTTACATATCCTGAAAAGATTAAAAATGTAGTAGCTTTAAGTGGTTATATAAATAAAGATATATTGCCAGAGCATCTAGATTCAAAAAATTATTCGCATCTTAATTTTTATTGCTCACATGGAAGTGTTGATCAAGTAATACCTGTAGATTGGGCAAGGAAAACACCTCAGTTTTTAGAGAACTTAAATATAAAACACAAATATTCTGAATTTCCTGTTGGACATGGTGTAGCACCACAAAATTTTTATGAATTCAGAAATTGGTTAGAAGATAAAATTTAGTTTATTGGATATAAAAAATACTCAACCAATTTAAATTTAAGTTCATTCCCTTCTATTAACTCGTAAGTGATAAATAGTTCTCCCCAATGTTTACCGTCACTAAAATTAGCAATTATCCATTTGTGATTAAGTAACCTAACATTATTTATTAGCATTTTACCATCTGTCATAGATACATAAGGCACAATTGGGTGATCGTCTCCTTTATAGTTGTTAAGCTTATATAGTTCGTCTTTTATAAAAGGAATCAATTCTAACGAGTTATAACCTTTATCATCAAAATAGCTTAATGCATCATCATTGTATTCTAAATTAAAAAGCTTTAAATCAGAGTTTTCATTTTGCAGACTAGCAATAGAATCTTTATATGATTGTTCTCGCTGTTCAAATTTTGTGAATTTAGTCTCGTAAGATTCAAAAATGTTCTTCGAATTAACGAATTGAAAAATCAATAGTAAGACTGAAAAAATGAACAAATACATGAAAATTTTATTCTTCATAATTATAAAGTTATTTGGAGGTTATCGTATGCTAAAAAAACGTTTTTAGGAAGCCTTTGTTGTACTTCGTCGTGGAATCCTAATAAGTGGCTAATATGCGTTAAATATGCTTTTTCTGGCTTTACTTTATCAATAAAAGCAAGTGCTTCATCTAGATTAAAGTGCGACACATGCTGCTCTTCTCTTAAAGCATTAACAACTAACACTTTTACACCTTTTAATTTTTCAATTTCCTTATCCTCTACAGTTTTCATATCTGTTAGATAAGCAAAATCATTAAATCTAAAACCAAAAACCTGTAGCTTATAATGCATACCATTAATTGGAATAACATTAATACCACCAAGTGTAAATGGTTTATTTTCTATTTGATGAGTTGTAACTCCTGGAGCACCAGCATATTTATTTTCTGTTTCAAAAATATATTCAAATCGGTCTTCAAGGGCTTTTATCACTCTTTTATGTGCATAAACAGGAATATCTCCTTGCTTAAAATAAAATGGTCTAATATCATCTAAACCAGCTGTATGATCAGCATGTTCGTGTGTAAAAATAATGCCATCTAGCTTAGTGCATTTAGCATTTAGCATCTGTTGTCTAAAATCAGGACCACAATCAATTACATACACATAATTGTCCCACTCTATAAGCACAGATACTCTTAAACGCTTGTCTTTTGGGTTAGAACTTAAACATACAGGATGAGAGCTTCCTATAACTGGAATTCCTTGAGATGTTCCTGTGCCTAAAAATGTAATTTTCAAGAGTGTTAAGTTTACAACAAAAGTAAGTTTATTTTTTTGTTTAAGTAAGCAAATTAATACCTTTGTACTGTATTAATCTCAAGCTATAAAATGGAAATTACCCTAAAAGGAGATAAAGAATTTGATGAAATTCCTTCTCTAAAAACTAAAGCACTCCGAATAAATCTAAATGAAAACATTTATGGAACCTTTGCCGAAATTGGTGCAGGTCAAGAAACTGTACGTCATTTCTTTAGAGCTGGTGGTGCTTCTGGGACAATTGCAAAAGCTATGTCTGCTTATGATAAAGACTTTAGTGATGCTATTTATGGTATTGAAGATGATGGTCGTTACGTAACTGAAGCTCGATTACGCAAAATGCTAACTCATGAAATCGATTTGATTGAAGAGCGTATTACTAGAGATAAACATCCTAACAAAATGTTCTTTTCGTTTGCTAATACTGTAGCTACAATAGATTTTGCAAAAAAATATAAAGGACATGGTTGGGTTGGTATAAAATATCAAATTGAGCCAGACCAAGACTATAACGAGATTATTTTACACTTACGTTTTAAAGAAAACGACGCGCGATTACAACAAGAAACACTTGGTATTTTAGGAACAAACCTTATTTATGGAGCTTTTTATAAATATGATGTTCCAAAAAAATTACTTCGTTATTTATATGACCATTTAGATAAAGACCAAATAGAGATTGATACTATTAACTTCTCTGGTCCTGTGTTTAAAGATGTCGATAATCGTTTAATGAGTTTACAGCTTGTTAAAAACGGAATGACAGATGCCGTAATGTTTGCTCCTGATGGTAATAATGTATTACCAGCAAGAGTACTTTATAAAAAGAATATATTAGCGCTTCGTGGTAGTTTTAGACCTGTAACTAAAGTAAACATTGATATGTTTGAAAAATCATATGATATGTTTGTTAAAGAAAACAAGGTTGATGTAGAGAACACTCAAGTAGTATTTGAAATTACATTATCTAACTTACGTGCTGAAGGCGAAATTGATGAACAAGATTTCATGGATAGAGCTGAATTGTTATGTTCTTTAGGACATACAGTTCTTATATCTAATTTCCAGGAATATTATAAACTCGTTGAATATTTCTCTCAATACTCAAAAGCTCGTATGGGATTGGCTATGGGAGTAAATAATTTAGTTGATATTTTTGATGAAAAATACTATCGTCACTTAAGTGGAGGTATTTTAGAAGCATTTGGTAAACTGTTCTTTAAAGATTTACGCGTTTACCTATACCCAATGGAAAATGAAGATGGAACAATCACTAATAGCGAAAACTTAAAAGTGCATCCACGTATGAAAGAATTATATAAATTCTTTAAATACAATGGTAAAGTTGTTGATATAACAGATTATGATAGATCTATTTTATCAATCTTCTCACGTACAGTTTTAAAAGCTATTTCAGATGGGAAAGTTGGTTGGGAATCTATGTTACCAAAAGGAGTTGCAAATATCATAAAAGAGAAAAGCCTATTTGGCTGTGAATCGGAAGAAGTGATTCATAAAGAATAAAAGAAAAGCGACCAATTGGTCGCTTTTTTATTAAGATAGAATTTGTTCTGCGTGAATTTTAGCCTTCACATCATCAATAATTTTTTCAATAACGCCATTTTCGTCTATAACAAAGGTTAAACGATGTATACCATCAAACGTTCGTCCCATAAACTTTTTTTCTCCCCAAACATCAAAAGCTTTTATTACAGCTTTGTCTTCATCTGCTAATAAAGGATAAGGAAAACTATATTTCTTTTTAAAGTTTGATTGCTTTTTCTGGCTATCTGCACTAACACCTAAAATTTCATAACCTTTATTACTTAAATCTTTATAATTATCTCTTAAGTTGCAAGCCTCAACAGTACAAGTTGGTGTATTTGCTTTAGGATAGAAAAAAACTACTAATTTTTTTCCTTTATAATCTGATAGTGAAACTGTGTTTCCTTGTTCATCGTTTGCTGAAAAATTTGGAGCCTTATCTCCTACTTTTAATTTGGTCATATTTAGTTTAACTTTGATTTTTGTAAAAATACAACATATGACCAAACAAGAAAAGGTAGACTTTGTTATAACTACGTTAAATGAGTTATATCCAACAATTCCTATTCCTTTAGAACATAAAGATCCATATACATTATTAATTGCTGTTTTAATGTCAGCTCAAAGCACAGATGTACGTGTAAACCAAATTACTCCTTTATTATTTGCAAAAGCAGATAATCCTTATGACATGATTAAACTATCTGTTGAAGAAATAAGAGAAATTATAAAACCTGTAGGCTTATCACCTATGAAAAGTAAAGGTATTTATGGTCTATCAAAAATTTTAATCGAAAAACACAATGGTAAAGTGCCTAAAACGTATGAAGATTTAGAAGAACTACCTGCTGTTGGTCATAAAACAGCAGCTGTTGTTTTATCTCAAGCTTTTGGTATTCCTGCTTTCCCAGTCGACACACACATTCACAGACTTATGTATCGTTGGAATCTTTCTAATGGGAAAAATGTTGTGCAAACTGAAAAAGATGCTAAACGTCTATTTCCAAAAGAATTATGGAACGATTTACATCTTCAAATTATATGGTACGGACGCGAATATTCTCCAGCAAGAGGTTGGGATTTGGATAAAGATATTATTACCAAAACCATTGGTAGAACTTCCGTTATAAATGAATACAATAAAAAAAAGTCCTGATGAGCTAACTTTCAGGACTTTTCCAAGTTTAGTTTAGAAGTGCTTCAAACTTCAATTTATTATAATCAATAACACTTAAAGCCTTAGAATAATTAAGAAGAAAATTTACTGTTTCCTCTTTTGGGTTCAAATCGTTTTTAATTTGGGGAGTTTTTTCAGAGTAAAGTTTTGCCATTTTTGGATTTTTAGTTAATTATAATCCTAATAACGCATCAAAACTTTATTTATTATATTAATTCGTTAAAATTATATTTTTTTGATCTATTACCTTTCTTAGGTTAATTAACGCATAACGCATTCTTCCTAGTGCAGTATTAATACTAACGCCTGTTTTATCTGATATTTCTTTAAAACTCATATCTTGATACATACGCATCATTAACACGTCTTTTTGATCGTCTGGCAACTCTTCAATTAAACGCCTTAAGTCGCTTTCAACTTGCTCTTTTATTATTTGTTTCTCAGCATTTAACGACGAATCGCTTAGTACAGAAAAAATGCTAAATTCACCAGTATTATCAAATTTTGGCATACGATTGTTTTTTCTAAAATGATCAATAACCAAATTGTGTGAAATACGCATTACCCAAGGTAAAAACTTACCTTCTTCATTGTATTTTCCTAGTTTTAAAGTTCTAATAACTTTAATGAAAGTATCCTGAAAGATATCTTCAGTGATGTCTCTATCATATACTTTTGAATAAATAAAACTGTAAATTTTTTGCTTGTGTCTGGTAATTAATACCGAGAGAGCACTTTCGTCTCCTTGCAGATAATTGCTTACTAAAACAGCGTCAGTGATAAGTTCTTGTTTCATAATTTTTACTTTAAGGCAAAGAAGAAAACTTCTTAGCTTGGGGTTAATCTTTTAAAGTAATATTATGATATAGGCAACTATGTTTTAGATGTTTATGCTCCAAATATAACAACAATCATTCCTAAAAAGCAAGATTTCGTGTTAAATTTTAACATTTTATTGCACAATAAGTTTTTTTAAAGACATAAATAGTTAATGTATCTTTGCATTCTTAGACACAAAAAGCATATGAAAATTAACCTTTCCGAAGTTAATCCAAAACAGAACATTATTATAAAAGGTGCTAATCTTCACAACCTTAAAAATATAGATGTTGTTATTCCAAGAAATAAGCTAGTTGTAATAACAGGATTATCTGGTTCAGGAAAGTCTAGTTTAGCTTTTGATACTTTATATGCTGAAGGTCAGCGTCGCTATGTTGAGAGTTTGTCAAGCTATGCTCGTCAGTTTTTAGGGCGTTTAAACAAACCTAAAGTTGATTATATTAAAGGCATAGCTCCTGCAATAGCGATAGAGCAAAAAGTAAATTCTACAAACCCTCGTTCTACTGTTGGCACAACGACTGAAATTTATGATTATCTAAAATTACTATTTGCTCGTATTGGTAAAACATACTCTCCAGTATCGGGTAATTTGGTAAAAAAACATACAACTGCTGATGTATTAAACTTAGTAAAATCCTTCAAAGATGGTGAAAAACTATTGCTCCTCTCTCCTATTACTTTGGAGAAAGACAGAACAATGGAAGACAAACTAAAAGTATTACAGCAACAAGGTTATGCAAGAGTAAAATATAAAGATGATGTTTTACGAATTGAAGATGCCATCGAAAAAGGACTTAAAAAAGATGTGTTTTTAGTTGTAGACAGAATTGTTGTTAAGCATGAAGAGGATTTTTATAACAGATTGGCTGATGCTATTGAAACTGCTTTTTTTGAAGGAAAAGGAACAACAATAATAGAATCTTTATCAGATAACAAACAAGACACCTTTAATAATAAATTTGAATTAGATAACATTACGTTTTTAGAGCCTAATGTGCATCTGTTTAGTTTTAATAATCCTTATGGAGCTTGCCCAAAGTGTGAAGGCTATGGTGATGTTATTGGTATTGATGAAGATTTAGTTATTCCAAATACAGGGTTATCAATCTATGAAAATGCAATTTTTCCTTGGCGTGGAGAAAGTATGAGTTGGTATAGAGATCAATTAGTAAACAATTCGCATAAGTTCGATTTCCCTATTCATAAGCCTTACTTTCAGTTAAGTGCTGCACAAAAGCAACTCGTTTGGGATGGTAATCAATATTTTGAAGGCTTAAATTCTCTTTTTGCTGAATTAGAATCTAAAGCATATAAAATTCAGAATAGAGTAATGCTATCACGCTACAGAGGTAAAACCAAGTGCAATACATGTCATGGTAAACGTTTGCGTGAAGAAGCCAATTATGTAAAAATTGCTGGTGTTACCATTACAGATTTAGTTGAAATGCCTATTGATAAGCTTATTAATTTCTTCAAGCAATTAGAACTTAATGATTACGACAGCAAAATTGCTGAACGCTTATTAAAAGAAATCACCAACAGACTTTCTTTTTTATCAAACGTAGGATTAGATTATTTAACTCTAAACAGACGCTCAAATACTTTATCTGGTGGAGAAAGCCAACGTATAAACTTAGCAACATCGTTAGGTAGTAGCTTAGTAGGCTCAATGTATATATTAGATGAACCAAGTATTGGTTTGCATCCAAAAGATACCGAAAAACTAATTGTTGTTTTAAAAGCTTTACGCGATTTAGGAAACACAGTTATTGTGGTTGAACATGATGAAGATATCATGCAAGCAGCAGACGAAATTATAGATATTGGTCCTGAAGCTGGTACTTTTGGTGGTGAAGTTGTAGCTGCAGGAACTTATAATGATATTTTAATTTCAGATTCACTTACTGCTAAGTATTTGAATGGAAGCTTAGAAATTGAAGTGCCTAAAAAAAGAAGAACATCAAAATATCAAATAGATATAGTTGGCGCTCGTGAGCATAACCTTCAGAATATAGATGTCACTTTCCCTTTAGAAATGCTAACGGTTATTACTGGAGTTTCAGGAAGTGGTAAAAGTACATTGGTTAAAAAAATTCTTTTTCCAACAATTCAAAAGCAATTAACTGGCTTTGGTGATAAAGCAGGACAATTTACAGAGTTAAAAGGTAATTTTAAAAACATAAAACATATCGAGTTTGTAGACCAAAATCCAATTGGTCGTTCATCTCGTTCAAACCCTGTGACGTATGTTAAGGCTTACGACGATATTAGAGCTTTGTATGCCAATCAAAAATTGAGTAAAATACGTAATTATCAAGCTAAACATTTCTCTTTTAATGTCGATGGTGGACGTTGTGAAACCTGTAAAGGTGATGGTGAAGTTACTATTGAAATGCAGTTTATGGCAGATGTGCATTTAACTTGTGAAACCTGTAATGGAAAGCGCTTTAAAAAGGAAGTTTTAGAAGTTGCTTTTCAAGATAAAAGCATTGACGATATTCTAAATATGACTATCGATGATGCTATTGCGTTTTTTGATATACATGGTCAAACCAAAATACAAAGCAAGTTACAACCACTTCAAGATGTTGGTTTAGGTTATGTAACACTTGGACAAAGCTCATCTACCCTTTCTGGTGGTGAAGCTCAACGTATTAAACTAGCTACGTTTTTAGGTAAAGGAACAAAAAGCGATAATGCCTTATTTATTTTTGATGAGCCTACTACAGGATTGCATTTTCACGACATCAAAAAATTACTAAAATCTTTTCAAGCGTTAATAGAACAAGGACATTCAATTATAGTTATTGAGCATAATTTAGAACTTATAAAATGTGCTGACTATATAATTGATCTTGGTCCTGAAGGTGGTGAACGTGGTGGACAATTAGTAGCTCAAGGTACTCCTGAAGAGTTAGTGAAAAATAAAAACTCTATTACAGGAACATTCTTAAAAGGTAAACTATAATAGTAGATCTTGAACCAGTTATGGTTCTAGTAATAATCCTATTATCTTTGTCATGCTGAACTTGTTTCAGCATCTACCACTATTACATAAAGAATTCAAAAATGCCAAGACGAGTTTACCATAATTATTGGGTTTATATCATAACAAACAAACCGAAAGGAACTTTATACATAGGCGTAACTGGTGGAATTGATGATAGAATGGAGAAACATACAAGTGAAATAGGTAGTCTATTTGCTTCAAAATACAAACTTAAACGATTAGTGTATTTTGAAGAATTTCAATATATCAATGATGCTATTTTAAGAGAGAAGCAATTAAAAAATTGGCATAGACAGTGGAAAATTAATTTAATTGAAAGCATAAACCCAAATTGGGAAAACCTTTGGAATCCTTTAGATACTGAAACAAGTTCAGTATGACAAACTAAATTTGGTTCTTTATTCTTAAAAACTTCTAATAAAACAAAAACGCCATAAGTCCAACAATAATGGCTGCAAATGGCAATACCATCATTAAAAATAACGATGTTATAACACCACTCTTTATAAAGCTTAAAAAATAACCTTGCTCATAAAATCGTTTGACACCTAAAAACAAGTAGAAATAGGTCGACAACATAACTAAAGCAATAATCGAGGTTGGAAAATCTTTCCAAACTAAAGTTGCAAAAACCAACCAGCCAAAAACAATAAATAAGAAGGCAAAAAAGTAAAAGGTAAATACCAAATGGTACGCAAAACGTCCTTTGTTGAAGTAAAAAATCTTAAGTAAAAAAGCAAAAATTGGCAACAGTATAAACATGGCTAAAGGAATACTATCATAAAAAGCCTGTAAAATTGAACCTCCACTTTTATTCTTAAAAAACTTAAGCACTTGTTTGTACATGCGTTTGGTGAAAATGCCATCATCGTCATTCATTCCCATAAACTTATAAATCTCAACATCTGAAGCTCCAGTTTGAATCATAGAATCTATTGCTGTCTCATTAAAGTTAACACCACCAATTTTACCATTAAAACCAGTGTTTTTTACCTTGTTATTTGTAATTGTAGAATCAATTACTTTCATACTTTCATCAGAAATACCAAGCTGTTGCTGATTATCTTTAAAAGGCTTTATGGCTTCTTGTAGAATTATTGAGTCTTGTTTTTTTTGGTCTATAGAATCTTTAATAGCTCTAGACCTCTCAATATCACTCTTTAATGCAGAATCAATACTTTGTACTTGCTGTCTGGAAATAAACGAAAACAAAAAGAAAAACACCACAGAAACAAACAAATACATTTGAGCAGGATGCAGATATAGTAACCGTTTTCCTTCTACAAAACGCTTCGCCAAATAACCTGGTTTTAACATTAAAGGAATAAAGCTTCTAAAAAAGCGAGCATCTACAGAAAAGTAATTATTAATAGTGTTATTAAATAACACACCAAGAGTTAAATCATCATTAGCTTTTTGTCCACAATAAGGACAATAAGGATAGTGTGCTTCAAAATGATTGGAACAATTACTGCATTCGGTTAGTTTTCTTGGCATTGAAAATTGTGATTGATTAGCATAAATGTAGTAAAATTTTATTTCAATTTTCTTTAAAAAGAAATTACCAGTAGTAACAAGCATATTCTAATAAGTATTTAATTATTTGCAAATCAAATAGTTAAAATTTTTGGCACGCAAATTGAATATCTCAAAAAGTATAGCGTAAGCCGAAAAGCTAATGAGTAGGCAAAATCTTAAATCCTTTTATTATGAAAAAGTTATTACTAAGTGCGATGGTGTTAATGGGATTAACATCTGCAACAACTACAGCAAAAGCTGCTGTACTACAAGGTGAAGATTTTAAAAATACAACACGCTATCGTTATGCCGAACCAATTATGTTTGTGGAGCGAGGTGTTGAGTTTTTAATCTTTCCTGATGGAAGTTTTGATTTCAATACAAACATTGGAGACTCTCATTATGATGATAATGTGTACTACAGAGGTACCAATACAAGACGAGGCTCAGTAAATGTAACCGTTGGTGCTCCAGGAACTGTAAGTAGAGTTCGTTATTCTGCGCCAAGATCTGGTGGTGTACTAATACAACACGATTTTGATGGTAAGGTAAGACGTATTGGTAACGTATTTATCAACTACGACAGAGCTGGCAAAATAAAACGTGCAGGATCTGTATATATTAGTTATGATAGATTTGGACGATTATCTCAAGTTGGTGGTTTACGAGTAACGTATAACCGTTGGGGAGAAATAGTTAATATTTCTGGAATTGTAAACTACAATAACGCAACTTTAAACTGTGGAGTTGGTAATGGACATGGAGGAAACTATGGAGATGATGATGATTGGGATGACGACGACGATTACTACTACTATAAACAAGGAGATAAAGTAAAAAAACAAAAGAAAATTAAACGATAATAAAAATACAATTTAATCTACATTTTTATTGGTTGATAGTCTACTAGAATATATATAGTTAGATGATATAAATCCCGATGGTTTCCCCAAACCTCGGGATTTTTTTAATGATTATTTACTTAATGCTTTTACAATTCGTTCTTCATTAATTACAATGTCTCTAAATAGAACATGGGGAAATTCTTGATATTTAGAAGTTTTAAAACTTTCATTAATTTTAGATAAAGTTGAAGCTGTTAATAGAGAAATATTCATTTCAGTATCCATTCCGCAATCAGAAACAAAATCATCACTAAACTCTGGAGCTATAAGTAATATTTTTACTATCCTAAAATTATTTTTTAATGCTACATTTTGATATGATTTGAGCTGTCTTGATACTGTACTAAATTTATTATATCCCTTTTCTTTAATTGTTTTACATTCTACAATTATTATTTCATTATTACCTAAATTTAAGAGAATATCCATCATATCCTTTTGAGTATTAAGTTGCATTTTTAAATTATTATCAACATTAAAACCCAACGCTTTAAAAATAGTTTCAGTAAGCTCCTCAAATTTTAAACCTAGTTCACTTTCTTTAATTGAAATGCCATTTTCCTTCAATAAATTTAAGTTTCTATAACCAACATTTACATAGTTTTCCAAGTATAAATTTTCTACATCTTTATAATGTTCTAAAATATTTAATATGTCTTCACCACGTTGTTTAATTCCATTTTCTTTAATGAATTTAATTAAATCATGTTTTGGAATTAAATCTAAAATATCTCTAGGCTTAATATTATAATCAAGTAATAATTCTGCATTTAAAACGAATTCCTCTTGAAGCTCAAATTGAATTTTTAATTCTCTATTCAATTTTGGTAATGAATCATTTAACTCTGAAAGCATTTTTGAAAAACCATCGATTGATATACCTACTTTTTCATCCTTTTCAATGTTTTCAAAGTAATCAATTAGACTAGATATTTTTTCTTCTAAAGTACTTCCTTTAAGACTAGAAATATTTAAGCCTTTTTCACAAAGCTCATTTAGAGATTTTTTCTTTTCTGTTAATGTGATTCCATCTTTATGAATTTCATAAGTTAGCAAATCAGAAAACGAAATTCCTTCTTTTATGATTTCTTCTATTTTATGAGAATTTGATAACTTTTTATCAATATTGTGCTCTTTAGCAATTTGATTTATAATTGGCTCTCTTAATAATTTCAAAGTTCTTCTAAAAAACTTATCTGCGACTTCTTTTTTTCTAACTTTTCGCAATATTCTCACCATTTCATCAGCAACATAGATAGTGTTCTCTTTTTTGGAAAAAAACACAACTCCAATATTTTTTAAATTATTAATAACATCTTGAATGTCATCTTTTCTTATTGGCAAAATTGAATAATTAATTAGTTTAACATCTTCCTGAGATAATCCTAATTGTTTAGACAGAGTTAAAATTATTGATAATTCATCTGAAGTAATTTTTGCCTCTCTATTGTTACCAACATCATTAGTATATGCTGTAGTTAAACAAGCTTTATAAATTCTAAAATCTCTTTTTCTATTTTCGCTTAATTCTGATTTTTCATTTTCTAATTCACTATTCAAAGTTTTAATTTTATTCTTCAAATTTTTTATTTCATTTTCATATAACCTTGAAAACCAATCTTGTTTCATTATACAATTTCCATCCCTAATAATAATATCAATTAAAATATCAAGTTGAGAGTTAGCTTCTTGGAATTCGCAAATTATATACTCTTCAAATTCAGCTGAAATCAAATTAAAAATATTAGTAATGTTTTGACTATCAACAGATTTTAATCCTTTGTCAGTTGAACTTAAAATTTTTTCTATTTCTTTTCCGTTTTTTGGGTTTTTGGAAATTATATTATCAATAATTTTTATAAATGAGTTTTTCTCTAACGAACCAAGCTTATCTAATATCTTCTCTAATTTCATAAATGCTTATTTTCAAATTAAAATTTATTTAGCTTTAAAATTAGATTATCCATTTCAAATATCCTATACGTAGTTCTACGCATTTTTTAAAAGCTTTAAAATATTTATTACCTCATTATCAAGCACTTAAATGCTGTTAACATTTTTTGGCACGTTGTTTGAATATCATAAGATATGTTAAACTTAAAACAAACACTCATGAAAAAATTAGCTTTATTTTTTACTGCAGTGTTCCTAATAGGAACTACAGTAAACGCAAAAACCACCAACGCATCAGAAGTTAATGCTTCACTTAATCTTTATGGTTATAATTATGGCAATTCGTTTATTTTTACCGAAGGTGGTATTGAGTTTTCTGTGTTTCCTGATGGTCAATTCGACTTTTATATGCCTAATTATGGTCCAAATGTAAATGTTGGTTTTAGCTCTCCAAACGTATCAATAAGTTTTAATACTGGATACGATTATAATCCTTATGTACAATACGACGATTTTGGAGCTATTATTCAAATAGAAAACGTACCTATTTATTACGATTATTACGGTCGTATTACTCAAGCTGGTAATGTTAATATACGTTATAACAGTTATGGTTATGTTACTAGAGTTGGTGGATTATATGTATACTACAATAGAAACAGAGCTTTTAGTCACTGCACTGGTTTTATAAACATTTACAACAGAAGCTATGTGTACAGACCTTGGCATGTGTATTATGCTGTTCCTGCACGTAACTACTGTATAGTTTATAACAGACCTTACAGACAATATTATACTCCTGTACGTCACCACTATTACAGACCTTATGCTAACAACTACAGACAAGCTGTAAGTTATAACAGTACACGTCGTACAACAAATTATAATAATGGTCGTCGTGGTAATGTAGCAAACAACACATCTCGTATTAGTGATCGATACAGACAAGAAGCAACACCTAGAAGAAGTGTAGCAGAAAACAGAAGAGATACTAGAGATTTAAATGCTACTCAAGGTAATACTCGTGTTAGACAAAATATAGATAATGGAAGTGTGAGATCTAATAGCAATACTCGTGGTAACGAAAGAGTAAGATCTAGTTCTACTAGAGATAATCAAAATATAAGAACTAATAGTAATACTAGAGTGAATGATGAAACACGAACAAGAACTAATGAACGTGTTAGAACAACATCTCCAAGAAGAGAAACACGTTCGGTAAATTCTAACACAAGAGTAAATGTTAATAAAAACTCGACTGAAAGAAAACCAAATAGCTCAAAAACTCGTACATCTAATACAGTACGTAAAGAAAAAAGTAAAAACAGTGCCTCACAAAGAACGAGTAGAAATAACTCAAAAGGAGCAACACAACAAAGAAGCTCTAGCTCACGTTCTAAAAGAGGCAACTAAAAACATACATATTTTTTTGGTTGGTTAGTTGGAAAGTCCTGCATGTCGTATGCCTCAAAGCACCTTGCGGGATTTTCCCTTTTTATTTAAGTCGTAAATACTTTTTAATTACAAGTGAAATATCTTCAGAGACATTAAGTTTTAAAATCACCAAAACATAAAGTAGAGTCACTAACATTGTTTTTAATGCAATATTAACAATGGGATGAAAAGGAAATTCCCAGAAGTAAAACAATACTATACTTACAATTATTAAAACACATACTTTGCCTGTATCTATAGTAAAAGGCATCATATTAAACTTCTTCTTTACAAAGTATATTTTTATAGTATTATAGATTGAAATAGCTAAAAATGTCGCAAAAGCTGAACCGTTAATTCCAAACATTGGTATAAACAGCATATTTAAAAACACAGTAAGTATTGTTAATAGTACTCCAAATAGCAATACAACTCTATAATAATCGCTATTAAATAATACAACGTTATTACAACCCATTAAGCAATCGTACAATTTGGCAACTCCAACTAAAAACACAACAATAAGTCCACCACTAAACTCTTCAGGAATTAGTTCGTACAATTGATTGATATTTAATACAATAATTAAAAATATGAAACCACCAATTACAAATAGTGTTTGCGAGCTTCTTACATACAAATCTTTAAGCGCGACTTTATTATTATCATTAAGATATTGAGCAGTTAAAGGTTGAAGTATTTGCTGCATTGAGCGTGAAGGCACTACAATTACTGTTGCTATGTAAATTGCAACACCATAATACGCCACTTTTTCAATAGGAATATAAAGCCCTAACATAAAAGAATCGATATCTAAAATAATAGTCGCAATTGAACCTGCAATAATTATTAAAGACGAGTATTTTAAGATGGCACCAATATTTTCAATCTTATAAAATTTAAGCACAGGAAACTTCACGCTATACGCATAAAGCTTCATGATTATCATTCTTAAAATATAAACGCCAATAACACCTAAAATAAACTCATCGACATTAATCCACTGAAAATACACAGCAAACAAAAGAAGCATCACACCTACTCTATGAAATACTTCTTTCATAAAGTTACCAAACACCGTTTGCAATTGTGTTTTAGACCACGCAAAAAAGACTTCAAAATAAGCCATTGCAATTGCAGTAACATAAATGTACCACACATAATCTTTTACAATAGGATTTTTTTGTGAGATAAGTTCTCCAATTGCCTCATAAGTAAAACAACCTATTAAACCAATAGGAATAATAAGCAAAAGAGGTAAAAACAGCATCAAGGTTAAAAAACTATTGAGCGAGTTTTTTGTTTTAAATGTTGAGTAGAATTTTATAATGGTATTATGAACTCCAAACGCCATTAATGGCATCATAATATTAGCTGTAGAAAGAATAAAAGCCACTAAACCATAATATTGGTCTGAAATAAAATACGTGTACAAAAACAACGTGTTTAGGGCTCCAATACCAAAACCTAAATAGGTAGTAATTGTGTTTTTAAACGATTGACTTGTAACTATTCCCATTAGATGAGTTCTGACAAGGTTTTTGTTAATTCTTTTCTACTATATGGCTTCAAACCTATTGGTTGAGTAACCAATGTGTTTTCTTTATAGGCATTAAAATACGTTAAAATTTGCGATTTTAAAGTGTTATTCGCTTCATAAAAAAAGTAAGCTCCTGTGTTTGTTGATTTTATTATACGTTCAACATCTGAATCTTTTGGACCAATAGCTAATATTGGTGTGTTAGAAATCATATATTCAAATAGCTTTCCAGGAATAATTGCTTTAGTGTCTTCTGAATCAATTTCAATTAATAACAATACTTGCGATTGCATTTGAGCTTTAATAGCATCGTCGTGACTAACATAACCTACAACATTAGTATAATCTTTAAGATTATGCGAATATATCTCTTGCAATACATCGTCGCTTACAACACCAATTAAATTCAATTCAAAATCAGCCTTAAACGCTTCATTTTCATTTATAAGTTCGCTTAAAGCTTCCCAAAGATGTTTAGGGTTTCGCTCTGATAATAAGGAGCCAATATGCGCTATTGTAAATTTTGAATCCTTTTTAGGCTTTTCTGAAATTGTAGTATCATAACCATTAGTAATCACTGCTATTGGCTGATTTGTTTTAAATTCAAACTCACGCTTTGTATTCTCACTAGTTACAATAAGTTGATCAGCAGAATTTAATACTTTAAGTTCTAAATCCTGATGCTTTAGTTGCGATGCCTTTGTGAGCTTAAGTTTTTTGTGATAACCTATTGTTGTCCAAGGATCTCTAAAGTCGGCAATCCACTTTACATCTAGCTTTTGTTTTAATTGTAAACCTATAAGATGTAAGCTGTGTGGAGGACCAGTTGTAATTATGGTCTCAATATTCTCTTTTTGAATATAATCTGTTAGAAAATCTACAGATGGTTTAACCCAGTTTTTACGAGCATCTGGAATAAAAAAGTTACCTCTAACAAAGAGCATTACTTTTTCAATAACAGACTGCTTTTTCTCTTTTGGAATAACACCAGAACTAATCGTTGAAGCTGCCTTTTTTGAAAACAATCTAGCAAGTTTATAAGGTTCTTTTATAGGTTGCTTTAATACTACAATGTCTTTTGATAGTTCTTTAGTTAAACTCTCATCTACAATAGGATAGCTTGGGTTTTTTGGGCAATAAACAATTGGTTGAATATTGTAATCTGGTAAATATTTTACAAATTTTAACCAACGTTGTACACCAGGACCACCAGCTGGTGGCCAATAATACGTTATGATGAGTGCTTTTTTATGCACTTTCTTTGGCTTTATACTTAAACTCGTAAAACAATCCGCCTAAAATTAATAAGCCTAGTAAAATAGAACTTGCTAGTGCAATGCTGCTTCCTGTTTGAATAACTTTAGGCTCAAATTTAAATTCTATAGTATGATTACCCTTAGGTATTTCTAAAGCTCTTAAAACATAATTTACTCTGTAATGAGGAACTGCTTTTCCATCAATAAAAGCTTGCCAACCGTCAGCATAATAAATTTCAGAAAACACTGCAAATCCATCGTTAATATTATTAGACTTATACTTTAAGTAATTAGGTTTATATTCTGTAATACTGATACTTGCAGTTGAATCTACTGTAAAATTACGTTTAGGTATTGATTGTGTAGTAATAGCAATATTTTTATTATCTAAACTCTCTAAACCTGTTAACTCTTCATTGGCAGAACCTACTTGTTTTACTTCACTTACAAACCAAGCATTACCATTAGTATCTTCATTTTCATAAGGAAATATATTGCCTTTATCATCATCAGCAATAATGTACTTTGTATTTAGCATATTCAGTACATTTATATTGTTTCTGGCAATATGAAAATCGAATAATTCATTATAACGACCTAATTTGGCTGCGTGATATCCTGTTAATGAGTTATGAAAATAAGATGCTCTTGCTGCTCCAGAAGTAACATCAAACACTCTAAAGTGTGTTGTGTCTTTCATAATCTCTAAATCGGCTTCATTAGCTGAATATGGTTTATTAACTTGAATAGACGACACAAAGTTGTCTTCATTTACATATCGTCTGTCTACACTAACTAAATCGAATACTATCAATACTGCAAAAACTACGACTACTAATTTTTCAGATAGTTTTTTCTTCAAAAACATAAAAATTGTTCCTGCCGAAAGTAATACCAGCACTAAAGTTCGAAGCGTATCTGTAGTAAACATTGCTTTTCTATCGTCTTTTAATGCTCTAACAAAACTTTCACCATATTCACCATAAACTTGTCTGTAATAGCCATCATTTGCTCCAACAAAGCTAAATGACGATTTAAACAACAAGAAAAGAACAGCTAATCCACCTGTAATTATTGCTGTATATTTTAGTGCTTTTAGTTTTTTGTCATCACCTTCAAAATCATTAAATAACCTCACTAGCCCAAAGATTGCTAGTATTGGAATACATAATTCCAAAATAACTTGAATAGAACTTACAGCTCTAAACTTGTTATATAAAGGCACATAATCGATAAAGAAATTGGTTAAGAAATCTAAATTCTTTCCGTAAGACAAAAGAAGTGATAAAATTGTTCCACCTACAAGCCACCATTTTAAACGACCTTTTACTAAGAACAAAGCAAACACAAACAAGAATAAAACAACTGCTCCAATATACGCAGGAGCTTCAACTATAGGCTGTTTTCCCCAATATGTAGGTGTGCTTTTCGATTCGTTAAGCGCTTCAACTGGACTGGCTCCAATATTTGTATAAAATTTATAAATCTCAGAATCTTTACCAACATCTTCACCATTACCTCCACCCATAAATCTAGGAATGTACAAGTTAAAAGTCTCTAATATTCCGTAACTGTATTCTGTAATATAGTCTTTATCTAATCCTGTTGTAACTTCTTTTGCTGTTCCGTCAGGATTAATTGTAATTTCACTTTTGCCACGAGTACTTTCTTTAACATACTCTTGTGTAGCCATAATATTTGTAGCATTCAGTCCTACCGAAATAATTACAGCAACAACCAATAAGCCTACAGCCTTAAAAAAATGAGGTAATATTTTCTTTTTGTAAGCATCAATTAAGTATACAATTCCTAATACAATAACCAATAGCATTAAATAATAGGTCATCTGAAAATGATTTGCACCAATTTCTAAAGCCATAGCTACAGTTGTGAGTAAAAAACCTAATACATATTTTTGTTGAAAAGTGAGTAATATTCCGCTTAACACTAAAGGCATATATGCAATAGCGTGTGCTTTACTGTTATGACCTACACCAAGAATTATAATAAGATATGTAGAAAAGCCAAAGGCTAATGCACCAAGTGCTGCGAGTTTAAAATCTACTTTTAACGTTAACAATAGAATATAAAACCCTAAAAAATACAGAAACAGATAATCAGCAGGTCTTGGTAAAAAGCGTAACGCAGAATCTAAACTTTTTATATAATTATGAGGATATTTTGCACCTAATTGATACGTTGGCATACCACCAAAAGCACTATTGGTCCAATAAGTTTCTTCCTGATTATTGGCTCTAAAATCGTTTTGTTGTTTAGACATCCCAATATAGTGCATTATATCACTCTGAAATATCTGCTTTCCACTCAAAACAGGATTAAAGTATAATAAAGAAATAACGATAAACCCAATACTTACTAAAATATGAGGTAATAGCTTTTTTAAGGATGCTTGCATGAATGTTTATGATGTAAAATTGATGTGAAAATTAATCAATTTCTTCGTAATCTATGTACTCACCAACTTTTTTATCTGAAGTTTTGGCTTTGTTAGGCATTTTATCAATTACTGTTTCACCTTCTTTTGGACGGTTTCTGTCATTAGCATGTTGCTGCTGTTGAAACTGATCTCCAAAGCGTTCCTGCATTTTTTTAGACATATAACGAACTAAAAAAGGAGCAAAAATTCGCATTAATATTTTTAATCCGTAATAGATTAATAAAATAATTAAAATGGTTCTTAAAAAACCTGTAAAGGATGCCATTTGTAACATGAAAAAAATATTTTTTCAAAAATACAATTATCGCTATTTAAAAACAGTTATATATTCTTAAAAAAAATATAAAATCTCTATATTTGAACTTAATCTGAAGCACTATGAATTCAATTAAACCCTATTTGACTTTACTTTTTTTAGTAGCAACCTACTCTGCTTATAGCCAGTATACAGAGGTTATTAATTCTAACAGACCAGGTGTCTCGCAAAGTGCATTTGCTGTTGGACCAGGAGTAATTCAATTTGAAGCAGGACCATACATACTAAAGGAAGAGCATACACCATTAAGGTATGACGTGTCTGGTTTTGGAATTGATTTTGCAGCGCGATATGGTCTTTTATTAGAAGAATTAGAAATAAATCTTCAAGGGACTTACCAGAATGATACTAAAACTTATAATAGTTCGTCTATTCCATTTGAAGATAAACGCTCTAATTTTAAAAACTTTACACTTGGAGCAAAATACATGGTCTACGATCCTTATAGAAAAGCTGGCGAGGAAAAACCAAATATATACAGCTGGAAAGCAAATCAAAAGTTTAAATGGAAAAGTTTAATTCCTGCTGTAGCGGTTTATGCTGGTGCAAATTATGATACTAAAAACAATCCTTATGTGGCTCCAGATGTAGAAGGCTTTAGCCCTAAAGTTGCTATTATTACACAAAATAATTTTAATGGTGGATGGGTTTTTGTTATGAATTTAGTTAAAGACAGAATTGGTTCTGATTATTCAGATTTTCAATATATATTAACACTTACACATTCATTTAATCCTAAATGGGTGATTTTTGGAGAAGCACAAGGAATTAAAAGTGATTTTTATGCCGATAATTTATTCCGTTTTGGAGGCGCTTATTTATGGAGTAAAGATTTTCAATTAGATACTGCTTTAACATTTAATACAAAAGATACTCCTTCTGTATTTAGTGTTAATTTTGGTGCTTCTTATAGACTGGATTTTCATAGAGATAAGGAAGTTGATAATGGTAATTCAGCTAAAGAAGAAGGAAAACGTCAATCTAGAAATAAAAAGAATAAAAAAGATGTTGATTTTAAAGATGATGGCACTTTATGATTGAAATTAAAGAAGCAGTAACCAAAAAGGATATGCTTACGTTCGTTAAGTTTCCTTTTAACTTATATAAAGATTCTAAATATTGGGTTCCTCCCATTATATCGCAAGAGTTAGACACTTTTGACAAGAAGAAAAATCCAATTTTTAATGATGCAGAGGCTCGTTTCTTTTTAGCTTACAAGAACAATGAAGTTGTTGGTCGTGTTGCTGCTATAATTAACTGGTTGGAGGTAAAAAATCAGAGTCAGAAAAAAATGCGTTTTGGATGGTTTGATGTTATTGATAATGTAGAGGTTACTAAAGCGCTTTTAGATAAAGTTTTTGAAATAGGTAAAGCCAATAATCTTGAGTATGTAGAAGGTCCTGTTGGATTTTCAAATTTAGATAAAGTTGGTTTAATGACCGAAGGATATGAGCATCTAGGTAATATGATTACTTGGTATAATTATCCATATTATGTTGACCATTTTGCAGAGCTAGGTTTTAAAGATGAAAAACTATACTCTGAAAGCAGATTCCCTTTTAAAAATGTAAAACCAGAATTTTTCTTAAAAGCACAAGAGCTTATTAAAAAACGCTATGAATTAAGAGCGTTAGATTTTAAAAAGACTTCGGAAGTTATGCCTTATGCAGACAAAATGTTTGATTTATTTAATGCTTCATATGCCTCTTTATCATCGTTTGTGGCTATTACAGATATTCAAAAAGAATATTTTAAAAAGAAGTTTATCAGTTTTATAAATCCTGAGTATATCAAGTTTGTTGTTGACAAAGAAGATAATTTAGTGGCATTTGCTATAGTTATGCCTTCTTTCTCAAAAGCATTACAAAAAACTAAAGGAAAGTTATTTCCGTTTGGGTTTAGACATATTATAAGTGCAAAAAAGAACAGTAAAGATGTAGTGTTTTACTTAATAGGTGTGCATCCAGAATATCAAAACAAAGGCGTTCATGCAGTAATTTTTAATGAATACTACAATATATTTACAAAAAAAGGCATTCAAAATTGTATTAGAACTCCTGAGCTAGAAGATAATTATGCAATTCACCAAATATGGAAGCATTTTTCTCCAGAAGTTTTTAAGCGACGAAAAACTGTAAAGAAAGATATTATATAAAAAAATCCGATGTTTTAGCATCGGATTTTTATTTATATATAAAATGGTATTCTCTATTCACCCATAGCAGCAGCAACTGCAGCAGAAAGGCGTTTATAGGTACCGTTTTCTAATCTGCTTCTAATTCCATCAAAAGCATTAAGTGTCTCATTAATATCTTCCATAGTATGTGTAGCAGTAGGGATTAAACGTAATAAAATTAATCCTTTTGGTATCACTGGATACACAACTATCGAACAGAATATTCCGTAGTTTTCACGTAAATCTTTAACTAAAGCCATGGCTTCTGGAATACTTCCTTTTAAATACACAGGAGTTACACAACTTTGCGTAGTTCCAATATCAAATCCACGTTTTTTAAGACCAGATTGAAGTGCATTTACGTTTTCCCAAAGCTTATCTTTAAGTTCTGGCATTGTTTTAAGCATTTCTAAACGCTTACGAGCACCAACTACCAATTGCATTTGTAGTGATTTTGCAAACATTTGAGAACGTAAATTATACTTTAAATAATCCATAATCTCTTTATCACCTGCAATAAAAGCACCAGTACTAGCTAATGATTTAGCAAATGTTGCAAAGTATACATCAATATCATCTTGAACGCCTTGTTCTTCTCCTGCACCTGCACCAGTTTTACCTAATGTACCAAAACCATGAGCATCATCAACTAAAAATCTGAAATTGTATTTTTTCTTAAGCGCTACAATTTCTTTAAGTTTTCCTTGTTCTCCACGCATTCCAAATACACCTTCAGAAATCACTAAAATTCCTCCTCCAGTTTGTTCAGCCATTTTGGTAGCTCTCTCCAGGTTTTTTTCTAAACTTTCTACATCATTATGCTTGTAAGTAAAGCGTTTTCCCATGTGTAAACGCACACCATCAATAATACAAGCGTGAGCATCTACGTCATAAACAATAATATCGTCTTTGCTTACCAATGCATCTATAGTAGACACCATTCCTTGGTAACCAAAATTTAATAAGTAAGCCGCTTCTTTATTAACAAATTCAGCTAACTCTTTTTGTAAAGTTTCGTGTAGGTTTGTGTGACCAGACATCATACGTGCTCCCATAGGATAAGCAGAACCATAATCTGCTGCTGCCTGAGCATCTGTTTTACGAACTTCTGGATGGTTTGCCAAACCTAAATAATCATTAATACTCCAAGTAATAACATCTTTGCCTTGAAATTGCATTCTGTTAGAAATTTGACCTTCCAATTTTGGAAAGACAAAATAACCTTCTGCTTGAGCAGCCCATTTGCCAAGAGGACCTTTATCCTTGTATATTTTCTCAAATAAATCTTTCATAAATCAATCAATTGTTTTTAGCGGTCAGATGTAACTATAAGTATTGAACAAATTGGAACATATTCAATCATTAGGGTTTCCATTTAACTTAAATTAGTCTTTGTTAGTTGGGACAAAATTAAATAAATATCTTTTCATAGCATAATTTAATTATAAACATCAGTTTATAACATTTTCATCACAAAAAAATCCTACCGCATTATACAATGCAATAGGACATTTTTATTTATCATTTTGCTATTTTATATATTGAATTGCTTCTACTGTAGCTTCGTTTTCGCTATCAAAAAAGCCTTGCTTTTCCATCCACTTATCACTATATATTTTACTCATATAACGTGAACCATGATCTGGAAAAATAACAACAATCTTATCTCCTTTTTTAAATTCTCCTTCTTCATTTAGCTGCTTAAGTGCTTGCATTGCTGCTCCACTTGTGTAACCTACAAATAAACCTTCAGATTTTGAGATTTCTCTTGCAGTATGTGCACTTTCTTCGTCTGTTACTTTAATAAACTTATCTATAAGATCGAAATCTGTTGCAGTAGGAATTAAGTTTTTACCTAAACCTTCTATTCTGTAAGGATAAATCTCTGCTTCATCAAACTCTCTTGTTTCATGATATTTTTTCAATACAGAACCAAATGCATCAACTCCAATTACTTTAATATTTGGGTTTTGCTCTTTTAAGAATTTTGCTGTTCCAGAAATTGTTCCTCCTGTTCCACTACAAGCTACTAAATGTGTAATCTCTCCTTCGGTTTGTTTCCATATTTCAGGACCAGTAGAGCTATAATGTGCATCAATATTTAATTGATTAAAATATTGATTTATATATATTGAACCTTTAAGTTCTTCGTGTAATCGTTTTGCTACTTGATAATAAGACCTTGGGTCGTCTGCGCTAACATGTGCTGGGCACACATAAACTTTTGCTCCCATAGATTTTAACATATCTATTTTATCTGCTGACGATTTTGAGCTTACAGCTAAAATACATTCATAACCTTTGATAATACTTACCATAGCTATACTAAAACCAGTATTACCTGAAGTAGTTTCAATAATAGTGTCGCCTGGTTTTAAAATACCTTGACGTTCAGCTTCTTCAATAATGTGTAATGCTATTCTATCTTTTGATGAATGACCTGGATTAAATCCTTCTACTTTTGCGTAAAACTCACCATTAAACCCAGAAGTCATACTATTTAATTTGATAAGTGGAGTTTTACCTATTAACTGTAAAACGTTATCAAATACCTGAATATTTTCTTTCATAAATGCTATTTACCAGTTCCAATTTATAAAAATGTAACCTAAAACCTCGCAAAAATACAAGATTTTTTTTAATTAAGTATTAACATTCTCCAAGTCTAGTAAAAAAGCATACTCTTCTGCATCTTCTTTTAAAGCTTCAAATCGCCCTGAAGCACCACCATGTCCTGCTTTCATATTGGTTTTTAAAAGCAATTTATTACTATCTGTTTTATAGTCACGAAGTTTAGCAACCCATTTTGCTGGTTCCCAATACTGTACTTGCGAATCGTGCAATCCTGTAGTTACTAATATATGTGGATAATTTTGACGCTTTACATTGTCATACGGCGAATATGATTTCATATACTCATAATATGTTTTGTCGTTAGGATTTCCCCATTCGTCATATTCTCCTGTAGTAAGCGGAATGCTGTCATCTAACATTGTTGTTACCACATCAACAAAGGGAACAGCAGCAATAACTCCATTGTATAATTCTGGTGCTTGGTTTATGACTGCTCCAATAAGTAAACCTCCAGCACTACCTCCTAATGCATACAAATGCTTTGATGAAGTATATTTTTCATTGATTAAAAACTTTGAACAAGCTATAAAATCTGAAAATGTGTTTTTCTTTTTAAGTAATTTCCCATCTTCATACCAATTTCTACCAAGGTATTCTCCTCCTCTAACATGTGCAATGGCATAAATAAAGCCTCTATCTAACAAACTTAATCTTATACTAGAAAAATAAGGATCGACTGTATGACCATATGAACCATAAGCATAAAGCAATGTAGGATTGTTACTATCGTGCTGCATTCCTTTTTTATAAACCATTGATATTGGAATTTTTGTACCATCATCAGCAGTTGCCCAAACACGCTCAGATTCATAATTGTTTTTATCAAACTTACCTCCTAGTACTTCTTGTTCTTTTAATACAGTTTTTTCTTTGGTAACCATATTAAAATCGATAGTTGATGAAGGTGTTGTCATGGAATTATAACCATAACGTAAAATAACTGTATCGAAATCTACATTTGTAGATGTATAAGCCGAATACGTTTCGTTATCGAATGGCAAATAGTAATCTTCAGAATTATCCCAACTTTTAATTCTTATAAGATTCAATCCATTAGTTCTTTCACTAATAACAAGGAAGTCTTTAAATATGTCAATATCTTCTAACAATACATTGTCTCTATGAGGAATAACATCTGTCCAATTAGCAAGTTGGGTTGCTGTTTCTGGAGTTTTCATTAATTTAAAGTTAGTTGCGTTATTCAGGTTTGTAACTATATAAAAATGATTGTCATAGTGTGATATACTATACTCTAAACCTCTAACACGCTCTTGAAATACTTTAAATGGCTCATCTGGAGTATCTGCATTTAAAACATGATATTCGTTTGTAAGAGTGCTATAGCAAGCAATAACTAAATATTTTCTTGATTTCGATTTATAAACTGCCACTCCGAACGTGTCATCTTCTTCATGAAAAACAACAGTATCTTTTCTTGAAGTTGTGCCTAGCTTATGTTTGTAAATTTTATCTGAACGTAAGGTCTTTAAGTCCTTTTTAGTATAAAATAGGGTTTTGTTGTCGTTAGCCCAAGTTGAAGAACCTGTTGTATTCTTAATAGCATCAAGCATAATATCACCAGTAACCAAATTCTTAACTTGTAATGTATAGTTTCGTCGTCCTGTTAAATCAATTGCAAACGAAATCATAGAGTTATCTGGACTAACACTCAATCCTACTAACTTAAAGTAATCATGACCTATAGCCATTTCATTACAGTCAAATAACAACTCATCAGGATTTTTTAAAGTATCTTTTTTTCGTATATATATTGGGTAATCTTTACCTGTTTCGTACTTAACAATATACCAATAGCCATTATATTTATATGGTACAGACTCATCATCTTCCTTTATGCGAGCCTTCATTTCTTCAAAAAGAGAACTCTCAAAATCTCTGTATTTAGAAGTCATTGCATCATAATACTCGTTTTCGTCATTCAAGTATTTAATAACCTCTTTGTTTTTTCTATCGTTCAACCAAAAGTAATCATCAACTCTAACATCGTTATGTGCTATAAGTTCTTTAGGTATTTTTTTTGCTTTTGGAGGCAAAACCACTGTTTTTGTCATTGTATTAATCCCATTAAGAAGTTTGCAAAAATAGGGTTTTATTCAGAATAAAGAATAGGTAGAAAAAGACAAATATATTTTCAATCTTTTATTAATTTTGACATCTAATTTTAAAACAGCAAGATTATGTTTGGAGATATGATGGGAATGATGAATAAACTCAAAGAAACCCAAAAGAAAGTTGAAGAAACTAAAGAGCGCTTAAATCATGTGCTAGTTGACGAAAAAAGCAACGACGATAAACTGAAAGTCACGTTGACAGCCAATAGAACCATCAAGTCAATATCAATTGATGATGATTTATTGAAAGATAAAGATATGTTGGAAGATTATTTAATTCTTACCTTAAACAAAGCCATAGAAAAAGCAACTAGAGTTAATGAAACTGAATTAGCTGCTGTTGCGAAAGATGGAATGCCTAATATTCCTGGATTAGATATGTTTAAATAAAAAAAGAAGCTCTCAAGCTTCTTTTTTTATTATTTAAAATTTTAAACCTTTCAATTCATTTAAAAAATATTCGTGCATATCATTGGTGTAATCTAAGTGAGTAACAATGCGAAGTTTTCCATTTCCCATACCACTTAAACGTATATTTTTATCTGCAAGTGTTTTTAAAAATTTAGGCTCATCAGCTTTGTTTTCTAACTCAAAAATGATGATGTTGGTTTCAACTTGCTCAACTCTTTTTATAAAATCTAAAGCAAATAATTCTTGCCCAATTTCTTTAGCTTTTTGATGATCTTCAGCTAATCTATCTATATGATTGTCTAATGCATATAATCCTGCAGCTGCTAAAAATCCAACTTGGCGCATTCCACCTCCTAGTATTTTACGAATTCTAATAGCATTTTCCATAATGTCTTCATCTCCAACTAATACTGAACCAATTGGGCAACCTAAACCTTTGCTTAAACAAACCGACATAGTATCAAATATTTGTCCGTAATCTTTACCAGTTTCTGGTTTTGCTACTAAAGCATTCCAAATACGAGCTCCATCGAGGTGGTATCCTAATTCGTGTTCATTACAAACGGTTCTTATTTTTTTAAGTTCTTCAAAATCCCAACATGAACCTCCTCCTCTATTTGCTGTGTTTTCAATTTCAACCAAAGCTGTTAGCGGACTATGATAAAAATCTGGTGGATTTATAGCTTCAATAACCTGCTCTGCTGTAAACATACCTCTTTCACCTTGAAGCAATTTACAAGACACACCACTATTAAATGAAGCACCACCTCCTTCATAATGATAAATATGTGCATTAGAATCGCAAATAACTTGATCTCCAGGATTAGTATGTAATTTAATTGCTGTTTGGTTTGCCATTGTCCCAGTTGGAAAAAACAGTGCTTTAGGTTTGCCAAACATATCAGCAATGCGCTCTTCTAACTCATTTACTGTTGGATCTTCTTTATATACATCATCACCAACTTTGGCACTCATCATAGCATCTAACATGCCTTGTGTTGGTTTTGTAAGCGTATCGCTTCTTAAATCTATTATCATTTTATTTTTTAATTTGAGGTATAACTACATATATCAGTTCCAATTGGTGAACCATCAGGAATTTTAGGTGATTCTTCAAGTTTAAATTTTTCAGGATGCTCTCTAAATTCTGAAATTAAACGTCCATATTGCGAAGCATATTTATTCTCATACTTTTTATCTTTAGCATACAAACTTTGTGAAATTTCATAAATAGCATCGTTTGCCAAAGCTTTTACTTGTAAGAATGCATTATCATTAACAGCCAAATTCATTATATATTTAAGCACATTAGCATTAATCATCTGTTGTGCTTCGTTTAAATAATCATCTTTATATGCTTTTTTGAATGAATTGTCTATTAGGCTTTTAAAAACATCATCCAATCCAATTTGAGTGTTATCCAAACTTTTTTGTTGAATTAATCTGTTTGCACGTTGAGGATGAAGTAATAAACCTAATGTCATATCACTAGATGTTGATACAGCGCTTAAAGGATCAAAAGCAACACCAGTTTTACTTGCAAACGACTCACGAGTACGCGAGTAATTAAAAGCTCTAGGAGGAAATAAATTGAGTTTTTCCTTTGGAATAGTTAATGTTTCAGCTGAGATTGTTTTTAAAAGCGCATTTAAAGCCGCTTTCTGTAAATTAACATCAACAACTCTAGAAGTAAATTGATTGTCTCCTTTAACTGAATAATTATAATCTAAACCACCAACAACTTTTGCTGCAGCTTCTGTTTGATAACGATGAAAGAAATACAAAGGCACAAACACATCTTCTAAAACTGAATAAGGCTCATTTGTACGAATATTGTCTTTTGAAAAATTAGAAATTGCTTTTTCTCTGACCTTTAATACATTTTCTAATTCTTCTGAAGCACTTTTACCATTATCCCATAAATGAGCGTAAGCATGTGCTCCACCTTCAGCACGAGCATCAGAATCTGATATAAATCGCAATCCGTCTTGTTGTGCTTTCTCTAAAATAGAATTTAGCGCTTCTTTTTCGTTTGTATTCTTATCAAATTGTGTATAAGTATAGGCAACAGTGACTTTATCCCAATTGCCAATTCCTGTAGCATAAGTATTACTTAAATCGATATTGCCATTAGTTAAACTCACTAAAGGATGTGGATAATCCATAACAGATGCTCGGTTATTTGTGCTTGCTGCAAAATTATGAGCAAAACCTATTGTATGACCAACTTCATGAGCACTTAATTGGCGAATTCTAGCCAAAGCCATGTCTAACATTGGTTGATAATTATCGTCTCGTTCAGCAAATGGTTTGTTTAGCAACGCTTGAGCAATTAAAAAATCTTGACGTATACGTAAACTTCCTAAACTTACATGACCTTTAATAATTTCTCCTGTTCGTGGATCTGTAACACTACCACCATAACTCCACCCTCTTGTTGAGCGATGAACCCATTGTATTACATTATATCTACAATCCATTGGATCTGCATCATCAGGTAGCATTTGCACCTGAAACGCATCTTTAAAACCTATCGCTTCATAAGCTTGATTCCACCAACGCGCACCTTCTAATAAAGCAGAACGTACTGGCTCTGGAGTTCCTGGATCGAGATAATAAATAATAGGCTCAACAGCTTCACTAATAGCTAATTCAGGGTTTTTCTTTTCCAATCGATGACGTGTCACATAACGTTTGGTAATTGATTCTTGAATTGGTGTAGCATAATCCATATATGAAATAGAAATTGCACCACTACGCGTATCAAATCCTCTTGGTTTATAATTATTATCTGGCAACTCAATAAACGAATGATGTTGAATAACACTTACTAAAGATGATGTAGGTGTAACACTTCTAATATTTCTACCTTTAGGTTCACCTTCAAATGTTAATAAAGCTTCAAACTCTACATTTTTAGGGAATGCTTTAGTTCGTTCTAATGATAATGCACTTTTGCTTAAATCTAATTTATAAACACCTTCATTTTGCGCTTTAAGTCTATTTGCAACTTCATGTCTATCGACCATTAAAAATGGCGTAAAATCAATAATATACTTACCTTCACTTTGCTCTTCAATCTTAAATCCAAATAGAACTGATTTTGCAAACGCTTGTTCTACACTTTTTTTCTCTAGAGCATTATCTGTTATGGCTCTATAGTCTTGATTTGGCTGCACTAATAAAAGCTTATTTCCTGCTTTAACAAACTTTACAATTCGCTCTGCTCCTAGTTGACCTCTATCTAATCCAATGTCATTAGAACCAACACCACTTGCTAAAGAACTTATATATAAGAACTCTTGGTCTAATTTATCCACTTCTAGATAGATTTTATCTTGAGATTCTTCATAATAAAAATTAAAATAACCTTTATAATTCTGAAGTTTTTTATCTTTTAAAACTTGTGAAAATGAATTACTTACAACGATAAGAAATACGAGGATACTTGTGATTTTTTTCATAATGGATAATTAATTCATAAAACTACATAAATTACTTTAAAAATTTAATGAAAAATGGTTTTACAATGAAACATTAAGCTTTACATTTGCTTAAAATTTAAACTACTATGACTACATCTGATCAAATAAAGGATCTTGTAGAACGCCTTGGAGCGTTGAGGAGGTATCTTTGACATAGATGCCAAAACTATTGAAATATCTAACGAAGAAGAAAAAACATTTGACCCAAATTTCTGGAACGATTCCAAGCAAGCTGAACTTATTATGCAATCGCTTAGAGAAAAGAAAAAATGGGTTGAAGATTACACTACTGCCAAAACTCTAATTGAAGAATTAGAAGTTTTTTATGAGTTTTATAAGGCTGATGACGTTTCAGCCGAAGAAGTCGATACACAATACAATAAAGCTTCAGACCAAATTGAAAAGCTAGAATTCAAAAACATGCTTTCTGATGAAGGTGATAAATTGAGTGCTGTTTTGCAAATTACTGCTGGTGCTGGCGGAACCGAAAGTTGCGATTGGGCAAGTATGCTTATGCGTATGTATTTAATGTATGCTGAAAAAAGTGGTTTTAAGGTTAAAGAGCTTAACTTTCAAGAAGGTGATGTTGCAGGTATAAAAACGGTAACATTAGAAATTGAAGGTGATTTTGCTTTTGGTTGGCTTAAAGGCGAAAATGGAGTGCACAGATTGGTACGTATTTCTCCTTTTGATAGTAATGCAAAACGTCATACAAGTTTTGCATCTGTTTATGTGTATCCTTTAGTTGACGATACAATTGAAATAGAAATCAATCCTGCTGATATTGAAATTACTACTGCTCGTTCTAGTGGAGCTGGTGGACAAAATGTAAACAAGGTAGAAACTAAAGTGCAGTTAACACATAAACCAACTGGCATTCAAATTTCATGTTCAGAAACACGCTCACAACATGACAATAGAGCAAGAGCTTTACAAATGTTAAAATCACAATTGTATGAGATTGAACTACAAAAACAATTAGCACAACGTGATGATATTGAAGCTGGTAAGATGAAAATTGAATGGGGAAGTCAAATTCGTAATTATGTGATGCATCCATATAAATTAGTAAAAGATGTAAGAACTGGTCAAGAGACTGGTAATGTTGATGATGTTATGGATGGTTATATTGACGAGTTTTTGAAAGCATATTTAATGATGATGGGTCAAAAAGAAGAAGATAACAACAATTTATGATTACTATTTACCATAATAATAGGTGCAGCAAATCGAGATGTGCTTTAGAATTACTTAAAAATTCTGGAAAACCTTATACAATTATCAACTATCTTGATGATGTACCAACAAGAGATGAACTCAAAAATCTCTTAAAACTTCTAAAACTAAAGCCAATTGAGCTTATTAGAACTAATGAAGCACTTTGGAAAGAAAGTTACAAACACCTCAATCTTTCTGATGCTAAACTAATCACTTTAATGACCAAAAACCCTAAACTTATTGAGCGACCAATTGTAATCAATGGTAATCAGGCAGTTATAGGTCGTCCTACAGAAAAGGTTTTAGACATTTTATAAGTTTTTTCTTTAACAGAACTTTAACCAATAGGCATTAAACCAAGCTCTATTTTTGTAGTCTTATGTTTTAATATAATGTCAATACAAGGTTTATGTCTGTAAGAATTTTTTACACCATTGGTTTATTACTTCTAATATCTGTTTCGCAATCTCATGCGCAAAACAAAAGTGATGAACAAATACAAAGAGAACGTCTTGAAAAAAAATTTATAGAAGATCATAATGATCGTATTCTAGAATTTATTAAGCTATTAAATGCTGATGATTTTCAAAAAGAAATTATTAAGCAAAAAATTCAATCGTATTACCAAGAAAAAAAGGCAATACAAACAGCTGATTTAAAATATTTTGAAAAAGAAGAGCAATTAAAGTCTTTAGACATTAATCATTTTGCTGATATAAAGGATATTGTCTCAGAAGATACAATGAATGCTATTAAAAACTTCACCCAGAATAACAATTCAGAAATAAAAAAACAGAAGAAGAAAAGAAATAAAAAATCTAACTAATTACTATGAAGAATCCATTTAAATTAACCATTATTTTATCATTATTTACAAGTTTTATTTTTGCACAAACCGAAGTTACCGTTACAGGGACTGTATTAGATAAAGATGTAAACCAACCTTTAGAATATGCAACTATTGTCTTTTTTAGTAAAAAAGAAAACAAAATAATAACAGGAGGAATTACAGATGCTTCAGGTAATTTTAGCATTACAGTTCCTTCTGGCACTTATGATGTGAGTGTTGAGTATATTTCATATAAAACCAAATCAATACCTAATAAAATATTAAATAAAGATACCGATTTAGGTATATTAGGAATTGCAATAGATGTTGAATCGTTAGGTGAAGTTGAAGTTATTGCAGAACGTACTACAGTAGAAATAAAGCTAGACAAAAAAATATATAATGTTGGTAAAGATTTAACTGTTCGTGGTGGTACTGTAAGTGATGTACTAGATAATGTACCTTCTGTTTCAGTTGATGTTGAAGGTAATGTATCACTTAGAGGTAATGAAAATGTTAGAATTTTAATTAATGGTAAACCTTCTGGTTTAGTTGGTTTAAACTCCACTGATGCCTTACGTCAATTACCTGCTGAATCTATTGAGCGTGTTGAAGTTATCACATCTCCTTCAGCACGTTATGATGCCGAAGGAACTGCTGGTATTTTAAATATTATTTTAAGAAGAAGTAAACTTCAAGGTTTAAATGGTGCTATAACAGCAAATGCTGGTCATCCTACAAGTGCAGGTATTTCAGGAAACATTAACTACAGAACAGGTGATTTTAACTTTTTTAATACTACAGGTTATAGCTATAGAGAGTCTCCAGGAAGATCATTAACCGAAACACAGTATTTTAATAGAGTTTTTGATGATAACGGAAACTTAATTTCTGACGATCCAGATACTTTTTTAAATGAAACACGAAAAACAGATCGTCAAAGTAAAGGGTTAAGCACTAATTTTGGTGTAGAATGGTATATAACTGATACTGCTTCACTAACTACTTCTATTGTATACAGAAATAGTGATGAAGAAAATAATACTACAAATACAATTGATAGATTAGATACAGATGGTAGCCTAATTAACCGTTCATTTCGTTTCGATCCAGAATTTGAAGATGACAAAACAATCCAATATGCGCTAAATTTTGATAAGCAATTTGGTGGTAATAGTCAACATAAGTTAACATTCGACTTTCAATATGAAACTAATGATGAAACTGAAAAATCTTTAATTTCTCAAGATGGTAATGATGCAGAGCGTGTAAAAACAATACAAGAACAAAATGAGGTATTATTACAGGCAGATTATGTTTTACCAATTGGTGAAAACAGCCAATTTGAAGTTGGATATAGAGGTAATTTTAATGAGTTAGATACTGATTATACTTTAGAGTTTAATGAAAATGGAGACTTTGTTTTAGATACAGATGTTAGTAATAACTTAATTTATAAAGAACAAATAAATGCTGTGTATTCACAGTTTGGTAGCAAAATAAAAACCAAATTCTCTTATTTACTTGGTTTAAGAATGGAATCTACACGTATTAGTATAAACCAATTAACTACTAATGATTTACAGAAAAAAGACTATATAGGTTTATTTCCTACTGTTAATTTAGGTTATGAAATCTCAGATAAACAAAGTTTACAATTAGGTTACAACCGAAGAATTAGTCGTCCTCGTTCTCGATTTATCAATCCGTTCCCTTCAAGAAGTAGTGCTACTAACCTATTTCAAGGAAATCCTGATATAGACCCAAGTTATTCTAACAAAGTAGATTTAGGATATTTAAACCGTTTCGGAAAAGTAACTTTAAACTCTTCTATTTATTATGAAAGAGGTACTGATGCTTTTACGTTTATAACTGAAGATACAGGTGAAACAGCAACAGTTAATGGTACAGAAGTACCAGTTATTAGACGTTCTCCAATAAATTTGGCAACTAACGATCGTTATGGATTTGAGTTTACATTAACATACAGACCAACTAAAGACTGGAATATTAATGGAAATTTCAACTTATTCCAATCTATTACAGAAGGTTTTTATAATGGTGTAGATTATGGTGCAGAAAACTTAAGCTGGTTTGTAAGATTAAATAACAAATACACATTACCTGGAAATATAGATTGGCAAACACGTTTATTTTATATGGGACCACGTGAAGATGCACAAAATAAAAGCAAAGGAATGTTCTCTACAGATTTAGCGTTTAGTAAAGATATTTTTAAAGATCAAGCGTCAATAGCATTTAATATTAGTGATGTGTTTAACACCAGAAAACGTGTTACAGATTCATTTACGTCTACTTTTGATAGCTATTCTGAGTTTCAATGGAGACAACGTAGCTTTAATGTATCGTTTACTTACCGTTTTAATCAACAAAAGAAACAACAAAGAGACAGAGGTCAAAACAATGGTGGTGGAGATGATTTTGAATTTGAAGGATAAACCCAAAACACTATAAAAAGAAAAAGGAAGCTATTTAGCTTCCTTTTTTTTATATTATTTAAACACAATTAATGTGTTGCAGCATCACGTTTTGCTTTCTTTTCTTCTCTTATTTCTTTAAGGCGCTCAATTAATGAACCACCAATCCAATAAGGAATTACAAAAGTTATTAAAAATATCATTAACCAAAAACCGATAGTTAATATGGTTAAAAATGCTAAAAATCCTAAATATTGATCAAATTCAAACATGTGGTGTTCTTTTTTTATAACTATGGCAAAGATAAGTCAAACCAATTTGTTACACAATACCAAATTTAAGATTTATTAACAGAGTTTTTAAGAGAGTTGTTTAACACTGTTGTGTATGGCTTGTTACGGAAAAGTGCGCGAATCATTTTCCGACTATAAAATTCGTAGTAATTAATTATACACGTTGTTAGCTACTGTTATTTTTCACTATTAATTATAAAATCAAGAAACTCAAGTCCAAATTCAGTGATTCCCATATTTTGAAAAGCAAAACTTCCATTTCTATTCATACGATTATCAACTAGTAAACCTTTTGAAAATAATCTTTGTTTATAGAATTCAAATTTTTGATATGATAATTCGTAATATTCAGATGTTCTTAATTTTTTTAGTGGTTCAATTTTGTCTTCAATTTCTTCAATTCCAGATTTCACTCTAACTTCATCATCATGGTATCTAGATTGATTAATAATTATCGTTTCTCGTTTTTGTTTTTCAGTTATTTGATTCAACTCGTCTCGTAGTTTGTTGAGATTATTTATTTCTTCTTCATAGTTAAGGTCAAAATTTCTGTGGCCATGTAAAATGGAAATTTCTTCTTCAGACAAAGAACTTATCAAATCTAAATATAACTCCACTAGCTCAATTTCTTGAATTGGATTATTTAGTTGAGTAATTAATATATCCTTAAAGCGAATTAATTTCAATTCTGATTTTGTTTGTACAACTCTTCTTAAAACAGACTCAAAGATATCATTGAAATCTTCTGTTTTTATATTCTCAATTTTGACATCTGAATTTTTCGCAAAATATTCTGATAGAATATCAATAAAATTATTTAGCCTCTTTTGTTTTATGGAACCATTATATTCAAAAAAAAGTTCATTAAGTGCAGTACCAGCAAATGGAATTACTCCAAAAATGGATTTTGCACTACTAACTAATATTTCTTTCTTATCGATTTTACTCATAATTGTAGCTAATGCAACAATATAGATTGTTTTAATTATCTATATCACTAGTTAAACGAAGTTAGCTTTTTTTAATTTTATAATCAATAAACTTACATTTACGATATTAACCATTATATAAACAGTTGTTAATAAATCGTTCTTCAAAATAGTAAATTATAGCTTTAAAATTTATGCATAGTACGTACATTTGATAGTAACCAAATATGTCACGACAATGCGAATAGAATATGATATAAAGCTAGGCTTTAAAGATGTTATGATTAGACCTAAACGTTCTACCCTAAAAAGTAGAGCTCAGGTAAATTTAGATAGAGAATTTAAGTTTTTACATAGTACAACTGTTTGGAAAGGCATACCTATTATGGCTGCAAATATGGATACTGTTGGCACTTTTGAAATGGCTTTAACGCTATCAAAACACAAACTTTTTACTGCAATACATAAGCACTACTCTATACAAGAATGGGAAGCATTTTTATCTAACGCTCCTAAGTACTTACACGATTACATTGCTATAAGCACAGGAACAGGAAAACATGATGCTGAAAAGCTAAAAGCTATTTTAGAGTTGCAAAACGATCTTAAATTTATTTGTATAGATGTAGCAAATGGCTATTCTGAGCACTTTGTAAACTTTGTAAAACAAACTCGAAACCAATATCCTGATAAAGTTATTATTGCTGGTAATGTAGTTACTGGCGAAATGGTTGAAGAGCTTTTGCTTGCTGGAGCAGATATTGTAAAAGTTGGTATTGGTCCAGGTTCGGTTTGTACAACACGTGTAAAAACAGGTGTTGGTTATCCGCAATTATCTGCTATTATTGAGTGTGCTGATGCTGCTCATGGATTAGGAGGACAAATTATTAGTGATGGTGGTTGTGCAACTCCTGGTGATGTTGCTAAAGCATTTGGTGCTGGAGCAGATTTTGTTATGCTTGGTGGAATGCTTGCTGGACACGATGAAAGTGGTGGTGACATTGTTGAGAAAAACGGAAAAACTTATAAGCTATTTTATGGCATGAGCTCTGAAACAGCAATGGATAAGCATGTTGGTGGTGTTGCAGAATATAGAGCAAGCGAAGGTAAAACTGTTGAAGTACCTTACAGAGGTAAAGTAGAAACTACATTACAAGATATTTTAGGAGGCGTTAGAAGCACCTGTACTTATGTTGGAGCACAACGACTTAAAGAACTGACAAAACGTACAACTTTTATAAGAGTTGAAGAGCAAGAAAACAGGGTTTACAATGAATAGTTAAGTTTAAAGCCCTTTCATTAATAATGCAGCAGTAGCAGGATTTGTAGCTAATGGTACGTCGTGTACATCACATAAGCGCATAAGCATTAAAACATCTGGCTCATGAGGATGCTTTTCTAAAGGGTCTCTAAAAAACAAAACCATATTGCATTTACCTTCAGCGACTCTTGCAGCTATTTGAGCATCTCCACCTAAAGGTCCAGACAACAATCTTAAAACCTCAAAACCTGCTTTTTTTACCTTTTTACCTGTTGTACCAGTAGATACAAGTGTAATTTCTTTTTGATGTAATATCTCTCTATGCTCATTTAAAAACTGAACCATTTCGGCTTTTTTTCCATCATGAGCAATTAATGCAATTTCCATTATAATTGATTTGTATGATAAGTTACCAATCCTTCAATTGGTCTTCTAACAATGTTACCGACTTTAAAATTAAGTTCTTTTGCTACTTCATGTATTTCATCTTTACAGAAAAATGCAATCGAACCTGCAAAATGTACAGGAACAACTTCAATTTCATTTTTAAACTGTAAAATCATGTTTTTTGCAAAACGTCTTATACCTTGTTTAATAAGGTTTTGAATGTATTCTGAGTCTTTATTCAAAAATAAAAATTCAGCAAAACTCGCTAAATACGCATTAGGATTTGGCTGTTTGTAAAGGTTGTATTTAATATAATCTGCATCTAGATTATACTTATCTGCAAATGATACTTTAATAACTTCTGGCATATGATTAAAGTAATAATCTCTTATTAATTCTTTACCATAATAATTCCCTGAAGCGTCGTCCATAAGCGTGTAACCCAACGACTTTATTTTTTGATGTAAACGTTCTCCATCATAATAACTACAATTAGAACCTGTCCCCAAAATACAAACTACTGCAGCTTCATCATCATGACTTAACGTTGCTCTTACTGCTGCATAAGTATCTTCTTGCACATCTACTTCAGCATTAATAAAAATATCTTCTAGTATAGCTTTTAATTGTAAACGTGGTTTTTCTGTACCACAGCCTGCTCCATAAAAAAAGATATGTGTGACATCTTTTCTATGCTGCATTAATTCATCACTAGATTTAATTATTTTATAAATCTTTTTCTCTTTAAGAATTGCTGGATTTAAACCAAGTGTTCTTATTTTTTCTAAAAGCTGTTTTCCATTATTATCTACAGAAATCCAATCTGCTTTTGTAGAACCACTATCAACAATTAAAATCATATATTTTATGAATAAAAAATTCCGTAAAAATTATCACTATAACAAATATAGCAGAACTTTCACGGAATATATTGTTATAATTATAAAGAATGTATGTGTTGTGCTAACTCAACTAATTTAGTTGAATATGCAAACTCATTATCATACCAACCTACTGTTTTAAAGAATCTAGAATTTAACTCTATTGAAGCATCAGCATCAAAAACACAAGTACAAGTTTCACCAATAAAATCAGATGAAACCACCATTTCTTCAGTATAGCCAACAATACCTTTCATTGATCCTTCAGAAGCCTCTTTAAATGCTTTTTTAATTTCTTCTAATGATGTTTCTTTTTTGGTTCTGAATGTTAAATCTACCACTGAAACATCAGCTGTTGGTACACGAAATGCCATTCCTGTTAATTTTCCGTTTAAATGAGGAATAACTTTACCTACTGCTTTTGCAGCTCCTGTTGAAGCAGGAATAACATTAACTAAAGCACTACGACCACCTCTATAATCTTTTCTAGAAGGACCATCAACCGTTAATTGTGTTGCTGTAGTAGCATGTACAGTTGTCATTAAAGCTTCTTCGATACCAAAATTATCATCTAGTATTTTAGCCATTGGAGCTAAACAATTTGTTGTACAAGATGCGTTAGATACAATTTTATCTGAGGTCTTTACTTCTTTGTGATTTACTCCCATTACAAACATTGGAGCATCTTTACTTGGTGCTGAAATAACTACTTTTTTAGCTCCAGCTATAATATGATAATTTGCAGTTTCTAAAGTGGTAAAAATACCTGTACAATCTGCAACAACATCTGCTCCTACTTCATCCCATTTTAGGTTTTTTGGATCTCTTTCTGCAGTCACTCTAATTGTTTTTCCGTTAACAACTAAATGTCCATCTTTCACTTCAATAGTACCATCAAATCTGCCATGAACAGAATCGTACTCTAATAAATATGCTAAATGTTCTACTTCTAATAAATCGTTAATTGCAACTACATCTACTCCTGGTTTTTTTAGAGTTGCTCTAAATACTATACGTCCAATTCTACCGAATCCGTTAATTCCTAATTTTAAATTTGACATCTTAATTTCTTTCTTTTTTAATTGTTTATTATGTCGACATGATGTCTGACACGCGTAATAATTCTTTATTAATTTTTGATTTTCCTTTTACTGCTTGCTCTAAAGGTGTTAATGCTATTTCATCATTAAGAAGACCAACCATATAATTAGTTTTACCTTCTAATAAACTTTCAACAGCCTTTACTCCCATTCTACTTGCTAAAACTCTATCAAAACAAGAAGGAGAACCTCCTCTTTGCATATGGCCTAAAACTGAAACTCTAACTTCATATTCAGTCATATTTGCTTCTACGTAGTCTTTAAGCTCAAAAACATTTTTACCAATTTTATCACCTTCAGCTACAACCACAATACTTGATGATTTACCAGATTGTTTACTTCGTCTTAAAGATTCCAAAAGGCGTTCTAATCCTAAATCTTCTTCAGGGATTAATATCTCCTCTGCTCCTGCACCAACTCCTGCATTTAAAGCTATGTGGCCAACATCGCGACCCATTACTTCAACAAAAAATAATCGGTTATGAGAGCTTGCTGTATCTCTAATTTTATCAATGCATTCAACTACTGTATTTAAGGCTGTATCAAAGCCAAGTGTGTGTGTTGTGCCATATATATCATTATCTATGGTTCCAGGAATACCAATTACAGGAAAGTTAAATTCTTTATTAAAAAATAATCCTCCTGTAAATGTACCATCACCTCCAATTAATACTAATGCATCAATATTAGCTTCAGTAAGTTTTTTGTGAGCACTTTTGCGTCCTTCAGGTGTTCTAAATTCATTTGAACGAGCCGATTTTAAAACTGTACCTCCTTTATTAATTATTCCTTTTACACTACGAGCATTTAACTCTTTAAAATCACCTTCAATCATTCCTTCGTAGCCACGATAAATCCCAACACATTCTATATTGTGATATGCACAAGTTCTAACAACAGATCGAATGGCAGCATTCATTCCTGGAGAGTCGCCTCCAGAGGTCATCACACCAATTTTTTTTATGCTTTTTGACATGTATTTTTTCGTTTGAAAAGTAAAGCTAGTAAACAATTATTAGAAATATAGTACTATTTGAGATAATTTAACAGACACTCAAAAACTCAAACGTTTTCGTTAATAAAAAGATGGAAAAAAGTTAAAAAATAATGGATTTAATTTTCTTTTTTATCTGTTTTTTGCTTCATAGTGATGTAATCTGGAAGATTTTCATCGTCTCTTTTTGTTGCCTGATCATCTTTCTTTTTTTCATCCTTTTTTTCTTTTTTGTTCTTTCCAGAAAAGATGATTTGAAACAATTCTTTAAAAGTATCAAACTCTACATTATATGATAATCCTACTCCTTGAGTATAGCCAATCTCTTCACCAAAATTACGTATGTTGTTTTCTCGGTTAAAAAACTTGGCTGTAAGTGAACCATCTTCATTTAATAGTACATCAATTTGAACATCACCAGCAATAACAGTCTCATTAACACCTCCAACTGGTACTCCAACTTTACCATTAATTAAAACTCTTTCACTAATTTTTGTACGTAGAGTTAAACCAACTTCGGTATCTGATCTGTAATCTGGAGTAACCTCACTTGGTTTTAAATTAAGATTTATATCAAATTTACCATCTCCATTATCAAAAAAGCTATTAACTAATCCATTTACTCTATCGGCAATTGTACCATAAGCCTGCTGACCAAGACTAATATCACTAGCAAAAGATCCAGTGGCTAACAAGTATATAGCTTGGTTATCTCTACTCTCTTTAGATTCTAAACGATAGTCTAACTCTGATTTTATAGTTGAACTTACATTAGGGAAATTAAACGTAAAATCTGGCTCTGGTTGCTCTAATTGACCTGTTAGGTTAATTTCTACTTCAACAGGGATTGTTCGATTTATTGGATTATCTAATAATACCGATGGATTTGCGTTAGTTGTGTATATAGCCTTTAAATTTAACTGGGCTTTCATAGGATCGCCTTCCCACTCTATTTTTCCACCTTGTTCAACAAAAAACGTTTTTTCAAAAAGGCCACCATACTTAAAATTATAGGTTCCTCGATAAATCGAAAAGTCTCCCCACATCTTAAACTTTCCATTGGTATTGATATTAAAAAGTAAGTTCCCTTCGCCATTACCACGAATTGTACTTCCAGAGTTTCTATCAATAACAATCTCTATATCTGCGTTTTGCTTTACATCTAAATTGAAGTCTAGTTCTAACCCTTTAATTTCTGTGTCGGCAATTTGTTCACCTCGCAAACGAGCTGCTTTTTCTTCAGGACTTAAAAAATGTAAATATGAATTGTCACCAAAACTCTCCATATCATTTAACGGAATTTTAAAAACAGTACCTGGCTCAGTACTTCCATCTACTTTGATTACTAATTGATCTGTTGGTCCATAAATACTTGCGGTTCCTTTTATAAATCCTGTTCCGTAATAAAGAGACTCTTCAGAATCTTGGGTATTAAGTACTAATAATCTGTTTGTATCTATATCTAGTCCGAGTTTCCAATCGGAAAAATTATTATGGCTTATATATCCATTTAGGTTAGCTCTAGAGAAATATTCAGAGTCTGTTAGTGTAACATCGTTAAACACAAATTTTTGTTGTTCTAATTTTACCTCTGTGTCAAAATCGAAAGCATAATCAACATTTAAATATGGAATAGTTAATCCTGCATTGTTTAATATTAAATCTCCATTAATTTGTGGTTTTTTAAGACTTCCAGAAACTTTAGCTCTACCAGAAGCAACTCCTCGAATATTTTCAATGACACCAACGCCAAATACATTAAGTGGTTCTAACTGAAACTCATCAAAATTTATATCTAAATTTATACTAGAGTTTTTTGAACTAACATCTATATCTCCTTTAGCAATTAGCGATTTTAACTTATCATTCTGCAACAATACATCCACAGTATAATTTGTAAGTGATTTGTTACCAATTATATCTGCCTTTAAGTTACCCAATTCATGCTCATTAAACTTAAACTTACTTATAAGCACATTAGAATTTGGCACATATACTCCATTTTGTTGTAAAACTTCTAATTTACCATTAACATTACCTGCAAAGGATATGCTATCGAGTCGTGGTGTAATTTTGGTTAAATCGACATCTTTAAAGTTTAGCTTTATGTTTTTATATGTTGAATCTCTAACAACTCCTGAGAGTTCAATCTCTTCATTAAGATGATTCATTACAATATTATCAATATCAAATTGCTTAAAATCTCTATCGAAGGTAATCTTGTTTAACCTATCTCTTTTTTCATTAATCTCCCAAGTATTATCTTTAAATGTTACGTTAGATTTTTTAAACCCTACAACAGATTTGTTCTCTTTATTTATAGTGTAAAACAAACTTAAATTATAATCATCTTTGTTTCTTTTGCCTCCTTTAAATTCAGATTTAATAAAGAGTGTATCTCTCATTGTAACATTAATGAGGTTGAATTTAGATACGTTATAGTAGTTTGTATTTAAAGAATCTATCTCAACAAACGTGTTAAACAGCGGATTGCTATTATCTATTTTTAAGCTGATATTATTAGCAAAATAGTCTTGGAGTTTTATTTGTGGAGATTTAAAAGTTAAATTAAATCCTCTTTCGTCACTTTCAACCCTTCCTTTTACAAAAGTATTTTTACCGAGCTCCAATTTATGATAGAAGACCTCTACTATTTTATTATAAATTGTGAAATTAAAATCTAAATACTGATTTGGTTCAATTTTGTAAGGCTTATAATTTGTGTATATACTTCCTACAGAGTTCTCAATAAGCTTACTAATATCTTTAAATTTAAAATTCCCTACTACACTACCTTCAATTATATCAGGAGAATTTACATGTATAATTCTTTTGTCATTATCAAATCGTGATGTTATATCAAAATCTTCAAAATAATATTCATCATTCTGATTTATGTATGTTGTATTTTTAAAGGATAAGTTACCATAAGCATCATCTATATTAGATCCTTTCATAGACATAGATACATTACCTTTAAAGATTGAAATACTATCTTTCTGAATAAAATTTAGTGCACTTAAATTTGCGTATTCAACATCAGCCGTAAAATCTAATGCCTTAATATCTTTTGATAAATCTGCTAAACCATTAAACTTAAATTTAAAATTCTCATCATTAGAGATTAGTAACCCGTTAAAAACATTATTACCTAGTTCTCCAGAAATCTCAGCATTTTTATAGACATAATTATTATAATCTAAAGAAAATATATGTCCTTTTACATCTGTATTTAAATTTTTAAGGGTAAACCCTTTTCCGTCCACATCTAAATCAAATGATGTAAGTTTAACAGTAGGATCGTTTAGTAGAACTCCTAAGTCGAACTCATTAAAAATAACTTTACCTTTATATTTAGCATTATCTATATTATCTATTTGAGATAAATACATATCAGAGGTTATATGACCAATACCTGTATGAATATCTAAATTTGCTCTAATTGCTGTTGATGAAATATTTGAAGTTCCATTAATAGAAAAATTACCAAGCTTACTAAATATTGTTGGTATAGATTCACCCAAAAGATTTGGCAAAAGAGCTCTTAAATCGTAATAATTTGAAGATAAATCATCAAACCTGCCATCTAACACAAAATTATCGTCTTGACTATTAAAGAGGTTTTTAAAGTTTATATCTCCATATATTCTTGTTTGTGAGCTTGTAGTAACTTTTAAATTATTGGCTTGTAAATTATTTAGTGTACCAGTAATATTTGCACTAAGTTTTGCATGCTGATTAGTGCCAAACTCATTATAAAAAGTATTTAACTCATCCAATAATATATCAGATGCACTAAAGTTTGCAACAACCTCTACTTTATCTGTAAAAAACTGTAAATCCTCTCTTTTATAGTTAAACCTTACATCGCCTACTAAAAATGAGTTTGTAGTTTTTATACTCATATTCTGAAAACTCATATGGTCTAATGTATATTCAAAATTAGTAACCATATTTTTCACCTCTAAACCTCTACTGTCTTTAAACGCTAGTGTATTAATTCTTGCACTTACATCGCTTCCATTAATTAAAAAATTAGTGGCATTAAGGTTTAAATCATTAAACTCGATAATTTTTGGTGTTTCTTTGTTCTCGTTTGTCATTCTAAAAACACCTTCATAAATAGACACATCACTAGAAGATAATAAAAACTGGCTTTTTTCTTCTCGAGGGTTATCTTCATCAAACTTAGCAACAAACACATCTAAATTCGTGTCTTCTTCTCCTTTATAGGTTTTAATATTAAATGTTAAGCCATAAACATCAATATCACCAAAGGTTAATTTTCCGTCGTAAAGCTTTTTAAAACTTAAAATTGATGTATTAAGTTCATTAATATTAATTAACGTGTCTTTTTTATAATCTTGAATGTAAATATTTTTCAATTCTACATCGCCATTAAACTGTAAACCAACTTGGCCAATACTAATATTGGTTTTAAACTCGTCGTTAATACGTTTTGTTACTTTATTACCTATAAAAGTTTGAACTGAAGAAATAGAAAGCACCAACATCAAAATGATGAAAAGCAGCAAAAGTATTGCTGCAATTTTTGATATTATTTTGAAGAATTTTTTGATACGTATTAAAGTTATAACTTTGAAGTCAAAATTAACAATTATTGTGCCTAAATTTTAATAATGTCTTCACAAAATATTTATATTCTTGGTATTGAGTCGTCATGTGATGATACAGCGGCTTCTGTAATGCTTAACGGAAAGATTTTAAGCAATGTTGTTGCGAGTCAAAAAATTCATATTGAATATGGTGGTGTAGTGCCAGAATTGGCATCTAGAGCACATCAGCAAAACATTGTTCCTGTTGTAGATCAAGCACTTAAAAAAGCAAATATAGATAAATCGCAGTTAAGTGCAATTGCTTTTACAAGAGGTCCTGGACTAATGGGTTCTTTACTTGTTGGTACATCGTTTGCAAAATCATTAGCCTATGGTTTAGGTATTCCTTTAATAGATGTTAACCACATGTCTGCTCATATTTTGGCTCATTTTATTGATGAAGAAGGTTTTAATAAGCCTCCTTTTCCGTTTTTAGCGATGACGATTTCTGGTGGTCACACACAAATTGTAAAGGTGAATCATTATTTTGATATGGAAGTTATTGGCGAAACTATTGATGATGCTGTTGGTGAAGCTTTTGATAAAAGTGGAAAAATACTTGGTTTAGGTTATCCTGCTGGACCAGAAATTGACAAACGTGCACAAATTGGTAATCCGAAAGCTTTTAAGTTTACAAAACCCAAAGTTGATGGATTAAATTTTAGTTTTTCGGGACTTAAAACTGCGATTTTATATTTTATTCAAAAGGAAACGAAGGAAAATCCAAATTTTATTGAAGATAATTTGAATGATATTTGCGCTTCTATACAATATACTATCATTGGAATATTGATTGATAAACTTAAAATAGCATCAAAGCAAACAGGAATAAAACATATTGCTATTGGTGGAGGTGTTTCAGCTAATTCTGGAATACGTAAAGCTTTAAAAGATGGTGAAGCAAAGTTTGGATGGACAACTTATGTGCCTAAATTTGAGTTTACAACAGATAATGCAGCTATGATTGCCATTGTTGGGTATTTAAAATATCTAGAAGGTGATTTTGCAGAACAAAATGTTATTGCTTCTGCTAGGTTGAAGATATAACTTACCAAAGCAAGTTGTAAACAATCAATTCTTAAAAACTTAAATTAATTCCTGTTTAATACTTAAACTTTCCTTTTAAATTTGAATTAAATTCTAAAAACCTAATTATGCTTAAAAACCTACTAACCACTTTTTTAATTTTATTAAGCTGCATCGCAGTTTCACAAAACAATTTTGAGAGTCAATTAGATTCTATTCAAGATGAAACTCAAGCCACAAAATTTATTGAAACCAATAAATCCTATAAAGGACAAATAATCACATTCAACAAAGAAAAGCACAAAACACCATTAGCTGATGATTTATTTGCATTAGGTAGAGGAGAAAAAAAAACTATAAAGACAGATATTGATAAAACTTATTACAAGATTATTGATAAACATGAAATTCCATATTTCAGAATTAGTTATATCTATTTAGATGGTTCAAAAAAATCAGCTGAAGAAATAGCCGAATTGCGTGCTAAAATTATTAAAAAGTATAAAGATGGTTTTCGTTTTAAAGACCTAGCTAGCTTATACTCAATGGATGATAGTGCTAATAGAGGTGGCGATTTAGGATGGTTTACTCATGGTGATATGGTGCCTGAGTTTGAAGACGCAGTTATTAATTCTTCATATAAAGTTGATGATATTTTTACAGTAGATATTCCTGATCGTCAATGGTATTATGTAATTTTAAAAACGCACGACACAAAACTTATTGAAGAAATAAAAGTTTTAAAAGTGACCGAAAACATTAAATAATGCAATTGTTTTTCAATCCAGATGTCAACGAGAATACTTCTCAAATCACCTTTGATCGTGAAGAAAGCAAACATATTGTAAAAGTATTACGAAAATCGGTTGGTGATGACTTACATATTACTAATGGTAAAGGTTGGCTTTTTATTGCCGAAATAACATTAGCTGATATTAAAAACTGCATCGCAACAATAACGTCTAAAGCTTTTAAACCAGAAAGAAAATATAATGTTCATATAGCTGTTGCTCCAACAAAAATGAACGACAGATATGAATGGTTTTTAGAAAAAGCTACCGAAATAGGAATAGATACCATTACTCCTATTATTTGCGATCATAGCGAACGAAAAGTTATTAAAATAGATCGTTTTGAAAAAATTCTACAATCTGCTATGAAACAATCTTTGCATTATTACATGCCAAAACTTAATAATACTATATCATTTAAAGAGTTTGTAAAACAAGAATTTACTGGTCAAAAATTTATTGCGCATTGTGAAGAAACAGATAAAAAGTCTTTCAAAAAAGAGTTACAACCAAATGAAGATGTATTAATACTAATTGGTCCTGAAGGCGATTTTAGTGTTAAAGAAATCAAGCAAGCGCTTCAAAATGGATTTATTCCTGTAACTTTGGGAGAAACTAGATTACGAACCGAAACAGCAGCAATTGTTGCTTGCCATAGTATCGCATTTGTTAATGAATAATATATGAAAACCACTTTTTCAATTTTATTTTCACTCTTCTCGTTAGTTATGTTATCACAAGACATAGCTGTGCTTAAATATAAAGGTGGTGGCGATTGGTATGGCAACCCAACTTCTGTTCCAAATTTAATCGCATTTTGCAACGCAAATATTAACACCAAAATAAATCCAAAACCAGAAACTGTAGAACCAAGTAGTATTGATATTTTTCAATACCCAATGTTACACATGACAGGTCATGGAAATGTATTTTTTAGTGAAGCAGACGCTGAAAATTTAAGAAATTATCTTATTTCTGGTGGGTTTTTGCATATTGATGACAATTACGGAATGCAACCATATATAACAAAAGAGTTAAAGAAAGTGTTTCCTGATAAAGAGCTGATAGAGCTTCCAAAAACTCATGAAATTTTTAACATTGCTTTTAAATTTCCTGAAGGTTTACCGAAAATTCATGAACACGAAGGAAAACGTCCTCAAGCTTTTGGAATTTTTCATGAAGGCAGATTAGTCTTGTTATTTACTTTTGAAAGCGATTTAGGTGATGGTTGGGAAGATGAAGAAGTACATAATGACCCATTTGAAGTAAGAGAAAAAGCATTAAAAATGGGAGCTAATATTGTGAAATACGCTTTTGAGCATTAAGCTAGATATATGAAAAAGCACTCAATAATTACAAAACTCTTTTCCGTTTTTATTTGTTTATCATTTATCTTCCAATCTATGCCAGAAATTAATGAACATACTTATTCTACTGGAATAGATAGTTATCATTATTACTATTCATGTTTTGGAACAATCCCTTCACATCTATCTTGTAAATGTTTAAATTTCAATTGCTATTCTTTCTAAAATATTTGGATGCAACTAAACCATTACAATACAACTTTTAACAAAGAAACATTTCCGATTACTTTGGTTTGCGAAAACGTTTCTAATGCTCCTAATATTGGTAGCTTATTTAGAAGCGCAGACGCGTTTGGTATTGAAGGCATTATATTTTGTGGAGACAATATTACTATTGGAAGAAAAATAACGAAAACCTCTAGAGCTACAGAAAAAGTGGTTAGCTATAAAATCTGCATTAATACTCTTAATGAAGTAAAAACACTTAAGGATAAAGGTTATTTTATTGTTGCTCTAGAAATTACATCAAACAGTAAGCCTATTAATACTTATAAAATTCCAATACAACAACCTATAGCATTAATTGTTGGTGACGAAAATTTTGGCATTTCTGAAGAAGTATTAAATCTATCTGATGTAGTAATTCATATTAATATGTTTGGACAAAACAGTAGTATGAATGTTGTTCAAGCAACTACAATTGCATTCTACGAAATAACCAAACAGTTAACTAAAAATACAAAAGTATAAAACCTAAAATTCAATTATATTTACAATATGAATTCAAAAATAATTGCTAACGGTATTTTACGTGCTCTAGGAATAATACTAGGTATATTTCTGGTTTTATATTTTTTATATCAAATTCAATCTGTAATTATTTACATAGCCATTGCTGCAGTTGTATCATTAATTGGTAGACCTGTAGTTTTATTTTTATGCAGAAAATTAAAGTTTAATAATACATTAGCTGTTATTGTTACAATGACACTTCTTGTACTTGTACTACTTGGTTTAGTAAGCTTATTCATTCCTTTAATTATAGAGCAGAGTCATAATTTGGCTCTTTTAAACATGAATGAGTTACAAGCTAATATTCAAGATTTATATCAGCAAATAGTAACCTATTTTGAAGTCAACCAAATAGATGTCCAAGAAACTATAAAGCAATCTAATCTCTTAGAAAAAATAGATTTTGCTATAATTCCAGACCTTCTTAATGGTTTAATTAGCGGTTTTGGTAGTTTTACTATAGGCTTGTTTTCAGTAATATTTATATCGTTTTTCTTCTTAAAGGATAGTAAGTTATTTGAAAGTGGTATAATGACTTTTATTCCTGATAATAAAGAATCGCGCTGGAAAAACTCATCAACAAAAATTAAGGATTTACTATCTAGATACTTTGTTGGACTCGTTTTCCAGATTTTAATTCTATTCATATTATATACTATTGTACTACTTATATTTGGTGTACATAATGCAATTGTTATTGCTTTTTTATGTGCCTTACTTAACCTTATACCATATGTTGGTCCATTAATTAGTGCATCTTTAGTAATAATACTAACAATGACTAGCTTTTTAGGGCAAAGTTTTAGTGATGTAATTCTACCAAAAACAATTTATGTGTTTATTGGTTTTATTATTGCTCAACTAGTAGATAATTTTGTTAGTCAGCCAATAATTTTTTCAAAAAGTGTAAAATCTCATCCTTTAGAAATTTTCTTAATAATAATAATTGCTGGAATTCTTTTTGGGATTATAGGTATGGTTGTAGCTGTACCAACTTACACAGCTATTAAAGTGATATTAAAAGAGTTTTTATCTGAAAATAAAATAGTTAAGCGACTCACAAAAGATTTATAGTATCACATTGAATGAATCAATTTTAAATACTAGTATTCAGGAGTTTATAAATAATAATTTAAATTCTGATATTACTTCTTTAATTCTAAAAGGAACACAATTTAATTCTGTTGAAACTTTAGAAATTATTGAGCAAATTGAATCTAAAAAAAAGTGTGAAACAAAACTACCAACTTGGTACGCAACAGAAAGAATATACTATCCAAATAAGCTTAACATAGAGCAAACATCATCAGAGATTACTGCTAAGCACAAATCGTCATTAATTAGTGGTAATTCAATAATTGATTTAACAGGAGGTTTTGGAGTAGATTGTTATTATTTCTCAAAACAATTTAAAAATGTTACTCATTGCGAAATAAATGATGAGCTACATCAAATTGTTAAACATAACTACAAGCAACTAAAATCTACTAATATTAATACCATCTTAACTGATGGAATTGAATACTTAAAAAATTGCAATACTAAATACGATTGGATTTATGTAGATCCATCTAGACGACATGATAGTAAAGGCAAAGTTTTTATGCTAAGCGATTGTTTACCTAATATTCCTGAACATATAGATTTGTTATTTCAGCATTCAAAAAATGTGATGATAAAGACCTCTCCTTTGTTAGATATTTCTATTGGAATTAATGAATTAAAACATGTAAAAACTATTCATATAGTAGCAATTAACAATGAGGTTAAAGAACTACTCTGGATTTTAGAAGAGAATTATAACTCAAAAATTGAATTACAAACAACAAATCTAAAAAACGATTTTACAGAAAGCTTCAATTTTTATCTAGAAGATGAATCTAACATAGTTTCAAATTGTAACCTACCACTCACCTATCTTTATGAGCCAAATTCAGCAATACTAAAAGCTGGTGCATTTAATTCAGTATCAAAACAACTACAAGTCCTAAAGCTTCATAAACACTCGCATTTATACACAAATGATGAGGTTATTGAGTTCCCAGGCAGGTGTTTTAAAATTGAATCTGTTATCGCTTACAGCAAGAAACAGCTAAAAGACTTAAACATAACTAAAGCAAATATTACTACTCGTAACTTTCCTGAAACGGTTGAACAAATCCGAAAAAAGACTAGAATTAAAGATGGTGGGAATAAATTCCTATTCTTTACTACAAATCTTAATGAAGAAAAAATTGTATTAGTTTGCTCTAAAATTAGTTAGAAGCTTGCTGAGGCTGAGCGTTAGTTAACAGATTATTAGAATCTATTTCTAAATTTATCTCAGTACAGTTTTCCATTTGGTGTGAAACTTTTTGATCTTCAACAGAATCATTCTCTACAACAAATATGGTATTATCTTCATCAAATGAATACCAATCAGTTTGTGTACTTGGTAAAACATTATAGAATCCAATAATTAAACTACCACTAGAGTCATAAATCTCAAAATCGAATGGAATCGTTCCATTGTTGGTCATTCTTGCTTTTGGAGAAATACCAGTACAAGTGTTTGCTTGAGAATCCTCAATATTAATTATATCGATTGATTGATCTTGCAAATTGTCTATTGATTCAATAGCACAATTATAAAATGAAGTAAGCAAAATTGCAAAAGCAATTGCTTTATTTAAGTAGGTTTTCATTTGATTTGGGGTTTAAATGAAATTATGTAGGCAAATATATGTTAAAATAAATTTAAGACAATCAAATTACTCGTTAAAATAACCAATAAATTCGATGAAATACACTTTTTAATAGTAAAAATCGACAAACTGCACTCTAAAATTGTAAGAAAACAAAAAATAACTAATTGATTATAAAAGAATTATAAAACAAAAAAGTCCTAACATTTCTGTTAAGACTTTTTGTGAGCCCGATAGGATTCGAACCTATGACCGCCTCCTTAGAAGGGAGGTGCTCTATCCAGCTGAGCTACGAGCCCGTAACTCTAAATTTGTCGGGGTGGCAGGATTCGAACCTGCGACCTCCGCGTCCCAAACGCGGCGCGATAACCGGGCTACGCTACACCCCGAATCGATTATCTATTATTGCGGAGAGTGTGGGATTCGAACCCACGCGACAGTTTCCCGTCGACAGTTTAGCAAACTGCTCCATTAACCACTCTGGCAACTCTCCAATATTTTATGAACGTACGCTTTATAAATGCGGATGCAAATGTAAGTTTTCATTATAAAGAACGCAACTATTTTTTAAACTTTTTGTTCTTAAATTTTTATTCTGGATATTCTATCCTGAGATGGAAGATATTAGCTAGTTTATTTTTTAATACTTTCTTTATAGATTCAATTTCTTTAAAGGTAATATTAGCATTTAAAAACTGCCCATTTTCCATTTGTTTGTTTATAATCGATTCTACAAATGCATCAATTTTTGTTGATGATGGTTCTTTTAAGCTTTTTGAGGCTGCTTCAACACTATCACACATCATTAAAATTGCAGTTTCCTTACTATATGGTTTTGGTCCAGGATATTTAAAATCTTCATCATTAATACTTACATCATACTCTTTTTCTTTTGAATAAAAATAATACACCAAACTAGTTCCATGATGGGTCCTAATAAAATCAATAACTCTATCTGGTAAATTATATTTTTTTGCTATTTCTACTCCATCAATAACATGATTAATTATAACTCTTGCACTTTCTGTTGAGGATAATTCATCATGTGGATTAATTCCTGTTGATTGATTTTCTGTAAAATAAGTAGGATTCTTCATTTTCCCAATATCATGATACAATGCTCCTACTCTTACTAACATTGCATTTGCTCCAATCTCGTTTGCAGAAGCTTCAGCTAAGTTTGCAACATTTAATGAATGATGAAAAGTTCCTGGAGCTTTATCTGATAATTCTTTCAATAGTTTAGTATTTGTATCAGAAAGTTCTAAAAGCGAAACATCTGAAACTAAGCCAAAAAGTTTTTCATATATATATATTAATGGTTGAACAAATAATGTTGCTAGTCCGCAAAGTATAAACATTCCAAAAGTTTCAACCCTTATATTGGATATGCTGCCTTCATGAATTACAAAAAACGCGAAATATGCTATAATATAAATTAATGTTATTTGTCCTACAGATATAAACAAGTTAGCACGTTTATATAACTCAGATACAGTAAGAATCGTTACAATTCCAGCAATAATTTGCAAAAACATATACTCGTAGCTATTTGGCACAATAAAGCCCAATAACAATACTGTGAGTACGTGAGCAAACAATCCTAACCTTGCATCAAAAAATGCTTTTAAAACCAAAGGCAATACACAAAGAGGTACAACATATACAAACTTAGCGTCATAATTAATTATTAATGTTGTTAATAAAATCATCAGCAACATGTTAAAAAATATAAATGTGACTTTAGTATTATTTAAAAATACATCCATCCTATATTTTCTTAAAAAAAGTAAAAGCATCAAAAGAGCAAGTGCTACTAATAGTGTATAGGCAAAAATTACCCAGTTGTAATTTGTTGCACTCCAAATTTGTGACTCATATTCTGCCTCTAACGATTTTAAAATATTGTATTTTTCGCCTTCAACTTGCTCTCTTTTAGAGATAATTAAAGCCCCTTTTTCTATACTGCCTCTTGCTAGTGAAACTTTATCTAGTTCTTCTTGAAGTGCTTTTTGAGTTATAGACTTATTTAGAGTAACATTAGGCTTTAATATATCATTTATGATTGTATTAAAAGCAGCTTGCTGATTTGAAAATCCAGAGGAAATTAATTTTTGTTCAGTTTTAGATTTAAATGAATCTAGAGTAAAAAGTTGGGAGAAAACAATATTTATTTTTTGAACTTGATTCTCTAATAGTATTGCTCTTTTGTCATTTGAATAATCATATTTTTCATCTAAAACTCCATACTTATAACAATCATCTAATAAAGATTTACCTATAGCATATAATTGGAGTTTATTTCGTGTTAAAGAGTCAACAAACACAGAGTTAAATTTGTTCTTATAATTTACTAAAACCTCTTCTTTTATATTAGAATTAACGTTAAAGTATATAGGACTGTTTTCAATTATAATTCTTCTTTCAGTATCTAGTTCTTCTTTAGTTTTTTTAACAGCAAAATTAAATGGAGCATATAAGCTCTCAGATTGCCATGGTTTACCTTTGTCAAAACTATATTTGAATTTTCCACTTTTTGGAAAAAGATATACTATAAAAAAAGTTGTACTCAAAAAAAGTATAACCTTATATATAAGTGCATGATTTTTATACCATTTATTTATTATCCTGTTCATTTATATGTTACAATAGGTTTTCAAATGTAATAAAATATAGAAGTTTTTATGCTTTTATAATCTTGTTTTCCTTCTAAATTCTATTAAAAATTGATTAATTTTGCGACAATTAAATAAAATGCAACACGAAATGAGTAAAGAAGTAGTTATTGTATCAGCAGCTAGAACACCTATTGGGAGCTTTTTAGGAGCCTTATCAACAATTCCTGCACCTAAATTAGGAGCTATTGCAATAAAAGGTGCGTTAGATAAAATAAACTTAAAACCAGAATTAGTTCAGGAAGTAATTATGGGTAACGTTGTGCAAGCTGGAACAGGTCAAGCGCCTGCAAGGCAAGCTGCAATATATGCTGGTATACCAAATACAGTACCTTGTACAACAGTTAATAAAGTTTGTGCATCTGGTATGAAAGCTGTAATGCAAGCCGCACAAGCAATTGCACTTGGCGATGTTGATGTTGTTGTTGCTGGAGGTATGGAAAACATGAGTTTAATACCTCATTACTATCATGCAAGAACTGCAACTAAATTTGGACCCGCAACATTAGAAGATGGTATGCAACGTGATGGATTAGTTGATGCTTATGATAATAACGCTATGGGAGTTTGTGCAGATGCATGCGCCACTGAATATAATTTTTCTCGTGAAGATCAAGACGCTTTTGCTATTCAATCTTATAAACGTTCAACTGATGCTTGGAATTCTGGAAAGTTTGATAATGAAATTGTACCTGTTGAAGTTCCTCAACGTCGTGGTGATGCGATAGTTGTAAATAAAGATGAGGAATATACCAATGTATTGCTAGACAAAATTCCTTCACTTCGCCCTGCATTTACTAAAGATGGTACTGTAACTGCTGCTAATGCTTCAACTATAAATGATGGTGCTGGAGCAATGGTATTAATGAGTAAAGAAAAAGCTATTGAATTAGGTTTAAAGCCTCTAGCCACAATAAAAAGCTATGCAGATGCTGCTCATGAACCAGAATGGTTTACTACTGCTCCTGCAAAAGCATTACCAAAAGCTTTAGACAAAGCAGGTATTTCATTAGATGATGTTGATTATTTTGAATTTAATGAAGCATTTTCAGTAGTTGGTTTAGCAAATATGAAAATATTAGGTTTAAATGATAGTAACGTAAATGTAAATGGTGGAGCTGTATCACTTGGTCACCCTCTAGGATGTTCTGGTGTCAGAATTATAATTACATTACTTAATGTTTTAGAACAAAATAATGCAAAAATTGGTGCTGCTGCTATTTGTAATGGTGGTGGAGGCGCTTCAGCAATTGTTATAGAACGTAATTAAAACCTATTAATGCAATACGGTATTTGTAATTTAAGCATAGTTCCTCTAAGATTAGAGCCAACTGATACTAGTGAAATGGTTTCTCAAGTATTATATGGTGATTTTTTTAAAGTTTTAGAGCAACGAAAAAATTGGAGTAAAATTCGAATTGCTTTTGACAAATATGAAGGGTGGATTGATAATAAACAGTATTTTGAAATCACTGAAGAAGATTATAAATTTTTAAAAAGTGAAGCTCCGAAACTTTCTTCAGATTTAGTTGAGTTTATTCAAGATTCCAACAATAAACTTTATACAATTCCATTAGGATCTTCTTTAAATGGTTCAAAAATTCTTAATCATACTTTTGATGGAAATTTTGTAAATACCGTTAATCCAAAAGATGATATAATAAAAACTGCTTTTTCTTATATAAATGCACCATATCTTTGGGGAGGAAAAACGCCTTTTGGCATTGATTGTTCAGGATTTACACAAATGGTTTATAAACTTAACGGCTATAAGCTTTTAAGAGATGCTTCACAACAAGCAACTCAAGGTACTGCATTAAGTTTTATTGAAGAAAGTGAGCCTGGCGATTTAGCTTTTTTTGATAATAGCGAAGGCAGTATTGTTCATGTAGGAATTATAATGGAAGATAATTACATTATTCATGCTCATGGCAAAGTGAGAATTGATAGATTAGATCACTCAGGAATTTACAATGTAGACAAAGGTGTTCATACTCATAAACTGAGAGTCATAAAAAAGATTATATAAAAAAAGCTACTCATATTTGAGTAGCTTTTTTTTATAAATGATTGTGAAAAAATTAATTTCCTCCACCAGCTTCTAATGCTTCAACTTTACCCTTTAATATTTTAAAGTTTTCTCTATCATCAATAGCACTATAGATATTCATTAGTGTTTTTGCTGCTTGTAAATTATTTGGTTTAATTCTTAAAGATGCTTCTAAATATGGGATAGCTTCTTTATAAATTTCTTCTCTTTTTAATTTAAGAGCATCATACTTTTTATTATCAGCAGCAGAACTACCTAAAGAATTCATTTCTTCAATAATTTTTTGCTCACCATTTAATATTAGTACAGCCATATTAGTTTGCGCATCAGAATAATTAGGGTCTATAGCAATTGCTTTGTCATAATATTTTTTAGCAGTAGCAATATCTCCTGCTTCTGCAGCTAAAACACCCAAATTATATTGTAATTCAGCATTTTTTGGATCTTTAGTTGTAGCCTCTTCAATTAATTTTTTAAACTCATCTTTATTACCCATTTTTAACTGCACATTTGCTTCAGATAATAATAATCCTAAATCTTCTGGGTTAGCCTTTCTAGCATCTTTCATAGCTGAAATTGCCTTTTCATTTTCGCCATTGTTAACATAAATTAAAGCTATGTTTTTTACAATTTCGGCACTTTTAGATTCTGTTTTGGTGTCTTTAGGAGTAATATGTGTACCTGCTCTAACAGAAATATCTCTAAGTGATTTACTATCAAATGGCTCAACCTCACCTGATTCTTTATTAACAGCAGTATATTCCATCTCAACTCCCTTAAAACCTAAATCTTTAAGTTCTTCGTAATAAGAAAGTGCATTGTTATAATCTTGTCCATTTACCGCAGTTGCTGCTGCATAATAAAGATAAATAGTGTCTTTTGTTGACATTCTGTAAGCTTTTTCAAAACCATTTGAAGAAACAGCATAATTTTTCTTTCCTAAAGCATCGTTAGCTTTAGTTAAGAAATTAGATAGCATACCTTTTTTAATTTCAGCTACGTCAGAAGAATATTTACCACTTCCACCTTCTACCTTTTCCACCATATTTAAACTTTCGATTGCAGTATCCAAATCATTATTCGCTGCAGTTCCATTAGCATAATAAGCTTGCCCTTTTAGATAATAAAACTTTGCTTTTGTCTTGTCATCAGCATTTCCTATAAGAGATTCAGCAGCTTTGATTGCCGTTTTAGCATCTGCATAATTTCCAGATTTAATAGCTTTTTCCGCATCTTTTAATTCATCTTTTTGGGAAAAAGAAAAGGTACTTACTAAAAGTGCCAAAGCTATGATAACGTGTTTTTTCATTGTTAAGTTAATTTAATGTTTAATGTTAATTATTGTTTTCATCTTCAGAATTATCAAGAGTTGTGCCATCTTCTGCAGAAGGTTGGTTTTCAGATAATTCATCAATATTTTCAGAGTCTTCGTCTTCGTCTTTCATTACTTTTGCAACAGCTGCAATAGAATCACTTCCCTTAAGGTTTATTAGCTTAACACCTTGTGTAGCTCTTCCCATAACTCGTAAATCGGCAACAGCCATACGTATTGCTATTCCAGATTTATTGATAATCATTAAATCGTCGTCATCGCTTACGCTTTTAATAGATACTAAGTTGCCTGTTTTTGAGGTAATTGAGATAGTTTTCACTCCTTTTCCTCCTCTATTAGTAATTCTGTAAACTGCTTCTCCATCTTCTGGATCGTCAATAAAACTTCGTTTACCATATCCATTTTCTGAAACTACTAATACAGATTCTTCCATTGGGTTTTCAATAGCAACCATTCCAATTACTTCATCTTTATCATTTGCTAGTCTAATACCTCTAACTCCAGACGCATTACGTCCCATTGGTCTAGTTTTTGCTTCTTCAAATCTGATAGCTTTACCAGACTTTAATGCCAACATTACCTGACTTTGCCCTGTGGTTAATTTAGCTTCTAATAGCTCGTCGTCATCCTTAATTGTGATAGCATTAATACCATTTGTACGAGGTCTAGAATATTGTTCTAATGATGTTTTTTTAACTTGACCTTGTTTGGTAGCCATAATTACATAATGACTATTAATATAATCTTCATCTTTTAAATCTTGAGTACATATAAATGCTTTTACTTTATCATCTTGCTCAATATTTATAAGGTTTTGAATTGCTCTACCTTTTGATGTTTTACTTCCTTCTGGAATTTCATAAACACGCATCCAGAAACATTTTCCTTTTTGAGTAAAGAACAACATGTATTGATGGTTTGTTCCAACAAATAAATGTTCTAAGAAATCTTCATTACGAGTTGTTGATGCTTTTTGACCAACACCTCCTCTATTTTGAGTTTTATATTCCGTAAGAGAAGTTCGTTTTATATATCCAGCATGTGAAATGGTAATTACTACCTGTTCATCTGCAATCATATCTTCAATACTTAAATCTCCTCCAGCATATTCTATTTTAGAACGACGCTCATCACCATATTTAGCTTTAACTTCAACTAACTCTTCTTTAATGATGTCCATTCGACGTTCTTTTTTATCAAGAATATCTTTTAAATCTTCTATGGTTTTCATCAACTCTTCATACTCAGAACGCAATTTATCTTGTTCTAAACCTGTTAACTGACGCAAACGCATTTCAACAATAGCTTTTGCTTGAATTTCTGAAAGTTTAAATCTTTCAATTAATTTCTCACGAGCTTCATCTGCGTTTGAAGATGCTCTAATTATTGCAATAACTTCATCAATATTATCAGAAGCAATTATTAACCCTTCTAAAATATGAGCACGTTCTTCAGCTTTTCGCAACTCATAAACAGTTCTACGTGTAACCACCTCATGTCTATGCTCAACAAAATGATGAATCATTTCCTTAAGGTTCAATAGTTGAGGTCTACCCTTCACTAAAGCAATATTGTTAACACTAAATGAAGACTGTAAAGCGGTATACTTATATAAGGTATTTAAAACGATATTTGGAATGGCATCACGCTTTAAAACATAAACAACTCGCATACCATTTCTATCAGACTCATCTCTAATGGTAGAAATGCCTTCAATTTTCTTCTCATTTACCAAGTCAGCAGTCTTTTTAATCATATCTGCTTTGTTAACTTGATAAGGAATTTCAGTAACAATTATAGATTCTTTACCATCAACTTCTTCAATAACAGCTTTTCCTCTTATAACTATACGACCACGTCCTGTTTTAAACGCTTCTCTAACACCATCGTAACCATAAATAGTTCCTCCAGTTGGAAAATCTGGTGCTTTAACGTGGGTAATTAGCTCATCAATTTCTATATCGCTATTTTCAATATAAGCTATAATACCATCAACAACTTCACTTAGGTTATGAGGAGGCATATTTGTAGCCATACCTACTGCAATACCAGATGCTCCATTGACTAAAAGCCCAGGGATTCTTGTTGGTAATACTGTTGGTTCTTGTAAAGTATCATCAAAATTTAATTTATGATCTACAGTTTCTTTATCAATATCTGCCAACATGTCTTCAGATATTTTACGCATACGAGCTTCTGTATAACGCATTGCTGCTGGACTATCTCCATCTATCGAACCAAAGTTTCCTTGTCCATCTACTAACATATAACGTAAACTCCACTCTTGAGCCATACGTACCATTGTATCATAAACTGAAGTATCACCATGAGGATGATACTTACCTAAAACCTCACCAACAATTCTTGCTGACTTTTTGTGTGCCGTATTAGATCTAACACCTAACTCATGCATACCAAATAATACACGTCTATGTACTGGTTTTAAACCATCTCTTACATCTGGTAAAGCACGTGACACAATGACTGACATTGAATAATCAATGTAAGCCGATTTCATTTCATCTTCAATGTTAATTGGAATAAGTTTTTCTCCTTCTGCCATATATAATTTTAATTAGATTTTTGTAGGTTTTCAAATCGTGCTAAGATAAGTATTTTGATAGTGGATGAAAGACTTTAACTAGTCTTTTTTGAAATTTTTTATTAACAATATTTGCAAGAATTTGTTTAATAAGTATGCTGTTAAATGTTTTGATTTTTAGAAGTTTTTTTAGTCTATTAGCGATTATAAAACATTTAAGGTATAGTTTTTGTCTTTATACACTTGTTTTTATTATTTTTAATGCAGAAAGGAATTTACTATGGATGATAATTTTTCCCCAAGAGTTAAAGACGTTATTGCGTATAGCAAAGAAGAAGCTTTACGTTTAGGTCATGACTTTATAGGTACCGAACATTTAATGCTTGGCTTACTTCGTGATGGAAGTGGCAAAGCAATTGATATTTTAAGTGCTTTAGAAGTAGATCTAAATCATTTAAGACGTAAAGTTGAAATTCTTAGTCCTGCTAACCCAACTTTATTGGCTACTTCTAACGAAAAAAAGAACCTACATCTTACTAGGCAAGCTGAACGTGCTTTAAAAACTACTTTTTTAGAAGCTAAGCTTTTTCAAAGCACGTCAATAAATACTGCACATTTATTATTGTGTATCTTAAGAAATGAAAATGATCCTACAACTAAGTTGTTGAATAAACTTAAAGTGGATTATGATAACGTAAAAGAACAATTTAAATTTATGATAACAAGTGATGATGATTATATAGAATCGCCGAAAGCTGAGTCATTTTCAGATGACGATACTAATGATGAAGACGATTCAAAACAAAATCCTTTTAGTCAATCTGCCTCTAAATCTACTAAAAAATCTAAAACACCAGTTTTAGATAATTTTGGAAGAGATTTAACTGTAATGGCTGAAGAAGGAAAACTAGATCCTGTAGTAGGTCGTGAAAAAGAAATACAACGTGTGTCTCAAATTTTGAGTCGACGTAAAAAGAATAACCCATTATTAATTGGAGAACCAGGTGTTGGTAAATCTGCAATTGCTGAAGGTTTAGCTTTACGTATTGTAAAGCGAAAAGTCTCTCGTATTTTATTTAACAAACGTGTTGTTACTCTAGATTTAGCAAGTTTAGTAGCTGGTACAAAATATCGTGGACAGTTTGAAGAACGTATGAAAGCTGTAATGAATGAATTAGAAAAGAATGATGATATTATTCTCTTTATTGATGAAATTCATACCATAGTTGGCGCAGGTGGAGCAACAGGGAGTTTAGATGCTTCTAATATGTTTAAACCAGCATTAGCAAGAGGCGAAATACAATGTATTGGCGCTACAACACTAGATGAGTATAGACAATATATCGAAAAAGATGGAGCCTTAGAGCGTCGTTTTCAAAAGGTAATTGTTGAGCCAACTACTGTTGAAGAAACAATTCAAATATTAAATAATATTAAAGGTAAATACGAAGAACATCATAATGTTGAGTATACTGATGAAGCAATTGAAGCTTGTGTAAAATTAACCAACAGATATATGACTGAGCGTTTCTTACCAGACAAAGCTATTGATGCTTTAGATGAAGCGGGTTCTCGTGTTCATATAACTAACATAGATGTACCTAAGCAAATTCTAGAATTAGAAAAGCAATTAGAAGCTGTAAAGGAAACTAAAAATACGGTTGTTAAAAAGCAAAAGTATGAAGAAGCAGCTAAATTAAGAGATGATGAAAAGCGTCTTGAAAAGGAACTAGCTATAGCTCAAGAAAAATGGGAAGAAGAAACAAAACTTCATAAGGAAATTGTAAGTGAAGATAATGTTGCAGATGTAGTTTCAATGATGACAGGTATTCCTGTAAATAAAATTGCTCAAACCGAAAGTAATAAACTTGCAAAATTGCCAGAACTTATAAAAGGAAAAGTAATTGGGCAAGATGAGGCAGTTGCAAAGGTCGTAAAAGCTATTCAGCGCAATCGTGCTGGACTTAAAGATCCTAACAAGCCAATTGGGTCATTTATCTTTTTAGGGCAAACAGGAGTAGGTAAAACGCAATTAGCCAAAGTATTAGCTCGCGAATTATTTGATAGTGATGATGCATTAGTTAGAATTGACATGAGCGAGTACATGGAAAAATTTGCAATCTCAAGATTAGTTGGTGCACCTCCAGGATATGTTGGTTATGAAGAAGGTGGTCAGCTAACTGAAAAGATTAGACGCAAACCTTATGCTGTTTTATTATTAGATGAAATTGAAAAAGCACATCCAGATGTTTTTAATATGTTATTACAAGTATTAGATGATGGTTTTTTAACAGATAGTCTTGGGCGAAAAATAGATTTTAGAAATACAATTATTATAATGACTTCTAATATTGGAGCTCGTAAACTGAAAGATTTCGGACAAGGTGTAGGCTTTGGCACTGCTGCTAAATCTGCTCAAGCTGATGATAATTCTAGAAGTATTATAGAAAATGCTCTTAAAAAAGCATTTGCACCAGAGTTTTTAAACAGAATTGATGATGTTATGGTATTTAATGCTCTTGAAAAAGAGGATATTAATAAAATTATTGATATTGAGTTAGTTAAGCTTATTGACCGTATTAAGGATTTAGGTTATGAACTTAAGTTAAGTACTAAGGCTAAAGATTATATTGCTGATAAAGGTTTTGATAAAGAATATGGTGCAAGGCCATTAAAAAGAGCAATTCAAAAATATATAGAAGATGCACTAGCAGAAGAAATTGTAACTTCTCAAATTCATGAAGGAGATAAAATAATTATGGATCTTGATAGCAAAACAAATGAACTGACTATTAAGATTGAAAAATCTGAAAAGCATACAGAATCTTAATTATTAATCTCTAAACTAAAACATTAAAGGCTCCTTAATTTAAAGGAGCTTTTTGTTTTCTTGTAACAAATTAGTAACTTTAGATATGACAGATAGGTTAAAATATGATTTTTGTGAAGTTCATATTTATGATAATTATATGATTGTTATAATAAATGAAGGTGAAACCATATTACCTAGGCATAATCAAATATTAATAAACATTGCTGAAACATATTTTGTCAAAAAGAACTTTGTCTATATCACTCACCGATTAAACTCATATTCAGTAGATCCTGCCATATATTTTGAAACTTCAAAAATTGAAAACCTAGTTGGTTTTGCTGTAGTGTCAAAAGATTTTAAAGCCAAGAGTAATGTAGAGGTTGAAAAATTATTTCTAAATAAAGCTTTTGAAGTTTTTAATACATTAGAAGAGGCTATTGCTTGGTCAAAATTAATTCTTGTTTGATTTTCTATATTTCAATATTATAAATACAAATTTTATACTAATTTCGCAGGCTTATTTAACCCCGAAATGAGAATAGAATTAGATTTTTGCACTTTAGATTTTTTTGATGGCTATGTTATTAGCTACATAAATGAAGGAGAAATTGTAACTTTTGATAAAAGCAGTATTATTACAAAAACTGCTGTAGAATTTTATGGGTCTTCTAAATTTGTATATATAACTAATCGTGTTAATTCTTACTCAGTAGATCCTTCTGTATATTTTGACATTTCTAAAATAAAAACTTTAGTTGGTTTTGCAATAGTTTCTAAAGATTATACCGCAAAAAGCAATGCTGAAATTGAAAAACTCTTTTTAAATAAACCTTTAGAAGTATTTGATGTTATAGAAGATGCTATAGCTTGGGCAAAATCAGTTTTAGATTAATCATTATAATTTTTTATCACAGATAATTTAGTTATAAAACAAACTTAAAAAGTTAAATAAAAAAAGGCTGCTATTTTCATAGCAGCCTTTTCATTTTTAAAGGTTATACAATTAGTGTCTTCTATTAGGTGAAGAAGAAACTATTTTCTTAGTAACAGTACCTTGACTGGTAGTTAACTTAACATAGAACATTTGATTAGCAGTTCTAGAAAGGTCAAATCTAGTTTTACCTTTAGATCCTGCTTTGTAATTATTGTTTTCTGCACTTAAGATTAATAATCCTTTAGTGTCATACAATTCAATAACTACGTTAGTTTCAAATTCAAATGTATAAGATATAAATACCTCATTGTCAAATGGTACAGGATAAGCTGTAAAGTCTAACTCAGCTTTTTCATCAGCCATTTTAGCTTCTGGCGCTGGAGCACCATTACAATTAACCGTTAGGTCAAATGCACCTTGACTTGAACTCCATCCAGTTACATAAATTTGGTATTCTTGTCCTGCCACAGTATTAAATGTAGAAGTTGAATGTAGACTTGAATGTTGACAAGCAGCATCGTCATTTCCTGTTACACATACATCTCCACAATCTGTAAAGACTCCTACTTTAGTATCATAATTTGTATTAGCACTACAAGTACTAACTGTTACAGGGTCTCCAGTACCAATTAATGTATACCATAATCCTTTAGAAGTGTTTAAAGAAGTATTACAACTAATGTTGTTTACTGCTCCTGTTGTTGTGTTACCACTTACAACATCACCACAACTAATTTCTGGATAATCATTAGGACAAGCACAATCTACTGATAATTCAAAAGTACCAGCGTTTGAACTCCAACCAGTTACGTAGATTCTATACTCTACTCCCTCTACTGAAGCAAATGTAGATGTAGAATGCAAGTATGAATGATTACAACCAACTGTTGAGCCAGCATCATCATTACCTGTTACACATACTTCGCCACAATCTGTAAAGACACCAAGTTTAGTATCGTAAGTAGTGTTTGCACTACAAGTACTAACTGTTATGTCGCCTCCAGTACCCATTATAGTATACCAAAGTCCTTTAGCAGTGTTTAATGAAGTATCACAACTAATGTTATTAACTTCTCCTGTAGTAGTATTTCCTGTAATAACATCACCACAGAATAATTCTACATCAACATCACCTGTACTCCAAGTATAGGTAACTGAACATTCCCCTACATTTCCGCAAGCATCTTCTTGAGTAAATGTTCTAACAAGAGTATGGTCTGTAACCTCGTTACAATCTTCACTTTGACCTGGAGTTGATGATAAGTCATCAGTATAAGTCAATGTCATTCCATCATCTATACAGTTGTCTGTAAAGTTTGCTTTATCAGCTAAACCATTAGGTAATCCTTCAGCATCAAGTTGTGGATTAAATCCGAAATCTTGATCTTCTGGACAGCTAAGCACTGGAGCTTCTGTATCACGTACAACATAAGTACATGTAAACAACTCTGGTGATTTATTACCACAAGCATCTGTAGCTTCAAAAGTTATAGATAAGTAGGCTTCACAAGCATCACTATTATCTACCATTTTGTCAACAACCGTTAAGATAATATCTTCAGTTGCAGTACAATTATCAGATACACAAGATCCTAATGGTTCTATCTGCGTTCCAGATACAGTCCAACTTGTTAATGGATCAATCACATCACCAATGTTTAATGATATATCTGCAGTTGCAGAGCATCCACTAATCAATAGCTCGTCAAATTGACATTCTAAGTTAAACTCAGGTCCAGAAGCATCGCCTCCGTTATAGTAAACTTTAACTTCATCAGCATAGTTACCACAACCATCCATAATTTGGTAAACATATAGTTTAATCCAGCTACAGTCATCACCATATACTTGAGGAGTTTTAGTAACTAGTACATCTCCACAGTTATCAGTATATAATGCTGCTATTTCAGCTTCAGTTGGTCCTGCTGGTGCTGCAGATAGACATAAGTCTAAACTGTTTTGACCCATTGGGATTGTTCCAACTAATGCTGGAGGTGTTGTATCTCCACCAGAATATGTAACTACTAAGTTAGGTGCATAGTTATTACAAGAATCTTTAATAGTGAAAGTATAAACAGCTTCCCATGCACAATCATTACCTGTAATATTGCTAGTACCTGTTACAATTACTGGTCCACCACAATTATCAGTATATAATAATGCAATATCCTCAGTTTTAGGAGCATTTGGAATTTCGTTATAACAAGCTTCCATACCTAATTGACCTTGAGGTACTACAGCTCCTTCTACTAATGTAGGAGCAGTTTTATCTGAACCATTATAGTAAATTTTCACTGGAGGTAGCATATTACCACACTCATCAGATATCTCGTATCTGTGTAATACTGCCCAACTACAATCGTTTCCTAATGGTGTTGAAACTTTAGTAACAACAACATTACCACAACCATCATCATACAATGCAGCCATTTCTTCTATTGTTGGACCTGCTGGCATATTTGCAAAACAAGCATTAACATTAGACTGACCTTGAGGAATTGTACCTACCAATACTGGTAACGTAGTATCTTCAATTGTAAATGTAGCTGTAACTTTAGAATGATTACCACAATCGTCTGTTGCTGTAAATTCAACTGTTGCTGAACCTGTTGCTCCACACTCATCTGATAAACTTACAAAGTTATTAGACCATGTAACATCAGAACAATCATCTGAAGCTGTAGCTCCACCATGATTATCTAACCATGCTTGTAATTGTGCAACATTACCTTCACCATCACACTCAACAGTCATATCTGACGCTGGAGTTATTTCTGGGTCAACAGTATCTTCTATTGTAAATGTAGCAGTCACTTTTGACTCGTTTCCACACTCATCAGTAGCAGTAAACTCTACTGTAGCAGCACCTGTAGCACCACATAAGTCTGATAATCCATCAAAGTTATTTGACCAAGTTACATCTCCACAAGTATCTGAAGCTGTAGCTCCACCATGATTATCTAACCATGCTTGTAATTGTGCAACATTACCTTCACCATCACACTCAACAGTCATATCTTCTGCTGGAGTAATTTCTGGATCTGTAGTATCTACTATTGTAAATGTAGCAGTAGTCTTAGACTCATTTCCACAAGCATCTGTTGCGGTAAACTCTACAGTTGCAGATCCTGTGTTACCACATCCATCTGATAAGCCTGTATAGTTATTTGACCAAGTCACATCTGAACAATCGTCTGAAGCTGTAGCTCCACCATTGTTTGCTAACCATTCTTCAACAGTCATTGCACCATTATTAGCAGGTGCTTCTAATGTTTGACCTGTATTAGCTGCTCCTGACGTATTTGCTAATGGTCCACTCCATGTAAAGTCTGCATAAGCATCACCACTACCAATTAATTGTAATGACTGACCAACAGGAGTATTACCTGGTTCAGAGATACCTATGTCAGTTGAGTTCATTCCATTTGCAGGTCCGTTAGTTGCTGCGAAACTTCCTTCATAACTTAAGAACTGAATTACAGAACTTCCACTTACTAATGCCACACCATCTGGTGCACCATTTTGAAGAGATGCTCCACTAGCTGTATAAATGTTATAACTTCCATTAGTACCTGCTAATGTTAAAGCAAGTGTACCATATGATTGTCCGTTACTTCCATTATAAAGTTCAACTGTTAACGCACTAGCATCATAATTAGCTACTACCTCAACAAATTCACCTGTGTCAGCACCATCATTATCATAATGGAACTCATTAATCCAAGCTTGAGGAGAAACCTGACCTTCGCCTTCACCAGCAGCACATTCTACAGTTACATCCATAGCATCAGTAATAGTTGGTGCTATAGTATCTTCTACTGTAAAAGTTGCAGTAGTTTTAGACTCGTTACCACAAGAATCAGTCGCTGTAAATTCTACAGTTAATGCTCCTGTTGCTCCACATAAGTCACTTAACTCACAAAGTCCATTTCCACCATTAACTCTCCATACATAATTGATATGGCTTGCTTCATAGCAATGATCTTGAACATAAGCAGATGCCGCTAATCCAACTCCTGGATCTGGGTCATTGTAACCTGGGTTACCTTCATCTAACTTATAATCTTGGCTATGTTGAGCACATGGACCTCCCCATGTAGATACCCAAGCTAAATTATTAATAGAATTTGGATCTGTTGACGTTACGTAATCTGATGCATTTCCTCCATATAGTAAAGCTGCTGCTTCTTGTGCAGAGTAAACTGGAGGATTAGTTGTCCAATTTGGACCACTGTTAGTAAGGAATGAACCAACATACTCTGGTTCACCTTGAGCTCCACCACAACTATAAGACCAAGTTACATCGCCACAAGTATCTGAAGCAGTTGCTCCACCATTGTTAGCTAACCAAGCCGCTAATTGCTCAGCATTACCTTCTCCATCACACTCTACTGTCATATCTGAAGCTTGAGTGATATCAGGATTAGTAGTATCTTCTATTGTAAATGTTGCAGATGTTTTAGACTCATTACCACAAGCATCTGTTACAGTAAACTCTACTGTTGCAGCTCCTGTAGCTCCGCATAAGTCTGATAGCGATTCGAAGTTATTTGACCAAGTCATTTCTGAACAGTTGTCTGTTGCAGAAGCTCCTCCGTTACTATCTAACCATGCTTGTAAAGCTTCAACATTTCCTTGACCATCACACTCTACAGTCATATCCATAGCCATAGGCTCAATAACTGGTGGTGTAGTATCTTGGAATCTTATTACTTGATTTGCAGTTGATGTGTTTCCACATGCATCTGTTGCAGTAAACTGACGTATAAAGCAATCTGTTAATGGGCATGGCAATGGATTATTAACTATTGATAAGTTAGAAATCACAACCGTACCATTTCCAAATTGATCGTCAACAGTATAAATACCTACTGCAAATGAATCACCTGGAGCTAAATCTATTGTAAAGCTTCCACTTCCAGTTGATCCTGATCCTAATAACGTTGTAGGTGCTCCGTTTACATAATAAACAAGATTATCCCATGACGCTGAATCAAAATCACTATTATAATCCCAATCAAAAGAAAGAGTTACATTTTTAACTACTGTTGCTCCTACTGTATAGTATCCATTTCCAGAACCTGTATCTGAACCTACAACAGTGAAACCGTTAGGTAAGTTAGAGAAGTCTACAGTACCATCACCTCCATTAGAATAAGCTTCCCATGGTGTGTTAGTATAGTAATCTGTGTATGAAACTGTTGTTTCGCCACATGTATCTCCTGCTTGTGCATTTTCATCTGGTGCAGTTTCATCACACTCTAACAACAAGTCTTCTGGAACATAAGTGAACTCAGGAGCTGTTGTATCTTCAATTGTGAAAGTAGCTGACGTTTTAGATTCATTACCACAGTCATCAGTAGCAGTAAATTCTACTGTTGCTGAACCTGTAGCCCCGCATAAATCTGATAAAGCATCAAAGTTATTAGACCAAACTACGTCAGAACAATCGTCTGAAGCAGTTGCTCCACCATTGTTAGCTAACCAAGCTTGTAAAGCTTCAGTATTACCTTGCCCATCACACTCAACAGTCATATCTTCAGCTGGAGTAATTTCAGGATTAGTTGTATCTTCTATAGTAAATGTAGCATTTGTTTTAGAAGTATTACCACAAGCATCAGTAGCTGTAAACTCTACAGTTACAGAGCCAGTAGCACCACATTCATCAGATAAAGAAACACAATCGCCTTGGTCTGCACCAACTGAATATTGTAAATTATCTAAACAACCGTAGTTATTTCCAAAATTTTGTACAACAAAATCTAAACTAGTAATTCCAGATTCTGCCAATACTATATGATTACCTGCATTACCATTACCATTATAAACATAAACTGATGATCCACCAGCATGGTTTACAGTTACTTCTAATTGAGTATTATCTGCAATATCAAATTCAACACCAGAAGCTGGTAAAGAGAATGATAATGTAGCATTAGAAGATGTTAATTGAGTATTCCAAGTAAGTGCATTTGGATTAGTTAATAGTGCACAGTTAAATGTACTAAAATCTAATACCTCCCATGAACCTGCAGTAAATGACACATAAGGTGAAGTGAAATAATTATTTACTGGTGTATTTTGATTAACAAAAAATTGCTCTGCAAATTGTCCATCAAAATTTTCTATAAATGTTTGAAGTGAACCTTCACCATTATTTCCAACACAATAATTATGAGACCATGTTACATCGCCACAAGTATCTGAAGCAGTTGCTCCACCATTGTTAGCTAACCAAGCCGATAATTGTTCAGCATTACCTTCTCCATCGCACTCAACCGTCATATCTGAAGCTGCCGTAACATCCGGATTAGTAGTGTCTTCTATTGTGAAAGTAGCAGTCGTTTTAGACTCGTTTCCGCAATCATCAGTAGCTGTAAACTCAACTGTTGCAGCACCTGTAGCTCCACATAAATCTGAAAGAGCTTCAAAATTATTTGACCAAGTTACATTCCCGCAAACATCTGAAGCAGTTGCTCCTCCATTGTTAGCTAACCAAGCCTGTAAAGCTGCTGTATTACCATCACCATCACACTCTACTGTCATATCTGAAGCAGGAGTTATGTCTGGGTTAGTAGTATCTTCTATTGTAAATGTTGCAGATGTTTTAGATGCGTTACCACAGTCATCAGAAGCAGTAAATACTACTAAAGCTGAACCAGTCATACCACATAAATCTGACAAACTATCAAAGTCATTAGACCAAGTAACATCAGAACAACCATCAGAAGCCAAAGCTCCACCATTGCTAGCTAACCAAGCCTCTAACTGTGCTACATTACCAGCACCATCACATTCTACAGTCATATCTTCAGCTGCATTATCTATAGACGGGTTAGTAGTATCTTCTATAGTAAAAGTAGCTGTTGTTTTAGATTCGTTACCACAATCGTCAGTAGCAGTAAATTCTACTGTTGCAGCACCAGTTGCTCCACATAAATCTGATAAACCATCAAAATTATTTGACCAAACTACATCTGAACAATCGTCTGAAGCTGTTGCTCCACCATTGTTAGTTAACCAAGCTTGTAAAGCTGCTGTATTACCTTCACCATCACATTCCACAGTCATATCTGAAGCAGGAGTAATAGTCGGGTCAGTAACATCTTGTATTGTAAATGTAGCTTCTGTTGAAGAACTTAATCCACAAGCATCAGTAACCGTAAATAATACTGTAGCTGAACCAGTTGCTCCACATAAATCTGATAAACCATCAAAATTATTTGACCAAGTTACTTCAGAGCATAAATCATAAGCCGTAGCTCCGCCATTAGAGTTTAACCATGCTTGTAATTCTTCAACATTACCTTCACCATCACAATCAACAGTCATATCTTGAGCCTCATTTGTAATTGGAGGACTATTAATATCTTGAATTGTGAACGTAGCAGTAGTTTTAGACTCATTACCACATTCATCTGTTGCAGTAAATTCTACTGTCGCAGCACCTGTAGCACCACATAAATCTGAAAGACCTTCAAAGTTATTAGACCATACAATATCAGAACAGTCATCAGAAGCAGTAGCTCCTCCATTATTTGCTAACCATGCATTTAATTGTTGTGTATTACCTTGACCATCACAATTAACAGTCATATCTGACGCCTCTGTGATAGTTGGATCTGTTGTATCTTCTACTGTAAAAGTTGCAGTAGTTTTAGAATGGTTACCACAAGAATCAGTCGCTGTAAATTCTACAGTTAATGCTCCTGTTGCTCCACATAAGTCACTTAACTCACAAAGTCCATTTCCACCATTAACTCTCCATACATAATTGATATGGCTTGCTTCATAGCAATGATCTTGAACATAAGCAGATGCCGCTAATCCAACTCCTGGATCTGGGTCATTGTAACCTGGGTTACCTTCATCTAACTTATAATCTTGGCTATGTTGAGCACATGGACCTCCCCATGTAGACACCCAAGCTAAATTATTAATAGAATTTGGATCTGTTGACGTTACGTAATCAGATGCATTTCCTCCATATAGTAAAGCTGCTGCTTCTTGTGCAGAGTAAACTGGAGGATTAGTTGTCCAATTTGGACCACTGTTAGTAAGGAATGAACCTACATACTCTGGTTCACCTTGAGCTCCACCACAACTATAAGACCAAGTTACATCGCCACAAGTATCTGAAGCAGTTGCTCCTCCATTGTTAGCTAACCAAGCCGCTAATTGTTCAGCATTACCTTCTCCATCACACTCTACTGTCATATTTGAAGCTTGAGTGATATCTGGATTAGTAGTGTCTTCTATTGTAAATGTAGCAGTAGTTTTTGAATCGTTTCCACAATCATCAGTAGCTGTAAACTCTACTGTTGCAGAGCCTGTAGCACCACATAAGTCTGATAGACTAGTAAAGTTATTTGACCAAGTTACATTTCCACAATTATCTGTAGCTGTAGCTCCACCATTGTTAGCTAACCAAGCCGATAATTGAGCAGCATTACCAGCACCATCACATTCAACAGTCATATCTGAACCAGGAGTAATTTCTGGAGCAGTATTATCTTCAACTGTAACAGTTAAGCTAGCATTGATTTCTCTTTCGCATTCATCCATAAAAGTATAGTAAACTTCAAAAGAACCACAACTTCCTTCAAATGGAGTGTAAGTTCCTTGAGCTTCACCATAAATTGCACATGCTCCACCTTCTACACCATTACTATAATATAATGTTGGTGCTTGAAAATTTGCAACAGCTCCACAATCGATTGTGAAATCTTGTGGAGTATCAAATTCAGCTGGAGGTGCTGGTAATACGGTAATAACTTGAGTTGCTGAAGTTGAATAACCGCAGTCATCTGTAGCTGTCCAAGTTCTAATTAAAGTACCTCCTGAACAAGCAATACCTAAATTACTATCGTCTTCTAATAAATCTATTTTTCCTAAATCTTCAGTACAGTTGTCTGTAGCTGTAACATCAGCAGGATCAGGAATTTCATCAATACAACTTACCGTTATGTCATCTGGAACACCAGCAAGAACTGGAGCTTCAGTATCACCACCTTGGTAAGTTATTTTTATTGGTGTAGCAAAATTACCACATTCGTCTTGAATTGTGTAATCATATATTGCCATCCATTTGCAATCGGTTCCTTTAGAATATTCTGTTTTAGTAACAGTAATTACACTGCTACAATTGTCTTCAAACAAAGCAGCAATTTCTTCTTCTGTTGGACCTTGAGCTTTATTAGCAAAACACGTGTTCATGTTAAGGTCACCAGTTGGAATTTCAGCATCCTTAACAAGCTCAGGAGCTTCAGTATCTCCTCCGCTATATTCTATTTTTGCATCTTCAGCTCTATTTCCACATTCATCATAAATCTCATAAGTGTAAATCACACTCCAATCACAGTTATCACCTGTTGGTTGTCCTGATTTAATAACAGTAACTGCTCCACCACAGTTATCTGCATAATATGCAGCTATTTCTGCTTCAGTTGGACCTGCTGGAATTTCATTAAAACATAAATTGAGATTACTTTGATCTTCAGGAAATCCATCAATCAAAGCTGGAGCAGTTCTATCTCCTCCATAATAAATAAGTTTTAAATCATTGATTTCAACACCATCACACTTAACAAAATAAGTATATGTTGCAGTCCAATCACAGTCATCTCCAGAAATATTTTCCTCTAGATCTACTGTTAAGGTACCTGCCTCACAATCATTTTGAAAAAGACCAGCAACCTCTTCTAATGTAAAAGGTGCAGGTGGGATGTCATTAAAACATCGGTTAAAGAACACTGTTCTTTCCGTTGATTGTCCAAGCATAGAGCCCATACTAAACAAGAAAAGAGCAATAAAAGCTAATGCCTTTATGCTTTTAAATTGCTTTGTAAGAGAATCAATGCTACAACACGATAAATTAGTCGCAGACTGCCAAAATTTGGCTCGTCCACCACTTCGGGTAAAATTGCTCATAAACATAACATTTGGTTTAAATTAAAATTATCTTAACATTTATTTGACAACTATATAAGTTGCCACATAAACATAAGCTGGTGTTATGTATGTGCAGGTTTGGGACCATAACAAATAGCCATAATACAATTAAAACATTGTGGGCAATTTGTTGCTTGAATATTAAATATTCAAAAAATAATAAATGTGCTAATAATCAATTGTTGTGCTATCAAACAATTTTTGGTAAGAAGCAAAATATATGGTAATCAGCCTTAAATTTTGCTTATATGATGTAAATAGAATTACACCTAATTAATTCAAAAATAGACTTTAATACAGTTAACACCAAATAATTTTAACTTTTTTTTATGTAAAATCCACTTAGGCTTTTTTTTTTGCTTTTAATCGAAAAGTATCTCGTTTTCAATGCTAAAATCATCGATAAAGTGTATTGAAGCGATAATTAAATTATGTAATATTTTATCTTCAGTTACGAATTTAACTTCTTGTCTATAAGCGTTTAAGAATGATTCTAACAATGGTGAAGATACTTTTGGCTTTCTAAAATGTAAGGCTTGAGAAGCGTTAAATAATTCAATTGCTAAAATTTTCTCTACATTATTAATAAGACTTAAAGCTTGGGTTGCGGCATTAGCTCCCATACTCACATGGTCTTCTTGCCCATTTGATGAAACAATAGAATCAATACTGGCTGGTGTTGCTAATTGTTTGTTTGCACTTACAATACTTGCAGCAGTATATTGAGGAATCATAAAACCTGAGTTTAAGCCTGGATTATCTACTAAAAAAGTTGGTAACCCTCGTAACCCTGAAACAAGTTGAAAAATTCTGCGTTCAGAAATATTACCAAGTTCAGCCATTGCTATTTTAAGATAATCTAATGCTAAAGCTAGTGGTTGTCCATGAAAATTTCCTCCAGATATAATTTTATCTTCTCCAATAAATATATTTGGGTTGTCTGTAACCGAATTAATTTCGGTTTTAAAAGTTTTATAAACAAATTCTAAGGTATCCTTTGTTGCTCCATGAACTTGTGGGATACATCTAAATGAATATGGATCTTGTACATGTTGCTTTGCTTGTTTAATAAGCTCACTACCTTCTAAAAACTCCCTGAATCTTTCAGCTGTTTTTAATTGCCCTTTATGAGAACGTACTAAATGTACTAATTCGTCAAATGGTTCTATTCTGCCATCAAAAGCATCTAATGAAATACTTCCTATTAAATCTGCAAAATATGAGAGTTTGTATGATTTTAAAATCAGAAAAACACCATAAGCACTCATAAATTGAGTGCCATTTAATAATGCTAAACCTTCTTTTGATTTCAACTGTAAAGGTTCCCACTTAAATTTCTCTAATATTACTTCTGAAGATACTACCTTGTTTTTATAAAATACTTCGCCTTTACCTAATAATGGTAATGATAAATGTGCTAAAGGCGCTAAATCTCCAGAAGCTCCTAATGATCCTTGTGTATAAACAACTGGTAAAATATCGTTATTATAAAAATCGATTAGTCTTAATACTGTTGATAATTGTACTCCGCTATGACCATAACTTAATGACTGCACTTTTAGCAGTAACATAAGTTTTACAATTTCATTGGGCACTGTATCTCCAATGCCACAAGCATGAGACATTACTAAATTTTCTTGAAGTTGAGTTAATTTGTCTTTAGATATTTTTACATTATATAATGATCCGAAACCAGTATTAATCCCATAAATGGGATCATCCTGACTTTGCATTTTTGCATCAAGATAATTTCTACAATTTGTTATCTTTTCAATTGAAGATTCAGATAATTGTAACTTTTTATTTTGAAAAATAATATCATTTATAGTTGTTAACTCAAGTATTTCAGATGATATATAATGGATATTTGACATTTTAAAAATTTAGTTTTTCAAAATTCAACATTACATATATATTATGCAACAAATGTTAATAATTAATAAAAATTGGAGCTTTGTACTGACAAACTGTTATTTTTGAGAAACAATTAAAATTTAACAATGAAACAATTATTAATACTTCTACTAGCAATATCAATTGTTGGATGTAAACAAGAACCAAAAGTAGATTATGCATTATTTTCTGGTAAAATAGAAAACGCTAACGCTGATAAATTGACTGTTAAAGGTTTTGAATTTGAAAAAGAAATTAGCATAAACAATGATGGTACTTTTGCTGATACTTTAAGATTTACAGAAGCAGGATTTTATTCCTTTAGTGTTGGACGAGAAAGCTCTAGTATATATCTGAAAAATGGTGATGCATTGAGTCTTACTTTAAATACTCTAATGTTTGATGAATCTGTTAAATATACTGGAGTTGGCTCGGTTGAAAATAATTACCTAGCTTCAAAATACATGAACAATGAAACAATGATGGGTGAAAGTCCAGTGTTTTATTCTTTAGATGAAGCTGCATTTAAAAACAAATTGGATGAAATATTTAACAGTAATAAAACTGCTTTAAATAATTTAAAAGATGCTGATGAGGATTTTATAACATCAGAATTAAAAAACTTAGAGTACGATACTTACATGTCATTAAATTCGTACGAGCAAGCTCATGCATATTACACAAAAAATGAAGCTTTTAAAGTATCTGATAGTTTTTTACCAGAAGCATTGAAAAATATGTCTTATGATGATGCAACTGCATATAAAAATTCTAGTTCTTACAAACAACTTGCATATAGTTATACTATGAATACCTTATTTGACAAGTTGGGTGATGACTATAACAATGCATCAGGAGAAGATTTAAAAAGTGTAAGTGAGATTAAAATACCTGCTCTTAAAAATGATGTTGTATCATATTTGGGAAAATTTATGGTATCTCCTGCAAATCCTAATATGAAAAGTATTTATGAATTTTTATCGGCTAATTCAACTGATGAAAAGTTTAAAACAGAATTAAGTACTACTTATAATAAAGGAAAAGCTTTAGTTAAAGGAATGCCTTCGCCACAGTTTACAAACTATGAAAACCATAAAGGTGGAGAAACTTCTCTGTCTGATTTAAAAGGGAAATATGTTTATGTAGATGTTTGGGCTACTTGGTGTGGACCTTGTAAGCGTGAAATCCCTTTCTTAAAAGAGATAGAAAAGCAATACCATGGCAAGAACATTGAGTTTGTAAGTACTTCTATTGATGTTGCAAATGACCATAGTACTTGGGTAGAAATGGTTAAAGAAATGCAATTAGGTGGTATACAACTTTTTGCTGATAATAATTGGAAATCTAAATTTGTAACTGATTATGGAATTGAAGGAATTCCAAGATTTATTTTGATTGATCCAAATGGTAATATCGTTAGTGCTGATGCACCAAGACCATCAGACCCAAAACTTGTTGAGCTATTTACTGAATTAAAAATATAATTTAGTTTCTGAAATTAAAAAAGCCACTTCTATTGAAGTGGCTTTTTTATTGTATTTAATTTGTTATTTTTCTGTTTGGTTTTCTTCCTCTTCATTTTCAATTTTTGGCTGTTCGGGTTGCGTAAACAAATCTATGTATGCTTTTCCTAAAGCTTCAATAACATGAGTTGCAATTAAGCTCTGATAACCATAGTCTTCAACAGTTATATCAGCAGCTCTACCATGTAGATAAACTCCAAAAACAGTAGCAGCCAAAGGATCGTAGCCTTGTGTTAACAATCCAGTAATTATACCTGTTAACACGTCTCCTGTTCCTGCTGTAGAAAGTCCTGGATTACCTGTTGAGTTTACATACATTTTATCACCTATAACTGTAATAGTATTAGCGCCTTTTATAAGCACAATAACATTATACTTTTTAGAGAATGCTTTTACTTTTTTCAGCTTATCAAAATCATTTTTCCAACTTCCAATTAATCGTTCTAATTCTTTTGGATGAGGTGTTAAAACTGTGTTTTGTGGTAGTAATTTTAAAAGTGTTTTTTTCTTTGATAAAATATTAATTCCATCAGCATCAATAACCAAAGGCTTCTTATTTGCTTTTAAAAAATCTTCAAAGGCTTTAATAGTTTTTGCTTCGGTTCCTAGTCCTACTCCTATTCCAATTGCTGTTGGTTCAGTATCAAATTTTATATTAGAAATAAACTCGTCTTCAGCATCTGAAATTACCATTGCTTCAGGAAATGATGTTTGTAGTGGAATATATCCACATTTAGGTACAAATGCTGTAACTAATCCAACACCAGAAGATAATGCAGCTTTACTTGCTAAAGTTACAGCTCCAATTTTTCCATAGCTTCCTCCTATTATTAATGCATGACCAAACTGTCCTTTATGTGAAAACTTATCACGAGGTTTATATAATGGTAATACTTCAAATTTTCCTATAAGATCAACTTCTGTTTGGGTTGTATATAAATATTCTGGATCTATACCAATATCTAAAACTTCCCATTGTACAGTATATTTTGCTGTATCAGGCAAAAAGAAAATTAACTTAGGTGTTTGAAAACTCAAGGTATGCATTGCCCAAACCACATCATTTTCATTTTCAGGAACTTTATCTGTATGCAACCCTGAAGGAATATCAACAGATAGTGTAAATGCTTTAGATGCCCTAAAAAGTTGAAATAGTTGTTTTACCCATTCGTCTGTTGGTCTGTTTAAACCAATACCAAAAACAGCATCAATAATTATATCGTCAACTCCAATTTGTGGAAAATCTTCTTTACATTCTAATAATGTTGGCCAATCTTTAGTAGTTTGCTTAATTCTATCGTAGTTAATCAGAAAATCTTTAGACCGTTTATCACTATAGTTAACTATATATGTTTTAACATTATAACCATGAGTTATTAAATGTCTTGCAACAACCAAACCATCTCCTCCATTATTACCAATTCCACAAAACACATGAATTGGTACTTGCGCACCTTGCATACGTAAGTGCAACCAATTAAAAATTTGAATTCCAGCACGTTCCATTAATTCGGCTGATGAAATACCTTGCTTTTGTGCAGTAAGTCTATCGCCTTCGTAGATCTGTTCATTTGAAAATATCTTCATATGTTTTGCCTCTGATTATACTTTTGTCGAATAAATTGGATGTTAGCTCCAATAAATGCGAATTAATTTTTTTATTTCAGTAAAAATAATACTTTTGGTAAGTATAGAATAATAAATGATTCAATCTAGTCACATAAAAAACAACTTTTCTTCCTTCATTTCTTTTGAAGGCACTACGACTATTTTTACATTTACTACAACCCTTTGGGGTTAATCACTATATATTTCTTCAGCACATATTGTATTTACATACATTTAAAAAATTTACATTAATCATTCAAACGATTAACTATGAACGTATTAAAATTTGGAGGAACCTCAGTTGGCTCTACAGAAAACATAAAGAAAGTTATACAAATTCTTGATAATTATTCAAAAGAAGATTCGCTAATCTGTGTTGTTTCTGCAGTTGGAGGTATCACAGATAAATTATTAAAGGCTGGCGAATTAGCTCAAAATAAAAATGAGAGTTATTTAGCTGAATACAAATTAATTAAGCAAATTCATTTAGATATATTATCTGAATTAATTCCAAACCAAAACGAAGCCTCAAAAGAGTATTTAGAAAGTAAATTACACGCTTTAAAAAGTCTGCTTGACGGTATTTATTTAATTAATGAACTGTCTCCTAAAACATCTGATAAATTGGTAAGTTTTGGCGAACAACTTTCTTCATTTATAATTGCAGAAACCATGAAAAGTTATGGTTTAAATGCTGTTAGAAAAAATAGCCAAGAGTTAATTATTACAAACTCTAATTTTAGTAAAGCTGAAGTAAATTACACACTTACAAATCATAATATTAGAGATTATTTTAAAAAGGCGAATCAACGTATTACGATTCTGCCAGGATTTATTTCAACTTCCGAATCTGGTGAAGTTACAACCTTAGGTCGTGGTGGATCAGATTTTACTGCAGCAATTGTTGCAGCAGCTTTACAAGTAAATCGACTAGAAATTTGGACAGACGTTAGTGGCATGTACACTGCAAATCCGAAACTAGTAAAACAAGCCTTTCCAATTGAGCGACTATCGTACCAAGAAGCTATGGAACTGTCGCACTTTGGTGCTAAAGTATTATATCCTCCTACTGTGCAGCCAGTTTTAGATTTAGGTATTCCTATTCATATTAAAAACACCATGCAACCTGAAGCTTCTGGAACCATTATAACTAATGAAAACACCAACGGGAATTCTACAACTGCAAAAGGGATTAGTAACATTAGTGATATTGCTTTGTTAACGCTTCAAGGCAACGGAATGGTTGGTATTCCTGGGTTTTCTAAACGTTTGTTTGAAACACTGGCTCAAGAAAAAATAAATGTCATTTTAATAACTCAAGCTTCATCAGAACATTCTATATGTTTTGGGATTGATGAAAAAGATGCAGAGAAAGCCGAAAAAGCTATAAATGTATCTTTTGAAAATGAAATTTCATTGCATAAAATAGATCCAATTATTGTAGAAAAAGACTTGTCAATTGTGGCACTTATTGGTGATAACATGAAAAACCATCAAGGTATTAGCGGACGAATGTTTAGTGCGTTGGGTAAAAACAATATTAATATTAGAGCCATTGCACAAGGTGCTTCCGAAAAAAACATATCTACTGTTATTGCTCAAAAAGATGTCAAAAAAGCTTTAAATACTATACACGAACGCTTTTTTGAAGATCAATCAAAACAACTTAATGTATTTATTACTGGTGTTGGAAATGTTGGAGAGCGACTAGTAGAGCAAATAAAACAGCAGAAGAAATTCTTAAAAGACCAACTTAAAATCAATCTTCGCGTTATTGGTTTGTCTAACTCCAAAACAATGATTTTTAACGATTCTGGATTATCATTAAAAACTTGGAAAGACGATTTAGCAACTGGAGAAAAAGCAACATTAGAAGGTTTTTTAGAGCGTATTAAAAAATTCAATTTAAGAAACAGTATTTTTGTGGATGTCACTGCCAACGAGCAGGTTTCAAATATTTATGCCGACTATCTAAAAGAGAATATTGCTATTGTAGCTTGTAATAAAATTGCGTGCTCTAGTGATTATGAAAATTATAATAAGCTAAAGTATTTATCAAGAAAATATAATGCGCCTTTTTTGTTTGAAACCAATGTTGGTGCTGGTTTACCAATTATAGATACACTTAATAATTTAATTGCTTCAGGTGATAAAATCACATCAATTCAGGCTGTGTTATCTGGTAGTTTAAACTTTGTTTTTAATAACTTTGATGACAACACCAAGTTTCATGATGTTGTAAAACAAGCACAAGCTGAAGGCTATACAGAACCTGATCCTCGAATTGATTTAAGCGGTGTTGATGTTGCAAGAAAGATTTTAATTCTAGCGCGCGAAAGTGGTACACAAATGAATCTTGAAGATATAGAAAACGAATCTTTTTTAACTACCTCTAATTTGAAAAGCACTTCGGTTGATGATTTTTATAAAACTTTGATAAGTGATGAAGCTCATTTTCAAAATTTATACGCTTCAGCAAAAGCAAATAATTGTCAGCTTAAATATGTTGCAGAATTTAATAATGGAAAAGCAAAAGTTGGTTTAAAGGAAATTCCGCAAGGACATCCTTTTTACAATCTAAAAGGAAAAGATAATATTGTCATGTTTTACACACAACGTTATCCAGAACAACCAATGATTATAAAAGGCGCAGGAGCTGGAGCAGATGTTACTGCTTCAGGTTTATTTGCTGATATTATTAGAATAGGAAATAAGTAATATGAATGAAATAAAAATATTCTCACCTGCAACGGTTGCAAATGTATCTTGCGGATTCGATGTTCTCGGATTTTGTTTAGATACTATTGGCGACGAAATGATTATTCGTAAAACGGATAAAAAAGGCATTTATATTAGCAAAATTGAAGGTCACGATTTACCGTTTGAAGTTGAGAAAAACGTTGCTGGAGTATCAGCCTTAGCATTATATGAAGATGCACAACCTAATTTTGGCTTTGAAATAGAAATATATAAAAAAATTAAACCAGGAAGTGGTGTTGGTAGTAGTTCGGCAAGTGCAGCAGGAAGCGTATTTGCAATCAATGAACTTTTAGGCAAGCCATATAACAAAACACAACTTACTTACTTTGCTATGAAAGGTGAAGCTTTAGCAAGTGGTAGTGAACATGCCGACAATATTGCTCCTGCCCTTTTTGGTGGATTTACGCTTGTAAAGAGTGTTACTCCAATTGAAGTATTGCAAATTCCAACGCCAAGTAATTTGTATGTAACTGTTATTCATCCGCAAATTGAAATAAAAACGTCTGAAGCTAGAGCTATACTACCAAAAGAAGTAGAACTAAAAAAAGCAATTACGCAATGGGCTAACGTTGGTAGTTTGGTTCATGCGTTACACACCAATGATTATCAGTTAATAAAACGTTCGTTAGAAGATGTTATAGTTGAACCACATAGAAGTAAGCTAATTCCGTTTTTTAATGATGTTAAATTAGCTGCAAATACATACGCGTTAGGAACTGGAATTTCTGGCTCTGGACCATCAATATTTGCACTTAGTGAAGGTATTGAAAATGCAAAGAAAGTAGAACAAGCTATTAGAAATGTATATTCAAAAACTGATATTGCTTTCGAAACTTATGTATCTAAGATTAATGTGCAAGGAATGAAAATATTAAGTTGATGTCATTATGAGGAACAATGTGACGTGGTAATCTTATAAAAAAGAAACAGATTACCACAGCAAATAAATTTGCTTCGCAATGACCATAAACAAATCAACAAAAAACGAATTAGACACTATCATTAATGAACTACTACTCACTAAATAAAAAAGCACCAAACACATCATTTAAAGATGCTGTTATAAAAGGATTAGCACCTGATAAGGGATTGTATTTTCCTGAATCTATAACGCCATTGCCAAAATCTTTTTTTGAAACTATTGATAACTTATCGCATTCAGAAATTGCTTTTACAGCCATTAAACAATTTGTAAGTCCAGATATTCCTGAAGATGTTTTAAAAACTATTATTGAAGAAACACTATCGTTCGATTTTCCAATTGTAAAGCTTAATGAAAATATTTCTACATTAGAACTTTTTCATGGTCCAACAATGGCTTTTAAAGATGTTGGCGCACGATTTATGGCACGTTGTTTAGGTTATTTTAATACAAACAACACTAACGAAGTTACAGTTTTAGTAGCAACTTCTGGCGATACTGGAGGCGCAGTTGCAAACGGTTTTCTTGGTGTTAAAGGTGTAAACGTTGTTATACTTTATCCTAGTGGAAAAGTGAGCGATATACAGGAAAAACAACTCACAACACTAGGTCAAAACATATCAGCTTTAGAAGTTGATGGTGTTTTTGACGATTGCCAAGACATGGTAAAACGTGCTTTTTTAGATGAAGAGTTAACAAGCAAAATGCAACTTACATCTGCAAACTCAATAAATGTTGCACGTTGGTTACCACAACTCTTTTACTTTATGTTTGCTTACAAGCAATTACACAATAAACATAAAGAGATTGTCTTTTCTGTGCCAAGTGGAAACTTCGGAAATATTTGTGCTGGTATGATGGCACAACAATTAGGCTTGCCTATTAAACATTTTATTGCTGCTAATAATGAAAATAATGTAGTCACAGAGTTTTTAGCTACAGAACACTATAACCCAAAACCATCAGTACAAACTATTAGTAATGCAATGGATGTTGGAAATCCGAGTAATTTTATTCGTATTCAAGAAATCTATAACAACAATTTTAAAGCACTTAAAAACAACTTATCGTCTTATAGTTTTACAGATGATGAAACACGCAAAGCATTAAAAGAAATTTATGATGATTATGGTTATATAGCAGATCCTCATGGAGCTGTTGGCTATCTTGGTGCAAAAGCATATTTAAAGAACAATTCTAATGCACATTGTGTGTTTTTAGAAACAGCTCATCCAACCAAATTTTTAGATGTTGTTGAAGATGTTATTTCTAAAACTGTTGAGTTACCAGCACAGATTGAAGCGGTTATGGACAAGAAGAAAAAGTCTATTGAGATTTCAACCTATGATGAATTGAAAAGCTTTTTATTAAGTCGTAACTAATCTATGAATACAATAATTCGCGCCACAGTCAAAGATGCCAAGTTACTTGTAAACATTGGAAAAACCTCATTTATTGAATCTCATGGCATGAGCGCTTCTAAAGAAGATATTGATGCCTACGTAAGTTTAAAGTTTAATGAAACTACGTTTACAGAAGAATTACAAGACTCCAAAAATCATTTTTATATCATTTATCATAATGAAACAGCAATAGGCTATTCAAAGATTATTTTTGATGTTCCTCACAAAAATATTGACTATAAAAATGTTACCAAATTAGAGCGTCTTTATTTGCTTTCAGACTACCATCATTTAAAACTTGGTTTGGAACTTTTCAATTTTAATGTGCAAATATCAAAGAAACACCAACAAGCTGGTATGTGGTTATTTGTTTGGATTGAAAATACTAAAGCCATTAAATTTTATAATAATTTTGGTTTTAAGATTATCGGAAGCCATGATTTTGAGATTTCCAAAACACATTCCAATCCTAATCATCAAATGCTTTTAACGTACTAATTATGAATTTAACAGACTGGCTTGGCACTATTGGAGTATTACAAATACTCCTCGCCTATTTTTTAAATGTTATTGGAAAAGTATCTAGCAAAAGCCTCGCTTTTATATTACTCAACTTAATAGGAGCTTCAATGGCGTGTTTTGCATCTGTACTTTTAAAATATTGGCCATTTATTGTGTTAGAAGGTGTTTGGGCTTTAGTGTCATTATACTCGTTTATAAACTATCTTTCTAAACCTAGAATTTAGAGCTTGATTTTGTCAGAAAAAAAGGCGAACTTCGTTTAACTGTCGATATAGATAATTGAAACAATCCATATCGTCGCATTAGCTGTAACCTGAAAAAAAATGGAAACTGATTACAAATTATTTTATACAAGTTACTTAAAAGAGTTCCATTTAGTAAAAGCAATTAATCTCAAGAAAGCTATAGCTGAAAGTGACCAATTGGATATTGAAATTAAAAAGTTTGAATTATATAATAATTTAACTAAAAACACAAAATTCATTTTACAAGCAGATTTAAGGCAAAATTATTTTCATTCAATAGAAACATTTTTTGAGTTCTTTTTCGCCTTCCTTCCTAACAATGATAATATTCCTGACAATACTCTCATACTGAAAAAATTAGTCAAATCCGATTGGAGAAAAAATTACAAAAGAATTGAAGACATTGCAAGTGAAAAACTAAAATTAAATTTTCTTGACAGAATTATTGAATTTAATGGTAATAAGATTTCTATCGGGCATTACATGTTTTATTTAGGAGTATTTTCCAAAGAAAAGTTTCCAGAAGAAATTTTTAAGTCAATTGAGAAAAGTATTGACGCCGTAAAATATGGAATTATTGAAATCGCTAAAGACTTTTCAAATAGAGATGAATACAACGCATATAAACATGCATTAAGAATTTTCCCTTCTTTTGAAGCAATATATCTTTTAGATGCAGAAACGAAAGAAGTTGGAATGAAATGGGATATTTCAAATTCACTCTCTTTTCAGACTTATGATGAAAAAAAGAATAAGACTAGTATCAAGACAAAACTGTTCGACTCGGAACGAGATTTTAGAATGACTCATTTTTGCAGTAATATGATTTATAACATAATTTCATTTAGAGAAATTGTATTCTGTAATAATTCAAAAAAACGAGAAGAAAATGAAAAAATTGCAATAAAAATTTTTGACAAAGAGTCTATTGATAAATGCAGAGAATATAATATTGAAATTCAAAATATAGAATTTACAACAGAATTGATAAAAAAAGGCTACAGCTAACAATGGCTAAAAAAATTGCTTAATTCAATAAAATAGAATGTTTCTAAAACACAAAAACACTAAATTTAAACATCGGAAAATTGCGTTTTCAAAACCGCAACTTTTCCTAGCCTAAACCGTTAAACGAACCTCCAAAAAATCACTTACAATACATGAATCACACAACTGGAGAAACCAATTTAGCACAATTAGTAAAAGGCATGACACCCAAACTAAATGATGGAGATTATGTGTTTGTAACTGTTAAAGACTATAAACACATAGGCAGAGACATTACCATTTGTGAGTTTAAAGAAAAAGAAGGCATTACCATAGTTATTGAAAAACATAAAGCAGATGTGCTTAAATTGCCTTATAACTATATAGCATCATGGATTACGCTAACAGTACACTCCTCATTAGATGCTGTGGGATTAACAGCTGTGTTTTCAGCCGAACTAACTAAATATAATATAAGTTGTAACGTAATTGCTGGCTATTATCACGATCATATTTTTGTAGATAAAAAAGATGCTAGCAAGGCAGTTGAAGTATTAACTGCATTGTCTAAAAACTATAAATAAAATTAGTTTTGTCGTTTTCAATAAAAAAAACGAAATTAGTAACAATAACTAACTAATTTGTGGAGGTCAGATACCACTTAAAAAAACGAATTGTTTTTGATGAATTATCAAAACAATATTAAAGAAGAAAATATATGTCAGATCAAAAAGTATTTGTAGCAAGCGACGAAAGCAAGGCTAAAGCAAAACAGTTTAGAGTATTTGCATTCTTGGCTTGGATTGTAGCCATTGCGCTTCAGTTTTTTGCAATTTTTAAATTAATTAGCGACGAAACAATGGTATGGTTAATTGTTGTTATCGTTGTTATTTTGGCTTTAGCTATAGTAGCTTCAATGCTATGGAAAAAAGCAAACAAGCTAGATCCTGCTTCAGAAAAGGATAAAGTAAAATTCTTTGTACAAAGTCAGCTAGGTGCAATAATGGGTGTTTTAGCCTTTTTACCTTTGGTGATTTTAATTTTTACTAACAAAGATTTAAGCGGAAAAACTAAAGGCATTGCTGGTTCTATTGCTGTAGTAGCTATGCTAGTTGCTGGAATATCTGGCGTTGATTTTAATCCGCCTTCAGTAGAACAATATACCGAAGAAATTAATAAGCAAACGTCTGTTTTAAAAGATATGAATGTGCCTGACAATGTACATTGGACAAGTGCAGGAAACAAATATCATATTTATGAAGATTGTTATCATATAGCTAACAGAGACAATAAAACTACTGGAACTGTAAAGCAATCGTTTGAGCAAAGAGGTATTTCTGAACTTTGTAAAACATGCGAAAAGAGAGCTTTGGGTGAAAATGAAAATACTCCAGAATAAAAATAAATTTATAACAACTAAAAAGAGGTTGTCTAAAAAGACAATATTTTGTCAATCTGAACTTGTTTCAGATTCTATAACAAGTTTAAAATCAAATAATTAAGATTCTAAAATAAATTCAGAATGACAGATTTTTTAAACTTTTCAGACAGCCTCTTTTTTATATTTATTTTTTTAGACTAGTCTAACTTTGGAAGTTTAAAATTATCAAGCACACTGCTTTCTTTCATTAATGCTTCAATTTCTTCAGCTTTACGAGGTGCTTCAGCAGATAAATTAACTGGTCCATTTTCAGTAATTAAAATATCGTCTTCAATACGCACAGCAATTCCCCACCATTTTTTATCACAATCACTTCCTTCAGGAATATAAATTCCAGGTTCTACAGTAATAACCATATTTGCTTCAAAATCGCCTCTTAAACTTGGGTCGTGTACATCTAAGCCAATATGATGTGATGTTCCGTGAGGAAAATATTTCCAAGCATCAGCTTCTGTTTTAACAATGCCTAGCTTTATTAAGCCTTCAGCAATTACTTTACGAGCAGCTGTATCTGGAGATCGTAAATTATTCCCAATTATCGAAGCTGCTATACCTGCTTCTTGCGCATTATAAACAAGATCGTAAATTGCTTTTTGCTCTGGTGAAAACTTACCATTTGCTGGAATTGTACGTGTAACATCCGCAGTATAACCATGATATTCAGCACCTAAATCCATAAGTACCAAATCGTTTTCTACTTTCATCTTGCTGTTTTCAATGTAATGTAACACGCAACCATTGTTTCCAGCGCCAACAATACTTGGATAGCCTTCATACTCGCTACCATATTTTTTGTAAACATACTCATGCACACCTTGAATTTCTGTTTCAGACATTCCTGGATGCATTGCTTTCATAATTTCGCGTTGTCCCATTGCAGATATTCGCACAGCTTTAGTAAGCAATACCATTTCTTCTGGTGTTTTAACTTGTCGTAATCCAGCCATTAATTGAGATAATGTTCTGTTATCTACAGTAGCTTTTTTCTCTTCTATGTTTGTAGATTGATTTAACTCTACAGTCATAGTGTTTTCTGAATTTATTGCCGTTTGAGTAGCTTCAAGCTGACTTCTAAATGATTTTACCAAATCAAACAAATCGGCTTCATCACGTGGAGAATCTCTATAATCATCTTTAAAACTATCAAATAACACTTTATCAAATTTAGTGTAGTCTATACCAGAGTTTAAAAACTCTTTTCCGTTAAAAGCCATATCAAAACCTAATTGACTTTTTGCGCCTTCAACTCCCAATCTGTAGCCTGTCCACTGCTCTGCTTGAGGATTTTTTTCTTGTACATAAAGTAACTCGTTATAAGTTTTGCCTTCAGCATTTGTTTGCTTCTCAGAAAAAATTACAAGAACAGAATTTGGCTCTTTATAACCTGTTAGATAATAAAAATCTGGATCTTGATGATATACATAATCTACATCATTAGAACGATTACGCTCTGCATTTGCAAAAAAGACAGCAACTGTATTTTTTGGCATTTTTGCTCTTAAAGCTTCTCGTCTTTCTTTATGAAATTGAGATGATAAATAATCTTCTGGTGTTCCTTTTTGAGCTATAATTGAGCTTGAAAATGTTAAGAAACAAAGTAAAGTAATTAGTGATTTCATTTAGTGTTTAATTAATTATTCCGAAAAATAATGATAATAATATTTATAGTGAATTATGTCATGAATATTAACAAATTTTTAAACCGAAAAGTTGCTTATAAAAACAGATTATTTTCAATACTTTTGTGCAACAATTATGGAAAATATACTTGTAGGAATTATTAAGTTTTTTGCACACATCATAGAAGATGTTGCAGCTCATTCAAATTTAAAAAAAGCTATAATTTATTCATTTGCAATACTTTCTATATGTATTTTAATATTATATTATTTAACCAAAGACAATTAGCACTGTGAAAAAAAAGCTGATAATTTTAATTGCGATTTTAACTTCAAACTTTATTGAAGCACAATTCATAAAAGAAAAATCGATTAATGCTCAAATTGGATATGGTATAAGTTTACCATATGATAGTGTAGATGAAACTACTGATGATGGTTTTTTTATGCAAGGCGAATTAGTTTTAGAAGCTTATTCTTGGTTAGAAATAAGACCATATGCAGGACTAATTTTAGTTAATTCAAACGGAAAAGATATTGATGGTAATCCAACAAATGAAAAAGCTGAATCAAAAGCATTTTTAATTGGAGGAAAAACAAGACTTAGAGCTCCAATTCGTTGGGTTGCTCCATATATTGAAGCTGGTTTTGGAATTTCAGCTGGTAAATTTGAAACTTTTACAGCATTTACTAATATTAAAAAAAGCGGAGTTATTTATCACATTCCTGTGTCTTTTGGATTAGAATTAGGGAAAAAAAATAATTTTGATTTAGGATTTACATATTTTTTTCATCCAACTGTTGAACAATATTCTGGAGCATTTACACTTGGTGTTACCATCCCATTAAAAGACAAACAAAAATAAGTTTACTCAAATAATAACCAATTATAGTATATATGAAAAATACAGCATTAACATCAACTCACGAAGCCCTTGGAGCAAAAATGGTGCCTTTTGCAGGATTTAATATGCCTGTTCAGTATGAAGGTGTAACAGCAGAACATGAAACTGTTAGAAACAGCGTTGGTGTATTTGATGTATCTCACATGGGAGAATTTTTAATTGAAGGTGAGCATGCTTTAGATTTAATACAAAAAGTAAGTAGTAATGATGCTTCTAAACTAACTATTGGTAAAGCACAATACAGCTGTTTGCCAAATGATAATGGAGGAATTGTTGACGATTTAATTATTTATAAAGTTAAAGAACAAACCTATTTATTGGTTGTTAATGCTAGTAATATTGAGAAAGATTGGAATTGGATTAAATCGAAAAATGATGTTGGTGCAGAAATGCGCGATTTAAGTGATGACTATTCGCTATTAGCTATTCAAGGTCCAAAGGCTGTTGAAGCTATGCAAAGTTTAACGAGTCATGATTTATCGTCAATTGCGTTTTACAACTTTATTGTTGGTGATTTTGCAGGTATTGAGAATGTAATTATTTCGGCAACAGGTTATACAGGAAGTGGTGGATTTGAAATTTATTGCAAAAACTCTGAAGTAAAACAAGTTTGGGACAAGGTTTTTGTAGCAGGAAAGGATTTTGGAATTAAACCAATTGGTCTTGCTGCTCGCGATACTTTACGTTTAGAAATGGGTTATTGTCTTTACGGAAATGATATTGATGACACTACCTCTCCTATTGAAGCTGGTTTAGGTTGGGTAACAAAATTTACTAAAAAGTTTACTAATTCTGAAGCTCTTGAAGCCGAAAAATTACGTGGACCAGAACGCAAACTAGTGGCTTTTGAGTTAGATGAACGTGGTATTCCTCGTCATGGTTATGATATTGTTGATGGTAACGGGAAAACGATTGGTGTTGTTACTTCTGGTACTATGTCACCATCGATGAATAAAGGAATTGGTTTAGGTTATGTGCCAACAATTCTTTCTGAAGTTGGTAGCAAAATTAACATCCAAATACGTAAAAACGCTATTCCTGCAACAGTTGTAAAACTCCCTTTTTATAAAAAATAATACATGGTAGATTTTCAGAGTGTTTTAGATGATATTTATACTAACTTAAAAGATGAAGTTAATAGAGGTTTAGTAGCATCATACATTCCTGAATTATCAAATATCGATGCACAACACTTTGGAATTTATTTAAAACACTGTAATGGACAGTCATATTCTGTAGGAGATTGGAATCATAAGTTTTCTATTCAAAGTATTTCTAAAGTATTATCACTATCAATGGCATTGCCATTATATTCTGAAGCTATCTGGAAACGTGTAGATGTAGAACCTTCAGGGAATCCGTTTAATCATTTATCACTTTTAGAACTTGAAAATGGTATACCAAGAAATCCACTAATTAATGCTGGAGCCATTGTTATTGCAGATGTTCTTGTTAGTCATTTAAAAAATCCAAAACAAGATTTTTTAAATTATGTTAGAGACTTAGCAAACGATCAAAGTATAGATTATAACTACAAGGTTGCAGCATCTGAAAAGCTAACAGGATACACAAACTATGCAGCTGCTAATTTGCTTAAAGCTTATAATAATTTAGATAATGATGTAGATGAAGTATTAGATTTTTACTTCCATCAATGTTCACTTGAAATGAATTGTCAGCAATTGTCTAATGCATTCTATCTTTTTGCAAATCATGGAATAAGTTTACAACAAAAACAATATTTAACACCTAGCAGAGCAAAACGTATTAATGCAATAATGCTTACTTGTGGTTTTTACGATGAAGCTGGTGAATTTGCATTTGAGGTTGGCTTACCAGGAAAAAGTGGTGTTGGTGGTGGTATAGTTTCATTATTACCCAACCATTTTACAATAGCTGTATGGTCTCCAGGACTTAATGAAAAAGGAAATTCTCTCTTAGGTATGCAAGCATTAGAGCAGTTTACTACTAAAACAAAACTCTCTATTTTTTAATTAGTGCTCACAACTCATTTATGCAAAAGTTTGAAAGCAAACATAAAATCTTAATTTTAGGTGCTAGTGGTTTTTTAGGGAATGCACTATACAAAGAGCTATGCTCCTACTTTAAGACTTTCGGAACCTATTGCACACCAAATAACGGGTTAGAAAACAACAAACATTTTTTTCAATATAACATCGAAGAAGATGATGTATTTGAAATTTTAGAAGCAGTTAAGCCATCAATCATTATATCTACATTACGAGGTGATTTTCACGCGCAAATTATAGCTCATCAACATATTGCAGAATATTTACATTCTCATGATTGTAAGATTATTTTCTTTTCTTCAGCAAATGCTTTTGATGCTTATAGCAAATATCCAAGTTACGAGTTAGACAAAACCTTAAGCGAAAGTATTTATGGTCATTTTAAAATAAAAATTGAAAATATGTTGCTACGCTTAACTAAAAAGAAAGTTGTAGTAGTGCGCTTACCAATGGTTTTAGGCTCTCAATCGCCTAGAATAAAAGAGATCAAACAACACATCCAAGACAAAACTGCAGTAGAAATTTTCCCGAATTTAATAATGAATGTTACTACAGATTCAAAAGTGACACAACAAATACATTACATTATAAATCAGAATAAAACTGGTATTTTTCACTTAGGAAGCACAGATCTGGTTCATCATGATGAATTTTTCACAGATATTACTAAACTTCTCACAGATAACAAAGTAAGCTTTAAGCACGTTTTCACTACAAATGAAGATAGATATCTTGCTGTCTTGCCTAAATTCAATAAACTTCCAAAACATTTACAAATTACGAGTGCAGAAGTTTTAAGCGAGCTTGATAAATAGATTATATTTCTTTACTTTTAAAAGAAATATAATCTACATGACACCACTATCTAAAGAAGACATAGAAAAAAAATTATTAAGATTTCCAGATTGGGAATACTACGATAATGCTATACATGCTGAGTTTGAATTTGATAATTTTAAAGACTGCTTTAGTGCTATGAGCAGAATAGCCTTTGAATGTGAAGCTTTAAATCACCATCCCGATTGGACAAATGTTTATAACGTTTTAACCATTTCTTTATCTACACATAGCGCAAATGGTGTCACTGAAAAAGACTTTAAACTCGCTGAAGCAATCGAATTTATTGTTGAAGTACAAGAATAATGTGTTATATCGCCAAATTTATTATATTTCCGAATTAGACTTACTTTATGATTAAACGATTATTCGTATTTACACTATGCTTTTTAAGCCTGCAAGCCTATAGCCAAGATGATACTTTATTTTGCAAGCAGGTATCTGCATTACAAACACTTATAAAAGACTCACACTATAGTCCTAAACCAGTTAATGATAGCTTATCTAAAGGTGTTTACCATTTGTTTTTAAGTGGTTTAGATAATTACAACCGCTTTTTTCTAGAAAGTGATATAGAAACGTTTAAAGAAGATGTATTAAAAATAGACGACTACATTGCGACAAACGATTGCAGTTTTATTGATAAATATATTACTATACTTCAAAAACGTATTGAAGATTCAAAACAATATGTTGAAGCATTAAATAATGAAAACTTTGATTACACAGGCAAAGACACGTTATATTTTAAACCAGGAAATAGTTCTGGTTATTTTAAAAATATAGACTCTGCAAAGCGTTATTGGAGTAAGCGTATGCGCTACCAAATAGTAGAAAAACTAATTGAAGAAGATAGCGTTTTTGATAATGTAAAAAGAAACTTTAAATCTTTAGAGGCTACTTTAAAACCAAAACTAATACAAAATCAAATTTGTGAATTAGATGAAATCTTACATAAAAACGGAAATATAGACACTTATGTTAAAGAATTATTTTTAAATGCTTTGGTTGCTTATCAAGATCCGAATTCTTCATTTTTTAATGATTCTGATAAAGTTCTATTTGAAACCTCAGTATCAAATAATCAGTTAACATTTGGTATCACAACTGCAAAAAACAATGAAGGTGAAATTATAATAGCATACATTACTCCTGGAAGCGCAGCGTTTAAAGATGGTAATTTTGAAGAAAATGATGTTTTAAAAACACTTACTTCTGGTGATGAAATTTTAGAAACATATTGCGTGTCTAATGAAGACATAACTGCGTTTACAAATGATGAAAAGCACAATACCATAACCTTTAAAATTAAAAAGCAAAACGGCTCAATTCATAATATAGAACTTACCAAAACAGTAACAAAAGTTGAAGAAAATACTGTAAGAGGTTACGTTGTTGAAAATGGCTCAAACTTTGGATATATAGAAATTCCTGGTTTTTATACAGATTTAGATTCACCTAACGGTTTAGGTTTAGCTAACGATGTTGCTAAAGAACTATATAAACTTGAAAAAGAAGACATTAAAGGTTTAATATTAGACTTAAGATTTAATGGTGGAGGCTCAATGAAAGAGGCTGCAGATTTATCAGGAATGTTTATTAATAGAGGCCCTTTATCTGTTTTAAAATATAATAATGGAGACACTTTTACAATAAAAGACGCTAATAGAGGTTCACTGTTTAATAAGCCAATAATAGTACTTATAAATAATTATAGTGCTTCAGCATCAGAATTTTTTGCAGCTGCTTTACAAGATTATAATAGAGCTATAATTGTCGGTTCGCCAAGTCATGGTAAATCTTCAGCTCAAGTTATATTACCACTAAGCGAAACTAACGATTTAGGATTTTGTAAACTCACAGTAGAAAAGTTTTATCGCGTGAATGGTAAAAGTCATCAATCTATTGGTGTTATTCCAGATATAAAATTTCCATCAATTTACGATAACTTAAAAACCAGTGAGCAATATGAAAGATTTGCTTTAAAAAATGATTCAATAGAAGTGTCATTAAGACATATTCCCCTAAGACCTATTGCTCTAAAATCGATTAAAACAAATAGTGAAAATCGCATAGCTAACGATGATAATTTTAAAACCATAAAATTAACCAACGAAAGACTATTAAACGATTTTATTAATAAAACCTATCAATACCCAATAACTATTGATGGTATATATACAGATATTGAAAACTACAACAATCTTTGGAATGAATTTTATTCCAACATAAACAAAGCACCTTTATCAATTTCGGCTAGAAACACATTATCAACAGCAGAAGTTATTGAGTATAATACTGATGATGCAAAAGCAAATGCAATTATTCTAGACAATATAGCTAACGATATTTACATTGATGAAGCATGCTCAATTCTATTAGATTATATTAATTCAAAAACTACTAATTAAATGAATTTTTTAAAACCCTTACTTACTGTTTTTATCTTACTAATAGCTTACACAACACATTCACAAAGTTTTAAAAATGCCTCTGAATATTTAGATTTTATAGCCACAGAGCAAGAATCTGTCACAAAGAATATGTGGAAGTACACCAAAGCTATTGCTCATAGCAAAAATGACCGAACTATAAATGCAAAACGAAATGTACTTTTAAAAACTGTTGAAAAAGCAATTGCAAAAATTGAAAATGCTGATGGTTATGATGGCGAAGATTATAAAAAACAAGTGTTAACTTATATGAGATTAAACGAGAGTTTATTAAACCAAGATTATGCTAAAATTATAGATATGAAAGAAGTTGCAGAACAATCTTACGATGCAATGGAAGCCTATGTTTTAGCTCGTGAATTGGCTGATCAAAAAATGGAAGATGCTTATAATGAATATGACACAAATTTCAGACTATTTGCTGCCAAACACAACATTAGTATAGTTGAGAGTGAGACCGATTTAGGAAATAAAATGAAAATTTCAAATCAGGTTTTTAACCACTATAACGAGTTATATCTTATTTATTTTAAGGTAAGCATTAATGAAATGTATCTTATAGACGCTTTATCAAAAAACGATGTTGGAGCAATTCAACAAAATGCAAATGCATTAAGTCAGACTGCAAAAGAAGGTTTAGAAATATTAAAAACTGTTGAGCTGTACAAAAATGACAAATCTATAGCAGAAGTTACAAAAGATGCGTTTGAGTTTTTTATAGATGAAGCCGACAACCAAGTGCCACAACTTACAGAGTTTTTAATTTTAAACGAAGATTTTGAAACAATAAGAAATACATTAGAAAAAACTCCAGAACGTAAACGAACTAAAGAGCAAATAGACACTTATAATAAAAAAGTGAAAGACATAAATAAGGCAGTAGATAACTATAATAAGGTAAATACTAAGCTAAACAAAGACCGCCAAAACATCATTAATAAACTTAATACAACAAATGAAAACTTTTTGGCAAAACACATACCTAACGATTAACAGATTTTTTTAAATTTGCCATCGGTTATTAAAACACATAAATAGTAAAGAAATGGGAAGAGCTTTTGAATTTCGTAAAGCACGTAAAATGAAACGTTGGTCTGCAATGAGCAAAGCCTTTACACGTATAGGTAAAGACATTGTAATGGCTGTAAAAGAAGGAGGTCCAGATCCAGATAGTAATGCACGATTAAGAGCAGTAATACAAAATGCAAAGGCAGTAAACATGCCAAAAGATAATGTAGAGCGTGCTATAAAAAGAGCTTCAGATAAAAACCTTGGTGACTTTAAAGAAGTTTTATTTGAAGGTTATGCACCTCATGGTATTGCAATTTTAGTTGAAACAGCAACAGATAATAATACAAGAACTGTAGCAAATATTAGAAGCTATTTTAATAAATGTGATGGTAGTTTAGGTACATCAGGTTCTGTTGTATTTATGTTTGATCATACTTGTAATTTCAGAATTAATGCAGAAGGTTTAGACCCTGAAGAGCTTGAATTGGAATTTATTGATTATGGTGCAGAAGAAGTTTTTGCAGATGATGATGGCATTTTAATATATGCGCCTTTTGAGAGCTTTGGAGCTATCCAATCTGAATTAGAGACCAGAGGTATAGAAATTTTGTCCTCTGGCTTTGAACGCATTCCACAAGTTACTAAAGCGCTTACACCAGAACAAGCTGCAGATGTTGAGAAGCTTTTAGAAAAAATTGAAGAAGACGATGATGTACAAAACGTATATCATACCATGGAAGAAAATACAGAAGAATAATAGTTTTTAGTATTTAAATACATTTTAAGAGGACAATTAGTCCTCTTTTTTTATGAAAAAAAATCCAAAACGCAATGAGGAATAATATTAGAAATGTATGAATTTCAACACCTTATAGAGTTTAATAACTTCTTGTCGTGAATATTACCTTACAAATTTGGCTTATGCTTATAATTGTAATAACTTATAATTGATGAATTATGGATAATATATATACAATTCAGAAACCAAATTCAGCCTCAAAATATTTGGGAATAATTGGCATATTAGTATCGCTGTTTCTATTGTTTTTTTATTCTAATTGTATAGAATTCTTTATTTATATTGGTGAACAATATGTTGATTTAGAAGGAAAAATTGAAGCTAATCAAGTTATAAGCATAAAAGTTGTAATTGCTACTTTAATAATTCTTTTATTTAGTATTAGTATTCTATTTCTTTTTAATGTAAAATTTAGATTTAAAGAAATAATAAACAA
>NZ_BMIC01000001.1:564640-1485960 GCF_014641635.1 Aquaticitalea lipolytica | reverse complement strand
AACATCTTTTTTAGCTTTATGTTTAGTATTTTAAATACTCTTATCTTTAAAAAAAGGTTAAATGTAAGGGGTAGAAAATTATGTTAAATATTAAAACCGTAGATTTGTAAAAACTTAATAATCAAACTTCTCCTTATATTAAGTTTATGATAATTCAATTTTCTCCCATTTCTCTGGGATTAGAAAATCAATATGATTAAAAATTTTAAATGACAAGAAAGAAAAAAAAGAAATCCAATAAAGGAATTTCTAACCTTACAAATACAATTCTAAGTATTTTAAAAAAAGATAGAAACCAATCATTCAACTATAAACAAATTGCTGCTAAACTCGGAGTAAATGATGCTAGTAGTAGAAATCAAATTATAAAAAAGCTACATCAACTACTTGCTAATAAAGAAATAGAAGAAGTTGAACGTGGTAAGTTTAAAGCTGTAATTAATACTGAATATCATTCAGGTATTTTAGACTTATCTTCTAAAGGAACAGGATATATTATTTGTGAAGATTTTAATGAAGATGTATTTATTGCTTCAAATAATATTAATAAAGCATTAGATGGTGATGAAGTAGAATTTTACGTTTATAAACGTCGTAAAAAAGGAAAATTTGAAGGTGAAATAACCAATATAATTAAACGTGCTAAAAGTGATTATGTAGGTACAATTCAAATACATAAAAACTATGCTTTTGTAGTTACTGATAGTACAAAGATGTATAAGGATATTTTTGTACCAATTAACAAAATTAATAAAGCAGAAGATGGTGATAAAGTATTAGTATTACTTGAAGATTGGCCAGATAATGCAGACTCACCTTATGGTAAAGTATTAAAAGTTTTAGGTAAACCTGGAGAACATAATACTGAAATACATTCTATACTTGCTGAGTATGGTTTACCTTATGAGTTTCCACACGAAGTTGAAGAGTTTGCTAATAAATTAGATACATCTATTACTAAAGCTGAAATAGCAAAACGACGTGATATGCGAGATGTTTTAACCTTTACCATCGATCCTAAAGATGCTAAAGATTTTGATGATGCATTATCATTTGAAGTGTTAAATAATGGATTATATGAAATAGGAATTCATATAGCAGATGTTTCTCATTATCTTCAAGAAGGAACTATTTTAGATGATGAAGCTTATGAAAGAGCAACATCAGTATATCTTGTAGATAGAGTAGTACCAATGTTACCAGAAGTATTATCAAATAATGCATGTTCATTACGTCCACATGAAGAGAAATATACCTTCTCTGCTGTATTTCAAATAAACGATAAAGCTGAAGTAAAAAATCAATGGTTTGGGCGCACAGTAACTTATAGTGATGCTCGATTTGCTTACGAAGAAGCTCAAGCGATAATTGAATCTAAAACTAATTCAATTCCAGAAGATGTTTCGCTTACAGGAAAAGCATATCAAACAGACCAAAAAATTGCAGATGCTGTTTTAAAAATGGATGATTTAGCTAAAATTATGCGTCGTAAACGTATGAAAGAAGGTGCTATTTCTTTTGATAAAGTAGAAGTAAAATTCGATTTAGACGAAAAAGCAAATCCAGTTGGAGTATATTTTAAAACCAGTAAAGATGCTAATAAACTTATTGAAGAGTTTATGTTACTTGCTAACAGAAAAGTAGCAGAGTTTATAGGTAAACAGTCTCCTAAAAAAACATTTGTGTATCGTGTTCATGATGAACCAGACTCAAGTAAACTAGCCGCTTTACAAGGTATTGTTTCAAAATTTGGATATAAATTAAACTTTAAAGACAGAAACAGTATTTCTTCATCATTAAATGGTTTATTAAGAGATGTACAAGGAAAAAAAGAACAAAATTTAGTTGATACTTTAGCAATACGAAGCATGAGTAAAGCTGAATACACCACACATAATATTGGTCATTACGGACTTGCTTTCGATTACTATAGTCATTTTACATCACCTATTCGTCGCTATCCAGATGTTATGGCTCATCGTTTATTACAACATTATTTAGATGGAGGTAAATCTGCTAATGAAGATGTTTATGAAGATAAATGTGCTCATTCAAGTAATATGGAAAATTTAGCCACTAAAGCAGAAAGAGACTCTATCAAATACATGCAAATTCGTTTTATGGAAGATCATAAAGATGAAGAATTTGTTGGAGTAATTTCTGGTGTTACCGATTGGGGAATTTACGTAGAGATTATTTCTAATAAGTGCGAAGGTATGGTAAGTGTAAGAGATATGAATGATGACCATTATCAGTTTGATGAATCACAATACGCAATGATTGGTAAAAAAACAGGAATGACTTATCAATTAGGTGATGAAGTTGTGGTAAAAGTTAAAAACACCGATTTAGTTAAAAAACATTTAGATTTTAACTTAATAGGTAAACCAGAATAACAATTCGTTTTGTAACAAACAAATCTTTAAAAGGACTTATTTATAAACTAAATAATTATGATTCTTACAACAACAAATACAATAGAAGGTTTTAAAGTAATTGAATATAAAGGCATAGTTTCTGGAACGTCTTCAGAATTAAAAACTAAGTTTTCTTTTAAAACTGAGAAAAATATGGAGATGATTGCAAATGTTATGACTGAGGCAAAAGAGCAGGCGTTTCAAAAGTTAAAAGACAATGCTACTAAATTAAATGCTAATGCTGTTTTAGGAATTAGTGTAGATGTAGAAACTGTAAATGGTTCATATTTTTTTGTATCAGTAACAGGAACAGCAGTAAATGTTGCTTAAACTGTAACAAAACATTAATAGTGTTATCTATACTAATGGAACATTTTTTGTGTTACATTATCTATAAAACAATTTACATATGAAATTTTTAGTATCAGTTATTATCGTATTAGTATCGTTGAATCTGTCAGCACAAAACCCCTTAGAAAAAGAAGTTGGTGAGTTTAATGAAGTAAAAGTGTATGATTTAATAGAGGTTAATCTAATAAAATCTAATGAAAACAAAGTTATTGTAAAAGGTGAAGATGTAAGTGACGTTGAAGTTATCAATAAAGACGGAAAGCTTAAAATAAGAATGAAGTTTGATAAAATCTTTAACGGAACTAAAACGTTTGTTGCTGTCCACTACACAAAATTAACTATAATAGATGGTAATGAAGGTTCATTTATATCTTCTAATGAACTTATTGAGCAAGATTATATAGAGCTTAAGGCACAAGAAGGAGCGCGTTTAAAAATAGGTTTAGATGTCAATAAAGTTGATATTAAAGCAGTCAGTGGAGGTGTTGTTGAAACTAGAGGTAAAGCAAGCTCTCAAGATATTTCCTTATCAACAGGAGGTGTTTATGAAGGTAAAGCTTTCGAGACAAAAACCACAAGCGTAAGTATAAAAGCAGCAGGTGAAGCCGATGTAAATGCTTCAGAAACTGTTAATGCTAAAATTAGAGCTGGAGGCGATGTAAATATCTATGGTAATCCACAAACAATAAATGAAGATACTGCATTAGGAGGAAGAGTAAGACGAATGTAAGAATAGTCAGTTCTTTTTTCTAAATTTGTTGAAATCACAAATTGCATGTTCAACGATATTTTATCAGCCATCCCTTTTGGTTTTATACTAGCTTTTACTATTGGGCCAGTTTTTTTTGTACTTCTAGAAACTAGTGCTACTAAAGGATTTAAAAGCGCCTTAATATTCGATTTAGGCGTTATGCTTGCTGATGCTTTTTTTATTATAGTTGCTTTTTTTAGTACCAATAAACTTCTTGAAAAAATTAAAGACGACCCTAATTTTCTAATTTTTGGAGGCGTAATTTTATTGATTTATGGTATTATTTCATTTATTAAAACATCAAAATCTTTCCGCTCTATAGTTAGAGAATACCATAAAATTGAAATTCAAAAAAACTATGGAAAGTTATTTTTAAAAGGGTTTTTACTCAACTTTATTAATATTGGTGTGTTAGTTGGTTGGCTTGGGTTTATAGTTATTGGTAACTCATTAACACAATCTAAAGAAGGTCTTATTGTGTTTTTAAGTACTATTTTAATAGTTTATTTTGTTGTTGACCTTTTTAAAATAGCAGTAGCTAAAAAACTAAGAAACAAGCTAACTCCAAGACGTATTTTTAAAACTAAAAAAATCATAGCATTGGTAATTTTAGGTTTTGGAGTATTACTATTGGCTCAAGGATTTTTCCCAAAAGAAAAAGAAAAGCTACAAGAAAGAATAGAAAAAATAAGTCCTTTAAAAGCTTAAATAATAAATTCTCAACATAAGCTAAAGGTTTTTAATTGTTAAGATTTCTGTGGCTTCGATAGAATTGCTGTAGCAGCTTTTGTTATATTTTAATTAATTTTTCTTAAAAATTTTACAATAAAAAAACCCTCAACATAAATTGAAGGTTTTTGAGGTGTCGAGCGGATTCGAACCGCTGTAGCAGCTTTTGCAGAGCTGAGCCTAGCCACTCGGCCACGACACCATAATTGAAGGGCAAATGTAAAAAAAATAAAGTTTTTACACTATTTACTTCTGTTTTTTTCGCTTTTCGGTCATTTTTATCGTTACCATCTCAACATCACCACCAATAGGAGGGTTTAATTTACTAATGGCAACAGTTACTTTATTAACCATTTCAGATTCATTCAATATACGAACTAATATACGTTTCGCAACAGTTTCAAGCAAATGTGTAGGCTTTTTCATTTCCTCTCGCACAATTCTGTTTAAAAACACATAATCTACAGTATCACTCAATAAATCAGATTTTGCCGATGGTTGCAAATTTGCTTTTACCTCTAAATCTACACGATAATCACTACCAATTTTAGTTTCTTCGGTTAAACAACCATGATTAGCAAATACGCGAATATTTTCAACTTTAATGATTCCCAAAACAATTCATTTTCCACAAAAATAGTATACTATATTTTAATAACTTTGCTTTTTATTTTTAAATATGTCTGAAGAAACAAAATCACTCAATTTTATTGAGCATATCATAGAAGAAGATTTAGCTAACGGAATGCCTAAAAACGATTTGCGTTTTCGTTTTCCACCAGAACCAAATGGATATTTACACATAGGTCACACTAAAGCTATAGGAATTAGTTTTGGGTTGGGTGAAAAATACAACGCTCCTGTTAACCTTCGTTTTGATGATACTAATCCAGCAAAAGAAGAGCAAGAATATGTTGATGCTATAAAAGAAGACATCACTTGGTTAGGTTACAAGTGGGCAAATGAGTTGTATTCGTCTGATTATTTTCAGCAATTGTATGATTGGGCTGTTAAATTTATAAAAGAAGGAAAAGCCTATGTCGACTCTCAATCTTCAGAAGCAATGGCAGAACAAAAAGGCACTCCAACACAACCAGGTGTTGATGGACCTTATCGCAATAGAACAGTAGAAGAAAATCTTGAACTATTCGAGAAAATGAAAAATGGTGAGTTTGATGAAGGCTCACATGTGTTACGTGCAAAAATTGATATGCAACACCCAAATATGCTTATGCGCGACCCAATTATGTATCGTGTGTTAAAGAAGCATCATCACAGAACAGGAAACGATTGGTGTATTTATCCAATGTACGACTGGACTCATGGTGAAAGTGATTATATCGAAAGTATTTCTCACAGTTTATGTTCGCTTGAATTTAAGCCTCATAGAGAGCTTTATGATTGGTTTTTAGACCAAGTAGTGGTAGAAGACAAATTACGCCCAAAACAGCGTGAATTTGCACGTTTAAATTTAAGCTATACTATTATGAGCAAGCGTAAACTACTTAAGCTTGTTGAAGATGGTGTGGTTACTGGTTGGGACGACCCTCGTATGCCAACTATATCTGGTTTGCGTCGTCGAGGTTATACACCAAATGCTATTAGAAAGTTTGTTGAAACTGTAGGAGTTGCCAAACGCGATAATGTTATTGATGTTGCTTTATTAGAGTTTTGTATTCGAGAAGATTTAAACAAAACAGCACCTCGTGTTATGGCTGTTTTAGATCCTGTTAAATTGGTTATTACTAATTATCCTGAAGATAAAGAAGAATGGCTGGAAGCCGAAAATAATCAGGAAGACGAAAGTGCAGGATTTAGAAAAGTACCTTTTTCTCGTGAGTTATATATTGAAAAGGATGACTTTAAAGAACAAGCAGGCAACAAGTTTTTTAGACTAAAATTAGGAGGAGAAGTACGACTTAAAAACGCTTATATAATCAAAGCCGAAAGTGTTGTAAAAGACGCTAATGGAAATGTTAAAGAAATTCACTGTACCTATACTGAAGACACTTCTAAAAAAGTAAAAGGAACACTGCATTGGGTATCTATAAAACATGCTATAAAAGCTGAGGTTAGAGAATACGACAGGTTGTTTATGGATGAAGCTCCAGATGCGCATCCTAACAAAGACTTTATGGAGTTTATTAACCCAGAATCTTTAAAATTAGTAACAGCTTATTTAGAACCTAGTTTAAAAGAAGCAAAAATTGGAGATAGGTTCCAGTTTCAACGCATTGGGTATTTTAATGTTGATAGCGATTCAACTTCTGACAGATTGGTTTTTAATAAAACCGTTGGTTTGCGTGACTCTTGGGAAAAACAAAAGCCAGTTGAAAACAAGAATCAAAACCAATCAAAGCCACAAAACAATCAACCACAACGCAAGGCTATTGATGTTATTCAACAATTAGGTAAAAAGTACACTAACTTACCTGAAGGGAAACAACAAAAGGCTAAAGCAGAAATTAAAGAATTAGCTAAAAAAGTAAGCTATGATGAACTTAAACCTTGGTTTAATACTGCTGCCAAGAAAGTAGGCACTCGTATTGCGACAATGATAACGCTTGGTGTGCTTTTAAAAAACGGTCAAGATCACAATCCTGAAATAGATGCTTTTATTAAAAGTGGAATTGAAGACAAGGATGATTTACTAGTTTCTGAAGCAAAATCTATAATGTAATAAAAGATCAGTTTTATGATTTTATAAACCTCGAAGATGTTCAACTTCGAGGTTTTTTTGTACATTTAATCAACTAACTAATACATTTTATAATATGGAAATGAATTTTCTTGCAATCGCAGCAGCAGCTGTATCAACACTTGTTGTTGGTTTTGTTTGGTACCATCCTAAAGTTTTCGGAACAGTTTGGATGCGTGAAGCTGGTCTTACAGAAGAACAGCTTAAAAAAGGGAATATGCTTAAAATCTTCGGATTAACACTTATTCTTTCGGTTTTAATTTCAATGGTAGTAATGATGCTGACCGTTCATCAAATTGGAGCGATGGGCATGGTAGGAGGTGACCCAACAACAGCTTTACCTTCTTATCAAGTATTTATGGACGATTATGGCATGGCATACAGAACTTTTAAACATGGCGCGTTTCACGGGTTTTTAGCAGGATTGTTTTTTGCTTTACCTCTAATTGCTATTAATGGGTTATTTGAACATAAAAGCGCTAAATATATTTTTATTAACTCAGGGTATTGGATTGTTTCTTTAATGATAATGGGAGCAATTATTTGTGGTTGGGTTTAATAATATTGATTACTTTTACACTAAAGGCTGAATAATTACATTCAGTCTTTTCTTTTTAAATTTGATACACTTTAATATTTATAAATATAGCAATGAACTTCCCTTAGGTTGGGATGATTTTGTGCGTCATGACATTTTTTTACAATCTAGCTATTTTAAAGCACTAGAAACCGTTTCGCCAAATAATATCTCGTGGTTTTATTTAGGAATCTTTAATGACGAGAGGTTGGTTGGCGTGGCAATAATTCAGCGTGTAGAGCTTTACCTTGAAGATATTTTTAGAAACTATAAAGACTCTTGTTTTAAACAAAAGTTTAAACATTTTATTTCTAAATTTTTAAAAGGGAATATGCTTGTTGTTGGAAATTTAATGCATACAGGTCAGCATGGAATTTATTTTGATACTAATAAAATCACACAAAAAGATTTTTTAGAAACCGTTTACAAAGCTATTTACGAGCTTAAAAACACTATCAAAAAAGAGCACAAAAAGCGCATAAGAATAATAATGTTAAAGGACTACTTTAAAGAAGACACTATTCATCTTGAAAAACCTTTTTTCCATACTTTAACACTCCATAAGGTAACTGTTCAACCAAACATGATTATGAATGTTGAACCCAATTGGAATGATTTTGAAGCCTATCTTTTAGATTTAAATAAAAAGTATAAACAACGATATAAAGTTGCTAGAAAAAAGGCAGGAAACATCATTAAAAAGGAACTGACTTTAGAAGATGTACAAAAGCACTCAAAACAACTTTATCATTTATATAAAAACGTCTCTGATAATGCTAAAATAAATACGTTTATACTACCAGAAGGACACTTTTACGCTTTAAAAAACAATCTAAAAGAGAACTTTAAGGTAATCGGTTATTATCTTGATAATACTTTAATCGGTTTTTATACACTTATACTTAACGGAACAGCTTTAGAAACTTATTTTTTAGGCTATGATGAAGCACATCAATATCCTAACCAGATGTATTTAAATATGCTTTATGACATGGCTGATTTTGCTATTAAAAACAAATTTAATTCAATTGTTTATGCACGCACTGCAATGGAAATTAAAAGCTCTGTTGGTGCTAAACCACAAAAAATGTTTGTGTATTTAAAACACACAAACCTGTATATGAATATTGTTTTAAAGCGCATTTTTAAGTTAATGAATCCAACTCAAGAATGGGAAGAAAGACATCCTTTTAAGGGTTGATTTTAAGACTGTAAATTTTGAATTGGCAAGATGTTTTAGTAAATTATATGGGCAATTCTAAAACCCATAGCGATGAAAATATCACAAAAAATACTTACTGAAATATCACAGATAACAAGAGCGATAGAAGATAAATATCCTGAGCTTCAAAAGTATCTAGATGAGTTGCCAATAACTTTGTCAGATGATGATAATAAAGTAGAAAAAATGGACGAAAAGATGTTAAAAGAGTACTTAGAGAATCTTAAATCTATTGTAAAAAAATACAAGAAAGAATATTAAACAAAAACCCTAGATTAGATATCCAGGGTTTTTTAGTTTAACAAAAAAATATGCCTATTCGTTATTCTTTTTTCTGTTTTTAGCTTCTTTCATTGCTTCGCCAATTTGATTACTTGCTGTAAAGCTAGCCACCATATTATTAAGCATATCACTACCAGCTTGAGGTGAGTTAGGAAGTAATATTAAATTACTATTTACATGTTCTCCAATAGACTGTAAAGTATCATAATGTTGTGTAACAACAATTAAAGCCGAAGCTTCTTGTGAGTTAATACCAACTTTATTTAAAACCTCTACAGATTCTTCAAGACCACGAGCAATTTCGCGACGCTGGTCTGCAATACCTTGTCCTTGTAAGCGCTTGCTTTCTGCTTCTGCTTTAGCCTTTTCAACAATTAAAATACGTTGAGCATCACCTTCATACTGCGCAGCAACTTTTTCACGCTCTGAAGCATTAATTCTATTCATGGCAGCTTTTACTTGTGCATCAGGATCAATATCTGTTACAAGTGTTTTAATAATGTCATAACCATAGTCTAACATAGCATCATTAAGTTCTGTTTTCACTGCAATTGCTATATCATCTTTTTTTACGAAAACATCATCTAATTTCATTTTTGGAACTTCTGCACGAACAACATCAAATACATAACTTGTTATTTGCTCATGAGGATAATCTAGCCTGTAAAATGCATCATATACCTTGTCTCTAATAACCATATATTGAACCGAAATTTTCAACCTCACAAATACATCGTCTAAAGTTTTAGTTTCTACAATTACATCTAATTGTTGAATTTTTAAACTTAAGCGTCCAGAAACCTTATCTATTAAAGGAATTTTCATCTGTAAACCAGAATGGCGTATGCTAAGAAACTTTCCAAAACGCTCTATAATTGCAGCCGATTGCTGTTTTACAGTAAAGAATGAAGAGAGTAAAATTAAAACTCCCAAGAAAATAAAAGGAATGTAATAAATTGACATAACAGTTTTTTTAAAGGTTAGAAAATATAAAGTACTAATTTAAGTTATATTTGTTGAATAGCATCAAATCATGAATTTTAAACAACTTATTTTATTAGTAGCATTTAGTATAGGTTTTGTTACACAATTATTTTCGCAACACGGAAGATATAATATTTACAACGGTTTTGGGATAGGAGGAGGAGTTACACAGTTTAATGTTTTAACCGATAATTTTGAAACCCAACAAGGTAATGGTTGGGTTGGTACAATGTCTGCAACTGTTGATATACCTCACAAATGGCATACAGTGAGTTATCTTTTACAATTATCTGAAAATAGTTTCGGAGTTTCTTCAAGAGCATTGCCATCAGCTACCACTTCTGAAATGGTTGAGTATAAATTAATGACTGCTCAAGTTGCTTTTTTAATACACGCTAAAATAGTTAAAAACAATTTTACTATTGATGTAGGACCTATGTTACAGTATAATGGTAAACTTGATTTAAAGGACAAAAGCAAAGAAAATTACTTTATAGATGGTTATAGTGCGCTACAAGCCAAAGAGATTGTTGATATTTCAAAGTTTAACGTAAATGGAGCAATAGGAGCAACTGCAGGTTTTGATCACTTTAAGCTACGTGTTCAATATATTTATGGCGTTACTAATATGCTTAAAAAACTTAATGACCAAGACTTAAACACAGACCCTTCAAATAAATCATTTAAAGGAAACCAATCTATGCTTACTTTTTCAGCTATTGCTTATTTTTAAACGGTTTCAATTAAGTTTTTTATACGCTCAACAGACTGTGTTTTTCCAATCATAAATATAATTTCAAACACATCAGGACCTTGCATAGCACCAACTAACGCTAGTCGCAATGGCTGCATTACTTTACCAAATCCCACTTCTTTTTTTCCAATCCAAGATTTAACTTCGGTTTGAATATTCTCAGTAGTAAAATCTGAAATATTGTTTAACATCTGAGTTAATTCGCTCATTAATTCACGAGAATCATTATTAACTATTTTAGCGAAGGATTTTTCATCGTATTGTTTTGGAGATTGAAAAAAGAACGAACTTAAGTCCCATAAATCGTTCACAAATGTTGCTCTCTCTTTTACTAAACCAACTACAAGGACTACATAATTTACATCTATGTCTTTTAATTCTAATCTTGAAGCTTTAAACAACTCTGCTAATTCATCATTGTTTTGTTCTTGCATATAATGATGATTAAACCATTTTATTTTATCTGGATCAAAGCGAGCTCCAGATTTATTTACGCGCTCCAATTCAAAAGCCTGAGTGAGCTCTTCTAAAGTAAAAATCTCTTGTTCTGTACCTGGATTCCAACCTAAAAAAGCTAAAAAATTAACCATAGCTTCAGGGAAATATCCATCTTCTTTGTAACCTCTAGAAACCTCTTGTGTTTCTGGGTCTGTCCATAATAAAGGAAATACAGGAAAGCCTAATTTATCGCCATCACGCTTACTTAATTTTCCTTTTCCAGTTGGTTTAAGAATAAGAGGTAAGTGAGCAAACTCTGGCTTTTCCCAACCAAAAGCATCGTATAATTGATAATGTAAAGCCAACGAAGGCAACCATTCTTCACCACGAATAACATGTGTAATTTCCATTAAATGGTCATCTACAATATTTGCTAGATGATAGGTTGGCATACCATCACTTTTAAATAACACCTTGTCATCTAAAACGTTTGTATCTATAGTCATTTCACCACGAATAATATCTGTAAGATGTAAAGTTTGATCTTGTGGGGATTTAAAACGAATTACATAATCATCACCAGATTGTAACTTTGCTTTTAATTCATCAGCCGACATCGATAATGAGTTACTTAGTTTTAAACGATTATGCCAATTATAGATAAAAGTTTTTCCTTCTGCCTCATGATTTTTTCTATGAGCATCTAAATCTTCTGAGGTATCAAATGCATAATATGCATTACCAGAAGCAACCAATTTGTCAGCATATTGTTTATATAAATGCTTACGTTCGCTTTGTCTGTATGGACCAAATTTTTCATTCTTTCCAGGGCCTTCATCAAATGGAATATTGCACCAGTTTAATGCCTTTACAATATAATCTTCAGCGCCTTCAACATACCTGTTTTGATCTGTATCTTCAACACGCAGGATAAAAGTTCCATTATGTTTTTTAGCAAATAAATAATTAAATAATGCAGTACGAACACCTCCTATATGTAATGGTCCTGTTGGACTTGGTGCAAAACGCACACGAACAGTTTTGGTCATGATTTTTAATTTATGACTGCAAAGATAAAACGATATTTATGAATAGAAATAGTTAAGCCAAAATCATTTCACGCGGAATGCGTTTATTCATCACTTTAAACCATAAAGGAGGAATCATTGCTAAAACCATCGATGTTGGATAACCATAAGGCATTTGTGGACTTTGGTCATGACAATCTAAGACTTGGTATTTTTTAGAAGTTTTGTAATGATGATCGCTATGTCGTGTAAGTTCATATAAAACAATTCTGCCAATCACATGATTTGAGTTCCAAGAATGTATCTCTTTTACGCGTTCATAACGACCAGAAGCGGTTTTAAGCCTTAATAAACCATAATGCTCAATATAATTTACAGTTTCTAATAGAACAAAACCTACAACGCCTGCAAAAAGGGCAAAAAGAAACCCTGAAAATCCAAAAAACACAAAAACGACAGATAAATAAGCCGCTTGTAAAACTACATACCAAAGCATATCGTTTTTTAATGAAATGAAGCTGTTATTATTATTTTTTAAAAGTTTATTCTGAATACTCCATGCGTTTATATATTGTCTAAAAATAGAAGTGAACCAAAATGAATAAACCGATTGATTATATCTTGCCGTTGCTGGATCTTCTTTTGTGGCTGCATGCAAATGATGACCATAGTTGTGCTCAATATAAAAATGCATATATAAAGCAGGCAGTAATAAAGCCTTGCCTATAAAACGCTCATTTGTGGCTTGTCTGTGACCAAGTTCGTGTGCCACATTAATACCATTAACACCTAAAACAATTCCAACAGTAAATACCAAACCAATAAACTCATAGGCTTGTAGGGTTGTTGTTGAAATAGTTATTAATGACAATATTACCAAAATGTATACTACAGGAAGATTTAAGTATAAAAGCCAGTCAAAAACTCTTTTTTTTAATCGATTATCTGATTCTTCTTCTGAAATATTAGTGTTGTCTATTGGGAAAACCAATTCTAAAATTGGTATAAAAACAAACCCATAAACTATTGTTAAATAAGAAAATGAGCCTTTTAAATACAACCCAATAAAAGCCACTAATGGAATTGAAAACGCAGCCAAATATTTTAAATCTTTCATTGAAAAACTTTTATCATTACTTCTAAGAAGAGAATCTTGTCTAAAATTAGCGTTAATTCCTCGAAATTAACACAACCTTATCAAATTTAGTCAATTATACATAAAAATAAAATTGTAGTTTAGTGAGTTAAATAAAGAGATGTTGAATAATTTTACTAACATACAAAACAAACTGGAGCAGTTTATTAGACGCTATTATTCTAATGAATTACTTAAAGGCGCTATTTTGTTTTTTGCTATTGGGTTGCTTTATTTTTTATTTACTCTTTTTATTGAATATGTGCTTTGGCTTAACCCAACAGCAAGAACAGTTTTGTTTTGGCTATTTATTGCAGTAGAGATTGCTTTATTCACAAAGTTTATAGCTATTCCCTTAGCTAAATTATTTAAGCTTCAAAAAGGAATTAATTATAAAGATGCATCAAAAATAATTGGACAACATTTCCCTGAAGTAAATGACAAACTGCTTAATGTGCTTCAACTTAAGGAAGATTCAAACGAATCTGAACTTTTGCTTGCGAGTATTAACCAGAAATCTGCAGAATTACAGCCAATCCCTTTTAAATTAGCAGTAAATTTTAAGAATAGTCTAAAGTATTTAAAATACGCAGCAGTTCCTGTTTTACTTTTATTGTTTACTTATTTAACTGGTCATTTTAATTTGTTTAGCGATAGTTATGAGCGAGTTGTTAATTATAAAACAGCTTATGAGCCTCCAGCACCTTTTCAATTTTTTGTGGTTAATGAAAACCTACAGGCTATAGAGAACAAAGATTTTAAACTTGTTATAAAAACCGTAGGAGATGTTATTCCAGAGAGCGCTCAGATTCATTATAACAACGAATCGTATTTTTTACAGCAAATTTTGCCAGGACAGTTTGAGTATGTATTTACTCAACCTAAAGATGAGTTGAGTTTTAACCTTTCTGCTAATTCGGTAACCTCAAAAGACTATTCGCTAGATGTTATTCATGTGCCAACACTTGTTAATTTTGAAATGGTTTTAGATTATCCATCCTACACAAATAGAGTAGATGAGGTTTTAAAAAGTACTGGAAGCACCACTATTCCAGAAGGAACAAATGTAATTTGGAGAATTAATACACGCTCAACAAACAACGTGTCTCTTTATGCTAAAGACACTATTAAATTTAAAAATATTTCTGATGGTAGTTTTGAAGCTTCAAAACGTATTTATCAAAATTTAGATTATAACATATCTACAAGTAATGAAAAGCTTAAAGATTACGAGAATCTTGCATTTTCAATTAACGTTATTAGAGACGATTATCCTGAGTTAACTATTCAGGTTAAAAAAGACTCAATAGACAATCAAACGCTTTATTTTCATGGACAGGCAAGTGATGATTACGGATTAAGTAAGCTACGGTTAGTTTATTATCCTTCTGATGATGAAGAGCGTAAATCTATTCAAAAAATGAATGTTTCAGGTTCTAATTTTGATGAATTTGTAACCGCTTTTCCTAATAATTTACAACTAGAAGAAGGTGTTAATTATGAGCTGTATTTTCAAGTGTTTGATAACGATGCGATTCATAATTTTAAGAGCACTAAAAGCAATGTGTTTACTTACAGAAAGCTAACAAAAGATGAAGAAGAGGAGAAACAGCTTAAGGAGCAAAATGAAACCATTAAAGATTTAAGTAAATCGTTTGATAAGTTAAAAACTCAAGAAAAGCAATTAGAAGAGCTGTCAAAAATTCAGAAAGAGAAAAACGAACTTAATTTTAATGACAAAAAGAAATTAGAAAACTTTATCCAGCGTCAAAAACAACAAGAAGAAATGATGCAGAATTTCAACAAAAAGTTGAAAGAGAATTTAGAAGATTTCCAAAAGGAAAATAACGAAAGAGATGAGTTTAAGGAGCAATTAAAAGAACGCTTAAAAGACAATGAAGAACAGCTAAAAAGGGATGAAAAACTATTAGAGGAATTAGAAAAGCTTCAAGAGAAAATTCAAAAAGAAGAATTAAGTGATAAACTTGAAAAGTTAGCAAAGCAAAATAAAAACAAACAAAAAAGTCTTGAGCAGCTATTAGAATTAACAAAGCGTTATTATGTTGCAAAAAAGGCAGAAAAACTTCAAAAAGAGCTTGAAAAGTTAGCTGAAGAGCAAGATAAGCTTTCTAAAGAGTCTCAAGAGAATAATACAAAGGAAAAACAAGAAGAGCTTAATAAAGCGTTTGAAGACTTTCAGAAACAAATGGAAGACTTGAAAAAGGAAAATGAAGAGCTTAAAAAGCCACTTCCTGTTGAGCAAGACAAAGAAGCCGAAAAAGAAATCAAGAAAGATCAAGAAGATGCTACTGACGACTTAGAGCAGAAAGAAAAAAATGAAGAGCAGAAAGATCAAAAAGGAGCTCTACAAAAGAAGGAAAGCGCACAAAAAAAGCAAAAGGAGGCTTCAAAAAAAATGAAGCAAATGAGTGCTAAAATGGGCAAGGCAATGCAGTCAGGTGGACAAGAGCAGCTTCAAGAAGACGCAGCAATGTTGCGTCAAATTTTAGATAATTTAGTTTTGTTTTCATTCGATCAAGAAAGTTTAATGAATCAGTTTAAAAGCATTCAAATTAATCATAACAACTATGGTAAATTTTTGCGTAAACAGAATAATTTACGTGAACATTTTGAGCACATTGACGATAGCCTATTTGCACTTTCATTAAGACAACCAACAATATCTGAAGTTGTTAATACTAAAATTACTGATGTGTTTTTTAATATAGATAAGTCTTTAGCTCAACTTTCTGAAAATCAACTATATCAAGGTGTTGCCGCTCAACAATATTCAATAACTGCTGCTAACGATTTAGCCAGCTTTTTAAGCGATGTTTTAGATAACATGGAAGCGCAAATGAATCCTGGCGAAGGTGAAGGAGACGGGAAAGGACAAGGCGTGGGGCAAGGTAGTGGTGGCGGAATGCAGTTACCAGATATCATTATGAGTCAGGAAGAATTAAACAAGCAAATGCAAGATGGAATGAATAAGAGCGACAAAGGTAAATCTGGTGAAGGTGAAAAAGAAGGAGGAGAAGGCGAAGGTGAATCGGGAAATGAAAAAGGAAACAAAGAAGGGAAGAACGGTAAAGATGGAAAAGGAGGAGAACAACAAGGTAATGGAGAAGGTACAAACGAAGAGTTAAACGGAGAGATTTATAGAATTTATCAGCAACAACAACAATTAAGACAAGCCTTAGAAAACAAATTAGGTGAAGCTGGTAAAAGTGGACAAGGAAAGCAACTGCTTAATAAAATGGAAGATATAGAGTTAGATTTGATAAATAAAGGATTTACCAATCAAACGCTTCAAAAAATGATGGATTTGCAACATCAATTATTGAAATTAGAAAATGCTACTTTTTTACAAGGAGAAGACAATAAGCGACAATCAGAGACTAACACAAAACAATATAATAACAATAGTAATTCTCAAATTCCAACAGCTAAAGAATATTTTAATACTACTGAAATTTTAAATAGACAAGCACTACCTTTGCAGCAAGTTTATAAAAAGAAAGTTCAAGAGTATTTCAAAAAAGAGTAATGATTAGTTTTAACTACGAAACAGAATTTAGTTTAGAAAATGAGCAACAAATTTCTAATTGGATTTCTTTGGTAATCTCTGAGGAAGAGTTTAGAGAAGGAGAAATTAATTATATTTTTTGTGACGATGACTATTTATTAAAACTTAATCTAGAGTTTTTAAACCACGATACTCTGACAGATATTATTAGTTTTGATTACACTTTAGGTAAAGAGATTAACGGAGATGTATATATTTCTATTGAGAGAGTAAGAGATAATGCCAATGATTTTAATGTCGAATTTATTGATGAATTAAATCGAGTTATGGTTCATGGCGTACTTCATTATTGTGGATATAAAGACAAATCAGAAGACGAAGAAAGGACAATGCGCTTGAAAGAAAATTACTACATAAGCAAGATTCTTTAATATTCGGTAAATCAGCGTATATTTGCAAATTCAAAAATAACAAACCTAATAACGTTCCACGTGGAACACTTATATAAAATGTTTAACGAAGTTTATGATGTAATAGTTGTTGGAGCTGGTCATGCAGGAAGCGAGGCTGCGGCTGCGGCTGCTAATATGGGAAGCAAAACATTGCTTATCACAATGAATCTACAAAATATTGCTCAAATGTCTTGTAATCCTGCAATGGGAGGAATAGCAAAAGGGCAAATTGTAAGAGAAATTGATGCACTTGGCGGATACAGCGGAATTGTTAGTGATACTTCTGCCATACAGTTTAAAATGCTTAACAAATCTAAAGGCCCAGCAATGTGGAGTCCGAGAGTTCAGAGTGATAGAATGCGCTTTGCGGAAGATTGGCGTTTAATGTTGGAAAACACTCCCAATCTCGACTTTTACCAGGAAATGGTTTCTGGGTTAATTATTGAAAACCATAAGGTGGTTGGTGTTAAAACGTCGCTCGGAATTGAGGTAAGAGGAAAGTCAGTAGTGCTTACAAACGGAACTTTTTTAAACGGATTAATTCATATAGGTGATAAGAATTTTGGCGGAGGAAGAGCGGGAGAAAGGGCTGCAACAGGAATTACTGAAGAGCTAGTTCAACTAGGGTTTGAATCTGGCAGAATGAAAACAGGAACGCCTCCAAGAGTTGATGGTAGATCACTAGATTATTCTAAGATGATTGTACAACCAGGAGATGAAGTGCCTGAAAAATTCTCGTACTCTGATATTACAAAACCACTAACCGTTCAACGTGATTGTCATATGACTCACACAAGTCCTTTGGTTCATGATTTGCTTCGTGATGGTTTTGAAAGGTCTCCAATGTTTAATGGTAGAATACAAAGCACAGGTCCGCGTTATTGCCCTTCAATTGAAGATAAAATAAATAGGTTTGCCGATAAGGATAGACATCAATTATTTGTTGAACCAGAAGGCTGGAATACAGTTGAGGTTTATGTAAATGGGTTTTCAACATCGCTACCAGAAGATGTACAATTTAAAGCATTACGTTCTGTTGCTGGGTTTGAAAACGTGAAGTTTTTCCGTCCAGGATATGCAATTGAATATGATTATTTCCCGCCTACCCAATTAAAGCATACATTAGAAACAAAGCTTGTTGATGGTTTGTATTTTGCTGGACAAATTAATGGAACAACTGGATATGAAGAAGCCGCTTCTCAAGGTTTTATGGCTGGTATAAATGCGGCATTAAAAGTTCAAGAGCGAGAAGAGTTTATATTAAAAAGAAGCGAAGCTTATATAGGAGTTTTAATTGATGATTTAATTACAAAAGGCACTGAGGAGCCATACAGAATGTTTACATCTCGTGCAGAATACAGAACACTATTAAGGCAAGATAATGCCGATTTTAGATTAACACCAAAGGGTTATGAGCTTGGTTTAGCAAGTGAAAAGCGTTTAAGAAGAATGGAAGAGAAGCATTCAAAATCTGAAGCTTTTGTTGATTTTTTTAGAGAGACAAGTGTATCGCCAGAAGATATTAATCCAATATTAGAAAGTAATGATTCTGCAGAAGTAAATCAGTCAGGAAAGTTATTTAAAATTTTCTCACGTCCAAATATTTCAATGGATGATGTACGTAAAATCGAAGCTGTTGAAAATTACATTCAGGATCATAATTTAGATAAAGAGATTATTGAGCAAACCGAAATTCAAGTTAAGTATTCAGGTTATATAGATAAGGAAAAAAACAATGCCGATAAACTTAATAGATTAGAGAACGTTAAAATACCATCTAACTTTGATTACTCAAAATTGAAGTCTATGAGTATTGAAGCGAGACAAAAATTAGAAAAAATAAGACCTGTAACAATATCACAAGCCTCTAGAATAAGTGGAGTGTCTCCAAGCGATGTTTCAGTATTGTTAGTTCATATGGGTAGATAATTATTTATTACTATTTAGAATTTGTTCCACGTGGAACGCTTATAAACTCTTTTATTTTTTTATTCATTTTTCTAAAGAAACCAATTGTAAATTCGTGACAAGTAAAACATCAAGTCAAGCCTATTTAGAAGTTAAAGATTATTCTGTTTCAGGAGAAACTTTTCAATTGTTATATAATAATGAACTTGGAATGCTTGAAACTTTTCCTCAACCTTCATCACAAAAATTACCAGACTATTATAAAAGCGAAGATTATATTTCTCATACGGATGCTAAAAGGAATCTGTTTGAAAGAGCATATCATTTAGTTAAATCTATATCTCTTAAAAGAAAATTAAAGCTAATTAATTCTGTTGTAAAAGGCGAAAAGCATCTTCTAGATGTAGGTTGTGGTACAGGTGATTTTTTACAAATTGCAATAAAAAATAGTTGGACAGTTTCGGGAACAGAGCCAAATGATGAAGCTAGAGAAGTTGCAAATAAAAAAACTAACAACTCTGTTTTTAAAGAAGATCAAATATTAAAATTTAAACAAAACAGTTTTGATGTTATTACGTTATGGCATGTGTTGGAACATTTGCCAGAATTAGAAAATCATATTTCAGTTTTTAAAACATTATTAAAGCCTAATGGAACACTAATAATTGCTGTGCCTAATTATAAAAGTTATGATGCAGTTCATTACAAGCATTTTTGGGCAGCTTTTGATGTTCCTAGACATCTTTGGCATTTTTCTAGAATCTCAATTTCTAAATTGGTTGAAAAAGAAAACATGAAAGTTGAAAAAACACTCCCAATGAAATTTGATGCCTTTTATGTTAGTTTGCTTTCTGAAAAATATAAATCAGGTTTTATGAATCCATTTAAGGCTTTTTGGATCGGTTTTTATTCAAATTTAAAAGCAAAGCGCTCAGGAGAGTATTCTTCGTTAATTTATGTTGTAAAAAACAAGTAAAAACGATTTTAAAACTCAAATTTAAATGAGTTGAGAGCAAAACAGCAGATTACATTAGGTTTTTTTAAAACGCGCTTAAATCGCTTATATGAAGGTGGTTTTTAATAGAAAAAGCTTATCAACGTTTTTAAAACAATAAATTATGACTATGTTAATTATTTTCTATAAAATAGTCATCTACTTTCATACATTTGCAAAAAAATAATACACTCAAAAAAATGAAAAAAATTTTATTTGTCGTTTTCGCATTGTTGATGTTAGCATCATGTAAAAATGAAATGAAAACAGGATTTATTGACAACAGTAAATTAATTAACGATTACCAAAAGAAAAAAGATATTGAAAGCGACTTCGACAAAAAAACTACAGCTTTTAATAAAAAAGTAGATAGTATAAGAACTCTTTTTCAACAAGAGGCAGCTTTGATTCAATCTACAGATCCAAATGTTGCTAAAAAAGCATCGCAAGAAAAAATGCAAATGCTTGGTCAACAATTTCAGGTTTACCAACAACAATGGCAATCAGAAGAGCAGCAATTAGCTAAAGAAGGACAAACTAAAATAGATACATTAATTAAAGAAGTAAGAACTTTTGTTAAAGATTACGGAAAGAAAAATGGATATTCTTTTATTTTAGGAAGCAATGAAGCTGGAAGTGTTCTTTATGGCGAAGAAGGAAAAGATTTAACTAACGTAATCTTAGAAGAACTAAATAAAGCTTACAAAAAAGACTAGTGTCTTTTTGAATATTATAAATAAAAGCGTCTTAAGAAATTATGACGCTTTTTTATTTAATAATAATATGAAAATGCTTTTGGAATAATTTTAACCTCAATATCTCCTTTACCAATTAATTCTCCATCTGCTTGAATATAAGGTTTATGATTATCAGTTATTTCTATGTTAATCATATCATTTTTGTATGTACTCACTTTTTTGTGATTAACGATCGAGCCATTAAATAACCTTAAAACATTCTTTATAATATCTAATTTTCCTATGTTTTTTGCTATAGAAATATCAAACAAACCATCAGACGTGTTAGGCGTTTTGGTTAACTGCATTCCACCACCTGAGTATTGACAAAGTCCAACAAGTATCATTAACGTTTTGGCTTCAATAACCTCAGAACCAATTGTGGTTTTTGATAAGAAATTCTTAAATGAGAAAAGTCCTAAAAGAGTTCCATAAAGATACGCCAATGCACCTAAATGTTTATATTTATAAACCTTACTAACTACATAGCCATCAAATCCTATTCCTGCAAGATTTATAAAATATACTGGTTTTTTATTGCTTTTTACTAGCTTAATTTCACCAACATCTTGTAAAGAAGTTTGTCCCTTTTTAATAATATTAATTGCTTTTTCAATATTATTAGGAATTTTATGAGTTTTTATCCAATCATTTCCTGTCCCAACAGGAATTACACCAACATTAATTAAATTTGTTGCTATAATATTTTGAGACATAATTCCATTAACCACATTGTGTAAAGTTCCGTCTCCACCAACACTAATAAAATTTTTAAAACCTTGATTTACAGCAAATTGTATTATTTTTTTACAATCATTTTCATCTTTAGTAAAGTAATGATCAAAGTTAAATTGATGTTGTTTAAGTAAAGCCTCTATTTTTGGCCATTTGCGTTTACCTAAACCATTACCAGATGTTGGGTTTATCACTACAAACCAAGTATTAATAATGGCCATTTAGCTAGCTTTTTTATGAAGTAAACGTGTTAATTTTATAGATAAATCGGTTAGTATAATTTTAGAATTTCCGTTGCGCTCAATATGATAAATGGCATCCTGAAGTTCATTACTTATATCTAAAATATTTGCCTCATTAACAAAAGGAGCAAAATTTTCTAGTTTAAAGTTTTTCGTTTTTGTTTCTATATAAACCAATTCGGTAGCATTATAATTAAACAGCATAGCCTGTCTAAAAAAATCGATACAAAACAACAAAAACTGCTTTTGTGTTTCTCTACCTGTTTTTGCAATTTGCTCACTCCAGCTTATTAAATCGTGAATTGCGCTTTTGTTTCCTTTTGCTTTAAAAGCCGAGCGAATCCAAAACACAAACCATTCTTCAAACTGTAAATCTTCAGAATCTTGATATACTAGATCACAAGCCTTATTATAATTTCCATTAGATTGATGAGCAATTTTTATTGCCACAGCTTCTTCAAGCTGATAGTTTTTAATTAAAGCATCTTTAATAACATTTTCAGCTAAAGGAGGAAAATGTAATACTTGACAACGTGAGCGAATAGTGCTTATAATTTGTTCCTCATCTTCAGCAATTAATATAAATACTGTTTTATTTGGTGGTTCTTCAATTAATTTTAAAAGCTTATTTGCTGCTGAAGTATTCATTTTTTCAGCCATCCAAATCAACATAATTTTATAACCGCCTTCATAAGATTTTAGAGACAAAGACTTTACAATATCTAAAGCCTCATCAACACCAATTTGTCCTTGTTTATTATCAACACCTAAAATTTTGTACCAATCAAACAGGTTTCCGTAAGGTTGTTCAGTTAAAAGCTGCCTCCATTCTTCCATAAAATGGCTGGAAACAGGATGACTTTTAATTTTATCGTTTGTAGCAACAGGAAATGCAAAGTGTAAATCTGGATGAGAAAATCCTTTAAATTTTAAGTTACAAGCATCATTACCTTGAGTGTTTTCAGCATTCTTGTTTTGGCATAATATATACTGAGCATAAGCAATTGCTATTGGTAGTGTTCCAGAGCCTTCAGGTCCAACAAATAATTGAGCATGTGATATGCGACCATTATCAACGCTTTGTGTTAAATGACTTTTAAGATGTTCTTGACCTAAAATTTCTGAAAATAGCATAAGGCAAAACTATATATATTTTTGATATAAGTAAACATTTGCTTCTTATAGTTTCTTTCAAACTATTTATAATAAAAAATATAATTCTTTATTTGTGGTATTGTTTTCACGAAAAACACATTTTTTATCGCTTTATAATTAGTTACATTTGCCTATAAATTTGAAAAAACTAAAGAAATGAAAACCCTAAATGACTTCAATTTTAAAAATAAAAAAGCTTTAATAAGAGTAGATTTTAACGTGCCTTTAAATGATAAATTTGAAGTAACAGATGCGACTAGAATTGAAGCTGCAAAACCAACTATTATTAAAATTTTAGAAGATGGTGGAAGCTGTGTGTTAATGTCTCATTTAGGAAGACCAAAAGGAGTACAAGATGAGTTTTCGCTTCGTCATATTGCTAATAAAATTGAGGATGTTATAGGTGTTGAAACAATATTTGTGTCAGATTGTATTGGTCAAGTAGCAGAAAATGCAGCAAAAAACTTAAAACCAGGCGAGATTTTATTGCTAGAAAACTTACGCTTTCACAAGGAAGAAGAAGCTGGTGATAAACATTTTGCCAAACAACTTTCTAAACTTGGCGATATTTATGTTAACGATGCTTTTGGTACTGCACACAGAGCACACGCTTCTACTACAATTGTTGCAGAATTTTTCCCAAAGGCCAAATGTTTTGGAACATTATTAGCCCAAGAAATTGAAAGTATTGATAAAGTAATGAAAACAGGTGAAAAGCCTGTTTTAGCTATTCTGGGTGGAGCAAAAGTATCTTCAAAAATTACAATTATTGAAAACATTTTAGATAAAGTTGACCATTTAATAATTGGAGGTGGAATGACTTTTACTTTTATAAAAGCTCAAGGCGGTAAAATAGGTAACTCATTAGTTGAAGACGATAAAATGGAGTTAGCATTAGAGATATTAAAACAAGCTAAGGCAAAAAACGTTAAAGTTCATTTACCTGTCGATGCCATAATTGCTGATGGATTTAGTAATGATGCAAATAAAAAAACTGTTGAAATCAACTTTATTCCTGATGGATGGATGGGATTAGACGCTGGATCAGAAACTATTAAATTGTTCCACGATATTGTGTTGCAGTGCAAAACTATTCTTTGGAACGGACCTTTAGGAGTTTTTGAAATGGAAAACTTTGCAAAAGGAACCATTGAGTTAGGAAACTCTATAGCCGAAGCTACCAAAAATGGTGCTTTTTCTTTAGTAGGCGGAGGAGACTCAGTTGCTGCAGTAAAACAATTTGGTTTTGAAGACAAAGTAAGCTATGTAAGTACAGGAGGAGGAGCAATGTTAGAAAGTCTTGAAGGCCAAGCTCTTCCTGGAATTACTGCAATTATAGAAGAATAAATCATCGATTTAATGCATTTATTTATCGACGAAACGCATATTTTTATGTTAAAATGTTGTTTTTAGCCTACATTTTGAATATAATTGTACGATTTTAGTTGTATTATCGTTCACAGATAAATAATTTTTATATAAAATGAATCATAGGTTTATAACACTAACGTTTGGATTTCTGCTTTGCAGCACTTTGGGCTTTTCACAAGTCCAACCCAATCCCAACAAAACTAAAAAAGTAAATCAAGCTAAAATTGATTCTATTTTAGATGGCAATACAGTACCAAATAAATCTATCAATCCAATTGGTGATACTATAAGTGCTAAAACTCTTGAAGACAATAAATTAGCTTCAGAATATGACGAGAAATGGCTTGAAGAATTGTACAGCAACACATTGTTTGATACAATTTATGAGTCAATAGCCGATATAAGGTTTGAAGCTGTAGATCTTCCTGAGTTACCGACTGACACCTTAAAGATGCGCTTACAAAGGCTTAGCGCAAAAACCCCTTTTAATATTGAATATAATCCAGGGTTAGAAAGTGTTATAAAATCATATCTTAAAAACAGAAGGTCATCAATGCAACGCTTAATGGCATTGAGCGAATATTATTTCCCATTATTTGAAAAAGAATTGGATAATATGGATGTGCCTTTAGAAATAAAATATTTAGCAATTGTAGAGTCCGCCTTAAAACCTAGAGCAAAATCTAGAGTTGGTGCTACAGGTCTTTGGCAATTTATGTATCCAACAGGAAAAATGTATGGATTAAATGTTACAAGTTATGTCGATGAACGAAGCGACCCAATAAAATCTACTGTTGCCGCAAGTAAATATTTAGCAAAGTTATATGAGATTTTTGGTGATTGGGATTTAGCTTTAGCGGCTTACAATTCTGGTCCAGGAAACGTAAGTAAAGCAATACGTCGTTCAGGAGGTTACCAAAACTATTGGAATTTAAGACCTCATTTGCCACGTGAAACAGCAGGATATTTACCAGCTTTCTTAGCAACAATGTATATTTTTGAATATGCTGAAGAGCATGGATTTAAAAAAGCGGTATCTGGCTATAGATATATGGAAACTGACACTATTCACGTGAAACAAACTATAAGTTTAGATCAAGTTTCTGAGCTTTTAGAATTACCAATTGAAGAGTTACAGTTTTTAAACCCAGCATACAAACTAGATATAATTCCATTTGTAGAAGGAGAAAATCATACGCTTAGACTGCCAAGACATTCTATTGGTAAATTTGTTACTAATGAAAAAGATATTTATGCTTATGTACAGGCTGAGTTTGATAAACGAGAAAAACCAATGCCTCAACTTTTTGAGCAAGAAAATAAAACCACTTATAAAGTCAGGTCTGGAGATTATTTAGGTAAAGTAGCTCGAAAATATGGTGTAAGAGTAAGTGATATAAAAAAATGGAATGGACTTAGAAGTAACAACTTAAGGGTCGGTCAACGCCTTACAATATACCAAAGAGGACGTTCAACCAGCTCAAGTACAAAATCATCAAGCTCATCAAATAACACATCAATAACAACCAATACAAAAACATATAAAGTGCAAAAAGGAGATTCGTTATGGAGTATTTCTAAAAAATTTCCTGGAGTTTCTGTTCAAAATATTAAAGATTGGAATGATATTAGTGGTACAAATCTAAAAGTAGGAACAACTCTTAAAATCTCTAAATGAAAACGATCTTAAAACTCACATTTATTTTTATAGTCTTAGCAGGATGTAAAGAAGGCTCTAAAAACGAAAGAATCATCTCAAACTCATCAGGAAACTTAAATAATCTTACAATTGTAGTAGACAATTTACTATGGGAAGATAATGTTGGTGAACAAATAAGAACTGTATTTGCAGCACCTCTAGAAGGACTTCCACAAGACGAACCAATTTTTTCATTAAGTCAAATACCTCCTTCAGTATTTAGTGGGTTTGCAACTAAAAGCAGAATTATTTTAAAAATTGAAAAAGGAAAACCTGCCGGAACAGCTATAAGTGAAGATTTATTTGCTAAACCTCAAACATTAGTTTTAGTTACAGGGAAGACGAACCAAGAAATTATTGATCAAATCGAATCAAATTCTAAACAAATAATTTCTGTTTTTAAAAAGGAGGAAATTAAAGAGAAACTACGCAGAATAAGTTTGTCGTTACATGACGATTCTGATCTTAAAAAGGCTTTTGGTATATCAATTAAGTTTCCAACTGCTTACCGTATTGCTAAAAAAGAAGACAAATTTTTTTGGATCCGAAAAGATATCCCAACAGGAACAATGGATTTAATGATTTATGAAGTGCCTCTAAGCACAATTAAAGAAGGAGATAGCACTATAACAGATATAGTTCGAATGAGAGATTCAATTGGAAAAACACACATACCAGGACCTGTAGAAGGCTCGTATATGATTACTGAAGAATCTTATGCTCCTTACCTTTTTGAAATAAATTTAGACAACAAACCAACCTATGAAACAAAAGGAATTTGGGATGTTAAAAATGCGTTTATGGCTGGGCCTTTTATAAACTATGCAATTAAAGATTTACAAAACAATAGGTACTTAGTAGTTGAAGGGTATGTTTTTTCACCTTCAATTGAAAAACGAGACCATATTTTTGAAATGGAATCGATTATAAAGTCTATAAAATTTGAATAAAAAAAAGCCAACTAATTTTAGTTGGCTTTTTGCTTTTATAGGATAAAATATGTTTTATTCTTTTTTATCAGAAGGCTTTTTATCACTATCATCTTTACTGGCATCTTTAAATTCTTTAATACCACTTCCTAAACCTCTCATAAGTTCAGGGATTTTTTTCCCACCAAACAATAAAAGAATTAGAACGACAATTATTACAATTTGCCATGGACCAACTACGCCTAAAAATATACTTAATGATATCATAATGTTTTAATTTGAACTGCAAATTTAATAATTAAACTTCAATTCGTGCGTTAAAAAACAAACTTTAGATTGATACCGTTAAAAATTGATCTATTTTTATTTAATTTTGTTTTACAATGGCCAAAAAGAAGAAAGAAAAAAAGTTTACTAAAAAGCTACTTCATAAGTATCGCTTAGTAATTTTAAACGAAGATACGTTTGAAGAGCGATTTGCTATAAAACTCACCCGACTAAACGTTTTTGTTATAATATCACTTTCAAGCATTTTGCTTATAGCTGGAACAACATTTTTAATTGCTTTTACATCGTTAAGAGAATTTATTCCTGGATACTCGTCTGCAAAACTAAAAAAACAAGCTACAGAACTCAATTATAAAACCGACTCCTTACAGCAGGTAATTGCACTTAATGAGCAATATTATGCATCTATAAAAAGAGTTCTTACAGGAGATGTAAAAACGGTTCAATTTAATCGCGACTCTATAATAGAGGCCGCAGGTAGAGATGTAGCTCAAATTAAGCTATCGGCTTCAAAAGAAGACTCTCTGCTTCGAAATAAAGTAGATAAAGAAGATAAATACAATTTGTTTGAGTCGGCAATTTCGGCATCAAACTTTGTGTTGTTTCCACCAGTTAATGGCACTATTTCTGAAGCTTATAACGTTAAAGAAAAACACTATGCTGTCGATATTATAGTGGCAAAAAACACTCCAGTTAAAGCCACTGCAGATGGAACTGTAATTTTTGCTGAATGGACTGCCGAAACAGGATATGTAGTTATTATAGAACACAGTTATGAGCTTATTTCAGTTTATAAGCATAATGCGTCATTAACTAAGCAGCAAGGCGATTTGGTAAAAGCAGGTGAAGTTATAGCTATGGCAGGAAATACTGGTGAATATACAACTGGTCCGCATCTACATTTCGAACTTTGGAGCAAAGGTTATCCTGTAAACCCAACTAATTTTATCGATTTTAAATAATGATATCTCTAAAATCGGCACTAGCCAAACCATTTGCAGCAAGAGTAAAAAGATCAGTTTTAAAATGGGCAAATAACCCAATTGAAACTCAAGAAAAAGTATTTCAACATTTAATAAGTGAAGCAACTTCTACGGTGTTTGGTAAAGACCACGACTTTATAAGTATTAATTCTCATGCCGATTTTGTGAAGCGAGTACCTGTTAGAGATTATGAAGATTTAAAACCTTATGTAGAGCGTGTTGTAGAAGGTGAAAAAAATGTACTTTGGAAAGGAAAGCCACTGTATTTCGCAAAAACTTCAGGAACAACTTCAGGAGCTAAATACATTCCAATAACAAAAGAGAGTATGCCTACTCATGTTGAAGCTGCTCGTAATGCTATACTGCTATATATAGCTGAAACAGGAAACGCTAAGTTTGTTGACGGAAAGATGATTTTCTTACAAGGGAGTCCTATTCTAGAGGAAAAAAACGGAGTTCAACTTGGGCGATTATCAGGAATTGTAGCTCATTATGTTCCAAAATATCTTCAAAAAAACAGAATGCCTTCTTGGGAAACCAATTGTATTGATGATTGGGAAACAAAAGTAGAAGCCATTGTAGAAGAGACTTTACCAGAAAACATGAGTGTAATCTCTGGAATTCCTTCTTGGGTGCAAATGTATTTTGAAAGAATTAATCAGAAAACAGGCAAGAAAGTAGGAGACGTATTTAAAAACTTTAATTTGTTCATATTTGGAGGTGTTAATTATGAACCTTATAGAGCAAAGTTTGAAAGTTTAATAGGGAGAAAAGTAGATAGTATTGAGTTATATCCAGCCAGTGAAGGCTTTTTTGCTTATCAAGATAAACAGAAAGAAAAGGGAATGTTACTTCAGTTAAACTCGGGTATTTTTTACGAGTTTATAAAAGCTGATGAATTTTTCAACAGCAGCCCTAAACGATTGACACTAAAGGATGTTGAGGTTGGAGTTAATTATGTTATGATTATATCAACTAGTGCAGGGCTTTGGGCATATAATATTGGAGACACGGTTGAGTTTACATCTGTTAAACCATATAGAGTTATAGTTTCAGGTAGAATTAAACATTTTATTTCTGCTTTTGGTGAACACGTAATTGGTAAGGAAGTAGAGCAAGCATTAAAAGAAGCACTAGCTAATACGAATATTCAAGTATCAGAATTTACTGTTGCTCCTCAAATAAACCCTTCAGAAGGACTCCCTTATCACGAGTGGTTTATTGAGTTTGAAAATGAGCCGAATAATATTCCTCAAATAATTGAAAACATTGACAAATCACTTCAAAAACAGAATAGCTATTATTTAGATTTAATTAAAGGTAAAGTATTACAACCACTTGTAATTACTTCAGTGAAAAAAAACGGATTTCAAGATTATATGAAATCTATAGGAAAACTTGGAGGACAGAATAAAATACCGCGTTTATCTAACGATAGAAACATTGCTGATGCACTAACTAAACTAAAATTAACTAAATAGTACTATATTTGCAGGTTAAAATAACAAAATATGAGTAACAAAAAACATCATGCTAGAACGAGGGCTCAAGAGAGTTCAAATGCAATTGAAAGAATGTATATTACAATGAGGCATTTGTTTAATCGAGGATTTTACAAGCCCATGGGAGTTTCTGGTGAAACACTACGAGAAGCTTTATTGCTTTTAAGACCAGAAATTTATGGCTCAATTGGAGAAGAAAAAGCCGAATTAGAAGGCTTGCTTTATGTAATTGAGCGTTTACCTCAAGGTATTGAAGAGTGTACATTTATAAATCTTACCAGTGATGAAGGCTATATTAATTCGCATTTTAAAGCCATAATACCACCAAAACGAAGACGTAATTGTTTTAGAATTGACGACGAGCAAATGAATATTGAGATTACTCGTGGTAGATCTGAAATTTATGATATTCTAACACACTTAACATTTATGTTTGTTGAATCTCATAAAATAAGTAAACGCGTATTAATTGATGAACAAGGCACCACAACTCGCGATTGGATAAAGCTAGAGAAAGCTGTTCTTTCAAAAGGAGAGTTATCTCAAACTGACAAAGAGATTGCTATTACTCATACAGCAAATATTTTAGGAAGAACTTTTAATGAGTTAACTGAGGTTTATAAAGCATTTGCTTTACCAAATCAGCCAGACAGATTATTACACCTGGTTTATTGGTTAGGAAAATTAGCAATAGAGGAAGTTGTAAACAACAACAAAAGAACAGTGACTTTTAGCCCTGTATTAAGAGAGCGTTTAGGCCATCATATTCATGGAGAAATTTGGGCAGACACCATTAAGGAGGCATTGCTTAAAAACAACTTATTAGAACGACCAATTCACGTTATAAGTGCTAATATGCATGGTGTTATGAATTCTTTATTTGCTCCACAGGCATTAAAAGCCTTTGCGGTAAAAAAGAATATTTTTGAAGTTTATGAAGCATTAAGCCAAAAAGATAACGAAGCACTACGCAATAAAGTTACTAAAGAAGCGTTGCAAAGAGGAATGATATATATTCCAGATGCATCAGGCACTAATATTGATGTTCAGATTTTTGATACAGCTAAAATAGACTTTTCAAAGACTGATATTGAGGTTGGGAAGAAAGTTAACGAATCTGAAATGCCAGTTTTATTTGTGATGGATTATGCCTTTGGAGAACAAGCTTATGAAACTATTGATGAGTTACTAAAACCAGTTAAAGTAAATGGAAAAAAAATACACCTTAATGTTGATTCAATTTCAATAATGGGTAAAGCAGGAATTCTTGAAGGAGGAAAAGGAGATATAATGATTCCGTCGGCACATATATTTGAAGGAACAGCAGATAACTATCCTTTTGATAACGAATTATCAAAATCAGATTTCGAAAATCAAGGAATTCATGTTTGTGAAGGATCGATGATAACGGTTTTAGGAACATCGCTTCAAAACAAAGAGATTTTAAAATTCTTCTTTAATTCAACATGGAATGTGATAGGTTTAGAAATGGAAGGAGCGCACTATCAAAAGGCAATACAAGCAGCTTCTAAAGTAAGAGGAAGTATTAATCCCAATGTAAAAGTGAGATATGCTTACTACGCAAGTGATAATCCATTAGAAACAGGTAGTACTTTAGCATCAGGCGGATTAGGAACATCTGGTGTAAAACCAACATATTTAATTACACGAAAAATTTTGCAACAAATATTTAATTAACCATTTATATTATGAGTAAAGAATTACCACAGAACAACAATTCTGAAGAAATTGATTTAGGTCTTTTGTTTAACGCTATTGGTAAGCTGTTTAATAGGTTTATTAATTTTATTGGAGGTATTTTTAAAGGTATTCTTACTTTTATTGTATTTCTTTTAAGAGCAATAATAAAAAACTTCAAGATCATTGCCATAGTAATGATTTTAGCAGCAGGAGCAGGGCTTGCTTTAGAAAAAACCCAGCCAGAAGTTTACACCTCACAAATGTTAGTAAGGCCATATTTTGATTCAAAATACCAATTAGTAACAAATGTGAACTATTATAATGCACTGATTAGAGAGAAAGATTTTAATCAACTAAAAGAACTTTTCAGCATTCAGCTTGAAGAAGCAAAAGAGATAATAGAGTTTGAAATCAACCCAGGTCCAGAAACAGAAAATGATCGTATTATTCAGTATGATGAGTTTATGAGTTCAATAGATAGTATTAGAGCTCAAGAAGTTGACTATGATGAGTTTATTGAAAACAGAAGTATTTATTCAGGTGATGTTTTTGAAATTAATGTAAAATCTACCCAAAAGGATATTTTTAGATCTCTTGAAGGAGGATTAAACGGAACATTCACTAATACTTATTCTAAAAAGAGAATGCAAAAAAGAGACTCGCTAATAGCTATAGACAAACAACGAATATTAAACTCGTTAAAAGAAGTAGATTCTTTAAAAAAGGTTTATATCAATGTATTAGAAGAAGAGTCTAAATCAGAACCAGGAAGCAGAATAACTGTTCCTACTAAAGATGGTTTACTTATACAAGAGCGCACTAATACTAGAGAGTTTGAGTTGTTAGACAAACAAATTCTATTAAGAAAAGAGTTAAGTGCGCTTGAGGCACAAAAGGTTGAACAAGATGAATTTTTTGATACGGTTTCTAGCTTTCAAGATGTAGGAGCTAAGTACACAAGTATATGGGAAAAGTACTCAATTATATTTCCTATACTTTCATTTCTTCTTTTGTGTTTAATCTTTATGGTTATAAACACTATAAAATTTGTTAACAACTATGAAGCATAATGAAACAGTTTTAATAACTGGTGGCGCAGGTTTTATAGGCTCAAATTTTATAGTTTATCTTTTAGAGCAAAATAAAAATATTCATATTATTAATTTAGACAAGCTCACTTATGCAGGTGAGCTTTCTAATTTAAACGAAATAAGTAGTGATAGATACACTTTTGTAAAAGGAGATATATGTGATAGACCGTTAGTTGAAAAGCTCTTTAAAACATATAATTTTAAAGGTGTTATACATTTTGCTGCAGAGTCGCATGTTGATAATTCTATAAAGCATCCAGATGAATTCATAAAAACTAATGTTTTTGGAACATTTAATTTACTTGATGTTGCTAAAAATAATTGGATGGATGGACCACATCAACCAAAAAAAGGATTTGAAGATAATCGTTTTCACCACATTTCGACAGACGAAGTGTATGGCACTTTAGGTGACACTGGCTTTTTTACAGAAACCACAGCTTATGCTCCCAACAGTCCTTATAGCGCATCTAAAGCTTCTTCAGATTTTATAGTGAGAAGCTATTTTCATACTTACGGACTTAATGTTGTAACAACAAACTGTTCTAATAATTATGGACCAAAGCAGCACGATGAAAAATTAATTCCAACAATAATTAGAAAAGCAATTTCTGATGAGAAAATACCTATTTATGGCGATGGAAAAAACATTAGAGACTGGTTGTTTGTTTTAGATCATTGTAAAGGAATTTATTTGGCTTATAATCAAGGCGCTAAAGGGGAAACTTATAATATTGGTGGAAAAAACGAACGCAATAATTTATATATTGCAAATGCCATTTGTGAAATTCTTGATGAGATTTTACCAAAACAGCAATCTTACAAAAGCCAAATAACTTTTGTTAAAGATAGACCAGGTCACGATTTTAGGTATGCTATTGACGCAACTAAAATTGAAACCGAATTAGGATGGAAGGCAGATGAAAATTTTGAAACAGGAATAATAAAAACCGTAAATTGGTATATCAATAAATACAAACAATAAATGAAAGGTATCATTCTTGCAGGAGGTTCAGGCACGCGGTTACATCCATTAACCTTGTCAATAAGTAAGCAGCTAATGCCTATTTATGATAAGCCAATGATATATTATCCGTTGTCTACTTTAATGTATTCAGGTATAAGGGAAATACTAATTATATCTACACCGAAAGACCTTCCTCTTTTTAAAGATTTGCTGGGTGATGGCGCTAAGTATGGTTGTAAATTTTATTATGCTGTTCAAGAAGAACCAAAAGGATTAGCTGAAGCATTTATAATTGGCGAGAAATTTATTGGGAACGATAAGGTAGCACTCATTTTGGGCGATAACATATTTTATGGCTCAGGATTATCACAACTTTTGCAAAGTAATAACAATCCAGATGGAGGTATTATTTATGCCTATAGAGTTCATGATCCAGAGCGTTATGGCGTTGTAGAGTTTGACAACAATGGGCACGCTATCTCTATTGAAGAAAAACCAAAAACACCTAAATCAAATTATGCAGTTCCAGGAATATACTTTTATGATAATTCAGTTGTGAAAATAGCAAAAAGTATAAAACCCAGCCAAAGAGGAGAGTTAGAAATAACAGATGTTAATAAAGAATACCTAAAACAAGGCAAATTAAGTGTCAGCATTTTAGATAGAGGTACAGCCTGGTTGGATACAGGAACTTTTCAATCATTAATGCAAGCATCACAATTTGTTGAGGTTATTGAAGAACGTCAAGGGTTAAAACTTGGCTCTATTGAAGCAGCAGCTTTTGAAATGGGCTATATTGATGAAAAAGCATTTATCAAGTTAGCAGAACCATTACTAAAAAGCGGTTATGGTAAAAACCTTTTAGGATTAATTAATAAAAGATAATGACTGTTAAAGAAACCAATTTAAAAGAGTGTTATATAATTGAGCCTAAAATTTTTAACGATCAAAGAGGCTATTTTTTTGAATCATTTAACCTCAATAAATTTAATGAGTTAACAAATAGTAATATAGCATTTGTGCAAGATAATGAGTCATGTTCATCAAAAGGGGTTTTAAGAGGGCTTCATTATCAAGAAGATGAATTTGCACAAGCTAAATTAGTTAGAGTCATTAAAGGCAGCGTTTTAGATGTGGTCGTTGATATTAGAGAGAACTCGCCAACGTTTGGTGAGCATTTCTCAATTGAATTATCTGCTGAAAACAAAACACAATTATTTATTCCGAGAGGTTTTGCGCATGGATTTTTAGTTTTGGAAGACCAAACAATTTTTTCTTACAAATGTGACAACTATTACAACAAAGCAGCAGAAAGAGGCATCATTTTTAATGATATAACACTAAAAATAGATTGGCAATTCAACATATCAGAACTCATCCTTTCTGAAAAAGACAAAGAACTTCCAACATTTGAAACCTTATTCAAATGAAAACAAAAGTTTTAGTTACTGGAGCTAACAGTCAATTAGCCAAAACAATTAAAGAATTATATAATAAAAATACTGATAATGTAATATTTGATTTTGTATCAAAAAACGAGTTAGATATCAGCGACAAGGATAGCTTAACGTTATATTTTAGCACACATAATTTTGATTATTGTATTAATTGTGCCGCATACACTAATGTCGAAGAGGCCGAAACCAACATGGATTTAGCATTTAAAATTAATTCTGAAGGTGTTAAAAATTTAGCAGAAGTATGTAAATTAAATAGCGCCATATTAATTCATATTTCAACAGATTTTGTTTTTGACGGTAAGAAGCAAGAACCATATAATGAAGAAGACTTTACGAATCCATTAAATGTTTACGGAGCGTCAAAATTAGCTGGAGAAAAGCATGTTGAAGCGATTTTGCCTTCACATTTTATTATAAGGACATCATGGCTATATTCTGTTTATGGTAAAAATTTTGTGAAAACAATAATCAGTAAAATTAAAGAAAAAAAGAAGCTACAAATAGTAACAACCCAAGTAGGAACACCTACTAGTTGTATTGACTTATCAGGGTTTATCTATTTCTTAATAAAAAGTAAAACCCTAAAATTTGGTCTTTATAATTTTAGTGCTTTAGGTCAAGCCTCTTGGTATGAATTTGCTAAGCAAATAGAATTACAGTTTATTAATACTGAAAGTAATATTGAAGCAGTAGAAAATTTTCCATCAAAAGCAATTAGGCCAATTTATAGTGTTTTAAATAACGACAGAGCTAAGCAACTTATTAAAGTAATTCCTAATTGGGAAAAAAGTCTACTCAAAGTTGTTAACCAATTAAAAAGCAATAAGTAAATCTGTTTTAAGTGATAAAATTTAAAACATATTGATATAAAACTTAAAACAATTAACTTTACAATATAAAACAGTGAAAATGCAGAAAAAGGTAGCATTAATTACAGGAGTTACTGGTCAAGATGGAGCTTATTTAAGCGAATTTCTTTTAAAAAAGAATTATGAAGTCCATGGCATTAAAAGACGTTCTTCATTGTTTAATACAGACAGAATAGATCATCTATACCAAGACCCACATGTAGAAAACCAAAACTTCTTTCTTCATTATGGCGATTTAACCGATAGTACCAATCTTACAAGAATCATACAAGAAGTACAACCAGATGAGATTTATAACCTAGCGGCAATGAGTCATGTTCACGTTTCTTTTGAAATGCCCGAATACACAGCTAATGTAGATGGCTTAGGAACCTTAAGAATATTAGAAGCTATTAGGCTATTAGGATTAGAAAAGAAAACAAAAATATACCAAGCTTCAACATCAGAACTATTTGGGAAAGCACAAGAAGTGCCTCAATCTGAAACAACCCCATTCTATCCAAGAAGCCCTTATGCTGTTGCTAAAATGTACGCGTATTGGATTACTGTAAATTACAGAGAAGCTTACGGGTTATTTGCTTGTAATGGAATTTTATTTAACCACGAATCTCCTATTAGAGGTGAAACTTTTGTAACAAGAAAAATTACTAGAGCGGCAACTAAAATAGCACTAGGGTTACAGGGAAAATTATATATAGGGAATCTTGATGCAAAAAGAGATTGGGGACATGCAAAAGATTATATAAAGTTAATGTGGATGATTTTACAAGCAAATGAAGCAGAGGACTGGGTAATTGCAACAGGAAAAACTACTACAGTAAGAGATTTAGTAAAATTATGTTTTTCATATCTAGGAATAGATTTAGAGTTTAGAGGAAAGGGTTCTAATGAAAAAGGCTATATAAAATCCTGTAATAATAAAAAATATCAAGTCGAAATTGGAAAAGAAGTAGTTTCAGTAGATAAAAAATATTATCGTCCAACAGAAGTCGATTTATTAATAGGAGACGCATCAAAAGCAAAGAAAAAACTAGGTTGGATCCCAGAATATGATTTAGAAGGATTAGTAGAAGACATGATGAAAAGTGATTTGGAGCTAATGAAAAGAGAGCAATTTCTAAAAGATTCAGGATATAACATTAGAAACTATTTCGAATAGCCCATGAATAAAACTGCTAAAATATATATTGCAGGTCACAGAGGTCTTGTTGGTAGTGCTATTTTAAAAAGCCTAAAATCTAAAGGATATACAAATATTATTACCAAAACACATTCAGAATTAGACTTAACTAATCAAGAAAAAGTGGCTAATTTTTTTTCAAAAGAAAAACCAGAATATGTTTTTTTAGCTGCAGCAAAAGTCGGAGGTATTGTTTCTAATAACACCTACAGAGCAGAATTTATTTATAAAAACTTGATGATTCAAAGCAATGTCATTCATCACAGTTATTTAAATGAGGTAAAAAAGCTTTTATTTTTAGGAAGTACATGTATTTACCCAAAAAATGCGCCTCAACCTATAAAGGAAGAACACTTGCTAACTAATATTTTAGAGTATACCAATGAGCCTTACTCAATTGCTAAAATAGCAGGTATTAAAATGTGTGAAAGCTACAACCTTCAATATGGTACCAATTTCATTTCAGTAATGCCAACTAATTTATATGGCCAAAATGACAATTTCGATTTAGAGACTTCGCATGTAATACCAGCATTAATTCGAAAAATGCATTTAGCAAAGCTCCTTTATGAAGAAAAATTAGAAGAAGTTTTAAAAAACACCAGTCACAAAACAATTGAAGAAGCATTGGCATATTTGTCTTTATTTGGGATATCAAAAAAAAGTGTTGAAATATGGGGAACTGGTTTACCAAAAAGAGATTTTTTGTGGTCTGAAGATATGGCAGACGCATGTGTTTTTATAATGCAAAACAGAGATTTTAAAGACATGTATAGTTTAGACACAGTAGAAATTAGAAACACACATATTAATATTGGCACAGGAAAAGACATCTCTATAAAAGAATTGGCAGAAACCATTAAAGAAATTATAGGGTTTAAAGGCGAATTAATTTTTAATTCAAACAAACCAGACGGAACAATGAAAAAACTTATTGACGTTTCTAAAATCAATAAGTTAGGCTGGAAACACAATGTTGAATTAGAAGAAGGATTAAAGCAATTAAATGATTGGTACGTTATTCAAAAACTAAATAAAACTTGTTAAACACGATAACTATTGTACTTTTGCCACGAGACCCCAATATGCGAGATTTAAAACCCATAAAAACTTAATTTCGAATACGATTACAGTTCATAATATGACAGAAAAAAAGAGAATACTTATTGTTTTTGGCACTAGACCAGAAGCCATTAAAATGGCTCCTCTAGTAAAAGAATTTGAATCACAAGATGAGTATTTTAATGTTAGAGTTTGTATAACAGCTCAACATAGAGAAATGTTAGACCAAGTATTATCATTTTTTGAAATTACTCCTCATTATGATTTGGATATTATGAAACCAAATCAAAATCTATACTCTTTAACAGCTGATATTATTACCAATTTAAAATTAGTTTTAGAAGATTTTAAACCAGACTATGTATTTGTACATGGAGATACAACTACAACAATGGCATCAAGTTTAGCAGGATTCTATTCAGGTGCTCAAATTTGTCATGTGGAAGCTGGTTTGCGCACATTTAATATGCAATCTCCTTTTCCTGAAGAAATGAATAGATCTGTTACAGGCGTAGTAGCAAACATACATTTTGCACCCACAACAACATCAAAGCAAAACTTACTAAACGAAAACAAAAAAGAAGAGCATGTAATAATTACTGGAAACACAGTTATAGACGCATTACTTTACAGTGTAAAAAAAGTAAATTCTACCGAATTTAAAGATATTGAAACAAATGAGCTTAAAACCATCATAGATTCAAACAAAAAAATAATTTTAGTAACAGGACACAGAAGAGAAAACCACGGTCAGGGTTTTATAGATATCTGTAAAGCACTAAAGCAAATTGCATCAGAGAATCCAAACTGTCAAATTATTTACCCAGTTCATTTAAATCCTAATGTACAGAAACCAGTATATAAATTATTAGGAGATATTAGCAACATTAAATTAATAGCGCCTTTATCATATCCTGCATTTGTTTGGTTGATGGAAAAATCATATTTAATTATTACAGATAGTGGTGGTGTGCAAGAAGAGGCACCAAGTTTAGGAAAACCAGTTTTGGTAATGAGAGATACAACCGAACGCCCTGAAGCCGTAGAGGCAGGTACAGTATTACTTGTGGGCACAAGCGTAACTAAAATTGTTGACGCAACAAAAAGATTGTTGCAAGACACTGATGCTTATAATAATATGAGTAGATTGCATAATCCTTATGGAGATGGAAAAGCATGTAGTAAAATTGTAAACCATATAAAAAGCATTACAGGTTAGTGTAATACTAATTATTAAATAATTATTAAAAAAATGAATCAACCCAAAGTTGTTATGATAGGATTAGGGTACATTGGGCTGCCAACGGCAGCTTTAATTGCTCAAAATAAAACCTATGTACATGGAGTAGATATAAACCCAAACGTCGTTGACACTATTAATGCTGGGAAAATACATATAGTAGAGCCAGAACTTGATAATGCAGTTGCTAACGCCGTTAAAGAAGGTTATTTAAAAGCTTCAACAACACCTGTTGAAGCAAATACATATTTAATAGTTGTTCCTACTCCATTTAAAGCTAAAAACGAGCCAGACATTTCATTTGTTGAAGCAGCAACAAAAGCAATCATTCCGCTCCTTAAACCAAACGATTTATATATAATTGAGTCTACATCACCAGTAGGAACTACTGAAAAGATGATGGAGTTAATTTATTCTGAAAGACCAGAATTACAAAATCAGCTTAGTATAGCTTATTGTCCAGAACGGGTTTTACCTGGTAATGTGATGTACGAATTAGTACACAATGATAGGGTTATTGGAGGAATAAACGAATCATCTACTGAAAAAGCAGTTGATTTTTATAGTCAGTTTATAAAAGGCGATCTTCATAAAACCAATGCACGAACAGCAGAAATGTGTAAATTAGTTGAAAACTCATCGCGAGATGTACAAATTGCATTTGCTAACGAGCTATCACTTATATGTGATAAAGCTAACATTAATGTTTGGGAGTTAATAAAACTCGCAAACAAACACCCAAGAGTTAATATTTTGCAGCCTGGTTGTGGGGTTGGCGGACATTGTATTGCAGTAGACCCATACTTTATTGTATCAGATTACCCAATGGAGTCTCAAATTATTGGTAAAGCACGTGAAATAAATAATTATAAATCGTTTTGGTGCGCTGAAAAAATTCAAACAGCAAAATTACAATTTGAAATAAAACATGGTCGTAAACCAAGTATTGCAATAATGGGATTAGCGTTTAAACCAAATATTGACGATTTAAGAGAGTCTCCAGCGAAGTACATTGCTCAAAAAGTATTACAAAACGCTAATAACGAAGAGTATTTTATTGTAGAACCTAATATAGAATCTCACAAAGTATTTAAACTAACAGGCTATAAAGAAGCTATTGAAAAAGCTGACATTATTGCATTTTTAGTTGCTCATAACGAATTTAAAAACACAAACATTGGTAGCGATAAAGTTGTATTGGATTTTTGTGGAATATTAAGTAATAAATAAGTAAAGAGATGGAAGACTATTTTAGTGGCAAAAAACTTTATGGTGATGATTTTTCGCTCAACAAAATAACCGAATGGTATAAACAAGAAGAAGAAGGGTATTCTAAACTAGAATCAAGAGAGCTTGAATTGTTAGACAAAGGTATTTACTTGTATGAGCATATTAATAAAGTGCATGGCTATAAGTATTTAGATAAAAGCAAAACGTATAAAAACGTTTTAGGTATTGGCTCTGCAACAGGGCATGAGTTTCTACCAATTTTAGATAGAATAGAAAACCTATATATTTTAGAACCCTCAGATAAGCTTCAAGGACAAAAGATAAAGGACAAAAAGATAAACTATGTTAAGCCCGAAGTTAATGGAGATTTGATTTTTGAGGACAATTTTTTTGATTTAGTTACTAGTTTTGGGGTATTACATCATATTCCTAATGTATCACATGTAATGAAAGAAATACATAGAGCCATGAACAACGATGGTGTTTTTATGCTTAGAGAACCAATTGTGTCCATGGGAGACTGGAGATACCCTAGGTATGGTTTGACAAAAAACGAAAGAGGATTGCCAATAAAATATCTTAAAAAAAATATCAAAGTGTTAAATTTTAAAACAATTAGCGAAAACTATTGTTTTACACTATCATCATTTTTTTCAAGGTTTACTCAGAAATTTTTATCTAAACCTATTTATGCCTATAAAGCCTATGTTTTATTTGATAAATACTTATCTTATTGTTTAAAATGGAATATAAAATATCATACAGAAAACAAATTTAAAAGAGTATATCCTCAATCTGTTTTTTTAATTTTAAAAAAGAGTTAAAGTATAAACGCTTTCTGAGTAAGTCAGTCGATTAATTATATGTTTGTAGAACAATAGTGATGATAAAAAAATTTTTCATTGTAGCTTTTTTAACGGGTTTTTCTCAAATAATATCATTGGTTTCGGTTGGGTTTCTAAAAACATTAGATCAATCTTTAGTATATGATATTGGTAATTTTGAGTCTTTAATAGTTGTGTTTACTGCTATAATTTCGCTAGGACTTCAATTAGTTACGGTTAGAGACATTGCCTTATCTGATAAATGGAAACAAATTTTACTAGATAGCCAGAGGGATAGACTAACATTTTCTTTTTTAGTATTAATAAGTGTTTTGGCTGTTGATCTTTTTTTTAAAAGGTTAGAGTTTGATAGTTTATTGTTTTATGTAGTAATTCCTTTAATTGCTTTAAATGCAGATTATTCTTTTTATGGTAAAGGCGAACCAGAACGAGGAGCTTTTTTGTCATTTTTAAGAGTAGGAATTTTATCAATATTTATCATTTTTAGTGTTATATTCGAAAATAATTACATTAAAATAACCTATATAATAACTACTCTAATTATTTATTTAGCTGTAGGTTTACTTTCATCATATTTTAATAATCAACAATACTTTGTAAAACCAAAACTAGATTTTTATAAGTCATATATTAAATCTTTAAATGTTGGTTTAGCCTCATTTGCTTTAGTGTTTTTTGGCTTAGGAGTAATTTCGTTTGCGAGTTATTTCTACAATGAAAAAGCTGTTGCAAACGCTTATTTACTGTTAAAAATTTATGTTTTTTATGTTGGTATAAAACGACTTTTAGTACAAATTTTATTTAAAGAATTAAAAGACGATTCATTAGTAAAAATAGTTGATAAAATAGGCATTATTACCGCTGTAACAGTAATAATTGCACTGGTGTATTATCCTGAGTATTCTATTAAGTTTTTTGCCAAAGATTATGAAGAATCTGTAAAGAATTTAATTTACCTTTTACCCGCTATATTTTTTACTTCAATTTCATTTGCTGGGCCATTACAACTTCTTTTAAAGAACAAGGATAAAACATATTCTTTTGGGTTTATTTTAGGAGCGATTATAGTTTTGTGTTTGGTATTAATATTTAGTTTTGTAGACAGTAATGATGAATCGTATATATATTTAGCAATCTCTATTGGCGAATGTATAGCTATTTTTATACATGGTTGGGGTTTAAATAAATTTAGATTTTTTGCATCAAGAGGTATTTATGCAATTGGAGCAATCACCTTACTTTTTGTGATTAATTACCTTTATTTATTGATAGGGATTAAAACTATTTCATTGTTATTACTTATTTTAACGGTTCTATTCTATATTTTATATATTTTCAAAATCAAAATAAACTCAAAAGATTTTTCTTAAGAATATTTCTAAAAATGGTTATCAAAATTAATAAGTCAAAATTTAACCCACTTTATATCTATATATTAATGTTGATATTCTTTGGACTGACTTTCACGAAAACTCAAATATTTGGACCACTTTACCTTCATGATTTGGTTTTAATTATTTTTTTAGTTTACTCAATTACAGTTAGACCTTTAAAAACTCTGAAATTCCCAACTATTCTTGTATTTATTTTTATTTCAATTATTTACCTATTATACTCATTGTTTTTTTTACAGCTATCTACTGAACTTAAGACAATGTCACTGCGTCAATATATGATGTATTTTTATTTAATTGCCGCATACATATACTACAATCAATATATTAAAAACTCAGATTTAACGCCATTAATTATTTTTCTTTATAGAATAGGAGTAGTGTCTATTATATTAGAGGTTTTGTTTTTGTTTTATTTAATTATATATGATTTCAATAATTTTAGTTTTTTTGAAGGGTATAATTATTACTCACATGCAGTTATGTTTGGTTTAATAAATTTTGGAGCCTATGCCTTAGTTTTTAAGCAAGGAGTTTATAAGTGGCTATTGTTTTCAACAGCATTATTATTATCGACTTTTTTAGGGCATGCATCACTTTTTTTGGCCGTGTTCTCACTACTACTTTTATATATTCTCATTAGAGTGAATCTAAAAGCAAAAATTACGGCAATTTCATTAGGCGTGTTAAGTATATGGTTCTTGACATTTTTACCGCAATTTCAAGACGCCAATGCTTCATGGAGGTTATTGTTTTGGTCAGAGATCAATAAAATTATTTTTTTAAACAACTACGGTTTATTAGGAGAAGGGTTTGGTGTGCCATATGTGAGCATTGATTTTGCTTTTGAATTACTTAATAAAATTGGTGCTCACGGATTCTTAGACCAATCTAGACATTTAGAAAGATGGGTTTCACCACCACATAATTCATTTTTTACAATATGTTTTCATACAGGTTTTATTTCGTTAGTATTATTATTGACCCCTATTAAGAATATAGTAAAGTATTTTTTTATTGACTCATCTAAGACTCAACCTGATAAAAATAAAGTTTTTTTACTTTTATTACTATTCAGTTATATGGTTTGGGTTTCATTTAATGTTGTATTGGAACTTCCCCATTCTGCAATGTTATTTTGGCTAGTGTTTTTTGTGTCAATTGAATATTTTAATAGTAACAGATATTTAATAAAATGAGTTATATAGAAAAGCGACAAATGTATTTTTTGTTTTTTTCAATTAGAAGCAACTTTTCAAATGAGTAAATATATTTTAATTTTTCACAAAAAGCGTTATGCTCGATAATAAAGTAAAAATTCTTTTTTTAATGCAATTGCCACCACCTGTTCATGGTGCTTCAATGATGAATAAATACATAAAGGATAGCAAAAAAGTAAACGCTTCTTTTGATGCTTTTTTTCTTCCTTTAAGCTTTGCTGAAAAAGTTGATGATATAGGTAAAATTTCGCTAAAAAAAATATTTAAGATGATTGCTTTTTGTTTTAAACTGACAAACAATCTCTTTAAAATAAAACCTAAAATTGTTTATTTTACAATAGCGCCATTTGGAGGTGCATTTTATAGAGATGTATTGTTTGTAATTATTATTAAGTTATTCAGAAAAAAAATTGTTTTTCATCTTCATGGAAAAGGAATTGCCGAAGAAAGTAAAAGCTTTATAAAGAAGAAAATTTATCAATTTGTCTTTAAAAACACCTATGTAATTACCTTATCTAAAACGCTAGATTACGATATCAGAAAAGTTTTTAATGGAAAAATTTACCACCTTGCTAATGGTATTGAAATCAATAATAGTTATATAAAGACTGTTAAAAATGACAGAATAAAAATTCTTTACTTGTCCAACTTAGTTAAAACAAAAGGTGTTTTAGATCTTGTTGACGCATTAGTGATTTTAAAAGACTTAAAATCCAATTATGAAGTTAATATAGTTGGTAATTCAGCAGATATTTCAATTGAAGAATTAAAAGAAATAGTGATTAATAAAAACACAGCATCAAAAATTAATATACTTGGCCCAAGATATGGCGATGAAAAATGGCATGCTCTATATGATTCCGATATTTTTGTTTTTCCAACATATTTTAAAAACGAGTGTTTTCCATTAGTACTTTTAGAAGCTATGCAATCAGGAAACGCAGTTATTTCTACAAATAATGGAGCTATTGAGGAAATTATCAATAATTGTGGATTAATTGTCCCTCAAAATTCACCAATAGATTTAGCAGAAGCGATAAAGAGCCTCCTTTTAGATAAGGACAAAGTACAAGCATTAAAAGCTAAATCTAAAAAGGAGTTTAATAAAAAATATACACTTCAAATATTCGAAGAAAACTTCATTAAAACAATAAATTCAATACTAAATGAAACCTTACAGAGCTAATTTTCATACGCATACTACAGCTAGTTTTGATGGTTATAATTCATATAAAGCTATTTATTCAAAATGTAAACAAGCAGGTATAAATATTATTGCTATTACAGATCATGACACAATTGATGGGGCTATTGGACTTTTAAAATGGTTAAAGAACAACAATAAAAAAGATTTAGAGGTTATTATAGGTGAAGAAGTAACGTGTACAGATGGCACACATATAATTGGGCTATTTATAAACAAATTTATACCATCAGACGCTCCATTAAATGTTATTCAACAAATAAAATTACAAAACGGATTAGTGTATTTCCCGCATCCTGCAAGAAAAGATGGCATTATGCAGTCAGCGTTTTATAACGAAGCCATAAAACTAGGTGACGCTTTTGAGGTCTTTAATGCTAAAATCAACAACGATTTTAATGAGGCGGCACAAAACGAGATTGTTAAACACCCACATTTAATTCCTCTGGGAGGTAGTGACGCTCATTACAATTCAGACATCCTTAAATGTGTTTGTGAAATTAATTTAGACACTAAAAATTTAAAAGGAAGCTTATTGAGTTGCAATAAAGAGAACATACAAATTTTTGGGCTCAAAAAACAAAGTGGAGATAATAACTATTTTTCAACCTATTATAAGGTTAAAAATAAGTTGAATTTACCACAAATTGTTAGAAATTTAGGTAAATTTGTATTTCCGTTATATAAAAATTTTAAGGAAAGAAATACAAGTTATAAGCTTGAAAACGTTTTTAATAAATGAAACTAAGCCATGTCGTAAATAAGTTTACAAACATAGTATACACTTATTTAAAATATTCTGAATATTTAAAATTTCAATCCAAATCTGCAAGCGACATCAAACTATACCAAGAACGTAAACTAAAACGCATCTTAACAATAGCAGTTAATAAAGTACCTTACTATAAGCCATATAAATCTGAGATAGACTTCGATAATTTTAGCTTGCAAGAATTAAAAAAACTGCCTTTAATAAATAAAGACATTATTAGGCAAAACCCTTTAGATTTTATAAGAGAAGATAAAAACATTAATAATTTGCAATGGAAATCTACCTCCGGGTCATCAGGGAAGCCATTTAAGGTTCCAAAGCACTATTTTAGTGATGCTATCGAGGTGATTCTGGGATATAGAGCTTGGTCTTTCGGAAAGTTTAGTTACCGATTAAGAGAGCCTGCTATTGTTATAAGAAGCTTTTCCCCAAAAGAAAACGAACCAATTCATAAAAGAGATATAATTAGAAACTTTTGGTATTTATCACCATATCACATTAACGATGGACACTTGCCAATTTTTTTAAAAACATTTAAAAAATCTCAAGCAAAGGTGTTAAAAGGTTATCCTTCATCAGTTTATATATTAACTTTGCTTTTAAAAAAGCACAATATTAAATTACCTCAAATCCAAACCATAATAACTTCGTCAGAGACCATGTTGCCCAAATATAGAAATGAAATTGAAAGTTATTGGCAATGCGATGTTTTAGATTGGTATGGTCAAAATGAAAGAACAGTTACAGTACAACAATGTTCTTATGGTAATTATCACAATAATGACGATTACGGAATTTGTGAGATAGATACAGACAACACTATCATTGCTACATCGTTAAATAATGACATAATGCCTTTGTTGCGATATCATACCAATGATAAGGCAATACCTTTGCATGAAAAAAATATAACTTGTGAATGTGGAAGAGCAATGCACATTCCATTTAAAGGAATTGAAGGAAGGCAAGATGATATTTTATACAAAGAAGGAAAAGAAGCGATACCTACTATAAATTTTTATAATTTAATGGAGAAGTTTCAAAACATCAAACAGTTTTATATTCTTCAAGAAGAAGATTTATCTGTAAATATGGAAATAAGTGAAAACCAACCATTAAATGATAATGAACTTCTTCAATTGAAAGAAGGAATTATACAACGCTTAGGCAATGTTCCTCTTCAAATTAATGTGGTAAAAGAAATACAAAGAAATAAACAAACAGACAAAGTGAAAATTATTGAATCTAAGGTAAAATTATAATGCAAACAAAAGAAGAACTAATCAGACAGCTGCGCCTTTTAAAAGAAGAAGCTGGATCGCACTCACCAAGTATTTTTACTATAAAAGAAGCTATTCCAGAACTTAAAGTTAAAGTTGATGCTTGTTTTTTATCAAACCCGTATGCAACTGACTTATTTTTGGAATACTTTAAAAGAGAGTTATTAGATACTGGAGGGTTAAGAGATTTGTTAGAATTTTACCCATCGCAAAATAGAGTCATTGCAGAATCTTTATCTAGTGCTATAGGCATCCACCCTGATAATATTTTTATTGGGAATGGAGCAATAGAAATTATTCAAACTGTAATTCAACGTTACACAAAATCTAAAATTGTTATAAATATTCCAACCTTTTCATCGTATTATGAATTTATAAATGATGATGTTGAGGTTGTTTATAATAAACTATTAAAAGAAAATAATTACGAATTAGATATAGATGCTTATATAAAGCTTGTAAAAAAAGAACGACCTGATACAGTTGTACTTATCAATCCGAACAATCCAAATGGAGGTTACATGGATTCAGAAAAAGTGCATCATTTACTTAGGGAATTACGAGACGTTAAAAATTTTATATTAGACGAAAGCTTTATACACTTTGCTTATGAAAACGAATATTACGATTTAAAAACAGCTTCCAATTTAGTGTATAAATTCCCTAATTTGATACTTGTAAAAAGTATGTCTAAAGATTTCGGTATTGCGGGTATTAGAGCAGGGTATGCTGTTATGAATTCAAGACGTGTACAAGAACTACTTTTAAATGGTTTTTTATGGAATTCTAATGGGCTATCTGAATATTTCTTTAGGCTATATACAAGAGATGAATTTTTAAAAGAATATGAACAGGTTAGAGTTAAATATATCAAAGAAACACAAGAGTTTATAAAGCAGCTTAAACAAATACCAAAAATAAAAGTGTACCCAAGCATGGCTAATTTTGCATTAATAGAAATATTAAATGGCGAAAGCAGTGACGATTTCGTATTTAATATGCTTATTAATCATGGTATTTATTTAAGAACTTGCTCTGACAAAATAGGGTTAAATGGTGAGTTTGTTAGATTGGCTTCAAGAACAAAAGATGAAAACCAATATATTATTGAGTGTTTCAAAAAAATTTAAATAAAAAATGAAAAAACTAATATTTATATTGAGTTGCGTTTTGGTCTTTTCATGTAAAAACGACTCAAAACAGACAAATAGCAATGATAATAAAGCAGAGCAATCAACGAAAATGCTTAAGGATAATGAGATTGAAAACGCATTGTATAATGGGACCTTTATTAAAAACAGTAATGGTTATGATGTAGTTGCCTACAACAATAGCTTATACCTTTTAAAGCCTAATCCCAATATTGAGGATAAAACAAATCATTTCTTTTTAGAATTAAAAAGTACCCAAGATAATCCACCAACTATAGATATAAATCCTACAGATTTTATATTTAACGATAGCTTAAGTGAAAATTTTAATAATGTAGCTGTTTATAAATATCCGTTGTTAAATAAAAACGACACATATGATATTTTAATTGGACAGTTTAATGACGAAGGAAGGGTTTGGAGCTCATATATGTCAAATCAAAGCTTCAAAAATGGAGTTAAAAATTACAAGAATGAATATTTAAATAATTTAAAAACCAATCGTTTTCTATTAGAGTTTGAATCCGCGCTTAATCAAGGTTATTTTATAAAGCATGATGATAATTTTGATTTATTGATTGACGATAATATAATTTATTATATTAAACCCAATGGCGATCAATCAGATTTAGAAACTCAATTTTATTTGCATATCACATATTTAAATAATCCTGAGAAACTAATTACAGACTTTAACGCAAAAGATTATCAAATAAATCAAGTTTTAGGAGTGAAGTATAAAAACTTTATAGTTGTTAAAAAAGAAATACCAAATACAGAAAAAATTATTGAAGTAGGGACAGGGCAATTTAATTCCTCTGGGAGAACATGGGGAGTCTTATATAACATAGAGAAGATGTATGACAATATCTCATACATTTATGATAACCACTACAAAGATTATATTAAAGATTAGTTCCTTAAAGATAGAGAATACATGAAACAAGTTATACAAAATTTTAAATCAGGAGAGTTATATGTAGATGAGGTGCCATTACCATCAATTTCAGAAGGTATGGTATTAGTGGAAAATGAATTTTCATTGATTAGCGCAGGTACCGAAAGAGGAACAGTTAAAGTAGGTAAAGCAAGCTTAATTGGAAAAGCAAAGCAACGACCAGATTTAGTAGCTCAAGTACTTCAGAACATCAAAAAAGAAGGGTTAAAAGCTACATTAGACAAAGTAAGAACAAAACTAGATAGTTTAAAAGCTTTGGGCTATAGTACTTCAGGTGTAGTTATAGCTTCTATGGATACTAATAATCGGTTTCAAGTAGGTGATAGGGTTGCTTGTGCTGGGCAAGATTATGCATCACATTCTGAAATTGTTGCTATTCCACAAAACTTAGTAGCTAAAATACCTGATAATGTATCTTTTGAAGACGCTAGTTATACAACTCTTGGAGCTATTGCCCTACAGGGTGTAAGGCAAAGTGAGCCAACTTTAGGTGATAATGTATGTGTTATTGGCTTAGGTTTGTTAGGGCAAATTACATGTCAACTATTAAAAGCTAATGGCTGTAATGTGTTTGGAATTGATTTATCCTCAAGATTAGTTGATTTGGCTAAAGAAACAGCAGCAGATAATGCGATGTTACGAAACGATTCAAACTTATTGGCAAGCGTAGATGAGTTTACTAACGGACACGGCTTTGATAGCATTATAATAACAGCAGCAGCTCCTTCAAACGATCCTATTGAATTATCTGCAGTTATTGCTCGTAAAAAAGGAAAGATAGTTGTTGTAGGAGCTGTAAAAATGGATATTCCTCGCGATCCTCATTTCTTCAGAAAAGAATTGGATTTAAGAATGTCTTGCTCATATGGTCCAGGGAGATACGATGTTAATTATGAAGAGAACGGGAATGATTATCCTTATGCTTATGTTCGTTGGACAGAGCAACGAAATATGGAAGCGTTTTTAAAACTGATTTCTAATGGAAGTGTAAATCTTAAACCCTTAACTACACATGTTTTTGATATTATTGATGCCGAAAAGGCCTATGATATTGTTTTAGGGAAAGTTGAAGAATCATCAATAGGTATTTTATTAAAATACCCAGAAGGTAATTCAGAAAAAATTACATCTAAATTCAAAATTAACACTAATAAAACTGAAAATATCAATGTGGGCTTTATTGGAGCTGGAAGTTTCGCCCAAAGTTATTTAATACCTAATGTAAAATCTGGAGGCGTTTCACTTGATACTGTTGTAACAACAAAAGGAATAACATCAAAAAACGTTGCACAAAAATTTGGCTTCAACAATACATCATCTAATTCAGAAGATGTTATGTGTAACAAAGACATCAATACAGTTTTTATTGCAACTCCACATAATTCTCATGCTCAATACACAATTGAAGCTTTAAAAGCAAATAAAAATGTATTTGTAGAAAAGCCATTGGCAATGACACCAGATGAACTAGATGCTGTCGAAACTGCTTACAAGACCTCAGATAGTAAACTCATGGTGGGTTTTAATCGACGATTTGCGGATGTTTCTAAAACCATAAAAAAAGCATTTGAAAATCTAACAGAACCTGTGTTTGTTAACATTAGAGTTAATGCAGGATTTATACCTAAAGAGCATTGGACACAAAACCCACAGCTTGGAGGAGGTCGTATTATTGGCGAAATGTGTCATTTTATTGATTTGATGCAGTATTTTACAGATTCGGAGCCAGTCCGAGTTTATGCAGAATGTATTAACATTTCTAACGACAAAATGAAAGCAGATGATAATATTTCTATTATTGTCAAGTTTAAAAACGGCTCCGTTGGCAACCTTAATTATTTAGCTAATGGCGATAAGTCATTACCTAAAGAATTAATTGAAGTGTTTGGAGGAGGTAAAATAGGCCGTATTCATGATTTTAGATCGGGTGAAATACACGAACGAAATAAAACCACAAAATTAAAATCGACTTCTAAAGGACATAAACAAGAAGTAGAGGCATTTTTATCAGCTTTAAAAGAAGGAAAAGAGAATCCAATTTCATTTGAGTCTATCTGTTTAACGACTAAAGCAACATTTAAAATAATAGATAGTTTAAAGACAGGCTTACCACAAAACATTAGCTAAATATGTTGTCACAACCAAAGTTGAATAATCTATATATATATTTATTATATGGGTTGGCTTTTTTGATACCATCAGGAGTTTATAACCTTGAAGGTGTTGTCATAGTTTTGCTTTTAGTGGTTTGGTTGTTAACAAAGCAATATAAAGGTATTACAAAACAGTCAACAATGCTTCCGTTTTTGTTACCCTTATTTTTCTTACTATATATTGTAAGTTTAGTATATACTAGTAATATTCCTAAGGGGATAAATCAATTAACAATGCACGTGTCGTATCTATTTATTCCTTTGATTTTCATAACCAATTTGATTGATAAAAGCATAAAGAGAAATATGTTATTGGTGTTTATGTATTCGACTGTTTTATTTTTATGCATTGCAGACGTGTATGCTCTTATGGATATTCTTAAAACAGATAGTTATATTGTAAGAGTTGGTCAAGGTGACTATTACAAGTTTCTTTCCTTTGGACTTACAAGAATTTTTTCAGATTGGCATCCAACACTCGTTTCTTTGTTTTTGATTATGAGTTTAGCAATAATTGTAAAACACTTTCTTGAAACAAAAAAGAAATACGCCCTATTTATAATTTTATTTATCATTTTAAATGTATTTTTAATAAAATCATTAATTGGTATTTTGTGCTTGGTTCTAGTTATTTCGCTTTTTTTAGTTATGTTGATTAAAAAGAATAGTTATAAATTTTTTTTAGTAGTTTTTGTAGTGTCTTTAGCAAGTGTTTTTTATTTTTTTAATCCTTTTAAAATAGATAAGATCCAACAATTAAAAAAAACGAAAATAGAAATTACTGATAATGAAGATAGAAGGAATGTACTATCTATTAGATTGGTAAAATGGAGTTCTGCTTTAAGTTTATTTAAAGAAAATCCGATTATTGGTGTTGCGCCAGGTGATTTAAAGCAAGAACTAGTTGATGAGTACACAGAAAACAGCTATGAATATGCAGCAGCTAATAGGTTTGGTCCTCACAATCAATTTCTTCAATTTCTAGTAGCTTTTGGTGTTATTGGATTATTCTTGTTTTTTGCTGTTATATTCCTGCCCTATTGTAAACACATAGAAATCAATAGTCTTTACAGCTGGTTTTTGTTAATCGTACTTTTGTTTTTTTTAACCGAAGATGTTTTAGAAGGACAACAAGGTATTGTGTTTTTTAGTTTCTTTTATTCGTTATTGTTAATAAAGACAAAAAGCGATGAAAAATAAAACAGGTATAATTATCACTATAATTTTTTTACTAGATATATCTTGTCTTATTATTTTTGGCAAATCTTATACAAAATTAACTCTGTTTCCTCCTTTTTTTTATATACATGATCTTGCACTATTGTTATTGTCAATTTTTGGGATATGGTACGCAAAAAAAGAAAATAGAGTAAAGAGCGTTGAAGTCTTATTTTTTCTTGCAATTTTATATCTTATAATTTCTTTTTTCAGAATAGATTTTAATTTCCATAAAAGCATTTTAACGATTAGACAATTTATGCTTTTTGGATATGGTATATACCTTTATATAATTATGAATGTACTTTTTAGTATAGAGGTTATTGAAAAAAATATAATTAAGTGGATAATATATTTCAGTATGACTTCTATTGTCGTTCAGATGATTTATATATTTTATCTCTTTACTTTTTATTCATCTACAGTTTTTTTTGATAGGAATTATTTTTCTCCAATCATTGTTATGGGTTTTTTTGTGACAGCAAGCTATATTTTATCACAAACAAGTAATATAAGGATTAAACACCTATTTTTTTTAATGTTATTTTTGGTTTCATTCTCTATTGGGCACGACTCTGTATATTTAAGCTTGGGGTTAATTTATTTTACATATTTATTTATTATAAGTAAAAAAAAACATAGAATAAGACTAGCTCTCACTTTGTTTGTTATTATAATTATAATTTTTATTTTTTTACCTTCATTTACTGATGTTAATGCTCAATGGCGCTTTGTTTTTTGGAAAGATTCTTTAATAAAAATCGCTAATAATTATTTCATATTTGGCGAGGGATTTGGAATACCTTATGCTTCGACAGAAACAGTTGAAAAATTAAACGGGCTTTTCCCAGACACAAAGTATAGCCCATTAATAAGAGGAGAGGATATATACTTGACTGCACCACACAACTCTTTTTTATCTATGGTAATTCATATTGGGATACCATCACTAATTCTTTTAATTTACCCAATAAAAAGTCTTTTCCATAATAAAACCTTAATAATGGACAAAGAAATTTTATTTTTGTCATTAAGTTTATTAGGAATAGTAGTTTTTTCATGCTTTAATGTCATTTTAGAACTACCACATTCTTCATCAATATTCTGGATTATATTTTTCAGCTTAATATTTAAATTATCAGAAAAAAGTGAGTCATCATCAAGTAAGAGAAAGTTTTAACAAACTAAAAGCATATTGCGAAAAAGAAGATTTTAAAGGGTGGGACCCTTACGATGGCTTAAACAGTTGGATAATACAAAAAACCGTTTTAGGAAAATCGCGTTTTTTTAGATTAGCATGGATTCAGCTTTTTAAAAGAAACCCTATAAACTTAAGGCGGTTATTTGGTGTAAAAAAGGCCTATAATCCAAAAGGGTTAGGTTTGTTTTTAATAGGGTATTGTAATCTTTATAAAATTGAAAAGAGGGAAGAATATTTAAAGCAAATTAATCTACTTGCAACTCAAATAATTGAGCTTAAAACAGAAGGTTACTCTGGCGCATGTTGGGGCTATAATTTCGATTGGCAAGCTAGAGCGTTTTTCCAACCCAAGTATACACCCACGGTTGTTGCTACCACATTTATTGCAGACGCATTGTTAGAAGCTTACGAAATAACCAAAAATAAGCTATACTTAGACACAGTTATTAGCGCTTCAAAATTTGTTTTAAATGATCTTAATAAGTCTTATGACAATGATGGCAATTATACATTTTCATACTCACCATTAGACCATACTCAAGTATACAACGCAGGGCTTCTAGGGGCAAAATTATTAAGTCTTACTTATAAGTATACTAAAGATGAGACTTTACTGAAAATCGCAAAAAAAGTGGTTGCATATGTGTGCAAAAAGCAGAATGAAGATGGCTCATGGAGTTATGGGACACTACCCTTTCATCAATGGATTGATAATTTCCATACAGGTTATAATTTAGAATGTATCCATATTTACAAGCAGGTTTCCAATGATAGCTCTTACGACAGACATTTAAAAAAAGGGATGGATTATTATTTAAAAACCTTTTTTACATCAGAAGGCATATCTAAATATTATAATAATCAAACATTTCCAATAGATATACATGCACCAGCCCAATTAGTGGTAACTCTCTCTAAATTTGGAAACTTTAACGAAAATAAAGATCTCATAGATAAAGTTTTGATATGGACAATTAACAATATGCAATCTCCCCAAGGGTATTTTTATTATCAAAAAAAGAAATTAGTAACTTCAAGAATTTCATATATTCGTTGGGCGCAATCTTGGATGTTTTATGCATTCAGTTTTTACCTTTTAGAAACCAGCGAGAATGAGTAGAGTCAATATTTTAAACACCACCATAGACAACCTTTCGATACAAGAAACACTTCAGACTATTGAAAAAGCAATTGCAAATAAAACACAATTACACCATGTAGTTGTAAATGCTGGTAAGATTGTAGCGATGCAAACAGATTTACAATTAAGAAAAAGCGTTAACGAAAGCGATTTAATAAATGCCGATGGTCAAGCAGTTGTATGGGCCTCAAAGCTATTAAAACAACCTTTAAAAGAGCGTGTTGCAGGTATTGACTTAATGCAAAACCTAGTTGAATTAGCGCATAAAAAAAACCACAAAGTCTATTTTTTTGGGGCTAAAGAAGAAATAGTTCAAGAGGTTGTTAAAAAATATTCAGAAAAATATTCCCCCAATATAATAGCAGGCTATAGAAATGGTTATTTCAAAAAAGAAGAAGAAAAGGATATTGCAAAGCAGATATCAGAAAGTGGTGCCAATATTCTATTTGTAGCAATTAGCTCTCCTACCAAAGAAAATTTCCTCTATCAAAATAAAGCATTATTAAGTAATGTAAACTTTATAATGGGAGTTGGAGGTAGTTTTGACGTTGTTTCTGGAAAAGTTAAACGAGCACCATTATGGATGCAAAAAAACGGACTTGAGTGGTTTTACCGTTTTATACAAGAACCTAAACGAATGTGGAGGAGATATTTAGTTGGAAACACTAAATTTATTATTCTTGTATTAAAAGAAAGATTTAAGAAAAGCTAATGTTAACTATAATAATGGAATGATATATTTGTAAATATAAAATTATATTATTTAGAAAAATTTAATATGTCAATAAAAAATATTTGTTGTATCGGAGCAGGATATGTTGGAGGCCCTACAATGGCTGTTATAGCTCAAAAATGCCCTCACATTAATGTGACAGTAGTTGATATTAATAAAGAACGAATAGCAGCTTGGAATAATGATGATTTAAGTAGTTTACCTGTTTTTGAACCTGGTTTAGATTTAATTATTAAAGAAGCAAGAGGAAGAAATTTATTTTTTTCTAGTAATGTAGAAGAATCAATCGATAAAGCCGATATGATATTTATTTCTGTAAATACACCTACTAAAACATATGGCAAAGGCAAAGGTATGGCTGCTGATTTAAAGTATATTGAATTATGTGCTAGACAAATAGCAAGTGTATCAAAAAACAATAAAATAGTTGTTGAAAAATCTACACTACCAGTTAGAACGGCATCAGCCATTAAAAATATATTAGACAATACAGGTAATGGCGTACAGTTTCAAATATTATCTAACCCAGAATTTCTAGCTGAAGGAACTGCAGTTAATGATTTATTAATGCCAGATAGAGTATTAATTGGTGGAGATAATACTAAAGAAGGGCAAAAAGCAGTAAACCAACTTGTAGAGATTTATTCAAATTGGGTTCCAAAAAATAAAATATTAACAACCAATGTATGGTCTTCTGAACTTTCAAAACTAACAGCAAATGCCTTTTTAGCTCAACGCGTTTCTTCTATTAACGCTATGTCAGAAATATGTGAAAAAACAGGTGCAGATATTAATGAAGTCGCACAAGCCATAGGAATGGATTCGAGAATAGGGCCAAAATTTTTAAAAGCTTCTGTTGGATTTGGTGGATCTTGTTTTCAAAAAGATATTCTTAATTTGGTATATATTGCTAAGAGTTATGGTTTAGATGAAGTAGCAGATTATTGGGAACAAGTAATTATTATGAATGAACACCAAAAACAACGATTTTCTGATAATATTGTTCAAACATTATTTAATACTGTATCAGGAAAAAAAATTGCTTTTTTAGGTTGGGCATTTAAAAAAGACACAAATGATACGAGAGAGTCTGCTGCTATTAAAGTGGCCGATAACCTATTAAGTGAACGCGCATTGGTTTCAGTTTATGATCCTAAAGTTAAAAAAGAAAGAATTTATGCCGATTTAGAAAACTTAAAGACTCGTTCAGATGAAGAAAATAAAACATTGTTAAAAGTTCACACCAATGCTTATGAAGCTTGTAAAGATTCACATGCAATTGCAGTGTTAACAGAATGGGATGAATTTGTAAACTACGATTGGGCCAAAATACATAAGGCTATGCAAAAGCCAGCTTTTATATTTGACGGAAGAGGAATTTTGAATAAAGACTTATTAGAAAATATAGGATTTTCATATTACAAAATAGGAAGTGGATATTAAAAATAACAAATGAAAAAAATTCTAATTACTGGAGCCGCAGGTTTTTTAGGCTCTCATTTGAGTGATCGGTTTATAAATGAAGGTTTTAAAGTTATTGGTATGGATAACTTTATAACTGGAGATATAAAAAATATTGCTCATTTATTAGAACATCCAAATTTTCATTTTATTGAACATGATGTTACCGAATTTGTAAAAATTGACGGAGAGTTAGATTATATTTTACATTTTGCATCACCAGCAAGCCCAATAGATTATTTAAAAATTCCAATCCAAACCTTAAAAGTAGGTTCTTTAGGAACGCATAACTTATTAGGTTTAGCCAAAGCTAAACAAGCACGTATTTTAATAGCATCTACATCTGAAGTATATGGCGATCCTTTAGTACACCCACAAACAGAAGACTACTATGGCAATGTAAATACAATAGGCCCAAGAGGGGTTTATGATGAAGCTAAGCGTTTTCAAGAATCAATCACTATGGCTTATCATAGGTTTCACGGATTAGAAACACGTATAGTTAGAATATTTAATACCTATGGCCCACGAATGCGGCTTAATGATGGTCGTGTTATACCAGCATTTATGGGGCAAGCTTTACGAGGTGAAGATTTAACCGTTTTTGGTGATGGATTACAAACACGTTCGTTTTGTTATGTTGACGATCAAGTAGAAGGTATTTTCAGATTACTATTTAGTGATTATTCATACCCTGTTAATATTGGAAATCCTCACGAAATAACAATAAAAGATTTTGCAGAAGAGATTATTAAACTAACAGGGACAAATCAAAAACTAGTATATAAAGACTTGCCTGTTGATGACCCCATGCAACGTCAACCAGATATTAGTTTGGCAAAAAAGTTATTAGACTGGGAACCTAAAACACACAGGGCTGAAGGAATGAAGATTACTTTTAACTATTTTAAGGGGCTATCTAAAGAAGAACTATATAAAAGCGAGCATAAAGACTTTACTAAACACATAAAAATTTAAGGTGAGTTTATTTAAACAAGGAAGATATTCAGGGTATTTAAGACCAATTTCATACTTAATCGATTTAAGTATTATTAATGGTTTGGCTATTTTCTACTTTATAAAAAATATCGACCCTCTTATTTTTATCCCTATTATATCTATCGCTTGGATTATATTATCAATAGCATCAAAATTTTATGAAGTTTACAGATATACAAGAGAGGTTACTATTTTCTCATTAATTTTCAGGCAACTTGTTTTGTTTATCTTAATTATGTTTGCTTTTTCTGGATACCATTATACTTTAAACATTTATCCAGCAACAATTTTTAAGTATGTTTTTTTAGTGTTTTTAGGGATTACTATATTTAAGTTTGCACTATATTATCTGCTTCAAAAATATAGAACGTCTTTCGGAGGTAATTATAGAACAACTGTAGTATTTGGTGCAAACAAAAAAACGCTGGCTTTAGAACATTTTTTTAACAAAAACCCAGAGTATGGATACATACATAAAAAGACTTTTAATTTTAAAGATAAAAATGAAATTGATCTCGATGAGTGTTTTGAGTTTATTTTGAATAATTCTATTGATGAAATATACTGCTCAATTACAGAATTAACTAATAATCAGATAAGCGAAATTGTTGATTTTGCAGATAACAACTTAAAAATTTTAAAATTCTTACCAGACAATAAAGACATTTATTCAAAAAAACTTAAATATGAGTATTATGATTATATACCTATTTTGTCTTTAAGAAACATACCGCTAGAAGACTCTATAAATATGGTTGTTAAGAGAAGCTTTGATATTATGTTTTCTAGTTTAGTTGTCATTTTTATTTTGTCTTGGCTAACCCCTTTAATTGCAATACTTATTAAGTTAGAATCTAAAGGTCCAGTTTTTTTTAAACAATCTAGAAATGGGTTTAACTACAAAGAGTTTGATTGTTATAAGTTTAGGTCTATGACGCCAAATAAAGATGCGAACATTCATCAAGCTACTAGAGACGATCAAAGGGTTACTAGAATTGGGAAATTTATTAGAAAAACAAGTATTGATGAGTTACCTCAGTTTTTTAATGTTCTTTTTGGGGATATGTCTGTAGTTGGACCAAGACCACATATGGTAAGTCATACAAATATGTATGCAAAAAAAATCGATAAATTTATGGTAAGACATTTTGTTAAACCAGGAATAACAGGTTTAGCACAAATAAGTGGTTTTAGAGGAGAAATAGAAACAGATAAAGACATTATTGGACGAGTTAAGTATGATATTTTTTATATCGAAAACTGGTCACTGCTATTAGATTTAAAAATTATAACTAAGACTTTTTTGAATGCAGTAAGAGGAGAGGAAAAAGCCTATTAAAGTTTTTTTTCTAGTCCATCTAATTGATTATCAAAATCAAAATTATTTACAGCAATGCTTTTTATTCTATTCATCAAGTCTAGATTTAATTCATCTTTTTTTATTTTAGAAAAAACAGAGTTTAATTCTTTATAATTTCCTGCTTCTGCAACCCAACCCAATCTATTTTTATTAATAATAGTTTCACCTTCTCCACCACCAAAATAAAGCATTGGAAGCCCTAATTTTGCATATTCAAATATTTTTGATGGAACAGATCCATAAATTCTATTTAACAACGGAATTATAGCTAAATCGTATTTTAATAACGCTTTATGAAGTTCTTCTCTTGATAGTTCGCCATGATATACTATTGGCAAGTTTGGATTATCTATAATAAAGGACTCTGTTTGCTTTTGCTCTGCTCCTGAGCCATAAATATGAAATTCAACATTACTATAATCTAGCTCTTGGCACAACTTATAAATGCCTTGCGCAACTCCCAACAAACCAGCATAAACTAATTTTATTTTATTTGATGAACTTTGTATAGGTTTAAGCTGTGGTGCTTCAAAATTTGGATAATTTCGATACAAAAAGGTTTCTTTTTCAGGAAACAATTTGGTTATATGAGTGAGAATTTCATCACTTTGTCCCAAAACTAAATTTGCTTTTTTATAATTAAAACGTTCAATTTTTTCTAATAGTTTGTAGCTATAATTCTTTTTAAGAGCACCTAATTCTAAACCAGCAATTGGCCACAAGTCACTAACATTTAAAATGAGTTTTCTTTTTTTTGAGCGCAAAAAAAGCATTGAAATAAAGGCAACTAACAAAGGAGGAGATTGCACAATGACAGTTTTTGGAATTCTATTCCAAAGGAAAAACCAAAACAGACTAAAACCGTAAGACATCATAGCAAATAACCTTAAAAGCTTGTTTTTAGAGTTGCTAGCAAAAATCCATAAACGATGAATAGTAATATTATCTTTTAATGTTGAATCCTTAAACTTTCCTTTATAAGCATCAAAAATCTTACCTGTTGGGTAGTTAGGTAAGGGTGTAATCACTTGAACTTTAAACCCTCTTTTTTCTAACCCCTCAGCTAAATGATAAATACGATTTGATGCCGCTCCAATTTCAGGAGGAAAATAACTTGTTATAATAAGTATATCCTTCTTCATTTAAAGCTTTACATTTATTAATGATGAAAACTGTTTCAATTTACCACTTTTTGAGCGTTGTAGCTGGTTTTGGCGTTCAAAAATAATTTGAAGCCCTTTTTCTAGGTAACGCTCCATTTCATTTGAAATAATAAGTTTATTTTCTTCTGATAATTCTTCAGAGCTCACATAAATAATTTTGAATGTGTCTTTTTTATGCTGTTCAATTACAAACTCTTTTACATTGCCATCATCTTCAATAATACTTTTGGTGATGTAGTAAAAAGTTAAACCAGCTGCTCTTTTCCCACTTGGTAAAATTGCAATATCGTTAGTTCTTCCTATTAATGTTTCTAATACAGGTTTTTTAGCTGTACTTTGTTTAGACAGCGTCCCAATATCTCCAATATCATATCTAATAAAAGGATGTGCTTTATTATAGAGAGAAGTGATAACAACTCGACCTTCTTCACCTAAAGGAAGAATATTGTCATTTTTATCTAGTATTTCTACAAACAAAGTTTCGCTATTAATTTGCCATTCGCCTTTTGGATTTTGAAATGCAATTAAATCAAGTTCTGATGCACCATACTCGTTAATTACAGGAACTCCAAATTGTGTTTCCATAAGAGTCTTGTCATCATCAAACAGCATTTCTGATGTAACAACACAAGCTTTTAATGATGGGCAAATTAAGTTTAAAACTATGTTTTTTCGTTCTAAAAATTTTGCAAATTGTACAATGGCACTTGTATAACCATTAATGTAATCGAACGAAGTAGACGAAAATTTCTTCAATAGATTATCAAATGCAGCATCACTTAAATCAAAAACCGAAAATCGAAAACGATTACTTAAAGCATCTTTAACTCTCTCTTTATAATAGCCTTTTTTGTCTAGCGGAATTCCGTAAAAGCGAGCTTGTTTAGATGCGTTAAAATCTAAATTAAACCATCCAAATCTATCTTTAATAATTGCCCAAGTCAATGCGTGACAAAACTTATCTTTTGCAAAAATAAATGGGTCACCAGATGAGCCAGAAGTTTTATTTATGTAAACATTATTAGTGCTAAACCCTTCAGACAAACGTTCGTTTAGAGGTTGCTGTAAATTACGCTTTGTCATAATTGGAACAGTATTCCAATCTTCAAGGTTAATACTTTTGGCAAGTGATTTGTAAAATGGAGTATGCTTTAAGTGGTAAGCTACAATCTCCTGTTTTTTATAAATTATGTAATCCTCAAATGCAACATCATTTTTTTGCTGAATTTCTTCTAAGGCAATTTCAGCTTTTCTTATAGGAAAGCCATTTAAACGTAATGAAAGATCAAATAAATTCAAGCTAAAACATAATTTATGTAAAGTAAATAAAAATTATTCGTGTATTAGTGGCATTAGTTTTATTTTTGCGGCAAACAACACACAACATGACAATTTTAATTCTTGGTTCAGGTGGAAGAGAACATACTTTCGCGTGGAAAATCGCCCAAAGCCCTTTATGTGAAACACTTTATGTTGCTCCAGGAAACTCTGGAACTGCGCAAATTGCAACAAATATTGAGATAAAAGTTACCGATTTTAAAGCCATAAAAGATTTAGTAATATCTAAAAAAATAGATATGGTTGTGGTTGGGCCAGAAGACCCTTTAGTGTTAGGTATTCATGACTACTTTTTGAATGATGATGATTTAAAGCATGTTTCAGTAATTGGGCCACAAAAAGCTGCCGCAGAACTAGAAGGAAGCAAAGAATTCGCTAAAGAGTTTTTGTATCGTCATAATATTCCAACAGCAGCATATAAAAGTTTTAATAAGAATAATGTTGAAGAAGGCTATAAATTTTTAGAAACATTAAACCCTCCATACGTTTTAAAAGCAGATGGATTAGCTGCTGGTAAAGGCGTTTTAATTTTGAATGACTTAAACGAAGCAAAATCAGAACTAAAAAACATGCTGATTAATGCTAAATTTGGCGAAGCTAGCACTAAAGTAGTTATTGAAGAATTTCTTGACGGTATAGAGTTAAGTTGTTTTGTGTTAACTGATGGTAAAAATTACAAAATTCTGCCTACAGCAAAAGACTACAAGCGAATAGGCGAAGGTGATACAGGATTAAACACAGGAGGAATGGGAGCAGTATCTCCAGTCCCTTTTGCAACAGATGAGTTTTTAACTAAAATTGAAGAGCGTATTGTAAAACCAACAATTATTGGTCTTCAAAAAGATAATTTACCGTACAAAGGTTTTGTGTTTATAGGCTTAATTAAAGTTGGCAATGACCCTAAAGTTATTGAGTACAACGTACGAATGGGAGATCCTGAGACGGAAGTTGTTTTACCTAGGCTTAAAAATGATTTAGTTGAAATTTTTCAAGCGATTTCAAACCAAACATTAGATAAGATTAACATAGAAATTGACCAACGAGCTGCTACTACAGTTATGTTAGTGTCTGGTGGATATCCTGAGGCTTATGAAAAAGGAAAAGAAATTAAAGGAATTGATAGTATAAAAGACTCAATACCATTTCATGCAGGAGCAGTACTTAAAGATGGTAAAGTTATAACTTCAGGAGGCCGTGTTATGGCTATAACGTCTTATGGAAATACTTACCAAGAAGCCATAAAAAAATCTTATCAAAATATAGAAAAACTACATTTCGATAAGATGAATTATCGTAAGGATATTGGTTTTGATTTATAAATATGAATGAGAAGAAATACTTTTATCTTCTTCTCCATTATCATTGTATTTTTTAAGTTGTAACATCCAATAAACAAATGCAACCATTCCAATAACAATAAAAAGCCAAGACATAAAATTTGCAGACCACCAGTTTGTTAATTCTAAAGAACGTAGTGCATCAAATGGAGCAAATAAAACATTTACAAATAAATCTTGTATAGCGTAAAAGAAATCTTTCATAGTATAATTATATATTTACACTGCAAAATTACATATTTTTTATTTTAAATATTAAAAAGATTAATAGTAATTTCCTCATGTTTTAGGTAATTCGTTTAAATTGAATATATGATTTCAAGTTTTTTTAGTAAAGCAAAACCTATTCACATTGCAACTATATGTGTGTTATTGCTTTTTGTTTTTATTATTACTAAAACAAATACATTAAGTGAGCCTCTTACTTTTCAATTATTTTTTGAACAAACACTGTACTTTTCATTTGTTTTAGCATCTTTATTTTTATTAGATTTTTTAGTAAGCAGAAATAACCTCACTAAAAAAAATAGCTATAAAATATTGATGTTTGGACTGTTTATTACTGTTTTACCAGAAACACTATGTAACACAAAAATACTATTAGCCAACCTTTTTATTTTATTAGCATTCAGAAGAATTATTAGTTTAAGATCACAAAAAGAAATAAAAAAGAAGCTTTTTGATTCTGCGTTTTGGATAAGCCTTGCTGCTCTTCTTTATTTCTGGGCATCATTATTTTTTATTCTCATTTTTGCCGCAATGATTTTATATTCAATAACAGGTGTTAAAAACTGGATAGTTCCATTTACAGGTGTAATTGCTGTAGCTGTAATTACAATGTCTTTAATGATGATATTTAATATAGATTTTGTTGCATATTTAAACGATTTCTGGGCGTATAGTTTCGATTTTACAGGGCTAAATTCTAAACGAATAATAATAGCAACTACAATTTTAATTTCTTACGGAACTTGGGCATCATTCTTTTTTATAAAGCATATAAAAAATAAGGCTAAAACTTACAGACCTTCTTTTGTGCTGGTTATTATATCGTCATTAATTGGGCTATTAATTATAGCTGTTTCTCCAAACAAAACTGGTAGTGAGTTTTTATTTCTTTTTGCACCATTAGCTATTATAATGACCAATTATTTAGAAGTTATTGAAGAAACTTGGTTTAAAGAAGTTATTGTTTGGGTTTTGGTAATAACTCCAATTATAGCACTAGTGTTGTAACTTATTCCCAAACGCTAAATCTCCAGCATCTCCAAGTCCAGGCACAATATAACCTTTGTCATTTAACTCATCGTCTATTGTTGCTATCCAAAGATGTGTGTTTTCATTAAAATGTTTTTTAACATAATCAACGCCTGGTTTGGCGCCAATTACACTTACTAAATGTACTTCTTTTGGTGTTCCATAAGGCTTTAAAGCTTTGTAGGTAGAAACTAAAGATTGACCTGTTGCTAACATTGGATCGGCTAAGATTAACGTTTTTCCATCAAGATTTGGACACGCTAAATACTCAACAATAATTTCAAAATCTTCAGGATTATCCTTATGATGTCTATATGCTGAAATAAAAGCATTTTCAGAGTTGTCAAAATAATTTAAAAGCCCATTATGCAAAGGCACACCAGCTCTTAAAATAGAACAGATAACAATATCATTTTGAGGTAAATTGACACGACTTTTTCCTAATGGAGTTTTTACATCAGATGGTGTATAATTTAAAACTTTGCTTAACTCATAACCTAAAACCTCACCAACACGCTCAATATTTCGTCTAAAACGCATTCTGTCTTTTTGAACATTAACATCTCTTAATTCAGAAATAAAAGTATTTAGTATTGAATTTTTTTCAGTTAGATTATGAATTTGCATAAGGCAATTGTTGAGGTTTTGAGTGGTAAAGTTAATTAATTTAGGCTTATATTTGTGCTCTAAAATTAATATCATGTTTACGAGTAAAGCCAATAGTATTTTTCAAGACGTTATTAAAACGTATCATATAAAAAACACTGTAGACCAGCCGTTCACAAACATTTACGACAAGAGCACCAATTTGTTAGAGCACTTATTGTATCGTAAATGCTGGATAGATACAGTGCAATGGCATTATGAAGATATTATTCGCGACCCTCAAATAGACCCTGTTGCTGCTTTAAAACTTAAACGCCAAATAGACGCATCTAATCAAGATAGAACAGATATGGTTGAGTATATTGATAGTTATTTTCTTGAAGAATATAAACATGTAACTCCAAAAGAAAATGCAACTATTAATACCGAAAGTCCAGCATGGGGAATTGATAGATTGTCAATTTTAGCTCTTAAAATATATCATATGAATGAAGAAGCAACGCGTAAAGATGCTTCTGAATCACACAGAAATGCTTGCCAGAAAAAATTAGACATTTTATTAGAGCAGCGAGTTGATTTATCGACTGCGATAGATACTTTGCTAAATGATATTAAAAAAGGAGACAAGTATATGAAGGTATACAAGCAAATGAAGATGTATAATGACGATGAACTTAACCCAGTTTTAAGAAGTCAAAAATAATCTTATAATTCTGAAGCTACTTCAGAAACTCTTCAAGCGAAGTTGAGATGCCTAAAACAATAAAACATATATTAGTTATTCGTCTTTCGGCAATGGGAGACGTGGCAATGACTATTCCTGTTTTAAGAGCCTTTACACAGCAATATCCTAACGTAAAAATTACAGTTTTAACAAGAGGTTTTTTTAATCCATTTTTTAGAGATTTACCAAATGTTACTGTGTTTTCTCCAGATTTAAAAGGAAAACACAAAGGCATTTTTGGACTTTTAAAATTATCAAGAGCATTAGCAAAACTTAATATTGATGCAGTAGCCGATTTGCATAATGTATTGCGAACAAATATTTTAAAATTCTTTTTCTTTGGAATTAATGTTGTACAAATAGACAAAGGAAGGGAAGATAAAAAAGCCCTCATTAATGGTAAAAATTTTGTACAACTTATAACAACTCATCAACGATATGTTGAAGTTTTTAAGCAATTAGGTTTCCCTATAAACTTATCAAAACCTAGTTTTCCAAAACGAAAAGAGTTGGCATCAAAAACACTTGCTATTGTAGGAAACGATTCAAAAAAATGGATTGGAATAGCTCCTTTTGCAACGTATGAGTCTAAAATGTATCCTTTACATCTTATGGAAGAAGTAATAAAGGAGTTGTCTAAAAACAACAAAGTGTTACTATTTGGAGGAGGAGAACATGAAATCAAAATTTTAAATGATTTCGAATCTAAATTTAATAATGTTGTAAATGTAGCTGGAATGTTAAGTTTAGATGAAGAACTAGATGTTATTTCTAATCTTGATGTAATGTTGTCTATGGATTCTGGGAATGCTCACATAGCAGCAATGTTAGGAATTAATGTTGTGACACTTTGGGGTGTTACACATCCTTTTGCAGGTTTCTATCCCTTTAATCAGAATCCCGAAAACGCGCTTTTAGCAAATAGAAATATATATCCAGAAATTCCAACCTCTATATATGGCAACAAATTCCCAGAGAGTTACAAAAATGCCATGAAGTCTATTTCGCCAGAGTTAGTTATCAATAAAATTAATAGCTTAATATAAAAAACCCTACTCCGAAGAGTAGGGCCGATTTATCGCTTTGCAATAGATAATCCCTAAATTACGATTAAATCTGCTCTAAAATATTTTGTTTAAAACGATGCGCAATGTTTTTGTAGGAAAATGTTATGCATTTTCGACAAAAGGCTGCTTAAATGCGATAAAAAACAAATTTATTCGACAAGCAACATTAAATATCATCGTAATCTACTTTAATTGTTGAGGTTGTTGGATGAGCCTGACAAGTTAAAATTAAACCTTCTGCAAGTTCACTATCAGTTAAAATATTGTTTTGACGCATTTTAACTTCTCCTTCAGTTAGTCTAGCCAAACAGCTACTACAAATTCCGCCTTGGCAAGAATAAGGTGCGTCAAGGTCTTCATCTAAAGCAGCTTCAAGTATAGATTGTTTTTGAGACATTTCGAAAGTAGATGTTTCTTCATCTAAAATAATAGTAATCTTAGTTTTACCATCAGATACCGAAGTTTGTTCTACATCTGTTGTTTTTGCTGCTTTAAACAGTTCAAAATGAATTCTTTCTTTATCAATATTACTGTCTGTTAACACATCTTTTACAGCATAAATCATTGCTTCTGGTCCACATAGGTAATAAGCGTCAACATCGATATTCTTGTGCTTGTTTTTCATTACATAGTTAACAGTGCTTTTTTCTATTCGTCCAAAAATAGCTTCATCTTCATCTGCCTGGCTAAATACAAATTGAATTGAAAAACGATCTTTATATGCATGTTGAAGTTCTAGTAACTCGTTTAAAAACATAGTATCACTAGTTGTTTTGTTGCCATAAACAAGTATTACTTTACTATAAACTTCTTCTTCTAAAGCACATTTTATAATGCTTAAAACAGGAGTAATTCCACTACCTGCAGCAAAGGCAGCAATGTTTTTTGTTTTATTATCGTTAGGCTCAAAAACAAAACGACCTTTTGGTATAGCAACCTCTAAACTATCGCCAACTTTAAGGGTATTATTTACATAAGACGAAAAGGTTCCGTTTTCAACTTCTTTAACAGCTACTTTTAAATCACCACTTTTAGGAGACGAGCAAATAGAATAATCTCTGCGCACTTCATTTTCTTCGATGGTTGTTTTTAAAGTGATATACTGACCAGCTTTAAACTTAAATTCGGCTTTTTTGTCTTGAGGTACATCAAAACTTAAAACTACAGCTTTGTCTGTTTCTCTATGAATATCTTTTATTGTAAGTTTATAAAAATGTGACATTACTTTTTTTTTTGCAAAAATAAGAAAGTATAATGCCATTTAAGATTTGATTGTAACAAAAAAGAGAATATTATTACTAATGCTATAAACCCAACCAAAATTATGATTAAACATTTTTTAAGATTAGAGTGGAAACAATACTTCCGATCGTCTTATTGGCAAAAGAGTCTTGGATTAAATATACTATTGGTGTTTTTTGCACTTTATTTCATTGCAATGTTTTTATTAGGCGGACTTGCACTTTATCCAATTCTTAAAAAAATGTATCCAGATAATGATCCGTTTGTGATTGTTAATGGTTTTATATTCTATTGGATTATTGCTGATTTACTCATGCGTTTTTTCTTTCAGAAACTGCCAGTAATGAGTGTAAAACCCTTGTTAACACTTCCAATTAAAAGAAGTAGTGTGGTTAATTTTGTTTTAGGCAAATCTGCACTTTCGTTCCTTAACTTTTTACCTCTTTTTGCAGTAATTCCGTTTGGGCTAGTATTAATTTCAGAAGGTTATAACGTATCAACAACAATCGTTTGGATGTTTGTTATGTTATTGATAACACTTATTATCAACTTCTTAAATTTTATTATTGAAAGTCTTACAGCAGAAAGCGACTTATCGTTTTTACCATTAATAGCGACAACATCAGTTTTGTTTGCTCTTAATTACTTTAATATTGTTTCTTTTTCAGAAATTGTGTCAAAAGCAGTTTTAAGTATTGCTGAAAACCCTTTATTGCTTTGTATACCTATTCTTCTATTGGTTGGATTATATCTTTATAATTATAGAATATTACGAGCAAAACTGTTTTTAGATAGTTCATTAAAATCTAAAACTCAGGAAGTGAAGGTTGCAGATATGGCTTGGACAAGACGTTTTGGCAAAGTAGCACCTTTTATGCAACTCGATTTAAAACTAATCTGGAGAAATAAAAGACCCAGATCGAGTGTATTTTTAATAGTTGTTGGATTGCTTTATGGGTTGTTCTTTTATCCAAATCCAGTCTACCAAAATATGCCTTGGTTTTTTGCCTTTGTAGGGATTTTTGTAACAGGTATTTTTCTTATCAATTTTGGGCAGTTTGTTCCTGCTTGGGATAGTGGTTATTACAAAATGCTAATGAGTCAAAACATCACTTATCAAGATTATCTGAAATCTAAATTTACTTTAATGTCACTAAGTGTTATAATCCTTTTTGTATTGAGTATACCTTACGTGTATTTTGGTTGGGATATTTTACTTGCGCATTTTGCTGCAGCTATTTATAATATTGGTGTTAATACACATGTTATTTTGTTTGGAGGATCTTTCAATCGAAAAAAAATAGATTTAAACCAAAGAGCTGCATTTAACTACCAAGGCACAGGTGCAATGCAATGGCTTATTGGGTTTCCTTTAATGTTTTTGCCAATGGGAATTTTTGCATTGTTTTATTACACTATCAATTTTGAAAGTGGTATTGCTGCACTTACTATTTTAGGATTATTAGGAATGGTTTTTCACCAAAAACTAATGAAATTCATCACAGAAAAATATTTAGATTCAAAATATAAAATGATTAACGCTTTTAGTCAAGATAATTAATACACATAACACATGATAACGACTTCAAACCTTTCAAAAAAATATAACGACAACATTGTTTTACATATCGATAATTTAGATATACCAAAAGGACAAAGTTTTGGTTTAGTTGGTAATAATGGAGCAGGTAAAACCACTTTTTTTAGTTTGCTGTTAGATTTAATTCAGCCTACATCAGGACACATTAAAAACAATAATATATTAGTTCACCAAAGTGAAGACTGGAAACCATTTACATCTTCATTTATTGATGAGAGTTTCCTTATAGGCTATTTAACACCAGAAGAATATTTTTATTTTATTGGTGAATTAAGAGGGCAAAATAAAGCAGATGTTGATGCATTAGTTTCACAATTTGAAGACTTTTTTCATGGCGAAATATTAAATCAGAAAAAATACCTTCGTGACTTAAGTAAAGGAAACCAGAAAAAAGTGGGAATAGTATCTGCATTATTAGGCAATCCAGAAGTTATTATTCTAGACGAACCTTTTGCTAATCTCGATCCAACAACACAAATTAGACTTAAAAAAATTATTAAAGATTTAGCCGAAACAAAAGGCGTAACTGTCCTTATATCTAGCCATGATTTAATGCATGTTACAGACGTTTGTGAGCGTATAGTGGTACTCGAAAAAGGGAAAATAGTAAAAGATTTAGCTACAAGTGAAGCTACATTAAAAGAATTAGAAGCACATTTCTCTGGAGAGTAACTCGGCTAAAAGTCATTCATTTTTTCTCAATAATTCAAAAAGATGCTTATTTTTACAGCACTACATAATATTTGTAGACGTTTTTAGTTATCTATTAACCAAATAACAACCACGTTGAATACATCTTTAAAAGCCATACTTATAATATTTTGCACTGCGTTAATGGTAACAAGCTGTTCGCGAAAGAAGGATAAGTTTATCAATCGTAACTTTCATGCTCTAGGTACAAAATATAACATTCTTTATAATGGTAATATTGCTTTAGAAAATGGGAGAGCAACTGTTGATGATGCTTTTACAGATAACTATTGGGAGTTACTTCCAGTAGAGCGCATGCAGTTGTCGGATGAAATTTTATTGCCAGGACAATCTAAAAACGCAGATTTTGAACGTGCAGAAGAGAAAGCTGTTAAAGCAGTTCAAACACACGGAATGAATATTCAGGGGAAAGAAAAAAATCCTCAAATAGATGAGGCGTATTTGCTTCTAGGCAAAGCACGTTATTTTGACCAAAGGTTTGTTCCTTCATTAGAGGCATTTAATTATATACTTTATAAATATCCTGCTAGCGACAAAATAAATGAAGCAAAAGTTTGGAGAGAAAAAGCTAATATTCGTATGGAAAATACCGATTTAGCTATAAAAAATCTAAAGCGTTTATTAGAGCAAGAAGTATTGGACGATCAAGATTTAGCAGACGCTACATCTAGTCTAGCTCAAGCCTACATAAACACAAAATCTAAAGATAGTGCTTTAACCCAATTGGAAATAGCAGCTAGCTACACGAAAAAAAACAACGAAAAAGCACGTTACAATTACATAAGAGGTCAATTATATAATGAGTTTGGTTATAAAGACAGTGCTAATTTAGCATTTGATAAGGTTATAGAACTACATCGCAAAATACCTAGAGCATATTATATTAATGCGCATTTAGCAAAAGCAAATAACTTCGATTACGAAAATGGTAATAAACTTGAGTTTTTGGAGTATTTAACCGATTTAGAAGAAGACAGAGAAAACAGACCATTTTTAGGTAAAATTTATTATCAAATAGCAGAATATCATAGAACCAACAAATCGGACTCGTTGGCAATTGCGTATTATAATAAATCACTCAGATCGCCAACAAGTGATAAGCAATTAAAGGCTTTTGATTACTCTATACTTGGTGATATGAGTTTTGATAATTCTGAATATAAAATTGCAGGAGCCTATTATGATAGCACAATGAATAATATGGTGCTAAATTCAAAACCATATCGTACAATTAAACGAAAAAGAGACAACTTAGAAGATGTAATTTACTACGAAACAATAGCTCAGGTTAATGATAGTATTCTCAATTTAGTAAACCTTTCTGCAGCAGATAAATTAGCATATTTTACAACGTATACAGATGAGTTAAAAGCAAAAGCTCAAGAAATTAAAGACAAAGAAGAAGCAAGAAAACTCCAAAACACAGGGTTAAAGACAATTGATGAAGTTAATAAAGGAATAAACAGAGCTGAAGCATCATCAAATCAAGGAAAGCAACAATTTTACTTTTATAACCCAACTACTGTTGCGTTTGGTAAAAATGAGTTTTTAAAAATTTGGGGAGAGCGCTCATTAAAAGATAATTGGAGACGTTCTGACACTAGAACAATTTCTAGAAACGATGAAGTGATAAACACATTATTTACTGATGCTACAGAAGAAGAACTTTTTAATCCAGAGTTTTATATTGCAAAAATTCCGACCGATCAAAAAGTAATCGATAGTTTATCAAAAGATAGAAACTTTGCCTATTATCAATTAGGTGTTATTTATAAAGAAAAGTTTAAAGAACTTAACCTTGCTAAAAACAAACTTCAGCAATTGTTAAAAAACAATCCTGAAGAGCGTTTAATCCTTCCTGCAAAATATAATTTATATAAAATATACGAAGAGCTTAATTTAAGCGACGAAGCTGAAATAGCTAAAAACGACATAATATCTAATTACCCAGACTCTCGTTATGCAGAACTGCTTAAAAACCCTTCTTCAGGCTTAGCAAAAGATGAAAAAAGCCCAGAAAGCCTTTATGAAAAACTTTACGAGCAATATGAAGGACAAAAGTTTCAAGATGTAATAACTCAATCTGAAAAATATATTTCTGATTTTGAAGGCGATCCTATAGTTCCAAAATTTGAAATATTAAAAGCATCTGCAAAAGGACGCTTATATGGCTTTGAAGCCTATAAAGAAGGCGTAAGTTTCATTTCATTATCATACCCAAATTCGCCAGAAGGAAAACAAGCTCAAGAAATAATGCAAGTGGTTATACCAATACTTGAAAACAAAGCGTTTGTTGATAATAATCAAGGCAAAAACTTCAATGTAATTTATCAATTTGATAAGACATCAGGTGAAGATATTAATGAATTTATAAAAAAGCTAAACGAAGAAATAGAACAGATAAAATATTTTGACCTTTCATCTTCTGTAGATGTTTACAACAACACTACTACTTTTGTTGTTGTTCATGGTCTAAAAAGTATAGAAGGAGCAAAAGGGTTTGGAGAGTTGCTTAAAGAACGCAAGTCTAAAATAGTCAGACCTTATTTTGCAATTTCATCTCCAAATTATGAGATACTACAAAGGCATAAAAACCTAAGTGAGTATCTAGAATCTCAATAAACTTAATAATCCCTATGTTTTCAGGTACTAAAAAAGGAAAAATGGCAACAGAAACTTTAACTCAACAAAACACAATAGCGCATGGCACAAATATTACAGGTGATATTGTTAGTGATGGCGACTTTAGAATAGAAGGAACTGTACAAGGCAACGTAAAAACACCAGGTAAAGTTGTTTTAGGAAAAACAGGCTATATAAAAGGTACATTAACAAGTGCTAATGCCGATATTGAAGGTAAATTTTCTGGAAAATTAAGCCTTTCAGATACATTAACTTTAAAATCGTCAGCTTATGTTGAAGGCGAAGTTGAAGTTGGAAAATTAGCAGTTGAGCCTGGCGCAACATTTAATGCCACATGTGTAATGAAAGGGTCTATAAAAGAGCTTAATAATGGCGGAGGACAAAGACCACAAAAAGAAGAGCAATCAGCTTAATTCTTACGCAAAATATTCAGGCATAGCTATACAAATGATTATAATTATTGGTATTGGTGCTTTTGCAGGTGTAAAACTAGACGAAAAGTTTCCAAACAACCATAATCTATTTACTTTAGTATTATCTTTGACCTCTGTAATAGTGTCTATGCTATTTGTTATTAGGCAGATTATTGCAGCTTCAAAAGACGATAAATAATATGAATCAAGCATTTAAATCAAGACAACTATCATTTTTAGTTCAGAATATAATTTTCACTTTAGTTGTATTCGCAATACACGCGTATTTAGTGTCTTATTTCGCTGATTCTAGTGCTTTTTTCTTTCCTTTATGGCAAATTTATACATTTCATTTTGTGATTACTACACTATTATACACTGTTATTAATTACAAATACTCTAATGGAAAAAAAGATATTTTCAATACGTTTATGGTAAGCACTTTTTTAAAAATGGCATTAGCTATTTTGTTTTTACTACCATTATTAATGTCTGATTTAGAAAAAAAACAAGCAGACGTGTTTAATTTTTTTATTCCTTACTTCTTGTACTTGTTTTTTGAAGTCTATTCCCTTACTCTTTTTCTTCAGAAAAACGCTTAATAAAACACATCTATACCCTTAAAAAATAAGGCTTTTAATAATCATTAAAAAAGTGTTTGACAATTAATATAATGTACGTACATTTGCACGGAATTTAGAGCAAGGAATTTTTAAGCAATTCATAATGACATTAAACACTTTAAGAACCGTATTATTTTTAGTTTTTTCTACAGTAATCACAACAGTTGGGTTTGCTTCAGAAGATAATAAAGACCAAGAAAAGGAAGGGTTCAATGCTAAAGAAATGATTATGCATCACGTTAAGGATGCTCATGAATTTCATGTTTTTGATTGGAATGAAAAACCAGTAACTATTGCTTTACCTATTATTCTTTATACTGATAATGGGTTGACAGTGTTTATGTCTAGCGAATTTCATCATGATGATTCGGGTCACCATATAGTTAAAAAAGATGGTCAAAAATTCGTGAAGTTTCACGAAAAAATATATCAATTAAATGCAGATGCTAATGAAGTTGCTTTTGATGATGAGCATCACCCAACAAATGCATCAATGCCTTTAGATTTCTCAATAACAAGAAACGTCTTTATGATGTGGGTGTCTGTTTTAGTATTACTATCAATTTTTATTTTATCAGCTAGACGCTACAAAAAAACTGAAGATAATGTACCAACAGGAATCGCAGGTTTCATAGAGCCACTTATTGTTTTTGTAAGAGATGATATTGCTAAACCAATGATTGGTGATCATAAGTACAAAAAGTATATGCCATTTTTGTTGACAATCTTTTTCTTTATCTGGGTTAATAATATTTTTGGGTTAATACCTATTTTAAATGGTGCAAACGTTAGTGGTAATATTGCATTTACTCTTACGTTGGCAGTATTTACTTTTATAGTTGTCAATGTTAGCGGAAATAAAAATTACTGGAAACACATTTTCTGGATGCCAGGAGTTCCAATACCAATGAAAATATTTTTAATGCCTATAGAAATTGTAGGAATGTTTGTTAAACCTATCTCTTTAATGATTCGTTTATTTGCCAACATTACTGCTGGACATATAATTATATTAGCGTTAATGTCTTTAATATTTATTTTTGAGACTATTGCAGTAGCGCCAGTATCTGTAGCATTTTCATTATTTATCGGATTAATAGAAATTGTGGTTACCGCAATTCAAGCCTATATATTTACCGTGTTGTCTGCCTTGTATATTGGTATGGCGACCGAAGAAGCACATCATTAATTAATTTAAATTTTATAACTATGACTATTACAGGAATCGCAGCAATCGGAGCTGGTTTAGCAGCAATCGGAGCAGGAATGGGAATTGGAAGAATTGGTGGATCAGCTATGGATGCCATGGCACGTCAACCAGAAATCCAAGGAAAAATCCAAACTTCAGCGCTTATTTTAGCAGCTTTCGTAGAAGCGGTAGCACTATTTGGTGTTGTTGCTGCATTAATCGTTTAATTATGATTATTAAATACAGAGGTAACGGTTGGTTGCCTCTGTATTTTAAACTAAAATTTAAATTATAAATAAATAAAGAAAATGGAGTTAATTACACCAGGTTTTGGACTTGTATTCTGGACAGCAATTACATTTTTGTTTTTGCTTTTGATTTTAAGAAAATTCGCTTGGAAACCAATTTTAGGAGCCGTTGAAGACAGAGAAGAAGGGATTAAAAGCGCTTTAGCTTCTGCTGAAAATGCTCGTAAAGAAATGGAAAATCTTAAAGCTGATAATGAGCGTATTCTTAATGAAGCACGTGCTGAGCGTGAAGCTATGTTAAAAGAGGCGCGCGAAATTAAAGCTAAGATGATTGCTGATGCAAAAGGGGAAGCACAAACTCAAGCGGCAAAAATGATTGAGCAAGCACAAACAGCAATAGAAAGTGAGAAAAAGGCAGCTATGGCTGAACTTAGAAACCAAGTTGCTAGCTTATCAGTTGATATTGCAGAAAAAGTAGTGCGTGAAGAATTATCTAACAAAGACAAACAATTGAAATTAGTTGAGTCTATGTTAAGTGAAGCAACACTAAACTAAATTTAAGAAATGGCACAAACAAGAGCAGCAATACGATACGCAAAAGCAATTTTTGATCTAGCAAAAGATCAAAAATCAGCAGAAATTGTTAATACAGACATGAAAGCTATTGCTAATGCTGTTTCGACGAGCAAAGACTTAAGCGATATGCTACAAAGCCCTATTGTTCGTACTGCAACAAAAAAATCTGCTTTACTAGCAGTATTTAAAGATTTAAACAAGTTAAGCGTTAACCTAATAGATACACTTATTGAAAATAAGCGTATTAATATTTTAGGTGATGTCGCTCAAAAATATAATCAGTTATTTGATCAGTCTCAAGGAACTCAAGTTGCAAAAGTAACAACAGCAGTAGCTTTAACAGACGATTTAAAAACTAAAGTATTAGCTAAAGTTAAAGAACTAACAGGTAAAGACGCTGAGATTGAAAGCATCATTGATGAATCAATTCTTGGAGGCTTTATTTTACGTGTTGGAGACATTCAATACAATGCTAGTATTGCTAATAAATTGAGTAAACTAAAAAGAGAATTTACATTAAACTAAAATGATTCAGATTTTTCAATTCTGAATTTAAAATTAATAAAAATGGCAGAAGTAAAACCAGCTGAAATTTCAGCAATCTTAAAGCAACAACTTTCAGGTTTTGAAGCAAGTGCTTCATTAGACGAAGTAGGAACAGTACTAACTGTTGGAGATGGTATTGCACGTGTTTATGGATTATCAAACGTTCAATATGGAGAATTAGTTGAATTTGCTGATGGTCTTGAAGGCATCGTATTGAATCTTGAAGAAGATAACGTAGGTGTTGTATTATTAGGACCTTCAAAGACAATTAGCGAAGGATCAACAGTAAAACGTACTAATCGTATCGCTTCTTTAAAAGTTGGAGAAGAGATTGTTGGGCGTGTTGTTGATACACTTGGTAACCCAATAGATGGTAAAGGACCAATTGGAGGTAAACTTTATGAAATGCCTTTAGAGCGTAAAGCGCCTGGAGTTATTTTTCGTCAGCCAGTTACTGAGCCATTACAAACAGGTATTAAGTCAATCGATGCGATGATTCCTGTAGGTCGTGGTCAACGTGAGTTGGTTATTGGTGACCGTCAAACTGGTAAAACAGCGGTTTGTATTGATACCATTTTAAATCAAAAAGAATTTTATGATGCAGGTGAGCCTGTATATTGTATATATGTTGCAGTAGGTCAGAAAGCATCTACAGTAGCTTTAATTGCAAAAACATTAGAAGAAAAAGGAGCTTTGGCTTATACTACAATAGTAGCAGCAAACGCATCAGATCCTGCACCTATGCAAGTATATGCGCCTTTCGCTGGTGCTGCAATTGGTGAGTATTTTAGAGATACTGGTCGTCCTGCATTAATTGTTTATGATGATTTATCTAAGCAAGCTGTAGCTTACCGTGAGGTATCTTTATTATTACGTCGCCCACCAGGACGTGAGGCATATCCTGGAGACGTTTTCTACTTACACTCTCGTTTATTAGAGCGTTCTGCAAAAGTTATTGCAAATGATGAGATTGCTAAAAACATGAACGATTTACCAGATTCATTAAAATCTATCGTTAAAGGTGGTGGTTCGTTAACTGCATTACCAATTATCGAAACTCAAGCAGGTGACGTATCAGCATATATTCCAACCAACGTAATTTCTATTACAGACGGTCAAATTTTCTTAGATGGTGATTTATTTAACTCTGGTGTTCGTCCAGCAATTAACGTAGGTATTTCAGTATCTCGTGTAGGAGGAAATGCTCAGATTAAATCAATGAAAAAAGTAGCAGGTACTTTAAAATTAGACCAAGCACAATATCGTGAATTAGAAGCATTCGCTAAGTTTGGTTCTGATCTTGATGCGGTTACTTTAAATGTAATTGAAAAAGGAAAACGTAACGTGGAGATTTTAAAACAAGCACAAAATGATCCATTTACAGTTGAAGATCAAATTGCAATTATTTATGCAGGATCTAAAAACTTATTAAGAGATGTGCCTGTTGAAAAGGTTAAAGAATTTGAAAGAGATTACATTGAGTTCTTAAAAGCTAAGCATGCAGATGTACTTAGCACTTTAAAAGCAGGAAAACTTACTGATGAGGTTACAGATACATTAACTACTGTAGCTAAAGAATTATCAGCTAAGTACAGAAAGTAAGACCTAATCAATAAACCAATACTTCTTTTCTTAAGAAAAGATTTAGGATAGTAAAATGGCAAACTTAAAAGAAATACGTAACAGAATATCATCGGTGTCATCTACGATGCAGATTACTAGTGCCATGAAAATGGTATCTGCTGCAAAGTTAAAAAAGGCACAAGATGCTATTACAGCAATGCGTCCTTATTCTGATAAACTAACTGAGCTTTTACAGAGTTTAAGTGCAACGTTAGATGCAGATTCAGGAAGTAAATTTGCTAATCAAAGAGAAGTTAAAAAAGTTTTGATAGTTCCTATCACTTCTAACAGAGGTTTAGCTGGAGCGTTCAACTCTAACATTATTAAGCAAGTAAATACTTTAGTGGCTACTACCTATGCAAATCAGGAAGTATCATTTTTAGTGTTAGGTAAAAAAGCTAATGACGCTTTTAAAAAATCTAACAAAGTAATTGCAAATAAAAGTGCTATATATGATGATTTAACTTTTGATAATGTTGCAGAAATTGCTGAGTTATTAATGGATAAATTTATATCTGGTGAGTTTGATAAAGTTGAACTTGTTTACAATAAATTTAAAAATGCTGCAACTCAAGAAGTAATGACTGAGCAGTTTTTACCAATTGTTCCTGTGGCAAATGACGCGAATGTTAATTTAGATTATATTTTTGAACCTTCTAAAGTTGAAATAGTTGAACAATTAATTCCTAAGTCTTTAAAAACGCAATTGTTTAAGGCTATAAGAGATTCTTTTGCTAGTGAGCATGGTGCACGTATGACAGCGATGCATAAGGCAACTGATAATGCGACTGAATTAAGAGATCAATTAAAATTAACTTACAATAAGGCGCGTCAAGCTTCTATTACTAATGAAATCTTAGAGATTGTTGGTGGTGCTGAAGCATTGAATAACTAATAAATTTTTTAATTTCGCTGTACTGCGAGATGTAATATAAATTAAGCCTCACTTTTTAAAAAGTGAGGCTTTTTTGTTTGTAATAAATTAATTTTCATATATTTAGAGTCCAAATCTTAACCAATTACCAAATGAAAACAATAAAAAAAGTAACCTACTTACTCTTTTTTACTATTGCTGTTATGAGCACATATCAGTGTTCTAGCACAAAGTATAAATTACAAGAAAAAACAACTTTGCAATTAGATCGTGTTTACTTTCAAGAATGGTATGCAGGAATTAAAGTTGGTGGTACAGGAATTAATATTTACTTCCCTAATCTTAACAGTAACAACAAAGTAGTTGTAGATAGTGTGTTTTTTAGAAACCTAAAAGGCAAGCTTACTAAAGAAAGATCAATGTATTCTGCAATTTTAAAAAACAGATCTCCATACGATTCTACACCAATAACCAAAGCGGTTAAATATCCATTTAAATTATCTGGTAATGAATGTGTGATTAGCTATATTGAAGATGGTGAAACTAAATATTTTAAAATTGTAAATGTTACAGAACGAGAAGGTATTTACTATGAAAATGGTCCTCCATCTAGAGTAGTAACTGTAGACATAGAATAAAAGCACTAAAGTTTTATTAGGGCCTTACTTTTAGTAAGGCTTTTTTTATGGAACACTATTTGATTTATTATCTTTATAGAACAATAAATTGCCATATAATGAAAGCTTTTACAACATTAGTCTTTAGTATAATTATCTTAATTAGTTTTACGAATTGCTCATCAGCCCAGAAGTTACAAAAAGCAGCACCAATAGTGTTTGATGAAGTATATTGTCAAAGTTGGGTTGCGGGAGTACAAGGAGGAGGATCTGGAATAAATTTATTTATTTCAACACCATCAGAGCTACCTAATACTATTCAGTTAGACTCAGTGTATTTTCGTGACAAAGTGGCTAAAATGCAGCGTAAAGGAGGTGAAAAAATTATATATGTAGCATATTTTAGAACTGAATTTAACCAGAAAACAGACATAATAATGAGTGGTAATGCTCAAGAAGAGTATGGTAACGCACTTCCAAAAAAAACCACGAAAATTCCTTTTAAACTTAAAGAGAATGAATGCGTTATCAGTTATAAAAACGGAAACAAAACACAGTACTATAAAATTGAAAATATAGTTGAAATTCAACCAGAACACTACCCAAGTGCTCGCCCAGACAAACAATAAATTATGCATTGCATATAGGTTTATAAAACTGTATATTTAGCATAACAAAAAACAACTCTTGGGTACAATAAAAACCTTCTTTAAGGATACAATTATTTATGGTTTGGCAACTGTATTGCCACGACTAATGAATTTTATTTTAGTACCACTTCACACAGACACATTAGAAACGGCAAGTTATTCAGATAACACCACATTTTATGTGTATGCAGCATTTTTTAATGTGCTTTTAACCTACGGAATGGAAACGGCTTTTTTTAGGTTTTTTAGTAAAAGCGAAGAGAAGGGCAAGGTGTTTTCTACTACGCTAATAAGTTTAACAGTTACAACTATTGTGTTTTTACTAATAGTGGTTTTATTTAATGAACAATTAGCGGCTTTAGTAAATTTAAATCAAACATATTTTAATTTATTAATAGGAGTTTTAGTTTTAGATGCTCTTGTGGTAGCTCCTTTTGCATATTTAAGAGCTACTGGAAGACCAATAAAGTTTACAGCAATTAAATTATCTAATATTTTAGTATACGTTGCTCTAAACTTCTTTTTTCTTTGGGCAATCCCAAGGTTTGCTTTAAACTTTCCCAATTATGATAGTAACGACTTAGTCAAGTATATATTTGTGTCTAATCTTGTAGCGAGCATTATTACACTTTTGCTATTATCTCCATATTTTTTCAAAACAAAACTGCAGTTTAGCATAACTATTTTTAAACAACTATTAAATTATGGTTGGCCTATAATGGTGGCTGGTTTAGCGTATGTTATAAATGAAAATTTTGACAAGTGGTTATTACCTGAGATGCTTGGAAAAGATATTAATGGCGCTTATAGTGGTTGTTATAAGATAGCAGTGTTTATGACTATTTTTATTCAAGCATTTAGGTTAGGAGCAGAACCTTTCTTTTTCAATCATGCCAAAGAGCTAAATGCAAAAGAAACGTATGCCAGAATTATGAAATACTTTGTAATTCTTGGAAGCTTAATGTTTGTTTTTACTGTTGTATACTTAAACCTTTTTAAAGAATTAATAGTTAGAGACGAATCGTACTGGATTGCTATAGACATTGTACCTATTGTATTACTTGCAAATTTATGCTTAGGAATTTATTTCAATTTGGCAATCTGGTATAAACTTACCGATAAGACACGATATGGAATGTATATTTCAATAGTTGGAGCAATAGTAACTATTATTTTTAACTATGTTATGATTCCAAAAATAGGGTTTATGGCTTCAGCTTGGGCAACACTTTTAGCTTATGGAAGCATGATGCTAATCTCTTATCAAATGGGCAAAAAGTATTATCCTGTACCTTATGACATATTTAGAATTTCAGGCTATTTAGTTTTCTCAACAATTATTTCGGCTGTATCGTATTACTTTTTTAATGAAGATTACTTCATAAGTACAGTTTTAGTTTTAGTATTTTTGACTATTATTTTCTTATTAGAAAGAAATGAAATAAAACAGTTATTAAAAAAATAGAATGAATATTAAAATTATCAATAAGTCAAACCATGCATTGCCAAACTATGAAACCATAGCTTCAGCAGGAATGGATTTACGCGCAAGTTTATCAGAATCAAGAATTTTAAAACCTCTTGAAAGAAGTATTGTTGGAACAGGTTTATTTATTGAGCTTCCAATAGGATATGAAGCCCAAGTAAGACCGCGAAGTGGCTTAGCGGCAAAAAAGGGAATAACAGTTTTAAACGCTCCAGGAACTATTGATGCTGATTATAGAGGTGAAATAGGTGTTATTTTAGTTAATCTGTCTAATGAAGACTTTGTAGTTAATAATGGTGAGCGTATTGCGCAGCTTGTTATTGCAAAACATGAACGTGCAGAATGGATTGAAGCAGAACAACTCTCGGAAACCTCTCGTGGAGAAGGTGGTTTTGGAAGTACAGGAACAAAATAAAACTATAAATGGATTTTCTACTTTTGAAGAAACCAAAATATAAATTTCAATGAAAATAATAGTACCAATGGCAGGACGAGGTTCTCGTCTTCGTCCACATACATTAACAACACCAAAACCATTAATTCCTGTTGCAGGCGAGCCTATTGTACATAGACTTGTAAAAGACATTGTAAAGGTTCTTAATCAACCAATTGAAGAAATAGCCTTTATTCTTGGCGATCCAGCATTTTTTGGTGATGATGTAGTTAATAGCTTAACAAAATTAGCAGAAAACCTTGGTGCAAAAGCATCTATATATCGTCAAGACCAACCTCTAGGTACAGGTCATGCCATTATGTGTGCAAAAGAATCTTTATCTGGACCAGCAGTAATAGCATATGCAGACACATTAATTAGAGCAAACTTTAATCTAGATCCAGAAGCTGATGCAGTTATTTGGGTAAAACAAGTTGACCAACCTGAAGCTTATGGAGTGGTTAAGTTAAATGAGAAAAATGAAATTATTGAACTGGTTGAAAAACCTAAAGATTTTGTTAGCGATTTAGCAGTTATTGGCATATACTACTTTAAAGATGTAAACGTTCTTAAAAATGAGCTGCAGCACGTTTTAGATAATAATATAGTTAATGGTGGAGAATATCAAATTAATGATGGTATTAAAGGCATGATGGCAAAAGGAAAAATATTTAAAACAGGTGAAGTTAGTGAGTGGATGGATTGTGGAAACAAAGCAGTAACTGTCGAAACTAACACACGTATGCTAGGGTTTTTAAAAGCTGATGGAGAAGAACAAATGATAGCATCAACAGTAAAATTAAACAACTCAAAAATTATTGAACCTTGCTTTATTGGTGAAAACGTGGTGTTAAACAATTCTACAGTTGGCCCAAATGTATCTATTGGTAATGACTGTACTTTAAGTAATGTAATCGTTAAAAATAGCCTAATACAAAGCCAAAACACAATTAAAAATACTAATTTAGACCAAGCAATGATTGGTAATCATGTACAATACGATGGTAATTTTAAAACTGTAAGTATTGGCGATTATTCAGTATTGGAATAGTTTTTGTCCATTCCCTTAAAAAATGGAATATTTTAAACTTAATTACAGTTGTTTTTATAATTAATCACATTGAAAAGAAAGCTTAACATTGTAATTCTTCTTTTAGGAATACTAATCATTCCTCAGGTGAATTATGCTCAGGTCGATTTTAATAAACGTCCAAACGACGACCTTGGCGATGTTGAAGACATGTTTCAAGAGAATTTTTTTGAAGCTCTAAAACAATCAGGAATTGAAAATCATCAAAGGGCTATCGATGCGCTTTTAAAATGCGAAAAACTCGACAACTCTAAAACAGTTGTGTATTATGAGTTGGGTAAAAATTATATAGCACTCAAAAATTTTGGAGCTGCTGAAGATGCTCTAAAAAAAGCAACTTCTAAAGAGCCTGAAAATGAATGGTATTTAGATCAGTTGTATGAAGTATATAATCTTCAAAATGATACAGATAAAGCAATAAAAACAGTTAAGCAACTTGTTAAATATCACCCAGATTACAGACAAGATTTAGCTTCATTATACATCAAAGCAAAAAAATATAAAGACGCACTCAAAATTTTAGATGATCTAGATGCAGAGTTTGGTGTAAACCAAGATAGAGATTACTTAAGAAATGAGATTTATAACCTTACTGGGAATGATGATGATAGAATAGAAAATCTTGAAGAGCGCGTAAAAGCAAATCCAGGTAATGAAACTAATTATTTAAATCTCATTTACAGATATAGCGAAACAGGAGATACAAAAAAAGCTTTTGAAACAGCAAAAGAGTTATTAAAAATTCATCCAGAATCTAGATTGGTGCATTTAGCGTTGTATAAGTTTTACCTAGATGCTAATGAGCCAAAAAACGCTATACTATCTATGAAAACTGTGCTTCAAAGCCCAGAAATAAACCCAGATGCTAAAGCAAAGGTGTTTAACGACTTTGTTAATTTTGTATCTAAAAATCCTGAATACGAAAAAGATTTAATAGAAATCACAGCGCTTATTGACACAGATAAAAGCACCAAAACACTTACAGAGTTAGGACAGTATTATTTAAAGCTTAACGATAAGCCAAAAGCACTTCAATATTTTGAAGAAGCATTAAAACAAGACACTAAAAACTTTGCTATTATTAAAGATGTTTTATTGCTTCAACTTGATTTAAATATGGATGATAAGGTGGTTGCAAAAAGCAAAGAAACCATTGAGTTGTTTCCTGCGCAACCAATATTATATCTCATTAATGGCGTAGCAAATAACAAGTTAAAACAACCTAAAAAAGCAATAGAAAGTTTGGAAACAGGTTTAGATTATGTTATTGATGATGCTAAAATGGAAGCAGATTTTTACACACAATTAAGCCTTGCTCATAAACTCAACAATAATATTACCAAATCAGAAGCGTTTACTAAAAAGGCCGAAGCATTAATAAAACAACAACAATAAGTGTCTAAAAAACATTTTAATTATATGAATCTTCTAAGATTATGAAGTTATTAAAAACGCTTTTATTATTATTCATAGTTACTTCTTTAGTTGGCTGCAAATCAGCTAAAAGCTTAACATCTTCTGGGTCAATAAAAGAAGGTATAACTGCAAAGCAATTAATTAATGATAATCATAAACAAACAGCAAAGTTTAGAACTCTACAAGCAAGAGTAAAAATAGATTATACAGAAAACAATAAATCTAATGGTGTTTCTGTAAATCTACGAATGGAGAAAGATAAAATCATCTGGTTAAGCGCTCCATTATCTGTTGCAAAAGTAATGATAACTCCAGACAAAGTAAGTTATTACAATAATTGGGAGAATGTATACTTTGATGGCGATTTTTCGTTATTAAGTGAGTTATTAGGAACCGAATTAGATTTTACAAAAGTTCAGAATTTGTTATTAGGTGAAACACTATTCGACTTAAAAGAACAAAAACATGTAGTGTCTAATAATGAAGCTTCATACATCTTATCACCAGAAGATCAAAATACCCTTTTCGAAATCTTTTATTTATTAAATCCTGGGCATTTTAAACTAGATTCACAACAATTAGCTCAGCCTTTAGAGAAACGATTTTTAGAAATAGACTATAAATCATATCAATTGGTAGATAAACAAATTGTGCCAGAAATAATAAATATAATTGCAGTTGAAGACAACGAAGAAATACTAATCGATTTAGAATTTAAATCAGTAAGTCTTAACGAAAAATTACGTTTCCCATTTTCAATTCCTTCAAACTATAAAGAAATTACTTTTAAATGAAACATCAATATCTAATTTTAAACTCAAAACGATATGATAATAAGGATGTTCCATGTGACCATTTAAAAAACAATAAATATTAACACATGAAATTTACCAAACCAACATATTTTAGTTTAATTACACTCCTTCTTTTGTGTATTTTAAACACTAATGCTCAAAGTAAAAAACAACAAGAGCTAGAGGAAAGACGACAAGAAATACTAAAAGAAATCAATCAATATAACCAGCTAATTTCATCTAATAAGAAAAAGGAGAAATCGATTGTAACTGTTGTTGAAGATTTAAATTACAAAGTTAAAGTGCGTCAAAATTTAATAAAAGTCACTAACGATCAGGCTAATTTATTAAGCAGAGAAATTAACACTAACCAAAAAGAAATTTCTCACCTTAGAGATCAATTAAAAGATCTTAAAGAAGATTATGCAGCAATGGTGGTAAAGTCTTATAAAAGTAAATCTGAGCAAAGCAGAGTTATGTTTTTATTGTCATCAGAAAATTTTAAACAAGCCTATAAGCGTTTACAGTATATCAGACAATACACAAAGTACCAAGAGCAACAAGGCGAAGAAATAAAGAATAAAACTCAAAAATTACAAGAACTTAACACATCATTACTTCAACAAAAGAAAGATAAAGACAGACTTATTCAAGAGAATAGACTTGCAAAAGCCAAACTTGAAGAAGACATGAAAGAACACCAAGCCTTAGTTGCTTCTATTAAAAAAGACTTAAGTAAATACACTTCGCAGATTAAAACAAAACAACAAGAAGTCGATAAAATCGATAGAGAGATTGAGCGTTTAATTAGAGAAGCTATTGCAGAGGCTAACAGAAAAGCTTTGGCGGAAGCCAATAAAAACGGAAACACAAATACAAAAGAAACTAAAGCATCGTCATCTGGTTTTGCATTAACTCCAGAAGCTAAAATTTTGGCTGCTAATTTCGAATCTAATAAAGGTAAATTTTCTTGGCCTGTAGAGAAAGGGATAGTAAAAACTCGATTTGGCACACAACCATCACCAATAGACCCATCTTTAACAATAAAGAGTAATGGTGTTCGTATAGCAACCGAAGAAGGCTCTAAAGTGCGAGTGGTATTTGAAGGAACTGTAAGTGCGGTAATTGCAATTAAAAATAGTAATCCAGCAGTTCTAATTGAGCATGGTAATTATTTTACTGTTTATAAAAACTTATCAAAAGTATATGTAAAAAAAGGCGATAAGGTGAGCACAAAACAAGTGATTGGTGAAGTGTTTACATCGTCTAATGGCGAAACTATTTTAAGTTTTAGTATTTATAAAGTAGACTCAAAAAACTCAGAATACCAAGACCCTTCAGGCTGGATTTATAAAATGTAATTACAGTCTTACGATAACGTATCCTTTTCGAGTTTTTTTGTGGTAATTACCATTCCAAAAATAATAACGTTTACCTTTTAAATAAACTACTTTATGATTTTTAGGGGCAACAGTAATTACTTTAACATTAGGATTTGAAACTACTACTCTACTTCTACAAGAAGTAATGTTCATAGTAAATAGTATTCCAAGTAATATTATTAGTACTCTCATAGCTTTGGGATTTACTATAAGACTAAAAAAAAGTTTAAAAGTTTAATTATTAAGAAAACAACGCTTTTAATTCAGTAGCTTCGTTAGGTTTCATTTTACCTGCTAAAACTAAACTTAATTGTTTACGACGTAAAGCAGCAGCATATCGTTGTTGTTCTAATTCGGTTTCTGGATTAATTTCTGGAACAGTTGTTGGGCGACCTGTTTCATCTACAGCAACAAAGGTATAAATGGCCTCATTAGCCTTATCTCTTAAGCCAGATTCTCTATCTTCTATCCAAACATCAATAAACACTTCCATAGAGGTCTTAAAAGCTCTAGAAACTTTAGCCTCAACAGTTACAACACTTCCTAATGGGACAGAACGATTAAAGGCAACATGGTTTACAGAAGCTGTTACCACTATACGACGCGAATGGCGACGTGCTGCAATACTAGCACATCTGTCCATACGAGCTAATAACTCACCACCAAATAAGTTGTTTAACGGGTTAGTTTCGCTTGGTAATACCAAGTCGGTCATTATGGTTTTAGATTGTTCTGGAGTTTTTGCTTGCATCTGTCATTAATTTAATGAAGTGCAAAGGTAAGTTGCTTTTAAAAATTAAAGAAAGAAAACAATTAATTTAATTCTTTAACTAGTAGCCAAGCATCAGGATTATGATTAATACGTATTTGGCGTAATTCTTTTAAAGCTTCTTCAGCAGTATCAAAAGTTGAATAAACAACTTCATGAAGACCATATTTATTCTCACCAATAGTTCTAGCCTTGAAACCTAAATCTTGCAATTGCTTTACTTTTTTATCTGAATTAGCTTCTACTCGATAAGCACCAGCAACAATATGGTAAATACCAACTTGCTTATCTACAGTTAAAGTTGCAGCTGGCAAAGGGTTGCTAATTACAAAAGTAGCTTCTTGCACTTTAGTATCTAATTGCTCGTTTGCTTTTTCTTGTGCTATTTTATTTTGAGATTCAATTTGATTAACATAATAATTAGAAGCTGCAAAACCACCAAGTGTTAAAGCTACTACAGCTATAGCAGCATACTTAAGATAAGGACGAGATTTACGTTTCTCAGGAGTAATTGTTAAAGGAATTACTTTTTCAATAGCCTCTACCTTTTCTTTGTGAGCTTCTCTGCTAACAGAAGGAGAAACAAATTGAGTAAGTCCGAAAGCATCTGTTAAGTAATTGATATGATAAGAAGGCTCAAAAATAATTTTACCTTCATTATTTAGCATCAAATCACCAATATTTTGAAAAGTGATAGTTTCACCTTCAACTAAATATGATTTTATCGACTTAACATGTTTGCTAATTTTCTGAACAGCAACTTCATAAGGAATTTTTTCAACCTCAGCAATATAACTAGATAGTAATCCATCGTTATGCTGTAATTGCTCGTTAAAAGACAATACTTTTTTTGGAGGATAAAAAGAATTTGTAGTTTCGTGTACTTTTGCAGACACACGATTGGTTAAAAAAGCACCAAATTCTGGTATCGCTACACAGTCGTAACGGTATAATAAATCGCTTATGTAAGTTTCTAATTGCATTGAAACAAAGTTAAAAATTTTTGATTTGGAATAAAACTTAAGCACTAGTATTTATTAACATTGCAAAGATTTTATGTTTTACATCTAAAAATCAGTACAATATAATGACAGAACACAATTTACTTTATGTATTAGCACTTCAAAATGTAGCCAGAATTGGAGATATTACTGCCAAAAAGCTAATTAATAATTGTGGTTCTGCTGAAGCAATCTTCAAAGAAAAGAAGAGTAACCTTTTAAAAATAGATGGCATAGGAACTACAACCATTAGTGATGTTTTTAGCACATATCATTTTGAAGAGGCAGAAAAAGAATTAAAATTTATTAAAGACAATGATATAAAGTGCCTGTATTTTATGGATGAAAACTATCCTGAAAAACTAAAGCATTGTATTGATGGACCAATATTATTGTTTCAGTCAGGAGAGATTAATCTTAAAAAGCAACGTATTATTAGTGTTGTAGGAACACGTAAAATTACAACCTATGGTACGGCTTTTTGTGAGCAATTAGTTGAGCAGTTAGCTCCTTTTAATCCAGTAATTGTATCTGGTTTTGCTTACGGAACCGATATTACAGCACAAAAGGCAGCCTTAAAACATAACTTGCAAACAGTAGGTTGTTTGGCACATGGCTTAAACCAAATATATCCTAAAGTACATAAAAAATATGTTGCAGATATAGAGAAACATGGTGGGTTTTTAACAGAATTTTGGAGCACTTCAAATCCTGATAGAGAAAATTTTTTAAAACGAAATCGAATTATCGCTGGACTTAGTGAAGCTACTATTGTAATTGAGTCTGCCGAAAAAGGAGGAAGCTTAGTAACAGCAGATATAGCAAACTCATACAATAGAGATGTGTTTGCGGTTCCTGGTAGAACAACCGATAGTCAAAGTGTTGGTTGTAATAATTTAATAAAATACCAAAAAGCACAAATGCTTACTAATCCAATGGATATTCCATATATATTAAATTGGCAACTAGAAGACGACAAAAAACCTGCAATACAAAAACAGTTATTTGTTGAGTTGGAGGTTGATGAAATAGCAATTTATAATTACTTAAAAGACAACAGCAAACAACAATTAGATACTATTGCTTTAGAATGCGAGATGCCAATTTTTAAAGTTGCAAGCTTGCTTTTAAACATGGAGCTTAAAGGTGTAATCAGACCACTTCCTGGTAAGTTGTTTGAGGTTATTTAAAATTATTGCATAAATTACGTAAGTATATTTATTTTTTTAGTATATTTGAAAAAGAGAATAATACCTACGTGAAATGTTAAAAATAATAACAGCTGACGATCACCCTTTAATTTTAAAAGGTCTTTCAGATTTCTTAATTGAAAAGATTAAAAACGTTGAAATATTTCAAGCTAGAAATGGTGAAGAAGTTTTAAAAATACTTAAGGGAAGAGACATAGACTTAGTCATATTAGATTTAGAAATGCCTATATTAAGTGGGTTAGAAACACTTAAAATAATTACAACAAAGTTTCCCAAAACAAAAGTTATTATTATGACTTTTGATAAAGACATTAATTCGGTTAAAGCCACTTTACTTGAAGGAGCGTTGGGTTATATTTATAAGGAATTTGCTTTAACAGAAATTTTGCAAGCTATTGATGAAGTTAGAAAAGGAAAATTTTATTATCAAAAAGAAATTAGCGACGCTTTAATTAACGAATACAAGAATTCTTTAAAAAATGAATTTGAAAACAAATTTACCAGTAGAGAAGTGGAAGTCTTAAAGTTAATTTCTGAAGGATTAAGTGGTAAAGAAATTTCTGAAATTCTATCGATATCTCCAAGAACAGTTGAAACTCACAAAAGAAGTTTAATGACAAAAACAGGGACTTCAAATACCATATTGCTTGTTAGATATGCAATTGAAAATAAATTGTTGTGATGAATAAAGAAATCTTTGAAATATTAATTGATTCAAAATATGCAGAAATTGCTTTAATTATTACTATTTCAGGAGTTTTAATAAAATTAATTCTTGTTATTTGGAAAATCATCAAAGAGAACAGAATAATTCTTTCTGTTATTAATGACAATAATCTCGAGCAATTAACCATAGATAAAAAAGGCTCAATTTTTATAAAGAAAAAATTAAAGAATCAAAAAACAAGGAAGAGTTAGAATTTATTAATAACCAACTTTATGTCTCACTCTGTTTAAAACCTCATTAGCAACAAGTTTAGCTTTTTCTGCACCAACAGCAAGAGCAACATCAATTTCGTTGAGGTTATTCATATAATAATGATAACGCTCACGCTCGGTTTTAAATTTCTCGACAATCAACTCAAATAAAGCTTGTTTGGCATGTCCATAGCCATAACCACCTTTTTCGTAATTAGATTTCATGGCGGCAACTTCTTCATCAGAAGCAAGTAAACTATAAATAGCAAAGCAGTTACATGTTTTCCAGTCTTTAGGATCCTCTAAAGGAGTACTATCTGTTTCAATAGACATAATTTGCTTGCGTAATTTTTTGTCGTCTAAAAAGATATTAATGATGTTTCCTCTACTTTTACTCATCTTTTCGCCATCAGTACCTGGAATTAGCATTGTGTTTTCTTGTATTTTTCCTTCTGGTAAAACAAAAGTTTCGCCCATTTTAGCATGAAAACGAGAAGCGACATCACGAGTCATTTCAATATGTTGTAGTTGATCTTTTCCAACAGGAATAATTTCTGCATCATACAATAAAATATCTGCAGCCATAAGCATAGGATAGTAAAACAATCCTGAATTTACATCTTCTAATCGGTCAGCTTTATCTTTAAAACTATGTGCTAAAGTTAATCGTTGATAAGGAAAAAAACAGCTTAAATACCATGACAATTCAGTTACCTGCGGAATATCGCTTTGTCTGTAAAACACCGTTTTTTCAACATCTAATCCAAAGGCTAACCATGTTGCAGCAACAGAATATGTGCTATTGCGTAAAGTTTCAGCATCTTTAATTTGTGTTAATGTATGCATGTTTGCAATAAACAGGTATGAATCATTTTCTGGGTTGTTAGCCATTTCTATTGCTGGCATTAGTGCGCCTAAAATGTTTCCTAAATGTGGTGTTCCTGTACTTTGTATGCCCGTAAGTATTCTTGCCATAGTATTTTATTTCAACAGTCACAAAGGTAATTTTTTTAGTATAATAGCTCAATAAAATTAATTAGTTTTGGCGAGCATGATTGTTATTAAATATATTTTCTGGCTTTTATATCGTATTTGGTTCTACATACTTGTTGGGCTGCCAATAGTTATATTGTTTCCTATACTTTTAATTTCTATTTTAAAGGAAGAGTGGTACCCATTCTTTTTTAAGCTTGCTAGATTTTGGGCAAAGTTTATTTTAATTGGTATGGGTTTTAGGTGGATTATAGAAAGAGAACAAACACCAGATCCTTTAAAAAGCTATATGTTTATTGCTAATCATACTTCAATGGCAGACATAATGCTTATGTTGGTTAGCGTTAAAAACCCTTTTGTTTTTGTTGGTAAAAAGGAGTTGGCAAAAATTCCTCTTTTTGGATTTTTCTATAAACGCACTTGTATTCTGGTAGATAGAAGTTCTGAAAAAAGCAGAAAGGCAGTGTTTTTAAGAGCTCAAAAACGCTTAAAGCAAGGGTTGAGTATTTGTATTTTCCCTGAAGGTGGAGTACCAGAAGAGCATATTATTTTAGATGACTTTAAAGATGGTGCTTTTCGGTTAGCCGTCAATCATCAAATTCCAATTGTTCCAATGACTTTTGCAGATAATAAAAAGCGTTTTTCATATACGTTTTTTAGTGGTGGTCCTGGGAAAATGAGAGTTAAAATTCATCATTTTTTAAACACAAAAGATTTAACAACAAAGGATACAAAAACAATAAATGAACAATCTAGAAGTGTTATTTACAACCAACTTCAAAAATATAACACATAAAAAGCTGCTCTTGGCACAGAGCAGCTTTTCGTCATCATTGCGAGTTTGCAATAACTATCTAACCAACTAAAAAAACCTAAAACTTAATACTTAAGCCTGTGTAAACGCCAATAAAATATGGCTGAAAATCACCAGACGTGTCATTAAATGTGTTTATTTGATACTTGAATTTTGGTTCAAGATTTAATTTTATTTTATCTGAAACATTATAATTTATTCCTACACCAAAATTAGCACTATAGCTAACATCGTTAAGGTTATTGGCTTCACCAATAAGAATTCTATTGCCTTCTACTACAGAATAAACTTCATTTTTATCTGTAAAAAAGGTACTAAAACCACCTATAACATTAAGCCCAATTTTTTTATCTACAACTGTATATTCAATTTCTAAAGGCACTTCAATAAAACCAAATTGTTGGTCTAACGAACCTTTTTCTTTAGTATTTAAAATTTCTGGAACATCATTTCTATTAAAACTTTGAGCACTTATAAACGTTGTGTTTTGAGCATTTTGATTAATGTTTACATGACTCAGTTGATTAGAGCTGGATACATTAATTGACCCTAAGGCAGATGTTTCATTAATATCTGTATAAGAAATAACATTATTGGTAGCATATCCTAATTCAACTTTATTAACTCCTGCTCTAATTTTAAATTTCTTATTAATGGCATAACTACCCTCAATACCATAACTCATATTTATGTCACCTTTTTTTGAATTATTTACAAACTGATTATCTATTGGAGACCCTTTACCAATAGTGTTGAAATAAACAGGCGCAACATTTGGTGTTATGTTCCACCTGTTAAGTTTCTCTTCTTTTTCTTTTTCTTCAGTTGTATTAGTTTCAGCAATAGCGTCTTCTATAGTTTTTTCGTTTGTAATGATTTCTTCTTCTTTATTGACAGAATCTTCAGTTTTTTCATCACTACTAGCAACTGCATTTTTAGATGCAGATTTAAGATAGTCTGGAATTATATTGTCTTCAGATTTAGTTTTTGAATTCTTTTCTGAATTAAATGGGTTTGAAGAATTATCTGCAACAACATCCTTTTTATTATTTAAGGTGTTTGATGTATTGTTTTTACTTAACTCTTTTTGTTTATTATTGTTTTTATCAAATATTTTTGATGACAAATCAGGTTTCGTTGAAGCTATTTTGCTTTGGTTGTTTACTGATGAATTTATTAGATTTTTTCCTGATGAAGAGGCGTTATTAAGGGTTTCATCAGAATTTGTTTCTTTATCTGAAACGTTATTATTAGAATCGAAATCAACCTCATTAGACGCATTTTTATCTGTAGAGTTGTTTTTAAATGCATCACTATTAGAATTGTTTTCTGTATCTACAACTGTGTTTATAGAGTCATTATTTTCGTTATTGTTAAACACAGTGTTACCAATAGCAAGCATTAGCAATAAAATTGCTGCTGCACCACCAAGTTTCCACCAGATTGGGATTATTCGGCGTTTTTTGCGTTTCTCATCATGCAAACTACTGTGAATGTTTTCCCAAACTGCATCGCTAGGATTGGCTTCAAAATCTTTTAGCTTCTCTTGAAAGAGTCTGTCTATATGTTTTTTGTCGCTCATTATAATGTTTGCGAGCTTATGCTCGCTTTGTAATGTTCAATTTTTTCTTTTAAAATCATTCTTGCACGCGCAAGATTAGATTTTGAGGTTCCGGTTGTAATATCTAGCATTTCTGCTATTTCTTTATGCGAATAATCATCTAAAGCATATAAATTAAAAACTAACCTATATCTATCTGGCAATTCTTGAATAATGCCTAATAAAAAATCTATACTTACTGCATCTTCATCAATTTCTACAGATACGTCTTCTATTTTATCTTCATTTACAATATCAAAAACACCTATACTTCTATAACGCTGTAAAGCAGTATTAATAGTTATTCGTTTCATCCAACCTTCCAAAGAACCTTTACTTTTATATTGTGATATTTTGGTAAAAATAGTCACAAAAGCATCTTGCAGATTATCTTCAGCTTCTGCATAGTTTTTAGAATACTTTAAGCAAAGCGAAAACAATTTACTCGCATAGAGTTTATATATTTGGCTTTGAGCTTTAGCATCATTTTTTTTACACTGTTCTATGAGTTGTTCTAAACTCAAACATTTAAAGTATTAATTATCCAAATTTTTATATTAATTCACTACAGGAACTTCTACAATATAATATAAATCATTTCCATTATCATCTTGACCTTGCCAAAACCTAAATACATAAGTTCCATTGTTATTTACCATAAAGTTAAAAGAAACTTCTACTAATTCATTTTCAAAAGTTTGACAATTTTGATTTGGGTAAACTGCATTTATTATTGCAACTGTTCTTTGGTTAAGCTCGCTTGCATAATAGAAATCACTAAAAATGTAACACCCAGAAGGCCTATAATAGCCAACAGTAATTTCATAAGTCTCACCTAAAACAAATTCTGTTGGAATATCAACACTCTCAACAGGTAAAATTTCATAATAAAAATCGTTAGAATTATCGTTATCAATACTACACGATACTAACGAAAGCACTATAACACATAAAAAACATAGTTTTTTCATAAAATAAAATATTTTGATATAAATACCTTTATAGGTTGTAGATGCATTAATATTATAAAGGTTGCGTGTAAAAACAAAAAAACTCGAAAATTTCGAGTTTTTTTGTTTTTTAATCATCAGATGACGAGGCTGCTTTTGCAATTACTCTAACCTTAGCCTCGAGCTCATCCATAAGCTCTGGATTGTCTTTTATAAGTGCTTTTACAGCATCTCTTCCTTGCCCTAATTTTGTGTCTTCATAACTAAACCACGAGCCACTTTTTTTTATGATTTCGTTTTCTACTGCTATATCTAGTATTTCACCAACTTTTGACACACCTTCACCATACATAATATCAAATTCTGCTGTTTTAAATGGTGGTGCAACTTTATTTTTTACAACTTTTACTCTGGTTTTATTACCAGAAACACTACCATCTGTGTCTTTAATTTGTGTAGATCGTCTTATATCTAAACGAACAGAAGCATAAAACTTTAATGCATTACCACCAGTTGTTGTTTCAGGATTTCCAAACATAACACCAATTTTTTCACGTAATTGGTTAATAAAGATTACGGTACAATTGGTTTTGCTTATCGATCCTGTTAATTTTCTTAATGCTTGAGACATTAAACGTGCATGAAGTCCCATTTTAGAATCTCCCATTTCACCTTCAATTTCACTTTTTGGAGTTAACGCCGCAACCGAGTCAATAACAACAATATCAATAGCTCCTGAACGAATTAAATTATCAGCAATTTCTAATGCTTGTTCTCCATTATCTGGCTGTGAGATAATTAAGTTGTCAATATCTACACCTAGTTTTTGTGCGTAAGTTCTATCAAAAGCATGCTCAGCATCAATAAACGCAGCAATACCACCAGCTTTTTGTGCTTCAGCAATAGCATGTAATGTTAATGTGGTTTTTCCTGAGGATTCAGGACCATAAATTTCTATTACCCTACCACGAGGATAGCCACCAACTCCTAAAGCAATATCTAAACCTAACGAGCCAGAAGAAATGGCATCGACATCAACCACTGCTTGGTCGCTCATTTTCATTACTGTTCCTTTACCATAGGCTTTGTCTAACTTATCTAAAGTTAGCTTTAATGCTTTTAATTTTGCTTCTTTTTCACTACTCATTTTATTCGATCTTTTTCTTATTTCGGATAGCTAAAATACTACTTCTTTTTGCATCTTACAATTTTATGACGCAACCTTTTTATACTTTTTGCATCTACATAATAAGATTGGGAAATCTTGCTATGAAAAAGGTCATTTTAATGACAATCTATTTTATCTGATGATATTAACTAATAAAAGTTTTACAGATGAAATTTTTTAGAAAAATTATTTTTAATAACGCATTAGGCGTTTCAGTTGCTATTACTGTTAATAGCAATTGTAAAGCCGATGGAGGGTAACTCGTGTAGTATTTTTAAGAATGAAAATTTAAAAAAATATTAATAACGAGTTAGTCCTCAAAAAAGCACTTTAGAGATATCTTTGGTGCTTTTTTTGTTTTTAACAAGCTTGTAATTATTCAAAAATTGTAACTTTGCAAAAAATTAATCTTTAACCTTATAAAATTAGTATAGCATGCAACTGTACAATAACTTAAGTGCTAAAGAAAGAGCAGAACTTATTGAAAAAGCGGGAAAAGACCGTTTAACTATCTCTTTCTATAAATATGCCAAAATTGGCAATACCGAAATCTTTAGAAACCATATGTTTTTAGCTTGGAATGAGCTAGAAGTTTTAGGAAGAATATATGTCGCTCACGAAGGTATTAATGCACAACTATCCATTCCTGCAGATCACTTTCATCAATTTAAAAACCATTTAGATACCATTACATTTTTAGAAAACGTGAGATTAAACATTGCCATAGAGCATGATAATTTTTCATTTCTAAAACTAAAGGTAAAAGTGCGTGACAAAATTGTCGCTGACGGGCTTAACGATAACACCTTTGATGTTACTAATAAAGGAATTCACGTTGATGCAGAAAAATTCAATAAATTAATTGAAGATGAGAATACGGTTTTGGTTGATATGCGTAATCATTATGAAAGCGAAATAGGGCATTTTAAAAATGCAATAACTCCAGATGTTGACACATTTAGAGAATCGTTAGATATTATTGAAGAAGACTTAAAAGACCACAAAGAGGATAAAAAACTGGTGATGTATTGTACTGGTGGAATTCGTTGTGAAAAAGCTAGCGCATATTATAAACATAAAGGGTTTAAAAATGTATATCAGCTCGATGGAGGAATAATCAATTATGTAAGACAGGTCAATGAAAAAGGGTTGGAAAACAAATTTATAGGAAAGAATTTTGTTTTTGACGAGCGTCGATCTGAGCGTATTTCTGATGACGTCATTGCTCAATGTCATCAGTGTGGTAGTCCTGCCGATTTACATACAAATTGCGCAAATGAAGCATGCCATTTACTATTTATTCAATGTGATGATTGTAAAGAAAAAATGAATAATTGTTGTTCTTCTACCTGTATGGAAATACATCAATTACCTTACGAAGAGCAAAAAGCGTTACGAAAAGGACAAGGAAATAGTAATGATATCTTTAAAAAGGGAAGAGCAGATCATTTACCTTATAAAAAGGATTTAAGAAACATTTTTGAAACTCTGAAGAAATAAAAAAAGCTTCCAAATTTGGAAGCTTTTTTGTCAATCTTTTATAAGCTTAATTGTTTTTTTCTGACCTGTATCACTTTCTAAAGTTAAAAAGTAGAGTCCATTAGAAACTGTTTCTAGGTTTACCTCTGTAATATTTTCAGATTGGCTTTCAATTGTTTTTACAGTTTTGCCAAGTATATCTACAACAGTGGCTTTTTTTATAAAACTATTAGAAGAAATTGTTACTGCATCATTGAATGGATTAGGATAAACGGAAGTTGTATTAAAATCTTCATCATCAATTCCTAATGCTCCTGAAACATTAAATGTATGTGTAATTGTTTGTCCATTATAAGTTGCTTCCCATTTCCATTGACCATTCATATTATATACTCCAGAATAGTACCAATACCAATAAGAAGCAGCATAATTTGCTGTGAAGTTATAATTCCAATTATATAAAACAGAATTATCAGGTCTTATAATTTTTAAGTTAATACTTGTTCCGTTAGCCTGATCCCTCATGTAAATTGCAAAGTAAATTGTTGCTGAGGCATCAAAAGTGTTGCTTGTATTAGTTGTTTCACTATTTGGACATGTAGGAAAAACAGGAGGAGCAGAATGTGTTAATACAGCATTAATATTAGGATTTGTATATGGTTTTTGTGTTTGCCACCAAGTGTCAACATTTAAACTATTACATGCTCCTGTGTATGGATCAATTAAATTTGTATAGGTATCATTTTGGTAAACCTCAAAATGCAGATGTGGCCCAGTTGAGTTTCCAGAACTCCCAACTATGCCTAAATATTCTCCTAAATTAACAAAGTCACCAACATTTTTTGTGGTTAATGAACCGTTTTTCATATGTCCATACCAAGCAACACTTCCATCACCATGCCTTACGTATACAGCATTCCATGGATTGTTATTAAAACCACAGCTTCTATCAAATTGCCCATCACCTTTAGCAATTATTTGACCAGGTGCAGCTGCAATTATTTCAACACTATTATCATCAACCATTTTCCAAGTAAAAGGCCATGTAAAAATGTCTATACCTTGATGATTATAACCAGAACTAGTATCGTAAGTTTTGGTACCACAGTTATAGTCTTGTAATTGGTTTGGATAAGCAGAATTATGGTCAACATAGTTAGAAATAGACCACACATCGTTATAAGTTACTCCAGCAGCTTTTTGAACAGGCCAGATAAAAAGAGGATGAGCACCTCTTAACGAAATAGGTGCTAATCTATTTTCTTGTTGTAATTGTCTTACATTGTTTATTAATTCAGCCTTAATAACCTCTCGCTGTGAATCAGTAAGACAAGGAGTCTTGCTTCTATTAAATTGATATTCATCACCAATAGGCGAAAAATTAACCTCTTGAGCAAATACGTCATAATTATTTGTAACAAAAGAAAGAATGTAAATGAGTAAAGTAATTTTTAATTTCATAAAATAGAAGTTTTAAAGTGTTAGACTAATACATCGCTTGTTTATTAGATATAGATACAATTACTTTAGACAATGTATCTGATTAATAGCATAATAAAAATAGCAATTTATTTTATTATATTAATAATCAAGTAATTATAAATTTATTCTTTTTAGAAAAAGCAGATTGTTGTTATCTATTTTTTGCTCGATAAATAATCTTATCTTTACATTTTAAAATTCAGTATTAATCATCATTCGTTATGAGAATAACGAATTTTATATAACATACATAGTATGAGTTGTAACAGTTGCTCAACTGGAAAAGATGGTCAACCAAAAGGATGCAAAAACAATGGAACTTGTGGCACAGATAGCTGTAATAAGTTAACAGTTTTTGATTGGTTGGCCAATATGTCGCTTCCTCAAGGAGAAGAGCCTTTTATTGGAGTTGAAGTTCGTTTTAAAAACGGAAGAAAAGAATATTATAAAAATACCGAAAACTTAACATTAAGTATAGGAGACATTGTAGCTACTCAAGCTCAATCTGGTCATGATATTGGTATGGTAACGCTTACAGGAGAATTAGTTAGAATTCAAATGAAGCGTAAAAAAGTTAATATTGATGACGAAGAGAATGTTCTAAAAATTTATCGTAAAGCATCTCAAAAGGATATAGATATTTGGTCTGAAGCTAGAGATAAAGAAGAGCCTATGAAAGTTAAGGCTCGACAATTTGCAATAGATTTAAAATTGCAAATGAAAATTTCTGATATCGAATATCAAGGTGATGCAAGTAAAGCAACCTTTTATTATACAGCAGAAGAACGCGTAGACTTTAGAGAGCTTATTAAATTGTTTGCTAAAGAATTTCGCACACGTATTGAAATGAAACAAGTTGGCTTTCGTCAAGAGGCTTCTAGACTTGGTGGTATTGGTTCATGTGGACGTGAATTATGTTGCTCAACATGGTTAACAGATTTTAGATCTGTAAGTACATCTGCAGCTAGATATCAGCAATTATCTTTAAACCCATTAAAACTTGCAGGGCAATGTGGTAAGCTAAAGTGCTGTTTAAATTACGAGTTAGATGCTTATTTAGACGCTTTAAAAGAATTCCCAAAAACAGACACAAAACTTTATACTGAAAAAGGAACAGCAGTGTGTCAAAAAACCGATATTTTTAAAGGGTTTATGTGGTTTGCTTATGAAGGAGAGTGGATGAACTGGCACAAATTAACTACTGCTCAAGCCAGAGAAATAATTGAGCTTAATAAGAAAAAACAAAAAATTGCCAGTTTAGAAGAATATGCTTCAGAGCTTGTTGAAGATACTAAAGCAGACTTCGAAAACGTTGTTGGTCAAGACAGTTTAACTCGTTTTGATAGTCCAAAACGTAAAAATAAACGTAGAAATAATAGAAACAAAAAAAAGGGAAATAACCCTCAACAACATAAATCTCAAAAGAATAATGCCAAGTAAAGGTTATTGGATTGTTTTAATTGCAGGTATTGTATTGAGCTCTTGCGACTCTAATCAAGTGTTTGATGAATATAAAACTGTGCCAAATCAATGGAATAAAGATTCAATTATTTCGTTTAATATAACACCACCAGATTCAACTAAAGCATATAATTTGTTTGTCAATATTAGAAATACAAGTGCTTATAAATACAGAAATTTATTTTTAATTGTTGACATGAATTTTCCTAACGGAAAAGTTATTAAAGACACTTTAGAGTATGAAATGGCAAAACCTAATGGAGAATTATTAGGTACTGGTTTTGCAGATGTAAAAGAGAATAAACTATGGTATAAAGAGTCTGTTATTTTTAAAGAAACAGGAGAATATAAAGTAAATATTCAACATGCAATGAGAAAAAACGGAGATGTTGAAGGAATTGACGAACTAGAGGGTGTTACAGATATAGGCTTTAGAATTGAGCCTGCAAAAAATTGATTAGTATTATATTATGGCAACAAAAAAAACTGCAGTAGAAGATTTTTCTAAGTACATACGTTGGTTTTGGAAACTATTTATAGGAGGAATTCTATTTATAGTTTTAATATTTTTATTGGCGTCTTTTGGCTTATTTGGTGAGATGCCAGACCATACGGTTTTAGAAAACCCTAAAACTAATTTAGCAACCGAAATTATTTCTTCTGACGATAAAACTTTAGGAAAGTTTTATTTAAACGACAATAGAACTCCAGTTGATTATAGTGAATTACCTCAAAATTTAGTAGATGCATTAATAGCTACTGAAGATGCTCGTTTTCGTGATCATTCAGGTATTGATGCAAGAGGAACATTAAGAGCTATTTTTAAGCTTGGAAGTGGTGGAGGTGCTAGTACAATATCTCAACAGTTAGCAAAAAACCTGTTTCATGGTGAAGGCTCTAAAAACATAATTGAAAGAGTACTTCAAAAAGCAAAAGAGTGGATTATTGCCATACGTTTAGAACGACAATATACCAAAGATGAAATTATAGCAATGTATTTAAACATTGTCGATTTTAATAATAATGCTGACGGAATACGAAGTGCTGCTAGAATTTATTTTGGAAAAGAGCCAAAAGATTTAGACGTAAAAGAATCTGCAATGATTGTTGGAATGTTAAAAAATCCATCATTGTACAACCCAAGACCTCATCGAAATCCTGTAGGAACAAGAAACAGACGTAATGTTGTCTTGAGTCAAATGGAAAAATATGATTTCATAACTGAAGAAGTTAGAGATTCTATTCAAAAGTTAGAACTAGAACTAAACTATTCTCCAGAATCTCATCGTGAAGGAACAGCAACCTATTTTAGAGCCTATCTTACAGACTTTATGAAAAAGTGGATTGATGAAAACCCAAAGCCAGATGGTTCAAAATACAATTTATATAATGATGGTTTAAAAGTGTATACAACTATAGATTCTCGTATGCAAAAATATGCCGAGGATGCCGTTGAAAAACACATGCCAAGACTTCAAGCTGAATTTTTTAATCAAAATACACCAGAAAGAAATAAAACAGCTCCTTTTTTAGATTTAAAACCAGATGAAATCACATCGATATTAAATAGAGGAATGCGTCAATCAGAAAGATGGAGAATAATGAAAGCTAACGGGAAATCTGAAAGTGAAATTATAGCCTCATTTAATAAACCAACAGCAATGACAGTGTTTTCTTGGAAGGGCGAAATAGATACCATAATGAAGCCAATGGATTCTATGCGTTATTATAAATCATTCCTACATACAGGAATGATGTCAATGGATCCACAAACCGGTCATGTTAAAGCTTGGGTTGGAGGTATAAATATGAAACATTTTCAATATGACCATGTTAAGCAAGGTAAGCGACAAGTAGGTTCAACATTTAAACCATTTGTTTATGCAACAGCTATAGACCAATTACACTTATCGCCTTGTGATACTTTCCCAAATACTAAAGTAACTATCGAAGCTGGTAAATTTGGAAACCCTGAAGCTTGGAGTCCAGAAAATTCAGATTTTAAATATGGTGGATTTAAAACCTTAAAAAACGCATTAGCTAATTCTACAAATACAATAACGGCAAGATTAATGGATCAAGTTGGCCCTCAACCAGTAGTTGATATGGCTAAGAAGCTTGGTGTAGAGTCTGATATACCTGCTGTGCCAGCAATCGCGCTAGGCACACCAGATTTAAGTGTTTACGAAATGGTTGCTGCTTATGCAACGTTTGCAAACAAAGGCGTTTATAATGAGCCTGTTTTAGTAACGCGTATTGAAGATAAAAACGGAACAGTTTTATATCAATTTACACCTAAAACGAAAGATGTTTTGAGTGAGGAGGTTGCTTATGTTACCACAAACCTAATGCAAGGAGTAACCGAAGATGGTTCGGGAGCACGATTAAGAACAAAAGGAGCTGACCAATGGAATGTAGTTTATAAAGAAATAATTACAGGTTATCCTTATGAGTTTACTAATCCAATTGCAGGTAAAACAGGAACAACACAAAATAATAGTGATGGTTGGTTTATGGGTATGGTTCCTAATTTGGTAACTGGAGTTTGGGTTGGAGCCGATGATAGAGCTGCACATTTTAGAAACACAGCATATGGACAAGGAGCATCTATGGCATTACCTATTTGGGGATTATATATGAAAAGCTGTTATGACGATAAAACTTTAGATGTATCAAAAGCCGATTTTGAGAGACCTCAAAACCTTTCAATACGAGTTAATTGTGGTGCACCAATTGAAGGACCAACTTCCGATACTGAAGGAGGAATAATTGATGAATTAGATTTCTAATACTAATTGTATATAAATTGTTTAAAAAGCCAATCTAAAATTTGTTTAACATTTTAGATTGGCTTTTTTATTTTGTATTTTTCAAATTCAAAAAAGGCATAACATGATTAATAAAAAAGTAGCTAATATAAACGAAGCTATGCATGGGGTTACAGATAACATGACACTTATGTTGGGAGGTTTTGGACTCTGTGGTATTCCTGAAAACGCAATAGCTCATTTAGTAAAAACTGGTGTTAAAGGGTTAACATGTATTTCTAATAATGCAGGAGTTGATGATTTTGGATTAGGATTGCTATTACATAAGCATCAAATAAAAAAAATGATTTCGTCGTATGTTGGAGAGAATGATGAGTTTGAACGTCAAATGTTAAGTGGTGAGCTAGATGTAGAACTTGTGCCTCAAGGAACATTAGTAGAACGTTGTAGAGCAGCACAATCAGGTTTTCCAGCATTTTATACACCAGCAGGATTTGGCACAGAAGTCGCTGAAGGAAAAGAAACAAGAGAGTTTAATGGTAAAATGTATGTTTTAGAAAAAGCTTTTGAAGCAGATTTTGCCTTCGTAAAAGCTTGGAAAGGTGATGAAGCTGGTAACCTTATTTTTAAAGGCACAGCAAGAAATTTTAATCCAGCAATGTGTGGAGCAGCAAAAATTACAGTTGCTGAGGTTGAAGAGTTAGTGCCAGCAGGCACGTTAGACCCAAACCAAATACACATTCCAGGAATATTTATACAACGTATTTTTCAAGGAGAAGTATATGAAAAGAGAATCGAACAACGAACTGTTAGAAAAAAGTCTTAATTATGTTAGATAAAACAGGAATAGCAAAACGTATAGCAAAAGAAGTTAAAGATGGTTACTATGTTAACCTAGGTATTGGTATACCTACTTTAGTTGCAAATTATGTTAGAAACGATATAGAAGTTGAATTTCAAAGTGAGAATGGTGTTTTAGGCATGGGACCTTTTCCGTTTGAAGGAGATGAAGATGCAGATATAATTAATGCAGGAAAGCAAACTATTACAACATTGCCAGGAGCAAGCTTTTTTGATTCTTCAATGAGTTTTTCAATGATTCGTGGTAAGCATGTCGATTTAACTATACTTGGAGCAATGGAGGTTTCAGAATCTGGAGATATTGCTAATTGGAAAATACCAGGAAAAATGGTAAAAGGTATGGGAGGCGCAATGGATTTAGTAGCAAGTGCTGAAAATATAATTGTTGCTATGATGCACACTAACAGAGAAGGAGAGTCTAAATTGTTAAAAAAGTGTAGCTTACCTTTAACTGGTGTAGCATGTGTAAAAAAGATTGTTACAAATTTGGCTGTTTTAGAAGTTACAAAAGATGGATTTAAATTAGTAGAACGAGCCCCTGGAATTTCTGTTGAAGATATAATTAAAGCAACCGAAGGTAAATTAATAATTGAAGGAGATATACCAGAAATGAGTATCTAATTTTATAACATATTGAGCATAATGAAGACCACTTTTTAAGTGGTTTTTTTGTTATTATAGTTTTTCTTATTTAATTAAATTTGTAGGAAAATTATCTAAAATGAATGTTAAATGTTAAAATTTAATGTATTTCATCGATTAATAATGTATTTAAACTGATAAATCAAAAATTTGTTCCATATTTACAAAACCAAATCGAAACAACCAAATTTACCATAAACCTAATTTAAGAGAGCCCCAAATCTATCCTAAATTTGACTTATGAAAATTTACCCAAATTAACCATAAACTTGATTTATGATTTGCCCCAAATCTATCGTAAATTTTAACTTATGAACACAGCCCCAAATCTACCAAAACCTACTTTTTTTGAAAATAAGTTTTTAGCTGGTTTTCAAAAAACATTTAAATTGTTAAAAAACATTTTAACCTTAACTAAAAAAATATTCATGCTATAACCCTTTAGGTATAGCATGAATTAATTTTTTAGTGTACTCTTGTACTGGATTGTTGTATATTTTATCAGCATCTGCAATTTCTTCAATTTTCCCTTTGTTCATTACAACTAATTGGTCAGACATATATTTCACTACAGATAAATCGTGTGAAATAAAGATATAAGTAAACTCAAAATTGTCTTTTAAATCATTCAATAAATTTAATACTTGAGCTTGTACTGAAATATCTAAAGCTGAAACCGACTCATCACATATAATAAGTTTTGGCTGCAGAGCAATAGCTCTAGCAATGCCTATTCTTTGGCGTTGACCACCAGAAAACTCATGAGGATATCTACTAAAAAAACTTTCATCTAAACCTACTTTTTGAAGTAAATCTAAAACCATAGTTTTTCGCTCCTCATTAGATTCTCCTATATGATGTACTTTCATAGGCTCCATTATAGCTTTCCCTACAGGAATCCTAGGGTTTAAAGACGCATAAGGATCTTGAAATATTATTTGAATATCTTTTCTTAATTTTCTTACTTCAGAAGATGGAAGCTTATTAATATCTATCCCTCTATATAATATCTGCCCAGAAGTTGCTTTATCTAATTGTAAAATTGCGTTTGCTAATGTAGATTTTCCACAACCAGATTCTCCTACTAGCCCAAGAGTTTCACCTTCATATAACTTAAAGCTAATATTATTGACAGCCATAAACGATTCTGGTTTACCAAACCATCCAGATTTTGAAATGTATTCTTTTTCAAGATTTATTACTTCTAATAGAGGTGTTTTTGCATATAGTTTTGAGTGAGAATTTTCACGTTCCTTTTTGGTTATAATATCAGATTTTGTGATGTTTTCCATAAAATCCTTAATAGTAGGTAAACGTTTTAAACGCACACTTAATGAAGGTTTAGAACTTAATAAGGCCTTAGTATATATATGCTCTGGAGTCTTAAAAATTTTTAAAACTTCACCTTGCTCTACAATATCACCTTTATACATTACCAATACTCTATTAGCAATTTCTGAGACTAATGCTAAATCATGAGAAATAAAAATAATACTCATTTCTTCTTCAGATTGAAGTTGTTTAAGCAATAGAATAATTTCTTTTTGTACAGTTACATCTAATGCTGTTGTAGGCTCATCAGCAATTAAAATTTTTGGTTTACAAGCTATAGCCATAGCAATCATAACACGCTGTTTTTGCCCTCCAGAAATTTCATGCGGATATGCATTGTAAATACGTTGAGGTGAAGGCAATTTCACTTTTTCAAAAAGAGAAAGGGTTTCTGTTTTGGCTTCAGACTTTGATAAATTGGTATGTTGTAATAATATTTCTTCAACTTGCTGGCCACATTTCATTGATGGGTTTAATGAACTCATTGGTTCTTGAAAAATCATTGAAATTTCACTCCCTCTTATGTTTTGAAAATCTTTAGTATTTAACTGTGTTAAGTCTTTTTCATTAAAAAGGATGCTTCCGCTAGTAATTTTAGAAATTTGCTTTGGGAGTAATCCTAAAATTGCCAAAGTAGATACTGATTTTCCTGAACCAGATTCACCTACAATTCCTAATATTTCATTTTTATTAAGTGTATATGAAATATGATGAATAATCTCTTTGTCAATTCCATCAGATTGAAACGAAATTGATAAATTATTTACATCAAGCAGTTTTTTTTGTGTCATAATAATAAGTAAATGTAGTCATTTTCTTCAATAGTGTTACGGTAAAACCGTATTGTTAATAAATAGTTAAAAAAAGCTATTATTTTTAATAATAACACAACAAAATTTTTAAAAATTTTTCTAAATTCGGATAAATTCCCTCAAAAAAATAATAATAATTTAAAAATCAGATTATGACAAAAAAACTATTATGTATTATCATGTTTATGAGTGCTACTCTGGCTTTTTCGCAAAAGGACAACTTTTGGCAAAAGCAATCATTAGCTAGCAGTTCTAAAGTTAAAGCTGACAAAGCTAACTTACCAAAATCTCAAGTGTTTAGCCTTAATATGAATGCTTTTAAACAAGCACTTATTCAAGCGCCAAAGAGAGAGAATGTTTCTAGAGTTTCTAGTGTTATTTTATCGTTTCCAAATTCTGAAGGGAAAATGGAACGTTATAGAATAGTTGAAGCATCTAATATGTCTCCAGAACTTGAGGCTCGATTTCCTGAGATTAAATCTTATGCTGGTCAAGGTATAGATGATCCATCTGCTGTGATTCGTTTTAGTGTTTCTCCTCTTGGGTTTCAAAGTATGAGATTATCAGCTAACCAATCAGCAACTTTCATTGAGGCATATACTAACGATTTATCACAGTATGTTGTTTATAAAAGAGCTGATAAAGTTGCTACACCTGATGATTTTGAGTGTTTAGTTACTGACTCAATGAGTAAAAACATAGATGGTGATGCAAGTACATTAAGAAATGCAGATGACGGAATACTTCGTCGATACAGATTAGCTGTATCAGCAACTGGAGAATATACTGCATATCATGGTGGTACAAAAGCACTTGCTTTAGCGGCAATTAATGCAACTATGACTCGTGTAAATGGTGTTTTTGAAAATGATTTTAATGCTACAATGGTTTTAGTAGGTAATACAGATAGTGTTATTTATACAAGTACTAGTAGTGATCCTTATGGGAATAATACTTCAGGCTATAATAGCCAATTACAATCTACTTTAACAAGTGTAATTGGAGAAGCAAATTATGATATTGGTCATTTATTTGCTAACCTACAAAATAATGGTAACGCTGGCTGTATAGGTTGTGTTTGTACAAACAATCAAAAAGGAAGTGGTTGGACTTCACACACAGTTCCTACTGGAGATAATTTTGATATAGATTATGTTGCTCACGAAATGGGACATCAATTTGGTGGTAATCACACATTCACATTTAGTAATGAAGGTGGTACAGGCGCACAAATGGAACCAGGAAGTGGTTCAACAATTATGGGTTATGCAGGGATTACAGGCTCAACAGATGTGCAAGCGCATAGTGACCCTTATTTTCATGCAAGAACAATAGAACAGATTACTAATTATATAAAATCTAAAAGTTGTCAAACTAATATTAATACAGGTAATGCAGTTCCTACAGCTAATGCAGGTAGTGATTATACAATTCCAAAAGGAACTCCATTTGTACTAAATGGTTCAGGAACTGATGCTAACTCAGGGGACGTACTTACATATTGCTGGGAACAGTATAATACAGGAACGTCATCAACGACAAACCCAAGTGTAACTGCTACTTCTGGCCCAGCGTTTAGATCATTTAGTCCAACAACAGATACGAAGCGTTATTTTCCTAGACTTGAAACTATTAAAGCGGGTTCGACTTCATGGCAATGGGAAGCAGTGCCAAATGTTGCTAGGTCTATGACTTTTAGAATGACTGTTAGAGATAATAAAGCAGGTGGAGCAGCAAACAATAGTGATGATATGGTTGTAACTGTAAATGGAACAGCTGGACCTTTTGTTGTAAACTCACCTAACACAAATGTTACTTGGAATGCAGGAACTTCTCAAACAGTAACTTGGAGTGTAGCAGGAACTACAGGGAATGGTGTTAATGCAGCTAACGTAGATATTTTTCTGTCTACTGATGGAGGTAATACCTATCCAATTACGCTAGCAACAAATACACCTAATGATGGGTCTCATGTAATTACTGTACCAAATAATCAAGGTAATCAAAATAGAATTATGGTTAAAGGGTCTAATCATATTTTCTTTGACATTTCTAATACAAACTTTACAATAGCTGGAACGGTTGTATGTAATGCAACTGTGCCAACAGGTTTAGCTGCTTCAAATGTAGCATCGAGTTCAGCAACATTAAGCTGGAATTCAGTACCTGGAGCAACTTACGATTTACAATACAGAGTAGTAGGATCATCAACTTGGACAACAGTTGCTGTTGCTGGAGTTTCTACAAACTTAACAGGATTGAGCACTTTAACTCAATACCAAGCTCAAGTAAGAAGTAAGTGTAGTGGTGGAAGCAATTCGGCTTATAGTAGTCCAATTACATTTACAACTACAGATGTTCAATTAAACTATTGTACCTCTGCTAGCACAAATGTTAACGACGAATACATTAGCAGAGTTCAATTAAATACTATTAACAATGCTTCTGGAGCACAATTTTACTCGAACTTTACAAACATATCTACGACATTAACTAAAGGAACTCAATATACAATTACTGTAACTCCAACTTGGACTGGAACAGTTTATAATGAAGGGTATTCCGTTTGGATTGATTATAATAGAGATGGTGATTTTGCAGATGCAGGTGAACAAGTATGGACACAAGCAGCTACAAATGCAACACCAGTTAGTGGAAGTTTTACAATACCTGCAAGTGCTGTTGAAAACTCAACTAGAATGCGTGTTTCTATGAAATATAATGGTATACCTACATCTTGTGAATCGTTTACTTATGGTGAAGTTGAAGATTATACAGTTGTTATTCAGGCTTCAGGACCCGATACTACACCTCCATCTGCACCAACAAGTCTTGTTGCTAGTGGAACAACTCAAACGTCAACAAATTTATCTTGGAATGCTTCAACAGACAATGTAGGAGTAACAGGATACGATGTTTATCAAGGAACAACTGTAATTGCAACTGTAACAGGAACAACACGAAGTGTAACAGGATTAACACCAAGTACAGCTTACAGTTTTAGTGTAAGAGCTAAAGATGCTGCAGGTAATGTTTCAAGTGCAAGTAATACGGTTAATGTAACAACTTTAGCACCACCAGACACAACAGCACCTACTGCACCAACAAATTTAGTTGCTAGTGGAACAACTCAAACGTCAACAAATTTATCTTGGAATGCTTCAACAGACAATGTAGGCGTAACAGGATACGATGTTTATCAAGGTGCAACAATAATTGCAACTGTAACAGGAACAACACGTCAAGTTACAGGACTTACACCAAGTACAGCTTATAGCTTTAGTGTAAGAGCAAAAGACGCAGCAGGTAACGTTTCAAGTGCAAGTAATACGGTTAATGTTACAACACTTACACCACCAGATACAACACCACCAGTTATTACTTTAAATGGTGCATCAACAATAAATTTAAATGTTGGAGATACTTATACAGAACAAGGCGCAACAGCAACTGATAATGTTGATGGAAACATAACTGCTAACATCGTTATTACAGGAACAGTAAACACATCTGCAGCAGGAACATATTTAGTTAACTATAATGTAAGTGATGCAGCAGGTAATGCAGCTACACAGGTTACGAGAACAGTTATTGTTACTCAACCTTCAAGTGGATGTTCTGGAGGAATTTCGTCTTTCCCTTATAGTGAAGGATTTGAAAATACTTTAGGAGCTTGGACGCAGTCAACAGCAGATGACATTGATTGGACTGTTGATGCTAATGGAACACCATCTAGTAATACAGGACCATCAAGTGCATCACAAGGTAGTTATTATGTTTATGTTGAAGCATCTAGTCCTAATTATCCGAGTAAGCGCGCAATTTTAAATTCACCTTGCTTTAATTTAAGTGCTTTAAGCAGCCCAACGTTTAATTTTATGTACCATATGTATGGCGCTTCTGATATGGGAACGATTGCATTAGAAGTTAGTACAGATAATGGTGCGACTTGGACAAGCATTTGGAACGAGTCTGGTAATAAAGGTAATGCTTGGCAATCTGCAAGTGTCAATTTATCAGCTTACGCAGGAGGATCTATACAATTACGTTTTAACAGAAATGTTGGAAGTACATGGCAAGCAGATATTGCAATAGATGATGTGAGTTTAGTAGATGGTTCTACACCTCCACCAACTTGTAACACTGGAAACGTATCATTAAGTATTACTTTTGATAACTATCCTGAAGAAACTGCTTGGACACTTAGAAATGCGTCAGGTACAACAATAGATTCAGCTTCATATTCAACTGCAAATCCTGATGGATCAACAGTTACAAGAACATTCTCAGGCTTAGCTCCTGGTGATTATACTTTTACTATCACAGATAGTTATGGAGATGGTATATGTTGTTCATATGGAAGTGGTTCTTATACATTAACAGGTTCATTAGGAACAATAGTTTCAGGCGGCAGTTTTGGTTCATCTCAAGCAACAACTTTCTGTATTCAAAGTTCAGCTAGAGGAGAAGAAACAGAGGTCTCTAATGCTATATCAGATATAAAACTATATCCTAACCCAGTTAGAGGGAATATACTTAATGTAGTTTCTAATTTCAGAGATGTAAATTATGAGATATACAACGGAATTGGTCAAATAGTTGCCAAAGGCAAAGTTATTAACGAAACTATAGATGTTAGCAAACTAGAGTCTGCTGTTTATCAAGTTCGTTTCATTGCTGACGGAGAAACGTTTACCAAGCGCTTTATTAAGCAATAATATAGTTATTTTAAATTTGAAAAGTCCAGATGTAATGTCTGGACTTTTTTGTTTTTATTATTTGGCAAATTTATAGCATTGCTATAAAACAGGCTTTCAGCACTCGCTTTCTGGTTAAAAACCAAAAGAGCTCAAACAAATGCTTTAATCCTTTTTGCAAAAATTATATATGAATAATTTCACTGTCGTGTAGTATCGCATCACCTCGTAATCTTAAAAAGATCTGTGCGACAGCTATTGTATCTTTTTCACAGTAAGTAACAATCCTATCAATATCATTATCTTCATAAAACACTTTACAAACCTCACTACCATCAATATCATCTTTAGGAGAAGGTATTCCTAAAACGTTGGTTAAAAGCTTTAAAGAGGTATAAGTTTTATAGTCGCCAAACTTCCACAGCTCTAAAGTATCTAGATGAGGTACTTCCCATGGTTTTTTGCCAAATAAATTGAGTTTGTAAGGCAATTCAATATTATTAATAATCATACGTCTTGCTATATAAGGGAAGTCAAATTCCTTACCATTATGAGCACACAGCAAATGTTTTGCCTGACTAAAATGAGACAATAATAAGTTTTTAAAATCTTTTAAAATTTTAATTTCTTCACCATGAAAAGAGGTGACTCTAAAGGTTCTTATATCACCTTGAATATTAAAATAACCAACCGAAATACAAACAATTTTACCAAACTCTGCCCAAATTCCTGCACGTTCATAAAACTCTTCGGCAGTTATATCTTCCTTACGTTGGTATTGTGATTTGTGCTCCCAAAGATCTTGTTTGGTTCTATCTAAATCAGAAAAATGTTGTGTTTCTGGAACTGTTTCTATGTCCAAAAACAATATGTCTTCAAGATTGAGTTTGGTTATCATAATTATTTTTCAAGCATTTTATAAGCCTCATCAATATAAGTAGTTATATCATCTGTAAACGTTGCAATAGCGTCACCAGCGCCTTTAGAATGTCCAAGTCTAACAATAATTACATTGTCATTTGGCTCAACAATAACGTATTGTCCAAGATGACCACGCATCATAAAAAATTGTTTATCACCAACATTTTTAAGCCACCAACCATATCCATATTCTGGACTTGCAGCAAAACGAGGCGTAACAGATTTAGCTATAAAAGCAGAATCTAAAACCTGTATGCCATTCCATTTTCCATGATCTTTATAAAGTTTTCCAAAACGCGCAAAATCTTTTGCATTACTTGCAATACAGCAATAAGCTTTTACTAAATCATGTGCTTCGCTATCAACCTGCCATAAAGTAGAGTTTTCAGAACCAAGAGGTTTCCAGAAACTTTCAGTTAAGTAATCGTATAGTTTTTTACCTGTCGCTTTTTCTATTACCATAGCTAGTAATTGAGTATCACCACTAGCATATTTGTAAGCTGTTCCTGGCTCATTAACAACTTTAAGCCCAAGAATTACTTTTTCTAAATCATCATCAAAATAAGCTCTAGTAGTAATTGATAGTGGTGAGTAATAGGCTTCATCCCAATTAGTGCCAGAAGCCATTGACGATAAATCGCCAACAGTCATTTTTGCTGCCAAACCTTCACTAAATTCTGGAAAGAAATCGCCAACAGGTTGATCAAGACTTTTAATATATCCTTGCTCTATTGCTTTTCCCATTAATCCAGAGACATAACTTTTTGCCATGGAAAAAGAGTTGCTTTTTGAGTCTTCACCAAATCCATCATAATAGTTTTCAAACCAAATACTATCGTTTTTGATAATGACGTATGCTATGGTTCCGTTGGCTTTATTAATCTCGTTTAGCTTATCAGTTTCTTTAACTGAGTTATAATTTTTATGATTAGGCCAAGGTTGAGGCGTTCCGTTATTGACAACTTCATTATCAAACTCTTTATAATCTTCTAAATATGCAGTAGTATAACCTTTAAGATAAATGGTTCTAACCGCTTTAAGCAAATAATCTGTATCTGTAATGTATAATGTTGCTACTATTAGACCTACTATAATTATGGTCCATTTCAAGAATTTTTTGAAGAATTTCATTTCATTTATTTTAAGGAATTAAATATAAGAAATTAAAATAAAGATTGTTGCTTATAAGGACTCTCGTGTTCTAATAGCCATTGTTTGCGATGCAATCCTCCAGCATAGCCAGTAAGACTCCCATCACTACCAATGACTCTGTGGCAAGGCACTATAATCCAAAGAGGGTTTTTACCATTAGCATTGGCAACAGCTCTTATAGCTTTAACATCACCAAGTTGTTTTGATAGTTCTAAATAAGACAATGTTTTTCCATAAGGGATGGTTTGAAGTGCATTCCAAACTTGTTTTTGAAATGTAGTCCCTTCAGGATTGAGTTTAAGATCGAAAAGTGTTCGGTCTCCTGCAAAATATTCATTAAGTTGAATGACACAATCTTCTAATTCTACAGGAATAATATCAGTTTCTTTTTCTTCAGAATTTAAAACAACAACAGAAGAAACACCTTCTTCATCACCGACAATTTTAGTGTATCCTAATGGCGATTTGATAATGCATTCTACCATTACTTTTTAGTTTTCGATTTGATGTCATCATCAATCATTCCCAATCGTTTGGCTCTTGCTTCCCAGTTTTGCCTTGCAAGCGATTGTAAATCGGCAACACTATCGCTTTCGTCCATTATCTCTAAACCTAAAAGTGTTTCTATAACATCTTCCATTGTAACAAGACCACTAACAGAACCAAATTCGTCAACTACCAAAGCCATGTGGTTTTTACTATCAACAAGTTTTTCAAACAATTTTGGAATTGCAATACGTCTGCTAACAATAATGATGTCTCTTTTAATATCTGATAATGTTTTTTTACCATTTTTATAGGCCATTTCTTTAAAAACATCATCTTTTAAGACCAATCCTGTTACGTTATCAATATGTTCTGAATATACTGGAATTCTGGATACTCTAAGGTTAGGATGTTCTAAAAAAAACTTTTCAATGGTTTGGGTTTCGTTTTCGGTAATCATCATCGTACGAGGTGTCATGATGTCTTTTGCCAAAACCTCTTTAAAATTTAGTAGGTTTTTTATGACCTTACTTTCTGATTCATGAAAAACACCTTCTTCGTGAGCAATATCTGTCATAGCAATAAAACCTTCACGACTTAAACCGCTTGCATGTCCTTTACCTCCAATTAGTTTAGTGGTAAGCTGTAATAACCAGAGTATTCCTGTGTATTTTAAAGGAAAAATAAGAACATTTAGTGCTGTTGATGAAAAACCGGCTAAACTTTTCCAGTAGGTAGCTCCAATGGTTTTTGGAATGATTTCAGAAAGTACCAATATTAAAAAGGTCATTATTGCAGAGACTATCATTATAGAATTATCTCCAGTACCAAAAACTTTTTCTGCCTGTACACCAACTAAAATGGCACCAACTGTATGAGCAATGGTGTTTAGTGTAAGAATAGCAATTAGTGGTTTGTCAACATCTTTTTTAAGAGCTTCAAGGGTTGAAGCATAGCGCATTCCTTCTTTTTTTTTGAGGTTGATAAATGTTGATGTAACACTTAAAAGTACTGCTTCAAGAATGGAGCAGAGAAAAGAAAAAAATATAGAAATAAAAGCGTAAAATATAAGTAGCGTCATTAGATTGTTTCGTTTGATGCTAATTTACGGAATATATGATATAGTTATATATGTTTTCTAATTCTTCCTGTTTTAGATTAGGAAAAGGCATACATTCTGTTGGCTCAAATATATTTTCTCTATTTCGTTCTTCATTATGAACGAATTTTTGAAAACTTTCAAGTGAATAATTTTTGATGTTATTCTCAAGAATCGGAGGGTCTGAAATTTTATTCAATTTATGACAAGCAGCACAATTTATATTGAATAAATTTTTCCCCTCTGATAATTCTTCAGGGAATGAGTCTTCTGTACCACAAAAAAACTCTGGATTCTTCATATTAGAACTTAACTGTTGATTTTCTTTTAAAACAAAATAAGTCAACGCACTACCCAAAACAATAATCAGACTTGATATGAATAGTACTTTTTTCATTGATTTACGAAATCAATTTCACAACATCTTTAGCAAAATAACTTGCAATAACATCTGCACCAGCACGTTTAATTGCAGTGATTTGCTCCATCATAACAGCATCGTGGTCTAACCAACCTTTTTCGGCTGCAGCTTTAAGCATTGCATATTCTCCAGAAACTTGATATACAGCCACAGGAACATCAACTTCGTTTTTAATTTCGCGAACAATATCTAAGTAGCATAATCCTGGTTTTACCATTACGATATCTGCACCTTCATCAATATCCATTTCGGTTTCTCTGATGGCTTCAAAACGGTTGGCATAATCCATTTGATATGTTTTTTTATCCTTCGGAATGTTTTTCATATTCACAGGAGCAGAATCTAAAGCATCACGAAAAGGGCCATAAAAAGCAGATGCATATTTTGCTGAGTAACTCATAATTCCTGTATCGATAAAACCTTCGTCTTCCAAAGCTTCACGAATGGTTAAAATACGTCCATCCATCATATCGCTTGGTGCTACAAAATTAGCTCCTGCTTTAGCGTGAGAGACACTCATTTCGGCTAAAATGTCTGCTGTTTCATCATTAAGGATAATGCCATTTTCTATAATACCATCGTGTCCATAAGAAGAATAAGGGTCAAGTGCTACATCAGTCATCACAAGCATATCTGGACATACATTTTTCACAGTTTTTATAGCACGTTGCATTAATCCGTTTGGGTTTAAAGCTTCAGTACCTTTATTATCTTTTAAATTACCTGGCACTTTTACAAAAAGTAACACCGATTTTAAACCAAGTTTCCATAGTTCTTTCACTTCTTTTTCTAGCAAGTCTAAACTATACCTGTAGTAATTAGGCATTGAAGCAATTTCTTCTTTTACACCTTTGCCTTCTACTACAAATAATGGTACTAAAAAGTCGTTTGGTGTTATGATTGTTTCCCTTACTAGTGAACGAATTGCTTCATTAGTTCTTAATCGTCTATTTCTTCTTAATGGATACATTATGAAAATGTTTTAGTTTTTATTTATTAATCCAATCTATAGGGTTCTTTAATACATTTAAAAGTTTTTCTTCTTCACTTCCAATTTCTGGTTGATGGTCATAAACCCATTGTACATGTGGAGGTAAACTCATTAAAATACTTTCTATTCGACCATTGGTTTTGAGCCCAAATAAAGTGCCTTTATCATGTACTAAATTAAATTCTACGTAACGACCTCGACGAATTTCTTGCCAATCGCGTTGTGCTTCAGTAAATGGTAAAAGTTTACGTTTTTCAACAATTGGAACATAACCTTCTAAAAAGCTATTGCCAACTTCAGTTACAAAATCATACCAATTTTCCATTGTCATTTCGTTGGTAGCTTTACAATAATCGAAAAATAATCCACCTACACCTCGTGCTTCATTACGATGTGTATTCCAGAAATACTCATCACATTTCTTTTTATATGTGTCATAAAATGTTGGATGATGTTTATCGCAAGATATTTTACAAGTTTTGTGAAAATGAATAACATCTTCTTCAAACAGGTAATAAGGAGTTAAATCTTGTCCGCCTCCAAACCAACTATCTACAATTTCTCCTTGATTATTATACATTTCGAAATAGCGCCAATTTGCATGAACAGTTGGAACCATTGGATTTTTAGGATGCAATACTAAACTTAATCCGCAGGCAAAAAAGTATGCATCTTTAACTCCGAAATACGCTTGCATAGTTTCTGGTAACTTACCATGAACAGCAGAAATGTTTACACCTCCTTTTTCAAAAACATTACCATTTTCAATCACTCTAGTTCTTCCGCCACCACCTTCAGGACGTGTCCAAAGATCTTCTTTAAACGTTGCTAAACCATCAACAGCTTCAAGTTTTGATGTAATTGTACCTTGTAATTGTTGTATATATTGATAAAATTTATCCTTCATTTCTTAATTCATAAAGCTCCATATCTATTGGAGATTCATTAATTGGTGTAAAAACCGATTTCAAAGTTTTTCGCCATGAGAAGCCCGATTTTTCGGCAACTTTTACACTACTATAATTTTTTTTGTGTGCAATTATTTGAAGGTGTGTTAAACCTAAAGTATGAATTGCATATTTAGAGGTTGCTTTTACAGCCTCACTCATCCAGCCTTTACCTTCAAATTTTTCACCTATGCAATAGGCGAACTCGCCTTGTTTTTTATCCCAATCGAGGTTTTTAAGAATAACTAATCCAGCAATATTTCGGGTGTATTTATCTTTAATTGTAAAGACAAATTCTGTGTTAGATTGCATGGCTTCAATTTTACTTATGATGTAAGATTTAGTGCTTTCTAAAGTTCTGTTTGCCGCTAATGTTTTTGGTAAAAATCGCTTTAAACGCTCGGTATTTGATACTAATAGTTTGTTCAGATGAAGTGCATCGTCATATTGTAAGTGCTCAATATAAAATGTATCTGAACTATACGTCATAGGTTTTTAGTTTGTTTTGCTCTTTTAGCAATTCAATAGTTTCAGTTGTTGATGCTGTTACTGATAGTGGCAAGACAAGGATAATCCCAATAACAGGAATTAATAAAAACAAGATAAATACAATACCATTTCCTATTGCCAAACCACGATGTTGTTTAACAAACTTAATGCTATCACTATAATTAAAGTGACGCTCTAATGTATAGTCCATGTTTCCAAAACCAGCATAATAACCTTGAGTTAGAATTAGTAATACGGTTGAAACAAACCCTAAAATTGGTACAAACCCAATAATTAAAATAGGAATAGTTAATAGGATTTCCATTCCTAAATTTCTCATATTAATACGAACACCTCTCATTAATTGTTCGCTAAAACTAGTCACTCTATGTTTATGATTATCTTCACCAAGAATATAAGCCTCTATTTTTTCTGAAACAGGAGCCATAAAAGGAGCAGATAACGCCATAACGACGTGTTTATAAATAGAAATACCAACAAGTAAAATCAAAATACCACTCAATATCTTACTTAAAAAGAAGAAAGTCTCTTTTCCCCAATCCCAAATCCAAAGTTTTGAGAAATAATAGCCAAAATCATCTGCCAATGCATAAGCAGAAATCAGCACAAGTGCTGCAACAACAATACTAATTAAGATAGGAATTCCAAAATACTTCCAAAGACCAAGTTTTGAAATTAATTGAAGAGATCCTGCGTAGGCTTTAATGCCTTTAAAAATGTCTTTAAACATAAAATTTAATATTTAACATCACTCTGTACATTTATTTCTAATACTTTTAATAAGTTCTCAAATCCTTTCCAAACACAACTTCCATCTTTAAAATGATAGGATTGTTTTAAATTTTCGTTTACAAGCTCATAATTATCTAAAGTAGAACAATCATATGAATGATTGCTTCTTAATTCTATTTCAAATTCTCTTATTAATTTAACTTGAGCATTGTTTAAATTATATTCAATTCCATCAAACTTACATATAAAATTATTATCAATTTTAGAAATCAATAATTCTTTCTCTGAACCACTAAAGCAGGCCATTGATTGGAAATAAATCATTAATGATTCATCATTTTTTAACTCATCAATAAGGAGCACATTTTTGTTAGATTCATAATCTAAAAAGTCAAAACATAGCGATACTGTTTTATGCTCATCTTTTGATAAATTAATTTCAATTTCGTTCTTATGATTGTAGATGGTGTTATATTCAATAATGTAAGAACCTACTTTTAAATTAGAAATTGTATTAATATGTTCAAATCCTTCTTTAACATCCATAATCATTAAACCGTCTTTAAATAACTTAAAATTTGGGCTCAATTTTCTAATATCATTATCATACTTACAATATGAAGCGGTAATTATTAATTGTGCATATTCTAATTGAGGGATAACTTTTTCTTTACAACCAATTAATATGAAAAAAACAATTAATAAAGAGTATTTCATAATTAAACATGATATTCTTTTACTGCGTCTATAAATGCTTTTGCGTTATCTAGTGGAATGTTTGGTAAAATTCCATGACCTAAATTTACGATATATTTGTCTTTCCCAAACTCGTTAATCATTTGGTGTACCATTTTTTTGATTTCTGCAGGTGGAGATAATAATCTTGATGGATCAAAATTACCTTGAAGTGTTATATTTCCGCCAGTTAAATAACGAGCATTACGCGCAGAACATGTCCAATCTATTCCTAAAGCAGATGCGTTAGATTTTGCCATATCACCAAGAGCAAACCAACAACCTTTACCAAAAGCAATAACAGGAGTATCGTCTTTTAAAGCTTCAATAATTTGATTAATATATTGCCATGAAAATTCTTGATAATCAGTTGGAGACAACATGCCTCCCCAAGAATCGAAAATTTGTACAGCATTTACACCAGCAACAACTTTTGCTTTTAAATATGCAATTGTCGTATCTGTTATTTTTTGTAATAATTGATGAGCAGCAATTGGGTTTGTAAAACAAAATTCTTTGGCTTTATCAAAATTTTTACTGCCTTGACCTTGTACAACATAACATAAAATTGTCCATGGTGAACCTGCAAAACCAATTAATGGAACTTCATCATTTAGCAATTCTTTAGTTGCTTTAATGGCTTGCATCACATAATCTAATTCAACATGTACATCTGGGACAATAACATTATCTACTCCCTTTTGATCACGTACTGGATTTGGTAAATATGGACCAAAATTTGGTTTCATTTCTACCTCAATATTCATAGCTTGAGGAATTACCAAAATATCACTAAATAATATTGCAGCATCCATACCATAACGACGAATAGGTTGTACTGTAATTTCACTTGCCAACTCTGGAGTGCGACAGCGTGTAAAGAAATCGTATTTTGCTTTTATCTCTTGAAATTCTGGTAAATAACGACCTGCTTGACGCATCATCCAAACGGGTGGACGCTCAACAGTTTCGCCTTTTAATGCTCTTAAATATAAATCGTTCTTAATCATTTTTACTTATAATTTTCATTAACCAACTCAATAACACTTTCTACAGTTGGTATTTTTGCAACTCTTACGTCTTTAAAATATTTTTTAGCTTCTGTTGCTGTAGTGTCGCCAATGCAATACGCAATTTTATCAGCTTTATTATTTTGCATATAACTTTCAACCGTTGATGGACTATAAAACATAACACCTTCTACAGTTGCATCTATTTTTGCAGCATCTAAAATGGTTTTGTATGCTTCAACTTCATTAACTTTTATATTGTTTTCTTCAAGAATAGCTGGTAATTCGTCTAAACGAATATCGCTACAAAAGTAAGTGACTTCAGTACCATCTATAAAGTCAACTAAATAATCTGCCAAAGCTTTAGCATTGTTTTCAGAATGTTTCACTTTTCCGATTTTACTTTCAATCAATTTTTTAGTACGTCTTCCTACACAATAAATGTTTTTGAATTGTAACTCTTCTTTTGGAAATACTCTTGTAATGGCTTCAACTGCATTCTGACTTGTGATAATAACATTATCGATTTTCGATTTCAGAACTGGTTTAGGGATTCGGTTTAAACTAATTTTTAAAAAATCAGAACTATCAACCTTTATGTTTTTGAATAAATGACGCTGTGCTTCAGTAAGAGTTTTGGTAGAATAGATTTGAGTTTGCTTATCAACATTTTTTAAATCATCCATTAAGCGATTACCACCTCTATCTAAAATATAATTGGCAGCAAATTGAGCAATGTTATGGTGGCTTCCTAATTTTTCTTTTCGATTAACTTCTATTTTTTTAGATCCATCTAAACTTAATAACACACCTTGAAATGTCACCTCTTCATTTTTTATAAATGCAAGAGCTCCAATTGGAGCAGAACAGCCACCTTCTAAAAGGTTTAAAAACTGACGCTCAATTGTGGTACAAATTTCGGTTTCTTCATGATTTATTTCGCTACAAATAGCTCTAAAATCTTCATCTTCTTCGCGAGCTGTTATCATAATTGCACCTTGAGCTGGAGCGGGAATCATCCATTCTAAATTTATAGCTTCCTCTGGTGTAAGACCAATTCTTCCAATTCCAGCTGCTGCGAAAATGGCACCATTCCAATCGCTTTCTTCTAATTTTTGAAGCCTTGTGTTTACGTTTCCTCGCAAGCCAACTACAGTATGAGTTGGGTAGCGATTGAGCCATTGTGCTTTTCTGCGCAAACTTCCTGTGGCAATAACCGCATGTTTTTGTGATAAAAACTCTTCGTTATTTTTATAAACCAATGTGTCTCTAACATTACCACGTTTTAGCACAGCAGCTTGTACAATGCCCTTTGGTAATAATGTGGGCACATCTTTGAGGGAATGTACAGCAATGTCAATTTCATTATTAAGCATAGCAACATCAAGAATTTTAGTAAAAACTCCTGTAATACCAAGTTCATAAATAGGTTTGTCGAGTTTTAAATCGCCATCCGATTTTACAGGGACTAATTGAGTTTTGTGACCAAGATGCTCTAACTGGCTTTGTACAGTTTTGGCTTGCCATAATGCTAATTCACTATCGCGCGTACCAATTCTTATTATTTTAGACATGCTTTGTAGTTGTTTCTAATTGAAACACTTTTTTTATGAGTTCAAGACTTTCGTCAGTAGAAATATCGTCATCTTTTAAATGATGAGCAAAGTGATTTGTAATTTTTTGAATGATATTATTACTAATTATTTCTGCCTGTTCTTCGTTAAAATTACTGATTTTTTTGCGTTGAGTATCTAATTCGGCAATTTTAAAATCATTTAACTTTAGCTTTAAAGCTTTAATAGTTGGAGCAAATTTTCTGGTTTCTAACCAATCATTAAATTCGGTGTTTACTTCTTTAATAATTTGCTCTGCAACAGGAATATGTTGTTTACGTTTTTCTAAAGTTTTATCTGTAATTTGAGATAAATCGTCCAAATGAATTAGAGATACATTATCTAATTCGGTAACATTATCATTAACATTTTTTGGTATAGATAAATCTAAAATTAACAACGGTTTTTTAGTTTGTATACAATGTTTGTCAACAGTTGGATTTTGTGCTCCAGTAGCAACAATTAATATATCAGAGTTATTAATTTCTTCTTGAAGATTTGAATAGTCTTTAACCAACAGGTTAAACTTTCCAGCAATAGCCTCAGCTTTATCTTTGGTTCTATTTATAAGAGTAATATGTTCGTTTTTGGTGTGTTTTACCAAATTTTCACAAGTATTTCTGCCTATTTTTCCTGTTCCGAAAAGCAAAATATTTTTGTTGGTAACATCTTCTACAGTATTCAAAATGTATTGAACTGAAGCAAAAGATACAGATGTTGCTCCTGATGATATATTTGTTTCAGTCTTTATTCGCTTGCTAGCTTGTATTACTGAGTTTACTAAGCGTTCGATAAACGGATTTAATAAAGCAAACTTTTTTGAAACTCTTGCACTGTTTTTTAGCTGACTTATAATTTCAAAGTCACCTAAAATTTGGCTATCCAATCCAGAGCCAACTCTAAACATGTGTGCAATTGCCTCTCTGTTTTTATATATATAAGCTACTTCTTGGAATTCTTCAACTGTTCCTTTTGTGTTATCACAAAGCAGTTTTATAAGTTGGTAAGGATGCTCAGCAAAGCCATAAAGTTCTGTTCTGTTACAAGTAGAGGTAACCAATAAACTTTCAATATTGCTTTCTTTGGCTTGTTTTAGTAGTGCTAGCTTAGCATTTTCGTCTAAACTAAAATGACCTCTTATCTCGGCATCAGCCTTTTTATAGCTTAAACCAATGGCATAAAAGTAAGTTCCTTTAGAAATATGATATTGCTCCATTACCTGATTTGGAAATTCGAAAACAAAAATATGTAGGTTAATCGTAAAAAAGTAACGCTAAAAGAACTTTAAGTGTCGCTATTGGTTTTTTATATGTTTATTTTTAAAAACTATGATAAATATCATACTTTTGCAGGTATAGTAATGCTTTTGAGAACATTTGTTTAGAATCAATCTAAATAACAGCAAAAATATTCTTATGAATTCAGATGTAAAAAATGTCGCTAGAGGTACTTTTAGTGAAACAAAAATTGATGATGGGTTTTTTGTATTAACCTATCAAAATGAAAATATTTATACAGAAGTCATTGAAAGAGCGATAGATAGTAGTTTTATTCAGTTTCATTTTTGTTTAAAGGGATCAAGTAAATTTATTTTTAATGAAGGACGTTATGCTTTAGATATTCTTGAAGAAAATTCATTACTACTTTATAATCCTCAACGAGATTTACCAATCCATTTAGAACTAAATCCTAATTCATGGCTAGTTTCTGTATTAATTTCTATTAAAAAATTCCATAGCTTATTTTCACAAGAAGCAGATTATATCACCTTTTTAAGTGACGATAATAAGGATAAGAAGTATTATAAAGACGGAAAAATTTCGCCTTCAATGGCTATAGTACTTACACAACTTATTCACTATAATCTTAATCAGTCAATTAAAAATCTATACTTTAAAGGCAAGGCATACGAACTTTTAAGCTTGTATTTTAATAGAAGTGAAGATGCTAATATTGAGCATTGCCCTTTTTTGGTTGATGAAACTAATGTGATAAAAATCAGGAAGGCTAAAGATATTATTATTGCTCGCATGGCAGAGCCTCCAAGTCTTCAAGAATTGGCTGATGAGATTGGATTAAATTTAAAAAAGCTAAAAGAAGGCTTTAAACAAATTTATGGCGATTCAGTGTTTAGTTTTTTGTTTGACTATAAAATGGAAGTTGCTAGAAAATTATTAGAGTCTGGCGAACATAATGTTAATGAAGTTGGATTAAAAGTTGGCTATAGTACATCAAGTCATTTTATTGCAGCATTTAAAAAGAAATATGGTACAACACCAAAAAAATATTTAATGTCACTGACATCATAATTTATATATATGAGTAAAGGCGTATTATTAGTAAATCTTGGTTCACCAGATAGTCCTGAACCAAAAGATGTAAAAAAATATTTAGGCGAATTTTTAATGGATGAACGTGTCATTGACGTTCCATTGTGGGCAAGAAACCTATTAGTTAAAGGAATTATTTTAAATACTCGACCAAAAGCTTCTGCGGCAGCTTACAAAAAAATATGGTGGGAAGAGGGTTCTCCTTTAATAGTAATTTCAGAACGTTTAAAAAGTAAGGTTCAAGAGCAAGTAGACTTTCCTGTAGCATTAGCTATGCGATATGGAAGTATGACAATTAAAAAAGGTTTACAAGAGCTAGTTGATAAAGGTGTTGACGAGGTGTTTTTAATTCCACTATACCCTCAATTTGCAATGGCAACAACTGAAACTATTTTAGTTCTAGCTGAAGACATAAGAAAAGAGCATTTTCCTGATTTAAAAATTTCAGATTTGCCTGCCTTTTATAATGATGATGATTACATAGAAGTGCTATCAAACTCTATAAAAAAGAATCTTGAAGGTAAAAACTACGACCACTTATTGTTTTCATATCATGGTGTTCCTGAGCGACATATTAGAAAAAGAGATATTACAAAATCACACTGTAAAATTGATGGGAGTTGCTGTGTAATACCTTCACCAGCTCATGAATTTTGTTACAGACATCAATGTTTAGAAGTCACTAGGTTGGTGGCTAAAAAATTAAGTTTAAAAGATGACACTTACTCTTCATCGTTTCAATCTAGATTAGGATTTGATCCTTGGTTGCTTCCATATACAGACAGAACTATTGAGAGATTAGGTAAAGAGGGTTTAAAAAATATGGCAATTGCAACACCTGCATTTGTTAGTGATTGTCTAGAAACATTAGAAGAAATTGCTATGGAAGGTGAAGAAATTTTTCATGAAATGGGAGGAAAAGAATTTACAACTGTTCCTTGTCTAAATGATGATGAAGAATGGGTAGCCTTACTTGCAAAATGGATAAAAAAGTGGAGTAATTAATAGTTGTTTTTAGTTTAGTTAAATTTATCAAAGAGTTAAATCTAAAAGATATTATGACTATTTTTATTGCTCTATAACCAAACCACAATCGATATGAAATTTTCAATCATCGCTTTAGCGTGTTTTCTATTTTCTTTTTCTATATCAGAAACCAATGCGCAAACCTTCAGTGAAAATCAATACAATGCCTTAGAATATAGACTTCTTGGGCCTTTTAGAGGAGGAAGAAGTGCAGCAGTAACAGGAGTACCAAATCAACCTAATTTATTTTATTTTGGATCAACTGGAGGAGGTATTTGGAAGACTAATGATGGAGGTCGATCATGGGAAAACATTTCTGATGGTTTTTTTGGAGGAAGTATAGGTGCGATTACAGTATCTAAAAGCGACCCGAATGTTATATATGTTGGAGGAGGAGAAAAAACCGTTAGAGGGAATGTTTCATCTGGATATGGGATTTGGAAAAGCGTTGACGCAGGAAAAACCTGGACAGAAGCAGGACTTAAAAACTCACGTCATGTACCACGTATAGCTGTAGACCCAACTAATCATGATGTAGTTTACGCAGGTGTTTTAGGTAATATTTATAAACCAACTCAAGATAGAGGTGTATATAAAAGCACTGATGGTGGGAAAACGTGGAGAAAAACTCTTTTTGCAAATGAAAACGCAGGTGTTGTTGATTTATTAATAGACCCAACAAACCCAAGAATTTTATATGCTTCAACTTGGAGAGTACAACGTACGCCTTATAGTTTAAGTTCTGGTGGCGAAGGCTCTGCTCTTTGGAGAAGTACAGATAGAGGTGAAACTTGGACTGAAATTTCAACTAAAAAAGGATTTCCTGAAGGTACTTTAGGAATTATAGGAGTAACAGTTTCTCCAGTAAATAATCAACGTGTTTGGGCAATTGTAGAACACAAAGATAAAGGAGGTTTATATCGTAGTGATGATGGTGGAGATACTTGGAAGCAAGTTAACAGTGAACGCAATTTACGTCAACGCGCTTGGTATTATACTCGTGTTTATGCTGATACTAAAAATGTAGATGTTGTTTACGTACTAAATGTACGTTATCATAAAAGTACTGATGGAGGTAAAACATTTGATACCTATAACGCTCCTCATGGAGACCATCACGATTTATGGATAGCACCAGAAAATCCAGATAGAATGATTATTGGAGACGATGGTGGCGCACAGGTTACCTATGATGGTGGAGAAACATGGAGTACATATCATAATCAACCAACTTCACAGTTTTATCGTGTAACAACAGATAATCATTTCCCGTATCGTATATATGCAGCTCAACAAGATAATTCAACAATAAGGATTTCGCATCGTACTGATGGATGGTCAATTTCAGAAGATGATTGGGAAAGCACAGCTGGAGGAGAATCAGCTCATATTGCTGTCGATCCTAAAGATAATGATATTATTTACGGAGGAAGTTACGACGGTTTTTTAACTCGTGTAAACCATAAAAGAGGAACTGTTAGAGCTATTAATGTTTGGCCAGACAATCCAATGGGTCATGGAGCTGAAGGGATGAAATATCGTTTTCAGTGGAATTTCCCTATTATATTTTCTAAACATAATCCAAACAGGTTGTACACATTTTCACAAAATGTACATGTTACAGAAAATGAAGGTCAATCTTGGACAATCGTAAGTCCAGACTTAACTCGTAATGATCCTGAAAAATTAAAATCTTCAGGAGGACCAATAACACAAGATAACACATCTGTTGAATATTATTGTACCATTTTTGCCGCTCAAGAATCACCTTTAAAAGAAGGCTTACTTTGGGTTGGTAGTGATGACGGATTAATCCACGTTACCCAAAATGGAGGTAAAACTTGGGATAATGTAACACCTAAAGGAATGCCAGAATGGATGATGATAAATAGCGTAGAGCCAAGTGCTTTTGATGCAGGAACATGTTATGTGGCTGGAACAAAATATAAAACAGGAGATTTTGAACCTTACTTGTATAAAACTACAGACTATGGTAAAACTTGGACTAAAATTACAAACGGAATTAACCCAGAGCATTTTACAAGAGTAGTTAGAGAAGACCCAAAACAAAAAGGATTACTATATGCAGGAACAGAAACAGGAATGTATATTTCATTTAACGACGGTAAAAACTGGCAACCTTTTCAGTTGAATTTACCAATTGTTCCAATTACAGATTTAGCTATTAAAGACAATAATTTAATTGTTGCAACACAAGGGCGAAGCCTATGGATTATTGATGATTTAACTGTTTTACACCAACTTTACAAAGCTAACGCTAACGAAACAATGTTATTTAAACCAAAAGACACCTATCGTATGGATGGAGGTGGAAGAGCTGGAAGTAAAACTTCTGGAACAAATCATCCAAGTGGTGTAATTACCTATTTCAATTTAAAAGAGTACGATGAAAAGAAAGATGTTATTTCTTTAACATATTTTGATAGACAAGGAGATACAATAAAAACGTTTAGTACAAAAAACAAAAAGAAAGATAAATTAGAAGTAAAAAAAGGAATGAACCAATTTGTTTGGGATATGACTTATGATGGTGCTGAGGAATTAGATGGAATGATTTTATGGTGGGCAAGTTTAGATGGTCCGCAAGCTATTCCTGGAGTATATAAAGTTAATCTTAAAGTTAATGATGATATAAAATCACAATCATTTACTATAGTCGCAGATCCAAGAGCCGAAAGCACTCAAGCTGATATGGAAAAGCAATTTAAGTTTATTACAGATGTTAATAAAACTATGGATGACGCACACAAATCCATTAAAAAAATCAGAAATATTAGAGAACAATTAACTGCTTTTGAAACCCAATATAAAGACAACGAAAGCGTAAAAGATCTTCTTGAAAAATCTAAAACCCTAAAAGAAGAGTTTACAAAAATTGAAGAGGCTTTATATCAAACACAAAACAGAAGTGGTCAAGATCCTTTAAACTTCCCAATACGTTTAACTAATAAATTAGGACATTTAAATGCATTAGTAGGTATGGGAGATTTCGCGCCAACAGACCAAGATATTGCTGTTAAAGATGAATTGACTACTCAAATAAAAACACAATTAGACGCCTTTAATAAACTAATAAGTGATGAAATTATAGCGTTTAATGCAGCATTCAACTCTAAAAGCCTGAATTATTTATTTATCGAAGATTAATGGAGTATTACAACTATATAAAATCTTTGCATCTCATTTTTGTTATAACATGGTTTGCAGGATTGTTTTATATTCCTAGGTTATTTGTTTATCAAATAGAGGCGTTTCATAAACCGTCTCCTGATAAAGAAATTTTAGGTGCTCAGTTAAAACTCATGGCTAAACGTTTGTGGAATATCATCACATGGCCATCGGCAATTCTTGCCACTGTTTTTGCTGTATGGTTACTTGTTTTGCAACCATTTTGGTTACATCAACCTTGGATGCACGTTAAGTTAACTTTTGTTGTACTCCTAATACTATATCATCTTAAAACACATCAATTTTACAAACAGTTACAAAGAGATGAGGTTACTAAGACCTCAAATTTTATGCGACTTTGGAACGAAGGCGCAACATTTATACTTTTTGCAGTTGTTTTTTTAGTGATATTAAAAAGTGCTATAAATTGGGTGTTTGGTGTTATAGGAATTGTAGTTTTAGGACTATTATTAATGCTTGGTTTTAAAATATATAAAAACATCAGAGCTAAAAATCCAGACGCGTAAATGACTTGGCGTGATTATTGTTATATTTAATCGTTTTTAAATCACTTCATGAAGTTAAACAAACTGTCTTTAAGAGTTCGAATTTTTATAGCAATGATACTATTGGTATTAATTGCATCAATATTAATTGCAGGAGTCACCATCTATCAATACAATGAAGAAGCTCACGATTATCATAAAGAACGTTTAGAACGTAAAGAAGAAAACATTCGTAGAAGTATAGATTTTGTAATAAGAGAAACAACTTGGGAAGTTAAAACTGAAAAAGTCCCTTTAATTTTCAAGGATGAGATATACAAAATCGCAGATATTCACCAACTTCAAATTAACTTATATGATTTAGAAGGTGGATTATTAAAATCCTCTAGAGCAACAATTGAAGCAGATTCAATTACTAAATGTTTAGATGCAGAAATACTTAATGCATTATACAATACTGCCGAACATAGGTATGTAAAGAAAACTCAGGTTAATGAAGAAACGTTTCAATCTTCTTATACTTATATCACAGACACAAAGTTTAAGCCTATTGCTATTTTAAATTTACCTTATCTCGAAGACGATGACTTTTTAAATAAAGAACTTAAAGAGTTTCTAGAGCGTTTAAGTTATGCCTATGTTTTCATGTTGTTCATTGCTATTGCATTAGCATATCTTTTATCAAAATATATTACAAAATCTCTTAAAACAATAAGCGATAAAATTAATGCTACAAGATTAGAAAAGCGCAACCAAAAAATTGATATAGAGTCTTCAAGCGAAGAAATTGCAACTTTGGTTACCTCATATAACAGCATGATAGACGAGCTCGAAGAAAGTGCTGTTAAACTAGCAACAAGTGAGCGTGAACAAGCTTGGCGAGAAATGGCAAAACAAGTTGCACACGAAATAAAAAACCCATTAACACCAATGCGTTTAAGTGTGCAAAATTTTCAACGTAAATTCAATCCCGATGATCCCAATATTCATCAAAAAGTAGATGAATATACCAAAACATTAATTCAGCAAATCGATACGATGAGCTCTATTGCATCAGCGTTTTCAAACTTTGCTAAAATGCCTGCTCAACAAAACGAAACGCTTAATGTGGTTAACATTGTTAAGCTTGCTTTAGATATTTTTAGCGAAGATTATATTTTCTTTTTAGCTGATGAAGAAAAGATAATTGCTAAATTTGATAGAACTCAACTTATTCGTGTAGTCACCAACTTAGTTAAAAATGCCATTCAGGCGATTCCTGATGATAGAGAACCTAAGATTATGGTCAATGTTAAATCAGAAAAAGACAATGTTAGCATTATTGTTGTAGATAATGGTAATGGTATTTCTGAAGAAAACAAAAACAAAGTTTTCGAGCCTAAATTTACCACAAAAACAAGTGGTATGGGACTTGGTCTTGCAATGGTTAAAAATATTGTTGAAACGTATAATGGAAGCATTACTTTTACTTCAGATAAAGATACAGGAACTGTTTTTAAAGTTACTTTCCCAAAAGAAAATTAAACACTTATGAAAAAGCTATTTTTTGTTTTATTGTTTTTTATTTGTGGTAATATGATTGCTCAATCTGGAGTGTATGTAAACGAACCTAAAAATTCCGATGGAACAAAAATAAAATGGACACTTACTTTAGAAGAAGATGGGACTTTTTTATATCATTTTTTAAGAGATCTTTCAGCCATTTCAAAACCAAATAAAGAAGAAAATTTTTATGGAAAAGGAACTTGGATTTTAGAAGGAAAAATTGTCACTTTATTATCTGAAAATGAAGATTTAAACGAACATTACACTGTAAATTTAAACAATTCCAAAGCAAGATATATTACCAAATCACCTAGAGATAAATCAGATAAAATTGTTAAAACAGCATTGCGTTTTTATGAATCTGAAACATCTTATATTAAAGGATTAGAGTTATATAAAGAATAATACAAATTAATTTACAAAATGAGTTACAACAATATTTTAGTTAAAGAAAATAATGGTATTACAACCATAACAATTAATCGTCCAAGTAAGCTTAATGCACTAAATAAAGCAACAATTGAAGAACTGCATGATGCATTTGAAGAAGCTGATAACGATACAAATACTCGAGTTATTATTGTTACAGGAAGTGGCGAAAAAGCTTTTGTTGCAGGAGCAGATATTAGCGAATTTGCTGATTTTGATGTTGAAAACGGAGCTAAATTAGCAGCTAAAGGACAAGAATTATTATTCGACTTTGTTGAAAATTTATCAACTCCTGTTATAGCTGCTGTAAATGGTTTTGCTCTAGGTGGAGGTTTAGAGTTAGCAATGGCTTGCCATTTTAGAGTAGCAAGTGATAACGCTAAAATGGGATTACCAGAAGTATCACTTGGAGTTATACCAGGTTATGGTGGCACACAACGTTTACCTCAATTAGTTGGTAAAGGGATAGCCATGGAAATGGTTATGACGGCTGGTATGATTGATGCCAATACAGCAAAAGAATATGGTTTGGTAAATCATGTAACTACACAAGAAGACTTATTAGAATTCTGCGAAAAAATAGCCAGCAAAATTATGCGTAATTCTCCAGTTGCTATTAAAGGCGCCATAAAAGCAATTAATGCTAATTTTAAAGATGGTGTTGATGGTTACAAAGTTGAAATAAAACAATTTGGGAAGTGTTTTGGAACTGAAGATTTTACCGAAGGCACCACAGCATTTTTAGAAAAACGTAAAGCAGAATTTCCTGGAAAATAATCTTAAGGACCAACAATTAAATGAAAACAAATAATCAATTGAAAAAAACGGTTCTATTTCTTCTAATTATTTTTAGAATATTTAATGTTGTATCTCAAAACGAGAATGTACTCTATATAGTAGATTCTATTCCTATAATTGAAGAGCCAAAAAAAGGGTTTGGAATTTTAACTGAAAATGATATTGATAATGTTGTTGTTATTAAAAATAAAAAGACAATTGATTCAATCGGTTATAAAAATTTAGATGGAATTATTTATGTTTTTACTAAAGATTATATTCAAAGGCCTGATAGTATTAAAGCTATTCCAACAACTAATAAGATGACCAAAATAAATGGTGTTTGGTGTCTTAAAAATGCAACTCCTTATTCGGGAAAATTTATAGATTATTATTTAAATGGAAAAATTCAGGGAGAAGGAGTGCTATTTAATGGAAAACTGAAAGGAAAACGATTAAAATACCATCTTTCGGGAAAGGTTTCAGACGAAATCGAATATGATAACGGAATTTCTAATGGGCTTGAGCAAAGATTTTATGCTGATGGCACTTTAATGCAAAAAGGGGTTCTAAAGAATGGGAAAGAAGTTGGTGATTGGGAGATGTATCATCCTAATGGACAATTGAAACAAAAAGCTCATTTTACAGACGAAGGAAAAATGGATGGAGAAGTAGTTTCATATTATTCAACAGGTAAAATTAAAGGAACAAGTTATTATGAAAATGGAGTTTTTATTAAAGATAAATTAAGTGAAAAGTTATTTGATTATTATAATGAATCACAAGAACTATACAAACAGGTTAATTATAAAGCAGCAATAAAAAAACTAACCAAGGCTATTGAGTTAGATTCGACTTGGGCTGATGGTTATTTTGCAAGGGGAACAATGAAATTAAATGATTTTCAATTTGATGAAGCTTTATCAGATTTTAATAAAGCATTAGAAATTGAACCTTATTTTACTAATGCATATTCTAATAGAGCGTTTACAATAATTAGAAAACATGAATTTAGTGATAGTAGAACTATATCTAAATCAAATGATTTTCAAATATTAGCCACAAAGGAAGTAGAAATTCCAAAATCAGAAATGACTAAAATATGTCAAGATCTAAATAAAGCTGTTTCACTAGGTGATGATAATCATATGGTTTTAGATGCCTTAGAAAAGTATTGTAAAGAATAAATCGCTCACAACAAATTTACTAAAGTAATTCCTACACAATTTGTTTATAACCAGTTTTCAATTTAACAGTATTAAAACTTATAATTAATTAATTTTAAAGAGTAGTTTTTCAAATAACCACCTTTTAATTTTAGTATTATGAACCCAAATCCTGCCATAAAAGGTCGTGGAGCACAACTCAACACTCCTAATCGATTTTTCCAATTAAGTCATGAAATGCGTGACGATTTCCTCGAATTTTGTGCTAAAGAAGGTGAAGAAGCCGATAAAAACAAAACGCTTTATCTGGAAGTGTTTCCTAAAACCATCGTCAATAAAGTTGATAGTCCAGATGTTGGTATGATGTATTCTATGAATATGTATCAAGGCTGCGAGCATGGTTGTATATATTGTTATGCACGCAATAGTCATGAGTTTTGGGGTTATAGTGCAGGCTTGGATTTTGAGCGACGTATTTTGGTTAAAAAAGATGCTCCAAAATTACTCGAAGAATTATTAAAAAAGAAAAGTTGGCAAGCACATCCAATTGTGATGTCTGGTAATACAGATTGTTACCAACCAGCCGAACAACAATTTAAAATAACAAGACAATGTTTAGAGGTGTTTTTAAAATATAAACACCCAGTTGCTATAATTACAAAAAACGCATTAATTCTTCGAGATTTAGATATTTTAAAAGAGCTTGCCAAGGACAATTTAATAAATGTAAATGTGTCTATTACTTCGCTTTCTGAAGATACTCGTCGAGTTTTAGAGCCTCGTACTGCAACCATAAAAAAAAGATTAGAAACCGTAAAAATATTAAGCGAAAACGGAATACCAGTAAATGTAATGTTAGCTCCAATAATTCCATCAATTAATAGCCATGAAATATTACCATTGGCAAAGACCGTTTCTGAAGCTGGAGCCTTGGGTATTGCTCACACTATTGTGAGACTTAATGGTGCAATAGGAGAAATATTTACCGATTGGATTAAGAAAACTATGCCAGATAGAGCAGATAAAGTATTGCACCAAATAGAAAGCTGCCATGGAGGGAATTTAAACGATTCTCGTTACGGAACACGAATGCGTGGTGAAGGTGAAATAGCTAAACAAATTAATGATTTAGTAAAATTGGCCAGACTGAAATATTTTAAAGGTAAGTCAATGCCTAAACTAAATACTACTCTTCACGAGCAATACAAAGTTGGGCAGTTAAAGCTGTTTTAATTGTTTTTCAAATACAATTTTTGTTTGCCCTTTTGTATTGGTGTAGACTTTAGTAATATTAAATCCGTTTTTTAAGTTTAAAATCATCATTGGTTTAAACCTATTCATGGACTTGGTTTTTAATACTGAAAATCCTTTTTGAATAGCATAATTTTCTTGCAAAGTAGCAAGCTGTTTTCCTATTCCAATATTTCTAAATTCAGAGTTTACGCCTCCAATCCAACTATAAAAAGTATTGTTTTCAATAGGATATCCAATTTTAAATCCAATAAGCTGCGTTTTTTTAAAAGCTAAAACAGAACAAATGTTTGCTTGTGTTGTAAAGCGAGTTTTAAAAAATTCTAAATCGGCATCTTCAAAAAGTTGATTATAAAGATGAAGTAATTCTGTGAAAAGATTGTTGCTTAAATCACCTTCAAAAATGTTATATGATATATTAACGTTTCCCATCCCATTCAGCATAAAATTGTTCTAAATACAATTCCATAAACTTATGTCGTTTTTCAGCAATTCGTTTTCCAGTTTTTGTGTTCATTTTATCTTTTAACAATAATAACTTCTCATAAAAATGATTAATTGTAGGAGCAGATGAAGCTTTGTATTCTTCTTTGCTCATATTTAGGTTGGGCTTAATATCTGGATTAAATAGTGTTCTGTTTTTAAATCCACCATAATTAAATGTTCTTGCAATACCAATAGCACCAAGCGCATCTAATCGGTCTGCATCTTGTACAACATCAAGTTCTGGAGACTTAAATTTTTGAATTTCGTTTCCTCCTTTAAAAGAAATGTTTTCAATGATTTTTATAACATGCTCAATAGCTTTACTATCTACATTAATATTGAATAAAAACTCACGAGCTACTTTTGGACCAACAGTTTCGTCTCCATTATGAAATTTACTATCAGCAATATCATGTAATAAAGCACCTAGTTGAACAATAAAAACATCTACATTTTCATTTTTTGAAATGAGTAATGAGTTTTTATACACTCTTTCAATATGAAACCAATCGTGTCCACCTTCGGCATTAGTAAGTTGTTCTTTTACAAAAGCTATGGTTTTATTAATTTGTTCTTTTGAAGTCATAGTTTAAAAATAAAAATTCCTTTCAAATAATCGAAAGGAATTTACTTATAAATATTAAAAGAGTTCTACCTTAAAACAGCAGGCTCAACCCATTTAAACTGGTATGAGTTTTCAGGAATTTTCATTCGTTCTGATAAACGTCTCATACGATCAGGTAATTTCATTAAATAATCGCGTGCTTTTTCTGCTTCATCAGATAGGTTTGTGATGTTACCTATTTCCCATCGTTTAACAAGCTTTTCTAAAATATCAACATAATCCATTGATGTGTAAACACCAATGCGCTGTGCTGTATTAGAAAATTCTTCAAAAGCAGTACTTATTTTATCTCCAGATTCTCTTAAAAAATGTGCTGGCATGGTAATTTTTTGTTTCATCATGTATTGAAAAGCCAACATCATCTGACTAGGATCGACTGTAAAAATACGTTCCACAAACTCTGAATATGCATGATGATGGCGCATCTCGTCTCCAGAAATTATATTACACATTTTAAAGAGTTGTTTGTTGCCTCTCTCTTTAGCCATCTTTGCAACTCTATTATGAGAAATATAAGTTGCCAACTCTTGAAAACTAGTGTAAATAAAGTTTTTATAAGGATCTCTATCTGTGCCTATATCAAAACCATCAGCAATTAAATGCTGCGTAGTTTTTTCAATTTCTCTCATATTAACACGACCAGATAAGTACAAATATTTATTTAGTACATCTCCATGTCTGTTTTCTTCCGCAGTCCAATGCCTAACCCATTTTCCCCAAGAGTTTCCACCTACTTGATCGACACCTTCAACATCCATTAACCAAGATTCGTATGTTGGTAAGGCCTCTTCAGTTATCATATCACCAACTAAAACCACCCAAAAATCATAAGGCAATTCTTTGGCTAATTCTCTAATTTCGGCAACTTCTTCAAAAAAATTATCACCTTCCGAATTAGGCAAAAAATCGGTTGGTTGCCATATTTTATCTACAGGAATAAGATATTTTTCTATTAAGGAATCGACGTCTTTTTCCAGATGCTGCATTACCTCCAATCGTACATTTTTTAAAGACATAATTTATTTTTAGGGATTAATATTTGAAGAAATAGTATGTTCAATAGTACGTATTAATTCTTCTCTATTTGTAAAGGTAGCTAATTTGATAGGCTGATGCACTGTAAACTTCAAATGATTTCCAATTCCCATAGGAAATTTACCATATCTTAACATTTTCCATGAGTTATTAATACTTATTGGAACAATTGTAGCAGACGGAATTTTTTTAAATAAAACCTCTAGCCCTTTAGTTTGAAACGGTTTAGGCTCTCCATTTTTACTACGTGTGCCTTCAGGAAAAATAACAGCAGCTCTTTTTGTTTCTTCAATATATTCTCCAAATTTCATAATAGCTGGTAATGACTGCCTCGGATTTTTTCTATCAATTAAAACAGAACCTCCATGACGTAAATTGTAAGAAACACTAGGAATTCCTTTGCCTAGTTCTTGTTTGCTAATAAATTTTGGATGATGCTTACGCATGTACCACATTATTGGCGAAATGTCGTACATACTTTGATGATTGGCTACAATTATTAAAGGTTGGTCTGTATCTATTTGGTAAGGGTTAGTAAACGTATAACGAGTTCCCAATATATTTGTTGAGCGCATGATAAAAAACTGTAACCAATCGACGCTAGTTTTGTGTGCCTTATAACCTAGCACATTAAAGCAAAACCACTGTATGGGATGAAACACAACAAGTGTTAATCCAAAACAAAGCAAATAGATAACAGTTAAAGGGTAAGCTAAGATTTTATTCATAGCCCAAAAGTAATAAAAACTTAATGCAAAACTATATTAATATATAGGAATACATTGATTGTTTTCGCAACTAAAATCTATTGGAGGAATTGGTGTAGAACAGTCTGAAACTGCGTCACAATTTTCGTTATAGTCTGCTTCAAGAGCATTGTATGAAGCAACAAGATTTTCTAACTCCATTGTGTCTATTGATGTTGTATAAAACAAAAATTCCCATGGTCCACCACATGGTTTACTTCCAAAAGCAATGTAACGACATTCAAAATTTTCGTTACAAATAGAAGTTGCAGCAAGACCTTCAATATTGGCCTTAAGTGAGCTTAAATAAATAAGTTGGCTATCACAAAATGAATCAGAATCGTCTTCAATACAGCTAGATGTAGTTAAAGATAGAATTAGAGTAAGTACTAAAAATAGATTAAATGTTTTCATAGCAAGAGTTTTTACAGTAGATGCGTGTTTGCAAAAAAGGTTGCGTTTAAACACAAAAAAAGCCACATACATTTATGTGGCTTTTAGTTATCAACTTAATACTTTTTAGCAATATTCGTTGTAAGCATCTACAAGGTTTTCTGCAATCATTTCAGCTGGACGACCTTCAATATGATGACGCTCTAGCATGTGTACTAATTCTCCATTTTTAAATAAAGCCATACTTGGTGAGCTTGGAGGAAAAGGAATCATGTGTTGTCTTGCTTGGTCAACAGCTTCTTTATCTACACCTGCAAAAACAGTAACAATATGATCAGGACGTTTTGCATTTTGTAAACTTATTCTAGCTCCTGGACGAGCATTTGCAGCTGCGCAACCACAAACAGAATTTACAACTACTAAAGTAGTGCCTTCTTTTGCTAAAGCAGCATTTACAGCTTCTGCAGTATGTAATTCTTCAAAACCAACTTTGGTTAAATCTTCACGCATTGGTTTTACTAATTCTGCTGGATACATATATTTTAAATTTTATAATTAATATTTAGACTGCAAAGATACCAATTGTGTAACAAAGTACCTATGTAATCTACTAACAAATAGTATATTTACCCATAAATAAAATCAATAGTTTACATGAGTTTTTCAAAATGGATAGGAGCATCGTTAGGTTGGTCGGTTGGTGGACCAATTGGTGCAATTATAGGATTGGCATTAGGTAGTGTTATAGATGCAATGTCTGATGGTAATAGAAGCCCTTTTTTAGGACAAGGCAATACTAAGCAACAAAGACGACAAACAACTTATAGAACAAGACCACAAGAGCGCCCAAAAACTCAGTCTGGCGATTTTGAAGTGAGCCTACTTATATTAGCTTCTATTGTAATTAAAGCAGATGGAAAACAAGATCAACGAGAATTAGATTTTGTACGTCAACAGTTTATTAACATGTACGGAAAAGAGCGTGCAGATCATGCTTTTAAATTGTTTAAAAATATTAATCAGCAACAAATACCAACGCGTCAGGTTTGTATGCAAATACAGCAAATGATGGATCATCCATCGCGTTTACAATTGCTTCATTTTCTTTTCGGAATAGCTAAAGCAGATACTATGGTTACTGAAAACGAAGTAACACAGATTTATACAATTTCTGGTTATTTAGGTATTAGTTCTCGTGATTTTGAAAGTATTAAAGCTATGTTTTATAATAGTAGCGATAATGCCTATAAGATTTTAGAGATTACTAAAGCTGCAACAGTAGATGAAATTAAAGCTGCTTACCGAAAAATGGCAAAAAAATACCATCCTGATAAAGTGATTCACTTAGGTGAAGAACATCAAAAAGGAGCGGAAGAAAAATTCAGACAAGTACAACAAGCTTACGAGCAATTGCAGAAAGAGAGAGGGTTTTAATCTGCAAGCAATGAATCAATTAGTTTTACTTTTAAACCAAAAAACGTTTTATCTTTTTTAATAACCGAATTATAATGTGGGATTGAGTAACTCCATATATGTTTCATTGGAGTAGCATTTTTTATAGAATCAGACTCACTTTTTGTTAATTTAACATACGATTTCCCATATTTAAGTTGTGATTTTTCTTCTCTTACTTTCATATAAACAGAGTTGATTGTGGCATTCATTTCAATAAAGGAACCATAATTTGAGTTTAAATCATATAAACTTAATATAATTTGATTTTCCTCGATAAAACTTTTAACTATTGAGAACAATTCTTCTTTTTCTATTATTTGATTTTTATAATAAAACTGATTTTCAATAAGTAAGATATAGTTGAGTTTTGAATTATCATTTTCAAACCAAGGGGAAAATGGTGGTAGAGGTGGAGTTGAATAGTCAAAAACTAAATCAACATAATCTTTGTTTATTTGAAATGGTGGAAGCTTTTTATTTAATGTTACATACTCATAATGGAAGCCTAATGAATCTGAATAATTTAAATTAATATCAATTACTAATTCAATTTGTAAAAAGTTAATTTTTTGATGTTCGAAAAACAGCTTTTCTATATCATTTAATTTTGCTGACTTATCAATAAAAAGTAATGAAACAGGTAAAGGTAAATGTCCACTACGATGTCCAATGGCAAGGAAACTTGGAATATCATTAAAGTCAGCATAGCTATCATTCAATTGTAGACTAAATTCTCCATTATCTAATCGCTTTCCATAGTTTATATAAATGGTTGCATTGTTATCTTGTTTGGATGGATTTAACAAATGTGAAGTTTTTGGCAAATCGATAGATAATAATATTTTAGCTCCATATAAAGTATCAGCTTTATCTCTTATGAAATAGATAGAATCGTTTAAGGTCAAAGTATCTCTGTCAATTATACTTTTTAATGTTAAGCCATTGAAATTTAAATTATTGTTTTTAATGGATAAAGGATACTTGTGCCAATATTCAAAATAAGGATAACAAATTTTTATAGAATCGTTTTCAATGACAAGGTTTCTCGCCTCATTATAACCACTGTACTTTAACATACTATTTGTCCATCTTCCTTGATACTTCTCTTTATTCTCACAAGAATAAATGATTATAAATAAAATAAATAACGGAAATAGGTTTTTCATAAAGACCAATATTTAAGACAATAGCCATATAAAGATACCAAAGTTACCCTCTAAACAAAAAGAAATCGTCTTTCATGTCTTCAATTTGTGCGTCTTCATTAGTGATAATATAATCGATAGCTTGAGATGTAAATTCATCACCTTTTTCGGTGAGTGAGACAATTTTATTATCAATTACAATCATGTTGTTTTTAAGCGCTAAATCAAGAACTGTTTTACTACGTACTTTTTGCCAATTAATATGTTCGTTAAGGTGATTAACATGACGTTCAGTTTCTTCATTATGATTTTTTAAATGCAATAAAAACGTTAGTAATGACACTTCTATACGTTGCTGTTTTTCTCTGTACATTACTGCAATGAGTCCTTTACTTGGTGCAAACAAATACACTAACAAAAACAACACACCAAGCATGGTAGTAATTGAACCAGCAATAGATGCATCAAGCCAATGCGCAAACCAATAGCCAGAAATAGCACTCAAAACACCAAAAACAATAGCAAGTCCTAGCATTTTCTTTAAATCTGTAGTCAATAAATAGGCACTTGCAGCAGGCGCAATCATTAAAGCGACGACTAAAATAGCACCAACAGCATCAAAAGCACCAACCGTTGTGACAGATGATACTGTCATTAATCCATAATGAATTAAAGCAGGTGAAAAACCAAGTGAAGCCGCAAGTCCAGCATCAAACGTACTTACTTTTAACTCTTTAAAAAAGGCAATTAATAATCCAACAGTAATAACTAAAATAGAACCTATAATCCATAATGATTTTGGACCAACATCAGTTCCAGAAATAAAGAGTCTATCAAAAGGCGCAAAAGCCAATTCACCTAATAAAACCGCATCTACATCTAGATGCACATCATTGGCATTTTTAGCAATCATAATCACACCAATACTAAACAATGCAGGAAACACTAAACCGATAGCTGTGTCTTCCTTTACTAATCCTGTTTTCTGAATTCGTTCAACTAAAACTACTGTTATAACTCCAGTTAAAGCTGCTAATAAAATAAGTAAAGGTGAGTTGAGGTCTTGTGTGATAAAAAACCCAACAACAATTCCTGGTAATATAGAATGACTAATAGCATCACTAATCATTGCCATTTTACGAAGTACTAAAAATGTACCTGGAATAGCACAAGCAATGGCAACTAAACTTGCAATAAGCTGTATTTCTATTTGAGCATTACTCATCTTCTTTTGCTTGTTGGTTATACAAATTTGAAGCTTTGTCAAAGCCTTTTTGAGTTAAACTCCACATAGTTCCATCTAGTACCACATATTCTTTATCTACTAATTTTTGAAGCGTTTTTCGAGTAAACCCTTGAAAATTGTTTAATATTTTAATAGTATGAGGATGCGAAATATTGTCGTGTGTTTCTGCAATGTGATACATAAACGCTAACGTTTTTTGCTGCTCTAAATCACGTCTGTTGGCAATAAATCTGATTTGACGGAATAGTAAGCCTCGACTAGGCGAAAATATAAAGGAGAATATGACAAATACTGAAGCCACCAAAACAATTACAGGACCAGTAGATAAATTATTTTGGCTAGAGCTTATTGCTGTTCCAAATACACCAGAAAATGCTCCAAAAACTGCAGCTAAAAACACCATTTTGCTCAAACTGTTAGTCCATTGTCTTGCAGCAGCAGCAGGAGCTAAAAGCATAGCACTCATAAGCACAACACCTACTGTTTGTAAGCCTAAAACAATAGCCAAAACAATAAAGCTTGTTATTAAAATATCAATGGTTTTGGTATTAAAACCAAGGGTTTTAGCGTAATCTTTATCAAACAATAATATTTTAAATTCTTTCCAAAAGAGTAGTAGTACAAACAAACAAAGCCCTGTAACAATTGCCATTAACCAGACGTCACTTTCAACTAATGTTGCAGCTTGTCCAAATAAATATTTATCTAATCCTGCTTGATTTGCGTTTGGTTGCTTTTGAATAAAAGTGAGTAAAAGCATTCCAAAACCAAAAAACAACGAAAGAATTAATCCTAAAGCAGTATCTGATTTTAAGTGTGTTTTGGTAATAATACCTCTAATCCAAAACGTGCCTAAAAGTCCACTAACTAAAGCGCCTAATAGCAATGTATTACTGTCTTTTGCTCCAGTAATTAAAAATGCAATAGCAATTCCAGGTAATGCAGCATGCGAAATAGCATCACCTAGTAAACTTTGTTTACGAAGCACAGCAAAGCTACCAAGCATACCAGTAACTGCTCCTAAAATAGCAGTTCCTAATGTGATGGTACGAAGCGTGTAATCACTAAATACTAAAGAAAAATACTCTTGTAAATCCATTACTCTTGAATACTCACTTTATAGTTAATTCCGTAGGTTTTGGTTAGATTATCATCATTAAAAATGTCTTTAACAGGACCAGTTGCAATTTTTTTCACGTTTAAAAACGTTACCCAATCAAAATATTCTGGAACGGTTTGCAAATCATGATGAACAACGATAACTGTTTTTCCTGCTTTTCTTAATTCTTTTAAAATATTAATGATGGCAATTTCGGTTGTAGCATCTACACCTTGAAACGGTTCGTCCATAAAGTATATGGATGCATCTTGAACCAAGGCCCTGGCTAAAAAAATGCGCTGTTGTTGTCCGCCAGAAAGCTGACTAATTTGTCTGCTCTTAAAAGGCAACATTCCTACTTTTTCTAAAGCTTCGAGTGCTGCTTTTTTCTCTTTTTGACCAGGACGTTTAATCCAACCCAAACTTCCATAAGTTCCCATCATAACAACATCTAAAGCTGTAGTTGGAAAATCCCAATCTACACTTCCTTTTTGTGGGACGTAAGCAACAAGTGAGCGTTGTTTTTCATAAGGCTTTTCGTAAATACTAACACTGCCAGCAATAGGTTTTAAAATACCTAATATAGCTTTTATAAGGGTAGATTTTCCTGCGCCATTTGGTCCAACAATAGCCATAAGCACGCCTTCTGGAATTTCTAAATCGATATCCCAAAGCACAGGCTTGTAGTTGTAAGCAACCGTTAAATCGTCAACTTTTACTGCTATTTTTTGTTTCATAATTTTCTGTCATTCCGCACTTGATGCGGAATCTATTATTTTAATCGAATTCTGCGTCGTAGCGCAGAATGACAAATGAGTTCTTTATTTAAGTGCGTTTACAATTGTGTTTACATTGTATTCAAACATACCAATATAAGTGCCTTCAATGGTTCCTGCATTTCCTAAAGCATCTGAATATAATGTGCCTCCAATTGTAACTTCATGACCTTTAGATTTTACAGCGGCTTGTAAGGCTTCAATAGTACGTTTTGGAACAGAACTTTCTACAAAAATGGCTTTTACATTTTTTTCAATAATAAATGCTGCCAATTTTTGTACGTCTTGTACTCCAGCCTCAGTTGCTGTTGATAATCCTTGTAATCCAACCACCTCAAAACCATAATTTTTCCCAAAGTAATTAAAAGCATCATGTGCTGTAACTAATATTCTTTTTTCTTGTGGGAGTGTTTCAATAGTCGCTTTTATTTGTTCTTGTAAAGCATCTAATTTAGATAAGAAAATCTTCTCGTTTTCAATATAATTTGCAGCATTTTCAGGATCTTTTTCTGAAAGTACTTTAGTTACTTTATTAGCAAATAGTTTGAAGTATTCGATATTAAACCATACGTGAGGATCGTAATTTGATGCAAAATAGTCTGAACCTATTAAGGTGCTTTTGTCAATTTCTTCAGCTAAAGCAATTGGTGTTTTATTGCTCTTTTCCATTTTTTCAAAGACTTCAACCAATTTACCTTCCAAATGCAATCCGTTATAGAAAATAATGTCTGCGTTTACAAGTTTAGATACGTCTCCTTCACTGGCTTTATATAAATGCGGATCAACACCACTTCCCATTAAACCTTGAACATTTACATAATCACCACCTATGTTTTTTGCCAAATCGGTAATCATAGTTGTAGTGGTAACAATGTTTAGTTTTCCGTTATCTTTCTTGTCATTTTTACAGCCAAAAAAAACTGATATAATTGAGAATATTAGTATGTGTTTTTTCATTGTATTAATTGTTTTTAGTAGGTAATCTGAAACTAACTCCAGCGCTAATTAATATATCTTGTCCCTTGGTAATGCTTGAACCAACTGTAGCATCTAATTGCACATTGTTTGAGACTAAATAAGTAAGACCAGCATCCCAAAGATGATTTGCTTTACTGTTTTCTGGTAAATCACCATAAAGTTCTGCGTAAGCACCTAATTTATCAGTAATACTGTGACCATATGCTATAGTGTAAACATACGATGCTTCTGGTGAATCGTCTCCCCAAGCTGCACCAAGATTATATGATAAGCTAGAGTTTTCACTTAAGGTGTGTGCAAATGAAAATCTAAAGTCTACTCCTGTGGTTTCTGGTTTGTAATCGTTACTTGCAGTAAATGGCAGGTATAAATGACCAAGAAATCCAATTTCTGGGAAGCAACCATTTTCTTGTGCTATACTTGTTTTAAAACCAAATAGCAAAGGATTAAAGCCACTGGTGACATCGTCTAAAGTTGTACCATTTACTTTTGTTTTGCCCTCAACAAAATCCCATCCTAATCGAAGTTCGAGATTATTTAATAAACCGTAACGAACCAAAGTAGTATTGTAAGTATAGTTTTCATTTTTAATGTTATTGTCTTCAAAAGATTCGTAAAATGATCCTGTTTCTACTTGAAGGAAACCTTTTGGCATTGGTGTTGGAGATTCTGTTGCATCTGGTCTGTCTGTTATTAGCGCTTCAAGAGATTCATCTTCTTGAGCAAATGCCGAAGCAGAAATTAGACTTAAAAAAAGCGCAAATATGTTCTTGTTAAATTTCGTTGACATAGATAATGTTTGTAAAATCTTCATTAAGAAGAATAGTGTTATTATTAATTGAGATTTGTGTCATTTTGTTTTTACTGAATTGCTTTGTAATAGTAATAGTGTTTCCATATTTCAATCCATTTTGTGCACAGAAATCGAAAAACTCTTTATCATCACTCATTAATCTAGATATAATGTATGTTTTGCCTTCTTTAGATTGTGACAAAGCAATAGATATATCTTCAGTAGTGATTTCGCCATCAGCATTTGGAATTGGGTCTCCATGAGGATCAAATTTTGGATTTCCTAAATACTCACTTATTTTATTAGCCAAAAAATCTGAAGTTTCATGTTCTAACAGTTCAGCTTCACGATGAATTTCATGTAAGCTCATATCAAACATTTTGAATAGTAAAGCTTCCCAAAGGCGATGTTTACGCACAACATTTAGTGCCATTTTTGTGCCTTTTTCTGTTAACTGAAGTGCTTGATATTTTTCATAATGTAACAAATCTTTTGTCGCTAATTTCTTTGCCATATCTGTTGCTGCAGCATTAGAAATACCCAGCTTTTTGGCAATGTTACCAGGCTTGGTGTCATTATTATCTTGTATGTCGTTTTTGTAAATGGCCTTTACAAAGTTTTCAATTGCTACTGACATTTTTTATTACTTTAATTAATTTTTAAGCTTACTTAAATATTTTTCAAAGATAACTAAAATATTGAATTTTGAAAGTGATTTTATTAATTTTAGATAATAGCCAGTGCTTAATTAATTTAACATTACGTTAACGAATTTATATATACTTTTACCAAGATTTATTCAATGTTGCTTTAAGCATTCTATTGATGTAAAATCTTTAATTTATTTATCAATAGTTACTTCTGCGTTAATGAAAAAAGAAGTGTTTTTTGCTTATTTAAAAGTTATATTTTGCGTCTTATTATTTAGTATAAGCTCTATTAGTTTTGCTAATTCTGAGATAAAGACTCAATCTCAAATTAAAAGCGAAAAACAGGATTTAGTATTCAAAAACGCTAATCATTCTACTTTTTTATTAGTTGAGTCAGAGCTAGATGTTAATACTGTTTTAATTTCTGGATTTAAGAAAACAAGTAGTATTTATTGCCTTAGAGTTAATTCAATTCTTAAGCATAATAATAAAACAAATAAGCTTACCTATAATTTTATTCATTTAGTAACTCCTAGTCTAGAGAGTACTAAAATGATCTTTCCATTCCATTCATTTTATTAAACGTTTTATTTTTTTAGTAAGACTTTGACTAAGTTTTAGTCATTAGGATTTTTAATATAAAATAATTTAAAACATAAAAAAATGAATACACAAGTAGCTATCATAACTGCTATAATTTTTATTAGCATCTTTTTACCAATATTTTTAATGATTAAATCTGGAAACACAGATTTTAATAAAACAATTAAACTTTTTAATAGTGTTGCTATTAAAAATAATTTAAAAATCAATCAGAAAGAGTTTTGGGGAAATACTTTTATTGGGATAGATGAGTCACAACAAATACTTTTATATAAAAAAGGGTTTGATAGTGATGATTTTAATATTGTAAATTTAAGTGGAATTAATCAATGTGAAATTTTAAAAAATGTTTCGCAAAAACGAATTGATAAAGTGGTTGTTAATATTTTAGATACTATAGATTTAAGGTTAACTTCTACAACAAATAAATCTTCTTATCTTTTTAATTTTTATAATATTGATAATGATTATAGAGAGGATTTTGAATACAAAAGAGCCGAGAAATGGGCTCAAATTATTAACAATAACTTGGCTTCAGTAGCCAAGAAAAAAGCAGCTTAAAGGTTATAATGGAACTAATGATCATTTTTTTTGTTGTTGGATATTTATTTATTGCATTAGAGCATGTAGTTAAAATAGATAAAGCAGCAACAGCCTTGTTTACTGGAGTTACGTTGTGGGCTATATTAATTTTTATAGGACATGACGCTATTGAAACAAAGCTACATCTGTCTGAGCATTTTGAAGAAATTGCTGAAATATTATTTTTTCTTTTAGCAGCTATGACCATTGTAGAGCTGATTGATTCTCATAATGGGTTTAGTATTATTAACAAGGTTATTACCACAACAAAAAAGATAAAACTATTATGGTTGTTATCGATTCTCACATTTTTTTTATCAGCTGTACTAGATAATTTAACAACAACCATTGTTATGGTTGCATTAATAAAAAAATTCTTCGACGACAAATCTGACCTTTGGTATTTTGCTGGTTTTATTATAATAGCAGCAAATGCTGGAGGCGCATGGTCGCCAATAGGAGATGTGACTACAATTATGCTGTGGAACGGAGGGCAAGTTTCAACTAACGCTATAATTCTTGGTCTTTTTATACCAAGTTTAATGTGTTTGTTAGTTCCATTAACTGTTGTTTCTTTTTATATAAAAGGAAATATAGATAATAATGCAGAGCAAACTGATAACAATCACTCTCAAATAAGTACAAAAGAGAGTTATTTTATTTTAGCTTTAGGAGTTGGATTGTTATTGTTTGTTCCTGTTTTTAAAACCATTACACATTTACCTCCATTTGTTGGAATGCTGTTTAGCTTAAGTGTTTTGTGGATTGTAACCGAAATATTGCATAGAAAAAAACCAGAAGATGTAAGACATTCGTTTTCTGTAGCAAGAACTATTCAAAAGATAGATACGCCAAGTGTACTTTTCTTTTTAGGGATATTACTAGCTGTTGCCTCGCTTCAGTCTAACGGAACATTAACATTATTAGGAACAACATTAGAAAACTCTTTCAGTAATATATATATTATAAATATTGTTTTAGGATTGCTATCTTCTATTGTTGATAATGTACCTTTAGTAGCAGGAGCAATGGGAATGTATCCTTTAGATATATTTCCTCAAGACCATAATTTCTGGACATTTTTAGCGTATTGCGCTGGTACTGGAGGTAGTGTTCTAATTATTGGCTCAGCTGCTGGAGTTGCTGCAATGGGAATACTTAAAATAGATTTTTTATGGTATTTAAAGAAAATGTCATGGTTAGCTTTGCTAGGATATTTCGCAGGAATTGTTAGCTATTTAATAATGAAATAATGGACAAATCAGGTATCAATAAAGTATCATTAGCGTCATTATTAATGACTTTAGGGATTGTATTTGGTGATATTGGTACCTCGCCATTATACGTATTTACAGCAATATCACAAGGCAAAATTTTTGACCACATACTTATAATGGGAAGTATGTCGTGTATATTTTGGTCGTTAATACTAATAGCTACTCTTAAGTATTTGTTTTTAGCTTTAAATGCAGATAATCATGGAGAAGGAGGAATATTCTCATTATATGCATTGTTAAGAAAAACGAAGTCTAAATGGATAATAATTCCAGCACTCATAGGTTGTGCAACATTATTAAGTGACGGATTTATTACACCTGCAATTTCAATTTCTTCTGCTGTTGAAGGATTAAGTTTAATTTATCCAGAGTTACCAACGCTACCAATAGTTTGTGTTATTGTGATTATGCTGTTTTCAATTCAGCAATTTGGAACCAAAAAAATTGGAGGTTTTTTTGGCCCAGTAATGCTTATTTGGTTTTTAACCTTAGGTGTTTTAGGGCTAAATCTAATAATAAAAAACCCAGATGTATTAGCTGCAGTTAATCCAATGTATGCATTATCATTTCTAAAAACATATCCAGAAGCACTTTGGGTTTTAGGAGCAGTTTTTTTATGTATAACAGGAGCAGAAGCTTTATATTCAGATTTAGGACACTGTGGTAAACGAAATATAAGAATCACTTGGGTGTTTGTATTAAGTATGTTATTACTTAGTTATTTTGGGCAAGCCGCATTTTGCTTATCTCTTCAGCCAAATGTAACAGTAGAATCTGTTTTCTACGAAACTGTTCCAAAATCTATTTTACCTTATATTATTGGCATTGCAACTTTGGCTACCATAATTGCAAGTCAAGCTTTAATTACAGGAATTTTTACACTAGTTAATGAAGCCATAAAACTTAAATTATGGACCAATCTTAAAGTTAAGTATCCATCAACGCATAAAGGACAAATTTATATTCCGTTTATTAATTATTTCCTATTAGCTGGTTGTTTACTAGTTATAGTTATTTTTCAAAAGGCCTCAAATATGGAAGCCGCTTATGGATTAGCAATAACTATTGATATGTTAATGACAAGCTTATTGTTAGGTTATTTAATGTTGATAAGACATAAGAAGGCAAGAGTTTTGATAGTGATTTTATTTGTCATCTTTTTTGTAATTGAATTTACTTTCCTAACATCAAATCTAAACAAAATCGTACATGGTGGTTGGTTTACACTTTTACTAGCAATTATTTTCTTTACGCTTTTGTATTTTCATCATAAAGCAAAATTATTGAGAAATAGTGTAGCCGAATATGAAGACATTGACCACATAAAACCAATGTTAGAAAGTGTTATTGCGAATAAAAAATTACCATATACATCTACCAATTTAGTATATCCAGCAAGATCAAGGCGAATTAATTTTATAGATAAAACAATAGTACATTCATTGTTTTATATGCAGCCCAAAAAAGCCGAAGTATATTGGTTTTTGCATATTGATATCACTGATAAACCTTATGGTATGGATTATAGTGTTTGTACTATAATACCTAAAAATTGCTTTTTTGTAAATTTAAAATTAGGGTTTAAAGAACCTCATTTAATCGATCAGGCAATCAAAAAAATTCATGCTGATTTAAAAGAATCTGGAGATATAGAAGGCGTAAATGTTTTTTATGAAAATTCTAATATTCAAGTACCACCAGATTTTAAATATATACTTATAAACTCTAGAGTAGCATCTGATAATAAACTTTCAGTAATTGATATGTTTACAGTAAGAATTTATAGATTTTTAAAATCTGTAGGTTTAAGTGCAATTGAAGACTTTGGGCTAGATGTTACCAATACCATTGAAGAAAAAATCCCTATTAATGTGTCTAAAATAGAGTAGTATTAATGGCATCCACAATCGCCTTCTTTGCTACCACAACTTTTATCTGCTTTTGTTTTTTTAAAAAAGTACTTTTTTACTAAGAAACCAACAGCTAATACGAGAGCAGAAAAAACAAGTATATTTTGAAGTAGAGTATTCATAGAGTCTTAGTCGAAAATTATGTTAAAACCTGATACGCAATTAAAGCAACAATATATGCAAAAGCACTCATAATAGTTAATTGCAAAATTGGCCATTTCCAGCTATTGGTTTCTCGCTTTACAATTGCTAAAGTACTCATACATTGCATTGCAAAAGCATAAAATAGCAACAATGATATACCTGAGGCAAAGTTAAATAAAGGGCCTCCTAAAATAGGATTTACCTCTCCAGCCATTCTGTTTTTAATAGTATCTTCATCATCATTTCCTACGCTATAAATAGTAGCTAAAGTGCCCACAAATACTTCGCGAGCAGCAAACGAACTTACTATAGCGATTCCTATTTTCCAATCATAACCTAAAGGTCTAATTGCTGGCTCGATAGCTCTACCAGTGATACCAATAAATGAATGTTCTAATTTGTATGATGCAATATGTTGTTGTAGTTCTTCTTCTGATAAATTTTGAGAAGCATATTCTTTAGCTACAATATCTTCAGCTTTATTAAAGTCATCACCAGGACCATAAGAAGCCAAAAACCACAATACAATTGAAATAGCCAAAATGATTTTTCCAGCACCAAAAACAAATGACTTTGTCTTTTCTAGAACTGTTAATGCAACATTTTTAAGCATTGGCCATTTATAATTTGGCATTTCAACCACAAAAAAAGTTTTGCTTTTTATTTTAAGCACTTTATTTAAAATCATAGCCGAAATTAAGGCTGCTCCAAACCCAATTAAATACAAAAGCATCAAAGTCAATGCTTGATAGCCCAAACCGAAAATTCTTCCTTCAGGTATTACTAAAGATATAATTATTAAATATACAGGAAGCCTTGCCGAACAGGTTGTAAAAGGTGTTACCAGAATAGTAATAAGGCGTTCTTTCCAACTTTCTATATTACGAGTTGCCATAATTGCAGGAATAGCGCAAGCAGTACCTGAAATAAGAGGAACAACACTTTTACCACTTAATCCAAAGCGACGCATGCCTCTATCCATTAAAAACACAACACGACTCATATAACCACTTTCTTCAAGAACTGAAATAAAGAGAAATAAAAATGCGATTTGAGGTATAAAAATAACAATACCACCAAGCCCAGGAATAATACCTTCAGCCAATAAATTTGTAAAAGCACCACTTGGAAGCACGTTTTTAGTCCATTCACTTAATGATGCAAATGCACTATCGATAAAATCCATTGGTACACTTGACCAATCATAAATAGCTTGAAAAATTGTAAGTAATATGATTAGAAAAATGGCATAACCCCATACTTTATGTGTTAGAACTCTATCAAATTTAATACGTAAATCTGTAGCTGTATTTAAGTCAATAGTTTGACCTTTTTTAAGTGTATCATTTATAAATTGATATCGCTTAATAGTTTCTTTTTGCTGTAAACGTTTTAAATCGGCTTTAGATTTGGTTTTAAAATTGGCAACTGGATCTATTTCGTTTCTATCAGTTTTTCCGAAGTTAACATCTTGAGTAATTACCAGCCAAAGCTTGTACAATAATTGGTTTGGGAATGCTTTTCTTAAGCCATCAAAATAATCTTTATCAATTTCTGAAGCATGCATACATGGCTCAACAGACAACTCTTTATAGTTGGAAATTAATTCTTTTAGTTCGTCAATACCTTTGCTTTTTCGAGTACTAACTAGAGCAATTTTTGTGTTTAGTTGCTGTTCTAAATAATCAATATCTAAAGAAATTCCTTTTCTAATCATTCTATCTGCCATATTTATAACAAGAATAACAGGAATTTCTAAATCTTTAATTTGGGTAAACAGTAAAAGGTTGCGTTTTAAGTTTTCAACATCACTTACAACAACAGCTACATCAGGAAAATCTTTATCGTTTTTATTTAGTAAAAGTTCAATAACTACATTCTCATCAAGCGATGATGCATTAAGGCTATAAGTTCCTGGTAAATCAATTATGTGAGCTTTAACACCTCTTGGTAATTTGCAAATACCTTCCTTTTTTTCGACAGTAATACCAGGATAATTTCCAACTTTTTGGTTTAATCCTGTTAAAGCATTAAAAACTGAAGTTTTTCCAGTGTTCGGATTTCCAATTAAGGCAACATTAATCTGCTTACTCATTTATAATATCTATTAAAATATGAATAGCAGTCTCTTTTCTTATGGCTAAATGCGTTCCGTTTACATTTAGGTACATTGGGTCAGCAAATGGAGCAACTTGCACAAGCTCTACCTCATTGCCTGGTAAACAGCCCATTTCGAGTAATTTTAAAGGAATATGAATTGACGAAACATCAATGATTATTCCTCGTTCTCCACGTTTAAGATGTGCTAATGTTACTTCCAAGCTTATTTAGATTGATTTTAAAGAAGCAAAAATAATGTAAAAATTTAGGGTAAAAAAATTGTAAGCAGAAAAGTATGATTAGTCTTCTTTTTTAAGAATTTTAATATCATTAAGCAAGCGTTCAATATCTTCAGGTTTAGTGCCATCATAGTAGCCTCTAATTTGACGCTTTTTATCAATTAGCATAAAATTTTCAGTATGAATCATATCATATTCATCACCATTTCCATCAGTTTTTACAGCTAGATAACTTTTACGAGCTAATTCATAAATTTGTTTTTTATCGCCTGTTACCAAATTCCATTTAGTATCATTAACTCCTTTTTCAATCGCATAACGCTTTAGTTGAGCAACGCTATCAATTTTAGGAGTAACAGAGTGTGATAGTAACATTACTTCTTTATCATTTAAAATCTCTTTTTGAATTTTTACCATGTGATCAGTCATTATAGGACATATGGTTTGGCAAGTTGTAAAGAAAAAATCTGCCACATAAATCTTATCTTTATAATCATTTTGAGTTATGGTTTTTCCATTCTGATTAATGAGGCTAAAATTTGCAATTTTATGGTATTTACTTACATGCTGAATGGTACTATCAACCATTTCAAAATTCACTTTTGAAGGTTGATAAACTGGAAGAGGTTTTTCAACATTTAATATTGAATAAAAAACAGAAATTATAATTACAGAAAGAATTAATAAAGCAATTCCGAAAAATTTATACTCTTTAAAAAAAGATAGCATTAGTTTATAATTTAAGGCGTTATGTAAGATTTGAGTGCAAAAATACGACAGAATATACAAAAAATGGGTATTTTTAACCTGCTAAATGGAATGCTATGAAAAGAATTTTACTACTTGTTTTTTGCTTTATTACGACCTTAACTTTTGGTCAGGATTTTAATGAAACACTAAATAGCATAAGAGAAGCTGAAGGTAAATCAGCATTACATCAAATGTTGTTTAGAGCTAACCCAAATACAGGAAATTATAATGTTACCTATCACAAGTTAGAGCTTACAGTTGACCCTTCAGTAGCATTTATTTCTGGAGTTGTAACCACTCATTTTCAAGCTAAAGAAAATATGAGCGAAGTGACTTTTGATTTAGCTGATAATATGACTGTATCACAAGTTATGCAAAATGGAAACAGCTTATCTTTTACTCAAAACGCAAATGATGAATTAATTATAACATTATTTCAAACCTTAAATACTGGACAAACAGGAATTGTAGAAATTACATATAGCGGAAATCCAATAAGCTCTGGTTTTGGTAGTTTTGAGGTTAATACACATAATGGCAAACCTGTATTATGGACACTTTCTGAGCCTTATGGAGCAAAAGGTTGGTGGCCATGCAAACAAGATTTAATAGATAAAATTGAGTCAATTGATGTTTACATTACAACACCTCAGTTTAACTCTACTAGCGACGAGTATGTAGCTGTATCTAATGGGTTGGAAGTTAGCCAAACTATAAATGGCTCTAATAAAACCACGCATTACCATCATAATTATCCAATTCCAGCTTATTTAGTTGCAATAGCTGTAACTAACTATTCAGTATATTCTCATACAGTACCTAATAACGGAAACCCTTTTGATATTGTAAATTATGTGTATCCTGAAGATCTTGGATATGCTCAAACTAATACGCCAGTAACAGTTGATATTATGAACTTATTTACCAATTTGTTTGAGGAATATCCGTTTGCAAGTGAAAAATATGGTCATGCACAATTTGGATGGGGAGGAGGTATGGAGCATACCACTGTTTCCTTTATGGGAAGTTTTGATCGTAATTTGATTGCGCACGAATTGGCACACCAATGGTTTGGTAATAAAATTACATGTGGTAGCTGGAAAGACATTTGGCTAAATGAAGGGTTTGCAACGTATCTGTCAGGTTTAACAATAGAAAATTTAGATGGGAACTCAGCCTTTACAACTTGGAAACAACAACGCAATAACTCAATTACCTCTCAACCTGGTGGCGCTGTATATCTAACAGATACAGACACATTAAGCGTTAATAGAATTTTTAGCGGTAGACTTTCATACAATAAAGGCGCAATGGTTTTGCATATGTTGCGAAAAAAAGTAGGTGATGCTAACTTTTTTCAAGGATTAAAAGATTACTTAAGCGATACAGATCATGCATACGCATACGCAAAAACACAAGACTTTATTCCAATTATGGAAGCTGCGAGTGGTCAAAGTTTAACAGAGTTTTTTAGTGATTGGTTATATAACCAAGGATATCCTAGCTACACAATAGAGTGGAATCAAATTAGTCCAACAGAGGTTAAAACAACCATAACTCAGACTCAAAGTGATGTTTCTGTATCATATTTTGAAGCTCCAGTACCATTGCGTTTTCTCGGGACAATGGGAGAGGTTTTAGATGTTACATTAAATAACACAACCAATACAGAAGAGTTTTTTAACACTGTAAATTTTACAGTTGCTAATGTTGTTTTCGACCCAGAAAGCGATTTAATATCAAAAAACAATAGTGTTCAGCTAGGGCTTTATGAGCCACCAGTAGACTTAGAGTTTCGCATTTACCCAAATCCAACATCGCAAAGTTTTACTATTCAAAAACCAGAAAGCCTTATAGTTAATGAAATAAGAATATTTAATGCATTAGGGCAATTACTTCATCAAACACCTTGGTCGTCAAATATTGATGTGTCTACACTAGCATCAGGCTTGTTGTTTGTTCAGTTTCAAACTAATGAAGGCACAATTAATAAATCGTTGTTAAAAAATTGAGCGAGTATTAATAATTGTTTTCTAAATGGTGTTAAAACATTACTTTTGTGCCTTATAATTTTTTTGATTTAGAGACACATGGAGTTTGTAATAAAAATTGGGCAATTCTTATTGAGTTTATCGTTACTAATCGTATTACACGAATTAGGACATTTTATACCAGCAAAGTTGTTTAAAACACGAGTAGAGAAGTTCTATTTGTTTTTTGATATTAAATATTCACTATTTAAAAAGAAAATTGGCGATACAGTTTATGGTATTGGTTGGCTACCACTTGGAGGTTATGTAAAAATTTCTGGGATGATAGACGAGAGTATGGATAAAGAGCAAATGGCTCAGCCACCACAACCATGGGAGTTTCGTTCAAAGCCAAGCTGGCAACGTCTTATTATTATGCTTGGTGGAGTAACCGTTAATTTTATTCTAGCATACGTTATTTATGTGTTTTTGTCATTTGCTTATGGAGACAAAGACACAAATGTTAACAGCTTAAAAGATGGTTATTGGATAGAGAGCCCAACATTAAACGATATAGGTTTTAAAACAGGAGATAAGATTCTGGCAATAAATGAGAATCCGATAATTAAAGATTCAGATATTGGCAAAAATATTATCAGTGCAAAAACTATCACTATTGAAAGAGACAATGCAGAAAAAACAATTGCCTTACCTGAAGACTTTTTAGGACAATTATCTACAAGACAAAAAAGAGGATTATTTGAATTTAGAATACCTTTTATGATAGGTGAAGTTGCAGATTCATCTGTAAACAAATCGGTAGATTTAAAGAAAGGCGACATTTTGGTTTCTTTTAATGGCGAAGAATTAAAATATTATGATCAATTAGAGTCGAGAAAAAAAGATCTTAAAAATGCGTCTATCGAAGTAGAGATTCTTAGAGGAGAAAACACTTTAAAAAGAACTTTAAAAACTAATGAAAGAGCTGAGTTAGGTATTAGACCAGCTTATGATGAAAGCCGTTTTGCAGAATTAGGATATTTTGATTTAATAACTACTGAATATACGTTTGGAGAGAGTTTTGGTGCTGGTTTTTCAAAATTCACAGGGCAAATTTCTTCATATGGTGAACAGTTAAAAGCTATTTTTACACCAAGTACAGGTGCCTATAAAGGTGTTGGAGGCTTTAAGGCTATTTATGATATTTTTCCAGGAACATGGAGCTGGCAAGCATTTTGGATTTTAACAGCCTTTTTGTCTATTATGTTAGGAGTACTTAATTTATTACCTATTCCAGCTTTAGATGGTGGTCATGTTATGTTTTTACTGTATGAAATTATTTCTGGTCGTAAACCATCAGAGAAGTTTTTAGAACGCGCTCAAATGGTTGGATTTTTCATTTTAATTGCTTTGGTATTATTTGCTAATGGTAACGACATTTTCAGAGCGATATTTAAATAAAAATAATTTTTAAAAATATATTTGTTGAAATTAAAAAATACAATATATTTGCAACCTCAAAAAAGGTAAAACACCTTCCTCCTTAGCTCAGTTGGTTAGAGCATCTGACTGTTAATCAGAGGGTCCTTGGTTCGAGCCCAAGAGGAGGAGCAACTTGAGAAAAGAAGACTTACATGAAAATGTAGGTCTTTTTTAATTTTATGAGTTTAAAACTAGAAACAGGATAAGAAATAAAAAAGGCTTTACGTTGTGTAAAGCCTTTTTTATGTTATTTAAAAAAACTTATTTTTTACTAAGTTGTGTTAGCATCTCTTTAGTCATTAGTTTTAAATCAAAATTATGATTCCAGTTCCAGTCTTTTCTTGCGTAGCTATCGTCTATAGATTTTGGCCAGCTATCAGCAATTTGTTGCCTAAAATCTGGTTTATAGGTAATAGTAAAATCCTTTAGCTCACTTTTAATAGACTCGGCAATTTCTTTTGGAGTAAAACTCATTGCTGCTAAATTGTATGAAGACCTAATGCTTATATTATCTGCTTGAGCATCCATTATTTTAATAGTAGCATCAATAGCATCGTCCATAAACATCATTGGTAATTCGGTGTTTTCAGATAAAAAAGACTCGTAAGTACCATCCTTTAATGCTTTGTGGTATATTTCTACAGCATAATCGGTAGTTCCTCCACCTGGTAATGTTTTCCAGCTTATAATTCCTGGATAACGAATACTACGAACATCAACATCATACTTTTCAAAATAATATTCGCACCAACGTTCACCAACTTGTTTAGTTATTCCATAAACTGTTGAGGGCTCCATAACTGTATGTTGAGGTGTGTTTTCTTTAGGAGTTGTAGGCCCAAAAACAGCAATACTAGATGGCCAGAATATTTTACTTATATATTTTGCTTTGGCAAGGTTTAGTACATGAAACAGTGAGTTCATATTTAAATCCCATGCTTTCATTGGGTACTTTTCACCTGTGGCGCTTAGCATAGCAGCCATTAAATATATGGTATCTATTTTATGTTTTTCAACACAAATAAGTATTGAGGCATAATCTTGAGCATCGACAATTTCAAAAATTCCTGAGTTTACAACATCAAGATTATTATAACTAATATCACTAGCAATTACATTATCGTCTCCATGAATTTCACGCAATTTATAAGTTAATTCCGACCCAATTTGACCACATGCTCCTATAATTAATATTTTAGACGCCATTATATGTTTAAATTTTAACCAAAAATAAAAAGAATAAAAGGTTTATAAAACATAATAAACCCAAATTATACTAAAGCAATAACAATTAAGTTTAATTATATTTACACCATATTACTCTTTGTAAACTATTGAACAGTATTATACCTATGAAGTTTATTTATTTTTCTTTTTTCATTTTTTTAGTTTCTAGCTGTAATCAAGAGCCTAAAGCTGTTGACACTACCATAATTGAAACAACCAAAGAGGAACAGAAAATAACCAAAGAGGATATTGAAAAAATTAAATATGTTGAGTATTTACTTAGTGCAGATTCACAAAATGCTGTAAGTACTTGGCAAAAATATCAAGATCTTTCAACAAATATTGACTTACTTAAAAACGCAAACTTCTCTTTTTTTAAAGACGAAGAAGCAATTTTTAAAACATTTATAAACGATTTTAAAGCTGAAACTCCTGCAACAATAAAATCGCCAGCCATAGATTCTAGAATAACAGTTTTAGAAACTAAACTTTTAAAACTCCATGATTCTGCAAATCTTGATAATATTGACAAGAAGGTAGTGTTAAAAGATATTAAAGACCTTTTGGTTGCTTTTACTAATTTGAATCTTCAAATTAATAAAAAACTAGAGTTTGAATCTCAAGTTATTGAAAAACCTTACTAATCAGTAAGTTCTAATTTTCATTTTTCTTAATGTTTTGTTAAGATGTAACAATTTAGAGGTTTAACCTTCTAATAAATAACTAATTTTATATAAATCAAATATTTAATAACTATGAAATGCTTCGCATTCATGAAATCCATTAAACTATATAAATTATGAATAAAACCAATATTAAAATGATGTTGGCAGTTTCTGGTTTTGCTTTTATTGCTTTAGTTGCATGTAAAGAAGAGCCAAAAAAAGATACTGCAATGACAGAAAAAATTCCAGGAATCATTCTAGAGAATATGGACACTTCGGTAAGTCCAAAAGACGATTTTTACAAGTATGTAAATGGTAATTGGGAGAAACACACTACCATACCAGAAGATGAATCTACTTGGGGAGGTTTTGGCGTTTTACGTAAATCTACAAGACAAGATGTATTAGACATTGTAAAGACTTCAAAAGAGTTGGGAACATATGCTGATGGTACAGATCAAAAGAAAGCATTGTTATTATTTGAATCTGAATTAGATACTGTTGCTAGAAATAAAGCAGGAATTACTCCATTGCAACCTTATCTAGATAGAATTAATGCTGTTAAAAACTTATCAGATTTACAAACAGCAATTGCATCTAGTAATGCTATTTCTGCACCATTTATGGGATTAGCTTCATTTCCAAACTTAAGCAATAGTAAGGTTAACGCAGCTTATATAGTGCCTGGTGGTTTAGGTTTACCTGATAGAGATTATTACTTAGATCAAGATGATAAATCTAAAGAAATACGCCAGCAATATGTTGATCATATTGTTAGAATGTTCAAGTTTATTGGTGTTGATGAAGCTAAAGCTCGTGTTGATGCACAAAAAATATTAGCATTAGAGACTAAGCTTGCTAGCCCAAGATTAGACAAAGTACAAAGCAGAGATGCACGTAATTTTAATAACCCAAGATCTATGAGCGAATTGCAAAGCATGACCTCAAGTATTAATTGGAAAAAATTTATTGCAGATTTAGGTGTTGAAAAACAACTAGATACAGTTATAGTTTTGCAACCAAAATATATGACTGCTCTAGAAACATTTTTAAAGGAAACAAATGTTGAAGACTTAAAAACATTAACACGTTGGTCTACTTTAAATGGAGCAGCTGGCTTATTAAGTACACCAATTGAAAAAGCAAACTGGGATTTTTATAGCAAAACTTTAAATGGAGATAAAGCAATGCGTCCTGCTGAAGAAAGAGCTTTAGGAACTGTTGATAATTCTGTAGGAGAAGCAATTGGGCAATTATATGTTGAAGCTAAGTTTCCGCCAGAAGCTAAAGCTAAAGCTGAAAAAATGATTAAAAACATTATTGCAGCATTCCAAGATAGAATTATGGCTTTAGATTGGATGACTGATGAAACAAAGAAAAAAGCAGTTGAAAAATTAGATAAATTCACTGTTAAAATTGCTTACCCAGATGAATGGGAAGATTATTCTAAACTTCAAATAAAAGAAGGTAATAGCTATACAGAAAATATTTTAGCAGTAACAGATTGGGCAACTAAAAAGAGTTACTCTGAAATAAACGAGCCAGTTGATAAAAAGAAATGGGGAATGGCACCACAAACAGTGAATGCTTATTTTAACCCATTAAATAATGAAATTGTATTTCCAGCAGCAATCTTACAACCACCTTTTTATAATTATACTGCTGATGATGCTGTAAATTATGGAGGAATTGGAGCCGTTATTGGTCATGAAATATCTCACGCATTTGATGATTCTGGAGCACGTTTTGATGCTAATGGAAACTTAAAAAATTGGTGGACTCCAAAAGATTTAGAAGAGTTTACTAAACGTGGTGATGCTTTAGCAGAACAGTATAGCCAAATTGAAGTTTTAGATAGTGTTTACATTAATGGTAAGTTTACACTTGGAGAAAACATTGGAGATTTAGGAGGAGTTCTTGGTGCTTATGATGGACTACAAAGAAGTTTTAAAGAGAATGGAAGACCAGAAAAAATTGATGGTTTTACTGCAGAGCAACGTTTCTTTATGAGCTGGGCAACTGTATGGAGAACTTTAATGAGAGAAGAAGCTCTTAGAACACGTATTAAAACCGATCCACATTCTCCAGGAATGTATAGAGCTACACAACCGTTAAAAAACATTGATGCGTTTTATGAAGCGTTTGATATTAAAGAAGGAGATAAAATGTATTTAGCTCCAGAAAAACGAGTTAGAATTTGGTGATAACCAAAATATAGAGAACAAAAAAAGCAGCCTATTGGCTGCTTTTTTTATATAAAATCTATTATTTATTCTCCTTTTTGTCTTGCTAATAATGCGTTTTTAGTTAATACAGCCATATTAAAATTAGGGTCGATAACTAAAGCATGGTTTAATGTAGCAAGTGCAGTTTCAACATTAGCATCTTTATCTTCATTAAAGATAACAAGCGCTTTTAAATAGATAAAAGCCGCTTTTAATGAAGTTTGATAAGGTTGTTGTGTTTCATAAAAAGTACGTTTCATATCATCTTTAACATTTGCTAAACCATACTCAATTTTAGTTTTAGCAGTAGCAAAATCTCCAGTTTGAGCGCTTAAATCTGCAATTTCATAAGCTAACTGAGGTCCTGGTTTTCTTTCAAATAAAAGATTATAAAATTCTAAAGCACGTGCAGGTTCATTTAACGCATTTAATGCTATAGCTTTAACTTCGAGATTAATGTTAGAATCTGTAGCTTTTTTTTCAATACCTATTGTATTTAAAGCTTCTAAATTTCTTCCTTCAGACACATAAATGTAAGCTAAAGTATCTTTACGAGCCTGACTAGGTTCTAATACATCTAAGTGTGTCATAGCATTTATTACACCTTGTATGTCTCCTTGAGATTTCATTTGTTTATAATAAGCTTCAAAATGCTTTTTAAGCTCTGTTTTGTTTTGTGCTGTTAAGCTAAATGAAGACATAACAACAAGTAAAAGTAAAATCTTTTTCATCTGTTTAAATTTTAATGGGCTAAAACTATAAAAATTAATAGTATTAAATCATAAAAGGATGCAAATATTATAGTTTTATTTTGAAGCTATAATTCAAAAGTTGTACCAGTTTATCTGAGTTTATAATTTTTCCTTTGTTTATCATACTTTCATCAAATTTAGGAACAGGTAAATTTAATGAATTGCAGACTGATGTATAATAATTTTTTCTTGAAGGATGTGGTGTAGTAGATGCATTAAACTTGTTGTTCCAAACATTGTTTTTTATAACCGATTTAATAATGCCTATGCAATCATTCAAGTGGATTAAATTTACTGGAGCTTCAGGATTTTTAAGATTAATTTTTCCTGATAATGATTTTGCTGGATGTCTGTCTCCACCATACAAACCACTAAAACGGATAATAGTTGTTTGAAAATGCGTATTATTTTGAAGCAAATTTTCTATAATTAAAAGCTGCTTTCCAGATTCTGTTTCTGGTTTTGGGATTGATTTTTCAGTAATTATTGGAATTGATTCTTCATCAGAATAAACAGAGGTAGAGCTTATAAAGATTAACTTTTGTATTGATGAATTTTCAATATACGGAATTAGATATTCAATTTGGTTTACAAAATTTGTCTCAGGCTGTTTCCTCAATCCAGGAGGCACATTTAAGATTAAAATATCACTGCCAGAAAGACAATTTTTTATATCACCATTAATACCATCTTTGGTAAACTCTATAATATAAGGTTCAATGTTTACTGCTTTTAACAAGCTTAATTTATTGGTTGTAGTTGTTGAGCCTTTTACTTTAAATGAGTCTTTTATTAATTCTTTAGCTAGAGGCAAACCTAACCAGCCACAACCAATTATACTTATTTGTTTATTCAATAGTAATTTTCTTTTTAATAATTACTGCATCATTTAGTACAAATGGTTTTGGAATCATTGTTTTTGGTCGTTTAGTAACATTAAACATGTCGTTTTCTAACATATCAAATGAAGCTTCATATAACATTATCTCAGTTTTTTGAGAAGCTGGAGTTGTAAACTCTAACTCTAAATGATTATCATCAGCCACATAAAAACCAAACAACCTGTTACTTTTTCGCTTTTTAAATACCGAGTTTTCACCTTTGGCTTTTTGCACGTCTAACCCATTTATATTAAATGATAAAAATTGATTAGTTGAATCTGCAAAAAACTCTAAACGATTTACATATCGTTGAGGTGAAATAAATAATTTTATATGTCTAACATTATCAATAATTGTGTCTTTTTGCTTGTCTATATAAGGTTGATCTAATGGTTTTATGTTAGCTTTTTTACTAAATGTAAAACCTGTATCATATTTACTTCCAAAAGTTGTTTTCTTTATATTATCAGAAGTATCAGGATTATCTGTTAAATATGTTTTTGTCCAATCGTCTAAAATTGTATCGTAAGTTCCCCAAATTGCAGAGTCATTATCAGCATCTAAAATATAAACCAAACTGTTAGGTTTTGGTCTTTCTTCATTAAATCCAGACTGAAAATGTGCAGTTATAAAAAAGCCTAGTGAGGCAAGAAATAGTGCATAAGCCCATCTATTTTTATATCTAGAAAATCCAAAAACAGAAATACATAAAGAAAATATTAATGAAACTAAAAGTGTAGTTGCTATTAGCATTTTTAAGCCTAACCCAACAGGAAACATTTTTATAAATGGCGATAAAATCATTAATGCAGGGAACAGCAGTAATGCCATAAGTATAATGTTAGGATGCTTTTGTCTTACTAAAACAAACAAGCTTATTAATCCAAAGTATACTGGAATAATAAAAAAGCTTGCGCCTTTAAGTTTAAAAGCTATAACACCACATATTACCAACCATAAAAATAAAGGAGGCACAACTAAGCTTGCAGTGTTTTCGGGCTTATAAACCTTGTTATAAAGCCACATACAAACACCAGTTGAAAACAAAGCAAAAGCCCAAATATATAAATGTCCATTATAAGGGAAACCATGTAAAATCTCACCATATTGTGGGTAGATTGCTAATAAAACCTTCCAGCCAAAATAGCCAACTAGTCCATTAATTAAAACCGCAGCAATTCCTGGAAGAAACGCAGCAGCCATATGCTTTGAGTCTAATGTACGTTTATTAATTCCATAAAAAACCAATGCGATAAATATTAATATTGCTAGAATAAGCATAGGTAAAATCCAAGAAAACGGATAACTAATAGTTTTAAACAATGGCACATTAAAGTAAACATCGTCAGCATCACTTTTTAGATTATTTAAATTAGCATTAGAAAAATGGTGAAGTAATGGCATTAAATAAGAACCTTGATGTTCTAGTGTGTTTCTATCTAAACGATCATAATTATCTAGTGCAGTATGATAATCGTAATGGTCATCAATAAAAGCGAAATTAAATCCATCTATATCTCCATCTTCTCTAAAGCGAGTTAAATCTGTATCGTTAGGTAGCATTTTATAAATACTATAGGCTAAAGAATTAGCTACAGGATAATCTGGATTAGCTTTTACAAATTCATTAACAAGATTTTGATTTCCACCATTGGTTTCAATTAGCATATAACTTGGTCCTCCACTTCCACGAGCTTCAAAATTTAAAGCTAGTCCTACATCTTTAGCCCAAGGGTGTTTGTTTACAAAAGTATCTGCGCCATTTAAACCAAGCTCTTCGGCGTCAGTAATAAGAATTATAATATCATTTTTAGGTTGTTTATTTTCACTTAAAAAAGCACGTAAACCTTCTAAAATAGTCACAACTCCAGAGCCAGCATCACTTGCCCCAAAGGATGAATGCGGATTACTATCGTAATGTGTGAGTAATAATAAAGCTTTAGAATTATCACTACCTTTTATTCTCGCTAGTATATTTTTTGGTTTGGTAATTGTTCCCCAATCGGTAAACGAATATTCATCTTGTATTTCTGTTTCTAAGCCTAAATCATTTAGAGATTTTACAATATAGTTTCTAACATTTTCATGCTCAGGAGAACCTATATAATGTGGTTTTTTACTGATGGCTTTAAGATGAACTAAAGCTCTTTCAGTAGAAAATGAATTTTTTGGAGCATCTAAACCAGAAATTTTACTTGGCATTAAAGCTGAATAACTTAAATAGATTGCTAAAATAATTAGAAGGAAAGCAGTTATTTTTTTAAGCATAGTTGGAAGTGTTAGTTGGTTTTATAAAAATACAAAATAATCTCATAGATATTAATGTTAGTTTAATTGCCTTATTTTCAGTAAATTTAAGTTCACTAAAACATGTTTATTATGGGAATTAAAAGTTTTCAAGGCGCAAGAAAGCAACAGCAAAAGGAGTCAGAATCTATTCCTTTTAAGGTGAGAGATTATATGACTACTAACCTCATTACATTTAAGCCAGAGCAGTCTGTTGAAGAAGTTATTGATGGATTAATAAAAAATAAAATTTCTGGAGGACCAGTTGTTAATGAAAATAATGAGCTTGTTGGAATTATATCTGAAGGAGATTGCCTGAAACAAATTAGTGATAGCAGATATTATAATATGCCTATGGCTCAAGATAATGTTGAAAATAGAATGATTAAAAACGTTGAAACTATTGATGGAAACATGAATGTTTTTGATGCTGCAAATAAATTTTTAGAATCTAAAAGACGACGATTTCCAATAGTTGAAAACGGAAAATTAATTGGCCAGATTAGTCAAAAAGATATTTTAATTGCCGCCTTAAAACTTAAAGGTCAGAATTGGAAATAATATTATTCTCGTTTAACCAAAGCAAAATAATCATCTTCTAAAGGTAAATAGCCTTGATCATAAACGAAGTAATAAACAGTTCCTGCTTTAGTAGTATAAATGCTTGTAAAATAATTAAAGTCAAAACCCTTTTCAATTAGTTTTGATCTTGATGTTTTTGTTTTTTTATCAGGATTTAAATCTTCTAATATTCTGTAATTTTTGCGTAATCTATTATTAGTGTTTCTAATTAAGTTTTTACTGTCTTTATTTACTCGATTGTTGTAAGAGTTTCGGCAAGCATCACTACAGAATTTTTTATCAATTCTGCCAACAATTTTTTCACCGCATTCTGGACATTCTTTTTTCATGATTTATCATTTTGTTAAAATAGGAAGAAATTCTACCCAAGGTCCAACTTCATTTTTATATTGTTTTGCCATGACTCTGGCTATTTGTGCAATATGACCTAAATCGTGTGCTACCCAACAAGCCAATAATTCCTTTAAGGTTACTTCGCCTAATTCAGGATGTTTCCCTTTTAGGTTTAATTGCGCTTCTGTTATAGCTAGGGACTTTAAGTATTCTATATTTTTATGTCTTAAATCTGAAAATTCGTTTAGCAATTGTTTTAGATGTTTACCTTTTGAGTTTTCAAATTGAGCAAATCTATCATAGGGTTGAAACGTTTTATTTTCTGAATGACTTAATATAATATTCATTCTAGGAATCCAATCTGTTTTTTCGCCATGAATTAAATGTCCAACAATATCAAAAGCACTCCAAGTATTATCACCTTCAGTACAAAAAATCCATTCATCAGATAAATTAGACAAAAATGAATTTAATGTTTTGGGAGTTTGTTTTAAAATCTCAAGACTTTTCTCAATGCTATATTCCATAGAGGTTTGTTTATGGTGTACCTGTTATAAGGTTTCGTTTATTATTTATAGTATTCAATTTTTCTAATCCATTTATACAATTCAATTCCATCTACTTTTTTAACTATTTCGTTCCAATTTCCCTTCTTATCATAATTGTATTTAAATTCAATTTTATAAGGTCTTAATTCTTTGGAAGACCAATCTTCTTCTGTATATTCTAAAAACTTTAATTCAACATTTTCATAATCATACTTTTCAATTCTTCTTGTATTTGAATCTTTTTCGGTATAGTAATATTTTTTCGTTAATCTATTTTCTTTATCATATTCGTAATTAGTGTAGTAAGGTCTATCGCTTGAGTAGCCTTTTATCTCTTGAATTAAATTATGGTTTTTGTATTTGAAAATCGTGTGTTCGTTTAATTTTATTCCTTTATGGTCACCATCCGAATTTAATCCATAGCGTTTTCTCTCTATGAGTTTATTCGATTCATCATATTTATTTACCAAATCTTTATAAATATTACCTATTGTGTCTTGTATACCCCAAGACCAAGTTCTTTCTCCAACTTTTCTATAGCTATTAGGGTTTTTATAAATTCGGTAAAGTAGTTTACCTCTATCATTGTATTTGAAAATATACTCATCTATTGTTCCGTATTCGTCAATACTTTTTTGCCTAATTAATTTTCCGTTTTCGTCATATCTTTTATATTGATAATTATAAAAATCTAAACCCGAGTTTTGACTTATGATAGTTTCGTGCCTATCGCTTTCATAGTAATGTGTGTCAATGTAAACTAAATCGTAAATGGAATCAATTTTTCTAATTAGTCTATCTTTATTATCATACTCATATCTATAATAGTTTTCAAGCGAGTCTTTTTTGTTGTACCAAATATCTTCAATCAAAAATCCATTTTCATTAAAATGTCTTTCATAATTGATGTAGTAACAAAAATTAGTTGAGTACCATATATCCTTAAATTGAGAAATTGTAGATTCAGGCCCTATAAATCCAGAGTGCCCATAGTCACTGTCAATTTCATTCAATTTAGGATTATCTCTTTCTGTTAGAAATATAACTTTTTCTCTAATAGATTTGACCTTTCCATAAATTGTATCTTTTTGTTGTCCATAGGAAAATGAAAGCAGCAAAAATGAAACAGATAAAATTAGGTTGGCTTTGTTCATTGTTTTTTTGGTTAATCTATTAATTTTTATTTCGGTAAAAAAGTATTAATGAGTATAGTAATTAATTCAATTAGTAATTCAGTTATCTCATTTAGACAAATGCATTTCACTTGTAATATACAAAATATTCGTTTACAAACGACTACAAACATTTACAAACGAGTTTAAATAGTTAATAACCGAATAAAATTTGGTGGCTGTTTCATATTTGCAGTGTTGAATCGATGAAGGTTCAATAGTATTAACTGTTTAACATTAAAATTTATAATTATGAACACGCTAAAAAACAAAGTACAGTTGATTGGAAATCTAGGAAACGATCCAGAAATTATCAATTTAGAATCAGGAAAAATGCTTGCAAAATTTTCTATAGCTACAAATGAAAGCTATAAAAATGCACAAGGAGAAAAGGTAACAGACACTCAATGGCATAATGTAGTTGCCTGGGGAAAGACAGCTAGTTTAGTTGAGAAATATTTACAAAAAGGTAAAGAAATTGCCATAGAAGGGAAATTAACTACGCGTTCTTGGGAAGATAAAGAAGGTATGAAACGATATACAACCGAAGTTGTTTGCAACGAATTGCTTATGTTAAGTAAATAATCATTTTGATTATTTGGTAAAGGCTCACAATTGTGAGCCTTTTTTATTTAATTACAAATCAGAAAATAATCATATACTTCATAATAACATTAATTAGTACTTTTATAAGTAAATAAAATTATATGTCTACTCAACCAAAGCTAGTAAGGTTTCAACAAAATGTATTATCAAGATACCAAATTTATAACAGTATCTTTATGACACTTCCATTCGATACGATTACAAAAACTGGAGTGTTATTGCCATTGTTTCATGAAACTTGTCAAAAAGGGTTTACACAAGGTGACAACCCAACAACAATAGTAGATACGTTTTTCAAGAAATACCAAGCACGACGAAGCAAAGAAAGTCAATTGAGTTTGCTGTTTCGTTTTATTCAATACATAGAAAGACAAGTAGTATTGTTCGATGCTATTGAAGATGCTTCTTTTCCAATCGTAAATAATATGGATGGAATAGGAACCTTAAGAAGTTTAAAAGAGTCTGCTAGTTCCGAACAAAAACTTGAAATTTTGCGACAGTATTTAGAAGAATTTAAGGTTAGAATTGTTTTAACTGCTCATCCAACACAGTTTTATCCAGGAGCTGTTTTAGGAATTATTACAGATTTAACTGAAGCTATTAAGAAGAATGATTTGTTAACCATTAACGATTTGTTAGCACAATTAGGGAAAACACCTTTTTTCAAACATCAAAAACCCACGCCTTATGATGAAGCTGTGAGTCTCATTTGGTATTTAGAAAATGTATTTTATAAATCCTTTGGAACAATTTTCGATTATATTCAACAAAACATTTTTGAAGACAAACCATTATCAAATGATATTATTAATATTGGATTTTGGCCAGGTGGCGACAGAGACGGAAATCCGTTTGTAACACCAGAAATTACCTTAAGGGTTTCACAGCGTTTAAAGCATACTATTTTAAAAAACTATTATAGAGACATTCGACAGCTTAAACGAAAATTAACCTTTAGAGGTGTTGAAGAGCGTTTATCTTATTTAGAAACCAAACTCTATGAAAGTAGTATTAGTCAAACAGCACAACACTACATAGAGTTACATGATTTTGTAGCTGAACTCGAAGCTGTAAAATCGATTATTATAAAAGAACATCAATCATTGTATCTCAATGATATTCAAAGTTTAATAAACAAAACGAAGCTCTTTGGTTACCATTTTGCCATTCTAGATATTAGGCAAGACAGTCGTGCACATGACTCGGTTTTTAATGCAATGGTTAATGTTTTGATAGATTCTGGAAGTCATATATTTCCAAAGAATTATCATAAATTATCAGAAAAAGAGCAGGTTAAATTACTCTCAAATGTAAAGGGTAAAATTGATTTAAACTTAATAAAAGATGACGATGTTTTAAAGGCTCTTAATACAATGAAAGTCATAAAAACCATTCAAGAATCTAATGGCGAACAAGCATGTTGTCGATATATTATAAGTAATAATCAAACTACACTCAATGTAATGCAATTATATGCTATGTTGAAATTAGTTGCCTTTGAAGATGAATTGACAGTAGATATTGGACCTTTATTTGAAACTATAACCGATTTGGAAAATGCACCAGCGGTTATGGAGGAATTATATACAAATCCAACTTACAGTAAACATCTAAAAAAGCGAGGCAATAAACAAACCATTATGTTAGGATTTAGTGATGGTACTAAAGATGGAGGCTATTTAATGGCAAATTGGGGCATTTTTAAGGCTAAAGAACGCCTTACTGAAGTGTCTAGAAAATACGGTGTTACAGTTCTTTTCTTTGATGGTCGTGGTGGTCCACCAGCCAGAGGAGGCGGAAAAACACATCAATTTTATGCATCTTTAGGACCAACTATTGAAGATAAAGAAGTGCAATTAACAATACAAGGTCAAACCATAAGCTCAAATTTTGGGACTTTAGATTCATCTCAATATAATTTAGAACAGTTAATAAGTTCTGGTATTTTAAATCGATTGAATGAAACCAACTTACAAATGTCTAAACAGAATGTAAAGGTTATGGATGATTTAGCTCATAAGAGTTATGAAGCCTATGTAAACTTTAAAAGCCATCCGATGTTTGTGCCGTATTTGGAGCGAATGAGCACATTAAAATATTATGCTAAAACCAATATAGGTAGTCGTCCATCTAAAAGAGGAAAATCTGACGCATTAGTATTTGAAGATTTGCGTGCTATTCCATTTGTTGGCAGTTGGAGTCAATTAAAACAAAACGTCCCTGGATTTTTTGGTGTAGGAACAGCATTAAAACACTATGAAGATAAACATCAGTTTGATAAAGTAAAACAGCTATATCAAGAATCAAGTTTCTTTAGAACTTTAATTGAAAATAGTATGATGTCTTTATCTAAATCCTTTTTTGATTTAACAAAATATATGTCAGAAGATGATGAATTTGGTGAATTTTGGAATATTATTTATTCAGAATATGAAACCACTAAACGCTTGCTTTTAAAATTAACAGGCTACAAAAACTTAATGGAAGAAGAACCAGCAGGTAAAGCTTCGATTGATGTTCGTGAATCTATAGTTTTACCATTACTGACGATTCAGCAATATGCTTTAAAGAAAATTCAAGAGCTTCAGAAAGAAAAAACTCCAGATAAATCACAAATTGAAATTTATGAAAAATTGGTAACACGTTCACTCTTTGGAAACATCAATGCGAGTCGTAATTCGGCGTAATTATTTATGTAACTTCAGCTGAATTCGCTTACGTGGAATATCGACTTCTAAAACTTTAACAATCACTTGCTGATGTAAACTTACATGCTCATTAACATCGCTTACAAATGAGTCAGATAAATTAGATACGTGAATTAGTCCGCTTTCCTTAATTCCAATATCTACAAATGCCCCAAAATTGGTTACATTGTTGACGATTCCTGGTAATAGTTGTCCTTCTTGTAGGTCGTTTATACTTTTTATATTCTGATTAAAAGTAAACACTTTGGCTTGTTCTCGAATGTCCAAACCTGGTTTCTCTAATTCTTTTACAATATCCTGAAGTGTTGGTAATCCAACTGATTCTGTACAGTATTTTTGTAAATCTATTTTCTGTAGTTGCTCTTTACTACCAATTAAATCAGATACGTTTTTACCTATATCTTTAGCAATTTTTTCAACGATGTTATAACTTTCAGGATGAACTGATGAATCATCTAATGGATTTTTGGCAGATTTAATTCTTAAAAACCCTGCGCCTTGCTCAAAAGCTTTTCCTCCCAAACGAGGCACATTTTTTATATCATTTCTTGATGCAAACGCACCATTTTCATCTCTATAGGTCACAATGTTTTCTGCTAATTTTGGCCCAATTCCAGACACATAACTTAACAACGAAGTACTTGCAGTATTAATATTAACACCAACAGCATTCACACAACTTTCAACAACAGTATCTAACTCTTTTTTAAGTTTCGTTTGGTCCACATCATGTTGGTATTGCCCAACGCCAATCGATTTTGCATCTATCTTTACTAATTCTGCTAAAGGATCTTGCAAACGTCTTCCAATAGAGACAGAACCTCTTACTGTGACATCATAATTAGGGAATTCATCACGTGCAATTTTTGAAGCCGAATAAATACTTGCTCCAGCTTCGCTCACAACAAATACCTGAATGTCGTTTTTAAAATGAATACGTCTAATCAACGATTCTGTTTCTCTTGAAGCAGTTCCGTTACCAATAGCGATAGCTTCAATTTGATAAGCTTCGGTTAACGAGCTTATTTTTTTTATGGCTCCAGCACTGTCACTTTTTGGAGGATGCGGATAAATAGTTTCGTTATATAATAATCCTCCTTGAGCATCTAAACATACCACTTTACAACCTGTTCTAAATCCTGGATCGATTGCCAAAACACGTTTTTCTCCTAAAGGCGAACCTAGTAAAAGTTGTTTTAGGTTTTTTGCAAACACAGTAATTGCTGAAGCATCTGCTTTTTCTTTAGCTATTTGTAGAGCTTCGTTAGATAACGCAGGAAGTAACAATCGTTTATAAGCATCTTTAATAGCAATTTCTAATTGTTCTGCACAATCATTACTAGAACGAATGATTCGGTCTTCAATTTTTGCTATTGCTTTTTCGTCGTCAATAGCTATTTTTGTTTTAATATATCCTTCGGTTTCGGCACGTAAAATAGCCAATAATCTATGCGACGGAATTCGGCTTAATGATTCTTCCCAATCAAAATAATCTCTAAATTTTTGAGCATTTTCATCATCAGTTTTCGATTTTACTACTTTGGTTGATATCATTGCAAAGCGTTCTAACTGATGACGAATATTGTTTCTAATATCTGTACGTTCGTTAATCCATTCAGCAATAATATGTCGAGCACCTTCTAAAGCATTAACTACAGAAGTTATTTCGCCTTTTACATATTTAAAAGCAATTGATTCGACATCATTTGCATTTTGTGACATAATAATTTTCGCCAATGGCTCTAATCCGTTTTGTCGTGCAGTATCTGCTTTTGTTTTTCTGCTTTTTTTGAATGGTAAGTATAAATCTTCAAGTGTTGTTATATCTGGTGCAGCTACTATTTTATGCTTTAACTCATCTGTTAAAGCATCTTGTTCTTCAATAGCTTTTAAAATGGCAATTTTTCGCTTTTCTAAAGTTTCAAAAAGCTCTTTATATTTTACGATCTCGCCAATTTGAACTTCGTCCAAATTTCCTGTACGTTCTTTTCGGTAACGAGAAATAAAAGGAATTGTACAATCTTCGTTTAATAAATCAACAGTGTTTTTTATTGACGTTTCAGGAAGTTGTGTATTAGTCTTTATATAGGAAATCAAATGCATTAATTGGGATACTTTTAAATTGAAAGCGTAAAGATAGTTAGTTTAAAATATACGACATTCATCGTATGGTGTGAAATACGTTTGAATAATAATTTTGTTATAAACAACAATAAGATTTTTATGAAAGCTATTCTTACTTTAATCGGACTTTTTATTTCTATGAGTATATATTCCCAAAAAACAGATTGGGTTAATGCTCCTTTAAACCCAATAGCATTTAAATATAAACTTGAACATTTTAACTTAAAAGGGGATGTTTATTCATATGGGAAGCAAATGTTTTCTAAAGATGGGTTAATGATTTTTGAAAATCAATTTAGTACAGATAGGTTTTTATATAAAAACAATCAGCTTTATGCAGATACGTCTGGTAGATTGTTTGAGTTTAATAGCCAAGGCTATATTTCAAAGATGACATATGCTTCATCAGGTGTGCATACACAATCATATACATATAACAATAAAGGATTACTAACTAATGTTACAAATACCAAAGGCTATAATGCGGTTTATGATTATGATACTAATAATAGACTCATTAAAAGTGTGGTAAGCGGAGTAACTAAAGAGTATAGTTATCAGAAAAAAGGAGAAGAGTTGCTTATTACAGAAAAAGATTTATCAAAATCACCAATAACACAATCAATCTTAATTTATAAGAATGGACATTGTATAGGGAAAGATGATTATAGGTTTAATAACGACCATGATAAATTTAACAACTTAATAGCTCCTTTTCAGGGAGAAACTTTGTTTTATAGTGAAGTTGAAAACAAGACAAATGAAATTTCTCTAGTTTATGAAAAGCCAAGCTATGGCTCAATTAATTTTCTTTATGATTGCAAGTTTTACATTAATAATAAACGTGTAGGGATTTTGTTTACAAAAGTGATTAACCGAAAAGATTTAATGATTTATGATCCTTTTAAAGAAAAATACTTAATTATAGAAGATGCATTTAACGATACAAAGTCAGGAAAAAAACAAGTATTCTCAAAAGTTTATATAGATGCACATTCATTTTTGGATTTCTCAGAATCTTTTGAGCAACTATGTTACAAAGGCACATCGCTTGTAAATGCATTATATTTAAGAAAAAGCAGCCTAATAGTTTATAATCAATATAATAACTACATATGTTATGATGAGTTTATTGATAAAACATTGTTTTGTAAATTCAATCCTAATGAAAAATTTAGTTTTTATCCTTTACAAGAGGTTAACTCCAAAGAAAATTTATTTTTCTTAAAAGGTAATGACGGCATTTTTTATGTTGAAAAAGGGAAGATTTTGTCAAGTGCTGAACATACTTTTGCTTACAACAATAATGATATCGTTCTTTTTAAAAACAATGAGCCTAAATATTATTTTCCTAATTATAAAAATGCACTTGATGCAACTGTATATCCAGGAAGAGCTTATAATAATAAAACAGATACTTACACATTAGAGCAATCAAACTCTAATCAAAATAATGTAACAGAAACTAATGTAAAAGCACCAATAACTCCAGATTCTTATTGCGTTTCGGGCAATTGCACTGATGGCTATGGCGAACTAAAATTGTCAAAATCTAATATTGTTGGGTTTTTTAAAAACGGGAAAGCCAATGGTTACGGAAAAGAAGTATTTAATGATGGATCTGGATATTATCAAGGCACATTTAAAGATGGATTTAGAGATGGATATGGTTACTATGAATGGTTAAAATTAAAGCAAAGCTACATTGGTTTTTGGAAATCAGGTTATCAACATGGCTATGGCTATTATATTGAAAAAGGAATAGTGTTTCAAGCTGGATATTACGAAAATGGAAAACAAACAAGAAATATGCTTACTCAAGATTTTAAGGATCAAAAATTAATTGGCAATTGTATTGGTGATTGTGTTAATGGTTTTGGTTCTTATAAATATTCTAATGGTGATATTTACACTGGATTTTTTTCAAACAATAATAGAAACTATGTTGGTGGTTATACTTGGGCTTCAGGAAATATATATACTGGTGAGTATTATAACAATTTAGGAAATGGCCAAGGTGAAGAGTATTACGGTTCTTCTGGCACTATTTATAGAGGTGCGTTTTCAAACGGTAAACGACATGGTTTAGGAGCTTACTTTAATAAATCTGGAGCAATACAAAGTAAAGGTTATTGGGAAATTGGAGAACTAAAAACCACCAATTAAAACTTATTTTTAAGCCTCTTTTGAATTGTATTTTATTTCTTGTATCTCAAAATACAACTTTAACAATAAAAAAGGGATAATAGCAAATACAGCTGCATAATTTTCAAAAACAACAAATTCCTTTTTAATTAAAAAAGAGAGCATTATTCCTAAAATAAGCGATATATGAAGTGTAATAATACCACTTGAAAGTAGGTGATGAGAATTTAAAATTAACTGATTGTTTTTGTACAAATAAATTTCACGTAACAAGAATGTAATTAAGCTAATATTAAAAAGAGTATTCTTAAAAAAGAATACTTCAAAATTGCCTAAAATTAAATCAGTATTGTTCCAGTCTAGTATTAAACCAAAACAGACTATAATAAATACTAAATAAATTAAAAGCATAAAAAATCTGTTTTTAATATTTAAAATATAGTTTGTTGGGTTTTGTATTTGCTCTTTTTTAAATCGATATCGAAAACCATCAAAAATCGTTTTTAAAAACTCATCACACCAAAACAAATAAATAATATAAAATACAGTAATTTGTTTACTATAAATAGCCATAATGGTAATACAAGTCATTACAATTAATGATAAGTATTCACCAAGTATCTTATGCTTTTTGTTTACCACAAGGAAAAGATAAGTTTCTATTTTTAAATAATTACTAACTTATATGTAATCCGTTAGCAACAGATTTGTCATCAGGATTTACAAATACTAATTTGCCTTCAGCATTTTCAGTCATTAAAATCATACCTTGACTTTCAACACCACGTAAAGCTCTTGGAGCTAAATTCACCAAAACAGTTACTTTTTTACCAATAACTTCTTCGGCAGAAAAACTTTCTGCAATACCTGAAACAATAGTTCTTACATCTATTCCTGTATCTACTTTTAAAACCAGCAGTTTATTAGCTTTAGGCATTTTTTCAGCTTCTAAAATAGTACCAACTCTAATATCTAATTTTGAAAAGTCATCGTAAGTTATTGTGTCTTTTTGAGGCTCTACAGTTTTGTTTGCAGCTTCATTAGCTTTTTTACTAGCGATAAGTTTGTCTAGTTGTTGTTGGATAGCTTCATCTTCAATTTTTGAAAAAAGTAACTCAGCTTTTCCAATTTGATGACCCGTTGGGAGTAACACATTTTTAGTGCTAATATCTTCCCAAGACATCTCGATTGCGCTCGATGTGACAGATAGAATATTCTTTAATTTATCTGATGTAAACGGTAAAAAAGGCTCGCTTAAAGTTGCTAAGGCACTTGCAATTTGAAGAGCAACAAACATAATAGTTTTGGTGCGTTCTTCATCTACTTTGATGACTTTCCAAGGTTCTTCATCTGCTAAGTACTTGTTACCAAGTCTAGCTAAATTCATTAATTCTTGGCTTGCTTCTCTAAATCTGTATCTTTCAATAGAGCTTGCAATAACATCTGGATATGCTTTAATAGCAGCCAATACTTCTTCGTCAACTTGAGTGAAATTAGAAGGAGATGGCACAATTCCGTTGTAGTATTTATCAGTTAATACCACAACACGATTAATAAAGTTTCCAAAAATGGCTACAAGTTCATTATTATTTTTTGCCTGAAAATCTGCCCAAGTAAAGTCGTTATCTTTTGTTTCTGGTGCATTTGCAGTTAATGCATAACGTAACACATCTTGCTGATTTGGAAAATCTTCTAAATATTCTGGTAACCAAACAGCCCAATTTTTAGAAGTTGACAATTTGTTGCCTTCTAAATTTAAAAACTCATTCGCAGGCACATTATCTGGTAATATATAACTTCCTTCAGCTTTTAACATTGCTGGGAAAATAATACAGTGAAATACAATATTATCTTTTCCTATAAAGTGAACTAATTTAGTGTTTTCATCTTTCCAATAAGGCTCCCAATCTTTACCTACACGTTCTGCCCATTCTTTGGTTGCAGAAATATACCCAATTGGTGCATCAAACCACACGTAAAGTACTTTTCCTTCAGCACCTTCAACAGGTACAGGAATTCCCCAATCTAAATCTCTGGTTACTGCACGTGGACGTAATCCATCATCAATCCAAGATTTTACTTGTCCGTACACATTAGGTTTCCAATCTTTTTTATGTCCTTTTAAAATCCATTCTTTTAAAAAAGCCTCATGTTTGTCTAAAGGTAAAAACCAGTGTTTAGTTTGTTTAAGAGTAGGTACGTTTCCAGTAATTGCAGACTTTGGGTTTATTAAATCGGTAGCATTTAAACTGCTTCCGCATTTTTCACATTGGTCACCATAAGCTTCTTCATTACTACATTTAGGGCATGTTCCAGTTACAAATCTATCTGCTAAAAACTGATCAGCTTTTTCATCATACAATTGTTCAGTGACTTCTTCAATAAACTCACCTTTGTCGTAAAGCGTTTTAAAGAAATTTTGAGCAGTATCATGATGAATTTTTGCAGATGTACGTGAGTAATTATCAAAAGAAACTCCAAAATCTTCAAACGATTTTTTAATTATAGCATGATATTTATCTACAATATCTTGAGGTGTTACACCTTCTTTTTTTGCTTTAATAGTAATTGGCACTCCATGTTCGTCACTTCCACAAATAAAGGCTACATCATTTCCTGTTAAGCGAAGGTAACGTGCATAAATATCTGCTGGCACATAAACACCTGCTAAATGTCCAATATGTATTGGGCCATTGGTGTAAGGTAATGCAGCTGTAATGGTATATCGTTTTGACATTTTTGTTTCTTTTTTGAAGCCACAAAAGTACACATTTTGAAAGGGATTTAGAAAAAAAATGTACATTTACAATATGTCAAAAAGCAGAATAATAATTGCGTTATGCTGTGTTGTTTTTTTCTTTGGGAAGATGAATATTTCAGCACAAGCTAAATTAGCAACTAAACAAGAGAATAAATTGATACAGCCACCATATTTAAAAGCAGGTGATACAGTCGCTATTGTTGCACCTTCAGGAATTTTAAAAAACAGAACTGATGAAATTGAGCAAGCTAAGGCTTTACTTAAAAGCTGGAATTTAAATGTTGTAGTTGGTAAACATGTGTTTAGTCAAGCCAATCATTTTGCAGGTACAGATGATGAGCGTTGTGAAGATTTTCAGAAGGCTTTAGATGATCCTAAAATTAAAGCTATTTGGTGTGCTAGAGGAGGTTATGGAACGGTTAGAATTCTTGATAAATTAGATTATACTAAATTCAATAAAAAACCAAAATGGATTATAGGTTATAGTGATATTACGGCATTACATAATCAAGTGCATAATGAAGGATTTCAGTCTATACATGCTATGATGTGTGTAAGCTTAACAGATGATAAAGTTGGTTTAGAAGACACTATTTCTACTTTTAAAGATGCCATTTTTGGCAACTCATTATCATATACATTAAAAGGCTCAAAGTATAACAGAGAAGGTAATGCTACTGCACCATTGGTAGGTGGAAACTTAACCGTTTTGCATACCATGTTAGGTTCAAAAACAAGTATAGATGTTTCTGGAAAAATTTTGTTTATTGAAGAAATTGGTGAGTACGAATACCATATAGACAGAATGCTTCAAAGCTTAAAACGCGCTGGCTATTTTGATAATTGTAAAGGTGTAGTAGTTGGTGATATTACTAAAGTGAGAAAGAATACAACTTCATGGGGAAAACCTGTTGAACAACTTATTATTGATGCTCTTGCAGAATATAACTTTCCTATTGCGTTTAATATGCCAGCAGGACATGAGAAAGATAATCGCGCTATGATACTTGGCAGAACGGTTGAATTAAAAGTTGGTAAGGATAATTCAACATTAAATTTTAAACAATAATTTTATTACTCCAATCCGTTTACAGTAACACTTATTTGTCCGTTTATTTTCATAAATGCTAGAATGGCATTATTTGTTAACTGTATTTTTTCAAATTCAAAAGCATCCATTTTTCCGTTAACAAAAACACCAGGCATTGGCGAATAATTATTAAGATAACTTAATATGGTTTGTCTGCCTTCATCAATATTTGGTTGAATAGAATATCTGCAACTTTCCTGAATTCTTTTTAATATTAACCCTTTAGCTAACCAATTTGCTGTACTAATAAGTTTGTTTTTTGTGTCTAAAACATATTCTAATTGTTCAAAATATATTTCTCTTTTTTGTTCGTCGTATTTTGGAATTCCTGAAAGATAAATAGTTCCATTAACCGAGCCTACAACATCTAAAGCAATTACCATACTTGCATTTTTATGCCAAATATTTACTTTTTGTACAACAATTTTTTTAGATCCAGAGCTAAATTCTTGTCCGTTAAAATTTTTGGTCATTATTTTAGATGCATCCTCATAAGTTGATATAGCTATTATGTTTGATGTTACATGATTAGGCATTTTAATAACTGGCTTCAAAACAATTTTGCCTGCATCAAATTTAGATTTTGGTTGCTGTCCAATTATAGTTTCCATTTGGCATTTCATGCCCATTTGTAGCAATACATTATCTTTTTCTAATTTGGCATCTGTAGCATATATTTCTATAGGAACAATTCGTAGCCAGCTCTCATAATCGTCACTCATTTTAAACGGCTCTGTAAGCTTTTCGATTGCTGATAAAACGTTTGGTTTAAAATCCATAGACTCTTCAATCGATGTATCAATACTCTTTTCTATTTTTGACTTAAATATTGTTATTGCTGGATTTATAAGATAGGTTACAGGTACGTTTTTTCCAAAAACTACCATTGAAGGGCTTTCAACCCACTCAAGAGATTTTAAGTCTGTTTTTGATTTTAGCTGCCAATTTGTTAATCCTAAATCGCTAGTTAAGGTAACTACTCCGTTAAGATTAAATTCGTTTGTTTTGTAAAGATTCATGCCCAAAGTTGATGTTCCAACTCTATATTTAATTTTTGCTTTTAGTGGTAATGTTATCTTTATTTTATTTCCTTTAGAATTTTCATCATTTTTAATTGTAATAGGCGCTAATTTCCAGATTTTTATCTCTATGTCATCATCTTCAATTGTATTGTCTTCGTAAATTAACCCTTTTAGCAATGCATTAGTTTGATTTTCAATGTCTTTTAATTTTACAGATATAGGAATATTTATAAAAGACGGACTGTGTTCATAAACTAAAGGACTGGCTTCACTAGGTTCGGGTTTTAGTGTCATTAATTGTTTTTTAGTGCCACAAGAAGAATTTAAAATAAGCATAAAAAGCACTAAAATAAACGCACTATTTTTCATTATACTGTTCAGTAAATTGTTAGCGACAAAAATAGCAAAAGTGTGTTTTAATTATAATGCGTTTTAACATATCGTGTAAATTTTTTTTAGTTGAATAATAGTAATATTTTAGACCATAGGTTTTACAAATTAAATAAGAAAGATTACTAAACATGGCTCAACACAACGAACTTGGTAAGAAAGGCGAACAAATAGCTGTCAATTTTCTATTAGAAAAAGGATATGATATTGTAGCTCAAAATTATAGGTTTGATAAAGCTGAAGTAGATATTATTGCTCAACAAAAAGATACTCTTGCCATAGTTGAGGTTAAAACAAGGTCTTCAACAGATTTTGGAGACCCTCAAGATTTTGTAAAACCAAAGCAAATTCAACGTCTAGTAAAAGCGGTTGATGAATATGTAACTGTAAATAAGTTAGATGTTGAAGTGCGATTTGATATTATTGCAATTGTAAAAACAGGAAAACAGTTTGATATTGAGCATATTGAAAATGCTTTTTATCATTTTTAATTTTACTTATAAAAATTCATCTCATCAACATATTCCCAAACATGTTCAGGAAGCATTGGCCTTACATTTTTACCTTTTTTGATAGATTTTCTTATAAAAGTAGATGATAATTCCATTATTGGAGCATCAATATGATGAATTTTAGGATGCTTATCAAATTGTGTTTCTATTGTTCCTTCAGATAATCGTGGATATACATAAATATTATAACCTTCTAATATCAGCTCATAGTTTTTCCACTTATGAAAACTCTTTAAATTATCTTCCCCCATAATTAAAGCAAACTCATAGTTAGGATGCTTTTCTTGTAAATAGGTAAGTGTGTTTATGGTGTAATTAGGCTGTGGCAAACCAAATTCAATATCGCTAGGTTTTAGCTTTAAGTAATCTTTTGTTGCTCTATACACCATTTCTAATCGTTGATGATTATCTAGCATTGAGCTTTTAACTTTAAAAGGGCTTTGAGGCGTAACTACAAACCATATTTGGTCTAAGTCACTGTATTCTGCCATATGATTTGCAATGGTTAAATGCCCAACATGAATTGGATTAAAAGTACCAAAATACAAGCCGATTTTCATTTGTTTATTTTTTAACTTCTAAAAAATTAGACACTAGTTTATAAGCTTCGTCTAGAGCAATATCTAAATCATCATTTATTACAATTTTATCAAATAAAGGCGCAGTTGCAAGTTCGGCTGACGCTTTTGCAATTCGCATATTAATTTTGTCGCTGCTTTCTGTTTTTCGATTTTTAAGCCTAATTTTTAACTCATCAATACTAGGTGGTTTTACAAAAATGGCTAATGTCTCTTTTGGAAATTTGCGTTTTATACGCAATCCACCAGACACATCAATATCGAAAATTACATGCTTACCTTTTGCCCAAATACGCTCAACTTCGGTTTTAAGCGTGCCATAAAAATTATCCCGATATACCTCTTCCCATTCTAAAAATTCATCGTTTTTAATTTTTTTCTTAAACTCTTCAAACGATAAAAAATAATAATCTTTTCCATCAACCTCTTCTCCACGTCTTTCACGAGAGGTCGCAGAAATAGAGAATTCTAAATCTAATTCCTTTTGTTTTAATAGGTGTCTTACAATGGTAGTTTTACCTGAACCTGAAGGTGCTGAAAAGACAATTAATTTTCCTCCACTCATTATAAAACATTTAAAAGTTGCTCTTTAATTTTTTCAAGCTCATCTTTCATCTGTACAACTAGTTTTTGCATAGGAGCATAATTAGATTTTGAGCCTATGGTGTTAATTTCTCTACCCATTTCTTGTCCTATAAAACCTAATTTTTTTCCATTTGAATCAGCCGATTTTAATGCTTTTAGAAAGTAGTCTAAATGGTTTTTAAGACGCACTTTTTCTTCAGTAATATCAAATTTTTCGATATAAAACACTAACTCTTGCTCAAAACGATTCTCATCAACTTTTTCTTTTAATTCAGCAACACCTTTGTGAAGACGTTCTCTAACACCTTCAATACGTTCTGGATCCATAGCAATAACCTGATCTAATAAATCAGAAATATTCTTTACACGATCAAAAAATTCAGATTCTAAACTTTTACCTTCGTCTAAACGATATTGATGTATTTTCTCTAAACTATTATCAATTTCTTTAGCTATTTGAGACCATTCATTTTCATCAATTTCATCACGTTCTGTAGTTACAGCATCTGGAAGACGAATAGCCATTTTTAGCATTTCTGTTTCGTCACCATCAACTACCTCTTTTAGTTGTTTGATGTATTGCTTAACAACAGTTTTATTAATTTGAGTTGAAGTTTCTTCTCCAGTAATTTCCATGTACAACGAAAAATCTATCTTACCTCTTTCTAATTTTGTAGCAATAAGTTTTCGAATGTCTAATTCCTTTTCTCTATACAAAGAAGGCATTCTAGTATTTAAATCTAAATTTTTACTATTTAAAGATTTTATTTCTATTGATATTTTTTTTGTTGGAAGCTGTATTACAGATTTTCCATAACCTGTCATAGATTGTATCATGGACTTATTTTAAAAGTTGAACAAAGGTAAGCAAAAACATAAAGTTTTAAGCATTGAAAATAGTTTACATCTATTATGCAGACCTTGTTAAAAGTTTTAGATTTGTATCCTTAAAATAAAAATGATGTATAAAAAACAATTTGAAATACGTTGGAGTGATGTTGATGCTAACAGGCATCTAGCTAATTCTGCTTATGTGAATTTTATGAGTCACACTCGTGTGGCATTTTTTGAAGACCATGGTTTTTCGTTGTCAAACCTAGCAAAGTTTTATATAAGCCCTGTTATTTTTTATGAGCATATTTACTATTTTAAAGAAGCCTTTTTAGGCACACCAATAACTGTTAGCCTAGAGGTTTCTGGATTGAGTGAAGATGGAATGTTTTTTAAGATTATTCATAATTTTTATAATCATAAAGGTGAAAATCTTGCACATTGTGAGATTTTAGGCGCATGGATTAATTTAAAATCAAGAGCACTTACACAATTGCCTGAAGATTTTATAAAAGAAATGGACACGTTTCCGAAGTCTGAAGATTTTAAAATTTTAACCAAAGAAGACACCAGAAAATTTGGCAAAAAACCTATTAATTTAGTCTGAGTTTTTAGGTCTTTTAGTTACTAAATATACGCCACAAAAGATAAGGCACATCGCTATTACTTTTACGTAGCCAATATCATCTGCTCCCATTATTAGTGCAAAAAGCCCAGCAATTACTGGTTGAAGATAAATAAATATACCAACTGTAGACGCTTTTAATTTACGTAAAGCTAAAGGGTTTAATAGGTAAGTACCAAATGTTGCTCCTACCACTACAAAAAGAACAGAGAATGTAACATAAGGTGTAAAAGTATGCCATTCAATTTGCTTAAACTCACCATAACCAAAAGGAAGAATTAAGAAGAAACCAAACAAAAACAGCCATTTTATAAATGTAAACGGATGGTATTTTTGTGTTAATTTTTTAATAAGAATAATATAGATGCTATAAGAAATTACATTTATAAAAATAAAGAGATTGCCTAAAGGGAGATTGTCTCCAACTCGTGTTGATTCTCCTAAAATTGTGAGTAAAACGCCGCCACCAAACCCTAAAATAACGCCAAAAACTTTAAGCCCTGTTATTTTTTCATTTAAAAAGAAAGATGATAATATTAAAATAATTATAGGTGTTATAGTAACAATTACAGAGGCGCTAATAGGAGTTGTTAGTTCTAAACCTTTTAAAAATAAAAGCATATTTATTGCAACACCAAAAACGGCTGCAATAAAGAATTTTAAGAAATCTTTTTTATCTATTTTTTCTTTTGGTAAAAAGAAGCTTACCAACCAAAACAGAATTGCTGCACCACCAACACGTAAAATAACAAAAGCAAATGGCTGAACAAAATTTTCGTTGATTACTGTTTTTGCAAAGGTATAGTTAAGTCCGTAAAGTAATTGAACTAAAAAAAGCGCGACAATTGCAAACGTTCTACTATTCATGTATGGCTAATTTTGCTAATTCTATTGTTTTAGCACTATTGCCAATAAAAATTTGATTTTTAAATACAATTACTGGTCTGCTTAAAAAGGTATAATGTTCTAAAATGTAGTGCTTATAATCTTTTTCAGTAAGATTCATGTCCTTTAAGCCCATTTCCTTGTAAAGCTTAGCTCTTTTACTAAACAAAGCCTCATAGCTTCCTGAAAGTTTATAAAGTTCTTCTAATTGCTTTACAGTTATTTCTTCTTCCTTAATATCCTGAAACACAAAATTTGAAGGTAATTGTAATGACTTTATAATTCTAACACAAGTGCTGCAAGTTTTTAAATAGTAAATTTTGTTCATTATAAGGAATTATTGTTCAATTTTTAAATAAGGATTAGCTTCAGCATAAGGAATTGTAAACTCGGTTACACCTTGTACGTACGACGCTATTTCATAAACATTATATAATAAAATAATACCATTTTCATTAAAGCCTATATTCTCTGGGAGTTTAAAACCTTCGCCAAAAAAATAATCTTCAAGATTATCACCATTGTTAATTGGTTCAGCTTCTTTTAAGAAATACTCTTCAGCAATCTTTTTAAAATCTTCTGGGGTTTTAATTAAATCATTTTGTTTTAAGAGCTTACCAGTTTGAGCATCAAAATTTAAAAAAGTAACATGACTATTGCCATGTGCTCCACCAGTATCTAAATAAGTGTTAACACTAAAGCATATTATTTTCGAAGACTCATAAATAACTTCAGCATTAACTGAAGCTTTCCATTGTTGTGTAACATTTTCAAAATCTTTTTTAAATGTTTTAAACTCGTTGTCAAATCCTTTAATAGCCTCATTAAGAGTTACACTTTTAACCACATCCTCACTCATATTAATTTCATTAGCAATAAAATTTTCTAGAGTTGAATTTATAGATTCAGCAACATTTTTTGTGCCTTTTGCTTTTGGGTAATTTATTTCGACTATAGCATTTGCGGTTTGCTCTATATTTTGCTCTTCAAAATCTAATTTTACATCTTTTTTACAAGAAAAAATCATAAAACTAACACATAGTAGAAGACTAATTTTTTTCAAAGTTTACAGGTTTTGTTAAACATTCAATAAAGGTATTACATACTTTTGAAACCAACGAAATAAAAGAATAAATTTGTGTTAAAATAAACTAGATATGAAGTTTAATACAAAAACTATTCACGGAGGACAAGAACATGATAAAGCTTATGGCTCTGTAATGCCTCCTATTTACCAAACATCAACATATGCACAATCAACACCTGGAGGACACAAAGGGTATGAATATTCAAGAACGCACAATCCAACAAGGAATGCTTTAGAAAATGCTTTTGCTAGTATAGAAAATGGTAATTACGGTTTGGCATTTGGTTCAGGTCTTGCTGCTATGGATGCTGTTATTAAGCTTTTAAAGCCTGGTGATGAAGTTGTTTCTACTAATGATTTATATGGAGGGTCTTACAGGTTATTTACAAAAATATATGCGGATTTTGGAATTAAGTTTCACTTTGTTGGAATGCAAAATGCAGCTAACATTGAAAACTATATAAATAAGAACACAAAGCTAATTTGGGTTGAAACGCCAACAAACCCAATGATGAATATTATTGATATTAAAGCGATATCAAAAATTGCAAAAGCACATAATGTTTTATTGGCAGTCGATAATACGTTTGCAACACCTTATTTACAATTACCATTAGACTTAGGAGCTGATATAGTAATGCATTCTGCAACAAAATACCTTGGAGGACATAGTGATGTGGTTATGGGAGCATTAATTGTTAAAGACAAAGATTTAGCAGACAGATTGTACTTTATACAAAATGCTAGTGGAGCTATTTGCGGACCACAGGATAGTTTTTTAGTGTTAAGAGGAATTAAAACTTTACATATTAGAATGCAGCGTCATTGTGAAAATGGTAAAGTAGTTGCAGAGTATTTAGTAAATCATCCAAAAATTGAAAACGTATATTGGCCAGGGTTTAAAAGTCATCCAAACCATAATATTGCCAAAACTCAAATGAAAGATTTTGGAGGAATGATATCATTTACAACAAAAGGGAACAATTATGAAGAGGCTATAAAAATAGTAGAAAGGCTTAAAATTTTTACTTTAGCTGAGTCTCTTGGTGGTGTTGAATCATTATGTGGTCATCCTGCAAGTATGACTCATGCTAGTATACCAAAAAATGAAAGAGAAAAAATAGGTGTTGTAGATTCTTTAATTAGACTTAGTGTTGGTATTGAGGATAAAGATGATTTAATTGCTGACCTAAAGCAAGCTATTGGATAGATGTAACAATAATAAAAGTAAAAAGACCTAACTTTAAAAATTAGGTCTTTTTTTATGTTTTGTAAAATATGTTTAATCTAAATAATAAATATAACCGAAGTTAAGCCAAACTAACCAATCGTTAGATTTATTAGAAGGCAATTGATGATTTAACCCATCAACCCAGTTGTTAAAAAAGTGTTGCCATCTTAAGTCTACCATCAAATCTGATAAAATAGTAAGCTTATATCGTGTACCAACACTACCTACAACAGACCAAGTTGTACCACTTGATGGGTCAACAGAACCTGGATCCCAAAATGAGTAAAAGTTATTAGGATTATTTATGTTTCCGTCACCATAAGTAGTATAAACTTTAGGGTTATATGAAGTAAAATGCGCACCTAAACTCACAAATGGAGCAAATGATTCTTGTTGAGCAGAAAAAGATCTAATACTTAAAGGAAAGTATTCTAATTGCATACCAATATCAAAATTATTGGCTTCGCCAGTATGGGCTCTTAATTGATCTGCCTCTATAGATTGTCTAGATTGGTCAACCCATTTCCCAAAGTGTTCTAATTTGGTTTTATTCCACGAAATTTCACTTCGTAATTTAAAGTGGTCATTAAAGTAAGTATCTGTTGAATAACAATTACAATCTGCTCTATAAGAGAAATTGATATAGTGAATAATACCTATACCTATACCTGTATTGCCTGCATTGGTCTCAAAGTCGTTTCGAACTCCAAAATCAGACTGAAAAGCTACTGGACCAGTAATCACGCCTATTTCATGAGAAAAGCCGAGTTGAGAAAAGCCACTATTTATACTCGCAACGAATACAAAAAGATAGGCTAACTGTTTAAAATTAAGCGTCATATAGGTGCTTTTTTTGAGGCAAAGTTATTAACAAATATATAAAAACTCATTCAACAAACAAATAAAAGAGATATAACGTGTCTATAAACTTAAAATTATACATTTGTTAAATAAAATATCTCAATAGCATTATTTTGAGAATATGAAAAAAAAGATTTTAAATTTTTAAAGATAATGTATCTTTGTTGCGCAAAATTAAGTTTAAAAGATTCTTAATAAACAAAATAAATGAAAAATAAAATTGAAGATTTTTTAGATCTTGTTAAAAAAACAAATGGGCATGAACCAGAGTTTTTACAAGCTGTACATGAGGTTGCTGAAACAGTAATACCATTTATTGAAGAGAACCCAAAGTATAAAGGTAAAATGTTATTGGAAAGAATGGTAGAGCCTGAGCGCACTATTATTTTTAGAGTGCCATGGATTGACGACAAAGGGAATACTCAAGTTAACAGAGGGTTTAGAATCGAATTTAACTCTGCTATTGGTCCATATAAAGGAGGTTTACGTTTTCATCCATCAGTAAACCTTAGTATACTTAAGTTTTTAGGATTCGAACAAACATTTAAAAACTCGTTAACAACTCTTCCTATGGGTGGAGGTAAAGGAGGATCTGATTTTGACCCTAAAGGTAAAAGTGATAATGAAGTGATGCGTTTTTGTCAATCATTTATGAACGAATTATTCCGTCATATTGGTGCAAATACAGATGTTCCTGCAGGAGATATTGGTGTAGGTGGAAGAGAAATAGGTTACATGTTTGGTCAGTACAAAAGATTACGTAATGAGTTTACAGGAGTATTTACTGGAAAAGGAATAACTTATGGAGGTTCATTAATTCGTCCAGAAGCTACTGGTTATGGTTGTGTGTATTTTGCAAAAAATATGCTAGCAACTAAAGGTGATTCTTTTAAAGGAAAAACTGTAGTTATTTCAGGTTCTGGTAACGTTGCTCAATATGCTTGTGAAAAAGCTACTGAATTAGGAGGAAAAGTTGTTACAATGTCTGATTCATCAGGATACATTTATGATAAAGATGGAATTGATGCTAAAAAATTAGCAAAAATCATGGACATTAAAAATGTTAAACGTGGTAGAATAAGCGATTATGTTAAGACATACAAATCGACAACTTACCATGAAGGTGAGCGTCCATGGTCAGTAAATTGTGATATCGCATTACCATGTGCTACTCAAAATGAATTAAATGAAAAAGAGGCTAATGCTTTAATCAAAAATAAAGTAATTGCTGTTGCAGAAGGCGCCAATATGCCTACTACACCTGAAGCTGTTACTGCTTTTCAAAAAGCCAAAGTATTGTTTGCTCCAGGTAAAGCATCAAACGCAGGAGGAGTTGCAACATCTGGTTTAGAGATGAGTCAAAACTCTTTACGTTTAAGTTGGACAAGAGAAGAAGTTGATGAGAAACTTAATAGAATTATGGATGATATTCACCAATCTTGTGTTACCTATGGTAAACAAAAAGATGGTTATATAGATTATGTAAAAGGTGCAAATATTGCTGGTTTTGTAAAAGTTGCTGATGCAATGTTGGCACAAGGCGTAGTATAAAAGTCACTTATTGATTAATAAATAAAAGCTCTCATAAATTTATATGAGAGCTTTTTTATTGAAGTTATATATGATAACATTATTTTTTTCGTTTGTTATAAATATATTTGACACATAATAAAAACGTATGCTAAAGAAGATTACTATATTTTTAATAATGTTAATTTCTTTAACCAGTAAAGCACAAAATTTTTCTGCTTTATGGGAAGGTCATTTTTCGTATTACAATATAAAAGATGTAGTACAAGGAAATGATAAAATTTATGCAGCTTCAGAAAATGTGGTTTTTAGCTATGATTTAATTACGAATGAGTTGCAAACTATAACAACTGTTGATGGTTTGTCTGGAGAATCTATAACAACAATTGAGTATAGCGAAACTTATGAATCGTTATTAATTGGATATGAAAACGGATTAATAGAAATAATTTCTGGTTCAGATAATGAGGTTTTAAGAGTAGTTGATATACGTGATAAAGAAACAATATCACCAGTATTTAAAAGAATTAATCATTTTAATGAGCATAATGGTTTAGTTTATATTTCAACTGATTATGGTATATCAGTATATGATTTAGATAGACTAGAATTTGGAGACTCTTATTTTATTGGAGCAGGAGGTAGTCAAATAGTAGTAAAACAAACAACTATTTTTAATAATAGTATTTACGCTGCATGTGGCAGTAATAATGCTGTTAAGAAAGCGCTATTATCAAATCCAAATTTAATTGATTACCAACAATGGCAAACATTAAACAACGGTAACTTTTTAGCAGTACAAAGTGTTGAAGGTAATTTATACGCTGTTAAGTCTGATAATGGAATTTATCAAATTATTAATGATACATTTATTGGCTTGTTTACTTACCCAAATCAGCCATTAGATGTAAAAGAAGCAAATGGTAGCTTGATTATAACCACTCAAAGTAGTGTTTTTGTTTATGATTCTAGTTTTTTATTACAAGCGACTGCTTCAGGAAATCAGGAATATAATACCCTATTTAGTTCGGCAACTATTTCAGATGAACATATTTATATTGGTACTAGTGATTTTGGAGTTTTAAAAACAGAAATTACAAATCCTTTAGATTATATTGTAATAAGGCCTGATGGACCTTTAAGAAATAATGCGTTTAAAATTGAAGCAGGTGATAATAATTTATGGGTAACTTATGGTGAATATGATCAATTTTATAACCCTTATCCTTTAAGGACTTATGGCTTAAGTCATTTAGTTGATGACGAATGGAATAACATACCTTACGATAGCTTGTTAACAGCAAGAAATCTCACATATATAGCTATCAATCCGCTTAATCCAACACAAACATATATAAGCGCTTTTTTTAATGGGTTATTAGAGATTAATGATGATATAGCTACAAATTTATATGATCAAAATAATAGCGGATTAGAATCAACGCAATTTCCTAATACAACATATACAGATTTAAGACTTGGACCATTAAAATTTGACAGAAATGGATTGCTATGGTCTATGACGTGTTTTGTTGTAAGACCATTAAAATCTTACAATCCGTCTTCAGGACAATGGCAATCTTATAGTTTTGAAGAAATTATTCCAAACCCTTTTGGAGATGAACTTGGCTTTTCTGATTTAGAAATTGATACTAATGGTACTAAATGGACAGGTTCTTTTTTTAATGGAGTTATTGGGTATAATGAAAGCGGTAGCAGAGTCAAAAGATTGTATACCCAAGAACAAAATATGCCGTCTAAAAGTGTTAAAGCTTTAGCAATAGATAATAGGAACCAATTATGGATTGGTACAGAAAAAGGGTTAAGGGTTTTGTATAATACATCCAATTTTTTTGATGAACCTAGTGTTGAAGCTAGTGAAATAGTTATTTTGGATGACGGTATTCCAAAAGAACTATTATCCAATCAATTTATAACCGACATAAAAGTTGATGGCTCTAATAATAAATGGATAGGGACTTTAGATTCTGGAATTTTTTACTTTTCCCCTGATGGACAACAAACAATTTATCATTTCACTAAAGATAATTCGCCTTTACCTTCAAATACGATAAGTGATATTTCTATTGATTCTCAAAATGGTAGAGTGTACATAGCTACTAATAAAGGATTAGTTTCATTTTTATCTGGAGGCTCAAAACCTGAAGACGAACTAAAAGATGCATATGTATATCCAAACCCAGTTAGACCAGAATATAATATACTTGGCGCTAATGATTTAAACAACATTAATAATGGTGTTAAGATTAAAGGGCTAACCAAAAACGTAAACATTAAAATTACTGACATTGAAGGAAATTTAGTAGCCGAAGCCCAATCTAAAGTCAATTCAAGAGCGTCACAAGCGAATTATAATTTTGCTATTGATGGAGGAACTGCTATTTGGAATGGTAAAAATCTAAGAAATAATATTGTGGCTTCAGGAGTGTATTTAATCCTTATCTCTGATTTAGATTCATTTGAAACTAAAGTGTTAAAGCTATTAATAATAAGATAATAAAATTAACAAAGCTAAGATGTTAGTTAAAACAAATGCCATTGTTCTTTCAAAAATTAAATATCGAGATAACGATTTAATTGTAAAATGCTACACTTATAATAGAGGAGTTGTTAGCTATCTACTAAGGGGAGTTTTAAAGTCTAATAGAGGAAACTCAAAAGTCGCTTATTATCAGTTATTATCTCAACTGCAAATAGAAGAACGATATAAAGCTAACCAATCACTTCAATACATCACTGATGTTAAATTAGATGTTGTTTACAAAAGTCTTCATACTAATATTATAAAAAGCTCTATTGTAATGTTTTTAGCTGAGGTATTATCTTCTGTTTTAAAAGAAGAAGAAGAAAACACATTACTCTATAGTTATTTAGAAACAGCATTTAAATGGTTAGACTATGAGCAAGAGTTTTCAAATTTTCATCTAATGTTTTTGCTTAATCTAACTAAGCACCTTGGGTTTTACCCAGACGACACAAATATCGATGCAAATTATTTTCACTTAAGCACAGGACAATTTGAAACAATTAAGAGAGATTATTACTCAATTTCTGGTGAAAATTTAACAATCTTAAAACAACTATTAGGCATAAAATTTGATGCACTAAATACTGTCAAATTAAATTCGAAACAGCGACAATCATTTTTATCAATGCTATTGCTTTATTTTGAATTACATTTGGGGGATTTTAAAAAACCAAAGTCCCTAGTTATATTTAATCAAGTATTTAATTAACCCATTATTTGTTACCCTTTATGAAGTATACTTTTTTATTAGGTATATGGTTGTTTTTTTCAACTTCATTACACGCTCAAAATATTTTAGTTTTAGAGCAAGACACTAACTTACCCTTGGCTGGAGTTTTAATTTATAATACTAAAAAAACTAAAACAGCAACAACAGATATTGATGGACATGCTAACATAGATAAATTTTCATCTGATGAGGATATTCATTTTCAACATATGTTTCATAAAAAAGCACACTTTACAAAGTCTGTTATTTTAAGTAATAAAAATATTGTGTATTTGCTATCAAAGATTGAAGATTTAAATGAAGTGGTAATATCTGCTTCAAAATTTGAGCAAAGTAAAAGAGACATACCACAAAAAATTATAAATATTAGCGCAAAATCCATTCAGTTTTCTAACCCTCAAACAAGTGCAGATTTATTGGAAAGCTCTGGAAACATTTATGTACAAAAAAGTCAACTAGGAGGAGGAAGCCCAATGATTAGAGGATTTTCAACCAATAGGTTGCTTATTACTGTTGATGGCGTTCGTATGAACAACGCTATTTTTAGAGGTGGAAATTTGCAAAATGTCATTTCTATCGATCCTTTTGCAATTCAAAATACAGAGGTTACTTTAGGTGCTGGTTCTGTTGTTTACGGTAGCGATGCTATTGGTGGTGTTATGAGTTTTTATACACAAAAACCACAATTATCGTATTCAGATTCTTTATATTTTAAAGCAAATGCAGTAACTAGGTATGCAACTGCAAATAAGGAAAAAGCAGGTCATATAGATTTAAACTTTGGGCTTAAAAAGTGGGCATTCCTTACAAGTGTTAGTTATACCGATTTTGACGATTTACGCATGGGAAGTCATGGTCCTAATGAGTATTTAAGACCAGAATACGTACAAACAATTAATGGGCAAGATGTAATGATTGCAAATGATAATCCATTAATACAAAACCCAACAGGATATAATCAAGTTAATGCAATACAAAAGGCTCGATATGAAGCGTCAGACAACCTCTTTTTTGATTTTGGATTATACTATAGTACAACTTCAGATTATTCTAGATACGACAGATTAATAAGATATAGAGGAGCCAATTTACGTTCTGCAGAATGGAATTATGGTCCACAACGTTGGTTTATGGGAAATGCTCAAGTGACAAAACTGAGTAGTAACTCTAATTTATACGATAAAATACAAACAACTGTTGCTTTTCAGAATTTTCAGGAAAGCCGAATGGATAGAGACTTTAATAAAACAACAAGAAACATTCGTGAAGAAGCTGTTGATGCCATATCTGTAAATTTAGATTTAGAAAAACAGCTAAGTTCAAAAACTGAACTTTTTTATGGACTAGAATATGTATTTAATAAAGTAAAATCTTCAGGAGATGAAGAAAACATCTCTACAAATGAAATTACTCCAACAGTCTCTAGATATCCTAACGGATCTGATTGGCAATCAATAGCAGCATATACAAGTTTAAAGTATAAGCCAAATACCAAGTTTACGTTTCAAACAGGATTACGTTATAATCATATAATAGCAAATGCCAATTTTGAAGCTAATAACCAATATTTAAATTTGCCTTTTGATACTGCCAAAATTAACTCTGGAGCTTTTACGGGAACAGCAGGAATAAGCTGGATACCTAGTGAGATGATAGAGTGGAAACTAAATGCTTCATCTGCTTTTAGAGCGCCTAATATTGATGATATTGGTAAAGTATTTGACTCAGAGCCTGGCTCTGTTGTTGTTCCTAATAATAATTTAAATCCTGAGTATGCTTATGGAGGCGAACTGGGTTTAAAACTTAATTTCGACAATGCGCTTATTATAGATATGGCAACCTATTATACCTTTTTAGATAATGCATTGGTACGTAGAGATTTTACATTAAATGGACAATCACAAGTTATGTATGATGGCGAGTTAAGTAATGTACAGGCTATACAAAATGCATCTAAGTCGTGGATTTATGGTTTTGAAGTTGGTGTAAGAGTTAATTTTAATAAACAATTAAAACTTACCTCTCAGTATAATATTATTGGAGGAGAAGAAGAAGACGATTTTGGAGCAATAACTCCACCAAGACATGCAGCACCAAATTTTGGGAATACGCATTTAGTATGGCAAAACTCAAAATTTTTAATAGATGCTTTTGCAAATTATAATGATGAATTATCATTTTATCAACTTGCACCATCTGAGCAAGAAAAAGATTATATCTATGCTTTAGATGATAATGGAAATCCATATTCACCATCATGGTACACTTTAAATTTAAGAACTCAATATAAAATTACTGATGATGCTACAATTGTTGCTAGTTTAGAGAACATCACAGACCAACGTTATAAAACATATTCTTCTGGTATTGCATCAGCAGGACGAAATTTAATTGTGTCTTTAAAGTATAGCTTATAAGTAATCTTTAAGCATAAAAAAAGCCTCAACTATTTGTTGAGGCTTTTTTATTATAGAGGTTTAATTAGTTTCTTTTAATAGCGCGTTTGGTAATTACCTGTCCATTAGACAGCTCAACTTTAGCAATATATACTGTATTACTTAAGTTAGAAAGATTGTAAACTTCAGAATTACTTTGACCTTCAAATTGATAAAGCGTTCTACCTAAAAGGTCTAAAATAGCTACAGATTTAATATCAAAATTATTACTAACAGTAAACTTAACATTGTCATCGTTAAGCTCAATAATTGTTAAACTATTAGCATTTAAATCATTTTCCCCAATTGATAAGGTTTCTGGTTGAAATACGATTTCAAAACGACTTTCAAACTCACCAACTTGTGAAGTAAAATTATAAGCAGAAGTTGATAAATTATGTATGGTATTTAATACATTATCTTTAAGATAAACAGGATTGTTAGTCATAAAATCACCTTCAAATTGAGAGATAGATAATGTATAAACCGTAGGTACATTAATAGATGTATTAAATCCTAGCGGAATAACTTCGTCTAAAGTTAAGCTATTTGAAGCTTTACCTTGTATCACAAACTTTTTAGTATTCCCTTCAATTGATGTGTAAATTGAAGAAGGTAAGTTAGCTGATAAATTTCTAGGAGCATCATAAAATGTACCATCAAAATCATTAGTTGCACCATCAATATATGCTATTGCAATTTGATTAAATACACCATTATCTGAAGTTAAATTAACCCAAAGTTTATTATCAGAAGTTGTATTAGAATTCCTGAAAAACTGTGTATTACTAGCAACAACTCTCATAGAGTTATTAAACACTACATTACCTGAAGGCAAAGCAGGAGAATCTGAAACCGACACAAAAAAGGCTTGTCCAGAAGGGATAAATCTAACAGGAGTTAAGCCATCTCCACCAGCGGTTTGAGCAGCTCCATTAATTGTAGCATAATCTGAAGCAGAAAAATTCTGACCTTCATTACCATTTGTTGAGTCGCTAGGCGCTATGTTTTGAGACCATAAATATATGCTTCCATCAAGCTTACCACTTGTAGGGTTTAAAGCATAAGAGTTTACACTAAAAAAAGTATCTGCACTTATAGCAGATGGGTAAGGATTACCTATCAAATTCCAGTTATTATCATTAGTTTCAGTGTCATTTCTAACAACATTTACATTAATTATCCCATTATTAAAAGGACCAGTAAATGTGTAATCAAATTGATATGGAGGAGAACCAGGACCAACAAATCCAGCTTCATCATGTGTAGCAGCATAACCAACACCTGGTTGCATTACTGTAGCTCCATTTACTAGAGTCCAATCATCACCATTATCATCAACATCATCTTGACCTGCAACAAAAGTATTATTGTTAGCTGTTTCTCTTAAAGCGTCTAAATAGTTATTAGCATTAAACCTAAAACGTCTATCTACATCAGATTCTGATAAACCACTTCCGATAGTTTCACCTGAAACAGGCGAACTCCAATATGTGTATTCATACCAAGCATTTAAAGGTGCTGTTGTTTTTGTAACACTAATAGTTCCATTTTCAGTTACTTTAGCAGTATTACTATTTTGTTTAACCGAGCCTCTTGGTCTTACGTTAATTGCACCATCAACAGTTATATCGTTTTGAACTTCAACATAATAATTGTTATTTACAGTAAGGGTTGAGCCAGTATTTACAGTTAGGCTACAAGCACTAAAGCTTGGATTAGCCACATTTGTAAAATAGTTACCATTTATAATCGCATTTGTACCAATGTTTGGTACTCCAGCACTCCATGTCGCACCATTCCAAGTTGTACTTGGCGCACAATAAGCTCTCACATCACCACGTATAATAATACCTTGATTTGCAAGTGTTGCTGTGCTTGTTTGCTGTATTCTAAAGGTTCCATTACCTGTTCCTGAACGATAAGCATATAGCCTGAAAGTTATTGTAGAAGTTAAAGATGTATATGCAGATAAATCTATTGTATGATCTTCTCCATTTACAGAAACAGAATTTGTGCCATCATCATTAAAAATTGTAACATAACCAGAACCTGTATTCATTCTAATTAACATTTTATCTGGACCAGTATTACTTCTGTTATAACGAATGTCCATATTAGTTAAATCAATTTGATAATTTGCATTAGGTGATAAAGTCCATTCTAAATAGTCATTTACATCAAAGGTACTAGCATTATTTGTCCAGTTTCTCGAATTATATTCTAAAGAAGCATTATAAGCAATGCCTGGACCTCTACAAATACCTGCAGCTGATACGTTAGTGTTATTAGCTATAATACCACTACATCCTGTATTATTAACTGAACTATATGATGCTAATTCAACTTGCCCAAACCCAAAAGAAATGGCACATAAAAAAGCTATAAAAAAAGCAGAGGGTTTACTAAGAGTAAATATTTTTTTCATAATGTTAAGTTTAAATTTTTTTAGACTTGGTTATAAAAATCAAACGTTTGTTTTAATAATCTTTTATTTTTGATACATGTTAAATAACAAAAAGACATACACAGTTACAGAAGCTAAAAGCAAGCTAGAGCATTATTGTGCATATCAAGAACGTTGTCATAAAGAAGTGATTCAAAAACTTAAGGATATGCAAATGATACCAGAAGCTATAGATGTTATTGTTGTACACCTTATTGAACACAATTTTCTTAATGAAGAACGTTTTGCCAAAGCATACGTTAGAGGTAAGTTTAAAATGAAGAGTTGGGGGAAACTCCGTCTAACTTCGCAATTAAAGTTAAAAGACATAAGCAAAGTTAATATAAATCAGGCACTTAACACTATAGATTATGATGAGTATATCGATGTTTTTAATGATTTAGCCGAAAAAAAAGCAAAAAATATAACCGAAGCTAATATTTGGAAGAAAAAAAAGAAGCTAGCTGACTATTTATTATATCGTGGTTGGGAAAGCAATTTGGTGTACGATAAAGTAAACCAACTTATAAAATAAGACATTAAAAAAGGCACTTTTTATCGATTTAAAAAGTGCCTTTTTTAATTTTTAAAGATTAAAAGTAGCTCCAAAATTTACAGCAAACTGATTGTGTAATTTTTCGGAAGGTGTAAGTGCATCTGAAGTATATTTTGCAAATGGCACATTAAACTCTGTATACACACCAAAACCATCAGTAAACAAATAACGCATTCCTAAATGTCCACCAAAGTTTTTTAAACTGATATCTAAACCAGGATACACATCAAAATTTTCATCAATTTTAAGTACGTTACCCAAATTTGCATTAAAACGCGCTTTTAAATCAAACCTATCAGTAAAATCTTTACTTATTTTATCATCAATACCTAATGCGTAAGATGTAGAAAAACCTAACGATATGTTTTCGCCAACACCATAATCGTAACTTAAATTAATACCTGTTGCATTGTTTTGAACATTAGCACCTACTTGTAACTTAGTATCTCCTTTGCCTTTAAATGCTTGTGCACTTATTAAAGATGTGCTTAATATAGCTAGTAATAAAAATATTTTTTTCATGATTTGAGTATTATGGTTTATTTTAAAATCTTATTAGTTTTTGTAATAGCTTGTTCGTTTTTCCAGTCAATCCATTTCTGACCTTTAAGACGACGCATTGCATTATCAAAATAACGCATTATAAAGATATTATAAACTGCTTTACCTAAATTTTTTGGATTTCTAGCAATTGCTCGCAAACTCATTGAAAATCCAGGTGTTAAATATTTCATGTAATGCCAATAGCCTTCTGGCATATATAATACTTCACCATGATTCAGCTCTGTAATATACCCTTTTGCTTTTTTAAGAGCAGGCCATTTGTTTAAATCTGGACTAGACATATCTATATCTTCTCTGTTAATTAGCGAATACGGAATTTTATAGAGGTATTTATTTTGTTTCTGGTCAAATAATATACATTGCTTTTTGCCTTCAAAATGAAAATGAAAAATGTTAGCTAAATCAATATCATAATGCATAAAAGTATGCGAATTTGTTCCGCCAAAAAACAACATTGGCAACCCTTTCATGAGTTTTAAACCAAAATCTGGAAACTTAAAATCTTTTTGAAGCTGAGGTACTTCCTTTAAAACATTCCAAAGAAAAATACGATATTTAGTAGGTTCACTTTTAAGCAAATCTACATATTCGCTCATTTTCATTTTAGCATGAGCTTCATTAAAACCATCTTTATAATCTACAGGTCTATCATCATAAAGCGGAACAATTTTGTCGCCAGCCACCTGTTTCATGTAGTCTAAACTCCACTTGTTATAAGCAGGCCAATCTGTTATACATTGTTCAATAACCACAGGTTTTTGTGGCTTAAAATAATGTTTTATAAACTCCTCTTTGGTAATAGTCTTTACACGAGGAATGTCTTGTAGGTCTAATGCCAATGCTATAAAATTTTAACGTGTAAAGTTAACAAAACGTTATATAATCAAACAAATTGTATGTTAAAATTTGGGTGTTCCGCTTATGCTTTGCAGCAAAGCGTCAGGCTTTCAGCTTTATCTTTTTATAGCAAAGTAACTATAAAAAGGATATCGCTTCAATCCTTAACACAAGTACTTACTACTTTAAAGCTTTAGCTTTTTGTTTAGCCTCTTCGTTACGCTCAATTTTGTGTTCTGGACGTGACCATTTTGGTTTTTCGCCTAAAGCTTGAAATTTAGAATCTTTAGCTTCAACCGTTTCTGGTTGCATTTTTTTAATAAAAGGCTTTTGCGGATTAAGCCCTAATAACTCAAACATTTTCATGTCTTCATTAACATCAGGATTAGGAGTTGTTAATAATTTATCTCCTGCAAAAATTGAATTAGCACCAGCAAAAAAGCACATTGCTTGACCTTCTCTACTCATATCTGTTCTACCAGCACTTAATCGTACTTGAGTTTCTGGCATTACAATACGTGTTGTAGCAACCATACGAATCATATCCCAAATCTCTATTGGTTGTTGCTCTTCTAAAGGTGTACCTTCAACTGCAACTAAAGCATTAATTGGCACAGATTCTGGTTGTGGATTTAATGTAGAAAGCGCCACAAGCATTCCTGCTCTGTCTTCAATTTTTTCTCCCATTCCAATAATTCCACCACTACAAACAGTTACATTGGTTTTACGAACATTATCAATTGTTTGCAGTCTGTCTTCAAAACCACGTGTAGAAATAACTTCTTTATAATACTCTTCAGACGAGTCTAAATTATGATTGTAGGCATACAAACCAGCTTCAGCAAGGCGTTGCGCTTGGTTTTCGGTAATCATACCTAAAGTGCAGCATACTTCCATATCAAGTTTGTTAATAGTACGTACCATTTCTAGCACATTATCAAACTCTTGACCATCTTTTACATTACGCCAAGCGGCTCCCATACATACACGTGAGCTACCTGAAGCTTTAGCACGTAAGGCTTGCGCTTTTACTTGTTGCACACTCATTAAATCATTGCCTTCAACATTGGTGTGGTAACGTGCAGCTTGCGGACAATAGCCACAATCTTCTGGACAACCTCCTGTTTTTATAGATAAAAGTGTAGATACTTGTACAGTATTTGGGTCGTGATGCAGCCTATGAATTGTTGCTGCTTCATAAAGCAACTCCATCATTGGTTTATTATATATATCTAAAATTTCTTGTTTTGTCCAATTGTGTCTTGTCTCGCTCATAAAATCATTAGTTTGGGTAAAAATAGAAAATTCCACCTTTGCGGTGGAATTTTATCTTACTTTTTATCGTTAGAATTATCAACAGCTTTTTTATCTGGCTCAGCTTTATTTTCTATCTCTTTACCTTTTAAATAATCTGGTAATTGCATTCCAGCCATATTAAACATTTCTTGTAAAGGCGGAACTGATTGATACATTCCAGAAAGAAAGTTTGCAGTTGAAGATTTTCCGTCTTTTCCACCACCATTTTCCCAAACAGTAACTTTATCTATCTTAATATTTTTAATAGCTTCAGCTTGTGTTTTAACTAATTCAGGTAGCTTATCAGCAATTAATAGTAATACTGCATCCTTAGAATTATTACCAGCAGCTTTAACAATTTGCTCCATACCAGCAGCTTGTTTAGTTAAAATTTCAAACTGACCTTGGGCTTCGGCTTGTGCTTTAAATAATATAGCATCAGCCTCACCTTTAGCACGTCTTCTAATACGTTCAGCTTCAGCTTCAGCATCTATTTCAACTTTACGTTTATCAATTTCAGCAGGAACTATAATATCTGCTACTTGAGAAGATCGCTCGCGTTCAGCTCTTGCAATTTCGGCATCTTTTTCAGCAGCATAAGATTCCTCTAAAGCTTTTGCGCTTTGTACTTTTTCTGAAGCAATTGCTACGCGTTCTGCTTCTGCTTCTCGTTGACGACGTAAAGAATCGGAATTAGCAACTGCAATTTTAGCTGTATTTTCTCCTTCTACAGCTTGGGCATTAGCAGCGGCAACTTGAGTTCTTTCGTCTTGTACAGCATTTGCTTCACCAATAGAACCATCTCTAGTTTTTTCGGCAACAGATTTACGAGCAGCATTTATTGCATGAGCCGCAGCTTCTTTACCAAGTGCTTCAATATATCCAGACTCGTCAACAATATCTGTAATGTTTACGTTAATTAATTTAAGACCAACTTTCTTTAATTCTGACTCAACACTTTCAGAAATATTAGTTAAAAATTTATCACGATCGTTGTTAATTTCTTCAATATCCATTGATGCCACAACTAAACGTAATTGACCAAAAATAATTTCTTGTGCTAATTCTTGAATTTCATTTTGCCCTAAACCTAATAAACGTTCAGCAGCATTTTGCATTACTCCTGGTTCTGTAGAAATACCAATTGTAAAGCGTGAAGGTACATTAACACGAATATTTTGTTTAGAGAGGGCGTTTACCAAGTTTACTTCAATAGAAATTGGTGTTAAATCCAAGAATTCATAATCTTGAAAAACAGGAACTATAAAAGCAGCTCCACCATGAATACATTTGGCAGACTGACCTCCACCGACTTTTCCGTATACAACTAAAATACGGTCTGATGGACAACGTTTATATCGCTTAATAAGGATAATAAAAAAGACAAAGACAAAAAGTATCGCAAAAATAACTGCAATAGGAAAACCTAAATCAAAGGTTTGTTGTGTTAGGAGGTAGTTCATATGTTTCTTGTTTAATTGGTTCTATTGGTTTCTTAGTTTGTTCAACTATTAAAATGCCATTGTTTGTAACATCTATAACTTGAATAATTGTGCCTGATTTCAATTCAAATAATGAATCAGTTATTGCTTCTAACTCTCTTAAAGTACTTTGAACTCTGATGCTTACTTTTCCCATTTTAGAGCGATTTGCACCTATAGTTAAATAGACTTCTCCAGTTGCATTAATTGCGTTTTTATAGTTTAATGTTCCACTATCTGCTAGTTTTTTCATTCCATAAAACATAGCAGCCATAATAAGCATCATAAGAATTCCGCCGACTAAAGCAGCAATAACAGTTACAAGAATTGAAAAGCCAGCATTAATGCAAGCAATTCCTATCCATCCAAAAATGGTAAAAAAACCAACCAAATTTTTGAAAGTGATAAATTGAAATTCTATTCCAGCGTCTGCATTAATACTTGAATCGACATTATCAAAATCATCTCCACCATCAACACTTAAAAATGTTGTTATGATTACAAAAACGAATAGCAATGATCCAATAAGTGCTATAATCCAAAAAAATTGGGAGAACCCATCTAAAGCTGAAAACCATTCCATCATAAGTAGAAATTTAAATTTTATGTTTGAAATATAAGACCTTTAAAAATGTCTCACAATATTATTTTGAAAGAAGAATAGACACAGCATTTCCACCAAACCCAACAGCGTTTATCATAATGTTTTTGATGCGTTTTGGTTTTATTTCTTCAATAAAAGGAACCGAAATAAATTCTTGATACATTAACATTAAAACAGCCATTTCTACACTTAACATTCCAGAAGCACCAAGGCTGTGGCCAATCTTCCATTTATTAGTAGTAAATGAAGGAATCTTGTTACAAAATATTTTTTTTATAGCATTGTATTCAGATAAATCTCCTTTTATTGTTCCAGGAGTATGCGTAATTATAATGTCTATTTCATCAGGATTTAAATTACCTAAAGCCATTACCATAGACTTTTGAAAACAATCAGCATTTGTTGAAAGTGATGCATTATGCTCTAATATTTCGGTTGCATAACCCAATCCTATAATTTTTGCAATCGCATTTTCTTTTTCACCTTGCTCTAAACATGCCACAGAAGCTGCTTCACCTAGAATCATTGTGTTTTTTGTTTTATCAACATCTAATGCAAGACAAGGATATGAAGCTTCATTTTTATTTTCTTTAGCATAAATTTTTAATGCTTGCATTTGAGCAATAGTAAAAGGTGTTAAAGGCGCTTCGCTACCTCCAACTAAAAACTTATCACACATACCAGAATTTATCCAAGCTATACCATTAAGTAATGCATGTAATGCTGTTGAGCATGTAATAGAATGACTTATTTCTGGACCTTGAGTTTGTAAATCGTGAGCTACCCAAGATGATATGTTTCCTAATGTTGTTGTTGGAGAGCTAAGTGTATTGGCTTTATTTGTTTTAAGAAATGCTTCATGGTGTTTTTCAAACAATTGTGTTGCACCTCGAGAAGAACCTATATTAATTCCGAAGTTATCTGAAGGTTTCCAACCTACTTGTTCAACAGCTTTTCTTGAGGTATAAATTGCAAATAACACAGAGTCATCAAGCGATTTATATTTAGAATCTGAAGCTCTTAATGCTTTAATTTCTTTTTTAGCTGAAACAGGTAATTTCGATACTAAAACTTCTGTGTCAAACAATGACGTTTTACTAAAGCAATGATTGCTATTTAAGTAGTTATTCCATATATCGTCTAAAGAATTACCTAAAGGCGAAATTGATGAAATTGATGTTATTGAGATTGGATTTTTCACTAAAAATTAAAGCTTTTGACAAAGGTATGTTTTATTAAAATGTAACAAAAGCTTGAAGTCAATTACTTATATTTATAAAACAATTTATAGAATGGAAGAAGTAAAACAAAAAAGTTGGTTTGGAAGAAACTGGGTTTGGGTAGTGCCACTAGGAGGATGTTTAACAATTATAGCATTTTTTGTTTTAGGTATTGGAGCATTAGTTTTTGGAGTTTCAAAAGCTATTTCAGGCTCAGCGCCTTATGAGTATGCTGTTGAACAAGCGTCTAATAGCCCTAAAGTTATTGCAGCACTCGGAAGTCCTGTAGAAACAGATGGTATTATGCAAGGCAACATATCTCTTGAAAATGGTGATTCTGGTCACGTTGATATTACAATTCCGCTAAAAGGGTCTAAGCGCAAAGGCTATGTTACTATTATAGGAGAAAAAGTAAATGGAGATTGGGTTTATGAAGAGTTATATGTATTAATAAAATCAACAAATGAAGAAATTAACCTACTAGATAAAAGTTTAGAAGGAAATTAAATCATTTAAAAATATTCATGCTTTCATCATAAATAGGGCTTTCTATTGCTAAAAAGTTTAAGACACTATGAAAAACATGATTTTGTGACAAGGTTTCAGTTTTATTATATTTAAGTTGTTTTGAATTATCAGACATCCATACAATAAAAGGTATTTCTAATTGCTCTTTTGGTGCAAAAGCTACTGGAATTCCATGCATATATAAATTGTTTTCTCCCAATGATTCTCCATGATCTGAAACAAACATCATCATACTATTATAATCTTTTAATTCCTTTAAATTTTCTATTAAACTAGATAGTATGTAATCTGTGTAAACAATAGTATTATCATATGCGTTTATAAGCTCTTCTGAAGTGCATTCGCCTAGTTCAACACTATTGCAAACTGGTTTAAAATTTTCAAACCTAGATGGATATTTTGTGTTATAGGATGGTCCGTGACTTGTACTGGTGTGTAGTACAATTAGTATTTTATCTTTTTTACTCGCTAAAATTTGCTCCTGTAACCCTTTTAAGAGAATTTCATCATAATTACACTCTTCTCCTTCGCAATCTTTTCTTAATTCAGTTTTATTATAGAAATTTTTAATGTGTATTGGTGGTTCTCCCCAATTTGTTGTTTTCCATATAACTTCAACATTATTTCTATGTAGATAATTTGGTAGTATTTCGTACAACTTATTTGTGCTTTCATGCTCCAAAATACATTTTACTCCTGCTGTTGTGTAAGTAGCACAAGCTGTTGCTTTATAACTATGAAGATTCTCTATTTTAGATAATAACGGATTTGTAAGTTTTTCATAACCATATAGTGAGAAATTCTGGCTTCTTGCTGATTCTCCAATTACTAAAACTGCAATAGACTTTTCATTGTCTTTTATGGTTGCGTTAGGTAATAAAATTTCCTTTTCATTTTCTTTACTTTTTTTAATATAGTATCTTGAAGTATTTACAATATAAGACCAAGGCATTGCTAATGCACCTAATTTGGTTGAATTTTTATCTATCCATCTCCAATTGCCACCATTTACAAAAACCATGCATATTATAAAAAGTAATGTTAACGAAAAACTGATTAAAAATCTTTTGAGTGATTCCTTTATAATTTTCGCTTTAATAATAAAAAAGGAAGGTATCAATCCAAATAGAATTAAATACATAATTAATCCCCAAGAAAAGAAACTACTGGCCTCTTCATAATCGGTATTAATAACATTACCAATCATGGTTATGTCAATTAAAACATTGTAGGTATTAATAAAATATAGAGCAATTGCGTTAATGATGAAAAATATGACCAATAGCAATTTTCCAACAAATCGAGAAAGAAAAAATATAAGGTATAATACAAAAGCGTTTACAACCAGCATTATTATTACCAAACTTACTATAATGGTAATTCCACTTAAACTTTTGTAATCTAGGGTGTTAAAAACGAATTTAAAAAAATGGAAATGATATAATAAAAAATTAATTAAGCTAGCTATTAATACAAAATGGCTTAATTTAATATTGTTTTTTAACATAAATAATAGAGGTTACATATAGTGTTGCTAACAAGCTTGCTAAAGAAAAATAAAACACTATCAAATTTAAAGTAATTATTTTATTAATTAACACAATGACCCAAATTGAAAACAAAATCATCGAAATGAAATAGTATTTTTTGTTTGCTAACCAAGACAGAAGATTAAATTTTCTACTAAAAAAAATGCCTATTAGAGCAGATATATAGCCAATTATACTACCAATTACAACATCTAAAGGGTAATGTGCACCTATAGCAACTCTAGTAAAAGCAATTATTGCACCTAAACTTAAAATGATAGAGAACCACATTACTTTAAATTTTAATTTTTTTGGCATAAAAGCAAATAGTACTGATGTTAGAATTGTAAAAGTTGCTATTGAATGTCCAGAAGGCAAACTATTATAAGATATAATTGACTTCCCAGTAATAACAAAAATATCATTGTCAAAAATAGCAGCTGGTCTTGGGACTGCAAAAAACCTTTTCAGTACGTTAGTCAAAATACATGATACTATTAATGAAGCTAGTATTGACTCCCATAATTTAGGTGCATAAATCATAAAAATAGCTAAAAAAGGTAAAAATATAATTACGTCACCTAATTGAGTTAAGTTATATTGTAAGTTAGGTTGATGTGATAAGATGGAGTTAATATATAAAAACAAATCTTTTTGAATTAATATATATGCGTCAACTGAAAAGTCATTTTCAATAATTAAAAAAGCAACAATTAGAATCATTAAAAACAAAGGAGGAAAAAATACACTTAACCTTAATTTTTTAAAATTATTAATTACTTGGGTATTTAATGTTTGATTGGTTATTAAGGAATTTTTAATGATAGATAGGTTCATAATAGTAATCATAAAAAAATTACAAATGCTATTATAAATTAAGTTTCAGTTGTTACAGGTTTGAAGGTTAAGTATAACCACAAACTAACAATTAGAATTTTAAAATAAGTAGAGAAAAATGAGGAGTGTATTAATTAAAGCCTTTTGGGTTTTAACACTTCTTCCATTTTTAAAATACGTTATAGGCATTTGTTGATACAAATAACGAGAGATTAAAAACGGATGTTTTATCATATAAGTGCAGAATAATTTATCTGCACCTATTTATTGTTTTTGAGAATAGTCTTATTATATTCAGTAGGCGTTAACCCTTTGAATTTCTTGAAAATAGCATTGAAAGAAGATTTTGAGTTGAATCCTACATCTAAAGCTATTGCTAGTAGAGTAAATTGGTTGTCTTGATTGTTTTTTAATCTATTTATAAACTCTTCAACTCTATATTCATTAACAAAATCCTGAAAGCTAGTATTCATATACTCATTTAAAACTTCAGAAATATACTGACGAGGAATGTTATTTCTTTTTGACAAATCATGAATTGACAATTTCGGGTTAAGATACATTTTATCATTTACCATTGAGTTAATCAAATCTGTTTTGTATTGAGCAATAGCTTCTTGGTTAAGGTTAGAGTTATTATACTTGTCTTTTTTTATTTTAGGTAAAATATCATTCATTTTTTTATTCATTAAAGTCAAGGAAATAAAATAAAAAAGGAAGGCAATAATTAGAAGTAAATAAGTATTAAAATTTTGATCGTTAAATATTTCAAAAGCATCATAACCAAATGCCAATAAAAAATCATTTATAGAAGCAAACCCAAATAAAATAGAGATAGGGATTACAAAATATAATATCCAGTGCTTTCTCTTTGTTGTAATTATAGAATAAAATAAAATACAGAGGTATGCAAAAAAAGTAAACTCAATAAGCACCTCAATAATTTCAACAATAAAATTTTCTGATTGTGAGTTTATTTCAATTAGCTCAATAATAAAATAAATCAAATTTGGAATAAAAAAAAGATAGTCAAGCTTAGCAAAACTCTCTTTGCCATTATTATAGTATCTAAAAAACAGAAAAAGAAATGTGATAAATAATGAGCTATCAAACAAAAATAAATCTACGCCTTCAAAAAACAAGTTATTTTCATCATCACCAATAATATAAAGTATAATCGAAACAAGAGCACCAAAAATTAATCTGAATGTCATTTTTTTGTACTCTTTTCTATTAGCAAACAAAACTACAAGAACAAATAAGCCTTGAAATAAGGCTATAATTTGAAGTGTTTTAATCATTTTTAGTATTTAAGTATCCTCAAAATTACAATTATTTAAGCTTAACAAAAAAATGAATAAAGGATTGAGTAATCATTTAAATTGTAACTAAAACGTCTTCAATGGTTTTATATACTTTTTCTAATTGTTTTTCACTAATTACATAAGGTGCTAAAATATATATTGTATTACCTAAAGGTCGGAGAAAAACACCATTACTCATAAAAAAGCTAAAGAGTTTATCACGTAAATTTCCGTAACGCTCCATTTCTATATTTAAATCGAGAGCAAAAATTATCCCTGTTTGACGTGTCGATTTTACTTTCGGATGATTTTTAATTCTATTATTAAAATCTTTATGAGAATTTATGATACGTTGAATATTATCTTGAATCTCTTTAGATTTAAGTAACTCTATTCCTGCAATTGCAACTGTACATGCTAACGGATTTGCCGAATAAGTATGACCATGGAACAAGCCCTTACTTATATCTTCGCTATAAAATGCATCATACACATCTTGAGTACATGAAGTAATAGCCATAGGCAACAAACCAGCTGTAAGCGCCTTACTTAAGCACATAATATCTGGCTTGGTATGTATATAATCTGACGCAAAGTATTTTCCTGTTTTACCAAAACCCGTCATTACTTCATCAGCAATAGTTATTATTTTGTTTGCCTTGCAAAATTTTAAAATGAGCTCAAGTCCTTCAGCATTGTGCATTTTCATAGCTGCTGCACCTTGTACTAGTGGTTCGTAAACAAATCCAGCAATGGTATTGCTTTTAGCAATTTCTTTAAGTGATTCTAAAATAGCATCGTGATTATTTCCGTTTGGTGTAGGAATACGTTTTACATCTAAAAAAAAATCTTCAAAAGGACCATTATAGACTGATAAACCAGACACACTCATAGCTCCGAAAGTATCACCATGAAATCCGTCTTCAAAAGCAATTAATATATTGCGTTTATCACCTTTATTAAAGTGGTATTGTAACGCCATTTTAATACCAATTTCAACACTTGTCGAGCCATTGTCACTAAAAAAAATCTTGTTTTGATTTTGTGGTAAAATGGTCATCAATTCTTCAGAGAGTAGTATTGCAGGCTCGTGAGTAAAACCACTAAACACAACTTGATCTAAAGTTTTCATTTGTTGGCTAACACGATTTGTTATAAACTCATTACAATGGCCATACATACATGTGTACCATGAGGCAATAGCATCTATATATTCATTTCCGTTTTCATCTGTTAACACACAGCCTTTCGCTTTTGTAATGGCTATAGCTTCAGGATGTAATTTATGCTGTGTTAATGGATGCCAAAGGTGTTTTTTATCACGTTCTTTTAATGTCATAATTTTTTTTTAAACAATTCAGCATATTCTCTAACAACATTTTTATCAAAATAGGGTTCGTCATTAATTCTACCAATAACAGAAGCATTAGTCATCTTGGCAATAATGTCTTCTGTAGTTTTATGCTCATTACCACTATAAATAAGTGAAACATCAAAACCTTTTTCTTTTAAAAAATTTACGGTTAGTAAAGTGTGATTAATACTGCCTAAATAATGTCTAGAAACTACAATAACTTTATAGCTAGGTTTTATAATATCGAAAACCGTTTGCGTATTGTTTAAAGGAACAAGTAAACCTCCAGCACCTTCTATAACTAAATTATTTTTAGTTTTAGGTTCAACTATCTGTTTAATATCAATAGAAATATTATCAATTTCTGCCGCAGCATGAGGACTCATAGGCGTTTTTAGAGCATAGGAGTTAGCATGAAATTTAGATGTTTTGTTAGATACTAATTGTTCTACTTTTTTAGTATCACAAAAACTTAATTCTCCTGCTTGTACAGGTTTCCAATAATCTGCTTCTAATGCTTCAACAAGAATTGCTGATGCTATTGTTTTACCAACATCTGTTGAGATTCCTGTAACGAAATATGTTGTTTTCATTTTAAATCAAATTCAGTTAAGCATAGTTCACATTTATACTTATGCTTCGTGTAAAAAGGAAGAGAGCTAAATAATACTCCAAAAATAAACCAGAACAACGATTTGAAATCTTTAATAGTTGAAAAGAGTTCGATTTGCTCACTCTTACAATTTGGACAATGTATTGAGTTGCCCTCATCATCTAGCGAATATTTTTCAATAGAACTTAAAATTTCTTTTGCTTCTTTAGCTTGATGAGATAACACCTTTAGCTTAACTCCACCAATTGCGTTACTAACTAATGGATCTGTATCAATTGTAAGGTTGTCTGTTAAAAACACTTCGATATTTTCAGATTCTAACCTGCCTTTTATTATTTGAGCTTCAGAAGAATATTGAAATATTGCAACAGTTGTAAACTTTCCTTTTTTCATTTTACAAAAGTAGCTAACAACTGCAAGACTTCCGAGATTTCTTTATGTGAATTATAATTGTGTAAACAAAAGCGAAGTCGTTCATGACCTAGTGGAACTGTTGGAGATAGAATAGGCTTTACATCAAACCCTTTTTTGTTTAACATGTTAGAAACCGATTTCACGTTTTCATTACCTCTAATAATGCAACACTGTATTGCAGAATTGCTTTCTATAAAGCGTGATTTTAATTGATGTATTTTAAGTTGCAATTTAAAAAAATCAATGTTTTCATGAAGTTTTTCAATGTTGTGTGTATGTGCTAATTCTTTATAAACCGATTTTAATGTCATTAAAGAATGTGGTGGTAAAGCAGTGGTATAAATAAACGGACGAGAAAAATTAATTAAGTATTGTTTTAAATCTTCACTGCCTAAAATTGCTGCGCCATGAGATCCAAAAGCTTTACCAAAAGTAATAATACGTGCAAAAATATTGGTTTCTAAACCTAATGCTTGTATCAACCCAACACCTTTATTGCCAAAAACGCCTACTGCGTGAGCTTCGTCAACAATAAAATGATACTTGTTTTGTGAGCAAAATTCAGCGAATGCTTTTAAATCTGGTGAGTCTCCATCCATCGAAAAAACCGATTCTGTAACGATATAAACCTCTTCATTGTTTTGAACACGATTAAGTATTGCTACAATATCTGATAAATCATTATGATTAAATTTATAAGATTTTGCATTACTCATAGTAATACCATCGCGAATAGAAGCATGAATATACTCATCATATAAAATGATATCGCCTCGTTGAGGTACTGATGAAAAAAAACCAAGATTAGCATCGTAACCTGAATTAAAAATAAGCGCTGCTTCAGTATTGTGAAAGCTGCAAATAAAATCTTCTATATCATCATATAACTGATGGTTTCCAGTTAATAAGCGTGAGCCTCTGGAGCCATTTTGTTTAATAAAATTTTCTTCCAAAAAATGATGCGTCAAATCAAAAATATCTCTAGATATAGAAAACCCTAAATAATCATTTGATGAAAAATCTACCAGATTATGTTGAGTGCCTAATTGGCGCAATGTGTTTTGAGTTTTGCGCTGTTCTATTTTATCTTGAAGTTTTTTAGGAATCATAAAACAAAGATACTTAAGTAGTAATATTATCATATTAAAACACCATCAAAAATATTATCTTAGAGGCAAAAATTGGTTTTATGCAAAAGTCTATTATTGGTATTATAACATTGTTTTTTTCGTTTGTTATTAATGCTCAAGTATCTTCAAAATATGTTATCTCTTTTGAAAATGCTATTCATCATGAAGCAACTATTAAAGCTACCTTTTCAGATTTAAAATCTGATGAGGTTGAGTTTACCATGAGTCGATCATCTCCTGGTAGATATGCTTTACACGAGTTTGTAAAAAATGTTTACAATGTTAAAGTTACAGACAGTAAAGGCAATAGTTTAATTGCAACACGGCCTAACCCTTATTCTTGGCTTGTAAAAGGACACGATGGGACTATAAATGTTACTTATACATTATATGGAAATCATGGTGATGGGACTTATGCGCAAATTGATGAGACGCATGCACACCTTAATATTCCTGCTACTTTTATGTATGTTCCAGAATTATCTGAAAATGAGTTTGAACTTATTTTTAATGTAAGAGAAGATTTAAATTGGAAAGTTGCAACACAATTAAAACATGTTTCTGATTTCAAGTATTATGCTAAAAATCTTCAATATTTTATGGATAGCCCTGTAGAGATTAGCAATTACAGAAAGCGCTCATTTAAAGTTAAAAATCAAACCATAAATTTTGTGTTGCATGATGATAAAGCTACAGATGCTAATTTAGACACCTACTTTGATAGTGTTAAAAAAATAGTACTCCAACAAGAGCAAGTATTTGGAGAGCTTCCAACTTATGATTATGGAGAATATACTTTTTTAGCATGTTATATGCCTAATGTAGATGGTGATGGTATGGAGCATCGCAACTCAACAGTAATAACTAGTACACGAAGTTTAGCACAAGGAGGAATAGAACAAAACATAGGCACAGTTGCGCATGAGTTTTTTCATTGCTGGAATGTAGAACGCATTCGACCACAAGATTTAGAGCCTTTTAATTTTGAAGAAGCTAATATGAGTGGTTCACTTTGGTTTGCTGAAGGATTTTCAAACTATTATGATGCTTTATCAATGTGTAGAGCAGGCGTGTGGAGTCATGAAACCTATTTAAACGATATGGCTAGAGGGTTTAATTATGTTTGGACTTCACCTGGACGTCAGTTTTTCAATCCTATTGAGATGAGTTATCAAGCACCTTTTGTTGATGCAGCAAAATCGGTAGATGAACAAAATAGAGGCAACACATTTATCTCATATTATAACTATGGCGAAATACTTGGTTTAGCATTAGATTTATCATTAAGGGAGCAAAACTTAAATCTTGATGACTATATGAAATTAATGTGGACTAATTTTGGAAAGATTAACAAATACTATTCTGTTGAAGAGCTACATCAAACACTTAATAATTATGCTGGGAAAGAATTTGGAGATGCTTTCTTTAATAATTATATCTATAAAAGTGGGATGCCAGATTTTGAAAGACTTTTTAAAAATGTTGGGATAGAATTAAAAACCGAAAATGCTATTACATTCGGAGCTTTTGTTAGAGACCATAAACTATTAAGCAATCCAAAACTTAACTCTTCGGCATATAATGCTGGTCTTCAAGTTGGAGATAAGCTTATAAAAGTTGGCGATTTTACCCTAAATAGCGTTGTAAATATTGATTTAGCTTTAAACAAATATAATATTAATGATGAGGTTGTTTTAATTTACGAACGTTATGATATTATTTACGAAACGACTTTAAAAGTACAAACAGATGTAAGTTATAAATTGTCATATTTAAATTTGGATGATAATTTAAAGCTTAAAAAAGTTAAACAGAATAAAGCACTTTGGTTGAATATTAAAGAATAGCAATTATGAGCATTGTAACTTATCATAGAGCAACCACTGTTGAAGAACTCAATGGGATTTTAAAACTTCAGGAGCAAAACCTTAGAGAAGTTTTATCTGTTGATGATAAAAGTAAAGAAGGCTTTGTTACCTTAAAGCATACTTTTGATATGTTAAAGTTGATGAATGATAAGTGCGCACATTGTATTGCAAAATATGATGATAAGGTTGTAGGCTATGCATTGTCTATGTTACAAGATTTTAAAAAGGATATACCACTTTTAGTACCAATGTTTGAAGAAATTGACAAAGCGCTCTTAGAAAACAATACAAGTTTAAACTACATAGCCATGGGTCAAATATGTGTTGATAAAAGCCAACGAGGCAAGGGCGTTTTTAGAGGCTTATATAATTTTATGAAAGATGAGTTGTCCAAAGAATATGATGCAATAATTACTGAAGTTGATGTTTTGAATACACGATCTTCTCAAGCACACAAAGCCGTTGGATTTGAAATTTTAAAAAACTATTCTTCTAATAATCAAGATTGGGAATTGATTATTTGGAAATGGAAATAAAAATATACGACGTTTGTCGTATGGTGTGACGTTTTATTTTATATCATCTTTGAGATATTCAAAATATTATTGAGATGAAAACCTTACTATTTTTGCTTTGTTTTGTTAGTTATACGTTAGCATTTGCTCAATACAACATCAATTGGGTAGAGGCACCACTCAATGAAATTCCAATTAAATATAAAAAAGAGCATTTTAATTTAAAAGGACCAATTAAAACCTATCAATTTTATCGCACTTATAATTTTGATAAAGAAGGTTATTTAATTTATGGGGTTTTTGGTTCTAATTTTGAATTTACTTATAATCAAAACCATAAGCTTATTTCTACCAGCTCTTGGTTAGGCGATGCTTTTAAGCCACTTTACCCATTAGTGTTGGATGCAAAGGGACGCATAATAGAGAAAAAAGTATTCAATAATTCAGAGATTTATACTTATGATGCTAATGGCAATTGGACAGGCACAGTTGATCAATATGGCAATCGCATAGTTAATTCCTTTATCTATAATTATGATACTAAAAATCGTGTGATAAAAGCAGAATACTATGATTATCAGTTTAAAGTCGCTTGGGAAGAAACCTATACTTATGCAAAAGATGGTGATTTTGTAGTGGTTACCAAAACTAATACAAATTTTAAAGATGCTTCAAAAAATTACAGAGATGTTGTTTATTATAAAAACGGATATTGGTATGGTTGGGTAAAAAATGACAATGTAAAGTATGATAGGTATGGTAATATAATAAATGGTGTAGATAAAGATGGGAAAGTAAATATGATGTCAACTTATAAATACGATTACTATGGTGATGTAGGTGTTACAGACACGTTTGAAAGGGATATAAAACAAAAAACTACAGCTACTAAAGACCCAAACTGTACAGAAGGCAATTGCATAAACGGTTATGGAGTTTATGAATTTGATAATGGTACTTATGTTGGTTTTTTTGTAAACGGAAAGAGAGAAGGCTACGGTAGTTATGTTTGGGATTCAGGCAGTAAGTTTGTTGGTGATTGGAAAAATGGAATTATAGAGGGCTATGGAATTGTTAATTTCTCAAATGGTTCATGGCAAAAAGGGGTTTTTAAAAACGCAAAACTTCAAGGGCTTGGTACAGAATATTTTAAAGATACCAATACAGCGCAATATGGCATATTTGAAAATGGCAAGCTAATTACAAAATATAATTATTTTAAAAATACTCAAAACACAGATAAAGGATGTTTAATAGGTGACTGTACAAATGGATATGGACAATATATTTATGATAATGGCAGCAAGTATATAGGCTTTTATAAAGATGGGTATATGCTTCAAGGTACTTGGTATGCGTCTAACGGTTTTATATATGATGGGCAATTTGGTGAAGGCAATAAATATAATGGTTATGGCTCTTATACAAAAGTTAATGGTGAAGGGTATTTTGGGTGCTTTATAAACGGTCAACGTAATGGTAAAGGTGTATTATTTAATAAAAACACTAATAGCATAAAAAAGGGTGAATGGATTGACGATGTACTTATTAACGAATATTAAAATAAAAAAAGCCAAACGTAACGCTTGGCTTTTTTTATTTTATAAAGTTGTATTGTGTTAATCAGCTAATACAATTACTTTATTATCTTTCATTTCTACTGTTCCAGAATTGATTTTTAAAGTCAAAACTCTTTTATCATCACTATGAGGAATTACTTCAGCATGCAATTCGTCAAAAACCAAATGACTTATTGAATGAGTTTTAATTTTAACAATTCCTTCTTTTAGTAGCGATACAATAGGAGCGTGATTATTTAGCATTTCAAACTCACCGTTAACACCAGGTACAACAACAGAATCAACTTCTGAACTAAATAACGTGGCTTCTGGTGATACAATTTCTAAATACATAATTATTAATTAAGAATTAATTAAGCGTCAGCTAACATTTTTTCTCCTGCTTCAACAGCTTCTTCAATAGTTCCTTTAAGGTTAAAAGCAGCCTCTGGTAAGTGATCTAATTCACCATCCATAATCATATTAAATCCTTTAATTGTTTCTTTAATATCAACTAATACACCTGGAATACCTGTAAATTGTTCAGCAACATGGAAAGGTTGAGATAAGAAACGTTGTACACGTCTTGCACGTCCTACAGCCATTTTATCTTCTTCAGATAACTCTTCCATACCTAGAATGGCAATAATATCTTGTAATTCTTTATAGCGTTGTAATAACTCTTTTACACGTTGCGCACATTCATAATGTTCTTTCCCTAAAATATCAGCAGTTAAGATTCGTGATGTAGAATCTAAAGGATCTACAGCAGGATAAATTCCTAACTCAGCAATTTTTCTTGAAAGTACTGTTGTTGCATCTAAATGGGCAAACGTTGTAGCAGGAGCAGGATCGGTTAAATCATCTGCAGGTACGTAAACCGCTTGTACAGACGTAATAGAGCCTCTTTTAGTTGATGTAATACGCTCTTGCATTGCACCCATCTCTGTTGCTAAAGTTGGTTGGTAACCTACCGCAGAAGGCATACGACCAAGTAAAGCAGATACCTCAGATCCAGCTTGTGTAAAACGGAAAATGTTATCTACGAAGAAAAGTACATCTTTTCCTTGTCCTTCACCTGCACCATCACGGAAATATTCTGCAATAGTTAAACCAGATAATGCTACACGAGCACGAGCTCCAGGAGGCTCATTCATTTGTCCAAATACGAAAGTCGCTTTAGACTCTTTCATTTTATTTTTATCTACTTTAGATAAATCCCATCCACCTTCTTCCATTGAGTGCATAAAATCATCACCATAACGGATAATACCTGACTCTAACATCTCTCTTAAAAGGTCATTTCCTTCACGAGTTCTTTCTCCAACTCCAGCAAATACTGAAAGTCCACCATGTCCTTTTGCAATATTGTTAATCAACTCTTGAATTAATACTGTTTTACCAACACCAGCACCACCAAATAAACCAATTTTTCCACCTTTTGCATAAGGCTCAATTAAATCGATTACTTTAATACCAGTAAATAAAACCTCAGTAGATGTCGATAAATCTTCAAATTTTGGTGCTTGTCTGTGAATTGGTAATCCAGCAGATCCAGCTTTAGGTAAATCACCTAAACCATCAATAGCATCTCCAATTACGTTAAATAAACGTCCGTAAACATCATCACCAATTGGCATTTGAATAGGAGCGCCAGTAGCCGTAACTTCTGTTCCTCTGCTTAAACCATCTGATGAATCCATTGCAATAGTACGAACAGTATCTTCACCAATGTGAGATTGAACTTCTAATACTAATAATGAACCATCTGGTTTTTTTATTTCTAAAGAATCATAGATTTTTGGAAGGCTTGAACCAGCTTCAAACGCTACGTCGATAACTGGACCAACGATTTGTGCAACTTTACCTGTAACTTTTGACATTACTTATGTGTTTAATGTTTACCTAAAATTTTACACGAAAAAACATACTTTTTTCGCGCTGCAAAGATATATTTTTTAATTTAAAATTAAAGGCATTTTTTTTCTTTTTTACATATAAAAAACGCCTTCATTATGAAGGCGTTATAAATATATATTTTAAACCTGTGTTATTGCAACGTTGGAGAAAAATTTGTTGTATAGTTTCCTGCTTTGGCAACATTACCAGAGGCTATAAAATTTGATCCATAAGTAGAATCTATTGCTTCTAAAAATTTGTTAGCCATAAGCGCATAACCTCTAGCAGTTAAATGAATACCATCTAAACTAACTAAACCACCAAATACTAAACTAGTGTTCATTGTATAATCATCAAACATAATTCCAGTAGTTGAAGCTTGAGTTAAAATAGCATTAAGGTTTACTAAAGCTAGGCCATTAGTTGACGCTACATTTGAAATTGTAGCGTTATACGCATCAGTAGCATTTCTAATAGCAGTTTGCTCACTTGGTATTAATACCCATTTGTCTGCAAGCGGATAGCTTACACCATTTAAGTTTATTGGAGCAGGTGCTCCAGAAACTACTGTTCCTATACTAGAAGATAAAGGTAAAACAAATAAATCTGCGTCAGTTGCGTGACGAGCTCTTCCAAAAATAGCACCAAATGCAGCAGCTGTTGGCGCACCTAAGGTAGGTGTTAATGCAGCTGTAATTTCGGCAGATCTATCTACAGCATTTTCGTCATTAATTAATAATGGGTTTGCAGATGTAGTTGATAATAATTGTATTCTATTTGGTTCTCCATAAGCGGTAAATATGCCTCTTAATGGACCATATAATTGTGCATTTAAAGTATTTATATTAGTTGCTCCTCCTAATAAAGCTGGTGATAAAGGATTATGAGGTACAGTTGTAAAATGTGGCAAATCTGTGATGTAAGGAACATTTGTTACAACACCTTTTGCATCATTTGCAGTCAAAGCAGTTACAATGCCATTAAAGGCAGCATTAAATGTTGCTGTATCAGTAATTGGGTTTGTGCCATCTCCACCAGTAGTTGCATATCCAAGGACGTCATTCCCACCAATTTCAGATAAAGTAAAAAATGTTGGATTTTGAGCTGTAGCCATATCTAACATTGAAGCATTAGGAGTGGCTCCTGTCATTCTCACGAAGTATGGATTAGCTAAATTTGGTAACCCCGCAGCATTACCATACCCATTTGCTAATAAGTGATAACTTTTAGCGCCAGGAACTCCCATATTATTGAAAGGTCCAGTTGGGTTATTTAATAATATATCAGTAGATACAGTTACAGGTCCGATTACATTTTCTAAAGGGACAGGTCCAGCACCACCAAAAACCAGTCTTGGTGAGGCAATTCTTGTACCGCCAGCCGCTAATCCACCATAATTATCATTCATAAGAGGTTGTGTGAAAGCTCCTCCACCACCTACAGCAAATTGCTGTGCCAGTATGCTTGGAAATGAGCTTTGTTGAGATGCTTTAAAAAGAGCCCCATCAGTATAACCCGCAGTAAAAGAAGCCCCTAAAGAAACATATTTAGAAAAATCTGCAGAGCCAGTTGTTAGCTCTGGTAATGGTTCTTCAATCATGTCGTTGCTATCATCTTCGTTACATGAAGTAAAACCAATGAGAATAGCAGATAGTAAGATGTATTTTATATTTTTCATTTTAGTTTTTATTATAAGTTATTAATTGTCCATGACACGTAGTACATAGATCCAATATTACCAACTCCAATAGCAGTAAAGTACTCATCTCCTAAAAGATTTGTTGCACCTGCTTTAAATGAAGATTTTAATGATGGAACTTTTAGATTGATTTGTGCATCAACAGTATGATATGATGGAATATCACCATCTCCAAAAGTTGCTTGCCAGAAATAAGTATCACTCCATCTCCAAGCTACATTAAATCCGAAATTCTTAAATAAATCTGTGTTACCAAATGAAGCTTTTGCTTTATGTTCTGGAGTATTAAAGTTTGTTCTAAAATCAGGAAATGCATTTTCATCAAAATCTTGTTTAGTATATGTATAGCTACCTCCTAAATCAAAGTTTCCAAAAATTTTAGTTGATAATCCAATAGAACCTCCATATGAATTAACATCTGCTTTTGAGTTTGTATATGTTTGATAAACTTGATAATCTCCATTTGCAATAGCTGCAATTGATAAAGAGTTGTCTCCAACTGTACCATAAAAAGGAGCAACAACGTTTTCTCCAGAAATAAAGTCTTGATATTTGTTATAATAAACACTCATATCCACAATAACTTTATCTAATTTACCTCTATAACCTACTTCCATTGAAGTAATTTTTTCAGGTTTAACTAAAGCAGAATTTCCAATAACTAAATCTGCTGGATTAGATGATGCAGCAAAAGCAGAAACAGAAGACGCTAAATAAGAATTAGTATAAGCTGCAGCACCAGTTTGAGTAACTGTTGCTGGTTGGCCGAAAGCTACCTGACCTGCAGTACTGATATCATAAGAATCATAATATCTGTCTAAATTATCAGGAGCAGAACCAACTAAAATTGCTCTACCAGCATCTAGACCAATAAATAAATCTTGAGTTGTTGGGTTTCTAAATCCTGTTTGAACAGATGCTCTAATATTGTGATTTTCGTTTACTGATAAACCAGCTGAAATTCTTGGAGAAACAAATCCATCAAAAAACTCTGATTTGTCATAACGAGCAGAACCAGTTAACTTTAAGCTCATTCCGCCATTTAAATCAAATTCTTTTTGTAGTTGTGTATAAACACCATATTCAGAATAATCTATTGGGCCATCATAATCTGTGTAAATAGTACCTGAGGAGTTTAAACTGTATTTTCTATATGATCCACCTACTTGAATGTCAACTGCATCCCATAAGTGACTAAAATTATAATTACCATCAGCATGGTAGTATTTAGAAGCATCTTGAAACCTAGAACCTGTTGCTAAATCAGGATTACTAATACTTGCGTTATATGCAGCAATAAACTCTGGTGAGCCTGGCTCATAACGGCCTGTTTCTGCTGTTTGTCTTGCAATTGCATGTGCCTGAGCATCTGTAGCTCCACCAAGGGTAGCTTGTACATAAGCACCTGTATATTGACCAAACCAAGTATTATCATCTTTCCATGCTCTGTTAATGTTTATCCCAGTAAACACCATATCATAAGAATCACCAGCTTTATCGGCAACCACATAACCTCTTAAAAAGAAGTTGTCATTTTTTACTTCGATCTTGTGTTGTTGTTGTGTAAATCCATCAATATTATACCTGTTAGTTCCTTGATAGATAGTTGAACCTGTACCCACTTTACCAACATATTGTATTTCAAAATCATTAGCCCAAGGTCTAAAATAAAGTCCCCAATCAGCTTTAATACTTTCTGCATTATAATCTGTTAAATCACGCTCTTCATAACCAGTTCTACTAACTGTTACTGATGGTACTAGTGCATTTGCACCTGCAGGCAGTATGCCTAATCCTTCTAAAGTTTGAGCTACACCATTGATGTTTGTTGCAACTTCATCACCATATATATTATAACCATCATAACCTAAGCTAGCTCTTGTATCTCCAGTCCCTGGTTTTCCTTGATAATTATTTGCAGTCCAATCAGTACCTTTAAGCCATCCGAAGTTAACTTTAGCTGCAAAATAGTCGCTAAACTTATATGCAGCTCTAATACCACTATCTCTATATGTGTTGTCTCCTCCAGCATCTTGAGAAGTGATGCCTTGTTTATGGTATCCACTTATGCCTTGGAAGTCAAAAGGATTTTTACTTCTCATAAATAAAATACCATTAAATGCATTTGCACCATACAAAGCTGATGCAGCACCAGGAAGTAACTCTACACTTAACACATCCGTTTCATTCATACCTACTAAATTTCCTATTGGGAAATTTAATGCAGGAGTAGAATTGTCCATCCCGTCAACTAATTGCATAAATCTTGTATTAGCAAATGTTGCGAAACCTCTTGTGTTTACTGATTTAAACGTTAAACTGTTTGTATTAACATCAACACCTTTAAGATTTTCTAGACCATCATAAAAATCTGCAGATGCTGTGTTTTTAATTTCTTTTAAACCAAAACGCTCCACAGTTACTGGAGATTCAAAAATTCGCTCTGGAGTTCTTGATGCTGATATTACAACTTCATCTAGCGAAGTTCCTTCTACCAAAACAATATTAACTGTTTGTGGGTTAGTTGTAATTTGTTCAGTTTTTGACTCAAAACCAACGCTACTTACTTGAATTGTAAATGGTGGGTTTTGATTGTAATTTAAAGTGAAATTTCCATCAAAATCTGTAATTGTGCCTGTAGTTGTACCTACAACAATAATGTTAGCACCTGGTAATGGTTGACCACTGTTATCAGTTACATTACCTTTTACTGTTGTTTGTGCATAAGTTAGGGCACAAGAAAACAGCATAATAATCTTTAAAATTGTTTTCATCTTAGGGAATTAGTTAATTTTAGTCAGCAATATAAATAAATTAATGACATGTTAATTAAATATTTAATAAAATTATGCGCGCATAGTATTTTTTTGTGAAAAAAACACGCAAAAAATTACATAATTCTTTTATTTATTAACTAAATGTACAAAATTATATGCTATTCTACAGTAACTGATTTAGCTAAATTTCGAGGTTGGTCTACATTTCTATTTAGCATTACTGCAATATGATAAGAAAGTAGCTGTAATGGAATTGTTGTTAATAATGGAGATAGAGATTCTAAAGTTTCTGGAACTTCAATTACATGATCGGCTAATGCTTTTACTTCAACATCACCTTCAGTAACTATACCAATAATTTTTCCTTTTCTTGATTTAATTTCTTGTATGTTACTTACCACTTTTTCATAATGACCACGTTTTGTAGCTATAACAACAATTGGCATATTTTCGTCAATTAAAGCTATTGGCCCATGCTTCATTTCAGCAGCAGGATATCCTTCAGCATGTATATAAGATATTTCTTTAAGTTTTAAAGCACCTTCTAAGGCTACAGGGAAATTATAACCTCTTCCTAAATATAAAAAGTGATGTACATCTTTATATATATCGGCTATCATTTTAATATGAGCTTCAGACTCTAAAGTTTTTTTAACTTTTTCAGGAATCATTTCTAACTCTATTAAATGATGGCGGAAATCTGAACTTGATATTGTACCATTTGCTCTCGCTAATCGCAACGCAATTAGTGTTAACAATGTAATTTGAGTTGTAAAAGCTTTTGTTGAAGCTACACCGATTTCTGGGCCAGCATGTGTGTAAGCTCCAGCATTGGTTTCTCTTGCAATGGAAGATCCAACTACATTGCAAACTCCAAAAACAAATGCTCCTTTTGATTTAGCCAATTTTATTGCAGCTAAAGTATCAGCTGTTTCACCTGACTGTGATATAGCAATTACGACATCCTTTTCTGTTATTACAGGGTTTCGATATCTAAACTCAGAAGCATATTCTACTTCAACTGGTATTCTTGCTAAATCTTCAAATATATATTCCGCTACTAGCCCTGCATGCCAAGAAGTACCACAAGCAACGATAATAATTCTATTTGCATTTAAGAATTTTTTCATGTTATCTTCAACACCTGCCATTTTAATAATAGCTTCATCTACTAACATTCTGCCTCTATAAGTGTCTTTAATAGCGCTTGGTTGCTCATAAATTTCTTTAAGCATAAAGTGATCGTAACCACCTTTTTCAATTTGCTCTAAATTAATTTGCAATTCTTGTATATACGGATTAACTAAAGAGTCGTCTTTAATTTTTCTTATTTTAATCTCTTTGTTAAGTCTTATAATTGCCATTTCTTCATCTTCAAGATAAATGGCATTTTTTGTGAACTCAATAAAAGGAGAGGCGTCACTAGCAACAAAAAACTCATCTTCACCAATTCCTATTGCTAAAGGGCTTCCTAATTTTGCAACAACTAATTCGTTTGGTTTATTTTTATCAAATACAACTATAGCATAAGCGCCAACAACCTGGTTTAAGGCAATTTGAACTGCTTTTCCTAGCTTGAGATTTTGGTTAGTCATTACATCTTCAATCAAATTGACAAGAACTTCTGTATCTGTATCTGATTTAAATGTATAACCACGATTAATTAATTCTTTTTTAAGAGATTCGTAATTTTCAATAATACCATTGTGAATAATTACTAAATTTCCTGAATTTGAGTAGTGTGGGTGAGAATTTACATCATTCGGCACTCCATGAGTTGCCCAACGCGTATGACCTATTCCTAGTTTGCCAGTTGTAGGTATTTCTTTTTCTAATCGTTGTTCTAAATCGGCTACTTTACCTTTTGTTTTAGATAGTTTTATTTCATTGCCATCATACAAAGCAATACCAGCACTATCATAACCTCTATACTCTAATCTTTTTAATCCCTTTAAGATTATTGGATAAGCTTCTCTATGACCTATATAACCAACGATTCCACACATATAATTTTAATTATTTGGTTCAGTATAAAAAACTTCTAAATATAACTTTTTTTGCTCATTTGTTGTGTTATTACCATAAAGAACTGTTCCTCTAGGAGAGGTTGTAGAGCTTACAGGAATCTTTTTAATAATGTCGGAATTGTTAGAAGTCAACACATTGTATTGTGTAGCGCCATTTTCAATGTTTACATTCCCACAAACTACAAGCCCTAATTTCACATTAGTAGAGTCTTTTAAAAGAATATTATTTATATGTTCAGTAATTCTGATTTTATAACGAATACCTTCACCATCAGGTTCCCCGCCGACTCTTTGTAATTTTCCAAGGTGATTGGCTTTTGAGTCATTTAATGTTACAGTATTTGTGATGTCAAGATAATAGTCTATCAATGGGGTTTCATTATTTATATCATATAAATATATTCTTTCTGGTTCTTGTCCATTCACCAACGTCTGATCTACATAAAAAACTAAGTTTGCTTCATTAACTAACCTTTTAGCTTTCACAAAATGGCCATCAGAGTCAGTTTCAACATACTGGTTTTTAAAAGTGTTAAATTCTGTTGAATTTCCATCAGCATCACCATTAAATAAATTTATTACAGCCATTGAGCCTTCCCCTCCTTTAAGATAAAGTTTTTCGTCTCCAGTTGTTGTATTCCCGTCTTGAATATTAAAATTAAAATTGTTATCAAAAAAATTAACTCTATTCCCTGTAAATGTCAATACAAAAGTAGATTGAGATGTTTCAGTCACTCCCTCAACAGTAGTTTCATGAGAATAATATATAGTTACATTAGCACTATTAGAACCAAAATTTAAAAGAGCCATATTTCCAGTTCCATTAATATCTTCAACTTTAAAATATAAACCTCTAAAATAATTTAAAAAATTGTTTTGGTTGCTTAAAACAGGACTTCCCTCCATGTCTAATATTTTTTCTTGCCAAAACTGGTTACCTAATTTTATACGCAAAGAAGGAGCTAATCTATCTGTAATTTCATCTCCATCTTTTAGCACTATTTGCTTTTTATTTGGCTTAAAACTATTTAAGTCTGGGTAATAAAAATCTCCAACAGTAGTTAGTAATTGACCTTCTAATAAAGATGGGTTTATTGAGCTAGAACCAGTAGATTTATTAGAAAAGTACTTTTGAGGTGCATCAAATTCAGAATTTGGATCAAAATTTCTTAAGAAATAATTATTTTCAAATATTGAAAGTTTAATAGGATCATCACCATAAACAGAATCTAATTCATAAAGTGTTTCTCCATCTGAAGTAAGCTCAATAGCTTTACTAAAGTAAGGTACTGTAAGTACTACAGAATCTACAGTTGCGTTAGTTCCGAATTCAGGATCAATTGCAGATGAGTTAAGTTGACTTACAAACGATGCGGTAGTTAAACCATATAAAGGGTCTTTGTAAACTCCTAGTAAGTTTATTGGCAACCCATTTGTCTGCACTGGATTAAGTTTTCTATTATAGGCAATTACATCATATTTAATATGATCAGTGTCGAAATTGTTTTGACCAACTATATCAGATCCAATAGTGGCAAAATCTTTATCACAAGCTACAAACGATATTATAAGTAGTGCTAAAACAGCAACGTTTTTAAGGGCAAATTTTATTCTTTTCATTTAATATTTTCTAGTTTAAAACTTTTGTGTTGTAAAACTCTGTATAAGGATCTGCAAATTCTTCAGGAGAAAAATATTCTAACACAGGTTTTTTTGAGTCTTTTAAATAAGTTTGTAATTCTTTAGGTATTTCTTGTGAGCCAATAATTAATGCATCTGAATAATCGATAGCTACTTTCATTATATTATTGTAGCTAGGAGTAATTAGTGCTTTAATAGCATTTTCATCAATGTTATCAAATTTTAATTTATTAATCATCTCCTTATCTAACGTTTCATCGAAGCTTTGATTGTATATAGAAGTAACAATTTTACTATCGCTAAAAAGTGGTTCAGTTTTATAGTATTCTTTTAAGTATAAAGGGAGTAAAGAAGCCAACCATCCATTTACATGAATAATATCTGGAGACCAGTTTAGTTTTTTTACAGTTTCAATAACACCTTTTGCAAAGAAAATCGCACGTTCATCATTATCTGGATAAAGGTTTCCATCTTCATCAGTTAATGTAGCTTTTCGCTTAAAATAGTCTTCATTATCAATAAAGTAAACTTGAATTCTTTCCTTAGGGATTGATGCTACTTTAATAATTAAAGGCATGTCTAAATCATTAATAACCAAGTTTATACCAGATAATCTGATAACTTCATGCAACTGATGTCTACGTTCATTTATGTTTCCGTATCTCGGCATGAATATTCGTATTTGTCCACCTTGTTTATTTACCATTCTAGGCGCTTCAAATGACATTGAAGAAATTTCTGTTTCAGGTAAATATGGTACAACTTCCGAGGACACGTACAATATTCTCTTATCTTTCATAAATCACGTAGTTTTTAAAAAATTAAAAATAAAAAACACGCAAAATTACAAAAATTTATGCAGATTGCTAGTAAAATATTAAGTTTGCACGCTGTTAAATTTTTGTTATAACGTGATTATTTATTATAAAAAAGAAGAAATCAATACTGTTGTTGAGGAATTAAAGTCTCAACAGCTAACTATTGGGTTCGTGCCAACAATGGGAGCTTTGCATGAAGGGCATCTTTCTTTAGTTAAAAAGGGCTTGCAGCAAAATGATATAATTGTGGTAAGTATTTTTGTTAATCCAACTCAATTTGATAACAAAGAAGATCTAGAAAAGTACCCAAGAACCTTAGATAGAGATGTAAACCTCTTAAAGACAGTTTCTGATGATATAATAGTATATGCACCAACTGTAGAAGACGTTTATGGGAAAAATATTACTTCCAGTAAATTTAAGTTTAATGGATTGGAGTTCGAAATGGAGGGTAAATTTAGAGAAGGTCATTTTGATGGGGTTGGAACAATAGTAAAACGATTGTTTGAAATTGTAAAACCCAATAATGCTTATTTTGGTGAAAAAGATTATCAGCAACTACGTATAATACAAACATTAGTTAAAAACAATAACATTTCAGTAAAGGTTATTGGATGTAATATTTTCAGAGCAAATGACGGATTAGCAATGAGCTCAAGAAACGAGAGACTAAAGCCTGAGTACAGAAAAGCAGCACCTTTTATATATAAAACACTAAAAACTGCCAAGCAAAAATTTGGCACAAAAAGTGCTAATAAAGTTACAGAATGGGTTAAAAATCAGTTTGAAAAGCATGATTTATTAAAACTAGAGTATTTCACCATAGCTGATATACAAACCTTAAAAACAGTAACAAGAAAATCTAACAAAAAACAATATAGAGCGTTTATTGCAGTATATGCAGATGATATTAGGCTTATAGACAATATCGCTTTAAATTAATTATCTTTGCCTCATGCAAATTCAAGTAGTAAAATCTAAAATACACAGAGTTAAGTGTACAGGAGCAGACCTAAATTATATAGGTAGTATAACCATTGATGAAGATTTAATGGACGCAGCTAATATTATACAAGGTGAAAAAGTTCAGATTGTTAATAACGACAACGGTGAGCGTCTGGATACATATGTAATTCCAGGACCTCGTAATAGTGGTGAAATCACTTTAAATGGTGCTGCTGCAAGAAAAGTAGCAGTTGGAGACACACTTATACTAATAACTTACGCATTTATGGATTATGAAAAGGCTAAAACCTTTAAACCTTCGTTAGTATTTCCAGACGAAGCGACTAATCTTTTAAAATAAATTTTGAATACTAAAATAAGCAAAACCCTAAAAATAGTACTCCCTTTATTATTAGGAGTGGTTTTGGTTTGGTATTCTTTATCGGAAATTTCTATCTCTCAGCTTCTTCAATATTTTAAAGATGCTAATTACATTTATATTGGATTAGGGTTGTTTTTTGGCTTATTAAGCCACTTATCACGTGCTTATCGTTGGCAGTTTATGATTGAGCCAATGGGTTACAAGTTAAGACTTCCAAACAGCATAATGGCTGTTTTTGCAACCTATTTAGTTAACTATACAATACCAAGAGCTGGAGAAATTACAAGAGCAACTATTATAACTAATTATGAAGGTGTTCCTTTTGAAAAAGGCTTTGGTACAATAGTAGCAGAACGTATTGCTGATATGCTAGTAATGCTAATAATCATTATTATAACTCTTTTTTTAGAGTTTGAATTTATCTATCAAATTTTTGCAGAAAGATTCGATGGTCATAAAATAGTTTATGGTTTAATAGCTGTTTTGATTATTCTAGCTTTAATCATTTTACTTATAAGAAGTAGTTCTTCAAAATTTGCAATAAAAATAAAATCATTTATTAGTGGTTTAATTGAAGGAGTAATGACCATTTTTAAGATGAAGAAAAAATGGGCATTCATTTTTCATACGCTATTTATTTGGACTATGTATGTTCTTATGTTTTATGTTACAACATTCGCGTTAGATGAAACAACTAACATTCCTTTAGCCGCAATATTAATAGGTTTTATTTCCGCTAGTTTTAGTATTGCAGCAACTAATGGTGGCATTGGTTCTTATCCTGTAGCTGTGTATTTGGCATTTTCAATTTTTGGTATCGCAAAAGATCCAAGTATAGCTTTTGGTTGGATTATGTGGTCATCACAAACCTTAATGATTATTGTTTTAGGAGGATTGTCTTTAATTTATCTGCCAATCTATAATAGAAAGGAATAATTTTTTACCTTGCCATAACAAATTCTTAATCTCAATTATAATGACTAAACTTATTACAATAGTATTATTGTTTTTTGTAACAATAGGTGCTAAATCTCAAGCAATTTATGAAACTATTGAGTCTAATAAATTAGGGAACTCTCGTCAATTAAAAATACTATTACCTAGAGGATATGATAGTGATGATAAAAAAAGGTATCCTGTAATTGTAGTTTTAGATGGTGATTACTTATTTGAAGCTGTAGCAGGAAATGTAGATTACTATTCTTATTGGGAAGACATACCTGAATCTATTATTGTTGGCGTTAATCAAGTTGATAGTCGTTATGACGATACTATGTATTCAGAACAGAACTCTTTACCGATAGAAAAAGGAGCAAGTTTTTTTGAGTTTTTAGGCTTGGAATTATTACCATATATTGATAGAACGTATAAAACCGAGAAATTTAAAGTTGCAGTTGGACATGGTGAAACAGCTAATTTTATTAATTATTATTTATTAAAAGATAATCCAATTTTTCAAGCATATATAGCAATTAGCCCAGATCTTGCACCTCAAACTTCAGATTATTTAGCAGAAAGACTTAAAGGAATACAAAGTAAAGTGTTTTACTATTTAGCAACATCTAGTAACGATGTAAAATCAATTAGAGAGAAAGCTGAGACTTTAAACTCAAAATTGAGTGCATTAGACAATAAGAATGTTCTTTATAAGTATAATAACTTTGAAGGCCCAACACATTACACGCTTCCAGCCCATACTATTCCTAAAGCATTAGAAAGCATCTTTTTGGTTTTCCAACCAATAAGCAAGAAAGAGTACGATGAAACAATATTAAAACTTGAAACAAGTCCAGTAGAATATTTAGTTGAAAAATATAAAACGATTAAAGATTTATTTGGCATTGATAAAGAGATCTTAATTAATGACTTTAAAGCTATTGAAGCTGCAATCGAAAAAAATCAAAAATTTGAATACTTTGAAGCCTTAGGAAAATTAGCTAGAGATCAATATCCAAATACATTATTAGGACATTATTACTTGGCTCGTTTTTATGAAGAAACCAATGAACCTAAAAAAGCAATGAAAACGTATCAATCTGCTTACATATTAGATGAAATAGGTGGAATTACTAAAGATTTAATGTTAGAAAAAGCAGCTTCAATTAAAGCAGATTTCGGGTACTAAATGTCAAAAATTAAAACAACTTTTTTTTGCCAAAATTGTGGCTCTCAATATTCAAAATGGCAAGGTCAATGTACTGCTTGTAAAGAGTGGAATACAATTGCTGAAGAAGTTATTCAAAAAGCAGAAAAAAGCGACTGGAAGCAATCATCATCAGAAGTAAAAAGAGTTTCTAAACCATTAAAAATTAATGAGATTGAAACATCTCAAGAAACCAGATTAAACACTTTTGATGAAGAGTTCAATAGAGTTTTAGGAGGAGGAATAGTTCCAGGATCACTAATTTTACTCGGAGGCGAACCAGGAATTGGTAAAAGTACATTGCTACTTCAAATAGCATTAAAATTACCCTACAAAACACTTTATGTATCTGGAGAAGAAAGCCAGAAGCAAATCAAGATGCGTGCAGAACGCATTAATCCAAATAGTGAAAATTGTTATGTGTTAACTGAAATTAAAACTCAGAACATATTTAAACAAATCGAAGTTATTCAACCAGATATAGTAGTGGTCGATTCAATTCAGACATTACATAGCGATTATATTGAGTCTTCATCAGGTAGTATTTCTCAAATTAAAGAATGCACTACAGAATTAATCAAATTCGCAAAAGAAACTTCTATTCCTGTTATACTTATTGGGCATATTACAAAAGATGGAAACATTGCAGGACCTAAAATTTTAGAGCACATGGTAGATACTGTTTTACAATTTGAAGGCGATAGAAATCATGTGTTTAGAATTCTAAGAGCAAATAAAAACCGTTTTGGATCTACCAATGAACTCGGTATTTACGAAATGCAAGGATCGGGATTACGAGAGGTTTCTAATCCATCAGAAATTTTAATATCAAAAAAAGACGAAGAACTCTCAGGTAATGCTGTTGCTGCTACATTAGAAGGCATGAGACCATTAATGATAGAGGTGCAAGCGCTTGTCAGTACAGCTGTTTATGGAACTCCTCAACGAAGTGCCACAGGCTTTAATGCCAAAAGGCTAAATATGTTACTTGCCGTTTTAGAGAAAAGAGCTGGTTTCAGATTAGGGACTAAAGACGTGTTTTTAAATATTACTGGAGGAATTTCTGTCGATGACCCAGCAATAGATTTAGCGGTTGTAGCTTCTATATTATCATCTAATGAAGATGTTGCGCTCCCAAAAGATTATTGTTTTGCAGCTGAAGTTGGGCTGTCTGGTGAAATAAGACCAGTACAACGTGTTGAACAACGTATTCTTGAAGCTGAAAAGCTTGGATTTACCACAATATTTGTCTCTAAATACAATAAAATTTCTCTTAAAAATACCACAATTAAAATTCAATTACTTTCAAAAATTGAAGATCTTATCGTTTTTGTTAATTAGCATTTTGTCGGATAAAATAGTCATTTAATCGATTTTTTATTTATATTTGTTAAATGTGAAAAGCTGTTACTTAATTGATTATAAGTGTTTTTTATGCTTTAATAAGTTAATCTAACTTTTAAACTTTTAAACGATTAAATAATTCAAATAACGAGTATATAAACAGTTTATCGACTAATTTTCATCTAATTTGCTGATTAAGTTAGTTTTACACAGTTAATTAAATAGTCCCAAACTATTAAACCCTACTTATGAAAACAAAATTACTTTGTAGTTTACTACTTACCGTATTTGCTTTTAGCAGTTTATCAGCACAAAGATCTGATGTAAAAATCACTGTTAAATGGCCTTCAAGGTCTTATGAAAATAAGATAGAAGTTTATAACACCACAAACGATTTATTAATTACCATTTGTGATGACAATCAATGTTATTCGTCTAGTCAACAAGGTGTTACTGATGCTTATGGTTCAACTTATGATTTAGGTTGCGCAACTAATGGTAGCAATTATTACATAAAAATGTATGATGTTGCAAACAACGGTTGGACTAGCAGTAGCTATGTTAGTGTTGTAGTTGCTGGTACCGAAGTTCTTAATAATAATGGTAGTACAGCAAATACATCTGGTACAATAGCGTACTTTAATGTTTCTGGTGGTGATGCAACTTGTAATGCTTTATTAGATACTGACCAAGATGGTATTATTGATAATCTAGATTATGATGATGATGGAGACGGCATAACAGATGCAAAAGAAAATTTAGGTCAAGACAGGTTTGAATGTACTTTGCCTTCATTAGATTTTCAGAATGGAGTTTATGATCCTTTAGCAAGTACTGGTTTAATAGGTCAAGTAGGCGCAGTATATAGATACAGTAATGCAATTCAAGGTTATGATATCTTAATGAAAATTACTGAACTCCAAAACACAACAATTGCAAATATAGATAATGATTTAGTTGATAATCCTGATTATCTCCAAACAGAATTAACATTTTCTGGGACTGGAACACCAGGAGCAACATTTCAATTTACAATTGTAAATGCAGGAACAACTGTGCCATCAACCTCTATTTTTAGAGTTAATGGTATTACTTGGGATTGTGATGGTAGTGGAAGTCTGCGTGAATCAGTAATTTATAAGCAACCAGCTGCATACGGGACAGATAACCCTACTTCTTTACTGGTTTCAAATTTAGGAGGTGGAGATATACAAATTAGTGCTTCAGGATTACAAGAAGGTCCTGGTTTCTCAACTTTAAGAGTATTAAGAGCGTATTACCAATTTATAGGTAACACATTTACTATGCGTATGCAAGCTATTAAAACTTCTTCAGGCTCTTCTACAAGACAATTTGGTATGTCCTTTACGCAATGTGAATTCTTAGACTTTAATGCTAATTCATTAATTATTGTTAAAGGTGAAGATTTTGATAATGATGGTAAGTATAATCATTTAGATTTAGATAGTGATAACGATGGAATTCCTGATAATGTAGAAGGGCAAACAACTTTAGGTTATATTACACCTTCAGGAACTGTAGATCCAAAAACTGGAATAGACATAGCGTATGGCAATGGTATTCAGGTAGTTAACACAGATTACGATAAGTATCCAGATATTTTAGATTTAGACTCTGATAATGATGGTTTACTTGATATTGAAGAAAACGGAATGGCAGATGTTATCGTAGCTTTTTCTGATGCTGATAATGACGGACTTGATAATCTATTTGAAGGTTCTAATATTTCTGATCCATTAGATGTAAACGATGAAATTGATAACCCTTCTGCTTCTATTCTTCCAGATTTAGATGGAGATGTTAATAGTGGAGGAGATGTAGATTATAGAGATTTATTTAATACAAATCCGCCTCCTTCAGCAACTCTAGATTTTGATGGTATTGATGATTACTTGTCAACAGATTCTTTTATTGAAGGGTTTAGTAGTGTAAGTATTATGGCTTGGGTAAAAGTAGATTCAGGAAATTCAGGTTATTTAACAATAGCTGGTGAAGATGTATCTTGTAAAATATACCTGCAAAACGGTAACGAGCCGTGCTTTTCAATTAAAACAACAGGAAATACTACAAAAGTTGTTAGTTCGGCACCAATTAATTTTGATGAATGGCATCATATAACAGGAACTTATTCTAATATTTCGGGTGCCTTAAAATTATATATAGATGGTAATCTAGTTAATACATTAAACACGCTTCCAACTGTAACAACAATTGCTAGTACAGCCAATGGTAATGATGCATTTGAAATAGGAAGAGCCTCAAGTAATATTGCAAATAGAGAATACTTTAAGGGAGAAATTGACGAAGTTAGAGTGTTTAATACTGTTTTAACTGATGATCAGTTGCAACGAATGGTATATCAAGAAATTCAAAATAATTCAGGAAATGTAAGAGGGTCAATTATTGAAAAAGATATAGTTGATATATCTAATGGAAATAAAATTCCTTGGTCAAATTTAATCGCTTACTATCCAATGACTGATATTAAAAGTAATGTGACTTTTGATTATTCTGATAACAACCACACTTTAAAACTTAATAATATAACAACAGCTCAAGGACAAACAGCTCCTATGCCTTATAAAACTGGATCTAATGGAAGCTGGACATCACAAGCAACTTGGTTACATGGATCTGTTTGGGACATAAAAAATATAGTAAATAATAAAGATTGGAGTATTGTAAAAATTGAGCACAATGTAACAACTGTAAATTCTCATAAAAATTTAGGTTTAATAATAGACAGCGGGAAATCACTAATTGTAAATGGTGACAACCTAATAAACAATACATGGTATTTAAAGCTTGATGGAACATTAGACTTACAAAATGATTCTCAATTAATTCAAACAGTTAATAGTGATTTAGTGACATCAGCTAATGGTAAGATACTAAGAAGACAAGAAGGAACATCAAACGTATATTGGTATAATTATTGGGCTTCACCAGTTGGATCAACTGGAGTAACAACCATTTCTAACAATAATGCTGCTACCAACAATGCAAATAATTCCAATTTTAGATTAAACTTACTTAAAGAAGGAAATGCAAACAATGTTCAATTTACTTCAGCATATAATCAAGTAGGAAAAGTTAGTACACGTTGGTTATACACATATAAAAATGGAGTGACATATTGGGATTGGGCATCATTGACACCAACAACTAATATTAACCCAGGAGTAGGTTATTCTCAAAAAGGAACAGGAAACTCTGGAACAGAACAGCAGTATATTTTTGAAGGAAAACCAAACAACGGAACAATACTAGTTCCTGTAACTGACGTTGGAGGATCAGGATCAGTACCAACAGTATCTAAAACAGATTATTTATTAGGTAATCCTTATGCTTCAGCATTAGATATTCATAAATTTATTGATGATAATGCTGGTGTTATTGACGGAACTTTACAACTATGGCAACAATGGAGTGGAAGCTCGCATTATTTAGATGAATATGATGGAGGTTATGCTAAAGTTAATAAACTTGGTTCTGTACGTGCATATCAGTTTGTTGGAATTAATGGTGCAAACAATGGGTCTCAAGACGGGACATTAACACCATCAAGATATCTTCCAGTTGGGCAAGCTTTTATGGCAGAAGTTGTAGCAAATGGTAATGTAGTGTTTAATAATAGTCAACGTATTTTTATTAAAGAAGCTGATGCAAATGGCACTTACAATAACGGCTCTGTCTTTTTCAGAAATGGAAATCAGGCTGATGTAAATACTGAAGATGAGAGTAACTCAACCGAAGAAACTAATATTTTTAGTAAAATAAGATTAGAGTTTAATTCAGTAAATGGACCTGAAATGCGTAAAGAATTGTTGCTAGGATTTAGTAATATAACTACAGACGCATTCGACTATGGTTACGATGCTAAAAACATGGATAATGTAAGTAATGATCTTAACTTATTATTAAACGGTCAGAATATGTCAATGCAAGCATATTCGCCAATTACAAACGGAAAAGTTGTACCATTAAATTTTAAAGCATCAGGTGATTTTACGTTTGAAATTAAGATGACAGAGATTGAAAATATCCATGAAAATCAAGAAATATACTTAAAAGATAATCTTACAAGCACATATTTTGATTTAAGAACAACAGAACAACCATATAGTTTTACATCAACAGCAGGAGAGTTTAATAACCGATTTGAAGTTGTATTCCAAAGTGGAGAATCATTAAGTACTGAAGAGTCAGATTATAACTTTAATTTAATTTATTATAATAACAAGCAAGACAAATTATATGTAAAAGGATTAAATACATCTGTTGACAACCTAATGGTAATAAATATGCTAGGACAAACAGTTAATGAGTTTAAAGATGTAGCTGCACAAACACTAGATAACGGATTAAGTATTTCAGGTTTAGCTAGTGGTACTTATGTTGTATATTTTAATACAGAAAACACAACAAAAACAAAAAAGATAATTATCGATTAATAAAGTAATAATAATCTTAAAAAAAGCCCAAACATTTGTTTGGGCTTTTTTTATATTCTAAATTGACCTTTAATGACAAAATTAAACACATGAAAACTAATATTAGTATTATAGCTTTATTCCTTATTGTTTTGTCTTGTGGAACAAAAACTGGTGCCAATCTAGATTTAGCAATAAAAGCCTCTAATGATTTAGCAACAAAAACAGATGCAAATAAAAATTTAACCGAACTTAAAACAGAAGGAGCTTTAACAGATAAAGACGGGTTTAAAGATGTAGGTTCATTTCAGCACTCTGTTTTCTATGATAAAAAAACGAATGAGCTTTTTAAAATACAAAACACAGAAATCACTGACAAAACCATAATAGAGACTTACTATTTTGCAAGTAATAATGTATACCTAATTGTATCTGAATCACAGCAAACACCTACAAAAAGAGTTTATGTTAAAAAGCGGAAAACTATAAGTAGTGAAAATATAAATTCCGAAGAAGAAAATCTTCTTTTGCATAAAGCGCTCTATTTCCAAAAAGAATTCAAAAAAAGCCATTAAGTCAAATGATTAAGTTTTAAGATTTGATAATGGTTTTTTAAGCAATTACACACGCTATTTTCTCAAAATTCATTAATTTCGCACCTCGATTAGAATTAATGATATAATGAGCAGTAAATTCACTGAATATAAAGGTCTTGACTTACCAAAAATAGCCGTAGAAATAGGTAAATACTGGCAAGAAAAAGACATTTTCGATAAAAGTGTTACCACAAGAGAAGGTAATAAACCTTACGTATTTTTTGAAGGGCCTCCTTCAGCAAATGGACTTCCAGGAGTTCATCACGTATTAGCTCGTGCTATTAAAGATATTTTTCCACGATATAAAACCATGAAAGGCTTTCAGGTTAAGCGTAAAGCTGGTTGGGATACACATGGTTTACCAATAGAGCTTGGCGTAGAAAAAGAGCTTGGTATTACTAAAGAAGATATTGGTAAAATTATTTCAGTTGAAGATTACAACGCAGCTTGTCGTAAAGCAGTAATGCGTTACACAGATGTTTGGAATGACCTTACTCAAAAAATGGGTTATTGGGTAGATATGGATAATCCATACATTACTTACGAACCAAAATATATGGAATCTGTTTGGTGGTTATTAAAGCAGATTTACGATAAAAAATTGCTTTATAAAGGCTACACTATTCAGCCTTACTCGCCTAAAGCAGGTACAGGTTTAAGCTCACATGAGTTAAATCAACCAGGCACATATCAAGATGTAACAGATACAACTGTAGTAGCTCAATTTAAAGCTAACGAAAGTTCACTTCCTAGTTTTTTACAAAACGAAGGCACAATCTACTTTTTAGCTTGGACAACTACACCTTGGACGCTTCCAAGTAACACAGCATTAACTGTTGGGCCAAAAATAGATTACGTTTTAGTAGAGACATATAATCAATATACTTTCGAGCCAATTAATGTTATTCTAGCAAAAAATTTAGTTGGAAGTCAGTTCGATGGAAAATTTAATAAAGTTGAAACTAAACCAGAATTGTTAGATTACAAATCTGGCGATAAGAAAATCCCTTTTTACGTAGTAAAAGAATTTAAAGGAAAAGATTTAGTAGGCATTACCTACGAACAATTATTGCCATATACTTTACCAAATGATAATCCTGAAAATGCTTTTAGAGTAATTTCTGGAGATTTCGTAACGACTGAAGATGGTACAGGAATAGTTCATACAGCGCCTACTTTTGGTGCAGACGATGCTATGGTTGCTAAACAAGCAACGCCAGAAGTACCACCAATGTTAGTAAAAGATGAGAATGGTAACTTAGTACCTCTTGTAGATTTGCAAGGAAAATTCAGACCAGAAATGGGAGAATTTGCTGGTAAGTATGTTAAGAATGAATATTATAATGATGGTGAAGCACCTGAGCGCTCAATAGATGTTGAACTTGCCATTAAATTAAAAGAAGAAAATAAAGCCTTTAAGGTTGAAAAATATAAACATAGTTACCCTAATTGCTGGAGAACCGATAAGCCAATTCTATATTATCCTTTAGATTCTTGGTTTATTAAGGTAACAGATGTTAAAGACAAAATGTTTCAACTTAATGAGACCATCAATTGGAAACCAAAATCTACAGGAGAAGGTCGCTTTGGAAATTGGTTAGCAAATGCAAACGATTGGAACTTGTCGCGCTCTCGTTATTGGGGAATTCCGTTACCTATTTGGAGAACTGAAGATGGAAAAGAAGAAATTTGTATTGGTTCGGTTGAAGAATTAAAAGCAGAGATGCAAAAAGCTGTTTCAGCAGGAGTTTTAGCAAAAGACATTTTTGAAGACTTTGAAGTTGGAAATAATTCTGAAGACAACTACGCAAAAATCGATTTGCATAAAAACATTGTTGATGAAATTGTATTGGTTTCACCTTCAAGGCAACCAATGAAACGCGAAGCAGATTTAATTGATGTTTGGTTCGATTCTGGCTCAATGCCTTATGCACAATGGCATTATCCTTTTGAGAATAAAGAGCTGATTGACGAAAACAAATCATTTCCAGCCGATTTTATAGCAGAAGGTGTAGACCAAACAAGAGGATGGTTTTATACACTTCATGCCATTGCAACAATGGTTTTTGATTCTGTAGCATATAAAAATGTAGTGTCTAACGGATTAGTTTTAGATAAAAACGGACAAAAAATGTCTAAACGTCTAGGTAACGCAACCGATCCTTTTGAAACATTAGAAACTTACGGAGCAGATGCAACGCGTTGGTATATGATTGCTAATGCAAATCCTTGGGATAACTTAAAGTTTGATTTAGATGGAATTGAAGAAGTAAAACGCAAGTTTTTCGGTACGCTTTATAACACATATTCATTCTTTACCTTATATACAAATCTAGATGGTTTTAACTATTCTGAAGCAGATTTGCCTTTAGAAAAAAGACCAGAAATAGATCGTTGGATACTTTCTGAATTACACACATTAATTCAAAAAGTAGATGAATATTATGCAGAGTACGAGCCTACAAAAGCGGCTAGAGCTATTTCAGATTTTACACAAGATTACTTAAGTAACTGGTATGTGCGTTTAAGTAGAAGACGTTTCTGGAAAGGCGATTATCAACAAGATAAAGTATCTGCTTACCAAACGCTTTATACATGTATGATTGCGATTGCTAAACTTGGAGCTCCAATTGCACCTTTCTTTATGGACAAATTGTATTTAGATTTAAATTCAGTGACCAAAAAAGAAACTTTTGAAAGTGTGCATTTAGCAGAGTTTCCAAAGTTTGATGCCTCTTTTGTTGATAAGTCATTAGAACGTAAAATGGAAGCAGCACAAACAATATCATCTTTAGTATTATCGTTAAGAGCTAAAGAGAAAATTAAAGTACGCCAACCACTTCAAAAAATAATGATTCCTATTGATAGTGAATCTCAAAAAGAAGAGATATTAGCTGTTGCTGATTTGATTAAATCTGAAGTAAACGTTAAAGAAATTCAGGTTTTAGATGATGCTTCAGATATTTTGGTAAAGCAAATTAAACCTAACTTTAAAGTTCTTGGACCTCGTTTTGGGCAAGACATGAAAGCTGTTGCTAACGTGGTTAATAACTTTACTGCAGATGATATCAAAAAAATCGAGCAAAAAGGTATTTTAGACGTCCAAATTAATGGAAAAAGTATTACCTTGGAACGAGGCGATGTTGAAATAACATCACAAGACATCGAAGGTTGGCTTGTAGCTAGTCAAGGAGCTTTAACAGTAGCTCTTGATGTTACATTAACAGACGAATTAAAAAAAGAAGGTATTGCAAGAGAATTGGTAAACAGAATTCAAAATTTACGTAAGGATTCTGGATATGAGCTTACTGATAGAATTGTAGTACAATTTCAAAAAGACGAACAAATTATTAATGCAATAAACAAGAATTTAGATTACATAAAAACAGAGACCTTAACCGAAGAGTTGGAAATTTTAGAACACTTAACTAATGGTATAGAAGTTGCTTTTGATGATGTAAATACCAAATTGTTTATTAAAAAAGTTTAAAGTTATGGCAGTAGAAGCAAATCAAAGATATTCTGATAAAGATTTAGCAGAATTTAAAGTACTTATTCAAGAAAAAATTGTAAAAGCAGTTCATGATTTAGACCTTATTAAGAGTGCTTACATGAACGACCTTAATAACGGAACAGATGACACTTCACCAACCTTTAAAGCATTTGAAGAAGGTAGTGAAACAATGAGTAAAGAAGCAAATTCACAATTAGCAATTCGTCAAGAAAAGTTTATACGTGATTTAAAAAATGCTTTAATACGAATAGAGAATAAAACTTATGGTATTTGTAGAGTTACAGGAAAGTTAATTGGTAAAGAGCGATTAAAACTTGTACCACATGCAACATTAAGTATTGAAGCTAAAAATATGCAACAATAACATTTCCTTGGAAATAGGAAATCTCGTGAATTAAACGAGTTATAGTAATATTAATTAACGTCTTGCAATTGCAAGACGTTTTCATTTAAATAATAATTCTATTTTTGCCAGCAACAAGCATAGTTTAAATATGTCATTAAAAAAAGCAGTTTTACTTATCGTCATCATATTACTTATCGATCAAATAAGTAAGATTTATATTAAAACACATTTAGTACTTAACGAAAGAGCTTTCGATTATAATTGGTTTCAGATTGTATTTGTTGAAAACGAAGGTATGGCTTGGGGAACTAAAGTAAGCGATTTTATTAGTTTCATTTCAGATAGAACAGCAAAATTATTTTTAACAATTTTTAGAATAATTGCAGTTATAGGTATAAGCTATTGGTTAGTAACTTCCATAAAAAAGAAAGGTTCTAAAATATTAATCGTTGCTATAGCTCTTATTTTTGCGGGAGCACTTGGTAATATTATTGACTCAGTGTTTTATGGTGTTCTTTTTAACGATAGTTATAGCCAAGTGGCTACGTTTTTGCCAGATGAAGGTGGTTATGATACTATTTTTCATGGTAAAGTAGTAGACATGCTCCATTTTCCTATGTGGAAAGGGTTTTTACCAGAATGGATACCTTTTATAGGAGGCGATTATTTTACTTTTTTTGAACCTGTTTTTAATGTAGCAGATATGGCAATAAGTACAGGAATTGGTATGCTGATTGTTTTTAATAAAAGAGCTTTTGGAGAAAAGAAAGAACTAGCAGAAAACGAAAATCAATCAGAAAATATATAAGCAGTTTTTGGAGTAATGCAATAATCTAATTTTATATCTGTTTCAAAAACATCATCAATAATCTCCTCAGCTTCAAAAAATGATAAGCCAATTTTAATAGTTTTTGGTTTACATTCAGATAAAAACTTATCATAAAATCCTTTTCCGTATCCAACTCTGTTGCCTTGTCTATCGAAAGCTAAAAGTGGAACAAAAACCACATCAATTTTATTAGAAGCAATCTCTATACCATCAACAGGTTCAGGAATGTTCCACTCATTTTTTTTAATAACTGTATTATCGGTTAATAAAAAATGAGTCATTTTTAAAGTATTAAAATCACTTTTAGAAATGATAATGTTTTTGTCTTTACCTGATAAAATATTTAAGATATAATCAGTATCGACTTCTTTATGTTCGGTAATACTTAAAAAAATATGATAGAAAGAGTGATTCCAAATATCTAATAGCAATAGTTGATTTGCAATAGCTAAGCTTTGTTCGTCAATACGTTCAGTAGATAACTGCTGTCGACGTTTTTTATAAAGATGTCTTAATTCAGATTTAATCATCTTAAAAGGTTACCTTTTTTATTTAATTACATCAGTTGCTATATGAAAAAGTGCATCACCTTGATAAACCAAAACAGCTTCATTAACATTGATGATGTAGCCATTAGCATTAGATTTTACAGTGTGGTGAATTTTACCATAAGGATCGGTTATTTGTCCTAAAATAGATCCTACTTTTATTTTAGTATTTATTTCGACCGAAGATTTAAACATTCCAGAGCGTTTTGCTCGTAACCATTTACTGCTATCAATATAAATTGATGGTGTTTCGATAGGAGATGCTTCAAAATTTTTATCGAGCATTTGAAAATGTGCCAAAACTCGTTTAACACCTTCAAGACCAACATCAGAAATGTGATTATCTATAAATGATGATTTCCCGCCTTCAAACAATAAAATTGGCTTACCTAATTGAAAACAAGCATTTCTAAATGATTTAGATATGTGGTTAGAGTACAATACAAAAGGAGCTCCAAAAACTGCAGCTAGTTTATCTAATTTAGGCTGATTTTTTACTATTCGTATTTGAGCAGCATTATATCTGCTTGCTCCACCAGTATGAAAATCGACAACTAAATCAACATTTGGTATAACCTCTTTTACTAATCTATATGCTACTCTACTAGCTAAAGAACCATTTGCAGATCCTGGGAAAACCCTATTTAAATCTCTACCATCAGGAAAATCTCTAGAAGCATTTAAAAAGCCAAAAATGTTAATAATTGGCATGCAAATAATAGTGCCTCTTTTAGGTTTGTTTATTTTTCTTGAAATTAATTGCCTTACTATATCAACACCATTAATCTCGTCGCCATGAATACCAGCAGTAAATAGAATTGTTGGACCAGGTTTTTTTGAGCGTTCTATAATAACAGGAACATCAATTTTTGTTGATGTATGTAGTTTGGCAATATTAAAATTAATTTCTTTAGATGTTCCTAGCGGAATTTCATGTCCAAGAATGGTAATAATGTCTTTATAATTTTCGCTCATAAAGGCTTAAACGTTACGTTCTATATATCTAATAATGCTTTTTGCTATATCTTTTTTTGTTGCAGCTTCAATACCTTCTAAACCTGGAGAAGAATTTACTTCTAAAATTAATGGTCCACGTGCAGATTGTAACATATCAACACCACAAACTCCTAAGCCTAAAGCTTTGGCTGCTTTTAGAGCAGCATTTTCTTCTTCATCTGTTAATTGAATAATGTTTGCACTTCCTCCTCTATGTAAGTTAGAACGAAACTCGCCTTCTTTCCCTTGGCGTTTCATGGCTCCTACTACGTTACCATCAACAATAAATGCTCTAATATCAGCTCCTTTTGCTTCTTTTATAAATTCTTGAACTATAACACGTGCTTGTAAACCGTTAAAAGCTTCTAATACAGATTCTGCTGCATTATTTGTTTCGGCTAAAACAACTCCTAAGCCTTGAGTTCCTTCTAATAATTTTATTACTAATGGTGCTCCGCCAACATACTCAATAACTTCAGCAACATCTTTTGTATAATTAGAGAATACAGTTTTAGGCATTCCTAAACCAGCTCTAGATAACACTTGTAAGCTTCTTAATTTGTCTCTAGATCTAACAAGAGCTTGAGACTCCACCACAGAAAACACTTTCATCATTTCAAACTGCCTTACTACTGCTGTGCCATAAAAGGTAACTGAAGCGCCAATACGAGGAATAATGGCATCAATATTTTCTAAAGTTCGTCCTTTGTATAATATAGCAGGATTTCTTTTCTCAATTATTATCTCGCACTTTAAAGGGTCAATAACTTCTACGTTGTGTTTGCGTTGTTTTGCTGCTTCAACAAGGCGTTGAGTTGAATATAGATGAGGGTTTCTAGATAAAATGATAATGTTCATTATAAAATTAAAAGTGTTTAGTTAATGATATTTAAAGTGAAGATTTATTGTTTAGTTGTCACTTTGGGTTAATTTTTCTTTATAAGATACGTTTTTTTGATCAACATCAACAACAAATTTTTTCAATAGAAATTTACGACCAATAAGTACAGGGTATTTCATTTTTTCTCTTGTACTTAATGTAAGGTTTATGTTGTATTTTTTTTCAAAAATAACAATGGTTGTCTTTACTTTATAACGAGTTTGAACAATACCATTACTACTTTTTACTTTGGCTTTAGAAAAGCTCTTAAATTCTACTTCCTTGCCAGTATATAGAGGATGTTTTTTTTCATAAAACATACATTTAAGCACACCATCTTCCACAATTACCTTATGGCAATGAATGGATGATGTGTATGCTCCAGTATCTATTTTTATGTCAATGTCAAATAAATCGAGCGCAGGAAAATCGGCTTTATCTATTCGACCAATAATTTTTTTAGGCATTACATTATAAAATAGTGTTGCAAGGTAATGAAAATCTTATGTTAAATTAAGTAACCAAATAATATTAGGCTCAAATCTTTTTTAGATTAATGCTATCTTTGGTTTTATGAGTAAACCGCCTTTAGAAATCCAATTACAAACACTGCCTCATCAGCCAGGAGTGTACCAGTATTTTGATGCAGATGATAAAATTTTGTATGTAGGTAAAGCTAAAGATTTAAAAAAACGTGTTAGCTCATACTTTACTAAAAACCACGATTATGGTAAGACTAAAGTTCTTGTAAAAAAGATTGTAACCATTAAGCATATTGTTGTTGAAACGGAAACAGATGCTTTGCTACTTGAAAATAATCTCATAAAAAAATATCAGCCTCGTTATAATGTATTGCTAAAGGACGATAAATCATATCCTTGGATTTGTATAAAAAACGAACGATTTCCAAGAGTGTTTTCAACACGTAGGGTTTTTAAAGACGGCTCAGAGTATTTTGGACCCTATACAAGTATGAAAACTGTTCATACACTTTTAGATTTAATAAAAGGCTTGTATCAATTACGAACATGTAATTACGATTTATCTAATGATAAAGTTGAAGCAGGCAAATATAAAGTCTGCTTAGAATATCATCTAGGAAACTGTAAAGGGCCTTGTGAAGATTTGCAAACAGAAACCGACTATCATCAAAATATTATAGCAATAAAAGAAATTTTAAAAGGTAATTTTAAAGAGTCACTTTCTCAATTCAAACAGCAAATGAAAACTCATGCAAAAGCGATGGAGTTTGAAGATGCGCAACGAATAAAAGAAAAAATAGATATTCTTGAAAACTATCAATCTAAATCTACAGTTGTAAACCCAAAAATCAGCAATGTTGATGTGTTTTCTATTGTTTCTGATGAGAGTTATGGTTATGTAAATTTTTTACAGCTTTCTTATGGTTCTATAATACGTTCTCACACTTTAGAAATTAAGAAAAAACTAGATGAAACAGATGAAGCATTATTGCAATTAGCAATTACAGAAATTCGCCAACGATTTCATTCTAAATCTAAAGAAATTTACGTGCCTTTTATAGTTGATTTGGGAGAAGATATTAAAGTAACAATACCAAAATTAGGCGACAAAAAACGAGTTTTAGAACTTTCTGAGCGTAATGCAAAATATTACAGAATGGAACGGTTTAAACAAGTTAAAATAACGGATCCAGATAGACATGTAAATCGCATAATGGCTCAAATGAAAACCGATTTACAACTAAAAACAGAGCCAAGACATATAGAGTGTTTTGATAACAGTAATATACAAGGCACAAACCCTGTTGCTGCTTGTGTTGTGTTTAAAAATGGTAAGCCCAGTAAAAAAGATTATCGACATTTTAATATAAAAACTGTTGAAGGACCTGATGATTTTGCCTCAATGGAAGAAGTAGTTTACAGACGTTACAAACGATTATTAGATGAAAATCAACCCTTGCCTCAACTTATAATTATTGATGGAGGTAAAGGACAATTATCGTCAGCTTTAAAGAGTTTAGATGCTTTAAAATTAAGAGGAAAAATTGCAATTATCGGAATTGCTAAACGTTTAGAAGAATTATTTTACCCAGACGATCCAATTCCCTTATATTTAGATAAAAAAAGTGAAACACTAAAAATTATTCAACAATTACGTAACGAAGCACATCGTTTTGGAATAGAACATCATAGAAACAGAAGAAGCAAAGGTGCATTAACAACAGAGTTAGAGTTAATTTCTGGAATAGGAGAGCAATCTATTGTAGAGCTAATGAAGCACTTTAAAACGATTAAAAAAATAAGCGAAGCAACCCAAAAAGAGTTAGAAACTGTTGTTGGAGCATCTAGAGCAAAAAAAATAGTGAATTATTATAAATCTAAATGAACAAATACGTTTTTACCATATTAATCTTATTACTCACATTTAATTTAAATGCTCAACAAGAACAATCAAGAGATAGCATTAAGGTTGGACTTGTGTTGAGTGGTGGTGGCGCCAAAGGGTTTGCTCATATTGGAGTACTAAAGGTTATTGATAGTTTAGGGATTAAAGTCGATTATATTGCTGGAACAAGTATGGGAGCAATTATAGGCTCTTTATATGCTTCAGGGTATTCAGGTAAACAATTAGATTCTATTTTTAAAAGCCAAAATTTTGATGATATAATTAGCGATAACCTTCCTAGAGCTGCAAAAACATTTTATGAACGTGATAATTCAGAAAAATACGCTGTTACACTCCCTTTCGAAAACTTTAAAGTTAAATTACCTTCAGCACTTTCAAGAGGTCAAAATGTATTTAACTTACTCTCAAAATTAACCCTTCATGTAAGCGAGATTGATGATTTTGAACAATTACCAATTCCATTTTTTTGTATAGCAACTAATATAGAAACTGGAGCAGAAGTAGTTTTAAATAAAGGCAATTTAGCAAGAGCCATAACAGCTAGTGGAGCATTCCCTTCATTATTTCAACCAGTAATAATTGATGACCAAATTCTTATAGATGGAGGTGTTGTAAACAACTATCCAATAGATGAATTAAGAGCAAAAGGGATGGATGTTATTATTGGTGTTGATGTACAAGATGGTTTGTCAACTAGAGAAGAGCTAACAACAGCACCAGACATATTACTTCAAATCAATAATTACAGGACGATTAATGATATGAAGAAGAAAATAACTAAAACAAATATTTATATAAAACCAGATATTAAAGATTTTACAGTGGTCTCATTCAGTGAAGGTCGAAAAATTATTAAAAGTGGCGAGTTTGCTTCAAAAGAAAAAATAAATGAATTAAACGCTTTACCCAAACGTAAAGATTTTAGAGAATTACATACAGATAGTTTTTCTAGAGATAGTATAACAATAAACAGTATAAGTTTTAAAGGAAATACAAGATATACAAGAGCTTATATTTTAGGAAAACTAAAGTTTAAAACTAACACAACGTTAAGTTATGATGATTTTAGTAGAGGAATAAATAATTTAGTAGCAACAAATAATTTTGAAACCTTTCAATATGAGTTACATAAAACTAAAAACGAAGAAGGGTTTGATTTAGAGGCAACACTAAAAGAGAATGATATAAAAACATATTTAAGGCTTGGAGTTCATTATGACGATTTATATAAAAGTGCAGCATTAGTTAATTTAACAAAAAAGAGATTTTTATTTGATAATGATGTTGCTTCTTTAGATATAATCCTTGGAGATAATGTGCGTTATAATTTTGAGTACTTTATTGATAAAGGATTTTATTGGAGTATTGGTTTAAAATCACGTTTCAATCAATTTCATAAAAATGTTAGCGCTCAATTATTTTTAGATAATAATCAACAAACCATTAATGGTGTTAATAAACTAGATGTAGAGCTGCAAGACCAAACAAACCAAATTTATTTTCAAACATTATTTAGAAAAGACTTTGCTTTTAGTATTGGAGGTGAACATAAAAGGCTTAAAATAAAATCAGAAACTGTTATTGATAACGTTGATGATGACGAATTAATTTTTGAAAACACAGATTACTTAAGTGTATTTGGAGCACTTAAATTTGATACTTATAGTAATAAATATTTCCCAAAACGAGGTGTTTATTTTAATGGAGATTTTCATTTATATGCTCATGCATCAAATTTTAATAAAGAGTTTTCTCAATTTTCAATCGCTAAAGCAGATATTGGCTATGCGTTTAGCTTAAACGATAAATTAGCAATAAATATTCAGTCACAAGGTGGTTTTAAAATAGGAGCAGATACAACAAGTTCATTAAACTTTGCTCTTGGAGGTTATGGTAATAATTTCATTAATAATTTTATTTCTTTTTATGGGTATGATTATGTGTCTATAATAGGAAATAGCTTTGTAAAAGGGACAATAAGTGTAGACTATGAGCTATATAAAAAACATCATTTAATAGCTTCAGCAAATTTTGCTAATGTAGATGATGATATTTTTGAAGATAGCGAATGGATTACTGCTCCAGATTATAGCGGCTACGCTATTGGTTACGCATTCGAAACATTTTTAGGACCAATAGAGGCAAAATGGTCATGGTCTCCAGAAGTCAATAAAAGCATATGGTTTTTTAATGTTGGGTTTTGGTTTTAACTACTTTCTGTTACAAATGATTATTAAAATTTTCCGATATTTGTATCATTATGACACCGTTTTGGGAAAACATATTATTACTTCTTAAATTTCTTATCAAAAGAAATCCTGAATAATTACGCATTTTTGTCATTCCTGCGTAGGCAGGAATCTCTTTAATTTTCACTATCTTTATTTAAATTTATTTTACACCTTTTATTAATCTAAAGGGCAAACTATAAAATATAAAAAAATGCCATTTTATCATAAATTAGGGAGTATACCTCCTAAACGACACACACAATTTAAAAAACCAGACGGTAGTTTATATTCCGAGCAATTATTTGGAACCATCGGTTTTGATGGAATGTCAACAAATAGCTATCACGAACAGCGACCAACACAGGTAAAGGAAATAAAAAAACAATATAGTGTAGCTCCAAAAATTGCAAAAGAAAACAGCATACAATCGTATCGTTTTAGAGGGTTTCAGGTAAAGCCAGAAAACGATTATTTGCAAAGCCGTAAAACAATATTAACCAATAGCGATTGTAGCATTATTTTGGCTGCACCAAAACAATCAACCAAAGATTATTTTTATAAAAACACTGATGCCGACGAGCTTATTTTTATTCATAAAGGCACAGGAAAATTGCGTACACATTTAGGTAATCTCGATTTTAAATATGGAGATTATTTATTGGTGCCAAGAGGAATTATCTATAAACTAGATTTTGATACTGAAGACAACAGATTGTTTATAGTTGAGTCTCGACGACCAATTTATACACCAAAGCGATACAGAAATTGGTTTGGGCAATTGTTAGAGCATTCACCTTTTTGTGAGCGTGATATTCGCCAACCACAAGAATTAGAAACCTATAACGAATCTGGCGATTTCCTTATCAAAGTTAAAAAGCAAAACGATATTTTCGAAATGGTTTACGCCTCACATCCTTTCGATGTTGTAGGTTATGATGGTTATAACTATCCTTATGCGTTCTCAATTCATGATTTCGAACCCATAACAGGACGCATTCATCAACCACCTCCAGTACATCAAACATTCGAAACAGATGCTTTTGTAGTCTGTAGTTTTGTGCCACGATTGTACGATTACCATCCACAAAGTATTCCAGCGCCTTACAACCATAGTAATATAGATAGTGATGAGGTGTTATACTATGTCGATGGCGATTTCATGAGCCGTAACGATGTCGATGCAGGACATATTTCACTTCATCCAGCTGGTATTCCTCATGGTCCACATCCAGGAGCTGTAGAGCGAAGTATTGGCAAAGTAAAAACAGACGAGTTAGCTGTTATGGTTGACACGTTTAAACCATTAAAAGTTACAGAAGAAGCATTAAAAATAGCTGACGAAGATTATTTTAAATCTTGGTTAGACCATTAATAATTAGAAGCAATTTCCTGCTTTCGGCTATATCTTTTTGTAAAAAAACAAAAAGGATGTCGCCTCAATCAGGGCTAAAAAACAAACAATATGAGTAAAGACATAAAATCAGTAGAATACGGACTAGAAAAAATATTTGAAGGCGCACAAGATTTCCTTCCACTTTTAGGAACCGATTATGTAGAGTTCTATGTAGGTAATGCAAAGCAAGCTGCACATTTTTATAAAACAGCATTCGGTTTTCAATCGTACGCCTACAAAGGTTTAGAAACAGGCTCACGCGATGAGGTAAGTTATGTGCTAAAACAAGATAAAATACGATTGGTATTAACAACACCATTAAATAGCAAATCGCCTATTAACGACCACATCGTTAAACATGGCGATGGAGTAAAAGTGGTTGCCCTTTGGGTAGATGATGCTCGCAAATCTTATGAAGAAACTACCAAACGAGGTGCAAAATCTTATATGGAACCAAAAGTTGAAACAGATGAATTTGGTGAAATAGTTAGAGCAGGAATTTATACTTATGGTGAAACAGTGCATATGTTTGTAGAGCGTAAAAACTATAAAGGAACATTTATGCCTGGTTTTGTAGAGTGGAAAAGTGATTACAATCCAGAACCAACAGGATTAAAGTTTATTGATCATATGGTTGGTAATGTTGGTTGGGGACAAATGAATACTTGGGTAAAATGGTACGAAGATGTAATGGGCTTTGTTAACTTTTTATCTTTTGATGACAAGCAAATTCATACTGAATATTCAGCTTTAATGAGTAAAGTAATGAGTAATGGTAATGGAAGAATCAAGTTTCCAATTAACGAACCAGCAAAAGCAGCAAAGCGTTCTCAAATAGAAGAATATTTAGATTTTTATGAAGATTCTGGAGTGCAACATATTGCAGTTGCAACAGACGATATTATTACAACAGTAGCAAAACTAAAATCTCGTGGTGTTGAGTTTTTATCAACTCCACCAGAAGAATATTATAGAGCAGTTCCAGGGCGACTAGAAGAACATAGTCATGCTCTGAAAGAAGATATTGAAACACTTAAAGGTTTAGGTATTATGATTGATGCAGATGAAGAAGGCTATCTGCTTCAAATTTTCACAAAACCAGTAGAAGACAGGCCAACATTGTTTTTTGAAATCATTCAACGCATGGGAGCACGAGGCTTTGGAGCAGGCAATTTTAAAGCACTTTTTGAGTCTATAGAAAGAGAACAAGAAAAAAGAGGGACACTATAACAAATAAATTGAAAATTAAACATTTATTTAACATCTGTATCATCTCTTATATATAGCTACATTCAAGAATTTTTATATTTTTGGAACAGTAATTGTAAATCTATTTATTAGATAAAAAATAGAATGAAAATAAGTATTTACAATTACAGTATAAAGATGAAAAAGACACTACTTTTAATATTGGCTATTTTAACAATGCAGGTTTCTCTTGCTCAAAAAGAGCAAGCATATCAATCTGGTGAGTGGTTTAAATTTCGAATGAGTTATAGTGGATGGCTTAAAGCTGGTAATGCCACTATGAGTGTTGAAGAAACAACTTATAAAGGAAAACAAGTTTATCATGTTGTTGGTAAAGGTTGGACAACTGGAGCTATAAAATGGTTTTTTAAAGTAAAAGACAATTACGAAAGTTATATTGATAAATATACAGGCTTGCCTTATAAATCTATAAGACAAATTGATGAAGGAGGTCACACAAAAGATATAGAAACTGAGTTTGATCAGGTTAGTCAAAAAGCATTTGTAAATAATAAAAAGCATAATACCAAAAACACATTTTCAACAGAAAAGAATGTGCAAGATATGGTCTCAGCCTTTTATTATCTTCGTAATAATTATAATACCGACACAATTAAAGAAGGAGATATAGTTTCATTAAATATGTTTTTTGATGAAGAAAACTATAACTTTAGACTTAAATTTCTTGGTAGAGAAACAATTAAAACTGAATTTGGTAAAGTAAAAACCTTAAAATTCAGACCATATGTAATGGCAGGACGAGTATTCAAAGAAGAAGAAAGTTTAACCTTATGGGTAAGTGCAGATAAAAATAAGATTCCTTTAAAAGTTCAGGCAGATTTAGCTGTTGGTTCTTTAAGAGCAGAATTGGAAGCTTTTAAAGGCTTAAAACATTCATTTCAGATACAATTTGACTAAAAACATGTCTAATCAACCAAACTTTGATCCAATATTAGAAGAGCTTCAAAAGAAGTACAATAACATTAATCAAGATACTCACACTCATTTAGAAGGCTTACTCTACAGTAAGCCTATTACATATTGGGACTATATACAAACTGACGCATTACTTAACTTACAAATACAACGTACCACATTACCAGATGAAATGGTTTTTATAGCCTATCATCAAATTAATGAACTTATTTTTAAAATGATACTTTGGGAAATAGAACAGGTATCAACAAAACAGCAATTAGATGTTGTTTTTTTCGAAAGTAAAATTATGCGCATTAGCCGTTATTTTGATATGCTCACAACATCCTTTAATATTATGAGAGAAGGAATGGAAGTTGAGCAATATATGAAGTTTAGAAATACTCTTACTCCAGCTAGTGGTTTTCAAAGCGCACAGTATAGATTAATAGAATTTGCATCAACCGAATTAATCAATTTAATTGATTACCGTTTTAGAGCAAATATTGACAGAAATACACCATATTTGCACGCTTTTGAGCACTTGTATTGGCAAGCTGCTGGAAAAGATTACGAAACAGGTAAAAAATCAACACTTTTACTTAATTTTGAGAATCGTTATAAAGATGAGTTTTTAAGGTTTATGGAAAGCTATAACACTAAAAATCTTTGGACTCGTTTTAAGGAGTTACCTAAAGAAGACCAAAAAGACGAAGATTTGGTTAAGGCAATGAGGCATTACGATTATACAGTTAATGTAACTTGGGTTATGGCACATTATAATGCAGCAAAACATTATATTGAAAGTGGCAGTAAGAAAGTAGAAGCTACAGGAGGTAGCGAATGGAAAAAGTATATGCATCCAAAATATCAAAGACGAATTTTTTTCCCAGAGCTTTGGTCAGATGAAGAATTAAAAAACTGGGGAAACGATATTTAAAACTAAACTAACTAAAAAGCATAAATGCATTCAAAAAAAATATTAATAGCACTTGCAGTTTGCATCAGTCTTTTTTCTTGTAAAAATGATGAAAAAGATATTATAGATGATGATTTACAGAGCTATGTTGAACCTGAAGAAGTAATAGAGTTTGGTTTTAATCTTAATGATTATGTGGTAAAAAGAGATACTATAAAAAATGGAGATAGCTTTGGTACTATTTTAGAAAGAAATAGTATTGGTTATCCACGAATTTTTCATATTGCAGAAAGCGCTAAAGAATCGTTTGATATTCGTAAACTTCAAATAGGAAAACCATACACCTTATTATGCTCTAAAGATTCACTTCAAACACCAGAATGTTTTATTTACCAGCCTAATAGTATTGATTATGTAGTTATAAAATTTGCTGATTCTATAATTACTTACAATGAAAGCAAACCAGTAACAGTAATTGAAAAAGAAGCTTCAGGTGTAATAATGAACTCATTATCTGAAACTATGGAGGCACAAGGATTACCTTATCAGTTAATCAACGATATGTCTGATATTTATGCTTGGACCATTAACTTTTTTAAAGTTCAAAAAGGAGATAAATTCAAAATCATTTATAAAGAGAAATTTATTGAAGGAGATATTTCTGTTGGATTAGAAAGTATTCAAGCAGCTTATTTTCAACATAAGGGAGAAGATTTTTATGCCTTTAGTTTTAAAACAGATAGTCTACAAAAAACACCAACTTATTTTGATGAAAAAGCTAAAAGTTTAAAGCGAGCTTTTTTAAAAGCACCAGTTCAATTTAGTAGAATTTCATCGCGTTATAATCTTAATCGTCGTATTGCTTATTATGGTTATGCTTTACGTCCACACAAAGGGACAGATTTTGCAGCAGCAATTGGCACACCAATTTTAGCAACTGCTAATGGTACTGTTACCGAATCAACACAAAAAGGAGGTAACGGAAAATATGTAAAAATTAAACATAACGATATTTACAGTACTCAGTATCTTCACATGAGTAAACAAGCAGTAAAGAGAGGACAATATGTAAAACAAGGAGATGTTATTGGGTATGTAGGAATGACAGGGAATACTGGAGGTCCGCATGTATGTTATCGTTTTTGGAAAAATGGTCAGCAAGTAGATCCTTTCAAAGAAAAACTTCCAACAGCCGAGAGTATACCAGATAAATTAAAAGAAGAGTATAAAACTTATTTTCAACCTTTAAAAGAGCAGTTAGATAAAATCCCTTTTAAAAAGGGGAAAAAGCATATAACTACTAAAGAAGAAAACCTAGTTAGTCAATCCAATTAATGTCATTAAAATCAATTAATCCAACTACTACTGCATCTTGGGAGCTTTTAAATAAGCATTTCGAGGCTGTTAAAGATGTGCATATGTCTCAATGGTTTGCTCAAAATAATGATAGAGCAAATCAAATGACAATAAAATGGGAAGATTTTTATATTGATTATTCAAAAAACAGAATTACTGAAGATACTCTAGAATTGCTTTTAAAATTAGCTGACGAAACAAAATTAAAAGAAGCTATTGACAAGTATTTTGGCGGAGATATTATTAATAAAACTGAAAACCGAGCAGTTTCTCATACAGCATTAAGGTGTCCAAAAGACAAAAAAGTTTTTATTGATGGAGTTAATGTTATTCCAGAAGTTTTTGAAGTAAAAAAGAAAATTAAAGATTTCTCAAATGATATTATCAGTGGAGACCGTAAAGGATATACTAACAAGCCATTTACAGATATTGTAAATATAGGAATTGGAGGGTCTGATCTTGGTCCAGCAATGGTTGTTGATGCATTACAATATTATAAAAATCAATTAACGACTCATTTTGTTAGTAACGTTGATGGCGATCATGTTAATGAAGTTATTAAAAAATTAAACCCAGAAACAACATTATTTGTTATAGTTTCTAAAACCTTTACAACTCAAGAAACATTATCAAATTCGACAACTATAAAGGATTGGTTTTTACAATCTGCTTCAGAGCAAGATATCAAGAAACATTTTGTTGCTGTTTCTACTAATATTGAAAAAGTTAAAGCATTTGGGGTTGCTGAAGCTAATATTTTTCCAATGTGGGATTGGGTAGGTGGACGTTTTTCATTGTGGAGTGCTGTTGGGTTGTCAATTAGTTTATCTGTAGGTTTTGAAAATTTTGATCAACTTCTTTCTGGAGCTCACAAAATGGATGAGCATTTTAAGAATGAAAAATTTGAATCAAATATCCCTGTTATTTTAGCACTTTTAAGTATATGGTATGCTAATTTTTTTAAATGTGAAAGTGAAGCAGTTATTCCTTACTCTCAATACTTAAATCAGTTTGCTACCTATCTTCAACAAGCCATTATGGAGAGTAACGGTAAAAGTGTAGACAGAAACGGAAAAAAGGTGAATTACCAGACAGGTAATATTGTTTGGGGAGAACCAGGAACAAATTCACAACACGCTTTTTTTCAGTTAATTCATCAAGGAACAAAATTAATTCCTTCAGATTTTATAGGATTTGTAAAATCACTCTATGGCAATAAAGAGCATCAAGATAAATTAATGTCAAATTTTATCGCTCAAACAGAAGCTTTATTAAATGGAAAATCTGAAGAAGAAGTCGTTCTAGAATTAAAACGACAAGATGTTTCAGATGATAATATAAAAATGCTTACTCCTTTTAAAGTTTTTGAAGGTAATAAACCAACGACAACAATTCTTATAAATAAACTTACACCTGAAAGTTTAGGGAAGCTTATAGCATTATACGAACATAAAATCTTTGTTCAAGGTGTTGTATGGAATGTTTTTAGTTATGATCAGTTTGGTGTTGAGCTAGGCAAGCAACTTGCTTCAACAATTTTAAGCGAAATTAACAATGATGTTACAATTGTAAAACATGATGCTTCTACTAAAAACATATTAGAATACTACAAGAAATTAACATAAATTTTGTTAAAAACTTTTTTATAGCTTAAATTTTCTATTGTTTTTTCATTTTTCATTTTTTGTAATTTCAACATGTTAAAAATTCTTAACATTTAGGTAATAAATTATCGTAATAATGATGTATTTTTGCCGCAAATTTAAAATCTAATTTTAAAATCTAAAAATGAAAAAAATTACACAATTCTTAACTATTGCTGTAGTCTTATTATGCACTACAGTCGCTTTTTCACAAAGCACAGTAAAAGGTAAAGTGATGGATTCTGATATGAATGCACCACTTCCAGGAGCAAACGTTGTTGAAAAAGGAACAACGAATGGAACTACTACAGATTTTGATGGTAACTTTACATTAACTACTAAGTCTAACTCAGGAGTGATTGTTATCACTTATGTAGGTTTTGGTTCAAAATCTATTGCTTTTAATGGTAACCAAGATTTAGGTACTATTAAATTATTGTCTGATAATACACTTGATGAAGTTGTTATTATTGGTTCTGGAGTTATCGATTTAGCTGAAGGAAGACAAACTCCTATAGCAGTATCGACAATTAAAGCTAAAGAGATTCAAGAAAAAATTGGAACTAGCGACATTACTGCTACTTTAGTTAACACGCCTTCTGTATATGTTGCAGGACAAGCAGGTGGTTTTGGAGATTCTAGAATAGCTGTTCGTGGTTTTGGCCAAGATAACACAGCTTTCTTATTAAATGGCCAACCAATTAACGGAATGGAAGATGGTTTAATGTACTGGTCTAACTGGTCTGGAATGGCTGATATTGCTAACGCAATCCAAATTCAAAGAGGTTTAGGATCTTCTAAACTTGCAATATCTTCTGTTGGAGGTACTGTTAACTTTGTAACTAAAGCTACTGACAAAAGACAAGGTGGTTTTTTACAAACAGGAATAGCTAATGATGATTACTTTAAAACTACATTAGGATACAGTACTGGTATGTTAGAAAATGGTTGGGGAGTTACTGCAATGTTAACTCACTGGCAAGGTGATGGATATAACGATGGTACTTTTGGTCAAGGACAAAACTATTTTGTTTCTGTTGGATACAAAGCTAATGATAATCATAACTTTAACTTCTTAATTACAGGTGCACCACAATGGCATGATCAAAACTTCACTAAAAGTATTTCGGATTATTTAGCTAATGGTAGAAGATTTAATAATAACTGGGGAACTTTGAATGGTGAGTACATGACTGAAAGAAGAAACTTCTACCACAAGCCAGTTGCTAACTTAAACTGGGACTGGAATATAAATGACAATTCTTCATTATCAACTGTTCTTTATGCATCATGGGGACGTGGTGGAGGAACTGGTAACTACGGTAGAAGTAGTGCCAGAATCAGAACTGCAGATGGGCAAATAGATTATGATGCTATTGCTCAAAATAATAGCAATGTTCCTGGTGGAGATGGAAATTTTGGAAACAGTACAGCTTATTTAATAAGATCTTCAATGAACTTACATAGCTGGTATGGTTTAGTTTCTAACTTTGAAACTAAATTATCTGAAAAAGTAACATTAAATGCTGGAGCAGATTTAAGAACTTACTACGGAACTCACTTTAGACAAGTTGAGAACTTTTTAGGATTAAACAGCTGGACAGAAAGTAGAAGATTAAGAGATAACACTCACCAAACAACAGGTTCTGATGTGTTTAACACGGTAACTGAATCTTTTGCAGCTAACCCTTGGACAGCTACTTTTAATACAATGGCAGAAGATCAACGTATTGATTATGATAATAGTGAGCGTATTTCTTATGGTGGTCTTTTTGCTCAACTTGAGTATGCTACAGATAACCTAACTGCATTTTTCCAAGGAGCTGTATCTTCTCAATCTCACCAAAGATTTGATAGATATGATTACCTACCACAATTTGAAGATTCTGAAAAAGTAAACAACACAGGATATAACGTTAAAGCTGGTGCAGCTTATTTAATCAATGATGATAATAAGTTTTATGTTAATGCTGGTTACTATTCTCGTCAACCATATCATGACAATATTTACTTAAACTTTACAAATGAAATTAACCCTTTAACGCAAAATGAAAAAATCTTAGGATTAGAAGCTGGTTACTCATTTAAAAGTCAATATTTTACTGCTAACTTAAATGCTTACAGAACGTCTTGGAAAGATAGAGTAACAACTAACTCTAGAATTTTATCTTCTGATCAAGTTATTGGTGGTACTACTGTATTAGCTGGAACACAAGTGTTTACTACTAACGAAGGTGTTGAGCAATTACACACTGGACTTGAATTAGACGTTGTTGCTAAACCATTTGAAGGCTTTGATGTTAAAGGTTTTGTGTCAGTTGGTAACTGGGAATACAAAGGAGATGTATTTACTACACAAAGAGATGAGGACAGAAATGTTTTAGAAAGAGTTGGAGAAGATGTTGATGGTGGTAAAGTAGGTGATGCTGCACAATTTACTGCTGGTGCAGGTTTTGTTTACAGAGTTTGTGAAGCTTTTTCGTTTGATGCAGATTGGAGAACATACGATAAATTATATTCTAATGTAAGTGCTCGTAAAGAAAATTTAGAACTGCCAGCTTACGATTTGGTTGATTTTGGTATGTCTTACAAAATGCTTTTAGGTAAAGATAAGTCTAACTCATTAAACTTTAGAGTTAACATTAACAACCTTTTTGATGAAGTATATTTATCTGAATTAAGATCTGCTAATGTTGCAAATCCAGGTGATACTACTTACAATGGTATTAATGTATCTAACCAAGGTTACTTTGGTTTAGGAAGAACTTGGAACTTAAATGTTCGTTACAACTTCTAAGAGTACAATATCATAAATAAATTAAAAGCCCATCAATTTTGATGGGCTTTTTTATTAGTATAGATTAAAAATTATTCTTTCCATTTTAAACTTTCCATAATGTGCTTAATATCATTTTTTAAATAATCAGCAGCAGGAAGTATAGAATCGTAATTTGGTTTAGCATAAAAGTAAAGCGAACCGTTTAAAAAATGCTTTGTGCTATCAGTAACATAAAATTGAGATTGAGAAGCAGCATTTCCTCCAACCTCATAAAACATCCCAAAAACTTTACTTTTAGTATTTATATAAGGTTGTTCAACTATCTCATCAGCCTTTATAGCATGTTTTTGTGTAAGGTTTTGAGCGTCTCTAATGTAATTTAGAAGTAGTTCTTTATCACTTACATTTTTATAGGTTAAATATATAGTCCCTTTTAAAGAAGGGTAATCTATATCAATGCCATAAATATTATTTAATGAGTCTGCTTTTATATATCTAATTTTACTCGAAAGCTTATTTTTTTCAAAAGTAAAAGGAAGTGATACATCAACATTTTTATAATCTGCTTTTGGGTAATCTAACCGAAGATACGCTCTAGGTTTTGGAATAGGGTCATTTCCACATGAAAGCATTAGTCCAGCAGTGAATAATGGAATTAAAAAACGTTTTGGACGTATCATTTAGGTATAGTGAATTTTACTTGTTTAATTCTTTTTTTATCTAACTCTTCAATAGTAAAAATGTATTTTTTAAAATTTATTTTACTATTTTTTTTAGGGAATATACCAGATATTTCTAAAACAAAACCAGCTAATGTCTCGGCTTCACCTTTATAATCTTCAAAATCTGATTCGTCTTCAATATGTATTACTCTATAAAATTCTTTCAATGTTGTTTTTCCGTCGAAACTAAAATTGTAATCATCAATTTTAGTATAAGCCAAATCATCGTCATCAAATTCATCACTTATATCACCAACAATTTCTTCAATAACATCTTCAAGAGATACCAAACCAGAAGTTCCACCATATTCATCAACAACAACTGCTAAATGAACTTTTTTAGTTTGAAATTCGACCATTAAATCATCAAGTTTTTTATTCTCAGGCACAAAAAATGGCTCACGAAGTAGTGTTGTCCAATCAAACTGCTTTCTATCAAGATAAGGTAGCAAATCTTTTACATACAAAATACCAATAACAGTATCTATACTATCTTTATAAACAGGAATACGAGAATATCCATTTTTTATAATTTCTGGAATAATTTCAATATATTTTTGTTCAGACTGTAAAGCAAAAATATCAATACGTGGTCGCATAACTTGTTTGGTATCTGTATTACCAAACGATACTATACCTTGTAATATTTTATGTTCTTCGTGAGTTGTGTCGCTCTCTCGAGTTAGTTCTAAAGCTTGTGAAAGTTGATCGACGCTTATATTAGATTTTTGCTTTCCTAGCTTATTATGAATAAAGATAGTTAAATGGCGCATTGGCACACTCAACGGAGAAAATACCACATCTAATACTTTTATGGGATAAGCCATAAATTTTGAGAACTTTACGCTGTTTCTACTAGCATATATTTTTGGGATAATTTCACCAAAAAGTAAAATTAAAAAAGTGACTAAAACTACTTCAAGCAAAAAGCGAACTACAGGGATTTTAATATTATAAAAAACCATTTCACCAATAAAAGCAAATAGAATTACTATACCTATGTTTATAAAATTATTGGCCACAAGTATTGTAGCTAAGAGTTTTTTAGGTCGTTCTAAAAGTTTTGATATAATTTGAATTTGCTTAGAGCTCTCTTCTAAACCAGAGTTTAAATCTGATCGGGTTAATGAAAACAATGCAACTTCAGCTCCAGAAATAAGTGCAGAGCAAAGGAGTAATATAAAGAGTAGTATAATACTCATTACTAAAGAAACATTATCGACTGATAATGTTATTAATAAACTCGTGGGTTCAGGGTCCAATATATAAATTGTTAGTTAAACATAGTTAAAAAGGTAAGTCATCGTCCTTATCATGCATTATTTCATGATCATTTTGTGGAGGAGTAGATGCTTGCGTTGTTTGCTGACCTTGGCTTTCGTTTTTAGTGGTTAAAAAAGTAAAATCAGTACATTGAATTTCGGTAGAGTATCTATCCATACCTTTATCATCTTGCCATTTTCTGGTTTTTATTCTGCCTTCAACGTAAATTTTATCACCTTTGCTTAAATACTTCTCACAAATTTCGGCAGCTTTATTACGAACAACAATGTTATGCCACTCAGTGTTTGTAACTCGCTCATTAGTTTGCTTGTTTGTATAGGTTTCATTTGTAGCAAGAGGAAAGCGTCCTACACAGTTTCCACCTTCAAAATAATGCATTTTCACTTCATCACCTAAATGCCCAATCAGCATCACTTTATTTAAGGTTCCAGACATATATCTTTAAATTTAATTGCAAAATTAACCTTTTGCATTGACTTTTTTAAAAGTAATAAAAAAATGTGAGTCTTTAAATAGGAAATTTAAATTCATCTATAAAATTACTAATCAAAATATTGGTTGGAAAAGTTGTTAATTCTGAAATGCTAATACCTTCAGATGGGAGTTTGTCAACTTCAATAATCCAAAACTTTGTATATAAATGTTGATGAGATAGTTTATGAACAATATCTTTCTCATTATATAAACTAAACTCAAATGAAATATCATTTAGTAACGATTTAACCTTAGCACTTGCTTTAAAGGCATCAATATTGAGTGGTGTTTTAGTTTCAATAAGCGGGAATTGATATAAATTTTGCCAAATACCTTTATATGTTCTTTTCTCAAATAACGTTTTTTTGTCTGTTGAGATAAACACCAAAAAATTGTAATACTTATTACTAACCTTAGTTTTCTTTAGTTTTACAGGTAGTTTGTCAATACTATTTTTTTGCAATGCAATACAACTATTTTTAAAAGGACATACAGAACAATCAGGATTTTTAGGTTTGCATTGCCTAGCGCCAAACTCCATGATTGCTTGGTTATGTTCAGCAGGATTATTTTTATCAATAAGAGCTGTGGCTAATTTTTTAAACTCTTTTATCCCTTCAGTATAATTTATTGGAGTTTCAATACCATAATATCGAGATAAAATTCTATACACATTACCATCAACAACAGCTGTTGGTTTGTTAAAGCAAATTGAAGCAATTGCACTAGCTGTATAATCACCAATTCCTTTTAGTTTTAATAAATCTGTGTATGTGTCTGGGAAAGTACCATTTAATTCGTTAGCAATATAAGTAGCTGTTTTATGTAAATTTCTCGCTCTAGAATAGTATCCTAGACCTTGCCAAAGCTTTAAAACCTCGCTTTCTTTTGCGTTTGCAAGATCAAAAACTGTAGGAAATTTGTTCACAAAAGCTTCATAATAAGGTAATCCTTGGGTAATTTGTGTTTGCTGTAAAATAATTTCAGACAGCCATATGTAATAAGGTTCTTTAGTGTTTCGCCAAGGGAGGCTTCTTTTATGTATTGAGTACCAATTAGTTATGATTGAGCTGAAATTCATTTTAAAGTTTAAATCTAGACAAAAATAATTCTTTATAAGGTTAAATTTTAATTAATTAGGTTTGAAATATTGAAATTAAAATCCCTATATTTGCATCCCTTATAATTAATAGATAACCCTAAAATTAATAACAATGACAAAAGCTGATATAGTAGCTAAAATTTCTGACAAATTAGGAATTGAAAAAGGAGACGTTCAAGCAACAGTTGAAACATTTATGGAAGAAGTGAAAACTTCATTAGAGAGTGGTGATAATGTATATTTAAGAGGTTTTGGAAGTTTTATCGTTAAAACTAGAGCTGAAAAAACTGGAAGAAATATTTCTAAAAACACAACTATCAAAATTCCAGCGCACAACATTCCTGCATTTAAACCTGCAAAAGTGTTCGTAGAAGGTGTAAAATCAAGTGTTGAAGTTGAGGCTTAAAAAATAAATATTAATTAAAAAACTTTGATTTATGCCAAGTGGTAAAAAAAGAAAAAGACACAAGGTAGCGACGCATAAGCGTAAAAAACGTAGACGCGCTAATCGTCACAAAAAGAAATAAATTGAAAAAGTAGTTTTTTAACTACTTTTTCGGTTTTAAAGTAACGTTCTTTGATATGAAATTTTGTAATTATTTGTTACCTAAATAATTATATAATTTACCGGATTTAACATCCTGTGTCAAAAAATAAAGTATAATCCATCTGTTCTAATGTATTAGAATGGATATAAATTAACATTATGGATAAAGAATTGATTATTAGATCGAGTTCTGATATTGTTGATTTTGCCTTATTAAAAGATGGAAAACTTATTGAATTGCATAAAGATGAAGAGGATAACAACTTTGCGGTTGGCGATGTGTTTATTGCCAAAATACGTAAAGCTGTTCCAGGGCTAAATGCTGCATTTGTTAATGTAGGTTATGAGAAAGATGCATTTTTGCATTATCATGATTTAGGACCTCAATTACCTTCACTTTTAAAATTCGTAAAACGTGTAAGCACAGGGAAACACACAGATTTTTTACTCAAAAACTTTCAGTTTGAGAAAGAGATTGATAAAGACGGAAGCATTGCTGACGCCTTAAAATCTAACCAGTCTATCTTAGTACAAATAGTTAAAGAACCAATTTCTACCAAAGGACCTCGTATTAGTAGCGAGCTGTCTATTGCAGGTAGATATATTGTTTTAGTTCCTTTTTCAGATCGTATTTCTATTTCTCAAAAAATAGAATCTAAAGAAGAAAAAGACCGATTAAAACGATTGGTAAAAAGCATCACTCCTAAAGGATTTGGTGTAATTGTTCGTACTGTAGCAGAAGGCAAAAAAGTTGCCGAACTAGATAGCGATTTACAAAATTTGCTGAGTCGATGGACAGCAATGTGTAAAAAACTTAATAAAGCCAATCATCCAAGTAAAGTATTAGGAGAAATGAATAAAGCCTCTTCAATTTTAAGAGACATATTTAATGACACTTTTTCTAGTATTGTAGTTGATGATGAAGAGCTTTATGTACAAATTAAAGATTACGTGCATCAAATTGCACCTAAAAAGGAATCTATTGTGAAACTACATCAAAATGGCGTACCTGTTTATGAAAAATATGGTATTGAGAGGCAAATAAAAACCTCTTTCGGACGTACAGTATCTATGGCAAAAGGTGCTTACATTGTGATAGAACATACCGAAGCACTGCATGTAATTGATGTAAACAGTGGAAACCGATCTAACAAAGAAAAAAATCAAGAGGACACAGCTTTAGAAGTAAATTTAATTTCAGCTTCAGAAATTGCTCGTCAGTTACGTTTACGTGATATGGGAGGAATTATTGTAGTCGATTTTATTGATATGTCTAATGCCGAAAACCGCAAAACACTGTACAATCATCTTCGTGACGAAATGAAAGATGATAAAGCAAAGCATAAAATATTACCTCCGAGCAAATTTGGATTGGTACAAATTACCAGACAAAGAGTACGCCCAGAAAGGAATATTGAAACCAAAGAGGAAAACCCTAATGGATCTGGAGATGAAATAGAAGCACCAATTAAAGTTGTGCAAAAAATATCTCAAGACATGGAACGACTCTTTAAAAAAGGCTATAAAAAGATGACTTTAAACACACATCCTTTTATAGCAGCCTTTTTAACAAAAGGCTTTCCATCACAACGTTCTAAATGGTTTTTAGAACACAAAAAGTGGGTTAAAATACAACCCAGAGATGCTTACACATATCTTGAATACCATTTTTTTGATAAAAATGGTGAGGAAATCAATTAATATTAAAAACCCCTTTCACTTTTGTGGAAGGGGTTTTTGTTTTTTGAGGGTTCTTTGTAGCATTTTATTTTAATGGAATGTTAGATTGTATGCTGTAAAATACTTCCACTTGTTATTATCTTTTTAAACAAATATAAATGTGCTTCATGACTATTTGTGTAATAAATTATTGCAAAGATTTTATCTAATGACAATAATGGATTGATAATATTAATAATAGGAAGCTTATGATATTTATCTTTGAATTCATCAGAATAGGACTTGATAATTATTTTGGAATCTAATTGATTAATCTTTGTTAAGTTTAAAGACTTATGTAATAGTTGATTTATATAAGCTTCTATAATTTGAGTGTCGTTTTTTATTTTTGAGCTTTTACAAGATATAAAGAATATCCCTAAACAAAAGAAAAAAGTTGATTTCACTTTAATGGACGTAAAACTCATTTATTATTTAATTTAACGGAGAAATTGTATTATAAGACGCTATATAATTCCATTTTTTATTGTAAAACTCAAAGAGGTTCATTAAACAAAAATCTCCTGAAGACGAGAAAATAATAGCAATTTTCTTGTCTTTTGAATATAATGGTTGTGTAACATAAACTTTATAATAATCATAATGTCTCATTTGATTTTTAAGTTCATTAAATTTTCGAATTTTTTTATTCTTAAAATTCACATCTTTGTCAAGTACAAAATTTTTAGAATTCAATTGTGAGATATAACTCTCTAACTGCTCATTATTAAAAGCGCTATTTAATTGAAAGTCTAGTATATCAGGAGAAAACTCTTTTCCAATAATATTCCTATTTGATAAAAATTTAATAAAATATGAATTGTCTTCATATTGAATAAGACCCACTCCATTATCTTTTATTTTTTTGGGAACTGAATATTTAAAATATATTTCTTCACAAAGTGTTTGATATATTTCATTAGTATTTTTTAAATCAGATGATTTACAACTACAAATTAATACTATAACTATAACTAATTTTTTCATATTAATAACATGGTTCAGTATTATTGTTTATTTGATTTGCAATTGGTTCTACAGTATTATATGTTACATTACCGTTTGCATCAATAGTTTCGAAAGATTCCGATGTGTAATTCGTTATTTCAATGAAATTACAAATTAATTCAATTTTTTGAATTTTAAAATACGTAGAACTACGTAATTTTTAACTTTAAGGCGCTGGATTAGGAATATTGTTATGCACCTTTTCTATAGCATCTAAAACATCTTGGATTAGAGTTACATTAATACTATCGATGTTTTCTTTTAGTTGCAACATAGAGGTTGCTCCAATAATATTACTTGTAATAAAAGGACGTGATGTCACAAAAGCTAATGATAATTGTGCAAGCGTAATATTATGTTGTTCAGCAATTTTTAGATATCCTTTTGTAGCTTCGGTTGATTGTTCAGAGCTATATCTTGCAAACCTAGGAAATAATTTTAGCCTTGCATTATCTCCTGCTGTGCCTTTTATGTATTTACCAGATAACACACCAAATGCCATTGGTGAGTAGGCAAGAAGACCTATTTGTTCTCTAATAGCTATTTCTGCCATATCACCTTCAAAAACTCTGTTTAGTAATGAATAAGCATTTTGAATGGTTATCATTCTTGGCAAATTATGATGTTTAGACTCTTCTAAATAACGCATTGTTCCCCAAGCTTTTTCGTTAGATATACCTACTTGTCTTATTTTTCCAGATTTAATAATTTCATCTAGTGTATGAAGAATTTGGTTAAAATTATCTTCCCATTTGTCTTCAACATGTTTATAATCTCTAACGCCAAAAGTATTGGTGTTACGTTCTGGCCAATGCAGTTGATATAAATCTATATAATCGGTTTTTAGTCGTTTTAAACTTTGGTTTACTGCATCTTTAAGTGCTTCTGGACTAAAACCATTGGTTCTAATATGAGCAGTATAATCTCCAGTTCCGGCAATTTTGGAAGCCAAAACAACTTTATCTCTATGACCTGTTTTTTCAAACCAATTACCAATAATACGTTCTGTTTCTGCATAAGTTTCTTTAGTTGCAGGTACAGGATACAACTCAGCAGTATCAAAAAAATTAACACCTTGGTCTAAAGCATAATCCATTTGTTCAAAACCTTCTGCTTGTGTGTTTTGGTTTCCCCAAGTCATAGTGCCTAAACATAATTTACTAACTTTTATATCTGTGTGTGGTAGTTTTGTGTATTTCATCTGTTAATATTTATTTGTTTTTTAAAGGTCAGATGCAATGTCCAGATTATCATTTTGGTTGGATTTTCAAATTGTAGGAATGGACATTTCATGTATTTTTTAACAAGCACCAAAGATAAAAAAACCTTTCAGCGTTTGAGAACTGAAAGGTTTAAAACTATGTTAAGTTTATGCTTAACTAGTCATTTAATAGCTTTGAAATCTCATCTAACTTTGGTGTTAAAATCACTTCAATACGTCTATTTTTTGCTTTGCCTTCTGCAGTATCATTACTAGCAATTGGAGCAAATTCTCCACGTCCTGCTGCAGTTAAATTTTCTGGGTTAATAGATGCATTTTCTCTTAAAATTTCTACGATTGCTGTTGCTCTTTTTGTAGATAAATCCCAGTTACCTGATAATTGACCAGAACCTGTATAAGGAACATTATCTGTATGTCCTTCAATTAAAATTGCAATTTCAGGGTTTTCTGCTAAAACACTTCCTAATTGTTTTACAGCTTCTCTACCATTTGTTCCTACAGCCCAACTACCAGATTGGAATAATAGTTTGTTTTCCATAGACACATAAACTTTTCCATCACGTTGCTCTACAGTTAAACCTTTACCTTCAAAGTTAGTTAATGCTTTTGAAATTGCATTTTTTAACTTGGTCATTGCAGCATCTTTAGACGATATTATGCTTTCCAACTCTGCAATACGTTGCGAACGTAAATCCATATCTTTCTTTAGTTTTTCTAAACGTGCATTTTCGGCAGCAAGAGCTTGTTCTTTTGCTTCTAATTGTGCTAATAACTCTCTGTTCTTTTTTGCGTTTTCCGCAATTGCAGACGAGCTATTTTTTTCTAATGCCTCATAAGATTTTTGCAAATTATCAAGACTGGTTTTTGTTGCTTCATAATCTTGTTGCAGTTTATCGCGTTGTGCAAGAGTAGCATCATAATTTTTCTGAAGCTTTGCAAGTTCATTTTGAGCAGCTGTTAATGCTTTTGAAAGTTCAGTATTTTCATCAGAAATCTTTCTGTTTTCTTTTTTTAAATCGGCATACTTGTTTTCTAAATCGGTATATATCTTTTTAGAAACACAAGAAGTTGATAATACTAATGTTAATGCTATTAATGACAGTTTTTTAATCATGGTTAAATATATTTAAGTTGTTTGGGTTTTTAGTTTTCTATTTCTAGTAAAATTGGGCAATGGTCGCTATGCACTGCTTCCGACAAGATAACGCTGCGTTTAAGCTTTTCTTGCAATGGTTTACTTGCTAATGCATAATCTAATCGCCAGCCTTTATTATTGGCTCTAGAGTTTGCTCTGTAGCTCCACCAAGTGTACTCTTGTTTTTCTGGATGTAAATATCTAAATGAATCAATAAATCCGCTATCAATAAATTTTCCTAACCATTCACGTTCTTCAGGTAAAAAGCCTGAAACACCTTTCATTTTTGGGTTATGAATATCTATTTCTTCATGGCAAATATTATAATCACCACAAATAATCAGATTAGGAATTTCATGTTTTAGGGTATTAATATACTCTTGAAACATATCCATGTAATCAAACTTATGTTGAAGGCGATCGTCATTTGTTCCTGAAGGTAAATACAAGCTCATAACAGAGAAACCATCGAAGTCTACACGAAGATTTCTGCCTTCAAAATCCATAGATGCTATTCCTGTTCCAAACTCAACATGATTTGGTTCTGTTTTGCTTAAAATAGCTACACCACTATATCCTTTTTTTTGAGCACTAAACCAATAATGATACTTGTAACCAGCAGCTTCAAAAATATCTAGCTCTAACTGATCTTTCATCGCTTTAATTTCTTGCAAACAAATCACGTCTGGATTAGCACTTTTTAACCAGCCAATAAAATCTTTATTAAGAGCTGCTCTAATACCATTAACGTTATAGGAGATGATTTTCATGTTATATGTTTAGAATTTCAGCTAAAATAAATAATACTGTACTTTTATACGATATTTTTATAGTCATTTTAACTATAAAATATTTTTAAGCTTTACAAGTTTATATACTACATGAAAATTGCTATTGGTTTTATATGTTTATTAATGTCTTTTTGTGCTGTTGCACAAGAACAAGCATCTAATTATAAAACTAAAAAGGTTGCCGTTAGAGATACAATTTTGGTTGATTCTGTAAGTATAAACTCTAGCAAATTTGTTTTAAAGACAAAAAACAATGTTATTATAGATACTTCATTTTATAACATAGATTTTTCAAAAGCGATATTAACCTTTAAGAAGCCGATAGAAACCGACTCTGTAACCATCGAGTATTTAAAATACCCTGAATTTATTACACGTAAATATTTTCAGTTAGATGATAAAATTATTGTTGAGAATACTGATAATATGCAACGCTTATACAAGTTGTCTCAATCTACATTAACTAAAAATTTTACACCTTTTGATGGACTTACAACTTCTGGAAGTATATCGAGAGGCGTGACGATTGGAAATAATCAAAATTCGGTATTAAACAGTGAACTAGATTTACAAATTTCAGGAAAATTAAGTGATAAAGTGTCATTGCGTGCTTCAATTCAAGATGCCAATATTCCGTTACAAGAAAGTGGTTATTCACAACGATTAGATGAATTTGATCAGGTTTTTATTGAATTGTTTAGTGATTCTTGGAATGTAAGAGCAGGAGATATTGATCTTGAAAACAATACAAGCTATTTCGGTAGATTTAGCAAACGTGTACAAGGATTATTGGTTAATGTTAATCTAGACAAAGAGGAGTCTAAAACTAATTTGTTTGTAGCTGGAGCATTAGTAAGAGGACAGTTTACAACAAGTCAGTTTTTAGCACAAGAAGGTAACCAAGGACCTTATAAATTGCGTGGTCCAAATAATGAGTTGTTTGTACTTATAGTATCTGGTAGTGAAACTGTTTATGTTAATGGTTTACCAATAGTACGTGGAGAGAGTAATGATTATATTATCGATTATAATGCTGGTGAGATTATTTTTAACTCTACATTTCCTATTACTTCAGAAATGCGAATTACTGTCGATTATCAATTTAGTGAACGTAATTTTTCGAGATTTACAGCTTTTGGTGGAGGTAATTATGAAACAGAAAAATTAAAACTTGGTGTTTCTGTTTATTCAGAAGTAGATTCAAAAAATCAACCATTACAGCAAAATTTATCAGCTGAACAAATACAAATTTTATCAAATGCTGGAGATGACCAAGATTTAATGTTTGCTCCTTCAGGAACTCCAGAAACGTATAGTGAGAATAGAATTTTATATAAAAAAGAACTTATAAGTGGAGTTGAAGCATTTGTGTTTTCAAACAATCCTGATGATGAGTTATTTAGTGTAAAATTTAGATTAGTTGGTGATAATCAAGGCGATTATGTATTAATTAATAGTAACTCAATTAGTAAAATTTATGAATATGTAGAGCCAATTTCTGGTGTGCCTCAAGGAAATTATGCAGCAATAGTTCAGCTTATTGCTCCAACAAAATTACAGCTAGCTATTGTAAATGGTACATACAAGCCAACAGACAAAACTGATATTTATTTTGAAGCTGCAGGAAGTAAAAATGATTTGAATTTATTTTCAAATTTAGATGATAGTAATAATGATGGTTTTGCAGGAAAGTTAAGAGTAAAACACAATATTATAAAAACTGATAGTCTTTGGAATCTATCTGCAATTGTTGATGCTGATATGATTCAACAAAACTTTAAAACAGTACAACGTTTGTATTATGCAGAGTTTAATAGAGACTGGAATTTAGATCAACCGCTAGGAAATCAAAATCTACTAACAACAGGTTTTGAGCTTGTTCATCCTAAAAAAGGGTTTGCCTCATACAAATTTGAACATCTTAATTATTCTGAAAACTTTAATGGAAATAAGCATAATGTTTTTGCAAACCTTAACCTTAATAAACTTAATGTGTTTACAAACTCTAGTGTGTTAAATAATAAAGCAAGTAACACTACTTCAACTTTTTTAAGAACATTTAATAGAGTGACTTATAGTTTTAACAAGCAATGGATTGGTACAAAATTGGCTGCAGAAAATAATGAACAACGAAGCACAACCACAGATAGTTTAACGCCTTTAAGTCAAAAATTCAAATCGTATCAAGTGTTTTATGGCGTTGGAGATAGCACTAAAGTATTTGCTGAAGTAGGTTATAAGCATCGAATAAATGATAGTTTAAGATTTAATAAAGTGGTTAAAGTTAATAGCTCTAACACATATTATATTAAATCAAAAATCATTCAAAATACAGAAACAGATTTAGGAGTTTACATAAATTATAGAAACTTAAAATCGGTTGAAGCTAATATTGAAGATGAGCAATCACTAAACTCAAGATTAAATTACAATCAGCAATTATTTAAGCAAATTGTACAATGGAATACCATTTTTGAAACCAATGCTGGGAGTTTGCCACAACAAGATTTTACTTATGTGCGAGTAGAGCCAGGACAAGGCGCTTACACATGGATAGATTACAATAGCAACGGAATACAAGAACTAAATGAATTTGAGGTGGCTCAATTTCAAGATCAAGGAGAGTATATAAGAGTATTGTTGCCAAATCAGGTTTTTGTTAAAACGCATCAAAATAGGTTAAGCCAAACGCTCACATTTAATCCACAACAATGGTCGGCTTCTGATAGTAAATCGAAGCAATTCTGGTCTCATTTTTATAATCAGGCATCATATTTAATTGATAGAAAAATTAAAAGGGAAGGCAATTCTTTCGATTTAAACCCTTTTGCAAGCAGTGATGAAAATCAACTAGCACTAAATAAAAGTGTTAGAAACGTTTTATTTTTTAATAGAGGGAAACAACATTACACAACCTCTTATACTTTTTTAACCAATACAAGCAGAACATTATTGTCAATTGGTTTTCAGGAGAGCAAACTTAAAAGTCATCAACTTAATTTTAACCATAAATTTGCTACAAGTTGGTTGGTGAATTTGAAATCGAGTTTAGAAAAGAATGAGAGTTTGAGTGAAAATTTTGCATCCCGAAATTATATAATTGATGAAGTAAGATTCCAACCAAAGTTATCTTATTTGTTTAATGAAAATGCACGTTTTGATGTGTTTTACCAATATACATCTAAAGATAATACTGTTGGAAATATGGAAACACTGTTGCAGAATAATTATGGTGTTTCGTTTACATATAATAACGCTCAAAAAGTGGCTTTAACTGGCGAAATTAATTTTTTTGATAATACTTTTGATGGTAATGCAAATACACCAGTATCTTACCAAATGTTAGAAGGGTTACAACCAGGAAAAAACTTTACTTGGAGTTTATTAGCCCAAAAGAAACTAACAACTTTTTTAGATTTAAATCTTAATTATTTTGGAAGAAAAACAGAAACTTCCAAAACGATCCATACAGGAACAGTACAACTTAAAGCTTATTTTTAATTTAAGTTTTTTCTTACGCAACCTTTCAGGTATAATTGCATCTACAATTGGTATAATAGTTGTTACTAAAGCCTAATTAATAAAACTTAAACTTATATGAAAAAAATTCTTATCACAGTATTGTTATTTACATCATTTATATCAATAGCACAAGAGTCTGATGATGACCAAACCAAAAAGCATGAGATATCATCAAACCTCTTTGATTTAGTAGTAGCTGGTTCATTAAATGTAAACTATGAGCATTTATTTGCAAAAAACCAATCGCTCTTTTTAGGTGTTACTTTTTTTGATACTTATGGCTATTATGATGCTGGATACTTAAAAAGTAGTAATGCAGTTAGTTTAAAAGCAGCTTACATGATTTATTTTTCAAAGCAGAAAGATCATGAAGGGTTTTACTTTTATCCTCAACTTAAAGCTAGAACAGGAGAGGTAGTGTTAGATGATTATATCTATTTTGATTATGAGAATGATGTTTATATTGAAGAAGAATATAAATATGACGTTTCTGGGTTTTCAGCAGGTTTTGGTTTAGGACATAAATGGCTATTTAATAACAGGTTTACATTGTCGATAAATGGAGAAATAGCAAGAAATCTTGGGAATTTCGATACAGACTATTTAGATAATATTGAAGGCCGTTTTGGAGTAAACTTTGGGTATAGGTTTTAGTAGTTAAAATATTTTAAATAAAAAGCCCAATACTTAAAATTGGGCTTTTTTATTTAAGTATAAGAAATGTTGTAAATGTGTAATATATTCTTAAATTTATATTGATAGACTACAAAGTGTAATCATTAAAGAATATGATTATTATTAAAGCAAAGCCTGTTAATAAAGTATGAGTATTTTTAGCAGAGTTTTCAACAAGGTTAGGCAAGAAGGTTTTATAAAATTACTTCAAGGAGGCGTAACTTACCTTTATGATCTTTATTATGATTACAAATTTGGCTTAGACACTTATTCTTGGGTATCAAAAGACAAACTAGAGGTTGAAGATAGTATTAATGAACATGCAGTTAAATATCAGGCTACAAGAGCATTGTCATTAATACGCTTATTTAAAAAGTTAAAAATTCCCGACGACAAAGTTTTTATTGATATTGGTTCTGGTAAAGGTAGAGTACTTTTAATAGCAGCCGAATTTGGAATTAAAGAGGTTAGAGGTATTGAATTTTCTCCTGTTTTATGTGAAATAGCAAAAAAGAATATTTCTATTTATAAAGAAAAAACAAAGAGTAAGACGGCTTTTAAAATTATTAATTTTGACGCTGGAGAGTATGTATTTTTAGATGATGGTTATGTTTATTTTATGTATAATCCTTTTGATGAGTTTATTCTAAAAAAAGTTCTACAACATATATCTGAATCTTTAGTAAGAAACAAAAGAAAGATACTTATTATTTATGCATATCCTGTTAATAGGAAACTAATAGAAACACTTATGCCAATCCAAAATACTAAAAGTTATAAAATTTGGGGAGGAGAAATGGTTGTTTATGAGATATAAAAAAAACACTCAAGGATTTGTTTCAAGAGTGTTTTAGTATTTATTATTTTAAAAAGAATTACATCTTCATCAACCAAGTTTTTACATCAACTGCTTGCTTAATTATATGTCTTAAATCTTCAATTTTTACTCGTTCTTGCTCCATTGAATCTCTATGACGTATTGTTACTGTATTATCTTCTAAAGTGTCGTGATCTACAGTAATACAAAAAGGCGTTCCGTTTGCATCTTGCCTTCTATAACGTCTTCCTACAGCATCTTTTTCATCATAATCAACATTAAAATCCCATTTCAAATCATCAACAATTTGTTTTGCTATTTCTGGCAAACCATCTTTTTTTACTAAAGGTAAAATAGCGGCTTTTACTGGTGCTAAAACAGCAGGTAATTTTAAAACAGTTCGGGTAGTGTTATTGTCAAGCTCTTCTTCAACTAACGAGTTAGAAAAAACAGCTAAAAACATTCTGTCTAAACCAATTGATGTTTCTAAAACATAAGGTGTATAACTTGCATTGTCTTCATGGTCAAAATACTGAAGTTTTTTCCCTGAAAACTCTTCATGTTGCTTTAAATCGAAATCTGTACGTGAATGAATTCCTTCGAGTTCTTTAAACCCAAATGGAAACTTAAACTCTATATCTGTTGCTGCATCTGCATAATGAGCTAATTTTTCATGGTCATGAAAACGATAATTATCTGTTCCCATTCCTAATGACAAATGCCATTTCATTCTGGTTTCTTTCCAGTGCTCAAACCATTCTTTTTGTGTTCCAGGTTTAATAAAAAATTGCATTTCCATTTGTTCAAACTCACGCATTCTAAAGATGAACTGTCTTGCAACAATCTCATTTCTGAACGCTTTTCCTGTTTGAGCAATTCCGAAAGGAATTTTCATTCGCCCAGTTTTTTGAACGTTTAAGAAATTAACAAAAATACCTTGTGCTGTTTCAGGTCTTAAATATAAGTCCATTGCATTTTCTGCAGAAGCTCCTAGTTTGGTTCCAAACATAAGATTAAACTGCTTTACATCTGTCCAATTTTTACTTCCTGTTAAAGGATCTGCAATTTCTAATTCTTCAATTAGAGCTTTTACATCAGCTAAATCTTCTTTTTCAAGAGATTTTGCCATACGTGAAAGCGTTGTATTTATTTTTTCTTGATACTCAACAACTCTAGTGTTTGTTGCTAAATATTGTGCTTTATCAAACGAATCACCAAAACGTTTTGCAGCTTTATCTACTTCTTTGTCAATTTTTGCTTCAATTTTTGCACAATAATCTTCAATAAGTACATCTGCTCTGTAGCGTTTTTTTGAATCTTTATTATCAATTAATGGATCATTAAAAGCATCAACGTGTCCTGAAGCTTTCCATGTTGTTGGATGCATAAAAATAGCAGCATCTATACCTACTATGTTATCGTGCATTTGCACCATAGCTTTCCACCAGTAATCGCGAATATTTTTCTTTAATTCAGCACCATTTTGTGCGTAATCGTAAACTGCACTCAAGCCATCATATATTTCACTACTCTGAAATACATAACCATACTCTTTGGCATGAGATATTACTTTTTTAAATTGATCGTCTTGATTTGTCATGATGCAAAAATAAAAAACCGCTCCAATTAATAGAACGGTTTATTAAAATATATTTGTTTGAATTAGTCTAGTACAATTTGAGTATTTCCTAATTTTCTGTCTTTATAAAAAACAGATACGTAGTAAATGCCTTTTGTAAGTGGTTTGTCATCAATGTCGGCTTCAATATTTGTACAAATATCAACAACATCGTTATTGTAATATACATTGTTTTTTGAGCTATATATTAATGAAGACGTGCCAAATTCGATAGAGCCTTTATCTGCTACTACATTATTTTTAGGGTTAACTATTTGTATGTATAACTCTTTTTCTCCTTTGAGTGCTAATGCGTTTTCAGCTAAAGTAAAACACACTTGAATTGAAGTGGCTTTCGATGCCTTTTTTGTCTCGTACTGTTTTCCTGAAACGGTTTGATACGCTTTTGCTTTAAAAGAATTTGCTGTAAGTAAGGCTCCTTTTTCTAGGGCTTTATTTAAATCTTTATTTTCTTTTGCTAAGGAAGAGTTTTCTTCTTTTTGCTTTCTTAATTCATTAAAAGCTAGAAGTTTGTCTTTTTCAAGTTTCTTATTTATGTCATCTAACGAACTGATGGTTTCAAAAAGTTCTTTGTTTTTAGATTTTAATGTTATAAGCTGACTTTTGTATTTTGAAATTACCGAGAAATCACTTTTTAATAATCGAAGAGAATCTAAAGCCATTTTTGTTGACAGTTTAGCTTCTTTAAGTTTTAAGGATATATCATCATTAGTTGTAGATACTTCGTCATATCTCACTAACATTTGAGATAATTCACCTTCGACTAATTTTTTTTCTTGTTCTAAAAATAGCTGATGCGATTTAATTGATTCGTAATTTGTAAAACTAAAAACCGCCAAAACTGCAATGGCCACTATTAAAGAACCTATAATTAATCTGTAGTTAAATAGTTGAGGGTTAACTATCATTATTTAATTATTGAGGGAGGTTATGAATTATTTAATTAACTGGAGCGAAAATATATATTATGTTTGTGTTATCTCTTTTTTATCGATAAAATGATAATAAATTTGTTAAACTTGTTTTTTCCAAAGGTTTGCTTAGCATGTGAAGAGCATTTAGGTGATAATGAGCAATATGTTTGTACAGCATGTAGGCATGAATTTCCTATAACAGATTTTCATACTAAACCTGATAATGCTGTAACAAAAAGGTTATACGGACGAGTAAATTTCTGTAATGCCACTTCATTATTGTGGTTTCATAAAAAAGGGAAAGTACAACACATGATTCATAATCTAAAATATAAAGGTTATGATGAGGTTGGCTTGTTTTTAGGGCAATGGTTAGGTGCTGAGCTTAAAAACACTAATCTTTATAATGATATAGATGTAGTTATTCCTGTTCCGTTACATAAATCTCGCTTGCGTAAAAGAGGATACAACCAAGTTGATAAGTTTGGAAAAGAAATAGCAAAAGCGTTAAATACAGTTTATAATGATGATGTTTTAATTAAAACTAAAGCAACTACAACGCAAGTATTTAAAGACAGATTAAAAAGAGTTACAACCCATAACTCCGATTTTTCAATTGTAGAAAAGACCTCTCTAAAAGGCAAGCATATTTTATTAGTTGACGATATTATTACAACAGGAGCAACACTTGAGGCTTGTTCTAATGCTTTACTTGCTATAGACAATATTAAAATAAGCATTGCAACGATGGCAATTACAGAATAGTTTTAACAAAATGATATGAATTTAATAGTAATTTTAGCCTTATCGTTTTCGTTAGTATCCCAAATATGTTGTTAATTTGCTTTAAATTTTAAAACAGCGCATGCAAAAGTTTTTTTATAGATTTTTTACTTTCTTATCAGTTTTGGTCTTAGTAGTATCTTGTGCTAATAGAGGCACACCTTCAGGAGGTGAAAAAGACGAGATGCCACCAAAAATAACAAAGTCTACACCTGAAAATTTTACTACTAATTTTAAAGGCAATGAAATACGAATTTATTTTGATGAGTATATCAAAATAAAAGATATTCAAAAGCAGCTTATTATTTCGCCGCCAATGACTACTGAACCTGATATTACACCTTTAGGAACAGCTAGTAAATACATTAAAATTGTTTTAAAAGACACTTTACAACCAAATACAACATATGCTTTTAATTTTGGTACGAGTATAGTTGATAATAATGAAGAAAATCCATATCCATACTATAAATATGTATTTTCAACAGGCAATTATATAGACTCACTTTCTGTAAAAGGAAATATTTTAGATGCTGAAAGTATGACAGCAGATACGTTTGTGTCTGTTATGCTTTACGAAGTTGATTCTACTTATAACGATTCTGTTGTTTACAAAAAAAAGCCTAAATACATTACTAATACATTAGACAGCGTAACAACATTTAATATCGAAAACATTAAAGCAGGGAAATATAAATTGGTAGCGTTAAAAGATGAAAACAGAAATTTTACATATCAGCAAAAAGAAGATAAAATAGGTTTTTACGACAAGGTAATAACAGTGCCTTCAGATACTGTTTACTCTGTTAAATTATTTAAAGAAGAGTTAGATTTTAAAGCTGTTAAGCCCAAGCAAGCTGCTGGTCAAAAAATAGCTTTTGGTTTTGAAGGCGATTATAAAAATATGCAAATTGAATTGCTGGGTGATAGACCAGAAGGATTAGTAGAACGAATTACTAAAGATGTTAAATCTGATACTTTATATTATTGGTATAATAAAAGCCTGGAAAGAGATTCAACTTTATTTGTAGTAAGTAATAAAGAACATAGAGATACATTAAATTTTAAATTTAGAGATTTCAAAAAAGATTCTCTTACTATTAACGCAATTCAAAAAGGGAGTTTAAATTTTAATCAAAATTTTGAAATTGAAGGCTCAGTTCCTTTTACTTTTATTCGTGAAGATTTAATTAAAATTATTGATAAAGATTCTGTTCCTGTGCCTTTTACAACTCAGTTTGATGAGCTGCATAATAAATATACTTTTCAGTTCGAAAAGAAAGAGTCTCAAGTCTATAAAATTAAAATGCTACCAGAAGCATTAACCAGTTTTTTTGGAGAAGTAAATGATACACTAAATTATAATTTGCAAACCAAAGCGTATTCAGATTATGCTAATATTAGGGTTGTATTAAATAATGCAACATATCCTGTAATTGTTCAATTAACTGATGAAAAAGGAAATTTAAAATATGAACAGTTTGCCGATAAGCCAAAAGTATTCGATTTTAGATATATAAATACTGGAAATTATTATTTAAGAGTTGTTTTTGATGCTAATGGAAACCAAAAATGGGATACTGGTAATTATCTTAAAAAGATTCAACCAGAGCGTATTAGTTATGATTCAAAACTTATTGAAGCTTCAGCAAATTGGGATATAATTCAAGATTTTACTTTAGAGTAAACTCGTCTTTATCATTTAAAAAGTTAAGTTTATTTCTATAGTTTTCCAATTCAGTTTTATCTAGAGTTACAATACTTATAGCTTCTTTATCAAAAGGTGTTGTATCTAATCTATTACCTAATACATCATAAGCTGCTGAATGACCAGAATATTCATGATTATTAGCATCTAACCCAACTCGGTTTACTCCAATACAATAACTCATATTTTCAATTGCTCTTGCTTTTAAAAGTGCATCCCAAGCATTAACACGAGGTTTAGGCCAGTTGGCAACATATATTAAAACCTCATAATTTTCAGTATTTCTAGCCCAAACAGGAAAACGTAAATCATAACAAATTAAAGGGCAAATACTCCAACCTTTAAAGGCTACAATGAGCTTTTTTGTTCCAGCAGTATAGACTTTGTCTTCTCCTGCAAGAGTAAAAGTATGGCGCTTGTCATAACTATTAATCTCACCATTTGGATGCACAAATAACAAACGATTATAATAATTGTCATTCTCTTTTATTATCAAACTCCCAGTAATTGCAGCTTGTTTTTTTGATGCTATACTCTTCATCCATGAAACGGTTTCGCCTTGCATTGTTTCAGCAACACCCTTTGGATTCATGGTGAAGCCAGATGTAAACATTTCGGGAAGAACAATAATATCAACAGGTTGAGTAATACTATCAATTTTGTTTAAAAAATTCAGTCTGTTTTGAGATGGGTTTTCCCATACCAAAACAGACTGAATAAGTGCGATATTTAATTTATCTTGTTTCAGATTAAGATCGGTTTAATTTCTTTTTAGCTTTTTCTAAATCTTCTCTATAACCTTCAAGTTTTTTAAGCCATTTTTCTTCATCATTAGGAGATAATTTACCTCTGTTTTTTAGCTTTTCGTATTTCGCCTGATTTTGTTCTAGCTTTTTCGAAGCTTTTTCATAAGCATCTTGTGCTTTTTGCTTGCGTTTTAGTTCTTTTTCAGCCTTTTTTTGAGCCTTTTCTGCTTTTTTCTGAGCTTTTTCAGCTTTTTTCATTTCCTGTTCAGCTTTCTTTTGCTCTTTCTCTCTTTTTTTGGCTTCCTTTTCAGTCTTAGCTTTTTGGCCAGCAATACTTTTTATTTCTTGTAGCTTTTCAGCAGATAAAGTTGCGGTTACGTCTTTACCATCTTGATAAATAGTTTTTCCTTTTACTTCATATTTCACGCCTTCGTGTTCAACTTGTTGAGCATAAGAGTTTAGCCCAAACATTAAGAACAATAATAAAATCCAAAATTTCATAGTTTATACTTTAAAATGTTATTTAATAACTAAACACAAAACTATAAAAAAAGTCACTCTAAATTCTTTAATTTAGTATCTAGTTTAATAGTATAAATGTAATTGTTTTTCAATTAATTTTTATCAATATTGATATGAATTTAACGTTTAAGAAATGCACTTTGAGTGACTTAGATATGTTGACTAACATATCAAGACAAACGTTTATTGATGCTTTTGAAAAAGAGAATAATCCAGAAGATTTTAAAACATATATTGATATTGCTTTTAGCAAAGAACAAATCAAAACAGAAATTCTAAACTCTAATTCTCAATTTTATTTTGTGTACTCTAAAAGTGATTTAGTATGCTACTTTAAGATAAATGAAAATGAAGCACAAGCTGAACCTTTTGGTAAACATTCTTTAGAGCTTTCGCGTATTTATGTTTTAAAAGCGTTTCAAGGTCAAAATTTTGGAGCACATATAATAAATTGGATTATTGAATTGACTAAAAAAATGGGGAAAACTTGGCTATGGCTTGGTGTTTGGCAGCAGAACGTTAATGCTGTTAAGTTTTATGAACGTCATGGATTTACTAAATTTGACACGCATTCTTTTTATATAGGAAACGACAGACAAACCGATTGGTTAATGCGATTAGATGAGGTTTAATATGTTAGCAGCTTTTACTAATGTTTCATCAGTTTTAGCAAAGCAAAATCTCAAGACCTTGTTATCTATATTATTTTCATTAAAAACCGACATTGGTATCGAAGCAATTTTATTGTCGATGGTTAATCGCTTTGCAAAATCGACATCATGTTCGTTAGTAATTTCTGAATAATCTAAAACTTGAAAGTAAGTTCCTTTTGCTGGAGTAATTTTAAAACGAGAGTCTTTTATTAAACTTAAAAACAAATCTCTTTTCTGCTGATAAAACTCTGATAATCCTAAATAATGTTCTGGATTTTGTAAATAATCTGCTAATGCTTTTTGTGTTGGATGATTTACACAAAACACATTAAACTGATGTACTTTTTTAAATTCATCCATTAACTCTTTTGGCGCACAACAATAACCAACTTTCCAACCTGTATTATGAAATGTTTTTCCAAAAGAAGCAACTACAAAACTTCTCGATTTTAAATCTGGAAAAAAACATGCACTTTGATGCTTCTCATCATCAAAAATAATATGCTCATACACTTCATCACTTATTAAAATAATGTTAGTGCCTTTAAGTATTTCTTGAAGTTGAAGCATATCATTTTTTGTAAACACAGTGCCACTTGGGTTTTGTGGTGTATTGATGATAACCATTTTAGTATTGCTATTTATTTTTTGTTTTACTTCATGCCAATCTACTTTATAATTAGGAGCATTTAATTGAACAGAAATAGTTTTTCCACCATTAAGTTCAATAGCAGGTTCATAGCAATCGTAAGCAGGTCTAAAAATGATGACTTCATCATTTGGTCTTATAAATGCCGAAATGATAGTGTATATAGCTTGTGTAGCTCCTGCTGTAACAGTAATTTCTGTTTCTGGATGATAACTTGTTTGATATAAAAGATTAAATTTATTAGCAATAGCAATGCGTAAATCAATATTTCCAGCCATTGGAGCATACTGATTGTAATCAGAATTCATTGCTTGAGTTACTAAGTCCATTAATTTCTGGTCACTTTTAAAATTTGGGAATCCTTGCGACAAATTAAGTGCGTTGTGCTGATTAGCCAAAGTACTCATGACTGTAAAAATGGTTGTACCTACGTTAGGAAGTTTTGAGTTGTGTTGCATATTTTAAACAATTTGAAATTAAAAAGCTAATTGCTTAATAAAAAAGAAAAGTTTGAATTATTAATATATTCAGTCAAATTGCTTATTTGATTATCAGTTAAGTTATAGAATTTTAAGCTGTTTTTTTCAATTTCAGGACAAATAAATAAAAAGTTCTCTTTAATTGGTTTTTTAAATGATTCATCTTCATATATTAATTTAATTATTAAAAATGCTGAATCAAATTCTCTAATATTATATGGATATACTGATTCTAGATATGGAAAATTATTGTTACTATTAAAGTCACTTCCTAATATATCATTAAAATCAATCATTAAACTATCCGGTTCATATACAAAAGCAAACTTTCCATTCTTATAGAATAGTAGATTACTATTTATTTTAACATTAGTAGCTTTTCTCTTTCCACTATTTCTTAGATAAAATTTTAATTTATATTTATCATTATTTTCAGGTAGATTAATTAATTTTATATCTCCTGAAAATATTTCAATTTTAGCAGCGTCTCTTTCAAATTGAGCAATATCTCTCTTATTTTGCTCATCAACCATTTTTTGAAATATTTCTGTTTGTTTTAATGTGCTATTTAAAGTCTTAATTTGAAGCTTAACATCTTTTTCAATATCTCCCAATTTTTTATTTTGACTATCAATATTTTTCTTAATTTTTATAGTCTTTTCTAAACTTTCATTTAAATTTTCAATAATTGAATCTGCTTTCTTTTTTAAAGTTATTGTATTATTTAATGTTGTATCAATTTTTTTAACTTTAAACTTCTCATCTGAATCTTTTAAAATTTCTGACTTTACAGAAAAAAACAAGCCTGTTAAAATTAAAATTATTGATATTGTAATTAAGAATACTTTATCACTTTTGTTATTTACGAAATCCAAAAAATATGATAAAAGAGCTAATATAGCAGCTATTACTAATGTTATAATTATGTATCTCATACAAATTTGTTATAAATTAAAAATCCCTTTCACTTACCATTTGGTAAAAGAATAGGGAGAAAATAAATATACTAAATTATTTCGCAATAACGATTGCAGCGGCATCCTTTTCTTTTTTCCTTCAAAAAGAAAAGATACAGCGGAAAGCGTGGTGCTTTAGCAATTGCCCAACTTCTCGATACTATTTTGCATCGCTATTGCGCTACAAAATCACTCGAAGTGACAAAAAAAACCTCACATTGCTGCAAGGGTCTTGTATCTAAAAGCGAAGCGGTCTTATGTCTAAAAGCGCTAGCGGTCTTTTTTTAATATCTGTAATATTCTGGTTTAAATGGACCTTCAACAGGCACGCCAATATAATCAGCTTGCTCAGTACGTAGCTCTGTCAATTCCACACCAATTTTTGCTAAGTGTAATTTTGCTACTTTTTCATCTAAATGTTTAGGTAACATGTACACTTCATTTTGGTATGCATCTCTATTTGTCCAAAGTTCTATTTGAGCTAACGTTTGGTTAGTAAATGAATTACTCATTACAAAACTTGGGTGACCTGTTGCACAACCTAAATTAACTAATCGTCCTTCAGCTAAAATGATAATGTCTTTACCATTTACTGTATATTTATCAACTTGAGGTTTAATTTCTACTTTAGTGTTTCCAAAGTTTTTGTTTAACCAAGACATTTCAATTTCGTTATCGAAGTGACCAATGTTACAAACGATAGTTTTGTCTTTCATCATTTCAAAATGACGTCCTTGTACAATGTCTTTATTTCCTGTAGTTGTAATTACTATATCTGCATTAGCAACAACAGTTTCTAATTTTTTTACTTCAAAACCGTCCATTGCAGCTTGTAAAGCACAAATTGGGTCTATTTCAGTAACAGTTACAATACTACCTGCACCTTTAAAAGAAGCAGCAGTACCTTTACCAACATCACCATAACCACAAACAACCACACGTTTTCCAGCAAGCATAACATCTGTTGCACGACGTACAGCATCTACAGCACTTTCTTTACAACCGTATTTATTATCAAATTTACTTTTAGTAACTGAATCGTTCACGTTAATTGCAGGCATTGATAATGTTCCGTTTTTCATACGCTCATATAAACGATGAACTCCTGTTGTAGTTTCTTCAGATAAACCATTAATTCCAGCCATTAATTCTGGGTATTTATCAAAAACCATGTTAGTTAAATCACCACCATCATCAAGAATCATATTTAATGGCTTTCTGTCTTCACCAAAAAATAACGTTTGCTCAATACACCAGTTAAATTCTTCTTCGTTCATTCCTTTCCAAGCATAAACAGGAATTCCAGCATCAGCAATTGCAGCTGCAGCTTGATCTTGTGTAGAGAAAATATTACAAGAACTCCATGTAACTTCTGCACCTAGAGCTTTTAAGGTTTCAATTAATACAGCTGTTTGAATTGTCATGTGTAAACAACCAGCAATACGAGCACCTTTAAGAGGTTGAGAATTTCCGTATTCTTCGCGAAGACTCATAAGTCCTGGCATTTCAGCTTCAGCTAATTCTATTTCTTTTCTTCCCCAAGCCGCAAGAGACATGTCTTTGACTTTGTAAGGTACGTAAGGTATTGTTTTTGTATTCATAATTGTATATTTGTTATCTTATATTCATAAAACGAGTGCAAAGATAATTAATAACTTCGAGACTTCTAAATGCCTTTATATAAAACCTTTACTCCAAACTCACAAACTACTGTTAAAATCTGGAAGATTACAGAGTCTTATGACGATTTAATGCGTCCTATTAGTTTAAGACCTGAAAGTTTAGAGCGTGTTTTAGGAATGAAAAGCGAAATACACCAAAGAGGGTTTTTAAGTGTTCGTCATTTATTAGCAGAATTTGGATATACTGATACAGATTTGTTTTATGACGCTAATGGGAAACCTCATTTAAAGGATGGGAAATATATTTCAATTACACATTCGTTTACATTTTCTGCTATTATAGTAAGTGAACATGAAGTAGGTATTGATATAGAAATGCAACGTGAAAAAATTAAAATTATCGCTCATAAATTTGTTGATTATGAGTTTGATTATTTAAATAAAAGTACTGAAGATTATATAAAAAAACTGACTGTTATTTGGGGAATTAAAGAGTCACTGTATAAGCTTTTTGCTACTCCAGGAATGTTGTTTAGAGAACATTTTTTGGTAGTACCATTTATGTTGGAAGATGGAGAAACTATTGCATGGATAGATTATGAGCATAAAAAATATAGATATAACACATATTTTTTAGAATTTGAAGGTTTTACTTGCGCATACGTAACCACCTAATGGAAAGCATCTATAACAACATATTACATTCAATTTCTAAAGACGAAAGGTTACTTGCAGTTTTAATTGATCCTGACAAAATGAAGCTTAAAGGGTTGTCTGACTTTATGATGAAACTCAATAATTCGAAAGCAACTCATGTTTTTGTAGGAGGAAGTACTGTTGAAGATAAAATAACAGAAGTTTTAGTAATTGAAATAAAAAAGCACACAAAATTACCAGTAATTTTATTTCCTGGTGATGTCACCCAAGTTACAAACGAAGCTGACGCATTATTATTTTTGTCATTACTTTCTGGAAGAAATCCAGACTATTTAATAGATAAACATGTTAAAGCTATATCCAAATTAAGAGGCTCTAAACTTGAAGTAATTCCAACAGGTTATTTATTAATTGAAAACGGTAAAGAAACCTCAGTACAGAGAGTAACACAAACAAAACCAATAGCTAAAAATGATATTCAACTTGTTGTTGATACTGCTAGTGCAGGAGAATTATTAGGGATGAAGTTGATATATCTTGAAGCTGGAAGTGGTGCTTTGCATCCAGTTTCTGAAAACATTATTAAAGCAGTAAAACAAGAAATTAAAATCCCTTTAATAGTTGGTGGTGGAATAAAAAGTATTGAACAATTAGAAAATGCATACAAATCTGGAGCGGATATTGTTGTAATAGGTACAGCTTTTGAAAACGACAAATCTTTTTTTGATAAACTTAAGAAATAGTATAATGAAAATATCTGTTGAATTAACCTTAACACCATTGCATGACAATTTTGAACCTTCTATTATACATTTAATAAAAAAGCTAAGAGCTTCTAACTTAAAAGTATTAGAAAATCCCCTAAGTACACAAGTATATGGAGACTATGATGAAGTTATGGATTTGCTTAAAAACGAAATAAAAGAAGCATTTGAGCTGATGGATAACGGCTTATTATTTATGAAAATTGTAAAATCTGATAGACACAATTATGAGCCACATTTTTGATTTTTTTCTTGAAGCTTATAAAAATACTCCAACGTTTCAAATTGTTTTAGAAGCCATTGCGTTTGTATTTGGAATATTAAGTGTTTGGTATGCTAAAAACGAAAACATTCTGGTTTATCCAACAGGAATTATATGCACAGTTATTACAGTTTACCTACTTTATATCAACCAATATTTTGGTGATATGATGATGAACTTTTATTATTCTGTAATGAGTATTTATGGATGGTGGAACTGGTCACGAAAGAAAGAAAACACTTATATTTTGCCAATTTCTAGGACTAACCAAAAAGAGAAAATTATAGGTCTTGGTTTTTTTGCTTTAACAATCGTAATAACTTTTTTGGTGTATAAAGGGTTTAACTATACAATGCAAATCCCTAATTATATAGACGTAGTAACTTCTGGTGTTTTTTTTACTGCAATGTGGTATATGGCAAATAAAAAATTAGAAAACTGGACGTTGTGGATTATTGGCAATTTAATAACAATACCACTATATGCCTATAGAGGTTTAGGTATGTTATCGCTACAATATATCATTTTTACAATTCTAGCTATACAAGGATATTTACAATGGAGAAAAAGCTTAAACAAAGAAAAAGCAACTGTATAAAAGTAGTAATGTTTGGACCAGAATCGACTGGTAAAACAACACTATCTAAACAACTGGCTAGGTATTACAACTCAGTTTGGGTTCCTGAGTATGCTCGTGAATATTTGCAAAATAAATGGAATAACGAACGTAAAACTTGCGAGCCTAAAGATTTATTACCTATAGCAATAGGGCAAATGAATATAGAAAACCATCTCGCTCAAAAAACCGATACAGTATTAATTTGCGATACAGATTTATTAGAAACTAAGGTATACTCTGAGGCTTATTACTCAGGAACTTGTGATCCATTAATAGAAAAATATGCGTTAGAAAACACTTACGATTTGTATTTTTTGACTTATATTGACACACCATGGGAAGCTGACGATTTGCGTGACAAACCTCATGAAAGAGAACGTATGTTTAAAGCTTTTGAAGAGGCATTAAAAACAAGCAAAAAACCTTATGTATTGTTAAAAGGAAGCTTAAAAGAAAGACTTGATGAAGCAACAAAACATATTGATTTACTATTAAAAAATAAGAAGTGAAATTTTCCGAAAAAGATATAAAACAGATCGAAAAGAAAGGTCTAACTATAAAGCAAGTTAATACTCAATTAGACTTGTTTAAAACGGGATTACCGTTTATAAATTTACATTCTGTTGCGACTGTTGGACATGGTATTAAAAAATGCAGTGATGATGAAAAAGTAGATTATATTAATTTTTTTGATACAAAAAGAGATAATACATCAATTATAAAATTTGTTCCTGCATCTGGTGCTGCCACCAGAATGTTTAAAACGCTTTTCGAATTTATTTCAGAGTTCAATCCAAAGAATGATACAATAAATTCATTTATTAACAGAAAGAAAGAAAGGGATTTATCTGTTTTTTTAGTTGCAATAGAAAAACTTCCATTTTATGATATTGTTTTAAATAAAATTGAAGAATATTATCCAGATTACAAGTTGTATTCAAATGATAAACAGAAATACGTATTTATAAAAACTATGTTAGATGAAGACAAGCTCAATTACGGATTTTATCCTAAAGGGCTACTGCCTTTTCATCAATATAAAGATCATTTAGCTACAGCTTTTGAAGAGCATTTATTTGAAGCAGCTTTATATGCATCAAGTAAAAATGAAGCTTATTTGCATTTTACAATTTCTGAACGATATAAAAATATTTTTGATGACGAGTTCAAGCGTATTGAAGATATTGTTGAGCGTAAAAAAGGCACAAAATTTCATATTTCATTTTCCTATCAAAATGAATCTACTGACACTATTTCTGTTACACCTCAAAATGATCCTTTTAGAGATGAAAATGGCGAGTTGTATTTCAGACCTTCTGGTCATGGAGCACTTTTACAAAATTTAAATGAATTAGATGCAGATATAATTTTTATAAAAAACATTGATAATGTAGTTGTCTTTAAATATGAAAAGGAAGTGGCTGAGTATAAAAAAATGCTCGCTGGCTTATTACTAAAAACTCAGGAGGAAGTATTTAAGATGATTGATATTTTAAATAAAGCAGATGTTTCTCATTCCGATTTAGTTTCAATTGCTGAATTTTTGATAAATAAACTAAATGTTAAGGTGAGTCATGAATTTGAAAAATACTCTAAAAAATACCAAATAGAGTATTTAATTGAAAAATTAGATAGGCCTATTCGCGTTTGTGGAATGGTGAAAAATGAAGGAGAACCTGGAGGAGGACCATTTTGGGTAAAAGAAGAAAGTGGTAATATCTCATTACAAATTGTAGAGTCTGCACAAGTGGACAGAAAAAATAAAAATCAAAAAGAAATACTTAAAAAAGCAACACATTTTAATCCTGTAGATATAGTTTGTGGTATAAAAAACCATAAAGGCGAACCTTTTGATTTGCAAAATTTTGTAGATCATAAAACAGCCTTTATAACTATGAAAACAAAACTTGATAAAGATTTAAAAGCTTTAGAGTTACCAGGGCTTTGGAATGGAAGTATGGCAAGTTGGAATACTATTTTTGTTGAGGTACCATTAATAACATTTAATCCAGTAAAAACAGTAACCGATTTACTAAAACCAACACACCAAATAAGGTAGAATGAACCAAGAAGTGTTACTTAGCGAACTTCAATTTAAAGCTGTAAGAAGCTCTGGTGCTGGCGGACAAAATGTGAACAAAGTAGCTTCAAAAGTCGAGCTTACTTTCAGTTTAGAGGATTCATTAGGATTGTCTGATGAAGAAAAACACCTTTTAAAGCAAACCATAGCTAGTCGCTTAACAAAAGACAACTTTCTACTCCTTCAATGTGATGAAAGCAGAAGTCAACATAAAAACAAAACATTGGTAATAGAACGTTTCTTTAAAGTTATTGAAGAAGGATTGGTTGTTCCAAAAAAAAGAAAGCCTACTAAAGTGCCAAAGCAAGTAAAAATAAAACGGTTAAAAACCAAGCGGATAGCTTCAGAAAAAAAGGCAAATAGAAAACCACCAGAAATTAATTAAATTCTTCATTGATAATTATTAATTGATAGTTATCTTTGCATCGTTCTCAAAAAAGGGGTGCCTATTATCGGCTGAGATCATACCCATTGAACCTAGAACAGGTAATGCTGTTTAGGAAACGAGCGTTAAGAAAATGTCTAGTAGACATTTTTAGTGAGTGCGAATAGTTCATCAATTATTCAACAAACAAAAATGCTTAAATAAAATCAATTATTAACAAAGAATAATGACCTCTTTTTATTCGATTATAATATAATCGTAATGAAAAATTTATTCGCTTTTTTAGCACTTTTTGCACTGTCTGTCAGTGTGTTTTCACAAGAAAAACAACAAGATTCTACAAAAACAGAAATTTTAGATGAAGTTCTAGTTAAGGCAGTTCGTGTAGAAGCCACTTCACCAATTACACACTCTAATGTTACAAAACAACAATTAGCAAAACGTAATTTAGGGCAAGATATTCCTGTTTTGCTAAACTATTTGCCATCTGTAGTGACCACAACAGATGCTGGAGCAGGAGTTGGTTATACTGGTATTAGAGTTCGTGGTATCAATGCACAGTCAACCAATGTAACCATTAATGGAATTCCTTATAACGATGCAGAATCCTTAGGTACGTTTTGGGTTAATTTAGGTGATTTTGCATCTTCTGTTGAGAGTCTTCAATTACAACGAGGTGTTGGTACATCAACTAATGGTTCGGGAGCTTTTGGTGCAAGCATTAATGTGTTAACAGATGCTGTTTCAAGTGAAGCTAATGGAGAAATATCTAATAGTTTTGGTAGCTACAATACAAGAAAACATACAGTAAAATTTAGTACAGGATTACTTAATAATCATTTTGAATTAGCTGGTCGTTTATCTCAAATAGCTTCAGATGGTTATATCGATAGAGCTAGTTCAGATCTTAAATCTTACTTTCTGCAAGCTTCTTACGTAGATAATAATACATTAATTAAAGCTATTACTTTTGGCGGAAAAGAAGTGACCTATCAATCTTGGAATGGGTTGGAAGATTTAGAACTTTTAGAAAATAACAGAACTTTCAACACTGCAGGAATGTACACTGATGATGAAGGTAATACTCGTTTTTATGATAACGAAGTTGATAATTACAACCAAGACCATTATCAATTGCATTGGAATGAGCGTTATAATAATAATTGGTCAACTAATCTTGGTCTAAATTATACCTATGGTCGTGGCTATTTTGAACAATATAAAGAGGATGAAGATTTTGCTGATTACAATCTCGAAGAAATAACTATTGGAGGTGAAATAGTTAACACAACTGATTTAATTCGTCGTCGTTGGTTGGATAACGATTTTTATGTGGTTAACGCAAGTGCAAACTATAAAAAAGATGCACTAAATATGACCTTTGGTTCTTCTTATAGTAATTATGATGGTGATCATTTTGGTGAAATAATTTGGGCGCAATACGCAAGTAACAGCGAGATTGGAGACCGATATTATGAAGGAAATGGAAGAAAAAAAGATTTTAGCACTTTTGTAAAAGCAACCTACAGACTTAACGATAAAGTAAGTTTATATGGCGATTTGCAACTTAGAAATGTTGATTATAAAACATCAGGACTTACATCAGACAGAGTACCTTTTAATGTAGATGAGAACTATAGTTTTTTTAATCCAAAAGCGGGAATTACTTATAAGTTAAACGATGAAAATAATTTCTATTTTTCTTATGCAAGAGCAAACAGAGAGCCAAATAGAGATGATTTTGAAAATAATGAAACTGTAAAGCCAGAGCAACTAAATGATTTTGAATTAGGTTGGAGACATATTACAGAAAAATTCAGAATTAACATTAATGGGTATTACATGCTATATAATGAGCAATTGGTATTAACAGGAAATATTGATAATGTAGGTAATCCAATAAGAACAAATAGTGGAGATAGCTACAGGTTAGGATTAGAAGTTGAAGCAACAGTTAAACTAACTGATAAATTTTTAGTTCAACCAAATTTTACAGTTAGCTCAAACAAAAACAAAGAAACCGTTGCTTCAATTGATGGTGAATTAGTAAATCTAGGTAAAACAAATATTTCATTTTCACCAGAGTTTGTTGCAGCAAACGCAATTGTATTTCAACCAAAAGAGAGTTTTCAAGTATCGTTTTTAAGTAAATATGTTGGCGAGCAATTTATGGGAAATACAGACGCGAAAGCATCAAAATTAGACAGCTATTTCATAAACGATTTTAATATAGTTTATGAAATAAAAATGAATTCAATTTTTAAGTCAGTTGTGATATCAGGTTTAGTAAATAATGTGTTTGGAGTAAAGTATATTTCTAATGGATACTACTATACCTATGATGATACTTGGTCTGTGCCAGGAAGCACAACAACCATTGAAGGTGCTGGTTATTACCCACAAGCTACGACTAATTTTTTAGTAGGAGCTACTTTGAAGTTTTAATTAGTAACTAAATAGCTATTATTACCAATGGCTTCAACTCTGTATTCTTTTAAACCACAAGGTAATTGTGTACCTAAAGATTGACCAGTAAATAAGCTATACTCATTGGCGTCAGCGCAACCACACTCTGCATTGGCGCCATTTATTGTCATTATAGAGCAACTATTAGGTTGATGGTTTGGGTCTGAAGCATCCCAAGCTCTTAGTCCAGAACCAACATTAGTAATAATAACACCACCATTACCTTGATTGCCAACATAAACAGAGTTACTTGTAAATTGTAATTGGCTAAACTGAGGTAAATTTAAATTTACAGTAAGATTAACACCAACATTTAGTAAAAAATTACAATTATTTATAGTGTCATTCTTGCTGCAAGCTGTTAGTAATAAAAAAGATAAACCTAAAATATAATGCTTCATAAGTCAAAAAAAATTGAGTTGCAATTTACAACAAAATAAACGTTGCAATAAATATTTTGTATATTTGCTATATAATCTCGTGTGAGCGGGATTTTTTCTATTTATATAGTTGTGCTTTAGTGCTAAACTATAATTAAAACGATGAAGTTATGAGTAAAGTATCTTATTACACTGCAGAAGGGTTAAAAAAATTAAGAGACGAACTTAATCAGTTAAGAGATGTAGAGCGTCCAAAGGCGTCACAAGCTATTGCTGAAGCCAGAGATAAAGGAGATTTAAGTGAAAATGCTGAATATGATGCAGCAAAAGAAGCACAAGGTATGTTGGAAATGAAAATTTCTAAACTTGAAGAATCTCTTGCAAATGCTAGACTTATTGATGAATCTCAATTAGATGCATCTAAAGCATTAGTATTATCAACAGTTAAAATAAAAAATCAAACTAATGGAATGGTGATGACCTATACATTAGTAGCAGATGGCGAGGCAGATTTAGCTACTGGAAAAATATCTGTAAACTCACCTATTGGTAAAGGTTTGCTTGGTAAATCGGTTGGAGAAGTAGCTGATATACAAGTGCCTAATGGTGTTATGAAGTTTGATATTTTAAAGATTACGAGATAGATAGTATTCAGATAGAATTTTTAAATATTATAATTCCTGTTCAAATAAAACTGAACAGGAATTTTCTTTTTATCTTTACATTAACTCAAAAACTAATAATCTAATGGCATCAATATTCACGAAAATCATAAATGGCGAAATACCATGTTATAAAGTTGCAGAAACTAAAGATTTTATTGCATTTTTAGATGTCAATCCAAATGCGAAAGGACATACGCTATGTGTACCTAAAATAGAAGTTAATAAATTATTCGATTTAGATGAGGTTACTTATGTTGGGCTAATGGAGTTTGCCCGAAGTGTTGCAATAGCCTTAGAAAAAGCAGTGGCATGTAAACGAGTTGGAATGACAGTAATTGGCTTAGAAGTGCCTCATGTGCATGTGCATTTAATACCATTAAACGCTATGGAAGATGCTCGTTTTTTAAATAAAGTAAGTCTTAAAAAAGAAGAGTTTGAAGCTATTGCAAAACAGATTAGTGATCGTCTTTAATTCACAAAAATAAAAACATTCAAAGCAATTATAATTAAAATTGCTAATATCAATAACAGCCAAGATGTTTTTTTAAGCTTAAAAGTAGCCGATTTAGGCACTAATGCCTTTTTTTGGTAACTAATAACGCTATCAATGTCGTCAGTCCATCGAGAAGGCGAAATATCTGTTTTACAAACATTACAAAACATAGAATATGTAGTTTCGTTTGTTATTGCTCTGTAAAACGCATTTTCAACAAATTTTTGTTTAAAGGTAAGCTGTAACCCATCGCGCGAATAGCATTCTGGGCAATGGTTATTCAATTCAAATTCTTTAACTGTAAAAAGCTTTTCATCCATAATAGCATTACTAAGATAGTAATTTTAAGGAAATTTGCATTGTAGTTCCTTTTCCTATCTCAGAATGAAGCACTTTAATCCTTCCTTTATGGTAATCTTCAATGATACGTTTTGCTAAAGATAAGCCTAATCCCCAACCACGTTTTTTGCTAGTAAAACCAGGCTCAAAAATTTTATTGAATAAGTTTTTTGAAATTCCTTTACCAGAATCAGTCACGTTAATTTTTACAAAATTTGCATCTTGAATAATGGTTACTTTAAGTTTACCTTTACCTTTCATAGCATCAATAGCATTTTTCACCAGATTTTCAATAGTCCAACTATACAGCTGTTTGTTTAAGTTAACATATATAGCTGTTTCAGGAGCTGAGATCTCAAAATCAATTAAGTTAGATGAGCGCGCTTTTAGATATTCGTAAGATTCAACGGTTTCTGTAACAATATCAGCTTTTTCGAGAGCAGGTACTGAACCAATTTTACTAAACCTATCTGTAATTGTTTGTAACCTGTTTATGTCTTTTTCTATTTCTAGTAGATATGAAGGATTAACATGTTCACTACGCAATATTTCTGTCCATCCCACTAATGATGATAAAGGCGTACCTATTTGATGAGCAGTTTCTTTAGCCATCCCTGTCCAAAGCTTATTTTGAGTTGCAATTTTTGAACTTCGATAAAAGAAATATACAACAGCACCAAACAGAAATATGATTAACAACAAGGCTAAAGGATAGTATTTTAACTTGTTTAAAAGAGGAGAATTACCGTAATAAATTGTTGAATAAACTCTATCTCCATATTTTACTTCTAGAGGCTGATTCTCATTCTTAAATTGTTTTATTAATTTTTGAATATAAAGTGAATCTTTAGCCTTTTCTTCATCAATGTTGTTATGATTAATACTTCCATCATCATTAACACGAATCATAGGAGTTGTTGTGTTGCTTGAAAGAACTTGTATTGTAAGTTCGCCAAAATCTGTGTCCAAGTCCATGTTTCTATTTAATTCTTTCTGAGCAAAAGACCAGTTCTGCATTTTAGTTCGCTCTTCAGCTTTAAAATTTTGAAAGAAAATATAGGTATTCCAAAGGATTAAAGAAATAATTATAAACGATGTGATAATAATAATCCATCGCAACACATTTCTATTCATACTAAATGTCATTGGTAAGTTTTAATTATTTAAATATACTTTAAATATACAATGTAAATATGTTAATATTATTGTTTGTTTATTGTTATAAATCGCTTTTATAAAATTGCTAATATGGTTACATTTGCATCTAATCAATTATTTAGATGATATCTTTTGATCCAAAAGACCTTTCAACAGGAAAACTTCATGGTTATTTATTAAGCGCAGTTGCGCCTCGACCAATTGCGTTTGCAAGCACTATAGATGCTGATGGAAACCCTAATTTGTCGCCATTTAGTTTTTTTAATGTATTTAGCGCTAATCCGCCAATTCTTATTTTTTCTCCTGCAAGGCGTGTGAGAGATAATAGTGTAAAACACACATTAGAAAACGTTGAGGTAACAAAAGAAGTTGTTATTAATGTGGTTAATTACGATATCGTTCAGCAAATGTCATTAAGCAGTACAGAATATGCAAAAGGAGTTAATGAGTTTGATAAAGCAGGTTTAACAATGCTTAAATCAGACAAAGTAAAACCTTTTAGAGTTGCAGAATCTCCTGTTCAGTTTGAATGTAAAGTAAATGAAATTATAAAACTTGGTGAAGAAGGTGGAGCAGGTAATCTAGTAATTTGTGAAGTTGTTAAATTTCACATTACCGAAGAGGTTTTAGATGATAATAATACCATTATACAAGAAAAGTTAGATTTAGTAGCCAGAGCAGGAGGCGATTATTATAACAGAGCTAAAAAAGGATTTTTCGAAATTCCGAAACCGCTTTTAAGTCTAGGAATTGGTGTTGATGCCATGCCTGACGAAGTTAAAAACAGTATGATTTTAACAGGTAACGATTTAGGGATGTTAGGTAATATTGAAAGATTGCCTACAAAAAAGGAAGTTACTGAGTTTTTAAAAGAGGTTAGCGAACGCTATCCAAACATTAAAGAAATGACACATAGAGAAAAGCATAAAATAGCACGTAATTATTTAAGTTATGGAGACGTTGTTAGTGCATGGAAACTGTTGTTATCATAAATTAAAGAGAATAATAATTAAGAATAAACAAGATTAAAATGGAAGTACAAGGAAAAATTAAAATGATAGGAGAAACTCAAACTTTTGGGAGTAATGGGTTTAGAAAAAGAGAGGTTGTAGTAACTACAGAAGAGCAATATCCTCAGCATATTTTGGTAGAGTTTGTTCAAGACAAAACAGATTTGTTAAATAACTTTCAAGTTGGTCAAAATGTAAAAGTGAGCATAAATTTAAGAGGACGCGATTGGGTTAATCCGCAAGGGGAAACAAAATATTTTAACTCTATTCAGGGTTGGAGAATTGAAAGTGTACAAGCAGGAGCTCAAGGCGATATGCCACCAGTTGCACCAGCTGAAGCTTTTGAGCCAGTAGGAGATTTAAATGAAGATGATCACGACGATTTACCTTTCTAAATTGTTTAAATACTGAACATCTAAGGGTTTAAATATAAAATCTCAATGTATAACTCTACATTGAGATTTTTTTATTTTTATAATAGAAGAAGTCCTAATTATTCATAACCAGGACTTCTTATTGTGGTTTTAGGTTTGACCTTTATAAACAAACTCAAAAAAGCAATGATGAATATAATTCAAAGCATAAAGGTCATATCAAATATGGCGAAAAAAGTTCGATTTTCAAAGTAAAACAACTGTTTTTAATCAATTATATTTACGCAAACGATGTAGTAAACTAATGAATTTTTTATCACAAAAAATAGAGTTTCCTGATGTGTCAAAGACCTCAAAAGAGGGTCTTTTAGCTATTGGTGGCGACTTGTCTGTCAAACGTTTAATACTAGCATATAAAAGCGGCATATTTCCTTGGTTTGATGATGAAGAGCCTATTTTATGGTGGTCGCCAAATCCGCGTTTTGTGCTCTATCCAGATAAGCTTAAGGTTTCTAAAAGTATGCAACAAATATTGAGAAGAAAAGACTTTGTTGTTACAACAAATAAAGCTTTTAAAGAAGTTATAAATGAATGCTCACAAGTAAAACGCATTGGTCAGCCTGGTACTTGGATTACACAATCTATGATAGATGCCTATATAAGTTTGCATAAACTTGGTTATGCTAAATCTGTTGAGGTTTGGCAAAATAATGAGCTTGTTGGTGGCTTATATGGTGTCGATTTAAATAATGGTGTTTTTTGTGGCGAAAGTATGTTTGCCAAAGTAAGCAATGCAAGCAAAGTTGGCTTTATCAATTTTATTAAAAACTCCAATTATAAACTTATCGATTGCCAGGTTTATACACAACATTTAGAAAGTCTAGGAGCTGAAGAGATTTCTAGAGATAAGTTTTTGAAGTATTTATCTTGATTTTCACAGATAAATAGCAGAAAGACACTATAAATTATACCTCATTATACCTAAAACAATTTACTTCGTGGTCGTTTACCATTCCTGTGGCTTGCATATGTGCATATATTACAGTTGAACCAACAAACTTAAACCCTCGTTTTTTTAAATCTTTACTTATAGTATCACTTAACGCTGTAGTTGGTGGTGCTTCTTTATAATTTTTTACCTTGTTTTTTATAGGTTTATCATTAGTAAAAGCCCAAATATAGTTGCTAAAACTTCCAAACTCTTTTTGTATATCAATAAAAGCTTGGGCATTGCTAATGGTGGCTTTTATTTTTAATTTATTTCTAATAATTCCTGCGTCTTCAAGTAGTGAATCAATCTTTTTTTGATTGTAATTAACTATTTTTTTATAATCGAAATTATCAAACGCTTTTCTGAAATTTTCACGCTTTCGAAGAATGGTAATCCAACTCAATCCAGCTTGAAACGTTTCCAAAATTAAAAATTCAAAAAGCGTAGCATCATCTTTTACGGGAACTCCCCATTCAGTATCATGATAAGCTTCATAAATTGGGTCTCCAAGACACCAGCCGCATCTGTGTTTTGTCATATTATTGCAATTAATTACTGTTTACTAACAATTGTAAGTTTTAAGTTTAAAGTAAGACTTACTTATGATAAAAGTCATAAAAAATAAAACAACAAGATACTATTTTTGTGACATCTAATAAATATATATGGAATCAATTATAGCGTTAAATGTAACTAACAGTAAAAGCTATCAAGAATATAGAACTATAGTAACTCAATTAGTAGAACAAAATTCAACTTCAGGGAATGATACTTCTGAAGCAATGGTGAATTATACAATGCTTAACGATAGAAGAATGAAGCGTTGGGATAAAACTATAAAAGTATCTGATGAGGTTATAAAAAGAGTATCAAATTTTAAAGGCGATATTACATGGTTAGTACTTACTGAAAGCTGGTGTGGTGATGCAGCTCACGTTGTACCTGCGATTAATAAAATTGCAGAGTTGAGTGATAACATTGACCTAAAGCTAGTTTTTAGAGATGAAAATGAAGAGCTTATGAATCAGTTTTTAACTAATGGAAGTAAGTCTATTCCAAAATTAATTATGGTAGATAATCTATCAGATGAAGTCATTAATACTTTTGGGCCACGACCTAGCAAAGCAACACAATTAGTGAATGATTTTAAGGCTAAACATGGAACTCTAACACCCGAATTTAAGGAAGAGTTACAACATTGGTATAATACAGATAAAGGACAGAATACAATTAACGATTTGCTAAACCTATTAGGTGTTTAGTTTTTTCCTTGAAAATAATAAGTTATAGATCCTATTTGCTTGTCTTTTGATGTATCAGAATTAAAACGAGCTGTCTTGGCGTATTCTAATGCACTTTCAATTAAGCATTCATTTGTTGATGTAGAGGATGCTTTATTCACGTAAGTGTCAATAACATCACCTCCAGAATTTACAGTAATGTTAATTACAATTTTTCCGCCTGCTTCGCATAAATATACAGGAGGAGGTAAGTGTTTATCTTTTCTGTCTTTAAGTGAATAAGAAACACTACTATTTCTGTTTACAGAAGAGTTTACACCTGTTTTGTTCGTAGAATTGTTACCATTAGATGCAGATGATTCTCTTCTCTCTGGTGAACGCATTGCAATAACATTTTTGATCTTACTATAAGATGATAATTCGTTTTCGTTAATTGAAGGGTCGTAAGATGCACGAGTATTTTTTACATCAGTAACTTCTTCTTCAACCTGATTATCTTCAGTTTCGGTTTGCTTTGTGTTTTTATCAAAATCATTAGAACTTATCGATTTGAAATTTTTCATCATATCTTTAAATTCGCTTTCCTCATTAAAAGCTTTGTTGGTTTCTTGCGATGTTTTATCGTTTGCAGCCAACTCTTCAAGTCTTTTTTCTTCAGGTGTTTTTTCTGGCTCTAGTTCGTAATAGCTTTCAGTAATTAATTCAGCTTTTTGCTTTAAATGAAAGCTAAATAAAGCCAATACCAAAGTAGCTGATATTAATACAGATATGAGTAATGCTTTATGTTTTTCAGTAAAATTCAAAAGTAGGTTTTTATGTTATTTAGGTTACTTAGTTACTAATATATACGTTAAAGTAAGTAAAAAAGATTAAAACAACATAAATTCTAAAAAAATTGAGACGCTAGATAGCTTCTCAGTTTGCCTGTAACCAAAGCGTTTTCTGGAAAAATCGAGACCAATAAGCCATGAGTTTTTATAATTTTCATCATAGATTTGTGCGCCTAAACCAACTTTATATAGCGTACCAGTTTCAAAAGCTTTACCTAAATCGATAAGCCTGCCATAACCACCTCTTATAAAGACTTTATCATCAAAATCGAAAACATTATACTGAAAGTTTAAATACATTGGAAAAAATTGCAAACCACTCTCAGAATGCCAATTATATTCAGCATTTAGGCCAATTGTTGACCTATTGTCAAACTGATACCCAATAGTATTATTTAAAAAAAATGCATTAGGTTTAAAAAATGGACCAGTATCATCTTCAGCTAAAGTGTAGTCTTCATTAATGGTTAATGTTGTTGCTAGCGATATTTTATAAAAAATGCCATTAGTTTTAATATCGTCTTGAGAAAATCCGAAGAAAGAAATGCTTACAAAAAGCAAAGGTAAAAGTTGCTTCATATACAATTTAGTTAGAAACAAATCTGTATCAATAATTATTCCGAAGGAAGTTGTTCAATAAATTTTTCTGGAGAAAGAGCATCAATAACATTAAAATTTCCAATTTTAGTACGACGCAATGCTGATAAATGAGCACCAGAATTAAGTGCTTTTCCAAAATCGTGAGCTAACGATCTTATGTAAGTGCCTTTGCTACAAACAACTCTAAAATCTATATTAAGACCATCAATTTTTGTGATTTCAAACTCAGAAATATTCACTTTACGAGACTTTATTTCTACATCTTCACCTGCTCGTGCAAATTCATACAAACGTTTTCCGTCTTTTTTAATAGCCGAAAACACAGGAGGATATTGATTAATATCACCAATAAACTGTGAGGTTGCATTTTTTATTAATTGCTCAGTAAGATGCTCTGTAGGATAAGTTTGGTCTATTTCGGTTTCTAAATCAAACGAAGGTGTTGTACTGCCTAAAACAAATGTGCCTGTATATTCTTTTATTTGTCCCTGAAATGTATCTATTTGCTTGGTCATTTTACCAGTGCAAATCACCAACAAACCTGTTGCTAAAGGATCTAAAGTACCAGCGTGACCAACTTTTATTTTTTTTATATTGAATGCTCTTCGTATTTCCCACCTTAATTTGTTTACAGCCTGAAAGGAAGTCCAATGCAAAGGCTTGTCAATCAATAATACTTGACCAGAAAGATAATCTTCAGCAGTGTTCATTGGGTTTAGTTTAAAAAAGAATAAGAAATGGCAACAATACCAATTACACTACAATATATTGCAAAATATGAAAGTTTACTTTTCTTTACTAATGAAATCATCCAAGTGCAGGCAAAAAGTCCAGCAACAAAAGCAGCAATAAAACCAGCACTTAAAGGTAAAAAGTTAGCACTATCATAAGTTAAGTCTCCACTTAATATGTCTTTTGCAATTTTACCGAATATTAGCGGAACAACCATTAAGAATGAAAATCTTGCGGCTTTGGTTTTATCATTACCAAGTAAAACAGAAGTTGATATTGTTGCTCCAGAGCGAGATATTCCTGGAAGCATTGCTATGGCTTGAGAAACACCTATAATAAATGCATTAGAAAAACTTACCTTTTTTTGCGTGTCTTTAGCTTTGTCTGCTAAAAACAGTAATAATGCAGTTACCAAAAGCATACAACCAACAAGCATAATATTACCACCAAAAAGTTGCTCTAGTTCTTTTTCAAAGAATACACCTATAATTACTGCTGGAATCATTGAAATTGCAATTTTAGAAGCAAATTGCAAGTCGTCATTCCATTCAAATTTTAAGATACCTTTTAAAATACTCCAAATATCTTTTCTAAAAACAACTATGGTACTTAAAGCTGTTGCAAAATGTAAAACAACTGTAAATAAAAGGCTTTCTTTTGGAACAGATTGGTCTCCTAATATAGCTTTGCCGAGTTCTAAATGACCACTAGAAGATACAGGTAAAAATTCTGTAAGACCTTGAATTATACCGAGAATTATTGAATCTATAAAGTCCATAAAATTAGGAGAGAGTTATTTAATAATTAGGAGCTATTATTTAGATTTTTTTTCTTTGTTTGGATTCAATAAAATAGCATATACTTCAATAGCAAAACCAATTAAAACTAATGTTGGAGCTAATCGTATGCGTCTCCAGCTAAAAATAGATTCATCAAATACATTTGGGTCATCACTTCCGCCTCCTGCCATTAGTATAAAACCAATAGCAATAAAAGCTAAACCTATAAGCATAAACTTATAGTTTTTCTTTCCGAAGATAAACTCATTTTTACTGTCTTCTTTGCGTTTTTTTTCTCCCATGATTACTTAAATTCTGTAAAAATTGTGTCGTTCTCAACCACTAATTGAGCAATATGTTCTGATGTGCCTAAAAACAACTTTGGTAAATGCAAAGTAACGGTTTTATTTAAAACTTTTGTGTTAAGAGTATTTAAATTTAAGCCTCGCTCTAATCCTCGATTTATATAATAAAAGTCTGTTCCGTTATCATGAAATACAATGTCATTGGAAGTACCTTCAGTAATTTTGATGATTTTTACAGTTTGAACGACACAATCTTCAGGTTGAGGATTGTTGATTATGCAAGATGAGAAAAGTAAAAAAATGGAAAGGATGTAAAACGACTTTAGATTTTTCATGGTTGAAATTTATTTATGTAACGAAGATTCATATTTTTTGTTTTGAATCAACACACCAGTTTTGAATGCAAGAATTGTTTGAATCGATACAAGGCAAACTTGTAAAACAACAGGCACATAAAAAAAACGACCAAAAATATTTTCATCTGTAACTACATTATCTGCTGATAAAGGAGGGTAAATAGTTGTAGAATCAAAAACTGCATTAGAAAACACAAACGAAATTAGATAGCTTAAAGCAACTATCATAAATAGGTTTATAGTTAAGGAAATATAATTTACAATTACATTTTTAAATCTGTAAAAGAAAGATCTAATTAGATAAACATCGAAGAACACAAATAGAGTAAGTAAAATTAAAAACTGAAATGAAGGAACAACAAAATAAGTATCATGAACATTAATATCCAAAAATGATTCAGCAAAAATATTTAATGAACCAATATTAAAATAGTAAACCAAAAGAATAAGAATGAGGCAAATAGCAAACCAAATTATTTCTTTTCTTAAAGTTGTATTCATATTAATAATACAATTGATCGGTTTTTAAATTCAAGAAACGCTGTGTTGCAATAAACGTGCTTATCCAAGTTATAAAAATGCCTAGTAAAAACACTCCAATAAATAAACCTCCAAGTAAAACAGGGTTTTTTGCAAGCTCTAACTCTGGGAATGTTTGGTTAAGATAATACAACACCACTGCCATACCAATTAAAGCAACAATGGCTCCAATTATACCTAATTGTACACTTTTTAATATAAAAGGTCTTCTAATAAACGATTTAGTTGCACCAACCATTTGCATAGTTTTAATAATAAATCGTTTTGAGTATACTGCTAAACGTATTGAACTATTAATCAATAAAACAGCGATTAGCGTAAAAATGGCACTAATAATCAACACCCAAAAGGTAATTTTTTTAACGTTATCGTTCATAAGCTCAACCAAATCATTGTCATAACGTATCTCTTCAATAAACTTTTTAGACGCTAGTTCTTCAGTGATACTTTCAAGCGTTTCTGTAGTCACAAAATCGGCTTTTAGGTGAACGTCAATTGAGTTTTGTAATGGATTATAACCCACAAAATCCATAAAATCTTCACCAGTTTCTGCTTTCATCGATTCTGCAGCAGCTTCTTTAGATACATATTCAGTGCTTTTGGTATATTCAGCCATAGCTAAACTTTTCTCTAGTTGATTTACTTCAACTTCTTTGGCAGAATCATTTAAATAAATAGTAACAACAACTTGTTCTTTAAAATGGTCAGCTACTTTTTTAGCATTTAAAACCAACAAGCCAAGACAACCTAATAGAAAAAGAACCAAAGCAATACTAATGACAACAGAAAAATAAGATGAAATTAATTTGCGTTTTTGATACTTGTCAAATGATGAACTCATAAATAAAATGGATTATGCTGTAAAAATATAAAAGAAATCTATTCTGTTAAGGTTTACAACGTTTAAACTTTCAACATTGTTATAATAAGTTTAAATTTGCTCTTTTAAAAGCGGAAAAACACGAAGATGCAATACCATTTTAACGACATTGAAGCCAAGTGGCAAAAATATTGGGCAGAAAACAAAACGTTTAAAGCCTCAAACACTAGCGATAAACCAAAATATTACGTACTAGATATGTTTCCTTACCCAAGTGGAGCAGGCTTACACGTAGGTCATCCATTAGGTTATATTGCTAGCGATATTTATGCACGTTATAAACGTCATAAAGGGTTTAATGTGTTGCATCCTCAAGGTTATGATAGTTTTGGTTTGCCTGCAGAGCAATATGCCATTCAAACAGGGCAACATCCAGCTTTAACGACAGAAGAAAACATAAAAACGTATAGACGACAACTAGACCAAATTGGTTTTTCTTTCGATTGGAGCAGAGAAGTACGTACTTCTGACCCTAATTATTACAAATGGACACAGTGGATTTTTATTCAGTTGTTTGAATCATGGTATAATAACGATACCAATAAAGCGGAATCTATTGAAACGCTTATTTCAAAATTTTCAGCAGAAGGAAATGCCAATGTAAATGCAGTTTGTGATGATAACATTGAACCTTTTACCGCTGAACAATGGAATACTTTTTCATCTGAAAAACAACAAGAAATACTTTTACAATACCGACTAACATATTTAGCTGAAACCGAAGTTAACTGGTGTCCTGCTTTAGGAACTGTGCTGGCAAATGATGAAATTGTAAATGGAGTTTCAGAACGTGGTGGTCATCCTGTAATCCGTAAAAAAATGACACAATGGAGTATGCGTATTTCTGCCTATGCAGAGCGTTTACTTCAAGGATTAGATACTATTGATTGGACAGATTCACTTAAAGAAAGTCAACGCAACTGGATTGGAAAATCGGTTGGAGCGAGTGTGACTTTTAAAGTAAATAATCATGATGAGGTTATAGACGTCTTCACAACACGTCCTGACACCATTTTTGGCGTTAGTTTTATGACGCTTGCTCCAGAACACGAGCTCGTATCTAAAATTACAACTTCAGAACAAAAAGTTGAGGTTGAAGCTTATATTGAAGCCACTGCAAAACGAAGCGAACGCGAACGTATGGCAGACGTAAAAACCATTTCTGGTGCATTTACAGGAGCTTATGCAGAGCATCCTTTTACTAAAGAGCCTATTCCAATCTGGATTGGCGATTATGTGTTGGCTGGTTACGGAACAGGAGCAGTTATGTCTGTACCTTGTGGCGACCAACGTGATTACGATTTTGCAAAGCATTTTAATATTCCTATTCCTAACATTTTTGAAGGCGTAGATATTAGTGAAGAAGCCTTTGCGGATAAAGACAATACTATAATTGCGAATAGCGATTTCCTTAACGGATTAAACTATAAAAAAGCAACCAAGTTAGCCATTTACGAGTTAGAAAAGCTAGGTCAAGGGGAAGGTAAAACCAATTATAGATTACGTGACGCTGTGTTTTCTCGTCAGCGTTATTGGGGAGAACCATTTCCTGTGTATTATGTAAACGGAATGCCGCAAATGATAGATGCACAACATTTACCAATTACGTTGCCTGAAGTTGAAAAATATTTACCAACCGAAAATGGTGAGCCACCTTTAGGTAATGCAACAGTTTGGGCTTGGTGTATTGAAACTAATTCAGTTGTATCAAATGATAAAATAAACAACACTACTATATTTCCTTTAGAGCTAAACACAATGCCTGGTTGGGCAGGAAGCTCACAGTATTTTAATCGTTATATGGATCCTCATAATGAGAATGAAATTTTCTCAAAAGAAGCGATAGATTACTGGCAACAGGTCGATTTATATATTGGTGGAAGCGAACATGCTACAGGACATTTATTATATGCACGCTTCTGGCAAAAATTTATGTTCGATTTAGGGTTAGTACCTGTTGATGAGTTTGCAAAAAAACTAATTAATCAAGGAATGATTCTTGGGACGAGTGCTTTTGTTTTTAAATTGAAATTAATGTGGGTCGATACTCTCTTTCATAAAGGAAGTATAGATTATCTGAAAGAATTGGCATTAAAATTACCAACAATATTATGTTCAACTGAAATTTACCAAAAATATTTTAGTGAAGACTTGTCTTTATTTGATCTGAATGAAAAATATGATTTACCAGAGCTGGATAATTTTTTAAATAATGTAGATACTAATCAAGTTGACATCTATAAATTGTCTTTTGGTGAAACAATGATTCATACAGATGTATCTTTAGTTAATGCATCAAATGAATTGGATGTTGAAGCCTTTAAAAATTGGAGACCAGAGTTTAAAAATGTAAGTTGGATCTTTGAAGATGATAATACTTATACGGTTTTTAGAGACGTCGAAAAAATGTCCAAATCCAAATACAATGTTGTAAATCCTGATGCAATCTGTGAGCAATATGGAGCAGACAGTTTAAGGCTTTACGAAATGTTTTTAGGACCTTTAGAGCAAGCTAAACCTTGGAATACTGCTGGTATTACTGGAGTTCATGGGTTTCTTAAAAAATTCTGGAAGTTGTATGTTGGTGACAATGGTTTAAACGTAAATGATGCTAAGCCAACTGCTGACAATTTAAAAACGCTACATAAAACCATCAAAAAAGTAGAAGAAGATATCGAGAATTTTTCTTTCAATACTTCTGTGTCTACCTTTATGATTGCATGCAATGAGCTAACAGCTCAAAAGTGTACAAGTAAAGAGATTTTAGAGCCTTTGTTAATTCTATTATCACCTTATGCGCCACATATCGCTGAAGAATTATGGAATCAATTAGGTCATAAAGAGTCTATCTCTACTGCAGCTTTTCCTAAATTTGATGCAAGTCATTTAGTAGAGAGCAGTAAAGAATATCCGATTTCCTTTAACGGAAAAATGAAATTCACGATGGAATTGTCTTTAGATTTAAGTAAAGATGACATCGAAAAAGCAGTAATGGCTCACGAAAAAACTATTGCTCAATTACAAGGAAGAGCGCCTAAAAAAGTAATTATTGTTCCTGGTAAAATTGTAAATATTGTTGGTTAATGTCGTTAAGACTAAGGCTTTCATATCGAGCGCAGTCGAGATAAAAGGACGACTTTGTAATCTGATTAATAAATTATTAATTATAAAAATTATGAAAAAAATACTTTTTGTTTGTGTTCTGTTTTTAAGCTTTGCTTGTAGCGAAGAAAAAAAGCAGACTGTTGAAGCATCTTGTGGACAATGCCAATTTGGATTAACATCTCAAGATGGATGCGATTTAGCGGTTCGTTTTGATGGTAAAGCCTATTTTGTGGATGGTGCAGATATTGACGATTTTGGCGACGCACATGATAAAGGTACTGGCTTTTGTGAAGTTGTAAGAAAAGCTGAAGTTACAGGTAAATTAGAAGGAGATAGATTTCAAGTATCTTCTATGAAAATGCTTGATTAATTATTGCTCAATTAATTCATACTTTTCCACACAAGCTTCAATACAAGTATAGTATATTAGTAGTATTGAGTTTTCAATCACAAAAGTCATACTAAAAGGTGGCTCAAAAGTACAAGAGTTTGGTGTTATTGTATTAGTTGTTCCTATGGTAAAGGTTCCAAAACTTCCATCAGTTGTATTTGTACCCATAATACACAAATCTCCATTTGATGCTATAACATCGTCACTGTAAAATGAAACAGTTTTATTGCTACTAACAGTTTCAAAATCTCCACTTCCATCACCAGGATCAGAATACATTTCAATAAGTTTCCACTTGCTTATAAGATCTGCTTCGCTAGGCATGAAAGAATCCTCATCTTTATTAGTGCATGAAATAATAAAAAAAGAGAAGACGATATAAAGGAAAATTCTTTTCATAATATGTTATTTTAGTTAGTGCTTTATATGTAGATGTAAAAAAGGCTAAATGGTTGCGTAAAAAAAAGATACTGACAAAATTTCTTAACTCAAATTTGGCTTATTTTTTGCTATACTTGTATTACATTTACAATTAATAAAAAGTATAAAAAATGATTGGATATTATATATTAATAGGAGCTATAGCTCTAGTAAGTTGGTTAGTAAGTAATCAATTAAAGAAAAAGTTTGCACATTACTCTAAAGTGCAATTACGTAATGGCATGAGTGGTAAAGAAATTGCCGAAAAAATGTTGGCAGATAATGGCATTTATGATGTTGAGGTAATATCTGTTGCAGGGCAATTAACAGATCATTACAACCCTAAGAACAAAACAGTAAACTTAAGTGAGGCTGTTTACAATCAACGAAATGCAGCAGCAGCAGCAGTTGCAGCGCACGAGTGTGGACATGCTGTACAACATGCTCAAGCTTATAGTTGGTTACAAACACGCTCTACTTTAGTGCCAATGGTAAGTGTGACATCAGGTATGTCGCAATGGTTGGTTATTGGAGGCTTGATATTAGCAGGAGCAGCAGGTGTTGGTTTCGGACAATGGATTGCAGTAGCTGGATTAGCATTTATGGCAGTTGCAACTGTATTTAGTTTTATAACATTACCAGTTGAATATGATGCTAGTAATAGAGCATTAGCTTGGCTAAAAGCAAAAAACATGGTTACTCCTGAGGAATATAAAGGTTCAGAAGATGCACTTAAATGGGCAGCTCGTACATATTTAGTTGCAGCAATAGGTGCTTTAGCATCACTATTATATTGGGCACTTCAAGTGTTTGGAGGAAGAGATTAATTCACTAAAAAATATACCATAAACCGAATTCGATATACTGTCGTAATTCGGTTTATTTTTTTTCATATTTTTAACTTCTAATAAAAAACTAACATATTATGGAAAATTCACCTGAAGGACCTTTTCAGAATTTTGAAAGCAAATTACTATTGAGTTCATTATCTGAAGTTGATCGTGTCGCATTTTATAAAAAAACCTATGCACATGTTGCTGGTGGCGTTTTAGTATTTATTTTATTTGAGTATCTACTGCTTCAAAGTGAAACTATTGTCAACTTTGCTTTATCAATGACAGAGGGTTTTAAATGGCTTTTAATGCTAGGAGGGTTTATGTTTATTACTACATATGCTGAAAGAATGGCTCTAAAAACTCCAGATAAAAACAAGCAATATTTAGCCTATGGTTTATATATTTTGGCTGAAGCATTTATTTTTGTGCCTTTAATTTATATTGCAGCTTTTTATATGGATTCTGGTCCTGAAATTTTAAATCAAGCAGCCATAGTAACACTAGCATTATTTACAGGATTGTCAGCAGTTGTGTTTTTTACTAAAAAAGATTTTTCGTTTTTAAAAACAGGATTAACAATAGGTTTTTTTATTGCTATAGGATTAATTATTGCAGGTTCTCTTTTTGGGTTTAATTTAGGACTGTGGTTTTCAGTTGCTATGTGTTTATTAGCAGGAGGTTCAATTTTATACCAAACATCAAATTTGGTAAATAAATATTCTAGTGAAGATTATATACCAGCAGCTTTAGGATTGTTTGCATCTTTAATGTTATTGTTCTGGTATATATTGAGTATTTTTATGTCTAGAGATTAAGCATTATCATAATAAATAAAAAAGCCTCTGAATTTTCAGAGGCTTTTTTTATATTTTAATTTGTCTATCTATTTGCTGTGCTAATGATATAAAGGTTTCGGTTCTTGAAACACCTTCAATTGACTGAATTTCTTTATTTAATAAATGCATTAAATGCTCATTATCTTTACAAAGTATTTTAATAAAAATACTCCAGTTACCTGTAGTATAATGACATTCTAAAACTTCAGGTATTTTTTGTAATTGTTTTACAGCTTCAGGATTACTTACTGCTTTATCTAAATAAATACCAATAAAAGCCATTGTTGTATAACCTAAAATTTTAGGGTTGATAACAAATTTAGAACCCGAAATTAAACCAGATTTTTCAAGTTTGCGTAACCGTTGGTGTATAGCTGCTCCAGAAATACCTACTTGTCGTGCAATTTCTAGAACAGGAGTTCTTGCATCTTGCATTAATGCACGAAGTATCTTTTTATCGATACCATCTATCTGTAAATTTTGATTTACAATTTTCATCAGTATTTGTATTTCTGTTTAAAAGATAAAAGTAATAAAATGATTTAAAATTGTAATTCAGGTTCAGCCAAACTGTAATTATATTCTATGTTTTGTGCTCTTCAAACATTCAAAGCATTATAACCTAAATAAGGTACATCAGACTCTGTAAATTGAATATCATAATCTTCTAACTCTTTTAAAATAGGATCATAAACTTCTTTGGTTATCGGAATTTGAACACCAGGCGTTTTAATTTTTTCATTTAAAATTGCTAAGGTTGCAATTGCAACAGGTAACCCAACAGTTTTAGCCATTGCAGTATAAGTTTGGTCTTCTCCCTTAGTAACCATTGTAGAATCTATTTGATGCATTTTCCCATTTAACTCATAGCCAAATTTGTGATACATCACAATCATATCTTTATCATCTTCTTCTAATGTCCAACTGTCCATTAGTATTTTTTGAAGAATTTCAGCAGGTGTTGCTTTTTTAAGCTCTACCATTTTTTTAGAATTAAAAATATCTAGCTCTAAAAATTTATCCCAAATAATATCGTCTTGCTCAATTTTTAATTGGTATCTAAATTTTAATTCAACAGAATCTGTATGACTATATGGTAAGAATGAATTTACAAAGTCGCGATAACTCATATTTTCACTATCATCAATAGTATAACTATCATCAGTCATCCCTAATTGTACAAACATATTCCAAGCTCTGCTAAAACCAACACGTCGTATAGTACCACGATATAATGTTTTTACATCATCTAATCCGTAAACACTTTGATACTTTAAAGAGTCGCGATTAGCATAAGCTTCAAAACGACCAAAGCCTTCTACTTCTAAAAACTCAGTTCGTCTAAATAATCTATGGTAAGGTATATATTTGTAAGTACCTTCTTGTATAAATTTTGCTGCTCCACCTTGTCCAGCTACAACTACATTTCGTGGGTTCCATGTAAATTTGTAATTCCATAAGTTGGTATCGCTTTCAGGAGCTACTAATCCTCCAGTAAACGATTCAAATAAAATCATTTTACCGCCTTTAGATCTGATGCTGTCAATTACTTTCATAGCACTCATGTGGTCAATACCTGGATCTACACCAATTTCGTTCATAAACACTAACCCTTTTTCTTTAACAGCTTTATCAAGTGCTTGCATTTCGTCACTTACGTAAGATGCAGTTACCATGTTTTTATTATATGTAATACAGTCTTTTGCAACTTCTATATGAAAGCGAGCAGGAAGCATTGATACTACTATATCAGCATTTTGGATTGCGTTTATGCGAGAAGACTTATCAAAAACATCTAGCATTATAGCTTGAGCATTTTCATGCTTTCCTATTAGTTTTTTAGCATTATGTATGTTAATATCTCCAACAATAACATGTAGGTTTTCTGTAGTTGATTTATCTAATAAATATTTTATAAGGTATGAGGTTGATTTTCCAGAACCTATAACTAAAATCTTTCGCATAATGGGATTTGTTGAGTAATTTTGTAATTGCGAATTTACTAAATACTAAAGGTTATAAAAATTTAAACACAAACTTTATATGAACAAAACTATATTAATTACAGCAGCCATTTTAGGGATATTAAGTATTGTTTTAGGAGCTTTTGCAGCTCATGGTTTAAAAGAACTTATTTCGGTAGAATTTCAACAAACATTTGAGACAGGAGTACGATACCAAATGTATCATTCTATTTTTCTTTTGTTTGTGGGAACAACCTCAATAATCTCATTAAAAGCTAAGAAATCTATATTTTATTGTACACTTATTGGGCTTTTGTTTTTTTCTGGTTCTATATATGCGTTAGCTACAAATACACTTACAGGTTTCGATTTTAAAACGATAGGATTTATAACTCCAATTGGAGGATTATTATTAATAGCAGCTTGGCTAATTTTGTTGATAAACTTTTTAAAAATCGATAAGGATAAATCATAAAATTAGGTGTGTACTTTAAAATAATGTTTAATTTTGCATCAACAAACAACACAAAAATATTATGGTAGATCATACCCAAACTACGAAATCGATTTCGTTAGAACAATATGGAATTAAAAATGCCAAAGTTAATTATCAACTCTCACCAGACCAACTTCACGAGATTGCAATAAAAAAAGGACAAGGTGTTGAAGCCTCTACTGGAGCTTTAGCAGTAAATACTGGAGAATTTACAGGACGTTCACCAAAAGACAGGTTTATTGTAAAAGACGCAGTTACTGAAGATAAAGTATGGTGGGGAAATGTTAACATTCCTTTTGAGTCTGATAAGTTTGAAAAATTATACAAAAAAGTAACAGCATACCTTTCAGATAAGGAAGTTTTTGTAAGAGATAGTTATGCTTGTGCAGATGAGAAATACAAATTAAATATTAGAGTTATAACAGAATATGCTTGGAGCAATCAGTTTGCTTATAACATGTTTTTACGTCCAACAGAAAAAGAATTAGAAAATTTTACACCAGAATGGACTATTGTTAATGCTCCAGGATTTATGGCTAACCCTGAAGTAGATGGAACACGTCAGCATAACTTTGCTATTTTAGACTTTACTAGAAAAATTGCACTAATTGGAGGAACAGGTTATACAGGTGAAATTAAAAAAGGAATTTTTTCAGCTTTAAATTTTATTCTACCTGTTTACAAAAATACTTTACCAATGCATTGTAGTGCTAATGTTGGTAAAGATGGAGATACTGCAATTTTCTTTGGATTATCAGGAACTGGTAAAACAACATTGTCAGCAGATCCAAACAGAAGATTAATTGGAGATGATGAACATGGTTGGACAGCAGAAAACACTGTGTTTAATTTTGAAGGTGGTTGCTACGCAAAAGTGATTAATCTAACGGAAGAAAATGAGCCAGATATTTATCATGCAATTAAAAAAGGAGCAATCCTTGAAAATGTTGTTATGAATGATAAAGGAGAAGTTGATTACGAAGATATATCTATTACCCAAAACACCAGAGTAAGTTACCCAATTGATCATATTAAAGATATTCAAGTACCATCAATAGGGAAAAATCCTAAAAATATATTTTTCTTAACAGCAGATGCTTTTGGTGTATTGCCTCCAATATCTAAATTAACTCCTGGTCAGGCAGCTTACCATTTCATTTCTGGATATACCGCTAAGGTTGCTGGAACAGAAGCAGGTATTGATGAGCCAACACCAAATTTCTCAGCATGTTTTGGAGCGCCTTTCATGCCATTGCATCCTACAAAGTATGCAGAGATGTTAAGTGCTAAAATGAAAGAAACAGGTGTTAATGTATGGTTAATTAATACAGGTTGGACTGGTGGAGCTTATGGTGTAGGAAGTCGTATTAAATTAAAATACACACGTGCCATGATTACAGCTGCACTTAATGGAGATTTAGACTTAGTGACTCCAGAAACATACAGAACACATTCAGTATTTGGATTATTACAACCAAGATTTTGTCCTGGTGTACCAACAGAAGTATTAAGTTCTAGACAAACATGGAATAATGATGAAGCTTATTATAAAACAGCTTACAAATTATCTGAATCGTTTAGAGAAAACTTCAAAAAGTTTGAAGAGTTTGCTAATGACGAAATTCTTGCTGGAGCTCCAAACTTAAAAAGTTAATAAGATAAACTAGAATAAAAAAAGCGCGATTTTTAAAATCGCGCTTTTTGTTTTTATATGGATAAAGGTTTATTATTTTCCTTTATTTACTTTTTCAATATATTTCTCTAAAGCCATAGTCATAGATGGTGTTTCTGGAGTTGGAGCAGCAATATCAACACGCAATCCTGCTTCTTCAACAGCTTTAATAGTAGTATTACCAAAAACAGCTATTCTAGTGTCATTTTGTTTAAAGTCAGGAAAATTATGTAATAATGAATCAATTCCTGAAGGACTAAAAAATACTAAAATGTCATAAAACACATTTTCTAAATCAGATAAATCACTAATTACAGTTTTGTAAAAAATGGCTTCTTTCCACTTCACGTTAAGTGAGTTTAAAGTTTTAGGCACTTCATCTTTTAATTTATCTGTAGTTGGAAGTAAAAATGACTCATCCTTATATTTTTTAATTAATGGAGATAAGTCTTCAAATTCGCGTTTACCTACATAGATCTTACGTTTTCTGTACACCACATATTTTTGCAAATAAAAAGCTACTGCTTCCGATTGGCAAAAGTATTTCATAGTATCCGGAACTTTAAAACGCATTTCTTCAGCAACTCTAAAAAAATGATCAACAGAATTTCTACTTGTTAGTATAATAGCAGTGTAGTTATTCAAATCAACTTTTTGTTGTCTGATATCTTTTGCTGGTACACCTTCTACATGTATAAATGGTCTGAAGTCAATTTTTACCTTCTGCTTTTCTTGAAGATCAAAATAAGGCGAATTTTCGATTTTAGGTTCGGGCTGAGAAACTAAAATTGTTTTCACTTTCATAGGCCTAAGTTAGGTTTAGCTTAATATTCTATAATTAGTTTATATAAAATCAGATAAGGTCCAATTTCAAGTGCGCAAAGATACAAAATAAAATAGAATAAGTTATTGATAATTAATTTTTGGTAGTTTTTGAAAGAAGTAAACAATCCAATGAGATTTATTAAAAGCAAAACAGCTAATACTATATATATAATTGTTTTAGAAGGCTCTAATGTAAAAATTAATAACACGTTTATTGGTAGTAGTATAAAGCCACTAAAATTAAGATAGCTGGTTTTTTGAAATAGGTAAGAATCTATAATTCTATCAATTTCAAATAAGCTAGCAATTAAGCGTTCAAAAAGTACTTTCATTAATATTAAAGCAGCAACACCAAAAACAACTTTTAAGAATGTTATGATTTCAAATTTAATTGGGCTAATAACTGTTGAGTAAGCTATATAAGAAAAGGTTGCAGCTCCAAAAACTAAGTTTAAAAACAAAAGCGTATCAAAGCCATCAATAAATTTCTGATCTCTTTCGTAAATTTTAAGATATTTAGAATTACCAATTACTTGCAAAAAATCCTCAAAACGTTTAGCAAATAAAAATTTAGACATGGTAATTAACACCAAGCCAAATACAATGAAAATGGTAAACCATTCGTTAGATACTATTTCTCGTAACATGTTTGCTAAATTATAAAGAATATTTTATCTGTTTAACTTTTATTTATGCTTCTTTCAATAAAATTAATACTTTAAAAAAACTTACTTTTGCTAAAATTAAATTTTAATGAGAGACACTATTGTCATCATTCCAACTTATAATGAAATTGAGAATGTTGAAGCTATAATAAGAGCAGTATTTGCTCAAGAAAAAGCTTTTAATATTCTTATTGTTGATGATAATTCGCCAGATTTAACAGGTCTTAAAGTAAAAAGCTTACAAAAAGAGTTTGGAGACAGACTATTTTTATTAGAAAGAAAACTTAAAACTGGTTTAGGTACTGCATACATTGATGGTTTTAAATGGTGTTTGGATAGAGATTATGAGTATGTTTTTGAAATGGATGCTGATTTTTCTCATAATCCAAACGACCTAATAAAACTTTATAATGCCTGCCATATTGATGGAGCAGATTTAGCAATTGGCTCAAGATATATAGATGGTGTAAATGTTGTAAACTGGCCAATGACCAGAATTTTGTTATCATATTTTGCATCTAAATATGTGAGATTTATAACCAGAATGAAAATACAAGATACTACTGCTGGTTTTGTATGCTATAAACGAAAAGTGCTATCTACTATAGATTTAGATAGTGTTAAGTTTGTTGGATATGCATTTCAAATTGAAATGAAGTATAAAGCGTATTTAAAAAAGTTTAAAATTGTTGAAGTTCCAGTAATTTTTACTGATAGAACAAAAGGAAAATCTAAAATGAGCGGAAGAATTATTAATGAAGCTATTTTTGGAGTACTAAAAATGAAGTTTAAGAGTTTACTTGGTAAAGAATAAAATGAAGGAAAAAACAGTGCTTATTAAGAATGCCAAAATTGTTAATGAAGGCAGTATTTTTGAAGGCGATATACTTATTGAAGGTGAGTTTATAAAAGAAATTTCAGATTCAATAAGCGCGAAATCGTCAGATGTTAAAGTATTGGATGTTGAAGGAAGCTATGTGTTTCCAGGTGTTATAGATGACCAAGTTCATTTTAGAGAGCCTGGATTAACCCATAAAGCAACAATAGAAACCGAATCTAAAGCTGCAATTGCTGGTGGAATTACATCATTTATTGAAATGCCAAACACGGTTCCAAATACAACAACGGTTGAAAAACTTGAAGAAAAGTTTGATATCGCAGCAAAAACATCGCATGCTAACTATTCTTTTATGTTTGGTGGTACAAACGATAACCTTGAAGAAATTTTAAAAGTCGACCCTAAAAACGTTGCTGCATTAAAGTTGTTTTTAGGCTCATCAACTGGAAATATGTTGGTTGATAATCCTGAGGTTTTAGAAAAAATATTCAAGAGTACTAAGTTGTTAATTGCTGTACATTGTGAAGATGAAACCACAATAAGAGAAAATCTAGATATTCATTTAAAAAAGTATGGTAATGATATTCCAATTGAGTGCCATCCAATTATAAGAAGTGAAGAGGCGTGTTATTTGTCATCTTCTAAAGCTATCGAATTAGCAAAGAAAACAGGTGCAAGATTACACGTTTTTCATTTGTCTACAGGAAAGGAAACTAAATTGTTTTCAAACAAAATTCCTTTAAAAGACAAAAAGATAACAGCCGAAGTTTGTATCCATCATTTATGGTTTAGTGATGAAGATTACAAACAAAAAGGCACACTCATTAAATGGAATCCTGCTGTAAAAACTGCTAACGATAGGGAAGAGTTGTGGAAAGCACTGTTAGATGATAGGATTGATGTAATAGCTACAGACCATGCACCTCATACGCTGCAAGAAAAGAAAAATGTATACACAGATGCTCCTTCAGGAGGACCACTTGTTCAACATGCTTTGGTAGCTATGGTGGAAGCTTATCATAAAGGAAAAATATCGCTAGAAAAAATTGTCGAAAAAATGTGTCATAATCCTGCTATTTTGTTTCAAATAGATAGACGAGGTTATGTAAAGCCTGGATATTTTGCCGATTTAGTTGTTGTAGATATAAATAGTCCTTGGACTGTAAAAAAAGAAAATTTATTGTATAAATGTGGGTGGTCTCCATTTGAAGGTGTTAACTTTAAATCTAGAGTAACACATACATTTGTTAATGGAACCTTGGTGTATCAAAATTCTAAGTTTTTTGATGTAAAACCAGCAAAACGATTAACTTTCAATAGATGAGAATTTTAGTTTTCATAATGTATATTATTCTTTTTGTTGGTTGCAATTCTGTTAACCGACCAAAAAAGCCAGATAATTTAATTTCAAAAGATAAAATGTCTGAAATTATTTATGATGTTTACATAATGAATTCTGCAAAAGGAATTAATAAAACATTACTTGAAAACAATGGTATTCTCCCTCAAGAGTTTATATATAAAAAACACAGTATTGATAGCTTACAATTTGCGAATAGTAACGATTATTATGCTTTTGATACTGAGGTTTATGAAGGTATAATTAATAAGGTGAAAGAGAAAATTGAAAGTGAAAAAGTAAAGTATGAAGCTATAAATGAGGAAGAACTTAAAGCTGAAAAAGAACTTAAAGAAGCAACTAGAGCTAAAGAATTAAAAAAATCACCTAAAGTTTTAAAAGAATTTAAAGAGGTTAAGCAATAGGCTTAGCTTTTTCTTTGATCCTTCATAAAATATCCACACACTGTTTCTAATGAGTTGTCTATGGCGCTAAACTCAAACCCTAAAGCATTTTTAATTTTAGAATTATCATAAAAAGTTTTGGTTCTAGCAGTTTTTGCTACTTGTTTTGATAGTCTTCTTCGTTTGCCAAAAAGTTTATGGTTTAGCCAATCTAATCGCCAACCCATTTCTAAAATAAATTTTGAAGCTTCCTTTTTAGCTGGAGCAACACCCAAAATTTTTGCTGTTTTATCTTGAAACTCTTTAAACGACAAATTATCTGATATGAGAATAAAACGTTCGTTTTTTATGTCGCTTTGCATTAGCTTTTGCATAATAGCGACAACGTCCCAAACATCAACATAAGCAGTAACACCATGTGTATAGTGTGAAAATCCTTTATAAACCTGTTTAATTAAACTTCCACTTCCACCACCATTCCAATAACCAGGACCTAAAATAATTCCAGGGTTTACAATTACAGCGTCAACACCTTCTTGAGTACCTCTCCAAACTTCAATTTCGGCACCATATTTTGTAATAGCATAAACGCTATTGTCGTATTCTGGATTCCATTCGGTAGTTTCACTAATAATATCATTAGTTTTATTATGTCCAATAGCTGCAATAGAGCTCACATAACATAATTTCTGTACATTATTTGCAACACATAAATTAACAATATTGGCAGTGCCTTGAATATTAATTTTACGAAGTTGATGGTATTTGTCTGGTTCAAAGCTTACAAAAGCAGCGCAATGATATACATGTGTAACATTGTTAAATGCTTCAGATAATGTAGGCAAATCATTTAAGTCGGTTTCAACCCAATCAATTGAATCAAAAAGTGTCTCAAAATCTTCTGTATAGTATGAAAATACTTTTTTTACAGATTCCAATTTATGAGTTCTTCTGTATATTGCCCTAATGTTTTTTGTGGTAGTTGCTAATTTATAAAGTAAATGCGAACCTACTAAACCTGTGCCTCCTGTAACTAAAATCATATAACTAAGGTAAAGAATTATTCATAATTGACTAGTAATTATGCATTGATTTTTATCTTTGCGACAGTTTATTAAAAATTTCACCAAATGATAAAGAATTTTGTAGAAGAATTAACTTGGAGAGGCATGATACACGATGTAATGCCAGGTGCTGAAGAACATTTAATGGAAAGCATGCGAAGTGCTTATGTTGGTTTTGATCCAACAGCTGATTCTTTACATATTGGTAATTTAGTGCCTATAATGCTGCTTGCACATTATCAAAGATGTGGACATAAGCCTTTTGCTTTGGTTGGAGGTGCAACAGGTATGATTGGTGATCCTTCAGGGAAATCTAGTGAACGTAATTTGTTAGATGAAAAAACTCTGCGTCATAACCAAGAAGCTATTAAAAAGCAATTATCACACTTTTTAGATTTTGAGAGCAAATCTGGTAATGCTGCTGTTTTAGTAAATAATTATGATTGGATGAAAGATTTTTCATTCCTTGAGTTTATTCGTGATGTAGGTAAGCATATTACTGTTAATTACATGATGGCTAAAGACTCTGTTAAAAACAGAATTTCTTCTGAATCTACAGACGGAATGAGTTTTACTGAGTTTACTTACCAATTGGTACAGGGTTATGATTTTCTTCATTTATACAAACATAACGATTGTACTATACAAATGGGAGGAAGTGACCAATGGGGAAATATTACTACAGGTACAGAATTAATTCGTCGTATAGGTAATGGTAAAGGATATGCTATAACCTGTCCTTTAATTACAAAAAGTGATGGGTCTAAATTTGGTAAGAGTGAAGGAGGTAATGTTTGGCTTGATGCAGAACGCACATCGCCTTATAAATTTTACCAATATTGGCTTAACTCAAGTGATGAAGATGCAGAAAAGTATATAAAAATATTTACGTTTTTAACTCAAGAGGAGATTAATACACTTATTAAAGAACATCAAGAAGCACCACATTTAAGACAATTACAAAAGCGTTTAGCCGAAGAAATTACAGCAATGGTTCACTCTACTGATGATTTAGAGAATGCTATAAGAGCTAGTGATATATTGTTTGGAAAATCAACAAGTGATGATTTAAAACGATTGAATGAAAAAACTTTTTTAGATGTGTTTGATGGTGTGCCACAAGCAGAAATTTCTAGAGCTGATATTGATGAAGGTTTAGATATGATTGCTGCACTATCTGCTAAAACAGAATTTTTAAAATCTAATGGCGAAGCACGACGAGCTTTAGGTGAAAATGCTATTTCAGTCAATAAAGAAAAAGTTGCTGAAGATTATATTATTACTAAAGACGATTTAATTAACAACAAATTTGTCTTATTACAACGAGGTAAGAAAAACTACTACGTTATTGTAGTAAACTAAACAAAAGCAAAAGCCTGATTTAATTACTAAATCAGGCTTTTTTAAAATAACTAACAACTATTTTCTTTTTCAATAACTATAGTTGTTTATTATGTCGACTTTCTTATTAATTACTTACAAAACCATTAAATTACAACCTCTAATATCACTGTTATCAAATCGGCCAATAATTTCAAATGTTCCATCATGATGTACTTTACCCAAATCTTGAGTTGCAATAAATGAACAGGAGTTAATATTTGCCAAATCTATCACATTAATACCTCCATTTTGTTGTTGAGGTAAAATGGTAAGTGCATCTTCAGTATCTCTGGTTAGTATTTTCATCCATTTAGGACATTCAAAAACACCATTGCCTTTCGAATATGCTTGACTTAGCAATTCGGTCATTCCGTATTCGCTATGTATAGTATTTACTCCAAAACCTTGTTTTAAAATTGTATGAAGTTCATCTCTAACCAATTCTTTTCTACGTCCTTTCATTCCTCCAGTCTCCATTACAACAGTATTTTTAAGCTGAAACTGATAAGATTCAACTAAATCTAAAAGCGCAAAAGAGACACCAATTAATAATATTTTTTTTCCTTTTTTATCTAAAACTGTAAGTGTTTCATTTAATTCAGACAGGTTGTTCAAATAAAAACCACTTTCAGGATGTTTAGATGTTTTAATGAAATCCTCAACCATATAGATTAATGAAGAGCCTTCGCGTTCTAAATAAGAAGGCAACAAAGCTAAGATTACATAATCTTCAATAGGTCCATAAAAGCACTCAAATCCTTTAGTAAAACTTTCTTTGTAAATATTTAGGTCTGTAACATGATGTTTACTAGTTATACTGCCTGTAGTTCCTGAGCTGGAAAACGTTTTTTCAACAGTGTTTATGTTACTTAAAACGTCATGCGATTTAAAAAACTGAATTGGTAAAAATGGGATTTCGTTAATAGACCTTACATCACTTGGGTGTTTGTAAAGTAAATCACAAAACGAGCGATAAACAGGGTTGTTTTCAAACTGGTGTTTGAATATTTTTAAAGCTAAGTTATTAAACTCATCTTCTGTTGAAATGTTAAAAATTGCATTTGTGTTTATCATCAATGCAAAAGTAGATAAAATAAAAAAGCGTTGCCAACTAAGACAACGCTTTTAAAATATTAAAAAGTAAAAATTATTTAATCACTAATTTTTTAGTTACTGAAGCATTATTTTGAGAAATTTTAATAATGTAAATTCCAGAATTTAATCCTGAAACATTCAAACGGTTATTGTTAACAGTTTGATTAATTATTTGTTTTCCTAAAATATCATAAACTGCAACAGACATAACTTCACTATTATTACTTGTAATAGTCACAAAACCAGTTGATGTTGGGTTAGGATAGATACTAAAGTTGTTAGTTTCAAACTGATCAACAGAAAGGACAAAGTCATTTGCTGAACCAGGAGTACCTAAATCTCCATCTCCAAAAGGAGTCACTGCAGTTCCCCAATTTTCACCTAGGTCGTTATCTGTAGCATTATATTTATTAGTGGCAAGCTCCATACTAGCTCCTGTTGGGTCTGGGAATACAGGACCTCCATCCCAAATAACTTGGTCAATAATAGTTGAAGAACATTCAATTATTAATCCATCTGCTCCATTACCTAAAGAAATATCATTTCCATATGTATAGTTCATTGTCACACCTCCATTAGGAGTAGCAGCATTTCCAATAACTGCATATCCATTTGCAGGAACTATTAGCGATACTATAGTGTGAGTTTCAGCAGGTGTTAAATCATCTTTAATTATCCAACCACTCATGTCAATAGGTGAGCCAGTTGTATTGTATACTTCAAAATATTCTCCAGCTGGATCACTATTAATTGCAGGGTTTTGCATTATCTCTGTAATAATTATATCACCAGGATTAGAACATGTTGCAGATACACAAGAAGGGCTGTTAATATTTCTGTTTATAACACAACTACTGTTAGCAACATCTCCAGTAACATTTACTGAAAAGTCAGTTCCTTCGTTAACTCCAGTTATAATAATTTGACCAGATGCAACAGATGAAGGATTTTGACCACCAACTGTACCATTACCACCTGTATCAATAGTGTAAGTTGAAGTTCCACCACCAGTAAAATCAATAGTAGTCGTGTAAGTATCTATACCAGCTGTTACTGCATCACAAGTTGTAGTAATTGTACCAAGAACTAAATCGCAAGGGTACTCAACAGAGAAGTTAACAGTTGCATTAACATTAGGCACTATAGGTGTATGACTATTATCAACTAATTGCATAAAAACAGTATAAGACTGACCGTCTACAACAGGAATACTTACATCAGCTACATCATATTTCATAGGCTGCGCAGCACCATTAATTGTCCAATGAATATGACCATCAATACCTGCTCCTGGGTTGCCAACAACAAAATTTTGAACGATAATAGATACATCTACACTTGTAGTTCCTCCAGGATAAACAGCATTGTCAGATGGAGAAGAAATAACCAAGTTTGGCTCTGCAGCTCCAGTATAACCAGTCCATACAACATCATCTATTACAACTTGGCCATCACTGTTGTTAACATTTCTAAATTTTATAACAACGTCACCTGGTTGATTAACTGTTATAGCACCTGATGCTTTAACCACGTTTTGTTCACCAGAACTAGTAACAGTACCAACTACTACATCATTAACTAATACATTTAAGTTAACATTAGTAGAGAAAGCTTGCATATAGTTAAAAGAAATGGTTCCAACACCTCCAGAAATGGTTCCAGAAAAAGTTTCTGATTGAGGCGTTCTATTTCTTCCAATCATTAACGCATTTGAATTAATTGCTACATCTCCTCTACATTGTGTGTACGTCCAGTTAGAACCATCTTGTCCAACAAACGTTCCATTAACATATGATGAAGTAGCAGAAACAAAGCCATTAAAGTTTTCATTACCTTGAGAAAAGGTATTAAAACTTAAAAGCGATAAAAGGGAAAATAAAAAGTAAATTTTTTTCATAATTAATTAATTTATAAATCTTGACAAATATAATGATAATTTAGACAAAAATATAGCCTTGATAAGTTCAATAACCTATTTTACAATATAATAACATTTGGAATGCAATTATCTAACAACCAGCTTTCTTGTGGCCGAAATATTGTTTTCCTTAATTTTAAGGATATAAATTCCAGGTGTTAGTTTTGATACATTTAACTCGTTGCCAAATAATGAAGAAGAGTGTATTTTTTTTCCTAAAACATCAAAAATCTCAATGTCTTTAGTTAAGTTTTTTGTAGTAGTTATATAAATTTTACCATTACTTACAGGATTAGGATATATTGACAGTCCTGCAATAGTTGTATCATCAGATTTATATGATTCTGCCACCTGTGAAAAACCACTAAGCGGAACCATTAAAAAAATCGTAAAAACTAAAATGTAAAAGTAATTTTTCATCAAATAAATCAACTTAAATTTAAAATTATAAAATTAACTCAAATTATGTACCAAAAAAATGTTAAACAATAAAAAAACTCGACATAATGTATATACAACATTTACTAAAAGTTATCTTAATGTTATTAATAGTCTTGTTGTTATAATTTTTTGTTATTAATCTTATCTTTACAATGCCATTTTTATAATCTAAAGAAATGAAAAAAAGAGAAATTAAAATTTTATTAGTTGATGACGAGCCAGATATTTTAGAAATAGTTGGTTACAACTTATCATCAGAAGGTTATGACGTTATTACAGCAGAAAATGGTTTGGAAGCCGTTAAAAAGGCAAAAAAAGAAAAACCTCAATTAATAATCTTAGATGTGATGATGCCTGAAATGGATGGCATTGAAGCATGTGAACAGATTAGAAAAATACCAGATTTAAGTAATACTATTATTACATTTTTAACAGCAAGAGGCGAAGATTACTCACAAGTAGCTGGTTTTGATGCTGGTGCTGATGATTATATTACTAAACCAATAAAGCCAAAAGTATTAGTAAGTAAGGTAAAAGCTTTACTTAGACGATTAAAAGAAGATGATACATCTGAAGGTATAATGAAGGTTGGTGGTTTAATTATTAATAGAGAAGAATACAAAATTACTCATAAAGGCAAAGAAATAATTCTGCCAAGAAAAGAGTTTGAATTGTTATCTTTGTTGGCAACAAAACCAGGTAAAGTTTATAATCGCGAAGAAATTTTAGACAAAGTTTGGGGAAATGAAGTTGTAGTTGGAGGTCGTACTATAGATGTGCATATTAGAAAACTTCGTGAAAAGATTGGTGATGATAGCTTTAAAACCGTTAAAGGTGTTGGGTATAAGTTTGTAGATTAATGCAAAATAAACTAAAAAAAACTTACAAGTTTGCGATTAAAACATCGCTATACATAACTATTTTTTTAACGCTCTTTATGAGTGTTTTTTTGTATTTAAGTAATGCCGTTAATTGGGAATACATTATTGCTTTTTTTATTATATGTTACATAACCTGTTTCTTAATTACACAATATAGGGTTGAGCGTTTTATTTATAAACGTGTAAAAAAAATATATGACGATTTAACACTTTTAGAGTCTACATCGCTTATAAATAAGCCAATCACTACAGATATGGCTACACTTACACAAGAAATCGACAAATTTGCTAGAGATAAAAAATTAGAGATTGAAACCTTAAAAGTAAGAGAAGAATACAGAAAAGAGTTTTTAGGAAATGTATCACACGAATTAAAAACACCACTATTTACAGTACAAGGCTATATTTTAACGCTTCTTGATGGCGCTATGAAAGATAAGAAAATAAGAGAAAAATATCTTAACAGAGCAAATAAAGGTGTTGAACGGCTTATTTATATTGTAAAAGATTTAGACATGATTACCAAATTAGAAGTTGGTGATTTAAGTCTGAAAGTAGAAGAATTTGATATTATAGAATTAGTGAAAAGTGTTTTCGATTTGCTTGAAATGAAAGCAGCAAAGAAGAAAATTACACTAACCTTCGATATGGATTACCAAAACCCAATTAATGTAATGGCTGATAAGGAACGAATTCAGCAAGTGCTTACAAATCTTGTGGTTAACTCAATAAAATATGGTAGAGAAAAAGGAACTACCGAAGTAAGTATCGAAAACTTAATTAAAAACAAAGTCATAGTTCGCGTAACAGACAATGGCGAAGGAATTGAAAAAATGCATATCCCACGATTATTTGAACGTTTTTACAGAGTTGATAAAAGCGGATCCAGAAAAGAAGGCGGTTCAGGACTTGGGCTAGCAATTGTTAAGCATATTATTGAAGCTCACGAAGAAAAAATATATATAGAGAGCGAACCAGCAGTAGGTAGTGAGTTTTCATTTACTCTAGAAAAGGCTAAATAATCGTTTAAAATTTACTTCATAATCAAAATTTTCAAGCCCTTTATAATCTTTTATTGTTTCAAGTTTATCAATTGAAAAATCATCTTGTTTACAGTAAGGCACAAAGCCACCATCAAACAATCGTTTAGCTAAATATTCTTGTTCAAACTGTCCAGGCGTTGGAATAAAAAATGCTTTCTTTCCTAATTTGGCTAAATCCATTATAGTTGTATAACCAGATCTAGATACAATAAAACTACTTTCGTTTAATGCCTTTTCTAGCACATCACTAGTCATATAATTACAAATAGTTAAATTATTTTTTTTAATTAATGAGAACTCCTTTTCAACTACTCCTTTCACAAAAAGCACTTTCCCAGAATAAGACTCAAAATCAATCAATAACTTTTCTTCAAGCATTGTGCGCTGAGGTTCTGGTCCAGATAACAAAACCATAACATCATATTTAATATCACAATCAACTTTTTTAAACCTGCTTAAAGGCCCAATGTATTTAGTGTTTAAATGACCATTTTCAGTATGACCTAATTTACCGCTTAAATTAGGTTCATCTCTATTATCAGGAACCCAACATTCATTAAAATTTTGTATAATTTTCTTATGAAGTTTTGTACTCAACCAAGTTGTATTACCACTTAAAACTTGTAATTGATGAGTTATAAAAACACATGGCAAATTTTTATTATAAACCCCTAATCTGTTATCAGAAATAACACCATCAATTTTATAAGTATCAATAATATTTTTAACTGCTCTTTTTTCCGCTTTTATAGCTTTAATTACTTTTGGCGAATCCTTTAAAAGTTTAAATTTAAACAAGTAACCTTTCTTCGCATATTTTATATTATATGCAGGCAATTCTATGCAAGTAATTTTTGGAAATTCCTTTTTTAAAAGTGCTAAAGCAACACCATCACTAGCAATAATAGGTTCAAAATTATGCTGTAAAAGGGCATTAATTAAAGGGATACACCGAGTAGCATGACCCAATCCCCAATTCAATGGTGCGACTAAAATTCTTTTCTTCATCTATTTTTAAGGGCGTGACTTTTGCTTTGCAAAAAGTCGGGTTTCACGCTATATCTTTTTGCTAAGCAAAAAGGATGTCGCTTCAACCCCTCACGCAAATTAGAGTAACATTCAAAGATAAGCATATAATCACTACCATATATTTCCTTAATTTTACCAAAAATTTAAATTAAAGTAGTGGGAAGTAAAAATAAACTTAAGCGTTTTAATGAAAACGAAACCTTTGCTAATGTAGTTCAACCAAAAAGAGACGAGCTGGTAAATGGAGAATTTAATCTAAAAGGACAGTGGAATTCAAGTTTTTTTAAAAACAATAATCCATTAATTTTAGAGTTGGGTTGTGGAAAAGGAGAATACACCATTGGGTTGGCAAAAAAATATCCAAACAAAAATTTTATTGGTATAGATATTAAAGGTGCTCGTTTTTGGAGAGGAGCAAAAACAGCTGTTGAAGAAGGAATTAAAAATGCAGCTTTTTTACGCACACAAATAGAGCTTATTGAATATGCTTTTGCCGAAAAAGAAGTAGATGAAATATGGATTACCTTTCCAGATCCACAAATAAAATACAAACGCACAAAGCACAGAATGACAAATTCTGAGTTTTTAGAACGATATAAAAAAATTCTAAAACCAGATGGTGTTGTAAATTTAAAAACCGACAGCGAGTTTATGCATGGTTATACACTTGGGTTATTACATGGTGCAGGACACGAGGTGCTTTATGCAAACCATAATGTTTATAAACAAGAAGGAAGTCCAGAAGAAGTTACAGCCATTCAAACATTTTATGAAAGCCAATATTTAGAGAAAAACAAAGCAATTACCTATATTAGATTTAAAATTAAATAATCTTGAATATTACAGTTATATTTTTTCTAGGATTAATAATCGCACTTGTAGGTGTGATTCCACCTGGATTATTAAATATGACTGCTGCCAAAATTAGTTTAAAAGAAGGATATGGCAGAGGTATTGTGTTTTCAATAGGAGTTTGTGTAATCGTTTTTTTGCAAACTTATATAGCATCTATGTTTGCAAGATATTTAAACAACCATAGAGATGTTGTCGAAATTTTACAGCGTGTAGCTTTTGTAATTTTTGTTCTTATAACAATTTACTTTCTTCTAATTGCAAAATCTGACCCTAAACCAGATATAGAGCCACATACAAAAAGTAAGCACAGTCGTTTTTTTCAAGGTATGTTTTTGTCTGCAATAAATGTGTTTCCAATTCCATATCAGGCTTATATGACTATTACAGTAGCGTCTTTTGGCTGGATGAGTTTTGAAAAGATTTCGGTTATTGCTTATGTTACAGGTGCAACAATGGGTACTTTTGTTATGTTATATATGTATATTTTCTTCTTTCACAGAATTAGAAGTAAAAAGTTTACATCACAAAAAAACATGAACTACCTAATTGGTACAATTACAGGCATTATTGCAGGAGTTACACTCATTAATATTTTAATGGAATTATAATGCAGCAAGAGACTTTAAATTTTTTCGATAAAGTTTATGAAGTTGCTAAACTTATACCTTATGGTAGAGTAACAAGTTATGGCGCAATTGCAAAACACCTTGGAGCAGCTCGTAGTGCGCGTATGGTTGGTTATGCAATGAATGGTTCTGTAGGTAAAGATGTTCCAGCGCACCGCGTAGTTAATCGAAAAGGTTTGCTTACTGGTAAGCATCATTTTGATGGGACTAACCTTATGCAACAGTTATTAGAAAGCGAAGGCATTAAAGTAAAAGACAATCAAATTCAGAATTTCGATAAAGTATATTGGGACCCTTCAAAAGAGCTATAATTTATGCCAATATTCAAATCAATCATTTCAATAAAAGGGTTTCAAATTCTAAACAATTCGCAGTATATTTGCACTTTAGAATGATTCTTAATAAATATGAAACTTAACAAGCAAGATATATACAAAGCACTCGAAACTATTTCTGCTCCTGGCGAAGGACAAAACATGGTAGAAAGTGGAGCTGTTACCAATATAATTACGTTTGGTGATGAGGTTATTGTAGATATTACAATTAAAAACCCAAGCCTTCAAGCAAAAAAGAAAACAGAGGTTGAAATCTTACAAACAATACATAATTTGGTGTATGAAAAAGCCAAAATTACTGTAAATGTTAAAGTAGATGCTCCAGCAAAACCAGCTGTAAATGTTATAAAAGGGAAAGCAATTCCTGGTATTCAAAACATTGTTGCAGTAGCTTCAGGTAAAGGAGGAGTTGGTAAATCTACAGTAACAGCAAATTTAGCTGTGACTTTAGCTAAAATGGGTTTTAAAGTTGGTGTATTAGATGCCGATATTTATGGGCCATCAATCCCAATAATGTTTGATGTAGAAAATGAAAGACCTTTAGCAGTAAATGTTGATGGAAAATCTAAAATGAAGCCTGTCGAAAATTATGGTGTAAAAGTACTATCTATTGGGTTTTTTACTCAACCAAATCAAGCAGTAGTTTGGAGAGGACCAATGGCTGCAAAAGCGTTAAACCAAATGATTTTTGATGCACATTGGGGAGAATTAGATTTTATGCTTATCGATTTGCCGCCTGGAACTGGAGATATTCATTTAAGTATTATGCAATCACTACCAATTACAGGAGCTGTTGTTGTAAGTACACCTCAAAATGTAGCCTTAGCTGATGCTAAAAAAGGTGTCGCTATGTTTCAGCAAGAAAGCATTAATGTGCCAGTATTAGGTATCATTGAAAATATGGCATACTTTACACCAGAAGAGTTGCCAAACAATAAATATTATATTTTTGGAAAAGAAGGTGCTAAAAACTTAGCAGAAGATTTAAAAGTCCCTTTTATTGGAGAAATTCCACTAGTACAAAGTATAAGAGAGGCAGGCGATGTTGGTCGTCCAGCAGCATTACAAACAGCTACAGTATTAGAAAGTGCTTTTGAGAAATTAACTCAAAATGTAGTGCAAGAAGTAGTAAGACGTAATGATGATTTACCTCCAACCGAAGCAATTAAAATCACAACAATGGCTGGATGTTCAGCAGTTAAAAAATAGTCTATGACCACAGAAGAACTTAGATTAAATATAGAGAAAGCATTAGATGAAATTCGACCATTTTTACAAAGTGATGGAGGAGACATCTCTTTATTATCAATTGAAGATGATAAATTGGTAAAAGTACAGTTGCAAGGTGCTTGTGTTGGATGTAGTGTTAACCAAATGACATTAAAATCTGGTGTAGAGATGACTATTAAAAAATATGCACCTCAAATAGAAAAAGTTATAAATATTGAAGCTTAAAGTGATTAATATCATAAAAATTAAGAATTTGCAATAATAACTTTGTTCTCGAAATTTAAAAATTCATGATTAAAACCGATATACTTATCATTGGAGCTGGTCCAACAGGCTTATTTGCTGTTTTTGAAGCTGGCTTACTAAAGTTAAAATGTCATTTAATAGATGCTTTGCCTCAAGCAGGAGGTCAGTGTTCAGAAATTTATCCTAAAAAACCTATTTATGATATTCCAGGATTTCCAGAAATTCTTGCAGGAGATTTAACAAATAATTTATTAGAGCAGTGCAAACAGTTTGAGCCTGGGTTTACACTAGGTGAACGTGCAGAAACTATTGAAAAGCAAGAAGATGGTAGTTTTGTAGTAACTACAAATAAAGGCACCAAGCACCAAGCTCCTGTTGTAGCAATTGCTGGTGGATTAGGTAGTTTTGAGCCTAGAAAACCACTTATAGATAATATTACATTTTTTGAAGATAAAGGTGTTGAGTATTTTATTAAAGACCCAGAAGTATATAGAAACAAACGTGTGGTAATTTCTGGAGGTGGTGATTCTGCACTCGATTGGAGTATCTTTTTATCTAAAGTAGCATCTGAAGTAACCTTAATTCACAGACGAAATGAATTCCGAGGTGCTTTAGATTCTGTTGAGAAAGTGCAAGAACTAAAAAACAAAGGCAAAATTAAACTTATCACACCTGCTGAGGTTATTAATGTCGTTGGACATGATAAAGTGGAAGCAGTGGTAGTCTCACAAGCGGAACATATTCAAAAAGAATTTGAAATAGAGTGTGATCATTTTATCCCATTATTTGGCTTGTCACCAAAACTAGGCCCAATTGCTAATTGGGGATTAGAGATTGAAAAAAATGCTATAAAAGTCAACAATGCGTTAGATTACCAAACTAATATACCAGGTATTTTTGCAATTGGCGATGTGAATACTTATCCAGGAAAATTAAAATTAATTTTATGCGGATTTCATGAGGCAACACTAATGTGTCAAGCAGCTTATCAAATTATTAATCCTGGTAAGAAATATGTGTTAAAATACACAACAGTTAGTGGTGTTGATGGTTTTGATGGTACTCGAAAAGAAGCGCCTAAGCAAGTTGTAAAATCTATTAATTAGTGGAACAAGATATTAGCATAAAAATAACTGATAGAGAAGGTGTAACACACGAAGTGTTGGCTCCTACAGATATGGCAATGAATCTTATGGAAGTAGTTCGTTCGTATGAACTAGCACCTGAAGGTACAATTGGAATTTGTGGAGGAATGGCGATGTGTGCTTCCTGTCAATGTTATGTATTGAGTGATACAACATTACCAGAAATACAAGATGATGAAGAAGCGATGCTTTCTGAAGCGTTTTATGTTAAAGATAATTCGCGATTAGGTTGCCAAATTCGTATTACTCCAGATTTGGAAGGTTTGGAAGTGGAGTTAGCTCCTGAAAGCTAATCCGTTTTATAATCAATCAATTTTCTAGGACCTTCAAGAAGTACTCTTACAATTTGTAAAATGCCATCTTCATTAGTGTCAATCTGCCATTTTATAAGCGAGATTTCACCATTTTCAATTTCAATACCTGTAATGCTTCTTGGATGCACACAGCTACCATCATTAAAAAAAGCGATATCACCAGGATTTGGAAATCGAGGTCTATGAGTATGACCAACAATGGTAATTAAATTATTATTATCTGCAATCCACTTTTTTGTTCTACGTTCCACTTTTATAAGTTCTTTGTAGTTTTTCGCAGGACTAGTTGGATCAGCAATTCCCATAACGTTTAATGGTTTCCAAAGTATTCTCACCAAAAACCGACTCCATTTCCAAAAGGTGTAATTCCACCAATCGGCTTGATGTCCATGGGTTAAAAACAGCTCTTGTTGCGTTTCAGTATGTTTTATTATAATGCCTTCATGATATTTAATATCACAAAAAAGTTCAACTTCTTCTCCTAGTTTTTCATCAAAATAAGTTGATAAGTGCTTTTCTACATATTTTGGATCACGATACACCATGTCATGATTTCCCCAAATCATGTGCAATCTATTTTGTTCATGAAACAATTTCATCAACATATACACATTTTTATGTGCCTCTAGTATAGGTGTAAACGACAAATTTTCCCAAAGTTCGTCTCCATCACCAACTTCACAATAACTAAATCCTTCAGAATAATAATGTTTTAAAGCGTGGAAGTATATATTTCTATTATTAGCAAAATCATCTGCGAAGCTATTATCACCTCTGTGACAATCACTAAATAGAATAAATTTACTCGAGTTATCAAAATTGATAACTTTTGCATTCTTATAAGCTCTATCTAATCGTTTTTTAGCTGAAAACATTTAGTAAATGTAAACAAAATTGAATAAAAAATGCTTCCCATTTTAGAGAAGCATTATCATAAATTCATATTTAATCTAACTCGTTGGAGTTAGATAATCAAATGTTGTTTAGCGACTTATTTAAAAGCGTTTAATCCTGTAACATCCATTCCTGTAATAAGTAAATGAATATCATGTGTGCCTTCATAAGTAATAACACTTTCAAGGTTCATTGAATGACGCATAATACTATATTCTCCAGTAATTCCCATTCCTCCAAGCATTTGTCTAGCTTCGCGAGCAATATTGATTGCCATATCAACATTGTTTCGTTTAGCCATCGATATTTGTGCTGAAGTGGCTCTGTTTTCATTTCGTAATACACCAAGTCTCCACGTTAATAACTGTGCCTTGGTTATTTCAGTAATCATTTCGGCAAGTTTCTTTTGTTGTAGTTGGAATTGTCCAATTGGTTTGCCAAATTGAATTCTTTCTTTACTATAGCGTAACGCAGTATCATAACAATCCATTGCAGCACCAATTGCTCCCCAAGCAATACCATAACGAGCTGAATCTAAACAGCCTAATGGCGCTCCTAATCCAGACTTATTAGGTAGTAAATTTTCCTTTGGTACTTTCACATTATCAAAAATAAGCTCACCAGTAGCTGAAGCTCGAAGTGACCATTTATTATGGGTTTCAGGAGTAGAAAATCCTTCCATACCACGCTCAACAATTAAACCATGAATTCGTCCTTCTTCATTTTTAGCCCAAACTACAGCTATATCAGCAAAAGGAGCATTTGAAATCCACATTTTTGCTCCATTTAAAAGATAATGGTCTCCCATATCTTTAAAATTAGTAACCATACCACCAGGATTACTCCCATGATCTGGTTCAGTTAAACCAAAGCAACCAATAAATTCACCAGTTGCTAATTTTGGTAAATATTTTTGACGTTGTTCTTCATTACCATACTTCCATATTGGATACATAACTAATGAAGATTGTACAGATGAAGTTGATCTAACACCAGAATCTCCACGTTCAATTTCTTGCATAATTAAACCATAACTAATTTGGTCTAAACCTGCTCCACCATACTCAACAGGAATATAAGGCCCAAAACCACCAATTTCGCCCAAACCTTTAATAATTTGTTTAGGAAATTCAGCACGTTGTGCATATTCTTCGATGATTGGTGATACTTCTTTTTTAACCCATGCACGAGCAGAATCACGAACAAGTTTGTGTTCTTCAGATAATAAATCGTCTAAATTGTAATAGTCAGGTGCTTGAAATAAATCTGGCTTCATATTGTAATTTTAATTGTATAGCAAAAGTAACGAAATCGTTTGCAGTGTACAATTATAAACTACATTTTTAAGTAGAAATCTTTAGTTAGATTTATATAATCTTGGGTGTATTGGTGTCTTGCAGTTTCTATAATAAGCTCATTAGTTTTTATATCACTTTCTTGAAAAGAAAATTCTAAAAGACTACGTTTAATGTCTGATGTAGGAGTGCCTTTTAAATGTAGTTTTTTGTTTACAAATAGACTCATTTGAGATGCTAATGCAATAAAAGAAGTTTCTTCTTTAAATGGAATTATCACAGAAAAAACACCGTCTTCTGCTAATAATTTTGAAACACTTTCAAGTAGATGTTCAAAAGGCATAGCATCAACAAACCTAGCTAAATCACGCTGATTGTTTTCAGATTTGTAATCTTCTGAATAAAAAGGAGGATTAGAAATGATGAGGTCGTATTTATCTTCAATCTCATCAGTAAATTCTTCTAGAGAAGCATGGTAACAAAAAAGTCTATCACTCCAAGGTGATTGTTCAAAATTCTCTACACACTGCTCGTAAGCGTTTTCATCTATTTCAACGGCATCAATAAGTTCAGCAAGACTGCGTTGTGCTAACATTAAGGCTAAAACACCTGTTCCACTACCAATATCTAAAATTGAAAATGGTCTTTTTTCAAGTGATGTCCAAGCGCCAAGAAGCACGCTATCAGTTCCAATTTTCATTGCGCATTGGTCTTGATTAATGGAGAATTCTTTAAATTTAAAAGGGAGATTAGACATTGTCTAAATATAAATCAATCAATCCTTCGGGAGTATCTACAGTGATAATTTTCTTCTTTTTATCAACTTTTTTTATAAATGCATCATTCATTGGGATTAATATTTCAATGCCATCACGATCAATTTCAAATAAAGGTTGTGAAGTAGAATCATTAATAGATTTAACAATGCCGACAGCTCCAAAATTGACATCTTCAACTTTGAATCCTATAATTTCATGAAAATAAAATTTTCCGTCTTCAAGTTTTGGTAAAAATTCGAGAGGTAAATATAAATCACATTTTAAAAGTGAATCTGCATCTTGTTCAGTATCTACATCTTCAAATTTTATGCGTAGCAATTCAGATTTATGTAGTTGAGATGACTCAATAAAAAAGGGCACTAAATTGTTTCTTAAATCAACAAAAACTGATTCAAGGCCATCATACAATTCGGGCTCATCAGTATCTAGTTTTACAAGTAATTCACCTTTAAAACTATACTTTTTTACAATTTTACCGAGATAAAAACAATCTTTTTTGTGCATAGGATTTAAATAAAAAACTCCGATAAGTTGTATCGGAGTTTAAAAGTATAAAAAATTATGTTTTTTATTCTTCTGTTTTTTCAGCATCTTCAGCTGGAGCCTCTTCAGTAGCAACTACATCTTCTGTAGTAGCTTCAACTTCTTCAGTAGCTTCTGTTGCTTCTTCAACTGGAGCATTAGCAGCAGCTTCTGCAGCTTCAGCATCAGCAATTGCTTGTGCAGCATCAGCTTCACGTTTAGCATTTACTTCTTTTTCAGCTTCTAAAGCTTTAGCTTTTGCGTCTGCTTGAGCTTTTGCTAAATTTTCTTTTTTAGCATCAACCAAACCAGCTTTGCTGTCTAACCATTCAGCAAATTTTGCTTCTGCTTGTTCTTCGGTTAAAGCACCTTTTCTAACACCACCAGCAAGATGATTTTTAAGTAAAGCACCTTTGTAAGACAAAATTGCTCTAGCCGTATCAGTAGGTTGAGCACCATTCTGAAGCCATTTTACTGAGCCGTCAACATCTAATTCGATAGTTGCTGGGTTAGTGTTTGGATTGTAAATACCTAATTTTTCTAAGTATTTACCATCTCTTTTTGATCTTGCATCTGCTGCAACAATCCAGAAAAAAGGTTTACCTTTTTTACCGTGTCTTTGTAATCTAATTTTAACTGACATAAAAAATTAATTAGTGAGGTTCTCGACCTCGATTATTAATAAGTGCGCAAAGATAATATATTTTTATGAATTTCAGACTTTTTCTATTAATTTAAGTAATGTGTAAATTTTATTATACTTTTAAGCGCTTAAAAACGTTATTTTTTATTTAATTAGCGTTTCAATTTACTGAAAACAAAAAATTTGAATGCATGAAAAAGATTGCCTTACTTTTCTTAACCATGGTAACATTATTGAGTTGTGGTAATGAGGTTGAATTTAATACACCAGGATTCCAAGGTAATAAAGATTACAACTTATGGAGAGCTACATATTTTAATGCAACCATAGGAACCAATGGAATGGTAACTATTACAGCTGGAAACAATAATGAATCAATGATATTTACAGTAGTATCTTCAAATACTGGAACTTATACGTTAAGTGATGCAACAATTTCTAAAGCTAATTTTGTAGATTTTAATGATACAGTTTACTCAACAAGTAATACTCCTGATCCTAGTGTTACAATATATCCTGAAATTGGCGAAATAGTAATAACTGAATCAACTCCAGGAACACTTACAGGTACATTTAGATTTAATGCTTTTACATCAGATGGTTTAAATTCTGTTGGATTTAATGAAGGTGTTTTTTATAGAGTGCCAATAATAAATTAATAAACAAAAAATAATACAAAAAACGCAGCCATTAAGGTTGCGTTTTTTGTTTACAAGTGTTTATAACTTTTGCTTCTAAAAACTTCAATTTTTATTAATTTTAACGTTCTTATTTTTTCAGGATAAAACACTTTTATGTACTTAATTTTTGATACAGAAACAACAGGATTACCAAAGCGTTGGGACGCTCCAATTAGTGATTTAGATAATTGGCCACGTTGTATTCAAATTGCTTGGCAATTGCATGACGATTTGGGCAATTGTATTGAACATCAAGATTATTTGGTACAACCTGAAGGGTTTAATATTCCCTATGATGCAGAAAAAATACATGGTATTTCTACAGAGTTAGCTCAAGAGCAAGGAGTTCCTTTAGCAGATGTTTTAGAAAAATTTAATGCTGCACTAAACAAAACCAAATTTGTTGTTGGACAAAATGTAGGCTTCGATTTAAATATTATGGGAGCCGAATTTATTCGTGCTGATATTGCTAATAAATTACAGGAGTTACCTGTACTAGATACATGTACAGAGCACACTGCTGAACTTTGCCAATTGCCAGGTGGTCGTTATGGAAAATTTAAGTTACCAACTCTAACTGAGTTACACGAATTTTTATTCAATGTGCCTTTTGCAGAAGCTCATAATGCAACAGCAGATGTTGAAGCAACAACACGTTGCTTTTTTGAGTTAATAAGATTAGAAGAATTCACAAAAGAACAATTAGAAGTTCAGCCTGATTATTTTAAGAATTTCAAAGAAGCAAACCCTTCTGAAATTCAACTAATTGGGCTAAAACACATTAACTTAAAGCAAGAAAGTGCTAAAATAAAGAAGCAAATTCAATCGCTTCAAACAGATGCTGAACCTTCTAAAGTTGAAATAGCTCAAAATATACAAGAACTAAAAGAAGTAGATTTTGTGCATTTGCATAACCATTCGCAGTTTTCGGTACTACAATCTACTATCAGTATAAAAGATTTAGTAGCAAATGCTGCCAAACAAAAAATGCCTGCAGTTGCATTAACCGATCATGCCAATATGATGGGAGCGTTCCATTTTGTTAAGGAGGTTACTAATCATAATAAAGCTATAAAAGCTAAAAATGAAGAGCTAATTGCTAAAGGCGAAACTCCAACTGAAAAAGAAATTAAGCCTATTGTTGGTTGTGAGTTTTTTGTTTGTGAAGATCGATTAGATAAAACCAGAAAAGATAATGGTTATCAGATAGTATTTTTGGCAAAGACGAAAAAAGGATATCATAATTTGGCTAAACTTTCTTCTTCTGCTTATACCGAAGGATTTTATTATGTGCCAAGAGTTGATAAAGCTATTATAGAAAAACATAAGGAAGATCTAATTGTGCTTACAGGTAATCTATATGGCGAAGTACCAAGCAAAGTTCTAAATGTTGGTGAAAGTCAAGCTGAAGAGGCTTTACTTTGGTGGAAAGAACAATTTGGTGACGATTTGTATATCGAACTTATGCGTCACAATCAAGAAGATGAAAATAGAGTAAATTCTGTTTTAGTTGAGTTTTCAAAAAAGCACAATATAAAACTTGTTGCAACCAATAACGCTTATTACGCTGAAAAGCAAGACGCAAATGCACATGACATTTTATTATGTGTTAAAGATGGAGAAAAGCAGGCTACACCAATAGGAAGAGGTCGTGGATATAGGTATGGATTACCAAATCAGGAGTATTATTTTAAGTCTTCTGATGAAATGAAATTGCTTTTTAAAGATATACCTGAAGCCATTTCAAATATTGAAGAAGTAGTTAATAAAATTGAAGATTATCAGTTAGCTAGAGAAGTATTACTTCCAAAATTCGATATCCCTCATGCATTCGAAAACGAAGATGATTATTTACGTCATATTACATATGAGGGCGCAAAAAAGCGATATGAAGTTCTTACAGATGAGATAAAAGAGCGTTTAGATTTTGAGCTCGATGTTATTAAAAAAACAGGTTATCCAGGTTATTTTTTAATTGTTGAAGACTTTATTCGTGAAGCTCGAAAAATGGATGTTTCTGTTGGGCCAGGTCGTGGTTCAGCAGCAGGTTCTGTTGTAGCTTATTGTCTTTGGATTACGAATATAGACCCATTAAAGTACAATTTGCTTTTTGAGCGTTTTTTGAATCCTGATCGTGTAAGTATGCCAGATATCGATATCGATTTTGATGATGAAGGTCGTGGTCGTGTAATGGATTATGTGATTAATAAATATGGTAGTAGTCAAGTTGCTCAAATCATCACTTATGGGACAATGGCTGCAAAATCATCTATTCGAGATACAGCTCGTGTTTTAGATTTACCATTATTTGATGCTGATAGAATTGCAAAGTTGATTCCAACTATGTCCAAACTAGGAAAGATTTTTGGATATGATGAAAAGCAATTAAGTAAAGCATTTAGAGCTGAAGACCTAGAAAAAGTAAACCAACTGCTTAATATTTCTGATGGTGAAGATTTAGAAGCTGAAACTGTTAATCTCGCAAGAACACTAGAAGGTTCAGTTAGAAATACTGGGATACATGCATGTGGTGTAATTATTACACCAAGCGATATAACCGATTTTGTTCCAGTTGCAACTGCCAAGGATTCAGATTTATATGTTACTCAATTTGATAACTCTGTTGTTGAAGATGCAGGATTATTAAAAATGGATTTCTTAGGATTGAAGACTTTAACCTTAATTAAGGATACTGTTAAAATTGTTAAGGCAAAGCATAATGTTTTATTAGATCCAGATAATTTTCCGTTAGATGATGAGAAAACCTATGAGCTTTTCCAAAGAGGAGATACAGTAGGGATTTTTCAGTACGAATCTGCAGGAATGCAAAAGCATTTACGCGATTTAAAACCTACAGTTTTTGATGATTTAATTGCTATGAACGCGCTCTATCGTCCTGGACCAATGGAGTATATTCCTAGTTTTATTCGCAGAAAGCATGGTGAAGAGGAGATTGTCTATGACCTTCCAGATATGGAAGATAACCTTAAGGAAACTTACGGAATTACAGTATACCAAGAGCAAGTGATGCTCTTATCGCAACGATTGGCAAACTTTACAAAAGGTGAAGCCGATGTACTTCGTAAAGCGATGGGTAAAAAGATTTTATCTGTTTTAGATAAAATGAAACCTAAGTTTTTGGAAGGTGGTGAGAAAAATGGTCATCCAAAAGATGTTTTAGAAAAAATCTGGAAAGATTGGGAAGCTTTTGCGAGTTATGCATTTAATAAATCGCACTCTACATGTTATGCATGGATTGCTTATCAAACAGCATACTTAAAAGCTCATTATCCTGCAGAATATATGGCAGCAGTTTTGTCTAATAACATGAACGATATTAAGCAGGTGACTTTCTTTATGGAAGAGTGTAAGCGTATGAAACTTAATGTGCTTGGGCCAGATGTTAATGAATCTTACTATAAATTCTCGGTAAATAAAGACAATGCAGTTCGCTTCGGAATGGGAGCCATAAAAGGAGTTGGTCATGGAGCTGTAGTTACTATTGTAGAAAATCGAAAAAAAGATGGTAATTACAAATCTATTTTTGATTTTGCAAAGCGAATCGATTTACGTGCAGCCAACAAAAAAGCTTTTGAAAATTTAGCACTTGCTGGAGGATTTGATTGTTTTGATAACACACACAGAGCTCAATATTTTTCTGATGAAGGCGACGGAATTACATTTTTAGAAAAAGCAATAAAGTATGGTGCAAAGCACCAAGAGAATGAAAATTCTGCACAAGTAAGTTTGTTTGGCGACGCTAGTGATGTTCAAATTGCAGAACCTTTGGTTCCACCGTGTGAAGAATGGGGAACAATGGAAAAACTTGCTCGAGAAAAAGAAGTAGTTGGAATATATATCTCAGGTCATCCTTTAGATGATTTTAGAGTAGAGATGAATACCTTTTGTAATGCAACATTAGCATTCTTTAAAAATTTAGAGCCTTATGTAAACCGCGAATTATGTTTTGGAGGTGTAGTTACAGATGTGCAACATCGTGTAAGCAAGCAAGGTAAAGGCTGGGCTTTATTTACATTAGAAGATTACACAGATAGTTTTGAGTTTAGAATTTTTGGAGAAGAGTATTTAAGATTTAGGCACTTTTTTGTGAAAAACTCATTTGTTTTTGTGAAAGTAAGAGTTAATGAAGGCTGGACTAATAAAGATACAGGTAAAAAGAGCGATCCTAGAATTCAATTTAATAGCTTCCAGTTATTGCATGATGTTATGGAAACTTATGCAAAGAAACTATCAATTCAGTTAGATATAAAAGACTTACAAGAAAAGAGAATTAACATTTTAAACGATTTGTTTAAAATGCACGAAGGCAATCATGCACTTAATTTTGTGATTTATGATAATGATGAAAAGTTAAAATTAAATATGTCTAGTAGAAAACAGAAAGTAAAAATATCTCAAGAGCTGCTTGATGAGTTAGCAAGTAACGATGTGTTTTATAAGTTGAATTAGTTTTGTCATTCCTATGAAGGTAGCAATCTACGCGCAAAGGATTGAGCAATTGTTGGAGCTCCTTGTAAAGAGCGACTTGCGAAAGCCTGGTTTATGCGCCAAAAAAGTAATGATAACATCAGCCAATTGGGTTATAATCAAAACAAATACTAACCATGTAAGGTTTGGCAGAATTTTTGACTAATTTTGCATATAAATAAAAAGTAAAACTATTAAAAACAAGATATTATGGCATTAGAAATAACAGATGCAACGTTTGAAGAAACAGTATTAAAAAGTGATAAACCAGTAATGGTAGATTTTTGGGCTGCTTGGTGTGGACCATGTCGTATGGTTGGACCAATTATTGATCAAATTAGTGAAGAGTATGCTGGTAAAGCTGTAGTTGGTAAAGTTGATGTAGATGCCAACCAAGAATTTGCTGCAAAATATGGCGTGCGTAACATACCTACTGTTTTAGTATTTAAAAACGGAGAAGTTGTTGGTCGTCAAGTAGGTGTAGCACCTAAAAATGCTTATACTGACGCTATTGATGGTCTTTTGTAAGATATAAACATAAAGAAATGATAAAAGGTTTGCTGTAATGGTAAACCTTTTTTTATTTTAGAAGAAAATTTAGAATAATGAGTAAACAAACTAAAATACAAGATGCTATTGATAGCAAATTGATAGAAGAACGTAAAGTGTTTCTTTGGGGACAGGTTGATGATAAATCTGCAAAGCACGTTATAGACAGATTAATGTATTTAGATGCATTAGAAACAAAAGATATTCACCTATATATTAATAGTCCTGGAGGTTATGTAACATCTGGCTTTGCTATTTACGACTGTATGAAATCTCTTAAAAGCGATGTGTCTACAATTTGTACAGGCTTTGCGGCATCTATGGGATCTATAATTTTATCTGCAGGAGCAAAAGGAAAACGTTTTATACAACCTCATGCTAGAGTAATGATTCATCAGCCAAGTGGAGGAGCACGTGGGCAAGCTAGTGATATAGAAATTACAGCTCAAGAGATTGTGAAAACTAAAGAATTAAGTGCTCAATTATTAGCAGACAATTGTGGTCAGAAAGTTGAAAAAATTATGAAAGATTTTAATCGTGACCATTGGATGGGAGCTGATGAATCTGTAGAATATGGTATCGTTGACAAAGTTTTAAAATAATAATGAACTTACAAGCAGAACTCAATAAAACTGGAGGATTTAAAAATCTCGAATTACTCGCCAAACAAGTGGTAGAGGGTTTTATTGCTGGGATGCATAAAAGTCCGTTCCATGGGTTTTCGGCTGAATTTGCTGAGCATAAAATTTATAATCAAGGTGAAAGCACAAAGCATATAGATTGGAAATTATATGCTAAAACTGACAAGTTGTTTACTAAGCGTTATGATGAAGAAACGAACTTGCGTTGTCATTTAATTATTGATAACAGTAGTTCGATGCATTATCCGAAAATGAAGGAATTTTCGATTAGTAAATTAAATAAAATTGCTTTTTCGGCATTAGCTTCAGCAAGTTTAATGCATATACTCAAAAAACAACGCGACGCAGTAGGAATGAGTATTTATAGTGATGCTTACGACTATTATTCGCCAGAAAAAGGTAGTGAACGACATCATCAAATGCTATTGAGTCAGTTAAGTAAGACAGCAGTTTCAAAGCCTTTAAATAAGCAAACAGAAACGTACACCTATTTACACCAAATTGCTGAAAAAATTCATCGACGTTCATTGATTTTCTTTTTTACCGATATGTTTCAAACTTCAACAGACGAAACAAAACTATTTGAAGCATTACGCCATTTAAAACATAATAAACATGAGGTGGTGCTATTTCATGTGTTTGATAAAGAAAAGGAATTAAAATTCGATTTTGATAATACACCAAAACGTTTTATTGATGTTGAGACTGGAGAACATATAAACTTGTATCCAGACACCATAAAAGAATCTTATGAAACTTCTGTTGAGTCTTATTTTAATGAATTAAGACTTAAATGTGGGCAATATCAAATAAAATATGTTGAAGCAGATATAAATAAAAGTTTTGATAAAATACTGACAACCTACATGGTAGAGCGCAGTAAATTTAAGTAATGTAATATTTTTTAAAAAAACTTTAAAAATGTTTGTGTTATAAAAAACAGAGCGTATATTTGCAACCGCAATAATGCAACGGTCTGGTAGTTCAGTTGGTTAGAATGCCGCCCTGTCACGGCGGAGGTCGCGGGTTCGAGTCCCGTCCAGACCGCAAGATTGCTAGAAAGCTCTAAGAGATTAGGGCTTTTTTTGGCAAATTAAAGAAGTTGTGTTGTTCTCGAAGTAAAATTCGAGAAGTAGTTATACCAAAGTAATTTGGTATTCCAATGAGAAGCTTTCCTTTTTTCTTTTTAAGAAAATCGGGATGCTTTTTTGTTTTTAATGAATCTTAATGGATTTACTACAGAAAGCAAATAAAGTCTTACAGAAACATCCTACATGTTAAAATGTTTTTTGTAAATAACTATGATGCTTTGAATTATAACAAAAAATATTCCTAACTTTAGAAGAGTAATTTTTAATCCCTTGTAATAAATAGATGCTTATTTTATCTATAGGGCTTGCTATTACCCTAACTTAAGTTTTTTAATATTTTTTTATAATGCACATATATCTAGCCATACTTGCTGAGTTTATACTCATTGCTTCAAGTATCTTATTATTATTTAGGTTTAGATCAAAAATAGGGTTAGCTCCTTTGTTTATTTTACTTGGAGCAGTACAATACCTTCAAGCTTTTTCAAGTTCAGTTGTTAGATTTGAAATTTTAGAAAAATATCCTATTTACCCAAGTTCAATAATTATTTTTTCTGCAGTATTGTTTGCAATATTATTAATCTATATTAAAGAGGGTGTTTTAAAGGCAAGAACTCTAATTATAGGTATAGTAATTTCAAATTTTTTGTTATCTGCTTTAACTGAAATTACAAATGTTCAAGAAAGTGTTTTAGGGCTGGTTAATGAAAATTCAACAAACCCTGTATTTAGTATAGACTATGAATATTTTATTATTGGCACTATTATTTTATTCATTGATTTTGTTTTATTAGTCATTCTATATCAATTTCTAATTACTAAAATAAATAAGCGTTATTTCTTTTTAATTCTATTACTATCACTAACGTCTATTTTGTTTTTCGACTCTTTAGCTTTCAATTTTATTATAAAATATAATGACCCTGAATTTACGGCGTCTTTAATTGGTCATGTTATAGGTAAAACTTTTGCGGCTTTTATTTTTTCATTAATACTTTACTGGTATTTAAAGTATCTAGATAATGAGAAGGAGAGGAATGATTTTATTGCAAATCAAAATAGAAATATATTTTCAATACTTAAATACAGGGACAAGTATTTTAAGCTTAAAGAAGAAAAAGAAGAGTCTGAAAAAAAATTAGTTTCAAATATGGAAACTACATTAAATAATATTTCTGATGGTTTTGTTTCTTTAGATACCAATTGGTGTTATACTTTTGTAAATAAAAAAGCTGGCGAGTTTTTAGGAAGAAACCCACAAAGCTTAATTGGTAAACATATATGGACAGAGTTTCCAGATGGTGTTGGATTGCCTTTTTACAATGCTTATTATAAAGCTGTTGAAACAAAAAAAACAATATATTTTCAAGAGTTTTACGAGCCTTTTCAAAAGTGGTTTGAAAACAGGATTTACCCATCAAAAAACGGTTTAACCATTTATTTTACTGATATAACAGAACGTAAAATTTCAGAAGAGAACAATCAAATGTTACTTTCGTTAATAGAAACTAGCGACGATTTTATTGGGTTGGCTACTTTAGAAGGCAATCCTATTTATTTAAACACATTGGGTAGAAAAATGGTAGGTTTAGGTGCCGAAGAGGCCATGCCTAATAATATTAAAGATTTTTTCCCTGAACATTACCATGATACTATTTTAAATGAACACATGCCTAACATTTTTACTAAAAAAAGATGGAATGGAGAAGTTCAACTAAAAAACTTTAAAACAGGAGATCTAATCCCAATTGAAATGTCAGGTTTTTTAATATCAGATAGCATTAAAAATACACCGTTAGCTTTAGGAATTGTAGCAACAAATATTACTGAACGTAAAAAGGCGGAAGATCTTCTTAAAAAGAATGAAAAGTATCTTGATAATATTATCAATAATGTAGGAGATCCAATATTTGTAAAAGATGAACAAAGCAGATTACTTCTGGTAAATGACGCTTTTTGTGATATTTTTAATCTTTCTAAAGAAAACATAATAGGCAAAACACTTGCTGAAGATGTGGCACCTGAAGAAATGGAAATGTTTTTACGAATTGATAAGCAAGTACTCTCAACTGGTGAAGAAAATATTAATGAAGAAAGTTTGACTATAGATGGTTTGGATAAGAAGATTATTTCTACAAAGAAATCTAGATTTATAGATGAAAAAGGTAATAAATTTTTAATAGGAATTATAAGAGATATTTCAGAACGCAAAAAAGTAGAAGTCGAATTAGAAAAACACAGAAATCAATTAGAAGAACTAGTTAAAATTAGAACTGAAGAGGTAAGTTTAAAAAATAACGAATTACAACGAATGAATAAATTATTTGTCGGTAGAGAGTTGAAAATGAAAGAACTAAAAAATATTATTAAAGAATTAAAATCAAAAAATGAAAATTAAACTAACAACCAAAATAATAAACCTGTTTGATTTTATTTTAATATGAAACGCACTTTTAATTCTACTTTTAAAAACCCTATAGTAGGTGGTCTTGCTACTTTTGCAATACTGCTTTTTAGTACTCAATATATTGCTTTTCAGAAATATTTAATAAACGAAAATGAGCAAAAAAAAGAAATAGATACTCAAGTAAGTTTAATTAAAGAAAAGCTACAAGCATTAGTTAAGTTTAGTTATTCTGCTACAAAATCTCTTGCCTACATTGTAGAAAGAAACGGAATTCCGTCAGATTTTGATGACATAGCAATAGAATTATTAGATAGAAGCAAATATTTTGATGTTGTAGAATTGGTTGATGCTAACGGATTTATTACACATGTGTATCCATTAAAAGATAATGAAGTTATAGGTTTTAATATTTTAAATAGTATTGAAGCGAGTAGTGGAGCACTAGCAACTATAAAAAAGAAAGATTTTTTTATAGCAGGCCCAGTTAACTTAAAACAAGGTGGTATAGGCATGATAAGTAGACAGCCTATTTTTATAGATGGCAAATTCGCTGGATTCTCTGCAGTAGTTACTAAAATGTCTACTTTTTTTAATGACTTAAATATAGACCCTTCAAACGATAATAGATTTAATTATCAATTGTCAAGAGTAAATTTAGAAACAGGTAAAGAAGAGTTCTTTTTAAAGAATAATATGGCATCTTTAAAAGAATACGCTGTACCAATAGAAATGGATTATGGCGAATGGAAACTTTATGTTGTGCCAAGAGAGATACCCTTTAATACTGCAATATGGTTTTCAGTATTTGGGTTTGTAATTTCTATTTTAGCCAGTTGGATAGTTTGGTATTTTATTGGACAATCAGAACGATTAAACGAAATAATTAATAGTAAGCTAATAGAGCAGGAATCTCAATTAAAATTAATTCATGAAAGCTCTAAAGAACAAATAAGAAAAAGTGAGTTGTTGTATCGTAATCTTACGTCCAATGCACCTGTAGCAATTTTTAATATTAATGAAGCAGGTGAATGTACTTATGTTAATGAAGAATGGATGAATTATTCTGGAATGAGTTTTAATGAAGCAATGGGACTTGGTTGGGAAAACGCTTTTTATCCAGAAGATAAAGAAAGAGTCTTGTCTGAATTAAAAAAGACAATGTCAACAAACGCCATATTTAATTCAGAATTCAGATTTAAGGATAAAAAAGGAAAAATTACTTGGCTAGCAGGAAGAGTAACAAAACTTATAGATGTAAATAATAATATTTATGGGTTTGTAGGAATAGCATCAGATATTACTGATAGAATAGAAAGCGAAAAAGAGCTATTAATTTATAAAAACAATCTTGAGAAATTAGTCGATTTAAGAACTGAAGAGCTTAATGAAAGTAAAGAAGCACTATTAAATCTCTTAGAAGATTTAAACTTACAATCTTTAGAATTAGAAAAAGAAACTATAAAGGCGCAATCTGCCGATTTAATGAAATCAGCCTTTTTAGCAACCATGTCGCACGAATTAAGAACACCTATGAACTCCATTATAGGGTTTACTGGTATTTTATTAAAAGAGTTTGCTGGTCCATTAAATGATGAACAAAAAAAGCAATTACTCATGGTTAAAAACAGTGGGCAACATTTATTAGGTTTAATTAATGATATTTTAGACATTTCTAAAATAGAAGCAGGTAAATTAAATGTATCTAAGGCACCATTTAATTATCTATCAACATTAGAAAATACTATAGAGTTTTTATCTCCACAAGCCAATAAAAAAGGGCTTCAAATAATTGCCGAGTTTTCAGAAACAAAAATTACGCTAAATAGTGATGAAAGAAGAGTAGAACAAGTAGTTTTGAATTTAATTTCAAATGCCATCAAATTTTCAAATCAAGGAAAAATAATAGTAAAAGTAGATGTAAACAAAAATGTATTAACCACTCAAATAATAGACAATGGTATTGGTATAAGCAAGGAAGATCAAAATAAATTATTTATGCCTTTTATTCAACTAGAAAGTGGGTTAAAAAGAAGTCATGAAGGTACAGGTCTTGGATTAGCCATTTGTAAAAGTTTAGTTGAGAAATTAGGAGGGAAAATTCAAGTAACAAGTGAAATAGGTAAAGGAAGTAATTTTGCATTTACGCTGCCTTTATAACTATTTGATAATAAATAACTTATAGAACATATAAATTTATTATATTTAAAAAAAAACATTGCTTACATATGAAATCTACTGTATTAATAATTGAAGATAATGAGCAAAATATGTACATGTTATCATATTTGCTCCAAAAAAACAATTACAATGTAATTGAAGCTTTTAATGGAAAAGACGGATTGGATTTGGCGCATAAACACCATCCAGAAATTATTTTAATTGATATTCAATTACCAGATATGGATGGTTACGAAATATGTAATAAATTAAGCCATAATGGCTTGCCTAAAAGCACAGTTATTATTGCAGTAACTTCTTATGCCATGGGAGGCGATAAAGAAAAAGCTATTGAGTCTGGAGCAGATGGTTATTTAGAGAAACCAATAAACCCAGACACATTTGTAAATCAAATGAGAAGCATTATTAATGAAAAAGGAAAATGATTAAAAAAACTATTTTAATAGTAGATGATACTTATGAAAACTTATATCTCCTTCGCGTTATTCTTGAAGAAGTAGGTTATCATGTTATTGAGGCAAATGATGGTAGTGAAGGATTAAAAAAGTTATACGAAAACAATAATGTAGATTTAATTATTTCAGATATTTTAATGCCTGTAATGGATGGGTTTATGTTTTGTCAAGCCTGTAAAGAAGAAAAATTATTTAAAAACATACCCTTTGTTTTTTATACATCAACCTATACAGAAAGATTAGATGAAGACTTTGCTCTAAAACTTGGAGCGGCCAAATATTTAAGAAAACCAATTGATCATGATGAAGTAATATCAACGGTTAAGAATATTTTAGGTAAAAATAGCAAACCAACTAAACAAGTTAAAAGGGATAAAATAACGAATGAAGATGTACTAAAACTTTATAGCGAACGACTTATAAACAAGTTAGAACAAAAAAGTTTTGACCTTGAAAGAGAAATTGAAGTACGAAAAAAGGCTGAAAAATTATTAATTCATAAAAATGAAGTTTTAGATTTAATAGCACATAGTACACCTTTAAGTAAGGTTTTTGATCATATACTTTTAAACTACGAATCTAATCATAAAAATTACCAAGCTTCTATAAGCTTAATGAATGAAGACGGAATTCATTTAGAACTTGTTTCGGCACCTTCTATGCCACAAGCCTATAATTTAGCAATAAAACGCGCCAAAATTGGCAAAAAAGCTGGGTCATGTGGCACAGCTGCATTTACTAAAAAGCTTGTTATAGTTTCAGATATTAGTAAAGATAAATTATGGGAAGATTATCGAGATATTGCCTTAAAACATAATTTAAAATCGTGTTGGTCTATACCAATACTTTCAAAAAATAATATTGTTTTAGGAACATTTGCCATTTATGGCAAAGAGGTAAATTCGCCAAGTGATGAAGAGATAGTTGATCTTAATTACGTTGTTAATTTAGCTCTTGTTGCTATTGAAAAAGCAAAAATTGTAGCAGAAATTAAAAAAAGAGATGAGTCTTATAAGTCTTTAGTAAATCAAGCTAGTGATGCTATTGTTACATACTCTTTAGAAGGCGACATATTTGATTTTAATAAAGTTGCATATACAGTTTTAGGATATACAAAAAACGAGTTTTCAAAATTAAAAATACAAAACATAATTCAAGGTGATTTTATTGCTAGCCCAGAAAGGCACGAAAAAATACTTAAAGGAAAACCTGTGCTTTTTGAAAGACAATTAATTTGCAAGGATGGAACATTAATAGACACTGAAATATCGGCAAAACTTCAAACAGATGGAAGAATTCTTGGTATTATACGTAATATTACTGAGCGTAAAAAAGCAGAACTAAAACTACAAGAAAGTGAAAAATCGCTCTTATTAGCTCAAAAACTAGCAAAAATTGGCAGCTATAATTATGATTTTAAAGCACAAATTGTACATGGCTCATCTAGCTATAGAGAGATTGTAGGTGTTGAATCTGATACAGTAATAACATTAGATGTTTGGAAAACCATATCACATCCAGATGATACAGATAGTAATAAAAAAGTATTAGATAGGTGTGTAGAAACAGGAGAAATTTTTGATGTAGAATATAGAATACTTACCAAAAACAAAAAAGAATTAAAATGGATTCATGGCATTGGTGAAGTTGTTTATGTTAATGGAGAGGCAATTAATTTTTTTGGTACAATTCAAGATATTACCGAGCGCAAACAAAGTGAAATTGCTTTAAAGGCAGCTAAAGAGTTTTCAGAAAGCTTAATCAGCAGTATGCAGCATGGACTTTCTGTTATTGATGCAAACACAAAACATATTCATGTAAATCCAGCATTATGTAAAATGACTGGATATTCAGAAAAAGAATTATTAGGAATTTCTCCACCATTTCCATATTGGCCTCCAGAATATTATGATGAAATTAATGATATAGTTGAAAAAACACTAATTGGCATTGACAAAAGCGGAGAAACAGTGTTTAAACGTAAAAACGGTGAGCGTTTTCCTGTTCAGATTTCTATTTCATCTGTAAAAGATGAAAATGATAAAGGTGTTGCATTTATAGCGTCAATTGAAGATGTTTCTGTAAAAGTTAAAGCTAGAGAAGAATTAAGAGCTGCCAAGGAGTTTTCAGATAAACTGATAATGTCTATGCAGGAAGGCTTGTTAATTGTCGATCTCAGTGGTAAAATTATCATGGTTAATAACTCATTAAGTGAAATTCTTGGTTATAAAAAAGAAGAACTTATTGGGCTAGATTTGCCATATCCATTTGCTAAAATGGAAGACTTAGAATTAATGCTGGAGATTAAAGATGAAGTAGCTTCAGGAGAGACGAAGTCTTTTCAGCTTGAGTTTTTTAAAAAAAATGGCGACAAGTTTTTAGCGTCTTTTTTATCAGGAAATATATTAAATGATAAAGGAGAAGTTATTGCTTTATTTGGTACCATAAAAGATGTTACAGAAGAAGATAAAGCTAAAAGAATACTTGAAAACCTTGCAGAAATAGCATTAGATAGAAAAAACACCATTTTAAAATTAGTTGGTTATGTCGGTAGAGATTTTAATTCTACAATAAAAAAGATTGCTAAAGTTTCAGCTAATTCATTAAATGTTGAAAGAGTTACTTTATGGAAGTTTGAGAATGATAAAACCGAATTATTGAGCGAACTTTATTATAATGCTGATGAAAATGTTTATGATCAAAATGGGTTAGTTATAAAAAAGGAAGATTACCCAGCATATTTTAATGTGTTTGAGAATGAAACCTCAATAAATATAGCAGATGTAAGTAATAATCCTATCACAAAACCTTTTGCTAAAGATTTTTACATTCCATCAAATATATCATCAAGATTAGATGTTGTTATTCATGGTAAAAATGATCATTATGGTATTATTAGTTTTGAGAGTTCTAATGATAAAAGAGTTTTTAATAATGAGGAAGAAAATTTTGCAACTTCAATTGCAAATGTGGTGTCTTTAATGGTAGAAAGCACTGAGAGAAATATTGCAGAAGGCAAGCTTGTTAAAACAAATGAAAAACTTTTAGAAGTTAATACTGAATTAAATAAGTTAAAAAAAGAGCTAGAAGAACAAAATGTCTACTTAAGAGAAGAGATAGACTTAGTATTTAACTATGAAGAAATGGTTTATGGTAGCGCAGTTTTTAGCAATGTGCTTACAGATGTTGAGCTTGTTGCTGCTACTAATGCTACTGTGTTACTTTTAGGAGAGTCTGGTACAGGTAAAGAGTTATTAGCAAGAGCAATTCATAATACAAGTCCAAGAAAAAATAAACCACTAATAAAGGTTAATTGTGCTGCTATACCAAAAGAGCTTATTGAGAGCGAGTTGTTTGGTCATAAAAAAGGATCGTTTACAGGAGCAATTAACGATAAAATAGGTAAGTTTAAATTAGCCGATGGTGGTACGTTATTTTTAGATGAGATTGGTGAGTTACCTATAGATATGCAACCTAAACTATTAAGAGCTATTCAAGAATCGGAAATTGAGCAAATAGGTAGTACTGAAACACAAAAAGTTGATATTAGAATAATTGCAGCTACTAATAGAAATCTAAAAGTAGAAGTAGAAGAAAAAAGATTCAGATCAGATTTATTTTTTAGACTTAATGTATTTCCTATAGTAGTTCCACCTTTAAGAGATAGAGTTGAAGATATTCCTATATTAATAGAGCACTTTGTAGATAAGTTTAGTAAAGCTTATAATAAAGATATTAAGTTTATGTCTGAAGAAACAAAGCGAAATATGCAAGAGTATTCATGGCCAGGAAATATAAGAGAGCTTGAAAACTTAATTGAAAGAGCTGTTATTCTATCGCAAGACAAAACACTTGTATTGCCAAATTTTGAAACGGGTTCCGAAGAGAAACTAATATCTTCAACAGTTTTAACTTTAGATGAAGCACAACGACTACACATTATAAAAATACTTAAAAAATGTAATTGGAAAATAGATGGGTCTGATGGCGCAGCCCAACTTCTCGAAATTAAACCAAGCACATTGCGCGATAGAATGAAGAAATTAGGAATAAAAAAGCCTGATTAAGTTTTACGGTATTCCGTGAAATTACATTTCATCGGATTTTAACCCACGGAATACCGTGGGTATTTTTTTCTTATTCAATTTTCATGATTTTATTAAGTAGCTAAAAATCAATTACTTAAAATTTATTTTCTTCAAAAATTGTTTTTTGGCATTGCAATTGACTTTCCGTTTGTAACCGAAAATGTTATGACGAAACAAATACAATTAGATAGAGTAAAATTTTGGAGAGACAATGGCGTTCTTTTTTGTAAAGTACAAAATAGCGATAATGGTCAAGTTATTAAAAAAGATAACATTAACGATTATATAAAAGCTATTACTACTTTATCAAATGGAGAATACTATCCTTTACTTATTGATTTTCGTGATGTAGACAATAAGGACACAATTTCACAAGTCCGTTTATTAGCTAACAATACAGAACTTAAGTCTGTTATACTATCAAAATCATTCGTTGTCAATTCGGCTTTTATGCAGTTTATGCTTGTGGTACTTCATGGTATTTATGATCCAATAATACCTAACAAAGTATTTAAAAACTTTGAAAGCGCATTTCAATATTCTGTAGAGATTAATCAAATATTTAATGCTCATAGTTAAATGACATCAGAAAAAGACATAATACAATTTGATAGGGCAAAATTATGGACAGAAAATGGTATTCTTTTCTGCCAAATTAGAAATACTAACGTCAATTTAAATCTTGAAATAGAAACTCTTGATAATTACATAAATGCAGTAGTTAAGTTGTGTAATGGTAAACCTATGCCATTTTTAATAGATTTAAGAAGTTCGCAAGGAACTATTTTAAATCCAGCAGCTAAGTTGCTTGCAGGAAATAATGACCTAAAAAAATTAAGATTATCAGAAGCATTCATTATTAATTCAATAAAAATGAAACTTTTGATTAACTCATATAAAAGAATATTTGAACCAGTAACACCATTTCAAATTTTTGATAATCTTAAAGACGGACTAGAATATTGTATTAAAATAAAGAATGATTATTATGATGGAGAGCGTTAAACAAGACATATTATACAATCATGAAAATGAATTAACTGATTTGCTTCAAAACAATTCAATTTTATCTATTACAGATAAATATGGTAGAATTATTTATGCAAATGACAGGTTTTGTGAAATAATAGGCTCTAACAGAAATAACATTATTGGCGAAACGCACGAGTTAATTAAATCGCATCTACATACAGATATATTATATAAAAAACTTTGGAAAACTATAAAATCTGGAGAAGTATGGAAAGGAGTTTTGCCAAACAAATTAGTTGATGGCAGATTTTATTGGTTGGAAACTACTATTACTCCAGTAAAAGATGAAAATGGAGACATCTCAAGGTACATAGCTGTTTATAATGACATTACAGATTATTATAACAAAAAAGGGACAATTAAAATGGTTGACCCAAAAGGTAAAACCTTATCACAAAACTTTTTAAATGTTGATTTGTCTATTAATTCATTTGGAAAAATTTTAAAAGCAAAAAACAAGATTTTAAACACCTCTATAGATGATGTTGTTGGTTTATATGTTTATGATTTTATAAACCCAGTTAGTCATAATGTAGTAAAAAAGCAAATAAAGAAAGTTTTTAACGAAAGTGAATCTTCTGAATTTGAAACCATTGAATTCTCACCTAAAGGACAACAAACGTTCTATGTTTCTAAAATAGAGCCTGTATATAATAACCACAATGAAATAATATATGCTACAATAGTAACTAAAAAGCTAAGGAAAGATTTAAAAATAAAAAAAGAGTTAAGACATATTGAGGCAAAATATAGCACAATATTTCAATCAATAAATGTTGGTATTATAGTAGTAACAGATAGTAAAGGTAATATTACAGAATGGAATAAAGGTGCCGAATCTGCTTTTGGCTACACAGAAGATGAAGTGATAGGCAACTCATTAACTATGTTAATTTCTGATCAACATCTTATAACTAGTGTAAAAGAACTTTTAAAGGCAAAAAATCATCTAAACGAAAATAAAAATGGTGAAAACCTTGAAATGATTGGTCTTAAAAAATGTGGACAAGAGTTTCCTGTAGAGTTTTCTATAAGTAATTGGGATAATGGAAAGGAAAAATTTTACTGTGCAATGATGTTAGACATTTCTAACCGTAAAAAATTAGAAAATAAACTAAAACAAAAAACAGAAGATTTAGAATTGTTTTTATATCGATCAGCTCACGACCTTAAAGCACCACTTACATCTGCAGAAGGTCTTCTTAACCTAATAAAAGGAGAGGATATAAATAGCAATGTTAAGCTATTAACAACACTTCTGGATACAACTTTAGAAAGAGGAAAGTTATTGGTAGATAACCTTTCTTATGCATCAGCAATACAGGACAAGAGCAAAGAAACGAATACTATAAATTTCAAGAAAGTTATTGATGATACTTTAAAGACTTTAAGTGGATTAAAGAATTTTGAATCTATAAAATTTGAAATAACCATTAATCAGTTAGGAATTTTTTATTCAAACAAAGAGTTAATCAATTCTATATTTCAAAATTTAATTCATAATGCTATAAAATATAGCAAGCCGATTTCTAATGACCATACTCCAATTATAAAAATTGAAATTAATCAATCAGAGAATAAGGTGAATATTACTGTAAAAGATAATGGAATTGGAATAGATGAAAAGTGTATAGGTAAAATATTCGATTTATACTATAGAGTTGATAATGAACAAGAGCAAGGCTCTGGTCTTGGTTTATATATTGTTAAAAGAATTGTAGACGATTTTAATGGTGAGATTAAAGTAAAAAGCGAACAAAACGAAGGGACGTTTTTTGAATTAACATTACCAAATTTTATTAAAAACTAAACAAAAAAATGATTAATAATATAACACTAATAGATGATAATAAGATAGATCTTTTTGTAAATCAAAAGATTATTGAGAAGTATGATAGTGGTTTAAAAACAAGAATGTTTACTAGTGCAGTTTCAGCTATTAACTATTTAAAGATTTTAGATTTAAACATTAATTCTGACTCTTTAACAAAACCAGATCTTATTTTTTTAGACATAAATATGCCTCAAATGGACGGCTTTCAATTTTTTAATGAATTGAGAAAGTTTGATTTAAAAGACCCAAAGCCAATTCATATTTATATGCTTTCTTCTTCATTATCGCTTGAGGATATTAATAAAGCAAAAAGCGAGTCGCTTTGTTCAGGTTATATTACTAAGCCATTAACTGTCGAAAAACTTAAAACGATTCTAGAAACAGTAAGCATTGAAGACAAAAACTATAATTATAAAAAACCAATTTAAACAGATTACTATAAACCAAATCTAAGCTAATGAAAATAAAATACTTAATCTTAATTGTGTTTCTTTTTTCAAAACTTGATAAAGCAAATTCGCAGATTGTTAATGAAGGCATTTTGCAAATTTCTCCTTCAACAAATGTTTATTTTGAAAATGAATACACTAATAAAACCACAGGGATTCATAACTCTAATGGAAACCTCTATTTAAACAATAACTTTGTTAATAATGGAGTTACTTTAGCACTTTCTGGCACAACCTACTTTAAAAGTGCAACAAATAACGTGGTGACAATTTCTGGAACTACAAATAATATCAATTTGTATAATTTACAAATTGATATTACTACTGTTGGTATAAAAGGCGTTTCGGTTGCTGATAATTTTGAGTTAAATGTTGCTAACTCTATAAACTTTATAAGTGGAGATTTAAGGCTTTTAGGAGAAGCACAACTTATTCAATCTCATACAGGAGTAAATTCTAACTCCATTGTATCTGGAAAGCTTATTTTAGATCAACAAGGTTATAGCTCGGCATATCAATACAACTATTGGTCATCTCCAATAAGCAATTCAGGGAGTTTTTCACTTTTAGGAGGCAAATTTGATGGTACAGATTCGGCTATAAACCCTTTTAATCCAACGCAAATTTTATTTAATTCTGTTTCTCCATATAATGGTTTGCCTTCCATTTTAGATGGAGGTAATAATGTAATTACATCATTAACAATTAACACACAATGGTTATATAAATACTCAAGAGGTAGTGGCTCTTATTCAGATTGGATAAACTTAGATGAAAACAGCTTAATATATCCAGGTGAAGGTTATATTATGAAAGGAACTAATGCCATAACTGCTAATCAAAATTATGTGTTTTATGGCGAACCTAATAATGGAGATTATACATTTCCTATAACTTTAGGAGAACACTCTCTGCTAGGTAATCCATATCCATCAGCTTTAGATGCTATTAAGTTTATTACAGATAACATAACCGTTGTTGATGCGCTTTATTTTTGGGTTGATGGAGGATCAACGTCACATAATTTAACAGATTATTTAGGTGGTTATGCTATTAGAAACCTTACAGGAGGTACACCTCCATCAATAGCTTCACCATTAATTAATGGTATTGGTAATTCAGGCACAGTAACAGCTCCAACTCAGTACGTAGCTATTGGCCAAGGATTTTTTATTGATGCAATTGGTTCTGGAAGTATAACTTTTAATAATTCACAAAGAGTATTTAAAACAGAAGTGTCTGGAGATGCAGTTTTTTATAGAAGTACAAATGATGCAACTGGAGACCAATATTTAAGATTAGGCTATGAAGATCCTGAAGGTTTTCATAGACAATTACTGCTAGGCTTTTTGCCTGAATCATTAGCAGACACTAGATATAATCCAGGTTATGATGCATTAATAGCAGGGAATAGAAATGACGATATGTTCTTTATAATTGAAAGTAATTATGATAAGCGTTATGTAATTCAAGGTGTAAATAGTTTTGTAGATGATATGGAATTTCCAATAGGAGTAACCATTTCTGAAACTGGAAGCCATAAAATTATTTTAGATGAAACTAACAATTTTACAAACATAGTTTACTTAAAAGATAATTACTCAGGCACTTATCATAATTTAAGTGAATCTGCATTTAATGTTAATTTACCAATAGGAGAGTATTTTGACAGATATACAATAGTTTTTCAAACACCAACCTTGGGTGTTTCAACTCCAGCGATAGAGAATGTTAATGTTTTTTATGATGGGTTAAACAACATAGTTATAGCTAATATAAAAAATATTGAGTTGAATAATGTTGAAATATATAATGTTATGGGTCAACAAATTTTAATGATAAAAGATAATTTAAATAACCAAGATAGAATAGAAATTCCCTTTAATGAAAGCGATGGGGTTTACCTCATAGTTTTAAACACAAATAATAGCAAAAAATCTACAAAAATTTTAAAGTACTAATTATGAAAACAACTAAATTAAATCAAATCATCTTTAAATGCATAGCTGCATTATTAATAAGTGCTAGCACTTATGCTCAAGTAGGTGTAGGTACAATTACACCAGACGCCTCTTCTATGATGGACGTAAGTTCTACCAATAAAGGAATGTTGGCACCAAGAATGACTACTGCTCAACGTGTTGCTATTGCAACACCAGCTAACGGACTTTTAGTTTATGATATTACCGAAAACGCATTTTATTTTTACAAGGTAAGTGTTTGGACTAAAATTGATTCTGTAGTAAGAAACAATTATAAGCTTATAAAGTCTGCAGCAGATTTAAGTGCTGAACTTGCAGCAGGTGGAGGCACAAGGTATCTGCTTACTTCAAATACATTATACGAAATAAATGGAACAATAACATTAGCACAACCTATTGAGTTAAATAACGCTTACATTATAGGGTTAGATACTAATGAAGATATTCTTGTTAGAGTTGGAGGAGCTATTTTTACAGGCGCAACAGGTGGAAGTATTAGAAATTTAACCTTAACAGCTCCTGGAGGTACAGTATTTAATTTATCTGGAGCAAATACACAAAATTTAATTTTTAGAGACTCAATAGTTGCAAATTCAGGATCAGTTGGAACTATTAGTGGTTTTGGATTAGTGTTTTTAAGTGTGATTCAATATTCTGGAAATACTAATGGTATTACGTATAATAATATTACAGATTTACTTATGAGTAATTTAGGTTGGCAGGCCAATAATTCTGGAACTTATGAGACATTTACTGGAACGTTTGAATTTATTGAAAAACAAGGTGGTTTTTCTAAAGTTAATGGTGCTAATGTTGGAATTAATGTAAGTAGCAACCCAACAGTTAATATTGGTGTCTTAACAGGTACAAGTTTTAGTGGAACTAGCACACAGTTTATTAATAGATATACAGTAGGCTCATACACAGGATTTAATTTTAGTAAAAACTGGACAGTTAACTGCCCAGGAATCCCTAGAGAGAGTGATGATGTTGCCATTGGATATTATAATATGAATGGAAATGCTACAAATACAACATTTGTTGCTTCAAATATTCCATCAAAAATTGCAGGTACTACTACTTCTACAAACTTATTTAGAATAGAATCTTCAAATAATAGATTAACATACAAAGGATCAAAACCAAGAAACTTCGAAATAATTTGTACAGGTACTATAGATCATAGTAGTGGTGGTAATCGTATTTTTACCTATTATGTATATAAGAATGGAGTACAGCTTCCTTCAATTTCGGCTGAGAGACGTTTCCCAAATAACGATATTGGAAATTTTACAATTATTGGGCCTGTTTATATGGCAGTAGATGATTATGTTGAGGTTTGGGTAGAAAATCAAACCAATTCGGGAAATACACTTATTACAAAATTAAGCGTACTATTAAAATAAAAACCCAAATAATTAATAGCAAATTTTTATTTCATTGAGTTTTATGCATCCTATCTAAATTTAAGGATGGGATGCTTTTTTATTAGATAAAAAGAGATAACAGTTATTCCTGCTTTCTCTTTTAAATGAAAAGATTAAAAAGAAATTTTATAGTTCAAAAAATAAAAGTGATGTTCATGAAGATGGGTATTTAATAATATTAACAATTTAAATATCACTTTATCGATGAAAATTAACACTTTATCGATTTTATTTCTTTTTTTAATTCTTTTTAACATACATTAGCAGTCCTTCTTAAGCCCCTAAAATCACTTAATTAGGTAATTTTTAATCCATTCTATTAGGTTTTTATTAAAGCCTATAAATTTCCCTCGTTTTTTAAATATAGTATTTAGCATTTTTTGTGCTTAAAAAATTAATAATCCATTCTTCCCTCGAACGGCATTTTTTAATGCTCTGTAATTATTAATTAACAAAAAAACTAATATAGACCCCTAAATTTAATAACGATGAAAACTTTAAAAATTACTTTATTACTAGCTTTATTTTTATCAGTATCAAGCCAATCAGATAAAACACCAACAAATGACGAAGCTAATACTTATAAATCAACAAAAACTCATTACGATTTATTAGCTCATTCAAAAAAGGATGTTTTGATTCCAACACAAGGATAATAAACCAGGTATAATAAATTTAAAAGCTCTTATCTTTTTTGATAAGGGCTTTTTGTTTTTTGCATAATGAACTCAATCGAAGAATAATCAAATTCATTAAAAATTTTATTCTAAATTTGATAACACTTAATTAATCACAAAGGCGTGTTCAGACTTTATTTTCTAATATTCATTTTTTTTGTTAATAAGCCCTTTTTAAGTGCACAAAAGGCGTTTAAGTTTCAAGAATATGATAGCATTATTGAATTAAGAAAACTTGGTAATGACAATACTAAGGAATTAGATGTTAGATATAAATATGCAAAACAAGCAGTAAAACTTTCAAAACGTACTAAAATTGATTCAATTATTTTAAAAAGTAATAGAGTTTTGTCTACTGTTTTACTGTATAGTGGAGATTATAAGAAGTTTAGAGAAATGAATTTCGAAAACTTGAAATTAGCTGTTAAGCTAAATGATTCTTCAGAAATTGGATTGTCAAACCAAAATTTAGGATGGTATTATTATCAAAGTAGAGTACAAAATGATAGTGCTTATTTTTATTTATCGAATGCTATTAAAATCTATGATAAGCTCGGAAAAGTGCCAAATCAAATAGATATTTTACAAAATTTATCAGATATACTACAAGTTGAAAAAGATTATTTAGGTAGCGAAGAAAATGCTATACAAGGATTAGCATTACTGGAAAATCAACCAAAAAACGAGTCAAATTTTAAAAAATCATGGAACCTTTTAAATATACTAGCTATAGTTTCTCTAGAATTAAAACGATATGATGAATCTATAGAATACAATCAAAAAGCACAAAATATTGCTGATAAAATGGATGATGGGTTTTATAATAAAAATTTATCTATTCATAATCAGGCTTTTGTATTCAGAAAAAAAGGAAATTACACTAAGGCTTTAGAACTCTATACAAGTTTACTTAAACAAGAAAAGCTATTTGAGATAGACCCAACATTTTATCCATTAATACTTGATAATATTGCTTTCACAAGATTTGAAGCTGGTGAAAAGGATTATGTAAACATGGAGAAAATGCTCAAAAGAGCTTATAAAATAAGCGATAGTCTTGAAGACCCAATTACTAAGCTAGCCGTAACAATTGATTTATCAAAATTTTACAAAGCTCAAAACAAGATTGATAATGCTTTGCAATATTCAGAGGAGTCTTATCAATTGGCTAAGGAAACTTCATCAAACGATATTTTATTGGAGTCAATGGCTTTACTCGCACAATTAAAACCAGGAGAAGAAGGAAAAAAATATTTCGAAGAGCATATAAAATTAAGTGATAGTTTATTAAACCATGAAAGAGGAATAAGAAACAAATTTGCTAGAGTGCAATTTGAAACCGATCAAATAGAACAAGAAAACGAACGCATTGCAAGAGAACGTTTCTGGTTGTTAATGGTGTCAATCGTTTTAATTATAGCTATTTTCTTTTTATATGTAATTGTTACCCAAAGAGCAAAAAACAAAGAATTAAGATTTGAGCAAGATCAGCAAAAAGCAAATGAAGAAATTTATAACTTAATGTTATCTCAGCAAGACAAAGTAGATGAGGCTAGAGCTCAAGAGAAAAAAAGGATTTCAGAAGAGTTGCATGATGGAATTCTAGGGCGTTTATTTGGAACAAGGTTGAGTCTAGATAGTTTTAATTTTAAGGAAGGACCAGAAGGGATTAAATCACGCTCACAGTATATAAATGACTTAAAAAACATTGAGCAAGATATTCGTAAAATATCTCACGATTTAAACACAGATTTTGTTTCTGGTTCAGGATTTGTCGATATTATAGATACACTTATTAGTACACAAACTCAAGCATATCAATTAAAATACGATTTTTATCATAGCGATGATATTAACTGGGAAAATGTTTCTAATAAAACTAAAATTCACATTTACAGAATTTTACAAGAGACTATGCAAAATATTTATAAACATGCCGAAGCCTCTCTTATAAAAATTAGTTTTCAACTAAAAAATGATGTAATTTGCTTATCAATTTCTGACGATGGAAAAGGGTTTGTAATTAATAAAAGTAAAAAAGGAATTGGTCTTAAAAACATCCATTCTAGAGTTGATGAAGTTGGTGGAATAGTAAGTTATGATTCTGTAATTGATAAAGGCACAACAATAACAATAGATATACCATATACAATTAAGTAGCATATGAGTCAAGTCATAAAAATATTAATGGTAGATGATCATCCAATAATTATTGAAGGTTATCAAAATACATTAATGGCAACTAAAAACGAAGATCAAACCCTTATTATTGATACAGCCAATGATTGTGATACGGCAAACTTATTAATGCAAAAGTCTGCCCAAGATGTACCTTATGATGTATTGTTTTTTGATATAAGGCTTCCAGGTTCTAAAGATGGTAAAATTACTTCAGGTGAAGATTTAGGTGTTATAGCCAAAAAAATTCTTCCAAATGCAAAGATTATTATTCTAACAATGTTTAATGAGTCTTATCGTATTCACAACATTATTAAAAACGTAGATCCTGATGGGTTTTTAATTAAAAGTGATTTAACTTCTAGTGAGTTAGCCGAAGCTTTTCAGCATATTCTTGTATCACCTCCATATTATAGTAGTACAGTTAGTATCTTTTTAAACAAACTAGTTACTAGCGATATTCATATTGATGATATAAATAGAAAAATATTGCACTTACTTTCACAAGGTATAAAAACAAAAAGCCTTACTGAATATATCGACTTGTCTATGAGTTCGATAGAAAAAAGGAAGAAACAAATGAAGTTGTTATTCTCTATTGAAGACGGAAAAGATGAAACTTTAATCTTTGAAGCTCGAAAAAAAGGCTTTTTATAAAAAAAATACCGATAAAATGCATTTTTTATGCATTTTAAAATCTTTCAAAACCATTGATATACTTGAAAACTACGGTTTTTCCGTAACATGTTTACGGTTTTCCCACGTATAAAAGTTATTTACGTTATATATATTTGAATTGTCAACAAAGTTTAATTAATCCCTCTAGTTTATTTGTTGAATTAATAGCAAAAAAAGAATAAACCTAACAAATTCACACTATGAAGTTGTTAGGTTTTATTTTTTAAAAAAGTAAGTCTTTATACTCTACAAGTTTTGCTATAAAAAAACCTAAGTATATTATTGTCACAATAAACTTTATAAAGGTTGATGCAATAAAACCTAAAAAAGAACCAAAAGCAGCTTTTACAGCTTTATCAAACTCACTTTTATTTATAAGTTCTCCAATTAAAGCACCAATAAAAGGACCTATAATTATTCCAAATGGTATAGGCGCAATTAGTCCAACAATTAATCCAACAGAAGTGCCTATCATACCAGCTCTGCTGCCACCAAACTTTTTGGTTCCCATTGCAGGAATTATATAATCTAAAAACCATATAAAAATGGCTATAACTAGAGTTATGATTAAGAAAGTCCAATTCATTGGTACAGCATCTGTACAATGAAAAATTAATAATCCTAGCCAACTTGTTAGTGGTCCAGGAAGTATAGGTAAGAAGCTGCCTAAAATTCCTATAATCATGAAAATAGCAGCAACAATAATTAAAAAAATATCCATTTAAGTATTTAAAAATCTAATTATAAGACGTGTTCTTAAGATAATTGTTACATTTTTGAACTAAAAAATTAGTTTAAACTAATTTTTTAGTTATATTAGCAATTCAAAAGAAATTAAAATTAATATCTCATGAAACAATTAACAAAGGCAGAAGAAGAAATTATGCAAGTACTTTGGCAACTAGAAAGAGCCAATGTAAAAGCAATTATTGATGAATTACCAGAGCCTAAACCTGCTTATAATACTGTGTCTACTATTGTTAGAATATTAGAAAGCAAAGGGTTTGTTAATTATGAGAAAGAAGGTAAAGGCCATTTGTATTTTCCTGTATTACAAAAACATGAATATAGTAACCAAAGTATAAACTCTTTGGTAGATAACTATTTTCAAGGGTCTTTTAAAAGTATGGTGTCATTTTTTGTGAAGAAAAATGATATTAATCTTCAAGAATTAGAATCAGTACTTAAAGAGGTTAACAAAAAACAAGAATAAGATGTTATACTATATTCTACAAACCATTGCGTTTCAATTATTCTTTTTGCTCATCTATGATGTGTTTTTAAAAAAAGAAACCTTTTTCAATTGGAACAGAGCCTACTTACTAATTACTGCTTTAGGCTCATTACTATTACCATTTGTAAAAATTGAATTTTTCAAGGGAGTTGTACCCGAACAGTTTATAATTAGATTACCAGAAGTAATTATTGGAGATGTTACTTCAACTACTAAAAATATTTCGCTTACAGAAATACCTTTAAATGAGTCATCATTTGTTTGGCATTGGGAATACTTGGTTTATGTTGGGATGATTCTTGCAGCATTACTATTTGCTTATAAAATGATTAAAATTAGTTTGCTTATTTATAAAAACCCTAAGCGATGGAAAGATAATGTACTACTTGTTAACTTAATTAATAGTACTTCAGCATTTTCATTTTTTCATTACATATGTATTGGTCAACTCATTAAAGAAGAGGATAAATCAGCCATATTAAAGCACGAAATTGTACATGTACAACAAAAGCATAGCCTCGATTTATTGTTTTTTGAGATTTTAAGAATCTTGTTTTGGTTTAATCCTCTTGTGTATATGTACCAAAACAAAATATCAACTTTACACGAATTTATTGCAGATGCTAATGCAATAAAACACAACGACAAAAATCAATATTATGAAAACTTGTTATCTCAAGTATTTGATGTTAAACAGTTTTCATTTATAAATCCATTTTTTAAACAATCATTAATCAAAAAACGAATCGTTATGTTAAACAAATCAAAATCAAAACAAGTTAAATTAGTAAAATACGCATTATTAATACCAATTGTATTTGGAATCTTAATTTACACTTCTAGTGCTCAAGTAGATAAGGCTAAGCTTGACACAAGTGTTTTGAAAGAGATTCCTAGTGAAGGTAGTTTGTTAATAGAAAAAATAAGCGCTGTAAAAAAGCAAATACAGAAGCAAGGTAATGTTACTGATGAAGAACAAGAAAATTTAAACCTATTATATAAAGTAGTATCTGGCGAAAACTTTGATGCAGATTTAGTTAAGAAAGTTCAAAAGTTAATAGATAAAAAAGATAAAAGTGAACTCTCTCAAAAAGTAGCAGATGTAATGGATCAGATACAAAAACAAGGTAATATTTCTGATGATGAAGAACAAAAGCTAAAGCTGTTATTATTGTATACCACAGAAAATGGGTTTAATAACCCGTTTTTTGAAGATGTGATAGATCTTGCTGAAATTCCTTTTGGTGTTATAGATGAAGTTCCAACTTTTGAAGAATGTAAACAATTAGCAACTAATAAAGAGAAAAAGGACTGTACATCAACGGCAATAGCTAGTCATATAAATAAAAATTTTAATACTAAACTTGCTAAAGAGTTAAATTTAAAAGGAAAACAAAGAATAAGTGTAGTTTTTGTAATTGCTAACGACGGAACTATTAAGAGCGCTAAGGCTCGTGCTCCTCATCCAGCACTTGAGGCTGAAGCTATACGTGTTGTTGAGTCGTTACCAAAAATGACTCCAGGCAAGTATAATGGTAAAAATGTGAATGTGCCATATAGTTTACCAATCATTTTTCAAGTACAATGAGAAAAATCCTTATTGCCATTATCTTATTAACAGTGTTTAAAACCGAAGCGCAACCTTCGGTTTTGTCTGTTGCAGATAGTTTATATGCTTATGGTAATTATACCAAAGCAATCCAGATTTATAAAACTCACAATAACCCTTCAGAGGTGTATGATAAGATAGCTAAAGCGTATTTAGCTATTGGTAATGATGGTGAGGCTTTGCTAAATTATGATTTAAGTTTAAAGGCTAATCCAGACAATGCATTAATCAAGTATGACTATGCAAAACTTTTATCAAGACACCAAAAACTTGAAGAAGCTTCTGTTTTATTAAAAGAGTTATTGAATATAGATACTAAAAACCCTAATTATCATTATGAATTAGGACTAGTTTTAGAACTACAAAGCGATACATTAGCAATAAATAGTTTTAAAAATGCTTTTGATTTAGATTCGACTCATCAAAAAGCCATTTACAAAATAGCAGAAGATTATTTAGTAAACAGAAAACACAATTTATCTTTAAAATATATAGATACTGGTTTAAGGGCTTACGAAAACAACATTGAGCTAATAAACCTAAAGGCATTAAATTATTATTGGGACGAAAAGTATGTTGAATCAGCAAAATGGTTTGAAAAAGAAATAGAACTTGGGCAGTCTTCTCAATTTATCCATGAGAAATTAAGCTTTTGTTATGCACAAGACTCTGAATATAAAAAAGCAATTGAGCAAGGCGAAATAGCACTTCAATACGACCCAAAAAACAAAACCAATCTTTACATACAAGGTCAGCTTTATGAGCGAATAGGTGATTTTAAAAATGCTGAAAAATATATTTCTGAAGCTTTAGAATTAATGGACATTCCACTAGATGCAGAATATTCTAAATTGGCTGTGATATACAATAGTCAAAATAAATATAAAGAAGCAATCGATGCCATTCAAATTGCAATCAATGAAAATCCTAAAAATCAGTTTACACAGTTTTTATTAGTCCTCACAAAAGACAAATATTATGCAGATATAGATTCTAAAATAAAAGTGTATGAAGATTTTAAAGAGAAATTCCCAAATAACATTTATGTTAGTTTTGTTGATAAACGCTTAAAAGAGCTAAAAGAAGAAAAATTCATGAAAGGCGAATAAAATCTAAAAAAATTGTACTTTTCCGCTTCATTAGCATAACAATGAAACGATTAATCCTTGTTTTAAGTATTCTTTTTTTTGTGTCTTGCGATTACTTTGATAAAAAGAAAATCGACACTAAAACTATTGTTAATGACGAATTAAAATCCATTAATTGGAATGATGTTGATGAATATCCAACATTTTCTATTTGCGATTCTACTAACAACAAAAAAGAGTGTTTTCAAAATGTACTTCGCGACAGATTAAATGCTAAACTTTCCAACCAAAATATAGTGGTTACAGAAGACGTAAATGATACTATTTTACTACGTATTTATATAGATAGTGAAGGTGTTTTTTCAATAAAATCAATTGAATGTAGCGACATTACCAAGGCTCAAATTCCGCAGTTAGATAGCTTGTTACGCCATAGTTTCGATTCGTTACCAAAAATATTTCCAGCAATAAAACGCAGCCAGCAAGTAGCTACCGAATTTAGTTTGCCTGTAATTGTAAATATAAATTAAGTTAGTTGTCATTCCGCACTTGTTACGGAATCCACAATAAATAATACTTTAAAATCGTATTGCTAATTTCTGCATTAAGCGAAGTACTTCAATATAAAGCCAAACAAGAGTTACTAAAAGTCCCCAAGTTGCTAACCATTCTTTACTTTTTTCTGCAGTATTCTTGTGTTTTTCTATATAATCGAAATCTAAAAGCAATGCAAACGAAGCCACAATAGCAGAAACAGCTGTAAAAATAATAGCTAACCAAGATGTTCCCCATATAAAGGTTTTTATATCAAAAAAGGCTAAAATCCACGATATTAAATACACAACACCAATGGTTATTGATGCAGTTATAATAACGCTTCTTAACTTTTGAGTGACTTTAATAATTCTGGTTTGGTACAAGATGAGCATTACAAAAAAAGTAACTATAGTAACACCAATTGCCTGATAAGGCATATCTGGAAATTTGTCTTTTATAAAAGCAGAAAAAGCACCCAAAAAACAACCTTGAGCTATAGCGTAAAGAGGAACAATTACTGGAGCCCAATGGTTTTTATATGAAATAGCCACGCTTAAAATAATTGAAGCGATTATTCCACCAAGTGAATACCAAGTAACATCATATCCATCAGCATGAAGCCTCCAAATGCAAAAAGTAACAAAAGAAATAATTAGTATAGAGGTAAGAGATTTTATAAAAATTCCTGAAATAGTCATTTTTGAAGATGACTTGTTTTCACCATCCCAAAAATAGGATGTAAATGCAGGATTGGAAGATTTAAAATCTGATAAACCCATTATAAACTTAACTTATACCCTAAAGTAATATCAGTAGAAAAATTACCTTGATTATCTAAAAATGCAGCAAATAATTGATTGTAACCAATAAAAATATAGCTGTTATCTGTTATTTTAAAATCGGCTCCAATACCAAAAATAAAAGGAGCATCAAACGCAGTGTCAGATATGTTTTCAGTTACTAGCATATCATCTTCATCTAGATAACTTATGGTGGCTTTAGAGAAGTTTAAGGTGGCAAACCTAACGTCGCCATAAAACCCAAATTTTGATGTGTTTATAACTCTAAATCTGTAACCTAAAGATAATTCGGTTGTAGAGTATTGAAAATCATCATTATCAAAAGTATGTCTCAATTGCAAAAATCCAGAATGACGAGGCATTGTTTTTCCTTCTAAAATTTCTAATTCAACACCAAATACTGGAGTTTTTATATTATCATCATTACCAACAAAAGGACTGTTGCTAATACCTCCAAAAATTCCTAAACGTAAATCGACACTACTTTTAGTTACTTGAGAGTTGTAATTTAAATCTGTTAAGCCATTATACTTGTCAATAAAATTTCTTAAACTACCTAAAGTAAGATTAACTTTATGAGTTGATAAATCTGTGCCAGAAGTTATATTTTGTAAAGTGCTTTTATACTCTTCAAGATAATCGCCTGAGTCACTTTTAGTATTTTTTAGTTCTAGAATTGTGTTATCACTTGTTCTTACAAAATAACGATACTTACCATCAATAACATTCCAAAGTAAATCTAATTGACCATCAATTTCTGTTTTTAATTGAAGTGTCTCACCATTAACTGTATAGGTGTCTTGTGCAACAGCAGAAGTATAGCCTAATAGAAAACATAAAATTAAGAGTAATTTTTTCATTACGATTTAGGATTATAGTTAGGTAAATCTAACAAAAATAAATGATAAAAACACTATTTGGTATATGGTCTGCCTTTCCATTTGTAGGTTTTAAAAACAGAGATAAATACAATATAAACGCTAAATAATGGATATAAAAAAAAGCTTAATGGATAACTTTTTAGACTTTCTTTTTGATTAAAAAATAATGCAGTTTTAAATAGTAGCAAGGCATCAATTGCAAACTTGATAATTAAAATATAAAAGAACACCTTCCATTTAATAATGCCAATAAGTGTCATTAATCCAAAAACCATTAATCCACCATTCATTAGAAAAATTATAATCCCAACAAACTTTCCAAACCAGTTTTTATAAGCACTTGTTTTTGCTGCCCAACGCATACGTTGATGTTTTAGGATTTTCCACGTTCTTTCTGGTTGAGTAGTTACAATAGCATGCTCACATTTTAAATATCTAACTTTAGATTTGTGTTTTAAAACTGCTTTTTCAAGTAAAAAAATATCGTCACCACTAGCTATATCTGTATTACCATCAAAACCGTTTAGATCATTAAATAACGATTTTTTATAAGCTAAATTTGCGCCATTACACAAAAAAGGACGACTAATACCAAAACCACCAATTGTAGATCCTTGCAAACTTAAAATGTCTAGTAATTGAAAGCGTTCTAAAAAATTATCACTTTTAGAATAGGTTAAAGGCGCAACTATTAATTCGCAATCTTCTTGTTGAATAAATTCATCAAAACTATCAAGCCAAAATTTAGGCAACACACAATCAGCATCTGTAGTGATTATCCACTTATGTTTTGCTTTTAAAATTGCTGCAGTTATGGCATCCTTTTTAGGCGATTTGGTTTTGCGCTCATTTTTAATAATGCTAATAAGGGTTTCTTCAATTCTAACTTTTTTTGAAATTGTCTTGATAACTTCAACTGAATGATCATCAGACTCGTCATCAATAAAAATAATTTCAAATAGAGCTTTAGGGTAATTTAATTCTGAAATGGACTGCAATAACATTGGTAATTTTTCAGCTTCATTTCTAAATGGAATAACGACTGTAAACTTGGTTTTAGCAGGAATATCTTTTAATGCAAACCTTTTAATTTTATCAAAACCAACAATGAGGTATCCAATTAAAATTAAATATGCAATAGTGATAAGTACAGCAATTGTGGTCATTCAGTTTGTTCTTTTGGAAGGTTAAAATTAAGCACATAATAGCTGCCAAATACGCTTGGAAGCACAAAATTGAGCATCCACATTAAAGTAATAATACATAAAACTGTCAATTCATTAATTCCAATAATTGAAAATAAATAAACAGCTACACCACCTTTAATAACCACATCAAAAATAAATATTGAAGGAATAATAGATGATAGTAAATACATTGTTGTGATAACCATCATTGCATTTAAGTAGCTAATATCAACTCCAAAAACAAGAAGTAAATAATACATTTGAAATGAAAAAATTAAGTATCTCAAAATAGAAAACAAGGCTGCTTTTAGAATGATTGTTTTATTGATACTCTTAATAAATTCAATTATTTTTTTTATTGAAAAACCTTTAATTTCAAAGACTTTATGTTGTAAACTAAACACAAAAAATGCTCCAATCATGAGTATAAGTGTGAGCGCATATAATATTTTTTTAAAGTCTATTTCTAAATGGTAATGAGATACAAAGAAGAGTAATCCTATACTTCCAAAAACTACAGTAACACTCATTTGTAAAATATTACTAATCAAATTTAGAAGCATAACTTTTTTTCTTAATCCTGACAGATAGTAAATGGCTTTCGCACCATATTCACCTATTCGGTTTGGAGTAAATAATGAAGCCGTTAAAGCACCTAAACTTTGCTCAAGAGCATTTTTGAATGAAATTTTAGTAATTGAACTCACTAAAGTATGCCATTTTAAGATTTCAAAAAACCAGTTAAAAACGCTTAAAAACAACAATAAAAGAATGTTTTTTAGCGAAAAACCCTCTTTTTTGATTAAATAATCAATAAAAACACGAAAATCTAATGTTTCGTTTTCTATTAATTTTAAATAGATAAAATAAAAAGCGCCAACAACTATGCTTAATTTAATAAGCACAACAAAGAATTGTTTAGTTTTGTAGGACAGGCTATCTAACATCATCACAAATTAAACCAAATATTATCAATATGAAGTCAAAGTTTAAACAATATATAGTCATTATTTTAACGCTCAACTTTGGTTTAGTGTCATTTTCGCAGAGTGAAACTCAAAAGATAAAAGCCCAAATTGCAGTAGGTGTTAATAACCCTTCTTCTGGTGGATTTGTATCACCTTTTGAAGCAAAACCTGTTAATTTTCCAACAGTTAATTTAGGAATTCAATACATGTTTGCTGATCAATTTGGAGCAAAATTAGATTTTGGTTTTAATCGTTTTTCAAATGCAAATAACTCTCCAGAGTTTAAAATTAATTATAGTAGAGTTAATCTACAATTTGTGTATGATGCTAAAAAAACGCTCACCTTTTTACCAGAGCGTTTAGGAGTTGTTGGGCATGCAGGACCAGGTTATACCTTTGTAAAACCACTTGGAGACTATACTGATAACAATTTGTCGTTTTTTAATGTTATGGCAGGAATCGAATTTCATTATTATTTAAATGAACGTTTATCCTTAATTGCTGATACATCATATATATATGGGTTTGCTAAAGATTTTAATCCTGTTTCAGATGGATTAGGGTCTTTTAATGGAAACCTATTTACCCTAACCTTTGGAGTTTCTTTTTCTTTAAGTGGTTGTCAATATTGTTAATTAATGGCTAAAGAAAAAATAATATTAGGTATCGATCCAGGAACAACAATTATGGGTTTTGGGCTCATAAAAGTGGTTGGTAAATCTATGCAGTTTATGCAATTGAATGAGTTAGATTTAAAAAAATATGATGACCATTATCTTAAACTCAAACTTATTTTTGAACGTACTATAGAACTTATCGATACGCATCATCCAGATGAAATAGCTATTGAAGCACCTTTTTTTGGTAAAAATGTTCAGAGTATGCTAAAGCTAGGTCGAGCACAAGGTGTTGCAATGGCAGCAGGTTTAAGTAGAGAAGTCCCAATAACTGAATATTCGCCAAAGAAGATAAAAATGGCAATTACAGGAAATGGTAATGCAAGTAAAGAGCAAGTAGCAAAAATGCTGCAAAGCTTACTTGGACTTAAAACACTACCCAAAAATCTTGATGCTACAGATGGATTAGCAGCTGCTGTGTGTCATTTTTATAATGAAGGTAAAGTAGAGATTGGTAAAAGTTATACTGGTTGGGCTGCTTTTGTAAAGCAGAATGAAGATAGAGTTAAGAAATAATGTCAGGAATTTACATACATATTCCATTTTGCAAACAAGCTTGTCATTACTGTGATTTTCATTTTTCGACGTCATTAAAGAAAAAAGATGATTTACTAAATGCGTTGGTAAAAGAATTGGAGTTACGTAAAGATGAATTCAAAAACCAAATGGTTGAAACCATATATTTTGGTGGAGGTACACCAAGCTTATTAACTAAAGACGAAATTGAATTAATAATCAATTCTGTATATAAGAATTACAAAGTCGTTGAAAACCCAGAAATAACATTAGAAGCTAATCCAGATGATTTAAGTAAAGAACAAATCAGCTCACTGGCAAATACAGAAATTAATCGTTTAAGCATAGGTATCCAATCTTTTTTTGAAGACGATTTAAAACTGATGAATCGTGCACACAATGCAAAAGAAGCGAAACAATGTTTAGATGAAGCAACAAAGCATTTTCAGAACATTTCTGTCGATTTAATTTATGGTATTCCAGGATTGAGTAATGAGCGTTGGATTGAAAATATCGAAACTGTTTTATCATACAATATACCTCATATTTCCAGTTATGCATTAACAGTAGAGCCTAAAACAGCTCTAGAAACCTTTATAAAAAAAGGTGTCATAAAAAATGTTGATGATGATTTAGCACAAGAGCAATTTCATATCTTAATAGAGAAATTGGAAGCTGCTGGGTTTGTACATTATGAACTTTCTAATTTTGGAAAGCCAGAGTATTTTAGTAAAAATAATTCAGCTTATTGGCTCGGAAAACCATATTTAGGGATTGGACCTTCGGCTCATTCTTTTAATGGAAATGAGCGTGGTTGGAATGTGAGAAACAATTCAAAATATATCAAATCTTTAGAACAAAAAATAGTGCCAATTGAAACCGAAACACTCTCAATAACCGATAAGTATAACGAGTATGTAATGACAGGATTACGCACAGTTTGGGGAGTTTCGTTAGAAAAAGTGGAACAAGATTTTGGACAGCAGTACAAAAATTATCTTTTAGAACATTCTCAAAAACATATTAACGAACATTTGTTGTATCTTGATAACAACAAATTATTGGTCACTAAAAAAGGAAAATTTTTAAGCGATGGTATCGCATCAGACCTCTTTAAAATTAATTTATCTTGATTGCAACAATTCAATATAACTCTAAGAAATTACAAATAGATTTATCAAAACCGTTAGACATTTCTATTCCAATGCGAGCGTCTAAAACCAATGTAAATGCATGGTATTTAGAAGAACCAAAAATTGAACCAGTAAAAAGTGGCGATTGGATTGGTAGTGTTGAAAAAGGAGCAGATGTTAATTTCAACAACATTATGTTTAATCCTCATGCACATGGTACACATACTGAATGTGTTGGTCATATTACAAAAGAGGTACATTCTATCAATAAAAATTTAAAACAGTTTTTCTTTTTAGCTGAGGTTATTACAGTCGCGCCAGAAGTTATCAATGACGATTTTGTGATTTCAAAAACTCAAATTCAATTTGCCCTTGGCAATAAAAAAAGAGATGCTGTTGTGTTAAGAACCCTTCCCAATATGAAGGATAAAAAATCTAAACAATACTCAAATACTAATCCAACCTACCTTTTAGAGGAAGCCGCAGAATACTTAAAAAGCAAAAATATAAAGCACTTGTTAATAGATTTGCCGAGTGTAGATAAAGAAAAAGATGAAGGTAAATTACTAGCTCATAATGCGTTTTGGAATACTAAAGGAAAGTTGAGATTGGATGCTACAATTACAGAGTTTATTTATGTGCCTAACAAAGTAAAAGATGGTTGCTATGTATTAAATCTTCAAATTGCGCCTTTTGAAAATGATGCAACACCAAGCAAACCTGTTTTATATAAAATTTTGGAATGATAACAATTTCAACTGATAAAGAAAAGCTCCAAATCTATGTCATTCATCAGTTTTTGACTGAAACCTATTGGGCAAAAGGAAGAACGCTTGAAGAAGTTAAAAAAACGATTGAACATTGTTTGTGTTTTGGAATGTATTTAGATGGAAAACAAATAGGTTTCGCAAGATTGGCAACCGATTATACAGTATTTGCTTATTTGATGGATGTGTTTGTTTTACCAGAATATAGAGGTAAAGGCTATTCAAAGCAGTTGATGAAAGCAATAAATGAAGAGCCTCAATTACAATCGTGTAAGGTTTGGATGTTAAAAACTTCTGATGCTCACAAGTTGTACAAACAATTTGGTTACACAGAGCTTAAACATCCTGAAAAAGTAATGGAACGTTTATTATAATAACAATGAATATAGAACAACTTCGCGAATATTGTTTAAGCAAAAAAGCTGTTACTGAAGATTTTCCTTTTGATGAACACACACTAGTTTTTAAGGTTTTAGGAAAAATGTTTGCCTTGGTTGGTCTAGAAAAATGGGAAGTAGGTGACCGATTTATTAATCTAAAATGCGATCCTGAGTATGCAGAAGAACTTCGCGCACAATATGATAGTATTTATCCTGGTTACCACATGAGCAAAGTTCATTGGAATTCGGTTTCTCTAACGTCTGGAGAAATTTCTACAAAATTCCTTATAGAATTAATTGACCACTCATACGATATGGTTGTAAAAGGGATGCCTAAAAAACTTCGCGACCAAATATCTATGTAGTAAATAAGCTACAAATTATTGAAAATCAATTATTTGAATATTTTTTCGTAAATTTATACTTTACATTTATTTATCTCTCCACAGAAATGTAACAAAGACTTAATCTTATAAGTCCCAATTGAGTTGTTTGTATTGTCCCAAATTAAAGGTAGTAAGCTATTAATCAATTTATACTAACATTAATTTATTCAATTATGAAAACAACCAAAAAACTATTAATTGTAATGGCATTGTTTGCCTTACTATTTACGAATGCTACAGTAGCTCAAGATGCTGAAACACCTCAATACTATACGGTTACAACCATGCATTGGAACATGGAAAATCAAGATACTACTTGGGTAAAAACTGAAAAAGAATACCTTGAAAAGGTCACCAAAAAAAACCAATACATTATGGGAGCTGGCTTTTATTTACATCGTTGGAGCGATGATAATACCGAGTTAAAATATGTACAAGTTTTTAGTAGTTGGGAAAATATTGACAAGGCCTCTACTCGAAACGGTGAATTAGAAAAAGAAGCATGGCCAGATGAAAAAGTGAGAACAGCGTTCCTAAAAAGACAAAACGATTTTTACTCTGTAAACCATTCAGATGAAATTTATGCTGTTTTACCTGGTTCTAAACCCTTAAGTTCTGATTTAACTGAAGACAAAATTTTATATCTACAAAGACAACATTTTGCATTTCCAAAAGAAGGATCAAACAAAGAGTTTAACGAGTTAAATAAAGAATTTGTGGAAAACGTAATCCATAAAAATGAATACATAAAAGGCTACTATCCACATATGCATGCTTGGGGAGCAGATAGAACCGAATTTATGCACGCATATTTTTTAGATTCAATGAGCGATTTAGAAAAAATGGCAGAAAGAAATGGAGAATTAGTTAGAGCACATTGGAAAACTCCAGAGTCTCGCAAAGCTTTTTTTGAAAAATATAATAAGTACACAACAGGTGTTCATGGAGACCAAGTTTATACTGCCATTGCTGAGCTTCGTAAATAGCTAAGCAATAACTAATTAATATTAAAGGATGTCATTTGGCATCCTTTTTAGTTTGCTTCAAGTTTTAATTAAGTGTATCATTGCAAAATCAAAATTATCAACATGAGTGTACTTCAAATGCTTCAAGATAGAAGTAATAATCAATGCGAACTTTGTGCTTCTAAAAATAGCTTGTCACAATATACCATTCCACCATCATTAAATGAAAATGTGGCTAATGATGTATTGGTTTGTAAAACATGTCTGGATCAAATCGAAGGCAATACCGAAATGGATGTCAATCATTGGCGATGCCTAAATGATAGTATGTGGAGTGAGCATGTTGCTGTACAAATTATGGCTTGGCGTATGTTACAAAGATTACGAAATGAAGGTTGGCCAAAAGATTTATTAGATATGATGTATCTTGATGACGAAGCGTTAGCGCTAGCAAGAGCAACTGGCGAACATGAAGATGAATCAGCAAAAATCATCCATCGCGATGTTAATGGTGTTATTTTAGAAAATGGCGATTCTGTTGTCTTGATAAAAGACTTAAAAGTGAAAGGTTCTAGTATGGTTGCAAAACAAGGTACAGCTGTTAGAAACATTCGTTTAGATCATGAAAATGCTGAATATATTGAAGGTAAAGTTGATGGCCAGCAAATTGTTATCATTACTAAATACGTAAAGAAGACTTAAACTTTTTTCTAAATTCAGAAGGGTTTGCTTTCTTAAAAGCTTTAAACTGTCTGTTAAAATTAGATATATTATTGTAGCCAGAAAGTTCAGCAATCTCTGTTATTGAAAGTTCATTTTTTGATGCTAAAAGCTTACTTGCGTTTTCAACTCTCAATTCATTTAAAAACTGAACATAGGTTTTATTGGTACGCTTTTTAAAGTATTTGCAAAAGGCATTTTTGGTCATATTAGCGACTTCAGAAATGACGCTTAATGAAATGTCTTTTTCAAAGTTATTCATAGTATATTCAAATACATTTCGCATTCTGTTCCCTTCATTATCTGAATATTTTTTATCATAAATAAAGGAAGATAAACTTTTGTAATTCGCAACAGATGCGGTTTTAATAAGGTTTAGTAATATGATAAACCGATTAAATTTTGAAGCATTTTCAAGTTGAAAAAAAAACTCTTTCATTAGTTTTTGTTTTGAAAGCACTTTAAAGCCATGTTTAGAACGTTGAAAAAAATTCTCCAATGTTTTCAATTCTTCGAGTTGAAAAAAACTTTCGCCAAAGGAATATTTAGTAAAAAATAAAGTTAGCATATGTGAGTTTTTTGAGGCTTTTACATCACTTTTAAACACATGCGGAATATGGCTTCCGATAACCAAAATATCATTTTTAGAATAATAATTTACAGTATCGCCAACTATAAGTGTGCCTTCACCTTCAACAATAAAACTTAATTGAATTTCTTCATGCTGATGCAATTTATCATAAAATACCTCGTCTTTATCTACTTGAAATACAAAAGCATCCTGTTCAGGTTTTGGTATTTTAAAAGGTAATACTTTCATGTGGTACTAAAGTTTATACAGCTCTCAAAAATAATCAAATACTATTCAAAATAATTAAAATATACTTATTTATTGGATAATATAGTATCAATTAAGGATAACAACTAATAAATAAATACTGTCATCAAAAGCTATTTTTACTGTATCAAAAAATAAAATTTATGAGTATTCAATGGAAAGGCATTATGCCTGCAGTTACAACGAAGTTTACAGATAATGATGAGCTCGATTTAAAAACCTTCGAACTCAATATCAATGCGCAATTAGAAGCTGGAGTTCATGGTATTGTTCTTGGTGGAACATTAGGTGAAGCCAGCACATTACTTGATGAAGAAAAAAGACTTTTAACTACTGCAACAGTAGATATAGTAAAAGGTAAAGTGCCAGTACTTATCAATATTGCAGAACAAACTACAAAAGGAGCCATTTTAGCAGCACAAAAAGCTGAAGAAGATGGCGCCAAAGGATTGATGATGTTGCCACCAATGCGATACAAATCTGGAGATAGAGAAACTGTTGAGTATTTTAAAGCGGTTGCCAACAGTACTTCATTGCCAATTATGGTATATAACAATCCTGTAGATTATAAAGTTGAAGTCACTTTAAATATGTTTGACGAATTATTAAAGTGTAAAAACATTGAAGCAGTAAAAGAATCTACAAGAGATATATCTAACGTTACCAGAATTAAAAATCGTTTTGGTGACCGACTCAAAATTATGACAGGAGTAGATACCATTGCACTGGAGAGTTTACTAATGGGAGCTGATGGATGGATAGCTGGTTTAGTATGTGCTTTTCCAGCCGAAACAGTTGCTATTTACGAGCTTCAAAAAGCAGGACGTATCAAAGAAGCTATCGAAATCTATCGCTGGTTTTTACCGTTGTTAGAGTTAGATATAAACCCTAAATTAGTACAGAATATAAAACTGGCAGAAGTTTATACAGGAATTGGTACTGAAAATGTGAGAGCACCACGTTTGCCTTTGCATGGCGAAGAACGCAAACAAGTGATCAACATCATTGAGGATAGTTTAAAAAATAGACCAACATTGCCAGATTATAAAAATTTGTAATATAATTTGGGTGTTCCTTTACTGTCATCTCGAGCGGAGTCGAGAGACCAGTAAAGTCAGGCTTTTGGCACTCGCTTTTACCTTTTTTGTCATTCTGCACTTCAATGCGGAATCCAAAAAGCTAAAGAGCTCAAACAAAGCCTCAATCCTTAACACAAAAAAAATGTTAGAAATAAGACCAACATGCGAACATTGTAACAAATCATTACCTTTCAATTCACAAGAGGCAATGATTTGCACATTCGAGTGTACATTCTGTAAAGATTGCACTGAAAATGTTTTACAAAATGTGTGTCCAAATTGTGGTGGTGGATTTGAAAAACGTCCAACACGACCAGAAGCATTATTAATAAAATATCCAGTATCAACAAAAGTGATTCATAAACCTGTTGATATAGAGAAACACCTAGAAAGAATAAAAAGAAAATGATAACAGGAAAAAACTACATAGGGAATAATCAATCAGCTAAAGGAAGCAAGACATATAAAACATTTAATCCGCTATTAAATATTGAAAACGAAACTGTTTTTACAGAAGCAACTTCTGATGAAATTAATGAAGCTGTTGTATTAGCTTCAGAAGCTTTTAGAACATTTAGAACTATTTCAGGAAAGAAAAAAGCAGCTTTTTTAAATGCTATTGCTGATGAGATTTTAGCATTAGATGATGCATTAATTCAAACCTATTGTTCCGAAACTGGCTTGCCAGAAGGACGAGCAAAAGGAGAACGAGGAAGAACAATTGGTCAATTAAGAATGTTTGCCGATTTGGTAACCGAAGGGTCATGGGTTGAGGCAACCATTGATACAGCTCAACCAGAACGTCAACCAATGCCAAAATCTGATATACGTAAACTATTAGTACCACTTGGTCCAGTTGTGGTTTTTGGAGCAAGCAATTTCCCTTTGGCATATTCAACAGCTGGAGGCGATACAGCAGCAGCGTTTGCGGCAGGTTGTCCAGTGATTGTAAAGTCACATCCAATGCATGCAGGAACAGGAGAATTAGTAGCTTCAGCCATTGTAAAAGCAGCACAAAAAACAGGTATGCCAAATGGTGTGTTCTCAAATTTAAATTCAAGCGGAATTGAAGTAGGTTCTCAATTAGTAAAACATAAAGGAGTAAAAGCAGTTGGTTTTACAGGAAGTATAAAAGGAGGTCGAGCATTGTACGATTTGGCAGCACAACGAGAAGAACCAATTCCTGTATTCGCCGAAATGGGAAGTATCAACCCTGTTGTAATGCTTCCAAAAGCATTAAAAAACAGAAATGAATCTCTGGCAAAAACTTACGCAAGTTCAATCACTTTAGGAACAGGTCAGTTTTGTACAAATCCTGGTTTGTTATTAGGGATTAAAAGCGAAGACTTATCTGAATTCATTCAAAACTTATCTAATGAAATTCTAAAAATTGAACCATCAGTAATGCTGCATCCAAATATTATTGGAGCTTACGAAAACAACAAGAAAAAAGCAACGTCTCAACCTGAATTAAATGTTGTTGCAAGTTATGATGCTGAAGTAAAAACTAATTATGCTCGACAAACCATAACAACAGTTGAAGGCAAAACCTTTTTAGAAAATCCAACCTTGCATCAAGAGGTTTTTGGACCATATTCTATAGTTGTACAGTGTGAAAATGCTATACAATTAGAGCAAATAATATCAAAATTAGAAGGTCAATTAACAGGAACTTTAATAGCTGAAGAAGATGAAGCTGCACAATATCCAGAAGTAATTTCAGCATTGCAAAACAGAGTAGGACGCATTATTTTTAATGGCGTTCCTACAGGAGTTGAGGTTTGCCCTTCAATGACACATGGTGGACCATATCCAGCATCAACAGATAGTCGTTTTACAGCAGTTGGTATTCATTCAATAAAACGTTGGGTAAGACCATTTAGTTATCAAGATTGGCCAGATGAGTTGCTGCCAAATGAGCTTAAAAATGAAAATCCGTTACGGATTTCACGTCTAGTAAATAATAAACAAACAACAGATAAGATATGAGGTTTTTAAAGATAGTTTCAATTCTTTTATTGGTAGTAATTTTTGGTTGTAAGAATAAAGAAGATTTTAGCAAACCAAAATCACTTCAAAGTATCATTGAAACCTATCAAGACCATGAAGGTTATGACAGAAGTAAATACCCTTTAGGATTGTATACAAAAGAATATTACAAATCTGAAGCCGATTTTGCTCAAAATACTTTGGACGAATTATTAAAAATTGATAAAAGCAAATTAACCGAAACCGATAGAATTTCTGCGGATCTTCTGGCGTTTGTACTTCAAGACCAGATTGATTATTACAAATTCGAGCAGTATTTAAATCCATTATTATCTGATGCAGGATTTCATAATGATTTAACTTATCAAGTAAGACCTTTAGCAGACTATTTTCAGGTTAAAGAGTATTTAAAAATGCTCAATGCTGTTCCAGAATTTGTAAATCAAAATCTTGCCAATTTACGTGAAGGTTTAGAAAAAGGTATTTCACAACCTTTGGTTATTTTTAAAGGATATGAGTCAACTTATAATGATCATATTGTAGACCATTTTGAAGATAGTTTTTATTATTCGCCTTTTAAAAATTTACCATCAGATTTAAGTAATGCTCAAAAGGATTCAGTTTTAACAGCTGCAAAAATTGCCATTGAAACCAAAGTAACTCCAGAGTTTAAACGTATAAAGACTTTTTTTGAAACCGAATACTTTCCAAAAACAAGAACCACTTTAGGTGTTTCTGAAACGCCAAACGGGAATGATTTTTATCAAAATAGAATCAATTTCTACACAACAAGTACTCAATATTCTGCAGACGATATTCATAACATTGGCTTAAAGGAAGTTGCTCGTATAAAAGCTGAAATGGAGCAAATTATCAAAGATTTAAATTTTAAAGGCAGCTTTGCAGATTTCTTCCATTTTTTAAGAACAGACAAACAATTTTATGCAGAAACACCAGAACAATTGTTGATGATTGCTCGTGATATGGCAAAACGTGCTGATGCACAGTTGCCTCGTTTTTTCAAAACGTTACCTCGTAAACCTTATGGTGTGGCTCCAGTACCTGATGCAATTGCTCCCAAATATACAGGAGGACGTTATATTGGTACTTATAAAGAAAGTACAGATCCAGGTTATTATTGGGTAAATACATACGACTTACCAAGTAGAACCTTATATACGTTACCATCTTTAACAGTTCACGAAGCTGTTCCTGGGCATCATTTGCAAGGGAGTTTAAATAATGAACTTGGTGATAGTATTCCGCAGTTTAGAAAAAATCTATATCTATCTGCTTACGGAGAAGGTTGGGGATTATATTCTGAATTTTTAGCTGACGAAATGGGAATGTATACCACGCCATATGAGCAATTTGGCAAGCTAACTTACGAAATGTGGCGTGCTTGCAGATTAGTGGTTGATACAGGCATACATGCAAAGGGATGGACTAGAGAACAGGTAGTTGATTATATGTCTTCAAATACAGCATTGTCATTGCATGAAATTAATACTGAAACTGATCGCTATATTTCTTGGCCAGGACAAGCACTGTCTTATAAAATAGGAGAATTAAAAATTAGAGAATTACGCAAAAAAACTGAAAAGGAACTAGGCTCAAAATTTGATATTCGAGAGTTTCATGAAATTATTTTAGAGCAAGGCACAGTAACTTTAGCAATTTTAGAAATGCGCGTTAATAATTATATTAAAAATACAATTAGCGACTCTAAAAAGTAAATAGCATTCTTGATTGGTAAAATTATAAATAAAAAAAGGTGATAAGAAAACTCTTATCACCTTTTTGTTAGAATGTATTTAAATTAGTTTTTAATAATTTTTTTGTCTAGTATTCCATCTGTTGATGCTATTCTTAAGAAATAGATTCCAGAGTTTAAATCAGAAATGTTGCAATTTACTTCAGAGACAGTATTATAATTAATAGATTTAACTATTCTTCCGTTTAAATCTGTAATTGTAATACTTTCTATATTAGGAATATCACTCTTAATATTTAAAATATCCTTTACAGGATTTGGATACACATTAATTCTAGATTGTGAAAACTCTTCTGTTGATAAAGTTTGTGTTATTTGCACATCGTCTACGGCTAACACATATTGGTCAGCAGCAGAAAAACAATGAAACCCTAAATAATAAACTCCAGTTGTAGAAGGAGTAAATGTTAAGTTAGCTTGAGTCCAAACCTGAACAGTTGTAGAGTTATAAGTCTGCAATGTATTTGTTTGTGCGGCAACGGTTTTGTCTGTGCCCATAGTAACTTTAAAGTTTTCAGGATATGGAGTTCCATCAGCAGTTCTATACTTAAAATCTACATTGTACGAGGTTCCAGCAGTTAGATTTAAAGCCCTAGAAAATAACCAAGCATTAGCAGCGTTAGTTGAATTAAATGGGTAAGCAGCATAAGCTGTACCTTCAGCAGCTGCAGGAATTGCACCAGTTCCTGTTGCAGTATATAATCCCCAATTATTTCCAGTTCCAGCATTTAAAATACTCCAATCACCATTAGCTTCAAATCCATAAGAATAAGGAGGAGTTGCAGGTGCAAAAACAGTTGTAAAATTATATGGTCCATCCCAAATACTTTCATTTGGTGCAGTACAAAACTTTTTAATATAATAACTATAAGCAGTTCCAGAATTTAAACTAGGTATAGTATAAGGGCTTGAAATATTGTTAACAATTGTTCCATTGCCAACAGTAAATCCTTGTGTTCCATATTGAATTGAATAATTGGTTCCTGCTCCTGTCCAAGTTACATCAGCACCTGTTAGTGTTATATTAGATGTAGCAATATTTAAAGGAGATGCGCAAGCTACATTTTTGCCAAGTAATGTATGAGGTCTAAAGTTAGAAGTGCTTGTTAAAGTTGTTGGAATTGCAGTTGTGCTTTGTGCATTTTTTAAACCTGCGGTTAATGTATTACTACATAAAGCCACGTTTGCAGTTGTAGCAATTGGTCCAGCAGCATTTTGATAATCAAAAGCAACATAGATTGCTCCACCAGTATACGTAAATGGTGAGCCGCCAGAAAATGTATGAAACGCTTGTCCAGTTGTTGCAGGGATAGTAAATGTAGAATTACTAACCGTAGTCATTCCTGAAATTGCTGTTGACCAAGTTGTAGATTTTGTATTAGTTGCATCTGCTGTATTTTGCATATATACAATAAAGTTTCCAGTAGTAGCTAAGTTTTGAGCTGTTGAATAAAGAAAACCAATCGAGTTAATAACATCACCATTAACTAACCCTGAAGCAGTTGCTTCTGCACTGGTAATCAAATACACAGTTCTAATATAACGTTGCGTTCCTTGTGGAGCTCTTGATAGTCCGGATGTAGATCCATTGTTAGGTAAAGCAGTATAATACTGTGTTTCTTGAGCTAGAGAAACAAAACCCGCCAAAATAAAAGATAATAGTAATAGTTTTTTCATAAGTAACATAGTTTTAGAATATTAGGCAAATGTATTGAAAAAACTATTCTATAAAACATTCTTATATAAAATCATAATAAATTAATAAATAGCTAATATAAACATGCTTTTAATGAATAATCATTAAGAATAATGTTAATAATAAGTTAAAAACAAATATTAAAATCAATAAATTAACTCATGCTAAATGAAGCAATATTATCTTAAGCATTAGGTTTAGAATTAAAAAGATCTTTAGAAAGAAATATTATTGAATTTTTTTGTAGAAATTAAAATATTTGATGACTATAAATAAATTAAAATGAGTTAAAAAATTATAACTTTACACTTACTATAAAGCAGGTATGTTTATCATAAAATTTTTAAATAAAAAGTAATTATCTCAATGAGTCAAAACACCTTTGTTTGTATCGACGCACATACTTGCGGAAACCCTGTTAGAGTTGTAAAAGATGGTGGTCCTAAGCTAGTCGGAAATACTATGAGTGAGAAGCGTCAACACTTTTTAAATGAATACGATTGGATACGAAAAGGCTTAATGTTTGAACCTCGTGGGCATGATATGATGAGTGGCTCTATTTTATATCCACCTCACAATCCTGAAAATGATTTTGCCATTTTGTTTATTGAAACATCTGGATGTTTACCTATGTGTGGACATGGAACAATTGGAACAATTACAATTGCTATTGAAGAAGGATTAGTAATTCCAAAAATTCCTGGAAAAATAAAAATGGAGGCACCAGCAGGTTTAGTTGAAATTGAATATCAGCAAACAGGCACTAAAGTAGATTGGGTAAAATTAACCAATGTTAAAAGTTTTTTAGCTGCTGAAAATCTAACTGTTGAGTGCCCAGAATTAGGTGAAATTAGTTTTGATGTTGCTTATGGTGGGAACTATTATGCAATTGTAGATCCACAGCAAAACTTCTCAGGAGTACATAATTATTCAGCTTCTAAAATAATTCAGTTTTCACAAATTGTAAGACAGCGCATAAATGATAAATACCCAAATAAATTTATTCATCCAGAAAATGAAACCATAAAAGATGTAACACATATGCTTTGGACAGGTAACCCAATTGACCCATCATCACATGGTAGAAATGCAGTATTTTATGGAGATAAAGCTATAGATAGAAGCCCTTGCGGAACAGGAACTTCAGCAAGATTGGCACAATTACATGCTAAAGGAAAACTTAAGGTTGGTGAAGACTTTATACACGAGAGTTTTATAGGAAGTAAATTTATTGGAAGAGTTGAAAAGGAAACCGTTTTAGGTGGGAAATTAGCTATTATACCTAGTGTAAAAGGTTGGGCAAAAATTTATGGACATAATACCATAACAATAGATACTGATGATGATCCTTATGCTTTCGGATTTCAAGTGATATAATATGAATAAAAAAGTAATTATAATTGGAGGCGGAATCATAGGATTATGTTCTGCTTATTATCTTCAAAAGGAAGGTAATCAAGTAACTATAATTGATCAATCTAATATGGATGGAGGAGCTTCATATGTAAATGCAGGATATTTGTCGCCTAGCCATATCGTACCTTTGTCTGCTCCTGGAGTTATGAAAAAGGGGCTAAAATGGATGCTTAATTCTGCAAGTCCGTTATACATCAAGCCGCGTCTAGATTCTGATTTTTTAAAATGGACATTAGCATTCAATAAATCATGTAATGCCAGTCATGTTAATAAAGCCATTCCAGCAATAAAAGATATTTCCTTAATGAGTCAAGATTTATATGATGATATAAAACGTGATGAAAGTTTCACATTTCACTATGAAAAAAAAGGATTATTAATGCTTTGCCAAACTGAAAAAATGTTGGAAGAAGAGGTTGAGACAGCGCGTTTAGCTAAACGTGAAGGATTAGATGCTGAAGAGATTAGCGTAAAGGAATTAGAAGCTTTAGAGCCTAATATTAATTTGAATGTTAAAGGAGCAACTTTTTATAAATGTGATTCACATACAACACCACAGGAGTTTATGGATGAAATGAAAGCACATTTAAAAGCTGTTGGAGTTACTTTTTACTCAAATGAGAAAGTTGAAGATTTAGAAGTAGTAAATAGGAAAATTGTTTCTATTAAAACTAACAATCAAACTTTTAAGGCAGATGAATTTGTTCTAGCTGCAGGATCATGGAGTCATATATTAAGTAAAAAGCTAGGGTTAAAACTACTTTTACAAGCAGGAAAAGGTTACAGAATTAATACAAATCAGAATACTGGAATTCAAATTCCTTCTATTTTAGCTGAGGCAAAAGTTGCTGTAACTCCTATGAATGGCTTTACACGGTTTGCAGGTACAATGGAAATTGCAGGAATAAACCATAATATAAATAGAGTTAGAGTTGAAGCTATTGCAAATGCAGCGACGCGTTATTACCCTGAAATTAAATTAACTTCTGAAGAAAAAGAAAATGCAGCTTGCGGATTACGACCAGTATCGCCAGACGGATTACCATATATTGGTAAATCTTCAAAATGTAATAACCTAACAATTGCAGCTGGACATGCCATGATGGGCTGGAGTATGGGAACAGGAACTGGTAAATTAGTATCTGAAATAATTTCAGATAAAAAGACGTCTTTAGATATGACAATGTACTTACCTGACAGAAAGTTCTAATCATAATAACCTATAAGTGTGCGTGTTATAGTGCCGTAGAGAACTTTATATATTTTCAACGATACTAGAAGTCATTTCAACGAATATCTTTTGACGGCTCATTTTATAAACAGATATTTACTCTGTAATACTTTGATTAATAGCATAATCCCCTCAAACGTTTAACCAGTTTAAATTATGTTATTATGAATCTTCAAATTACACACTACAACAACCATTTTAAAATAAAGGGTGTTCTAAACAGACAGAATGTGGCTGTTTTTCAAAATGAATTTAAAAATATTTTCGATAAATTTAGTTCGTTAACTTTGAGTATCGAAGATTTAGAAAGTATAGATACTTATGGTGTTAATGCTTTAGCACAACTTCATAATGAGTCAATAACAAAACACAAAAACTTATCGATAATAGGTTTAGGTTGCGATGATTTATATGAACATTTTAAATCTGAAAGCGCAGCTTAATTACAACGCATTTTTCTGATGTTTAAAAAAAGCATCAGCTTGCAATTGCATTAGTTCGCGAGCTTTTTTTCGCTTGTATTGGTATAATTCATCTTCTTCAGCAATATCATTGTAAATTTTATTGTTGATTGACATATCAGTTTTTAAAAGAATATTACGCTCATTAACCTTTTGTTCTACCCAAGTTTTTACTGCAGTTTCAGCATCCTCTAACTTATAATCGTATTCGCCTTTTGGTGATAACAATTTGGCGAAAATAGGTGATGTTTCAATAGCCAGAAATAGTAGAAATATAAAAAATGAAGGCAGCCAAGGTAATTTACTTAAGGCATTAACACGAGCCATTAATCCATCAAAACCGTCAATTATTGGTTGGGTTGAGGCTACTTGTGTATTATAATCGTTTTGTAATTGTACAATTTGACCTTCAATTGCTGTGATTTTTGCTTTATTATCTGTTTTTAGCTGTTGTAATTCTGCTAATGCAGCATCATGTTTTTCTCTTTTTTCAGCATAAACAGGTCCTTTGCCTAATAGTTTTGTACCAGCAGTCCCTTCGGCTTCTGTAATATAAGTGTCATAAAGGGCATTCACTTCTGTTTCTTTAGTAGTAATTTCAGATTGTAAGCTATTAATATCGTTCTGTAATCCTTCAACCGTAGGATTAAATTGTAATGCTATTTGATCTTTATTAGCAAGTGTCAGTTCATTTTTTTGTTCTAAAAGGACTTGATTAATTTCCTTTTCAAAAATTTTTAATTCTAAAGGTTTAGAAATCACAACTGCAATAATAACTGCAAGAATAATACGTGGAGTGGCTTGTATTAATTCATCCATTACACTATTACGTTTTTTAATAGTGGAAACAATGAATCTATCTAAATTAAAAATGAGTAAACCCCAAATTAATCCAAAACCAATTGAAGTATAAAGATTATCAAAAACAGTATAAAGTGCATAGCTAGCAGCAATTGTAGCCATAACAGCTGTAAAAAATACGGTAGCGCCAATACCTGCGTATTTATTTTGTTCTCCTATAGAACAGTTGTCGAGAATATCTGTGTCAGACCCAGAACAGACAATGAAGAATTTTTTTAACATAACGTGATTTGATTTTGATTGACCCTTCGACTACGCTCAGGACAGGTTGTCTATTAGAACGTTAAGTTAGTGAATTTGTTACATGATTTAATGAAAAAGACCTTTCAAATCATCAAATTGAAAGGTCTTTTTATAGGTTTTGATTTTTTTAATTCTTAATTACAATTGGTTTTGTAGTGATATAAACCTTTGGTTGCTTAGAATTTGATTCTTTTGTTGAAATATTAAGTTTATCATTTTTCTTTAGTAAACTTATAGCTTCGTCTGATGAAATTGACTTTCCTTCATAATAAAACGAAGCTCCTTTTTTAGCCATTTCAATGACGTGGTCTAAAGGCGATTTTGGCGCTGGTGGAGGAGGTGGAGGTGGTACTTTATTGTTGTAATCATCCACAGCATTTTGCATTTTCTTTTTTTGAGTAGGTGTTGCATCAGCTGGAATTGGTGGAGGAGGCGGTAACTCTTTTCCTTTAATTACTTTTGGTGCTGGTGGAGGAGGTGGACAATCTGGAAATGGTTCTGAAGATGCTTTTTGGTCTTTAGACATTTTGTTATAAATGTATTCCAAACGTTTTAGATCATCTAACTTAACAACACGCTTCTCTTTTGGTTGTGCATTGTATTTTTTAGCTAACTTGTTGTATTCTGCAACTTCTTCTGGAGTTGCTTTTTGTTGATTTAAAAATTCATCAACTTGACTAGTACAGATAGTTATCTTTTTAATGCCAATAGTTCTTAAATCAGAGAAAATATTATCTTTAATTTCTTTGTTTGCATCTGGATATATCTTTACAGATACTTGCAAATTCTTGTTTTGCTGAAATAAGTTTTTAATCTCTAATAGTGTTACAACTTTATCGTTAAGTAAAAGCTCTCCGTTTTCATTTAAAAATAAATCTAGCGTCTCTATTATTTCTAAACTTGTTAAGATTTCTCCATTTACTACTTCCTTTCTTTCACTAAATCCATAAAGTGTTAGTGCAACTAATGGTAGAAGTAATAAGCTTCTTAACCACATTTTTTGTTTTGATGTTTGTGTTTTCATAATTGTAAATCGTTTTTTGATTGATGAATAATTGATGGCATTAGCCAATTGAGGTTCTGCTGCATTTGATGAGAATGCTAATAATAGTTGTTGATACTGCGAAGGCTGTATCCCGTTAAGCAAAACAGCTTTATCTGCTAAAAATTCGTGATTAAGTTTAATATCTCTTTTTATAAAATAGAGGAGTGGATTAAACCAAAATAGTATTTGTAATAATTCAATAAATAAGATATCTAAACTATGTTTTTGTTCAGCATGAGTTTGTTCATGTATAAAGACTTCTTGAGGAATTTGTTGCGATTCGTATTTATATTTATTTAAAAAGATATAATTAAAAAACGTGTGAGGAGTTACTTCATCATTTAATAACACATTTATATAACGATGAGCTTTTAATTTTGGGTTACAATGGATCTTTTTAAAAATAACATTGAGGTTTAACACAAACTTTAAACTAAAAATTAATACACCAATACCATAGACTGTCCATAATAGCTGAGGTAAATAATCCCATAAACTAGTTTGCTCAATTGCTTCATGTTCAAATACAATTTGTTGTGCATTCGTAAAATTTTGGGTGATTGTTACAGGTTCAACAAATTGAGTGAAGGTTATCAAAGGAAAACCAATAGATAAAACCAAAGCAAATAACAAGTAAAAACGCTTTAATTGATGCATTGTCTCTCTTTCTAAAAACAATTTATAAAATGCCATAAAAATGAATAAACAAGCCGAGAATTTTAGAATGTAGATGAGCATGATTATTTGTTTTTAATTTCGTTATCTATGAGTTTTTTTAGGTCTTCCAATTCTTCTTTTGTTAAATCGGTTTCTTTAGTAAAAAAGGATGCAAATTGTGAGGCACTATCATTAAAAAAGTTTTTTATTAGACCATTAACGTGTTTTGAAAAGTAATCTTTCTTCTTAACCAAAGGGTAGTATTCTCGTGATTTACCATACAATGTATAACCAACAAATTTCTTATCTGTCATTCGCTTTAACAACGTTGCAACTGTTGTTGTTGCAGGTTTTGGCTCTGGATAAGCATCTAATAAATCTTTCATGAAAGCTTTCTCCAGTTTCCATAGATGGTTCATTAAGTCTTCCTCTGTTTTAGTTAATTGCATTGCTCTACGTTTTTAGAATGTACTCTACAAATGTAGAATAAAAAATAATATATACAAATTAATTCAACTTAAATTTTGTTAAAATACACTATATTTGATGCTTATTACAATAAAAACCCAAAATGAACAAACTGATTATTAATTTGTTATGCGCTATATTGTTTTCAACAATATCGTATTCACAGTCTATTAATGAATTAATTAATTTAGTTAATTTAGATACGCTTTCTTTAAAAGTTCAAGAATTTTCTGGAGAAATTCCAACTGTTGTAGATGGCAATACAGTAACTATACTTAATAGAGTAAGTAGTAATAACGATATTGCAGCAGATTATATAAAGCAAGAGTTTGAGCAGTATAATAATTTGACTATCACAGATCAAGTTTATAGTGCAAACGGCAGAAATATTATTGCAACTCAACTAGGAAAAACAAATCCGAATAACATTTATATAATTTGTGCTCATTACGATTCGGTTGCTAATTATTGTGCTGATGATAATGCTAGTGGTACAATTGCTGTTCTAGAAATTGCAAGAATTTTATCTAAACAGTGTTTTGATAATACAATTGTTTATGCCCTTTGGGACCAAGAAGAAAATGGCCTTTTAGGAGCAAATCATTATGCAACTGAGGCTTTTAATAATGGCGATAACATTTTAGGTGTTTTAAATATTGATATGATGGGTTATGATGGTAATGGTGATAATAATTTTGATATCGATGTAAGACCAATTGCAAATTCTATTGCAATGAAAGATGATATTATTGCAGTTTTAAACAATCCTACCTATGGTTTTAACCTTGTAGTAAATGTTGTTAATCCTGGAACACCAAACAGTGATCATTCTCGTTTTTGGAACAGAGGCTATTCAGCGGTTTTAGTTGGTGAATCGTGGGAAACTAATGACCAAACACCTTTTTATCATACATCTGGAGATAGATATAGTACTTTAGATTTGCCATACTATCATCAATTAGCGAAAATAATATTAGGCTATATGGCTACTAAAGGTGGTTTGGTAAGTGTTGATAATACTATTACTGCCAATGCAACTACATTAACAGCAAATGAAGCTTCAGCAACATACCAATGGTATAATTGCGATACTAATATGGCAATTTCTGGAGCCACAAATCAATCTTTTTCACCAACATTTAATGGAACATTTGCGGTAGAAGTAACTTCAGGAACATGTACAGAGCGTAGTGAATGTTTCCTTTTTAACACATTAGGTTTGTCTGCTTTTACTAAAGATGAAATTACAATTCATCCAAATCCAGTAAAAAACGATTTAAAAATTGAATTGAACTTTGATGAAGAAGCTATTGTAAGTTTATATAATATATCAGGAAAATTAATGCTTACTAAAACTATACAGCAACAACAAAATACAATTAGCTTAAAGGATATTTCAAGTGGAGTTTACTTTATAAATATAAAGTCTGCTCAAAAAACAGGAACATATAAAATTGTAAAAGAATAAATTTCATTTTGCTTTAAAATAAAAAATCCGTTCATTTTTAGTGAGCGGATTTTTTTTTATGAATTTTGATAGAAGTTATTTACTTAACTCAGTAAAATACTTATAAAATAAAGGAATAGTTTCAATTCCTTTTAAGTAGTTCCAAACACCAAAATGTTCGTTTGGCGAATGTATAGCGTCGCTATCTAAGCCGAATCCCATTAAAATGGTTTTGCTTTTAAGCTCTTGTTCAAATAACGCTACAATAGGAATACTTCCTCCACTACGCTGCGGAATTGGTTCTTTTCCAAATGAATCTTGGTAAGCTTTACTTGCAGCTTTATAACCAATACTGTCAATTGGTGTTACATAACCTTGTCCACCATGATGAGGTGTTACTTTTACTCTTGCACCTTTAGGAGCAATACTTTCGAAGTGTTTTTTGAATAGTTGAGTTATTTCTTCCCAATCTTGATGAGGTACTAAACGCATCGAAATTTTAGCATACGCCTTACTTGCAATCACTGTTTTAGCACCTTCGCCAGTATATCCTCCCCAAATACCATTAACATCTAATGTTGGTCTGATAGAATTACGTTCATTAGTTGTATAACCTTCTTCACCATAAACAGCCTCAATGTCTAAAGCTTTTTTATAATTTTCTAATGAAAAAGGCGCTTTAGCCATTTGTTCTCTTTCAGCTTTTGATAATTCTTCAACCTTATCATAAAAACCAGGAATAGTGATATGGTTATTTTCATCATGTAGAGATGCTATCATTTTAGATAAAATATTAATCGGATTAGCAACAGCTCCACCATATAACCCTGAATGTAAATCTCTGTTTGGACCAGTAACTTCAACTTCAACATAACTTAAACCACGTAAACCTGTAGTTATTGATGGTGTGTCTTTAGAAATCATTCCTGTATCAGAAATTAAAATAACATCGTTTTTAAGTTTCTCTTGATTTGTTTTAACAAATTTTGAAAGATTAACACTGCCAACTTCCTCTTCACCCTCGATCATAAACTTTACATTACAAGGCAGTTGGTTTGTAGATGTCATAAACTCTAGAGCCTTAACGTGCATATACATTTGTCCTTTATCATCACATGCACCACGCGCAAAAATTGCACCTTCAGGGTGAAGTTCTGTGTTTTTAATTACTGGCTCAAAAGGAGGTGAGTTCCATAAATTTAAAGGATCTGGTGGTTGCACATCGTAGTGACCATAAACCAATATTGTAGGTAGGTTTTTATCAATAATTTTTTCTCCGTAAACAATAGGGTAGCCATCTGTTTTACATATTTCTACATGGTTACAACCTGCTTTTTCAAGGCTTATTTTAATTTCATCGGCTGTTTTTAACACATCGTTTTTATAGGCTGAATCTGCACTTATTGATGGTATTTTTAAAAGCTCAATAAGCTCGTTTAGGAATCTTTCTTTATGTTGATTAACGTAAGATTGAATGTTTTGCATAATTATATTTTCAAATTGATTCAAAAATACAAAATCCGTGATAACTTTTTTCTTAAAAGATACGTTTGTATATTGAAAGTAATTTTTATATTTGCATCCCGATAATAATCGGACCTGATGCAGGCGTGGTGGAATTGGTAGACACGCTAGACTTAGGATTTAACCAAGTATAGGTTCTTAAAATATTGTTAAAATGCGGGCGTGGTGGAATTGGTAGACACGTCAGACTTAGGATCTGATGCCGCAAGGTGTGGGGGTTCGAGTCCCTTCGCCCGCACGAAAAGCCGAGGAGAAATCTTCGGCTTTTTTATTTTAAATAGAGTGGTTTTTGTTGCTAAATTTCTCTTCAGGTACAACATAGGTACAACATTTTACTTTTTTTCTCTTCCCATTTTGATTAATGTTATATGCTTTCAATTGGTAGAAAATATTATTTTACTTATGCTCGAAATAATATTTTTTACTAGTTCTCTTCTTTATATCCGCGATATGAAATGTATTTATTTGTGCAATATCCCCGCAAGTTAAACTCGTAAAATATTTGCATCAAAAGACTACGGCATAAAGCCATCACTTCTGCCTTTACTAATTTATTCCGTTTCCTTTTGAGCCAAGATTTTATCTTCAGTTTGGTTTCTGCTCAAATATTGTTTAATCTAAAATTTGAGTATTATGACAACAAAAGCGAGTACCACAAGAATGCGTAGAAGTAAAACGACTACAGCGAACAAAGAAGTGAATGGAAAGAAAGTACAAACAATTCAAATCCAGAACCTGGACATTGGCAAAATCAAGCCAGACCCAGACCAGCCAAGAAAAACCTTTGATGAAAAATTGCTGAGCCAACTTTCAGAAAGCATCAAAGCGCACGGTGTATTACAGCCCATAACGGTAAGAAAATCTGGAAGGGATTTTATAATCGTAATGGGCGAACGTCGTTACAGAGCATGTATGCTGGCCAAAAAGAAAACTATTCCCTGTATCGTGAGAACCTATGAGAACAATGAGGTTCTCGAAGTTCAAATTATCGAAAACCTACAACGACAGGATGTTGAACCTACAGAAGAAGCTGATGCAATAGCCTATTTAAACGAGAAGTATTCCCCGTCAGAAATCGCGAAGCGTTTGGGAAGAACAGACAATTTTATTCGACAACGCTTAAAGCTTTCCGGATTGATTGATGGCTTCAAACACTTTGTTCGCAGCGGTGAAATGACCATTTCATTAGGTGTTGGCGTTGCGCTCTTTGAGCCAGAAGAGCAGCAGATGATGCTGGAAACGATGGGCGAAGAATTCAACGCACATCAGATAAACCGAATGATAAACAACCAGACCTACGATTTAGAAAAAGCACCTTTTGATGTTGCAGATAAAACCTTGGTTTTAAAATCTGGTACCTGTGTAGAATGTCCGTTCAATGCCGCAAATCAAGGGAATCTTTTTGGCGAAGGTAAAATGGTCTGCACCAAATCGGCTTGTTTTGAAACGAAAAAGTCCAAATCGTTCTTGAACCTCATTGAAAAATCCAAGAAAGAAAGCGTTCTGTTGATTCCTGGAATACGACAGTATTGGGCAGATGAAGAAAACAACCAACTGGTCATTTCCCAACTTGAAAGTAATGGATTGAAAGTCTATTTGCTGGATGATGTCGAAATCATAGAATGTCCTACTGAACCAACAATGGATGCCATAAAGGTTGAATACCAGCATTATGATTATTCCGAGGATGAACTGAAAGCAGAATTGGACGAAGCTATACAGAGCTATAAAGATGACCTGGAAATGTACAATTCAGCCAAGGACAACGGCTTCGTGAATGGTATCGTTTTCAATACTGAAACCTACCAACACAAAAATGCTTTCGTAAAAGTTATTGAGGAGACAGAGAACGATTCCACTGAATATTCTGCACCATTGGCCAACAGGAAAATGGCAGATTGTACACCCCAAGAACAAATCATCAAAATTAATGAGCGAGAAATCCGCAAAAAACAGATTGAGAACAACAAGCAGTTTGAAGAAGTGGTACAGATGATTCGTGAAACCGATTATATCAATACCAAGAAAGCACTGTCTGTGGATGAAATGGTCGCCTTTTCAATCTCACTTTTTGAAAACAATGTGGATTATATGGGTCGTCAGAAGTATTTTTCCAAACTGCTGACGGGTACTTCAAAGATGACAGAAGTGGAAACTGTTGAACATTTCAAGAAAAATTTCAAGAAAGATGTTTTTCATAAGCTAATACGGTACCTGCTTACAAAGCAAGTGCATTTTGGTGAAAGCAATCACGTTAATAACCTGACGAACATTTCATTCTATAATGCCATTCAGGGATACTTCAAATCGAAGATTGCAGTAATTGAAAAGGAATATACCGAAAAACGGGACAAGCGTGAAACACGTTTGAAAGAGCGTATCGCTGTTCTTGAAAAGAAAATTCAAGAATTAAACGATTAGCTTTTGCTCACATGAAAAACCAAAAAAGATTTTCAACTTTTATGATTTAAATGGGGTAGTTTACATTGTTTATTTTATGAAGGGTACACCTTGCGCATAACATTTTAAATTATTTGTTGCTAAATATGTATCTAAAGGAAATCGCGTCAATTGGTTTCAAATTGATAGTTTAAGTAAAGAAATGGGCAAATATTTTAATTTGTTTTTCCAAAAATTTTGTTAAATTACCAATCGAAAAAGTTACAATAATAGCATATGTTCATTATTGTGCTAGTTATAAATGTTTCGTTTTTCTAAATAAAAAACCAAATGAAAAAACTAATAATAATTTTCTTTCTCATTTTCTATGGAATTGGCAATTCTCAAATTAAACGGGACTATAACATTGGTATCCTTTTAGATAATAGAAACAAAAAAATCAATTCACTGCTTGAACGTTTAGAGGATGAAGTCAAAGCTGTTGTCGGTGAGGATGCTAACATTCATTTTTTAGAAAAAAATATTCTAGCTAATGAATTTAATTTCGAGCTGGCAGAATTGAATTATAAAAAAATCCTTGAAAATGAAACAGATATTATTTTAGTATTTGGCATTATCAACAATCAATTTATAAGCCAGATAGAGTCATTCATAAAACCTACAATTGTCTTTGGGGCGGTCAATAGCGATTTGTTAAATGTTGATTTAACAAACAAAACCTCTGGTATTAAAAACCTTGCGTATCTAGTTGAAAAAGAATCATACAGAGATGATTTGAAAATGTTGCATGAGATAAGTGGTTTCAGTAAAGTTGGAATTGCCTTGGACAAAGAGGTCGTTTCAACTCTTCCATTCGAAAAAATCTTCGATGATGCTTTGCGAGAATTAAAGTCTCAATACCAAATTATTCCCTTCACAACAATCGATGATATTACATCTAATTTAGACAATGTAGATGCTTTATACCTTGCTGGTGGGTTTTTTCTTTCCAATGAAGAAGTTGGTACCCTAGCACAGGTTTTAATAGATAAAAAAATACCTTCCTTTACATTGAATGACGTACAACAAGTTGAAGGTGGCTTAATGGCTACTTATCAAAATCAGGATAATTTCGATCAATTTTTTCGGAGAATCTCACTAACTATTGAAACTTATATAAATGGAACACCGTTGGAGGATATGCCAATTTATATTGATTTTACAAATCAGTTAAGTATTAATTTCGATACAGCTGATTTAATTGATGTCCCTATTAAATACAGCTTGATGGCTGATGCGCATTTTGTGGGAGGGTTTAAGAATCTATCATCAAAGGAAAAATACAATTTATTTGAACTTATAGATGAGGTGCTTGAAAACAATCTTTTCTTGCAATCAAATCAAAAGGAAATAGAATTAAGTCAGCAGGAGGTGAAAAAGGCAAAAAGTGATTATCTGCCTAATTTAACGATTGGAGGAATGGGTACTTACGTGGATCCCGACATGGCAGAAAATAGCTTTGGCCAAAACGCAGAGTATTCTACAACTGGAAATATCACTTTGAATCAAACAATTTTTTCTGCAAGAGCAAGTGCAAACATCGCTATTCAAAAAAAATTGCAGAAAGCCCAACAAGAAAACTTTAATGCGGCACAATTAGATGCCATTTTTAGTGCTTCAAGTAATTACTTTACAATTTTGATTTTAAATGCAAATAAGCAAATTCAAGTAAGCAATTTAGAACTCACTAAAAAGAATCTTCAGATAGCAGAACAAAACTATAATGCAGGGGAAGCAGGAAAGTCTGATATGTTGCGTTTTCAAAGTGAGATGGCGCAAAACAGATTAGAGTTGATTAAGGCAATAAATAGTTTAGAGGAAGGATTTGTCAATGTCAACCAGCTTTTAAACAATAATATTGGTGACAAAGTTGGAATTGAAGAAGTGGCCTTGAATGAAGGAGTCTTCCAAAAATACAATTATGAGCATTTTTCCAATTTCTTAGATAGCCCTAATATCAGGGAACATTTTATAGAATTTCTTGTTATAGAAGCAAAAAAAAATGCCCCCGAGCTTAAATCCATTAACTATAATATGGAAGCCATAGATAGAAGTATCAAGCTAAGTGGCTTAGGCCGCTTTTTGCCAACCGTAGGTTTGCAGGGGCAATTCAATAGAATCTTTAGCCGGAGCGGGGCAGGTAGTACACCAATTCAAGGTTTTTCTTTGTTAGACGAGAACTATAATGTAGGCGTAAATATTTCGGTTCCCATTTTTAACCAAAATAAAAATAATATTGATAAGCAAACAGCAACAATTCAAAAAGACCAACTACAAATCAATAGGGAAAATACTGAATTGGAAATTGCCGCCAATGTGAGAAAGGCAGTGTTAAATGTTATAAATGAAATGGCAAACATTAAGTTGTCAAAAGTATCAGAAGAAGCTGCAAAAGAGGCTCTAGAACTTACACAAACCGGATATTCAAGTGGTGCTGTCAATATAGTCCAATTAATCGATGCTCAAAATAATTATTTAAACGCACAATTGGCAAGAACGACTGCTGTATACAGTTTTTTAATTAGCTCTTTGCATTTGGAACGTTTTTTAGGTTATTATTTTATACTTAATTCAGACGATGACAATGAGAAATTTGAGCAGCGCTTTTTAGAATTTTTAAATAATAAGGAATAAAACATCATATTAAGATGAAATACACAATCTATACATTTTGGATTGCATTGTTTGCAATTGGACTCATTTCTTGTTCAGAAAAGAAACAAGAAACACAAAAGCCTGTGCGACCTGTAAAGTATCAGGAAATAGGCTATTCGGGAGGGGAGAAAATAAGGACGTTTAGTGGGACAGCTCAAACGGACAAAGTCATTAATTTAAGTTTTAGGAACAGTGGAATAATAACGTTGTTTGATATCAAGCTTGGGCAAAAAGTAAAAAAAGGACAATTAATTGCAAAGTTGGACAATGTGCAGTCTCGCTTAGCTTATGAGCAAGCATTAACACAATTGAATAGTGCAGAATCACAAATGAATACAGCAAAGTTAAGCCTGAACCGAATACGTTCATTGTATGAAAAAGGAAGTTCTTCTTTAAGTGATTTTGAATCCGCAAAAAATGCCTATAGAACAGCCCAAGAAAGCTATCAATCTGCACAAAGAGGTGTGGACATTCAGCGTGAACAAGTGCGTTTTGGGTTTCTATATGCACCATCAGATGGTGTGATTTCAGCAGTTAATGCCGAAATGGATGAAAATGTTGGCCCAGGTCAGACCATTGCAATCCTTAATGCAGGAGTGGATATGGAAATAGTCTTGGGAATACCTGAAAGTATAATTAACGGTGTAAAACAAGATATGGAAGTTCTTGTGAACTTTTCTTCTTTGCCAAGTAAAGTTTTTAAAGCCAAGGTGACAGAAATATCCCCTTCCGTTGATATAAATACAGCAACATACCCTATCCGTATTCGCTTAGTAAATACTAGTGAAGAAATAAAAAGTGGCATGGCGGCTAATGTAACTTTCGATTTTAAGGAGAGTGGTACATATGACAATATTTTAGTTGTGCCTGCAAATGCGGTTGGAGAAGATAGTAATGGACGATTTGTATTCTTGATTGTAGAACATGAAAATAGAACTATTGTCAAAAAACATCCAATAAAGATTGGCAACTTAAACACTGAGGGTTTTGAGATTGTTTCCGGATTAGAAGCGGGACAAAAAATTGCTACAGCAGGTTTACAAATATTATTAGACGGCCAAGAAGTGAAGTTGAAGTAATTAAAACCCGACCCAAATGAATCTAGCACAATTTTCTATAGACAAAAACAGAATAATCTTCATGGTATTGACAACAATCGTGCTCATGGGTTTAGTAATGTATTCGGGTTTGTCCCGAGATAGCATGCCTCCTTATACTGTACGTTTAGCCACTGTTGTTTCTGAATTTCCTGGGGCAAGCCCTGAACGCGTTGAGCAATTGGTTACAGACAAAATTGAGAAAGCGGCTCAAGAATTACCTGAACTTAAAGAGGTAAGCAGTATCTCAAGAACAGGATTGTCTGTGGTAAGCGTAACCTTAAAGGATGAAGTGCCTCCAACGAAAATGCAATCTGTTTGGGATAGATTGCGTAGGAAATTAAATGTATTGGAAGGTTTACCTGAAGGAGTAGTTCCCTTTTTGAACGATGACGGTATTGGTGATGTTTATGGCATTGTGGTTGGTTTAACATCTGATGGATATTCTTATGCAGAGATGAAAGAATACGCTGATGATATAAAGGATGCACTAATAAGCTTACCGGATGCAGCCAAAGTGGAAATTGGTGGTGAGCAAGAAGAACGGGTTTTTGTAGAGTTTGAAAATTCGCGATTAAAAGAATATGGTTTGTCGGCCTCCAAACTTCAGCAGGCTATTGCTGCTACTAATATTCTGAACTCTGGCGGGCAAGTTAATTTAGGTGATGAGCGTATAATTTTGGAACCAACGGGAAATTTTAATTCTGTAAAGGATATTGATAACATGCTAATTTCCGTAGGGAACGAGAACAGTTCTCAGCTTATTAAACTAGGTGATATAACAACGGTAAAAAAAGGCTATATAGACCCACCTTCTCAAGAAGTACGTATCAATGGTAAAAATGCTATTTCATTACACGTGAACCTAAAAGAAAATGCCAATGTAATAGCGTTGGGTGAAGAAGTTAACAAGGTGGTTGATCATTGGCAAGAAAAGTTGCCTGTTGGATTAGAACTGATAAGAGTGTCGTCATTAGATAATTATATAGATTTTAAGGTAAACGATTTCATTGTAAACCTGATGCAATCTATTGCGATTGTTTTGCTCGTCATGCTTATTTTCTTAGGTATTAGAACAGGTTTTGTTATTGCTAGTTTAATACCAATAGTAACCATTATGACATTAATGGTTATGGGGGTAATTAATATGGGCTTAAACCAGGTGACCCTAGCAGCTTTGATTATGGCGCTAGGGATGCTTGTTGATAATGCTATTGTAGTGGCAGAAACCATTATGGTAAAAATGGAGGAAGGCATAGAAAGAAAAAAAGCTACGGTAGAAGCATTTTCAGAATTATGGATGCCTTTATTGATTTCAACATTAACAACATCGGCAGCATTTTTGGCATTTTACCTATCACCTACAGCTATGGGAGATATTGTAGGTCCAATTTTTGTTGTAATTACCATTGCTCTTTTGTCGTCTTGGATTATTGCACTCACAGTTATAACATTGTTTTGTTACCTATTTTTAAAGGTGTCTCCAAAAACGGAAAAGAAGCCAGGATTCATAGATGTTGTCATTAACAAGTTGAAGATTTATTATAAAGACATGATATTGACTGCGCTACAGAACAAATGGAAAGTGATAATTGGCATTTTTCTTATTTTTTTAGCTTCTCTATATGGATTCACTAAAATACCTTTCGTGTTTTTTCCAGATAGTGACCGTAATATGATCACAGTTGATATCAACTTACCAGAAGGTAACAAAATTGAGCGAACTTCTGAGGTTGTGGAACGAATTGAAAGCTATATAGCAGATTCATTGCAGGTAAATAACAAACGATTGACTGGAATTTTAGATTGGTCTTCTTACATAGGAGAAGGGCCAGAATCATATGATTTAGGATATACACCTGATGAAGCTAATTCAAACTATGCCCACATTCTCATAAATACATCATCTTTCAATGAAAATAATAAGATGATTGCCAAAATTGATGATTTTGCATTCAAAAACTTTCCTAATGCTGATATTAAAGTCGGGGCTTTATCTGCTGGTGGCGGCGGCATACCTATTGAGATTAAAGTTTCTGGCAATAATTTTGATGAATTGTCTCAGATTAGTCAGGCAGTAAAATTAAAATTGTCCAGCATTAGTGGCACAAAAAATGTCAAGGACGATTGGGGCCCTAAAAGCAAGAAATTTATTATTGAAATAGACCAAAACAGAGCTCAATCAGCAGGAATCACAAGCTTGGATATCGCAACTTCATTGCTTACCGTTTTAGATGGTTTTCAGACGGGAGAGTATAGAGAGGATGATAAATCCATACCAATAGTTATGCGTAGTGATGACAATCAGCAACAATCTTTGGCTTCGCTTGAAACACTAAATGTTTATTCGCAGACAACTGGGAGGACTGTGCCATTGTTACAAGTAGCATCTATAGTCCCTATGTGGCAATACTCAAAAATTAAGCGTTTTAATTTGGTAAGAACTGTAATCATATCTAGTGATTTACGCCCTGAAGGTAATTCTTCTGATATAATCAATGAAATTATACCATGGCTGGAAGAGCAAAGAAAGAATTGGCCCTCTGATTATAGTTATGAGTTTGGCGGAGAGGCTAAGCAATCTGAAGAGAATATGGGATCCGTCATTGGGTATTTGCCATTATCAGGATTTATAATTGTGCTGCTATTGATTATTCAATTCAATTCTTTTAGAAAAATGGCCATGGTAGTGATGACTATTCCTTTAGGTATCATTGGTGTGGTGATTGGCTTATTAGTATTTGGTGAAGCCTTTGGATTTATGCCTTTTCTAGGTTTAATATCCCTTGCAGGAATTGTAATTAACAATGCCATTGTTCTTATTGATAGAATGGAAATTGAACAGCGTGATTTGGGAAGAACAGAACAAGATGCCATAATCGCCGCTTGCTTGCAACGATTCAGACCTATACTTTTAGCAACATTTACAACAGTACTCGGTTTATTGCCGCTATATATCTCTGGAGGAGAAATGTGGGAAGGAATGGCTATAGGAATCATGGTGGGTTTATTGTTTGGGACCGTTATAACACTATTGTTTATTCCTACTGTATACAGTGCGCTTTTTAAAGTGGATTATAAGAGCTATGAGTTCAATGAAAAACTTATAGAAGAATAGCAAGTGGTGCTAAAATTGTGAGTACACAATTTATCAAATTGAAAACACCTCTTATTTGATTTGTTGTTTTTTTCTTCACATACTTTAGATGGATAAATACGACCTTGGTTATGTTACAAATGAGATTTTGAATCAGGTTTTTACCGTATGTAGTATTTTGTCTTTTTCTATGGGTTATATAAAAATTGAAGAGAATCTGGAGACTACGGTAACGCATACAGCTTTTTTCACTTAAAGTTTCCAACTCAATCTGTAGTAGTCAGTAACTGGGAGTTTGCCAAATTGTACGGTAGGTCACTTTTTATTATGATACTTTTTCAAGCCGAGTAAGTTCAGTTGAACTTCCTTGCCCCTAAGCAGAATTGAACCAAGGTCAATAGTTTTATAGCTATTGTCCTTATTTAGAGCCTCGAACAATTCTTTTGATATAATAACCTGTTGTTGGTATTCAGAACATTTTGATTGAATACGTGCTGCAGTATTTATGGTGTCGCCGTGATAGGCTATTTCTTTTTTTATTGTTCCTACCTCTACAGTTATTATTTTCCCGCCATGTATACCAGCCTTAAATTCAGGTATTATACCGTAATTCTTTAGGTAATAGGGACTCCTGTTTTTTAATCTGTCCCTAAATGAAAAAAATAATTCTGTACAATTATTATTCTGAATTCCTAAAGTGTAAATCCATGTAATAACTGCTTCATCTCCAACGTATTGATAGATTTCGCCTTTAAAATTCAATAATATTTCATTCAAATCAAAAAAACAGTCTTTAATTAATTTGCTATGTTTAAAATGCCCTAATTTCTCAGCTATGGTTGTTGAAGATTTTAAATCAAGGAACATAAATATGCGCGTTTCTTCTTTTGGAGTTTGATATTTGCCTTGAAGAATTTTCCAAAAAGTATTACCTCCTAAAAATTCAGTGGAAATTCGTATAAATGACAAACCTATGGATATATATAATGCATAAATTAAATAAGCCCAATAAACTTTATTGTCCAATCGCAGATACTCTTTCGTGAAATAATTTGTATTGTTTTCTTTGTTAAAAAAGAAGAAGGCGATAATTAAAACAAAAGCCAAAACGATAAAATACGCAATGGTCTCGAAAATAAAATACAACCACATAGGAATTCTGTAAGCCAAATATTTTTCGAACACATATTCAACAAGCGATAAAAAAAATCCAATTAGCATTCCTGAAAGAAATCCATATTTTAGATTATCTATCAAAGACAATTCGTATTCAAAATTTACATGAATGCCAGGTTCGTCATATACACCGAGGTATCTTATAAATACATGCAGACACATTGCTATTGTCCAAAATAGCAATGATTTTATGAGGATAATTAAGTATTTTTTTAATTCTCTATTCATATGGATTAAACCCAGCTGGTCATTACCTCAGTTTACTTTATTAGTTTTATGCCCTAAATTCAAATATAGATGAATCCTTAGCTGGTTATAAAGCACAATTATATTATTTGTTTCAAAAATTTATTGCATGAGGGATTTCATAAAACTCTCATATTCATGTAATTTAATCATGCCATTAATAGAGATGACACTTTTGTTGTAAAATTCACCCAATTTGACTTTTTCAACTTTCATCTATTTTTTAGTATAAAGCTTTGGTCTAATGAGTTTTAAATACATCTAATTTATACATGATTGCCCACAATTGTGCCTTACCTGACGGTTCATATGCATTGATAGAATGAACAGGGAAGACTAAACGTTTTCGCTCTATAATTTACAAAAAAATAAGAGAAAAATTATCATTTATGTAGAGAGTATACTGAGTGAAAATGGTTCGCATCATTTATAAGTTTGCTCATGGAATTTAATTGTGATTGGACTTGTTTAGATTCAGTTCGATAATCTGAAATTCAATATTTAAACCCAACATGATAAAATAACCTAAAGACTAACTCGGGATGGCTTAATACAGAAATTGAGGAACAGATTTTACAGTTCCAGTAGTAAAATCCTGACAGAAAGAGTATACCTTATTTTTTCAGACGTTCAGCACATTCCCCTACGTTCCGCGGCTTTCCGCAAAAAGACGGATAGCCACTCCACTTCGGGAAAAGCGCTTCACTCAAAAACATCTTGGACACCATCCCCGTTTTTGGCTTTCCATTCCGTTACCCCTGTCCGTCCCGATAGCTATCGGGACTGGACAGGGACACTGCATTCCCGAGCCAAAAAGGGGATGGAGTCCGCTTGCCAACGGAAAGCCACCGCTTCGGTTTTCCCAACGTGATATTCGGCAAGTTCTTCTTGAGCCCTTGCTCGAAAATCCCTAAAAAACGAACCGCTGTCTTACACATTTTAAGGGGTTTATAATGGATAAAGCCTGTATTGCTTTTCGGGGCGTCGAAAAGCAGGCAGTGCATAACCAATTCTAATTTAAACCCTATTTGCCGCACGCGCTTAACTGCCTGTACGCTTCCTTGCAAATGGTTTAAAAGAATTGCTAATGCCCTTATGGAACTTGTCAAGACCAAGGCAGGTTCCGGCAAAAAATAAGGTTTCTACTTCCTTGAAAATGCGAGCATTTTACTACGTCGCAGACACTCCTGATTTTTCACCGAAAGTCTTGACAAAACCCACTTTATCCATTGTGCTGCGCACGAAAGAAATCAAACAAACACCCCTTAAAATTTAAGTTGAATTGAAAAGGGAAATTATTAATCTTTTAAATCTTTTAGTTATGAGTACCATTAAAAATCACGTACAGTTAATCGGAAATGTTGGGCAAGAACCAACCATTACGAACCTTGAAAGCGGAAAGAAAGTAGCCCGCTTTTCATTGGCGTCCAACGAGTATTACAAGGACGGCAAGGGCGAAAAACAAACGGACACCAATTGGCATACGATTGTCGCTTGGGGAAAGACCGCCGAAATTGTTGAAAAGTATGTAGAAAAAGGCAAGGAAGTGGGCATTACGGGGAAATTGAAAACAAGAACCTACACCACCGAAGACGGCAACCAACGCTACGTAACCGAAGTAGTAGCCGATGAAATCCTATTGCTTGGAAACAAAGGCGATAAGTAAAACCAAAAAAAGAAAGAGGGCACTTAAACCAGTTTTCAATTAGTGCGTGCCCTCTTTTCATTATCCACTTTAAAATTTAGAATAATGAAGAGTAAAGTTAACGAAATTCAGATAAGTTACCGGGAAAAGATTTCAACCTTGAAATCAGAACCTATAAATAGTTCCCAAGATGCAGCAAGATTGCTCTACGAGCATTGGGACAAGAACACGATAGGCTTGCACGAGACCTTTAAAATCCTGTTGTTGAACAATTCCAATAAGGTCAAAGGGGTTTTTCCATTGTCCACGGGAGGTCTAACGGGTACGGTGGTCGATGTGAGGATTCTTTTTGCTATTGTGCTAAAGACACTTTCCGTTGGGATTTTGCTTGCACATAACCATCCAAGTTATAAGACCCGACCAAGTGAAGCGGATTTGACCCTGACCAAAAAAATTAAAAAGGCGGCACAGCTTTTTGACGTGAGGTTGCTCGACCATTTGATAATAACACCAAATGGTGACTATTACAGTTTTGCCGATAATGGCGATTTATAAAAACCGACATTATGGAAAGCAAGGAAAAAGAAAGTCGCCATACCGATTTAGAATTCTGGTCGGACGAACAACATGACCAAGGGGATTACCCCCTTGGTTTTGACCCCGATTTGTACGACCTATAAACATCTTGAACAATGATTTACCTCAATTATAACAATCTCGATGACGAGACACAGAGCCGACTGCTTGCCATGTCAAGAAAGGATGTGGAAAAGCGGTTCGGGGAACAGATAAAGGATATACTCAGAAACATTACATGAATTACGATACCCTTTTGGAAGAGGAAGCGATACGGAATTTATACTCCTATACCTTTGTATTCAATATTTAGGAACACTAAAACGAACCAAAACAGCCCTTATTAAATGAGGGCTTTTTCTATGCTCAAAAGATTGAAAACCGTATCTTTACTTCGCTGAAATCCAGCATCAAATTTTTAAAAGGGATTATCCAATTTTTGACTTTCGCCGATAATCCTTTACATCGGAAAATAACATATCGGAAAATTATTTTCCCTGAAATGGCAATCTGGATGGGAAGCAGATTGTATGGAATTTTGTCCCGCGAGCGGGACGAAATGGAATAGCAAGAGGGTAACACGCGGAGCGATGTTACGTATTCCGTTTTTAGTGCAATTAATTGGTTTTTAGGTAGTTGAAAATTATTGAATTGTATTGGGTTTCAACGATTTGCGACAAACGGCCTCCAAACGCCCATTTTCAGGGAAGATTTTGCGACAAATCGGCGAAATATGGACTCATTCATCGGTATCAGGTTCAAAAAGGAAACCGCAAAGCGTTTCCAGGCATTCTCACGCACCCATTTCAAAACTCACACCGAGGCAATGGAAACCATTCTCGATTTTTTCCACTACAACGAGATTTCCCCAAAGGAAAATTTTGGGCCAACGGGACGTACCATTGAGGCCAAATTGTTAAAGCGAATCAATGCCGTTATCGCCATAATGCGTGATGTGGAAAAGACCCAGACCAAGCCCACGGTCGCCATGCTGCAATCCCTGTTTGAGGTTGATGAGCCTAAAAAGAAACCGCTCATTCTAGAAAAGAAATATGCCGAAGAAAAGCAAGAGGTCAAATTCAGGGAGAAGAAAAACACCACCAACGAACTTTAAAATTTTAAACAATGTACATCACCATCACAGCACAGAATTTGGGGAAGAACTACTCGCAAAGCTCGGCGGATTTCGTGAAGTATCTGGAAAAGGAAAACCAAGGTTTGGAACAAGAGGATATGGAGCATTTTTTCAACCAGTATGGCGATGAGATTTCCGCAGCCGAAGTGGTACGCGAAATCGATGGCAATACCGCCAAGCTCAAACGGGACGAACCCAAGTTCTATTCCATCACGGTCAGCCCGTCCAAATCCGAGCTACGGAGACTTCAGGACAACAGCGAGGATTTGAAACGGTACACCCGTGAGCTGATGAAGGACTATGTGGCAAGTTTCAACAGGGAAATAGACGGTCGCCCAGTTTCGGTCGATGACATCAAATATTTTGCAAAAATCGAGCACCAACGCAGCTTTAAGGGAACGGACAGGGAGATTCGAGAAAACCAACCTTATGCCACAAAGATTCTTCAGCTTAAAACCGAAATCCGGAACATTCAAAGAGGAACGATGGAAGGCAAAATCAAAAAACGACAAAAGGAAATAGCCAAACTCAAAAAGGAAGCACCGCACCAACAGAACGGCAAGCGCATCGTCCAAGGAATGAAAAAAGCTGGCAACCAAAGTCATATTCATATCATCATCAGCCGAAAGGATGCCTCCAATTCGTTCAGCCTTTCCCCTGGAAGCAAGCACAAGGCATCCAAAGTGGAGATGCACGGCAAGACCGTAAATCGGGGGTTTGACCGAGACCAATTCTTTGAACGAGCCGAAAAGACCTTTGACAAAACTTTCGGTTATCAGCGCAACTTTGCAGAGACCTACAAGGCCAAAAAGGAATTTGTAAAGAATCCGAAAGGCTACTTTGCCGCCTTGATGAAACTGCCAGCCAACGAAAAGGCATTGGCCTTTAAAATCATCGGAAAATCGGGCGTTCCGATGCTGCCCAACATTCCCACCAACAAAGCACAATTGGCACTTCGTGCCTTTAAACGGTTGCAGCGTGGTGCGGAAATCGCCATCAAATCAAGTTCAATCGGAATCTAATATGCAAACGGACAACCTTATATCGATTCTAATAATAGTTGGCAGTCTGAGTATTGTTTTTTACGGCTGTTTTCGGGTGGTCAAATATGCCTTTGCCCTGAATATCTTGCTAATCGGTTTACTGGTTTTTTATGTTTCAAAGGAATTGGGATGGCCATTGGCTTCCTTGTATTATGGCTGTCCGTTATTGCTTATCAATACAGTGTTCTATGTATTTCTGCATAGTCCGAATGAACTCAACAATGGAAATGAAAGTTTTAGTGTAAGTTTTGCTACGACCAAAGGCCAATTCAAACTCCACAACATTAAACGAGGGGCTTCGGTCATCGGTTCTGCGGGAAGCGGAAAGACGGAAAGTGTGGTCTATGGGTTTCTGAAACACTTCCAAAAACATCGGTTCTGTGGCATCATCCACGATTACAAGGATTTTGAACTTACCGAAATGGCCTATCCGCTTTTTAAGGATGGCGACATTCCCTTTAAGGTCATTTCCTTTGACCGTATCATCCACAGGGTAAACCCGATTGCACCTCGTTATCTGGAGAACGAGGAAAGTGTAAACGAGGTTTCTAGGGTGTTGATTGAAAACCTTTTGGAGCAACGGGAAAGTGGTTCGACTGGAACGACAAAATTCTTTAACGATGCCGCCGAGGGCTTGGTCGGTGGACTGATATGGAAGCTGAAAACCGATTACCCTAGATATTGCACCCTGCCCCATTTGATTGCCATTTATCAATTGTTGGACACTGACAGCCTCATCCAATTTTTGGAAACCAATACCACGTCTCGGGCTATGGCGGATGCGTTCATTAGTGGCAAAGATTCCGAACGGCAAACGGCAGGTGTAAAAAGTACCTTGGCCAATGCGCTAAAACGCATCAGCACCCAACGCATATTTATGGCATTGTCCGCAGATGAAGTACCGTTAAATATCAATAGCGAAGAAAATCCAGGGGTTATTTCGGTGGTGAACAATCCCAAATACGAGACATCTTATGCACCGGTTATTGCCACCATCGTCCACACCATCACCAAACAGATGAGCGTTCGCAATTCCCGACCGTCTTTTTTGTTGATGGAGGAAGCACCCACCATTCGTTTATTAAATATGCACCGGATTCCGGCAACATTGAGAAGCTATGATATCGCCACAATCTATGTGATGCAAGACAAAATCCAAAACGATATGATGTACGGTGATAAGGCAAGCCGGGCGATTTTGAGCAATCTGTCCTATCAATTCTTTGGAAAGGTAAACGACCCGGACACGGCAAAATATTACGAACGCTTTTTTGAAATCATCAAAGACCCGACTAAAAGCATCAGTCGTGGCCATAACCTCGATTTTGATACCCGGATTACTACGGGCGAAAAGGAAATTCCGAAGATTCGGGCAGATGTGTTCTTCCGATTAAAACAGGGCGAGTTTATTACCTACGCCGATGGGAAGGATAAGAAAGTACATTTCAAACTGGCTAAAATCCAAAAGAAACTTCCTAATCCGAAAAAGCAATATTCAAGTTCGGATTTGGAAGCCAATTTTGAGCGGATTTATGATGAGGCTAGGTCGATATTTGGTTGAAAGCACGTCTGTATCATTTTAAAAAGTTGCTTATTTACAACATAAAATGTATTTTTGTCGTTAAAGAGCAACATTATGAATTCTAAGAAAACCATATTGCTTCCCAAATACCAGAAGATTTTTGACCAGATCGGTGAAAACATCAAACTGGCACGAAAGCGAAGAAAGCTCACGACAGAGCAAGTTTCCGAACGTGCGGGCATTCACAGGGCTACCCTTTATCGCATAGAAAAGGGAGACCCGGCCGTGGCCATTGGCCTGTATTTTAATGTGCTCAGGGTACTGAATCTTCAAGATGATTTCTTGAAGCTTGCCAATGACGATGCCTTTGGCAGAAAACTACAAGATCTGGATTTATTATAATAAAGATGGCAGAAGGAAAATTTGACATATACGTTTTTGCTGACTGGGGGGGCTTGGAAGGTCCGACCCTCATAGGTACGTTATCCGCACATTTTGCCAAAGGAAAGAAAGCCTTCAGTTTTGAATATGACAAAGATTGGTTAAAAACAGATGCACAACGTTTGCTTGACCCTGATATTAAGTTTTATTCCGGGCCACAGTTTCCTGCCAACAAAGAGAATTTTGGAATCTTCCTTGATAGTATGCCGGACACTTGGGGCAAGACCTTGATGAAGCGAAAAGCAGCACAAGACGCAAGGGCAAACAATGAAAAACCAAAAAATCTTTATGAACTGGATTATTTGCTTGGTGTGTTCGATGAAAGCCGAATGGGGGCCTTACGCTTTAAAACAGATTTGGACGGTCCTTTTTTGGATAACGATGCCCAAGCCCCAACACCGCCTTGGTCATCGTTAGGCGATTTACAGGAAGCCGCTAAACAACTGGAAAGTGATGACCAAAGTGAGGCCATCAGAAAATGGATTGCGGTTTTAATAGCACCTGGTTCATCCTTGGGTGGAGCCAGACCCAAAGCCAATATTTTCGACGCACAAAAAAATCTGTGGATTGCCAAGTTTCCATCAAAAGCCGATACCATTGACAAAGCCCTTTGGGAGTTTTTGGCTTATCGATTGGCCATAGCTGCCGGCATCGATATGGCAGCATCCAAAGTTGAAAAAATTAGCGGACAATACCATACCTTCTTGACCAAACGATTCGATAGAAAAGTTGAAAAACGGATACACTTTGCCTCGGCAATGACGATGACCGGCAATACCGAAGATTCAATAAAGAATGCCTCACCAAGCTATCTTGAGATTGTCGAGTTTATTGAAAATTATGGTGTTGATGTTGAAGCGAACTTGCACCAACTTTGGCGGCGCATCGTGTTCAATATTGCGATTTCCAACACAGACGACCACTTGCGAAATCACGGGTTTATTTTGACGGATAAGGGCTGGGTATTGTCACCAGCTTATGATTTAAACCCATCCATAGAAAAGGACGGCTTGTCACTAAATATCGATATGGACGATAATGCTCTGGACTTTGATTTGGTGAAAAGCGTGGGCGAATATTTTCGCCTGAGCGAAGAAGAGATGAATACTATTCTGGATGAAGTGCTTTCAGTGGTCAAAGATTGGAAAATAGTAGCCAAAGAATTGGGAATAAAAAATGCGGAAATGGAATTGATGGAAGTAGCTTTTAAATGGTAAAAAAAATAAGATTCCAAATATCGAATGGACTTCATTTAAAATGAAAATATAAAACGGATGCGAACTAAAATTATGAACCTATCGAAGTACAATTCCAAAAAGACAAAGTGAACGACAATTTTCAAAAATATGGCGACCTATTCCAAGTGGACCTTGAACATTTCGATGAATTCTACGGATTGTTAAAGGAAAGAACGCTCAAAAAGTCGGAGTTCTTCCTAAAACAGGGAAAAAAATGCAAACACCTCGGATTTGTGAAAAGTGGAACATTGCGAAGTTTCTACATCAATGAAAGTGGTGAGGATCAAAGTTTCAACATCCACTCAAAAAACCAATTTTTCACGGATTACGAAAGCATACTGAACAATAAAACTTCCAAACTCAATATTCAGGCATTGCGCAAAACAGAAATGCTTTTATTGCACAAAAACGATTTACAAAAACTTTATCTTAAAGAAGCCTATTGGCAGGAATTTGGGCGCAAAATGGCGGAACGGATTTATCTGGATGCCATAAAAAGAATCGAGAACCTACTTTATTTTTCGGCCGAAAAAAGGTATATCAACCTTCTGGAAGAAAGCCCCGAAATCTTCCGGAACGTGCCTCAAAAGCACATTGCAAGCTATTTGGGCATCACCCCACAGTCTTTGAGCAGGATTAGAAGGCGACTGCAAAAAACTTAACTTAAGGTAACGAAATTCTGTCCAGTATATCCTACCTTAATGTCTTAACTAAAAACATTTATACTATGGCAACAAAAAACATAACAATCGTATTGGTACACGGTGCCTGGGGTGACGGTTCACATTGGAAAGGCGTAATCCCAAAACTCGCAAAGGCGGGTTACAAAGTTCGTGCGGTACAAAACCCTCTGACCTCGTTGGCGGACGATGTGCAAAAAACGACCGACCTGGTAAATGCTCAGGACGGCAAAGTGCTGTTGGTCGGTCATTCCTACGGGGGTGCCGTGATAACCGGTGCTGGAAACAACGACAAGGTAACCGGATTGGTCTATATAGCTGCATTTGCGCCCGACAAAGGCGAAAGTTTGGGCGGACTTTTGGCAAAGCGCCCAACCTCTGGTGGTGGAAGCATTGCCCCTGACGACAAAGGCTTTTTATGGATAAAATATGATGAGTTCCAAAGAGAATTCTGTCCCGATGTAAACGATGAAGATGCTCTGGTAATGTCATTATCGCAAAAGGCGATTAGCGGACAATGTTTTGGGGACGAAATGGAAAATCCTGCGTGGAATAAAAAGCCCGTTTGGTACCAAGTTTCCACCCGGGACAAAATGATACATCCCGACACGCAACGTGAAATGAGCGCAAGGATGAACCCGAAAAAAACGATTGAACTGGATGCAAGCCACGCTTCATTGGCTTCAAAGGCAGACGAAATATCGAAATTGATTCTTGAAGCAGCAGAGTCGTTGTCATAACAAATAACAATCTGAAAATGAAAGTTAACATTGGCATTTCCGCAGAAAACAGACAAGAGGTCTCGGACATATTGGGCAAAATCTTGGCGGACGAATTTGCACTTTTCCTAAAGACAAAAAAGGCGCATTGGAACGTTCAAGGAAGCGATTTTAAACCGATGCACGAATTTTTTGAGGAACAGTTCGACCAAATTGACGGATTTGTGGACGATTTGGCAGAACGAATTCGCTCGTTGGGGCATTTCCCACCTTCATCCTTAAAGGAAATGTTGGAATTGACCCAGTTGACCGAAAAGTACGAAGAGGGCACGACATCAAAAGACTTTATCAAAACATTGCTATCAGACCACGAAAGTATCATCGTTGAAATCCGTAAAAACATAGGGCAATGTAGCGACAAGTATAAGGACGAGGGCTCTGCCGGAATGTTGGGAGGACTATTGGAAGAACACGAAAAAATGGCGTGGATGCTGCGTTCCCATCTATAAACGGAAAATGAAAAATGGCGATTTGAGCTTTTAAAACCGAGTCGCCATTTCTATTGAGAAAGTTTAAAAAGGCGTTTTTTCCCTAACACCTTGCTGTGTAACTTTCCATTGCCCATCTTGTTTGACCAGCTTGAAGGTTTCAGGTTTTGAATCGTAAGAAGTAGAGAATTTTACCAGGCAATTTCACCATCGGTTTTCTCATTCAATATCTTAAAATCTGAATCGTTTGAATTTCCATCCGGCACAAAATTCTGGATGCTCACCATACCGTCATAGCCTTCTTTTGTCGTATGGTTTTTTAGGGTTGTGTTGTCTTTAGTGTAAAAACTTTCAGCAACAATTTGAGCCGTTTCGACAGGGGAAAGTTCCTTTTGTTCTGCACAGGCAAAAAGCAGCAGAACCAACGCATAAATGACCAATCTTTTCATAATATTCTAATTTGGGTTATTGATAAAATTATGGGACACCTTCAATTTCAGGTTGCGTTCGCCATTGTTTTCGTTCAGTTCCAGAATCACCCTGCGGTCATCGCTCAACGAAAATTTAGGCATCACATAAACCAATCTGGAGGTTTCGCCTTCAGCTATTTTGCTAGGTCGGTCGTGGACAAAGAGCGGTTCTTGATGCAGGCTTTGCAAGGATTTTTTCCTTCCCTTTTGTCGGGTCTCGACCGAAAAGTTCAAAAAATTCAAATCGTAATCCAATGTGGATTTGTTCTCAATGCGAATCACGAAGTACAGTTCCTCTCTGTCAAAAACAATATTTTCGATGCTCAGAACAATGCCCTCGCTTCGTTTTTTTATCCTTCCGATGCGATGTTTTCGGGTCAGCAGATAGGAACAGAATTTTTGATAATAATAAGTCCGATTTCCAATTTCCCTTACAGGGTTTAGCTGCCCCTCGTTTTCAATAAATACAGGCCTTTCATTGCCTATACTGCTATCCATCGGGATAAAATAATTCAGCTTTTCAAGCTGCTCTCTGTAACATACAATATACGAAAAAATGGCGCCATTTCGGTTGATTACTAGCAGATTACTTTCCTTTCCGGGCTTGGCCTGCAACAAGCCAAAATATTGTTCCTTTTCCCGGTTATAGGTAAAGACAAAATTCTCTGAACCTGTGATGCCCTGACGAATTGGTTCTGGAAAGAACAGGGCAACGTTCTTTTGGTCATTGGCATATATGGTGTCCAGGGTTTGTTGTGCCGTTATAAAGATTGGGCAAATCAATAGCAGTGATAGGATGTAAGTTTTCATTGTGATAGGAATTAAATTATTGCCGATTGTCGGATTTTAAAATGAGTTTGTAATTATTGAGCACTGTCACCTTTACGTTTCGGTTTCTTCGGCGAAGCACTTTACTGACACCGCCGACTTGGGGAACACCAGGCACGTTGATGTCCTGAATAATATCGTCCAGCACTTCGCCCGTGGCCTCTGCCCTGAAACTATTCTGTACATAGATGCCCTCGCTGCCATCCTGAAAATCAATTGCCTTTAGGCTTGTGGGATGATGGTCGATATTTTCTATTTCGATAAGGGCACGATTAGGCTGAAAGCTTATAAAACCAAAGACATCGGTATTTTTCGGAATGCGCTTGCCGTTAATGGTCGCATCCTGCATCAAACGCATCCGTAAACGGGAATTGACCATAACGGTCTGGTCGCCATTGACCACGACATAAATAACATCATCCGTTGCACCAAGCACAGAAATTTCATTTCGCTTTGGATCCGAGGCAAAGAACAATTGATGTTCTAGACCGAGTTCCTTGGCCTTGATTTTTTGTTCGGCAATGATTTCGGAAGAATCAATTTTCTGTTCGGTTTTTTGGACAACCCTTTTTGTTCCGATATTCCGATACGTCCTTTCGGAATAGTTAATCCTGTTGGATTTATAGATACTGTCCACGATGCGCTGTTTTTCCAATTCGGGTAGGTCGGGATTGTAAAGTCCGGTAGAATCCAACAGCTTTTCATCATAAATGCTTGGTGCATTGGTTTCCCGTACTTCTTTTAAATCATTGATGGCATCCAGTTTGGAATCATATTCCTTTTGTTCTTCTTCCAGCTCGGGCACCAAGGTCTGTTCCAGATTTTCATTGTCGCTTTCGTCATCGCCCATAACCATAACCGAATAGGAAATAAGGAAAATGAGCAGCGTGGCCAGGACAATGGCAAATACTATTTTGTTCTTTTCAACTTTAACTTTCATAATAGTAGTTTTTAATTGCCGATTACCTGCCCGACGGCAGGCTGGTCGGCTCAATTTTTCTTAATGAGTTCTCGAAATATTCGGTGATGAGCAGCCCGTGCGGATTGTTGGGAAAGTTCCTATCAACGGTAATCAGGTTTCCAATAGAGACCAATTCGTAGGTGTCAATGGTAGAACCACGGTTGATTTCAAAAATGGTTACCGTTCTGAATGCATAGGTGTCATCCCGTTTCTCGATTTGGGAATCGATACTCAACACTTTTTGAACCAGGGAATATTGCAGCAATCGGTTATAGACCCCGTCCGCTTTTTTCTGACGATAGAGGTTATCTACAGAACTGTTGCCCAACCAAAGTGCCTTTTCCAGATTTTTTTCATAATTGCTCGCATCGATGTTATAGAAATAGGTGTGGAACAGTTGCAAGTGCGACAAGGCCTCGACCTTAAAATTTTCTTGTTGCACGACCAACGTTAATGGAATCACCGAACCATCGGTGTTGACGGCAAAGGCACTGTTTAATGCCCTTTTGTTAATGGTATGAGCCATCCAAACCGAAAAGAAGCTCGACAATGCCGCAGAGATAACCACGGCAAGCACGATGAACCGATTTGTTTTTAGGACGGCATAAATGTTTTTGTACGGTGTTTTCATTTTGATAGGTTTAGTTGCTGAACAATCTGAGGGTAAATGAGGTGGCACGCCTATATAACTTAAACTTTAGGAACACAATGAACACAACGGAGCCTAATTGCACCACAGGGGCAAAAAAGCCTTGGCCAACATCCGTACCGAATAGATTGGTCCAGAAATTGGTATTGATTTCGTTGTAGATGGCATTGATAAAGACGTTGACCAAAAAGAAAGCCGGCACGAGCATATAAACGGCTGCATACAGTTTGAAGAAGTTGTACGCAAGCGACCGGAATTTTTCAAAGACCGCCAAGCTGATGACCAAAGGAAAGAATGCCTGCATTATGCCTAACAAGAAAAAGCGTTCAGCAAGGAAAAGTGGATAAATGAACAAATCCAAAATCCACAGAATAATACTGACGATGAATGCAAATATCTTGAAACCGTACAACGGTGTTACCAATGCTTCGTACAACAATGCCATTGCCGCTTGTGCGGCCTGTACAAACCCGATTTCCTCTTCAATGGGAATATCCTGCATTTGCAATGGTAACAAGGCAGGTGCCGTTCCCCTGTATTGACCTTCTATGGCCACCAAAATATCGTCAAAAAAACCTAAAATTTGCGTAGAGAAAATGACCAAAAGAACAATGGCAAAATTCTTGGCCAGCTCGCCCGGACTCAATCCCCAGGAATAGCCATCCCTATCAGCCACGCCTTCGTTATATTTTTTAAGGATGTTGACCAAAAAGAACAGCACGGCAAGCGTTTTCATCCCGGCAATGGTGTATTGCGAGAATGCGCTGTTCTGTATGGTCTGAAAAATGGTATCGACGTATTCGAGACCAATCCCTAAAATGATGGTGGTGGTCATCGTTAATAATTAGTTTCGCGGTTATTGACCTTATCCTGCATTTTCCTGAAGGAAATAATATCCCGATACCTTCGGGTTTTGGTGTTAACAGCTGACACCATTTCCTTAGATTCTATTTCTTTGGCCTTTAAAATGGCCGCACGTTCAGCATCGCTCATTTTGAGGTAGTCACTGGATAGTACTTCATCAATAAAATCCACCGTGTCCAAGGAGTTTTGAACAATGGCCTCAAAGGATTCCACCACACGACTGACCTCTTCCGGCTTGATATAGGGTGAATTGAGAATGTCCTGCATATCGTCCTGCATTATTTGGATAAGGCGTTGGTTGTTGCTGGCAATTTCCTGAACAGCTCTAAGTTGTTGTACCACGTTTGATACCTTCTCGATGCTTTCTTTGGCATCTTTTAAAAACTTCACGGATTTGATGAGCTGTGCGGTCTGCTTTCCTGATTCCAAAAGCTGTTTTACCAAGCTGATGAAATTGGTGTTGTCATAAACGGGCATCCCCTGGGCGGTGGCACGACCGGGCATTAAAAGGGAAATTGCAAGGAATATCCCGATTGAATAAATTTTGATTTTTGTCTTCATAATTATTGTGATTTAGATGTGAATTCTTTTATGGCCTGTTCCATATTGTTTGTTCTGTTATAAATGGCCATTATGACCTCGTTTTCTGTTCCGTCCGTTAGGTAAGCCGCATAGACTTCCTTGGGGACTTCCAATCGGAAAATGTTGCTTTCCTTGCCAATTTTGATGAACATTTCGGTGTACTTTCTCGGCCCTGAAAGGTTGTTCTTGATGGATTTTAACTGGTTCAGGTCGTGACTGGATAGGTTCAACCGTTTGACCAGTTCCTCATAGCCCTTTTCATTGTTCAGGCTATAGATGACCTGGGTGTTTTCGAGGATGCTTGCCGATGTGGAATTGTTCGGCAATTGGTTGATGGACTGTAAAATAATTCCTATGGCACCGTTCTGCTTTCGAATGGCCTGATAGTAGAACTCCACACTTTCCAACACGTTTTCAAACTTCAACTGTTTGGCAAACTCATCGAATAGGATGATGCCTTTTTCGGCACGGTTCCGCCAAATGGTGCGTTGGATGGAGGATTTGATGAGCTTGAGCATCACGGACAGGATTTCCTTGTTGTCCTTCACTTCATCAAGCTCAAAAACAATCAACCGTTTGTCCTCTATTTTATAGGTCTGGTCTTCGCTGACCTCGAACAAAAAACTATATAGACCATCGCCGACGTACTCTGACATTACGTGCAAAAAGCTCGTTACATTAAAGTAGTCGGGATGGATTTTTAGGTCGTTCAGAATATCCTTATGGTGCCTTTCTATAAAATGGTAGAACCCGTCAAGGGAATGGTTTTCCGAAACGCTATCGTAATAATGGCTCAGAATCTTCTTGACAGAAACGGATTGTGCCTTGGTTACCTTTAAATCCGAAGCGAAGAGTTCAAAAAGGAACACGGACAAATCCTCCAGACGTTCCGGTGTCAGGTCGTTTTGGTCGCTGATGTAAAATGGATTGATACCCAGATTTTTTCCGCTTTCATAACGTAGCACGGTGTATTTTTCGGGATAGAGCTTGGCGAATTTCGTATACGAACCGCCCAAATCGATAATGACCAGACGGACACCGTTTTCAAAATATTGGCGCAGGATGTTATTGGCCAAAAAGGATTTGCCCTCGCCCGTTGGGGCGAATATGGCGAAGTTCCGTGCCTTGATGCGCTTTTTGCGTTCGTCCCAAACATCTTTTAAAACAGGAATGTTATGCTCTCGGTCATTGAAGATGATTCCGGTTGCATCCGATTTGTAGTTGGTATTGTTGATGAACAGGCAAAGGGCGTGCTTTAAATCGGTGACATACAAGTCGTTGTTTGAAAAGTTGGATGAGAAACAGCAGAAGCTATTTAGAATGTAATTTTTTCGTTCTTCGCCTCTTGGGTAGTATGGGATGATATCGAGTTCCTTAAACTCGGTCTTGATTTTTGAGGTAATCGAATCAAGACCCTTTTTGTCTTTTGCCCAATACACTACATTGAGATGACCACGAATAATCCGAGCATTGTCGTCGGCATTGATTTGGTCAAGGATGTGCTGGATTTTACCAAGCACCACTTTGTTCTGAGAACCGAAATTGGAGCTTTTGTTCAGTTCCTCCACTTTTTTGTCGAGCAGTTTGCGCCACTTTTGCTTGTCGTCAAGATATAGGATTTGGTTGACGATATGGTTTTCGTAGAGCGTAAGCCCTAAGCCATCGATAAACCCCTGATGAAATACAAAATCGTCCGAAGTGAATTTCTCATTGGTCTTGCTGCTCTGTACACTTTCGCCAAAGCACAGTTCGCTGTTAATGGCCAGGGCATCAAAATGGTTGTCGCCAATGGCGACGTTTTTCTTTTCCAATAAGATGTCGGTGTCAAATCCCTCACTGAACCCATTGAAATAATTTCGGGTAAACTCCATTATTTCCGTCTCTTTTAATGGTCTCAGGGACACCCTGCGACTGTTGCTGATATAGGAAACCGAATCATTGACCGCATTGGCGAAGCCCTTTACGTTATCGTCCATTTCCTGAACGATACTTTTGGACACCTTTCGGAAGGGGTTGACGTATTTTGGATTGTTGAGTGCCTTGTTCTTGGTAAGGATAAAGAACAGATAGCATTGATGTTCGATATATTCTCGACCTTTAAAATGGTCGTGCGTGGCCTTTTCTAAAAAGGTGCTGTTCGGCAGTTGTTCCGAGGAATAGGTTTTCTTTAAATAAATATCCTGTTTATGGACTACAGTACCCACGGGTAGAGACTTTAAAGCCTGGAACCAAGCCCCGTGCATATCCTCAAAGTCCTTTTCGGAAAGCGAATAGATTTCAGGTAGATTGCCCTTAAAGCACAATACCACATTGCCATTGTTGGCAAAGACGATATTATCTTGAATATCCGCAATAGGTCGATATGCCGAAAGGTTAATCTTGTTCATAATCAAATCCTGAGTTACGCTTGTTACTGATGATTTTCGGGAAGGGGTTTCCCATTTGAAAGAGTTGTGGGTTGTTGGCCATCCGTATCAGGGCGATATAGAGAACGGCATTGAACAGCAATAGTCCTATGATGATACCAAAACCAAAAGAAAAGATGATGATGAGCAAGGATCCCAAAATGGAAACCATCATCAAGGCGAACAAAGAAATGGGCAGGCCAAAAATGACCGCCCCTTTCCGCATATTTCTATAGACCTCGTACTTCTTCATTTTAAACTACGATGCCAATTAAATAAGTAAAGATGCCCACAACCGCCCCGGCGATAAGCACAAAGACCAGTACACGGGTAATGCCTTTTTTGAGGTCGGCGTTTTCACCAAAAAAGTGTCCGGCATTGAAGAGGAAGCCAATAAGGAAGATGACCCCAAGGATGATGGGGAAAATGGTTCGGATGGTATCGGAAACGTCATTGACCGAATCCTCGATGCCACCGATTTGGGCAAAAAGGGATGTGGTCAATAACGAAAGAACGCCTGCCAAATAATGTGATTTTTTCATAACGAATAAGTTTAAAAATTTGTATTGTTTTCGTTATGGGAAATTTACATATATTTGAGGGTAAAATATTGTAAATCAATTAATTGTGAATAAAATATTATTTGATATTGTTTGGTTTCCGTTGCTATTATTTGGCATCAAATTCTATGCGATTTTGAAACCCGACTGTTGATAACCCGAAAAATGAAAATGAAAAATCTGCTCAAAAACGTCAGTTTTGCCATTTTGCTCTTCAAAAGTTGCTTGCTTTCGGGGCAGGATTTGGATGCAAAAAAAGTAGTTGTGATCGACCCCGGACACGGTGGAAAAGATTCGGGTGCAATCGGTGAAAATAGCGTACAGGAAAAAGAGGTTGTTTTGAATATTGCCAAGGCCATTTTAGAGCTTAACGAAAAGTCAAAATCGCCAATGGAAATCTATTTGACACGATATAACGATACATTAATTTATTTGTCCGATAGAACCAAGCTGGCCAAAACCTTAAAAGTTGATTTGTTCGTGTCGTTGCATTGCAACCATTCCGATAATCCCTATGCAAGGGGTATTGAAGTTTACGTGGGAAGTCAACAAACCCAGTATTCCGATAATGCTACTTGGCTTGCCTTTAATTTACAAGCGAACCTTAATAAGAAGATGGGTTTTGAGAGTAGGGGCGTAAAGTTTGCCAATTTTCAGGTGCTAAGGGAAACGATAGGTTATTTGCCCTCTGTATTGGTGGAATTGGGTTTTTTGAGTAATGGGGATGAGGAAAATTATTATTCGGATTCAAAGAATCTACGGCTTGTGGCCAACCTCATTTTAACAACATTAAAATCAATGCTATGAAGGAATTATTTTTGGAGCTGGTAAAGAGTTTGAAAGCGATTATAATTGAATTTGTTTCAGAAATTATCTTACTGTACAAATCGTTCAAAAGCTGAATCACTTCCTCTTATCCCCAGCCCCTTTATCAAAAGCAATCAAATTAAAGAGTTCCCGCATCCGGCTGCGGACACGGTTGCCATAGCGTTCTTCTAGTTCCTCAGCGTTAAGGTTAGTGGTAGCGTGGGTCTTTATTTTTCGCTTAGTGGTAAGGTAAAGCTCATAGCGTGATAGTAACACTTCGCCCATCACGTTCAAGTCCTTGCCATAAAATCGGCCAGATGGTTCAATGCCCAAATCGTCAAAACAATAAAATTTGGTATTGCCATATTCCTCGACCGTTTTAAAGCCCAAATGGTTAAAACCAAAAGTTATGTTTCTGCAAGGAATCACTTCATACGGTCGTTGTAATGGCACAATATGCCGCAACAATTTCATCAGGCTTGTTTTACCGCATCCCACTGGGCCGGAAAGTAGAATGCCCTTGTCAATATCAATGCCGTTGGCATCGCAATAAGCTTTATCCTTGATAAAATAGGAACAGAGTTTCAATAGGATTTCCCTGTCCTCATCATAAATCCTGAACTTTTTGCCGAACAACAGCTTGCCCTTGGCATTCAGATACACCAAGATTTTCGAGAAATCGTAAACCACGCTTTTTCCGTCGAACGTTCCGAGCGAATATTCCACGCTGCCTTCAATGATTTTAGAGGGGTTGTCCATAGTCTTTTGTTTTAGTAGTCCGCAGGTTGTCCTTGATTTGGGACGGTTGTTTTTTGTTTGGTTTGTTTTCGGTGTCAAACAATTCAGTACGGTCCATCCAGTTGATAGCCACGGCACGCCAGTCTCGAATCGGTTCGCCATCGCCTGTTTGCCAATTTCGGTCGGCATAATGCAGGTAAAATTTTTCGGCTTCATCAGCTTCAAAATTCTTTTCCTCAAAAAAATCAATGACCGCCTGACAGTCCTTTGGCTGTTTTATAAAGTTTTCCTGTTTGGTATTGTTTGTATTAGATACCAATGCTTGTCCACTGGTGGGACGGTGCGGGTTCACTGCCTGACCATTTTTGGGAAGGTGGTGTCCCCCAAGTGGTACACCTCTGGGATAGTACTGTTCCGCAAGCTGTTCTAATATGGGATTGTACTGTCCCACATCCGGTTCATCACCTGTTCCGATAATGGCCATCTTGACTTTGCTACCCTTGTATGGATTGTTTGATGGGAAATAGGATAGGTATTGCCAACCGTTCAAATCAACAATACATCTATGGTAGGTAGATTTTGAACCAATTTTTGCCGCACGCATCAGTTCCCTACGGTTTACATAAAATTCATCGGCAAAACGGTTGCTGTTCCATTCCTGGAACAAGGCCATATACAGGCTGATATGGGTCGGGTTTAGGCGGTCATCAAAATAGAACTTTTCAAAAGCCGCATTGAGTAGCTTTATGTAGTTCATCGTCTAGGGATTTAGACCGTGGTGCACACGGTTGGCATCCATAACTTTTTGGATTTCCTCGGCATCGTAGTAGATGATACCGCCCACTTTGGTATAGGGCAACGTGCCATTGATGCGAAGATTTTGAAGTGTGCCCGGACTCACTTGAAGCAAATCCATAACCTCTGATGATTTGAGGTATTTTTTGAACCTGCCCTTGGATTGTTTGGCAAGCAGGTTTTTGATGTCATCGAGCAATTCCATTTTGAATTCCCGAAGGTCGTCAGTGGTGATGATACTTGTTGGCATAATAGAACGGTTTAATAGAAAGGGACTGCCGCATTGCTTTCAACTAATTTGACAGCCCCTGACCAGATTTGACTTTCGTTCTACAAAATTGATGGGGTTTAATGGATTTTGTTCCATAGTGTGACCGTACTACGGTGAAAATTTAACATCTTGAATTTTGGGTGAGTTCGATACTGTTTGATGAACAATAGGAAGAAATTTTATATCAAATCCAGTCAATAAAAACGGAAATTATGGCTAAAATGAAAACACCGTAGGTAAACCGTACTAAGGTGATTTTAAATTGGAAAATGAATCTTGGTTATTCATCGCTTTTGTTCATTTCATCTAGTAAAGAGGCGGTAAGTCCATCAAGAAAAGATGTTCTGCTTTTCTTACGGTTTTTGACTTCTTGATAGGTTTTATAGATGTCCTTTGGTGTAAAGTCTAAAACTTGCTGAAGTTTTTCTGAAACCTTGACAATGCCCAGGTTATCTTTACTGCCAAGTCCTTTTGAACATAGAGCATATAGCAGTTCAACATAATCAGTATTGCTGAATGGCCAATGCAGTTTTTCAAAGTTTGTAACGGAGCGAGCAACCCCATTCATTTCGTTTTTCACATTGCGTTTTTTAAATGTTAGATGTTTTGTCAATGATTTGTAAGCATTGTACTTGCCCAAAAGCATATCCCTCGCAGTGCAAAACTCTGGGTCTTGAAAGTAAAATCGAGAAAGGGTGATAGGGGTGCCGTTAAGATGTGCCCTAGTATAGTATTCTTTATCAAAATGGGTCTGTCCAAGCTCTATGTATCTGCCAAAGTCTAGGTTATACAGAAAGAAACGATTTATTTTATCACTTTTCTTCTTTATAGCTTTAAGTTGGCTTTTGAAGTCGATTTTTGGGAATTGGATTTCAAAGGAATGGACTTCAGAAAAGTAAATGAGATTTTCCAATGGGATTTGTTTGGTTTCCTTAAAGAATTGTATTTCTTCTTCAACAGTAGAAAAGCCTTTATTCAATACTTCCTTTTTTAGCTCGCTCAAAACATCCCTACAAACCAAAATGGATTGGTAGGCTCTGTCAATGATATTTTTATTTTCAGATTTTATATCATTTAGGAGTTGGGGGAGGTTTTTTATGAGAGCGTTTTGGTTCATTTGGGATAATTTTTAATTGCGGTGTCATAACTATTGTTTTAAATGTTTTGGTTGGGTTTATCTAGGCTTGGTATTGAATTTCATAAGAATTGGCGGCTTTTATGTTTATTTATAGCCATTAATAAATATACATTGAGGAACTCTATTTATTAGAAAATTAAACCGTAGAATAATACGGGCTAACACGTATTTATCTACGGAAAGAAGATTTACCCAAGAATTAAGGAAATTACTGACTATTTGCTGGGTTTCTTTTTAAACCGAGAAATGAACTGACGCTTGTTTTTTACTCCTGTTTTTTTGAAAATGTTTGAAGCATGTTTTGAGACTGTGCTTTCTGCTATGAATAATTCTTGGGCAATTTTCTTGTAGCTTACGTTATTTAAAATGCACAATGCAATTTCTATTTCCCTGCGCGTCAAATCTTCATAAACAATTTTTGATTCTGAAGTTACAATATGCTTTTTTTTAGTTAGAGCAAAGACCTCATACATTCTGGAGTGGTGGGCGAGTATGTATAGGTAACGGTCTATTTCAATCACAGTGATTGCGTAAAAAGCCAAGTTCATCACAGAGAAAGTTAACCATTGATAATCACCAATTGCCGTTAAAATGGGCAAGAGTGCTATACTTCCAGCACTTATCAATGACAATTTATTTCTTCTTAAAATTATAGGAGATGTGTTTTTTGGGTTGGAAATCCTGCGGCAAAAAACAACCAGAAAAGTGAAGGTCAATAATGAAATAGGAATATTGAATAAATACTTTGATGCTATTAATGATTTGGTAAAATAGTAAGGGATTAAATACAAGGCAACATAGCTGATTGCCGAAATTATTATAATGTTCTTTATAGAGGAGTTGAACTTCAGAACAATGATGTCATATTCCTCATAAAGATAGTAAACAATATAGATGCAAAGTGCAATTGCAATGCCGTAAGTGATAATGTATTGTAGGATTATTGGTCCTGGAAATTTATCCGTTGGCAAAAAGCCTCCCGTGAAGTTGTAAGTAATAAATAACAGCCCAAGATTGATGAACCGTTTTAAATCGTTTCGTGTTTTCTTTTTTGAAATATAGATAGCGATTAGCACAATAACTGAATCAGCCAAAAGGTAGAAAAAAGTAGTCCAATGTATAGAGGTGCCAAACATCATCCATTCTTATTTATTTATGGATTCAAAACGGTTGTTTTCCGTATCCTTCCGCACGTTGTCCCAATTGTAAATATTTCCATTCATGGCGATATACACACCAGATTCAAGAAATTGCAACGCTGAAATGGCAAAACCTAAATTAAAGGACGCATCAGATTCTGGATTTGTACCCAAAATGAAAGCACCAGTCAATACCACAGTCTTATTTAAGTTTTGCTGACCTAAAAATTTTGCGGTCTGCACCATTGTTATTGTTCCGTGTGTAACGAGGATTTTTGATGATTGGACATTTTGAATTTTTGAAGCCATCAAAGCCCTATCGTCATCGGTTACAAACTGACTATCTTTATCCAAAATCTTCTCAATGGAATAGTCCGATTTAGTTAATATTGACTTAATGATTTCCTGAATGGATTTGGTGTTTTCTTGTTTGGAACTAGGCCGGTCGTAATCATAGCCTTCGATGGTACCGCCAGTAGTAAAAATTTTAATCATTCTAAGTAGGTTTTAAAGAGGGAATTGGTTCAAAATTGGATTTTCAAAAGACGATGTCATAAACAAAAAAGTCTACCATACTGGTGAATCCTAGTGTTCAAGTAATTTTTTGTTCGTTTTTATGAAAGTATCATTGCCGTGCTCTTATTTATTAATTTTTTAAAACGTCTTGTATTTCTGTATGTTTTTTGAACATAGCATTTGCAAAAGGACAAAGGGGCATAATGTTCAAGCTGTTTTCTCGTGCATATTCTACAGATTGCATTACTAATTTTTTTCCAAAGCTTTTGCCTTCAAATCCTTTTTCTATTCCTGTATGGTCAATTATAAATTTTGATTTTCCCGCCCATACGTAAGTCATTTCTCCAGCAAACACATCATTTTCATAAATGGCAAATCGTCCTCTTTTCCCATCATCTTCTTGTTCTATTCTAATTATGTTCTGAGTTTCTTTTATGCGCAAAGCTGCTGATGGGCATTGCGAGACTTGATTTACTAACGCTTCGGATGATGCATTTTCAGGTTTTATCCAATGCCTTTCTTTGGGGTTATAAACTTTTGGTAATGTTCTTACACATATACCTGCATGAGTGCATTTTGTAGGATTCCATATAATGGTGACTTCTCCGTTTGTATATTCTTTAGTTTTCATACTGAACTATTTTAATTACTTGAATCATAATCTAAATTGATTACCGCTAAACATGCCCCATTTATAACATTTGGATTCTTCATTGGTATAAAAGAGTACCAACTCCGTACCAGTTGATGCCGTAAACGACACCTCTTCATTTTGAATGATAGCGCTTTCTTCTATATGCTGCATAACAAAACTAGGAGGGTTGTATATAGCATCGAATTGTGCATGCTCTGTACAGATATTTTTCCAAGGTACTTCCATTTCATCACCGATTAATTGGTTAATTGTAGTATTTTTGTCTTGCCCTATTTCGTTGTGATTTACCGCCTTGTAAACAAAATTGTCAGTACCAATTTTTATAAAAGCATTAGGAGTGTAATGGGCAATCTCCATTGCTTTTGCAACATTTTTTCCTTTACTTGCTATGCGCGAATACCCACTCCGTATAAGGTCGCCAATTGCAAGTGCATCTGTTTTAAGAAATTTTCTTCTGTTAACTTTTACATTAGAGTACATTGGACGAGAGGTTTTAAGCTTTATATTATCAAGATAAAGAATTTCTTCTAACTGAATATATATTCAGTTTAAGATTTTTTTAAGAGAAAAGGCAATTTATAATCATTCTGAATAGTTGTTTATATTTAGTTAAATTTGTTTTGAATACATGCTCTGGAAATAATCCCGTAATAACTTTATTAACACTAAAAACTTGCTTTTTAAAGAAATAAATACTGACCGACTAGAAGCTTTTAGAGATGCGGTTCGCAATTATTGCCGCAATTAGTGTATTGGAGTTTAAAGTGCCTGAAGGTTGAGAATGTTATGATTTAAAACCTTTGATTCCAAAATTTTCTATTTACATCCTGAGTTTTTTGTACTTAGAATATATATGAACAACCACCACCAATTAATGCATGTATATGAAAAGTAAATGGTAAAGTGTTATAGGGAGTAATCTTCACTTATTATTTTGGCTTTTCATTTTTTCCTTGCAACGGCCTACATGGGAGAAACCATTTTATCGTGATACCTGCCACATTATACGGTCTTGTTTTACTAATGGCAGTTATATCTTGGTTCGTTTTGGAGTAAACGTTAAAGAGGTATTTCAAGAATCCGATTTTTTGGAAGCACGGTTTATATAATGGTTGGATTTATTTGGTTTGCTCTTGGCAAGTTATTTTGCTAAAAATTTACCTTTTGACCTCACCCGTAGCATTTGAGGTAAAAGGCTTACCTTCTCAACGTTAAACTCTACATCTTCATTTAAACTTCCTTCCCGTTCGTTTTGGCAGACGAGAAGATTGGGTTTAATTCCCTGATGCTCTGCGACTAAATAAACAAAAAATTAATTCAACTCAATACCTTGTCGTATCTTACGTCGAGGTAATTCATTGACTACAAATATAATTGTTGATTTAACTGAAAGTGTAAAGAAGAATGCGGTTTGAAACGGTTTTCCTTGTGACCATCACTATACATGCTACTGAAGGTCAAAAAGCCTTTCATCGCAATTTCGTAGATTTGTTTTTAGCGGAAATAAAAAGCTTCACGATGGTTTTTTAATCTGAATTGATTTGTGAAAAAGCAACAATGAACCCATTTAAATCAACTAGAACCAGTAGGTAAAGCTATAAGATTGTTCTGTAAACTTATCTTAATTAGATTGGTTATGTCGTCGTTTAGCTGTTCTTTTTTTTTGCTAAGATTAGAAATTTATGACATTCTTTAGGGCTTCATCTACATCTTTGTATATAAAGTTAGCCTGATAATTAATGGTTGTTTTTAAATCTGTATGCCTATACAATTTTTGAAGCATTTGAGGGTGAATGCTGTCTGCTGCAATATTGCCAAAAGAATGACGGGCAATGTGCATGGTTATCTTCTTTTTAATACCTGCTTTTTTTGCAAGTTTGTTCAAATGGGTATTAAATTTCTTATTGGCAACTTTTTTCTTTCTGTAAATATCCATAGCATCAGATAAATCAGCTTTCTTCATTTCTGGAAACACAAAATCGTTGTCACTATCTTTGGTCGATATGTAATACGCTAAAATGGTCTTGACTTTCTCGGGAATCATAAGGGATAATAATTTGGAATTTTTGCTCATACGGTAATGCAATCTACCATCATAAATTTGAGACCACCTTGTTAACAAAACATCCGATATTCTCATTCCAGCAAAATAGAAACTAAACAACCATACATTGAGTGAGTGTCTTTCGGTTTCTGAAAGGTTGGTCAAATTTTCAAGGGCCTTTATCTCTATTTCAGATAATCCTATTTTGACGGTTTCTGGAAACTTGATTTTGAATTTACCATTACCAAAAGGATATATTTCCTTACTTACAGCTTTGTCCCGAATGGCTCTATTAAACAGCAATCTTATTAATACCATTACATTCATTGTAGTAGTTTCACTTAATGAGCAAGAACCTTTTAAGTATATTTTGAATTTTTTGAGAAAGCACTCGTCGATTTCTTGAAAAGTAAGATGTCGACCAGAGCAATATTTTTCTATATAACTAAGCCAAGCAGAATCTGTTGAGTAGCGATTAATTTTGTTTTCAGCCTGCAAGCCTTCTAAATGCTCATTAGCAAAATCAAAAAATGTTAGGCTAGATTTTGGTTTGTAAATTTCTCTTTTAATTTGCTGAGCAGATGCATCCCTGTTGTTGGTTTGTAAAAAAATCAGTCCTTTCCTAGTTTCTGAAAGTTTAGATGCTATAAGGTTGTTTAAGCTGTCTGCGTTAGGGTGAGATTTTTTTACTTTTAAGTCTTTTGAATCCCAATCTTCCAATTCAATATAATGGCCTAATTGTTTATAAGTTGAACGACGGTTTTTGGTTATCCTAATAGCAAGAGGATATAGTCCTTTAGAATTAGGTTTTTTGCGAAGAATTATTTTTGCACTTGTTGACATTTTTAACCTGTTTAGATACGAAAGCCAAATCAGGTACAACATTTTGTCAAAAATTCACTCTAAAGATACGTCTTTATTAGGAATTTTGGGTACAACATAGGTACAACAAATGTTGATATTAACTGATATTAATTGACCTTAAATAAAATGATTAAAAACATAAATCATTGAAAATGAGTTAATTTATGTTTTATTGGTGCAATATATACCAGACTTAGGATCTAGTGCCGCGAGGTGTGGGAGTTCGAGTCTCCCCGCCTGTACAAAAAGAAAAAAGCTTCTCAAGTAATTGAGAAGCTTTTTTAATTATAAATGCTATTAATCTTAGGCTAAATTTTAATCAATTTAGAAGTTAATACTTGTCCTTCGTTATTTTTTATCTTAACTAGATAAATACTATCATTTAATTCTGATATATCAAACGATTTATTTTGAGTAAATTCCCCTTTAAATGTTTTTACAAGTTTTCCTGTTAAATCATAAATTCTTAATTCATTAGCATTTTTATTAATGTTAAACGAATTGTTTACAGGATTTGGATAAATTTTAAATGATAAACTCAACTCTTCGTTTTCAACAGATAATGTTGGAGCTTTATTACCATACATTTTAAATTGTCCTGCAGCAACTGTTATTGGATTAGTAACACTTGTAACATTAATAAAAGTACTTCCTGTAGCATCCATTAAATCATACCAATCTCCTGTATATGGAAAATTTGGCGTAATGTTTTGAGAGTTAACATCAAAGTTTGCTAAAATAACCACATCTTTAAGTTGTGTTGATGGCAATGCATCATCTTTAATTAAGATGGTTGGAGTTAAATTGCCTGAGTTAATTGTATAATCACCTTCAAAAACAGCTTCATTTATTTTTAAATAATTAATTCTAGACCAATCATTGTAAATTTTATTTCTATTAGAATTAGCAAGCCAATTTTCAGACCACTGAGGTTGTGGTTTTGTGTCTAATTTACAATCACCATCTGTCCCGCCAGGTTCATTAACAGTACCATTATTACATGTAAAAATAGAATTTTGCATACCTAAGTCACCAAAATGCCAAATCATTTTAGGTCCTGGAACTGTTAGACTAACTGCACCAAGTGCAGACATTCTTGATAAAGCTATATTTAGATTTTTAACATCATGAGATGAATTTGTTGAGTTACCAAACTGTAAATTTTTATACATTAACCGTTCCTCATCATGACTTTCAGGGTAGCCAATAATACGAGCTCCTAAAAACGAAGGACGTGATTTATGACCAATCCCATTAATGTTATTATTAGAATCAAAGCCCATTGTAAGTTGATTATAGGGGTCTGTCATTTTCCCCCACATCATTACACCTTTTCCTTCACTATATCTATAATTAGCCCATTCTTTTTCTTCGTTTTCACTACCTAAATGTTCAAAAATCACATAATGATCTGGATCTAATAACCAAGAATAATCTGCATACTCTTTTAAAATAGCAACTCTGTCAGCTTGATAAGAATTTGTACAACCTTGATCATTAGCTGTACAATTTTGAGTAAAACCTTTAGTTAAATCCCAACGAAATCCGTCTATTTTAAATTCTTCAATCCAATGCTTAATGACGCGTTTAACATAGTCTTTAGTTCTAGGGTTAGAGTGATTATAATCACTTCCAACACTATAACTATGTCTTGCTACTGTATTAAAGTATGGGTTTTCTGTACTTGGATCTCCCCATCCATCACTATCAGGATCGTTCATCCACATTCTAACCATAGGACTTCTACCAAAAGCGTGATTTAATGCAACGTCAAAAATTACTGCTATACCATTTTGATGGCAAACATCAATTAATTCTTTTAGCTTATTTTCAGTACCATAAAATTTATCTAAAGCCATATGAAAAGCTGTGTTATAACCCCAACTTTCATTGCCTTCAAACTCCATTACAGGCATTAATTCAATAGCATTAATATTTAAATTTTTGAAATAGTCAATTCTATCAATTAAATCTTGATAGTTTCTATCTACATCAAAATCTCTTACCAAAACCTCATAAACGATTAAGTCTTCTTTTTTAGGTTTATTAAAATTTGTGACTTGCCAGTTATATGGTGTTTGCCCTGTTTGTAATACTGTAACTTCTCTTTCTTGTCCAACAGGATATGTTGGCATATTTGGATAAGAGGCAGCAGGAATGTATGGATCATCAAATGGAGACAAAACCAAAGTAGAATAAGGATCAGCTGTTTTTACCAAAGCAGGTGAGTTAGCTAATGGAGTCTTGTCAGCAACCCAATACTGATAAGTTTCAATTTGTCCAGGTGTTAAACCAGTTAATGTTATCCAAAATTTATTGTTCCTGGTTGGATCTTTTTTCATTGCATATGCCGAAGTAGGTTGCCAGTTATTAAAACTACCTGCTAAATAAACAAAATCTTTTCCAGTAGCATATAAGACTAATACAGCTTCTGTATTGCTTAAATATGTTATGCCATCTTGATAGGTTGTTGGCATTATGCCAATATTAGAGCCAGGATCTATTAACACCGAAAATTCTTTAGTAATAGTATCTCCATTAAGTGTGACTTCTAATTTATAATTTTGATTTTCGGTAATATTATTATGAGCATATGAGTATGAAGCAATATTAGATTGTGAGTTTATTATTGATCCGTTGGATTTAAGAACATAATTTGCATTGCCACCAATATTACTAGCGCTTATGGATAGATTACTGCCTGAAGTTAATATTGTAGTAGAATTTTGAGCAGGATTACCCATTGTTACTCTAAAAGAACCAACATCGACTAAAACATCTTGAGATTTTTTGTCTCCTGTACCATCTTTTGCTTTAACTAAAAAGCCTATTCTTCCAATATTTGTTCTACTATAAAATGCAGTAGGAGTAAAAGTTAGAGTATAGGTGTCGTTTCCGCTATTATAAGTTAAACGATTGGCTTCGTTCGAATTTGTCCAAGTGCCATTTGTAGGACAATCTTGTTGATTTGATAGGTTTAAATCATAAGACCATGACCATAAATATAGCGCATTACCAGTAACTCCCCATGTTGCTTCATTTATGCTATTGCCATTAATAGTTAATGTAATAGCATCTGTTTCTTCAAAAACTGTTGGAGTAATTGAATATGTTATTGTTTGTTGTTGAGAATAAACAACCGTAGAAAATAGAAAGAATATTAAAAATATTTTTTTAATCATAGCAAATATTTTTTAATTGAAAAAGGGCTGATGTGTACTATCAGCCCTTTAATTTTTTATAATATTATTATTGAACTTTATTTAATTTATAAGTTCCATTGGCTAAATCTAGTTTAACTCTATATAAACCAGCAGTAACAGCAATATTGTCTCCACCATCATCTAAAGTGCCATCTGCACCAGTATCACCATAATTAGTTCCCCAATCATTATTGACTCTAAATTTAATTTCACCTGCGACAAAAGTTGCTATATCACCAACCCAAACATCAGGTTCAGTTTCTGTCAAGGCAAAATCTGGAGTTGCTCCCCAATTATTATAACCAGACCCAACAACTCCCCATACATCATCAGTATCTATTGAGTATGTACCAGCATTAAAGTCTAAAGAAATAGTATAATGTCCTGCTGTCACAGCAATATTGTCTCCACCAGCATCTAATGTACCATCTGCACCAGTATCACCAAAATCTGTTACCCAAGTATTGTTCATTCTAAACTTAATATCACCAGTTAGAAGCTTTACACCAACTTTAAAAGTATCTGTTGTATAATCGTAATAAAATTTAGCATCTGGACCAGCATTTCCCCAATCATTATAACCAGAGCCAACTACTCCCCACGAAAATGCTTCCATAGTATAAGTGTTGTTGCTTAAGTTTAAAGTAATTTTATAATTACCAGCAGTAACAGCTATATTATCTCCTCCAGCGTCTAAAGTCCCATCAGCACCAGTATCTCCAAAATTATTTCCCCAATCATTATTTTCTCTAAATTTAATTTCGCCTGTTACTAAAGTTACATAAGCTACAAATACATCTGCAGTACTAGTTGTATAGAATACACCATCTGCAAAAGCTCCCCAATTATTATAACCAGAACCAACAACTCCCCAAGTTGAAGGTGTTATTCCGCTTCCACCACCTGTATTTTCTAATAACTCAACTGAAATGGTTTTTACATCAGAAAATACTTCTGTTGAACCTCCATTACCAACATAAGCTCTTAACCTTACAGAAAATGCTCCTGTATTTGGTTCAGCTGTATTTGGATTTGCATCCAAACCAGCTTCTGTAGCAATACTCATCATTTGACCTATAGTAACAGCAAGTTCGTTTCCGTTTGTAGAACCTAAGACTACTAAATCACTAAAATCACCCATAATGGAGCGTTGTAGCTCATAAGTAATATTTGTTGGAACTTCAAAATCAGCATTATTCCAAGTAAATCTTTCTGCTAAATTACTGGCAGTTCCAGTAGTTAATATATAGTTAGCTTGAGTAGAGTTCGTGAAAACAAAACCTTCAGTTTCTTGTGCTATAAAAACAACATCATCTTGAGTTTCGCAAGAATTAAAACCTAATAAGGCTATAATTAATAATCCTAAAATTTTTAAATTTTTCATTTGTTTATTTTTTTTAATATCCTTCATTTTGTTGCAAGTTGGTATTTATACCTAAATCTGTAGCAGGAATTGGCATAACATCTCTAAAACTTTCAGTTGTTACTCCTTGTGCTACGTTTCCTTTCCAAGGCCAAATACCTTGACTAGAAAATTGTCCAAATCTTATTAAGTCAGTTCTTCTATGAGCTTCCCAGAATAATTCTCTAGAACGTTCTGATAAAATGAAATTTAAAGTTAAATCTGACTGTGTAATATTTCCTGTTGAATTGCCATAAGCTCTAACTCGTAGTTGATTAATATAAGTAACAGCATTTGCAGCAGAGCCTCCACCACCTCTTATATATGCCTCAGCATACATTAAATATGCATCTGCTAATCTAAACATTGGAAAATCTGTATCAGCAAAATCACCAGTAGAGTCAGAACCCTGTACACCATTTACATCTACGTTTCTAAATTTTTCAATTGCAAAACCATTTGTAAAAGGTGAAACATTTGCAATTGCTTTTGTTTGACCATCTGTATAAAATAATGCTCTACCATCTGCTGAATTTTCTTCTCCTGGAAATTGCTCAACAAAAGTTGCAGTAGTTCTAACTCCAGCCCAACCACCATTAATCCCGTAGTTAGAAGGTGTCATACTCCCTCCAACAGGTGCGTGTACTAAAAATGTCATACCACCAAATGATTGAGTATTTAAACCATCAAAAGCAATTGGAAAAATAACCTCAGTTTGAGTGCCATTTGTATTATTATCTGCTAAGAATAAATGGTAATATGGATTTGTTGAAATAGAATAACCAGCTCCAATTACTTTATTTGTATACGTAATTACATCTGAGTAGCGAGGTGTAGTTGTATATACTTCAGCATTTAAATAGAGTTTTGATAAAAGCATCCAAACAACACCTTGGTCAGCACGACCATATTCGTTTTGTCTTGCTGGTACTATTTCATTTTCTATAGCTAACAGTTCAGATTCTACATAATCAAATAAATCTGCTCTTTGTATTTGTGGTGGTAAAAATGCTCCAATAGGGTCATTTTCTGTTACAAATGGGACATTAGCAAATAAATCCATTGCATGCCAGTAAGTTAAAGCTCTCATAAAGCGAGCTTCAGCTCTGTAATCTTGAATTTCTGCTCTTAATGCAGCATCAACACCTCTTGCATCTAATTTAGCATCTGTTGTTTGACGTAAAAACTCATTTGTTAATGCTACTTGATAAAATAATCTACTGTACATAGTACGAATAAACTCATTACCTGATGTCCAGGTTTGTGCATGTAAATCTTTTATAGTTCCATCATTCCAACCAATTATTGCTTCATCAGTTGTAAGTTCTTGCATTTTCCAATACAATCTTAAGTAGTTGGAAAATCCTTCATCTAAACCAGATAAATCTGCGTCACCAGCTGGACCTTGTTGCCCACTTAAAGAAATTCCTGCATATATTTTAGCTAAAAATGCTTTGTATGCTGCTGGGTCTTCAAAAACAGCATCAGCAGTAAGACGATTGTCTTCTGGTTGCAAATCTAGATTGCTTTCACATGATTGAATAAACCCAATCATTATAAAGGCAAAAAAGACTGTTTTAATTATTCTTAACATAGCTTTGTGTTTAATATTATTAATTTTCATATTAAAATGTGAAATTTAATCCTAGCACATACATTTGTGGTCTTGGATAAAAATTGTTATCTATTCCGTTTGATATTTCTGGATCTAATCCATCATATTTAGTTATTGTAAGTACATTAGTAGCTGTAAGTGAAGCTCTAAATGTTATTTTCTCTCCAGGAACTAAATAGCCTATAGAAATGTTATCTAGTTTAACAAAGTCTGCACGCTGTAAATATAAATCTGAGAATAGATTTTGATTATTGAAGTTTGTAGACAGAACACTAACATGGGCATTTGGATAGTAATTACCAGGAGCATTATTAACTGTAGTAATATTACCTCTGTCTGAAGCAACATTATTATACATATAGTTACCAAAACTACCTCTGAAGGTAAAACTAAAGTCTAAATTTTTATATGTTAATGTGTTTGTTAATCCTGCAAAAACATCAGGCGAAGCCTTTTTATAAGCTTGCTTATCGGCTTCAGTAATTTGATTATCACCATTTACATCTACATAAGCACCTTCAATTGGGTTACCAGCATTATCATAAACTTGTCTAAACACATAAAATGTAGATGGATCTAAACCTTCTCTCCATAGTTGAATGTTATTACCAACACCACCAGAGATGCCTCCTTGAGCAATTAAAAAGTTTGGATCATTACCTAAAGATAATTTTGTGATTTTGTTTTCTTGTAATGTAACATTAACTCCTAAATCCCAATTGAAATTTTCAGATTTTGCTAATTCGCCATTTAAGCTTAATTCAATACCCTTACTTAATACAGAACCTACATTTGTAGTCAATAAATCTGAAAGGTTTGAACCCGCAGGAGTTGGTACAGTTGCTAATAAATCCTCAGTTTCTCTGTAATAAGCATCAACAGTACCTGTTAATCTGTCATTGAAAAATCCGAAATCTAATGCTAAGTTATATTGTGAAGTTTCTTCCCATTTTAAGTTTTCATCAAACTCTTCTGGGCGTAAGGTATTAACAAATATATCGCCAATTTGAACACTTGCATCATTTCTACCAGGAGTGTAAACTCCTAAATATCCATAATTTGCTCCAATTTCTTGTTGACCAGTTTTTCCCCAACCAGCTCTTAATTTTAAACTAGAGAAGAAAGAATCTTTTAAAAAATCTTCGTTTGTTAATTTCCAACCTACAGATACACCTGGAAAACTACTCCATCTATTTTTAGGTCCAAATCTAGATGACCCATCGCGTCTGTAACTAGCAGAAATAAGATATTTATCTGCTATATCAAAACTAACACGTGCAAAATAAGATTCTAAAGCATTTCTATTAATTACAGGGGTTCTAACTACTAATGTCGTAGCTGTTTCTGTTTCTGTTTGTTTGGATTTAATAAAGAATTCTTGATAAGAATGTCCAGCAGTTAAATCAATTTTAGCATTTATTAACTCTAGATTATTTTTGTAGTTAAAGTAAAAATCTAGTAAAGTATTACGATTGAACCCTGAATAGAAGTTTTTATAAGGAAAACTAGCTGAATTAGTTGGTCTAGCTGCATTAAACTGCTTTCCATTTAATTCAGAATAATCTATTCCAGCATTTAGATTAAAGGTTAATTCTTTTAAAAACCAAAACTTATAGTCTAAATTAAAATTTGTAATGTTTCGTTTATTTCTAGCTCTATTATTATTGTTTTCTAAAGTGAAAACAGGATTAATAGGAGCTAAATTTTCTCCTGTATACTGAAAATAAGTGCCATCGGCATTGTAAACTGATTGAGTTGGATCGAATGCTACCGCAGCTCCAATGGCTCCATTGTCAGCATATTTGTTATCATCTAAAATGCCTTTTGTTGTTAATGTTAACTTAAGGTCATTATTTAATAAACGTTGCACAAACGAAAGGTTTAATGCATTACGCTCATATAAATCACCAGTTAAAACACCTTGTTGCGAAGTATGATTATAATTAATACGATAATTAAAATTCTCATACCCTTTAGATACAGTTAAATTATGAATTGCTCCAATAGCTGTTTGGTAAATTTCTTTTTGCCAGTTAGTATTTGAATTTCCAAGTAAACTTGCATTATAGTTTGTATCTGTTTCAGCAATTGCTCTAAACTGAGTCGCATCTAAAACATCTACATAATCATTAACCTGTGAAGAAGAAGCCTTTAAATCATACTCAAATTTAATTGGAGTATTTGCGCTTCCCTTTTTAGTAGTAATTAATATAACACCATTAGATGCTCTAGAACCATAAATAGCTGTTGCAGATGCATCTTTTAAAACCACAAAATCTTCAATGTCATTTGGGTTAATTGCGTTTAATTGATTTCTCACACCCTGAACACCTCTTTGATCTAAAGGTAATCCATCAACAACAATCAATGGAGAGTTGTTAGCAGATAAAGATGCACCACCTCTAATTCTAATTTCTGATCCACCACCTGGAGCACCATTATTAGAAGTTACACGAACACCTGCAGATTTACCAGCCAACAGTTGTTCTGGCGAAACAATAGCTCCTTTATTAAATTCTTCTGTTGAAATTTTTTCAACTGCCCCAGTTGCATCTTGCTTTGTTGTTGAACCATATCCAATTAATACAATCTCATCTAGTTGAGCTGCATCTTCGGTTAAGGTTACATTTAATTTTGATTGTCCGTTATAAGTTATTTCTTGAGTCTTAAAGCCTACGTAAGAAAAAACTATAACGTCACCCGATTTAGCAGATATAGTATAATTTCCGTCAAAGTCTGAAGTTGTTCCAACAGAAGTGCCTTTGACTAAAATATTTACACCTGGTAAAGGTAATGCGTTAGCTTTATCGGTTACAGTACCAGAAACTGTTGATTGAGCCAACAGTATTGAGGGTATAAAAAAGAGTAGTACCAATAAGCTATTTAAAAATGTTTTCATACAATATTTTTAAAGTTAGTTGCTTTTAATTATTTCGTTATATTTTCACTTCTAGCTATAAACTTATGTAAATTTTATGTTAATTTTTGGCTAGCTCAATTTTATGTTTTTACGAAAACGTTTTCGTGTTGACAACTTTTTTAAATTGCTAGTTTTTGACGAAAATATTACCGAATTATTAATAAAATAATACCTTTATTGTCGTGTTTGGAATTAAAATGGTTGAAATGCAATAATTTAATAATCAATTTCAGGCAAGATTTACTCCTTTTATATATCATTTTAATGAAGAAAAAAATAACATTAAAGCAAATAGCAAGAGAACTAGATGTTTCAATATCAACAGTTTCAAAAGCGTTACGGAATAGTATTGAAATAAGTGAAGATACTAGAGAAAAAGTTCAGGCTTTTGCCAAGCTATATAATTATAGACCTAATAATATTGCGTTAAGTCTTAAAAACAGAAAAACAAAAACGATTGGAGTTATAATTCCAGAAATAGTACACCATTTTTTCTCAAAGGTAATTCGAGGTATTGAGCAAGTTGCAAACAAACGTGGATATAATGTAATTGTTGGTTTATCTAACGAATCGTTTGATAAAGAAGTGATTAATATGCAAATGCTAGCAAATGGTAGTATTGATGGCTTTATTTTGTCAATCTCTAAAGAGACATTATTGCAACAAGATTATCACCATTTTAAAGAAACAATTAGCCAAGGGATGCCAATTGTTATGTTTGATAGAGTAGTTAATGAAATAGAATGCGATAAAGTTATCATTGACGATTTAAAAGGCTCTAAAAATGCAGTAAGCAAACTATTATCTAATGGGTGTAAACATGTTGCTATTATTACCACTAAAGACTATGTTAGTGTCGGGAAGTTAAGAACTCAAGGCTATTTAGAAGCATTAGAAGATTATAAAATGAGTCCAAACTCTAACTTAATATTAAAAGTAGACGACGAATTAGTTTCAGAAGATCATTTAATATCTCTAGAATCTGAAATAGAACAATTATTTTTAAATAATAAAAAAATAGATGGTGTTTTTGCTGTAAACGAACTCTATGCTATTATAGGAATGAAAGTAGCTAGAAAACGTGGACTGAGGATACCAGATGATATTCAGTTTATTGGTTTTACCGATGGTGTATTGTCTAAACACGCTACACCAAGCCTTACAACAGTTAGTCAGCATGGTCAAGAAATGGGCGAAAAAGCTGCAGAATTACTAATAGAAAAATTAGAGCACGAAGACCAAGAGGAACAGTATCAAACAGTAGTTATAGAGACAGAATTAATAGAAAGAAATTCAACCAAATAGAAAATTAATATTGCAAATTTAAAAACTTTACTATCTTTATCCCATAATCAAAACTTATATTTTCACTTCTACTAATAAGTTTTGATAAGTAATATCGCTTATCAATAGTATTAATTTAAACATACTATAGATGAAAAAGCGCACACTAGGATTTTGGGAAATCTGGAACATGAGTTTCGGTTTTTTAGGAATCCAATTTGGTTTTGCCTTACAAGGAGGCTTCATGTCTCGAATATTTCAAACATTAGGAGCTGAAAAAGACGCCATTCCTTTATTATGGATTGCTGCGCCTTTAACAGGCTTGCTTGTTCAGCCCATAATTGGGTATCTAAGCGATAGAACTTGGAGTGTTAAGTGGGGAAGACGCAGGCCATATTTTCTCATAGGAGCTATTTTAAGCTCTCTAGCTTTATTTTTTGTACCATACTCTCCTGCGCTTTGGATTGCAGCAGGATTTTTATGGGTTTTAGATGCATCCATTAACATATCAATGGAACCGTTTAGAGCGTTAGTAGCCGATAAACTACCAAACTCTCAGCGTTCATATGGGTTTGTTGTACAAACATTAATTATTGGAATAGGAACTTGGATTGCTAGTAATTTACCTTGGTTAGTTTCTAAACTCGGCGTTAGTGATTCTGCACCTTTGGGAGTAGTGCCTATGTCAGTGAAAATTGCATTTGCGATTGGTGCTTTTGTGTTTTTGATTAGTATATTATATACTGTCTTTACAACTACAGAGTATCCTCCAGAAGATATGGAAGAGTTTGAACGTGAAAAGGCTAAAAAAAATAATTTTATTCCTGATATTTTAAATAATATTGGAAGTATGCCTCTTACAATGAAAAAGCTAGGTGTTATTCAGTTCTTTTCATGGTTTGCCTTTTTTACTATGTGGAGTTTAGCAAATCCTGCTTTAACAGAGCACGTTTATAAAACACCAGCACCAATTGAGGCAGCATATGATATGAATTTGCCTGCTCAAGCTCAAGCTTTTGATATAGCAAATACTGCATTTCAAAAATCTTCAAATTTAGTTGGTTCTGCGATGGGTATTTATGGTTTGTCTTCAATGGCATTTGCCTTATTACTAGTTTTATATACATCAAAAAGGAACATAAATCGTAAGCTAGTTCATATGTTTTCTTTGATATTTGGTGGACTAGGATTTATTTTAATGAATTATGCATCACCTGAAAATTTAATGTACTGCTTTATACTTATTGGTTTTGCTTGGGGAAGTATCTTATCAATGCCTTATGCAATGTTATCAAGTTCTGTAGACCCTAAAAAAATGGGTGTTATTATGGGAATCTTCAATATGTTTATTGTAATACCACAAATTATTGCAGCTCTTGGAGGTATTAATTTTATTTCTGGGCTTTTAGGTGAAGAAGCAATAAATGCAATGACAGTAGCAGGTATAAGTTTAATTATTGCTGGTTTATGTAATTTGTTAATCACTAATAAAAATGCAATTTCATATCAAGCAGAAGAACTATAAAAATGAGTAAAAAAGCATTTATATTCGATTTAGATGGAGTAATAGTTGATACTGCGAAGTATCATTTTTTGGCATGGAAAAAATTAGCAAATAGCATAGGTGTCGATTTTTCTGAAGTTCAAAACGAACAGCTAAAAGGAGTTAGTAGAGTTAAATCGCTCGAAAAGATTTTGGCTTGGGGCAATAAAAGTATTAGTGAAGATGAGTTTATGGAACTTATGGCTTTAAAAAATGACGATTATTTAAGCTATATCAATAAAATGGACGAAAATGAAATTCTTCCAGATGTAACTAAAATATTAGATTTTTTAATACAAAACAATCAACCTATTGCGCTAGGTTCCGCAAGTAAAAATGCAAGAGAGATTTTAAAAAAAGTAAACTTATTTAAAAAGTTTGATACAATCGTTGATGGTAATGATGTTACAAAAGCAAAACCCAATCCTGAAGTATTTTTAAAAGCAGCAAAGCAATTAAATTGTCTGCCAAAAGATTGTATTGTTTTTGAAGATTCTCTCGCAGGTGTTAAGGCAGCTAATATTGCAAGTATGATATCAGTAGGTATAGGAGAAAAAAGTGTACTTAAAGAAGCAGATTATGTGTTTAATGATTTTACTGAGGTAAGTACAGAATTTTTAAAAGAATTAATTAATAAATGAATTTGTTATTCCTAATGAAAGTGAGAATCTCAATTTGAGAGACTCTCTAATCATTAAGAATTACAAGACGAAATAAATCAAATGAATCAAGATTATATACAACCAAATAATTGGTCAATTATTGAGGAAGGCTTTAATACTGAAAACGTAAAGTCATCTGAAAGCTTATTTAGTATTGGTAATGGTGCCATGGGACAACGTGCTAATTTTGAAGAGCAATATTCAGGACCAACATTTCAAGGAAGTTATATTGCAGGAGTTTATTATCCAGATAAAACAAGAGTAGGTTGGTGGAAAAATGGCTATCCTGAGTATTTTGCTAAAGTGCTTAATGCGCCAAGTTGGATTGGGATAAACGTTTTTGTAAATGGAGAAGCCCTAGACTTATTTACTTGCAAAAAAGTTGAAAACTTTCGTAGAGAGCTTAACATGAAAGAAGGTTGGTTATCTCGTAGTTTTTTAGCAACACTACAAAACAATATAGAAATAGAAGTTAAAGCAAAACGTTTTTTAAGCTTAGATATTGATGAAGTTGGAGCAATACAATATCAAATCACACCTAAAAATAGTAATGCAGAAATTACATTTCAACCGTATTTAGATTCTGGTATTACAAATGAAGACAGCAACTGGGATGATAAGTTTTGGGATACTAAAAATGTAAGTCATGAGAAAAATCAAGCTTTTATAGAAGCTAAAACAATGAAAACAAATTTTCACACTTGTACTTTTATGGAGTCTAGTGTGTTTATTAATGGAGAAGCAGTTTCAAATCAGCCAACAACTAATTCTCAAGTTAATTATGTGTCTTTTAGTTATAAGCAAGCTGTTAGTAAAGGAGAAACTTATGCAATTCATAAATTTGGAGGTTATACTGTAGACAGAAATCATGATAAAGCAAAACTTGTTTCAGCTGCAAAAGCAATATTAGAAAAGACAAGTAAATTAGGTTTTAATGGTTTGTTAGAAATGCAAAAGCATGCATGGGCAAACATTTGGAACATGTCAGACATAACTATTAATGGTGATGTAAAAGCACAGCAAGGTATTCGTTTCAATATTTTTCAACTTAATCAAACGTATTTAGGAAAAGATTCAACTTTAAATATTGGTCCAAAGGGATTTACAGGAGAAAAATATGGAGGCTCAACCTATTGGGATACTGAAGCATATTGTATTCCATTTTACATGGCAACTAAAGATCAAAATGTAGCAAGAAGTTTGCTGGAGTACAGATATAATCATTTGCAAAAAGCCATTGAAAATGCTGAAAAATTAGGATTTAAAAACGGAGCTGCTTTGTATCCAATGGTTACTATGAACGGAGAAGAATGCCATAACGAATGGGAAATTACTTTCGAAGAAATACATCGTAATGGAGCCATTGCTTTTGCCATTTTTAACTATTATAGATACACAGGAGACTATAGTTACATTCCAGAAAAAGGACTAGAAGTTCTTATAGGAATAGCTCGATTTTGGCATCAACGCGCTACATTTTCAACCGATAAAAACAAATATGTAATTCTTGGTGTTACTGGCCCAAATGAATATGAAAACAATGTAAATAATAATTTTTATACCAACTATATTGCTAAATGGTGTATAAACTATACGTTAGAAAACATTGATAGAATAGAGTCTGATTATGCTTCAGATTATACACGAATTATGAATAAAGCAAAACTTTCTAAAACTGAATTGCAGCAATGGAAGAAAGTTGCTGATAATATGTATTTCCCGTATTCCGAAAAGCATAACGTATACTTGCAGCAAGATGGGTTTTTAGACAAAGAACTTATTACTGTTGCCGATTTAGATAAATCGCAACGACCAATTAACCAAAAATGGTCATGGGATAGAATATTACGTTCGCCATATATAAAACAAGCAGATACTTTACAAGGTTTTTACTTTTTTGAAGACCAATTCACAACTGAAGAATTAGAGCGTCATTTCGATTTTTATGAACCATTTACAGTTCATGAGAGTTCATTATCTCCTTGTGTACATAGTATTCAGGCTGCTAAATTAGATAGAATGGAGCAAGCTTATACTTTTTATTTGCGTACCTCTCGATTAGATTTAGACGATTATAATCATGAAGTAGAAGAAGGTTTACACATTACCTCAATGGCTGGAACCTGGATGAGTATTGTTGAAGGTTTTGGAGGAATGCGTGTAAAGAATAACTCCTTAAGTTTTGAGCCTAAAATTCCAAAACAGTGGGAAGGTTATTCATTTAAAGTAAACTTCAGAAATCAAATTTTAAAAGTGAATGTATGTCAAAAGGACACAAAATTTGAATTAGAAGGCGATGCAGATTTAGACATTTTTGTTAAAGACAAAAAAGTGAGAATCTCTCCTAATAATTTAGTAACCATATAATATTATGAAACTTCCATAACTATAATTTTACAACTAATCGAAAGATTAAAAGGAAGTAACATATGACCAATAAAAAAAACAAACATCAACACATGAAATCAATTATTAAAGTAGTCATTTTGTTGTTTAGTATTTCTATTTTTTCTCAAGTAGAAAAAATAGAACCACCTTTTTGGTGGAGTAATATGAAAAATCCTGAATTACAACTAGTAGTTTATGGTAATAACATTGCTAAATATGACGTGTCAATTTCCGATAACATTAAAATAATTAATGTCAGAAAAACAGAAAATCCTAACTATCAATTTATAACTGTTAGTACAGAAAACATTAATCCAGGAAACATAAATATTACGTTTTCAGAAAAAGGTAAAAAAATACAAACATTAGCTTACGAGTTTAAACAAAGAAGAGAAAACTCATCAATTCGTGATGGATTCGATTCAAGTGATGCCATGTATTTAATAATGCCAGATCGATTTGCAAACGGAAACCCAAATAATGATAGTACAGCAGATACAGTTGAAAAAGCTGATAGAACTAATCCAGGTGGAAGACATGGAGGAGATATTCAAGGAGTAATTGATCATTTAGATTATATAAACGACCTTGGTTTTACATCACTTTGGAGTACGCCATTGTTAGAAGATAATGAGCCAGTATATTCATATCATACTTATGCACAAAGCGATTTGTATAAAATTGATTCTCGTTTTGGGACTAATGAAGATTATAAACGTTTAGCTAGCGAAATGCACAAACGTGACATGAAGCTTATCATGGATTATGTAACCAATCATTGGGGAAGTAAGCACTGGATGATTCAAGATTTACCAACTAAAGATTGGATTCATTATTGGGAAAATGGTGAAAAAGGATTTCAGCGAAGCAGTTACAGAATGTCTACACAATTTGACAGTAACGCTTCACAACACGATTCACATGCATGTATGGATGGATGGTTTGATACTACAATGCCAGATATGAATCAAAGCAATCCTTTGTTATTAAAATATATTACTCAGAATGCAATTTGGTGGATTGAATATGCAGATTTAGATGGTTTTAGAGTAGATACCTATTCCTATAATGATAAAGAAGCTATTGCAAAATGGACAAAAGCGATTATGGATGAATATCCAAATTTTAATATCGTTGGCGAAGTCTGGATGCATAACCAATCTCAAATGGCATATTGGCAAAAAGACAGTAAAGTTGGAGCTATAGATAGTTTTAATTCTAATTTACCAAGTGTTATGGATTTTACACTTCATGATGCTGTTACAGTAATGTTCAATGAAGAAGAAAAATGGTCTTGGGATAAAGGAATGATTCGTGCTTACGATAATTTTACTAATGACTTTTTGTATCCTGATATCAATAATATTTTAGTTTTTGCTGGTAATCATGATACCAATAGAATTAACGAAATCTATAAAAGTGATATAAATAAATACAAATTAGTAATGTCGTTAATTGCTACAGTTAGAGGAATTCCGCAGTTTTATTATGGAGATGAAATAGGAATGCTTGGAGACAAAAATGCAAAAGGAGATGGAGATATTAGACGTGATTTTCCTGGTGGATGGCAAGGTGATGCAAGTAATGCGTTTACAGCACAAGGAAGAACTGATTCACAAAACAGCTATTATAATTTCACAAAAAAATTATTCAATTGGAGGAAATCTAAAGATGTAATACACAATGGTAAAACAATGCAGTATGTACCACAAAATAATGTGTATGTATATTTTAGATATAATGATTCTGAACGTGTAATGGTTGTTTTAAATAATAGTACTGATGCGCAATCATTAGAGTTAAGTCGTTTTGCTGAAATGATAAAAGAATCAAAATATGGGCAAGAGATTCTTTCAGGAAATGAAATTGAATTTAATGGCACTTTAAAAGTTGAAGCCAAATCATCAATGATTATAGAATTGAAATAATGATTAAATATATCTTGATATCGGTTTGTTTTATTGTATTTGTTTCTTGCAAAGAGACTAAAACTGTTTCGGTAAAAAATGAATTTAATGATATAAAATCATCTGAAGTTTTAGATATAAATATTAGTTCTGGTAAGATATTTAGAGTAGAAAAATTCCCTTCAAATTACATTACACCAAGAAATATAGACGTATGGTTGCCTCACAACTATACGAGTAATAAAAAATATTCAGTCTTATATATGCATGATGGTCAAATGTTGTTTGACTCATTAAAAACATGGAATAAACAAGAGTGGATGGTAGATGAGGTCTCATCAAAGTTAATGGATGATAACTTAACAAACGATTTTATTGTTGTTGCTATATGGAATATTTCTGAGATAAGATGGCAAGATTATTTTCCACAAAAAGCTTTAGATTATATTCCAGAACAAGTTAAAGACTCTATTATACAAAAAGCTAAATCGGACAATTTTAATTTAAATCTAAATGCAGATAATTATTTAAAGTTTATCACTTCAGAATTAATGCCTTATGTTAATTCTAACTATTCAGTTTTTGCTACAAAAGAGAAAACGTTTATTGCAGGTTCTAGCATGGGAGGATTAATTTCTATGTATGCTTTATGTGAATATCCTGAGTATTTTTCAGGTGCTGCTTGTATTTCAACACATTGGCCAGGTGTAGTTCCATCACAAACCAACGTATTTGCAAATGCGATTTTTAAGTATATGAAAGATAAACTTCCTGACTCAAAAACGCATAAATTATATTTCGATTTTGGCACAGAAACATTAGATCAGTATTACCCTCAATATGAAGAAACTGTTAATGCAATTTTTCATAAAAAAGGGTACAATGATACCAATTTTAGAAATTTGAAGTTTAAAGGTGAAAACCATTCTGAAGCTGCATGGCAAAAACGATTAGATATTCCACTAACTTTTTTATTAGGTAAATAGATGTATAAATATTTAAATATTATTTCGCTTTTCACTATTGTTCAGTTCTCATTTGGGCAGAATGTTAATCGAAACATCTCTAATGTTGAAAAAACCAATAATGGAGTAGAAGTAGTAGTAAACGACGGTGTTTATAAAATTCAGTTTTATACTTCTAAAATTGTAGAAACCACTTTCATTCCTAATGGTGAAGACTTTAATTCAAATTCGCATGCAGTTGTTTTACAACCCGAAAAAGTAGTTCTTGAGTTGAAAGATTTAAACGATAGAATAGTACTTCATTCAAATGGAATAACTGTTAATATTCAAAAGAAGCCATTTCAAATTTCGTACTGGTTTAATGGCAAGCCTATTATTTCAGAAAAAGAAGGTTATACAAAAATTGAATCTGGCGAGTCCATTCAATTTAACCTCACTAAAGATGAAGTTTTATATGGAGGAGGAGCAAGAGCTTTAGGTATGAATAGAAGAGGCAACAGGCTTCAGCTTTATAACAGAGCACATTATGGCTATGAAACGCATAGTGAGTTGATGAACTATACAATGCCATTAGTAATGTCATCTAACATATATGCTGTACATTTTGATAATGCACCTATTGGGTATTTAGATTTAGATAGTAAACAAGATAACACGTTAACTTATGAAACCATATCTGGTCGTAAAACATATCAAGTTATTGTTGGCGATTCTTGGTTAGATTTAATAGATAATTATACAGATTTAACAGGAAAACAACCATTACCACCACGTTGGGTATTTGGTAATTTTTCAAGTAGATTTGGTTACCATTCACAAAAAGAAGTTGAAGAAACTGTACAAAAATTTAAAGATGAAAAAATCCCTTTAGATGCTGTTATTATAGACATTTATTGGTTCGGAAAAGATATTCAAGGTCACATGGGAAATTTAGAGTTTTTAAAAGATTCGTTCCCAAATCCTAAACAGATGATAAAAAACCTTGATGACAAAGGAGTAAAAACAGTGTTAGTAACAGAACCTTTTATTTTAACAACATCAAAACGCTGGCAAGAGACTGTTGATAAAGATGTTTTAGCAAAAGATTCAGTTGGGAATCCTTATAAATTCGATTTTTATTTTGGAAACACTGGGTTAATAGATATATATAACCCAAAAGGAAAAGCTTGGTTATGGAACATTTACAAAGAACTAGCTGATATTGGAGTAAAAGGTGTTTGGGGAGATTTAGGTGAGCCCGAAGTACATCCTTCAAAACTATTGCATGCAACAGGTACAGCAGATGAGGTGCATAATATTTATGGTCACGATTGGGCTCGTTTAGTGTTTGAAGGTTATCAAAAAGATTTTCCTAATCAAAGGCCATTTATTTTAATGCGATCAGGCTCATCAGGTTCACAACGTTTTGGGTTAATCCCCTGGTCTGGAGATGTTAACAGAACTTGGGGAGGATTGCAGAGCCAAACCGAAATTGCAATACAAATGGCAATGCAAGGGCTTGCATATATGCATAGTGACTTAGGTGGTTTTGCAGGTGCAAATTTAGATGATGAATTATATACGCGATGGCTTCAATATGGTGTTTTTCAGCCTATTTACAGACCTCATGCTCAAGAAGAAGTACCAGCCGAACCAGTGTTTAGAGAAGAAAAAACGAAACAATTAGCAAAGCAATCAATCGAATTACGTTATAAACTACTGCCATATAATTACACGTTAGCATTTGAGAATAACCAATCAGGAGCACCTTTAATGCGACCAGTATTTTTTGATGAGCCAAATAGTAAAACTCAGCAATTAAGTGCAACAACCTACCTTTGGGGAAAAGATTTTTTAGTCACGCCAATTGTAAACTCAAATGTAAAGGAGCAAGAAGTATACTTCCCAAAAAACAATGTTTGGTTTGATTTTTATACTGATGAAAAATTTGAAGGCGGACAAACTAAAGCAATTCAAACTAAAGAAAATTATATTCCAACTTACGTTAGAGCTGGAGCATTTATTCCAATGGCTAAATTGGTGCAAAGCACTGACACCTATAATGCTTCAAGTTTAGATGTGCACTATTATTATGACGAATCTGTAATTACTAGTACAAGTCAACTTTATAATGATGATGGATTAACTCCTAACGCATTTGAAAAAGGTAATTATGAGTTATTGCAATTTGAATCAGAATTAGAAAAAGGAAATCTAGAGATAGAATTTGAATCTATAATTGGTTCACAATACACATCAAATGATAAACAAATAAACTTAACAATTCACAATATAAATAAATCACCAAAACGAATAAATGTAAACAATAAAAAAGCTGATTTTAATTGGAATGAATTAAGTAAAACATTAATAATACCAATAAACTGGAAAGTAAAAACCGATATTGAAATAGACATAAAACTAAACAAATAAACTATGAAAAAACTAACACTTATAGTATTAACATTAGTACTCTTTATTGCCTGTAAAAAAGAAAAGAAAGAAGTAGCACAAAATGCAGAAACTGAATCACAAGATATTGCTCCTGTAACACCAGAAATGATGGAAACTGCTGTTATTTATGAGGCAAATATTCGTCAATATTCACCTGAAGGTACTTTTGAAGAATTCACAAAAGATATTCCACAATTAAAACAACTTGGAGTTAAAGTTATTTGGTTGATGCCTGTATTTCCTATTTCAGAAACAAAACGTAAAGCAACTGGAGGACCAGACAGTAAGTTTGCTACAGATTTTCCAGAGGAAGAACAAAAAAAATACTTAGGAAGTTATTATGCAGTAACTGATTTTACAAAAATAAATCCTGAGTATGGAACAATTGAAGACTTTAGAAAATTAGTAAAAACAGCTCATGAAAATGATATTTATGTGATTTTAGATTGGGTGCCTAACCACACAGGTTGGGATCATATTTGGATTAAAAACAAACCAGATTACTATACAAAAGATAAAGATGGAAATATTACACATCCTGAAGGAACAGACTGGACAGATGTTGCTGACTTAAATTACGATAACAAAGCAATGCGTAAAGAAATGATTGAAGACATGATGTATTGGATAACTGATGAAGGCGTTGACGGGTTTAGATGTGATGTTGCAGGTTCAGTTCCATTAGATTTTTGGAAAGAATGTGTTTCAGAATTAAGAGCTAAAAAACCTTTATTTATGCTGGCAGAAGCTTGGGAACCTGAATTATTAAAAGGCAACTTATTTGATATGGCTTACGCTTGGGAAGGACATCATATTTTAAATAAAATTGCACAAGGTGAGCAAGGAGTAAAAGAGTGGGATACCTATATTGAAAAAATGGGAAAAGAATATGAGAAGGACGATATCCTTATGAATTTTATTACTAATCATGACGAAAATTCATGGAATGGCACTATAAATGAACGAATGGGAAATGCTGCAGAAACTATGTTGGCACTAAGCTATGTTGCACCAGGAATGCCTTTAATTTATTCTGGGCAAGAGTATGATTTAAATCACAGGCTTAAGTTTTTTGAAAAAGATAGTATTCCAAAAACAAAAGGAAAAATGTGGCCTTTATTAGAAAAGCTTGGAAAACTTAAAACTGATAACGTTGCATTAAATGGAGGGAAATCTGCTGCAGATTATAAGAGGCTATCTTCAGAAAATAAAGACGTTTTAGTTTTTGAAAGAAATAAAAAAGGCACAAAAGTGACCTTTATTGCTAACCTAACAGATAAAGAGCAAAAAACCACAGTTACAATACTTGGCAATTTTACCGACTATATGAATAATACAAAGGTAGAGTTTAAAGAAGGTGAAACAATTACTCTTAAGCCATGGGAATACAAAATCTTAATTAATTAACTATAACTAACTATTTAATTAATGCAAAAAGCTTCAACATAATGTTGAAGCTTTTTAAGTTTATAAGATAAATATTATTCTTTAGTAGACAGTTTATTATAAACAACACTTACAATAGCTCCCATAATTACAAAATGAACAAGATATATTACAGTGTTTAAAAATGTACCAGTAATATTAAGTAAATTGGAAGTGCCAAAATCTATTAGCCCTTCACCAAGACCAATTAAAATGGCCATCCAAATACCAAATTGTACTCCTTGAGAAACTGAATGAGCTCCTCTTGCCCACTTAGAGTAAATAGTAGAAAAAGCAAAAGCAAGAATTAAACAACCCAGTAATAGGTGTACATGGTCTACAGCAACTTTCATAACTCCAGTTGCAGATCCAGAATAATCAGCCATTAAGGAATCTCCTATAATTCCCCAAAGTAAATAGCCACCAAAATAGCCCCAAATAGTTGCGGCTAAAGTTGAAATTAAATTTGTTTTTGAAAACATAATTATTGTATTAGTTAGTTATTAGTTTAATAAATATATTGAAAATTATCATATTCGTAATTATTTAGCTTAAAAATTGTAAACAATGCAATTTGTTATTTGGTTAATATCTTCACGACTAATCCATTATTTTGTAGTTTTGTATTAATATAATAACATGAAAGATTTAAACGATAACATAGAATCTCCTTTTACAATTAAAGTTAGCTTTAATAAGCTTCTAGATTATTATGAAAATCTGGAAAAAAGTGATGACGAATTTATTTCGGCTAAAGCAAGAAGGGTTTTAATAAAACAAAGGCCTCATCCAATATTAAGATCTGGATTTAGTGATGTATCGTTTTTTTCAAAATACGAGAAAGAGATTAAATTAATTCTTCAGGATTCTTTCAGTGAAATTTTAACAAAAAATGAAATAAAAACTGCCTCTGTACCATTTCATGATCTTATTTTTAACTCTTCCGAAAGGTTTAAAAATATTATAAAAACAGCAGGAAAAGATTTTAATCTTCAAATTAAAAACATGATAGAAGATGATACTTATATCATGGCTTGTACAATTATTCTTAACTTTTGTTATGGATATGATTTAAATTTTAAACGACCATTTTTTTATGAAATACCAGATGCAAATGGTATAATGAGGTATTATAAAATTTTATATAATGCAGATTTTTGTGAATTAATTCCGAATAAGAATGCTCCAAAAATAACCAAAGAAGATTATGAATTGTTGTTAGATAATTTTGATAATCTGAAACTTTGGAAAGAGAAATTTCCACCAAACAGTTACACATTTAAAGGCTTTGTTATTTCAAATATGTTTGATGTAACTGACGATCAATCTATTTCTAATATAAAATCGACTTTAATTTCTGAAGGAAAACGAAAAGACAAAAACTTCATGGATAATTTTCATGAAATATTTCGTTCGCTTTTAAATATTAAAGAGTTAAAAGTTGGTTTTTCAATTTATAATAAGGAAGACAATACTTTTGAACGAGTTTATGGTGAAGGGATAACGAGTTTTTTATTAAATGACAATGAGCATTTTGATTGTGAAAAAGCGTTATGTCATAGCTCGTATAAACGACTTCTTACATATCATAAATCATATTCTATATCTGATGTAGATAAGATGTATAAGAAATCCGAAGGTAAAGCGCCTCAAATCAAAACGTTTAAAGAGCAAGGAATTAAGAGTGTTATTTTGGCTCCAATAGCAGACAATAATGAGCTGATGGGAGTTTTAGAGCTAGTTTCAGACAAGCCAAAACTACTCAATAGTATAAATGCTAATAAGCTAGTAGATGTAATGCCATATATTGTTGCGTCTGTAAAGCGATCTAAAAATGAAGAAGAAAACCTTATTGAAGCCATAATACAACAAGAGTGTACATCAATTCACTCAAGCGTAGCATGGAAATTTAGAAAAGCAGCCAAAAAATTTCTTATAGACAAACAACATCTAGGTTCTAATGCATCTTTTAGTAGAATAAGCTTTAAAAAAGTATATCCATTATTTGGACAAATTGATGTTAAAGGTTCATCAGAAGCCAGAAATCATGCTACTCAAAAAGATTTAGCCATGCAGTTATCACTTGCCGAAAAGATTTTTGACAAGCTTCCTAAAAAAGATCAACTACCAATTTATGAACAGATAAAATACCAAATTGAGTCATATTCTAAAGAAATAAAAGTCGATTTTAAGGTAGATAGCGAACATCAAATATCAGGTTTTTTTAAGGGTGAAATTGAACCATTATTTAGATTTCTGCAAAAGAAAAACAAATCTGTTAATGAAGATATTGAAGATTATTTTAGCAAAATAGATGATGATTTAGGAGTTATATATTATTACAGAAAAAACTATGACGATACAATTGCGCTGATAAATAAAAGAATGTCTGGGCTATTAGACAAAAAGCAAATTGAAGCACAACAAATGTATCCTCATTTTTTTGAGCGTTTTAAAACTGATGGTGTAGAGCATAATATGTATATAGGTGAATCTATTACTAAAGAAGAGAGCTTTAATATCATTTATCTTTATAATCTAAGGCTCTGGCAATTGCAAGTCATGTGCGAAATGGAAAGAGAGTTTTATAACAAACAAAACGAATACCCATTATCTTTAGATGTTGCATCAATGATTTTAGTGTTTAACCAGCCTTTATCAATTAGATTTAGAATGGATGAAAAACAGTTTGATGTTGATGGAACTTATAATGCCAGATATGAAGTGGTTAAAAAACGAGTAGATAAAGCTGTTATAAAAGGTACAGATGAGCGCATTACTCAAAAAGGAAAAATAACTATCATCTATTCACAAAAAGAAGACGAAACAGAATACTTACGATATGTCAGTTTTCTACAATCTAAATTAATGCTTGATGATGATATTGAGCTATTAGAACTTCAAGATTTGCAAGGTGTAACAGGTCTTAAAGCAATTCGTGTGAGCTTGTTATATAATAAAGATGCTAACGATAAAAAATTCTACACTTATAACGATTTAATTAAAGAAATTAAGTCTTAAACAAAGTAGTTGTCCTCCAAAGGTATAACCCAACCAGAAGGACTATCTGTAGGTAATACATCTTCTATTTTAGCAGTTGGATGCATTTTAAAAGATACTGCAAAAGAAATTACAGATACTATCATTCCTATCATAAATATAGTGTAAGTAACTCTCAAAATTCTGTACTTTCTGTCTAATACCTTTCCTAAAAAATAGAGGTCTTTAGTAAGCGAGCTATAAACATAATTTTTGTCTTTTAACAACTCATCAATTGCCCATTGAAATTCATGTAATTCCATTTTATGAAAATTCCCAAAAAAGGTAAGGTTTACTTTACGTTGTTTAACATCTTCTTTTGTGAATTGGCCACTTGTTATATTTGGTCGTGTAGCAATAATAGATAACACCATAGAGATAACACTCGATAAGGTGAAAATTACAGTAGGAATTATTAAATACTCATTTGATGGATTGTCTAATTTTGAAATTAGAGTAGATAGCACAAGCGAAATAATAATGGCATTTACAGAAAGTAAAATGTTGGCTTTTGTATCTGCAATATCACTTAATTTTATATGATTTCTTAAAGCTGTTCTATAAAACGTTTGTATGCCACGCTCAGGGCTTTCATCTTTATATTGCGCCTTGTATTTGGCTTTTATTTCTTCGGTTTTTAATTTTAGTTTCTGCTTCTTTTTGGTTTTTATGAGTTTAGATAGGTTTTTCTCTTTTCTAGGTTGCCAGTTTTTTAACGCATAATCGGTATAAAATTCATGCTTTTTAGAAAGCACATTAATGTTTTCGTCTAACCATTCTCTTGGTGAATAGTTTTTAATGCCTTGTATTTCTAATTCCTTTCTTAAAAATTCACTCGCTTCATTAAAGTATTTTTTTCCAAAATGAGACGAGTCAGCATCTCTTATTATTTTACCTAAATCAGTATCTGGCGAATCTTTAAACTTTGTAGCCATAATACATTTGCTTACAGCTTCAATTGTTTTATCATCCACGTCATTATCTTTCATATAAGCTGTAGCAATTTTTACACTTTCCTCTTCATGACCTTCTCTCGTTTTTGTATAACCAGTATCATGAAACAAGGCAGCAAGTTCTAAAACTTCAGCATCAGACTTACTAACTTTAGTGTTATCAATAATTTCTCTCAAGCTACGTAATACACGTTCGGTATGTGTAAAGTTGTGATATAAAAATGTCTGATCAAGATGGTCTTTAAATAAATCAAAGACAAATTTCTCAGCTTTTTCAATTAATTTAGGCATATAAAAATATTGAGTTTATAGAATTACAAATTACTAAAAAAATATCAGAATATATCTGATAAGCTAAATAGTCGCCATTGTAATGAAATACTTAACATTACGACTATTTTAAACCGTAATATTAAGCATCAAAAAATATTAATTAATAACGAAAGGACATTATATGCTTACATGGAAAGATATTATTGCTTATGCAGTAAATGGAAATCCTCAACCAGATAAACGAGTTGAAAAAACAGAAAGCGAGTGGAAACAACTTCTAACCTCTGAACAATATAGGATAACGCGCAAAAAAGGAACTGAAGCACCAGGAACAGGTGCATTATGCAGTGTGTACGATACAGGCAAATACAATTGTGTATGTTGCAATACACCTTTGTTCGATTCTACAATTAAATACGAATCAAAATCAGGATGGCCAAGTTTTACACAGCCTATTAAAACAAATGCTATCAAATATGAAAAAGATTCAAGTTTTGGAATGGTTAGAGTAGAGGTAATGTGCAATACGTGCGATGCTCATTTAGGTCATGTATTTCCTGATGGACCAGAACCAAGTGGATTGCGTTATTGTATTAATTCAGAGTCAATGGTTATTAATAAAACTGAGGAAACCAAATAATGGGAAATAAAAAGATAGAACTTATGACTGTTGGAGGTGGCTGTTTTTGGTGTACAGAAGCAGTTTTTCAAGCTGTAAAAGGCGTAGAAAAAGTTGTGTCTGGCTATTCAGGAGGGAAAGCACCAGGAAAACCAACTTATAGAGAAATATGCTCTGGCTTAACTGGTCATGCAGAAGTTGTTCAGGTTACTTTTGATGCTAATAGTATTTCATACAAAGATTTGCTTACTGTTTTTATGACAAGCCACGACCCAACAACACTTAATCGTCAAGGTGGAGATGTTGGTACACAATATCGTTCTGTAATTTATTATCATAATGATACACAAAAAGAAATGGCAGAAACAGTTATTGAAAACCTTTCAAAATACTTTGATAATTCAATAGTAACAGAGATTAGCCCATTAAAAATATTTTATGAAGCTGAAGATTATCACCAAGACTATTATGAGAATAATAAGTCGCAAGGATATTGCAGTTTTGTCATTACACCAAAGTTGACTAAATTGAGACAAATGCATGCAGATAAGCTAAAATAATGAAACTTCAGATTAAAGACATATTTAATAAAGAATTGCCAGCAGATCCAGTTTTGGAAAATACCAGAAGGCAAGTTAAAAGCGCATGCTTTTCTTATGTAACACCTAAAAAAACGTCAAAACCTAAGTTGTTGCATGTATCACCAGATATGTTGAAAAATTTAGGTTTAACTGAAGAAGATTCAAAGTCTGAGGTATTTTTAAATGTTTTTACTGGCAATAAGGTTTTACCAAATACAAAACCTTATGCTATGTGTTATGCAGGACATCAATTTGGTAATTGGGCAGGACAATTAGGTGATGGCAGAGCAATAAATTTAGCCGAAGTTGAACATAATAATAAAAGCTGGGTATTACAGTTAAAAGGAGCTGGAGAAACTCCATATTCTCGAACTGCAGATGGTTTAGCAGTATTACGCTCTTCAATAAGAGAGTATTTGTGTAGCGAAGCTATGCATCATTTAGGTGTACCAACAACAAGAGCTTTATCATTATCTATAACAGGAGATGAGGTGCTTCGCGATGTTATGTATAATGGTAATCCAGATTATGAAAAAGGAGCAATTGTGTGTAGAGTTTCACCATCTTTTTTACGATTTGGAAACTACGAAATATTTGCTGCAAGACAAGACCATGAGACTTTAAAAACACTTGTAGATTTTACAATAAAACACCATTTTGCTCATTTAGGTAACCCTTCAAAAGAAACATATTTAGCATTTTTTAATGAAGTTACGCAACGCACTCTAAATATGATAATTGAATGGCAACGCGTTGGTTTTGTGCATGGAGTAATGAACACTGATAATATGTCTATTTTAGGACTAACTATAGATTATGGACCTTATGGATGGTTAGAAGGATTCGATTTTGGATGGACACCAAATACCACAGATAGTGAGCATAAACGATACAGATATGGAAACCAACCAAATATTGGACTTTGGAATTTATATCAGCTAGCTAATGCGTTGTATCCTTTGGTTGAAGAAGTTGAACCATTTGAAACAATTTTGAATCAGTATAAAACAGATTTTGATATAAAATCTTTAAATATGATGCGTTCTAAGCTTGGTTTAGAAAAAGAACATGAGGCTGATAAATTAATGATTCAAGATCTTGAAGATAATTTGCTTTTCACTGAGGCAGATATGACTATTTTTTTTAGAACTCTGAGTGACTTTGATAAAGATAATTCTCTAGAAGGATTAAGTATTGTAAGCGATGCTTTTTATGTGCCAACCGAAATTTCTGATAGTATCAGACAAAAATGGAATGAATGGTTTGGCAGATACGCTACAAGATTACAAGAAGAATCTCTTTCTAATTCCGAAAGAAAAGAAAAAATGAATGCAGTAAATCCTAAATATGTATTGCGAAATTATATGGCTCAGTTAGCAATTGATGAAGCAGATAAAGGAAATTACGAGTTAATTGACGAATTGTTTAACCTGCTTAAAAACCCTTATGCAGAACAACCAGAACAGCAAAAATGGTTTGCAAAACGTCCAGAATGGGCAAGACATAAAGTTGGTTGCTCTATGTTGTCTTGTAGTTCTTAACAATACTTATCTTTATAAAAACTAAAATTCCAAAATGAAGTTTCAATATAAATTAATTATACTTTTTTTAATTGCTTTAATATTTAATGCATGTGCGACTTATGACGCTCAGTATGTTAATGATGAGGTAAAACAAAATCAATTTCCAAATAAAGAAATAGATAAAACTTTTTATTTAGTTGGTGATGCAGGATTATCTCCTCAAAATGGACTTTCAGATGGTTTAAAAGCATTTCAAGATTATATTTCAGATAAAAAAACTAATGGAGACTATACCATTTTTCTTGGAGATAATATTTATCCAGCAGGATTGCCAGATAAAGATGAGAAAGGAAGAGAAAGTGCTGAAAATGGTTTGAATGCCCAAATAAAATCGGTTAAAGAGTTTAAAGGGAAAACGATATTTATTCCTGGAAATCACGATTGGTATTCAAACGGACTAAAAGGCTTAAAACGTGAAGAAAAATATATTGAAGATGCGTTAGGAAAAAACACTTTTTTACCAGAAAATGGTTGTCCACTTGAAAGTATAGATGTAAGTGAAACAATTCAGCTTATAATAATTGATACACAATGGTATTTAGAAAACTGGAATCATAACCCAACAATAAATGATGATTGTGAAATAAAAACAAGAGAACGCTTATTTGAAGAAATAGAAGGCGAACTTAAAAAAGCGCAAAATAAAACAGTAGTATTTGCAATGCATCATCCAATGTTCACCAATGGAGTTCATGGAGGTTATTTTGCTGCCGAAAAACATTTGTTCCCAACACAGAGTAAAATTCCTGTGCCAATTTTTGCGTCATTGCTAACTCAAGTTAGAACACAAGGAGGAGTGTCTATACAAGACAGGTATAATGAACGTTATCATAAATTAATGAGTCGATTGGAGACTATCACTTTAGATGCAGACAATGTTGTATTTGTTTCTGGTCATGAACACACATTACAATACATAGAAAACGAATCTATAAAACAAATAGTTTCTGGTTCAGGTTCAAAAGAATCTGCAGTTTCGTTGGGTGAAAATGGACAATTCTCTTATGGCAAACAAGGATTTGCTGAATTGACAATTTTTAAAGATGGAAGTAGTTGGGTTAAAATTCATGGTGTCGAAAATGGAAAAGCAAAAGTGTTATTTCAAAAAGAAATTTTTCAACCAAGAACCATTTTTGATGCTTCAAAATTCCCTAAAAGCTTTCCGCAAGAAATCGAAGTGTCTATTTACACAAAAGAAGAAACAGATAAAACAGGTTTTTTCGAATCGGTTTGGGGAGATCATTACAGAGATGTTTATAGTACAAAAATTAAAACTAAAGTAACAACTTTAGATACGCTTTATGGTGGATTGGAAGTTGTTAGAAAAGGTGGAGGACATCAAACACGCTCGTTACGTTTAAAAACTAAAGATGGTAGAGAATTAAATATGAGAGCACTTCGTAAAAGTGCCACACAATATTTACAGGCAGTACTTTTTAAAGACACTTACATACAAGATGAGTTTGAAAAAACTGCAATTGAAAGTCTTATTTTAGATTTTTATACAGCAGCGCATCCTTATGCTTTTTCAGTAGTTCCAGACTTGTCAAATGCAGCAGAGATTTATCATACAAACCCAAAACTGTTTTTTATTCCAAAGCATGAAAGTTTAGGAGAGTATAATGAAGAGTATGGTGATGAATTATATATGATTGAAGAACGACCAGAAGATAATTATACTGATGAGCGAAACTTTGGTTATGCAGATGATATTGAAAGTACTCACGATATTATTGAAAAAGTGCGAGAAGATGAAAAGTATAAAATTGACGAAAATGCTTTTGTTAGAGCACGTCTTTTTGATATGCTAATTGGCGATTGGGACAGACATCAAGACCAATGGCGTTGGGCACAATTTAATATGGAAAATGGCGACAAATACTATAGACCAATTCCTAGAGATAGAGATCAGGTGTTTTCAAATTTCGATGGCGCTTTGTTAGATGTAATGAAAATTATTTCGGGTTCTACAAAACAACTCCAAGTATATGACGAAGAACTAAAGGATATTGAGTGGATGAATAGCGCGGGAATTAAGCTCGACAGAGTCTTAATTCAAAAAGCAGATAAAGAAAAATGGATAGAGCAAGCTAAGTTTTTGCAAGAACATATTACAGATGAAGTTATTGATTTGGCATTTTCAAAAGTTCCTGTAGAAGTTCAAGATGAAACATTAGAAGACATCAAAAAGAAACTTAAAGGAAGAAGAGGTAATCTACAAGACATTGCTACACGCTATTATAATTATTTAAATGAGTTAGTAATTCTCACAGGAACAGATAAAGATGATTATATTGAAGTGACACGAGTTGGGGACAAAGAAACACATATTAAAATTTCAAGAATTATTGGAGGTGAAAAAGGTGAAATTTTAGTTGACAAAACATTTAATAGAGATATCACCAAAGAGATTTGGATTTACGGTCTTGACGATAAAGATGTTTTTGAAGTGAGCGGAAAAGCAAATAATTTAATATTTACAAGACTTATTGGAGGTCAGGAGAATGACACTTATATTATTAAAAACGGAAGGAGAATTAAAGTCTATGATCACAAGTCAAAAAAGAATACAATTCAAGAAAATAAAGGTGCTCAAATTAAATTTACCGATGTGTACAATTTAAACCTTTTCGATTTCAATAAAAACATTGTAAAAACATCAACTATTACACCAAGTATAGGATATAATCCTGACGATGGTTTTCAATTAGGTGTGTCGTTTATGAAAACAGTTAAAGGGTTTCAACGCAATCCATTTTCGCAGCAACATCGTTTTAAAGGTGGTTATTTTTTTGCAACAAATGGGTTTGCACTTAATTATGATGGTGAGTTTGCTAATATTTTTCAGGATTGGAATTTACATGTTGCTGGTACATTTACTTCAGAAAATTTTACGAACAACTTTTTTGGCTATGGTAACGAAACTGTAAATAATGATGAGGAGTTAGATTTAGATTATAACAGAGTTAAAACAGGAATTTATGCAGTCAAAATTGGGATAATAAAAAAAGGAAGTTTTGGTAGCGATTATGGATTTAGAACCATTTTTGAAGGTATTGAAATTGAAGAAACCGAAGATAGATTTATATCAGAATTTGCTCCAGAAATAAATACCGATTTTTACAAACGACGCTTTTTTGGAGGTTTAGAAGCTGAGTATAATTATAAAAGTTTTGATAATGCTATCAATCCTTCAAGAGGTATGACTTTTATGCTAAACGTTGGAGGGAAAACAGAATTTAAAGACACAAAAAATACGTATGGCTTTATAAATTCGGATCTAGGTTTTTATAATGCATTGTCTAAAGACAGAAAGTTGGTACTCAAAACCGATTTAAGAACTCAAATACGAATTGGTGATGAGCTTGTATTTTACCAAGCATCAAATATTGGAGGAAATAATGGATTGAGAGGTTTTAGAACCGAACGCTTTACTGGTAAAAACTCATTGGTAGGAAGTGCCGATGTGAGATATAGTTTTCCATCCTTTAAAACCAACATTTTGCCATTGCAAATTGGAATTTTTGGAGGAGCAGATGTTGGTAGAGTATGGTTAAAAAATGAAGATTCAGAAAAATGGCATAACGATTATGGTGGCGGATTTTGGGTTACTGCAGCAGAGAGTTTATCAGGAACATTTAATTTTTTTAATAGTACAGAAGGCTTAAGATTTTCGTTTGGCTTTGGATTGAATTTTTAGGATTTATTCTTATGATTACTTACGTATATTTAAAATAAAAAAATGAAATTAAAATACTTTCTATTATTTTCAATAGCATTTATGTTGTCAACTCAGTTGAGTTATAGTCAAGAAAAAAATAACTGTACTGTTGTTGATGATTCAACAGGTGGACTATATGTTGGAACATGTAAAAAAGGACTGGCACATGGAGAAGGTGTTTTTACATACCTTAATGGGAAGTACATGTTTGTTGGAGAATTTAAAAAAGGAAAGAAACATGGAAAAGGCCAATTATTTGAAGTTGTAAATGGAGAAAAAAAACTTTTAAAAGAAGGTATTTGGAAAAACAATGATTACAAAGGAGAAGCTAGCATACAATTGCCTAATGCTTATAAAGTTCAAAAGAAAGTAAATGTAGAAAGGTTTACTGTTAGAAGGAATGGAGAAGGAAACAAGATAAAATTTTGGTTTTACCAAAATGGAGGAAAAAACACTATAACAGATTTAAACGTTTTTGGTGATAGCGGATTAAAGTTTTCAGATTCCTTTTCTCAAGGTAATAGCGAAGGTTATGAAGATGTACAATATCCTTTTAAATGTCAAGTAACATACAAAACTCCAAATAAGTTTAAAACAATGACTTATGAGGTTAGATTTGAAATTATTATATACGAGCCTGGATCGTGGGAAATTACGCTTTATAATTAATTCAGTTTAAAACTATAAATATTACTTCCTAACTTACTATCACTTTCGTCAGTGATTAAAACAGTAGAGTTATCCTTAAAACAAATGCCTTCTTTTTGAGAATCGTGATCAAATTTCAATTCTTCTATGGTGCCTTTAAAAAAATTATCACCTTTAAAATTAGTTATTTTCCAAAGTTTATCGTGGTTTAATAGCACTATAGTTTTTCCATCATCACTCACATCAGCAGAGGTTATTTTGTGATGCTTTCCTGCTAGATTAAAGTCAGTAACCAATTCTGCTGTATGCTTACCAATTTGGTTAGGGACTTTAATAAGTTTACTAGTCTTATTCTCTTTGCTAAAAACATAGAAATAACCTTTAAAAAGGAAAAAAGCTTCAAAATCTTCTGATTTCATATCTTTTGGAAGCAAAAAGTTGATTTTTTCAGCAATTACAATAGCTTTATCTGTATCAGGATTCGCAATTTTGTAAATAGTAAAATCATCTCTGTTTTTGCTGTTGTTACCAAAATCACCAATATATAAATTGCCTAAATTATCTGAAGTTAAATCTTCCCAATCTATATTACTTGCATTGCTAACATCAATATCTTTTATAATTTTCCCTTGAGTATTTAAACCATAAATATTGTTTTTGTTTCCTGCATCTTCAATAACCCAAATCAAATCAGAATTGGGTATTGTCTCAGTCGCTGAAACTTCTTTTAGGGTTGATGGTAAATCTGCAATTACAGTCAATTTGCCTGTATCGCAAGAAGATAAAAATAGAGTGATAAAAATTAATTGTTGAATTTGAAACATCATAAATTTTAGGTTAAAAACCAATATAACGACTTTAATACTGAATTTGAAATTAAAAATCTTAAACTATTTATAAAATAAGTAGAAAGCAACCAATGATTTTAATAGTTTTGAAATTATAAAAGAGAAAAACATGACGACGGTTAACGACTTATTAGATCTTCTAACGTTAGAGAAGATAAGTGAGAACGAATTTAATGGAATAAGCAAAACTGTTGGTAGCCCAAATGTATTTGGTGGTCAGGTGTTAGCACAAGCTATTAATGCAGCAAGCAGGACAATTACCAACAATCGTGTTTTACATTCGATGCATTCCTATTTTCTAGAAGCAGGAAATTTAGAGATTCCTATTACTTATAATGTGAGTATTGTAAGAGATGGAGGGAGTTTTTCGGTTCGTCGTGTAACTGCACATCAAGGAGAAACAACAATTTTTATTTTGTCTGCATCTTTTCATAAAAAAGAAGAAGGTTATAACCATCAAATTGAAATGCCAAAAAGCATAAAACAACCTGAAGAATTGTTAAGTTGGACAGATATGTTGCATCAATTTGGAGAAGCTATTCCTCCAAGAACTAAAGGTTTTATGGAGATTGAGCGTCCTGTAGAATTTAAACCTGTTGAGGTTGTAAATCCATTTAATAAAGAAGATTTGCCGCCTTTTACAAACGTATGGTTTAAGTTAAAAGGTGATGTTTCAAATTTAGATTTGGCTTCAAAACAGCAAATACTCACTTATATTTCCGATTATAATATTTTAGCTGCAGCCATGAATCGTCATGCTAGCAAAGCACATTGGGGAAATACCCAAACAGCAAGTTTAGACCACTCTATGTGGTATTTTAGGGACTTCGATTTTGATGATTGGTTGCTGTATTCTATAGAATCTCCAAACACGTCTAACGCAAGAGGGTTTGCTAAAGGAAATATATTTTCAAGAGATGGAAAACTTATTGCTTCTGTAGCTCAAGAAGGCTTAATGCGACCAAAAGGATGAAGCACTCATGTTTAAAAATAGGACATCGAGGTGCAAAAGGATACATTGCCGAAAACACTATTGAATCTATTCAAAAAGCATTAGATTTTGGAGTTGATGGCATTGAGCTTGATGTACATTTATGCGCTTCTGGTGAATTGGTTGTTTTTCATGATTTTACGTTAGATAGAATGACTAACGGAACTGGAGAAGTTAGTAAATTATCATTATCTGAACTGAAACAACTCAAAATAAATAATCAATTTACTATTCCTACTTTAGAAGAAATCTTGGATGTTATTGACAAAAAATGCCTTTTAAATATCGAATTAAAAGGGAAAAATACAACTTCAAAAACATGCGAAATAGTTCAGAAATATATAAAAACAAAAGGATGGAACTATCAAGATTTTATAGTGTCTAGCTTTCAGCATCATGAGCTTGAAGACGTTTTTGAAATTGATAAACAAATTCCACTTGGAGTGTTATCTAAAGCAAGTGTAGATGATGCTATTGAATTTGCTCAAACCATAAATGCAGTTGCAATTCATCCCAATTATGCCTTGTTAACTTCCGAAAATGTAAACAGAGCACAAACAAAAGGCTATAAAGTATATACTTGGACAGTTAATGATGATGATACTATTAAAAGAATGAAAAACTATAAAGTTGACGGAATAATTTCTGATGTACCAGATAGATTATGATAAAAAAAGACGTCATCATTGTTGGAGGTGGAGCAGCAGGTTTTTTTGCAGCAATTAATATTGCTGGACAAAACCCAAAGTTAAAAGTCGTTATTCTTGAACGTGGAAAAGAAGGCTTACAAAAAGTTAGAATTTCTGGAGGAGGTCGATGTAATGTAACTCATGCGGAGTTTGTACCTTCGGAATTAGTACTTAATTATCCAAGAGGTGAAAAAGAATTATTAGGACCTTTTCATCAGTTTATGACTGGAGATACTATTGATTGGTTTCAAAAACGAGGTGTCGAACTCAAAATTGAAGACGATGGACGTATGTTTCCAATCACAGATTCATCAAAAACGATTATCGATTGTTTTTTAAATGAAGCCAAAAAACACAAAGTTGAGGTGTTATATAATCAAAGTGTTACAAGTTTGTCACCTCGAACACAGTCGAGAGGTTTTGAAATTTCAACCAAAGACTGCATTTACTCATGTGAAAAACTACTCATAGCTACAGGAAGCAACCCAAAAATATGGAGTCTTCTTGAAGATTTAGGTCATACCATTTCGCAACCTGTTCCATCACTGTTTACGTTTGATATAAAAGACGATCGCATTAAAGATATTCCTGGAGTTGTAGCACAAAATGTTGAGGTTAAAGTGTTAGGAACTGACTTGGTTTCTGAAGGTCCTTTGTTAATTACACACGTTGGAATGAGTGCGCCTTCAATTTTAAAACTCTCTGCTTTTGGCGCTATTGAATTGGCAAAATGCCATTATAAATTTCAGATTGAAGTTAATTTCATCAGACAATCGTTTGAAGATTGTTTAGATATATTAAAAGAATTAAAGCACGAGTTAGCAAAGAAAACAGTTTATAAATCTACACAATTTGAGTTGCCAAAACGCTTGTGGCATAAACTTGTTTTAGCGTCTAATATGGATCAAGACACACGTTGGGCAGATTTGAACAAAAGCCAATTAGAAGATTTAGCTTCACAACTTACTCAAGCTGTTTTTAAAGTAGACGGAAAAAGCACCTTTAAAGAAGAATTTGTGACTGCTGGAGGTATCGATTTAAAAGAAATCAATTTTAAAACCTTTGAAAGTAAGTTACATAACAATTTGTATTTTGCAGGAGAAGTTATTAATGTAGATGCAGTTACAGGAGGCTTTAATTTTCAGAATGCTTGGACAGGAGCTTATATTGCAGCTAAATCTATTTCAGAATGAAAACATACATAGCACTTTTAAAAGGTATTAATGTAGGTGGACACAAAAAAGTGCCAATGGCTGAGTTACGTGAATTGTTATCTAAATCTGGATTTGAAAATGTACAAACATACATTCAGAGTGGTAATGTTATTTTGCAATCCAACAAAAGCGATATTTCTAAAATAGAAAGTGATATCGAAAAAAGTATTATGAATTATTTCGGATTTGAAGTGTCAGTATTAGTAAAAACAAGGCAAGATTTACAACGCATTTTTGATGATTCTCCTTTCACCAAAGATAAAAAGAAAGCGAGTCATTTTATGATGCTTCACAATTGCCCAAGTGATGATTTAGTAAAAGAAGCTTTAGAAAAAGTGTATGAAGGAGAAGAATATAAAATTATCAACAACTGTATTTACTATTACTATGAAAAAGGCTTGGGAAAGGCAAAATTTAATGTCAATTTCTTTGAACGAAAGTTTAAAACATTTGCAACAGCAAGAAATTACAACACAATGGTAAAACTCTTATCTTTGTCATCAGAATAATTGCTATGACAGAACAAGATTTTATTCCTGAAACATATTCGAAAACTTTAGAAAAAGGAAAAGTAACTTGGGAATCGCCAAGTAATATTGCATTAGTAAAATATTGGGGAAAAAAGAAACATCAAATTCCTGAAAATCCATCAATAAGCTTTACGCTTAATGAATGCAAAACCATAACTACACTAACTTTTACAAAGAAAGAAAGCAATAAAGACTTTTCTTTTGAAGTATATTTAGATGGAAATAAAGAAGATGATTTTAAACCAAAAATTCAAACGTTTTTTGAGCGAATTGAATCTTATTTACCTTTTTTAAGAGACTATCATTTTAAAATTGAAACCAAAAACACCTTTCCGCATAGTTCTGGTATAGCGTCGTCAGCTAGCGGAATGAGCGCTTTGGCATTATGTTTAATGAGTATTGAGAAAGAATTGTCTGTCAGGTTAAGCGCAGTCGAGACCTCTTTTAATGAAAACCTTTTCAATCAAAAAGCATCATTTTTAGCACGATTAGGTTCAGGTTCAGCATGCAGAAGTATTGAAGGCGACTTAATTGTTTGGGGAAAAACTGATTCAATTGAAGGAAGCACAGATTTGTTTGGTGTAAAATACCCATATAAAGTTCACCAGAATTTTAAGAACTATCAAGACACTATTTTATTAGTTGATAAAGGTGAAAAACAAGTAAGTAGCACAGTTGGGCATAATTTAATGCATAATCATCCTTATGCTCAAAATAGATTTCAACAAGCACATAATAACCTTGAAAAACTAAAGCCTATATTAGAATCTGGAGATTTAAATGCTTTTGTTAAACTAGTAGAGAGTGAGGCATTAACACTTCATGCCATGATGATGACAAGTATGCCTTATTTTATTTTAATGAAGCCAAATACGCTTGAAATAATTAATAAAATTTGGCGTTTTAGACAAGATTCAGGTTTGCATATTAGTTTTACTTTAGATGCAGGAGCTAACGTTCATGTTTTATATCCAAAAAATGAAGCAACTCAAATTTTGGAATTTATTAAAAGTGAGTTAGTTGCATATTGTCAAAACGGACATTATATTTGCGATCAAATTGGTTTTGGTGCAAACCAAATAAAAGAATAATACGTATATTTGTTAAGGAAATTGCTCTAATACATGAAAGGACCTCTTTTTTACTCAAAAATATTACTCTTTGGAGAATATGGAATCATTAAAGATTCTAAAGGCTTATCAATTCCTTATAACTTTTATAATGGTGCATTAAAGATGAATGATAACTCATCTGAAATTGCTATAAAATCTAATGAAAGTTTAAAACGATTTGTAACATATCTTCGAGGTATTGATAATAAGTTGGTGGCTTTCGATTTTGAAAAATTACAGCAAGATGTTGATGCAGGAATGTATTTTGATTCTTCAATTCCGCAAGGATATGGTGTTGGAAGTAGTGGTGCATTGGTTGCTGCTATTTATGATAAATATGCGTTTAATAAAATTACTGTTCTAGAAAACTTAACCAGAGAAAAATTATTGAAATTAAAATCAATTTTTTCTGAAATGGAATCTTTCTTTCATGGGAAATCGTCTGGTTTAGATCCTTTAAACAGTTATTTAAGCATCCCAATTCTTATCAATTCTAAAGACAATATTGAGGCTACTGGTATTCCTTCACAAAAAAGCGATGGAAAAGGTGCTGTCTTTTTATTAGATAGTGGCATTATAGGAGAAACAGCTCCTATGGTTAGCATTTTTATGGAAAATATGAAACAAGAAGGGTTCAGAAAAATGCTTAAAAACCAATTTATCAAACACACCGATGCATGTGTTGACGATTTTTTAAAAGGAGATATTAAATCACTGTTTAGTAATACCAAAAAATTATCTAAGGTGGTATTGAATCACTTTAAACCAATGATTCCGCAAGAGTTTCATGAGCTTTGGAAAAAAGGTATTGATACTAATGATTATTACTTAAAACTTTGTGGTTCTGGTGGAGGAGGCTATATTTTAGGCTTTACTGAAGATATTGATAAAGCCAAGTTATCACTTGCAAATTATAAATTAGAAGTGGTTTACAACTTCTAAAATTCAACTTATGTTTACGAGAAAACAAAAACACCTCTTGCTAAAGTTTTTTAGCATGTTTTCTGTTGTTAGAGGTTACAATATTCTCGTTATAGTTATAGCCCAATATTTAGCTTCAATCTATATTTTAGCTCACGATAAACCATTGCGTGAAGTCGTATTAGATATCAATTTATTTATGTTAGTTTTAGCTTCTGCATCAACAATTGCAGCTGGTTACATCATAAATAATTTTTACGATTCAGAAAAAGATTTAATTAATCGTCCAGAAAAATCAAAACTAGATAAACTAGTTAGCCAGAATACCAAGCTATCTTTCTATTTTGTGCTTAACTTTTTTGCTGTTGTTTTAGCAAGCTATGTGTCGTTTAGAGCAGTAATTTTCTTTTCTATATATATATTCGGTATTTGGTTTTATTCACATAAGCTTAAAAAGCTTCCTTTTATTGGTAATTTAACTTCAGCAATATTAACTATTACACCGTTTTTTGCCATTTTTATCTATTACAAAAATTTTGAAACAGTAATTTTTGTACATGCTATGTTTTTGTTTTTAATTATTTCTATGCGTGAGTTGACCAAAGATTTAGAAAATATAAAAGGCGACTTGGCTCAAGATTATCATACAATTCCAATTGTTTATGGTGAGAAGGTTTCAAAAGTAATGTTGACCACACTTATTTTACTCACTTTAATTCCAACCTATCTACTTCTGTATTTTTTTGATGTCGGTAGGATGAATTATTTTTTCTACTTAAGCACTTTATTACTAGCTGTGTTTGTTGTTTTACTTTGGAAATCTAAAACAAAAACACATTATCTTATTTTGCATAATATTTTAAAGCTAATCATAGTTGCTGGTGTTTTTAGTATTGCTTTAATAGATATTAGTGTTGTTCTTAATCGAATTTAATTATTAAGGAAAGAATAAATAATAAAGTATCTTTGCATCAAAATAAATACAATGACTAGACATCAAGGTGATAATAAAAAAGGAAAAGCTTCAGGACGAGGAGGAAACAATACTCGTTCTAAAAGTTATGCAAGAGGTAATTCGCCATTAAAAAAGCAACAAGCTCCAACAACAAAAACATCTGCTCCAAAAGCACCTGCTAAAAAATCGAATCCAGATGAGATACGATTAAACAAGTATATTGCTAATTCAGGAATGTGTTCTCGTCGCGATGCGGATATGCATATAGCAACAGGTAGTGTAACTGTTAACGGAAAAGTGATAACCGAAATGGGTTATAAAGTGAAGCTTGAAGACGAAGTTCGTTTTGATGGAGCACGAATAAAACCAGAAAAGAATGCTTACGTATTGCTTAATAAACCTAAAGGATTTGCTACAACTACAAGCGAAGGTAAAGGAAGAACAGTAATGGATTTAGTAGCTAACGCTACATCTGCACGTATTAAGCCAATTGGTCGATTAGGTAGAAATTCATTAGGATTAATTTTATTTACAAACGATGAAGTTTTAGTAAAAAAATTCACGAATTCTAAAAATGGTGTTCCGCGTTTGTTTCAGGTTGAACTTGATAAAAACTTAAAACTAGAAGATATTAAATTAATACAAGCTGGACTTAAAATAGAAGGTAAATTAATTACTGTAGAAGAGATTAGCTATATCGAAGGAGAATCTAAAAATCAAATAGGATTAAAAATCAAGAACACAGGTAATACAATTATTCGTTCAATTTTTGATCATTTAAAGTATGAGATAGTTAAATTAGACTGTGTAGCAATAGCTGGATTAACTAAAAAAGACATTCCTAGAGGTCATTGGAAGCATCTTACAGAGCAAGAAGTGAATACCTTAAAAATGTTATCATAAAATTTCTAAAAAAAAGTTTTAAACATCTTTGTTTTTAATTTTTTTATATTTCTTTTGTACCTCATTTAATTAAACAATTGACAAAAGTTTTTATGTTTAGGCTTTTAAAAGTTTTGAAGTCAAATTTGAAAGCCACTTATAAGATAAGTAACAAAGTTTTAAAGCTAACTTCTAAATTAGATTTATCTGAAAGCGAGCACTTAATAATAGTGTCTATTCCTGCTTATCAACAAATCAGAGTATGATTTTTTCATTATTTATTCCGTTAATTAATTTTTTTTTCAGAATTTTAAACCTTAATACTAAATAATGAATACAAAATACATTGATCTCATCAATCAAAGCTTTTACTTTCCACAAGACGAATTTAAACTCGAAGACAAAAACTTGCAATTTCATGATATTGATTTAATGAAATTGGTTGAAGATTATGGGACACCTTTAAAGTTTACGTATTTACCACAAATATCAAATAATATAAACAGAGCCAAAGGCTGGTTTGCCAAGGCAATAAAAAAGCACAAATACAAAGGCAAGTACAGTTACTGCTATTGTACAAAAAGTTCTCACTTTAAACACGTATTAAATGAAGCTTTAAAAAATGATATTCATATTGAAACATCTTCTGCTTTTGATATTGATATTGTTGAAAAAATGAAAGCTGAAGGAAAAATTACAGATAAAACATATGTAATTAGTAATGGCTTTAAAAGAGAACAATATGTTACCAATATTGCTCGATTAATCAATAATGGACATAAAAACTGTATTCCTATAATTGATAATTATGAAGAGATAGATTTACTATCGCAAGAAATTAACGGTAAATTTAATATAGGAATAAGAATAGCTTCTGAGGAAGAGCCGAAGTTTGAGTTTTATACTTCTAGATTAGGAATTGGCTATAAAAACATTTTACCTTTTTACAGAAATCAAGTTAAAGACAATAAAAAAGTAAAGCTAAAAATGCTTCACTTTTTCATCAATACAGGTATTAGAGATAATGCTTACTATTGGAATGAGCTATCTAAATGTTTAAAAGTTTACACAAGCTTAAAACAAATTTGTCCATCATTAGATAGTTTAAATATTGGAGGAGGATTTCCTATAAAAAACTCATTAGCATTTGAGTATGATTATGAGTATATGGTAGATGAAATTGTAAACCAGATTAAATTATTCTGTGAGCAAGAAGAAGTACCAGTTCCAAACATATTTACAGAATTTGGTAGCTTTACAGTAGGAGAAAGTGGAGGTGCAATTTATGAAGTGCTATACCAAAAGCAACAAAACGACAGAGAAAAGTGGAATATGATAAACTCATCATTTATTACTACATTGCCAGACACATGGGCAATTAATAAACGATTTATCATGTTGCCAATAAATAGATGGAACGATTCATATGAAAGAGTTTTACTTGGAGGTTTAACATGCGATAGTGATGACTATTATAACAGTGAGCAGCATATGAATGCTATTTACCTTCCAAAGTATAATAAAGAAAAACCTTTGTATCTTGGCTTTTTTAATACAGGAGCATATCAAGAAACAATTGGCGGATTTGGTGGATTACAGCATTGTTTAATACCTTCGCCAAAACATATTTTAATTGACAAAGACGAAAACGGTAAATTAACGACCGAATTATTTAGTGAACAACAAAAAAGTGAAGACTTACTTAAAATTTTAGGTTACAATGAGTAATAAAACGTATGCAGGAATAGAAGAAGAATATTCCAAATTAGAAACCGCTAAAATTGTATTAATACCTGTGCCTTATGATGGTACAAGTACTTGGCAAAAAGGCGCAGACAAAGGACCAGATGCATTTTTAAATGCTTCTGAAAACATGGAACTTTACGATATCGAAACTGAAACTGAGGTTTACAAACAAGGCGTTTATCTTGCTGATGCAGTAACAGAAAATTCATCACCAGAAAAAATGGTCGATGAAGTTCATCAAACTGTAAAAAAGTACATTAAAAGAAACAAGTTTGTAACTGCTTTTGGTGGTGAACATTCAATTTCTATAGGTACAATTAGAGCGTTTAATGAGTGTTTTGACAACCTTACAGTACTTCAATTAGATGCTCACGCCGATTTGCGTAAAGAGTATCAAGGAAGTAAATGTAATCATGCATGTGCTTTATATGAAGCAAGTCAAACGACAAATCTAATACAAGTAGGTATTCGTAGTATGGACGTTATGGAAACTACTGTAATGGACAAAGAAAAAACATACTTTGCCCACGAAATGGTAACTGATGAGTTTTGGATGGATAGTGCAATTGATCAAATGACAGATAATGTATTTATTACTATAGATTTAGATGCATTCGACCCTTCAATAATGCCATCAACAGGAACACCAGAACCAGGTGGTTTGTTATGGTACGAAACGCTAGATTTTTTAAGAAAAGTTTTTGAAGAAAAAAATGTAGTAGGTTTTGATATTGTTGAGTTGTGCCCAGACTCAAAAGAGAGATCATCAGATTTTCTTGCGGCAAAATTATACTATAAAATGTTAAGCTATAAATTTTTAGATGATAATGTAGAAGATGGTTATGAAAGTAACTTTAAAGAATCAGGCTCATCTATAAACAAATTTTCTAAATTCGAGGATGATGACGAAAACTAAAGGACACATATCAAACTTTATTGAAAAATACTATTTGCATTTCAATGCTGCTGCACTAGTTGATGCAGCAAAAGGCTATGAAGCGCAATTAGCAAAAGGCTCAAAAATGTTGGTGTCTTTAGCAGGTGCAATGAGTACTGCCGAAATTGGTAAAATTTTTGGTGAAATTATCCGCCAAGACAAAGTTCAAATTATCTCTTGTACAGGAGCAAATCTTGAAGAAGATATAATGAATTTAGTTGCACATTCACATTACAAACGTGTACCTAACTATCGCGATTTAACACCACAAGATGAGTGGGATTTGTTAGAGAAGGGATTAAACAGAGTTACAGATACTTGTATACCAGAAGAAGAAGCGTTTAGACGTTTACAAAAACATATTTTTAAGATATGGAAAGATGCTGAAGATAAAGGTGAGCGTTATTTTCCACACGAATTTATGTACAAAATGTTGTTAAGCGGTGTTCTTGAAGAGCACTACGAAATTGACATTAAAAATTCTTGGATGTATGCAGCAGCAGAGAAAAATTTACCTATTATTGTACCTGGATGGGAAGATAGTACAATGGGTAATATCTTTGCAAGCTACGTTCTTAAAGGAGAGTTAAAGGCTAGTACAATGAAATCTGGTATAGAATACATGACATTCTTAGCAGATTGGTACACAGATAATTCTAAAAACGGAATAGGTTTCTTTCAAATTGGAGGAGGTATTGCAGGAGATTTTCCAATCTGCGTAGTACCAATGTTATATCAAGATATGGAGAGAGAAGATACACCATTTTGGAGTTATTTCTGCCAAATTAGCGATTCAACAACAAGTTATGGTTCGTATTCAGGAGCAGTTCCTAATGAGAAAATAACTTGGGGAAAATTAGATATAGACACACCAAAATTTATAATAGAAAGTGATGCTACTATTGTTGCACCACTTATATTTGCCTACCTATTAGACATGTAATTATGAGTAACAAAAGAGATAATCTTAAACGCGTTATCGTTGATTTTAAAAAATTAACGCCAGAAATTTTAGCTTTATTAGTGGAAAAGTATCCTGACGGTTATGATGATGAAAATATCATCACCTTTAAAAATGCTAATAACGAAATAGTTGAAGCTGTTGAAGTAACAACAGACGATACAAAGTATTTAGTGAAAGTGAGTACTAAACTACAAGTTACTATGGAAAACTATGACGAAGATGACTATGAAGATTATGATAGTGACGATCCAGAAGCAGTTCAAGATCCAGAAATATCAGACGAAGATGCAGATGTAGAAATTGATGAAGATATTGACTAAAATCAATTAATAACAATTATAAAAAGCCAACTTATTTAAGTTGGCTTTTTTAGTTTAATAGGCTTTAAACCAAAATATAATCTTTAAAAAAAAGTTGAATAAAATATAACAATGAGAAAAAAAAAGTTTTAACTTTAGGTAAATTAAAAACTTATGGCTACTCAATTTCATTTAGCATTACCTTGTGTTAATATTAATAAGACAAGAGCTTTTTATTCCGAAGTATTAGGTGCTCAAATTGGACGTTCTTCTGTAAAATGGGCAGATGTTAATTTGTATAACAACCAAATAACATTTACAGAGTGTGGTCCTTTTAAATTTGAGTGCAAAAGTTATTCTTTTAATGGAGATATTTTGCCTTCTTTTCACTTCGGAATTATTTTAGATAAACCTGATTGGGATAAGGTTTTAAACCTTTTAAAATCTAAAAAAATTGAAATTACTTCTCAAGTTAAATTTTTAGAAAACAAAGTGGGAGAGCATCAATCTTTTTTTATTAAAGACCCAAACGATTTTACAGTAGAGTTTAAATGTTTTACAAATCAAAAAGAAGTTTTTAAATCATAAGATTAAAGAACAGGAGTAATAATTATTTATAAAAGCTATCGATTTTCGGTAGCTTTTTTTGATTTATTAACCCTCTGATAAACAGTAGTATAATATTATTAAATCTGCTTAATACTTATTTTTTTATTCATTATATTAATAATAATTTAAAAAATAATGTGACTTTTTAAATTATTCTGTGTTTAATAAGTATAAACCAACTTTAAAAATTGAAAACAATAGCAGATATCAAGATTCTTAGCGACATAGAAATTGTTGATATCATACTTACTTCAAAAAACTCAACAGCTTTTGGAGAACTATATGACAGATATATAACTAATGTATATAATAAGTGTCTAGGCTTTTCAAAATCATCACAAGAGGCTGAAGACTTAACACAAGATGTTTTTATACATGCCTATACAAAATTAAATACGTTTACAAAAAAGGTAAGTTTTAGGCAATGGTTATATGTACTGACTTATAATTTTTGTGTAAACTATGTAAATAGAGATAAGAATAAAAAGATAGAAAAAGCATCAGTAGAGTTAAATGATTCTAATGAATTATTGATTGATGTAGATGATTATAGTTTATTTCAGATGCAAGTAGATAAGTTACAAAAATCATTAGAACTTATTAACCCTGAGGACAAAGTGATTTTATTATTAAAATATCAAGATGATTTATCAATTAAAGATTTAAGTGTATTGTTAACACTTAGTGAAAGTGCAGTAAAAATGAGATTAAAAAGAGCTAAATCTAGGCTTATAGAATCTTATAATAATATAAAAACAGATGAGTAAAGAAAATCCATTTAAAAAAATAGGAAATCCACCAGTTGAAGCTCCAATACATCTCAAGAAAAAAGTAATGGATGGTGTTGAAAGTATTAAATTAATTCAAGAAGTATCTTCTTTATTTACGTTTAATTATGCATCGGTATTTTCTGGGATTTTAAAAAAAAATAAAAAAAACAATTCAAATAATAAAGACTAAATATTATGGAAACAGTAAATCAGTGGAAAGATATTATTTATAATACATTCAGAGATATGGGTACTAAAATGGCTGAAGTATTACCAAATTTAATAGGAGCAATACTTGTATTGCTTTTAGGTTGGATTATCACTAAAATTACAATTTACATCTTAAAAAGAGTATTTAAATTAGCAAAAGTTGATAATCTAACAGACAAGCTAAAAGAGTCTGAAGTTTTTGGAAAAGTACAAGTTAACTTTAAAATTTCCAACGTTATATTGGGCTTTATTAAGTTTATAATGTTTCTAGTCTTTTTAACTGTTTCTTTTGAAATATTAAACTGGAAAATTGTATCAGAAGAGATAGGGAATTTATTACGTTATATTCCAAAACTATTTAGTGCAATTGCATTATTTATGGTTGGTCTTTATATAGCAAATTTTATAAAAAAAGCTATTGCAGGATTTTTCTCTTCATTTGATCTTGTTGGTGCTAAAGCCATAAGTCACCTAATATATTATTTAATAGCAATTATTATTACAATAACAGCATTAAATCAAGCTGGTATAGATACAACAATAATAACAAACAATCTTACTCTAGTTCTAGGATCTTTTTTATTAGCCTTTGCTATTGCTTTCGGATTTGGATCTAAAGATGTTATTCAAAGTCTATTATTCTCATTTTATTCTAAAAGAAATTTCGAAATAGGCCAGCATATTAAAGTTGATGATATTAAAGGGCAAATTGAATCTATAGACAACATTTGTGTCACATTAAAAACTGTTAAAGGTAAAGTGGTAATACCTATTAAAGAACTAGTTGATAAAAAAGTAGAAATAGAAGATTAATAGCAAATCAGTAGAAATAATAGTCAGCTTTTTATAAGTTTTATAACATGTCAAAGTTGGTTGATTTATGTTGACGAAAGTTTCTACTGAAATTAAAGAGCGGTTATCTTAATTCTGTACCTCCATAATTGGTAGCCGCTTCTTTTTAATTCAAATAACACAAAATATATAAATTATGAAATCAATATTTATAGCAATAACAGTCTTATTTTCTTTAAACCTTGTAGCTCAAAAAAAGCTTAAAGTAAAAGGGAATAAAGATGTTGTAGAAGTTTTTGAGAATCTTCAAGGTTTTAATCAAATTGAAATAGGTGATGGTTTAGAGGTGTCTTTAATGCAAACAACTGCAGATGGATACCGATTAAAAACAGACTCTAACCTTGTAGAAATTTTAAAAGTAGAAGTGGTAGATAGTGTTTTAAAAATACATACTACACATAAAATTACTTCTAGTAAAAAATTAGAAATATCTGTTACATTTCAAAACTTAGATAAAATAACACTTCGAAATGATGCCAAAATTGAAGGTTTAAACAAGTTCAATTTAAACAATTTTATTTTAGATGGTTACGATGGAAGTGATTTTGATTTAGATGTAAATTCTAAACAATTAACTATGAATCTTAACGGAAATACTAAAGGAAAATTACAAATGAGAAGTGACGAGGCTACAATGGTCTTAAACGATAATGCATATTTAAAAGGTAAATTATCGGTTGATAATTTAGCGCTTACAGTAAACAAACGAGCTGATATGAAAATTGAAGGAAATGCAGAATATTTAAGCCTTATAACAACTGGGTCGACAGATATTAAAGCAAAAGATTTAAAAGTTACCAATGCCAACTTAAACGCCTCTAATACATCAGATATTTATGTTTATGTAAGTAAAGAACTTAATATTTATGCTAAAGGTAAAAGCTTTATTTACGTATATGGCACACCTCATATTAAAGTAGAAGGATTAAACGATAAATCACAAATAATAAAGAAATAACAAATCAAAATAATATAACTACAATGGAAAAATCAAATTTAGAATTAAAAGAAGAATTTTTAAGAAAAATAGAAGATATTAAAAATTCATGTGAGAGCTTAGTTGAAAAAGTAGGACATCTTCAAGTAGATTTATTTAATCATCCAGATAAAGATTTAGAAAAAGCCTTAGACAAATTAAATAACGACTTTTCTAACGATCATGAGTTTATTACTGAAGTATGGCACGCTTACGAAGATAAAGTAAACGCTCTAAAATAATAAAACTTAAATATGGCAAAGATTTCATCTGTTGAGTTAATTAATGTGCCTGAAACTATAATTGTAGGTGATAATATTAATGATATTACTGTAAAAACAACTGTAGAGTTTCATGATATTGATTTAAAGCTTCAGATGGAATATATGCTGTATCTATACGTATATGAAGTTCATGGCAAAATTGATATTCCTGTATTAGTATCGAATTGGGATGAAAGTGCAATATATTCATTAACAGAAGACAGAAAAGATGATTTTTTAGGCGAACTAAAAGTTAAAGTTAATGCATCTTCAAAATCAGAAGAGATAATTAGTGATATAAAGCTAAAACTTGGTTTGCTTTATACAGGCAGTTCGCATTACACAAAAAAACTTGAAACATTCGCAGTACTTGTACCAGCTGTAACGACAATAGGAAAATGGTCTAAACCATATAGTGCCAACCTCGAATTTTAAAAATTATGAACACAAAATCTATTATTGCCATAATACTAATATTATTAGTTGTCATTTTTACAATTCAGAACACAGAAGTTGTAACTATAAAATTTCTAACTTATAAGTTATCTATGTCTAGAGTGTTAGTTATTCTAGGCTGTTTTTTAATAGGATTAGCCTCAGGAATGTTATTAGCCTTTAGGCACAAAAGAAAGCAATAATCTAAAGCTCATAAAAATGAAAGCAGAACCAACTAAAACAGTAAAAAAGTTTGGTACAATGGCTGGGGTTTTTACGCCAACATTTTTAACCATTTTAGGTGTAATTATGTATATAAGACACCCTTGGGTTGTTGGTAATGCAGGTATTTTAGGCGCTCTCGCAATTATTATCATAGCTGTTGCTATTACACTATCAACAGCACTTTCTTTATCAAGTATTACTACTAATATTCGTATTGGATCTGGTGGAGCTTTTAGTTTAATATCCCAATCATTAGGGTTAGAAATTGGTGGAGCTATAGGAATTCCTTTTTTCTTTTCTCAAGCAATTGCTGTAGCAATGTATGTATTTGGTTTTAGAGAAGGATTACAATCATTACTACCAGAATACGCTCCTCTTGTTTTAGACTTAATGGTATTTGCATTGGTTATGTTAATAGCATTTATCAGTACTAGTTTTGCGTTTAAGATACAATACGTAATTATGGCTATCATAATTTTGTCAATTGCTTCAATTGTAGGTGGATTGTTTGTTAATGAGCTTAATTACGATTTTGTTTGGTTTGGGGATTATAAAGGATCTGTAGAAAATAATTTTAGCGGAACATCTTTTTGGGTCGTCTTTGCAGTATTTTTTCCAGCAGTTACTGGTGTCATGGCTGGAGCTAACATGTCTGGAGATTTAAAAAATCCTCGAAAAAATATTCCAGTTGGTACTATTAGTGCAGTTATTATAACAACATTAGTATATATGGCTTTAGTATTTGTTGCTGCATTATTAGCTACGCCAACAGAATTATTAGAAAATTATAACGTATTTATTGATAAAGCATATTATGCGCCAATTGTTCTAGCTGGATTATTAGGAGCAACATTATCTTCTGCATTAGGATCATTTGTTGGTGCTCCAAGAATATTATTGGCTCTAGGAGAAAAAAGAATACTACCAAAAAGCCCTTTTTTAGCTAAAACTAATAAAAAAGGTGAGCCAATTAATGCAATGATTATTACTTCATTTATTGTTTTGCTAGGTTTATCGCTAAGAGATTTAAATACCATTGCTCCATTAATTACAATGTTTTTCATGATTACTTATGCAATGGTAAATGTAGTAGCATTAATAGAACAATCATTGGCATTACCAAGTTTTAGACCAACTTTAAAAATACCTATAATAATACCAATAATAGGCGCTTTTGGTTCGTTAACGGTTATGTTTATTATTAATGCAATTGTAGCAATGGCATCAATTGTATTAATAATTGTGTTTTATTACTATCTAGTAAAAAAGAAATTAAAATCTGATGCTGGAGATTCACGTAGTGGTTTGTTTACAGCTTTAGCTGAATGGTCTACTAAAAAAACTAACGAATTAAGCCCAAATAGAGAAGTTCGCTCATGGAGACCAGATTTATTAATTCCTGTTACAGCTCCAAAAGATATAAGAAGCGCATTTAAACTAATTGAAAGTACTGTAGCGCCTAAAGGTTCGGTTAAATTTTTAGCTGTAAAAAGCTTTGACAAAGATGTAGATGATAAATTAAACGTCTTTTTACCAGAAGTAAGCGCTAGACTAAAAAGTAAAAATATTGCAACAAGCTATACATACATTAGCGGAAATGATTTAGCAGAAAGTTTAAAAATTAGTATGCAATCACTTAATGCTGCCTTTTTTAAACCAAACACTTTGTTTTTAACGGTTAATGGTAATGAAGAGTTGCATGAGTCATACCAAAAATTAATTGATGTCGCTAAACTTAATAAATATAGTGTTTTGTTATATGTACCATTTGAAAATGTTGGACTTTCATTAGAAAGAGATATTACGCTTTGGCTTAAAGAATTTCCATCGGGTTGGAAAACCAATTTTGATATTGGAAATAATGATATTTCTATTCTTACAGCTTTAATGCTTCAAAAAAACTGGAAAGGAAATATTAATGTAAAAGTAGCATTAGACTCATTAGGTATGCAGAATGAAGAAGATATTAGTTTATTGAATGATTTAGTGCGTTTCCCTGTAAATTCAATAATTGAATCGTATGACATTCAATCTGAAGCATCACTTTTAAAGTCTAATAATTCAGACATAAATATTATTCCTATTTTAAAAGAAAATAATATAAAAGAAATGATTGAAATTGTTAATTTTACTCGAACTTCGGCTATCTTCTGTTTAGATAGTTTAAATGAAAATGCCTTGGTATAAGTATGAATATAAGTAGCACTAAAACTGAAATTAAACCAACTTTTAACAAAGTGACTTTTAATGAATTTGAAAGTCAACTAGCTGTTTACAAGGATAAATTAAACGACATTGATACTATTGAAAGTTTAAAAAAATTAATAGTTTCTAATTTTACAGATCTAGTAAGCTTATATATTAATATGGGAAATTATGTTGAAGATGCTTCGCATAATAACGAAACTGAAGTCGATGTTATTGAAACCTATATTGTAAACTACAGTGTTCCAGAAGATTTTAAAACCACAATCATATTACACAGAGATGTTTTTTTAGAACTTAATAAAGTAAAAGTTCTAGAAAAAGAACAAAAAGAAATTAAAACATTATCTAATAAACATTTTGAGAAGAGTAAAGCTATTTTAGAATCGCAACTTGATGATGTTCTAAATAAGATATTTGCAAAAAAGAATGCTTTATCCAAAAATTTAAAAGCATCAAATAAATTATCAAAAAAGCTTTCATTACATCAAAACCCTTGGAGTGTATATAATAACCAGTTTACTGCTTTATTAAGTCAGTTTAAAGATATTGAACAAGCAAAAGATATATCTGAAGATGTTTTAAAAACTTTTAATGATTTAAAAAAAGCATGCACTTCTATTTCTGATAAGCATACTGTTTTAATCAAACAACTAGAAGCTAGTATTAGTCATATTGAAAAAAACATTAATAATAAAGATGCTCAAAAAGAGCTGAAATTTTTTATTGATGAACAGTTAGTGCACGATTTAACTTTAGGTAATAATTTATCGACTTTAACAGAAGATCTAAATTCACAAATAGATAAGTTGAAAAAGGTAAAAATTCCTATTTCATCTGAGCAAGGAATGTTAATTAATAGAGAAATTGATTTAAATAAAGCTGTTCAAAAATGGTTTGATTATCAGATTTTACCAGATGTAATGGATTTAATTACTATTGAAAATAGTTTAAAAAGTATTAATAGCATTAATTTAACAAACCTTAAAAACAATATACAACTTGCCAAAAGCTCTGATGAAGAAAACACAAATAGGAATACACCTAACTTAAATAATTTAAAGGATAATTTATCCGATTTAAAAAGCAAAGGAGAAGTTATTACTGCAAGAGTTAATAAAAAAGTAGAGGCTCAATTACAAATAGCAAATCTTATAAAAGGTAAGGTGTTTTTAGAAGTTCCGTTTAACTCATCACTTAATTTAAATAGTAATACCTTTTTAAACAGTATAAAATCACCAATACAAAAAGGGCTTTCCTTTTTTGATACACAAATAAAGAAAACTACACATTACAATGCACATTCTAGTATAGAATCAGCAACACATTGTTTAAACCATCGAATGTTTAAGCAAGATGATGAGCATTATGACTCGTTGTTTTTAAATAAAAAATTTATAGGTGATTTGTTTTTAATTCCAAGAAAAACTCAAGAAGAGACTTTAAGTAAAACCTTAAATCAATGGCATTCTGGCTTTAATAAATCAGCCTTAGTATTTGGAGAACGATTAAGTGGTCGTTCAACATTTTTAGATTATACTTCAAAAAAATATTTTGGGAATAACATAGTTGTTCTTCAACCTAATAGTGTTGCAACTATTGATGGACGAAAATTTACAACCACTAATAATTTAAAAGAAGCGCTACAGTATATTAAAAACAATAACAATGGCAGCACAAAGCCAGTAATTTTAATTGATGATTTAGAGCTTTGGAGAGATAAAGATTATAGTTTGTTATCTAATATTAGAGCGCTTATTAATTTTATTGAAACAGAGTCTGACGTGGCATTTGTAATGGTATCTACAACTAAAGCAATGGTAAATCATTTAGACGCAAGATTAAATTTTTCTAACGTATTTAGTACATCAATAAATGTTAGTAAAACAGACAGAGACGAAATTATTGAAGCCTTAATGATTCGTCATGGTGCTGCTCATAGAGATTTAGTTTCTGAAAATTTAGAACCTATGAGCGCAAAAATGATTCAAAAAGCAATTACAAAGTTGAGTCATAAGTATAACAACAATCTAGGTGATGTGTTTCAAGCTTGGACATACTATACTTTTGTTCAAGAGAACGAAAAAGTTTTATTTAAAGAGGTAGATTACGATTTTCCTGATTTTTTTACTCAACAAGAATTAATCATTTTAAAGCAATCGTCTATTTTTAAGAAAGTAACAGAATTAGAATTAAAACGCATATTGGTGTCAAGGTTTGAATCAGATTTCAAATCAGCTTTAAAAAGACTTATTAATACAAAAGTATTATTAAGAAACAATTTAGGGCATTTATATATTAATCCTGTTGTTTTAAGTGATGTTAACCAATTTATAAACCAACGTAACTAATTTATAAACTATGGAATTACAAATCACATGGCTCGACTTTTTTAAATTGGTTTTAGGATTAATACTTCTATTTTTTGGATTAAAAATCTTATCAAAAATAGCATTCAAACTTTTTAGAAGAAATAGTTATAAACGCAAGTTTAAAAAGTGGATAGAAATTATTTTCGAGTTATATAAGCCATTAGCCTTGTTAACAATTGTTGCAGCTTTTGTTATTATAAATTATAAAGTTCATGGTGTTTTAATATTAGCTGCAGGCATAATTTTATTTCAGCATATTAAAAACTACTGCAGCGGAATTTTATTTAAAATTAACCCATTAATTGATCCTGGAGTTAATTTGGTAACAGGAGAATATCAAGGCGAAATAGAAAAGCTACTGCCTTTTGGACTTATAATTAAAGTAGAACAAGGAGAGCGTTTTATTAATTACTCAACAATTGATAAACAAGGGTTTTGTGTTAATCAAAAAGTTGATGGTTCTATGCGCAAAACTTTGTATTTATTAGAACCCGAAAAAACTGATGAGGTAATGGATTTACTTTTTGAGAGTCCATTAATCGATTTCAACCAAAATCCTTCTGTTTGGAATATTCCAGGAGAGAAGGTTCAGCAAATACAATTAACACTCGAAAATGGTGCAAAAATAGAATCTGTAATAGATTATTTAAATCAATTTAATATCAAGTCAAGTCTTACTAAACAATAAAACAAATGGAAATTTTCTCATCTTATAATGTCATTATAGGCGTTTCGCTAATCATCATTTTATCTTTCTTGTTTAATGGTGTATCTAAAAAAACAAATATTCCAGCGGTTTTAATGTTAATAATATTAGGCGTTGTATTACAATATGGTTTAGGGTATTTTACAGAGGATCTTCCTAATTTTTTACCAATGTTAGAAATTATTGGTATTGTAGGACTTATTATGATTGTGCTTGAGGCTGCATTAGAGTTAGAACTCAAAAGAGAAAAGCTAATGCCTATACTAAAATCAATGCTTATTGCAATAGTTGGGTTAGTAGGATCAGCTTGGGCAGCAGCATTAATATTGTATCAATTTATTCCAGAAATGACTATGCATTCTGCTTGGTTATATGCAACACCATTATCTATTTTATCAAGTGCTATTATAATACCAAGTGTTACTGGTTTAAGAGAAGATAAAAAGGAATTTCATATTTATGAAAGTACCTTTTCTGATATTATTGGAATTATGATGTTTTACTTTTTAGTTGGCAAATTAAATCCAGCAGAAGACACTGGAGCGGTTGGTTTTGCAGGCAATTTAATAGTTACAATTTTAATATCACTTGTAGCTAGTTATGCTATAATAATGATATTTCAGAAAATAAAAAGTCAAGCAAAATTATTCTTACTCATAGCTGTATTACTGCTTTTATATGCTTTAGGTAAAAAAATGCACCTTTCTTCATTGATTATTATTTTAATTTTTGGGTTAGTTATTGCTAATATGAAATTGTTCTTTTCAGGTAAACTATCAAAATTTTTAGATTATCAAAAAGCACATCAAATTTATCACGAACTACATATTATTACATTAGAAACAGCTTTTGTTGTTCGTACACTTTTCTTCGTTATTTTCGGATTAACTATAGTCGTTGCTTCTTTATTTAATTTTGATGTAGCTATGATTAGTTTGATGATTATTGCATCAATTTATGCTATTCGTTTTGTGCTATTACGAATCTTTATTGGTACTGATATATTACCACAGTTGTTTATTGCGCCAAGAGGATTAATTACAGTATTATTATTTTATGCTATTCCTGTTGAAGCACAAATTGCTACGTTTGAGCCAGGTATATTATTATTTGTAATTATTGGAACTAGTTTAATTATGACTGGAGCTATGATTTATGATAAGAAACGAGCTGGCTCAGCAATTAAAACTGCAAATCAAGTAAAAGTTGGTACAACAAAATGGAAAGCTCCTACAATTGATGATGTAACCGAAAACTAGGCTATTTTTTGCTTTCTAGGCACTATAAACACTTCGTAAATAAATACCGAAAAGACAACAGCATATTCTATGGTGATAAGCCAGAGGTTTTCATTATAATTATTAGCATAGGCAAAATAACTTATGACTAACATTAGCGACCAAACTATTGGAAATTTATAATTGGTAAATACTGATAGAAATACAAGTATTGTTATATACCAAGGATGAATTGTTGTTGATGTAAAATAATAAACTGTAGTCACAAAAAGCATAGAAATTATAAGCTTCTGAACACCGTTATTTTTTCTTAAAAAAGTAAATCCTAAAACAGAAATAATCGTAATTAGCGGAATAAATTTTCCAATGATTGCTATTTCATTATAACCAGTAATTGCATAACCAATACTTCTTGCAATGTAATATATACTAGCATTAAACTCAAAATCACTAAACCAAAGCGCTACAGTTTTAGTATAATTATTAATAAATTCTGATGAGAAAAAGGGTGTAAACAAAAGCAGTGTTGTTAAAACTACAATTGCGTAAAACCCAGTTAAATTTATAATGTCATTGCGAAGGGGTTTTGATGTTGCAACATCACTCTTTGTAAAACGATGTTGTATAAAATACTTAAAAAACAAAGGCAAAAATAAAAGCGGAATCAATTTTACTGAAATAGATAAAGCAAAAACAATAGCTGCCCATTTCCATTTACCTGAATGCAATAAATATAAACTCCACACTAAAAAGAATATCATAATGCCTTCAAAATGTAGGTTTCCTGAAAGTTCAATAATAATTAATGGATTAAGCAAATACCAAAATATATTATGAGTAGGAAGATTAAGTCTTTCTAAAAGTTTTTTTCCAAAATATAATGTGCCAATATCTGCTGCTAGTATAAAAATCCTAAAGACTATTGCAGACCCAATAATGCTTTTTCCTGATAGTAATGCGGCAATCATAAACACAAGTTGCTTTATTGGAGGATAGTTGGTAAAATGACTTCCGTTTAGTTCTCCCATACCATTATATAACTCTTGGGCTTGTGCTATAGGGAAAATATTAATATTGATAAAAGATTCTGGTGTGTATAGATAAGGATTAAAACCTTGTATAATCATCCGTCCATCCCAAATAAAGCGGTAAAAATCTTGAGATAGGTTTGGTATTGCAAATAAAAAAACAACTCTAAAAATAATGGCTAATACTACTAGAAACTTAAAATTGTCTTTATTTACTTGAATGAGTTTGTAAAACAAAAAGAACAATGCGATATATAGTGTAAATAGCTTTGTGTAGTCTGTTCTTACTAAATCGTAGGCAAATGATGCATAAAACAAGACACTAGTAAGTGCCATTAAAAGAGGTGTTTTATTTAGTTTTAAAAATGTTGAATTAAACATTTGCAGATTTAGTATTTCGGCTTCAAGTTAAGAAGATTTTTAATTTGTTTTTTGTCGTTATTATAAAACGAAATTTACATTATATAAGCAAAATATGCGTTAGCGGTTGCAATGGCATCCTAATAAAAAAGCTGCAAAAAATTGCAGCTTTTTTTATTAGATATAATGTAAAACGCGACTCACAACCTAGTTGTGAGAAACGCTATAAAAATTAAACTTTAGAGGTTAATGATTTAACAAACACAAAACCAAAACCTAAAAATAACATTAAGTGAAAAGGGAACAATCCGAAATCTCCACCTTGGTCTCCTACAATAAATGCGCTATACATACCAAAAGCAAAGTATAATACTAACAAGCCTTCAATAATAACGTTAAAAGAGATTTTCTTATTAATATATTTATTGCCTTTCCAAGAGTCTTTTAAAGTGCTTATATTAAATTTTGGAGTACGAACAAACTCACTGCGTTTACCAATATGTCCTTCTATAACTGCTATTGAATTATGTAATGAAAAGCCCATAGCTATTGTAAAGAATGTAAAAAACATACCTATATATCCAAAAAAGCGTTTAAAGCCATCGCCATAAATGTTTTTGTACATAAACCAATAACACACAAAAAAGATAACAGAACTAATCACGAAAAAGCTCATAAAATAGAAGTAATATCTTAAGTGAGCATACTCATTTTTAATATATAGCATAGGTACACTTAATACTGCTACTAAAAATACATTAAGGAACATTGTGCTATTTAGTAAATGTAAAACACCATGAACTTTAGTTTTAAAAGAGATGTTTTTAGATTTTAAAACTCTCCACATCATTTTTCTAAAATTCTCTGCGCCACCTTTATTCCAACGGAATTGTTGTGAGCGAGCTGCGCTAATAACTACTGGTAATTCAGCTGGAGTTTCAACATTTTCAAGAAATTTAAACTTCCAGTTTTTTAGTTGAGCTCTATAGCTTAAATCTAGATCTTCTGTTAGAGTATCACCTTCCCAGTTTCCTGCATCGATAATACATGTTTTACGCCATATACCTGCAGTTCCATTAAAGTTTATAAAATGACCTTTACTGTTTCTGCCAACTTGCTCTAAAGTAAAATGTGCATCTAATGCAAATGCTTGAATTTTTGTAAGTATTGAGTAATTTCTGTTTAAATGTCCCCAACGTGTTTGTACAACACCAATTTTTTTATCCTTAAAATAAGGGATTGTGCGTTTTAACCAGTTTGGATTAGGTAAAAAATCAGCATCAAAAATGGCAATAAATTCGCCTTTAGCAATTTCTAAACCTTCTTTTAAAGCACCAGCTTTAAAACCACTTCTATCAGTACGAGTAATGTGTACGATATCTAATCCTGTAGCTTTTATTTTTTGAACATGTTCATATGTGCTTTTTACAGTCTCATCAGTAGAATCATCTAGAACTTGTATTTCTAGTTTATCTTTTGGATAATCGATTAATGCTATGTTATCTAACAATCGTTCCATAACATACATTTCATTAAACACAGGAAGTTGAATAGTTACAAACGGAATTTCATCTGGATTTGTGAGATCAAATTTATCGTCTGTATCTTCAATTTTTTGTGCAGCTATATAACTAAACAATAAGTTTAATTGTGCTAAAGCATACATGAAAATAAGCACAAGTGCTGTTGAGTAAATAGCAATAATTATGTATTCTAAAATCATTTTTTAAAACTGTATTTAAATATCCAACCTAGGATTTTTATGCCTGCAAAGATAGTACCTTTTATCGTACCTGAAACTTTTGAGACACCAATTCTTTTTTTATAGTTAACAGGCACTTCAATATACGTTAATTTTTGCTTTATAGACTTTAACTGCATCTCTATGGTCCAGCCATAAGTTTTATCTTGCATATTTAAGTCTAATAGTTTTTGGTATTTAATAGCTCTAAAAGGGCCTAAATCTGTGAATTTTGCTCCAAAAAATACCTTCATTAAAGTTGTCGCCAGCCAATTTCCAAAAACTTGCTGTGGTGTCATCGAATTTTTTTCTCGAAGTTCTTTAACTCTAGATCCAACAACAAAATCGATATTATTATCAATAATTGGAGCAACAATTTTTGTTAGTTCTTCAGGATAATCACTAAAATCGCCATCTAAAAAAACAATAATATCTGGCTTTGTAGATTGATTAGCAACATACTCCATGCCTTTTAAACATGCATAACCGTAACCTTTTCTGGTTTCAGATAATACAGTCGCTCCAGCAATTTTTGCGTTTATTGGTGTAGCGTCGGTTGAGTTATTGTCAATAACAATAATTTCGCTAACTATATTCGGAATATCCTTAATAACGAGCGCAATTGAATCTTCCTCGTTATAGGCAGGAATAATTACTTTAATGTTGGTCATTTAGTGATTTAAAGAAAGTGCAAAAATACAATTGTTTTAGATATTATTTCTGATTCACTAGATCCATTAAATCAACATCATTACCTAATAAAATTTCATTTGGATTAATACGACCTTTCATACTATCATTTTCTAATTTTAAAACACCTCTTGGACATACAGCACTACAAATTCCGCAGCCAACACAACTGCTACGTACAATGTTCTCACCTTTTTGAGCATAGGCTCTAACGTCGATTCCCATTTCGCAATAGGTTGAGCAATTACCACATGAAATACACTGACCTCCATTAGTTGTAATTCTAAATTTAGAAAAAAGGCGTTGTTGCATTCCTAAAACTGCTGCCATTGGGCAGCCAAAACGACACCAAACTCTATTCCCGAAAATTGGATAAAAACCAGTACCTATAACACCAGAAAAGATTGAGCCAATATATAAGCCATAGGCTGAACGTAAGTTTGAAGATTTTATTAAGAAAATTTCATCAGTTGTTCCAGTAAAATGCATTGCAAATAAAGCAGTAATAACAACAAAAAAGCCAATGGCTCCATAACGTGCGTCTTTGCCTAATTCATTTCTTTTAAAAATCATTATTAAAGCAAAAACCAATGTTAAAAACACTCCTATACTAATTAAAAAAACTGGTCTAGTTAACCAATACTTGTTAGGGTCGCTTCCTAAATACGAATAAATAATTGCGATAGTCATTATAACCGAGAATACTAAAACAGTATGTATTAGCCAACGTTCTAACTTCCATGCAGATAATTTTTTACTACTTAATTGTCTGAATGAGTCTCCTGCTGTTTCGGCTAATGCTCCACAACCACAAACCCAAGAGCAATACCAACGTTTCCCATATTTGTAAGTTAATATTGGTGAAATAACAAAAATGGAAATCACACCAAATAGCAACATTAACAAACCTAAATTTCCAGAAGATAAAAATCCGTTAATTGACCAACTATCAAATAAATAATAATTTAAAGGCCACATACTTTTTAAATCGTAGTAAGGTAAATTGTATTGTGGACTTTCGTTTAAACGAGCCATAAACTCTGGAATCAAAAAGGCAAAACCCAATTGAAAAAACATAACTGAAGCTGTACGTAATTGCTCATATCGATTGTGACGATATTTAAGCATAAATTTATATCCAAAAGCTAAAATGGCAACAGTGTATAAAGTTCCATAAACAAACCATTGACTAGCTGGTCGACCGCTTAACAATTGACTTAACGGATCAAACAAACTAATAACTCCTGTATTTGCTTCACCATTTGAACCTTGACCTAATAATTCAGCATAAAAATAAAGAACGATATAAAAACCTGTTAATATAATTCCTGTTGCCCAAGCCAAAATGCCTTTTGATGAAATGGATTTAAACCAAACGCCATCATTTTTGATGCCTTCAGTTTTTTTGAGATATGCATCTCGTGAAAAAATAACTGTACCAATAATAATTAATCCTAGCGATAAGGTCAAGAAGATTGCTTTGTTTGGAAAATCAACGTTTAGCAATGCTAAAATCATAATGAATAAACCAGCTATACCAAGAAATACAGCTATTTTTTGAATCATGGATAAGTTTTGAGCATCTGGCTTTGCAAGAGACATACTATAATTTAATTTATTACTCATGGCTTATACTGTTTGCAATTGGCTTTTATATGTTGATAGTATTTCTTTTTCAAAATGTTTATAAAATTCTGGGTCGAAATTAGCTTCTACTAAATGTTGCATAACATAATCAACTGTTCGTTTTTCAGTTAACCATTTATCGAAGACTTCGTGACGCATTCTAATACCAAATGTATTAATGCCTAAAAACACATTGGTTTCAGAATCAAACTCAATGGTTATGCATTTAGTATCGTCATTATGTTTCCAGTGAAAATGTTGGTGACCTTCTTTTGGTTTGGAAAAAACCCAACCATAAGTTTGATACTCAATATCAAAAAACTTTGCTGAGTTAAACCAATGTCCTGGTTTGTATTCTAATTTGTTTCCACAAATGGTTTGTGCTAAAGTTTCTCCCATCATTCGTCCTGTATACCAAACCGCTTCAATAAGTCGTCTATTACCAATGGCTTCACGTTGTTCTGCACAATCACCAATAGCAAATACATCTTTTATATTGGTTTCTAAATAGCGATTAACCAGAACACCACGATTGGTTTCAATGTCTGAATTTTTTAAGAAATCAATATTAGGACTCACTCCAGCCGTTAAACCAACAAAATCACAAGGAATTTCTTCTCCTGTTTCTTCTATAATTACAGATTTAACTTTGCCATTTTCATCAGAAATTATCTCTTTTAAGTTAGTTGATAGTCGCAAATCGATATGATGATTTTTAATATGACGATTTATCATTTCGCTTTCGCCTTTTGGCAAAACACCATTCCAAAAACTAGACTCCCTTACTAAAAAAGTTACAGGAATATTTCGAGTGTTTAGCATTTCAGCAAGTTCAATACCTATCAATCCACCACCTGCAATTACTGCTCGTTTGCACACTTTGTTATTAGGAGCATATACCTCAAGATTATCTAAATCTTGTTTATGATACAAACCCTGTACACCTTTTAAATCTTGTCCAGGCCAGCCAAATTTATTCGATTTACTTCCTGTAGCTATAACTAATTTATCATATTGAATAGAGTCATTATTTTCAAAATAAATAGTTTTACTTTTAGTTTCAATAGAAGATACAAAACCGAATTTTAAATCAATTCTATTCTTTTTCCAAAACCAATCTTCATAAGGCTTGGTGTGTTCAAACTTCATGTGTCCCATATACACATACATTAATGCAGTACGCGAAAAAAAGTGTTCAGTTTCGGCAGAAATAATCGTTATTTTTTTATCAGAAAGTTTTCTGATATGTCTGGCTGTTGTTACGCCAGAAATTCCGTTGCCAATAATGACGATGTGCTCCATGTGTTTTGGTTGTCGTTGAAAAGTTTGTCGAAGGTTTTGTTAAAACCTTAACCTTGTCTTTTCATTTTGTTTAAATTTAAACATTAAATATAAGTTATGAGAACAATTTTTTTAATGTTAAGTGTTATTGTACTAATGTCATCTTGTTCTATGACTGTTCCAAAACCAGAAAAAATTAATGGTGTTAGTTTTGTAGCTTCTGGTGATTCAATTTCAGATAAACATGTAAATCCTGTTGTTAAGCTTAATGCTAATTATGCATCCTTAATGCCATTTGGGTTTATTAGAGATTTAGCTCATCCAGAGATAATATATAGTGGAAAAAGACAATGGTTTGGTGAAACTGAAGATGGAGTAAAGCAATATGCAAGTGCTTTAAATAAAAAAGGCATAAAGATTATGCTAAAACCTCAAATTTGGGTTTCAAGAGGAGAGTTTACAGGTTTTATTAAAATGGGTTCTGAAGAAGATTGGCAGACTTTAGAACAAACGTATTCTAAATTTATATTAGAGTTTGCAAGAATTGCTCAAGAAATGAATGCAGATATTTTTTGTATCGGAACAGAGTTAGAAGGGTTTGTAGATGAGCGTCCTGAATATTGGCATCAATTAATTAAAGAAATAAAGACTATTTATAAAGGCAAATTAACTTATGCAGCAAATTGGAATGAGTTTAACAGAACCCCTTTTTGGAACGAGTTAGATTATATAGGTGTTGACGGTTATTTTCCTTTAAGTCAAGAACAAACACCAACATTAGCAGAAAGCAGGAAAGGGTGGCAAAAGCATAAAACACTATTAAAAAGTTTTTATGACACCTATAGAAAACCAATTTTGTTTACCGAATTTGGCTATAGAAGTATTGATTATGCAGGAGTAAAACCTTGGTTAGTTGATAGAGAAGATGGGAAAGTAAATCTTGAAGCACAATCTGTTTTAACACAGTCTTTGTTTGATGAATTATGGGACGAAGAATGGTTTGCTGGTGGTTTTGTTTGGAAATGGTTTATCGATTACGAATCTGTTGGAGGAATAGAAAATAATCGATTTACTCCTCAAAACAAACCTGCTGAAGAAACCATAAGAAAACAGTATTCTAAATATTAAGCGATGTGTTTTTTGTAGTATTTGAAGATGTCTTCAGCAGAAGCACCAAACCATTTTTTAAAATAAATTGCTAAAAAATGATACTGAAGTTTCCAAACGCCATGTTTTTCATAAAGTCTTGCAGACGAATATATTTTCTCTTGAATGACGACAAATTGTTTTCTAGCAAACAACTCGTTAATAAGTATATTGTCTTCGTAAACAATATAGTTTTCATCAAAGCCACCAATATCATTAAATAAATCTTTAGTTATAAATTGACTTTGATCTCCACCACGACAAGCTCTCCAACAAAACTTCGTTAACCAGCTTGCTAGTCGCAACCACAAATGATTACTGTCAAACTCCATTCTGAAACAACCAGCCAGATGCCCTTTATTAACTTCATTAATAATTAATTCGTCAAAATTTTTAGGAGGAAAAGAATCGGCATGAAGAAAATAAAGAATAGTTCCTGTGGCATGTTTTGCGCCAAAATTCATTTGTTTTGCTCGACCTTTTGGTGAATTTAACAGAACTATGTCTGGTCGAGCGCAGTCGAGACCTTTTTTTTGAGACTTTTCGACTGCGCTCGAGGTGACAGAGATTACTTTTTTAATTATTTGCTGCGAACCATCTGTACTGCCACCATCAACAACTAGTATTTCAGAAATGTTTTTAGATGATGAGTTATCAAACAAATGCTCAAGCAATTTGCCAATGTTATTTTCTTCGTTAAAAACAGGAATAACAATACTTATCATGTAAATTTATACGTAAAAACGGGGTTTTTAGTTTTGCTCGTTCAAACTCCAATCATAATTGATATAATTGATTTTTGCATTAGGAAATATGTTTATATCAGAATATTGATTGATATAGTCAATCACAGAGCTATTTTGAGTAAAGTCGCTTTTATACCATTTAAAAATTTCTGAAATTTTCACTTCATCTCTTTCTAACTTGTTTTTTGAATCATTATTGATAAACTCACGAGTGGCACGTTCCATCAATTCTTGTACATTGTTTGTAGTGTATGCAGTATTCAACAATTTTGGACAAGAAAACGAAGCGCAATTAATTGCAAAATGAATTCTCGGTTCGTTCATTTTACGTAAAATACCATTCTCAATATCAGCTAAAGAATAGTCTTCTTTACCGATTTTTATTCGGTTCTTCAGCCAAGGATTGTTAATGTCCTTAATGCTTTTTGTTGGATAATTATCTGCAATTAGTTTGATAGTATTAGCATTATAAACATTAATAAAGTAAGCTAATTGCTCATTTAATGTCCAGCTTTCTGAAGGGATTTGAGTTGCTAAATAATTAACATAATCATTAAGCGATTGAATATCTTTTTTAAAGCCTTTATAACTAACATCGCCATTATCTGCAACGTATTTTTTTAGTAAATCATCCCAAGCAGAATGATCAACTTTAGGCTCGTCAATTTGTTTGTCTATTTGAATATCTTCAGCAGTAACATCAACTGTTACATTGTCCATACTAGTGTTATGTTCATCAGCAGCGCTATCTTCTTTTTCAACGCTTTCTTTTGAATCTTCTGGTGTTTCTTTAATTGGTAGTCCTTTAGCAGAAAAACAACTTGTTAGTGATACAAATGCAATAATAATTAAGGCTTTAAACTTCATTTTTTAGTTTTATTGGATACAATTCCTGTTCTATAAAATCTTTAGGAAACTGTTCATCTCCTTTAAAGCCAAGTTCAATATCTCTTCCATCGTGAGGAATATGATTGGTCTTAAAAATGTAATCCCAAAGACTTAAAGTTAGTCCGTAATTAACGCCATACCTTACGTGTTTTGGTAATTCTTTAGCATGATGCCAAATGTGCATCTTCGGATTGTTGAATACATATTTTAAAAAACCATAATCCCAACCCAAATTAGCATGGTTTAAATGCCCTACAATAATGGCAAAGAAATAAACAATAGCAACATCTTGAGCATCAAAACCTCCAATAATTGCTATTGGAATATATAATAGTGATTTATATACGATTGGTTCCATCCAATGGTAGCGTAAGTGTGCAGCAAAGCCCATTTCTTTTACACTATGATGCACTTTATGAAAATTCCACAACCAAGGCACACGATGTAATAATCGATGTGTGTTCCATTGCACAAAATCACTAATGATAAAAAAGATAAATAAACCTAAAGCTTTAGGCATATTATCTACATCAAACAATTGAAGGTTTGAAATATTTAAACCTGCTATTGAGAGGATATCATTAAAAAATTCGGCAGCAGTATTTGATAAGGCAATAAGGATGATTAAGTTCAGTAAAAAGAAATTGAAAAACATATAAAAGGTGTCTAACCAAAAATCTTTTCTAAAAATTGATTGGTTTTTACGCCATGGAAAAGCAATTTCTAACAACCAAACTAATATTGAAATAATGATTAATCCATAAAAATAATTATCCCAATGATTAATTGAAATGAGCTCATGTTTGAGGTAATTCCAATAACCTGAATAAGAATTTTTTATGATGTCTATATATTTCTCCAATTGATTAAAAATTTAATACAACAATTATTGTCTAGCAACATCCTCCACCATCATAGTGATAAGTAGATTCACTTATAAAAATATCGTTCCTATTTAAATTTGCCAATGCATTTGCTGTTTTATCACAAATTGCTATTGGTTGATTTTTTAATAAAACATGACCAGCTTTATCATCAAAATAATCTTCTGTTCCATAATAAATAGCAGCTTTTCCTGTAAAGATACAAGGTCCATCACTTGGCATTGGATCTTTTATAGCAGCTACTTCAATAGATTCTATATAGATTAGTTCATCAGTAGGATAATGCACTGGGTCTAAAATTCGATATGGTTTGCGAGCTCTAATTTCTATGGTTCCAAAGCCAGCATCTGCAAGCATTTTTACATATTCTGCAATTGGTAAACTTCCGCTTAAACATAAAGCACGAAGTCTGTCGTCATTACGAAGAGCTTCATTCATAGGTTGCTCGCAAGTTGGATCGCTCATAACCAATCTTCCGTGTGGTTTAAGCACACGATACATTTCGGCAATAGCTTGTTTTAAATCGTCTGCTTTAAAAATATTAAACAAACAGTTTTGAGCTGCAACATCAATACTATTATCTTCAACAGGAAGATTCATAGCATCACCTTTTTTAAGGTCTACAAAATCACTTTTAAACCAAGGGTTTTGCACTTCGGCTTCAATGAAATTTTTACGAGAAGCCTCTAACATTTCATCTACAACGTCAACACCAATAACACCACCTTTTTGACGATTAAAATATGAGAATTGCAATAATTCCATTCCGCCACCAACACCAACATATAGCATTTTAGGATTGTTGGTTAAATCTCGAGCATGAACTGTGCTTCCGCAACCATAATTCATTTCTTGCATTATACGAGGAATTTTTAATCCTGGTAATTCCCAAATTGGGTTGGTAGTGCAGCATAATCCAACATCTGGAGTTAAGGCTGCTTCTTTGTATACGTCGTGTGTGGTTTCTAAATAACTCATAGTTATAATGTCTTTATCAATTCCTTAAATAATGTAATCATATTCGGCTCAGCTTTTCCTGCCATTGCTATAATTTCAGCGATGTCAACAGGCTTCAGATTACTTGGGTCGCACTCATCAGTAATAACTGACACAGCTGCTGCTTTTAATTTTAAATGATTAGCAACTATAATTTCTGGAACAGTACTCATTCCAACAGCATCAGCACCAATAATTTTAAGCATTCTGTATTCAGCTCTAGTTTCTAATTGTGGACCAACAACACTTGCATATACACCTTCATGAAGTGTAATATCTTTGTTTTTAGCTATAGCTTTAAATTTTGAATTGATTTCTGCATTATAAGGTGCGCTCATATCTGTAAAGCGTTCGCCTAAATGCTCAACACCTTTAAATGCTAAAGGAGAACTACCTTGAAGATTTATGTGATCATCGATAAGCATTAATTCACCTTTTTTAAAATTAAGATTAACTGCTCCTGCAGCATTAGAAACTAATAAGGTATGAATGCCTAGTTTTTCCATTACACGAACAGGATACGTAACATCTTGTAATGTATAGCCTTCGTAAATATGAAAACGACCTTGCATAACAATAACTTTTTTCCCTTCTATAAGGCCATAAATTAATTTGCCTTTATGAAACTCAACAGTTGCAGTTGGGAAGTTTGGAATATGGTTATAGCTAACTTCGTGTAAAATTTCAATCTCGTGTGTAAGTTGCCCAAGTCCAGTGCCAAGAATAATGCCTATTTCTGGTGAATCGAAACCTTTACTTTGTAAATATTCTGTGGTTTCTACGATTGATTTAATCATATATTTTTATAAAATTTCTTTAGTTGTTCGTAATGTTTCATATCCTCAAAGGTATCAATATCATTTAATTCTTTAAGCATAGAAATTGTGCTATCTTTTAAATCTGATAATGTATTTTCTAAAACAGTTGAGGTTCCCCATTCTTTGTTTTTAAAGACTTTTGAATGCATGTTTTTCATGCCTAACAAATAATAACCTCCATCTTTGGCTGGACCAATAACTGTGTCATTTTCATTCAAAAAATCAAATGCTTCATTTACATCATCTGATGATAAGTCTAATAAATCGCTGCCAATAATAATTACTTTTTCATAACCCAACTCGAATAATTCAGTAAACGCATTTTCCATACGTTCGCCTAAATCATTGCCTTGTTGCAGTTTTTTGTTAAATATAGTAGCGTCCCAAATATCCTCGCGTTTAATGCTTTCGGAATAAAATACGTATTTATCAGCCTTAACTTTTTCTGATAATTTTGCTGTATGCTGTAGCAAATACTTGTAGATTTCTAAAGCTGATTCGTCTCCAATACTGGCTGCTAAACGTGTTTTACATTTGCCCAATTCTGGGTTGCGAGTAAAAATAATAAGCGCTTTTTTAGACGTTGGGAAATGGAAGTCTTTTGCCATTTCGTTGTCGCTATTAGTATTGTTTGTGGAAAGTATGCCCATTTAATACACTTTATTTCCTTTTAAAAGCCATTTACTCCATTCTTTGGAAAAAGCATGAATGTTATCGGTCTCTTTTCTTTCGGAATTATAAACCTTAAAATTATTATTTTTCCATACAAATATGCCTCCATAGAGGTTAAAAACATTATTGTAACCTGCTTTTTTGAGTTTGTTGGCAATGCTTTCTGAACGAATTCCTAACGAGCAGTACACTACTATAGTTTCATTTTTATTTGGTAGTTTATTTTTAACTAAATCAATCTGAAAACTATTGTAACCAACAAAAATGGCTTCTTTTATATGACTTACATTATATTCTTCAAGTTCGCGAGCATCAAGAATAATGGCTTTTGTTTTTGGCATTGCCAGTTCTTGAACTGTGATGTAAGGAATGCCTTTAGTGTTATGAATAGTTAATAATTCAGAAAGGGTTTCTTGAGAGAACCCAACAAATGATAGGATTGCAAAAATGCAAAAAAGAACTTGTTTCATAATTATGCAACTGATCCTTGACAACTACTTCCTGCTCCAGCAGTACAACCATAACAATGTTGTGAAATAACAATGTTTCTACCTTCTAAAAGTTCTTCATTATATTCAGATATGTGTTTAGCCTTACTGTTTACAGGTAAGTTAAGCATCTGATTAAAATCGCAATCATATAAATATCCATCCCAACTTACCGAAAGTGTATTGGTACACATCACATTTGCAACAGCAGCTGGGTTGTATGCTTCAACCAGCGAATACATGTAGTCTTCATAATTTTCCGAAGCAATTAAATAATCTAAAAATCGGCTAATTGGCAAATTGGTAATGGCAAACAGATTATGAAACTGAATTCCAAAATCATCGATTAAGGCTTTTTTGAATTCTTTTTCTAAACTTGCTTGATTTCCTGGTAAAAATGCACCTGAAGGATTATACACTAAATCTAAACGTAAATCACTATTTGGCATACCATAACCAATGGCATTTAAGTCTTGAAGCGCTTTTATAGATTTATCAAAAACTCCATCACCACGTTGCTTATCTGTTTTACCTTTAGTCCAATGAGGCATAGAGCTTACCACATGTACATTATGACTTTTGAAAAATTCTGGTAAATCGTGATATTTTTTATTAGCTCGTATAATGGTTAGGTTTGAGCGAACAATAAAATCTTTAATACCTGCTTTTGAAGCTTCATCAACAAACCAACGAAAATCTGGATTCATTTCTGGGGCTCCACCAGTTAAATCTAGCGTGTGAGCTCCAGTATTTTTAATGACTTCGAGACATTGTTTCATGGTTTCTCTGGTCATAATTTCTTTTCTGTCTGGACCAGCATCTACATGGCAATGCTCACAAACCTGATTACACATATAGCCAACATTAATCTGAAGTATTTCTAATTTCTTTGCTTTTAAAGGAAATTGGTTAGTTTCAGAAATCTTGTCTTTAAATTTTGGCAAGTCGCCACTTTGAAAAATACCATTGGATAAAATTTCAACTTGCCTTTTGCTGTTTGCTAATTCGCTTTCGCGTTTATGTAGGGACTTAATCATTTATAGTTTAAGAGTTATCGTTTGTAGAAGCTATATTTTTATTGCTTCGAACTTAATTACATTTCTAATTTGTTGACCTTATTCATCATTTGTACTCCATGCACTAATGATGCACCTCCTCTAATCGCTGCTCCTACATGTAGAGCCTCCATCATTTCTTCTTTTGTAATGCCTCTTTGTAAACCATCTCCTGTATAAGCATCAATACAGTATGGGCATTGAATGGTATGCGCAACAGCAAGAGCAATTAAAGATTTTTCTCTTTCAGATAAAGCACCTTCTTTAAAAACAGAATTATAATATTCGAAAAATTTTGTTCCTAATTCTTCATTCCAATCTGATATTTTGCCAAATTTTCTAAGGTCTGCTGGGTCGTAATAGGTTTTTTGCATTGTATAATGATTTGTTAGTATTCTTACGAAAAAATTGAAGATACAGTTTTCTGTCGGAGTAAAAACAAAATGATTACAGAAAAAAATCAAATATATATAAAACCAAAAAACCCGAACAAATTGTTCGGGTTTTTAGTGGTGGTGCCTCCAGTACTACTTTTAGCATTAATCTATTTTATCTTATTTGAGTTTATTTTATTTAATCCCTTTTGTTTATTGATTTTATAGGTAGTTTGATGTAATTTTTATAATATTGCTATAACAATGAATAAATATTATGTTGTCCCTAATGTTGTCCCTTTAAATAATTAATAGAACATTATATGTTATGAATAATACAATTCAATCTACTTCTGGAACGGTTAAATATAGAATAAAAGATGTTCAAGCAAAAGGAGAAACGTCAATAATTTTAGATTATAGTTTTGGAAGAAATAATCGTATAAAATTTGCTACTGGTTATAAAGTTCACCCAAAAAATTGGGATAAGATTAATCAAAGAATTAGAGCTGTTTCAACAATTAGTAATAGGGAAAAAGTAAATAGTGATTTATTGAAATTTTCTTACGAATTTATTGACGCTGTTAGTAGTTTAGATGAGTTTGAAAAGCAAAATAAGGATATTTTAAAACTTCTACTTGCAAAGATTATTAGAAATGATTATGAAATAGTTAAACCTATTTCATCTTTTTTTGACTTTGCTGATGATTTTATAAAAACGAAAGAAAATCAAGCTAAAAATATTGACTCAGTAAAACTTGCATCGGTAACTGTACGTTCATATAAACAAACTGTAAATCGCCTTAAAGATTTTAATAAAAAAATCAAGTATAATTTAGATTTCGATAGTATAGATTTGAAATTTTACTATTCATTCATACAATACTTAGAGAGCAATAATTATTCTATTAATACAATTGGTAAACATATCAAGAATTTGATTACAATAATGAACAGAGCAACCGAAGAAGGCATAAATACAAATCTTAAATATAAGCATAGAGAATTTAAATCAATTTCAGAAGAAACGGTTTCAATTTATTTAACAGAGTCAGAGATAGATGCATTGTATAATGTGGATTTGTCTAAAACTCCTGATTGGGAATTGGCACGAGATATATTTTTAATTGGTTATTATACTGGACAAAGAGTTTCTGATTATAACGGTATTGTTGAAGAGCAAATAAAAAAATTTGATGGACGTGAAGTATTTCAGTTTAAACAGAAAAAGACTAGTAAACATGTTTATGTTCCTATTCACCATCGTGTAAGAGCTATAATGGACAAAAGGTATAATGGAAAACCACCTCGAAAGTTAAATGACCCTGATATAAATGAATATATTAAAGAAGCTGGTCGAATAGCTGAAATTACAGAGCTTATAACAATTCAAAAAACTATAGGTGGAAAAAATGAAACTAAATCAGTGCCAAAAAACACTCTTATTGTTTCACATACTGCTAGAAGATCATTTTGTACTAATGCTTATTTGTCCAAAATGCCTGTAATTGATATAATGGCTATCAGCGGACATTCTACAGAGCGAGAATTTTACAAATACATTAAAGTTACACCACAAGAACGAGCAGTAAAAATAGCCGAAAGTTCATTTTTTAAAAATTAGATTATTAAAATTAAAGCAATATATGAATTACAAAGATGCATTTGCAATAGAGGAAAAATCATGTTTAAATCAAAACGAGAATGATTATAAGTTCAATCTTAAAAATTACAACCACTTTGAACCAAGATTGATTGATGATTTTTATTTTAAGTATTTCATTAGAACTTTACTCTTTGAGACAAAAACTATAGAACTTCGTGCTTTTTTACAGCATCATTACGATTTCTGTAATAATCCAGAGCTTTATTACTCGGTTCTTGAGTTCGAGGTAATACCCAAAATAGAAGAAATAATTGATAATGCATGTTTTAGCTTGGAAGAAAGAGGTTATTATAATGAGGAGCTTTTAGAAGATGGCTTCTCAATTAGTGAAGGTGTAATCCAGAATTATGATTTTGACTTCTCTTTGATGTTTCATCAAACACTTTTATTTAGAAAACAGAATGAGTTTAAATTAAAAATTAAAATCATAAATGAGTTTATTTTAGATTATAAAGGAAAAAATGAAAAAAGACCGTTAAAATGGGTGGCAGGACCATCTCAACTCGCTATAATCATTCAGGAATTAATTTTACAAGGATATTTGGATGCTGATACTCGAAATGGAGAGGTGAACTATCGTAAATTAGCTAGGGAACTTTATGAAGTTTTTGATATTAAAGAGTGTGAATCTCCAAGTTCAATTGAAATATATCTTAGCCCTGGAAATAAACGATATAAAGGGGCAAAAGATAAATTTGATAATGTTAATTTTTTTATACCTCCTGCAAATTTAACTTAATTTTTGCTGCTGTTTATAAACTGATGTAAACACTGAAATTCTATAATTTTCTGGGTAACAAAGTAATTTTGTGAATATAAATCTAAAATATCATAAAATGAAATCAAGCCCATTACACTTCTATCAGATTACTCCTGAAGAACTTGCCGACAACATCCTAAATGGTGTTAATAGCAAGTTACAGGAGTTTTTTGATAAGTACAAACCTTCAAAAGCAGAAGAAGTTGACCTCTTAACTTTAGAAGAAGCCCTAATTATTTTAAAATGCTCTAATCAAACTCTTTGGAATTGGAGAAAAGAAGGGATTATACCCAGCTATCGTCTAGGTAATCGAGTTTACATTAAGAGAAGTGATATTAATGAAAAACTTATAAAACAAGAATTTCATGGTTAAAACTGGATTTATAATGCTTTATCGAGATTTTGTTGATTGGGAATGGTATACTGATGTTAATACCTGCAAAGTATTTTTACATTGCCTTATAAAAGTAAATTATAGCCAAAAAAAGTGGCAAGGTGTATTTATAGATAAGGGTCAGTTTGTTACTTCTTATGAAAAACTTGCTATTGAAACAGGTTTGACAATCAGTAAAGTTAGAACAGCATTATCAAAGTTAGAGTCTACTAATGATATTTATATAGAAACAACCACGTCATTTACTAAAATTGGTTTGTTAAAAATCGAAGATTTTATTTCACAGTCGATTGATAAAGAAAATGACAAGCTAAATAGCATGCTTACTGACAAACAAAATAACAGACAATTCTCAAGCAATTCTCAAACTAATGACAATCAAATAGCAACTACTAATACTAATAATAACATACTAAATAAAAAAAATAGATTTAGAGAAGAAGTTTTTTTACACTCTCAATTTAATATTAAAATTTTAGAAAATTTTTTTGAATACTGGAGTGAGCTAAACGTAGTTAAAACAAAAATGCGATTTGAAGAAGAAAAATTTTTTGAAATTAAAAAAAGGTTAGAGAAATGGAAAGCTAACGAAAGAACTACCAAAAAAAATAATAAAATCGAACCTGAATTTCATACCAATAGATAACCAAATAATTTATGAGACTTAACCAATCACAGCCAATAAGTAAACTCGTTAAAAATTTTCATATTCAAAAGTTAAATAACGATTTGCCAATACAAGAAAAACAACACCAACCTATTTTCAATAAGCAAGAGCTTTGGATTTTGTTTCTCAAAGAATTTAAGTTTATGTATGGGGTTAACTTTATTAAGTCCGATGAAAATATAAATAATATTAAAATCTTATTTTGTTATTTTTTAAGAGATAATGAATTTTTTAATTGTAATAATTTAATATCAAGTTTAAGTAACCCAACGTTTAAAAAAGGCTTATTGGTACTAGGTGGATACGGTATAGGTAAAACAGCTTATTTTAAGGTGTTTGAGAAAATATTTAATGACTCTAGGTGCTTAAGATTTAAAAGATATGGAGCTAAAGAATTAGTTAGTAAGTATGAAGCATGTATTACTCCATTTGATAAAAGTTATATGATGGATAAAATAGCTAGACCAAGATTATTTATTGACGATATAAATTCAGAACGCATTGCAAGTAACTATGGTAGTTGTGATGTTATCGAAGAAATACTATTTAATCAAAATGAAAATAACCACATAACTTATGTGACATGCAATCATACAAATTCTGAAAGTAGTGTTGATAAAACTTTATGTGATTTAGGTATTAGATATGGTGGAAGGTTACATGATCGTTTCTTTGAAATGTTTAACATAGTTGAATTTAAAGGAAAGAGTTTAAGAAGATAAAAGGTTAAATTAAACTTTATTTAACGTATTAAAACCCAAAACAATATGAATAATACCAAATACTGCAAAAATTGTAACGAAACGTTTACTCCTAGACGAAGGAACCACATGTATTGTAATAATAGTTGTAAAACTATGGCTAGTTATAAAAGAAACAACTATAAATATATTACTGGTCATTATCAAAAAACAGAAAATAATAATCAGTTAAGTTTACCTGCACCTACAAAACATCAATTAAATGAGTCTATTACATCGTTAGAAGAAAGAGTGCAAAAAATGAATAAAGTTAACGTTACTTCAGTAACTAATTCAGCTCTTGGGGCTATAGCAGCAACCACAGCAGTTAATGGTGCTAAATTATTATTTGCTCCTAACAGTTTGCCAGCAACTAAAGGTGATGTTGCAGCTTTAAAAAATGAATTGAATGAACTAAAAATGATGTTGAAAAATTATAAAATTAACAAGTTTCCTTTTTAAACAATTAATAAATGCATACAGTAAAATTACCAATAGAATTGTTATTTTTATCCAATCACAGTATTGGTAACAAAAACTATGGCATTATTCCAAACATCAGTATTAAAAACATATTTAGCACAACAAGATAGTAACATAGTAGAACGTGCCTATAAAAAATACATAAAGTATTTCCACAACCTCACAATTCAAGAAAATATTAAAAACTCTAATGAGGAACAATACCAAGCCAAGTTTTTGGACGAGTTGTTTGTAAACATCTTGGATTATACACTTAACCCAAAGCCTAACTTTAATATAACTACAGAGTTTAAAAACCAAAAAGGAGCAGGTAAAGCAGATGGCGCTATTTTAAGCAAAGGAAACGCCATAGGAGTTATAGAGTTAAAAGGGACTAACACCAAAGATTTAGAGAGTATTCGTAAACAAGCATTCGATTATAAAGCTAATCAAAAAGGCTGTGTATATGTCATTACATCCAATTTTGAAAAATTGCGATTTTATATCAACGATGCTACCGAGTTTTTAGAGTTTAATTTGTTTCAATTAGCACCAGAAGAATTTGCCTTAATGTACCTATGTCTCCAAAAAGACAATATTCTTAACAATCTGCCACTTACTATTAAAGAAGCCTCCTTAGTAGAAGAAGATAAAATTACCAAGCAGTTTTATAACGATTATTCAGTATTTAAACGCGAACTCTTTAGAGACTTGGTAAAACGTAACGCCAAACGCCTAAAACAAAATACAGTTACTTCGAGTTCAGTTGATATGTCTCAAGAAAAAGACGACCAAAAAGCACTCGAAAAAAACGTCAAACTGTCTCTGTTCAAAAAATCGCAAAAACTTATAGACCGTTTCTTGTTTATCTTCTTTGCAGAAGATAGAGACCTATTACCACCAAACTCAACTATACAAATTTTAGACAAGTGGAAAGCAGACATCGACTTTGGTGACGAACGCCCACTATACAACCTCTTTAAACAATACTTTCATTTTTTAGACGAAGGTAGAAAAGGCACAACCTCAAGGGCAGAAATTTATGCCTACAATGGTGGTTTGTTTAAGCCAGATACTATTCTCGATAGTTTAGAAATAGATGATGAGTTGCTTTATAAACACACTTACAAACTCGCTAAATACGATTTTAGCAGTCAAGTAGATGTTAATATTTTAGGTCATATTTTTGAAAACTCACTTAACGAAATAGAAAGCGTAAATGCAGAAATTGAAGGTGGTGAGTTCGATAAACAAAAAAGCAAACGAAAAAAAGATGGTGTATTCTACACCCCAAAATACATTACTAAATACATAGTAGAAAATACTGTTGGTAAACTCTGCCAAGAGAAAAAAGAAGCACTTGGCTTTAAAGAAGAAGCCTATTTTGAGCTTAAAAAAGGTACACACCAAAACACTAAAAAACAATTGTTAGAGGTGTTAGATAGCTATAGAACTTGGCTCCTACAAATAACTATTTGTGACCCAGCTTGTGGCTCTGGAGCATTCTTAAACCAAGCCTTAGATTTTTTAATAAAAGAACACCGTTATATCGATGAATTAAAAGCTAAAGTATTGGGTGGTGGCTTAATTTTAAGCGATATTGAAAATACCATTTTAGAAAACAATATTTATGGTGTAGACCTTAATGAAGAGTCTGTTGAAATTGCCAAACTATCCCTTTGGTTGCGTACCGCACAACCACGACGCAAACTTAACGATTTAAGCAACAATATTAAATGTGGTAATAGTTTAATTGATAGTAAAACCGTAGCAGGCGATAAAGCCTTTAATTGGCAAACCGAGTTCTCGCAAATATTCTCAAAAGGAGGTTTTGATGTAGTAATTGGTAATCCGCCTTATGGAGCAAGTTTTGATAAAAAAGAAAAAGAATATATAGAGAATAATTATAATAGTTATCAATACAAATTTGAAAGCTATCTATACTTTTATGAAAAGGGGATTGAAATTCTAAAACAAAATGGTATTCTCTCTTATATAACACCAGAGTTGTTTTTAAGATTAGATAAGTCATTTAACATCAGAAATTTTATAAATATTAATTCAACTCCTGTTGAGTTTAAATTTTGTGGAGAAGATGTGTTTCAAGACGTTAAAGTTAATAGTGTAGTAGCGACTATTTCCAAGTCTTTTAAAGAAAAAGGAAACATAAAAATAATTCAAGAGGTTGGTTTAGATTGGGGTTATAATCTTGATAGATGGAGAAAGGATGTAAACTTAATATTTGATTACGAAATAAATCCAATTTCCGAATTAATAATTAATAAAATAAAGAAATCTTCCATTTTATTAGGTGATATAGGTTCAGCTATTCAGGGACTTACACCATATGATAGTTATAAAGGGCAGTCAAAAGAAATAATAAAATCTCGGGCTTATCACCATTCCAAAAAGGTAGATGAAACTTGTGGAATTTGGCTTGATGGAAAGAATATTTCCAGATATTATTTTGTTGAAGGAGAAGAATGGTTACAATATGGAGATTGGTTAGCATCTCCTCGTGAACTGAAATATTTTGTAGGACCAAGATTATTATTTAGAGAAGTGCCTGGTCAGAACAAAAGAATACAATGTGCCTTTGTTGAAGAAAAATATTATTATGGACATAGTGTTACCCCCTTTTTGCTTTCTTCAGAGTATGAGAAATCTGTGATTTTTAGAATACTAGCTTTAGTTAATTCAACTTTGATAAGTTGGTACGCATCATTAAAAGTTTCAAATTTTGGTAAAAAGACATTTCCGAAACTTAATCCAAAGGATATAAAGAGTTTACCAATTGTAAAAAATGTTTTAGAAAAAGAAGGTATTAAAATTGAGGAAAACTCTATTAAATTAATTAAGTCTTACGATTTATTAAATTCAATAATCCAATCTTTCCTGAAATTCATTTCAGCTAAAACGACAGAGAGCAAATTTAACCGCAAACTTGAAAACTGGCATGAATTAGATTTTGCAGACTTTATAAGAGAACTTAACAAGGCAATTAAAAAAGCAGACGGTAAACCACTCTCCAAAAAAGACGAGTTTGAGTGGTTAGAATTATTTGAAGACAGCAAGAAAAAAGCCCAAGAGTTACAAACTCAAATCACCCAAATAGAAAGGGAGATTGATAACATGGTTTATAATTTATATGGCTTAACAGAGGAAGAAAGGGATATTGTAAAAAAACAGTTAAATGAGTGAGAAAGTCTACATATTTGGCGATGAGTTTGGTACTTCAACATTAAATCAAAATGATGTAAAAAACATTACTCATTTTGTTTATGCTGCGATAGTGGTAAAAGAATCGAATTTAGATAAGGCAAGAGAAGTACGAGATAATATAAGTCAGAACTTTTTTTATGGTAAACCTATTAAATCAAATTCAAGAGTTTTAAAGGATGAAACGAAAAGAATTGAAATATTAGAGTATTTGATTAAAAATCTAAACTTCATTATTTATCTACTTGTTGTTGATAAGGAAAAATTATCAAAGGATACAGGAGGTTTAAGATTTAAAGATGTCTTCTACAAATATTTTAGAGGGATTTTTGTTTCTCAAATCAACAATAACTTTTCCGAGTTTGAGATTTTTATGGATAATTTGATTAGTGATAAATATAGTAGTGAACTAAAAAATTATATCAAACAAAATTATCAAAACAATTTTTTTGAGCAATATCATATTTCAGATGATAAAGAGGAACCACTTATCCAATTAGCAGATTTTGTAGCGGGTTCTTATGGTAGAGTTTTTAATGCTTCATTTATGTCTAACAATAGTGAGGATATATTCTATACTTTAAAACCAGTAACACCAAATATTATTTTCTTTCCTGATAAATTTGACAATAAAACCTTTGTTGTTAATCCAGAAAAGCAAATCGATTCAGAAGTTTATGAAATTGTTCGTAATGATGCAATTAAAATTTATGATGAAATTGCTGATGATATTTTTAAGGCTGTACTTGATTATTTGCTTTGGCATCAAAAAGTTCTTCCGTTTAAGTATGCTCAAACATATGAGATTACTAATGCCTTAAAATACAATAGTGGTAAAGAACTTTCTATAGAAAATTTACGTATAATCGTTAAAGAATTAAGGTTTAAGGGAATAATTATAGTTTCATCATCGAGTACTAGTGGGTATAAGTTAGCTGTAAACAAATCAGATGTTCATACCTATTTTACCCATTACCTTAATTATATACTGCCGATGTTAAAAAAGATTGAAATAGCAAATGGTGTTTTTGCAAATAAAACAGTAGGAGATTTTATCCCATTATCAGACATGGAAGAACTTAAAAATTTAGTTGAAACTTTGAGTATTAAATAGATGTCAAGAATAAATGCATTTTCAAATTTTAGAAAAGATAATAATATCTTTTTTTTGGACTTGGAGTTACAAACTTTTCGGAATTATGCAAAGTTTGTTGAAGACCATTTCGATAATTCCTTAACCTATCATGAAAAGGAGTATACTGAAATAATGTCAAAAATTGAAGCTGAACCTAAAAAGTATGCTGATGATTATTTAAACCATTTACAGGATGCCTTGGTTGAAAAAGTAATCGAGATTGATAAAGATTTTGTACAAAGTTTCAGGGCTTCAATGATTACACAATTGTTTTCTTTTGTAGAGCGCACCATTCAAGATGTGTGTAATTCTTATTGTTTAATGCACAAAAAAGAGTTTGGTTTAAATGATTTACGTGGTAATAGTGAGTTTGAAAAAGCAAAGTTATTTTTAATAAAAGCAGCTAAAGTTGATATTAAAGAATTAGAGCCTCATTGGTCATACATAAATAATTTACGTAGAGTTAGGAATTGCATTGTACACAATAACTGTATAGTTTTTAGTGATGAAATTAGGAAATATAGTACTCTAAAATCCTTTTCCAAAGGAAAATATAAATTATTGAAGAAGGATAGGAATATAGTTTATTATCATTTGGTATTCGATGACAAAAAATTTATGGATGAAATCATTGAAAACATTTTAGGTCTATTTGAAAAACTTGAAAAGTATGATGTCTACTTATGAGATGAATTGAACACTAGGTAAGAACCTCATTATCTATGCAAAAGCCGTCTACATCTTTAAGTCCAAAAGATAGTAAGACCAAAAAATAGTTATTGATTTTAATTTTTTGGTCTTAACAATAAGAAGACAAATTAGATAAAGTTGATGAGCATGCTTATTAAAAAAAGAGCGCTTTTTTTGGTACTTAATTTTGCACAACCATTGCATTAAATAATTTATATCTTTGTACTTGTTATGAAGTTAATCACATCTATATCAATGTCAATACTATTTATGTTTCAGGCAGCTATGCCTAACATAGACTTGGGATGTGAATTTCAAAAAATTGCAGCAGTCTATTCACATTATCAAGAGCATAAAACATTTGATGGTGATACGTTGTTGGATTTTGTAATAAAGGAATATATAAATAATGATGGAAATGCAGAGAAGCATCATGAAAACTCAAACCATCATGATGTACCTGTGCAAAACTCACATCAATGTAGCCATGTTACATTCTTTTTTGTGCAACAATCTCAATTTGTTATAGAGCCTGTTAATTTTAAAAATATTATAAAATTTGATTATTATAAAGTATCCCATACTTCAACTTATTTAGATACTTTATTTCAGCCACCTAGAATTTAAAAATGATTGTTCCTACAATTTTAGGAGCATGTGTATTTGTAGTCTACATACTTTAAAAAGACTAAATTTTTACGAACATTTTTAAATCAATTTATATGCTTAATAATATTATTAGGTATTCTATAACACACAAATTAGTTATAGGATTACTTACTTTAGCCTTGATTGTTGCAGGAGTTTATTCGCTAAAACAACTACCTGTTGATGCAGTTCCAGACATCACCAACAATCAAGTACAAGTTATTACCAACTCACCAACACTTGCAGCACAAGAGGTTGAACGTTTAATAACCTTTCCAGTTGAAATTACTATGGCAACTATTCCACAAATAGATGAAATTCGTTCCTTTTCGCGTTTCGGTTTATCTGTTGTTACTATAGTTTTTGAAGAAGATGTTGATGTTTATTGGGCAAGACAACAAGTAAACGAACGTCTTGCAGATGCCCAATCTCGAATACCAGAGGGTATAGGAAAACCAGGTATAGCACCTTTAACTACTGGTCTTGGTGAAATTTACCAATATGTGGTCACAACAAAACCAGGTTATGAAGATAAATACGATGCTGTTCAATTACGAACTATTCAAGATTGGGTTGTTAAAAGACAGCTTTTAGGAACCAAGGGCGTTGCCGATGTTAGTAGTTTTGGAGGCTATTTAAAACAGTTTGAAATAGCTATTAGCCCCGAACGTTTAAATGCAATGCAAGTTTCAATTTCTGAAATTTTTGATGCTTTAGAGAATAATAATCAAAATACTGGAGGTGCATACATCGAAAAAAATGATAAAGCCCTTTTTATTAGAAGTGAAGGATTAGTAGGCTCAATTAGAGATATTGAAAACATTTTAGTTAAACAATCCGAAAATGGAACTCCAGTTTTAATTAGCGATGTAGCCAATGTGCAAATAGGCTCAGCAATTCGTTATGGTGCAACAACACGAAATGGTGAAGGTGAAGTTGTTAGTGCTATTGTAATGATGTTGAAAGGTGCAAATTCTGCACAAGTAATTGCAGATGTTAAAAATAAAATTGCAACCATTAGCAAAACATTGCCAGAAGGTGTAGTGATTGAGCCTTTTTTAGATAGAACTAAATTGGTTAACAACGCAATTGGCACTGTAACCACAAACCTTATTGAAGGTGCGCTTATAGTTATTTTTATTTTATTGTTACTATTAGGTAATTGGAGAGCAGGGTTAATTACAGCTTCTGTAATACCATTAGCATTATTATTTGCTTTTAGTATGATGCATCTCTTTGGTGTTTCAGCAAATTTAATGAGTCTTGGAGCTATTGATTTTGGGCTAATAGTTGATGGAGCAGTTATTATTGTTGAAGCTACCTTATTCCATTTAGGTAGTATGAAGCTAAAACGAAAACTCACACAACCAGAAATGGACGAGGAGGTATTTCAATCTGCTAGTAAAATTAGAAATTCTGCCGCATTTGGAGAAATAATAATTCTTATTGTGTACTTGCCTATCTTGGCTTTAGTTGGTACTGAGGGTAAAATGTTTGGACCAATGGCACAAACGGTAAGTTTTGCCATATTAGGAGCTTTTATTTTGTCTTTAACTTATATACCTATGATGTCAGCGTTGGTGTTAAGCAAGAACACAAACCACAAAAAGAATATCTCTGATAAAATCATGGATTTCTTTTACCGAATCTACCAACCTATTCTTAAAAGGGCAATGCATACACGAACTATAGTTGTTGGAATAACTGTAGTGTTGTTTGTTATTGCTTTTATGGTGTTTAGAAGTTTAGGAGGCGAGTTTATTCCAACATTAGAAGAAGGAGATTTTGCTGTCGAAACAAGAGTAATGACAGGAAGTTCATTAAGCAATACGATAAAAGCAACAACAAAGGCTGAAAAAATATTATTAGATAATTTCCCAGAAGTATTACAAGTAGTTTCAAAAATAGGTTCTGGTGAAATTCCAACAGATCCAATGCCAATTGAAGCCGCAGATTTAATGATTATTCTTAAGGATAAATCAGAATGGACTTCAGCTTTCAGCAGAGAGGAGTTGGCTAATAAGATGGCTAAAGCTTTAGAGGTAATTCCAGGAGTTACTTTCGGATTTCAGCAACCAATACAAATGCGTTTTAATGAGTTAATGACTGGTGTACGTCAAGATGTTGCTGTTAAAATCTATGGTGAAGATTTAGACCAATTATCAAAGTATGCTAACCAAATAGGTAAAATAGCAGGAACGGTTAATGGTGCAGTAGATATTTACATTGAGGAGGTTACTGGTGTGCCACAAATTGTAATTGATTATAATAGAGCACAATTGGCAAAATATGGTTTAGATATAAAATCTGTAAATAATACCATTCAAGCAGCGTTTGCAGGTGCATCATCTGGATTGGTTTATGAAGGAGAAAAACAATTTGATTTGGTTGTACGTTTGGAAGGCGACCATAGAACAAATCTTTCCGATGTCCAAAACTTATACATTAATGGGGCTAAAGGACAACAGATACCGTTACAGCAAGTAGCAAATGTTTCAATTATTGATGGTCCATATCAAATACAACGCGATGATACTCGAAGAAGAATTATTACAGCGTTTAATGTACGAAATCGTGATGTAGAAAGTGTTGTAGATGAAATCAGTAAAAAAATAGAAAGTCAAGTCAATTTAGCACCTGGCTATAGTATTAGTTATGGTGGTCAATTTGAGAACTTGGTTGAAGCAAGACAACGTTTGTCAATTGCTGTGCCAATGGCTTTGCTACTTATTTTTATTCTGTTGTATTTCACTTTTGGTTCTATTAAGCAAGGTGTTTTAATTTTTACTGCCATTCCATTATCTGCTATTGGTGGTGTTTTTGCACTTTGGTTGCGAGATTTACCTTTTAGTATTTCGGCAGGAGTTGGATTTATTGCCTTGTTTGGTGTTGCAGTTTTAAATGGCATTGTATTGATAGCTGAATTTAATCGTCTTAAAAAAGATGGTGTTTCAGATGTTTTTGAACGTATTTATCAAGGTACTAAAACACGTTTACGTCCAGTAATAATGACAGCTACTGTAGCATCTTTAGGGTTTTTACCAATGGCAATTTCTCAAACTTCTGGTGCAGAGGTACAGCGTCCTTTAGCGACTGTTGTTATTGGTGGTTTAATTACCGCCACTTTTTTAACTTTAGTTGTGTTGCCAATTCTCTACTATTATTCAGAAAATAAAATAAAAATGAAAACAAATAAAACAGTAATGATGTTGCTTTTTGTCTTTTTTGCAAGTGTGGTTTCTGTTAATGCACAGACAACACAAAATGTAAAAGCGTTTGATAAACTTGAAACTGTTATTGAAATAGCATTAAAGAATAATCCAAACATTAAAATATCAAAACTACAAACAGAACAAGAGCAAGCTCTAAAGGGAGCAAGTTTCGATGTTCCAAAAACAGAGTTTGGTGTGGAATATGGTCAAACCAATAGTATTGCAGATAATGACACACGTTTTAGTGTAAGTCAAACCTTTGCTTTTCCTACACTTTACAGCAATCAAAATAAATTATCAAAAGCAAAAATAGCATCAAGTGAGTTTAATCAAGAGGTCGTTATAAATGAGTTAGTAGCTCAAATAAAGTCTGCCTATTATCAGCTTTGGTACTTAAAAAGCAAACAAAATTTGTTGAGGCAACAGGATAGCATATTTGAAAAATTCCAATATGCAGCAAATTTACGTTTTAAAACTGGTGAAAGTAATGCTTTAGAACAAGCAACTGCCAATGCTGAATTAGCAGGTATTAAAATAGGGTTGAAGGAAAATAGTTCTGAAATGAAAACATATCAGCTACTATTACAAAACTTAATACAATCGGACAGTTTGGTAGATATTAATGTTGGGAAATTAGAAATCATTTCTACATTATTCTCAGATGATTTGAATGATAATATATCTGTATCTAATAATCCTATGGTTTCATATTATAAATCAAAAGTAGAAGTCGCTGATAAAGAAAGTTTAGTTCAGTCAGCAAAAATGCTTCCTGATATTACTTTGGGTTATTTTAATCAATCGTTTATTGGTAATGGTGAAACTGCCAATGGCATGCCGACTGTATTCGATTCAGGGAATCGTTTTACTGGTGTGCAACTAGGGTTAAGTATTCCTGTTTTTTTTAATGGACACACATCAAAAATTAAAGCAGCTAAAATTCATAAAATGGAGGTAGAATCTCAACTAGAGGCTGTAACCAGTTACACCAAATCAGAATTACAAAGTGCTTTTGAAAGATTAAAGGTGTGCCATGAGAACATGAATTTTTATCGTATTAACGCATTACCACAAGTTGAATTGTTATTAAAAAGTTCACAACGAGGTTTTCAAGAAGGTGAAATTGAATACATTGAGTATGTTCAAGGTCTTAATAGGGCTTTAACTATACAAACAAAATATCTGGATTATATAAATCAATATAATCAAACACTAATAGTCATTGAAAAATTGACAGCAAATAATTAAAGACATGAAAAATATAGTTTATAAAATAATCCTATTTATCGCACTTATCTTAGGAGTGGGTTGTAAAGAAAAAACAACAGTTATTGAAAATACTCATGAAAGTAAAAATGAGAATATTATTGAACTTACAGATGCGCAATTGAAACAAACTGAAATTGTTATTGGTAAAGTTGTTAAACGAAAAATTGGACACGAAATTTCTGTAAATGGAATGATTGACGTGCCACCCCAAGGCAATATTTCGGTAACTGTTCCTTATGGAGGTTTTCTAAAATATACGGCTATGTTACCTGGAACTAGACTAAAAAAAGGGCAAATTATTGCTACAGTAGAAAACCCTGAATTTATTGAGTTTCAAAGAGATTATTTAGAAGCATTAGCAAATAATGAATATTTAAAGGCAGATTTTGAACGTCAACAAACTTTAAATAATGAAGAAGTAACATCTACAAAGGTATTTCAAAAAGCAAAAAGCAGTTATTTAACTAATAAGGCTAACATTCAAGCTTTAGAAAGTAAGTTGCGATTAATTGGTATAAATCCTTCAAGTGTTAAAAATGGTAAGATTTCTTCTGTGGTGAATGTTTATTCTCCAATCAATGGTATTGTGAGGGATGTATATATTAATACTGGAAAATATTTTAATCCTCAAGATGTTTTGATGGATATAACCGATGCATCTGATTTACATGTGGAGCTAAAAGTATATGAAGATGACATACCACTTATTAGAATGGGTCAGCGTATTCGCTTTAGATTAGCAAATGCTCCAAATAAATGGATGGAAGCAGAGGTATTCCTAATAGGAAACAACGTTCGAGAAGATAGGTCAATTACAATTCATGGTCACTTGAAAGAAAAAAATGAAGACTTACTGCCTGGTATGTTTGTAAATGCTAATATTGAAGTAGAAGCACTAGAACAATATACTGTTCCCGAAGAAGCTATTGTAAGGTTTGATAGCAAACACTATATTTTCAAGTCATTAGGGAAAAGAAAAGAAAACGAACAAACAATGAATGATTTTGAAATGATTGAAATTTCTAAAGGCAACGAAGAAGAAGGTTTTGTGGCAATATTTTTAGAAAACAAAGACCAAGATATTGCTAAAGTTGAAGTTGTGTTAAAAGATGCTTTCACCCTTTTAGCGAAAGCAAAAAACAGTGAAGAAGAAGGAGGACATGGACATTAATAATTAGATATGAACGAGATAGAAAAATTTTTTGCTTTAAAAGATGTTCGTGTTACTGCCATGCGTTTATTGATTTATAAGTTTCTTGCTGATAAACAAGTAGCAGTTACTTTAAGTGATATAGAAAATGCATTTGAAAAAGCTGATAGAACCACTTTATATAGGACTATAAAAACCTTTGAAGACAAAGCAATTGTGCATCAAATAGACGATGGTACTGGGATTACAAAATATGCTTTATGTGAAAAGGGATGTAATTGTGAGATTGAAGCCGATTTACATTTACATTTTCATTGTAATAATTGTAACGAAACAATATGTCTAACTGAACATAAAATTCCACAAATTAAAGTGCCAAATGGTTTCGTTTCTGAGGACATAAACTTGGTTGTAAAAGGTATTTGTGATAAGTGTAGTGGATTATAAATGCACTTCCATTGCATCACTTTAAATGATAATTTCACATTTTAAAATATTAAAAGATGAAATTGAATTTAATAATCCCAAAACAGCTTAAAACAGCCTATTACAAAGAGATTGATTTATATTTAATAGCTTTAGAAAACAACAATTTTACAGTTGCTTGGTATCATTTGGAGAGAAGTCATATCATTGGACAATCTTATCCAATTGAGCATACATATTCGCATTGGTTAATGCTTAAATTTGGTTTAAACCAAAAAGATACTAGTGAAGTATTTGGTCAGCTTTTAAGGCTAGTAGTTGGAGGTTGGAAATCTTTTATTAATCATGTGCCACATGGAAATACTGGAGGTGCAAATGTGCCTCCATTAAGAAAAATGCCTATCCCTAATGATATTAAAATAATATTCAATACAAAATGAAGAAGAAAGTCAATTTGAGAGATTTAAAACAAAATTCGGAAGAGCAGCATAGTCATGATGATGGACACGACCATAGTAGTCAACCCAACAATTACAAAGCCTATATTCCAGCAATTATAAGTTTTTCAATGCTTATGATGGGCATTGTTTTAGACTATAATGGTGTTGCTTTTTTCAAGGATTGGTTACGCATCATTTGGTACGGTATTGCTTATTTGCCAGTGGGACTTCCTGTTGTAAAAGAAGGTATAGAAAGTATTAAAAAAGGCGATGTTTTTACAGAGTTTTTCTTAATGTCAATAGCTACTTTGGGTGCTTTTTCTATTGGTGAATATCCAGAAGGTGTTGCTGTTATGTTATTCTACGCTATTGGAGAGTTATTTCAAAATGCAGCAGTCAATAGAGCTAAGAGTAATATTAAAGCATTATTGGATGTCAGACCTAAAGAGGCTAATGTTTTTAGAAACGGAAATATTGTAAGTATTAGCCCTGAACTTGTTGGGATTGGAGAAAAAGTACAAGTAAGAGTTGGAGAAAAAGTGCCTTTAGATGGTATTTTGCTTTCCGAAAAAGGGTCGTTTAACACAGCAGCTTTGACTGGTGAAAGTAAACCCGATACGATTGCAAAAGACGAAAAAGTATTTGCTGGAAGCATAAATTTGGACGGTGTAATTGAAATAGAAACCACTAAAGAATTTAAAGATAGTTCCATAGCACGTATTCTTGATATGGTGCAGAATGCCACAGCTCGCAAATCTAAAACAGAATTATTCATTAGAAAATTTGCACGTATATATACGCCAATTGTAGTTTTTCTAGCTATTGGTGTTGCATTTCTACCATACTTTATTGTAGAGGGTTACGTCTTTAGAGACTGGTTGTACAGAGCTTTAATTTTCTTAGTGATTTCATGCCCTTGTGCGCTTGTAATTTCTATCCCACTGGGTTATTTCGGAGGATTGGGAGCGGCATCAAAAAATGGAATATTATTTAAAGGAGCTTCCTTTTTAGATGCAATGACTAAGATAAATACTTTGGTAATGGATAAGACAGGAACGGTTACTAAAGGAGTTTTTAAAATCAAACAAATTAAAGCTATTGGTTTGGATGATAAAGAGTTTATGAAATACCTGTTGGCAATGGAAGAACAATCCACACATCCAATAGCAAAAGCGATACTAGAATATAGAGATGAAGGATTAGATTATGAGGCTGTGGACGTATCTGAAATTGCGGGAAAAGGTTTGAAAGGTTTTGTAAATGGAAAGGCTGTTTTAGTGGGTAACAAAGCACTAATGTTAGCCAACAATATTAATGTTTTAGAGGAAACAGAAACTATCGTAGAGTCTATAGTATTAGTATCTATAGACAATGCATTTTCAGGTTATGTTGTCATTGCAGACGAATTAAAAGAAGATGCAAAAGAAACGATTACTGCGTTACATAAAGTAGGTGTCAAAAATATAATGATGCTCTCTGGTGATAAAGACTCTATTACTCAAAAAGTAGCTTCTGAATTAAATATTGAAAATGCAAAAGGCGGTTTATTACCAGAAGATAAATTAAGTGAAGTTGAGGCTTTAAAGAAAAATCCAGAAAACAAAATCGCATTTATTGGAGATGGTATTAACGATGCACCTGTTTTAGCAGCAAGTGATGTAGGAATTGCGATGGGAGGTTTAGGTAGCGATGTTGCTATTGAAACTGCAGATGTTATTATTCAAACAGACCAGCCTTCCAAAGTGGTAAAAGCTGTAAAAATTAGTCGTTCCACTAGAAAAATTGTTTGGCAGAACATCATATTGGCATTTGGAGTTAAAGTAATAGTTTTAATTTTAGGAGCAGGAGGATTAGCAACGATGTGGGAAGCCGTTTTTGCAGACGTTGGAGTAGCATTATTAGCAATTTTGAATGCAGTTAGATTACAGAGGATGAATTGGGATTAAATTAAGTGAAAATGTCACATTATAGAAACAATATGAAAAAGTTTAGGAAATCAAAAAAGTCAAATAAGAGCAATGTTACGCAGAAAGATAAAATTGTTACAGTGTTGGCTTTTATAGCTTTATTTATAGCTCTGTTTTTGATTGTTAGGTTCGTGCTTTAATTTTTTGTTAAAAAACTGCCTATTGTTTGATTTTTTGTAACTTAGCGATTAGTATGAAACAAATATTCCGAAACATAATGTCTTTGGTGATGGCTTTTGTAGTGTTATTTTCTACACTATCATTTACTATTAACATGCATTATTGTGGAGGAGCTTTAGTGGAAACTGCTATTTCCCATAAAGTCAAAGGTTGCGGCATGGAAATGGAAAAACCTTCTACCGATGGTTGCTCAATTACAAAGAAAAATTGCTGTGATGATAAACAATTAGTAGTTGATGGTCAAGACGAATTACAACTAGCTGTTGACAAAATTTCGTTTGAGAAACAGATATTCATCACTTATTTTGTTAACACGTATATCAATCTTTTTGAAATAGTTGAAGAAAACATTTCATCATATGAAGATTATTCACCACCACTCGTCGTCAAGCAACTCTACAAAATAGACGAGACTTATTTAATTTGATTTTTAAACATTAAAATACGTTATCCAATAGCTTATGTTATGGGGTAATTTGTTGTATATGGTATTTTTCTAATATCAATACTATTTGTTTAATTATCATATTAAAACGTTATGAACATTTATAAAATAATCACAAGAGTTATAAAAAAAATCCGAAATGAAGGGCTATTAAAAACCTTAATGGATTTAATATCTTATTTATATGATCACTACTACGATATAAAATATAAAATTGATACTTATTCTTGGGTGTCTAAACAAGATTTAACTGCTGAAGATAAAATTGCTGAACACGCATCGTGTTATCAAGCTACAAAAGTATTGCCTTTAAGGAATCTTCTTAAAAAAATGAATATTCCAAAGGGCAAGGTGCTTGTAGATATTGGTTCAGGCAAAGGAAGAGTTTTATTAATAGCTTCAGAATTTGGATTTAAAGAAGTAAGAGGTATTGAATTATCATCTAAACTGTGCTCAATTGCAAATAAAAATATTACAAATTTCAAAAGTAGAGTTAATACAAATACCCTTTTTGAGGTAATTAATATTGATGCAACACAATATAATTTTAAAGATGATGAGTATGTTTTTTTTATGTACAATCCTTTTGACGAATTTATACTAAAAAAAGTATTGAATAATATTTTAATTTCTATAAAAAGGCAAAATAGACCAATTTTAATTGTCTATGCATATCCAGTTAATAGAGGTGTAATAGAAGAAATTATGAATATCAAAAAAGTAACAAATTATAAAATTTGGAATGGTGAATATACGGTATTTGAAATATAGATTAACCTTGAATAATAATTATTAAAAATCAAACCCAATGCTAAATAAAAGCATAAAATTTCTAATAGAAAATAAACTCGTTGCGGTACTAATGCTTGTCCTATTTATTGGATGGGGAACAGTAAATGCACCATTTAATTGGGACACAGGGTTTTTGCCAAGTAATCCAGTTTCAGTAGATGCTATACCTGATATAGGTGAAAATCAACAAATTGTGTTTACTAAATGGGATGGTCGTTCACCACAAGATATTGAAGACCAAATCACATATCCTTTAACAACTTCATTACTGGGTATACCAGGAGTAAAAACCATTCGTAGTTCATCTATGTTTGGCTTTTCTAGCATCTATATCATTTTTGAAGAAGATATAGAGTTTTATTGGAGCCGAAGTCGTATCCTCGAAAAACTTAACTCTCTACCTAGTGGCTTATTGCCAGAAGGCGTTAATCCAGCACTTGGACCAGATGCTACAGGTTTAGGTCAGATATTTTGGTACACACTTGAAGGACGTGATAAAAACGGTAATGTTACTGGTGGATGGGATTTGCAAGAATTACGTAGTATTCAAGATTACTATGTAAAATATGCGCTTTCTTCCGCGAGTGGCGTGTCCGAAGTCGCTTCCATTGGTGGTTATGTTCAGGAATATCAAATTGATGTAAATCCAGAGTTAATGCGTCAATATAACATCGGTTTAAATCAAGTGGTTAAAGCGGTTAAAGAAAGCAATAGAGATATTGGAGCACAAACACTAGAAATTAATCAGGCTGAATATTTAGTGAGAGGTTTAGGTTATGTGAAATCTATTCAAGATATAGAAAATGCAGTAGTTACTTCTGAAGATTACACATCAATACGAATAAAAGATATTGGAAAAGTATCATTAGGACCAGCAACACGAAGAGGTATATTGGATAAAGAAGGTGCAGAGGTTGTAGGTGCTGTTGTTGTAGCTCGCTATGGTGCTAATCCAATGGAAGTCATTAACAATGTTAAAGAAAAGATTAACGAGTTAAGTTCAGGATTACCTTCTAAAACATTAAGTGATGGGAGAACTTCACAAGTTACAATAGTGCCATTTTATGATAGGACAGAGCTAATTGAGGAAACATTAGGAACACTTAATGAAGCCTTAATTTTAGAAATTCTGATTACTATTTTGGTCATTATTGTAATGGTCTTTAATCTTCGAGCTTCAATACTTATATCAGGGTTATTACCAGTGGCTGTTTTAATGGTTTTTATTACCATGAAACTCTTTGGGGTCGATGCAAATATTGTTGCTCTTTCAGGTATTGCTATTGCTATTGGTACTATGGTGGATGTGGGTGTGATATTATCAGAAAACATAATTAGGCACTTGGATGAAGATGATAAAAACTTGCCTATCAATTTAGTTGTTTATAACGCCACAGCTGAAGTTTCTGGAGCCATTGTTACAGCTGTTGCCACTACTATCATTAGCTTTATACCAGTATTTACAATGATTGGAGCTGAAGGGAAATTGTTTAGACCTTTAGCTTTTACTAAGACCTTTGCTTTAGCTGCTGCTCTTATAATAGCATTGTTTTTAATTCCACCATTTGCTGCTTCCATATTTAAAAAGGCGAAGATTAGAAAGACAAGTTATTATGTTCTAAATGGACTTATGATTGTTCTTGGTATAGTCATTATGTTTTTTGGCTATTGGATTGGGATATTGCTGATAGGTTATGGCATTGTTGCATTTTTAAAATCAAATCAAAAGCTAACAGACAAAAGAGCTAACCTAATTAATATTATTATTTCAGCATTAGCCATTGTGTTTTTATTAGCTGAATATTGGAGACCACTTGGAGTTGATAAAAGCATAATATTAAACTTAATTTTTGTGAGTATTATTTGCTTTGGGTTATTGGGTGTTTTTGTGCTATTTCAGCATTATTATAGTAAAATATTAAAATGGGCATTAGAGAATCGATTACTGTTTTTAACTATTCCAACCACGTTGTTGATTTTTGGTTTTTATATCATGAAAAATACAGGCAAGGAATTTATGCCTTCTTTAAATGAAGGTTCTTTTCTATTAATGCCAACGTCAATGCCTCATTCTGGAGTTGAAGAAAACAAAAGAGTTTTACAACAGTTGGATATGGCAGTAGCCAGTATTCCAGAAATTCAAACAGTAGTTGGAAAAGCTGGTAGAACAGAGTCAGCATTAGATCCAGCACCTTTATCAATGTATGAGAATGTTATTCAGTACAAACCTGAATATATGTTGAATGAAAAAGGCGAACGTCAACGATATAAGGTGAATGAAAATGGGCTATTTGAATTGAACGATGGACGTTTTATCGCAAATCCAAATAATACTAATAGCTCAGTCATAACCAAACTTGATAGGGCTCAATTAATTGAGGATAAAGATGGGGAGTTTTATCGCAATTGGCGACCTGAAATACAATCACCAAATGATATTTGGAATGAAATCGTAAAAGCTACTAAGTTACCAGGCGTTACTTCTGCACCTAAATTGCAACCCATTGAAACACGATTAGTAATGCTACAAACAGGTATGCGCGCACCAATGGGAATTAAGGTGAAAGGTCAAGATTTAAAACAAATAGAAGCATTTGGGATACAATTGGAAAACATTTTGAAACAGGCTGAAGGTGTTAAACAGGAAGCAGTTTTTGCAGACCGTATTGTAGGTAAACCCTATTTGTTGATAGATATTGACAGAGAGAAAATTGCACGATACGGTATCACTATTGAGGAAGTCCAAAATGTATTAAAAGTGGCTGTTGGTGGTATGGTGCTAACTCAAACTGTTGAAGGAAGAGAGCGATATGGAGTTCGTGTACGTTACCCAAGAGAGTTAAGAGCAAATCCAACCGATTTAGAACAAATATATGTGCCTGTTGAAAAAGGTAGCCCAGTTCCATTAAGCGAATTAGCTACTATTAGATATGAACAGGGACCACAAGTAATTAAGAGTGAAGACACCTTTTTGGTAGGATATGTGTTGTTTGATAAATTGGATGGTTTTGCAGAAGTAAATGTGGTCGAAAATGCGCAGGCTCTTATTCAGAGCAAAATCAATTCAGGCGAACTTATAGTGCCTAAAGGGTTAAGTTATAAGTTTACAGGTACTTACGAGAATCAACTACGTGCAGAAAAAACCTTATCTATTGTTGTGCCATTAGCACTAGCAATCATCTTTCTTATTCTTTATTTTCAATTCCGTTCGGTGTCAACCTCATTAATGATTTTTACTGGTATTACTGTTGCCTTTGCTGGAGGTTTTATCATGATGTGGCTGTATGGACAAGATTGGTTTTTAAATTTCAGTTTGTTTGGTGAGAACTTAAGGGAACTCTTTAATATGAAAACAATCAATTTAAGTGTTGCTGTTTGGGTTGGGTTTATAGCCTTATTTGGCATTGCTACAGATGATGGTGTTGTTATGGCAACTTATTTAACCCAAAGCTTTGATAAAGAAACTCCAACGGATAAAAAAGGAATTCGATTAGCAACGTTAGAAGCAGCAGGAAAGCGTATTAGACCGTGTTTAATGACAACAGTTACTACTGTACTCGCATTGCTTCCAGTATTAACATCGACAGGCAGAGGGAGTGATATTATGATACCTATGGCTATTCCAATTTTTGGAGGTATGATTATAGATATTACATCTTATTTTATTGTTCCCGTTTTGTTTAGCTGGAAAAAAGAATTTCAACTTAAAAGATTAACAAATGAAAAATAAAGGTCATTACCTCAAATTAGTTTTATTTCTTGGTTTTTGTTTCATAGGGCTGAATACTCATGCACAAAAATTAGAAGTTCTTATTGATGAAGCTATAAAAAACAATCCAGAAATTCAAAAGGTTGAATTGCAATACAGTATAGCTTCTGAAAAAGTAATTGAAGTTAATTCTATACCCAATACTGAATTTGCAGTTGGGTATTTTATAAGTGAGCCAGAGACAAGAACAGGAGCACAACGTGCTCGTATTTCCGTAAAACAAATGTTGCCATGGTTTGGTAGCATTACTGCAAGAGAAAACTATGCGAGTTCGCTAGCAGACGCTAAATATGAGGACATTGTTATTACTAAACGCAAACTCATCACGTCTGTGTCGCAATCTTATTACAATCTCTATACTAATAAAGCTAAACAGCTTGTGTTGACTGAAAATATAAAACTATTGGAAACCTATGAAACTTTAGCTCTTACATCAGTTGAGGTAGGAAAGGCTTCAGCAGTAGATGTGTTGCGCTTGCAAATGCGCCAAAACGAAATGCAACAATTGAAAGATGTTTTGCAACAACAATTTTTGGCTGAACAAACTAATCTTAATAATCTTTTAAATAGAGACGATGCAATGTCAGTCCAGTTAATAGATGAATTGATAATTCCTTCAGAAGATGTTGAAATCAATTTAGGAGAATTGGCATTGCATCCAGAATTGTTGAAATATGATAAGCTTTATAAATCAGTAGAGCAATCTGAATTATTGAACCAAAAAGAAAGTAGCCCAATGATAGGTTTTGGGTTGGATTATATTCCAGTATCAGAGCGTACAGACATGAACTTAATAGACAACGGCAAGGATATAGTAATGCCAATGGTTTCGGTTTCCATACCAATCTTTAATAAGAAGTATAAATCGATTTCAAAACAAAACGAACTGCAACAACAAGAAATCAATTACCAAAAACAAGAACGATTAAATTCTTTGGAAACTCTTTTAGATAAGGCAATAAAAGAACGTATTTCTGCAAGAATAAGTTATGTAACCCAAACTAAAAACCTAAAACAAGCCAAAGATGCAGAGGGCATCTTAATCAAAAGCTTCGAAACAGGAACGATAGATTTTAATGATGTTTTGGATATTCAAGAATTACAACTAAAGTTTCAAATGAACCAGATAGAATCTATTAAAACCTATTACGTGCAGACAGCGATTATTAATTATTTAACTAATAGATAAAATGAAAAAGCAAATAAAATGTGTAGTTATATTCTTTGGAATACTGCCAACTTATTTCATATTCGGTCAAAATGTTGTTCGTTATAATTTAACAATGACAGACACAATTGTTAACTATTCTGGTAAAGAAAAAAGGGCAATTGCAGTAAACGGACAAATACCAATGCCAACCTTGACATTTACAGAGGGAGACATTGCGGAAATTGTAGTTCATAATAAATTAAACGAAAGCACCTCATTACATTGGCACGGAGTTTTTCTTCCCAACAAGGAAGACGGAGTTCCTTATTTAACTCAAATGCCAATTAAGCCTAGTGAAACATTTACCTATCGCTTTCCAATTATTCAGAGTGGAACGCATTGGTATCACAGCCATAGTGGTTTGCAAGAGCAAATTGGAATGTATGGCTCGTTGGTTTTATTGAAAAAAAAGGATGACCCAACATTTAGAAAGGGAATTGATGATTTGCCTGAAGTCCCGATAATATTAAGTGAGTGGACAGATATTAAGCCCGAAAATGTTCATCGAATGTTGCATAATGCAAACGATTGGTTTGCTATTAAAAAAGGTACCGTTCAAAGCTATTCAGAAGCCATAAAAGCGGGACATTTCAAAACCAAATTAGGAAATGAATGGAAACGTATGTTGGCAATGGATGTAAGTGATGTGTATTATGATAAGTTTTTAATTAATGGGAAAAACGAAAGCCAACTATCACAATTCAAGGCTGGAGATAAAGTTCGTTTACGCATTTCAAATGGTGGTGCATCCTCGTATTTCTGGTTGAATTATGCTGGAGGTAAAATGACCGTTGTAGCCAATGATGGTAATGATGTGGAGCCTGTAGATGTAGACAGATTGATTATTGGAGTTTCTGAAACTTATGATGTTGTAGTTACAATCCCAAATGATGATACGGCTTATGAATTTTTGGCAACACCAGAAGACCGAACAAAATCGGCTTCAATTTTTTTAGGAAAAGGTAAAATGCAACTAAAAAGTAGAATGCCGAGGCTAAAGTATTTTGAGGGAATGAAGATGATGAACAATATGATGAATATGGATGGTTCTATGGACGATATGGGAATGGATATGTCCTACCAGCAAATGGATATGAATACAGTAATGTATCCAGAAATTACAGGGAATCCTGAAATGAAAATGGATGAAAAGATGGTAATGGACGATAATATGAATCATTCCAACGATTCAATGAATGCTAACCAGGATATAATAACTTTAAATTATGGAATGCTGAAAGCACCACAGCCAACAACATTGCCAAAAGATGCACCAGTAAGGGAGTTGCGCTTTGAATTAACAGGAAATATGAACCGTTACGTTTGGAGTATGGATAACAAAGTACTTTCTGAAACCGATAAAATCCTCATAAAAAAAGGAGAAAATGTAAGGATTACCCTTTATAACGGTTCAATGATGCGACATCCAATGCACCTTCACGGACACGATTTTAGAATTTTAAACGGACAAGGTGATTATGCACCACTAAAAAATGTGTTAGATATAATGCCAATGGAAACCGATGTTATTGAGTTTGCTGCCAATGTTGAAGGCGACTGGTTTTTTCATTGTCATATTTTATATCATATGATGGCTGGAATGAATAGGGTTTTCAGTTATGAAAAACAAGCACCAAATCCATATTTACCAAATAAAGAATGGGCTTATAGGAAACTGCAATCAGAAAGCAACCAACTTCATTTTATGGCAGAAAATGACTTTGCAACCAATGGAAATGACGGAAAAGCAATGTTTCAAAATACACGATGGAGTTTTGGTACAGAATGGCGTTTGGGTTATCACGATGAACACGGTTATGAAACTGAAACGCATATTGGACGGTATATTGGTAAGAACCAATGGTTTATGCCATTTGTAGGTTTTGATTGGCGATACCGAAAAACCAATGGTAAGGTTGAAACAAACATTTTTGGACAAACCAACACAAAAGACCAAAGAGCGGTTTTGAGTTTAGGAGCAGAGTATACCTTACCTATGCTTGTTATATTACAAGGAGAAATTTTTACAGATGGCAATGTACGTTTTCAGTTAATGCGAGAAGATATTCCTATTTCGCCAAGATTTCGTTGGGCATTTATGATAAATACAGACAAGGAATATATGACTGGTCTTAAATATATAGCTACCCGAAATTTAGGAATTTCAACGCATTATGACAGCGATATGGGAATTGGTTTTGGTGCAACTTTAAACTATTGATAAATAGGGATATGGATTTTGAATTAAATAACCTCAAATCGGAAGAAAAAAACAATTTTAATTAAATAATAATCTAAACATAAACAAAATGAAAAAAGTAAGCGTAACAACAGCAATTATGGTAATGACTTTCGTTAGTCTATCAGCAATGTCTTGTAAAGACAGTAAAAAAGAACATTCAGTAGATGCAATGCACTCAGAAATGAATCACGATGAGGTAATGAACCACGACAATTTAAACACACCAAATGATGTGGTAGACAATAACGTTCAAACATCAGATGCAAAACAAGTTATGGCAGACTATATGACTCTTAAAGAAGCATTGGTAGCAACCAATAAAGAAGATGCTGCAAAAGCAGGTAAAAAATTGGAAAGTTCTTTAAAAAGTTTTGACGTAAGCAAATACACTGCTGAACAGCAAAAAGAGTTAAAAGATATCATTGCAGATGCAATAGAACACGCAGAGCATATCGGCAAAAGTGAAATGGATCACCAACGTGAGCATTTCAAGACCTTGAGCAAGGATATTATTGATATGGTTGCCATTACTGGAACAGAAAATACGTTGTACCAACAATTCTGCCCAATGTATGATGGTGGAAGCGCTTGGTTGAGTATGAGCAAGGATATTAAGAACCCATATTATGGTAGCAAAATGATGTCTTGTGGTAAAGTACAGAAAGAAATAAACTAAATGAAAATTGTAAAAATCATAGCATTGATTTTATTGGTAGCTTTTGTAGGCATACAGTTTGTGCCCGCAGAACTAAACCAAAGCGATGTTGTTCCTAAAACTGATTTTTTATTGGTAAACAATCCACCAGAAAACATTAGTACACTATTACAAGAATCTTGCTATGATTGCCACAGTAACAATACATCATACCCTTGGTATAATAAAATGCAACCAGTTGCTTGGTTTTTAGAAGGTCATATTAAAGAAGGAAAAGCCGAATTAAATTTTAGTGAATGGGACTCTTTATCAAATCGAAGAAAGGCAAGTAAACTTCGGTCAATTATAAAGCAAATAGAAAGTAATAAAATGCCATTAGAGTCTTATAAATCTATTCATAAAGAAGCAGAATTTTCAGAAGAAGAAAAAACAACTATTATTCAATGGATAACACTATTGGATGACAGTTTATAAATCATATCATATTATGAAACACACATATCACATACACGGAATGACCTGTAAGGGTTGTCGTACGCACGTAGAAGAAACACTTTCTAAAGTGGAAGGTGTGTCAAAAGCAACAGTTAATTTGGAAAAGGCAGAAGCTACCATTGAAATGACATCGCATATTCCAATAGAAACATTTAAAGAAGCCTTAAAAAAGGATGGTGATAGATACAGTATTCACAATCAAGGTGAACATCATCATCATTTAGAAGATAAAAAGGAAAACCAGCCAAAAGCAAAAGGCACAGGTACCTTTTATTGTCCTATGCATTGCGAAGGAGATAAAAATTATGATAAAGTAGGCGATTGTCCTGTTTGCGGTATGGATTTGGTTGAAGAGAAAAATCAATCATCAGCTCCAACAGAACAATGGACGTGTCCAATGCACCCAGAAGTTGTAAAGGATGAAGCAGGTTCATGTCCTATTTGCGGTATGGATTTAGTACCAATGCAACCAGACCTTTCAGCAGAAGAAAAAACCTATAAAAAACTATTGAAAAAGTTTTGGATAGCTTCAGCTTTTACACTACCTATTTTCTTAATAGCTATGAGCGAAATGCTAAATAATAATCCATTGTATGATATTATTGGGCAAAAATATTGGAATTGGGTACAATTCGTGTTATCAATTCCAGTAGTATTTTATGCTACTTGGATGTTCTTTGAACGAGCATACAAAAGTATTAAAACGTGGAATCTCAATATGTTTACGCTAATAGGAATAGGTGCTGGTGTAGCTTGGTTATTTAGTGTTTTTGGAATGCTTTTTCCAAATATATTTCCTGAACAATTTAAAACGGAATTGGGTGCGGTACATGTTTATTTTGAAGCAGCAACTGTGATTTTAACTCTTGTTTTGTTAGGGCAGTTGTTGGAAGCACGAGCACATAGTAAAACCAATTCAGCAGTAAAAGAATTATTAAAGTTAGCACCTAACAAAGCTATAAAAATAATAGATGGTGAAGAAGTTGAAGTTAGTATAGATAAAATAGAATTAAATGATATTCTAAAAGTAAAACCTGGCGATAAAATCCCTGTGGATGGTGTGATAACTGAAGGCGAAACAACTATTGACGAATCAATGATTACGGGAGAGCCTCTTCCTGTAAACAAATCACAATATGATAAAGTAAGTAGCGGAACAATCAATGGTAATCAATCCTTTTTAATGAAAGCGGAAAAGGTAGGAAGTGACACTTTATTATCTCAAATCATTCATATGGTTAATGATGCTAGTAGAAGCCGTGCGCCTATTCAAAATTTAGCAGATAAGGTATCAGGTTATTTTGTGCCAGTTGTAGTCTTTGTTTCTATCATCACATTTATTGTATGGTCTATTTGGGGACCAGAACCAGTCTATGTATATGCGTTTGTAAATGCCATTGCAGTTCTAATAATTGCTTGTCCTTGTGCTTTAGGTTTAGCAACACCAATGTCCGTAATGGTTGGCGTGGGTAAAGGTGCTCAAAACGGTGTATTGATTAAAAATGCCGAAGCTCTTGAGAAAATGGATAAAGTGAATACACTTATAGTTGATAAAACAGGAACAATAACAGAAGGGAAACCAACGGTAGAAAAAGTAGGTGTTTTTAGTGATACTCTAAACGAAAAAGAGCTACTACAATACATAGTTTCATTGAATACCAATAGCGAACACCCATTAGCAGAAGCTACGGTTAAATATGGAAAAGAGCGCAATACAGAAATTTTAGAATCACAAGATTTTAGTGCTGTTACAGGAAAAGGTGTTGAAGCTATAATAAATGATAAAAAAGTAGCATTAGGAAATCCTAAAATGATGGAATATGTCAAAGCAGATATTACTTCTAAAATGAAAGAAGAAGCTAAAAATTACCAAAAACAAGGTAAAACAGTTTCTTATTTATCATTAGATAAAGTCGTGGTTGGGTATGTAGTTATAGGAGATAAAATAAAAGAAACAAGTGCCAAAGCGATTAAAGCGCTTCAAGATAAAGGCATTGATGTTATAATGTTAACAGGCGATAATCATGATACAGCACAAGCAGTAGCATCAGAGCTTAATCTCGCAGATTTTAAAGCCAGTATGTTACCAGAAGACAAGCTCAAAGAAGTAGAGAAATTGCAAGAAAAAGGAAAAGTGGTTGCAATGGCAGGTGATGGTATTAATGATGCACCAGCATTGGCAAAAAGTGACGTTGGTATTGCAATGGGAACAGGTACCGATGTAGCTATAGAAAGTGCAATGATAACTTTGGTAAAAGGTGATTTACACGGAATTGTAAAAGCTAGAAATTTAAGTCATTCTGTGATGAGAAATATTAAACAAAATCTATTTTTTGCACTTATTTATAACACATTAGGAGTGCCTATTGCAGCTGGAGTGTTATTTCCATTTTTTGGCATTTTACTTTCGCCAATGATAGCGGCTTTAGCAATGAGTTTTAGCTCTGTTTCAGTAATAGTAAATGCATTGAGATTAAGAACAATTAAAATTTAACTATAAAAACAAACATATGAAAAACTTAAGTTTATTTATTGCCATTATGTTTCTAGTTGTAAGCTGTAAAGATAAAGAAGCCAATTCAAGTGATGAACAGCATCAGCATGTTGAAACTGAAAAATCTGAAGAAACTAAAAAGAAACCTCTAAGCCCACATACATCTGTAATGGAAATGATTGGCGATGCGCATATTCATATAGACTATTCATCACCAGGAGTAAGAGGGCGAATCATCTTTGGTGGGTTAGTTGGTTATGACAATATATGGCAAGCAGGAGCGCATAATGCCACTTGGATAGAAACAAATAAAGATTTAATCATAAATGGCGATATTCTTCCAAAAGGTAAATATGGATTTTTTACAATTCCATCAAAAGAGGATTGGACTATAATGATAAATAAAAACTGGAATCAGCATGGGAAAGACGATTACGATGAAAATGATGATGTAATAAGATTTAAAGTAAAACCAAGTATTTCAGATGAAATTAAAGAACATTTAGAATATAAAATAGATAAGATTAGTGAAACTGAAGGCAACATTTCTCTTACTTGGGAAAAAGTGACAATAAGTATTCCATTCAAAGTAAATCAATAAAATGGTAAGAAGGAATACAGCATTAAAAATTAGAAAAACACATCGTTATTTAGGATTGTTTTTGGGTATTCAATTTTTGTTTTGGACTATTAGTGGTTTATACTTTAGTTGGACAAATATCGATGATATACATGGTGACCATTTTAAAAATCTGGAATATCAACCTCAAGCATTCAGTAATTTAATTAGCCCATCACAACTCGATATTGACAATGGTGTTAATACTATTGAATTGAGAGATATTGATAATACGCCTTACTATTGGGTAAATAGCAAGCAATTATATAATGCTTTAGATGGAAGCACAAAGAATAGCATTACAAAAGAAGAAGCTTTATATATAGCTAAACTCAATATAAAAAATGATTTAGAGGTAGAATCTATAGAACAGATTAATGCAACTGGAAAACATCATGAGTATAGAGAAAAGCTCTTACCTGCTTTTGTGATTTCCTATAAATCTAATGAAGCTTTAAAGGCTTACGTATCTGTTGCTGATGGAAAATTTCAAACTGTTAGACACAGGAGTTGGCGTTGGTTTGACTTTTTATGGATGACACATACAATGGATTATGAAGGAAGAGATAACTTTAATACAGTTGTTTTAAGAGCCTTTTCATTACTCGGATTAATTACTGTATTGAGTGGGTTTTTATTGTGGTATACATCATCACATTCAATTAGAAAATTTTTAAAAAGAAATAAAAAATAAGAGATGAAAAAAAATGCAATTTATATAGGAATATTTGCTGTAGGCTTACTTTTAGGTTGGATGCTTTTTGGTGGTTTGTCAAAAGAAAAAATAGACCATAAGGTCGATGAGGTTTTGGTAACCAATCAAATGTGGACATGTTCCATGCATCCACAAATTATGCAACCAGAACCAGGCGATTGTCCTATTTGTGGAATGGATTTAATTCCAGCTGAAAGTGGAAGTGATGGGTTATTAGCAGACCAATTTAAGCTGACCGAGAACGCTATGGCATTGGCTAATATTCAAACTACCATAGTAGGTAAAGGAAATGTTGACGGTACATCACTTAAGTTATCTGGTAAAATAGCTGAAAATGAAGAATCAAATGCAGTACAGGTAAGTTATTTTTCTGGCAGAATAGAACGATTAAACATCAATTTTACAGGGGAAAAAGTTAGTAAAGGGCAACTTTTAGCAACTATTTATTCGCCAGAATTGTATGCGGCGCAACAAGAATTGATCACAGCTGCATCTTTAAAAGAATCGCAACCTGCATTATATAAGGCAGTCCGAAACAAATTAAAGTTGTGGAAACTTTCTGACAATCAAATCAATCAAATTGAAGATACGGGAAAAATAAAAGAGAACTTTCCAGTTTATGCAACCGTTTCAGGAACAGTTACCGAAAAACTGGTAGAACAAGGCGATTACATCAAACAAGGTCAGCCTTTATTAAAAATTGCCAATCTCAATACGGTTTGGGCTAATTTTGATGTATATGAAAATCAAATAGATTATTTTAAAATAGGGCAACAGGTAGTTGTAACTACAAATGCATACAACAATAAAGAGTTTAAAGGTGAGGTCGATTTTATTAATCCCGTTTTAAACGCTAAAACAAGAACAGTAATCCTCCGAGTTGTGTTGAACAATCAAGAGAATTTATTTAAGCCTGGAATGTTTGTTTCTGCACAGATTGAAGGTGTGATAAATAAAAATAAAGAAGTTTTAACTATTCCATCCTCTGCTATTCTTTGGACAGGGAAACGTTCTGTCGTGTACATAAAAAGTAATCCAGAGCAGCCAATTTTTCAAATGCAAGAAGTGGTTTTAGGAAATCAAATAGGTGATGAATATGAAGTGTTAGAAGGATTATTTTCTGGTAATGAGATTGTAACAAACGGAACTTTTACAGTAGATGCCGCAGCACAACTACAAGGCAAAAAATCAATGATGAATACAAATAGTAGTAATGTAAGGACGGGGCACGAAGGGCATTTGGGGATTGATAATATTGAGTCAAAAGAAGAGGATGTTAAATCGAATATGAATGAACGCATTGTGGTATCAGATAAATTTAAAAAGCAATTACTAATTGTCTTTAACGATTATATCGATTTAAAGGATGCTTTAGTTAAAGAAGCTCCAAAAGCTACGTCAGACAATGCAGCACGTTTACTAAACAATTTAAGTAAAGTAGATATGAAACTTTTGTCAGATAATAATGCTCATAAACACTGGATGTCCTTACAAAAAGAAATAAACTCATCTGCCAATTCAATTTCTAAGACATCAGTAATAAAAATTCAAAGAGACCATTTTAAGCATTTATCATCACACCTAATTAATGCTATTCAATTGTTTGGTGTGAATGAAAGAGTTTTTGTAGAATTTTGTCCAATGGCAGATAACAACAAAGGGGCGTATTGGTTGAGCAAAGAAGAAAAAGTAATCAATCCTTATTTTGGTGAATCAATGCTAACCTGTGGAGAGGTAAAGCAAATAATAGAATAATAATAAATCAAATAATAACAATTAAAATTTAGAACAATGAAGAAAGTAATATTAAGCGGAGCTGTAATAGCAATATTGGGTTTAGCAAGTTGTAAAAACGAAACAAAAAAAGAAACAGAAACAGCAACAATTGAAGCGTCTAATAAAATGGCTATGACAAATCTATCTTTTGGCGTAAGAGGTAATTGTGGAATGTGTAAAAAAACTATTGAAAACGCAGTCAATAATGTTGAAGGTGTAACAAGTGCTAATTGGAATGTAGATAAAAAGAAAATTGACGTGTCATTTGACGAAACAAAAACTGATATAATGTCAATTCACAATGCAATAGCAGCTTCAGGTTATGATACTGAAAAAGTTTTAGGAGATAAAGAAGCTTACAAAAATTTACCAGGATGTTGTCAATATGACCACGAAATGAAGATGAATCAATAAAGGGAAATTTTTTTTTGAAAAAATTTAAAGGAACAATATTTAATCAATATCGTCCCCAATGTTGTCCCCGTTAAAAGCAAAAACCCTTAAAACACTAATGTTTTAAGGGTTTTCTGGTGGTGCCTCCAGGAATCGAACCAGGGACACAAGGATTTTCAGTCCTTTGCTCTACCAACTGAGCTAAGGCACCAGTCGCTGTAAATGCGGATGCAAATATATATTCATTTTTATTATTCACAAAAATAAAATATATAAAAATTGCTTTTGTAAATTTACAGCTTTTAATTTAGATATGAACTTAATCATTGATGTAGGTAATACTTTTGTTAAATTTGCTGTATTTCAGCAGGATAGCTTGGTTGAAAAAAAGTCTGTTTCAGGTGAATTTTTTTTAAAAGAATTTAAAAATATTATCAAAAACCATAAAGAAATTGATAAATGTATTATCTCTTCAGTAGGAAAATTGAACAATCAAGATGTAAATTATCTCCAAAAAAAGCTAAAAACCTTTGTTTTAAATTCTGAAACTAAATTACCATTTAAAAATTTATATGAAACTCCTAAAACTCTTGGAGTAGATAGAATTGCTTTGGTTTGTGCATCTGTTGAACAATTTCCAGATAAAAATGTATTAATTATTGATGCAGGAACGTGTATTACATATGATTTTATTACAACAAAAAACGAGTATTTAGGTGGTGCAATATCGCCAGGAATCAGATTGCGTTATCAGGCATTACATAATTTAACGGCCAATCTTCCGTTATTAGAAACTAAAATGCCAGAAAGTACTATAGGAAACTCTACTGCTAGTTCAATTCATTCTGGAGTAGTTTTTGGTATTTTGAAAGAAATTGATGGCGTAATTGATGAATATCAACAAAAATATTCAGATTTAACAGTTATTTTAACAGGAGGTGACGCTAATTTCTTGTCAAAACAATTAAAAAATAGCATATTTGCCAACTCAAATTTTCTTTTAGAAGGTTTAAACTTTATTTTAGAATATAATTCAAACTAATGATAAAAAAACTTGTAGTAGTTTTAATAGTGGCTTTTGCATCTCAGTTGCAGGCTCAAGAAGGAACAGCTTCACCATATTCATTTTATGGAATTGGAAGTTTAAAGTTTAAAGGTACTGTTGAAAACAGGAGTATGGGTGGGCTTAGTATTTATAATGATAGTATTCATTTAAATTTATTAAATCCTGCAGGTTACACAGGTAATAATATAAAATCTTTTAATAACGAAAGTCGCCCTGTTAAATTTGCAATTGGTGGTAGTTATAGTAGTTTAAATCTTAAAAGTGATTCTGGAAGTGAAAAGGCTAACTCTACAACCTTTGATTATTTAGCATTGTCTGTACCTATGGGCAAATTTGGATTTGGATTTGGGCTTTTGCCTTATACTTCTGTAGGATATAAACTTGAGTCTAGAAATGATAATGATGATGTATCTAACAGGTATAGAGGAGAAGGTGGAGTTAATAAAGCGTTTGCTGGATTAGCATATCAAATTAACGAAAAGCTTAGCGTTGGAGTAGAGGCAAGTTATAATTTTGGAAATGTCAAGAATAGCTCAGTAGCTTACTTGTACGATGACGAAGGTAATTTAGCTCAATATCAATCAAGAGAAAATAACAGGTCAGATTTAAGCGGGTTAAATTTTAATATTGGATTGTCATACAAAACAATGATTAACGATAAATTAGAATTATCATCTGGATTAACTTATGCACCTGGAAGTAATTTAACATCAAACAACACAAGATCGTTTTCTACAATAATTATTAACGAAATTAGTGGGCAAGAGTTTGTAGTGAATACTATTGATGCAGATTTAGAAGATCAAAACTTAAAAACTACTGATTTATCATTGCCGTCAAGAGTTTCTTTTGGAGCAGGAATAGGTGAGCCTAGAAAATGGTTTTTAGGAGCTGAGTACACTTACCAAAATACAAGCAAATTCTCAAATCCAATATTTAGTATAGATAATGCTACGTTTGTAAACGCATCAACCATAGCTCTTGGAGGTTTTTATATTCCTGATTACAATTCTTTTTCAAATTACTGGAAAAGAGTAACTTATAGAGGAGGGTTGCATTACGAGAACACAGGTTTAGAAATTAATAATGAAACTATTAATGAGTTTGGCATGTCTTTTGGAGTTGGGTTACCAGTTGGAGGTTTATTTTCAAATGCAAATCTTGGACTTGAATTTGGTAAGCGTGGAACAACAAACCAAAATTTAATTCAAGAGAATTTTATAAATCTTCAAATAAGTTTATCTTTAAATGATAGATGGTTCCAAAAAAGAAAATATAACTAATAGATTAATAATTACAAAAATGAAAACGAGAATTACTTTAGTATTTGCAGCCCTTTTATTTGGTCTTAATATGAGTTTTGCTCAACAAGATGAAGAGTGCATGACTAACTTGACCATCTTTACAGATTACTACAAGAGCAAAAAGTATGATGAGGCATATAGTCCATGGATGAAAGTGCGTAACAAATGTCCAAAATTCAACAGAGCAATTTATGCTTATGGAGAAAAAATATTAGAGCACAAAATTGAGAACTCAACAGGAGCAGATAAAGTTGGTTATATTAACGACTTAATGAAGCTTTGGGATGAAGCTTTAGTTAATTTTTCATCTAACTATAGCAATGGAGAAGTTCTTGTTGACAAGGCTGAGTTAATGTACGATCATAAAAAAGAACTTGGTTTAAATGACAAGCAAATCTATGATGCTTTTGATAAAGCTTTTAAAACAGACTTAGAAAACTTTTCAAGCCCTAGAGGTTTATATATTTACTTTTCTACATTAGTAGATTTACATAATGCAGGTCAAGCGCCAATTCAAGATGTATTTAACAAGTATGATGATGTAACTGGTAAAATTGAAACAGAAAAAGATGCTTATACTAAAAAGCTAAATGAATTAATAGAAAAAGAAGAAAGTGGAGAAGGTCTTTCGTCTAAAGACGAGCAACGTAAAGCGTCTTATAACAGTTACCTTGAAAACTACGAAACAATTGGTGGAAGTATAGATAGTAAATTAGGGATTTTAGCAAATTGCGAAAACTTAATTCCTTTATATACTAAAGATTTTGAAACTTTTAAAAATGATGCAGTTTGGTTACAACGTGCTGTAAGCAGAATGTATAACAAAGAGTGTACTGATGATCCTTTATATATAAAATTAGTTAAGGCTTATGATGAAACTGCACCATCTGCAGATACCAAATATTTCGTGGCTAGTTTATTATTTAAGCAAGGTAAGAATAAAGAGGGTATGGATTACCTTAACCAATCTTACGATTTAGAAACAGATAACTTTAAGAAAGCAAAATTAGCTTATAGAATTGCTGGAAGTTTAAAAAACAAAGGAGATTACTCTGCAGCAAGAAACTATTACAGAAAGGCGTTAAGTTTAAGTCCATCAATGGGTAAAGCTTACACTTCAATAGCGCAAATGTATGCTGCAAGTGCTAATAGCTGTGGTAAAGATGAATTTGATAAAAGAGCAGTGTATTGGTTAGCAGCAGCAGAAGCACGTAAAGCTGCAAGAGTTGATTCTAATTTAGCATCATACGCTAACGGTTTAGCCGATAGTTATGAAGGAAAAGCTCCAAGTAGAAGCATGATATTTGAACAAAGTAAAAGTGGACAAGTAATCAATATTGGTTGTTGGATAGGTGCAAGTGTAACTGTGCCAAAACTATAAATGAAAAATAATAAATCATATAATTTACTATACATAGTCACAGCAATTGCTGTGACTATGTTTTTTTCATGTAAAAACAATTATGATGAAGTGCAACAAATAGGTATTTTACAGAACGAGCCTATTGGTGTTGCAGATACAATAAATTTAAAATACACAGATTCTGGAAGGATAAAAGCAGATTTAGTAAGTGTAAAGATGCTAGATTTTTCTAATAGAAATTTTGCTTTTACTGAGTTCCCAAAAGGGATTAAACTTACCTTATTTAGTGATAATAACAGAAAAAGTGTTATTCTATCAGATTATGCAATTTCTTACAGTGAAACCGATTTAATAGACTTACAGGGTAACGTTACAATTATTACTCAAGAAAACGACACGTTATTTGCAGAGCAATTATATTTCGATCAAAAAAGAGAATGGGTGTTTACAAATAAACCTATTCGCTTTGTATCTCCAACAAAAATAATGACAGCAAACGCTTACGATTCAGATAAAGATGTTAATGTCTATGGCTTAAGCGAAATAACAGGAATAGTTAATTTAGATTAATAATTAGTTATCTTTGCTCAATAATTAACTTATACAACCAACAATGCTTCAAAAAATTATTCAATACGCATATCTTTTTATAGCTGTTTTCTTTAGTTACGAAACTTACAGAAACTGGAATGTAGATAGAGAAAGAGCTTACATGCTTTTGTTTTTTGCTGTTTTAGCTGTTTTTATGTACTTTTTCAAAAAGTATTTCAGAAAAAAAATGGATAATAATAAGCAATAATCTATGGACGTTAATGTCTTAATAATTATTATATCACTTATTGCCTCTGCATTCTTTTCAGGTATGGAGATTGCTTATGTATCTTCAAACAAAATACATATAGAAATTGAAAAAAAGCAAAAAGATTTACTGGCAAGAGTATTAACTAAACTTACTGCAAAACCTTCAAAGTTTATAGCAACTATGCTTATTGGTAATAATATAGCATTGGTTGTTTATGGGTTTTTAATGGGAGACTTATTGGTTAATTGGTTTCAAAGTATGGTGCCAACACAATTACCTCAATTAGACTACTTACTAGTAGACTTAAGTTTATTGTCTCAAACCATAATTTCTACATTAATAATATTAATTACAGCTGAGTTTTTGCCTAAAGTTTTCTTTCAGATTTATGCTAATTACCTTTTAAAAGCATTAGCTATTCCAGCTTATGCATTCTATTTTTTATTTTGGTATGTTGCAGATTTTGTTATTTGGATTACTAATATGGTTATTAAGCATATTTTTAAAGCTCAAGGTGAAGATGTGCAATTAGTAATGACTAAAGTAGAATTAGGTAATTATATTAGTGAGCAAATGGAATCTGTTGAAGAGCATGATGAGGTAGATAGTGAAATTCAAATATTTCAAAATGCTTTAGAATTTTCCGAAGTTAAAGCTCGTGAAGTTATGATTCCTCGAACAGAAATAATAGCTGTCGATGTTAATGACTCTCTAAAAAATCTTAATGCACTATTTACATCTTCTGGGTTGTCTAAAATATTGGTTTATAAGGATACTATTGATGATATTATTGGGTATGTACATTCGTTTGATTTATTTAAAAAACCCAAAACCATCAAATCAATTGTAATGTCTGTTGAATTTGTTCCAGAAACAATGTTAGTTAAAGACGTACTTAATCTTTTAACTAAAAAAAGAAAAAGTATTTCTATAGTAATTGATGAGTATGGAGGAACCTCTGGAATTATTACTGTAGAAGATATAGTTGAAGAATTAGTTGGCGAGATTGAAGATGAACATGATACAGTAGAGTTGATTGAAGAAAAAATTGATGAAAACAACTATAAATTCTCAGCGCGATTAGAAGTAGATTATATAAACGAAACCTACAAATTAGATCTTCCAGAAGGAGAAAATTACGAAACTCTTGGTGGACTCATTGTTGATGAAACAGAAGAAATTCCTCATGTTAGCGATCAAATTATAATAGATAATTTCTTGTTTACAATTTTAGAAGTATCAACTACAAAAATAGACTTAGTTTCTTTAAAAGTGCTAGAAGAAGATTAAAACGACATCTTACAAATAAAAACCGATATTCTACTTTTATTATTTAATAGAAATTGGTATTTTCGCGCACTTATATTTTATAAACGTATACAACAAAATGGCAGTTTTAAATAAAATTAGACAACGTTCACTTTTCTTAATACTTATTATCGCGTTAGCACTTTTCTCATTTGTGCTTTCAGATTTATTTAAAAACAGTAGTGCTTTTACTGGTTCTCAAGATATAGTTGCAACAATTAATGGTCAAGACGTAAACCGTGTTGATTTCATGAATAAAGTTGAATTGGCTCAACGTCAATTAGGACCTAATGGTACTTCAACTCAAGCAATGAATAGAGTTTGGGATTTAGAAGTTAGAAAAGCAATTATGAAAACTCAGTTTGATGAGTTAGGATTAACTGTTGAAAAAGACCAGATGAGAGATTTATTGAAAAATAGTTTTTCAAGTTTTCCTGAGTTTTTAAATGAAGCTGGTGTTTTTGATGAAAATAAATTAAACGAGTTTATTGCTAACTTAAAAGCAACTGCTCCAACTCCAACTGTACTTGGTGGACAAATACAAATAAATTATGATGATTGGGTAGATAACGAAAAATCTATTGCTGTTGGTGCTCAAGAGCAATCATATTACAATATGATTAAAGCTGGTATTACAAGCACAATTGGAGAAGCTAAGGTTGATTATGTTCTAGAAAATGAAGCAGTAGATGTAAAATTTGTTCAAGTGCCTTTTACATCAATTTCTGATAGTATAGTAAAAGTATCAAAATCTGAAATTGAAGATTATATTAATGCTAATCAAAAGAAATTTGAAGTTGATGCATCAAGAGATATCAATTTTGTTGAGTTTAAAGAGGTTGCTTCAATTGAAGATGAAGAAGCAATAAAAAACAGTGTAATTGCATTGTTAAACAATAAAGTTGAGTATAATGATGTATCAAAGTTAAATGATACAATTATTGGATTACGTGAAACTAAAGACGTTGAAAATTTCATTAACACATATTCAGATGTTAAATACAACGACAACTTTGTTTCGAAAAATACATTACCAGCTACAGTACAAGATAGTATCTTTAAGTTAGGTGTTGGTCAGTATTATGGTCCTTACAAAGACAACGGAATGTTTAAAATTTCTAAAGTTGTTGCTGAAAAAACAATTCCAGATTCAGTAAAAGTAAGACACATATTAATCCCATTTGTTGGTGCACAAAGTGCGCAACCAGATGTTACGCAAACTGAAGCAGAAGCAAAAAAGACTGCTGATAGCGTTTTAGCAGTTGTAAAAGCTAATAAATCTAAATTCCCTGAATTAGTTACAGCTTTATCTTCAGATCTTGGAAGTGTTGAAAAAGGAGGAGAATATGATTTTCACCCATACAATACTATGGTTCCAGAATTCAATGATTTTGAGTTTGAAGGGAAAACAGGAGATTTAGGAGTTGTGAAAACAGCTTTTGGTTTCCATATTATCGAAATACTTGGTCAAAAAGAAAAGAATAGAGTTTTAAAAATAGCAACGTTAGGTCAAAAAATTGAGCCTTCAGAAAAAACAATTGATGATGTGTTTAATGCAACATCTAAATTTGAAATTGCTATTCAAGATAAAGATTTTCAAGAAGTAGCTACAAAAAACAGCTATGAAGTAAAACCAGTTAATGGTATTAAAGAATTAGATGAAAACATTCCTGGATTAGGAAGTCAACGTTCAATTGTTCGTTGGGCTTTTGAAGATGGAACTAAAGTAGGTGACTACAAGCGTTTTTCTATTCCTAATGGAGGTTTTGTTGTAGTACAATTATCTGCATCAAATAAAAAAGGGTTAATGAGTGTTGAAGCTGCCTCTGTAACTGCAATTCCAGAAATCAGAAAAGAGAAAAAGGCTAAAATGATTAGAGAGAAGATTGCAGGAAAGTCTATGGATGCAATTGCATCTAGTCAAAACGTAACTGTACAAAATGCTTCAGCTGTAAATATGAAAAACCCAACATTATCTGGAGCAGGTAATGAGCCATTAGTTGTTGGTAATGCTTTTGGATTAAAAGTAGGACAGAAATCAAAATTAATTGATGGTAACAACGGTGTTTACATGATTGAGGTTACTAATAAAACTGAAGCGCCTAAATTAGACAATTACCAAGCTGTTGCAAATAGGCTTACAGCTGCAAGAGTTGGTGCTGCACAAGTAAAAGTATATAATGCTCTTAAGGAAGCTGCAGAAATAGAAGATAATAGAGCTAAATTTTATTAATAAGTTTAGTTAATGCATAAAAAAAGCCTCACTAAAAGTGAGGCTTTTTTTATAGAATCATTTTTGAGTATCTTATGACTGTCTGGTAACCTTTGTTTTTAAAATAATCTACAGGGTTCTCTTTACAAGCGACCAAAACAAAATCTCCTCCCCAAGCACCAAGACTTTTTATACTGCCTTTAAAATCATTAAAAAGTTGCTCTTTTACTGTTTTTTGATGTATTGTTTTTGAAATTATAGATTCATGCTTGTCAATTAACAAGCTAAACTCATCAATTGTTTTACAAGACATCATTTGTGTAGTAATATCATTTATTTGATTAATTGCAACTTCAGTATTCGACTTGTTAGTTTTGTAATGAGCAATAGCATCTCTGCTGTTTTGCTTTTGGTTTAAAAATACAAAGTATAAATTGTCTTTAAATTCGGGTTTAAAAGCCACTGATTTTACTAAAGGTTTTTTGTCTTTTAATTGATATGTTATAGCTGAATTATATTGCGCACAAGCAATGTCGTAACCACTTCCTCCAAAAGTAAGTGCTAACAATTTGTAGGCGTCCACATTTGCCCAATTAGCAATATTATTAATTAGAGTAGAAGATGAGCCAAGTCCCCAATTTTTTGGAAAATCGAGCTTTGTAGTGACTTCAAATCCGCTTTTGGGATTTAAAAAGCCTGGATTTAGTTGTTGAGCAGCATTTAAAATTTGAATTAACTTGTTAGAAATATCATCATGTGTTGTATTTAAACCTTTTGAAATTTCATCTAAAGAAAGCTCATTTTCAAACCAAATATCATTGTTACAATCAATGCTTTTCCAAAGTAATTTTGATAATTTAATTGGATTTACTGTAAGAGACTGGCCATAAGTTGTAGGCAGAGCAAGTGATAATGCGCCATCAAGAACAAGATATTCTCCTGTGATCAATAATTTTCCGTTGCTGTAGTAGGTTTTCAATTTAGCTTTTTATTTCTTAACTTATTTATAGCCTCAACAACAGCATGGTGTGTCACGACATTGGTTTTAAAGTGATCTACAAGAATTATTTTCTCGTTATCTGTGGCTTCAAACTGATTAAGAATGTTCATTAAATGCATTTTCATATGTCCTTCTTGTATTCCTGTAGTTGTAAGTGAGCGTAATGCTGCAAAATTTTGAGCCAATCCAGCAACAGCTACAATTTTCATTAATTCTTTTGCTGAAGGCTTGTGAAGCATTTCTAAAGATAATTTTACTAAAGGATGCAAATTGGTTAATCCGCCAACAGTACCTAGTGCTAAAGGAATCTCAATCCAAAAGGTGAAGATTCCATTTTCAATTTTAGCATGTGTTAAACTTGAATATCTTCCATTTCTTGAAGCGTAAGCATGAACTCCAGCTTCAACAGCTCTAAAATCATTTCCTGTAGCTAACACAACAGCATCTATACCATTCATGATGCCTTTGTTATGAGTAACAGCTCTATAAGGCTCAACTTCTGCTATATTTACAGCTTGTAAAAATTTAGTAGCAAACTCTTCTGATGATACTTTTTTGTCATCACTTAACTCTTCAATCTTACAACTCACTTCTGCTCTTACTAAACAATTTGGCACGTAGTTAGATAAAATACTCATCACAATTTGAATATTTTTTTCTTCTGAAGTGAATAATTCAAAATGATGAGCTTCAGATTTAAAAGTTTTGGCAAATTGCTCTAAACACGAATTAATGAAATTAGCTCCCATTGCATCCAACGTTTCGAATGTTGCATGTAATTGATAATAGCCTTTAATATCTTTTGTTTTATCTCGTAATTCAATATCTAAAATTCCACCTCCACGTTTTTGCATGTTTTTTGTGAGAGATTCGGTATCTGCAATAAGTTTTGATTTTACACTGTCAAAATATTTTTTAAGCGTTTCTGTCTTTCCATTATAAATAAAATGTACTTGACCTATTTTTGTGGTTGATAGCACTTCGGCTTTAAAACCACCTCTGTCATACCAAAATTTAGCAGCTTTACTAGCAGCAGCCACAACCGAACTTTCTTCAATTGCCATAGGTATGGTGTACGATGTTCCGTTAATTAAAAAATTTGGAGCGACACCAAGAGGTAAATAATAATTGGTAATTGTATTTTCAATAAACTCATCATGAAGTTGTTGCAGCTTATCGTTAGAATTCCAATATTGTTTTATAATGTGTTTTGCATCTTCTTTATTAGAAAAATAGGTATCAACAATCCAATCGATTTTTTTGGATTTAGACAATTTTGAAAAACCAGAAATAGTTTTACTCATTAACTTTTATTTAGGTTTACAAAGATACTATTCTTAATACTAAAATTTGCAAGTTGTCCAACATTGCTTATTTAACGTTCAATAGTTAGTGTTTTTGCTTAATTTTTAGTAAACTTGGCATTATTTTGTCAAAAAATCAGACTTTCGTCTAAAAGACAGAAACTTAACAAACTATAACTAAACACATAAATTTATGTCTGCTACAACATTAAAGCCGCATCAAAAAGAACTTTTTGGGCAACCTATAGGACTTTATATTTTATTTTTAACAGAAATGTGGGAACGTTTCTCATATTATGGAATGAGAGCATTACTCGTATTATATATGACAACTCAAACTGTAGGAGACGACAGAGGAGCTGGATTAGGTTGGACAAATCAAGAAGCTTTAGCGCTTTATGGATGGTACACTATGTTAGTTTATGTAATGTCTATTCCTGGAGGAATGATTGCAGATAAATTAATCGGTCAGAAAAAATCAGTTTTAATAGGTGCAATTATACTGTGTTTAGGGCATGGTGTGTTAGTACTTACAGATATTTGGGCATTTTATACTGGTCTTGGATTAGTAATATTAGGAGTTGGATTATTAAAGCCAAACATATCTACTATGGTTGGTGGTTTATATAAAGAAGGTGATATACGACGCGATAAAGGGTTTAGTATTTTTTATATTGGTATTAACCTTGGGTCGTTACTAGCTACAATGATTGTAGGTTTAGTAGTCGCAAAATGGGGATGGCATGCAGGTTTTGGACTTGCAGGTATTGTAATGGTATTAGGATTAATTAATTACATATATGGGCAAAAATATTTGGTTCATGTTGGTAATTTTGTGCCTAGTAAAGGTGATAGCAATGCAATCTCATACGGACAATTATATTCTAAATTATTTAGCTCACCAAAGCAATTATTATTTACTGTAGTCCTATTATTAGCATCAGCTTTTGGATGGTATAAATTAGGATGGGGTTACGGATTGTTGTTTTTATTCTTAACAGCTATTGCTGCACTTTTAATGATGATTTATAAAGAACTAGACACACAAGTTTTTAAAGACCGTTTTATGGTATTATTGTTATCGTTTATAATGGTAATTATATTCTGGGGAGCTTTTGAACAAGCAGGTGGATTAATGAACTTATATACTGAGTCAAATACTGATAGAGTATTATTTGGTTGGGAAATTCCAACAGTAATGTTTCAAAGTTTAAATGCTGGATTTATTATCATTTTTGCTACAATTGTAGCAAGCTTCTGGGCAAAACGACAACTTAAGAGTAAAGAGGCTTCGTCGTTATTTAAAATGGCATTAGGTATTATAATTATGGGCTTTGGGTTCTTATTTATGGTATTTGCAGCTATGGAATTTGAAAAATCAGGAACATCAAGTATGATATGGTTAGTATTAGCTTACCTGTTTCATACTATTGGTGAGCTTTGTATTTCTCCTGTTGCCTTATCGTTTATTACAAAACTTGCTCCAGTAAAATATGCATCATTATTAATGGGTGTTTATTTTGCAGCAACAGGATTAGGTAATAAAGTGGCAGGTGTTGTTGGAGAATCAGCTTCAGAATTTGGAGAATATACTGTGTTTTTAGGAATATTAGTATTTACAGTTATAATTGGATCATTATTTATCATGATATTAAAGCCTTTAAAGCGTCTTACACATGGTGCTGAAGATAACGAACGCGTTATGCACACTGATGAAACAGAAGGCTTCGAATTAGCTGATAAACAATAATATAATAATGAGATAACCCTTGCAAAATAGCTTTTGTGAGGGTTTCTCTTTTTTAATAACCTTAATATTTTTTTATGAATACAGATATAGAAAATCTATTTAAAGACAAAGTTATTGGTCATCCTGCTGGGCTTTTTGTAATATTTTTTACTGAAATGTGGGAGCGTTTTTCATTCTATGGGATGAAAATACTTTTAGTTCTTTTCTTAACAGCACCTTTTTTAAGCGACAATCCAGGTTGGGAATGGTCACGCGAAAACGCTTTAGCATTAATAGGAACTTATTCTTCATTGTTATATTTAACACCAATTGTAGGTGGATGGATTGCAGATAAAATTACAGGCTATAAATGGGCAGTTATTATTGGATGTTTTATAATGATGCTAGGTCATGCTGCAATGGTTTTTGAGACAACTTGGTCTCTATACTTAGGTTTAGCTCTACTGGTTATAGGTACAGGGTTTTTTAAGCCTAATATGACCTCTATGATTTCTGAAATGTATAAAGGCAAAGAATCTAAAAAAGATGGAGCTTATACCATTTATTATATGGGAGTAAATGCAGGAGCATTCTTTGGAATGATGTTGTGTGGTTATCTAGCTGAAAACATTGGATGGAGCTATGGTTTTGGTTTGGCTGGTATTTTTATGCTTGGTGGATTAATTCAGTTTTGGCTTGCAAAAGATTTGTTTGGTTCAATAGGTGAAAGACCATCTAAAGTTCATGAAGTAGAATTACCTCAAAATATTAATGAAGAGAGTCCAAAAGAGCATGATACAACAGGTGCAACTGAAAAATTAAACCCATTTACTTCAATAGATATGGTTTTAATTGTATTGTCTTCTTTAGGAGGTGTATTGTATTTGTTTAATGATCCATTATCAAAAATTGGAAATATTAATTTATTAAATTTTAAGATTGGAAGTCTAGATGGTTCTAATGTTGTTATTCTTACAGCCTTGGTTCTGTTTTTATATTTAATTATTACAAGAATTGGTCGTTATTCAAAAATGGTTAGAGATAAAATTATAGCTGTTTCAATATTCGGAATTTTTACTGTGTTTTTCTTTGCTGCTTTTGAACAATCTTTGGGCTCAATGACTTTATTTGCAAGAGATTATACTGCTCGTGCCTTAACTGGAGATTCAGCAATGATATTTAAAATCATTGATTTAATTTTAACTGTAGCACCACTAGCCATAATAACTTGGGTGTTATATTTATTATTCAAAAAGACCTATAAAAAAATCCCATATTCAAACATTATTTTAGCTCTTACTTTTGTTTTTCTTTGGTATGTGGTGTTTTATAAAATTAATAATGAATTTAGTAAGGATACAACCGAAGTTGGTGCTTCATGGTTTGGAATATTAAATTCATTTTTTATTATTACGCTGGCGCCTTTGTTTTCAAAATGGTGGGAAAGTAAATATAACCCAAGTGTTGCTATGAAATACGGAATTGGACTCATATTATTAGGTCTTGGATTTGGTATTTTGGTGTTTGGTACTATGGGAATTCCTCAAGGAGCTAAAACAGCTTCAGTTAGTATGATATTTTTAATTTTAGCATATTTAATGCATACAATGGGAGAGCTTTGTATTTCTCCTGTAGGTCTTTCATATTTAAGTAAGCTAGTTCCAGGTCGTATGATAGGTTTTATGTTTGGTATTTGGTATTTGGCAATTGCTATTGGTCAAAAAGCTGCAGGTACAATGGGAGGAATGATTGATAAAATAACTGAACAATATTCATTAAGTACTTTCTTTTTAATATTTACGTTAGTTCCAATAGGTATTGGTCTTGTATCAATGATATTAAATCCTGTACTTAAAAAGTTAATGCATGGTGTAAAATAACGAATAAATCGTTAAAATAAAGACAAAATGCTCCAACTTGGAGCATTTTTTGTAAGTTCGGAATAACTTTTGCTTCTAAATGGTGAAGTAAATAAAAGATAAAAGAAAACGAAGATGAAAAAATTAGCAGTTGTATTTGCCTTAGCTTTATTTGTTTCTGCAAATAGTATAGCTCAAGAAATTAAATGGGTGACTTTTGAAGAGGCTTTAGCACTTCAAAAAAAGAAACCAAAAAAAATAATGATGGATGTTTACACTAACTGGTGTGGACCTTGTAAAATGTTAGATAAAAACACATTTCATAATCCAGATGTAGTTAAATATGTTAATGAAAACTACTATGCGGTTAAATTTAATGCAGAAGGGAATGATGTTGTAAAATATAAAGATAAAACATATTCTAATCCCAACTATAAAGCTGAATTAGCGTCCCGAAGAAACAGCGTGCACGACTTAACTCGTGTTTTAAAAGTCAATGCTTATCCAACCATTGTGTTTTTTGATGAAAAGGGAGAAACAATTTTCCCTGTTCGTGGATATCAAAATCCTCAACAATTAGAATTGTACCTTAAAATGTTTAAAGATGATAAGCATAAGGATATGAAGAAGCAAGAAGATTTTAATGCATACTATTCGGCATTTGTGCCTGCATTTAAAGGATAAGAAATCATTTACTTATTATAAAAGCTCCCTTTTCACTGGTTTTATAGAAAGGGATTTTTAGTTTTTTACAAGTTTCTTCCCACTGTTTAGTATACGATTTATAATTACTTCCATCTGCAATTATGAGTTCAGGTTTTAGTGAATCGGTTAGCCTTTTTAAATTTACTTTTGGAGAGTTTCTTAATAGAATGTAGTCTACATGAAAAGATTTTACATTGTAAACACCTAAGCTGTCTATAACAAGTAGTTTTTTATTAGCAAAGGTATATACTGACTTTAAATCGGTTTGATTAATTTTCTTAATATAGTTTCCAACTGAGTAGCTTTGTAAACTATTTTCGTTAAAAACTGAAGAGCTATCTATAGTGTGTGCAATAGTTAAGTTATTATTTTCTTTTAAACCAATTATAGTATGCCTGCTCTTATGAAAAATTACAAGCTCATTATTTTTAGTATCAAGCTTATTGAATATAAAAACGGATTGAAGAACAATTACAGAAATTAGTACAAAAGATAATCTTAAGTAATTTGGCTTTTTAAAATATTTAGTAACAGAAATGATTATTAAGTACGTTGCAATAACAAAACCAATTCCAAAGGAAATATCTTTAAACAAGAAACTCTCTTGTTGAGAAACCCATTCGATAAAGTGGTTCATTAAACTAATTAAACCTCCATAAATATCTGCAACAAATTGAGGAAGTATTTTTAGTGATGCTAAAATAATTACAATAAAACCAAGCCCTAAAATAAGTCCTAAAAAAGGAAGAATAACTAAGTTGGATACAAAAAACAACCCAGGAAATTGATGAAAGTAATAAAGGCTAATTGGTAAAACACCAATTTGAGCAGCGATTGTGACAGTAAAAATATTCCAAAAATAATTAACAAGTTTATACTTTGGAGTCCATACTTTTATAATCAATGGCTGTATACTCACAATTGCCAAAACAGCAATATAACTCATTTGAAATCCTACATCAAATAGGAGTAAGGGTTTAAAGAGTAATAAAAAGAACATCGAAATAGCTAAAGTATTATAGATGTTTGAAGGCCGTTTTAAATTCATAGCAATAGCTATAACAGTAAACATAGTTACTGCTCGAGTTACTGAAGGTCTTAGTCCTGCAATTACTGCAAAGCACCAAAGTAAAAGCACAACAATTGTAATTTTAATGTACTTGCCATTTTTTAAACGCTCTATTGGTTTGAGGCAAAAGTTTAGTATCAGAAAGATAATTCCAACATGAAGACCAGAAACAGCTAAAATATGAATTGCTCCAGCGCTAGCATAGTTGTCATAAACTTCGGAACTTATATCATGTCGCTGACCTAAAAGTAATGCATTAATTATAGCCAATTCATCAGGTTTAAAATGATAAGCCTCTAGTGAATTACTAATCTTTGTATGAATTTTATTTGCTAATCTAGAAATAGTATTGGGATCTGAACTTATTTTAAAAACGGATTGATAATCAGTCGAAATTTGATAGTAAACATATTGCTTTTTGAGATATGCACTATAATTAAATTGATAAGGATTTAGTGGTCGATTTATTTCTTTCAATGAAGTTGAAACGAACAACACATCATCTACATTTATTTTGTTTTCTAAAGAATCTTTATCAATATTAAACAACAATTTTCCTGTTACTGTTTGGTTGTCAATTTTTAAAATATCAACAATATACTTGTCATGGTATAATGTAGGTTTTAAAATATTTTTAACCTTAAAAGTAATTTGATGAGTTGAATTGTTTTTAGACGAAAAACTATGAGTATAATGAGAATTAAACTGTTTCTGATTGTGCAGTTGCACTATTAAAACACCAATACAAACAGTTGTAAAGTAAGCTAACAAGCCAAACCAAATGGTTTTGTGAATCTGTTTTTTAGCCAGAATTAAAGTGACTAAAAGGAATGCTAATAAAACAATACTTAAAAATAAAATTAGGTAAAAAGGGAGTGTAAAAAAAGTTGCTATGAGAATACCAATTATCAAAAACAAGGTTAATTTGATAATGGGAAAGTTTAGCAATTTCATCAATTTCTATTTATCGTTTTTCAATTTTTATATGTTATAAAATCCTTCGGGCTTCAACAAACGAAGTAAACCAATAACGCTCTGCTAAAGACGACACAATAACTCCTGCTTGGGTTGTAGAATGGATGAACTCTACTAATCCAGTTCGTGAGGTTACAACCAAACCAACATGCGATATTGTGTTTCTCTTTTTAGGGTTAGTGTGAAAAAATAGTAAATCACCTTCTTTTACATCTTCAATTTTTATTTTAACACCTTTTGTTGCCATATCTCTGGAGCTTCTAGGCAATAAAATATCGTAGGCTTTAAATGATTCAAAAACTAAACCAGAACAATCCATTCCGCTTTTTGTTGTGCCACCATATTTATACCTCACACCACTAAATTGTTTGGCATAATCTATAATATTAAAAGCTAAAACTGTTTCTGTTTTATTCGAATTAGTATTGGAAACATCTGGAAAATCTGTTGTATTAAGTTTTACTGAGTTGTCTTCAGGCAATGTTGTTTTGTTTGGCCTTGTATTTACATTGGTTGGAGCTTTAGTATTCTTAGAAGATTTACAATTATAAAAGCAAACAGATAAGCATATTAGTATTAGTAATTTTTTCATGAATTGTTATTTTTTATAGCATTAAAAATCAGACTAGCAGTTTTTTCACTAGCGCCTTTTCCACCAAGTTTTTTCTCTAATTCAAAATAATTCATAAATATATCTTCTCTTTTACTTTTGTTTAAAATATTATTAAGTTCTTTTTTAAGTCGTTTTGGGTTAAAATCATTTTGTATTAATTCGGTAACCACTTCCTTATCCATTATTAAATTTACTAAAGAAATAAATTTTAATGTTATAATACGTTTAGCAATTTGATACGAAATAGAATTAGCTTTATAACAAACAACTTGAGGTACTTTAAATAATGCTGTTTCTAATGTTGCTGTTCCAGAAGTTACTAATGCAGCAGTTGAAACACTTAATAAGTTGTAGGTTTCATTATTAATAAATGAAACATTGGCTTTTTTTATAAATGTATCATAAAATGCTCTGTCTTGACTTGGCGCACCAGCAATCACAAATTGATAATCTTTAAAATCATTTACTAAACTTAACATTACACCCAGCATCTTGGTAATTTCTTGTTTTCTGCTTCCTGGAAGTAAAGCAATAATAGGTTTGTCAGATAAGGCATGTTTTGCTCTAAACTCATATTCATTTATTTGAGTCCTGTCTGCAATAGCATCAATTAAAGGATGTCCAACAAAATTTACTTCATAGTCATGTTTGTCATAGAATTCTTTCTCAAAAGGGAGTATAACATACATAGCATCAATATCGCGTTTTATTTTTTCAACTCTACTAGCTCTTGATGCCCAAACTTGTGGGGAAATATAATAATGTGTTTTAAAATTTTGTTCTTTAGCCCATTTTGCAATACGAAGATTAAATCCTGAATTATCAATAAAAATAATTACATCTGGTTGAAAATTCTTAATATCGTTTTTACAATATTTTATAAGCCCTAAAATTTTTCTTAGGTTAAAAATTACTTCAGCAAAACCCATAAACTGGCGTTCTTTGTAATGTTTAACTAAAGTGCCACTAACAGACTGCATTAAATCGCCTCCCCAAAATCTAAATTGAGCATTAACGTCTTGTTTTTGTAATGCTTTCATTAAATTGGAACCATGTAAGTCTCCTGAGGCTTCGCCAGCGATAATGTAGTATTTCATGTGTTATGAAAAATATAAGTAATATACAATAAATGCAACTAAAAAGGTTGATAATACAATGCCTCTTGCTCTATAGTCTTTTTTCTTGTTAAGTAAAACAAAAAAAGCAATTTGACTAGGTATTGCTCCTAAAGCTAATAAAGCCCAAAGACGATTTTGTTCTTTTATAATATCGAAAGTTGAGGTAAACGATAGCTTTTGAAAGAAACTAAAAATGATAGTAGTTATAATAACACCAATTACCGTCGAGAGAATACCTATAATAAAACCAATAAATACTTCTTTTTTAATCATTTAATTCCCAAGTGTTTAAATTTTGAATTGCATGATGAGCAGTTAAATCAAATTGAACAGGTACAACAGAAATATAATTATTTTTTAAAGCCCATTCGTCAGTGTCTTCACCATTATCTAAATTTACAAATTTACCAGTTAGCCAATAATATTCTCGTCCTTGCGGATTTTTTCGTTTATCAAATTCCTCTTCCCAATTAGCTTTAGCTTGCCTGCAAACCTTAATGCCTTTAATGTCTTTTTTAGCAAGATTAGGAATATTAACATTTAAAACAACTCCATTTGGTATCCCATTTTTAAGTGCATTTTTAACAATAGTTTTTACAAAAGGCTTTGCGTGTTCAAAATTCGCATTCCAATTATAATCAAGTAACGAAAATCCAATTGCAGGTATGCCTTCAATGCCAGCCTCTAAAGCAGCACTCATTGTGCCAGAATATATTACATTAATTGATGAGTTTGAGCCATGGTTAATACCAGAAACACATAAGTCTGGTCGTCTGTCTAAAATTTGTTTTACTGCAAGTTTTACGCAATCAGCTGGAGTTCCAGAACAGCTATATTCGGTTTGATTCCCTTTATCTATAACTACTTTTTCTACAAATAAAGTAGAATTAATTGTGATGGCATGACCCATTCCGCTTTGAGGACTATCAGGTGCAACAACAACTACATCGCCTATTTCGTTCATTACTTCAATAAGAGCTCTAATTCCTGGAGCTGTTATTCCATCATCATTTATAACTAAAATAAGTGGTTTTTTTGACATAAATCTATCTTAAATTAAGGCTACTAAAATACATAATTTACCATTGAAATGCCCTATAAATAAGGTTTAACAAAAAATTAGTAGAGATTGGTTTTATTGGCATGATTTTTTCTTTTACTTTAGTGAAAAATATGCGTGAAATTTTATTATCTTATCAACCACACTTACAATAAGTAATATAAAGTGTAGTTTAATATAAATTGATTTCATAGTCCTAAAATTAATATGATGAACATTATGAAAAGGAATTATAAATTGTTGTTACTAGTACTGTTATTAGCTTTTGCTTCTTGCAGTTTTACAACAAAAAAATTTAGTGATCCAGACAAAGATAAATTACTTGTACAATTAATTACATACGTGCTCGATCAAGGTCATTTTAGCCCTAAAGATTTAAACGATAGTTTTTCTGAGCAAGTTTTTGACGATTATTTAGAGCAACTAGACCCATTTAAACGCTATTTCTATGCGTCTGATATTAAAGAATTTGCTGTATATAAAGACAAGTTAGACGATCAAATAAAAGCTTATGATTTATCGTTTTTTAATCTCACTCACGAGAGATTATTACAGCGTTTAGAAGAATCTAAGCAGGTTTATAAGGAAGTGTTGTCTGAACCTTTTAATTTTAATATTAAAGAAGATTTTTCGACAGATTATAAAGATTTACCTTATGTAAATAGCAAAAAAGAAATGAAAAATCGTTGGAGACAACAACTTAAGTTTTCAACAATTGCTAATTATGATGATTTAATCTCTCAACAAGAAAATGCAGTAAAAAATAATTCTGAAAAACCTAAATCACTTTTAGAAATAGAAAAAGAAGCTAGAGAAACTACTTTAAAATCTCTTGATGAGCTTTACGATTTTATTGATGACAGACAACGCCAAGATTGGTTCTCAGTTTATATTAATGCTATTGTAGAAGAGTTCGATCCGCATACATTTTATTTTGCACCTGAAGAAAAAGACCGTTTTGATGTAGCTATGTCTGGTAATTTTGAAGGTATAGGAGCGCGTTTACAGAAAAAAATGGATGTCATCACTATTAACGAAATTATTAGTGGAGGACCAGCATGGAGACAAAACAAGTTAGAAGTTGGTGATCAAATACTTAAAGTAAAACAAGATAGTGACGAGCCAGCAGTAAATGTTGTAGGTATGCGCTTAGATGATGCTGTTAAATTAATAAAAGGACCAAAAGGAACTGATGTTATTTTAACATTAAAAAAAGTGAATGGAACTATTGAAGATTTAAGAATTACACGAGATGTTGTTGAGTTAGAAGAAACTTATGCTAAGTCTTCAACAGTGATTAAGGACGGAAAAACATTTGGTGTTATAAACCTTCCAAAATTCTATGTAGATTTTGAAGATTATAACAAGCGTAATGCAGCGTCAGATATAAAACTAGAAATTGAAAGATTAAAAGCAGAAGGTATTGAAGGATTAGTTTTAGATTTAAGAAACAATGGAGGAGGATCTCTACAAACTGTTGTTGATATGGCAGGCTTATTTATTAAAGAAGGTCCTATAGTACAAGTAAAAACTGCAGGTGAGCCAAAAGAAGTATTAAATGACAAAGATCGTTCTATAGTTTGGGATGGTCCATTAGTTATTTTAGTGAATGAGCTTTCAGCATCTGCGTCTGAAATTTTAGCAGCTGCAATGCAAGACTATAAACGAGCAATAGTAATTGGTAGTAAACAAACCTATGGTAAAGGAACTGTTCAGAATGTATTAGATTTAAACAGAATGGTACGTAATAATACTAATGGTGATATGGGAGCATTGAAGTTTACAACTCAAAAATTCTATAGAATTAATGGTGGCTCAACGCAATTAGAAGGTGTAAAAAGCGATGTTGTAGTACCAGATCGTTATAGTTATATTAATGTTGGAGAGAAAGACCAGGAAAACCCACTTGCATGGGATAAAATTGAGCCAGCAGATTATACCTTATGGGAAAATTACTTTGATTATAATAGTACTATAGAGAAAAGTAAAGAGCGAATGGCAAATAATGAGCAATTAAAATTAATTGACCAGAACGCTCAATGGGTTAAAAAAATTAGAGACAGAGAAATTTATTCTCTTAATTATGACGATTATAAAGCTACTTTAAAGCTAAACGAAGAAGAGGCAAAACGATTTGATAAACTTTCAGATTATAAAACAAATCTAACTTTTAAATCATTGCCTTATGAGAATAAGCAAATGGAAATTGATAGCGTTTTAAAACAAAAGCGTGAACGCTGGCATGAAAGTTTAAGCCAAGATGTATATATCGAAGAAGCGTTAAATGTTTTAAACGATTTAAAAATGGCTTATCCAGTTAAAACTAAAGTTGCTACAAATGCAAAACAATAGTATAAATGAGTAAAGACAATAACTCATTATCTCAATTAGCGCTCCAAAAGTTCAAGAAGAACATTTGGGGCGTTTTAAGTTTTTGGTTTATTGTATTTGTTGGTGTTATTTCGATTTTTGCTTATGTTTTAGCTCCAGATAATTCTCAAAATGCAAATCAAATGCATTTAACAATCCATTCAAAAAAGCCTGGATTTAATGTTCAAATGCTAACAATCCCTTCACAAATTAAAAATGAGCAGTCATTTTTTTCAAAAGTGTTTTATGGAGTCAAAAACACTGATACTGAAATACCTATTACAAATTATAAAATTGAAAATAATGAGTTAGTTTATACCGAATACGCATCAGATGGATTGGAAGGTGTAACAAAACAGATATCATTAAATTCTTTTCCAAATCAAGATTATAAGCAATTTATAACCCTAAAAACATTTCAATTTGGAACAGATAAGTATGGGAGAGATTACTTAAGTAGAATATTAATTGGCTCTAGAATATCTTTTTTTATAGGTTTTATAGCTGTTTTTATTTCTTTAATTATTGGCATTTTTATGGGAAGCATTGCTGGTTATTTTGGAGGCAAAGTAGATGCGATAATTATGTGGATTATTAATGTGACTTGGTCCATACCAACACTACTGCTTGTAATTGCAATTACATTAGCTTTAGGCAAAGGGTTTTGGCAGGTTTTTATAGCAGTTGGATTAACAATGTGGGTTGAAGTGGCTAGAGTTGTGCGAGGACAGGTTATTAGCGTAAAAGAAATGCAATATGTTACAGCTGCAAGAGCATTAGGGTTTAATGATTATCGTATAATAACAAGGCATATATTGCCAAATATTATGGCTCCAGTAATAGTCATTTCTGCAGCTAATTTTGCAGGAGCTATACTTATAGAAAGCGGATTGAGTTTTCTGGGTATTGGAGCACAACCACCAATGGCAAGTTGGGGAGCAATGATAAAAGATCATTATAATTACATTATTTTAGGTAAGCCTTATCTAGCATTAATACCTGGTTTGTGTATTATGCTTTTAGTTATGGCTTTTATGTTAATTGGTAATGCTTTGCGTGATGCTTTAGATGTAAAAAACTAATTCTGTCTTAGTTTATTAATTTCCTGATTTGTAATATCTATATTTTGAAGTACTTCATCTCTGCCAACCGAAGATGTTGACGAGGTTATAAAATATGTAGGTGTTTCTTCCCAAGTTTTTAGTAACTCTTGAGTATAAGCCTCTACATTTCGCTCAATAGCTTTTGGTTTTAGTTTGTCGGCTTTTGTAAATATAATTGAAAATGGAATCGCATTTACTCCCATCCATTCCATAAACTCTAAATCTATTTTTTGCGGCTCATGTCGAATATCTACTAATACGAAAGCAGCAACCAATTGTTGTCGCTTTTCAAAATAATCTGTAATAAACTTTTGAAATTTCTTTTTTGCAGTCTTTGAGACTTTTGCATAACCATATCCAGGTAAATCTACCAAAAACCAATTTTTATTAATCAAAAAATGATTGATTAACTGTGTTTTTCCAGGACGTCCAGAGGTTTTTGCTAAATTTTTATGGTTAGTTAGCATATTAATTAACGAAGATTTTCCGACATTACTTCGACCAATAAATGCATATTCTGGGAGCACATCTTTAGGGCATTTAGCCACTTCAGAATTGCTCATCACAAATTCAGCAGTTTTAATAAGCATAATTTATAGTTTTCGGTCAGTCAACCATTTATCAAGAATACTATTGAATTCATCAGGATGCTCCATCATTGCAGCATGTCCGCATTTATCTATCCAAAACAAATCTGAATCAGGAAGTAATTGATTAAATTCTTCAGCAACTTCTGGTGGAGTCACATTATCATTTTTACCCCAAATAATGCAAACAGGAAGTGACATTTTTGGTAAATCTTTAGCCATATTATGGCGTATTGCACTTTTAGCAATGGCAAGTGTTTTTATAAGCTTATTTCGGTCGTTTACAGTCTCATAAACTTCATCAACAATCTCTTTTGTTGCAATTGCAGGATCGTAAAAAACTTCTTGAGCTTTTTTCTTTATAACTTCATAATCACCACGCTTGGTGTAGCCTCCACCCATAGCACTTTCGTATAAGCCAGAGCTACCAGTTATAACAAGAGCTTTTACTTTTTCTGGATATAATTTTGTATGATATAATCCAATATGACCTCCAAGCGAGTTGCCTAATAAAATAACATCATCTAGACCTTTAAAAGCAATAAAATCATGAAGATATTTAGCAAAGCTTTTAACATTGGTTTTAAGTAAAGACATAGAATATATTGGTAATTCAGGTATTATAACTTTATAACCCTTGTTACCAAAATAATGTAAAACAGCATCAAAATTACTTAATCCACCCATTAATCCGTGAAGAACAATAATTGGTTTGCCTTCTCCAACTTCAATATAACTGTAATTTTTTTCTTTTTTTAAGAGGTGTTTCATGTAATTGGTTAGTCATTTACTTAAAAAACAAATATAGTCAAATCATTCAAATTTTATTTCTTTTTCACAAGACTTCCAAAGATTAATCAAATAATAGTTTTCGACAAGCAATTGATAAGTTTTTTACCACTTTTTAACATATTGATATTTAGAGTGTTGTAGCTTTTTGTGGTGCCCTAAAAATATAAAAACACGCTCATTTTTTAAAATTTATTAACAAAAGTGGTAAAATGTGGTAAAATGTGGTAATATTTTCAATATATTTGAATTCTAGTCGTTAGAAACATAAACCAATCAGTTTGAACTCATTAATTGGAACATACGAGTGTAAAGTTGATGCCAAAGGAAGGCTGATGCTACCTGCTTCGATAAAGAAGCAGTTATCTCCTATGCTTCAAAATGGTTTTGTTTTAAAGCGTGCTGTTTTTCAGCAGTGCCTAGAATTGTATCCAATGACTGAATGGGAAGCATTAATGCAAAAAATGAATAAGCTTAATCGCTTCAAAAAAAAGAACAACGATTTTATTCGTCGTTTTACAGCTGGAGTTAAAATGGTTGAGGTTGATAGTGCAGGACGTTTATTAATCCCGAAAGATTTAATGTTATTCTCAGATATTACTAAAGATATTGTTGTGTCTTCAGCAATAAACATTATTGAGATTTGGGATAAGCAGAAATATGAACAAGCAATTGATGATGCAACAGTAGATTTTGCTGATTTAGCAGAAGATGTAATGGGACAAGATGATGATAACAATGGACTATCATAATGCAGTTTTACTTAAAGAGACAGTAGATGGTTTAGATGTTAAGCCAGATGGTGTTTATGTAGATGTCACCTTTGGAGGTGGAGGACATAGTCGTGAGATTTTAAAACGATTAGGGCCAAAAGGGAAGCTGTATGCTTTTGATCAAGATAAAGACGCTCTTTTAAATACTATTGATGATAATCGCTTTACACTGATTAACGAAAATTTTAGATTCATTAAACGATTCTTAAGGTTTTATGGAGTTAAAGAAGTTGATGGAGTTCTTGCAGACTTTGGAGTTTCTTCTCATCAGTTTGATGTTGCCGAACGAGGATTTTCTACTCGCTTTGAAGCTGATTTAGATATGCGAATGAATCAAGACAGTCAATTGTCGGCTTTTCATGTAATTAATAAATATGAAGAAGAGCAATTAAAGAATGTGTTATTGCAATATGGCGAATTAAGACAAGCTCCTGCAATGGCAAGAGTGATTATTGAAGAACGAGTTCAAGGAGAAATTAAATCGAGCGAACACCTTAAAGAAGTTTTAAAAAAATTTGTAAAACATAAAAACGAGCATAAAGTATTAGCACAGATTTATCAAGCTATAAGAATTGAAGTGAATCAGGAAATTGAAGCTTTAAAAGAATTATTAAGTCAAATGCCTGAAGTTTTAAAAGTAGGTGGGCGCTTAAGTTTTATTTCTTACCACTCTTTAGAAGACAGGTTGGTAAAGCGCTTTATAAGAAACGGATTATTTGAAGGAGAACCTGTTCGGGATGTATATGGAAATTTTGAAGTGCCTTTAAGAAAAGTTGGAGGTTTAATAGTGCCATCAAAAACAGAAATAAAAGAAAACAATAGAGCTAGAAGTGCAAAGTTAAGAGTTGCAGAAAAAATATGAAACAAAGTATTTACAGCATATTAAAAGGTAAATTTTTGGTTAGTGATGATTCTTTTAAAAATTGGAGAATCATCATATTCATTTCTGTTTTAGCGATTATTATGATTGCTAGTTCGCATAGTGCAGACAAAAAAGTGCATGAAATTGCACAATTAAATAATGAAGTAAAAGAATGGCGTTCGGCATTTGTTGATGGACGTTCAAAATTAATGAGGCTAAAAATGGAGTCGGCTCTTGTTGAAAAAATGGCAAAAAAAGGAATAGCGCCTTCAGTGATTCCACCAAAAAAAATAAAAGTAAAAACTCAAGAATAAGCTAAGTGGCAGTTACAGAGAAACGCATATTAAACCGATTGTATTTTGTTGCAAGCATTATGTTTGTTTTCGCAATAGCTATTGCTTTTAAGTTATTTAATATTCAATTTGTTCAAGGAGAAAAATATAGAGATTTAGCAGAGCAACGTACTATTAAAAATGTTATAATTCCTGCTAACAGAGGTAATGTTTATGCTTCAGATGGAAGTTTGTTAGCAACTTCAATACCTAAATATGATATAAGGCTCGATGCAATTACGCCAACAAATAAAATATTTGAAAAATATATAACACCGTTATGTGACTCTCTATCAAAATATACAGGTAAATCGTCTAGCTATTATCAAAAAGATATTAGAAAAGCAAGAGCTAATAAAAACAGGTATTACCTAATTGCAAGAAATATAAATTATACAGACTATACGCGTTTAAGAAATTTTCCATTATTAAATCTTGGAGCTTTTAAAGGCGGATTAATTGTTGAGCAAACCACTAAGAGAGAACATCCAATGGGTGGAATTGCACAACGTACTATAGGCTATGAGCGTATTGATGAAGATAATAATGTAACTAGAGCAGGGATTGATGGTGCTTTTGGGGTAAAATATTTAAGAGGAACCGATGGTCATCGTTGGAAACAAAAAATAGGTCATGGACAATGGAAGCCAATAACAGACTTCAATGAAGTAGAGCCTAAAGATGGTTATGATGTGTACACAACTATAGATGTAAATATTCAAGATATAGCACATCATGCACTTTTAGAACAGCTTGAAAAATATAAAGCAGATCATGGATGTGTTATTGTAATGGAGACCAAAACTGGCGAAATTAGAGCTATTTCAAACCTAGGGCGTAATAGTGATGGTTATTATTATGAAAGGTTAAATTATGCAATTGGCGAATCTCATGAGCCAGGTTCTACTTTTAAATTAATGGCTTTAACTGCTGCTTTAGAAGATAAAGTTATTGATACAAGTGATGTTGTTGATACTAAAAATGGGGTCTTAACTTTTTATGGAAAGCCAGTAAGAGATTCAAAACATGGTGGATATGGAAAAATATCTATCGCTAAAGCTTTTGAGGTGTCTTCAAACACAGGCATTGTAGCAGCAATAGATAAAGCATATAAAAATCAACCAAGTAAGTTTGTTGAACGATTATATTCAATGAATCTTAATAACGATTTAGACTTGCCATTAATTGGTGAGCCTAAACCAATAATTCCAGATCCTAGAATTAAAAATGGCAGATGGAGTGGTATTGCTTTGCAGTGGATGGCCTATGGTTATGGAGTTTCGTTTACACCACTTCAAACATTAACTTTTTATAATGCTATTGCAAATGATGGTGAAATGGTGAAACCTCAATTTTTAAGAGAGGTTAGAGAGTTTGATAAAACAATTGTGCCTTTCAAAAAAGAAGTCATTAATCCGCAAATCTGTTCTAAAGAAACAATTCTTAAGGTAAAACAATTGCTAAAAGAAGTTGTTGAAAAACCACATGGCACTGGGCATAAGTTGTATTCGCCAAATTTTTCTATGGCTGGTAAAACAGGTACTTGTCAAAAGGATTATGCTCAAAAAGATAAACTGAGTTATATCTCATCTTTTGCAGGTTTTTTTCCTGCTGAAAACCCAAAATATTCTTGCATTGTGGTAATACATGAGCCAGATAAAAGTGTAGGGTATTATGGCGCTGATGTTTCAGGTCCTGTATTCAAAAAAATTGCTCAAAAAATATTTACAGATACACCAATTACAGACGAAGTTAAGTCACTTCAGTTTAAAAATACAATTGTAGATAATGATTTTCAGACCTACTATGATGTAGCCCAAACTTATAAAACCATAATGCCCGATGTTACAGGAATGCCAACAATGGATGCTTTAGCATTGCTTGAAAATATGGGACTAAAAGTTAAAATCGGTGGTGTAGGAATTGTAAAATCACAATCAATTGAAAAAGGAATAAAAGTAAAGCGAAATCAAACAGTCTTTTTAGAAATTTAATGACAGAGTTAAAAGACATATTATATAAGGTAACCATTAATGCAGTTGTAGGTAGTACAAGTGTAAAGGTGAATGCTGTTGATTTCGATTCTAGAAAAATATCAAAAAACGACGTTTTTGTGGCTATTAAAGGTAGTGTTGCTGATGGTCATAAGTTTATTGATGTTGCAATTAATAATGGTGCTGTAGCTATAATTTGTGAAGAGTTACCAATAAATCTTCAAGACGGAATTACTTATATACAAGTAGAAAGTGCAAGTCAGGCACTAGCATTTATGGCTTCAAATTATTATGAGAATCCTTCAGAAAATTTGAAACTCGTTGGTGTAACTGGTACAAACGGAAAAACTACAGTTGCCACTTTGTTATATCAATTATTCAAAAAAGCAGGCTATAAAGTTGGGTTACTTTCTACTGTAAAAATAATGGTTGATGACAAAGAGTATAAAGCTACACATACTACACCAGATTCATTAACTATTAATAAGTTTTTAAGTTTGATGAATGATGAAGGTGTTGAGTTTTGTTTTATGGAAGTAAGCTCACATGGAATACATCAAAACAGAACAGAAGGGTTAAAATTTGAAGGCGGTATTTTCACAAATCTGTCGCATGATCATTTAGATTATCACGACACATTTGCAGAATATAGAGATGTAAAAAAATCATTCTTCGATAATTTACCTAAAGATGCCTTTGCATTAGTAAATATTGATGACAAGAATGGGTTAGTAATGCTTCAAAACACAAAAGCTAGAAAAATTACTTATGCATTAAAAACCTATGCAGACTATAAAGCACAAATTTTAGAGAACCAACTCGGAGGTTTACTTCTTAAAGTTAATGAAAGTGAAGTTTGGACACGATTAATAGGCAATTTTAATGCTTATAATATATTGGCAATTTATGCTACTGCTGAATTATTAGGACTTGAAAAAGTTGAAAATCTTCGTCTTATAAGTGAGTTAGAAAGTGTTAGTGGGCGTTTTCAGTATTTAATTTCTGATGAAAAAATCACTGCTATAGTTGATTATGCACACACTCCAGATGCATTGCAAAATGTGTTAGAGACAATTAATAGTATTCGTACTAAAAATGAAGAGCTAATTACAGTAGTTGGTTGTGGTGGAGATAGAGATAAAACAAAGCGTCCGAAAATGGGACATATAGCTTCGGCTTTGAGTACTAAAGTCATTTTCACAAGTGATAATCCACGTAGCGAAGTACCAGAAACAATTATTGAAGAGATAGAAAAAGGTGTTGAACCTCAAAATTTCAAAAAAATTGTTTCAATTGTAGATAGAAGACAAGCCATAAAAACAGCTTGTCAATTAGCGCAACCTAATGATATTATACTAATTGCAGGAAAAGGTCACGAAACTTATCAAGAAATAAAAGGTGAACGATTTGATTTCGATGATTATAAAATAGTACAAGAACTTTTAAAACAATTACAAAAATAATTATCTAAATGTCACCTTGAGCGTAGTCGAAAGGTCTTAAAAATGAAATTATAATATGCTGTATTACCTATTTGAATATTTAGAAAAGCACTTTCAGATTCCTGGAGCATCTCTTTTTGGGTTCATCACCTTCAGAGCTGCAATGGCTATAATTCTGTCGTTGCTTATTTCAACTATTTATGGTAAGCGCATTATTAAATTTTTACAAAGACAACAAGTAGGTGAAACTATTAGAGATTTAGGATTAGAAGGTCAAGTGGAAAAAGCTGGCACACCAACAATGGGTGGAATTATAATAATTCTAGCAACACTTATTCCTGTAGTATTACTTTCAAAGTTAGATAACATATATGTTATTCTTTTAATAATTACCACGCTTTGGATGGGAACCATAGGGTTTATTGATGATTATATCAAAAAATTTAAAAAAGACAAAGAAGGACTAAAAGGAAGGTTTAAAGTTTTAGGTCAAGTAGGATTAGGAATAATTGTAGGCGCAACATTGTTTTTTCATAAAGATGTAACTATAAAAGAAGAATTGCCACAAAAGCAACAGCAGGTTTTAGTGATGTCTAATGCTCCAATTACCAAACAATTTAAGCCTGAAGAAAAATCAACAAAAACAACAATTCCATTTGTAAAAGAAAACGAATTCGATTATGCAGATGTTATTACTTGGATTAACCCAGAGTTAGAAAAATATTCTTGGATTGTTTTCATACTTGTAAGCATCTTTATTATCACAGCAGTATCTAATGGTGCAAATCTTACGGACGGAATTGATGGCTTGGCAGCAGGCACATCAGCAATTATTGTCCTCACTTTAGGGATTTTTGCTTGGGTTTCTGGTAACATCATTTTCTCAGACTACCTCAATATAATGTACATCCCAAGAGTAGAAGAGATTACTATTTATATCGCAGCATTTGTGGGAGCACTCATTGGGTTCTTATGGTATAATACTTATCCAGCTCAAGTGTTTATGGGAGATACAGGAAGTCTTACAATTGGTGGAATTATAGCAGTTATAGCAATTGCAGTTCGTAAAGAATGGTTAATTCCTGTATTGTGCGGAATTTTCCTAGCCGAAAACTTATCTGTAGTCATGCAAGTAAGTTGGTTTAAATACACAAAGAAAAAATATGGTGAAGGACGACGCATTTTCAAGATGTCGCCTTTGCATCATCATTTTCAAAAATCAGGTTACCACGAAAGTAAAATTGTAACACGATTTTGGATTATAGGAATCCTACTCGCAATTGTATCTATAGTGACACTGAAAATTAGGTAGAATGAAACGATTAGTGATTCTAGGAGGAGGAGAAAGTGGTTTAGGTACAGCGCTTTTGGGTAAAGCAAAAGGGTATGAAGTTTTTGTTTCAGATAAAGGAACAATTAAAGAAAAATATAAAAACGTTCTTATAAATAATGAGATTGAATTTGAAGATGAGCAGCATACAGAATCGAAAATACTGAATGCTGACATTGTGATGAAAAGTCCAGGAATTCCTGACAAAGCACCTTTGGTAAAACAAATACGTGATAAAGGAATTTTGGTGATTTCTGAAATTGAGTTTGCTTCAAAATATACCAATGCAACTATTGTAGGTATAACAGGAAGTAATGGTAAAACAACAACAGCAACATTAACGCACCATATTCTAAAACAAGAATTAGAAGTTGGTTTGTCAGGAAATATTGGTGAAAGTTTTGCAAATCAGATTTTAGAAAAAAATTATCCAAACTATGTGTTAGAAATTAGCAGTTTTCAGTTAGATGATATTGTAGATTTTAAACCACATATAGCTGTACTGTTAAACATCACACCAGACCATTTAGATAGATATGATTACAAGTTTGAAAATTATATCAATTCTAAATTTCGAATAGCCTTGAATCAAACCAAAGAAGATTATTTAATCTACGATGCAGATGATGAGGTTATTAATGAGTGGTTAATGCTAAACAAAATTCAATCCACATTATTGCCATTTTCATTAACAAGAGTCATTGAAAATGGAGCGTATTTAGACAAAGAGAATATAAAAATAACAATAGATAACAACCAGATAATTATGCCAACAGCAAATTTAGCTTTAGAAGGAAAACACAATATTAAGAATGCAATGGCAGCGTCGACTGTGGCGCATTTGTTAAAAATTAGAAAACAGACAATAAGAGAAAGTTTAGAAAACTTTCAAGGTGTTGAGCATCGTTTAGAGCATGTACTAAAAATTAATAAGGTGCAATATATAAACGACTCAAAAGCAACTAATGTTAATGCAACATATTATGCATTAGAAAGTATGGATACACCAACGGTTTGGATAGTTGGAGGAGTTGATAAAGGCAACAATTATGAAGAACTTTTTCCTTTTGTAAACGAAAAAGTAAAAGCTATTGTTTGTCTAGGTGTTGATAACGAAAAATTAATGAGCACATTTAGCAATATGGTTGATGTTATTATTGAAACACAATCAATGAATGAAGCAGTAAAAATTGCTTACAAACTTGCTGAATCTGGTGATTCTGTATTGTTGTCTCCAGCATGTGCAAGTTTCGATTTGTTTGAAAATTATGAAGATAGAGGTCGCCAATTTAAAGATGCGGTTAGAAATTTATAATTAAATCATTCTGTTAAAACAGAATTTAAAAGGTTAGTGTTTCTGTGTTTGGTACCACAGAATAAAAAAGGGGAAAATGGATAATGTTTTAAAAAACATAAAAGGGGATCGATTAATTTGGGCGATAGTTACACTATTGGCAATTTTCTCATTCCTTCCTGTGTACAGTGCTGCTAGTAATTTAGCATATTCTGTAACTTCAGGAAGCACCTTTGCATTTTTTATTAAACATTTTATGCATCTCTTTTTAGGGTTTGTAATAATGTATGGTGTTCATATAATTCCATACAGATATTTTAGAGGCTTATCTATGGTAATGTTACCAATTGTTTTGGTATTACTTGTGGTAACTATGCTTCAAGGTACTACTATTGAAGGCGCAAATGCAAGCCGATGGATACAAATTCCAATAGTTGGAATGTCTTTTCAAACATCAACTCTGGCTGCAGTTGTGTTAATGGTATATGTAGCGAGGTATTTATCTAAAATACAAGACAAGGATATTACTTTTAAAGAGTCAATTTTGCCATTATGGTTACCAGTTTTTTTAGTATTAATATTAATTCTTCCAGCTAATTTTTCTACAACAGCTATCATGTTTACAATGGTACTGATATTAGCTTTTATTGGAGGTTATCCAACAAAATATATTGCAGTAATCATTGGTACAGGAATAGTCGCTTTAGGATTATTCGTGTTGGTTGCAAAAGCGTTTCCTGACCTAATGGAAAATAGGATAAATACTTGGGAAAATAGAATCGAAAATTTCATGCAAGGTGGTGAAGATACTGAAGCTGATTACCAAATTGAAAAAGCTAAGATTGCTATTGCTTCTGGAGGAATACAAGGCGTTGGACCAGGCAAAAGTGTACAAAAGAACTTTTTACCTCAATCGTCGTCAGATTTCATATTTGCCATAATCGTTGAAGAATATGGTTTAATTGGAGGTTTGTTTTTAGTTGTAATGTATTGCTGGTTGTTATTTAGAATAGTAATTATTTCGCAAAAAGCAGATACTATTTTTGGCAAACTTTTAGTATTAGGAGTTGGGCTTCCAATAGTATTTCAAGCATTTATAAATATGGCTGTTGCAGTAGAATTATTTCCTGTTACTGGTCAAACATTACCATTAATTAGTAGTGGTGGAACATCAATTTGGATGACATGTCTTGCTTTTGGAATCATTTTAAGTGTAAGTGCTAAAAGAGAAGAAATAAAAGAAAAAGAAGCTAGTGAAGAAAACCCACTCGAAATTTTAAGTGAAGCAATTTAATGAGCAAGTATAAAATCATATTATCAGGTGGCGGAACAGGTGGACATATCTATCCTGCAATTGCTATTGCAAATGAGTTAAAATCTCGTTTTCCTGATGCTGAGTTTTTATTTGTTGGTGCAATGGATAGAATGGAGATGGAAAAAGTACCACAAGCAGGTTATAAAATTGAAGGACTTTGGATTTCTGGCATACAACGAAAACTTAGTTTGAAGAATTTAGTATTTCCATTTAAGTTGATAATAAGTTTGTTGAGAGCAAGAAAAATTATAAAATCATTTAAGCCAAATGTAGCAATTGGTACTGGTGGTTTTGCTAGTGGTCCATTATTAAAAATGGCTACTGCTAACGGAGTTCCAAGTTTAATCCAAGAACAGAATTCTTATCCTGGTATTACAAATAAATTGTTAGCTAAAAAAGTTGATAAAATATGTGTTGCTTATGACGGTTTAGAGCGCTTTTTCCCAAAAGATAAACTTATTAAAACTGGAAACCCAATACGTCAAGATTTATTAAAAATTGACAATAAAACAATTGAAGCTAAAGACTTTTTTAAGCAAAAACATGGTAAGCATACACTGTTAGTTTTAGGAGGAAGTTTAGGAGCTAGAAGAATAAATGAGCTTATAGAAAAAGAGTTGGAGTTTTTGCAAACACAAAATGTACAAGTTATATGGCAATGTGGGAAGTTGTATTACGATATGTATAAAAAATACAATAACAATGACGACGTACAGGTTCATGCGTTTTTAAATAATATGGATTTTGCTTACGCAGCATCCGATTTTATTATCTCGAGAGCAGGAGCAAGTTCTGTTTCCGAACTGTGTGTAGTTGGTAAACCTGTTGTTTTTATTCCTTCTCCAAATGTGGCGGAAGACCATCAAACTAAAAATGCAATGGCTATTGTAAACAATGATGCAGCATTGCTAATTAAAGAAGAAGATTTAGATATAGATTTTGAAAACAGGTTTTCTCAGCTAGTGTCATCTGTAGAAAAACAAAAAGAATTAAGCAATAACATAAAAAAATTAGCTTTAGTAAATGCAACAAAAGACATAGCAGATGAAGTTGAAAAACTATTAAAAAGTAAATGAATATAAACAACATACATAACGTCTATTTTATAGGAATTGGAGGTATCGGAATGAGTGCTCTTGCTCGTTATTTTGTTGCTAATGGAAAAATTGTTGCTGGTTATGACAAAACTAAAACAGATATAACAGAGGCGTTAGTTGATTTAGGTGTGAAAGTTCATTTTGAAGATTCAGTAAATAATATTACTGCACCATTTTTAAATGCTGAAACAACTTTAGTAATTTATACTCCAGCTGTGCCAAAAGATCATAAAGAATTAAACTTCTTTAAGAATAATAATTATGAAGTTTTAAAACGATCAACAGTTCTGGGCGAAATCACAAAAAATACATTTTGTCTAGCAGTTGCAGGCACTCATGGTAAAACAACAACAACAAGTATTCTTGGGCATTTGTTATACCAAAGTAATGTTGAAGTCACAGCTTTTTTAGGCGGAATAAGTGAAAACTATAATTCTAATTTTATCCTAAACGGAACTAAAGTTACTGTAGTTGAAGCTGATGAATTTGATCGTTCGTTTTTAACTTTATCGCCAGACATGGCTTGTATTACATCAATGGATGCAGATCATCTCGATATTTATGGTGAAGCAGATGAGCTTAAAAAATCCTTTGTAGAGTTTTCAAAAAAAATAAAGCCTAATGGTAAACTATTCGTTAAGAGCGGATTACCTATAAAAGGAATTACATACGGAATAGAAGATGATTCTGATTATTCTGTTCAAAATATAAAAATTATTAATGGCAGTTATGAGTTTGATGTAAAAACACCAACTCAAACGCTACACAACTTCAAATTTAACCTACCTGGTAGACATAACTTGTCGAATGCATTAATAGCCTTGGCGATGTCTGTAGAATACGGCATCCCTCAGCAACAGCTCGCCACGGCATTAGCATCTTATAAAGGGGTTAAAAGAAGATTTACATATCAAATAAAAACAGAAGATTTAGTTTTTATTGATGATTATGCACATCATCCTGAAGAAATAAATGCAGTACATCAAGCTGTACGAGAAATGTATCCTAACAAAAAAGTGTTAGCTATTTTTCAACCGCATTTATTTAGCAGAACAAGAGATTTTGCAGACGATTTTGCGAAAAGCCTCTCGCAATTTGACGACATTTTATTGCTAGATATTTATCCAGCAAGAGAGTTGCCAATTAGCGGAATTAATTCAGAATGGTTATTGACAAAAATTAAAAATAATAACAAGAAGTTAATTCAAAAATCAGAATTAATTTCAAGTATAAAGCAGTCAAATGCCCAAGTTATTTTAACTATTGGAGCAGGCGATATAGGTGAAGAAGTTAAACATATAAAACAAGCTCTAAGCGTTGCGAGTTAATTATAATTACATAAAAATCAGTGTATTGCTAATTTTGGTAATATTCCTTTTTGCATTTTCTTCATTTAGAAACTCTGCAAGAAAAGTGAGTGCGCCAAACATTGAATTTATTGGTGAAGAAAATTTATTCGTAACAAATGAAACTGTTAGTAAATTGTTAATACAAAATCAACAGAGTGTTACGAATAAGCCTAAAGAAATTATAGATTTGAACGAGTTGGAAAATACCCTAAATTCTAACCCAATGATTAAGGAAGCGCAAGTGTTCATCAATGTTGATGGAACATTAACAGCCGAAATCATTCAGAAAAAACCTATAGCAAGAATAAGTACAAATGCGTCCTATTACGTTGATGACGAAGGGAAAGACATGCCTTTATCAACAAATTACAGTGCAAGAGTGCCTTTAGTGACTGGATTTGTAAACAAAAAAGAATTATATAATGTGACTGTTGTTGCAAAAAAAATTCAAAGTGATGAGTTTTTAAAAAACCATGTTGTAGAAATTCATCAAAACGAAAATAGAAGTATCGATTTAAGATTTAGAAAGAACGATTTTAAAGTTCAATTAGGGTCTATAAAGCAATTAGATAAAAAAATAAATAATCTCAAAGCTTTTTACCAAAAGGCAATGAGAGATAATACGCTTAATAGTTATAGTGTAGTGAACTTAAGGTTTGATAAACAAGTCATTTGCACCAAAAAGTAAACGATGGAAAACAATAAAATTTCAGTAGGATTAGATATCGGAACCACAAAAATTGTGGCTATGATAGGTCGTAAAAACGAATATGGCAAAGCCGAAATTTTGGGTATCGGAAAATCCAAAAGTTTAGGTGTGCACAGAGGAGTTGTTAATAATATTACACAAACTATTCAATCTATTCAGCAAGCTGTACAAGAGGCTGAAGCTGAAAGCGGATTAAAAATAAAAGACGTAACTGTTGGTATTGCTGGACAACACATTAGAAGTTTACAGCATAGTGATTATATAACTAGAGCAAATTCTGAATTGGTTATTGATGAAGATGATATTGATAGACTAATCAATCAGGTTCATAAATTGGTAATGTTGCCAGGTGAAGAAATTATTCATGTATTACCACAAGAATATAAAGTTGATGGTCAGGCAGAAATTAAAGAACCTATTGGGATGTATGGTGGACGTTTGGAAGCAAACTTTCATGTTGTAGTTGGGCAAGTGTCTTCAATAAGAAATATAGGACGTTGTGTTAAAAGTTCAGGATTAGAACTTGAAGGGATTACACTAGAGCCATTGGCATCTGCAAATGCGGTTTTAAGTCAAGAAGAAAAAGAAGCTGGAGTTGCATTAATCGACATAGGTGGTGGAACTACAGATTTAGCTGTCTTTAAAGACGGAATTATTCGTCATACAGCTGTTATTCCTTTTGGTGGCAATGTAATTACTGAAGACATTAAAGAAGGTTGTTCAATAATTGAAAAACAAGCTGAATTATTAAAAATTAAGTTTGGTTCAGCATGGCCAGGAGAAAATAAAGACAATGAGATTGTATCAATTCCAGGATTACGAGGAAGAGAGCCAAAGGAAATTACTCTTAAAAATCTTTCTAAAATTATTCATGCTCGAGTAGTTGAAATTATTGAGCAAGTGTATGTAGAGATTAAAAACTATGGACACGAAGAACAAAAAAAGAAACTTATTGCAGGAATAGTTTTAACAGGTGGAGGAGCACAATTAAAACACTTAAAGCAATTAGTAGAGTACATAACAGGAATGGATACCAGAATAGGGTTTCCTAATGAGCACTTAGCTGGAGATAGTGATGAAGAAGTTGCAAGCCCATTATTTGCAACAGCAGTTGGTTTAGTAATGGACGGATTAAAACGCCAAGAACGCAAACGAATTGAAATAGAAGCCTTAGAAGAGGCAGAAGCTGAATCTAATGAAGAAGCAATTATTGAAGAAGAAGAGATAGTGCAACCAAAAAAAGAGCGTAAATCGTTTTTAGATAAACTAACAGAACGTGTTAAAGATTTTTTAGATAACGCAGAGTAAAAATATTAGATATTAATTATAAATCCAGAAAAAACCCAAGTATATGAGCAACAAAAATGAATTTGGAAACATCGCATTCGATTTGCCAAAAAATCAATCCAATGTCATTAAAGTGATAGGTGTTGGTGGAGGTGGAAGCAATGCTATTAACCACATGTTTCAACAAGGTATTAAAGGAGTTGATTTTGTAATCTGTAATACAGATGCTCAAGCACTGCAAAACAGTGGAGTCCCAAACAAAATTCAACTTGGTGTGAACTTAACCGAAGGTCTAGGAGCAGGTGCTAATCCAGATGTTGGAGAGCAAGCTGCTGTTGAGAGTTTGGAAGATATCCACAGAATGTTAGATACCAATACAAAAATGGTATTTATAACTGCTGGAATGGGTGGAGGAACAGGTACTGGAGCTGCTCCTATCATTGCTAAAATGGCAAAAGAATTAGATATTCTTACTGTCGGAATCGTTACTATGCCTTTTCAATTTGAAGGTAAAACACGTAACGAACAAGCACAAAAAGGTATAGAAACACTACGCGCTCACGTAGATTCATTAATAGTTATTAATAATAATAAGCTTCGAGAAGTATATGGTAATCTTGGTTTTAAAGCAGGATTTTCTAAAGCTGATGAAGTTTTAGCTACTGCCTCTAGAGGTATTGCTGAAGTTATTACACATCACTATACACAAAACATCGATTTACGTGATGCAAAAACTGTGTTAAGCAATAGTGGAACAGCAATAATGGGTTCTGCAACGGCATCTGGAAAAACACGTGCTCATGAAGCAATTATGAAAGCCCTCGATTCGCCATTGTTAAATGACAATAAAATTACTGGAGCCAAAAACGTATTGTTGCTTATCGTTTCTGGGTCTCAAGAAATTACTATTGACGAAATTGGAGAAATTAATGACCATATTCAAAACGAAGCTGGTCATGGAGCAAATATTATTATGGGAGTTGGTGAAGACGAATCTTTACAAGAATCAATTTCTGTTACAATTATTGCTACTGGGTTTGATGTAGAACAACAAGACGAAATATCTAACACAGAAGTTAAAAAAGTAATTCATGCATTAGAAGATGATCAAAATAACGACGTACATGTTAAAGAGCGTGAACCAGCAATTATTACTCCAGATATCATTCTTGAAAAAGAAGAAGAAAAGGAAACTATAGTAAAGCATACACTTTTTGAAGATGAAGTCGTAATTGACACAAAAATGGATTTAATACCAACAACCGAGTTTATTAAAAATTTGAATGTTGTTTATGATGAGGTTTTAGACACTATTGAAGAAGACGATTTTGTTATTACACCAATTCAACCATTTAAAGACGAGGTTGAAGAAATTATTGAGGAAGAAGAACAAATCACATTAACCTTTGATTTGCCTTTGTCTGATGCTCAAAAAGAGGCAGTAAGTAATGATGAAAATAGAGTGTTATTTGAGTTAGAAGATGAAGTGAAAGATTTAAAAGTAAACGATTATGTTGAAATTATTCCTGTAACTGAAGCAAATGAAGAAGGTGAAAAAAGATATGCTTTAGATGATTTTATGTCATTTGAATCATCAATGAATACTACAAAAAAGAAAGTAATAGAAATTGATGAAGAAATTGTTTTTGAAAAGAAAGTAGTTGCTTCTGATGAAGCTATATCTACTGAAAAAGCTGAAATAGACCCTATGAACAGTCCAATTTCAGATATGTTAAAAGAAAGAGCAGATGAAAGAAGACGTAAGATGAAAGATTTCAATTACAAATTCAACAATGCTAAAATAGATGAAATTGAAAAAGAACCAGCTTATAAAAGACAAGGTGTGAACTTGGAAGACACACAACACTCTTCTGAGACGAATGCTTCTAGAATGTCTGTTGGCACTGACGACAACGACGATATTCAATTACGAAGCAATAATTCGTTTTTACATGATAACGTAGATTAATAGCAAATTTTAGTTTAGTGTTTCACACTTTCTAACCCGAAAAGTTTAATTACTTTTCGGGTTTCTTTTTTATCTTCGCACAAAACAAATGATTATGAGTTTACAAGAAGGTATCATGGCAGCAATGAAAGCAGCCATGAAAGAAAAAAATCAAGAGGCATTAGCAGCATTAAGAGCTGTAAAGTCGGAAATATTATTAGCTCAAACCGAAACAGGTTCAAAAGAGGAGTTAACAAAAGACCAAGAAATTAAAATTCTTTCAAAACTAGTTAAACAACGAAAAGACAGTGCGGCAATTTTTACAGAACAAAACAGAACCGATTTAGCTACACCAGAATTGGCACAAGCTGAAATTATTAGTCAGTTTTTACCAGCTCAATTAAGTGAAACAGAGATTGAAAAGGTAGTTGTAGAAACTATTGCTAAAGTAGGAGCAGAAGGAATGAAAGATATGGGTAAAGTAATGGGAATTGTTAATCAACAATTGGCAGGAAAAGCAGATGGTAAAACAATTTCTACAATTGTAAAATCTAAACTTTCTTAAATTACCTAAGCAGTCTATAATTAGTATTAAAGGCTGCGTAGCTCAATTGGATAGAGCACTGGATTTCGGCTCCAGCGGTTGTAGGTTCGACTCCTATCGCAGTCACGAGTAAAACAAAAAGCAAGCTTTATATTTAGCTTGCTTTTTGTTTTGTATATTTATTTCAAAATAATAAAACCCTCACAATGTAGATTATGAATTAACGTTATTTAAAAGTGGTAAATAAGCATCTAATTCTAATAGAACAATTTTCTTTGGGAGGAAAGATTATAATCGGAGTTTTCTTTTGTGTTCTACTCGTTATGCTTTTTAGTTTTGTGCTAAAAATGTTAGAGATGGGATATGTGATGAGGCATAAAAAGCCATTTTTTGTTCATTCACCTTTCTTTTTAAAAAAACTAAAACCTAATCAAAAGTTTATTTTAGAACAACAGTTTAAGTTTTACAATAAACTAACTCCCAAGCACAAGATATATTTTGAGCATAGGGTAGCATCTTTTATAATTGATAAACATTTTATTGGCAGAGATAACTTACATGTCACTGAAGAAATGAAAGTACTTATATCAGCTACTGCTGTGATGCTCACTTTTGGTTTTAGAGACTTTTATATAGGTTTAATAAATAAGATATTTATTTATCCAGAAGAGTTTTATTCAAATATGAATCAAGATTATCATAAAGGGGAATTTAATCCAAGGTTGGAGACTTTAGTTTTGTCTTGGAAAGATTTTAAAAAGGGTTTTGAAATTGAAAAGGATAAACTAAACTTAGGAATTCATGAGTTTGCTCATGCTATACATTTAAATAGTATGAAAGAGAGAGATGTGAGTTCTACAATTTTTTCAGACTCTTTTAAAGAGCTTACAGAACTTTTAGCAAATACCGAAACATTACGAAAAGACTTAATAAACTCTGAATATTTTAGAGAATACGCATACACTAATCAATACGAGTTTCTTGCAGTAATAATTGAATCCTTTATTGAATCTCCAGAAGATTTTAAAACTCAATTTCCAGAAATCTATAGTAAAACTAAGCAAATGCTTAATTTTAATTTTGCAGGTTACTAATTAAGAATTAGCTAAAATTCTTAAGTCTTTTATTGTTTTTGGCTGGTCACTGCTTTTAAAAACATAACTCCCAGCAACCAGAACATCAGCTCCAGCATCAACTAATTGTTTTGCGTTTTTATTAGTAACACCACCATCAATTTCAATTTTTGTAGAAGCGCCTTTACGTTCAATTAAAGCTTTTAATTGTGTGACTTTATTATAAGTGTTTTCAATAAAACTTTGACCTCCAAAACCAGGATTTACACTCATTAAGCAAACTAAATCTATATCATTAATGGTGTCTTCTAAAACATTCACATTTGTATGAGGATTAAGAGCGACACCTGCTTGCATTCCTTCTGCTTTTATAGCTTGCAATGTTCGGTGAAGATGAGTACAAGCTTCATAGTGAACAGTTAAGATATTGCTTCCTAATTCTGCAAAAGTTTTAATATAACGATCAGGTTCAACTATCATTAAATGCACATCAATTGTTTTTTTGGCATGTTTGCTAATAGCTTTCAAAACTGGCATTCCAAAAGAAATATTAGGCACAAAAACACCATCCATAATATCTATGTGAAACCAATCTGCATCACTTTGGTTAATCATTTCTATATCACGTTGAAGATTTGCAAAATCTGCTGCTAAAACTGAAGGTGCTATTAATTTAGAACTCATTGTTGTGTTGTTGTTATGTTTTTGCAAAAGTAGGTAAAAAAATGAACCCAGAGTAATCAGCTCTGGGTTCTTTCATCAATCAAAAAACGAACAGTTATGTTGTAACTGTTTGTTACGTTAATTTAGTCGTAATTATTGGGGATTACTAACCTAAATATGTTTTTAATATTTTGCTTCGTGAGGTATGTTTCAACCTACGAATTGCTTTTTCTTTAATTTGACGTACGCGCTCACGAGTTAGGTCGAATGTCTCACCAATTTCTTCTAAAGTCATTGGGTGTTGATCTCCTAAACCAAAGTATAAACGAATAACATCTGCTTCACGAGGTGTTAATGTTTCTAGAGCTCTTTCAATCTCTGTACGTAAAGATTCATGTAATAAATCTCTATCAGGATTTGGAGACTCTCCAGAACGTAATACATCGTATAAGTTAGAGTCTTCACCTTCTACTAAAGGAGCATCCATACTTACGTGACGACCAGAGTTTTTCATAGACTCTTTTACGTCGTTTATAGTCATGTCCAACTCTTTTGCAATCTCTTCTGCACTTGGTGGGCGTTCATGACTTTGCTCTAAAAACGCAAATGTTTTGTTTATTTTGTTAATAGAGCCAATTTTATTTAATGGTAAACGTACAATACGAGATTGCTCAGCTAGTGCTTGAAGAATCGATTGACGAATCCACCATACTGCATAAGAAATGAATTTAAAACCACGAGTTTCATCAAAACGTTGTGCAGCTTTTATAAGACCTAAATTACCTTCATTTATTAAATCTGGTAAAGTTAATCCTTGATTTTGGTATTGTTTAGCTACCGAAACCACAAAACGTAAATTAGCTTTAGTCAATTTTTCTAAAGCAACTTGATCTCCTGCTTTAATACGTTGTGCTAATTCTACTTCTTCGTCTGCGGTAATTAAGTCAACTTTTCCAATTTCTTGAAGATATTTGTCTAGCGAAGCTGTTTCTCTATTGGTAACCTGCTTCGTAATTTTGAGTTGTCTCATCTAATGTCTTTCTGTAAATTATAAATGTGAATATTACATTGCTACATAGTTATACGTAAGAAGTTGTATAAATGTTACAATAATCTCAAAATTAAATTAAATTTTAATAGGTTTTTTGTCTTCAAGATGAATGTCTTCTAACATTTCTTGAGTGAATTTATAATGACCACGTGTTGTGATAATTTTAAAACGACGTGATTTTAAATTGCTCAATGTGTTTAAAAACAACCATTTAGATTTTAAAAGTTTAGGCTTGTCTGATTTTAAACTCAACTCAAAATAATGAGTTCTACCTTCTTTTTCGGCAACAATATCTGGTGTAATATTAATTTCGCTTCCTTTTTTAAGATACGATTTTGGAGTTTCATAACCCTCAGCATCGGCTTTGATGTTTTCAAAACCACTGTTTTCTAAATACGTTAATGAGCTGTTTAAAATGTCCGAGTATTTCTCTTTGTCTGTATAAATCATAACTGATAATATAATGAAAATATCGAGAAAAGCAAATTATGACATGTTTTTAACAATTTAAAATTTATATTCAAGGCCACTTGTTATAGAAATTACAAAAGGATTAAAATCATTTTGTACTGAATATGGTTCAAAGTGATACTTAAACATTGGCTCCAGATTCAAATAGAGATTATTATAAATTTTGGTTTGAAAACTTAAGCCTGCATTTAGTGATAAAGTAGATTGATTAAATGAATCTGAATTATCGATAATTAAGTTGATATTACTCTCATCTGTTGAAGTTTTTGTTGCATCATTTAGAAATAGATAACTAAAGCCACCAACAAAATATGTTTTTATTTTATGTTGTGTTAATGCATACTTAATTTCTAAAGGAACTTCTATATAGTTTACTTCTTGTTTTATTGTACTGTTATTGTTGGTGTATGTTTGCTTTAAGTTTAGTTTATTTACTCCAAGTCTAAAGTTAATTTTATCAGATCCAATATAATTGAAGTATATACCATAAGTAATTGAAGTTTGATTTTTAAAAGATGTTTTAAAGCCATCATAATATACAATAGAAGCATTAGGATAAACACTCCATTTTGACTTTTGTGGACTTTTAATAGAGTCTTCTATAGTTAACTCTTTTTTTAACTCTTCCTCATTGCTTGCTAACTCATTGCTATTTGAAATTGAGTCTAAAAGAGTTTTTTCTATTATGTTTTCACCAAATTCTTTTGGTAAAATATTAGAAGTTTTCTCTTTAAAATTTAAGTTATTGGCTACATCCTTGTTTGATGCAACTTTTTTATCTGCTTTATATATAGAGGTAGATTTGGTGGCTGTTGTTTTAGATGATGAATTATTGGTATTTAATACTATAATAACTTCCTCTTTTGAGTTTAATATTTTAGTATTTATAGGATTATTTGAATGATTTGAGCTGTTTATTAAATCTGATTTTTTATTCTCATTATTTGTAACTGTATTTGAGCTAGTATTTATTGTGTTTTTTGGTGAATTATTATTGAAGATAGAATCTTTATTCAGAAATAAGATCATAAGCAATACTGCAGCAATGCTTCCGTATTTTAACCAAAACGGAATAACTCGATCATCTTCTTTTTCTTTCTTAAGTTTGGCTTCAATGTTCTCCCAAACTATGTTATTGGGTGAGTCATTAAATTCTGATAAGCGTTCTTTAAACGCATTTCCTATATCTTTTTTAGTTCCCATGATGTTTTATTTTGTGAATTTGGGATTCGTTAATTTTTTTTATGTTCTCTTTCAAGATTAGTTTCGCCCTATGCAAATTCGATTTAGATGTTCCTTCAGTTATTGATAACATTTTTGAAATCTCTTTATGAGAATAATTGTCTAACTCATAGAGATTAAAAACCAATCGATACCTGCTAGGTAGTTCTTGAATTAAGTTTAAAATAATATGCAGAGGCACATTTAAATTGTCTGTATCTATAGTTGTGTCTTCTAAAATGTCATCATTAATTACAATGTTTATATAGCTTTCTTTTTTGTACTTATCTATAGCCTTATTAATTGTAATTCGTTTTATCCATCCTTCAAAAGAGCCTTTACCATTATATTTTTTTATATTCTTAAAAATTTCAATAAAAGCATCTTGAAGATTGTCTTGTGCTTCTTCAATATTTTTGCAATACTTTAAACTTAAAGTAAACAAGATGTCTTTGTATGTGTTATACAAATCGCATTGAGCTTTAAGATTGTTTTTTTTGCAATCTTTTATTAATTTTTCTAGATTCAAACACTTTATTTTTTAAGTAATTATAAGCTTAGTTAGATGTTTGCGATTAATTTCATATTGTTTTATCTTTTATTTATCGTTATTGATTCGGTACAAATTTCATCTCCAACAGCTCTTCCAAGAACAACTCCAGTAGTAAAATCATTTCCAAATTCTAAAGTAACTACTGATGTGTTTTGCCCAGAAATAATTGTAATTGAACCAGAAACTATTTCCCAAGTAAAAACTGAGCTAATTATGTTGCTGTTATACTGATAAGTCAAATTTTCTCCAGGATTTGCTAGTTCTGAACCAGTTACGCAACAAATAGTCCCAGAGTAATTTAAAATTTCTTCACCACAAACTAATTCTGAATTTGCATTATTGTTGTCATCAGTATTTGAGCACGAAATAAATACAAAGGCAAAAAAGGTAAATTTTCGAAAACTTTTTAAAATTAATCTCATTATGGGTTTCATAGGTTTAATAATTTAAAGTTAACAACTAATAGCGTTAATAGTAATAGGAATTATAATATATTCTAAAGAATCTAAATTTTCAATTCTAACCCAAATCACTTGGTCTTGTTCTAAATTAATATATGGTTGTGAAGATAAAATTGCATTAGAATTAGTTTCAGAATCATCATATGTTTCATGAAAAGTAACATTTAAATTTTCTGCATCAGTAATACCTTCAACAAGAAAAAGAGTTAAAATACAGGTCTTATAATTATCAAAAATAAATTCTGCATGTCCAGAATTATTGGTTAATTCACATTCATTATAATTTAATCCTGTATTTGTGCACGAATTGTTGTTGTCACAGATTTGAGTTAATAAAACAGAATGATTTTCTGTTGATAAACGCATTGCACTGCTTCCTAAATATGTTACAAGCCAATCGTTATTCCAAAAATCAGCTACTTCATTTGTGCTATTAAGATGAATGTTTAAATGTAATTCGTCTTCAATAAATAATGGAGACCAAGAACCGAAAAGTATATTGCCATCAAAATTAAAGGTGGTTGCTCCATCGTTTTCTTGAAAAATTCCACCTACATATGTGTTTTCAGAATCTTCTAAATAAATCACTTTCCATATGCAATTTCTAATTAGTTCTTGGCAATTACCAATAGCTTCGTCTCTTATACAATTATCTATAGCTTCTTTTAGCTGCTCATTAGTTTCAATTACAAAAGTGCTACCATCGTTTAATGTGCTTGTTATAGGATAGCTAACGCTTATTGAGTATGTTATATCTAAACTCCCTAATAAATCACTAAACTGTTGGTCTGTTGTTATATATTGTGTGTTAGAATATTCTAAGTTTTCATCAAAAATATAAATGGTTAAAGGATAAACAAACTCTATACAAGTTATCGGTTCTAGTTCTTCACCTTCGTCAGCTATACGTTCTAATAAATTATAAAGCTCAGAGTCTACGTTTATGACTTCTCCGTTTACAAATATGCCGCCAAATGGCTCGTTGTCGCATGATGTTATTGAAATAAATAAAATAAAGACTGATAATATTTTTAAAATTGATTTCATAGCTTAGTTCTTTTGTTTTAACTATAGTCTGAAAAACAAAAAAAGGTTGCGTTAAAACAAAAAAAACCTCGCAATATTAATTGCGAGGTTTTCATTTATTGAGTTAAAAAGAATTAATCTTCTTTTTTATCTTCTCTTGGTTTTCTATCGTCACGTCTATTATCACGTCCACGATTATCTCTACCTCTGTTATCACGTCCACCACGATCGTTATTGTCTCTTGGTGGTCTAGCAACATAACCTTCTGGCTTATCTAATAATGCTTTACGAGATACTTTTTCTTTACGTGTTTTTGGATCTACACCAAAATATTTCACTTTAAAAACGTCTCCCATATTAACAACGTCAGATACATTCTCTGTACGTTCCCAAGCCAATTCACTTACGTGTAGTAAAACTTCGTTTCCTGGAGCTTGAGTATATTCAACAACAGCACCAAAATCTAACATTTTAATTACTTTTACTTCGTAAGTTCCACCAACTTCAGGCTTAAACAATAAAGAATCTATTTTTGCTAATACAGCATTAATACCATCTTGACCTACACCTAAAATTTCAACAATACCTTCTTCAGTTACTGGGTCTTCGTTAATAACAATTGTAGTTCCAGTTTCTTTTTGTAATTCTTGAATTACTTTTCCTCCAGGACCAATTAATGCACCAATAAATTCGTTAGGAATTCTTCTGGTAATCATTTTAGGTGCATGAGGCTTAACATCTGCTGCAGGAGCTGCAATTGTTTCGGTTAATTTACTTAGTATGTGTAAACGTCCATCACGTGCTTGTTTTAAAGCATTTACTAAGATTTCATACGATAATCCTTTTACTTTAATATCCATTTGGCAAGCAGTAATACCATCAGCAGTACCTGTAACTTTAAAGTCCATATCTCCTAAGTGATCTTCATCACCTAAAATATCAGATAATACAGCATATTTTCCAGAATCTCCATCAGAAATTAATCCCATTGCTATACCAGAAACAGGTTTTTTTAATGTTACACCAGCATCCATAAGTGCCATAGTTCCAGCGCAAACAGTTGCCATAGATGAAGAACCATTAGATTCTAATACTTCAGAAACTACACGTACTGTGTATGGGAAATCTGAAGGAATCATATTTTTTAATGCACGTTGTGCTAAGTTTCCATGTCCTACTTCACGACGAGAAGTACCTCTTAAAGGTCTAGCTTCTCCTGTCGAAAAAGGAGGGAAATTATAATGTAAATAGAAACGCTCTTCACCTTCAAAAGATGGCATATCTATTTGGTTAGCTTCTCTTGATGTTCCTAAAGTTACTGTAGCTAATGCTTGAGTTTCTCCACGAGTAAAAATTGAAGAACCATGTGTAGATGGTAAATAGTCAACTTCACACCAAATTGGTCTAATTTCATCAGTCTTACGACCATCAAGACGTAAACCTTCATTTAAAGTAAGGTCACGAATTGCAGCTTTTTCTGCTTTGTAGTAATATTTAGAAACTAATCCGTCAAACTCGGCTAATTCTTCTTCAGAGAAAGTAGCTTTAATTTCTTCCTTAATAGCATCAAATGCAGCACTACGTTCGTGCTTTGCAGAAGCAGCTCTTGCAACAGCATACACTTTATCGTAAGCCATATCACGAACTTTCTTTTCTAAAGCTTCATCTTCACGTTCTGGTTCGTACTCACGAGTTTCTTTCTTACCGAAAGCTTCAGCTAATCTTATTTGAGCAGCACATTGCACTTTAATAGCTTCATGAGCAAATTTAATTGCCTCTGCCATTTCTTCTTCAGAAATTTCTAGCATTTCGCCTTCAACCATCATTACTGAGTCTGCAGATGCACCAATCATCATATCGATGTCTGATTCTTCTAATTGTGCTCTTGTTGGATTGATAATAAACTCACCATTAATACGTCCAACTCTTGCTTCAGAAATTGGAGTTTCAAAAGGCACGTCAGATAATTGAATAGCAGCAGATGCAGCTAAACCTGCCATAGCATCTGGCATAACATCTTCATCATGAGACATTAATTGAACCATCACTTGTGTTTCTGCATGATAATCTTTAGGGAATAATGGACGTAAAACACGGTCTACAAGACGCATTGTTAATACTTCACCATCACTTGGTCTAGCTTCTCTTTTGAAAAAACCTCCAGGATAACGTCCTGAGGCAGCAAACTTTTCTCTGTAATCTACAGTTAATGGTAAAAAGTCTACATCACTTTGTTTGTAATTGGAAACAACTGTACATAATAACATACATTTTCCAGATTGTACAACAACCGATCCATGAGCTTGTTTTGCTAATTTTCCGGTTTCGATGGAAATAGTACGTCCATCACCAAGGTCAATGACCTCTTTAAAAACTTTTGGAATCATAAATTTTTTAATTCTAATTAAACAATGGTCGTTGTGTTGTTGTAGTTGTTGTGTTTGTGACCAATGAAAAACTATAATAAGCTTCTTCAATGCGTATTTATACTCTGCGCAGAGTTGTATTTAAAACAAAAAAAGAGGCGCGAAGCCTCTTAATTTGATTATTTTCTTAATCCTAATTCTTTTACTATGGCACGATATCTTAAGATATCTTTCTTAGTTAAGTAATCTAGTAAGCTTCTTCTTTTACCTACTAACTTTACTAATGAACGCTCAGTGTTAAAATCTTTACGATTGTTTTTTAAGTGCTCAGTTAAATGGTTAATTCTGTAAGTGAATAAAGCAATTTGCCCTTCTGCAGAACCTGTGTCTTTTGCATCTTTACCGTGTTTTTTAAAGATGGCTTCTTTTTCTTTTTGATCTAAATACATGCTAATATTATTGTAAATGATTTTTATGTATATGAAAGTTTCTCTTTCAAGCGGCAAATATAGTAATTTTTAGTGATTTACAAGCTAAAGCTTATTTTTTTGATGTCATTCATCGAATTTTTTATAATGATATTAAACCTTTTTACTCATAGTTGGTCTTAACTTTATATTAACATTAAATAAAGTAATGATGAAAAAAATTGATTTAACAAAAAAGGTTATGTTTTTCCTTGTGGTTTTAGGATTGGCATTTACAAGTTGTAGTGATGAAGAGTCTGTAGATACTCAAGAACAAGATACTACTGAAGTTGCAAAATCGTCAGAAATTGACGAAATAGAAGTTGTGTTAGGTGATGTTATTATTGATGCTTACGAGGGTCAGGAATCTGATGAGTTAGGTCGTTCCGCTCAACAATCTGGGTTGCCAGCTTGTGTAACTATTACTGTGGTTATGCAGCAAAATTACAGAGAAGTGACTGTAGACTTTGGTACAGAAGGTTGTATAGTTAATGGTCATTTACTAAAAGGACAAATTGTGTTTACTTATAGTAGAAATCCAGAAGCCCAACAAGTATTGATTACTTATACTCTTGAAGATTTCTATTTTGACAATAAGAACATAATTGGTAGTAAAACTTTATTGAAAGAGTTGTCTAATGATAATGGAAACCCACAGTTTACACATACTTTAGATTTAACTGTAATTTGGCCAAACGGAGCACAAGCAAGTAGAGAAGGAGTAAAAATTAGAGAATGGGTTGAAGGTTTTGGTAGTGGAGTTTGGAGTGATAATGTTTTTGAAATTACTGGAAACTGGTCAACTACTTTTGTAAATGGTAATACACATACTTATGAAGTTGTTATACCATTACGTAGAGAGGTTATTTGCTTTTATTTTGTTAGCGGAAGCATTAACGTACAGCGTACAAACTTTGGTGGTGTGTTTGATTATGGTAATGGTAATTGTGATAACCAAGCAACATTTACGTTTAACAATGGTAATGTTGTAAATATTACATTGAATTAATTTATTGCTATTAATTTAAAAAGGCGAACCAATTGGTTCGCCTTTTTTTTATGTTTTAAACTCTTAAAGGTTGATTTGTTATTAAATCAATATATAAGTTGACTTTATTTTTTAAGTCTCTACGTTCAGTAATAAAATCTAAAAAGCCATGTTCTAATAAAAACTCAGCAGTTTGAAAATCTTCTGGTAATTCTTGTCCTGTTGTGTCTCTTACAACTCTAGGACCTGCAAAACCAATTAATGCTCCTGGCTCACTAATATTAATATCACCAAGCATAGCAAAAGAAGCAGTTGTTCCTCCTGTTGTTGGGTCTGTAGATAATGAGATGTAAGGAATATTTGCATCAGCTAATTGCGCGAGCTTTGCTGATGTTTTTGCAAGTTGCATTAATGATAATGCAGCTTCTTGCATACGTGCTCCACCAGATTTTGAGATAATCATAAACGGGATTTTCTTTTTTAGAGCATAGTCTGCTGCGCGTGCAATTTTTTCACCTACAACGCTACCCATTGAGCCTCCAATAAAGTTAAAATCCATACAAGCAATAACCAAATCTTTACCTTTAGATTTTCCTACTGCACATCTTACAGCATCTTTAAGATTTGTTTTTGCTTGAGCAGCTTTTAGTCGATCTGGATATTTTTTAGTATCCTCAAATTTTAAAGGATCTTTAGAATCTAAATTTGCATCTAATTCTTTAAATTTATTGTCGTCAAATAAAATTTGAAAATATTCTCTACTACCAATTCTTACATGGTATCCATCTTCTGGACTTACATAAAAGTTTTTTTCTAACTCTTCTGTATCTATAATTTTTCCTGTTGGTGATTTGTACCACAGACCTTTAGGAGTATCTTTCTTCTCTTCGGTTGTGGTAGTAATACCTTTTGTTTTTCTTTTAAACCAAGACATTAAAAGTGAGTTTTAGTTATTTAGTTATGGTGCAAAGTTATAAAGTATTTACATTATTTAGGTCTTCAAACGCTTTTTTTAAGCGTTCAACAAATGTTTGTTCGCCTTTTCGTAGCCAAGCCCTTGGGTCATAATACTTTTTATTTGGAGAATCCTCACCATCTGGATTCCCAATTTGTGATTGCAAATAAGCTTCATTAGATTTAAAATAATCACGAACTCCACTCATAAAAGCATATTGCATATCTGTATCGATGTTCATCTTTATAACACCATAACCTATTGCTTCTCTAATTTCTTCTACTGTAGAACCAGAGCCACCATGAAACACAAAGTCGATATGATTATGGCCTACTCCAAATTTTTTAGACACATAATCTTGAGAATTTTTTAAAATTTTTGGTGTCAGCTTTACATTACCTGGTTTGTAAACACCATGTACATTTCCAAAAGCAGCTGCTATTGTAAACTGATTACTTATTTTACTTAACTCTTCATATGCATAAGCAACTTCTTCAGGTTGAGTGTATAATTTTGAATCATCAACATCGCTATTATCTACACCATCTTCTTCGCCACCTGTAATTCCTAATTCAATTTCTAAAGTCATTCCCATTTTACTCATTCGTTTAAGGTATGCTTTACAAATCTCGATGTTTTCTTCAATAGGTTCTTCAGATAAATCAATCATATGAGAACTATAAAGAGGTTTTCCTGTTTCAGCAAAGTGTTTTTCGCTTGCATCTAATAAACCATCAATCCAAGGCAATAAGTTTTTTGCACAATGGTCTGTATGTAAAATGACAGGTACACCATATGCTTCTGCTAATAAATGAACGTGTTTAGCACCAGCAATTCCGCCAGCAATAGCTGCTTTTTGGTTATCGTTACTTAAACCTTTACCTGCATTAAATACTGAGCCTCCATTAGAAAACTGGATGATAACAGGAGCGTTTAAAGCTGCTGCTGTTTCTAATACTCCATTTATACTACTAGAACCAATTACATTAACTGCTGGTAATGCAAAGTTTTTTTGTTTTGCTAGTTTAAAAATATCTTGTACAGCTTTTCCAGTTGCAACTCCTGGTTTTATGTTGTGACTCATTTTTTTTGATTTTATAGTTGAAAAATATGTGACTCAAAAGTAATCAATTTTTCAATAATTTTTGGAGAATTATAAACTTACTTCGACTTAAAAACAGCGAAAACGTTATAGCAAAAAAGATGTTTTGTTCTAGAAAGGATAGTTAATACCTATATTATATACAGCATTACTAAAGTTATAATCTTTAAACCAACGATTACCATCATTGTTTGATGGATCGTAAGTTTTAAAACCAATATCACCACGCAAAATGAAGAATCTAAAATCATAACGTAACCCAAAACCTGAGCCAACAGCTATATCTTTTAGAGAGCTTAAACTACTAAAGGTATAAGAGTCATCAGTAATATTATCGAAAACATTCCAAATGTTTCCTGCGTCAACAAATAGTGCTCCATTAAAACTTCCAAAAATATTAAAGCGCTGCTCTGCACTAAAGTGAAGTTTTAAATTTGCTTCATTAAACTCGTTTGTTGAGTTTGAGCTTCCTGGGCCTAAGTTGTAAGCTGTCCATGCTCTGTTGTCATTAGGTCCTCCTGCAAAAAAACTTTTTGAAAAAGGTATGCTGTTTGAGTTGCCATAAGGGATAGCAATACCAAAATAGCTACGAACAGCAAAAACATTACGTTTTCCTAAATCCCAATATTTAACATAGTCAAATTCAGTTTTTGCATATTGAGAAAAAGCTACGCCAAAAACTTCGTATCTATTGTCTGAATTTTTATTTAAACCTGCTAAACTAGAAATGTTTGAAAGTAAATTTCCTGCTAGTTCTAATCGGAAACGTAATATGGAAAAATCATTATCAAATAAATTTTCTCTTCTGTTTTTAACATAGTTAAAACTACTTGCGAAGATGAGGTTGTTTTCTGTTAGTCTATTCTTACGTTGTGAAATATTGCTTACGTTAATTAAATCATCATCAGTTAGATTTAAGGTTGAATTTGGATCAAGAGCATCTGTAATAAAACTATTTGCGCCTTGCGGAATGATTAAATTGCCATTTGTATCAAAATAACTAGGATTGGTATTGTAAGTTTGGGCAATAGTATTAAGTCTACTAAATGAGTTTTGATATACACCAAAATAATTGTCAATATTTAGATTTTTTACAAATTGAATATTAAACAAATCTAAAGTGTTTGTTACTTTTCGGGAAGGGTACCAATTATAACTAAGTAAACCAGTAAAACTTTGCTTGTCTAAACCAATATTTTGCTGACTCGTAGCACCTAAGCCTATTCTTGTAGTTGGAGACATGAATTTTGGAATTACTTTATTAGTATTCACAGGAAAAAACATACGAGGAATAGTTAACTTTATATTTGCGCCAACTTCATTAATATCAAAAAACTGGTCTCTTGAGTTTCCAGCTTCTTTAGAAGCACCAATAGCTCCTAATGCAGAAATTTCAAGGGTTTCGGCACCTCTAAATATGTTTCGGATTAATAAACCTGTACTAAATGAAAACCCAACTGTTTGTATATTGCTTTGGGTAATATCAAGATCTATATTAAGCCCATATTTCTTTTTAGGAGTTAAGTAAATATTTGCAGTTAGTGTTGTGTCGTTAGCGTTTTCGATATACTCAATATTAGGGTATTTAAAAATCTTTAACTCACTTAAATACCTATAAGTACGACTTCTATCAATATCTTTAAATACATTTCCTTTAGTTATAAAAACTGCGTCTGTAATGGCTTTAGGCCTGTATTTTAACTTATTATAACTATATAAATTGTAGTTTTTGTAAGTTGTAGAATCTGTTATTTTTGAATCTTTATTTTCGAAAAAGTCGTCAGTATAAATATTTACATCTTTAATTTTATAAACCTTAAAAGGAGTTCTTACAATAGAATCTTCATTTCTTATAATTCGGTTTTGAATTTGAATTTCAGTATTTACTTTTTTATTAGTGCCAACTGTATCAATTTCAAATTTAATATAGTCTTGACCGAAATAATATAAACCTGAATTTCTTAATTCTGTAGTTAAACGTTCTCGTTCACCATCAAAATTACTAGCATCAAATTGCTGTCCTTTTTGAATTAAAGATTTTTTCTTAAGTGTTTTATAAAGAGTATCAATAATAGGAGTTCCTATTTTAGATGTAATTGAGTCTAAAATATATGGATCGCCAGTAGTTACTTTATAATCTATAGTGGCTCTTTGATTGCTATCTTTTTTAATTTCGTATGATGTTGCTACATCAAACCAGCCTTTGTTGTAGTAATATTTTTTTAGATTAATGATAGATTTTTCTGTTCTAAGCTCATTAACAATTACTGGAGCTTCACCAGTTTTTTTTAACCAATCATTAAAATCTTTTTTTGATTGGTAATACTTATCAAATTGTTTTTGAGATAGAAGCTTAGTTAAACGCTCTTTCTTTTTAGGATTTGCATTTATTTGCGAATCTACTATAGAGTCTATATTTGGTCTAGCTAAATTGTATATGTGCAGCCTAAGTGGGAAGCCAAGTAGTTTTCCGTTTGGTTTTTGGTACAGTAAATTTGTTACAGCCTCACTATTGTTTTTCTTATCATTAACATAAACTGTATTATCAGTAAGCAAGTAATCTTCTTTTTTTACACGTTTTATAACATTACAAGAAGTAAATAGTATAACGATTAACGTAATAAATGATATTTTTGCCAGAGTGAGTTTCAATTAAGTAATAATAATTTAATTAATAGATTCAAATTTACTGTTTTAAGATTGTTATTGCTAAACAAAAATTAGTCCAAAATATATAAGAATCTAAAAGCATAACAAAAGTAAATACATTTTGATGTTAACAAAGAACCAAATAAAATTAATTACAAGTTTAGATCAAAAAAAGTTTAGAAATCAGCATCAGCTTTTTGTTGTTGAAGGGAAAAAGGGAATTGCAGAGTTTTTAAATTCAACGTTTGAATTATATCACTTATTTGCAACAGAACCTACTTTTAAAGTTAATGATGAAAAATTCACATTAATTACAGAGTCCGAACTTAAAAAGATAAGCAAATTAAAAACTCCTAATACTGCCTTAGCTCTTTTTAAAATTCCAAATACAAAACCTGTTGATGAATCTAAATTAATATTGGCTTTAGATGACGTTAGAGATCCAGGCAATTTAGGTACAATTATTAGGCTTTGCGACTGGTTTGGTATAAAAGATTTGGTTTGTAGTAACGCAACAGTAGATTGCTATAATTCAAAAGTGGTACAGGCAACAATGGGTTCTTTAACTAGAGTAAATGTTAGTTACTTAGATTTAGAGGTTTTTTTAAAAGCACATAAAAATGATGTTTTTGGAGCTTTTATGGAAGGAAAAAATGTTTATGAACAAATGTTACCAGATAAAGGTGTTATAGTTTTGGGAAATGAAGCTAATGGTATATCAGCAACTATTGAAACATTTGTAAATACAAGAATTAGCATACCTCGCTTTGGAAATCTTCAGGCAACAGAAAGCTTAAATGTAGCAACGGCAACTGCTATTTTGTTAAGTGAGTTTAAAAGGGGTTCTACTGAAAAGTAAAATTTAAAAATACACCACGAGTTTTCATAGTAGAAATATTGCTTGTCCATGGACTATTTGGATCAACATCTCTAACTAGCTCATCGTTTAAAGCAAAAACGCCTCTAATAGTTGGTGTGAATTTAAACCAATACAAGTAAAAATCGACACCAAAACCTAACTCATAAAAGTACATAGCTCTTTTGGTTCTAAACTGTCCTACACTATTATCGTCAGGATTTTCTTCGTTACTTGATAAATTTATTGCTGTTGATAATCCGCCAACAATAAAGGGTTTAAAGTTGTTAATTCGCTTTGTAGAGACTTTTAAAAGTAACGGTAAATGTATATATGTAGATTTTACTTCTCTATTCAAATCAGCTTCTGTAAATGCAATAGTATCAAAGCTACTTTGATTGTAAAGCAAATTTCGTTGTGTAATATATAAGCCAGGTTCAAAACGTAAATTAAAATAATCGTTAATACGCATATCACCAATTAAGCCCACGCCAAAACCAAGATTAGTTTGTACTTCTATGTCTTTTAAGTCTTGTTCATATTCAAACTTAAAATCATAACTATTGAAGCCAATAAAATAACCCCAAGTCAAAAAATCTTTATCAAAATTTTCTTGATTCTTTATTTTTTCTTTGCTGAAAAGTTGAGCAGAAGCCGTTTGGGTTACAATTAAAAGTATAAAAAGAGCACTTATTTTTTTCATATAAATTACTTTGTCGCTGTATAAATTGTTGCTACACCAAATGTTTGTGGCAAGTTATTAACACTATTAAACCCAATTTTTCTTAAAATATTGTTTAATGCTTCGCCATAAGGAAATACAGAAGCCGATTCACATAAATAAGAATATGCTGATTGGTCTTTAGAAAAAATCTTACCAATTGTTGGTAAAATATATTTTGTATAAAACTTATAGCCTTGTTTGTATGGAGTTTTTGTAGGAACAGAGGTTTCAAGAATTACAAATACACCATTTGGTTTTAGCACTCTATGTATTTCAGAAAGACCAGTTTCTAAAGTTTCAAAATTACGTACACCAAAGGCAACAGTTATGGCATCAAAAGTGTTATCTTCAAATGGTAAACTTTCAGAATCTCCAAGAACCATTTTTATTTTATCGTCTAGTTTTTTGTGAGCAATTTTTTGCCTGCCAACTTCAAGCATTCCATCGCTAATATCTAAACCAACTATTTCTTTTGCATTAGTTTTAGTTAAACTAATGGCTAAATCACCAGTTCCTGTAGCAATGTCTAATATGTTTTCAGGATTTGTTTTAGCAACAATATCTACTACTTTTCTTCTCCACTTTACATCAATTCCAAAAGAAATAACACGATTTAACCCATCGTATTCTTTCGAAATGGTGTCAAACATTTTAGTGACCTGTTGTTTTTTGTTTAAATCGCTATCCTTGTATGGCTTAACTTTTATAGACATTCTTTTTATTTTTGACAAAACTACATAAATAATTTGATTGTAAATTTGCTAAATAACAATGAAAAAAGCATTACCACGAAAAGATATATTAGTTTCATTACTACATATTTAAAATAAAGTATATTTGTATGTTTTTTGAATACTTTACATAATGAAAATAATCATTGCAGGTGCAGGAGAAGTCGGATTTCATTTGGCAAAATTACTGTCCTACGAGTCGCAAGAAATTACTCTACTTGACACAAAAAAAGAAAGTTTGGTTTATGCCATAGACCATCTAGATATTAGAGTAATTAAAGGTGATGCAACATCAATAGCAGTTTTAAAAGATGCTAGGATAGACACTTCAGATTTATTTATAGCAGTTACCTCTTCCGAAACTACAAATATTACAGCTTGTGTTTTAGCAAAACAATTAGGAGCTAGAAGAACAATAGCTAGAATATCTAATACTGAGTTTATTGATCAGAAGGAAGAAGTTGGGTTTTCTAAATTTGGAATAGATGAACTTATCTCGCCAGAGTCATTAGCAGCATCAGAGATTGAATTATTATTAAATCAATACGGATTTAATGATAGTTATGAGTTTGAAGATGGAGCATTAACGATGTTGAGTTTACGACTTTCCAGAACGGCATCATTTGTAGACAAAACAGTAAAAGAAGCTGCAGAAGTATTTCCAGAACTTCATTTTATTCCAATAGCAATTCAACGCTTCGGTACGCAATATACTATAATACCAAGAGGTGATACTCAGTTTAAAGAAGGAGATAAGGTGGTTTTTATAACCTCTAAAGGAGGTGATGAAGAGCTTTTTGAACTTTCGGGTAAAGTAAAAATTGATATTAAAAAAGTAATGATCCTTGGAGGAAGTCAGATTGGTTATAAAACAGCCAAAGATTTGTGTCAAGGGAAATTTAGTGTAAAACTTGTTGAACATGATAAAGACATTGCTTTTGATTTAGCAGATGAGCTACCAAAAGTATTAGTAATTAATGGAGATGGTAGAAATGTAGAGCTTCTTGAAGAAGAAAACATATCTAAAATGGATGCATTTATTTCTGTTACAGGAAATTCTGAAACTAATATAATGTCCTGCTTAGTTGCAAAATCTAAGGGTGTTAAAAAAACTATTGCATTAGTTGAAAACATGGATTATTATCAATTATCACAATCTATTGGAATAGATACATTGATTAATAAAAAACTACTAGCTGCTAATAATATTTTCAGATATATACGTAAAGGTGAAGTAGTAGCAATGACCAAGCTTAACAATATGAATGCAGAATTGTTAGAGTTTGTTGTAAATTCAAAATCAAAAATAACCAATAAACTTATTAAGGATTTAGATTTTCCTCGTTCTGCAATTATTGGTGGAGTTATAAGAAATGGAAAAGGAATTATTCCATTAGGTAATTTTAGAATCGAAGCAGGAGATAGAGTAGTAGTTTGTTGTTTGCCTAGATCTATAACCGAAGTTGAAAAGTTTTTCTTTTAAATATTTTAGTGCTGTTGAGACTCAATTATAAAATCATTTTTCACTTTTTAGGACTATTACTTTTATGTAATGGAGGTTTTATACTATTGTCTACATTGGTGAGTTTAATTTATAAAGATGGAGTTACTTTAAATCTCTTTGCTTCTGGAGTTGGTGTTTTAGTAGTTGGAACTTTATTAATGCTTTTAACAAGAAAGCATAGTAAAGAGATGAACAAACGTGAAGGTTATATTGTTGTAACCTTAGGATGGGTTGCTATGGCAATTTCTGGAGCGATTCCGTATATGGTTACTAACGTTATACCAACATTTACCAGTGCTTTTTTTGAAACGATGTCTGGTTATACTACTACTGGAGCAACAATATTAAACGATATTGAAATAGTACCTAAAGGTGTTTTGTTTTGGAGAAGTACAACACATTGGATTGGTGGTATGGGAATTATCGTGCTTGCTATTGCCATCTTACCATTACTAGGTATTGGAGGTATGCAGCTATTTGCTGCTGAAGCTCCTGGACCAAGTGCAGATAAATTACATCCAAGAATTACCGATACTGCAAAGCGATTATGGCTTATTTATTTTGGATATACTGTTGCAGAAACCATTTTGCTAAAGGTAGCAGGAATGTCCTTTTTTGACGCAATAAACCATGCAATGAGTACATTATCTACAGGTGGATTTTCAACAAAAAATGCTAGTGTAGCGTATTGGAATGATAGACCAATTATTCAATATATCATTATTGTTTTTATGTTTTTAGCAGGAACAAATTTTGTACTAAGCTATTACGCATTTAAAGGAAGAGTACAAAAGGCAATACAAGACGAAGAGCTTAAATTGTATTTTAAGTTTATAGCTTTATTTACTATTATAGTTTCACTGATTATTTATTTTAAAGCAGATTTGGCTTTGTCAACAATAGACCATCCTATGGTTTGGGGTAAAGCTGAAAGTGCTTTTAGGCATGGTTTATTTCAGGTGCTGACCGTGATTACAACAACAGGGTTTATTACAGCCGACTATACCTTATGGACACCCTTTTTAGTTGTATTCTTTTTTGGAATTATGTTTCTAGGAGGATCAGCAGGAAGTACTTCTGGAGGCGTAAAAGTAATGCGACATTTAATACTTATTAAAAATGGTTTTTTAGAGTTTAAGCGTGCTTTACATCCTAATGCAGTTTTGCCTGTACGTTATAACAAAAAGGCAATTTCTGGAGATATTGTATTTAATATTCTAGGTTTTTTTATTTTATATATGCTTTCATTTATTGTTGGAGCACTTGTGTTTTCAATGTTTCAAATAGACTTTCAATCTGCAATAGGATTATCAGCATCTAGCTTAGGAAATATTGGCCCAGCACTCGGTAATTTTGGTCCAGTTAATAACTATGCTGCATTGCCTCCATTAGCACAATGGTGGTCTTCATTTTTAATGTTAATAGGTCGTTTAGAGTTGTTTACTGTGCTTATTTTATTTACACCTTTCTTCTGGAGAAACAGATAATTGTAACATTTTGTTACATTATGCTACTTATTATTAAAGAAGCTTTTTTTTAAAACAAAAACAATTACATTTAAGAGTCAACTCTACAAAATGTATATGGTTTTGTATTCCAATAATTAATTTTTAAAACTTAGAACTTATGGGAGGAGAAGGCTCAATGATGGCAGCAAATAATTCATTAAAGAATAATAGAAATTTGGTGTCAAAAAGAAAAGAAAAAAGGAGTTTATCAGGCAGTTATACTGATGTTAAATTAGCTAAATTTCCTGAAGCTACTCCAGAACTTTTATTGGAAATTAAGTTGCAATTAAAGAAAGAAAAAAGGAGTTTGCATTTAAAGCAAGCCATTTTATTCTTAATAATTGTGATTGTACTAATTGCTATTTTAACCATTTAAATTCAGTTACAAGATGCCATTGTCAGAATCAATGTTAAGTGTTATCAAGAGCAATAAAAGCATAATGCTTGATAAAAGTAAAAGATTCAGAAAAACTTTAGGAGGTTATGATGCCAAAGAAAAATCTAAGTTTAACTTTCCTGAGGCTACTCCTCAAATGATTAAGGAATTAAGATTGCGGTTAATAAAAGAGAATAAACAAAGAAGACTTAAACAATTTTTATTATTAGGAGTCATTCTAATTGGGTTAGTTATAATGCTAATTTTAATGTAATAAAAAAGCCACTAAAATAGTGGCTTTTTATTTTATACTAATGCTGCTTTAATTCGTTTTATAGCTTCAATAATTTCAGCTTGTGATGCTGCATAAGATATTCTAATACAATCTGGATTACCAAAAGCTTCTCCATCGACAGTAGCAACAAGTGCTTCTTCTAATAGGTAGAAAGAAAAATCGACTGCATTTTTAATTAGCTTACCTCTTAATGTTTTTCCGAAATAATATGAAACATCAGGAAACACATAAAAAGCGCCTTCTGGCATATTGTTTTTAAAGGTCGGAATATCATTTAGTAAACTAATAATTAAGTCGCGACGTTTTTTAAATTCATCAACCATAAACTGAACTCGTTCTGGAGATTCATTTAACGCAGTAATAGTAGCACGTTGTGCAATACAATTTGCGCCACTTGTTATTTGACCTTGCATTTTATTACAAGCACGAGCAATATACTCTGGAGCGCCAATATAACCTATTCTCCAACCAGTCATTGCAAATGCCTTTGAAACACCATTTACAGTTACAGTTCTATTAAACATGTCATCAAACTGAGCCATACTTGCATGTTCGCCAATAAAATTGATATGCTCATAAATCTCGTCAGACACTACAATAATATTTGGGTGTTTTTGTAATACATCAGCTAACGCTCTAAGCTCTTCTTTACTATAAACTGAACCACTAGGGTTGCATGGCGAACTATACCAAATCATCTTAGTTTTTGGAGTAATAGCTGCTTCTAATTGTTTAGGTGTAATTTTAAAATCAGTATCTATTGATGTTTTTACTTCTACAGGAATTCCTTCATTTAATTTTACTAAATCAGCATAACTTACCCAATAAGGACAAGGAATAATAACTTCGTCACCTTTGTTTATTAATACAGCAGCAACATTTGCTAAAGATTGTTTTGCACCTGTAGAGACTACAATTTGAGATGCAGTGTATATAAGATCATTGTCTCTTTTAAATTTTTTAATGATAGCTTCTTTTAGCTCAACATAACCGTCAACAGGAGTGTATGAACTATAATTATCATTAATAGCTTGTATTGCAGCTTCTTTTATGTAATCTGGAGTGTTAAAATCTGGCTCGCCTAAGCTTAAACCAATAATATCTTTTCCTTCTGCTCTTAATTCTCTTGTCTTTGCTGCCATTGCTAAAGTTGCAGAGGTAGACATGTTTAAAATTCTATCTGATAATAAGTTCATTGATAAATAAAATATGAAAATTTACATTTGCAGTGAAGGCTTCATTCCCATTTCTTTTAAGAATTTAAAATGAGCAATAATTGCTTTTCTGGTTGTTTTATATTCTTTATACGGTAAATTGAATTCTTTAGCTGTTTCTTTTACAATTTTTGAAATCTTAGTATAGTGAACATGGCTAATATGAGGAAATATATGATGTTCTACTTGATGATTTAATCCTCCTGTAAACCAATTTACTATTCTGTTTTTTGTTCCAAAGTTAACAGTAGTAGTAAGTTGGTGTATAGCCCAAGAGTTTTTCATTGTTCCGTTTTCTTCTGGTAAAGGCATTTCTGCTTCATCCATAACATGTGCTAATTGAAATACAACACTTAATATTAAACCAGCAACATAGTGCATAATAAAAAAGCCAATTAATATTTTCCACCAAGCAATGTTGGTTAACAGTAATGGTAACACAATCCAAATAGACACATATATAATTTTAGAAATAACAAGTTTACTCCATTCGGTAGCAGGATTTGGAAACTTACCATATGATAGTTTGCGTTTTAAATAACGCTTCATTTGCATAAAATCGGTAGTAATTGCCCAATTTATAGTTAATAATCCATAAAGTAAAACAGAATAGTAATGTTGAAATTTATGATGTTTATGCCATTTTGCGTGTTGAGAAAAGCGTAATATACGACCAGCTTCTAAATCTTCATCATGACCATGAATATTTGTATATGTGTGGTGTAAAACATTGTGTTGTACCTTCCAGTTATAAACATTTCCAGCTAAAATATATATACTACTTCCCATTAAACGGTTAACCCATTCTTTGTTTGAAAAAGAGCCATGATTACCATCGTGCATTACATTCATTCCAACACCAGCCATTCCAATTCCCATAACAATTGTAAGAAGAATCATAGACCAAGTTGGTAAATTGAGTGTAAGTATTAAAAAATAAGGCGCTAAAAACAGTGAAAACATTACTACAGTTTTTACCCATAGTTTCCAGTTTCCAGTACGTTTTATATTGTTATCTTTAAAGTAATCGTTAACTCGTTTATTAAGAGTTCTGAAGAATTTTGCTGAATCTGTTCTTGAAAAAGATAAAGTTTGCTCTGTCATAATTGTATTTTTATATGGTAACGTTAAATTAGGAGTTATCATATTTTGGTGCCAAATATAATTAATAAATACTGCCTATATCACAATATTGAATTAAAAATATCCACACAAAAATGATACTTTTGTTCAAAATTTTAGTTTCTATGAATTTAGTCCAGCATTATTTTCCAAATTTAACGGAGTTACAAGTTAAACAATTTGAGCAATTAGAGAGCCTTTATAAAGATTGGAATCTGAAAATTAATGTTGTTTCTCGTAAGGATATAGATGAGTTATACTTAAGGCACGTGTTGCATTCTTTAGCTATTGCTAAACTAATTACTTTTAAGCCTCACGCTAAAATTATGGATGTTGGGACAGGTGGAGGTTTTCCAGGTATACCTTTGGCTATTATGTTTCCTGAATGTAATTTTCATTTAGTAGATAGTATTGCAAAAAAGATAAAAGTTGTTGATGAAGTAGTTGAAGGATTAGGTTTAACTAATGTAAAAACTTCTCATTGCAGAGTTGAAGAAATTAATGATACTTATGATTTTATTGTAAGTAGAGCTGTTGCTGCTATGCCAACATTTGTACATTGGATAAAAGGGAAAATAGCCAAAAAGCAAAATCACGAACTTAAAAATGGGATTATTTATTTAAAAGGAGGTGATTTAACTGAAGAGCTTCAAGATTATAAAACCGCAACAATTTATAATATAACCGACTATTTTGATGAAGACTTTTATGAAACAAAAAAAATAGTTCACTTACCAATAAAATGGAAAGGTTAATTGTAAAACCTCAGATATTAAAAAAACCCATCAAACATTATCATTTGATGGGTTTTTCTTTAGAATATATTCTTTATCCTAAAAAAGGATAACGATAATCTGTTGGAGTTACAAACGTTTCTTTAATCATTCTTGGTGACACCCAGCGTAATAAGTTTTGTGAACTACCAGCTTTGTCATTTGTTCCAGATGCTCTTGCTCCACCAAAAGGTTGTTGACCAACAACAGCGCCAGTTGGTTTGTCGTTTATGTAGAAATTACCAGCACAGTTTTGTAAAGCTTTAGTAGCTTCTTCAATTGCATATCTGTCTGTTGCTAAAATAGCTCCAGTTAATGCATACTCGCTTGTTTCATCAACCAATTTTAGTGTTTTACTGTAATCTTTATCTTCATAAACATAAATAGTAATTACAGGGCCAAATAGTTCGGTACACATAGTTGTGTATTTCGGGTTTGTAGTTACAATAACTGTTGGTTCAATAAAATAACCTTTAGATTTATCATAGTTACCACCAACAATAATCTCAGCATCTTTATCTTTTTTAGCTTGGTCTATATATTTCGCTAATTTATTAAATGAACCTTCATGAATTACAGCAGTTATAAAGTTGCTCATATCTTCAGGAGAACCCATTTTAAATGACTTAACATCGTCAATCACTTGTTTTTTTACATCTTTCCATAAGCTAGTTGGAACGTAGGCTCTAGATGCAGCACTACATTTCTGACCTTGAAACTCAAATGCGCCTCTTACAATTGCAGTAGATACTTGTTTAGTGTTGGCTGTTTTATGCGCAACTATAAAATCTTTTCCTCCAGTTTCTCCAACAATTCTTGGATAGGTTTTGTAAGTTTCGATGTTATTTCCAATTTGTTTCCATAGCTTTTTGAAAATATCTGTCGATCCAGTAAAGTGTAATCCTGAAAAATCTGGACTAGCAAGAACAGTATTTGTAATCATTATAGGGTCACCAAATACCACATTAATAACTCCAGCAGGTACACCAGCTTCTTTAAATACATCCATAATTACTTTAGCAGAATATATTTGGCTATCACTAGGTTTCCAAACAACAACATTTCCCATTAATGCCATGCACGCTGGTAAGTTTCCTGCAATAGCAGTAAAGTTGAAAGGAGTTACTGCATAAGTAAAACCTTCTAATGGACGATATTCTATTCGGTTCCAAGCATCACTTGTGCTTTCAGGTTGTTCCATATAAATGTCAGTCATAAACTGTACATTAAATCTTAAAAAATCTATCAACTCGCAAGCAGCATCAATTTCTGCTTGATGAATAGTTTTAGATTGGGCAATCATAGTAGCTGCATTAATTTTTGCTCTGTAAGGACCAGCAATTAATTCGGCTGCTTTTAAGAAAATACCAGCTCGTTGTTCCCAAGGCATTTGAGACCAAGCTTTTCTAGCCTCTAAAGCTGTTGAAATAGCATCATCAATATGTTTTTTCTCTGCTAAATGATAAGTTCCAACAATATGCTTGTGGTCATGAGGAGGAGACATTGTTCTAGTATTTCCTGTTTTTACATCTTTTCCATTAATATACATTGGTACATCAATAGTGTTGTTAAACATATCTTTGTATGCTTTTTTTACTGCTTCACGTTCTGGTGATCCAGGAGCATAAGATTTTACTGGTTCATTAACTGCTACTGGTACATTGAAGAATCCTTTTCCCATGAGTATTTTGATTTTTTAAATGTTTGAAAAATTGAAATGCAAAGGTACAAAATTTTGTTCGCTTTCTGTTTGAAGACCTATTAAATCAAAGTTAAAAATAAGCGTAATTTTTTGTAAGTTGCCAAACTGTAATTTGAACCATTATATATTGATGAATAACGGAATTATAATCACTTTAGCTTATCCTGAAACTATTGTTATGGTTGCCGATGAGTGGTATTCACATTATTTGCGATTTTTTGGTATTGGAAAGAAAAATTATGTTAGAGCAGGACATGCAGCTTTAGTACTAATAAATAAAAAAACAGGAATTTTAGAGTATCATGATTTTGGTCGTTATATAACTCCTGAGCCTAACGGAAGAGTAAGAGGAAAAGATACTGATCATGAGTTAGAGTTTCCGATTGTCGCAAAAATAGAAAATGATACTATTGTAAATTTAGATGAGATACTTAAATTCCTATCAACGCATCCTAAGCTTACACATGGAGATGGAACGCTTTACGCATCAGTTTGCAATAGTGTGAATTATGAAAATGCGAGAGATCATATTACAATGATGCAAAACAGACATTTTATTCGTTATGCAGCTTTTATAAAAGATGCTTGTAACTGTGCTCGTTTTGTAACCGATTCATTAATTGCTGGAGTTACAGATAAAGCGATTGTGAATAATTTAAAAAGATCAAAATGGTTTACGCCAAGTACTATTGGCAATGTTGTTATTGCAAATACTGAAGCAAATGTCTACAAAGTTTCTGAAGAAGGAATAATTTCTTATTTCGAATCGTCAGTAAGTAAAGAAAACAGACGTTTGTTTTTAGATAAGTTGTCAAATCATAATCCTGATTTTGTTGGTACACTTCACCCAAAGCATAATAACACGAAACATGAAAATGCACAGTGGTTATCTGGTATTGCTGCAGGAGCTTGGTTTGAATTGCATGATTTAAAGCATGACAGGGAGTATCGTTTTAGAAGAGTTTCTCCTCATGGACATATTGATGTTGATGGTATTTATATTATTAATGAAAAAGGATTCGATATGACTATTGACCACGAATTTGTTCAATATTCAAATTGTAGCTTCTTCCATGTAAAACAAAATGGAACTACATTTAGATTTGATTTTCTTCGTAAGAATGAGTGATGTTTAATTAAGAGCAAAAGGTGCGCTTAACTTAAAACTTGGTATGTAAACTTTAAATTTATTGGCATTGGTAAAGTTAACCATATTATAATGGCCTTGCATAGCACCAAAAGGAGATGTAAGTAAACACCCAGAATTATATGTATGTGATTCGCCTGGTTTTAAAACTGGTTTTTTTCCAATTACGCCTTCACCTTCAATAATTTCAATATTGTTTAGGGCATCAAAAACTTTCCAATGACGAGAATTTAATTGTACAGAATCTTTGCTTTGGTTTTCAATAGTTACTTTATAACCAAAAGCAAAGTGCACTTTATAATTTTTATAAAATGTGCCTTCAAAAGTGGTTTCAACGGAAATTTTTATGCCGCTTGTAACTTGTTGTACCATCATTGTTTTTTTACAGATTAGCTAAAATAGGATAAATTTTAATTAAATACACATCTTTTTCGTCATAAGGGACTATTTTAACAATCGCTAGGTGAATTACTTATTGTTTCAATCATGTTATTACTATCAACAAAATGTTCAATAGTTTTAAAAAAGTTTAAAATATCATGTTCTTCAACTAAAGTATTTATAGTTACCAATCTTATAAATTCTTCTTCTTTAAAAGTACCATAGCCAACCATTAATTTTGAATGTTCATATAATAAAGTACATAAAGTTTTAGCAGAAATATTTTTATAATTAAAACACACTGAAATTGAGTTATCAAAGCTGTATAAATTATAATCTGGATGCGATTTAATATAATTTCTAGCTACATCTGCTAAATAAAATTGTTTGTCTACGATACTTTCCAAACCATTGTTTCCAACAGATTTCCATAGTGTCCAAAGTTTTAAAGCGTCATTACGTCTACCACATTGTAATGATGTTTTTCCAAGATTAAATTCGTCATCGTTAGTTTGGTACAAGTATTCTGCATCGTTACTAAAAGATTGGTATAAATGTTTTTTGTTTTGTGTAACTATTATTGAGCAGGTTAATGGTGTGCCTAACATTTTATGAGCATTTACACTAAACGAATCTGTTAATTCTAAATCTTTTAAAAGGTGTTTATATGATTTACTAAATATAACAGCACCACAATAAGCACCATCTACATGAAGCCATAAATTATAAGTTTTACAAACCTTGCTAATACTAGTAATATCATCAAATGCACCTAAAACAGTTGTGCCTGCAGTAGCATTAACAAAAAACGGTTCGCAACCTAATGCAATATCATTTTTAATTTGAAGTTCTAAATCATCGGCTAACATTTCACCAAAATCATTTGTTTTAATAAGCCTTACTTGTTCGCGACCTATACCAATTAAAGAAGCATTTTTTGAAATGGAGTAATGTGAATCTTCAGATGTGTAAAGAGTCATTTTACTATGAATACCTTTACTTCTTATTGTTGGATTAAAGCGATCGCGAGCCATAATCATTGCCATATAATTACTCATGGAACCACCTGGAGCAAATGTGCCATCACTTTCAGTTCCGTATCCAATAATCTCACAGATTTTATTAAGAATGGTTTTTTCAATACCAACTTGCGGGCCTGCAACTTTATATGTATACATGCTATTATTAAGCATAACAGCCAATAAATCACCTAATATTGATTTGCTTACTCTTCCTCCAAAAAGCTGATTAAAAAAAGAAGTAGAAGCTGTTTTTGGAGTGCTAACAATAAGTTGAGATAATATCTTTTTAAAATCTGAATCTAGTGCAGGTTCATCGTTTAATTTAAGATCTAATGCTTGGTATAGTTTGTCTGTGTCAATTGGAGTTGCAACAGGATGTTTTTTTTCTTCTTGTAAAAGCAATTCGACAAGCTCATTAAAAAGCTTTATATCATTAATCATTTAGTAAGGATTGATTTTTGTATTTATCTATCTGTCGTACTAAATATCAGAAAATTAATTCTAATTAGAAATATTTATTGAAGATCCTTCACCAAATCCAATTAATCTATCGTAACGAGCTCCTAAATCACGATAATAAATAAGTACTTTGTAATTGTTTTCAGTTTGATAAAAATTACCACTAATAGCACCTTCTTCAAGATGTCCTTTTTTATTTACAATCACATATTTATAGTTGTAAAAACCTTGCTTTAGTTTAAAAGCACATTCATATAATCCATTTTCTGGGTTATATAATAATTCATTTTCTTTGTTTAAGGCATAATTATTAAAATTGCCATAAACATATATTTTATTTCCATCAGTAACTGGTTGATATTGTAACGAAAAATGAATCATAGTGTAATCTGCTTCTATGTCTACATTATCAGCATCTAAAGAGGTTATTAAAAAGTTACCATTTATATCAGGATTGTAAGTGTAAGGTCTGCTTGCTCTTTCGGTATTAATAAATAGGTAATTATGATAAATATCTTGCAAATCGGTATATTGAACACCAACATTTGCAGCACGCACATCTTTATTTTCAAAATATAAATATTCATTTCCAGCCCAAAAACTAGACTCGGTATCATACCTGTAAATTAATTCATTTCCTAGTGTGTATTGAGGTTTTAAACCTGAAATAGCTGTGTTGAGGTTATTGTTTTGAATCACTAAAGCTTTAACTGTTTCAGAAGGATTATTAAAATTGAAACTGTTATTTGAAACTATAAAATCAACAGATTGTTTCTCGTTAATAAACTTAACATCTCTAGAGCGTTTTATTGTTACTCCAACATTTACAGCTTCTTCATAAATCATGAATTTTCTTGAAAAAACGAGTTCATCATAATCATCATAAACTAAAACCATATAGTTTCCTGTCTTGAGAAAGCCTCTGGTTTGCTGATTAGGGATTTTAAGATTATAGTGTGAGTATATTTGATAAGCGTTAAAAGAGTTTTCATAATTAACAATTCGTTGGTTATCAAATCCACTTAAATATTCTGCTTTTGAGAGTTGTGAAGGTGTCCAATCATAATTATAATGTTCAATAACATAATAAAAATCAGCTTCGTTTCCATTAAGTGCATCAAATTCTAACAATAATGGTTCACCTAATCTTAAAATAGGTAGCTGACTTTGGCTAGTACTACCTTTAAAGGTGATTGTTTTTATATAACTTGGAGGATTGATTTCATCAACTTGGGCAAAAATAAAAGTCGGGAAAAACAGTAAAAAAAGAAGTTGTTTAAACTTTAATGTCATTTTTATGCTATTTGAATTGTAAAGATAAACAAAATTTGTGCCTAAAAATTATCTGCTAAAGTCTCACATAAAATTTATTACAAATATTATGAAATCTGCATTATAAATTCGTAAATTTGCACGGATTTTTGAGTCGATTAAAAATCAAAATACTATAACTATTAACAAATAGACTTATAATATGTCAAACGACATTAAGATTAAAAAAGGTCTCAATATTAAATTAAAAGGCGAAGCTGAAAAAACCACTGAAAAGGCTATTATCAGTAACTTTTATACGATTAGACCTGAAGATTTCCACGGTGTTACTCCAAAATTAATTGCAAAGCAAGGCGCTAAAGTAAAAGCAGGTGAGCCTATTTTTTACGACAAAAATGATGAATCTGTTAAGTTTGCGTCTCCAGTTTCTGGAGAAATTATTGATATTGCACGTGGTGAAAAACGTAAAATATTAGCAATAAAACTACAAGCTGATAAAGAGCAAACCTACCAAGATAATGGTAAGTTTAATGTAGACGCATCTAATGCAGAAGCTATAAAAGCTCATTTATTAGCAGCAGGTTGCTGGCCTTTTATTAAACAACGTCCTTACGATGTAATAGCAAAAACTGATGGTGTGCCAAAAGCTATTTTTATTTCAGGCTATGCTAGTGCACCTTTAGTGGCAGATTTAGATTATGTGCTTCAAGGTAAAGAAGCTGAATTACAAGCTGCAGTTACTGCTTTGGGTAAGTTAACAGAGGGTAAGGTACATGTAAGCGTTGGAAAAAAATCTAATTCTCCATTAGCTAGTTTAGCTGGTGTTACACTTCATAAGGTTTCTGGACCACATCCTTCTGGAAATGTTGGGACATTAATCAATAAAGTGAATCCTGTAAATAAAGGTGAAGTAGTCTGGACAGTTGCTGCTCAAGATTTAGTTATCATTGGTGAGTTATTATTAACAGGCAAATTTAATGCAGAACGTGTTGTTGCGCTAGCAGGTTCGTCAGTTAAAAAACCAAGATATTTTGTAACCAAAATAGGAAGCGAAATTGCTACAATGGTTTATGATAATGGTGTTGAAAAAGATGGAAACGACCGAATTATTTCTGGAAGTATTTTATCAGGAAAAGAAGTAAAACCAGATGGATATTTAGATTATTATAGTAATACAATAACAGTAATTCCAGAAGGAGATGATTATGAGTTTTTTGGATGGAACAAACCAGTATTTAATAAAATTTCAACGTCAAGAGCGTTAACATTTTCATGGTTAACACCAAACAAAAAATTTGATTTAAATACTAACACAAATGGCGAGCATAGAGCATTTGTATTAACTGGAAATTATGAAGAGGTTTTTCCTTTAGATATTTATCCATTACAAATATTAAAAGCTTGTATGTACAAAGACTTAGATGAAATGGAAGCTTTAGGAATGTACGAAGTTGCACCTGAAGATTTTGCTTTAACTGAGTTTATTTGTGTGTCTAAACAGCCACATCAAGCTATTATAAGAAAAGGTTTAGACTTAATGATTAAAGAGATAGGATAATGGGTTTAAAAAGTAGTTTACACAACTTAAAAGAAAAGTATAAAGGAACTAAAATGGCTCCTGCGTTTAACGCAATACATACCTTTTTATACTTGCCAAATGAGACCACACATGGTGGAACTCACATAAAAGTGGCTGACGATTTAAAACGTACAATGAACATTGTTATCATGGCAATGGTTCCTTGTTTAATTTTCGGAATGTTTAATGCTGGATATCAGCATTTCCTAGTTCTAGGAGAAATTGGAAGAGCTGAAGGGTTTTTAGATGTCACATTTTGGAATTGGAATAACCTTGTAATTGGTTTACAAAAAGTATTGCCATTAGTAGTTGTTTCTTATGGTGTAGGTTTAGCAATTGAGTTTTTATTTGCAGTTATTAAAAAACATGAAGTAGAAGAAGGTTATTTAGTAACAGGTATGTTAGTGCCTCTAATTGTGCCAATCGATACACCATTATGGATGCTTGCAGTAGCAGTAGCTTTTGGTGTTGTAATTGGAAAAGAAGTTTTTGGTGGTACAGGAATGAATATTTTAAATCCTGCATTAACTATTAGAGCATTCTTATTCTTCGCCTATCCAACATGGATGTCTGGAGATAAAGTATGGGTTCATGGTGCAGTAGCAAGAGATAAAGCGATTGCGGCTGGTGAAAATTTAGACGCAATTTCTGGTGAAACCGTATTAGGAGCTTTAGCTCAAGGTAAAGAAGTAGCTTATTCAGCTTGGGATATGTTCTACGGAATTATTCCTGGTTCGGTTGGTGAAACATCAGCATTACTTATTTTACTAGGAGGTTTATTTTTAATCTTTACAAAAATTGGGAGCTGGAGAATTATGCTATCGTCTGTTTTAGGTGCTTTAGCAATGGGATTAATATTTAATGCTGTTGTTTCAAGTGGTTGGATTACAGAGAGTAGTAAATTTTATGCATTAATGAATACCGAATTTTGGCACCATTTATTAATTGGTGGTTTTGCTTTCGGTACTGTATTTATGGCAACAGATCCTGTAACAGCATCTCAAACAAATAAAGGAAAATGGATTTACGGATTCCTAATAGGGTTTATATCTATATTAATTCGTGTGTTCAATCCAGCATATCCTGAAGGCGTGATGCTTGCAATTCTATTAATGAATGTGTTTGCTCCAACTATTGACCATTATGTGGTTCAAGGAAATGTGAAAAGAAGAATGAAACGTCTAAAAGTTAAAACTGCTTAATGATGGAAAATAGAACAGATAAAAATTCATACACTATAATTTTTGCCATCGGAATGGTATTGGTTGTTGGTGCATTGTTAGCTTTTGCTGCTGCATCATTAAAACCAACTATTACTGAAAATGTGCGATTAGAAAAGCAGCAAAACATTTTGTATGCAATGGGTGTTAATGATAACGATGAAAGTAGTGCAGTATTTATATCTACTGACAAAGCACCTGAAGCATTTTCAAAATACATCACACAACAATTAGTAATTGAAGGTGATAAAATAAATGAAGACGACAAAGCTTATTTAATAGACGTCAAAAAAGAAAAGTCGTCTGCTAAAGACCCTAATTACGATAGAAAACTACCATTATTTGTAGGTGAGAAAGACGGAAAAACGTTTTATGTAATTCCTATTTATGGTAAAGGTCTTTGGGATGCAATTTGGGGTTATGTAGCTGTTGATAAAGATATGGTTGTGCAAGGAGCGTATTTTGACCACAAAGGAGAAACTCCTGGTCTTGGTGCTAATATCAAGCAACGTTTCTTTATGGATGATTTTATTGGAGAACATCTTTTAGACGAATCTGGAGATTTTAGTGGTATTACAGTTGCTAAAGGAAATGCAGACCCAAAAAATAACGATAAAACAGATAACGAGGTTGATGCTATAGCTGGTGCAACAATTACTGGCGATGGTGTTACTGCAATGATTAAAAGTGATTTAAGATTGTATGTGCCTTATTTCAAAAATTTAAAAAACGAGTAAGATATGGGACTTTTATCAAAAAAAGATAGCAAATTAATATTAGATCCATTAGCAGATAATAACCCTATTACTATTCAAGTATTAGGTATTTGTTCTGCATTAGCAATTACTGCAGAGCTTAAAGCTTCTATTGTAATGGCCATATCTGTATTGTTTGTATTAGGTATTGGAAACGTTGTAATCTCTCTTATGAGAAACATCATTCCATCTAAAATTAGAATTATTGTACAATTGGTCGTAGTAGCCGCTTTGGTTATTATTGTTGACCAAGTATTAAAAGCTTTTGCTTACGAATTAAGTAAAACCTTATCAGTTTTCGTAGGATTAATTATTACCAACTGTATTATTATGGGTCGTTTTGAGGCTTTTGCTTTAGCAAATGGTCCTTGGAGATCTTTTCTAGATGGTATTGGTAATGCTGCAGGTTATGGTTTAATTCTTGTAATCGTTGGTTTCTTTAGAGAACTTTTAGGTTCTGGAACGCTATTAGGTTTTCCCGTATTAGGTAATCCTATTCCTGGAGAATTATCAGGATTATATGCTTTAGGATACGAGAATAACGGATTTATGTTATTATCTCCAATGGCATTAATTGTTGTAGGAATTATTATTTGGGTACAACGTAGTAGAAATAAAACATTAATTGAAGATTAATATTTAAAAATATGGAATATATAGAATTATTTTTAAAATCAATATTTATAGATAACATGGTATTTGCAACATTCTTAGGAATGTGTTCTTACCTAGCAGTATCTAAAAAAGTAACAACAGCAGTTGGTCTAGGTGCAGCCGTTATCTTTGTATTAGCGATAACTGTGCCTTTAAACTGGTTACTTGATCAGTATTTATTACAACCAGGAGCGTTAAAATGGTTAGGTGCTGATTATGCAGATTACGATTTAAGCTTCTTATCATTTATCATGTTTATTGCTACTATAGCAACAATGGTACAATTAGTAGAAATTGTGGTTGAGAAATTTTCACCATCACTTTACAATTCACTTGGTATTTTCTTACCACTTATTGCAGTAAACTGTGCTATTTTAGGAGGTTCATTATTTATGCAATCTCGTGAGATTCCTACTTTAGGTTTAGCAACGGTTTACGGAATAGGTTCTGGAATAGGTTGGTTTTTAGCAATTTTAGCTATTGCGGCAATTCGCGAAAAAATCAGATATTCTAACGTGCCACCAGCATTAAGAGGATTAGGAATTACATTTATCATTACAGGATTAATGGCAATCGGATTTATGAGTTTTGGAGGTATGTTAACAGGTGGTGATGAAGCTCCAAAAGAAGAAAAAACAGTAAAGGTTGAAGAACCTAAAAATAATACTGATAAAGAGTTAGCTAACAATACAAAAGTAAACGAGTAAGATGATTTTATTAGCAGCAGGAACATTAGGAACCATAATAGCAACAGTAGTAGCTTTTTTAATAATTACCCTTTTACTGGTATCGCTTTTATTGGTAGTAAAACAAAAATTATCACCATCTGGCCCAGTAAAAATTACTATTAATGGCGAGAAAACAATTGAAGTTGCTTCAGGAGGAAGTTTACTTTCAACGTTAGGAAATAATAAAATATTTTTACCATCTGCTTGTGGTGGTGGAGGTACTTGTATTCAATGTGAATGTCACGTATTATCTGGAGGAGGCGAAGCTTTACCAACAGAAACTCCACATTTTACACGTAGTGAGTTAAAACATGGAGCACGTTTATCTTGTCAGGTAAAAGTGAAACAAGACATGGAAATCACTATTCCAGAAGAAGTATTCGGAATTAAAAAATGGGAAGCGACTGTTGTTCGTAATTATAATGTTGCATCTTTTATTAAAGAGTTTGTAGTAGAAATACCTGAAGACATGGGTTATAAAGCTGGAGGATATATTCAAATTGAAATTCCACCATGCGAAATAAAATATTCAGATATCGACATTACTGCACATCCACAAGAGCATGAAACTCCAGATAAGTTTCAAGCAGAATGGGATAAATTTAATTTATGGCCATTAATGATGAAAAACACTGAAACTGTTGAAAGAGCATATTCTATGGCTTCTTACCCAGCAGAAGGACGTGAAATTATGTTAAACGTACGTATTGCAACTCCACCTTGGGATCGTGCTAAAAACGGTTGGATGGCTGTTAATCCTGGTATTGCATCGTCATACATTTTTGCTCAAAAACCTGGTGATAAAGTAACTATTTCTGGTCCTTATGGAGAGTTCTTCATTAATGAGTCAGATTCTGAAATGCTATATGTTGGTGGTGGAGCTGGTATGGCACCAATGCGTTCGCACTTATACCACTTATTCAAAACCTTAAAAACAGGTCGTAAAGTAACCTATTGGTATGGTGGACGTTCTAAACGTGAGTTATTCTATTTAGATCACTTTAATCAATTAGAGAACGATTTCCCTAATTTTAAATTCTATTTAGCATTATCTGAACCTTTACCAGAAGATAACTGGAAAGTAAAAGAAAACATTGATGCTCCTGGAGATGGTTTTGTTGGGTTTATTCACAATTGTGTGATTGATAATTACTTAAGCAAACACGAGTCGCCAGAAGATATAGAGTTGTATTTCTGTGGACCTCCATTAATGAATCAAGCGGTTCAAAAAATGGGTGAAGACTTCGGAATTCCAGACGAACATATCAGATTTGATGACTTTGGAGGATAATCTTCAGTACATATAAAATCAAACCCAATACGAAAGTGTTGGGTTTTTTCGTTACAATAATTATGAAATGCCCATTTAATGAAATGCGCCAAACCCACTAGAATTATAATTTGGGCATTGCATCTGACCATTAAAAAACAAATAAATATTATCAGATGAAAAAGCTAATTCTTATTTTATCTCTACTTTCAGTATTTGTAATTGTTGCTTATCAATTTAAACCTGTTAAGCAAGCAACCAATATGATTGTTGGTTCTATTGAAAAGACCAATCATATTAATGAAGATAGTCTAACTATAAAAAGTAGAGTAAATATTCCTGAAGGTTATAAACGTGTAGATTACCCAAAAGGATCATTTGAAGAGTATTTGCGTAATTATAAGCTGAAAGCGTATGGCTCAAAAATTATTAATTATGATAATACTGATTATTTTTGGCAAGGTGGACATATTGGTATTTTAGAAATTCCAGTACCTTCAAATGGGCTGCAACAATGTGCTGATGCACTTATTAGAATTAGGAGCGAATACCTTTGGGATAATAATAGAAAAGACGAGATAGGCTTCAACTTTACAAGTGGTGATTATTGCTCTTGGGATAAATATGCAGATGGCTATCGACCTATTATTAATGGTAATAAAGTAACATTTAGTAAATCTGCATCTAAAAACGAATCTAAAGCTAATTTTTATAATTATTTGAACCTAATTTATATGTATGCAGGAACATTATCACTTTATAATGAATTGCCAAAAATTAATGATGCTAAACAATTAAAACTAGGTGACATGCTTATAAAAGGAGGCTCTCCAGGGCATATTGTAATGATTTGTGATGAAGTAATAAATGATAAAGGAGAGAAATTATTTCTTTTGTTTCAAGGTAATACACCTGCACAAAATGTACATCTAGTTAAGAATCTAGTAGACACTACAATTTCACCATGGTATAAATTAGAAAAAGATGCTGTAATACCAGTTTCTAATTATACGTTTTACGACTCTAAATTTGTGAGATTTAAATAAACCAAACAAAGTAAAAAAACTTTTTATCATTTTGTACTTTTGCATTATGAGCAAACCACTTACAGAACAAGAACTTCACAACCTTGCAATGAATCATGTTGGTAAGGATTTAGAGCAACGAGGTTTTGAATTTATAGCTATAAATAGTAAACTTAAAAAGCACCCACAATTTGTGTGTATAGATAAAAACAAACAATATTTTTTTGTCATTGTTAAAGTGGTTATCCTACCAGAAAACCCAAACAATTATGATGTAATTTGGATGGAATCTTTTAAAAAGCATGCGAGAGATAAAGATGCTAAAGTATTATATGCTGGCGTTGGTTTAGGAAATCCAAATGGAGAAGATTTGCCAATATATTTAAACGAAGACTATTTAATTGAATATAACGGAATACAAGTTGTAGAAACTAATCTGAATTAAATGAGACATTTTTTATTTACACTTTTATTATTAATTGTTTTTAGTTGTAAACAAGATCAGAAGAATACAAAGCTAACTGGTGATGTATTTGGTACAACATATTCAATTCAGTATTACTCTGAAGAGAGTGACGATTTTCAACAACAAATAGACAGTTTATTTTATGTGATTAATAAATCGATGTCTACATATCAAACCAATTCAGATATATCAAAACTAAATAGAAACGAATCAGTTGAGGTTGATGAACATTTTAAAAAAGTATTTTCGGCTTCACAAGTGATTTATGAAGCTACAGAAGGTGTTTTCGATCCAACTATAGGTGTTTTAGTTAATGCTTGGGATTTTGGGCCTGAAGGAAAAATAATCAGCTTAGATAGTCTTAAAATAGATAGCTTAATGCTTTCTGTTGGATTAAATAAAGTAAAGTTAGTTGATAATACAATTATTAAAGAAAACACAAATACATTTATAGACTTTAATGCTATTGCTAAAGGTTATGGAGTTGATGTTATTGCTGATTTTTTAGAAAGCAAAAATATTGAGAATTATATTGTAGAAATTGGTGGTGAAATTAGATGCAAAGGTACAAATATTGAAAAACAAAAACCTTGGAAAGTAGGTGTAGAGATGCCTCATTTTGATGGTACACAATCTATAATGAAAGCAATTTCGCTTCACAACGAATCAATGGCTACTTCTGGAACTTACAGAAAATTTAAAACCGACAGTTTAGGTAATCGATATTCACATATTATAGATACAAAAACGGGTTATCCGAGTAAAACCAATTTATTGAGCATTTCAGTTATTACCAGTAATTGTATGACTGCTGATGGTTATGCGACTGCTTTTAAAGCCATGGGAATAGAAAAGGTGAAAGACTTTTTAAAAACGCATCCAGAATTGAAAGTGTTTTTAATTTTTGAAAACGAAAATAAAGAGTTAGAAACACTGTCTTTAAATGGATTTCCAGAGAATTAAACTATTTGTAAACCACAGGAATAATTTCGCCTTTGGCAAGACAGAATTTTGCAACATCTTCTTTTGAAAGTTTAGAAGTGTAATCTACTTCATCAACTTTAAAACCAATACGTCTAAGTTTATTAAAATAATCACGACCATAAACTCTAACATGGTCATATTGTCCAAAAATTTTAGCGCGTTTTTTTTTATCTGTAATAGAATCGTCTTCAAAGGTTTTTTCTCTATTTAAATCTTGCGGAATTTGAAAAATTCCCATACCTCCAACTTTCATCACACGATACAATTCTTGCATAGCCTTAGTATCATCAGGAATATGTTCTAATACATGATTACATAGTATAAAATCAAATTCATTATCATTAAATGGAAGATTGCAAATATCTGCTTTTACATCTGCGATTGGAGATAACAAATCTGTTGTAGTATAATCTAAATTACTAAGCTTTTTAAATCGTTTTAAAAAACATTGTTCTGGGGCAAAGTGTAATACTTTTTTTTGTGCAGAAAAAAAATCAGTTTCATTTTTTAGAAACAACCAAAGTAAACGATGACGTTCTAAACTCAATGTAGATGGCGATAGTACATTGTTACGTTGTTTACCATAACCATAAGGTAAAAAAGACTTAAAGCTTTTGCCATCAATAGGGTCAGTAAATGTATTGCCTTTTAAAAAAAATGCTAAAATAGGACGAGCTACATAACTTAACCTAATCAGTAAAGGTCTTGGAATTGTATTAAGAATAAGTTTGAAAAGCTTTTTCATTTACTATTAAAGCACTAATGCTTTTTGGCGAAATTCATCTTCTTCATTAGATGTAATACCTAAAGCTTCATAAACATATGCAAACGTCGATAAGATTTCTGGTTTTCCGTCAACAATAGCCACATCGTGTTCAAAATGAGCACTAGGTTGTCCATCTAAAGTAACAATTGTCCAGCCATCGTTAAGTTGCTTTACTTTATGAGTTCCCATATTTATCATAGGCTCAATAGCTACAACCATACCTTCAATAAATTTTTTACCACGTCCTCGTTTACCATAATTTGGCATTTCAGGATCTTCATGCATTTTCTTTCCTAATCCATGACCTACAAGTTCTCTTACTACACCATAGCCTTGAGCTTCGCAGTAATTTTGTATAGCAAAACCAACATCGCCAACTCTGTTTCCAACTTTTAGTTCTCGAATTCCTAAATACAACGATTCTTTAGTTACTTGAAGTAATTTTCGAGTCTCTGGAGCTACTTCTCCTATTTCAAATGTATAGGCATGATCACCATAAAATTCGTTTTTTATAGCACCACAATCAATTGATACAATATCACCTTCTTTAAGTGGAACATTGGTTGGAAGTCCATGTACTACAGCTTCATTAGTACTACAAAGTAACGTTGAAGGGCAATCATACAAACCTAAAAAACCAGGTATTGCACCTTGTTCTCTTATGAATTCTTCAGCCATTTTATCCAATTTGGATGTGGTTACTCCTGGCTTCACTTCTTTGGCTAACATTCCTAATGTTTTAGAAACTACCAATGCACTTTCGCGCATTAATTCAATTTCTTCTCTTGTTTTTACTATAATCATGCTTAAAAAATATTGGCAAAGATACTTAAAATAAAAATTGTAATCTTTTATTATCAAAACATGATTTTCGACAGTTTTTAAACGGTTTTTAATAAATAATTTTGCTGCTTAAATCAATTATTATGTACTCACCTGTAAGTGCTGAAGAAGCAGTAAAAGTTATAAAATCAAACAATCGTGTTTATATTCATGCAGCAGCAGCTGCGCCTCAAGCGTTAATAAAAGCGATGGCTAATCGGCATGAAGAATTAAGAAATGTTGAGGTTTGTCAATTACATACTGAAGGCGAAGCGCCTTATGCAAATCCAGAATTAAAAAACAGCTTTCATGTAAATTCTTTTTTTATAGGTAAAAATGTTAGACATACTATAAAGGCTGGAAACGGATCATACACTCCAGTGTTTTTAAGCGAATTGCCATTATTGTTTAAACGTAATATTATTGATTTAGACGTTGCATTAATTCAAGTATCTGTTCCAGATAGACATGGTTATTGTTCTTTGGGAGTTTCGGTTGAAGCAACATTAGCAGCTATAGATAACGCAAAATATGTTATAGCTCAAGTAAATAAATATATGCCAAGAACTCATGGTGCAGGAATTATTCATGTTTCTGAAATTGATGTGTTTGTTGAAAGTAATGAGTTGTTACCAAGTCATAATATGCCTGAACCAACTGAAATTGAAAATAAAATAGGAGATTATGTGGCTAATTTAATTGAAGATAGAAGTACACTTCAAATGGGAATTGGTAGTATACCAAATGCTGTATTAACTCGCCTAACTAATCATAAAGATTTAGGGTTACATACAGAAATGTTTTCTGATGGTGTTATTGATTTAATTTTAAAAGACGTTGTAAATGGTAATTATAAGTGTATTAATCGAGGACGAGCATTAGCCACTTTTTTAATTGGCTCTCAAAAATTATATGATTATGTTGATGATAACCCGTTTATAGAAATGCGTGCTTCTAATTATGTTAATGATGTATCTATTATAAAACAAAATCCAAAAATGGTTGCTATTAATTCGGCAATTGAAGTTGATGTTACAGGTCAGGTTTGTGCAGACTCTATAGGTCCAAATATGTATTCTGGAGTAGGAGGACAAATGGATTTTATTAGAGGAGCTTCATTAAGTGAAGGAGGTAAGGCTATAATTGCATTACCATCAGTAACAAGCAAAGGAATAAGTAGAATAGTGCCATCTTTAAAGCCAGGAGCAGGAGTTGTTACTACAAGAGCTCATGTGCATTATGTGGTAACTGAATATGGAGTGGCTAATTTATATGGAAAAACTATAAAAAATAGAGTGAAAGCCTTGGTAGATATTGCTCATCCAGATCATAGAGAGTCTATTGATAAACACTATTTTGAACTTGTAAGAGGATAAAGATTATTTAAAAAAAGAGAAGAATCCTTTTTTCTGATTTTCTTTGATGTTTGGCTTCTCGTTAGTAATCATTTGGTAAACTTCTCCCCAACCAAGAATGCCACCAATGTTTCTATCGTCAATATATAAGTCAGCATATATTTTGCGGCTTTTGCTATAGTCAAACTTTTCTTCAGGGAAACTTTTGTTTACTGCATAAAAAACGATGCCATTGTCTTCGCAAAATTTAACAGCTTCATCAAGTTTTTTACCACTTCTATAAGTCCATAGTATTAAACGATGCCCTTCATCTTGTAAACGCTTTAATGTTTCGAAAGCGAAAATACGTGGTTTACCAACTTTTGGATATGCGTCTTCAACGATAGTTCCATCAAAATCTATTGCAATAATTAATTTGTCCTGAAAGTTCATTGATTAATTTTTATGATGCTAAAATACAATAATTATCTATGTTTGAAGATTAATCAATTAAAGCCTGTCTTGTCATTAATTTTGGTTGTTGTACTCCCATAAGTTTTAATATTGTTGGAGCTATATCACCCAAAACGCCATCATTTATATGTTTTAATTCGTTATCAATTAAAATTACAGGAACAGGATTGGTCGTATGTGCAGTATTTGGCGATCCATCAGGATTTATCATTGTTTCGCAATTACCATGATCTGCTATAAGAATAGTTGTGTAATTATTTTCTAACGCAGTTGTAACAACATCTTTAACACAAATGTCTACTGCTTCACATGCTTTAATTGCAGCTTCCATAACTCCAGTATGACCTACCATATCACCATTTGCAAAATTAAGGCAAACAAAATCTACATCGCCTTTTACTAGTTCTGGAACTAAAGCATCTCTAAGTTCGTAAGCACTCATTTCTGGTTTTAAATCATAGGTTGCAACTTTTGGTGAGTTTCTTAAAATTCTAGTTTCTCCTTTAAAAGGTAATTCTCTTCCTCCTGAAAAGAAAAATGTAACGTGTGGATATTTTTCAGTTTCAGCAATACGAATTTGTTTTTTATGATGTTTTTCTAAAACTTCACCTAATGTTTCTGTTAGATTATCTTTTTCAAAAACAACTTTAATATTTGAAAAGCTTTCATCATAATTAGTCATGGTTACATAATACAAATTAAGCTTATGCATATTTTGTTCATGAAAATCATTTTGAGTTAAGGCTTCGGTAAGCTGACGACCTCTATCTGTTCTAAAGTTGAAAAAGATAACAACATCACCATCTTTAATATTTGCAATAGGTTGGTTGTTACTATCTGTCATTATGATGGGTTTTATAAACTCATCAGTAATATCATTTTTATAACTTTTTTTTACGGATTGTGTAGCGTTGTTTGATAGTTCTCCAATACCATTTACCAATGCGTCATAAGCTAACTTAATTCGTTCCCAACGTTTATCTCTATCCATTGCATAATAACGCCCTGTAATTGATGCTAGTTTTGTGTTAGAATTTTTAATATGTTCTTCAAGTGCAGTTACAAAGCCAAAACCAGATTTTGGATCTACATCTCTTCCATCGGTAAAAGCATGTACAAATGTGTTTCGCACACCATAATCTTCTGCTGCATCTAGTAAACCTAATAAATGATCAATATGAGAATGTACGCCACCATCACTTAGTAGGCCTAAAAAATGAACAGGCTTATTATTAGATTTAGCATATTTAAAAGCATCAATAAGCACAGGTTCATTAGCTAATGTTTTGTTTTTAACTGCAAGGTTGATTTTAGCTAAATCTTGATAAACTATTCGTCCAGCACCAAGATTCATATGTCCAACTTCGCTGTTTCCCATTTGTCCTTCTGGTAAGCCTACGTGCAAACCATCTGTTCTTAAAGTTGCATGTGGATACTTAGTATATAAGGAGTCTATAAAAGGTGTATTAGCATTATCAATTGCAGAAACTTTTGGGTCTGGAGATAAACCCCATCCATCAAGAATCATAAGAATAACTTTTTTATTCATGGTGAATTACATTTAATGTCAAAGATAAAAGTTTAATAAACTAATAACTTTAAAGAAGAGTACAAAATGTTTAAAATTATGGTAAAATTAATATTACTCAAATTGTTTGTTATGGTAATTGTTGAATTTTTGATACTCTTAACATATTTGTTTACAATTAGTTAAATAAATGTTATATATAAATTTTTCTGTAACAGTTAAGAATTAAAGTCGTCTCTTTAGTGTAATCAAATAAAAACAATCAATTTAAAAATCACTCATCATGAAAAAAACAATCGTTATTATCGCAATTGCTTTAGGGTTTTCAATGACTACTTTAAAAGCTTCGAATCAAATTACAAACTCTAACGCTACTGAGTTTGTTAAAACAAAATCATCTGTTAGCCCTTTCTGTATTTCTATCATTAAAGGCGATTTAGATACTGTAAAAAAACTAATAGAGTTTGGTGCTGATGTTAATCAAAAATCAAACGGAATGACACCAGCAATGTATGCTGCAAAGTATAACAGAGTAGAAATCCTTAAACTTTTAATAGAAAAAGGTGCCAACATCGAAAAAGAGTCTGATAAAGGTATGACTGCTTTTGACTATGCTAAATTATCTAATGCTAAAGATGCATTGTCATATTTAGAAGGTTTAGAATCTTAGTATTAAAGCAGAAAGTTTGAGTTAGTAAAAAAAGCGTTTAATTTAATTAGACGCTTTTTTATATTTCTCAATGGCTTCTTTAATTTTTTCTATTCTGTTTTCAGGGTCTGGATGTGTGCTTTGCATTTCTGGAACTCTACTCGGTCCAGCTGCAGCTTTTAATATTTTCATAACACCAATCATTTCTTCGGGATTATAACCAGCATCTAACATAAATTTTACACCAAGCTCATCACTTTCAAGTTCATCGCCACGACCATTAGTTAATAAAGTTTGTTGTCCATAACTATTAACTAATCCTCCCATATCAGCACCAACTGAAGCTCCAGTTGATAGTGTTTGCCAATATTCACTTTCAGCAATTCGTTCGGCAGAATGACGACCCAACACATGACCAATCTCATGACCTAACACTCCAGCAAGTTGGTCTCTATTTTGCAGTTTAGAAAATAAAGCATAGGTTATATAAATTTGTCCACCAGGAAGTGCAAATGCATTTATTGTATTTGGATCTGCTAATAAATGGAACTCATATTTGTAAGGTGTTTGTTTTGCTATACTTGAATTAACTAATTTTTGTCCAACATTATCAACAATAGCTTGATATTCTGAATTTGGATATAATCCTCCATATTGTTGAGCCATTTGTGGAGCACTTTGCAAACCAATTGCTATTTCTTGATCTGAAGTCATATTAATAGTTTGTACTCTACCAGTATAAGGGTTAGTTTCTTTACTGTTACATCGTTTTACAATTGCAAAAATCACGATGGCTGCACCTATTAATAGTCTTATTTTTAAATTACCGCGTCTCATTTATTAAAAAAAATTAGAGTTACAATTTACAAAAGATTTACATATTATAACTTCTTATACATTACATAATGTTTGCCAACTCCCTTAATTTCAAAAGAATCACCTATTGTTTGATAATTGTTTTTTTCGTAAAAACCAATGGCTATCTCTCTTGCGTTAAACCAAATTAATGCGCCATCTTTTAGCTTTATTTGTTGCTCGCCATATTGTAAAAGTGAGTCTCCAAAGCCAAAACCTTGATGTGACTTTAAAACTCCCATTCCTCTAAGTTGATATTGATTAGTTTCAGAAAATAATTGGTTGTTATTTAATAAAAAAGTAGCGACACCAACCAAATCATTATTAGTATAGAGTCCAAAATGTAATGTTGTTTCTAAATCGTCATTATCAAAAGCGCAATCTTCAATTGGTCGTCCTTCGCGCAAAACAGGATGCCTTACAATATAAGTTTTAACTGAAGATATTTGCTTAATTGTATAGTTAGATTCTTTTTTCATTTAGTAAAATAGTGTTGCTCAAACTTAACTAATTTATCTTTGAAGTAAATTATTTATATTCACTTAAATTTTTTACTACAATGCCATTTACATTCAAAATTATTGATAAAACGGAAATCAATTCTATTATTCCATTAATTCAGAAGCTAACCAATAATAAAAATTCTGATGAACTGTTAAAGCAACGATTTTCAGAAATGGTTACTCAAAATTATGAGTGTGCAGTTATTTATGATGGCAATAAACTTATTGGTGTTACAGGGCTTTGGTATTGTACAAGGCATTACTCAGGAAGAAGCGTTGAAGTAGATCATGTTTATATTGATGATAGCTACAGAAGTAAAGGTTTAGGGAAACAATTTTTTAATTGGCTTTACGAATATGTTAAGCAAAAAGGGTATGAAACCATGGAATTGAATACATATGTTCAAAATTATCCTTCACATAAATTTTATTACAATGAAGGCTTTCAAATACTTGGCTATCATTTTTTAAAAAAGCTTTAATTTTTTCTTTAAAATGAATACCTGTTTATATATATTTGCCTCAAGAATGCGAAAGTAGCTCAGTTGGTAGAGCGTCAGCCTTCCAAGCTGAATGTCGCGAGTTCGACCCTCGTCTTTCGCTCTAAAGCTTCACAGAAATGTGAGGCTTTTTTATTTAAGTGTATTTAACTCTGTGTTAGACTCTACTTCGTAAGGCGATTTATTGTATTCAAATATTCTTGCAGATAAACTGCCTTTTAATACAATTGATTCATCTTTAACTTGTAGCCAGCTTCCTTCTCGCAACCCAACAACTGGAGGTGAGTTAAACGCATGAAACTCTTGTATTCGTGTTTCTCTGGTTTCTCCCATATGTTTGCTATTAGGTTCTGGGTCTAAATAATGCGGATTTATATTAAAAGGAACCAAACCTAAAGTTTTAAAGCTTGGAGGATACACAATAGGCATGTCGTTAGTAGTGTTTATAGTTAATCCACAAATATTGCTTCCTGCACTTGTGCCAAGATAAGGAGTGCCATTTTGTATAACATCTTTTAAAGGCTCAATTAAATTAAATTTATATAACTGTGTTACTAAAACAAACGTATTACCACCTCCTGTAAAAATTCCTTTTGCGTTTTTTAAAGCTTCAATTGGGTTTTCAAATTCATGAATTCCTCTAGCTTTTTTTCCTATTTTACTAAAAGCTTCATTAGCTTTTTTTGTGTACTCATCATGACTTATTCCACCAGGTCTTGCAAATGGGATAAATAAAATATCATCTGTGTGTTTAAAAAAAGATTTTAATTCATCTAAAATGTATTCTAAATATCCACTACCATGAATTGTAGATGTGCTTGCTATGATTATATTTTTCATCTCGGTTAATTTGTTGTAAATTTAAGTAAAGTATCCTTTTAACAAAAGTTTAGATATGTTTTGCATTTTAATTAAGATATGAAAACCGTACTTTATCTTTTAAAACCAATTTTAATGAAAAGACTTTTACTTTTTACACTACTTTTTAGTTCCTTTTTTACAATTTCAGCACAAGATCTTGAGCGTATAGAAATTTCTGGAAAAATTGTTGTTGATAGCAATGATTTAGAAGGAATTACAGTTTATAATTCATCTTCTAATAAAGGTACAGTTACAGACGAAAACGGTAAATTTTTATTAAATGTGGCTTTAAACGATATTGTTGAATTTAGGGCGTTGCAATTTCAGGATTTTACGGTTACAATAGATGAGAACATTATTAAATCTAAAAAAATGACTGTCTTTTTGGTTGAAAAAGTAAATAAGCTAGATGAAGTTGTTATTTTACCATACGATCTTACAGGAAATTTGGCTGTAGATATAGAGAGTGTTAGAACTTTTAATCCTAATATGGATGCTATTTATTTTGGAATACAAAATTTTAGTGATTATGAGTTTCCTGACGATTATAAGTCTAAAGTGGAAAATATTGCTATGCGTGGACCAGGAAATGATATAAGATACCAAGCAGATGCCATTGCAATTATTGGTATGTTATTAAAGCCGCTTTTTAAATCTGATAAATCAAAAAAGGAGAACATTAAAGACAAAGTTCCAGATATTCCTACATCAGGATTAAGAGATTATTATAGTTCGCAGTATATACTAACCAATTTTGAAATTCCTAAAGACAAGATAGATGAGTTTATTGCTTTTGTTGAAAATAATGGTTTAGATTATAACCTACTAAAAGCAGGAAAAGAAATGCAGTTTTTAGAGTTCTTAACTCAAAAAAGCAAACAATTTTTAGAAAGCTTAGATGGGAAGCATTAGTAAACTCTTCTTTGTAATTATATTTTTATGCTTTTCTATTTCTAATGCCCAAAACATAGATGTAGAAGGTAAAGTTATTGCTCCAGATGATCTTGAAGGTATTCATATTATTAATAAAACTGCAAGCAGATTTACCATAACAAATAGTAATGGTGAGTTTATTATTCCTGCTAAACTAAATGACACTATAATAATTAGTGGAATTCAGTATCAACCCAAAGAAATTATTATAAATGCATCAATTGTAAAGTCTAAATCTGTAACTGTTTTTTTACAAGAACTTGTAAACCAATTAGACGAAGTTGTTGTTGGTAAAATATTGACAGGCGATTTATTATCTGATATTGAAAATTCTGAAGCAGAACGAGATATAAATTTTTACGATTTAGGTATTCCTGGTTATACAGGCAAGCCACTTACACAAAATGAAAGGCGGTTAAAAGAAGCATCAGATTTAAACCCAACAGTTGGTGGTTCGTTAGGTGGAGGTGGAGTAGGCTTATCACTAAACCCAATTATAAATGCAATATCAGGACGAACAAAAATGCTTAAAAATCAGGTTAAATTAGAACGACAAGACGAATGCATGTCGAAAATTATTTCTAATTTTTCAGAGTTACTTTTTAATGATAGTGATTTAGACGAAGAGCTAAGATCTGAGTTTTTTTATTTCTGTTCTGAAGATGAGAATTTTTCTAACTTATGTAAAATTAATAACCATATAGCTATATTAGAATTTCTTCAAGAAAAGCTGAACGTATATAAAGCTAATCTTCAAATAAAAAAAGACTAGCTTAGTTGTAGTTAAAGTTACTTTCCTCATTATAAAAATATTCTACATACATTATATAATCTTAACAAAACAACTTAGTATATTTGCATTGTGATACTATTAACTACATTTTTATTTATTGGTACAACCGAAATTATGTTCATACTATTTATAGTAGTCATGGTTTTTGGAGCCGATAAAATACCAGAAATTGCCAGAGGTTTAGGCAAAGGAATGCGTATGCTTAAAGATGCCTCAAACGATATAAAAAGTGAGGTGACTAAAAGTGCACATAAACATGGTATAGATACATCAGACTTCACTAAAAACTTTAAAGAAGAAGTAGACAAAGTTAAAGATGAGGTTGAAGATGCTATGGGATCTGTAAAGCGAGAGCTATAGTATATACCAATCTTCATTGATATCATTTTTCAATTAAAATATTTAATATATTTAGAATACTATTAACCATCTAAATATCATTAAATGAAAAAACTACTTTTTAAATCATTTATTCTTTTATTAATTACTATAGTTGCTTGTTCTAAAAGTGACGAAATAGTACAAGAAGAATCTGTAAATTATCAGAAAGATCCGTTAAGTATTTCTGAAATTAATAGTAAAATAAGCGAAACACTATCCACTAAAGGAAATTTTAATTGGAGTAATACAGACGCTCATTTTTTGTGGAGCGCTTTAGTTCATGGAAATAACATTTTAACCGTAGGATATGGTAGTGAAAACGAAATTTTTAGTGAAAACAGAAGTCAAAGTTTAATAAATAAAAAAGACGAATTAGTTTCGCTTATATCTAAAAATGAAAAAATAAGTAAAGACAAATTAACAATTGTTGAGCATCAAATTATAAATGTTTTTGATATTGAAGTTAAGTCAATAGAAACAATAATAGCTTTACGTAAAAGTAAGAATGTAAGATATATAGAACCTAATGGGTACAATCATTATACTAATGATCAATACCAACGGTCTAGCTCAGGATGTAGTAAAAATGGAGAAACCATAAATACTGCTCACTATACTACAATTGCTCCAAATAATGCTCAAGTATCTTGGCATTTTAACAAGCATAATATACAACAAGCTTGGAATTACAGTACTGGTTCAGGAGTAACCGTTGGATTAATTGATACTGGTGTTTCTGAATCACAGCAATTACTAAATTCAGTTGGTTTTAATGATGGTTATTCAAGTGGAAGGTTTGTACAAAAGTATGGTACTTTCATTGACTCTGCTTGGTGGTGGTCTAGTAACTATGATGGTCCACATGATAAATGTGGTCACGGAACAGCAATGGCATCGACAATTGCAGCTCCAAGAAATGATAACGGAATGCCTGTAGGTGTAGCATATAATTCAAATTTAGTTGCATATAGAGCTACAGAAGATGTTTTACTTAACGATTATCATGAACGCAAAGGAGTATCAGATGCGTTAACACAATTAGGTAATAGAAGTGATGTTAAAATCATTTCAATGTCTATTGGGTATATATGGTCAATAGGTAACATTTCAGATGCAGTAAAATATGCATACAGTAAAGGAAAATTAATTTTTGCAGCTGGAGGAACTTCAACAAGTTTTACAAATGGGTTTGGTGTTATTTTTCCAGCAACTATGAGCGAAACAGTAGCTGTTACTGGAGTAAATGATGGGTTAACTTACGAGCGTTGTGAAACTTGCCATAGTGGTGATAAAATAGATTTTACTATAATAATGGAAGGTGATAATGATACGTCTAAAGCACCACCTGTTTTAGGTTTTTATAATGGAGAAAGACGTTATACAGGTGGTTCATCTGTTGCAACTGCAACTACAGCAGGAATTGCTGCTTTGGTTTGGTCTAAATATCCAAGTTGGACAAGGACTCAAGTTTTAAATCGTTTAAAGCAATCTTCAGAATTTTATCCTAGTAGAAATAGTAGCTTTGGATATGGAAATATTGACGCATTACAAGCTGTACAATAATAACTTTTAATTCTATTTAAAATCCTCTTCAAGTTTTTTGGAGAGGATTTTTTTGTAGGTTTTTTTAAGTGTTTTATTTAGAATAGTTGCGTGGTTATATGAGAAAGCAATCTAAAATAGACAATGTCCTCTATACTGTGTCACCCACAGATTTTTATTTTATCAACTTTATATATTCATTCAATTTCGGCTGTATATACCAAACACCAATGATAAAATAGCAAATTCCAAAAAACAACCCAATTCCATTTGATTGTTTTAATTTTTCTGCTTTTTCAAATTTTATTATTGTCATTGATGTCAAAATTACTAATAAAAACATACAAATTATAGCTCCGAAATGAAAAGGCAAAATCGCATTCATATCCGAAATTCCAGATATTAATAAAGTTAATCCAATTGGAATATAAATAATCGGATATGCAATGAGTCCAATAAGAGTTATTTTATTTAGTCTTCCGCTTTCAGGGATTTTCCTATTCAGTTCAATTCCTATTGAGTAAATCCAAATCAAAAAAGGAATTCCTAAACAAAATAACCAGAACAATTCTTTCGGATTTTTACTTAAATATTCTTTTGTCATTTTTATTTTCTAGGTTTTTCTCAAATTGAGGCCAACAACCTAATATGAATTCGTTTTAACGTTATTTAGTTTGAGTTTTTTTAAAATTAAAAAACATATAACTACCAAAAACAATTTCAATTATTGCACCTGATAAAACAGACGAAAAGGCATCTGCCTTTAAAGAAAACAGAATAAAGGCAGAAATACCTAGCAAACTACCTAATAGCCAATATAATTTATTGCCATATAACGTTTGAAAGGTTAAATAACGACCTCCAATAATCATTATCATAGCTTGAAAAAACCATTCAATGTTTTGAAATGACAATAAAAGTGCAATAGGTATACACATAAGCATTAAAAAAGTGCCTTCCATTGCAAGTTTTCCCAAAGGATTGTCTTTAGAGTGCGAATCTGAAAGACCTATTAATTTATTAACTAACAGGCTTAAAGGAAAAATTAGTGCACCACCAATTAGTAGCGACCAAACTCCTGATTTAGGTGTTGCAAATACAATTATTAATGCAGAAATTAACCAAACAATCCCTGAAATTATTATACCTGTTGAACCATTTGCATAGTTTTTAGACATTTCGTTTTGTGCATCTTTTATGTTTTCCATAAATGTTTTTTTAAAATTAAAAGATTACTTTTTTCTGCTAATTGTTAATCCGTCTCTAATAGGTAGTAAAACAGTTTCTATTCTATCGTCGGTTTTTAAAAGTGTATTATAATCTAAAATAGCTTTGGTTGAAACATCTTTGTCATCAAGAGGTTCAATAACTTTTCCGTGCCAAAGCACATTATCAGAAAGTATGATGCCTCCAGGATTTAGTTTCTCAATAATTAAATGAAAATAGTTAATATAGTTTGGTTTATCAGCATCAATAAATACAAGATCAAAGGTTTTATCTATAGTAGGTATAATATCTATTGCATTGCCTAAATGTTGATGAATTTGCTTTCCATAATCAGATTTGTCAAAATACTTACGTTGAAAATCTAATAGTTCTTCATTAACATCTATAGTATGTATTTCGCCATTTTTTTGTAAGCCTTCAGCTAGACACAGTGTTGCATAGCCTGTAAAAGTGCCTAACTCTAATATGGTTTTTGGTCTTATTAATTTTGAGATTATACTTAGAACGCGACCTTGATATGGTCCACTAAGCATAATAGGTTGTAATATTTTTTGATAAGTTTCGCGAGTAAGCTGTTGTAATAATTCTGGTTCTTCTTCAGAATGAGCCACAACATAATCGTCTAGTTTTTTTGGTAAAAAGTGCATTAACTTAAAATTCGATTAATCAGTCTTTGCTTGGCAGCTTCATCATCACCACATAACCACTGTATAACGTTATCTTCCCAAATAGCATCGCGTTCATCTTCGGTAATAATATTACGTTCTATTGCTAAATCTAATATTTTACCAGGATAAGATGATTGTTGAGCACTTTCCATTTCTCCTAAAGGATAAGGGTCGTCTAATCCCATTAAAACTTGTTTTGAGGTTTGGTTTTTAATTAGTAATTGTAAACCACCAGTATCATGAACTAATGTGTCAAAAAAGATATTTTTATGCCCAACTGCTTTTCTAGGATGGTGCTTGCCTTCAAACAAATCTGGTCGTCCATCAAATCCTTGTATACGTCTTCCTAAGTTAATTTGTGCCAATTGGCCTCCATGAGCAAAGCAAGTGCGCATATTTGGGTATTTATCTTGGTAGCCATTTAAAGTTAAAAAATGATATGCATCTGCACATTGTGCTAACATCCAAATTAAATGAAAACGCCAAGAAGTATTTTCTAATTTTATGAATTTTTCACCATCATAAGGATGGATTTCTACTGCAAGATTATATTTATTAGCTAACTCAAAAATAGGTTCGTTTTCTTCATCAAAAATACAGCGCCAAGTACCAATAGTATCCATATAGTGAGTTGGTAAGCACAATAATTGCATGCCTAATTCTTCAACACAACGCTCAATTTCCCAACAAGCTCCTCTTACAAAACCTGGATGAACAACAAAACCACATGTAAACTTACTTGGGTTTTCTCTCTGAATTTTTGCATTAAAATCATTCTGAAAACGCAAGGCTTGCTTCATTTCTTCCACTCGCAAACCATTACCATATAATTGAGAAAGGTTTAAAACAACTGCATGGTCAATTTTAAAGCGTTCCATCCATGCTAGTTTTTCATCTAAAAAGAAACTAGAGTCTGTAACTGGTCGACTCCAATCTTTTTGAAGCATGAACTTTCGGTCTTTATCTACCCAAAAAATACCTTTGTCTTTCATAAACTGAGGAATTTCCTCAGGATAAGGTAGTAGGTGAGAGTGACCGTTTATTCTTAGTTTGCGTTTCATAATTAGTCTATCTGAACTTTTTTAGGTGGTTGCATTATTTCGCCACAATTAGGGCAACTGCGTTTGTCTTTATCACCATAATATTTATCAAAAATTTTAGGCATATCTGTTTCAATATTTTCTACCTTAAAATCTTCTTCGTATAATTTTGTTACACAGTTTTCGCAAAACCAAAGTAAAGCATCACGCATACCTTCAGGTCTTTTATATTCAATAACTAAACCTACTGTATTTGCACCTCGCTGAGGAGAATGTGGAACTTTAGGTGGTAATAAATAAATATCACCTTCTTTTATATGCACATCTTTAGGAGTGCCTTTATCAATAATTTTTAATACGATATCACCTTCAATTTGATAGAAAAATTCAGGTGTTTCGTTATAATGGTAGTCTTTTCTACTATTTGGTCCACCAACAACCATTACTATAAAATCGCCATCTTTCCACACAACTTTATTACCAACTGGTGGTTTTAAAAGGTGTCTGTTTTCTTCAATCCAATCTTTAAAATTTAAAGGAGATACTAAGTTGCTCATAATTCAAAAATTTTATGATATAAAGTTACAAAGATTTTGTTCGTCCACCATCAACAGGAAGGTTAATTCCGTTAATATATCCAGCGCATTCACTTGCTAAAAATACCACTGCATTAGCTATTTCCTCAGGTTCGGCAAATCGTTTTGCTGGTGTAACGTTTTTCATCATAGCTTCAGCTTGTTCGTAAGAACCATTTATTTTTTTTGCCACATTATGAAGAATTGAAGTTAGTCGTTCAGTAGCAGTAGCTCCTGGAAGTACATTATTTACTGTAATTCCAAAAGGTCCAACTTCTGTAGCTAATGTTTTGCTCCAATTTGCTACAGCACCACGAATGGTATTACTTACACCTAAGCCTTCAATAGGTTGTTTAACCGAAGTTGATATCATATTAATTATTCTACCATAACCTTCTGTTTTCATAAAAGGAATAACAGCTTGTGCTAATACGTGGTTGCACTTTAAATGCTGAATAAATGCACTTTCAAACTCGTCTAAATTTGCATCTAAAACAGTTCCAGCTTTTGGACCACCTGTATTGTTAACAAGAACATGAAACCCATGGTTTTTTGATATATAATCAGATACCTTTAATTTTAATTCTTCAGGATTAGTAAAATCTGCAACTATGTAATTATGTTTTCTCTGGCTGGGTAATTCTGCTAGTACTTCTTTTAGTTTGCTTTCATTTCTTGCAACTAAAGTTACTTGTACACCTTCTTGTGCCAATGCAATTGCTGTTGCTCTACCAATTCCTGCTGTGCTTCCGCAAACTAAAGCATATTTATTATTTAAGTTTAAATTCATTTATTTAAGTTTAAAACTATTTAAAATTTCGTTTCCTGTTTTTAAGTAAGAATCATAAGAGTTTTCTAAAGCTGTAAATGTAATTACATATATTTTGTTGTTTTTTAAAAAATATAACTGCTTAAATTTTAAATCATTATTAGCAACAAACCCACTAAAAACGATTGAGTGTGAAAAATTATCACCTTTACTCTCAATAACTTTTCCATTACTAGTATAAGCTTTGATTTGGCTTTCTGAAAGCTTTACAAATTCAGGCATAGTCATTTTTTGCTCTCCTAAATCTTGAATGACCAAGTTAATGTTTTCTCTAAATTCATCGTTTGAAGTTAGTGCAGAAAAGAGTATAAACTCTGAATCCATTTGCCCAGAAGTATCTAATTTCCAAGTGTCTGGGTAATTAATTGAGTAATCATTTTTTTCAAAAGTCAACAACTTGTCTTGACTGAAAGAAAAATTAAAAAGAAGAATTACAATAATTGATAAGAATATTTTTTTCATTGAAATTTATTTATGTCAATTAGTATTTAATACACACATTTTTTGCTTCAGTAAAAAAGCGTAAGGCTTCAAATCCACCTTCACGCCCAACACCAGATGCTTTTACACCACCAAAAGGTGTTCTTAAATCGCGCATCATCCAAGTGTTAACCCAAACAATTCCAGATTGTAATTGGCTACTCATTCGCATAGTGCGTTTTAGGTTATTAGTCCAGAGTGTAGCAGATAAGCCATATTTTACTTTGTTTGCCATTTGTAACACTTCATCTTCTGTGCTAAAAGGCATAATGGTTACTACTGGCCCAAAAATTTCTTCTTGATTAACTCTACATTCATCATTTTGGACTTCAATAACTGTTGGTTCTAAATAGTATCCATTTTCATAGCCATTCACAATTACTTTTTTTCCTCCACAAAGTATTGTTCCTTTTTCTTGCTTAGCAATGTTTATATAATCCATTACTTTTTCAAGATGAGGTTTTGATACTAAAGCTCCTATATTGGTTGAATCTTCTGAAGGATGTCCAACTTTTAATGCTTTAACTCGCGTAACAAAATCTTTTTTGAATTTCTCATAAATAGAAGCTTCAACAAAAATGCGACTTCCGCATAAACATATTTGTCCTTGGTTTGCGAATGATGAGCGAACAGTTGTTTCCAACATATCTTCATAATCGCAATCTGCAAAAATGATATTTGGGTTTTTACCACCTAATTCTAAAGATAATTTCTTGAACATTGGAGCTGCTACCTTAGCAATATGAGCTCCTGTTGCTGTACCTCCAGTAAACGAAATAGCTTTAATATCTGGATGTTCAATTATAGCTTGACCAGTTGTTGTGCCCAATCCATGTACAATGTTTAAAACGCCTTTAGGGAGGCCAGCCTCATTTAGTATCTCACTCAAAAGGTAAGCTGTCATTGGTGTCACTTCACTTGGTTTGGCTACCACACAGTTTCCTGCTGCTATTGCTGGAGCAATTTTCCAGGTAAACAAATAGAGTGGAAGGTTCCAGGGACTTATACAACCAACAACACCAATTGGTTGGCGTAGCGTGTAATTTACAGCATCTTGCCCAACACTTTCATGACTTTCACTTGCAAATTGGGTAATGGCATTTCCGAAAAAGCGAAAATTACTCGCTGCTCTTGGTATATCAACTGATTTTGCTAAACTCACTGGTTTTCCGTTGTCTTTGCTTTCGGCTTCAGCAAAACGCTGTAGGTTGGCTTCAAGTAATTCGGAAATCTTAATCATTATTCTACTGCGTTCTTCTAAAGTAGTTTGAGACCAACTAGGAAAAGCAGATTTTGCAGCTATATATGCATTTTCAATATCGTCTTTAGATGAGTTTGGGATTTTTCCATATACTTCACCATTAGAAGGGCAATAGTTGTCTATCCATTCATTAGACGTTGGATTATGGAAATTACCGTTTATGTAGTTTTGGATGTTCACTTTATTCTATTAGACCATTAATATTAAGGTTAATTTTTCCATCTTGATAGTGAGTAGTTGCCCATGCCATATCTTTGTTTTTATTTGCTATATAATGTACCATAATTACGTTTTCGGCATTGTAAAATAAATTATCTTTAATTTCATTCGCTAACCAAAGTAATTCATTTTCTTTAATTATTTTTTCAATTTCAATTTCGACATCACCTCTTCCTTTTATTGCCCAATAATTTTGTTTAATTATTTTAAAATTTATTGAAATCCCACCAGTTATTTCTTTTGGAATTTCTTTTAAATATGTCACTTTATTGGTGTTAATATCATCAATTGCTTCTGCTTCAAATTTATAAGTTTTTGGCAATTGTATCATTTGAAAATATTTTATACCTCTACCTTTTAATCTGTTCATTAATTCATTTTTTTGGTTTAAACTCATATTTAATCCAAAATAAATAGATTTAACTGATTGATAATAATAATTATTAATTCCAAAATCGTCAGTTATAATTCTATATTCTTTTTCATAAATCCATTTTTCATATTTATAACCAAACATTTTTTTTATAAGATCATTTGACTTGATAGCAATGTCTTCTATGCCAATTTCAGGTATTTTGTTATTATAAATAACTGAAAAGTTATGTTTATAATTTTTTGTTAATAATTCTAAATCATATTCAATACAAAAACCTTTATGAGAATTTCCATAATGAGCCCATAATAATTCATTATTATAAGTTTTTGATAATGAATAAATTCCAACCTTTTCAAGTTGCTTCATTAGATTTTCAAGAGCATCTTTGACTTTAATAAAACTTTCAGTTTTCTTTCTACCAAATAACCATTTTAATGAATTAGATTGACTAGTAAATCTATCTGTTGAAATTAACCCTTCGCAAGGATCATTCAAATCCTTATAATAAGTTCCCCAGAAATAATTCTTTTCAATTGAAATCAAATCTCTTTCAAAGTTTGAGATTTTTTGCCCTTCAAACTTAATATCAATTGCATCTCTGTATTTATAAACTAACAAACTACAATTTTTTATAGGCCATCACTTTAATTTCAACTACCAAATCTGGATGCGGTAATTGATGTACAGCAACTGTGGTACGTGTTGGGCCTGTTTCTTTGTCAAAAAATTCGGCATAAGCTTTATTATAGCCTGCAAAATCATTCATATTAACTAAAAAAGAAGTGACATCTACTACATCTTTAAGTGAAGCACCTTCTTTAGCTAAATTCTTTTCTATATTTAAAATTACTTCACGTGTTTGTACTTCAGCATTTAAACGTTTGGTTCCCATTTCGTCAATAATATCAACGCCTGCAATAGTATTGTCTGCACGACGAGAACTAGTTCCAGAAACAAATATAAAATCGCCAACGCGTTTTGTGTGAGGATAAGCACCTCTTGGTGTTACTATTTTTTCACTCATAGTTTAAGTTATTTTAATCCTGCAATTTTATCGTCTTCTAATATGTTTTTAGTAGCTGCTTTAACTTTTTCTAAGATGATTTTTAAATCATCATTAATATTAATGTCTTTGTCTGCAAGTAAGTTTAAAATTGCTTTGTCTTGAGCTCTCCCTTGTAACATTGCTTGCCTATAACCTATATCTTCGTTAAAGGTAACTAACGAATATTTTGAAGAATACTCATTAGGAAATGTTTTTTCTAAAGCCATCTCTAAGTTACGTTTTTCTCTGAAAATAGCATTGTTTACATGATCTTTCATTTCATGAAAATTATCAATAGCTAAATCTGCTATAGCGTCTGTATCTTTTTTACGAGTCTTTTCGTAAGCTTTAAAAACGCTTTCCCAATTTTGATGATGTTCATCTAAAACTTTATCAAATTCTACAACATCTTCAAAAGAGGCATTCATACCTTGGCCATAAAAAGGGACGATGGCATGTGCTGCGTCTCCCATTAATAGTGTATTGCCTTTATAATGCCAAGGCGAACATTTTACGGTTCCTAATGGTGACGTTGGATTTTCAAAAAAGTCGTCTACTAAGTTTGGCATCAACTCTAAAGCATCTTTAAAGTATTTACCAAAGAATTCTAATACACGTTCTTTAGTAGTTAGGTTATTGAAATTGTATTCGCCTTCATCAAAACTTAAAAACAATGTCACAGTAAAACTACCATCTAAATTAGGTAATGCAATGAGCATAAAATCGCCTCTTCCCCAAATATGAAGTGCATTTTTATAAGTTTTGTAGCCTCCATTTTCGGCAGGAAGTATACTTAACTCTTTATAGCCATGGGTTAAATAATCTTGTGAAAAACTGAACAAGAATTTTTTGCCTAGAAAATAACTTTTTCGCATTGCAGAACCAGCTCCATCTGTTGCAAAAATAGCATCTGCATCTTCAATAAATTCTACATTATTTTCGTAATCTTTAAAAGTAGCTGTTGTATTTTCGAAATCTACAGATTTACATTTTCTATTAAAATGTATGGTTACATTTTTATGCTTTTCGGCTTCATCTAGCAACAATGCATTAAGTTCTCCTCTTGAGATTGAATTAATAAATTCGTGCTCACGACCACTGTAAGGTGCTAAAATGGTATTGCCTTCTATATCATGAAGCATTCTGCCATTCATAGGTATGCAAAGTGTTTTAACTTTATCTTCAATACCAACCAATTTCATAGCCTTATTACCACGATCTGAAAAAGCTAGATTTATTGAGCGACCAGCAGAGATATTTACTTTTCGCAAATCTGGACGCATTTCCATTACAGTAACATTGTAGCCACGTTGCCCTAAACGTAATGCAAGAAGACTTCCGCAAAGCCCAGCGCCAATGATGAGTATGTTTTGTTGTTTATTCATTTAAAATAGCTTTCAATTTTTCAACCATTCTGTAAACATCTTCAAAGGTGTTGTATAATGGAACAGGAGCACACCTTATAACATCTGGTTCTCGCCAATCTGTAATGATATGCGCTTTGGTTAATTTTTTATGTAAATCTTTATCAGCATCTTTTACCTGAATAGAAAGTTGGCAACCTCTTTCTTTAGGATTTGATGGTGTTATGATTTTGATTTTGTTGTTATTCAATTCATTAATTAAAAACTCAAAGTAACCTGTTAGTTTTTCAGACTTCTCCCTTAAAGCATCCATCCCAACTTCATTAAACATATCTAAAGATGCTTTTATAGCTGCCATTGATAAAATTGGAGGATTGCTTAGTTGCCAGCCTTCGGCTCCAGGGATTACGTCTAATGGTTGTCGCATATTAAAACGTGTAGATTTGTTATGACTCCACCAACCAGCAAATCGTTTTAATTTTTTATTATGTGCATGCTTTTCGTGTACAAAAAGTCCGCCTAAACTTCCTGGTCCTGAGTTTAAATATTTATAAGTACACCAAGCAGCAAAATCTACTCCAGAATCATGAAGCTCTGGTTTTATATTTCCAACGCCATGTGCTAAATCGATACCAACCATACAGTTCTCAGCGTGCCCTAATTCGGCAATTTTTTTTATATCTAAATATTGTCCTGTGTAATAATTAACACCACCAATAAGTAGCAAAGCAATTTCATCTCCTTGTTCTTTAAGAATAGTTTCTAAATCTTCAATATGTAAAAGCTCTTCACCTTTGCGAGGTTTCCACTCTATTAAGCCTTCAGTAGCATCAAAACCATGAAAATTTAATTGGGTTTGTACTGCATATCTATCAGAAGGAAATGCATCACTTTCAATAACTATTTTATACTTGGTTTTTGTTGGTTGATAAAAACTCACCATTAGTAAATGCAAGTTCGTGGTAAGTGTATTCATAACAACAACCTCAATAGGTTTTGCGCCTACAACTTTTGCCATAGATTCCGTTAAGAACTCATGGTAAGGCATCCAAGGATTTTTAGCTTCAAAATGACCTTCTACACCAAAATTTGCCCAATCTTCTAATTCTTGATTTATATATTTTTTTGTGTTTTTAGGTTGCAACCCTAAAGAGTTTCCTGTGAAGTATAACCAATCATTTCCATCCTTATCTTTTGGAATATGAAATTGACTTCTATAATGAGATAATTTATCGTTTTGGTCTAGCTCCTTAGCAAAATCAAGACCTAATTTATAGTTGGACAAGGCGAATTGTTTTTCGGTTTCCAACAAAAATAGCAATTATAAATTTAGAAATGAACACTTAGTTAAGCGATAAATTGAACTTAGTTTTTTTGTATATTTAATACAAATTATTTGGTATGAGCAAAACAAAAGAATATTCAAACGGAGAAGTTACAGTTGTATGGGAAGCAGAAAAATGCATTCACTCTGCAATATGTGCTAAAGGTTTACCAAAAGTTTTTCAGCCTAAAGATAGACCATGGATTAAAATTGATGCCGAAAACACACAGGCAATTGTTAATCAAGTAAAACAATGTCCATCTGGTGCTTTAAGTTTTTATATGAATGCTGAAGGTGATAAAACATCAGAAAGTATGGAAACAAAAATTGAGGTAGTTGAGAATGGTCCTTTATTGGTTTATGGAACATTAAAAGTGACTCATAAAGATGGTAAGCAAGAAACTAAAAACAGAACAACTGCATTTTGTAGATGTGGACTATCTAACAATAAACCATTTTGTGATGGAACACATGTAAAACAAAATTTTGTTGGATAAAAAAGAGAAAGTGCTTCAACTTGTTAGATGAAGCACTTTAAATATATATAGACGCATACTGCGGAATATTTATACAATATATACGTCTTAATTGTAAGTTTTAGATGTTTTGAAGTAAAATTATTCTTCCAATACTACCTTAATATTTCTTAAAAGGAGATTCCAATCACCTTCTGCTTTTTTATGTTCTAGGGCTATTTTTATGCCATTAAATTCTTGATAATTTTCAAAAGTGTTTGATAATGACGGTTCGGTAGTATTTCCTTCACGATAGCTCCATTCTTTAATAATATAATTATCATCAAAGTAAATGTCATATGCGTCACCAGGAGTATAACCACCTTCATTAGAATACAAAATAGTAATTTTGTTGAGTTTTTCTTTTTTAATTGGAGATTGAGATTTTTCTACTTCAGAAATTGTAGTGCCTTCATCCCAAATTAATTGAAATGGAATTAACGCCCAAAATTTATCATTTATAAACCCTCTATCAGCTTTTAATGCTATTGAGTCCATATTATTCCTATTATACACTGTAACTACACTATCACGAACTAATTTAATGTCATTGGTTTTTGGATTCCATACCCAAGCACGACCACTTTGAGGATCATCTGCTTTACCACCAAATGTAAATTCAAAAGATTTTACCTTATTCCAATGTTCAAAACCGTGAGCATTTGCTATTTTTTCAGCAATAGAAAGTTCTTTAATAGTTTCTTTTTTCTCCTCTTTACAAGAAGAGACTATTAAAAGTAGAATGAATAATGCAATAGAATTTTTCATAGTATTTTTATTCAAAGTTAAGAAAGCTATTGTAATTGATGAACTTATTTTATTTTAGTTGTGAAATTTTAAAAACTATGAGTGATAATAACCATTATTTTGAAACCAATAGAGCAACTTGGAACACTAAAGTGAAAGAACACTCTAAAAGTGATATGTATAATATAAAGGCTTTTAAAGAAGGGAAATCTTCTTTAATGTCTTATGAGTTGAAGGCTCTGAGTGATGTTAAAGATAAATCTTTACTGCATTTACAATGTCATTTTGGGCAAGATACATTAAGCTGGAGTAGGTTAGGAGCTAAATGTGTTGGAGTTGATTTGAGTGATGAAGGTATTAAACTAGCGCAGCAATTAAATAAAGAATTAAAACTTGATGCTGAGTTTGTATGTTGTAATGTTTTAGAAACTTCGAAATATGTAAACAACACGTTTGATATAGTTTTTACTAGTTATGGAGTTATTGGTTGGTTACCAGATTTAAAGCCTTGGGGAAAAATGATTGCCGAGCGTTTAAAGAAGGGAGGAACATTTTACATGGCAGAATTTCATCCAATTGTTTGGATGTTTGACTATCGTGAAGGGAAATCAATTATGAGATATGGTTATATGCAAGACGAAGTTATTTATGAAGAGTATGAAGGAACTTATGCCAACCAAGACGCAAAAATGACAAGTAAAGAATATGGCTGGAATCATGGTTTAAGCGAAGTTATAAACGCGCTTACTGAGGCAGGTTTGCATATTGATTATTTAAATGAGTATGACGAATGTCCTTATAATGTATTGCCAGACTTAGAGCAAACTAAATCTGGAATGTATGCAACAAAAGATAAACTGTATCCTTTAATTTTTGAAATTAAGGCAACAAAGTTTTAATGTTTGCTTTTTAATAACTCTGGAAATTTAGCTTTAAACCTATTTAATCTTGGTATAGATACATTTTGGATGTATGGATTTTCAGGATGTAAACGCTCGTAATTTTGATGATAATCTTCGGCTACCCAAAATTTTTGAAAAGGATAAACTTCGGCAGCTATTTTAGTATTTAGCTGTTTGGCTAGTGCTTCTTTCTTCTTTAAAATAATTTGTTTTTGCTCATCATTCTGATAGAAGATAATGGAGCGATATTGCGAACCTTTGTCAGGGCCTTGTCCATTTACCTGTGTTGGATTTTGAGAACCAAAATAGACATCTACTAAAGTAGCAAAACTCACTATTTTAGGGTCATATATGACTTCAACAGCTTCAGCATGACCAGTTCTACCTGTATTACTAGATTCATAAGTTGGGCTTTTTGTGTAACCACCAGAATAGCCACTTATAACTTCGTCAACCCCTTTAATGCTTTCGTAAATAGCTTCAACACACCAAAAACATCCACTTGCAAAATATGCTTTTGCTTTTCCGTTTTCTAAAGCTACTTCAATAGGTTTTGCATCAATAACAGCTTGTTGTTTGCTGTTAACTTGTGCATTATTCTGACAGCTAAACAAAAGAGTAACAAAAATAAAAGTGAATATGTTTTTCATAATTATAGTTTTCTTTTAGTAGTCGAACAAAACTATAAAACCTTAAAGGTTTAAATGTGAAAATTATACTAAATAAAAAAGCCTTCATTTAGATGAAGGCTTTTGGTATAATTTGATGTTTGCTTATGCTAGCTTAGCAAACATTTTTTCCATTTTTGCTTTTTCTTCTTCAGCAAGTTGTGCATCAACTAAGATACGACCACTATGCTCATCAGTAATAACTTTTTTACGAGAAGCTATTTCTACCTGCACTTGAGGTGGAATTGTAAAGAAAGAACCTCCAGAAGCACCTCTTTCAATTGGTACAACTGCTAATCCGTTTTTTACATTCTGACGAATTCTGTGGTATGCTTCAACTAAACGAGTTTCTATTTGATTTTGGAACTCTTCAGATTTTTTAATTAAAGCTGTTTCTTCTTTTTCAGTTTCAGCTAAAATTGCGTTTAATTCACCTTTTTTATGCTTTAAGTGAGTTTGACGATCTTTAAGTCTGTCTTTAGTTTCAGAAATAACTTCCTTTTTTTGCTCAATCTGAACTTTAAATTCTTTAATATGCTTTTCAGCTAATTGAGTTTCTAATTCTTGAAATTCAATTTCTTTAGTTAATGAATTAAATTCTCTGTTATTTCTAACATTCTTTTGTTGTTCAGCATATTTTTTAATTAAAGTTTTAGCTTCTTCAATTAAATTCTTTTTTGCTTTGATATCGTTATCAATCAATTCAAGACTATTGTTTAACTTTTCAAGTCTGGTATTTAAACCTTCAACTTCATCTTCTAAATCTCTAACTTCTAAAGGAAGCTCTCCTCTTATGTTTCTAATCTCGTCAACTCTTGAGTCAATTAATTGTAAATCATACAAAGCTCTTAATCGCTCTTCAACAGAAAGTTCAGCTTTTTTTGCCATAATTATAAATACTTTACAGGATTGGTGTTTATCATCGATAAAACGACTGCAAAATTAGTAATTTTTTTTGATAGATAGTCAGCTAAAAAGTTTTTTGTGAATTGTTCGCTTTCATAATGGCCAATATCTGCTAAAATTATTTGATTTTCTGCTGAGAAAAAATCATGATATTTAAGATCTGAAGTTATTAAAACATCAGCGTTTACTGACTTTGCTGCATTAATGGCAAAACTTCCAGAGCCTCCTAATACAGCAATTTTTTTAACCTCTTTTTTTGTAATATTTGAATGCTTAATACAAGAAACATTCATTTTTTGTTTTACAAAGTTTAAAAAATCTTCTGTTTTCTGCTCATTTTCAAGTTCTCCAACCATTCCCATACCAATAGTTTGGTTATAATTATCTAAGGTAGCAACCTCAAAAGCAACTTCTTCATAAGGATGATTCTCAAAAAGCGATTTTAAAATTTTAGATTCTAAATGTTTCTGGAAAGTTACCGAAATTTGTGTTTCTTCTTCACTATGTAATTTGCCTTTAGTGCCTATAACTGGATTGGAATTTTCATTGCCTTTATATGTGCCAACGCCATCACTATTAAAGCTACAGTTTTCATAATTACCAATTTGCCCTGCTCCAGCATTAAATAATGCTACTCTTAATGTTTTTGCATCTTTTTTAGGGACATAAGTTGTCAGTTTTTTTATTGTTCCTTGTTGAGGTAATAATATTTTTTTATTTGTTAGTCCAAGAGTGTTACAAATAATATCGTTAACACCTTGTAAGCAATTATCTAAAGCTGTATGAATGGCATAAATAGCAATATTGTTTTTAATTGCTTTTATAACAACTCTTTCGACATAATTAGAGCCATTAAGTTTTTTTAAGCCTTTAAAAATAATAGGATGAAAGCTTACAATAAGGTTACACTTTTTTGCTATAGCTTCATCTACAACTTCTTCAAGCGTGTCTAATGTTACTAATACTCCAGTGAGTTTTGTTTTTTTATCACCAACTAAAAGGCCAACATTATCAAAATCTTCGGCATATTGTAAAGGAGCTAATTCTTCTAAGTAATTTATGACGTCTTGAACAATCATATTATTTTTTTGTATTAGGTTTAAAACAAATATAAATATTATATTTTCGTTGTGATGAAAATATTGAGATACATATTATTTCCTGTTGTTCCTATTTATTATTTGGTAACTTGGATAAGAAATATTTTATACGATTTAGGAATAAAAAACTCTAAAGCGTATGATTTACCCATAATTTGTGTTGGTAATTTAAGTGTTGGTGGAACAGGTAAAACACCAATGATTGAATATTTAATCAATTTACTTAAAAAAGACAACAAGGTTGCAACTTTAAGTAGAGGTTATAAGAGACACACAAAAGGGTTTATTGTGGCTGATGAATCTGCTTCTGCTTTATCCATTGGAGATGAACCATTTCAATTTTATAAAAAATTTAATGATATAATAGTTAGTGTTGATGCTGATAGGCAAAGAGGTATTGATAGTTTATTAAATTTAGAGTCAAGACCTGATTTAATATTGTTGGATGATGCTTTTCAGCATCGAAAAGTAAAAGCTGGATTTTATGTTTTACTAACACCTTATAGCGACTTGTATGTTAACGATATGTTGCTTCCAACAGGAAATTTACGTGAGCCAAAAAATGGAGCAAATAGGGCAGATGTTATTGTTGTTACTAAATGCCCTGATGGTATTGATAATAACGAAAAGCAATCAATAATTGCTGCATTAAAACCAAAAGCGCACCAAAAGGTGTTTTTTAGTACAATAAAATATTCTGAAGTTTTGAAGAGTGCTACTGATGACAAAGATTTTAATTTTTTAAAGTCTAAATCATTTACATTGGTAACTGGAATTGCAAACCCAAAACCTTTAGTAGATTTTTTAAAAGCTAAAGATTTAAATTTTGAGCACCTTAATTTTGATGATCATTATGAGTTTACAGAAAGCGATGTAAAGCTTTTGCGTGAAAAAGAATTGATAATTACTACAGAGAAAGATTTTATGCGACTTAATTCGCATTTTAAAAAGGACGATAATTTGTTCTATTTACCAATAAAAACAGATATTGATAATAGTACTTTATTTAATAAAATAATTACTGATTTTGTTAAATAGAAGTTGCTGATTTTTTATTATTAATTAGAGCATTGTATAGCTTCTTCTCAAAATCATCTTGTTTAAACGGTTTTGAAATAATATCATTAAAACCAGCCTCATCAAACTCATGCATTTTGTCTTCTAAAGTCACAGCAGTTAAAGCAAAAATTGTAAGCTCTTTATCGAAGGTTCTAATAATTTTAGTAGCTTCTAGGCCACTAATTCCTGGCATATGAATATCCATTAAAACAACATCATAACGATTTTGTTTTACACGTTCTACAGCGTCTTCTCCGTTGTCAACAATATCACAAGAGAGACTCATTTTGTTTAAAATCTTTTTGGTTATCATTTGATTGATTTTGTTGTCTTCAACAACCAAAATTTTAATAGTACTTAAGTCCAATTCGTTAATGTTATTAAAATGATTAGGTTTTTCAACTTTTATAGTTTCTTCAGAATATGTTAGAGGGATTTCAAAAATAAATGTTGACCCTTTTCCAAGCTCGCTTTTAAGGTATATTTTACCTTTTAGAATTTCAATAAGTCCTTTTACAATAGAGAGACCAAGACCAGTTCCTCCATATTTTCTGTTAATTTGAATTGAACCTTGTGAGAAACTTTCAAACATATGTTCTTGCTTTTCTTTTGTAATACCAATTCCGTTATCTTCAATTTCAAATCGGAGTGTATAATCATTGTCTTTTTGGCTTATTTTATAAACCCTTACCCAAATATCACCATCTTTAGTGAACTTAATTGCGTTACCAATTAGATTGATTAATATTTGAGATATTTTTAATTGATCAGCAATGTAAGTTTCAGGCAATCCTTTTTCAAATTCATAATGCATTATTACATTATTGTCTAAAGCCGAATTATTAAGTGCTGAAACAACATTTTCTACTTTCTTTTTTAAGTTAAAAATCTCTGGATCTAATTCAACTTTGTTTGCTTCAATTTTATTTATTTGTAGTATGTCATTAATGAAAGTTAGTAAATAATCACCTGAAAATTTTAAAGACTTTAAGTGAGTTATTTGATCTGGTTTTGGGTCTTCGTCAAGTAGCATATTTGTTAACCCGGTTACTGCATACAAAGGAGTTCTTAGCTCGTGAGTTACAGTAGATAAAAAGTTAGCTTTTGTTTTTGAAGCTAGTTCAGCTTTTTCTTTAGCAACAATCAACTCATCATTTTTTTTATGAAGCATGTTGTTTGTTTTTAGTCTAATATTATTATTCTTATAAAGAGAAAGTGTAAGTAATGATAGGATTGTAATTAATGCAATACTTAAAATGGTTGTAATTCTTGTTAAGCTATTTTCAGCATCAGCCTCTTCTAGTTTCACCTCCATATCTTTAGTTTTCGCATCTTTATACTCATTTATAAATTGAGCTCTTCGTTCTGGAGATAAGTTTTCACGCTTTATATCTAAAAGCGAGTCTGAAAGTCTAATATGTTTTTTTAAAAATTCATTAGCAAGTTTATAGTTTTCTACACCTTGGTATACATCGCTTAATGTTAAATAGCCATCATTAATGTTTTCTATTATGTTGTTAGATTTTGCAATTTGCAAACCTTCTTCAGTCATAGAAAGTGATGAAGGATTGTTTTTATCAATATGCTGTAATACTTTACCGCTATTAATAAGCGCGCTACTTAATATTTTTGTTTGATTATGTTTTTTTGAAAGAACAATAGTTTTTTCTAAGAGTGATTTTGCGTTTTTGTAATCTTCAAGTTCTATATAAACTTTTGCTTCATTTAAGGTTACTTCAGAAATATATGCTTCTAATCCTTCTTCTTCAAATTTTGTTTTTGCTGAGTTAAAATATTCAAGAGCAGTTTTGTATTCTTTTTTACTACTATGTAATATTCCTCTAATGTTGTAGGTAACAGCAAGGTCAGCATAATCATTAATTTCTCTTTGTAATTCTGCTGCTTTGGTAAGTGATACTAAAGCATTTTCAGGTTCCTCTACTAAATATTGAAGTTTGGCTATTTTAGTATAAATATTACCTGTACTTTTTTTGTCGTTAACTTTTTTAGCTAATTCTAATGCTTTTTGAAGGTTGTCAATTGCATTATAATAATCGCCACGATCACTCTCAAAACCTGATTGAGTGACATAATTATCAACACGCATTTTTAATAGTTCAACGTCTTCATTTGCACTATTTTGTGCAGATAAAATTGTTGAAAAGCATATTAAAATAGTAACTATGTAATACTTGATTGGGGACATATTTGGCCACTTTAATTGAACAAATATAATTATTTATTCGATAAAAGTTACGATTTGTCCGATAAATTGCAAATTAAATCAATAATTCTGCAAGAGTAGCCAGTTTCGTTATCGTACCAACCTACAATTTTTATCATGTTTCCTATAACTGAAGTCATTTGAGAATCAAAAACACAAGAGTGTGGATTTCCAACAATATCAATAGATACAATTGGGTCTTCAGTATATTCTAAAATGTTTTTCAGATATGTTTCTGAAGCTTTTTTAAATGCCGAATTTATATCCTCAATTGATACAGTTTCTACAACATTAAAAGTAATATCTGTTAGTGATCCGTTTGCAACAGGAACGCGTATTCCGCAACCACCAATAACATCAGACAATTCAGGAAAAATTTTTGTTAAAGCTTTTGCTGCTCCAGTTGTAGTAGGAACTATAGATTGTCCTGCTGCTCTAGCACGACGTAAATCTTTATGAGGTTGATCATGTAAGCTTTGATCTGTAGTGTATGAGTGTATAGTAGTAATATATGCTTGCTTAATTTTGCATAAACGATTTATAACATCAATCATTGGCGCTGCATTATTTGTCGTGCATGATGCGTTAGAAATAATGGTTTCTGTACCATTTAAAACAGATTCATTTATGCCAATTACTACAGTTTTTATATCATCTTCAGTTGGAGGTACAGATAAAATTACACGTTTTGCTCCATTATTAATATGATATTGTAATTCACTTTTGGTTTTAAATTTTCCTGATGATTCAATAACAAAATCAACCTTAAAAGGTGTCCAATCAATATCTTCAGGGTGTTTATGATTTAATAGACTAATCTTTCTACCATCAACAATAATAAAACCGCTTTCTGATGAAATAGGTTTATTAAACACACCATGAATGCTGTCATACTTTAACAAATGGCTTAATGTTTTTGCATCTGCTAAATCATTAATAGCAACAATTTGCATATCACTACGCTCTTGTATTAATCTAAACACACGTCGTCCTATTCGACCAAAACCATTTATTGCAACATTAATCATTAGTTAATGTGTTTTTGTGCTTTGTATGAAGATCTAACCAATGCACTACTTTCTACATGACGGAAACCTAAGTCTAAACCAATCTGTTTATATTCATCAAATTGTTGTGGTAAGATAAATTGTTTTACTGGTAAGTGTTTTTTACTTGGCTGCAAGTACTGACCAATAGTTACAACATCAACATCATTAGCTTTTAAGTCGTGAAGTGTTTCAATAACCTCTTCTCTTGTTTCACCAAGCCCTAACATAATACCAGATTTTGTGCGACGTTGTCCTTGAGATTTTAAATATTTTAAAACTCCTAGACTTCTATCATATTTAGCTTGAATACGTACTTCTCGAGTTAAACGTCTAACAGTTTCTATATTATGCGAAACGACCTCTGGAGCAACATCAATAATTCTGTCAATATGCTGTTCTATACCTTGAAAATCTGGAATTAAAGTCTCTAATGTAGTTTCAGGATTCATTCGTCTAACTGCTTTAACAGTTTCTGACCACATAATACTTCCCATATCTTTTAAATCATCTCTATCTACACTTGTTAATACAGCATGTTTAATATTCATGATTTTTATTGAACGGGCAACTTTTTCAGGCTCATCCCAATCTACAGTTTCAGGACGTCCTGTTTTTACACCACAAAACCCACAAGAACGTGTACACACATTTCCTAAAATCATAAATGTTGCAGTACCTTCTCCCCAACATTCACCCATATTTGGGCAACTTCCAGATGTGCAAATTGTATTAAGCTTGTATTTATCAACTAATCCTCTTAACTCAGTATATTTCTTTCCTGTTGGAAGTTTAACACGTAGCCATTTAGGTTTTGCTTGACGTTCTGGTAATATATTTGAAGACGTTTCTGTATTCATTTAAAATGCAATTAACTCATGCAAAGATACAAAGTTAAATTGTAATAAAATGTTATAATGTAGATAGATACCAAATGCTAAAAGCGATTAAAAATAGGATGCCTAAAATGCTTAAAATGTGCATTTTTATTGAAGGTTGCCACTCTTTAGGAGTGTGCTTGCTACTAATTAATCTGTAATTTATAATAGCGTAAAATGGTGCAGTAAGAAATGATAGTATAGTTGCTATTTTAATTAATAATCCCATTTCTGAGTTTAAAAAGAAGAAAATAAAAATAGTTCCTAAAGCTAGTATGAGTAGCCACAATAAATATCCTCTTTTTAGAATGTTACCAAATAGCAATTGGGTAGTTTTTTCCATTGCTCGAGGTGAAGCATCTAATGTTGTTAGTGTAGTGCTAAACATTGTTGTAAAAGCAGCAATGCCAATTATTACATAAGACCAACTGCCTAAATTTTTAGTATACATATTAATAAGTTGGTTTGAGAACTCACTAGCTGAGCCACTAAAAACATCTTCGGTATGAAACATTACCAAAGCACCTAAAGAGATAAAACCTAATCCTAAAATTATTGTAAATAAATAGCCTACATTAAAATCGAAAAGTGATGATTTTACATCATAAGTATTTGTGTCTTTGTGTTTTTCAATTGCCCAAAGAGAATGCCAAATTGAAATATCTAAAGGAGCTGGCATCCATCCCATAAAAGCAATTAAAAATGCTATTTCTACACTGTTTTTTGGAAGTATTTGTGCAAATGAAAAAGATGTTTGGTTATTTGACAATGCGATAATTACAGCTACAACAGTACTAATTGTAAGGGTTAGCACAATTACTTTCATTAGTTTGTCAAGAAAACTATATTTCCCAAAAACAAGAATAGAAAAACTGATACCTAAAATTATTACTGTCCAAAATTCTAAAGAAATAAAATCTCCAAAAATAGATGAAGCCAAACCTGCAGTTACTATAGTTACTGCAAGTTGGATGGTAAACATTGTAGCAATGCTTAAAATGAAATAGGTAATTAAAACGCCTTTTCCTAATTTTTTGTAACCATCTAAAAGGCTCTCGCCAGTTGCTAAAGCATAACGCGGACCAAATTGAAAAAAAGGATATTTAAAAATGTTTACAAGTAGTAAAGCCCAAACTAGGCCAAAACCAAAATCTGCTCCTGCACGTGTTGATTGTACCAAATGAGAAACACCAATAGCAGCACCAGCAAATAATAACCCTGGGCCAATATTTTTAAGGTTAAAACTCAAAAATCGATGCTTTTTTAAATTTAAAACTGTTTCTAATTTTTATTAAATGTTGATTGTCAACATATATAGGTTCAAGTACAGTAGTGATATCTTTTTTTCCTTTTCCTCTTTCGGTTACTCTTATATTATCAATTGTAACTATACTTTTTTGTTCAGTATCAGATTTGTAAACTGAAATTTTTGAATGTCTTAAACCATCACCTTTTTTTAATTCACTAATTGCTTCTGAAGGATTAATTTGAAATTTTTCTATGAACTCTTTTTTGAATGCAATATGTTCGAAATCAAAATCAATATAATCTTTTTTAAACCATTTGTTGTCTTTTTCTGAAAATGGAATTGTTTGAAAATGTAAATAATTATTATATGACAAAAACATGATTATAGCAGCTTCAACCAACCAAACTAACCATAAAACAATGCCTTTAAATGTAGTTCCAAACATTTCCCAAACACCAAATTTATTTATGATAATTATATTTTCAATTACTAAATCTGGTCTGAATATCATATTAATAAAAAAAGTAATTCCATCTATAAAACTAAATTCAACAGAATTAATAATATATAAATACCATATCCATTGAAAACACACAGCTATAAAAGCTAAAACTAAAGTGATGATAATGCTTTTTTTCCTGTTTCTTATTTTGAATATACTATTGAAAAAACGACTAACAAAGGAGATTGAAATGCCAAATCCTATAGCAATTAAAAAATTAAAGTAAACAAGAGGTAGGTAGTGAGTAATTATACTGTAAAGAAAACTCAAAATGCATATTGCAATGAGGCTGCATGTTACTGATAGCGAAATATTTAGTGGGTTGGCTATTCCAGATTCTTGATAAAACTGACTTTGTGTTTGATTCATACTTACTTCTTCTTAATAATTTCTGCCAATAGTTTTTTAGCACGAAGCAACTTTACTTTCACATTGTTTATGGGCTCGTTTAGTTGATCTGAAATTTCTTTGTAGCTTAACTCTTGGAAGTATCTTAAATTAATAATTTCTTGATAATGAGGTTTTAACTTCTTTATGTCTCGAAGTAATTTTGCTAAGTTTTGCTCTGTGATTAAGTCATCTTCAGGCGAAGGAGATTCATCAATAATATCGTAAAAATCATTATCATGAGGTTTACTTGTAGTATTTGCTATTGATGATTTTTGCTTTCTAACCAAATCAATATGAATATTCTTTGAAATGGTTATTAACCAAGTTTTAAATTCATAATTTTCATTATAAGTATGAATTTTATCAAACGCCTTAGAGAAGGTTTGTATGGTTATGTCTTCTGCATCATTTTCGTTTTCTGTACGTTTTAACTGAAACCCATAAACATCATTCCAAAAGGTGTCCAATAAATAATTAAACGCCATTTGGTCGTTTAATTTGGCTTTCTCAATAGCTTGTTTTATTTCCAATGATTGGGCTTTGAAGATATATTTTTCATAAATATAGAGAATTGCGAGGTAATTAAAAACAATTCTAACAAAGGTAAATAGGGTATTAGGTCGTTTTCTTTAAGTTTTTTTGATGTAACTATAAAACTTGTAAAGAGAACAATGTATCTTAAAGCTATTAGTATAAGTACAATTTTCCAATATGTAAGTGTGCTTATTAATAGAATAGCTAAAACATAAAAAAGTATCTGTGACGCATAAAATGTAGCTAATAGTAATTTATGTTTTGATTTGTAATGCTTTGCTGTGCTAATATGTCTTCTTTTTTGAAGTATCCAGTCTTTAAAATTCTTTTTAGGGATTGATTCTGTAAAGCTATTTTGGTTTATACAAATTATTGTATTTGAAGCATCAGCAATTTGATTTATAAACAAATCATCATCACCAGATTTTATATTCATATGATCCATAAAACCTCGAGCTTCAAAAAAGGTGTCTTTTGTGTATGCTAAATTACGACCTACTGCCATGTAAGGACTTCCCATTTTTGCATAAGAGACATATTGGGTTGCTGTTAATAAGGTTTCAAATCGTATAAGTTTATTTAAGAATGATTTCTTCTCTTTTTTATATGGACTATATCCAATTACTATCGATTTTTTATCAGAAAAATGACTGCTCATCTCACTAATCCAGTGTTTTGATACAGGTTTGCAATCTGCATCAGTAAATAGTAAATGATTATGTGTTGATGCTTTTATTCCAAGAGTAAGCGCATATTTTTTGTTTCCCCAAAACGCTTCAATACTTTTTACATTAACAATTTTAATATTATTGTGTAATTCTTTGAAGCTCTCCATTACTTTTAAAGTTTTATCTGAAGAACAGTCATTAATTAAAACGACTTCAAAGTTTGGATAATCTTGTTCTAAAATTGAAGGCAAAAAATGTTTTAGGTTTTTTGCTTCGTTTTTAGCACATATAATTACTGAAACTGGGTGTTTTTTTGAGGTTTTATGAAGAGTGTTTTGTTTTTTGAAAGCAACAAAAAATACACCGTAATAAATAATCTGAATAAGTATAACTACAATAAATAAGTAGAATAGAATATTAAAAATTAGCATTAATACCTATGAGTGTTGAGGTTCATTACAATTTTCAAATTGATCTGGAGTCTTGCCACAAAAACCACAAGATTCACCACTTTTATTCAACATCGGATTTTGACTTGCACAAGTTCCAGCAAATTTTCCATCCTTTTTTGCCCAAATTTTTATTGCAATTCCTGCTATTGCAAGTCCTAAAAGAATAAGAGTAATTAAAAAAAGTTTCATTATAAAAATATTTATGCAAAGATAGTGCTTTTCATAAATATAAACGAACATCTTTTTAAGTCTTAAACGCTAATTTATTTGCATAAAAAAACCACCATAATTTGGTGGCTTTTTTTAATATTAAAAAGATACTAATATTTGTTTTTTAGTGTAATTTCTGCAACTTCATTTTCTGCTGTTGCTCTCTCACTTACTTTATTTTTTGGTTCAATTGTAATACTTAAGCCAAGTGCGTTTTCCATGTAAGGAATAGATTTTAAACGTCTGTCATTAGCATCAAGAATTCCAAGATTTACCATTCTATCTTGCAACTCAGCCCAAATTTGGTATTGTTGCTCTTTTGGTAATTTTGGTAATGAAACAACATCTATCATTGATGTTTTATCAACCGAATTAATATAGGCTACAGTTTTTAAATCTTTAGCTCTATCATTACCACGTAACACATATTTTTCAGTTTCTGGATTGTTTAATTTCATTAACTGACGCATTACATTGTCTAGCTTGTTGTTGTTATTTTCAATATCGCTTCGTAAATCAAAAAGTTCATCAACAACTACGTTATTTTCTCTTATTAAGTCGCTATTTTTTTGATACAATAAGAATGCTGTGACAGCAAACATAATTGCTGCAAAACTAGCAGCTATGCTGTACCAAGGTGTGTGTTGTTTTCGTGTATTTAATGCAATTACTGGTTTGTCATTAATATCATTAAGAATTGCATCTAAAACAAACTTTGGTGCCTCAACAGCATTAGCTTTTGCAATAATTTCTAAATTATCTTGTAGTCTGTTATATTCAGCTTTTACCTCAGGATACGTTGAGATATAGTGTTCAACTTCTAATGTTTCATTAGGAGTAGTTGTACCTAATATATATTTATCTATTAGGCCAGATTGTAAAAAAGAATGTAGTTTTTTTTCCATTATTTCCACTTTTTTATGGAGTATAGAGTTTTTTTAATTCTCTTAATCCTATTTTTAATCTAGACTTTATAGTACCTAATGGAATATCTAATTCATCACTTGCTTCTTGTTGTGTCATACCTTCAAAAAACAAGGCATTTAGTACAATTTGATACTTCTCGTCTAGTCTCCCAACATGTTCTTTAATATCAATAACATCTTGATTTAAACTTGATGTTGGTAGTATATATACGTTTGATTTATCGATTTGGACTTCTTTTTCAAATCTATTGTTGTGGCTTCGTAGTTTATCTATAGCTGTATTTCTTGCAATTCTATATAGCCAAGTGAATAATTTTGCCTTTTTAGAATCGTATTTTTTAGCATTCTTCCATATTTTAACAAAGCTTTCTTGTAAAGCATCTTGAGCTAATTCTTCATTTTTTGTAATCTTTAAAATAACACCATAAAGGCTGTCTGCATAATTTTCATAAAGTAAATTTATGGCAGCGGTATCACTTTTTTCGAGTAATTGTACAATATGTTGTTCTAAAGAAGTGCTCAATTTTTTTTATTGTAAAAAATCCAAATAGGCTTTTTAAGCGTATATATATTTAAGAAGTAAAATTAGTAAAATATAACGTAACAGTATTTTTAAAATAATATTGTTTTTACAGCATAGAATGTTATTCCCTCAAAAGAATTGATTAATAGCTTTTTCAAAACACATTCTATTATAAATTAAGAGTTTCAGAATTACTGAAGCTCTTTTTTTATATAATATTAACTTCGGTTTCTATTGTAATTTCAAAAAGGCGATTAATTGTTTTTTGAATTAATCTTGCCAAATCTAAAATATCTTTTCCATTTGCGTCTCCATAGTTTACAAGCACAAGAGCTTGGTTTTTATGCACGCCATAATTTCCTAATGTTTTTCCTTTAAAACCAGCCTTTTCAATTAGCCAACCTGCTGGAACTTTTACTTCTGTTTCTGATATAGGATAACTAGGAATATCAGGAAAATTTAATTTTAATGTTTCAAAGTGTTTAGTTGATATTACAGGGTTTTTAAAAAAACTACCACTGTTTCCAATCTTTTTTGGGTCTGGAAGTTTATTTTGTCTTATGGCTATAACAGCGTTTGAAACATCTTGAATTGTTGGCTCTGTAATCTTCATTTCATTTAATTGAGATGTTATAGCGCCATAATCAGTACGAAGCACATGATTATTCTTTGTTAGCTTAAAAGTTACATTAATAACAATATATTGGTCTTTTACTTCTTGTTTAAAAACAGATTCTCTATAGCCAAATTTACATTCCTTGTTATTGAAAGTTCTGATTTCTGAAGTTTTTATATCAATCACCTCACAAGATTCAAATACATCTTTAAGCTCTACGCCATAAGCGCCAATATTTTGAATTGGTGCTGTGCCTACATTACCAGGAATTAATGATAAGTTTTCTATTCCGCCTAAATTGTGATTTAAGCACCAAAGCACAAACTCGTGCCAATTCTCACCAGCATTAGCTTTAACAAAAATATGATTATCATTTTCAGAAACTACTTCAATTCCCTTAAGATTTACATGAACCACTAAATCTTCAATATCTTTAGTAAGTAACATATTACTGCCTCCACCAAGAATAAACTTATTTGGGAATGAATCTGATTTTAAAACACTTTGTAATTCTTCAATTGATTTAACCGAAATATAATGTTTAGCAATGGCATCAATACCAAACGTATTATAAGGTTTTAGTGATATGTTTTTTTGTATTTGCATTAATCTTTATAAACTTTTAATGCCTCTCCAAGAATTTTAACAGCTTTAATTAAACTTGTTTCATTAAGTACATAAGCGATTCGTATCTGATTTAGTCCAACTCCAGGAGTTGAGTAAAAACCAGCAGCAGGTGCTACCATTACTGTTTCGTTATTATAATCGAAAGTCTCTAATAACCACTGTGCAAATTTATCTGCGTTTTTAATTGGTAACTCTGCAATACAATAAAAAGCCCCATTTGGTTTAGCTACTTTTACACCTTCAATTTTTTCTAATTCGTTAATTAGAATGTTTCTTCTTTTTACATATTCATCAATAACTTCATCAAAATAGCTTTGAGGAGTTTGCAATGCAGCCTCACTTGCTATTTGAGCTAGAGTAGGAGGGCTCAATCTTGCTTGTGCAAATTTTAATGCTGTTTTAATTACGTTTTTGTTTTTTGAAACTAAATAACCAATACGAGCTCCACACATACTGTATCGTTTAGAAACAGAGTCTATCATTATTGCATAATCTTCTAAACCTTCTTCTTGCATGATAGAATAAAACTCATTGCCATCGTAAACAAACTCTCTATACACTTCGTCTGCAATTAAAAACAAGTCATGTTTTTTTACAATTTGAGCTAATTTTTTAATTTCATCCTTAGAATATAAATAACCTGTTGGATTACCAGGATTACAAATAAGTATTGCTTTTGTTTTTGGAGTAATTAGCTTTTCAAATTCTTCAATAGCTGGTAAAGCAAAATTATCTTCAATTTTAGAAATTACTGGAACTACTTTAATATTTGAAGCTGTTGAAAATCCATTGTAATTTGCATAAAATGGTTCTGGGATAATAATTTCATCATCAGAATCCATAATACTTCCAAAGGCAAAAAGCAAAGCCTCACTTCCACCAGTTGTTACAATTATATCTTCATGAGACACATAAATATTATTTTTTTTATAATACTCTGCAATTTTTTTTCTGTATTCTTCAGAGCCTTCAGACCTTGTATAGGCTAAAATGTCTAATGAGTGCACTTTAACAGCATCTAAAGCTACTTGTGGTGTTTTTATATCTGGTTGTCCAATATTTAAATGATATACTGTTTTTCCTTTTTTATATGCTAATTCAGCATAAGGAACTAGTTTTCTAATAGGCGACTCTGGCATTAATTGCCCTTTTTGTGAAATTTTTGGCATTATCTAATGTTTAGGTGGCAAAGTTCTGAAATTTATCTTAAAGTTTTTTTAAAATATTGACATAAAAAAAATAGTTCAGATAAAGATTTGTAAATTGTTGTTAGACATTACAATAATCATTCAGTATGATAAAACAAAATACGCTTTTTTTACTATTATTACTGATATCCATTTTTTGTTTCTCACAAAGTAGTTTTAATATTCCCAGATCAACATCTGATAAGATTAAATTTAAATTAATTGATAATTTAATTGTTTTGCCTGTTGAAGTTAATGGAGTTGAGTTGTCTTTTTTATTAGACTCTGGAGTGAGCAAGCCTATTTTGTTTAATATAGCCAATCATGCAGATTCTTTACAAATAAACCATGTTGAGATTATTTATCTTAGAGGTTTAGGAGGAGAAGGTTCTATTGAAGCATTAAAGTCTAAACATAATTTATTCAGAATTGGAAATGCAATTAATGTAAATCAGGATGTATTTGTAGTTTTTGATAATGCTATAAATTTTACACCTCGACTTGGTGTTCCAATTCATGGTATTATTGGTTATGATGTTTTTAAAGATTTTATTGTTGAAATAAATTATTCAAAAAAGTTTATTAAGCTACACAATCCTAAAACATATGTTTATAAAGATTGCAAAAAATGTGAAACACTTAATCTTACATTAAATCAAAACAAACCTTATATAGACGCTTCGGTAGAAATAAATTCGAATATAATTCCTGTTAAATTATTAATTGATTCTGGAGGTAGTGATGCTTTATGGCTTTTTGAAGACGAAAATATTGGAATGGCTCCTGTTGGAGATAAATATTTTGAAGATTATTTAGGAAAAGGACTTAGTGGTAGTGTTTATGGGAAACGATCTAAAGTAACTTCATTTTCTCTTAATAGTTTTAAACTTGAAGAGGTTAATGTTGCTTTCCCTGATTCTATATCTATAAGTATTGCTCGAAAATTTAAAGAGCGAAGTGGTAGTATTTCTGGAGAGCTATTAAAACGTTTTAATATTATTATGGACTACCCTAATGGAAAGGTAACATTCAAAAAGAATGGTAATTTTAAGTCTCCATTTCACTATAACAAAAGCGGAATTGTTTTAGAACAAGATGGAATAAGAGTTGTTAAAGAAAGTAAAGATAATGTGTTTTTTAAAGGAGATAAAAGCTCAGATACTTCTAATAGGATTATTGTACAAACATCATACAATTATGCCGTTAAACCTGCTTTTAAAATAGTTGAACTTAGAAAAGATTCACCAGCTGAAAAAGCTGGTTTACATCTTGGAGATATAGTTGTATCAATTAATAATAAAGAAGCTCATGATTTAAGCCTTCAAGAAATAAATGGAATATTTAGAGCTGATGATGGAAAGCACATTAAAATGAAAGTAGATAGAAATGGTGTTATTCTAACATTTCGTTTTGTGCTTGTAAATTTATTTTAAAAAGATAAAGCCCTTTTTATAAGTTATAAAAAGGGCTTTATTAATATTTTTTATATAGCTTTTATTGCTCCATAACACTTTTACCTTTTTTCTCTAGCACACTAGTTTTAGAAGAGTCTACTACTTCTCCTTTGATTTTTAGGGCTACAGTTGGTGTATCAGCATTAGAAGTTACTGTAATAGTTTTTCTAATAGGATTTACTCTGTTTGTATCATATTTTACAGATATTTCACCTGTTTGTCCTGGCATAATTGGTCCTTCTGGTTTTTTTGGAACTGTACAGCCACAAGTTGACTTAACATCAGAAATAATTAAAGGAGCATTACCTGTGTTTGTAAAAACAAATACTCTAACGCCATCAGATCCTTTTTCAACTGTTCCATAATCAATAGTGTCGGTCTTAAATTCAATTTTTGCCACTTTTTCTTGAGCAAATACTCCAAGACTCATCATTCCTACAAATAAAATTGTAATTAAATTTTTCATCACTTTATATTTTTTATTATTACTTTCTAGTTTAAAACTAACTATCAAAACTACTTACTTTTTGTGATTTTGCAAAATTATTTAGACATATTACGTTAAACGGCTTTCAATTCACAAATTTTAAACACATTAATTGTTTTTATAATTTCACAAAAAAAGAAATATAAGTACTTTTGCAAGTCATTATACAAAAACAATACCAAAGCATGCAAATACCAACAAAATATTCAGCTTCAGATGTAGAAAGCAAATGGTATGCGTATTGGATGAAAAATAATTATTTTCATTCTGTACCAGACGAAAGAGAGCCATATACTATTGTTATTCCTCCACCAAATGTCACTGGAGTATTACATATGGGACACATGCTTAATAATACAATTCAAGATGTATTAATACGTCGTGCTCGCTTGCAAGGAAAAAATGCATGCTGGGTTCCTGGTACAGACCATGCATCTATTGCTACTGAAGCAAAAGTTGTTGCCAAACTAAAGGAGCAAGGAATAGATAAGAATGATCTAACCAGAGACGAATTTTTAGCACATGCTTGGGATTGGACACATGAATATGGAGGCGTAATTCTTGAACAATTAAAAAAACTAGGCTGCTCTTGTGATTGGGATAGAACCAAATTCACAATGGATGATGATATGAATGAAGCCGTAATAAAGGTTTTTGTTGATTTGTTTAATAAGGGCTTAATTTATCGAGGTTATCGAATGGTAAATTGGGATCCTGAAGCTAAAACAACATTGTCAGATGAAGAGGTGATTCATGTTGAGCGTACTGACAAATTGTACTATGTTAAATATAAAATTGATGGTGAAGATGGTTTTGTAACCATAGCAACTACTCGTCCTGAAACTATTTTAGGTGACACAGCTGTTTGTATTAATCCAAATGATGAACGTTTTACTTCATTAAAGGGTAAAAAGGTTATAGTACCTATTTGCAATCGTGTTATTCCAATAATTGAAGACGATTATGTAGATATTGAGTTTGGTACAGGATGTTTAAAAGTAACACCTGCTCATGATGTAAATGATAAAGAAATTGGTGACAGGCATAATCTAGAAGTTATTGATGTATTGAATGAAGATGGAACTATGAATAGTTTTGGGTTACATCATCAAGGAAAGGATAGAGTAGTAGCGAGAAAAGATGTTGCTAAAGAACTAGATGAGTTAGGAATTCTTGTAAAAACGGAAGACATTACTCATAAAGTTGGTACAAGTGAGCGTACAAAAGCAGTGATTGAACCAAGACTATCTGACCAATGGTTTTTGAGCATGCAAGAACTTGTAAAACCAGCTATTAAAGCTGTTTTAGATGATGAGGACATAAAGCTATATCCTAAACGATTTAATAACACCTATCGTCATTGGATGGAAAATATAAGAGATTGGAATATCTCTAGGCAATTACTTTGGGGACAACAAATTCCTGCATATTATTATGGTGATGGTAAAGACGATTTTGTTGTTGCTGAAACCAAAGAAGATGCTTTAAAACTTGCTCAAGAAAAATCTGGAAATGATAGCTTTAAAGCAGAAGATTTAACTCAAGATAAAGATGCTTTAGACACATGGTTTTCTTCTTGGTTATGGCCAATGAGTGTTTTTGATGGTATAAGAAATCCAGAAAACGAAGAGATTAAATATTACTATCCTACAAACGATTTAGTTACAGGACCAGACATTCTTTTCTTTTGGGTAGCTCGTATGATTATAGCTGGTTACGAGTATAAAGGAGAAAAACCTTTTGAAAATGTGTATTTAACAGGATTAGTTCGAGATAAACAACGACGTAAAATGTCTAAATCATTAGGTAATTCTCCAGATGCATTAAAATTAATTGACGATTATGGAGCTGATGGAGTACGTGTTGGATTACTACTAAGTAGTGCAGCTGGTAATGATTTAATGTTTGATGAAGATTTATGCCAACAAGGAAAAGGATTTGCTAATAAAATATGGAATGCCTTCAGACTAATAAACGGTTGGGAAGTTGCAGATATTGAGCAACCAGAATCATCTAAGATTGCTTTACAGTGGTACGAAAATAAGTTTCAAAATGCACTTGCAGAAATTGAAGACCATTATAGCAAATATAGATTATCAGATGCTTTAATGACGATGTACAAATTGGTTTGGGATGATTTCTGTTCTTGGCTTTTAGAAATGATTAAGCCAGACTACCAACAACCAATCGATGCTAAAACACACAGCACAATTATTGAGATATTTGAAAACAACCTTAGGATTTTACATCCATTTATGCCTTTTCTTACTGAAGAGATTTGGCAGTATATAGCTGAGCGTAAACCAGAAGAAGCTTTAATAGTTGCACAGTATCCAAAGCTTGAAACTTTTAATGAGAAATTGATTTCAGACTTTGAAGTTGTTAAGGAAGTAGTGTCTGGTATAAGAACTATTAGAAAAGATAAAAACATATCTTTTAAAGATAGTATAGAGTTATCTGTTATAAATAATGAAAATTTATCAAATCAGTTTAATTCAGTAATTGCTAAACTTGGAAATATATCTAAAATGGAATCTGTAACAGATTCTGTTGATGGCGCTTTAAGTTTTAGAGTACAATCTAACGAGTATTTTATTCCTATTTCTGGAGCAGTTAATATTGATGAAGAAATCAAAAAGATAAATGCTGAATTAACTTATACAGAAGGGTTTTTAAAATCGGTTCAAAGCAAGTTGTCTAATGAGCGTTTTGTAAATAATGCTCCAGAGCAAGTATTACAAAATGAGCGTAATAAAGAAGCAGATGCTTTAGCTAAAATTGAAACTTTGAAGTCTAGTTTAGCGAGTTTAAAATAAAAAATTAGACTTTGTAATATTGTAAAAGGGACTAATATTTAGTCCCTTTTTATTTTTATTACCACTCGTTAATTCTGTTTGAATCTAATTTAACAAATATAAAGAGTAAAATAGTAAAGCCCCATAAACTAGAGCCACCATAACTAAAAAAGGGTAGAGGTATACCAACTGTTGGTATTAATCCCATTACCATACCAACATTAATCATAAAATGCACAAATAAAATTGAAGCAACACAGTAGCCATAAACCCTACTAAATTGTGATTTTTGAAGCTCTGCAAGATGTAGAATACGTATTAATAGTGCTACAAATAAAATAACAACAAGAGCACTACCAAGAAAACCCCATTCTTCACCAACTGTACTAAAAATATAATCGGTATGTTGTTCTGGGACAAATTTCCCTGTTGTACGTGTGCCTTCTAAATAACCTTTACCAGTAAAGCCTCCAGATTTAATTGCTTCTTCAGATTGAAGCAGATTGTATGCTTCTTTCTTTTTCATTAACTCTAATTTTGCTGGATCTTTTTCTAAGCGTAACCATAAACTGATTCTATCTTTTTGATGGTCTTTTAAAATATCTGTATAGAAATATTTAATTCCGAAGGAAAAACCAATACATAGTAATAGTATAACTATAGACTGAATAATTGAAGATTTCTTTTTACGTCTGTAAAAATATAGAGCTAGTATAAAAACAGCCGATATTATTGATGTATATAAAATTCCAAATTTAAGTGCAAGAACAGATAAAAATATAATTGCTGTGCCAATAATTAAATAGATTTGCTGAAGGCCTTCTCTATAAAAAACAAAAAAGAAACCAGCATAAACAATTGTACTACCAGCATCGTTTTGCAACAGAATAAGAATGGCTGGTAAAACAATTATAGCCATTGTTTTAAGTTGGTCTTTTAGTGTTGTTATGTTAGTTTGCATATCACTAATGTATTTTGCGACTGCTAACGAAGTTGCAAATTTTGCAAATTCACTAGGTTGTAATGTCATACCTCCAATGGCATACCATGATGTTGCTCCATTAACGTTTTTTCCAAACAAGAATAAACCAATCAGCGAAATAATTGAGAAAATGTATATTATACTAGCAAAACGTTCATAAAATTTGGCTTCTATAGATAATACTATAACGATAAGTACTAATGTAAGAACTATAAAAAAGGATTGTTTCCCGTAAGGTTGGTTCATGTCAAAATACTCAATAATATCACCAACATGAGAGGCTGAAGTTATATTAACCCATCCAAATCCTACTAATAAAAAAAACAGAATTATGGTTAGCCAATCTAATCTAAAACTTTTATAATCTCTCTGCATTTTTAAACTAGTTAGTTGTCTTTGCTTTTACATTAACACTATTTTTTTTTAAATCCTTATCTGTTTTTGGAGGTTCAACAATATCAATAGTTGCACCTTTGTTAATAGTAAAAGGTTTTCCAGAATAGGGTTTGCTGTATTCAGTTTCAAGACCATGAGTTAGTATCCATGTTTCCATGTCTTTTCTTGTGATTTCTCCCTTAATATACTTTTCAATCATTAAACTAGCAATTCTACCTGCAAATCTACTTCCCCAATATCCGTTTTCAACAAAAACAGCAATAGCAATTTTTGGATTGTCTTTTGGAGCAAAAGCAACAAATATAGAATGGTCAGTTAGTTGAGTTTTAACTCCATTTATTCTCACAAAATTTTCGGCAGTACCAGTTTTACCACATATCTCAATTCCTGGCACTTGTAATGTTGAAGCTGTACCATGGTTGTATACATCAAACATACCTTGAACAACAGGTTCAAAATATTGTTTGTCTATTGTTGTGTAATTTGGTGTAGTATATTTAGAATCTATTTTTTCACCTTCAATATTTTTAATTATATGTGGTGTAAAATAATAACCACGATTACCAATAGCAGCTACCATGTTTGCTAATTGAATTGGCGTTGCTTCTACTTCTCCTTGACCAATAGCATTAGATATAATATATGTTGAAGCCCATCTGTCTTTACCATACCATTTGTCATAAAAAGCTGCATCAGGAATTCTTCCTTTTTGTCCAACTGCTAAATCGTTATTTAAATAATTACCTAAACCAAAACTTTTAACATGGTTACTCCAAACATCCATTCCATCGCCAGCATCTTTATGTTTATCAATAATTCGTCTATAAACGTTAGCAAAATAAGCATTGCAAGATTGTGCAATTCCACCATTCATAGCTAAAGGACTCGAATGACTATGACAACCAGTTAATCTTCTGCTACCAACATAATAACCCATTCTACAACCAAATTGATCATCTGTTGTTACAACTTGTTCTTGTAAACCAATAAGGGCGTTTAGTACTTTAAATGGTGAGCCTGGAGGATATTGTGCTTGAAGACCTCTATCGAAAAGAGGCTTTGCTATTGAGTCATTATATAATTTTGAAAAATTTGCAGAACGTTGTCTTCCAACTAATAAATTTGGATTATAAGTAGGAGCAGAAACCATTGCAAGTATTTCTCCACTACTAGGTTCTATGGCAATAATTCCACCACGTTTATTTTGCATTAGTAGTTCGCCATACTCTTGTAATACTGCGTCAATTGTAATTGTTATATCGTGACCTGCTTTAGGTAAAGTATCATAAATACCATCTTTGTATGGGCCAAGGTCTCTGTTGAACCTGTCTTTTTGAATAAACTTTATGCCTTTTACACCTCTTAAAATTTCTTCATAAGTTTTTTCAACCCCTTGCTTGCCAATTAAATCTCCCATATTATAATATGGGTTGTTATCTATAATGGCGTTATTTACTTCGCCAATATCACCTAAAACGTTAGCCCCAATTGTGGTTTGATAATCTCTTAAAGATCTTTTTTGAATATAGAAACCTTGAAATTTTCTTATTTTTTCTTGAAGGACTGCATATTCTTCTCTAGATAATTGAGGGATAAAAACAGAAGGTAATCGAGGTGAGTAAATATATGCTTTATCATATATTCTATTAAAATCTTCTTTAGTTATACGTAATAAACTACAAAACTCAAGTGTGTCTAATGGTTTTACTTCTCTAGGAATAAACATGACATCGTAAGATGGCTGATTTGCCACTAAAAGCTTGCCATTTCTGTCATAAACATAACCGCGTTTAGGATAGTCATAAACTTTTCTAATAGCATTATCGTCGTATAAGCTATATGTATCTTGATTATAAACCTGTAAGTAAAATAATCGTGCAATAAATATTAGACCTACAGAAAAAACAATAGAGGTAAGTAACAGTTTTCTCATTTACGTTTGTTGCTAAAAAGAATTGTAATTAATAAACATAATAGTATAGTAAATATACTTGAGAATAACGTTTTTTGAAGGACTAAAATTATTTTTGAAATGTTAAATACTTCTAGGCTAAACAAAATGAAGTGATGTACAACAGTTATTATTGAGAAATAAGTTAGCCTTGTTCCAATTTCGGTTTGGTTGAATTTTATAGTCTGATAATCATAAATAGAGCCAAAAGAGAATTTAAGTATGGTAGGTCTTATATAAGCTATGGTAACACAAGCTGCTGCATGAATACCTCCAGAATCTGAAAAAATATCAACACATAATCCTAATATGAAACTTAAAAAAACTATAGCTGTTCGGTTATTTCTTACTGGGAAAAGTATAGTAAATAAAATATATGGATAAGGATTTATATAGCCTAGAAAGTTAATATTGTTAAGGACTAACACCTGAACCAAAATTAATATAACAAAACGCGATATGATATTTATTGAAGCACTATTCATTTGGCTTTTGTTCTAGTGATTTAAGCTCTTCAGCATTTAAATTCTCAATAATATAAACATGACCAATATTAGTCATATCATTAAATAGTTTCACATTTATGGTATAAGTGTCACCACCAGTATCTAAAGAAAAAGAGTCAATACTACCAATTAAAATACCTTGAGGAAATATAGTAGACTGACCACCAGTTATAATAGTGTCTCCAACTTTTACTGGAGCAAATTTTGAGACATCTACCATTTGTACAAACTCTGGCGATTTAGTATTCCATTCTAAAGAACCAATATGGCTTGTTTTTTTTAGTTGAGCGTTAATTCTACTTTTAGTGTTTAAAATGGATAATACAGACGCATAATTATCAGAAGTGTTTTCAATAATTCCTACAATCCCTTTGGAGGTTATTACTCCAAAATCTTGTTTTATGTTATCTTTTTTTCCTCTATTAATTGTTAAGTAGTTATTAGACAAACTATAACTGTTTTTATAAACAGAAGCTGTTCTAAATTTAAAATATTCACCTAGAAAAGTACTATCGGTAATTGTATAATTTAATGTGTCAATATTAATATTAAACAAAAGAGTTTTTAGCTTTTTATTTTCTTCAATTAAAGCTTCGTTTTCTTCTTTTAAGTTAAAATATTGTTTAATACCATTAGTTTTTTTATAGATACCTCCTGTAACATAGTTAGCAGAGTTTATAAACTTACTTTTATGATAAGAATGCGATTGAATAGTAAAAAACAAAGACACACCAAAGAGTAACAAAAACAAAAGAAATGTTTTGTTTCTTAATACAAAGTTGATGATTTGTTGCATTTGGGTTTACTATTTTATAAGTACGCTTTTAAATTTCTGAAGATTTTTTAGTACAATACCTGTACCTCTAACAACAGCTCTTAATGGGTCTTCAGCAATATATACTGGTAAGTCTGTTTTTTGAGACAAGCGTTTGTCTAAACCTCTTAACATCGATCCTCCACCTGCAAGATAAATTCCAGTATTGTAAATATCTGCTGCTAATTCTGGAGGTGTTTGAGATAATGTTTCCATTACAGAATCTTCAATTCTTAATATAGATTTATCAAGTGCTTTTGCAATTTCTCTAAATGATATTTGTACTTGCTTTGGTTTTCCTGTTAATAAATCACGACCTTGAACACTCATTTCATCTGGTGGTAATTCTAAATCTTCAGTAGCAGCACCAATCTGTATTTTTATTTTTTCAGCTGTACGTTCTCCAACATATAAATTATGTTGTGTTCTCATGTAGTATATAATATCGTTGGTAAATACATCACCAGCAACTTTAACAGACTTATCACATACAATTCCGCCAAGAGCAATAACGGCAATCTCTGTTGTACCACCACCTATATCAACAATCATGTTTCCTTTTGGTTGCATAATATCAATACCAATACCAATGGCTGCAGCCATTGGTTCGTGTATTAAATACACTTCTTTACCATTAACACGTTCACAAGATTCTTTTACAGCTCGCATTTCTACTTCAGTAATACCTGACGGAATACAAACAACCATTCTTAATGCTGGAGTGAATAATTTCTTTTTAAGAGCAGGAATATTTTTAATAAATAAATTTATCATTTGCTCTGAAGCATCAAAATCAGCAATTACACCATCTTTTAATGGTCTAATTGTTTTTATGTTTTCATGCGTTTTTCCTTGCATCATGCTGGCTTCTTTACCAACTGCAATTATTTTTCCTGTTATTCGGTCTCTGGCAACTATTGAGGGACTATCCACAACTACTTTATCATTGTGAATAATTAATGTGTTTGCTGTTCCTAAATCTATAGCTATTTCTTCTGTTAAGAAATCAAAAAATCCCATCTGCGTCTGTTATGAAAGGTTGATATGTTAAGTTCTTTTGTTGGTTTTGTAAATGTAGTAAAAGTTACTAAATATTAACAATTTAATTATATACGAGTTTTTTCTTTAAATAGTTGAGACTAACTAAAAATATTAATGTTTAAAATGACGCGTCCCTGTAAATACCATTGCAACATTATTTTCATTGCAATAATCGATACTCAATTGGTCTTTAATTGATCCTCCTGGTTGGATTACTGCTGTAATTCCAGCGTTTTTTGCGATCTCAACACAATCTGGAAAAGGGAAAAAGGCATCACTAGCCATTACAGCTCCTTTTAAATCAAAATTAAAAGATTGAGCTTTATGTATAGCTTGGTTAAGTGCATCAACACGACTTGTTTGTCCTGTTCCGCTTGCACATAATTGTTTGTTTTTTGCTAAAACGATGGTGTTAGATTTAGTATGCTTGCAAATTTTTGATGCAAAGATTAAATCTTCTAACTCGTTTTGAGTTGGTTTATTGTTTGTTGCATTAGATAAATGCTCAATAGCATCTGTAATATTATCTCTCTCTTGAACTAAAGCACCATTTAAACACGTTCTTACGGTTGTTTTTGGAAGTTCAATATCGTGTTGAACTAATAAAATTCTGTTCTTCTTTCCTTCAAGAATTGTTTGTGCTTCTTTTGAAAATGAAGGCGCAATAACAACTTCACAAAATAAATCATGAATTTCTTCAGCTGTAGATTTGTCTATTTCTACATTGCTAATCAAAATACCTCCAAATGCCGAAACAGGATCTCCAGCTAACGCATCAACATAAGCTTGATGCACAGTATTGCGTTGAGCAAATCCGCAGGCATTATTATGTTTTAAAATTGCAAATGTTGGAGCTTCACCTTTAAATTCATTCATTAAATTAACTGCTGCATCAACATCTAAAAGGTTATTGTAGCTTAACTCTTTACCATGAAGTTTAGTAAACATTGCATCAAAATCTCCAAAGAAAAACCCTTTTTGATGCGGATTTTCTCCATAACGAAGCACTTGACCTTTTGTTTCACTAATTTTTAAAACAGCTTCTTCATGATTTTTATTGAAGTAATTAAATATTGCCGAATCGTAATGTGAAGATATATTGAAAGCTTTTGAAGCAAATCGTTTTCTGTCTTCTTCCGATGTTGTTCCGTTTTTAGATTTTAATAATTCTAAAAATTCTGAATAGTCTTCAACCGATGATACACAAACCACATCTGCATAATTTTTTGCAGCGGCTCTAATTAGTGAAATACCACCAATATCAATTTTTTCTATAATATCTGCATTGCTCGCGCCAGAAGCTACAGTTTTTTCAAAAGGATATAAATCAACAATTACTAAATCGATTTGTGGGATTGTAAATTCTTGCATTTCTGCAACATCACTTTCGTTGTTTTGTCTGTTTAAAATACCACCAAAAACTTTTGGATGCAATGTTTTTACACGACCTCCTAAAATTGAAGGATATGAAGTGACATCCTCAACAGGAACTACATTTATGCCTAAATCTTTAATAAATTTTTCGGTTCCACCAGTAGAGTAAATAGTAACTCCTTGTGAGTTTAATTGTTTTACAATTGGTTCTAATCCTTCTTTGCTAAAAACCGAAATTAATGCCGATTTTATGGTTTTGTTGTTATTCATGTTGTTGTTGTGTAGTTTAAAGTTGCAAAAGTACATATTCTTAAAGAGAATTTATGATAAGACGAGTGAGTTTATTTAAGTTTTTTGTAACAAAAAATTGTTAAAAACGTCCTATCTTTAAATTCGTTTTAAAACAGCCAATATTCATGTTACTTTACTTACGACTATTTAAAGAAAGTTTTTCGTTTGCCATTAATGCTTTACGAAATAATAAATTACGAACATTTCTGTCTTTATTAGGCGTAACTATTGGTATTTTTTCCATAATTGCTGTACTAGCCGCAGTAGATTCATTAGATAAAAATATACAAGACCAATTGAGTGGTTTAGATAAAAACACAATGTATGTTACCAAATATTCATTTGGCCCTACTGATATACCAAGATGGCAGCGAGATAACTATCCTCAAACTGAGAATGATAGTTATGAGTTTATAAAGCGTAATGTCCCAGATATTGAAGCTATAGCTTATGTGATTTTTGCTGGAGGCGAAAGTATAAAATATGAAGGAGAAACAATTTCTGGTGTTGATGTAACTCCAGTGTCTAATGGTATTGCTGATATAGAGAATTTAAAAATTGAACAAGGGCGTTTTTATAATGAAGCTGAATCTGTGTCAGGAGCATCGGTTGTTGTTTTAGGATATTCAATTGCTGAAAATCTATTCAAAAATTTAAATCCAATAGGTAAGACTGTTCGTATTTACGGACGTAAGTTAACTGTAATTGGAGTTCTTAAGAAAGTTGGGTCAGGTTTAGGAGACTCTTCTGATGAACAAGCTTTTTTACCTGCTAATTTTGTGAGACAATTTAGAAATGGTGGCTCAGAAGGAATACCTGGAGCAGTAATTATAAAGCCTAAAAAGGGAGTTGATATAGGTGCGTTTGAGCAGGTGTTAAAACAGAAATACAGAGCTTATAGAGGTTTAAAAGCTGATGAACCAGACAACTTTTTTGTAAATAAACTTTCTGGTATGACTGATGCTATTGATAGCGTTATTGGTACTATGAATGTTATGGGATGGATTATAAGCGGATTCTCACTACTAGTAGGTGGATTTGGAATTGCCAATATTATGTTTGTGAGCGTAAAAGAACGTACAAATCTTATTGGAATACAAAAATCATTAGGAGCAAAAAACAGATTTATTTTGTTTCAGTTTTTATTTGAAGCAACAATACTTGCTGTTATTGGAGGATTGGTTGGATTGTTCTTTGTTTGGTTAGTTTCGCTCTCAATTAACTTATCAGAGGTTACAGGAGATTTTAAATTTGCATTATCTGCAGGTAATATGATGCTCGGATTTGTTTTATCAACAATTATTGGGCTAATTTCTGGAGTTATACCTGCAATTTCTGCTTCTCGTTTAGATCCTGTTGAAGCGATTAGAACAGGGATGTAATCAAATTTTCATGAAAAAAAATAAAATTTTTTGGTGGTTTTTTAAAAGATTAACATCCTATATTTTTATTATTTTAACCTCTGTTTTTTTAATTACATTATTTTCAACAGATGCTAACTTTGGAATTAATAAAACAGTGGGTTGGGCTTGGGATTTTTCAAATATTAATTTTTGGTTTGGAATATTTCAAGTTATTGTATTTTTATTAGTAATTTTACTCAGCTTGACTTTTATAATTATGAAAATATCAAATTACATTAAGAGATAAAATTCTTAATTAAAGGATTCCAGCTACTTTTTCACAAACAAACTCTAAAAATCGTTCATCGGCTTCAGTAAAAGGATCTGGTGTGTTTGAGTCTATATCTATTTGTCCAACATTTTCACCATTAACAAAAACAGGCACAACAATTTCGGCTTTTACTGTAATACTACAAGCTATATAATTATTTTGAGCTGATACATCTGGAACCACAAAGTTTTGATTGCTTACAGCTACTTGTCCACAAATACCTTTACCAAAAGGAATAATAGTATGGTCTGTATGTTCGCCAACATAAGGGCCAAGTTTTAATTCTTCTTTGTTACCATTTCTAAAATAAAATCCAACCCAATTATAATAAGGAACATTAGCTTCTAAAAGTTCGCATATTAATAGTAGTCGTTCATCAACAGATGTATTGTTAGAAATTATAGATTCTACCTGAGGTTTAAGTTGTTCAAAAGTCATTGTTCAAAAAGTTTTGGTAAAAGTATTTAAAAAGTAGAATTACTATCTTTCTTTTTATATAAATTTAACATCACTAATGTAAATCTCCTTTTTTGAAAGAGTTAATCATAAAATACAAGTCGGTTATTAAGTTTATACTAACCTTTATATTAGTTTATGCAGCCTTATCTTTTTCATATAAGTTATATTTAGATGCTTCAGTTGATGACAAATATTATCCTGACTACCTAACTAATTTAGTTGCTAAGCAAAGTCAAACATTATTAGAAACATTTGGATATAATGCTACAATAGAAGAGCATCCTAATGAACCTTCTATGAAACTTATTATTAATAACAAGTTTGTAGCACGTGTGGTTGAAGGTTGTAATTCGGTAAGTGTTATTATTTTGTTTGTTTCATTTATCATCGCTTTTGCAGGAAAAGCTAAAACTACATTTCTTTATATTTTGGCTGGAAGTGTACTTATATATGTAGTTAATTTATTAAGAATAGTAATACTTTCAGTAGGATTATATCATTATCCTTGGCGACGAGAAGAGTTGCATACTGTTATTTTTCCTATGATAATTTACGGAATGGTATTTTTATTATGGATGTTTTGGGTTAATCGTTTTTCTAACATAAAAAAAGCAAATGTCTAACGTTATAAAAATGATATTGCTTCTAGTATTCTTCGGGTTGTTAATCTTGATAAGAGCTTTTGAAAACGAATTGTTTTATGACCCTTACTTATCGTTTTTTAAAAATGATTATTTATACATTGATAACCCAAGGCGCGAAATTTTTAAACTAACAATTTATACTACTATAAGATTTTTGCTTAATTCAGCTATTTCATTAGGGATTATTTTTCTGTTTTTTAAAGATAGAAGTATTGTTAAATTCTCAGCATTAGTGTTTGCTGTTTCGTATGTGATTTTAATTCTTTTTTTCTTATATTTTGTAATTAACCCAAATAAAGAAGACTACTATATTTTCTTCAATATTAGACGATTTTTAATTCAGCCTTTATTGTTATTGCTCTTGTTGCCAGCGTTTTATTATCATAAACTGAAGCAGTAAAATGTTAATAGAATTATAATTTAGCTACTTATAGTTCAAAAATCATTAATTTTGCATTGTGTTAAAACAAGTACTACATAAAAGCTTTTCAATGCTAATGGCACTTTTAGTGTTGTTGTCAACAGTATCTTTTACAGTTGAGAAACACTTTTGTGGTGACGTTTTAATTGATACAGCAGTATTTACAGAGGCGCAAAAATGTATGATGGAAGCTTTTGAAATGGAGCAAGCTCTAATTACAAAAAAGAATTGCTGTAAAGATGAGTTAGAAGTTATTAAAGGTCAGGACAAATTAAAGTTGTCTAAGTTTGAAGAACTTCCAAGTATTCATAAAGTTTTTATTACAAGTTTAGTATATTCTATTTTTGATCTTTTTGAAACAGTTGATAAAGAGATCATTCCTCATAAAGATTATTCTCCACCTAATTTGGTTGCCGATATACAGGTTTTAGACCAGGTCTTCATAATTTGATTTTATAGTTTTTTCTATTTCTGTTAAAAAACAGAAAACTTAAACTATTTATTAATCAAATATATTTCAAAAATGAAACATACATATATAGTTACAGGAATGACCTGTAATAGTTGTAAGGCTAGTGTAGAAAAAGCCTTGCAAGAAATAGACAACGTTGAAAATGTGTCTGTAGATTTAGAGTCTTCAGAAGTAATTATCAACATGAAAACACACATTACTACTGATGTTTTGCAAAAAGCATTATCTAGCAAATACTCAATTACAGATAAGAAAGAACAAAACGTTTTTAAATCGGCTTCAATGCCAATTGAAGAAGAAAAAAGTGATTTGCAACAGCTATTTCCTTTGTTTTTAATCTTCGGATATATTACTGTAGCATCAATTTTATTAAATATTAACCCTTGGGATGGAAACAGTTTTATGCTCGACTTTATGGGACTGTTTTACATTGTATTTAGCTTTTTTAAGCTATTAGATTTAAAAGGTTTTCCAGAATCGTTTAAAATGTACGATCCTTTAGCAAAAATTATTCCTTCTTATGGTTGGGTTTATCCTTTTATTGAATTAGCACTCGGAGTATTATTCTTAATGAGAGTTCAAATTCCGTTAGCATTAATAATTACTTTAATCATTTTAGGAATTACAACTTTTGGAGTTACTAAAACCCTATTAGATAAAAAATCAATTCAATGTGCATGTTTAGGTACAGCCTTAAAACTGCCAATGACCAAAGCTACTTTTATTGAAAACAGTATTATGATTATTATGGCAATCATTATGCTAATTAAAACTTACAACTAATGAAAAACATATTATATATATTATTAATACTGCCAACAGTTTTGTTTTCTCAAGACAAGATAAGCGGTATGATTATGGAATCAAATCCAGAAAAAAAACATATTGGTTTGCCTGGAGCAAATGTATATTGGTTAGATACAACTATTGGAACAGTAACTGATATAGATGGAAAATTCACAATTCCTTATAAAAAGGAATATACAAAACTTGTTATAAGTTATGTTGGGTTTAAAACCGATACTTTAACTATTACTGAGCCAAAAATGGTTCATCATTGGTTAACACCAACTAGTGAGTTAGACGAGGTCACAGTGACTTCTCGTAAGCAAGCAACTTCAAAATCTTATTTACAGTCTGCAAATATTATGACTGTGAGTAGTGATGAGCTATTAAAAGCTGCATGTTGTAATTTATCTGAAAGTTTTGAAACTAATCCGTCAATTGATGTAAATTTTGCCGATGCAGTAACAGGAACACGACAAATAAGAATGTTAGGTTTAACAAGCCCTTATATTTTGATTACTTCAGAGAATATTCCAACAATTCGTGGTGCATCACAAGCTTATGGATTAAGCTTTACTCCAGGAACTTGGGTGGAAAGTATTCAAATTACTAAAGGAGCAGGAAGTGTAGTTAATGGATTTGAAAGTATAGCTGGGCAGATTAATACAGAACTAGTAAAACCAACAACAGATGCTAAATTTTTTGTAAATGCTTATGCTTCAGAAAATGGAAGGTATGAACTGAATACTCATTTAAATACTAAAGTTAGTGATAAGTGGAGTACTGGGTTATATGTTCATGGTAATATAAGAGATAGAAAATTTGATATGAACGATGATTCTTTTTTAGATGCGCCAATACAAAAGCAGATAAATTTTATGAATCGTTGGCAATATACCAATCCCGAAAAAGGCTTTGTAAGTTTCATTAATTTCAGATATTTAAATGATGCTAAACAAACTGGACAAACTGATTTTAATCCAGATACAGATAAATTTACCACCAATGCTTGGGGAAGCGAAATAAATACACAACGTATAGATGCATCTGTAAAAACAGGTTATGTTAACCCTGAAGTACCTTGGCAAAGTTTAGGAGTACAAGCTGCATTTAGCCGTCATAACCAAGAATCGTATTTTGGATTGACACGATATGATATATTGCATAATAGTTTGTATACAAGTGCTATTTATAATTCAATTATTAGTGATTCAAGGCATAAAATAAAAACAGGTTTAAGTTATACTTACGACCATTATGATGAGTTTGTTGATACATCAGATTTTGAGCGTACTGAAAACTCTATTGGTGCTTTTTTTGAATATAATTTTGATAATTTAGAAAAATGGAATGTATCAGCAGGTGTTAGAATAGACAGACATAATCTTTTAGGAACATTTGTGACACCTAGGCTTCATGCACGTTATACACCTTGGGAAAAATCTGCCTTACGCTTTTCGTTTGGAAGAGGTAAACGTAGTGCCAATATTTTTGCTGAAAATCAATCGATTTTCTCAACTTCAAGAAGTTTAAATATTATTAATTCTGGAGGAGAAATATACGGATTAGATCCTGAAATAGCATGGAACTATGGGTTGTCTTTTTTACAAGGGTTTAACCTCTTTGGAAGAAAAGCAGACGTCACTTTAGATTATTACAGAACCGATTTTCAAAATCAAGTAGTAGTAGATTATGAAAACCCAACTGAAATAAATTTCTATAATTTAGAAGGAGATAGCTATGCAAACAGTTTTCAATTAGAGTTTAACTATAATGTTTTTGAAGGTTTTGATTTACGAACTGCATATAAATTTTATGATGTAAAAACTCAGTATAATTCAGGTAAACTTGAAAAACCTTTAACATCAAAACATCGTTTGTTTGCTAACGCTTCTTACGAAACACATAAAGAAGGAAGTGAAGCACAATGGAAATTTGATGCTACATATAACTGGTTAGGTAAACAACGTTTTTCATCAACAGCTACAAACCCTGTTCAGTATCAATTACCAGAATATTCACCAACTGTAGGAACATTAAATGCTCAGATTACTAAAGTGTTTTCTGATAAATTTGAAGTATATTTAGGCGGAGAAAACATAACAAATGTTACTCAAGATAATCCTATTTTAGGAGCAGACGACCCTTTTGGAGCTAATTTTGATACAACGTTTGTTTATGGTCCAATTTTTGGAAGTATGTATTACGCAGGATTAAGATTTAAAATTAAATAACATAAAATTATAAGTGATGAAAAAAATAGCATTTGTACTATTATTATTAGTAGTAACAACTATAACATTTGCACAAAACAAAAATGCCAAAGTATCTATTGAGGTAGATGGTGTTTGTTTAATGTGTAAAGAGCGTATTGAAAAAGCAGCAATTAGAGCAAAAGGAGTGAAGTCTGCAATTTGGAATGTAGAAACTCATGAGTTGAAGTTGATTTACGATGAGCGTAAAACCAATTTAAAAGCTATACAACAATGTATTGCAGATGTTGGTCATGATACCAAAGAAATAAAAGCAACAGACGAGGCTTATAATAGTGTTCACCCTTGTTGTTTGTATAGAGATAAGGATGTGCAAAAAGATCATAAGAATTAACTTCAATAATGGCTATAGTTAATTTTTTCTTAAGAAGAGGATAATAAGATTGTGTTCGTTCGTAATTTTAGTATAGATTTTAAATCATAGAAATTATGGCATTATCAAATCAAACTGGAAAGCCTCAAGTAACTAAAGCTTCACAAAAGCAACCAGTTAAAAAGGCACTACAACCTACTGCTAAAAAGAAGTAAGTTGCATTTAGAGTTTTGTAATAAACTCTTTTTAGAAAAATGCTTAATAAGCAGAAAAACACCTCAATGTACTTGAGGTGTTTTTTTGTTTAATAAATTAATAAGACTATCACAACTTACTATACCTTCTTTTGTGGCAGTTAGCTTTATATCAAAAGAGCCTCTCATGCTCATAATTATGTTTTTGAGAAGTTTCTCGTCTTTAAATCCAAATTTTTTATTTCTAAAATCATCAAAATCTGTATGATATATAAAATAATTACCTACATATTCTTTTTGAATGTTTTCCATTCTTAAATAGCTTTTTTGCATGATTTTGTAATAAGAATAATGTTTTTCTATTGCAGTTTTAGTTTCAAAATCATCAATCAACTTTAAATCTCCAGAATTTATTAATGCTTGATATGTATTGTCTTTAGGAGTGAAATCAGTTAAATTTACAATGCTAAATATTTTTCCTACAATCATCATTTTGTCTGGAACGTCTGTATTTAGTTTAGGTAAAATTTCATCTGCAGTTTTGATTTTTTTTTCAATTTCAATTGCATTTTGCTCAAGAGTTATTTTATCGGAAATAACATCGTCTTTTAGATTGATTAAATACTGATTTTTTTGAGCTTCGTTTTTAGAATTTTCAGCACATTTATTCATGCTAAAAGCGATAGAGATACCGATGATGACAATCAATATTTCTCCAAAAGTGTATTGCCAATTTACTTTTTTCATTTTTTAAATACTTACTGATTAATTAGTTGTACCTCTTTGATTTCTGATATCAATTTACCATCTTCGGTAAACCCTTGAATAATAACAACCACCTCATTTATATTTGTATTAAATATATTATAAGTTGCATTACCATTAGCGTCAGTTTCTATATTTGATTTCCAGTTTATTGACCCGTATCGTAAAAAGTTACTTTTCGAAAGCGCATAAAATTCAGGGATGTAATACTCTTTTTCGACAGAGAAACCACCATTTATAATAACCTCGTTTGCACTGTTGTTTTGATAAGTTGTTTTGTTTTTAACTCCTTTTTTCTTATAAATTCTTATAATTCCAGCACTTCCTCTAGAACCGTATCCATTTCCATTTGGGTCAATAAAAATCTCATCTATTTCTTCTAGATTCATATTATAAATTATATCATAATTTCTATCATAATTAACGTCATCAATTATTAATAATGGCTCATTGCTTGCAAGAAAGGATACAGGATTTCTGTTTTTAATTCTTACCTGTCCAGCACCTTCTAATTGGTCAACTACAAAACCATTTGCATTAATAATATCTGAAACATAATTATAGTATCTTTTGGTTATTGAATCGATTTTTATGCCTTTGCTATAAACATTTGCTATATAAGATTTTTCATTTTCTAATTCGTCAGTGTCTTTAATACGAATATACGACAGACTTACAGTGTCTAAAACTTGACCAGCATTTGCAAAAGTGCCAGCTATTGAAGTTTGGTTTTCATAAATAGTTTCTGATTTAAATTCACAATGGTTTTTAGTTTTAAAGGGATGATTTACTAATGCTTTGTTATTATTAACTATTTCTGTAAACGGTTTTATTGAATTTACTTTTACACCATCTCTTAATACAGAAATATTTACTTGAGCCGAATCTTTTAAAAAGTAATTATTAAAATAAAAATTATTTTTTTCATCGATAAATGCTTGCTCATTAAGTCTATTAGGTATTGAAAACATTTGAACAGTATAACCTACACGATTTGTTTTAGGAATATTAGCAATTCCTTTAATAGAAAGACCAGCATCAAATGAATGGGTTAGCTCTTGTGCTCCATTTTTTATATTATCCCAATTATATTTACTCCAACCTTGAGTTAATAGTAAAAGGTCTAAATCGTATTTTTTCAATCTGTCAACATTTGAAAAATAATAATATGGGTTTTGTATATACCCTTTTATATATGGAGCAATTAAAAAAGCACTTATAATTTCTTCTTTTTTCGTGTAAGCAATAGACTCTTTTGGTAATATAGCTACACTTAAATTTGCTGAAATCGGAATATTGTTTTTGGTTGTAGTCTTTAGGTTTATAGGTATAGAGTCGTTATTGTTTTTAGTAGTGTATAAGCTTGATTTTATAAACAAAGCTTCATCATAATTAAAAATTAATCGTTCTAATAACGGATTTAATTGGTCGTCAAAAAATGTTATTGTATTAACACCACTAACAAGATTGCTTGTTTGAATTGGTATTGTATTTGTTTCTTTTAAATTATTTATTTCAATTTCAACAACCGATGATTTTTCATTTTGATTTATTGCTAAATAATAGATTTTGCCAGCTTCTTTTTGTAAAGTTTCTTTATTGGTTTTTAGATTTATATACGTTACAGAAGCATTGGTGTAATTATTAATAGATATTGTAAAACCTTCATTTTTGCTTTTAGGTAATTTGGTTGTATAGTCAATTTTATTAATGATGTATTTTGCTGTATAAACTTCATCTTTTACCATTAAAAGATCAAATTTTCCTAACCCAAAAGCATTGCTTTTAAAATTAGCCACTTCAATATTTTTTGAATTGACAATAACACCTTCTATGTCTATTCCTTCGGCTTCACAATTAATTATTTTAAAACCAATTGTATTAGTTACATCTGAAATACAATAACCTCCTTCTGGTAAAAATTGTAAATCATAACTAGGTTTTGTTAATTGTGCTGCTTCTGCTGTTGTAGAGTTGGGATTAATAATTTGAATTGGATATGATGTGTACGATTCATCTTCTTTAAAATTATTCATCCAATTAGTATAAGCTCTAACTGTATATTCTCCTGTTTCTAAATTATCATTTATATCAAAGCTTCCAGTAAAAACTCCTTTTTGAGCAAAAAACAATTTATTATCAATTTCTTTTCCTTTACTATCGTATAAAGCAACAAACACATTCGTTGTGTTAAAAAATGGAATACCATTTTTTTTATCAAACACATATCCTTTAAACCAAATAGGCTCTTTAGTTAAATAGATATTTTTATTAAAATGTAGATATATGGTTTCTCTTTCTGCATTAAAATATGATGAGTAAGCGTTTTGCAATGCTTCTTTTTTTGATGCAGTATTTTGAGCAATAAGTGGTGTTATTAAAAAAAGAGATGCAAAAATTATTAAATATACAGACTTCATTTACAAAAGTGTTTATAAACTTATTAAGTTATTAAATAATGATGAATAAAAAAAACGCTCCAAGATTTTGGAGCGTTTTTTATTAGTTTAATCTAATAGATTAATTTCTTTAAACTCTGAAATGAGCTTGCCATCTATACTAAAGCCTTGAATAATTAATATAGCTTTATCTATATTATTGTTTCTAACATTAAAAGAGGCATTCCCACTTAAATCGGTAGATATGTTTGATTTCCAGCTAATAGAGCCATAATTTAAATAATCACTTTTTGATAGTGCATAAAATTCTGGAATGTAAAACTTTTTTTCAGTAGAAAAGCCATCCTTAACAACTAGCTGATTAGCATATAGCTTATCCATTTTGCCATACACAGCACCTTTTTTTCTATAAATAGTGATTACTCCACCACCACCTCTGGTACCATAACCGTCACCATTTTTATTGAAATAAATTTCATCTATTTCGTCTAATGTCATCAAGTATAACATATCATAGTTATTGCCTAAAGTAACATCATCAATAATTAGTAAAGGGCTTCCTCCAGAAATGAAAGAGATTGGTCGTCTACTACTAATAGAAACGCGTCCTCCTCCTTGATCAGCATTAAAACCATTTGCATTAATAATATCTGTAACAAAAGGATACATCAATAACGCAGTAGAATCTATTTTTACTCCTTTGCTATATGCATGTTCAAAGCGTGAATTTTTATTTGTTAACTTTCTCTCTTTTAACTTTTTAGTTGCAAATAAACTTATTGTGTCTAACAATTGTCCTTCCATATAAAATGGGTCATTTATCACTATAGGATTAGAAATTTTCTTTTCAATTTGTGCACATACACCAATCGGGTCAAAAGCTTTCGTTATAAGTGATCTTTTATTTTCTGTAAGTTGTAAATACATTTTTGGGTTTTTAACCTCATTACCATTTTTGAGTATTGCAAATTTTATTTTTGCTGAATCTTTGAGGTAAAAGTTTTTATAATAGAATTTATTATCTATATCAATTGAAGTTACTTCATCTATGTTATTAATAAATGAATACATGTGTATTTTATAATCACTACCTGAATCTAATTTTTCATTTATTGTTCCTGTAATTGATAGACCTTTATCAAATGGAAAAATTAAATTTGGTGCACCTTGCTGAATGTTTTTCCACTCATATTTACTCCATCCTTGTGTTAATAATAGCAGGTCTAAATCATATTTTTTTAGTCTATCTACATCAGTAAAATAATATTGTGGGTTTTCTATATTTCCTCTTAAATATGGAGAAATTAAAAAAGCACTTAAAATATTCTCTTTTTTGCTATATGCTATTGATTCTGATGGTAAAACTGAAACGCTTAAGTTGGTTGAAATAGGAGTGTTATTTTTAGTTGATGTAAACACGTCAATTTTAATTGAATCGTTAACAGCTTTATTGACTTTTATTTTAGATTTTACAAAGGAATTTTCATCATACTTAAAAATTAAACGCTCTAATAGAGGCTCTAACTTATCATTAAATAAAGTAATGGTATTAACACCAGTTAGCAATTTTTCTGTTTCAATTGTAACAGTGTGCTCAGTTTTTAAATTATTAATTTTCAATTCTGTTACTGAACTTTTGTTAGTTTGATTAATTGCTAAATAATATGTTTTATTTGCTTCATTCTTTAATGTTTCGTTATTAGTTTTAAGATTTATATATGTGAATTTAGGGTTAGTATAATTGTTTACTGAAATAGAAAAACCATAAGGTTCACATTTAGGTAAATCGATAGAATAAGTTTTATTGTTTACAGTATATTTGGCTGTATAGGTTTCACCATTAACCATTTGTAAATCTACTTTACCAATCCCAAAATTATTGCTTTTAAAATTTGTAATTACTTGGTTTTTAGAGTTTAAAATCTCGCCTTCAATCTCTGTACCAATACCTTCACAATTAATAATTTTAAACCCTATTGAGTTATTTACATCTGCAATGCTATGGCCTCCTTCAGGTAAAAACTGCAAATCGAAGTCAGAGTTAGTATTGTTAGTTGTTTGTTCAGAATTTGGATTTAATACCTGAATAGAAGTAGAGGTATAAGTTTCATCTTCTTTAAAGTTTTTCATCCAATTAGTGTAAGCCTTTACATAATAATGACCAGTTTCAAAACTTGACTTCACATCAAAATTACCAGAAAACGTACCATTTTTTGCATAAAAAAGTTTTGTTTCTAATTCGTCTCCATTTGAATTATAAAGAGTAACATAAATATTTGTTGATGTCACAAAAGGGATATTACTCTTTTTATCATACACATAACCTTTAAACCAAATTGGTTCGTTTGTAATAAATGTATTTTTGTTAAAATGAATAAATATTGATTCTCTCTCTGCGTTAAAATAAGATGCATATGCGTTCTCGATAGCTTCTTTTTGTGCAGATTCTTGACCTAACACTGTAGTAGTAGCTAATAAACAAATGTTTAAAATTAATAAAGTAGTTTTTAAACTTTGTTCAATGAAATTCTGGAAATGAGTGTAACTTTTTTTCATGATAATAAGTTTTAGAGGTGAATATAAGAATCCACTCACAACAATTATACCATAAAAAAACCACTACAACAATTTTGTAGTGGCTTAATATTAAAATATTTAGAAAAATTATTACATCATTCCAGGCATTCCACCTCCACCCATTGGCATAGCTGGCGAATCTTCTTTAATATCTACTAAAGCACATTCAGTTGTAAGAATCATACCAGAAACAGATGCTGCATTTTCCAATGCAATACGTGTTACTTTTTTAGGGTCGATTATTCCAGCTTTAAGCATATCTACATAAGTTTCAGTTTTTGCATCAAAACCAAATGAACCTTTTCCTTCCATAACTTTAGATACAACTACGCTACCTTCACCACCTGCATTTTCTACAATAGTTCTCAAAGGTGCTTCAATTGCACGAGCTACAATTTGTATTCCTGTAACTTCATCAAGGTTTTCAGTAGTTAATTTATCTAAAACAGATTTTGCTCTTACTAAAGCAACACCACCACCAGCAACAATACCTTCTTCTACAGCAGCACGTGTAGCATGTAATGCATCATCAACTCTATCTTTTTTCTCTTTCATTTCTACTTCACTTGCAGCGCCAACATAAAGTACAGCAACACCTCCAGCAAGTTTTGCTAAACGCTCTTGAAGCTTTTCTTTATCATAGTCGCTAGTTGTAGTTTCTATTTGAGCTTTGATTTGATTTACTCTAGCTTTTATGTCAGCTGCTTTTCCAGAACCGTTTACTATTGTAGTATTGTCTTTGTCAATTGTAATAGTTTCAGCAGTTCCTAACATTGATAAATCTGCATTTTCAAGAGAGAACCCTCTTTCTTCAGAAATAACAACACCACCTGTTAAAATTGCAATATCTTCTAACATTGCTTTGCGTCTGTCTCCAAAACCTGGAGCTTTAACAGCTGCAATTTTTAATCCACCACGTAATTTGTTTACTACTAAAGTAGCTAAAGCTTGTCCTTCAACATCTTCTGCAATAATTAATAATGGTCGACCAGATTGTGCAACTGGTTCTAATATTGGAAGGATTTCTTGTAAGTTAGAAATCTTTTTATCAAATAATAAAACATAAGGATTGTCTAAATCGGCAATCATTTTGTCTGCATCTGTTACGAAATAAGGAGATAAGTAACCTCTATCAAACTGCATACCTTCTACAACATCTACATAAGTGTCCATACCTTTAGCTTCTTCAACAGTAATAACGCCTTCTTTACCAACTTTGCTGAATGCTTTAGCAATTAAATCACCAATAGTATCGTCATTATTTGCAGAAATTGAAGCCACTTGTTTTATCATTTCTGATGAGCTTCCTACTTTTTTAGATTGTTTTTCAAGATCTTTAACGATAGCTTCAACAGCCTTGTCAATACCACGTTTTAAATCCATTGGGTTTGCACCTGCAGCAACATTTTTCAAACCTTCTTTTACAATTGCTTGTGCTAATACAGTTGCAGTTGTTGTACCATCACCAGCTAAATCGTTGGTTTTTGATGCTACTTCTTTTACCATTTGTGCTCCCATATTTTCTAGAGCATCTTCTAATTCTATTTCTTTTGCTACAGAAACACCGTCTTTAGTAACTTGAGGTGTGCCAAACGATTTACCAATAATTACATTACGACCTTTTGGCCCTAGAGTTACTTTTACTGCATTTGCTAATGCGTCTACACCACGTTTTAATCCGTCACGTGCTTCAATATCAAATTTTATATCTTTTGCCATTTTTTTAGTTTTTTTAGATTAAACAATTGCTAGAATGTCACTTTCGCGCATGATTAAATAATCTTTGCCTTCAAGTTTTAGTTCAGTTCCTGAATACTTACCATAAAGTACAGTATCACCAACTTTAACTGTCATTGGTTCATCTTTTGTTCCTTTACCAACTGCCATTACTTTGCCTTGTTGAGGTTTTTCTTTAGCGTTATCTGGAATAATGATTCCAGATGCTGTTTTAGTTTCAGCTGCAACAGGTTCAATAAGAACTCTATCTGCTAATGGTTTAATGTTTAAGCCCATTTTTTATATGTTTTTTATTAATTAAAATTATTATTAACGCTTTAGCGTTATGCTAAAAATGTGCCAATAAAAAATCACTGACAAAGTTTCAGTAATAAAAAAATGCCAACTCTTGTAGGTTGGCATTTTCTTTTATAGTTATAAAAACCTTAGACTATTTATTGTCCTCAGTTTTTGGTGCGTCATTATTTGTTGGAGCAGGAGTAGTAGTAGTAGTAGTTTTTACAGGTACATCACCAGAATCTAATGCTTTTGATTCTGTATTACCACCACTATTAATAGCAACATTAGATAATAAGATTAATGCTAATAAAAGTGTAGCTAAAGCCCAAGTACTTTTGTCTAAAAAGTCACCTGTTTTTTTAACACCACCTAATTGTTGTGTTCCGCCACCACCAAATGATGATGATAACCCTCCACCTTTCGGATTTTGAACCATTATTACTACAACTAGTAAAAAGGCTACTATCACGATAAGAACTAAAAATATTGTAAACGTACTCATGTGTTATTCTTTATTATTTTCTTGTAATTGTTTTACTGCTTTAATTTGGTCTGCAAAGAAACCACTTTTTTCTGGATATTTCAAACTTAAAATTTTATAAGATTGAATTGCTTTATCATAGTTTTTTTGTTCGAGATAAATTCTTGCTAAAGTCTCAGTCATTAAGCCATCATTTGGCGTTATTTGTGCTTTAGCTATATTATGAATTGGTGCATCTTTTGACGGAACTATCTTAGGATTTGCATCTAAAAACTTATCAATAAGCTCAAATTTTTTCTCAATTGATGATTCATTCTTATTATCTATCTCATCAGAATTATCTTCATCAACTTTTTCATCTCTTTCAATAGGCTTAAAACTTGTAATTTTTAGCCATTCGGTAAAAGAATGTGTTTCAGATTTATTAAACTCTAACGGTTTACCAATATTTAACTGTTCTTCAGGTGTTTGTTTAATTTGCTCTGTATCAATTTCGAAAACTGGCAATTTAGGAGCTTCATTAATATCTGAAATAAATTGAGCAACATCTTCGGCTTTTATTTTTTCTTCAAATAAATAAGGGTCTAAAACTCCTTCGCTATTCTTTATGTGTTGTTTTAACGCCTCATCAATGGTAACACTTTTATGCACTGAAATATCATCAATATCATTAACAGTAATATTTTTCAGATGTTCTGAATTTTGTTTTATTTGTTGTGATATTTCGTTTTGATTAAAGGCTTCAGAAGTAATAAAATCGAACAAAATACTTCTGTCTGTAGTGTATGCAGCAGTAGTTTTTAATTCCTGATTGTACTTAAAGCTTTCTTTATTTTTTAAGCCTTTTAAGTATAAAGCTCTAGCTGGTTGAAAATACGGGTAATTTGCAATTATGGAAGTCATAGCACTGGTTTGCTCAGCAGTGATGTCTTGCGGATGTTGTAATAAATATGTAAAATCCTTTAATTGCATAAGTTGGTTTATTACCATTTAGCTAAAGTAGCATTTAAAATGTCTTGTGTTAAGCGATCAAAAATTTCTGTAATTGCTGTGTCTTTTTGACTGCCAACTAATTGAGCGTTTCCTGCATAATCATAAAAAAAGGAAAAACGCTGTTCGAGTTCTGCATCTTCATCTGTTTTGTCATAAAAACGAACATTAACACTTATGGTTAATCTGTTTTGTGCAGCAGTATTATCTGCTGTTGCTGTGGTTGGAGAAATTCTGTATTCTGTTATTTCACCTTCATAAATAATATCACCACCAGATCTTACTAAAGCTAAACTTGTTTGATTTAAGACTAAATCGGTTAAAGAGTTAGTGAAATCACGTTCTAGACCTGGCTCTATTAAAGGCGCATTATTTTGAAAATAATTAACCTGAAATGTTTTTGCTTTTGTTGTAGTTGGTTGTGTTAAGCCATATTGCATTTTGCAGCCAACAAAAGTTAATGCTGTGATAATTAAAACTATATATTTTAATGTTTTCATTAATATGTATTTGGGCGTTTCATGGTTATAAACGCATAAATATAACCTGCATTGTCTGCAACTTCAAAAGAGGCAGTAATTAAACGATACCCTTGGTAGTGTTTTTCGTTTATAAAATCTTCGGCTTCTTGTCTTAAGGCTTCTGAGCTTTCTCTACCAAATGATTTTCGTAGTCTAAATATTTCTACTGCTTTCATTACAAATCGTATTGTTTAATTTTTCTGTATAAAGTGCGTTCGCTTATGCCTAGTTCTGCGGCAGCTAATTTACGCTTTCCTTGATGGCGCTCTAAAGATTTTTTAATAAGCTCTAGCTCTTTGTCTTGTAAAGATAAAGTTTCTTCTTCTTCAATTTCTTCAGCAAAGTGATATTTGTCTTGACTATTTTCTATTGTTGGAGTTTCAATAATTGTTTTTTCAGGTATTGATAAAACTTCTAAATCTTCAACTGCATCATCAAAAGATTCGTCTTCATCTTCGTCTCCATAAATTTTTTGAATTAGCCCTTCATTTTTCTTTTGAACATCGCTCGCATTTCCACTCTTCATAAGCTCCATTGTGAGTTTTTTAAGATCATTCAAATCACCTTTCATATCGAATAATACTTTATATAAAATCTCACGCTCACTACTAAAATCACTTTCAGATTTAGAGGTGTTTATAATTGCAGGTAGGTTGCTACCTTGACTAGGTAAATAACTCTGAAGTGTTACTGCGCTTATGGTTCTGGTTTGTTCTAATACCGAAATTTGTTCAGCAACATTACGCAATTCTCTAATATTTCCGTTCCAACGATGTTTAACTAAAATAGCAACAGCATCATCTTCTAATTTAATAGTTGGCATTTTATACTTTAACGCAAAATCACTAGCAAACTTTCTGAATAGTAAATGAATGTCTTCTTTTCGTTCTCGTAGTGGTGGAATGTTAATATCTACAGTACTTAACCTGTAGTATAAATCTTCTCTGAACTTTTCTTTTTTAATGGCTTCAAACATATTTACGTTTGTTGCAGCAACAATTCTTACGTTGGTTTTTTGAACCTTACTAGAACCCACTTTTATAAATTCACCATTTTCTAATACACGAAGCAAGCGTACTTGGGTTGTAAGTGGTAGCTCACCAACTTCATCCAAAAAAATTGTACCACCATCTGCAACTTCAAAATACCCTTCACGAGTTTGTGTGGCTCCAGTAAAAGACCCTTTTTCATGACCAAACAGTTCACTATCTATTGTGCCTTCTGGTATAGCACCGCAGTTTACAGCAATATACTTACCATGTTTGCGATGTGAAAGTTGATGTATAATTTTTGGAATACTTTCCTTACCAACACCACTTTCGCCAGTAACTAAAACCGATATATCTGTAGGAGCTACTTGTATGGCTTTTTCTATGGCACGATTAAGTTTTGCATCGTTACCAATTATACCAAATCGTTGTTTTATAGCTTGTATTGATTCCATATGTATTTTCCGTTAAAGTATAATCTTATTGATTAGTGACTTTATGAATGGTTTTAATTAAAAATTTTCTAACTTTTTTTTGTATCTTTTTTGAAAGTAAAATGTCTGTATTTTGATCGTTTAATATGTAAAAGGTAGTAATCTTTCTTGGTATATCTACCAGTCTTCCTTTAAAATACAGCTTTGTTCCTCTTTCGTAAGCAGAATCATATGTGATTTCCCTTTTCGAATCCAAATAAATAGTAAATGGAATAGTTGACCATTTTTTATACTCTATTTTTGAACTGGAATAGTTGTGAAATATGTTTTCTTCTTTTATTACTTTTTTAAAAACTCCAAATTCCTTTTCAAGCTCAGAAATAAATTTATCGTTATCAAAAGAATGAAATATTATAACTGATGTTACAAGCGTCTCTTTATCAACTTGAGATTTCACTACATGAATACTATATGCTTGTGGATCATACTGCGAAAACATGACGTTCACTGATAAGAAAAAAACTATTACAGATAAAAGAATCTTCATTCTAATTGTTTTTTGAATATCCAATTGCATCTCCAATAAGTGTTGCACTAGTACAATTGGTTACAGTTACATTTACCAAATCTCCAATTTTATAATTCTCTTTTGGGAACACAGCTACTATATTTTGTGAAGTTCTTCCTGACCATTGTTCTGACGATTTTTTCGATTCTCGCTCTATTAATACTTCAACAACTGTGTTTAAATATTCTTTAGTTCTAATTTCACTATGCTCACGTTGTAATTGTACAATCTCTTCTAAACGTCTTTGCTTGATTGCTTCAGGTATATCGTCATCCATTTTACGTTCTGCCAATGTTCCAGGACGTTCAGAATATGTAAACATATAGCCGAAATTGTACTTTACATACTCCATTAAACTCAATGTGTCTTTATGATCTTCTTCAGTTTCAGTTGGAAAACCAGCAATTAAATCTTGAGAAATAGCACAATTAGGTATTATACGTCTGATGTTATCAATTAATTCGAAATATTCTTCACGAGTGTGTAAACGATTCATTTCTTTTAAAATTCGATTACTTCCGCTTTGCACAGGTAAATGAATATGTTTACAAATATTATCATATTTTGCCATTGTCTCTATAACATCTAATGTTAAATCTTGAGGGTTAGATGTTGAAAAACGAATGCGCATTTTTGGTTGTGTTTTAGCACATAATTCTAATAGTTGAGAAAAATTTACTGATGTCGCTTTTTGAAGCTCACTAGCTTTATCGAAGTCTTTTTTAAGTCCACCACCATACCATAAGTAACTATCTACATTTTGACCAAGTAATGTTATTTCTTTAAAACCACGATTCCAAAGATCATTAACTTCTTCAATAATACTTTGAGGGTCTCTACTGCGTTCGCGACCACGAGTAAAAGGGACAACACAAAATGTACACATATTATCGCAACCACGAGTAATAGATACAAAAGCAGAAACACCATTACTATTTAAACGTACAGGAGAAATATCTCCATAAGTCTCATCTTTTGATAATATAACGTTTATTGCATCTCTCCCTTCATCTACTTCTGCTAATAAATTTGGTAAATCTTTGTAAGCATCTGGGCCAACAACGAGGTCAACAATTTTTTCTTCTTCTAAAAATTTGCTTTTTAGGCGTTCTGCCATACAACCCAAAACACCAACTTTCATTTTTGGGTTTATACGTTTTACAGCATTATATTTTTCTAAACGTTTACGAACAGTTTGTTCAGCTTTATCACGAATAGAGCATGTGTTTACCAAAACTAAATCAGCATCTTCAAGATTTTGAGTAGTATTAAAACCTTCATTAGCCAAAATAGAAGCTACAATTTCGCTATCACTAAAATTCATAGCACAACCATAACTCTCAATATAGAGTTTACGCTTATTTTCATTCTTTGGTTCTAAAATTAGGCTTTCGCCTTGCTTACTTTCGTCTATTGTCTTTTCCATAATAATACTGAAACTATAATCTTTCAATAAGTGTGCAAAGATAAGATTATTTTAATGAAAGTGACAAAGTGGCAGAGTGTAATTTGTTTTGCAGATATTAAAAAAAGTAGTTTCTTTGATATTAAACCAACTAAACAATTTATAAAATGACATTATCAGAAATACAATCTAAAATTAATAGTGCTAAAGCTTTAGATTTTGGTACTATTTTTAATCAATCTATTGAATTATTTAAGAAAAGCTGGCTTCAAGGATTCTTGATGCAGTTATTCGTCATCATTATTATGTTACCAATTATATTGGTAATGTATGTGCCTTTTATAATGATGATAATTTCACAATCTGAAAGTGGTCAAGTAGACCCAGATGCTTTTAGTTCCTTTTTAGCAGGTTTTTCGGTTGTTTATTTAATAGGCTTTTTTATAGCAATAATATTATTGAGTTCTGTATCTGTTGCATTGCAAGCAGGATTGTTTAGGATTTTAAGAGAATTAGATGCTAAAAGAGAAGTAAAAACTGCTGACTTGTTTTACTTTTTTAAAGGTAAATACTTTGGTAAAATGATACTTTTAATGTTGGTGTCTACGCTAATTGCTATTCCTGCAGCATTATTATGTTATATACCATTAATATATGCAATAGTACCTTTGTCTTTTTTTACTATATTTTTTGCTTTTAACCCAGATTTAAGTATTGGAGATATTGTTAGTGCCAGTTTTAAACTTGGAACAAAAAAATGGCTACTATCTTTCGGTTTATTATTCGTTTCTGGTTTACTAGCATATATTGTTGGATTATTAATGTGTGGTATAGGTACTTTAATTACAATGCCATTTATTTATCATCCTTTATATTTTATATACAAAGAAGTTATTGGTTTTGATGATGCAGATGAAATTAATGAAATAGGCGCTACAAATTAATTGCAAATAAAATAAATGTAAAAGCTCCATAATTATGGAGCTTTTTCTATTAAAAAACAATAAGATTAAATGTTCAAATAATTTTAAATTAGGATGAATAATTTTTTTTCATATACATTTGTGGCTATAAAAATTGAAACATGGCGAAGAATTTAGTTATAGTTGAGTCACCTGCAAAAGCAAAAACCATTGAAAAATTTCTAGGAAAAGATTTTAAAGTCGAATCTAGCTTTGGTCATATTGCAGATTTACCATCTAAAGAGTTAGGAGTAGATGTTGAAGGTGATTTTATGCCTAAATATGAAGTATCTAAAGATAAAAAAGCGGTTGTAAAAAAGCTAAAGGATTTAGCCAAAAATGCCGATATGATATGGCTGGCTAGTGATGAGGATCGAGAAGGAGAAGCTATTGCTTGGCATTTAGCCGAAACATTAGATTTAGATAAAGCAAAAACTAAACGAATTGTTTTTCATGAGATAACTAAATCGGCTATTTTAAAAGCTATTGAAAACCCTCGCGATATCGATTATCATTTGGTTGATGCTCAACAAGCGCGTCGTGTTTTAGATAGAATTGTTGGTTATGAATTATCTCCAGTTTTATGGCGTAAAGTAAAAGGAGGTTTATCTGCTGGACGAGTTCAGTCTGTTTCTGTAAGGTTAATTGTAGAAAGAGAACGAGAAATACAAGATTTTGTTCCTGAAGCATCTTACCGAATTGATGCAGAGTTTTCTAATGAAGAAGGTCAAACATTTAAGGCTAAACTACCTAAAACGTTTAATACAAAAGAGGAGGCTTATAAATTTTTAGAGTCTAATGCATCAGCATCTTTTAAAGTTGCAGATTTAGAAAAGAAGCCAGCAAAAAAATCACCAGCTGCTCCATTTACAACATCAACATTACAACAAGAAGCGTCACGTAAATTATATTTTTCTGTACTCAAAACTATGACAATGGCTCAGCGTTTATACGAAGCTGGACTTATAACGTATATGAGAACAGATAGTGTAAACCTTTCTGATGATGCTCGTAATGCTGCTAAAGTAGAAATAGAAAGTGCTTTTGGCAAAACATATAGTAAATCAAGAAATTATAAAGGAAAATCTAAAGGTGCTCAAGAAGCGCATGAGGCTATTCGTCCTACCGATTTTTCTCGTCATTCAGTAGATATAGATAGAGATCAGGCTAGGCTTTATGATTTAATATGGAAACGTGCAATTGCATCACAAATGAGCGATGCCGAATTAGAGCGTACCAATGTTAAAATTAGTGCTTCAACTCATAAAGAATTGTTTTCTGCAAATGGAGAGGTTATTACATTTGATGGGTTTTTAAAAGTTTATTTAGAAGGTACAGACGATGAAGATTCTGAGCAAGAAGGAATGTTGCCAGCAATGAAAACGAACGAAACACTCCTTAATAATTATATTACAGCTACAGAGCGTTATACAAGACCTCCATATAGATATACTGAAGCTTCTTTAGTTAAGCAACTAGAAGAGCTTGGTATTGGTCGTCCTTCTACTTACGCTCCAACAATTTCTACTATACAAAACAGAAACTATGTTGAAAAAGGAAGTGTTGAAGGTGCTGAGCGTAAATATTCGCAATTAACACTTAAAAAAGGAACTGTAAAAGATAAAGAGCTAACTGAAAAAGTAGGTTCTGATAAAGGTAAATTAGTACCAACAGATATAGGAATGATTGTAACCGACTTTTTGGTAAATCATTTTGAAAGTATTTTAGATTATAATTTTACAGCCAAAGTTGAAGATGAGTTTGATGATATTGCTGAAGGAAAAGTAAACTGGACTACAATGATGAAAGATTTTTATAAAACCTTTCATCCACAAGTAGAAGATGTTCAAGAAAATGCGGAAAGAGAATCTGGTGAACGTGTTTTAGGTACAGATCCAAAAACAGGACGTCAGGTAAGTGTACGATTAGGAAAATTTGGGCCAATGGTACAGATAGGAACTGTTGAAGAAGAAGAAAAACCTCAATTTGCAAGTTTATCACCAGATCAACAGTTAAATTCAATTACTTTTGAAGAAGCGATGGATTTGTTTCAGTTGCCTAAAGATTTAGGTACTTATGAAGGAGAACAAATAGAAGTAAATAATGGTCGTTTTGGGCCTTATGTAAAATTTGGTAAAAAGTTTATATCACTACCTCCAGGTGTTGATGCCTTAAGTGTAGAGTTAGAAGATGCAATAGAGCTTATAAAAGAAAAGAAAAAAGCAGACGCTCCTATTTATACATATAAACAATTGCCTGTAATAAAAGGTAAAGGTCGTTTTGGTCCATTTATTAAATGGAACAACACTTTTATTAATGTGAATAAAAAATATGATTGGGATAGTTTGTCCGATAAAGATATTGAAGAACTAATTGAAGATAAAATTCAGAAAGATAAAGACAAATTAATTCATCATTGGGAAGCAGATGGCATAAAGGTAGAAAAGGCACGTTGGGGAAGGCATACTGTTACTAAAGGAAAAACTAAGGTTGAGCTTGATAAATCTGTCGATGTTTCAAAAATGACTCTTGAAGAAGCAATTGCTCTTATTGATAGTAAAGCTCCAAAAAAGAAAACAACTAAAAAAGCAACTAAGAAAAAAGCGACTCCTAAAAAGAAATAATATATGAACTTTAATTTTCTCTCTCCTGTTTCTGATGCTGTATTAGCTCATAACGAGTTATTATCTCAACAAGCTTTAGGTAGAAAATTAAAAATTCATTCTAAACAAAACGGAATTCCAGATTTAGATGGTGTAAAAGTTGCTATACTAGGAGTTCTTGAAAACAGAAATGATGTAAACTATATAGGAGGTGAGTTGCAGTTTGATACTATACGTAAATCATTATATGCATTATTCCCTGGCAACTGGCATACTTCAATAGCCGATTTAGGCGATATACTTAAAGGAGACTCAGTTGATGATACTTATTTTGCATTAAAAACTACACTGTCAGTTTTATTAGAAAAGAAAATCATACCTATTATATTAGGAGGAAGCCAAGATTTAACATATCCTAACTATAGAGCTTATGATACGTTCTCTCCAATGGTTAACATAGTTAATGTGGATAGTAATTTCGATTTAGGCGATGCAACTCAGCCAATAAAGAATAATAGCTATCTAGGAAAAATTATTTTAGATAAACCATATAATCTATTTAACTACTCAACAATAGGGTATCAAACTTATTTTAATTCTCAAGAAGAAATAGATTTGATGGAGAAGCTTTACTTTGAGGCTTATCGATTAGGCGAGATATCTAAAAAAATAAATTTAGTAGAGCCAGTTATGAGAGATGCTCATATAGTAAGTCTCGATTTAAAAAGTGTAAAAGCTTCGGAAGTTTCTACAAAACAAAAATACTCTCCAAATGGTTTAGACGGGAAAGAGATTTGTACAATTGCACGATATGCAGGAATAAGTAATAAAGTGTCTTCATTTGGTATATATGAATATCAGACCTCTAAAGATGATGATGTAACTGCAATGCTAGTGGCTCAAATTATATGGTATTTCATCGAAGGTGTAAATTGCAGAATTAAGGACGACGATTTTAAAGACGATTCTAACTATCAAAAGTACAATGTCTTAGTTGAAGATGACGAGTTAATTTTTTATAAAAGTATTAAAACAGGACGTTGGTGGATAGAGATTCCTTTTTTGCCAGATGTTAATAATAAATTAAAAAAGCATACGTTATTACCTTGCATGCACGACGATTATGTTGAGGCAAGCCATGGTAAAATACCAGAAAGGTGGTATAAAGCCTACAAGAAGAACAGTTTTTAATATTTTCATTTTTGTAAAATTTAACATATTATTTATCGATGAAATGCATCCTTTTTAGGATAAAGTGTAAAAAAAATGAAAAAAAAATTGTTTTTTTGAAAATATATAGATATGTTTACTGCCTTAAATTTTAAGAACTAACATTTACGACTAAAATAATTTAACCTCGAGTTTATATGAATATGAAGAAGTTTGCTTTATTAACCGCTGTTTTAGCTCTTTTGGCTAGTTGTAATTCTGGAGACAGAGGAGAACTAGTAGGAGTTAAAGGAAAGAAATGGCATCCAGAAAAACCTTATGGTATGACACTAGTTCCAGGAGGAGCATTTATTATGGGTAAATCAGATGATGATTTAGCAGGAATTAATGATGCGCCAACAAAAACTGCAACAGTTAGTGCGTTTTATATGGATGAAACAGAAATCACAAATAGCGAGTATCGCCAATTTGTGTACTGGGTAAGAGATTCTATCATTAGATTAAAGTTGGCAATTTTAGCTGACGACATTGGAGAGACTCCAGGAAATGGTGGAATTGGTGAATTTGCATTTAAAGATGCAGATCCAGAAAACATGACAGTTTACGAAAAATATATGTTCGATAACTATAGTGGTTTAGGACCAACAGGATACGAAGGAAGAAAATTAAACAAAGATGTTGATTTAATTTTTGATACTGCTGACTATCCAGATGAGTACTATGCTGAGGTTATGGATACAATGTATTTACCAATTGAAGAATCTTATAACGGTCAACGTACTTGGGATGTAAAGAAATTTAAATTTCAGTATACATTCATGGATATTGAGAAAGCTGCAAAAAACAAAAATTTAAAGCGTTCTGAATTCATTAAACAAGAAGAAATTGAAGTGTATCCAGATACAACTGCATGGATTAGAGATTTTTCTTACTCTTATAATGAGCCAATGCATAACGATTATTTCTGGCATGAAGCTTATGGAGAATATCCTGTAGTAGGAGTGTCTTGGAAACAAGCAAATGCATTTTGTCAATGGAGAACATTATACAAAAATGGATATCAAAAAAAGAAAGGCGCTCAACCTGTTAATAGATTCAGATTACCATCTGAAGCTGAATGGGAGTATGCTGCAAGAGGTGGACTACAAGGAGCTACTTTCCCTTGGGGAGGACCTTATGCTAAAAACGATAGAGGATGTTTCTTAGCAAACTTTAAACCTTTACGTGGAGACTACGCAGCAGATCAGGCATTATATACTGTAGAAGCAAAATCTTATGAGCCTAACGATTTCAACCTTTATAATATGGCTGGAAATGTTTCAGAATGGGTTCAAGGTTCATATGATCCAGGTTCTTATGAGTATATGTCTACAATTAACCCAACAGTTAACGATGCTAGCAATTCTCGTAAAGTTGTTCGTGGTGGATCTTGGAAAGATGTTGCATATTTCTTGCAAGTAAGTTCAAGAGATTACGAATATTCAGATTCAGCAAGAAGCTACATTGGTTTCAGAACAGTACAAGACTATATGGGAACAGATGTAACATCTAACGCTGGAGTTAACAAAAACTAAACTATCAAATCAAACAACTAAATAAACTAAATATTAATCTACTTAAGTAATTACTTAAATTAAAACAACTAAAATTATGGCACAATCAAGAGCAAGTAAGAAGTTTATGAACATGTCTTACGGACTAGGAGCATCAATCGTAATCATTGGAGCATTATTTAAAATTACGCATTTCGAAATAGGACCACTAACTGGTAACGTGATGTTGGCAATTGGTTTAATTACAGAAGCAGTTATCTTCGCAATTTCAGCATTCGAACCTGTTGATGATGATTTAGACTGGTCATTAGTATATCCAGAATTAGCTGGAGGACAATCTAAAGGTAAAAAAGAATCACCAAAAGATGCTGAAGGATTATTATCTAAAAAATTAGATGATTTATTAAAAGACGCAAAAATTGATGGTGAATTAATGGCAAGCTTAGGAGAAAGCATCAAAAATTTCGAAGGAGCTGCTAAAAATATGGGTCCAACTGTAGACTCAATGTCAGCTACTAAAAAATATAGCGAAGAGTTATCATTAGCTGCTGCACAAATGGAATCATTAAATAGCCTTTATAAAGTTCAATTAGAAAGCGTTAACCGTCAAGCGACTATTAATGAAGAAGCTGTAGAAAACGCAACTAAATTAAAAGAGCAAATGCAATCATTAGCATCTAACTTATCATCATTAAATGGTGTATACGGAGGAATGTTATCTGCAATGAACAGAAACTAATTAGTATAAGTCTAAATTTAACAATTAACTAAAAAAACTAATTAGAAATGGCAGGAGGAAAATTATCTGCAAGGCAGAAAATGATTAACTTGATGTATTTAATCTTCATTGCGATGTTAGCATTGAATATGTCAAAAGAAGTGCTATCGGCATTTGGATTAATGAACGAAAAACTGACTGAGTCTAATGATGCAGCTACAATACGTAATTCTCAATTTTTTGCAGGATTAGAGCAGCAAGCTATAGATCAGCCAGAAAAATATGCACCTTTAAAAGATCAGGCAGCACAAATATCAACTTTAGCAAATAACTTTAATTCTTATTTGTCAGACCTTAAAGGGCAAATGACAGCTAAGTTAAAAGATCCTAAAGATTACGAAGTAATGGATAAAGGTGATTTTCTTGATAATGAATTTTTTAAAGGAGATAAACTTAAACCAGAAGGAGAGAAGTTTTTAGCAGAAATCGCAAAATTTCGTGATGGTGTAGTTGCTATTATCGGAAATGATTACAAAACAATTGCAGACGATGTTAAAGAAAAATTTGCAACAGATCCAGTTAAAAACAGAGATGGAAATACAATAGATTGGTTAGATTACCACTACAAAGGTTTTCCACTTGTAGCTTCATTAACGAAAATGACGCAATTACAAGCTGATATTAAAGGAACTGAGTCTGAAGTTTTATCTTCAATGTTAGCTGGAAAGCTTAAAGTTGAAGCATCTTTAACAAATTTTGAAGCTATAGTTGTACCAGACAAAACTGCGTTCTTTAATGGAGAAAACTTTACTGGTAAAATTATACTTGGTAGAAAAGATAAAACATTAAGAGCTGATAAAGTAGTTGTTAATGGAAGAGAATTATCTAAAGAGTCAATGCAAGAAGGACGTACAATATTAGATTTTCCAGCAGGTAATGTTGGTGAGCAACCAATTAAAGGTCAGTTTACCTTTAAAGAAGGTGGAGAAGATGTTGTTATAGACTTTGAAAGTTCTTACTCTGTAGTTCCTAAACCAAATTCAGCTACAATTTCAGCAGACAAAATGAATGTTGTATATCGTGGTGTTACTAATCCAATGACAATTTCTTTTGCTGGTGTATCAGATAATAATGTATCTGCAAGCGCTCCAGGTTTAAGTAAAGGTTCTGGTACTGGTAAATATAATATGAATCCAGGTTCAGGTAGAGAAGTAACTATTAACGTTACAGGTAAATTACCTGATGGTACAACAGTAAGTGATAGAGCTACATTCCGTATTAAAGATATTCCAAAACCAACAGGAACTATTGCTGGTCAACAAGACAATGTAAGTTTGCCTCGTCAAAATGTTGAAATTGCAACTGTTGGTGCTATTTTAAATGATTTCGATTTCGAATTACCAATTCAAGTTGTTTCATTTAAGGTAAAAGTTCCAGGTCAACCATCTGTTAGCGTTAATGGTAACAAAATGAATGACCAAGCAAAAAATCAGTTACGTAAAGCATCTAGAGGTGATGGTGTGCAGATATTTGATATCAAAGCACAAATTATTGGAAACTCAGCATATAAGCTTCCAACTGTATCACCAGTATTTGTTGAAATTACAAACTAATATAATTTAGGTACTGTTTTAGCGTTATAAAAACATTAAGACTTTTGTCCCAAATAATAAATTAAGAATATGAAATTAAAAAGTTTTTTATTAACCGTTTTAGGAGTTAGCATCGCTACAAGTTCTTTTGCACAAGCCAACTTGTTAAATGCAAAAAAACCTGAAGAAATAGGTGTTAAAACCGAAGCTCAATTGGCATTAGATAATGACAAACCATTAGAATATGGTTATGTTGATGATAGAGATATCATGTTCTCAAAAATGACTTGGGAGAAAATTGTTCTAGATGAGCGTGCTAATTTTCCTTTATATTATCCTGTCGACACCAATAATATTGGTAAAGAGAGACGTTCTTTATACGATGTATTATTAAAGAATGTGAAAAATGGTAATATTGAGAACATTTACGATGATTCTTACTTTACTGCAAAACGTACTTTAAAAGATATCGAATCTGCATTATCTAAAATAGATACTTTAGATATCGGTTATCAACAGTACAATGCTGAAGGAAAGGTAGATCCAGAATATATTCTTAAAAGAGACATACAGTCTTATGATATTAGTGCATATTTAATTAAAGGCTTATGGTATTTTGATAAACGTTTAGGCGAATTAAGATATCGTTTGTTGGCGCTTGCTCCTGCAGCACCAGATGTTAACTTTATTGATTCAGATGATGAAGCTAACAAACAACCAATTGCTTTATTTTGGGTGTTTTTCCCAGAAGTAAGAGATATACTTCATGAAGCAAAAGCGTTTAATAACAAAAACAGCTCAATGCCAATTTCTTTTGACCATCTATTAAACTCAAGACGTTTTAATGGTTATATGTACAAAGAAGAAAATGTATATGGAGATAGAGAAGTTAAAGAGTATGTTGCTGATAATGCTTTAATGCAATTACTAGAATCTGATCGTATTAAAGAAAAGATTCGCAATTTTGAACAGGATATGTGGGCTTACTAATTTAGCCTTAAGCCATATATTTAAACGCTCACTTTTTTAAGTGAGCGTTTTTTTATTACATAAAAGTATAAATCTCATAATAGTAAAGTTCTTATTCTTCTTTACTTTTGACTAATGAAAGAACTCGATTATATTATTGTTGGTTGTGGTTTAGCAGGTATTGCTTTTAGTGAGCAATTGCGTGCAAATGATAAATCGTTTGTAGTATTTGATAACCAATCACAGCAATCTTCAGTAGTTGCTGCGGGCTTGTATAATCCAGTTATTTTAAAACGTTTTACTGAGGTTTGGAAAGCTAAAGAACAGTTAGAGCTAGCTCTGCCTTTTTATAAAAAATTGGAGGTTCTTTTAGATGTAAAGTTAGATTATAAACTACCAGTGTACAGACGTTTTGCATCTGTAGAAGAACAAAACGAATGGTTTACAGCTTCAGACAAACCAAATTTGGAAGATTATTTATCTACACAGCTTATTAAAAATGATAATCCATCTATCATAGCACCATTAGGTTTTGGTAAAGTATTGCAAACAGGACGAATTGATACTTCAACATTGTTAAAGCATTACAAGGTATTTTTAAAAGGGATTGATTCTTATTTTAATGAAACTTTTGATTATTCCGACTTAATAATTGAACAAGATTGTATCACTTACAAAAGCATTAAGGCAAAACATGTTGTATTCGCAGAAGGGTTTGGGATGATTAATAATCCATTTTTTAAAGCATTGCCACTAAATGTTGCTAAAGGCGAAGTGCTTACTATAAAAGCTCCAGATTTAAAAATTGATTATGTGCTTAAATCTTCAGTTTTTGTAGTTCCAGAAGGAAATGATTTATACTCTGTAGGTGCAACTTATAATTGGGATGATAAAACACACCAAATTACTGAAGAAGCAAAAAAAGAGCTGTTAGATAACTTAAAACAATTATTAACATGCAATTTTGAAGTTGTAAACCAAGTTGCTGGCATTAGACCAACAGTAAAAGATAGACGACCACTTATTGGTGTGCATCATACAAGCAAAAATATTGCAATATTAAATGGGTTAGGTACGCGTGGTGTTATGATTGCGCCAAGTGTTGCCAAAGAGTTGTATAATTATATAGAAAAAGGAATTCCTTTAAATAACGAGATTGATATTAATCGTTTTAATTATTAATTACTTTTTTGCTGAAGTTTTATCATAATGCATAAATAAGTTTATCCAAATATTTCTAGATAAACGCATTATAATAGGTGCAAAAACAATTAAAGTGCCAATTATGGCAATAAAAGCAGTAACTAAATTAGAATTTAAAAACAAATAACTAATAACAAAAGCTGCAACTGCAAAAGCAATCCCTACACCATAACTCACATACATTGAGCCATAAAAAAATGAAGGCTCTATTCTGTATTTAGTGTCACAATGCGAACATTTTTCATGAATTTTTAAAGTGTCAGGCAATATGTAAGGATTAGGATTTACATACATTGATTCTTCATGGCATTTTGGGCAAGACCCTTTAAAAATACTATACAGTTTACTTCCTTTATTTATCATCGAGATTGTTTACTTTTGCACTTTTAAAATAAAGTACAAAATTAGGTTTTTCTAATTAATGCTTTGCAACAATAGTTACAAAAATGCTTAACATACATAATCTTTCAGTGTCTTTTCAAGGTGAATATCTTTTTGAGGATATTACATTCAGACTTGGTGCTGGAGATAGAATTGGTCTTATAGGAAAAAATGGCGCTGGGAAATCGACTATGCTTAAAATTTTATCCAAAGAAATGGAACCAGATACTGGTCAAATCGCTGCAGATAAAAATTTGAGTATAGGTTTCTTAAAGCAGGATATTGATTTCGTTTTAGGACGAACAGTATTAGAAGAAGCCTATGAAGCATTTAAGGATATAAAAATTTTAGAAGCTAAAATTGACGACATTAATCATCAATTAGTTGAAAGAACCGATTATGAGAGTGAAGGTTATCATCAATTAATGGTCGATTTGAATGATGTACAACACCAATACGAAATTATTGGTGGTTATAATTACCAAGGTGAAACCGAAAAAATTCTTCAAGGACTAGGTTTTAAGCGTGAAGATTTTAATAAACTAACAGATACTTTTTCTGGAGGATGGCGAATGCGTATTGAGTTGGCAAAACTCTTGCTTCAAAACAATGATATTTTATTACTCGATGAGCCTACTAACCACTTAGATATCGAATCGATTATTTGGTTGGAAGGGTTTTTAAAAAATTATGTAGGAGCTGTTGTTATTGTATCACATGATAAGATGTTTTTAGATAACGTTACTAATCGTACCATTGAAATTTCACTTGGAAGAATTTACGATTATAAAAAGCCATATACACAATATTTAGTACTTCGTAACGAAATTAAAGCACAACAATTAGCATCTCAAAAAAATCAACAAAAGCAAATTGAACAAACTGAAAAGCTAATTGAAAAGTTTAGAGCTAAAGCCTCAAAAGCAACAATGGCTCAATCACTTATTAAAAAGTTAGATAGAATTGATCGAATTGAGGTTGATGAAGATGACAATAGTGTAATGACTTTAAATTTTCCAGTATCTGTAGTGCCAGGAAAAGTAGTGATTGAAGCACATCATATAACAAAAAAATATGGTGATTTACAGGTGCTTAAAAATATCGATTTAACTATTGAACGCGATAGTAAAACAGCATTTGTTGGTCAGAATGGTCAAGGTAAATCAACGTTGGCCAAAATTATAGTTGGAGAATTAAAGCACGAAGGTAAACTGAAGCTTGGTCACAATGTACAAATAGGATATTTTGCCCAAAACCAAGCAGAGTATTTAGATGGTAGCAAAACTGTTTTAGATACCATGATAGATGCTGCTAACGAGAAGAACAGGAGTAAGGTTAGAGATATTTTAGGGTCTTTTTTATTTAGAGGTGAAGAAGCTGAAAAATATGTAAGAGTACTTTCAGGAGGTGAGCGAAACCGATTGGCATTGGCTAAGTTATTGTTACAACCTTTCAATGTATTGGTTATGGATGAGCCTACCAATCACTTGGATATAAAATCTAAAAATGTATTAAAAGAAGCATTAAAAAGATTTGAAGGAACTTTAATTTTAGTATCCCATGACAGGGATTTTCTTCAAGGATTGACTAATAGTGTTTATGAATTTAAAGATCAAAAGATAAAAGAATATTTAGGTGATATCGACTTTTATTTAGAGCAACGTAATGTTGAAAATCTACGTGAAGTTGAAAAACGAGATGTTATTAAAGAAGAGCCTAAAGAAAGCAACAAACAATCTTACGATGATCAAAAGAAACTAAAGTCTTTAAATAATAGATTAAGTAATATCGAATCAAAAATCAGCCAATTAGAGAAAGATATTAAAACTATGGATGTTGATTTGGCAACTGACTATGATAAAACAGCTTCTGATCCAAAATTCTTCGATCATTATCAGGCTAAAAAGAAAAAATTAGAAACATTAATGACTGAATGGGAAACAGTTCAAGAAGAATTAGAAGGTATTAGCTCGTAAGTTAAACCTCCTTTTTTAAGTTTTTTTTAACTGCAAGCAAGAGCTAAATAGAATAGTTTTGTAAACTTATACCATCAAAACTATATTAATGAGAAAACTCATACTCACTATTTTAGGCGTTTTATTAATTATTGCCTCATTTTTTTTCGCTTACAAGCTTATTGAAAGTAAAAACAAAGTAAAACCTGTACCTCAAAAAGTAGTCAAAACTGTTTTTGTAGATACAGTTAAAAACTCAACAATTCCTATTGTAATTCCTGCAAATGGAAATCTTACTGCTAAACGTAGAGTTGAGTTGTATGCTGAAGTGCAAGGTATCTTTACGCCTGGTTCCACATTATTTAAAGCAGGACAAACTTACAGGCAAGGGCAAACGTTAATTCGTATTGATGCTTCAGAATATTATGCAAGTGTGCAATCTGCAAAGAGCAATTTGTACAATTCTATTGCAGCTATTATGGCAGATTTGCGATTAGATTTTCCTGAAGTATTTCCAAAATGGCAAGCATATCTTAATGGTTTTGATTTGAATAAAACAACACCAAAACTGCCTTCAATGGCTTCTGAAAAAGAAAATTATTTTATCACAGGAAGAGGTATTGTATCTAATTATTACAATGTTAAAAATTTAGAGCAACGTTTATCAAAATATACTATTTCTGCACCTTTTGATGGTATCTTAACTGAAGCATTGGTTACCGAAGGTTCTTTAATAAGAAGTGGACAAAAATTAGGCGAATTTATTGATCCTTCTGTTTATGAAATGGAAGTAGCTATTAGTAAATCGTTTGCTAATTTGCTTAAAGTTGGTGAAAAAGTTGAACTTAATAATCTTGATGGAACTGAAGCCTTTACAGGAATTGTATCTAGAGTTAATGGAAGCATCGATGCTACAACACAAACCATAACGGTGTTTATAGAAGTTAAAAGTGAGTTGCTTAAAGAAGGTATGTATCTTGAAGCAAGGTTAGATGCTAAACAAGAAGAAAATGCGATAGAAATTAATAGAAACCTTTTGTTAGATACAAATCAAATATTTGTAGTTAGAGATGGAGTTTTAGATGTTGTAGATGTAAAGCCTGTTTATTTTAGTGATACTAAAGTGGTTTTAAAAGATGTTCCAAATGGAGCTATTATTTTATCTCGTTCTGTACCTGGAGCTTATGCGGGAATGTTGGTAAAAATATTTGAAGACAAACCTAATAAAGCAAGCAATTAGGTATGAGAAAAATAATTGCATATTTTATAAAATATCATGTTGCAGTAAATGTATTTATACTTGCATTTGTTGTGTTTGGTATTGTTGGAATGTTATCTCTAAAGTCGTCATTTTTTCCTCTTGTCGATTCAAAAATTATAACCATTCAAATAGCTTATCCTGGAGCATCTCCTCAAGAGATTGAAGAAGGAATCGTACTTCAAATAGAAGATAATCTCAAAGGTTTAAAAGGTGTCGATAGAGTGACATCTACTTCCAGAGAGAATAGTGGTACAATTACTGTAGAAATCGAGAAAGGCGAAAGCATCGATTTTATGCTTTTGGAAGTAAAAAATGCTGTTGATAGAGTTCCAACGTTTCCAACAGGAATGGAACCACTTATTGTTGCAAAAAATGAAAATGTAAGAGAAACAATTTCTTTTGCTGTAAGCGGAACAGATATTCCATTAGCAACTCTAAAACAAATAGGTAGGCAAATTGAAAACGATTTAAGAGCAATTGATGGTATTTCCCAAGTAGAAGTTTCAGGCTATCCAGCTGAAGAAATTGAAATTGCAGTTAATGAAATCAGTTTATTGGCATATAATATATCTTTTGCCGAAGTAGCTCAAGCAGTAAGTACTTCTAATATTTTAGTTACAGGAGGAAACATTAAAACAGATGCTGAAGAATATTTAATTAGAGCTAATAATCGCTCGTATTATGGCGATGAACTTTCTAATATAATTGTAAGAGCAACACCTGACGGCAAAACCGTTCGATTAAAAGATGTAGCTGTATTACGTGATCGCTTTTCTGAAACACCAAATGCGACTTACTTTAATAAGGATTTATCTGTAAATGTTAGCGTAACAAGTACTAACAATGAAGACTTGGTAACATCAGCAGAAAAAGTAAAAGAATATATTGAAGAGTATAATCAAAAACATAACAATGTTCGTTTGGATGTTGTTAGAGATTTATCAATTACTCTTAATCAGCGTACAAAACTGTTAACTGAAAACGCAGTAATTGGAATGCTTTTAGTACTTATATTTTTATCACTGTTCCTTAATACACGATTAGCATTTTGGGTAGCATTTGGGTTGCCAATTTCATTTTTAGGAATGTTCATTTTTGCAGGTCAGTTTGATGTTACTATAAATGTATTATCTCTCTTTGGGATGATTATCGTTATTGGTATTTTGGTTGATGACGGAATTGTTATTGCTGAAAACATTTATCAACATTACGAAAAAGGTAAAAGCCCAGTAGATGCTGCTATAGATGGTACAATGGAAGTTATTCCTCCTGTAGTTTCGGCCATTATCACAACTTTATTAGCATTTTCAACCTTCCTGTTTTTAGAAAGCAGAATTGGAGAATTTTTTGGTGAAGTGTCTGTAATTGTAATGCTAACTTTAGCGGTATCATTAATTGAAGCGTTAATTATTTTACCAGCGCATTTAGCTCATTCAAAAGCATTACAGCGAAATAAAGAAGCCAATCCAACATCTAAAATAAAGCAGTTTTTCGCTAAAATGAGAGGGATTAATGCCTTTGGAGACCGAATCATGTCTTTTTTAAGAGACAGAGTTTATGCACCAATTTTAGATTTTGTATTCAAGTTTAAAGTACTATCATTTGGAATATTTGTTTTTCTTTTTGTAATGACTTTTGGTTTTATTGGTGGAGGTGTAGTTGGTGTTACTATGTTCCCAAGTATTGCAAGTGATACAGTGACTATTGAGTTAGGTATGCCTAACGGAACTAATGTAAAAGTGACTGATTCTATCATTTCTATGATTGAAGATAAAGCTGAAATTGTAAATAAAGAGTTCACTGAAAAATATCTAAAAGGAACTGATAAAGTATTATTTGAAAATACAATTAAAAGTATCAATAGCTCATCTAGTGCACGACTAGCAATTAATATGTTGCCTGGAGAGGAGCGACCAGATGAAATAAATTCATCACTGGTTGCCAATCGATTAAGAGAACTGGTTGGACCTGTAATTGGAACAGAGCGTTTAATATTTGGTTCAGGTGGTAATTTTGGTGGAAGTCCTGTATCTGTATCATTATTAAGTAATAATATTGATGAGTTAAAAGCAGCCAAAGTTGAGTTAAAACAAATTTTGGAGTCTAACCCATTATTAAAAGATGTTTCAGATAACGATCCTGCTGGAATAAAAGAAATCCGATTAGAACTTAAAGAAAGCGCATATCTACTTGGTTTGGATTTACGAACTGTAATGACTCAAATTAGGGCAGGTTTTTTTGGTGTACAAGCACAACGTTTTCAAAGAGGACAAGACGAAATTAGAGTTTGGGTTCGTTATGAGAAAGATAATAGGGCTTCAATTAACGATTTAGACGATATGCGAATTGTGACGCCTTCTGGAGAGCGTGTCACTTTAAAAGATATTGCTACGTATTCAATTGAGAGAGGAGATGTCGCTATTAACCATTTATCTGGTCAGCGTGAAATACAAGTATCTGCCGATTTAAAAGATCCAAGTACAAGTGCTTCTGATATTATGGAAGATATTGAGAATAATGTTATGGTTGATTTACATTCAAAATATCCAACAGTAACAGCTTCTTATGAAGGGCAAAGTCGAGAAAAAGATAAGCTAGTTGGTTCTCTTAATCAAACGGGATTGATTATTCTAGCATTAATTTATATAACTATTGCCTTTACGTTTAGAAGTTTTAGCCAGCCACTTTTACTTATTTTACTAATCCCATTTAGTTTAACTGCAGTTGCATTAGGGCATTGGCTTTTAGATTTTCCTTTAAATGTTTTATCCTTATTAGGCATTATTGCCTTAATAGGAATTATGGTCAATGATGGTTTGGTACTTATTGGAAAATTCAACACTAATTTAAGATCAGGCTTAAAATTTGACGACGCCATAAAAGAAGCAGGAAAATCACGTTTTAGAGCCATATTTTTAACCTCTTTAACAACAATTGCTGGTTTAGCGCCTTTACTTTTAGAAAAAAGCAGGCAAGCACAATTTTTAAAACCAATGGCTATTTCTATTTCATTTGGTATTGCTTACGCAACAGTGTTAACTTTATTAATGCTGCCATTGTTGTTGTCATTTAGCAATTACATCAAGCAAAAAACCAAATGGTTAGTTACAGGCAATGAGGTTACTAAAGAAGAAGTTGAACGTGCTATAAAAGAACAAAATGAAGAAAATGCACATTAAATATAACATATTATTACTGATAGCATTTTTATCAATATCAGTAAAAGCACAAGAAGTATTAACGGTTTCTGAGGCTATTGAATTGGCTTTGGAAAATAATTATGGTATTAAAATAGCATCTAACAACAACAGAATTGCAGAAAATAACACTAGCGTATTGAATTCTGGTTATTTGCCAACATTAACTGGAAACGCAGGTGCAACTTATAATTTAGATAATACTGAAGCCGAATTTTCTGATGGAAGAGTTACTAATTTAGATGGCGCAGAAAGTTCACGTTATAATGCGTCGTTAAATTTGAATTATACTCTGTTTGATGGTTTAGGAAGGCATTATGATTACAAACGCTTAAAAGAACAATATCAATTATCTGAATTGGAAGCTAGAGAAACCATTGAAAACACCATTTTTCAATTGTTTACAGTCTATTATAATGTGGCTCAAATCTCTGAAAATGTTGATGCTTTAGAGCAAACCTTGAGTATTTCTAAAGACAGAATAGTAAGAGCTCAATATCAGTTTGATTATGGTCAAAGCACAAAACTAGGAGTGCTTAATGCTCAAGTAGATATTAATAACGATAGTATAAATGTTATCAATTCAAAACAGCAATTAAAAAATACAAAGCGCGATTTAAATGTTGTTTTAGGAAATGCTTATGGAAATGAATTTAGTGTAGATACACTTATTAACTTTAAAATTGATATTAGTAAACAAGATCTTTTTGATAAAATGAAGTCAAATAATGTATCGCTTTTACAAATAGAAAAAAATATAGCAATTAATGAGTTTACTATTAAGGCCAATAAATCTGGTTACTTGCCAACGGTTGGTCTAACAGGTACTTATGGTTGGAATAAAAACAATAATAATGCAGCATCTTTTGTGGCAGTTTCTACTAATACAGGACTCTCAGGAGGTGTAAATTTAAGTTGGAATTTATTTGATGGAGGTAGGACTATTACACAAGTAAAAAACGCTAAAATAAATTTAGAAAATCAGCAACTACAAAAAGAGTCTGTGCTAATAAGTGTAGAGCGAGATTTTAATAATGCTTGGGATGATTATAAAAACAAATTAACCATTTTCAGAGTTCAGGAAGAGAATATTTTAACTTCAAAAAATAATTTTGATCGCACTCAAGAAAAATTCAAATTAGGACAAGTGACTTCTATCGAATTTAGGCAAGCACAATTGAATCTATTAAATGCTGAATTAAGCAGAAATCAAGCTAAATATCAAGCTAAAATTGCCGAACTTAATCTTTTATTGTTAAGTGGTGAGTTGCTTAATGTTCAATTTTAATAAGTTTAAGTATGGAAGAGTATTTTTTTCAATGTCCTTATTGTTGGGAAGATATTTCTATGCTTGTTGATTATTCTGTTTCTGATCAAAATTACATCGAGGATTGTGAAATTTGTTGTAATCCAATTCAGCTTGATATAGTAATAGAAAACAATGAAATCACTAGTTTTCAAGCAGAAAGCATTGAACAATGATTTTTGTAAATAGCTAAAATACAGCTGGTTAAATATAAATATAATTTCTAAAGATGCAGTTCGTCGAAAATAATTGGTAGTTAAACGATATTCAACTATATTCGTTATATAAATGTGCTCCCTCACAAAAATCTACCATTATGAATACTTTAAAAACGACATTGTTATTCTGTTTAGTTACCATACTATCTTTTGGTAACGTTTCTACAAAAGAAAAAGAAGCTTTAGTTGCTTTATATAATTCTACACAAGGACTAACTTGGAACACTACTTGGGATTTACAATCTCCAGTATCAACTTGGTTTGGTGTTACATTAAAAGATGATAAAGTAGTAGCTTTAGATTTGCCTTTTAACAACCTTAAAGGGAACTTGCCAGTAGAGTTTGGAGATTTGGTGAATTTAGAAAAAGTGAATCTTTTTAGAAATGATATTTCTGGAGCTATTCCTTCAACAATTGGGAATCTTAAAAATTTAAAAGAGTTAAATATCGCTTTCAATAAATTAGATGGCCAATTGCCAAATGAGATTACTAAATTATCTTCTTTAAAAACGTTGCAATTATTTATGAATAGATTAGAAGGGCAAATACCTTCAACTATTGGTAATTTAACTAAATTAGAAAGATTAGAATTATACAATAATAATTTATCTGGAGAAATACCTAGCACGCTAACAGATATAAAAGGATTAAAAGAATTATTAATAAGTAGCAATAGGTTAACAGGAAAACTACCTTCAACTATTTCTAACTTAAATGAATTAAAAGTATTGAGTGCTTTTGACAATAATTTATTTGGAACACTTCCATCTTCAATAGGTTCTATGGTAAGTCTTGAAGAATTGGTAATTGCAAATAATGCTTTTTATGGCGATTTACCTTCAGAGATGGCAAACTTAGTTAATCTTAAAGTTTTAATGATTGGAGACAATGATTTTAAAGGCGAATTAGTAAAATTAGAAGCTCAGTTTCCTAATTTAATGCAATTTGATTTTGCAAATACAAAAAGCAGAAGCGCTATAGCTACTTTAGACACAGAAGATTAGAAATATAAAGATTAATAGCAAATAAACTCCCATCAATTAATTGTTGGGAGTTATTTTTTTTATAAAGAAAAAGCTATTATATTTGCAGTCTAAATCGCGGGATAGAGCAGTAGGTAGCTCGTCGGGCTCATAACCCGAAGGTCACTGGTTCGAGTCCAGTTCCCGCTACTAGTAAAATCAGGCCTTTCAAGAAATTGAAAGGCTTTTTTGTTTTTACTGTACAACATATGTACAACAAAAAGGGATTATGTAATTTAAGTTTTAATTGTAAATATGATTATACTTATGTTTGAATACTATGGCGGAAAAGAAGAAACAACATTATGTACCTAAGTTCTATTTGAGATTCTTCTCGTCAAGAGACAACCCCAATCTCATTAAAGTTTGTATCAAAGATTCAGTTAAAATAATTCCAAATGCTGATTTAAATGGTCAAGCTCAAGAAAAGTATTTTTATGGTAAAGATTTAGAAAGAGAGAATTGGTTTGGAAATATAGAAGATAAAACTTCAAATGTGCTAAAGAAGGTCGTAAAGACAAAACAACTCCCAAAAGATAAATCTGATGATTATTATTGGATTTGGTTATTTATGTTATTACAAGCTTATCGAACAAGAGCTAATGCAGACGAATTTAATGAGATGGTAGATTCATCATTAAAGACTGCTATGAAATTTGAAAAGAAGTTTGAAGATTTTGAATTTGATAATTACTCTTTTGCCCATGATGACGCAATCGAAATAAGTTTAGATATTTTACTTAAGAGTTTGCCTATGTTATTGGATATGCAGATAAAACTTTTGAAAAATGATACTAATAAAGAACTAATAACTAGCGACAACCCCATATCAAAATACAATCAGTTTCTTGAGTCCAGAAAATTTCCTTACGGTCATACTGGAATTATGAGTAAAGGATTGCAAATTTTTTATCCTTTATCACCTGATTTACTTTTAACTATGTATGACCCTAGAGTTTATAAAGTTGGAAACAAAAAACAGTTTAGTAATATTCTAATGAATGCAAAAGACATCGAATTTCTAAACATTCTAACTTGTTTACACTCCAATAAATCAGTTTTTTCATCAGAAAAAGTTTCTGACTTTCAACTCGAACAAATTTTAGAGAAATCCAAAAAATATCAAGATCAGAAAGAATTAAAAACAAAAAACCATGATTCCATAACCAATAAAGATGGAACACATTCTGTTACGGTACAGCACCACCGTAATCCATTTATGATAAATCTTAACTTATCATTTCTAAAACAAACACAACATGCTAAGTCCTATAAACTGACTGGATATTATGCTGAAATAAGAAATGAAAGGTATCGAAATGCTGAAAATAGACCAACGCTTGAATAATTTTATATAGACTTTATCCACCAAATACACATAATATTTTCGATATTTGAGTTGAATAATTTTTTTGTAATGGGTATTAAAAATCAAAGACCACACCTATCCTCGTTGGAAACTGGCTGGAATAAATTCTGGAAAGACTTTTGGTCAGGTACAAAACCAACAATAGAAGCATCATGGTGTAAAACGGGTAGAATTAACCAAGGGTTAAAAACTAAAATCACAATATCTATAAATAGTATAATATCTCATCACAGAACTAAATTTAAAATTGGCAAAACAGGAGATGCCTATATTAGAGGTGATAAAAAAGATTACAGAAATGATTATCATTTTATGTATTTGTTATACAAATCGAAAAGTTCAAGTTATGTCTCAGAATTAGAAGAGCACTATATTGAAAAATATATGAAGTCTCATCCAAAAGCTAATCAAAACAAAAGGGTAAGGGCACCAGGGAAAAAGATGTATTCTTATGATGGGTACTACTACTTATATATAGTTTGCACAGATGAATGATGTTCTTTGCAACTCTTTATTTTATCTATATTGCAATGTTTACTTTAAAACTATGACATCCACCTCAAATGTTTTACCATTTATTGTTTGTATACCATTCAAATCATAAAAATTAGTTCTGTCTTTTGTTTTGTCTTGCGGGTCATAAATAAAGCAGACTAGATGTTTCATCCATTGACAAACATAATAAGATTGAATGTCTTCTTTTAATTGTTTGATAAATTTACTCTCGTCATTATCATTCTCCTTTATCATTTTCACTTCAATTAAGATTTTTTCTTCACGAAGGATTAAATCTATTTTCGTTGAAGTTGAACCTACTTTTTCTATTGGGTCTTCAGCTTTCATTTTTGGGAAGATAGGTTTGAGCATAATGTATAAGATATCTTGAACATCATATTCATCTTTAAATTGGAATACGTCTTTTCCTTTTCTTCTTGATTTTATTTGTTTAATGGCTTCAGGGAAATTATCAATAACTTGTTTTACTAAATCTAAAGGCTGAAGATTATTATAGGTAGTAGCAATATCTTGTTTTATATAATCTTCTAATATAATTAACTCCTGTAAGCCTAAAGATGAGATAACCATAGCATTGATTGTCTCTTTAAGTTCTTCTTCGTTAATTTGCTCACCAAAGATGTGTCTAATAACCGAATAGTTATTACCCTTAGCGCTATTAGCCATCCTTTCTTTAAATAGTAAAGGAAAGGCTTTATATAGAATATATTGGTTTTCCATTGAGCTGGAGTCGAATTTTGTTTCAACAATTTTTTTAAGTTCTTGTGAAGTGCTACTAGCTAGGAATAATCCGATTAATTTGAATATGTTATTATCTATTTGATTTTTTTTATTACTACTTGAAGTAAGAATTTTAATTTCGCTATCAGAAAGTGTTTCACCTTTAAACCCTCTATTGGCAAGCTCTTCTTGACCAGCTAGTGTATAATTTATAGGCTCTTTAGATATAAAACGATAAAATGAAGATTGAATGTTTTCTTGAATCAAAACACTCTCCCGTTCTTGTTTGTATTTGTCTATTAGATGAACCATAATTTATCATTTATATGCTTTAATCTGTCAAAATCCCACCCATCAATTTCTTTTAGTTTTTCTGTCAAAGCTACCATCAAACTTGGATACATTAATGTTACAGTTCTTTTGGCTGGCATATAACTTCTATGTGATAAGTCTGAAAACCAATAAACTTGTTGTGAAAGATATTGTAAGTCTTGAAATGTTGAACGTCCATCTAATCTTATCTTTAAAGGTAGGTTGCTGTGAGGAACAAAATTTAGAAGAGCTTCATAGTCATCTATTGGCAAATATAATCCTTTAGATACTTTCTGAGTCCCCTGCCCGTAGAAAAGACGGTAATTGTGACCATATGCTAAGTGAATAAGTGCAAAAGTAAATGAATACTCACGAAACAGTTCTATAACTTCTTTGACAGCAGAAAGTTCATATTCGCTACTCGGACTTTTATATATATGAAATATCAATCTAAACTCTTCACTACCGCTTATTGAAGCACTTTCTATTTCTTCTTTAATAATCCTCTTTAGAAAAGTCTTTAAATTCTCTTTATAGTTGTCAAAAGTAGATACTGGAGCACAGTCACCAACAAGATAACGCCCATCAGGGTCAAAAATCTGGGCTAACCCTAAAACGTGGTTTCCATCATCTAATGTTGTAGAACCAATTCCTATGATAAATTCTTTTTTGAGTTTATCTTCTTTTTCTATTGTCCAAGCTGTACCACCAATTTTCGCATAAATATTGAGAGTTAAGTTTGTCATTGCAAATGAATTGACACCTGTATTAACAGTTTCAACTCTAATTAATTGGGTTGGAATACCCATGCCAATTAATTTGGCTTTACAATAATAGTAAGGAGATTGTTTTACTGGAATTATTTTTTGGTCTTCACTAACAACTACAATGACCGTTTTAGACTTTTGTAATTCTTCATCATATAAAACACTTGCATAAGACTCTAATCTTTCATCTTCAATAAACTTAGTGACAAAAGTTATGTGCTTAATGTGCAGTTCTGTTTCTAGTCTGTTTTTTACAGTTTTTAGAAACGTTTCTGTTCTTCCTTCGTGTTTTTTTGGACAAATAACACCAATTTGGACAACGGAATCTATTTCATCAAATGAAGCAGGTTTATACTCTTTTACTTTCTGGTTATAATATTTAAGGTTTTTTGTGTCTTCTTGACCAGAATAAAAATATCTTTTTGGTCGTCTTAAAATTTGATGGTTGAATTCTGTTGATGGAATATTGTAAAATGTTATTGGTTTTAGAGAACTTCCATTTGGGAGCTTTACTTTAGGAATAATATTGCTATTTAACCAACTGACAAATTTGAAGATGCCTTCATAATTTTTCTGATTATTAAAATGTGTTTTTCTGAAACTCTCATATACGGCTGAATAACCCATAGCCTCGACATATCTCTTTACGGCAGGCGTATTGGGATAAATTTCATTTTCATCCCCTTTTAAACCAACAGTGTCAAAACCATTTGCTTCAAGAGTTTTTCGATCATTTAAAAACTTAAATTTTGTCCTTAATGATATCGTAAATCCTAATATTACATTATCATTTTTTCTAATAAATCTAGGAGTTATATTATAGCAATTGAATGCAGCTAAACCCTTAATCCCTTTAAGAATATTATTAGATGACAATACATCCCAAGAGTATGAATGGCTCTTTCTGTTAACTTCAAGGCGTTCATCATTAACGAGGACATTCATCAAACAAGATTCAACTATCTTGCTTATAATTTTTGGTTCAGTTTTCGAATTAACTCTAGATTTAATACTGTTTAATGGAAGTAATTTACTTGAGCCATTTTTGCTCCAATAATGAATTCTACTATTAACACGATAAAATTGATGGTCTGGATAATTGTCTTGTAATTCAAAATAGTCTTCCTTGGACTCATAATCTGAGTATGAGATATTTGATAAATCAAACTCATCGTTTTCTAGGTTTACTTTGAAAAAGTTTAAAAAGAGTCCAGCCATAATTATGTGTTAAATTCTGTTAAAGTTCAATTTCTATACCAAGATTGATAGGAATTAATATGGCACTTTAAACACATATAAATCAACTAAAAGGATAATTAAAAATGACATTGTGTCATATTTATGTAATGTAAATTGAAAAGAGAAAGTAGCTGTTTGATATTTAATACCATTAACTACTATCTCTTTTCTTTGGTTTATGTTTTAGATTACTACTCTTTTGTAAAATGATGAACATTAAATAAAATGTTGTCATTGACTGCTTTTTCCATTTCATCAGAAATAGAAGGTGGGCTGTTATCGTTAGCAGTAATAGTAATCATGCTTTCTAAAGCATCAGCCCAGCAATATAAATGGAATGATGTGGGAGTTCTTACACCACATTCCCATTTACTTACCAATCGGTCAGCAACACCTAGCGTATGGTTTAACTCGTCTTGGGTAATTCCAAGTTCGAGCCGTCTGGCTATGAGTAGTAACACGACATCCTTTAGAAAGTCAGTTCTAGTTTTATTGGGGTAATTAAACTTCATAGTCATAATAGACCTCCTTGTTGTAATTCCTTTTAAAAACTAATTGGACTGGAGCTTACGCACTCAATGGTTAATTTTCCATAAACAAATTAATACAAATTCGTTACAGTTGTAGTTTTTAGTGCGTATTCAATACTTTCATTAAGTCTTAGGTATTTCTTTCATAGAAAAGCAGAAAGGAATCTCTATGGTAAAAACAATTACAAATAATGATGTTATTCTCCTCGACCCTGACGAAGAGACTAAAGTTGTTACCCAACTTTTAATCGATATGAATGCCTTTATTTCAATCAAGACTGCTGAGATAGCCACTACATTGGATAAAACAACGCAGTATAGGGAACGTAAGGCAGGTAGGTTTCCTAAGTTACATTCGATAACGGCTTTAGGTCAAAGGAAAGCTTATAGGATACAGGATGTGAAACAGTGGCTAGAAAATCCATGTTCTTATTCTTCTTCAGAGGTTCATGACGGTTAAGAATAATATCTAAAGGTAATATCTCTTGTCTGAGTACATCAAATGTAGGGACGCTCTCAATATTTGGGCTATCAATAATTAAATTAATAGCTTTATTGAGGGCGTTCATTGCATTCTTCTTTTCAACATCATAAGTGTATTGGTCATAAACATCGGTAATATCATTCCTTACGTGGTTTAGGCACATCTTTACCAAGTCCTGGCGACCAAATAGACCTGCTAAGATTGTAGCCCCAGTTCTTCTTAGATCGTGAGGTGTGAAGGGTTCTTTGATTTTAAAGACGTTGAAATGACGTTTTATGGGCTGGCAAAGAGTCCGATTGTGCAATGGTTTAAGATTTGTCTTTATAACACCACATTTTGAATACTGTCCAGTTGAGCCAAACACCAAACCCTTTCCTTCTGTGTATTTTCCGACCTCTTTCAAGATGTTCATTGCTTTATCATTAAGATATATTCGATGCAAATGACCATTCTTTGTTCTTGGCAATGTCCAAATACGTTCATTAAAATCAATATCGGACCATTTCATTTGCCTTACTTCACCACCTCTGGCTAGGGTCAGCAACATAAATTTTAAGGCATATCTAACAATAGGGGTCATTTTGATTTTATCAACTCCATACCAAAACAAGTATATCTCTTGGGGTGTGAGATGTCTGTTTCTTTTCTTTTTCTTGATATTTAGCTTGATGTCTAAACAAGGATTATCTCTACGTCTCATCAATCCCATATCTGAGGCAAAATTAAATATCCGTCTTATGTAACTGTAAAGATGGGTTGCACTACTAGGAGCTTCCCTTATTGTAATGATTTCATTGAAGATTTTAGCCAAGTCTTTTGGTTCGATTGTAGTAATTTTTCTTTTTCCTAAATGAGAGATTAAATCTTTTTTCAAGCATTTTTCTTCGACTTTATAGCTCTTTTTTCCTGACTTTTTTGAATGTTCTAAATATAGTTCTACGAGTTGTTTGACAGTCAGCTCTTCATCAAACTGTTTTTTTAACTTTTTTAGTTCATCACTTGGGTCTGTTCCGCACTCAACCTTTGTTTTGGCTTCATTATACAATCGATGCGCTTCACTCAAGCAAACTTTAGGGTATCTTCCTAAATTCAACTTTCGTTGTGTTTTGTTAATTCGGTAGTAATACACCCAGGTTTTTGTTCCTTTCGGTGACACCCTTATACCGAAACCTGACAACCCTTTACACCAGAAAATTTTGCTTTTATCTGTTTTTAAATGTCTTATTGTAGGGTCTGTAAATTTTAGCGAAGTAACTTTTTTGGAAGCAAATTTGGAAGCAAATTTGGTGTTTTTGTCTGAATTTAAGTACTGCATTATGCAATCTGTCCTTTCTTGAAAACAAATAGTTAATGCTTGAATACTTAAAATCGGGGAGTACTGATACGCACAGTAAAACCCTCTACGCCTTTATCATCAACACCTACAAATAATACTGGACAAAGCGAAGAAATATATCTATACACTCATAGTCCGTATTTGTACGGTGTGCCCTGATAGCTCAGTTGGTAGAGCAAACGACTGAAAAACTGATTTTATCAATCTCTTTACCCAACTTAACCTGTTGAATTTAAATATTATTATCAAACATTAACCATTTGCGATTACTTTTTAGAAGCAAATATGGAAGCATTTAAGCATTGAAACTAAAAGATGTCAAATACTATCTAATGCCACCAATTAATTTACATTAATTAAGTCGTAAAAATTTTTTAGGATTCTCTCTCTAACTATGTCACTATTTTCATGATTAGATTTTAATCTTACTAGGCTATCAAGAATAATATCAACGGAAGTAGGAATAAAAGGCTTTGAGTTTAGCGAAGTAAAAGGGCCATCTGTTTCTATTAATAGTTTATTTAAAGGAATTCGTTCAATAATTTTTTGCCCATTCTTAGACTTTGTCATTGAGTGGTTAATCGAGAAATAAGCCCCAATCGATATTGCACGATCAAGCTCTCTCAAAGAACCGGAATACCAATGAAGAATAATCTTTCCTGAGAACTTATCGCCAATAATATTGAGTACTTCTTTTTCAGCCTTTCGGCTATGAATTGTCAATATTTTGCCACCCTCTTTATCGCAAGCTTCAATTATTTTCTCAAACACTAATTTTTGAGTCTTAAAATTCTCAGGTGACTTTTTAAAATTATCCAATCCAATTTCACCTATATATTTAGCTTTTGGAAGTAACTTAATAAATTGGTCTATTTCATTTTGCCTCTCAAAAGCTAATTCAGGATGAAGCCCTAAGGCTGGTCTTAAGAACCTTTTATTTAGCGATATTTTTTCTGTATAGAAAAAAACAGTTGGGCTGTTCGTTACGGCGATAGTATAGACTTTATTTTGCTCTATCTTTTCAGCAATACCCTCTGGATTAGGCATTAAATCTAAGTGGAAGTGCGTGTCATGATATCTCATTTTAAAAATTCGTTTACCTCGTCCATTCCGCGTAAATAAGTGTCAATATATAAATACAGGTCATCTTTTGATTCAAACGGGAGTGACCCAGAACTTAATAAATCAAACATGACTGACTCTTTGGATTTACCCTCAAGTCTTTTAAGGGCTAGTTTGAAAGCTCGAATGTCACTGCCAGATTTTTTCTTAGGATGCGGTGTAGATTTTGTTATGTCATGAACATATTGAGTACCCGTTATATTGCTTTTTTTCTCTGCTGACCGCCTTATGATACATGGGACACAATACCCACAATGAATTCCAGGTGGAAGCTTCGCATAGCGACTAATTTCAGAATGAGAACAGGACAATGTCGTTGGTGAAAGTTTTTTTAAAATTTTCTGATTTTTACATTCAGCCATCATTTCACCTTTAGTTTTTAACTGGTAAGGGTTGTAAACCTCATTTTCAATGCCTAATTCCCTTATAATCTCAATAAATAGTGATATGTAGAAAGGATGTGTCGTCCTAGTACTGTGACTACTAAGACGAGTGCCTGTTAAAGGTACATTTAATGAAATAAGACCGTTTTCTGGTATGATAAATTCAATATCATCCCCGAGTGAATTTGCAACTGTAAGCCCCAAACATATAAATAGAAATGACCTTGCCCTAGAGCTGATTTCCTTTGTTGCATTTTTGTGTTTTTGTTTGGGCTGTACATAAAACTGACTAAACGCAAATGCCTTATCACCATAATAATTTGATAATTCACTATATAATTTAGTTTGAACACTACCTTCAGACCCACGTTTATAATGGCTCACGAACGCAACTTTGGTTTTGTTTTCTAATAAATCTATCGCTCCAACGAATGAATCTAATCCGCCTGAAAATAAAGCAACTTTTTGGATTTTCAATGGATTAGGATTTGATATTAATTCCATTTGTTTTCCATTTGAATCTACTTTTTTTCTAAATTCAATTTCCCATTTATCACCACTTAAAAAAGACAATAATTTTTCTAATTTAATTTTGACAGCGTCCCATTCATTTAATGAATAGACTGGGTAATTTATTTTAAAATGTCTACTCCAACCTTGAAAACCATACCTATCTCTAGATACAATCTGGTCTATAGTATAAACACTCAAGGCTAAATGCATGAGGTCTTTTGCCATTAGACTTGGGGTTAAATTAAGTTTATCGAACTCTTTAAATACGTTTGTGCTTAAAATTGAGTTCTGATCTTTTATATCATACGTGTTAATACTTAATTTTTCCTCTGCGGATGAAATTTCCACATCAAAAGAATCCTTCGTATCGTGCTTAATAATTATATTCCAAGTTTTCATTTTTCTAATGTTGAATATGCTAAATCAAATACCTCTGTTATTATCTTTTGTCCTTGACCGCTATTTAAGTCAATTTCTGTAACATCAATTTTTTTAAAGTTGGATTTTACCTCTTCTTTAATAAATGTTTTCATTTCATTTTCTAAGTCTATAGCTTCAGTTTCAGTTAAGTTATTTCTCTCTAGAGCTAGTCCAGCCTCATAAACAAATTTTTTAAAGATATAGGCACTAACAAATTCCAATACAGTTTCAGTTAACATATCCTTATCTAAGCTATCCAATGAGTCTATGTCTTGACCTTGGTCTTCTAGTTTATTGTAAAGTTGTTCCATTGCCATCATAACAGCAGAACGAGCAATAGCATCATCGTTAGTTGAACCAATAGGAGCAATCTCATCAGCAATTCTGGCAAATACTTCTTCTGTAGATTTTCCTATACAATCAGATAAATTATAATTTCTAAGTGTCTGCTCAAAACCATTTTTTGAGACACCGCCCCAAAAGCCAATATAATTACCGCCAGTATTTATACCAGCTCTAGAACCTCTAGTTGCCCCTTTTGAACCACCACTAGACGACACATAAGACTTAGCGAATTTTTTGAAACTTGCACCCTTCGTTCCATTGGCAATTCTTGTCAAATAGCCTTTTGTGGATGATAAATCTTGTGTTGGTTGGGGACTATTATCTTGTTCTAAAGGTGAACTCTCGTCTTGTTGTTCATCATTACTTCCCTCTTGCCCATCCTGATTTTCTTCTTCTGGTGTTTCTGGGGAGCCACTTGGTAAAGCCCAATTTGGAAGCAATGGTGTTTTGCCTTTAGGTCCTCCTCCTGATCCTGATGTTCCCATAGTTATATACTTCTATTTAATTTTTTGTTTCGCTATTCTAGAAAGACCTTTGTTACTTGTGCTCGTACTCCAAACTTGGAGTAACTTAGACCCCATTGGTTCATAATCCGAATCCTTAACTATATCCTCTACCCATGTAGCAACACTCAAAGGTAAAGCTTGATGTGGCATACTATTTATTAAACTTAATAGTTGAGATATAAGTTCTCTCCTAACAGTACAAAAATCTATTAAACGCTTAAGTGTGGAAGTATCCCCTTTTTGTTTTCCCTCTTGAGTCATTTTTTCTGCCAACGATTGGTAAATGCCTGAAGCATCACCTATGCTTATAGAAGAAGCCAATTTTAAAGCTGAATTTCGTATCGTTTCAGAATCACTCATCAATTTCCTAAAAACTTCCTGTGCTTGAGAACTCATCCTCTGCAAATTAACCCCTGAAACTGAAAGCTTATCCCGAGAATAATAGAAATAAGATTGCAAGTTTTCATCTGCCAATAAGGGAGCTTGTGTATACCAATTTTTTAACCAAGAGTCTTGTAAATTTGCATCTTGCTCAATAGTTAGTTCTTTATCATCCTTAGAATTAGTCCCATTAGCATATTTCTCTAAAAGCCCTATTTCTGGTACAATGCCATCATTATTTGCTTGCTCTTCGTAAAAACTTTTAAAAGTTTCAGGTTTAAAATATTCAAGGAGCATTAACTTAGACAAAATTCGTTTATTTAAGGTTTCACCTTTCGATTTAGCCATTTCTTGTCTTAGTAACAATGTATTTAAAAATCTTTTAGTTTGCCTAGGATTGCCATTCAATCCGACAGTCAAAACTGGAATTAATTGAGCAGACAAAGACAATGTCTCTTTTAAATCTTCGCTAGCGCTTTTTACAAAATCTTCAACATTTTCCAAAGCAAAATTAAAACCAAATTGATCTTCATTCTTTTTCTTTAATACACTCTCTCTAACAAATTCAAACTCGCCTATATCAGTATAAAGACTGGTAAACAAAAGATTCACATAAACTGCTAGCTCTTGACCGTTCAAAGGAGGTATTCTAATGGGATATTGAATTAATTTTTCAAGATAATCACGTCCAATTTCGGTGTTATCTCCTGGGATATCAGGAAATCGTCTCCTTACTGCATATCTAATTAAACGCTCATCCGCGCCAATAACAAAGGCTGTGTTTTTGGCAAAAAGGAAAAGCTTAATTGCCTCCAATGTGGCAATAACCGTATCATGTGAACACCTATCTAAATCATCTATAAATACGATTATTTTTTTAATTTTTGTTTCATTTATCAACTCTTCAAAATTTAAATGAAACTCTTGGATATTTGTCCTTAAAGCTTCATCTGGGTCTTGTTCTGTTTGAGTCTTAATGTAGTCCTCATAATTAGTAGTAGATAACTTTTTTATAATGTCACTTGATGTGGTAAGAGCAACACCAGCTGGCCCCATAGTTAAATACCCTAATCCATGCTTTACAGCAGACCTTCCTAATTTTATTAGGTCTATTTTCCTCAGCAACTTAGCGGCTAACTTGAGTCCTTTTTCTCCTAAAGTTCTTTTCTTAATAATTTCATCAACAATTCGACTCATAAGGACAGTCTTTGTGTCTTCATATCCCTCAAACAACCAACCATTAAAACTAATTGTTAGAATATCATCATCGTCATTATATTTATCACCAATCATTTTCATAAGACTGGATTTACCGCTTCCCCAATCCCCATAAATTCCAATACTACAAGGGAGTAAGGCTTCATTATCAATTATACTTGTAACAGCACCTACAAGGTGCTGAAAATCTATAAAGTCAGAGTTGGTTTCGTTATCGTTCCACATAATTTTTGAATATCCAAAATACTTTTATGTTCATAGTTGTTATAATACTACAAATCTGAACAGACGCTTTCGCTTATTATTATAAAGGGCGAAATACACAAAAGAAAAGCCAATTAATAGCAATCTTCTGAATTAATTCTTAGGAAGAAGTAAAGTATAAATATAATTAAAAAAAACAACTTTTTGATGTAGAAAATTTTAGTTAGAAAAGAGGTATAATAGGTTTGTGCCCTATAGCTTAGAAGACGATTGATAGGCTTAACCTAAATAAAAGCCAATAAAAATAACTCTCTGTAATTGCTTTATATTTTGTCCGTTCTATAAATTCTTAAAAATTTCACTGACAAAGTTGTCTATATTATTGTCTTAATTATAGCATAACTCTTTTTCGAAGTGAATTGCTTTTTTTTATTCTTCTGTTTTGAAATTAAAATTTAAATCTTTTTAAGTCAATATAGACATATAAATTCCATTAGAATTTATTTTAACAACTTGGTCATGTTTAATTGACGACAGCAGAGAACGATCATCCGTTTGAAAAACAAAATTTACAGAAGGGTCTTCAGTAATTACATATTGAACGTGATCCCTTAATCGTTTATTGCCGTGATCAACAATTAAAGAAATATTTTTATCGTCTTGTTCTAGCATTTCAAGAATATCTAAAACTCCATAATCATTTTTATTATTTTTATAATCAACAACTATAATATTGTTTGAGTTTAAGACTCCTTCAACTTTTTTACCCATATTTCTGCAATCGAAAATTTTTCCTTCAATTGTACCGACAGTATTTATTATAGCTGATGCCCTTTTTTCTTCTACTACAAATGGGGTTTTTTTCCAATTTTTGAGATGTTTTTCTGAAATATATCTAATTTGTACAATATTTAAATCACCGTTTGGGTTAAATAAATACTCTACATCTAAAGGTTTCTTAAAATTGTCGAATAAAACTTGCATACATTTTACTAATCTTGCAGAAAAATCTAAACCAGATTCGAAATCTCCTAACTCTTTGGGAAATTGAATCGTATTATTTTTAATGCTTAAAATATGTGGATCACTTTGGTTATTAGTCGTTCGTGGTCTCGTTACGTACTCAGTTCGAAGATGATTCTTTGTACAGTAAGCTGTCCCATGAATTAGGTTTTGTTCTATACCTTTGTTGACAGGCTTCATATACATTAATCCAATAGTACGTTTAGAATTTATGTTATGCCTATTATAATATAAATCTGCATATCTAGTAAATCTTCCAGCAAGCACTTTTGCAGAAGCATAAATCAAATTAGTATTGTTATTATCGGGTACAAAACTTTTATAGACACCTGCAAAAGATATGTTGGGATATAAATACTCATCATATGGAGTCGGTCTAACTAATAATTTTTCTTCATTCAAAGATTCTTTTATATTTGAAATTAATTCTTTTTCAGAAGTTAGGTATGACTGAAAAATGTCAATTAGTCCATCTTCAATATTCATCCATTCTTTTGTAGTATTTTTTTTTAAAGTCCTTAAATTCAAAATTGAAGTTGATATTTGTGAATCAACTTTTCTGCACAAATCAAATCCTAAAGTGATAAATTCAGGAACATAAAAACCTCCGAAATGAGACAATAATTTAGCCTTTTCCAGAAAATCATTTCTTAATCCTTTATTTGTTCGTTGTTTCAATTTTAATTAATTATTTAATTTATTTCTATAATACCAATTTTGGTTTATCACTATATGGACGATACCAATTAACCGCAGTAGTGAATTTTTGTTTCCAATAAATAGCACTGTTTTTTTTTGATATTGTGGAAGGAATTGAATCATCTACTTTCATATACTCATAAATTTTCGACGGGACTAAAAAATATTCTATCAATTTTGCACCATATAATCTCTCCCTGTAGTCATGAAACCCAACCTCGTAAAATGAATTACAAAAAAACCCTATTCTATTGATTATTCTTCTATCCAATACAAGAAGAGCAGATGTATTTAGGTCTTGAAGAAGATTAAAATTTAGGTTGTTGATAATTCTATTTTCTATAAAAGACTTTTCAAACTTCATTTTTTGTTTTTCATTATTAGTTTTGAAGTAACCAATAAAATTCTTAGACGACATATAACTAAAAACTATATAATCAAAGAGTCCTTCTTTCAATATTTCTATATCATCTTCTAATAAGATTATAATATCCGAATCTCTATTCAAGAGTTTTTTAATTAATAAATTTTTACTTGTCCAATTTCCAATTCCACCAGTAATAGTTCTTGCAATAGTAGTGCACTTTAAAATCTCATCAATCTCGTTACTATTCCTATCAACAACAATTTCAATATTAAAATTTATAATATCCTCAATAAGAGAAAGGTGATAGATTATATTTCTAAGCTTGTGAGGCCTACAAACTTGAAGACCTATACCTATTTTTAGGTTATTATACATTGACTAATTATTTAAATGATCAAGCGCATACGATATTAATTTTTTTAATAGATCTTGGTCACCGTGATATCGATTTAACAAATCTTCGATGGATAGAACATCTCTTTCAAATGCATCGTGCGATGGCTCGAATTTACCTATAGAGAAAAACTCTGTAGTGAAAAATAACATTGATCTATTTGAAAATTTAGGTGTCAATAGTGCAAATGGCAAAGCTTTATAAAATGTTGTTCCAGTTTCTTCAAATACTTCACGCTTAAGGCTTTGCTCTAACGTTTCATTAGGTTCTATATGACCTCCAGGAATGTCCCATCCTCTTTCATTTCGGCATGACAGAATATTATTTTCTTTAAAAGCAATTAAAAATACGGATGTTATAATCTTATCACCCGTAAAAAGAGCCTTTTTATTATCGAGAATATCAATATTATACTTAACCATAAATCTATTAACCTAAGTTTTCTAATTGTAGAAATTCTTCTGAAAGAAGAAAATGCCTATTCGATTTACTTGTCTTTAGTACTTTTTTAAGACTTGCTGTTATTATAATCATTTCAGACTTTTCAATTTTGAAAAACGATTTAAAAACAATATTTGTAATTATTACTTTATATTTTTTCTGAACTAAACTAACCAATAAAGCAGTATTATATTTCTTGCTTTTAATTTCGATTTTTGGCAATTTAAAGCCATTATTTCCTTTTAAAACTAATAATTGCCCCTCCTTATTAAAAATAAGTAAATTTGTGAATTCAAAAAGACGTTCATCTTTCTCGCCGAATTCTTCATTACCTTTCAAAATGTTTTTTCTTGCACAAATTGTCATACTCCAGGAATTTTGAGAATCATCATTAATATTCAGTACTTTACTTATGTCTAGCTCTTTAGAGACATTATATGCTTTGGATAAAGACGGTATTTTATCTAAAAATGAAAGAACAATCTCTTTATTACAAATAATACGATGCCTCCATCTACTTTCTGTATTTTTATGCATATAACCTACCCCGTATAGTTGTGTTAAAGCCGCCGTTTGCTCTTCTAGAGACAACACTGGTCTCTTCTTGTGATCTAAGTTATCGATACTATTCATATGTTTAAGTACGATTGCCAAGTCAGGTAATGATAGCCTTAATATTCCTCCAGGTTTAAGAACTTTGATCCATTGATTTAAAATATCTTCCCAATCTTCCAAAAAAAAGTGCTCAATAACATGTGAAGCTCTTACTTCCCAAAAACGATTTTCCCATTCATCAGGTAACTCAATAGAATTAAGCTCAAAATCTGCATATTCACTTTTAATATCAATATTTAACCACGGTCTTGGAAAGATGTTTTCTTTAATAGAACCACATGCAATGTTCAATTTAGAAATAGTTTTAGGGAGTATTAGTTCAGTTTTTTTATTCATAAAATTTTCGTTTTGTACTTAAGACACTTGGCCATAAATTACATGGTTTCTGTTTAAAACCGAGGCTACAGAGAAGCAGCTTAAAATTTAGCTCTAGTTTAGAAAATAATCGTGATATTCTTTTTAGAAAAATATAAATTATCCAACAAACCAGAAGACCATATGATTTTTTATTCTTTAATGAATTTGGTATAATTAATTTATAATATTTTTTAGTTTTCTTTTGATATTCAGGGAATAAAATATCAAGCCTTATACATTCTATTGCAGTTCTTCTTTGACTCAAATAAAAGTCATAGAGATTGGTTATCGGATTGAAATATACAACTGCTAAATCACATTGCTTTATTACATCCTTACCTTTATGGTAAAGAATAGATTTAGATAGAAACACATCATCAATCATAGGTCCATCTTTTAATCGAAGATAATTTTCAATATATCTTTTTGCCTTAAAAGTCTTATCTAATATCGAAATTCTATCATTCCTAATTGCAAATGCACGTCCAGTGAAATAATTTTGCTCTTTGCGCATTTCTGGATAAAAATCTGGTAAATTAATTATTTTCTCAATAGTACTTTTTGCTTTTTTATGAGATATGCATTTAGCCCAAGCAATTTCCAAATTTTTATTTTGTTCCATTTCATTGATGAGTGAGGCAATACAATTCTCATTTAAAATGATATCCGCATCTAAAAAGATAATAAAATTATCATTACTCTTACTCTTCCATACTTCTTTATGAGCATAAATTTGACCTTCTTGACTCTTAAGTATTTTAAAACATATATTTTTATCGTCTTGAAAATAGGCATATTCATTAACTAATTTTTCAGTATCATCATTACATCCATTTAGAACTATAATAATTTCGAACCTAATTGAAAGAGAAGCTTTTTTAGTAGATTTTATAATTGAATCTAAACAATTAATTATTGTGTTTTCTTCGTTTCTGGCTGCAATTCCTATTGTAATTTCTTCAAGAAAATTTATCATTTTTTATTAGAAATAGATATTTGGAGCAAATCAACTAATCTCCTTTTAGTTGTTTTTAAGAAATCTTCATTTGAAGCACAATGAATGACTTTGATGTTATCTGTATTTAAATTGAAATCGTAGTCATCGAGTTTTATTTCATTTTTCCAAAAGGTTCCTATATAAGTATCATGTGCCAATGCAGTTTCTCGAAAATTGTTCTTTAGGGTAATATCAAAAAAGCCTTGTTCATCACACCATTTACTACCAAATCGTAAAAGGTATTCGATAAAATCATTCACTAATTTCCAGTTCCTAATAAAAAAATCTGTTGGATATAAAATTATATGAGCTCCTGGTTTGGGCATCTTTTTTAAATCTAGTTCATTTTTGAATCCTATTTCTTCCAAGATTTTTTCTGCATTTCCATGTGAAAAAAAATTACCTTGACAATGAGTATATTGACTATTTTTTTCTATTGATTCAAACAATTCAATTGGGTTTGAAAAAAAGAAACAATCTGAATCTATACTTAGTATTCTTGATTTATCAGATAAAAATGGGAAATCAATTAACCTTAAATGAAATTTAAAATCCTTTATTAATTTAAGTCTAGATTTATAGAAATCATTGTTTCCTATGATTTCTTTTAGTCGAGAATTAGCGTCATCTAGTAAAATAACATTTATAAAAGGGAAAATTTCCTTTATTAAATCCTTACATTCTTCATTAAAACTACCATCTTCGTGTATGTATATATTTAGGTAAAACTTTGAATAATAATAGAAACTTGTTAAAGATAGAAGAAGGTCTTCAAAATCATCTTTACAACACAAAATTCGACATTCAATATCATTTTTTTTAGAAAATTCCTTCGAAATTTTTTCTATATTTTTATCTCTTCTGAGATTATACATAACCTTTCTGATAATACCTAAAATTATTATGTCAATCATAAATTCTCAAATGATTTTATTTAAAAATTATTTTTAAGTATAATGAAATACTAAGCCGTATAATATACACATTAATAGTTATATTATGAAGTTCAATTTTGTGATTCTTTTTTCCAAACAATAATAACATTTTTAATAAGGGGGTTCGCTTCATCTTTCTTTTGTAGATATCTTTTATCCGTAACCCTAAGAGTTTTTAAAGAAAATTTAATTAGATAATCATAAAGTAATTCCAAACAAAATCCTTTAACCGTAACCATATGAGTTGCAAAAAATATTTTGATGACTCTTTCCTCATTTTCCACACCAAGCCAAGAGGTAAGGTAATGACTGTATGGGAAGTTCTGTCGTGTTCCATCAAGCAATATAAAATCTATGGTCTTGGTATCTCCAACTTCATATACCTTAAAATCTTCATCCTTAATTTCATCTATTTCTTTCTTTTGACTAGCCTTGGCAATTTCCAAGCTCTTGAATTTATAGTTCTGGCTCATAATCAATGTCTTTAATTTGTGTTTTTAATACCTCTCTTGTCTTTTCTGGGTTGATATCTATGGTTTTAGTCTTGAAATAATCGTGCTTTATGAGTTCGGTTGCCCCTTGCCGGTCACCTGATTTTTGAATTTGTTCCAGTAAATCTTCCTTGTCATCCGTATAGATGGTTACATTTTCTCTTGCCCTTGATACCGACACATAAAACTGTTTTTGATTGGATGCGGGAAAAGTTACGGCTGGTTGTGAAATGAACACTTTATCAACCGTTTTTCCTTGGGCGCTGTGAGAAGTAGAAGCGTACGCATAATCAAAATTACCGTAATTGGCTTCAAGTTTATAAATCGTATTTTTTGACCTTGATTCCTTAACCACTTCAATTTCACCTTTGCGGTTAACTTTTGTAATTCTTAACTGAGTGCCGTTATTCAATCTTTTGCCATTAGTATCAAAACCGTTTTTGGTAATCTTTATCTCATCCTTTAAGCTCAATTGGATTTCTCTTGTTAGATACACATCATAATCCTTTGCCCTTTGGGTGGGCAGGATATGATGTTTTCCCTCTTTGTCTTTAACATAGATTTTTTTATTCTCAATCTTATCAACGCTTAAAGCAGAACCACGTTTTAAACCTTCTAAATTCTGGTTCAATTGAATGATTTGACCTTTTCTGTAGTTTCGTAAATCTTTCTTTTCGGATTCGGTCAGATGTAAATTCTCATAGATAGTAACGTTCTTTTCTCTTTTTCCTAAAAAGCCATTTTCTCTCAAACCGTTTCTAATAGCCTGATTAGTCTCTCGAACCTTACTTTTTGTAGGGGCAATGACCAAAGCGGTTTTTTTCTGCTTTTTTGACTCCAGAAAATCATTTACTAGAACATTATCTATATCAGATGGAGAACATTCTTTAATACATCCTTGGCTTTCCAATTTATCAAAGCCTGTTTTGATATTGCCCTCACTAATATCCTTGACTGCTGACTTATAATGCTCTTCTTTTTGCCTGTAGATGGTTTCCATTGAAGCATAGGGGATATGGGCAACTGTTTGTAAAATGCGCATAGCATCGCCACGGTTGACCGCTGAATGTTGTTTCGGGTCACCCGATAGAACAAGTCTGGCTTTTTGCTTTTCTGCAACGTCCATCAAAGCGACCATATCTTGTGAACCGAGCATCCCTGCCTCATCAACCCAAATTACTTGCCCTTTTGTTTGTTCTTGGAGTTTCTTGTCAATTAAGAGCCTTGCAACTGTATCAGCTTTCTTGAAGCCCTCTTTTTTGAGAACATCCCTTGAAGCCTCAGCCGTAGGTGCAAATAAAAACACGTTTTTACCTGTTCTTTCAATCTCAGGGACAATTGTTTTAAGCAATGTCGTTTTTCCTGTTCCTGCACCACCTCTAATCATTGTCAGGTTGTTTTGGGATTTCATGACATGCTTTATCACATTTTGTTGTTCAGGATTTAAGTGCTTAAACTTTGAAACATCAAAATCAAATGCCAAAGGATGTAATCTGCCAATACCACTACGAGCAATATTCACCATTTTGCGCTCTTCTTTATGGACTAAATCAGTTGTACATAGGCGTTGACTTCCGACTTGAACTTTAAAAACGTTGTCATTCTTTTCCAATGCCCTATCAATATCGTCCAATGACAAATGTTTGTTGTCTATGGCATATTTATAACCTTCAGCTAAAATCTGCCTATCTCGTTTAACAGAGTTTCTTGTGAAAACGTGGTCTATAGAATGTTCAATGGATTTCTCAGCTGTGAGGCTCAAATCCGTTGTAGATTTTTCCTCTTTTACGTTCTCATCTATACCTTCTTTTATGAGTTGTTTTTTCCAGTCTTCTCTAAGTTCTTCCATTGTTAAGCCTTTTTTCTTTCCCGAACGTGTTCTAGCCCCTAATTGGTCCAGTTCCTTTTGGGATTGAATGCCCTTTTCTTTGGCTACTTGGCCAATAAGATTGGTGCGTTTTGAAAAATGGTCGATTGCCTTTTGTGGAATCATAGCCAGTTCAAAGCCGTTCTTGGTTTTCCTAATGTCGTAACCAAAACTGGAAAGCTTATCAGCTAACCGTTTTTGAAATCGGGCTTGGTGATAGGGCATATCCCTTTTGATGTTATGAAATTGCCCTGCCTTGAACTTGAACTCAACTTGGTCATAGGTAGCATTGAAACAGAAAATATGGGCGTGTAAGTGGCAGTCTGGCGCATTGTTTCCAACTGGACGAGCGGTTTGATGGATAAAATCAGCCCAAAGTAACTCGCCTGTATGCCTATCATCTTGCTGGTTCTGCACCCGAATACGAGCTTGGGCATCCTGTTGTATGTCAAGCATTGTTTCTTGAACACTTTGCTCAAAAGCTTTCAGCACCCTTTTGTCAGTGCCTAAACCGTGAAGAATTGAAACAGATTTTGGGCAATGGAATGAAATGTCATAACCGACACGTCTATCCTTAACAGTTCTTTGGGTAAGAGAGTCTCCAGTTGAAGGATTGATATTATCGCATAACTTATCAAAGGTGTCTTTATCAACGGTTTTGCCCTCAATACCTAAACGCATGGCAATCTTGCCATGAAAGCATCCGTTCATTTCTTGATCTTCGATGTAGTAATCTGCCTTGGATAAGGCATCCTTAAAGTAATTCTTAGCTTGAGCCGAAGTCTGGCTCTGAAACATTCGTATCATGCACTCTCATTCTTAAAAGATTAAACTTGTCTTTTAGAACTGAATTTTGCATATGACTACGCACAAGGTTAGAGAGCATAATGTTAAGTAAAGATAAGAAATACTTTCTCTTTTTTTTGTAAACTAAAGTATTTTTGATTGTGGATTAGTGTTCAATGATTTTTAACTTAAATAATGATGTATAGATTTAGACCAATTGAAAGCCTGTTGGGTAAGTATAAGGAATTAGAAAATCAAGAAATTTATTTTGCGTCACCTGAAGAGCTCAATGATCCAATGGAAGGATTAAGGGATGTCTTTTGGCAAGGTGATGAGATAGTTTGGCGGAATCTTTTTATAAACTATGCAAAAAGTTTACAAAGGATTTTTGCTCTAACAGTAATCTTAAATGAGAGCAAGGAGATAACAGAGAGCGATATAAAAGTATCTTGGGGATTATTTAACTTTAACTCAGTTCAAGATGAAAAGTTAAATAGAGAAATTATACAGGTATTATTTTCTAATAAGTTTATCAACAACCTAATCCTTAGCTTTCCTAAAAGAAAAAAACCCATCAGGAGATCTGAGTTATTATCCTATTTACAAATCATTCATCCTTTTGTCTTAAATAGCATTTCGCATATTTTCCTTAAAAATGGATTGATAGATAAATTAATATTTCATCAAAATCTAGACAGATTTGAAAACGCTATGAAAAAATCAGGAAGTTTACCTGAACTAACCAATAAACTTGAAGAAGAAGCTAACCCGAAACTTTCTACTGCTCTTTTTGATTTCTTTAATCATTATGCACAATCTAATGCTTTGAAAGCTCAATTATCATTTTCAGATGTAGAAATCAAAACCAATGCTTTCTTTCTGATATCTGAATTTCCAAATAAATTTATATCAAAGCTAGAGAATGAAATCTATCCGGATTGGTACTCAGCATCATTTTTAAGAAATAACAAGAACTCTGCTTTGTGGGGTCATTACGGAAATAATCATCAAGGTGTATGCTTGAAATACAAAACCACTAATGAAGGTGAAAAACTAACCCTCAACTTAGAGACAGAATATGGTTATAGTAGTGCTGGACCTACAATAGGAATGAGACCACATTCTTTCAAAAAAGTAGAATATCATAATGAACATGTCAGTATAGATTTTTTTAGGTCTTTGGGACGATTGTCAAAGAATCAACTCAAAGCTTTGTGGTATAAAAACGATAACCTTAGTTTAAGCGTTTGTGGTTCACACCTAGAATCAAAGCAAGAAGAAGATAAGTGGCGAAAAAACTATTGGGATAACTTTAACAAAAGTTTGGTTATAAAATTAAAAGAATGGGAATATGAGGATGAATACAGGTTGGTTGTTCATGGAGATTTAACAGACTATTCGAAAAAAGAAAAAAGAAAATTAAAATATGATTTCAAAGACTTGGAGTCGATCACATTTGGTATAAAAACACCCAATTCATCAAAACTTGAAATAATTAAAATTATTAATAATAAGTGTAAAGCCATTAACCGTAAAGATTTTGAATTCTATCAAGCTTATTATTCTAAGGGCTCAGGACAAATAGAAAGCTTTAAATTGAATTTATAATTTTAAGGCATAGGTTTAGCAGAACAGACACTCAGGCTTTTTTAATAAAGCAATCATTCCTGCTTTCCAATCTGTGCGTATTAAAGTCATTCGTTATCCCCTTATATCGATTGAGATGACATACAGCGATAACACCAACGCATTGATTAGCCCTTCACTTGCCCGCACCTAAACCGTGTGGTTACGGGCCAATCAATTCTGCCTTGGTGTTGTTTTCGCCATATCATCTCATTTTAAATAAAAGGAGTTTAAAGATGACTACTAAAAACACAAAACAAGATAAGCCTGGTGACCGCCCTACTCATGGTCTCTATGTAAAGAGTGACCAATTCGGCAATCCTATAAATATGCGATTTTCTGCAATTTGGAACAATCCTGAAAAAGGCTATATGAGCCTAAGCCCTGAAAAACTTCAAATTAAGGAGAATCCTAAAGCTGAAAATGGCGAGCCACGTTTTCAACTGTTCCTTAAAACCAAGATTTATGGACAAGATGCATCCATTCAATTTGGAGAAATCAAACCTGAAAAAGAAGCTAACTGCTTCGAGGTCAATCTTGGGGATTTAGTGATTTTTGAAAACAAACCTCGTGATGTAATTGAAAACAAACAAGCTTCACAGAAGAAAACCGCCGTTAATGGACAGCCACGGCCATAAAACGATAAAGGGGCTTTTTGCCCCTTTATTCTTCTAAGGAAAGGAAATTTTAATGTCCAAATATTCAAAAAAAGATATTCAACAAGAAATTACAGACCAGATCATTGACCTATTGGATAAGGTCAGTATTGAAAACTATCAACCACCGTTTGGTCAGCTCTCATCTTTGGGTTTACCAATAAACCCAATAACCGAAAACCCCTATCAAGGAATAAATATTCTTAGTCTATGGTTACATCAACAGGCTAAAGGCTATACATCCAATGAATGGGCAACCTTTAAGCAATGGGATGCAATCGATGCCTCGGTCAAAAAAGGTGAAAAATCCAGCAAAATTATCTTTTATAAGACCCTAATCAAATCGAAAGAAAATAGTAATTCTGAAATTGAAGAACTAAAGATACCGATGCTTAAGGTTTATAATGTTTTTAATGCCAATCAGATTGAAGGGTATAAACCCGAAATAGAAGAAGTTCAGATTGATAAGGTAAAACCTCTAAAAGCCCTTGACTTGTTCTGTGAGGAAACTCATGCAGTTGTTAAACATGGAGGCTGTCAAGCCTATTATGATATGGTCAATGACTATATTAATATGCCGATGAAAACTCTATTTCAAGATACGTCTCAGGCAAATGCAACTGATAATTACTATGCGACTTTGTTACATGAGCTTACACACTGGACTGGTGCAAAGCATCGTTTAAATCGCTTTGGCGAGCAAAACAAAAATGATGATATCAAGGAGAAATATGCTTTTGAAGAACTCGTTGCTGAATTAGGGTCTGCATTTCTATGCGCACAACATGGTATCACGCAAATACAACCTGAGCATCATGCAATCTATATTAAGAGCTGGCTGAAATCTCTCAAGGAAAACAAGACTTATATTTTTAAAGCATCTGCCCAAGCTTCTAAAGCAGTTAAATATCTAAATGACAAAGAACCAGTTTTGAGTATGTAAATATTCTACCACTTTATTCTTCTTAGGAAAGGAAATGGAATGAACTATAACACCAAATTATTAGCAGAGCAAAATGATATGTTCAGAAAACATATTGGAATGCTTGAAGCTGATACCATTGAGGTCAAGGGCAAATATTGCATGACGCAAGGCGTAGCGAATCTTACCAATTTTCAAAAATTGGATACGCTTATCAAACTTTGGGAATATAATGATTTTTCGGTTGAAGAGGATGTTTATAATGAGCATAGCTTTGGTCGCATTACCTTGGATGAAAACAAACAGGATATTCTATGGAAGATTGACTACTTTGACACAAATTATGAATATGGTAGTGAAGACCCTAGTAACCTCAATATAACACGAAGAGTTTTGACGGTTATGCTACCAAGTGAATATTAACTCTATTTAATAGCTTTTAAGATTAAAGCCATTCAGATTTGGATGGCTTTTCTTTATTGAGCAAACCCATAGACATTTCATAGTATTAGTTTTGTAGTTTTGGGGCTTGCAGCGCTTCGCTCGCTTTTTAGTACCATGCCAATATTTGTTTATAGACTTTAAGGTACTTTCCAAATTTCAGATAATGGCTTATTTCTAAGGTGTAAAATGGCTTTCATACAGTGCTACCCTCTATCGATAAACACAGCTTTTTAACATCAGACATCTCCCCTAAGCAGTGCTTATGACTTTTTACATTTAATTCCCTAATCTATTTATTTAATTCAAGCCACCTTTTGTGCGTTCTAAGAACTGATGTGTGAGACCATTTTTTACCTCTAAGGGTTTTGATTCTTTTTTTGTTCAATTCTTTAGCTAGATTTCTTGAAGACTTAATTCCGCTCTCGGTCATTTTATCAATTACTGGTCCAATTTGTTTAGCAAAATCATCAGCAGTATTTGAAATTTGAGTTCCAATATTTGGGTTACCATGGTTGAGGGATTCCTTATTACTAGAAACATGATTTATAGCTGAACACACTAGTTTTGATAAATGCGGTTCTTTTTGACTCAAAAACGGAATTTTTAATTCTGTGATTAAATCAAGTAATTCTTTGTTCTCTAGTACAGGATATATGCTGGTAAATTGAATAGTGTTTCTGTTGTCAATCCAGTTTGAGGCAACTAAGTGAATAACTTCAGGGTTACGAGCATCAATTAATTCCTCTTCGTTAAATTCAAAAAAAGATAGATCTTCTTTTTCGTTGTCCACTAGCAACTCCTTTCTACATTGTTTTAGTTCATAGGTATCAGTTAGTAGTTTATAAAAATCGGTTAAATAAACAAAAGACTTATCTCTAAAAGCTTCACCATATTCTCTATTGTCATAAAATGCAATTAAAATATCTTTTTGAGTGATTTTTCTTCTGATATCCAAAATGTAGTCAGCCTTTTGATAGATATATTCAAGAAAAGATTTAGCCCTTTGCCAAATGCCTAATCTATGATGTATATTAATAGATAAATGATTGTTCTGGATGACTTCTTTTGTTGCCATGTTATGTTTTACAGAGTTTATTTGAAAGCAATTTAATAAAAATAATTAGAATTATTTTGGAAATAAACTATAATTTGTTACATTTGAATTGTAATTACCACTTCACACAATTAATTACAACTTTATTAATCGTTTTTCGATTAATGCATTTATAAACACTCCATAGTTATTTTGGATTTCAATTGATGGAATCCATGAATTGATGATATTATTTTTTCAGAGTTTTTCTGAAGAATACAAGTATATTGATTGTGGAGTGGTCAATATTTGCTTGAAAGTAATGAGCTACAAGCATTTTAAGGGATTGGTTTGTTGTTTTTACCATCCGCCGTTTAAATAGTGTTTAGCTAGCACCATTGAATCTTTAAAATGCTTAGTTCATTACTATAAGTCCTATTTCACTTCACATAACTTATTAATAACTTATTTTTTGTTCTTAATGAATGAAAATTAATAACGGTGAAGGTCATCGGGGTGAATATTAACAATTAAATCTAGAAGTTATGTCTAAAACTTATAAGAACATTAACACTGGAACTACTTTTACTAATAATGGTCATAACACTATTATAAAAAAAGTAGGTGAGTCTCGAAAAATAGTAGAGACTCAGTGGGCTAACAGAAACAAAAATCTATAGTATTGGTTATACGTTAGTTTGAATCAAAAAAACTGAATTTTGAAGGTTAGAGAGCAAAATCAGTGAACTTATCCTAAACTGCGCACTTTGGAATAAGTTTTTAAAAGACCATCTACTGGACGCGGAAGATGTGTCTTTATTAATCTCACAATTTAAATCACAAGACATTAAGTATTCATATGCTTGGGGTAATGGCATATTTCCCCAACAGGGACTCTTGTGTCTAAAAACAAGTAAAATGGTAGAACAAAATGATCATTTAGATAGAGTACTCTGGTCATGGACTAATGAAGATTTCTTTCAAGTTAGGGATGCCTCAAATGGCATATTTGTTAGTGGTGGTTTGGGTTCAGGTAAAACTTCGGCGGTTGGAAATCTTATCGCAGGACATTATATGCTAAATGGATTTGGTTTTTTGGTACTAACAGCTAAAGAAAATGAAAAAGACCTATGGATAAAATATTGCAGGCAATATGGAAGAGAAAAAGACCTAATCGTGTTTTCACCCAATTCAGGACATTACTTCAATTTCTTTGAAGAAGAGTTGTTGCGAAATGATAAGGGTAAAGCTATTGCCCACAACATTGCTGATGTTCTTATGAATGTAATAAAATCTGGTGCAAGAGACAGTCAAGAAAGCGATAAGGCTTTTTGGGATTCGACCTTGCAACAACTAATTGTCAATGCTGTAGACTTATGTTTGTTGACACAAAATAGAAAGTTTGAGCATGTTTATAAAATTATCCAGTCAGCACCAAGAAACAACCAAGAAATCCATAATGAAAAATGGCGGGTCTCAAGCAAATGTTTTCGTTTGATTGAGCATACTGCTTTTCATTTGGATAAAGCCGACGATACACCGGAAAATATAAAGCTCAAAAGAAGATTACAGAATATAGAAGATTTCTTTTTGGAAAGCTGGATAAATCTTTCAGAGAAAACGAGAAGTATTGTGGAACAAATGTTCTTTGGGTTTGGTGATCGATTTATGAGAGAGCCTTTAAGAGAATTGTTTTCAGGTGAAACTACTGTAAGACCCGATGATACCTTTAAAGGAAAAATCATCATCATTGATTTACCAGTACTTGTCTACGATAAGACAGGTCGTGATGCTCAGGTGCTTTGGAAATACCTTTGGCAACGTACCATACAGCGTAGAAAAATCAGCAACAACAGTAGACCAGTTTGTCTTTGGGTAGATGAATTCCAAAACTTTATCAATCCCGACTATGACATCCAATTTCAGTCCATAGCGAGGGAGTATAGGGCTTGTACGGTTTATATTACTCAAAACCTACCTAATTTTTATCTAAATGCGGGTGGTGGTGAAATCGGTAAAACAAGGTTCAAGGCTCTTGCTGGTAACTTGGGGACAAAGTTTTTCTTGGCCAATTCCGACCCAGAAACGAATGAATATGCCTCTGAGTTAATCGGAAAGAATTGGCAATGGACAAACAATGAGGGGCAGACTTTTGGCGAGAAAAATAGTAGTAGCCAAGGGAAGTCAGAGATATTGACCAATATCGTTGAGCCTTCAGATTTCACAAGATTAAAAACTGGAGGATCTGAAAATGACTTTATGGTTCAAGCCTATGTCCATAGACAGGGCAAGACCTTTAAATATTACAGGCAATACCAAAATGGCGAATTAGAAGTCATTGAGGAAAGCCACAAATTAACCCATTTAAAACAAAACGTATTATGAGACGAGAAAGACAAGAATTCCAGCCCCGAAGAGGAAAACAAACAATTTTTAGAATTATTACGGCAGGACGTGCAAGCGCTCTTTACCAAATGGGAACTGACTTGATTTTTATCATTAGCTCATATCCAAGCTATATCGTAGAAGTTTTTATGCGCAAGCATTTTGGGGAACGCTATTTTTCATTTTCGGTTGCTGTCATCATTTCACTTACTATGCTTTATCCTTTTATATTTTTAGGCAATAGGGTTCGAGGGGCATTAGGGATATCGTGGTTACTTTTTACCTTATTATTTCTCTATAAATCAATTCGTCATCGAATGGAGTATAAGCGATTCAGTATGACTTATAACTTCGATAGGTTTAGCTATGCCGATGGTGAAATATTTGATTTTTGGTATGACCTGATTGGAACAAAGCTATTAGGTTTGACCGTTACCAGATACCGTATCTTGGTACTTTTTGAGCCTGCAATCCCTGTTTTAATCGGATTGCTCTTGATGTTAGTGAAATTTACGAGACCTATAGGAATTTTGATATTCTTCAGTGGATTATTGTTTGGCTATAGAAACACTATGAAAGCTTATGCAGCTCGAAGCTATGTCCTTGATGCTATTGATGAACAGATTGTTTCAAAATGGAAATACGATGTCATTATGGAAGAAAAACCAAAGTCACAAACAGGTGGTCTTTCCTTTCCAATTGAACTGCCTAAAAGCAATGATATAAGGCAAAACCTCATTGATAATGTGGATGAGAAAAACCAATTAGATATTTGGGCAAATGAATAGATTTAACAGGGGTGGCAATGGTCACTATCCAACATCACCTTATTTACGAAACGGACTTGGAATTCGATATAGTCATTCAAGTCCTTACGTGTGGTTTCACCCAAATCATGGCGTCTTAAAGCAGACCTTATATTCAGCTCAGAGAGGACGGATATATAAAGAGGTGGAGTGTAACCAAGACCATTTACAAGCAAATTACGGGCTTGGACCTCATAATCCAAGTCCTTTTCCCTGTATGCTTTTAGCTTGTCCTTACATATAGGAAGCCCAAAGGAATTAGTCATCGTTACACCTCTTGTTAAAAAGAAGTGTAACACAAAACGAAAAGAAATGACACAAAAACTAGATGACCTGGAGTTGGAATATATCCAAGAACTAGCAAAGAGCAGTCAAGAAATACAAGATTTAATAAAGGAAAAGCAAAAAGCTATTGATGATTTAGACAGGAGCAAGCAGATTTCCTTTAAAAAGTATGAGCCAGCACCTTATCCAAAGGGTGACATCCGCATCATTAAAATGCATACAAAATCACTGAAAACCGATAAGCAAATTGAAAGAGAAACCTCTGAGGTCAAGAATGATTATAACAATAAGATAAAACAAGCCCTAGAAGAAAAAGCCTTTAAAGGAGACCAAGACTACATCTATCCAGTTATCAAGAAAATGAACAAAGAAGACACAGCTATTCTTCTTGAACGAGGTAGACAAGCCTATAAGGAAAAAATACTTGAATCATCTCTCACCTTAAATTTGGACGATATAGATGACCAATACCAATCTTTGTATTTGAGTTTTGAAGAAAATGAAAAAGATATCGATAAATCACCATCGCCAAGCGATGATTATGAATGATTAATTATGCAAGTAGTTTGTTTAGAAGAAAAAGCGTTTTATGCTTTATTTGATAAGGTTGTTACCTATCTTGACGAAAAGCAAAAGGAAGAACCCCTTCAATGGATAGATGGCGAACAGGCTATGGCAATGCTTAACATCACATCCAAGACAACACTTCAAAAACTAAGAGATGAGGGCAGAATACGTTTTTCCCAACCGCAAAAACGTATCATCCTTTATGACCGCTATTCCCTACTTGATTACTTAGAGCAACACGCCAAAGAACCTTTTTAATGATGGAAGAACAACATAGGATAGATAAGGACTATAAGGAAGCCTTTAACCAAGGCTATACCTTGTCAAAGGAATTAGGATTGAAACCAGACATTTTGGACGGACTAAAAGCTGGAAAGCATCGCATAAGAGCAATGAAAGATGGTATGTCACAATACCAAGAGGAAATAATCTTAAGCAAAACTAAAGATCAGAATAAAGACAGTATTCCCTCATTGGATATTGATAGTATTGACAATTTTTATATTGACTTTAAGGAGCAGGACAAAAACCTAAATAAAGATATTGATATGGACTATTAAGTACTGAAAATAAAATAGCCTATCATTGATAGGCTATTTTTATAAAGCTTTGACTTTGAGGTTATTGCTTAACTATCTTTTTAACTATTGAGCTTTCACCTTTTGAAATCTCGATAAAATAGATTCCAGAAACCAATCTTTCCAAATTGATTTTATTGTCAGTTATGGGTATATAACTAATAAGCTTTCCATCTAATGAAAAGATTTTGATTTTGTCTATCTGTCCATTAGTAACATCTATATTAAGTTCAGTTGTAACTGGATTAGGATATAACTTTATATTCTCTTCTGAAAATTCAGAAATACTTAGACCAGAACAATCAAGTCCTCCATCTGTAATAGTCCACCCTAATACATTGATGAGTGTATTTCGTGCGGTCTCACTATTACAATAATTACTATTGCCACCATGAAACGAAACATTATTTTGTAATTGAAGATTCACCCAAGCATTAAGGATAGCATCATAATTTTCGGTTGATAGTGTCAAGCCTTGAAACATAAACGCCATATCGTTTACATTGCTTACATCCCAACTGCTCAAATCTTGGTCAAGTGAGGTTTGCGTAAACATTTGACGCATTGACATTACATTGCTCACGTTCCAATTATTTAACGGTTGGTTGAATTGGTCCGCATTATTGAACATTCGTTCCATATCTACCACGTTAACAACATCCCAAGAATTTAGAGGTTGATTAAAAACGTCTGCATGAAAGAACATGTTATACATATCCGTCACATTACTCACATTCCAACTGTTTATTGGTGAATTAAATAAGTTTGCCTCTCTAAACATACTTGTCATGTCTGTAACATTACCAACATCCCAATTGTTAATATTTTGATTAAATGCTTCAGTAAAATTAAACATGAATGACATGTCCTCAACGGCACTTACATCCCACATATCTAATGGCTGATTGAACATATCGTTAAATTGAAACATACCTCTCATACTTTCAACATTACTAACATTCCAATTATTTAATGGTTGATTATAAACAGAAAAGCTAAAAGTAAAATTCATAAAACGTACATTACTAACATCCCAATTATTAATACTTTGATTGAAAGAAGTCGTTTCTACGAATGTGTTGTTCATATTTATGACGTTGCTTAAATCTGGTACATCAGTTGCATTGATAACTAAATTATTTGCGCCAAAAAAGGAAGAAAACAAAGAAGACCAAGCAATACTGCCCCATTGGTCAACTGATAAAAGTTTCTCTTTCATATTAGGATCGTCGTTAATATAAAAGTGTGGAAACTGACCTCTTATTCTAACGGTGTAGGTTCCTGCTGTTCCATAGTCATGTTGAGCATTCCCTGTTTTTCCAAATTCATCAAAAACACCATCATTATCCCAATCAATATCATAGTTATAAACGCCTGTGAAAGTTGGAATTCTAATCACCGTATCTGGTAGTAAGCCAGGATTATCAGTTTTCCAAGTGGTCACAAAATCACCAGTTGATATCTGAGCTTTAGTGAGATTAGTAGTAAATAAAGTAATCAATAGAAGTAGGTAGAAGTTCTTTGTTATATTGAGTTTTGTTAAATAGCTTTTCATTGTATATAGATTTTAAATGAGTATTACGACTTGATTCAGAATAATGTCGAAAAGTTATGGTGGTCGAATATGCTGAAAAAGGTATACCATCGGCAAAAAAAGAGCGTGGAACTTAGAAGTGTCCCGATATCGTGGTACTGGTATACCAAAGAGTCAAAGACAGCGACTAAGCCCACGCCTTACCGTGGGCATTAGTTCTGACTTATCACTCAACTCTTTAAAAATTACCAGTTTTCGATATCGGTGAAAAGTAAGCTAATGCTTATTTTATATGTTTTACTAAATTATATCTCTGTATATTTTATAGTTTATTATTTGTTGAATCTAATGTAATGATTCCAAAAACCACACCAAAGAAGTTTTTAAACTTTTTATTTTCAAGAGGTAAATGACACTAAATTATCATCAGCAAAGGATGTATAATTCACATCTGTTAGAATAATGTGGTCTAAGATTTTTAAATCTAGATAGTTTGCGCCTTTTACTAATCTCTCCGTTAGACTTATATCTGAGGCACTTGGTTTTAAGTTTCCTGAAGGATGATTGTGTCCTAAAATTATTGAGCATGCACGAGCTTTTAGGGCGGAGGCAAAGACGAGCTTTGCATCGACCAAGGTTCCTGAAACACCACCTTGGGAAATGGGTACAATTCCCATACAGCTATTGTTACGATCAAGTAGTAGTATCTTAAACTCTTCAAAAAGGTTGATGGTCAAATCATTCCAGTTTTCCCTAAAGAGCTTTTCAGCATCTTTAGAGCAAGATACTTTTGGGCGTTCAGAAGCTTTTACCTTGCGCTTATAGTTAAGGGATATTTCACTAATATTGGTTTTGAATTTTTCTGTCATAAAATATCAATAACAGAAATCACATTTTTTTTTACGCACAGAACGATTATTTTCTATATATTTAGACTACATTATCCCTAAGAATTTAATAGCAACTAATATTTTTTAAATCTTATCGTTTATGCCATAAGGCTTTAAACTAAATCTATTATTAGCTATGAAAAGAATCTATTCTGTTTTAATCGTCGAAGATCATCAAATTAATATTGATAGTTATAAGAGGGCTTTAGATGTAGTTGCAAATGAAGTACCTAATACTAAATTTATAATTGCAGAGGCTAAGAATTGCGATGAAGCTTTTGATAAAATAAAATCACAGAATAAACTTAAAGGTTTTGACTTGGCTGTTTTAGATATAAGTCTTCCATCTAGCCAAAAATATGATATTTTAAACGGTGAAGTTTTAGGACAAAAAATTAAAGAAAAGTTTCCTAGATGCAAGGTGTTAGTTTGTACAAGTTATAATGATAATTATAGATTAAATAATATTCTTCGTTCCTTAAATCCAGAAGTCTTTTTAATTAAGCTCGATATAGATTTCTCAGATTTAATAATTGCTTTCAAAGAGATTATTAATGACGGTTCTTACTACAGTAGAACTATTCTTAATTTGATGAGAAAGAAAGCCAATAGTAATTTTATTTTAGATGAATTAGACATACAAATTCTTTATGAAATTTCAAATGGTGCAAGAATGAAAGAGTTGAAAGACCTTGTGCCACTATCTAAAACAGGTATTGAAAAAAGAAAAAGAAAAATCAGAACATATTTTAATATTACTGATGAGAATGATCGTGAACTTGTTCTAACTGCTAAAGAGAAAGGGTTTATTTAGGTTTTTCTATTAGTGTTCATTATACTCACTATTTGTGAGCATATTAGCTTTGTTAACGAGTATTAGATTAATACCTTACATCCTACAATTTTTTTTCAAAAAAGTAAAAAAAATCACTAAAGATACTTCCAATCTTCTTTAGGATTAATTCTTTAATCATAAACTGATTATGGGCATTCTTTTGAATTTTATTATTTAATATGTTTAAAGCACTGACTTACTTATGATTGATAATTGTGTAAACGCTACGAAACAGCTATTAACTTTGCTTAATATTAAATCCACTTCAAATTATCTAAAAGATTGCATTCTTTCTCATACAGATCATCCTAGTTTACTCTCTATATCAGATACTTTAGAGAAGTATCAAATTGAAAACTTAGCAGTAAAGATTGATATCAATAAGCTTAAAGTGATGCCAATGCCTTGTATTATTCAAGTAGATGTCAATAATGAATCTTTATTCTATGTGCTTAAAAATATAGGAGATGAGACTGTATCATATTACGATAATAATAACAAAAAAGTGACAGTGCCTATTAATTTTTTTTTAAAGATATGGTCTGGTATTTGTTTGTTAGTAGAAACGACAGAGCAATCTAGAGAAAATGGAATTGAAAAAAAATTAGTAAAAAAAAGAAAACAAAATGTTTTAAAAGGAAGTATAGCTACTCTACTGGCGAGCTATTTTATTATTAATCTTTTAATAACAAAAAATATTACTGATATATCATCAGCTTTTTACATTATTGCTTATACTGTTTTAAAATGTATTGGGTTGACTACAGGCGTTTTTTTATTATGGTTTGAAATCGATAAATATAATCCTGCATTACAAAACTTTTGTTCAGGAAGTAACAAGAAAATAAATTGTAATGCGGTATTAGATTCTAAATATGCTATGTTATTTAATGGCAATCTTACACTAAGCCTTTTAAGTTTTTCATATTTTTTCGGATCATTATTTTATTTGTTAGTATTTGGTTTTCAAGCTACTTCTCTTTCTGTATTAGGAATATTTAGTCTTGCTTGTTTACCAGTCATACTAATTTCAATCTATTTTCAGGCTTTAGTCATAAAGCAGTGGTGTAAATTTTGCATTATTATTCAAGCCGTTCTGGTTTCTGAAATTTTTATTACGCTTTTTAGTAAATTTTATAAAAACCCTATAGACTATAAAGTCCTTCCATTATTATTGGCATTATTATTAATTCCTGTATTAATTTGGACAGAGCTTAAACCGCTGCTTAAACAAGAGAAAAAAACGAATGTTTACCGAAGAGATCTTAAAAAAATCAAAAATAATCCAACGGTATTGGAAAGTTTATTAAAAAAATCCAGAAAAATAAAAACATCTACTGAAGGCTTGGGGATTACAATAAGCAATAATAATTCAGCTAAATATAATATTGTTAAAGTGTGTAATCCTTATTGTCGCCCATGTGCAGAAGCTCATCCCATTTTAGAAGCATTAGTTGATAAAGGGAGTGTTAATTTACAAATGTTGTTTACGGCAAGAGCAGATAACAATGATATTAAGGCAAAACCTGTAAGTCACTTTTTAGCTATTGCTAAACAAGGTGATAAAGAGAAAACAAGACATGCACTAGATGATTGGTATCAAACAAAACATAAGGATTATGATTTGTTTGCGAATAAATATCCCGTAAACGGAGAGCTTAATAAACAAAATAATAAAATTCAAGATATGAGGGAATGGTGTGATGCTGAAAATATAACACATACTCCGACTATTTTTATAAATGGATATGAATTGCCTAAAGAATATGGAGTTGATGATTTAGAAGAGGTTTTAATTTAACAAACTAAGAACAATATTCTGTTCAAAAACAATACCCTTTCGCGAAGGACAGACATAAACCTTGAGTGTCTTTAACTGATCAAGGCAAATATTTTAATATAAATTTTTTATTATGAAAAACTTAAATTTAAAAAACTTAAATTTAGAAGAAGGAAATGTTCTTCAACGAAATCAATTAAAAACTGTAGTTGGAGGAGGTTCGAGTGTTTGTGCAACAGGAAGAACAGTTCATTTTACGTGGTCTTGTCCTGACGGTAGTGCATCAGGGAGTGCAGTAACATGCCCAGAATTTCTTCAAGCATATAACGATATGTTGAACGACTTTTGTGGTTTATAAGCACTAATCATTAATCTTGATTATGGATAACCTGTATTAAATTATAAGTAATACGGGTTATCCTATCTATTAGAAAAAACAATAAATTAAAATGAAAAAAGTATCAATTTTTATTTTTCTATTAATATTTCAACTAAGTCTTTTAGCTCAAGAAAAGGTAAGTGGAGTAGTAAATTATGGTCAGAAGCAGAGTTTTGGAATGGGTGCGCCAATAGGAATTGATTATAACGCAGAGCTTGTTTTTGATTTTGAAAGCTCTACTTATACAGTTTCAAAAGATTCTTTAGAAGGAGGGCATGTGAAAAAGATGGAATTAATTAATAAGAATGATGAACATGCTTTTTTTGTTCCAAAAGCAACAACGCAAGATGGGTTTTTGTACAATATAAATTTAGAAACAGGTTTTATCAAGAGTAGAGATGTTGGATTTAACTACGTTAAAGATTCCATACCTAAAATAAAATGGAAGATACTGAAAGAAACAAAAGAAATAGGAAGCTTTGTCTGTGTCAAAGCAATTTGCAATTTTAGAGGACGAGATTATACTGCTTGGTTTAGCCTAGATATACCTTTGCCTTATGGACCATGGAAGTTGCAAGGCTTACCAGGACTTATTCTTGAAGCTTATGATACTGACAAAGAGATCTTTTTTTATTTTAAATCTATTGAATATCCGAGTGCAGGAAAACGTAAAATAATCGTTCCTAATCCTAAAACTAATATTGACATGGAAAGAGGAAAGCCAACTTTAGAAAGAGAATGGATATCATTTCAAGAATTTAGAAAAGAAATGCTAAAAAGACATGCTGCTAGTACAAAAATGGGAAAAGTTTTTATGGCGCAAATGGAGAATGTACATAAAGCTGAAAATAAGAACCCAATGAAAAATTTTTATATCGAAATCTTTGATGAAGAATAGATGCCTACTTTTTATAATATCATTTGCTTTTTTTTACTGTAATTCTCAAGATTTATTAGTCTCAGGTAAAATAATAAATGAAGAAACTCTCGTTTTGTCTAACATTAGTATTGTTTTTTATATAAACCAAAATATCGCAGAATACACTTATTCAAATGAAAAAGGGATGTACAATGTTAATGTAAGTAATTTAAAAAATCTTGATACTCTAAAAATAGTAGCTAATGGCTTAGGTTATAAAAGCAATATAAAAGAAATAATCTATAAAGGACAAAGAGAGTTAACTAACAACATTACATTAGAAGAGAAGCCAGAGGCTTTAAAAGAGGTTGTGTTAGAGGCTTGGGAAAAAATAAAAGTTAGTAAAGACACTGTGACTTTTAGAGCATCTAAGTTTACTGATGGATCTGTTGAAGTGGTTGAAGATTTATTAAAAAAAATTCCAGGTGTTGAGGTGCTAAAAAATGGGGAAATTGAAGTTAATGGTAAACCTATTGATAAACTTTTAATTGAAGGTGATGACCTCTTTGATGATAAATACAAAATATTATCAAAGAATTTAGATGCAAATAATATTTCCAAAGTACAAGTATTAAATAATTTTGAAGATAACCCTGTTCTAAAGAGTTTTCAAGAATCTGAAAAAGTAGCATTAAACTTAATGTTAAAAGAGGATAAAAAAAATGTTTGGTTTGGAAATATAAATATTGGACTAGGAACAAACGAACGGTATGAAGGTTCAGCTAATCTTGGGTTGTTAAAAAAGAAAGTGAAATTTTTTAATTTCACAAATATCAATAATACTAGAAAATTGGCTATACCCCAAGTAAGAAGTAATTCCACAATAACCATCTCTAAATATCAAGCTGAAAAAAAAATTGAAAAGAACAATAACACCATTGTTAATATAGATAATTTAACGAACACTAATTTTTCTGATAATGAAGATGTATTCAATAACTCTTTTCTAAATTCATTGAGTTTTGTTACCAATCTTTCTGAAAATACTAAGCTCAGAAGTTTAAGTTATTATTCGTCTGATATAATAGATAAACAAAATTCTAGTTTTGTCGAATATTTTGTTTCGCCAGAACCTATTGAATATTCTGAAGAGAATAATATTAACATTAAAGACATAATATTTGCTACAGAATTAGAAATTAAACATTATAATAATAAAACGTATTATAAGTATGATTTTTCATTTGAAAACAATTCTACATTGAAAGATGGGAACTTAATTTTTAATGAAAATGTAATTAATCAAGAACAAGAAGATAATAAACATAATTTTTTCAATCATCTTAATGTTACAAAAAAACTTTCAGAAAACAACTTGTTATTGGTTTATTTGTACCATGGACAGAATAACACTAAACAAAATCTTACTATCCATCCAAATATATTTAATCAACAATTCGAAGAAGAAGACACACAATCATTAGTGCAACAAAATTCAAATTCTCCATTAAGATATACTGGAATATCAACAGAGTTAATTACAAAACTCAAAAAATCTGAATTTGGTTTAGAGATATTTGGAAATTATGATCACGACAAAATTAATTCTACATTTTTAGTTAATAATCAAGTTTCAGTTGATTCTCTTGCTAACGATACGGATTATAAAAAAACAAATTTAAGTGCACGAGTAAGATACAAATATGATTTTTCTGATAAATTCAAATTAAGATCATCTCTTGTAATTTCTCAAAATTACACAAATCTTAATAACAGAAAAGAAGATTTTTTTTTCGTTAACCCAGCAATATCCTTCACCTATAAAAAAAAACAATCTGTACTCGGACTTAATTATAGTTTTACAAATAATATACCTGAGATTTCTTATTTAAATGAAAATTATATTCTTAAAAATTATAGAACATTTTCAAGAGGCTTAGATTTCATTGAACCTTTTAAAAGTCATAATATTGGATTTAGGTATGTTTATAAAAATTATAAAAAAATATTTCTGATCAATTCCTACCTCTTCTATAACTTCACAAACAGGAACTATGGAACTGAAAATTTTATAACTGAAAACTCTAATTTTATTGATTATAAAATTTTAGATGGAGGAAGTTTACTTGGCTATAATATAAGCATTACAAAGTATTTAAGTTCTTTACCTTTTTTAATCAAATTCAGTACAAATCAGTTGTGGAGTAATAATGATGTGCTAATCAATAATGAATTTGGTATCACAAAAAATTATAATGCCAACTATCAATTCAAGTGTACAACGTATTTAGACATCCCCTTAGATTTTGATTTAAGTTTTAAGTATAATTATTCTAAAGGACAATTCAGTGATCAAGAAAACTCTTTTGATTATTTAGAAGCTTCATTAAATTCGATTTTAGAATTATCAGAGAAATGGAAAATACAAATTACCAATGATTTTTATTATATAAATAAGAATAATTTTTTATTCACTAATATGAAAATAAACTTTAGCCCTAATGGAAATAGGTGGTCGTATCAATTACAAGGGAGTAACTTGTCTAACATAAAGGATCTAACTAATATTAATATTTCTGAAAACCAAAAGCGAAGCTCAAGTTTTAGAATTGTACCGAGATATATTCTATTAAATTTAAAATATAGATTTTGAGAAAACCTTTTCCTTTCTACAAACAACCTGATTCTAAAGATTGTGGTGCAACGTGTTTAAAAATAATAGCAAAATATTATAAAAAGATAATTTCTATAGAACAACTTCGTAGGTTAAGTGAAACTACACGTTCAGGAAGTAATTTATTGGCTTTAAGTGATGCTTCAGAAGAAGTAGGCTTTAGAAGTTTAGGGGTTAAAATTAACTTAGAAAAGTTAAAAGAAGTTCCCTTGCCTTGCATTTTGCATTGGAACAAAAACCATTATGTTGTGTTATATAAAATAAGAAACAGAACTTATTATTTTTCAGACCCAGCACATGGATTATTAAAATACAATAAAGAAGAGTTTTTAAAACATTGGATTGGTAATAACGCTACAGATCAAACAGAAGAGGGTATAGCCTTATTATTAGAACCTACAGCGAAATTCTATAATTCTAATTTTGATAAAAGCAAACATGACTTTGGATTTAAATTTTTATCAAAATATTTATTTAAATATAAAAAGTTTCTATGGCAGCTGGTCATAGGTTTAATAGCAGCCAGCATACTACAGCTCATTTTTCCCTTTTTAACTCAAAGTATTGTTGATGTCGGAATTAAAAATCAAGATATACATTTTATTTACTTGATACTATTTGCACAATTAGCATTGTTTGTAGGTAGAACTGCAATAGAGGTTATACGCAGTTGGATATTATTGCATTTAAGTACACGTATAAATATTTCTTTGGTTTCTGATTTTTTTATCAAGTTGATGAAACTGCCAATTGCATTTTTTGATACAAGGATGACAGGAGATATTCTTCAACGAATTAATGATCATCGACGTATAGAGCGTATTTTAACGACATCATCATTGAATGTTTTATTTTCATTGGTGAATCTTATCGTTTTTAGTTTAGTATTGGCATACTACAATTTATTGCTTTTTGGGATTTTTTTATTAGGTAGTTTTTTTTACTTTCTATGGATAATTGTCTTTTTAAAAAAACGTAAAGATTTAGATTACAAGCGTTTTTCAGTAGTGAGTGAAGAACAAAGTAAAGTCATTGAGCTTATCAATGGGATGCAAGAAATTAAACTTCATAATTCAGAAAAACAGAAGCGTTGGAATTGGGAGTTTTTACAAGCACGTTTGTTTAAAGTGTCTATTGAAGCTTTGGGATTAGAGCAATATCAAAGTGTAGGCTCTAGTTTTATAAATGAGTTAAAAAATATTCTTATTACGGTATTATCAGCAAAACTGGTTATTGATGGTGAAATTACTTTGGGAATGATGCTTGCTATTAGTTATATAGTCGGTCAATTGAACTCGCCCATATCACAGCTTATTAATTTTATTAGGGAAGTTCAAGATGCCAAAATATCTTTAGATCGTTTGTCAGAAATTCATAATAAGGAAGAGGAAGAACCATTCGGGCAAGAGCGCATTACTGACATCGATATAAATGCAGATATTAATATTACAAATCTTTCATTTCGTTATATAGGATCTGACCAATTAGTACTTCAAGATTTAGATTTGCATATTCCAGCAAATAAAGTTACCGCTATTGTAGGTGTAAGTGGCAGTGGGAAAACCACTTTAATGAAACTCCTCTTAAAGTTTTATGACCCTATTGAAGGACAGATAAATTTGGGGAACTATAACCTGCAACATATTTTGCAAAAAACTTGGCGTAATGAGTGTGGTGTAGTAATGCAAGAAGGTTATATTTTTAATGATACAATTGCTAACAATATAGCAGTTGGTGAAGATTATGTCGATAGAAAAAAGCTTATTCATGCAGTAGATGTTTCTAATATAAAAGAATTTATTGAAACGCTACCATTATCTTATAACACCAAAATAGGGATGGAAGGTGTTGGCTTAAGTACAGGTCAAAAACAGCGTTTATTAATAGCTAGAGCAGTTTATAAAAACCCTAGTTTTTTGTTTTTTGATGAGGCAACATCTGCCTTAGATGCCAATAATGAGAAAGTGATATTGAAAAAGCTTAATGCCTTCTTTAACAACAAAACAGTAGTTGTCATTGCTCATCGTTTAAGTACAGTAAAGAATGCGCATCAAATAGTAGTACTTGATAAGGGGAAAATTGTAGAAACAGGAACACACGAGGTATTAATAAAGAATAAGGGTGAATATTATAAATTGGTTAAAAACCAGTTAGAACTTGGAAATTAGTTTTTAGACAATATGTTAGAAAATAAAGACAAAAAAAAGGATAGTGTTAAAAATCGAAACGATGAACTTCAAGAGAAGCTTGACAATTTAACCGCTAAGTTGTTTGAAAATAATGACAATAATGAAAGTATAGAATCTATTGAACTTAGGAGTGAAGAAGTTCAAGAAATTCTTACTGAAGTACCTCATTGGATGATACGTTGGGGGAATGTTCTGTTTTTATTTCTAATTTTGATGCTATTGTTTGTTTCTTGGTTTGTTAAATATCCTGATATCATTCCTTCTGAAGCAGTTATTACTACGGTTATACCACCTCAAAAAGAGTATGCTAAAATTACAGGAGAAATAGATGCTATTTTAGTTAAGGATAATCAAGAGGTTAGAAAGAATGAGCCTCTTGCAATAATTGAAAATACCGCTAATTATAAAGATGTATATAAATTAAAATCATTAATTGACACAATTCAAGCAAGTAGCAGTAAGCCATTCGAATTCTCAATAGATAGTTTGCCAATTTTATTTTTAGGAGATATAGAATCTCAATTTGCTTTATTTGAAAACAATTATGTTCAATATAAGTTGAATAAAGAATTAGAACCATTTTCTAATGAAGCGTTGGCAAATAGTTACTCTATTTCTGAATTAAATAGACGTTTGCAAAGTTTGAAATCTCAACGAGATATTAATAAAACTGAATTAGAGTTTAAAAAGAAAGATTTAAACAGACAACAAATATTATTTGATAAAGGTGTTATTTCTGCACAAGATTATGAGAACAAGCAACTTGAATTTGCCCAAGCAGAACGTAACTATAAAAATTTCGAAGCATCTATATCTCAAATAAGAGAGGGTATAAGTAATGCGCATAAAACCTCAAAAGGAACAGAAATAAATCGAGTAAAAGAAGAAATGACCTTGCTTAAAAGCGTAATCCAATCATTTAATCAATTAAAAAAAGCGATTAAAGATTGGGAGGATATATACGTTTTAAAATCAAATATTGAAGGTAAAGTGTCTTTTCTTAATTATTGGAATGCTAACCAAACAGTCAATCAAGGTGATTTGGTTTTTACAATTATACCAAGTAAAAACTCGTCTTATATAGCAAAATTAAAAACACCAGCTCAGAATTCAGGAAAGATAAAAATTGGACAATCAGTGAATATAAAATTAGATAATTATCTAGATGCAGAGTTCGGAATTCTAGAGGGTAATGTTAAGAGTGTTTCTGTAATTCCAAACCAAGACGGTTTATATTTAATTGATGTATCACTTCCTGAAAAACTTATCACATCATATAATAAAGAAATAGATTTCAAGCAAGAAATGACTGGTTCAGCAGAAATTATTACTGAAGATTTAAGATTGATAGAGCGGTTTTTTTATCAGCTTAGGGATGTGTTTCAGAGATAAGTTTTAAAAATTAATAACAGAATCTAAGGCCTCATCAGTTTCCTTATGCATAAAATTTTGTTGATAGTTCACTGTGGTCGTAATGGAAGAGTGTCTATATAATTTCTGTAACATTTGAATTGGGATTTTATCTCCCGATAGATTACCAAAAGTATGTCTTGCAATATGCATTGATAACTTTTTATCAATACCCAATTTGTTTGCAACTCTCTCTAACCGTCTATTGATGCTTCTTGTAATTGTATTTTTTCTCGTGGCTAATTTCTTGGGATTTTTAATATCGGATTCCTGTAAAAATGGAAAAATTAAATCATTCTTTTCTTTTGTTATTGTATAGATGTCTAAAATAGCTTTTGCTTTTTCTGGTATAGATAAAGAAACAAGCTTTTCATTCTTATCCATTCGATAATGAAGCCGACCATCTCTAAAGTCAGATTTCCTGAGTTTTATAACATCTCCAATACGAATGCCAGCAAAGTAAAAACTCAAAAGCCAAATATGAACTGCGACTTGTTGGGGAGGAGTGAGGTTTTGGGCTTCCTCTAAAAGCTTGACTTCATCTTTGTTCAATCCTATTTTTTCGCTCTCAGGAAGTTTAATCTGTACTTTATCCTTGCCAAAAGGATAGGATTTAGAGTCAATATCAAATTCCTTAATCGCTAGGTTGTAAATCGTCCTAATCAATATGAGGTAATTAATAGCAGTTCTGGTTGAAACATTTCTCTCGTATAAAAGATGATTTTGAAACTTTTTTAATAGTATGACGTCCAAATCAGAAAAGTGTAGATGACTAGTTCCTAGAAAATCTTTAAAAATACCTAGTCTTCCTTCTTCAGTTCTCAGTTGCCCAATCTTTTTTCTTTTTCTTATGGCCGATAAATGAATTTTTGAAACCTCAAAAAAGTCCATTTTGTCCTTGCCTACAATCTTTTTCTTAATGATGTTGGAGGAAGTGGAATTTTGATTTGTTTGGACATCAAGAGCTACGCTATGCGCTTCACTTAACTTCTTCAAAAGATAGTTGTTTAACCTCTTTGAATTGGGATGTGATTTTTTAGCCAATCCCTCTTTGGAATTCCAATCACTTTCTTTGATATATTCACCTGTAAAGATAAATCTTGATTTTCGATTTTGGGTAATACGAAGAGCTATTGGAAAAGTTCCCTCTTTTTTCTTATAATTCTTTCTGAGTACTATCTTTACAGTTGCCATATTTGCTATGATTTTACTAATATAAAGATACGAATTTTATGTACAACATATGTGCAACAAATGATGTTTTTACATGTTAAATTTTGAATTTATGAAGTTGTATAATTTTATAAAATACTGGAATACAGTTGTTTTAAATCCATTTGAATTCATTTAAGACCATACGTCATAGAACTCATAACCCGAAGGTCACTGGTTCGAGTCCAGTTCCCGCTACAAAATTCAATTCGTTAATAAAATCAACGGTTTAGTTCACTCTAAACCGTTTTTTTTATGTCTACATTAAATGAAATCATTACATTTGAATTAGAAAGTGAACACGATTTTGAACACGAATTAGAGTACAATTTGACACAGAAACCCCAATTTTCTACTCCAAAAATTTACAATGCAAAAGGCGATTTATCCAAGCGTTGGTATGTCTATTATTCTTATCGAAATCCTTTAACCAATAAGCTAGAACGTCAACAAAATATTTATGGACAAGCCAATCAGTTTAAATTTAAAGAAGATAGGTTTTCTCTATTAGCAGTCTATAGAAGACGACTTATAAAATTACTCAAGTCTGGCTATAATCCCTATATTGACAATACAGATTTTTATTACAGTACAAAGGATAATGAAAGTCAGAAGCCACTAACAACTTCTAATTCCACAATAGGACATGCAAACATTGCGACTAGTCCAATTGCCAATACCAGTTCAACACCTATAGCTGAGCCTAAAGCTATTGAGGAATCAAAAATGACCTTACAGCAAGCCTTTGATTTTAGCTTGAAACTAAAGGAAAAAGTTGTAGCAGAACGAACGCTTAAGGATTATACAGGTCGAGCTAAAAAGTTAATTACTTGGGTAAAGAAAAAGCATCCTGAAGTAATGACCATAGACCAATTGAATAAAAAGGTGATTAGCTTATTTCTACATGATGTTTTATCTACAACCAGTCCTAGAAATTATAACAACTTTAGAACTGATTTTAGCAGTTTAATGCAAACATTGGAAGATAATGACATCATTAAATCTAATCCTGTTAAAAAGATAAAAGCATTAAAGACTAACCCGCAACGCAATAAAACCTATTCGTTGGCAAAACAAACGGAAATTTTTGATTATTTAGAAGCCAATGATCCTGTCTTATTATTATTTATAAAGTTTATCTCTTATAACTTTTTACGACCAATAGAAGCGTGTCGCATTAGGATAAAGGATATTAATTTAGAAGAAAACACCATTCAGTTTGTGGCTAAAAACAGTCCTTTAAAGACCAAGCGTATTCCTGAAATATTATTGAAAGATTTACCAGATTTAAGTGGTTTAGATGGGGACTTATTTTTGTTTACTCCAGACAAAATAGGAGGGACTTGGGATACTACCGAAGACAATAAGCGAGATTATTTTTCAAAACGCTATAAAAAGGTTGTTAAAGACCATTTCCAACTAGGTAAAAACTATGGTTTATATAGTTTTAGGCATACCTTTATTACAAAATTATATAGAGCTCTTGTTAAAGATTCATCGCCACATGAAGCTAAAAGTAGATTGATGTTGATTACAGGACATTCTACAATGAGTGCATTGGAAAAATATTTGCGTGATATTGATGCAGCAATTGCTGATGATTATTCACATTTATTATAAAAAGTTATGGAGGAACTATTTATTCAAATACGAGACAATTTAACCAAGGCTTATATATTCTATTTGCCTGGCAGTCTCATGAAGTCATTTGAGCAAATGTCGATATTGAAGTCAATTCCAGCTGATGCTTTTAATCAATTAGGTGTCATAGATAATAATCAAAAAATATCATTAGATTATAAAAAAGTAGACTTTATAAGCATGATGAATAAAGTTGGTATTTTGGATGAAAACATGTATACCTTGTTTCAAGCCAAAGAAGATTTAAAGGACATTCAATTTAATTTTTTAATAGAAAAGTATATTGACTTTTTAGATGCCCATTGTTTTTTGACTGGTTGGATGTATACGAATATTACATCGTTTATAAATCCTGTTAGTAAAGAAACCATTAACCTGTTTAGAATGCAATCTGAATTTTTAGAACAGCACTATACAAAAGTTAGAAAACATTTTAATATTGACCCAAAAGGGAGAGAACAAAATGTAAAGACTATTTTAGATCATTACAAAGAGAAGTTTAATAATTCTAATTTTTCAGTAAAAGTCCCAAGTAAAATTCCTAATGTACCTGTAAAAGAAACAATACAACCTAAACCTAAGACGAAAAAGAAGAAACCTGTTTTGATAACCGATGAGGAGGCTGATAGGTTTTTATTAGAGACTGTATTTCATGTGAAATTTAGAAGTGAAAACCATTGAATTAACTTAAAAAACACTAAATAAGCGTCAAACAAACGTTTGTTTGACGATAAATAATATGGAAACACAATTTTATAAATGTAAGTATTGCTTTAAAGAATTTGAGCCTAAACGTCGTTTAGTACAAAAATACTGTTCTAATAGTTGTCGTTCAAAAGCGTATCATGTCAGACAACTTAAGAATACCAATAAAAATAACAATACTACAGCAATAGAGGTTCCAAAACCTATGAGCTTACCTCCAATTCCTGCTAAAACAAAGATAGATAAAGTCAGTATTGCTGGTGTAGGTAATGCGACTTTAGGTAATTTAGCTGCAGGTAGTCTAAAATCTATTTTTACACCTGAAAATAATAAGCCAGCTACTAAAGGCGATTTAAATAAACTTCTAGATAAATTAAACTACCGATACCACCTAATAAATAATTATCCACCACAGCCTAATGGTACGTTTGCATATTTTGATTTACAAACCAATGAATTGGTATTTTTAAAAAGACAATTTTAAACTGGAATTTTTTTAAATTAATTTGTGTAGAATATTTATAATTAAAGATTCATATAGTTAATAATAATTAAGGATATATATAGCTTTCAGACATAATTGTTTTTTTTAATAAAACATTATTTAAGTTAACTAAAAATATTAAGCAAATCTTAAGAAAAACTAAATCTAGGCTTAATAAAAAATCGTAAATTTTGCACGATGAGAATTTTAATAGTAGAAGACGAACCAGGTATATTTAACTTCCTCAAGCAAGGCCTAGAGGAAGAATCCTATGCTGTGGATATAGCCGAAGAAGGCAAAAAAGGACTTGAACTGGCACTTACCGGAGAATATGACCTTTTATTATTGGATTGGATGGTACCAGGTATAAGCGGTATCGAACTTTGTCGTCAATTCAGAAAGGAATTCCAAGAAACCCCTGTTATTTTTTTAACAGCCAAAGACACCTTGGATGAAACCATTTTCGGACTTCAAACAGGAGCCAATGATTATATCAAAAAGCCGTTTCATTTTGAAGAATTATTAGAACGTATTAAGGTGCAATTGCGCCCGAAATCGGGAGAACATTCCATTTTTAAACTTGGTACCATAACTTTAAATACTTCAACCTATCAGGTGTTTAAAGATGATGAAGAAATAAGCTTGACACAAAAAGAATTTGCATTATTGGAACATTTGATACGCAATAAAGGAATGGTGTGCAGAAGGTCTCGGATTATAGAAAGTGTCTGGGATATCCATTTCGACTATAATACAGGCGTGATAGATGTTTTTATCAATGCACTTCGCAAGAAACTGAAGTTAGGGAAAGACGAGAATTACATTCAGACAGTTAGAGGTGTGGGTTATATTGCAAAGGAAATATGAGTTTAAGTTTTAAAAACAGGATAGCATTACATTATATGATTGCCACAGCAATCATAATGGCAGTAGCATTTACCGCTGTTTATTTTGTAGTTAAAGGTGTGGTGTATCAAAATATAGATAGTGACCTGTCTTTTGAAGCGGAAAAGCATACCGAAGAAATAAAAGTCGTTGGGGACAGCATTAAAATTAAAAACAAAAAGGAATGGGAAGAACGCGAGCATAGAGAAGTTCAGGTAAATCCTGTTTTTATCCAAATATTGGATAAGAATGGGATATTTATGGATAAATCGCCAAATCTAAAAGAGAACGAGCTCGAATTTCATCCACAATCTAACTATGGTGGACATTATAATGATATCTTAAATAACAAACCCATTAGACAGATTCAATTACCTATAGAGGAAAATGGAAAAATAAAAGGTTTTATAGTAGCGGCTATGTCTTTAGAAGCATCACAAATGGTACTGCTTAATCTAAGAAATATTTTGCTATTAGTGTATTTACTTCTTTTGGCGAGTCTCTATTTTATATCAAAATATATCGCAGGAAGAAGTATCATACCCGTTAAAAATGTAACCGAAACGACCAACAGAATTACACGCAACAACTTAAACGAGCGCGTTGCATTGCCCCAAAATAAAGATGAACTTTTTGATTTATCTTCTGGAATTAATGATTTGTTGCAACGTATCGAAAATGCAATGGAAAGAGAACGTCAATTTACATCAGACGCTTCACACGAATTACGTACACCTTTAGCAACTTTAAAAGGCACATTAGAGGTGTTGGTTCGCAAGCCAAGGGAACGCGGTGAATATGAAGAGAAAATAAAGTTCAGTCTTACAGAAATAGACCGAATGACTGCCACATTAGAGCAATTGTTACTGTTAGCAAGACTAGATACAAGCTCAAAAGCTAAGGATGAATCTTCGGTGCCTCTGGCAACCGTTATTGATGAAATCCTTTCAAGACACAAAAAGCCAATATCAGAAAAGAAGCTTTCAATAAATTTTAAAAATGATATTGAAAATGAAACTTTAGTACCTCAATATTTTAGCAATTTAATATTGGAAAATATTATTAGTAATGCTGTAAAATATGCCAAAGATGCTACTAACATCCATATTTCAATAACTCAATCCAATTCCAACATAATCTGCAAGGTGCGAGATGAGGGCATCGGTATCAAAAAAGAAGATTTGGATAATGTGTTCAATAATTTCTTCAGGTCTGATGCGCTCAATCATAAAAATATTGCAGGTAATGGTTTGGGGCTTTCTATAGCCAAAAAGGCTGCGGATGCTATTGATGCTAAGATTGAAGTAGCAAGTGACTTTGGGCAAGGAACAACTTTCACTATTACTTTTTAAGCCAATCTTAAGATTGACAAAGGGAAGACCTTAGGATCGTCAATTATTTTTGGTGTGTAATTTAAAAGCACATCAATATGTTAACAGCACCGCACATTCACGCTATGGTTATCCACTTTCCGATAGCCTTAATCTTTGTAGGTTTCTTATCCGAAATCATAGCACTTTTTACTAAAAAACAGTTTTTTAATAATGCCGCGTTTTACCTTTTGCTACTAGGCGCTTTGGGTGCAATTGTGGCTTACATAAGTGGAAGTTATGCAGGCGATGGAATGACGGACGGAATCCTTCAAGCACCTATGGAGTTACACGAAGAAGCCGCCACAATAACTTTATGGCTTACTATTATAACCGCGTTATATAGGGTCGCATTATACTACTTTAAATACAACAGAGGTTGGACGAAATGGGTTGGTATTATACTATTTGCGTCTTTATCAGCATCAGTTGCCAGAACGGGTTATTTAGGAGGTCAATTAGTTTTTCAACACGGTGCAGGCATTGAATTGGCACTGCCAGATTTCGGAACTCAATCTAGTGACTAATTTTTAATCAACTCTTAAGAAATAACAAAGAAAACTCATAAATAAGTATATACACATTTACTCAAAAATTTAAACAATTTAATAACATATAAAATGAAAAAATCAGTAGTAATATTAGTAACAGGAATAGCACTTTCAAGTATGCTTTTCCAATCTTGTAAAGACAACTCAGCAGATAAAATAGAAGTAAAACCGTCTAAAGAAATGGCTGAAAAGATAATGGGAAAAACCAAAGAAAGTGAAGACCCACAAAAATTGACTATTCAGCATATGAAGGATGCCTTTAAAGGAGAAACAACTGCAAATGCAAAATATGCAGCTTTTAGTAAAAAGGCAGAAGAGGAAGGCTATCCTGAAATTGCAATACTTTTCAAAGCGGCATCTGGGGCTGAATTAATTCACGCCAATAATCATAAAGTAGTTTTACAAAGAATGGGAGAAGAAATCCCTGTTGTTACACCAGAGTTTACAGTAGGAAGTACTATGGAGAATTTAAAAAATGCTATTGACGGCGAAAGCTATGAATTCAATACTATGTATCCCAACTTTATAAAAGATGCAAATGCAGCAGGAAACTATATGGCACAAATTAGCTTGACTTATGCCTATAAAGTAGAACAAAAACATAGAGATTTTTATAAAACTGCCCTTAAAGCTTTAGAAGAAGGAAATGTTAGTTCGTTACCATCTGTTTATTACTTATGTCCAACTTGTGGAAACACCTATGCAACCACTGCACCTGCACGTTGTGAAATATCTATGACCGATTCTAAATTATTTATTAAAGTCGATAAGCTATAAGTTTTTTTGATTGATGGTTAGTGTTGATTGATTGGCAAAGGCTCTGAAAATATTTCAGGGCTTTTGTTTTTTTAATCAAGTTTTATATTCTAATTCGATTTTAAGCCAATCTTAAGATAACCATTATCAAATCATAACTTAAGGGGACTACATTTACACTATTAGTTAGAATTATTTTTATGAAAAAGAAATAGATTTCCCCTTAACCTTTAAATGATTTTGGTTAGTATTTATTGGTTAATAGCAGCAAAAGCCTTGAGACTATTCAGGGTTTTGTTTTTTGAATATAAACCTTTCTTAAACTAACCATAAGAAATAGCTAGAGCAACTATTATTAAATACTATTTCTTTTAATCTGTTTACGGTTACAATTGCGATGTTTATTACAAATATAATCTAACTAATCTGAATCAAAATTTCTTATATTAATAGTTGATAAATATCTAAAATGGAAAAAATATAGAATATTAATCGGAATTTTTTGCACTTCAGTTGTTATATACATAAATACTTAACCTATTTAAAATAAAATATGAATAAAATAATACTAGTAGCCTGTTTAATAGGTACTATAACAGTTAATGCTCAAATTACTGAAACAGATAACACTATGTTATGGACAACACTTGGTGTCAATAAAAAACTCGATGATAAGTTTAGTCTTAGTTATTACCAGTTGCATTCCTTTAGTTTAAATGATTCTAGAATTAATTTTATTCAGCCAGATTTAGAAATTGAATACGAATTAAGTAAAAGTTGGGATGCATCAGTTGGTTATTCGCCTACCTTTTCTTTAGACGGTGTTCAAGGAAACCAACTTTTGTATCATAGAGTTTCAGCAGATATAAAGGTAAGTACAAAATTGGGCAAACGTATCCGGATGAAAAATTCTATTACAGGAGAATATCATTTTACCCAACGTTCAAAATTTAAACAACGTTATTATTACAGATTGGATTTATACTATAGAGACACTAAATTACCTTGGAGATTACGCCCATTTATAAACCAAAAACTTTATTGGTACTCCAACGGAAAACCATTACAGTATTATGATGATAATGGCGACCAAACAGAGTTAAAATCGCCAAATGGGTTGCATGCATATAGAATACAAACAGGAATAAAGCTGTATCCCATGGATGATTTTAGTTTCGCGATATATTTTCAAAAACAAAAAGAATTTAACTCTACTTTATTTGGAGGCAGAGATATCAATAGCCTTAATCCCAATTCAAACTCTATAAGAAGACCTTTTTACGATTTTTCAGTAATAGGAATTTCTTGTAGTTATAAACTTTAAAAACCCAAATTTATGAAAACAATTAAAAAAAGTATCATTACAAAAAGTGTTGAAAATTTTAAAATAAACAGAACTATCCGTAAAACGTATATGCCAAAATCTGGTGATGTAGCGGTTTTTCAAGTAATATCTATTGGGAAGCATAGTGCTATTCAAGCCGAAAATGGTAATAATACCTATATTTTTCCAGGCGATAAAATTCTTGCAACTTTTGGTAATCGTTATGCAACTGCTCAGTTTGAAGGGTATGTGCCTAAAGTTCACCATAACAAGTACCAAATTCTTGGTCAAGGTGGTGTGGTTGGTGTTTTAGCAAGTTTACATGCAAAGCTTGACGATGTTGGTCCAACAGAAGTTAAACTTATTGGTTATGCTGTAAATGAAGAAAACCAAGTAATCAATACAATATATAATGGAGTAGAGCGAGAAACCTTTAATCCTATTAAAAATAGACCTTACGAAATGTATCTTTCTGTTGGAGCTAGTATGGATAGCGGAAAAACAACCACAGCTGCATTTTTATCAAGAGGTTTTATGCAGCAGAAAAAAAAGGTAGCATTTATAAAACTTACTGGTACCGTTTTCGCAAAAGATTGTAGTATTGTAAGAGATTGTGGTGCAAAAACGGCAGTAGATTTTTCATATTGTGGGTATCCTTCTACGTTTCTTCATAGCACAAACGAAATTCTTGATATTCTTGAAACATTATTAAAAAGAGTGGAAAGAATTAATCCAGATGTTGTGGTTATTGAAATTGCAGATGGATTATTTCAACGAGAAACCAAATCTTTAATAAACCATAAACCACTTATGAATATGATTGATGGTGTATTACTTTCTTGCGCAGATAGTTTAGCCGTAAATAGTGGGATAGAAATACTACGTAAAATTAATAAAGAACCTATTTTAATAAGTGGTATATTTACTGCAAGCCCCTTAATGATAGATGAAGTTAAAAATGAAACAAATATTCCTGTTTTTACTTTGGAAGATTTTACTAATAAAATAAATTTTGGTTCAGTGTTTCCAAACATAAAAGCCTTAATTAATGCTTAATGACATATACCTCGAATAGTAATTTAATTAAACAGTTTGTCCTACAAAGAAAATCCAGAACCATCTGGATTATTCTTTTAGGGATGATTACTAATTTAATTACCATTATTATACCAGTTAGTATCGGTAAATATTATCAATTGGTATTTAATTTTAAAGCCTATAGAATGAAATTTCTTGGTGTAGTCCCATCAACTATTTGGGATACTGTACCAAAATTTTTAATTGTTTTTTTACTCTTAATAGGAACTAGATATTTCTTTTATTTTTTGCACGAATATTATTTAAGAAATGAAGGCGAAATCTTTACAAAACAAGTAAAAGATTATTTATTTAATCATCAATTACAAATTCATAATTCTGTTTATAAAGAAAAAGGTATAGGCAAATATTTATTAAGATATTCAGGAGACATTAATAGTTTAAAAAACCTTTATTTAAAAGGAACCATAAGTGCTATTGTTGATGTTTTAATGATACTTTTTGCACTATACTGGTTGTTTGTCTTAAATAAAAAAGGAGCCATTGCAATTATAGTATTATCACTTTTATTTTATTTAGTAATTCGTTTTTTAAATAAAAAAGTGGAATTGCATTCGTATCAAAAAAGAGATAAAACTTCAGGACAATTATCTTTCGTAAGCAGAACATTAAATAGTATTCTAGGTGTAATTTTATATAATAAGCAGGAAATAGAACTAAAAAAATACAAGAAAAAATCTAATGCTGTCATGGTAGCTGCTTTTAAATTTAACAAATGGTCTATATTAAATAGTGGCTTTGTATCTTTTATACAATATGCAATTTTATGTGTGGTTTTATATATGTTTTACTTGGATATTGAAGAAGCTAATGTACAAAATCATGGAGGCGAATTAATTAGTTTTATATTATTATATATTACCATATTACCAGTAATAAGAAGATTGTTTTCTTTAGAAAGAGTCTATAAACTAGGTAATATTTCGTTAAAAAAACTAAACAATATCATTGAAATAGAAGTTGAAAAAATTAATATCGGAAAAAATTTAAAAGTTAATAACCCAAGAGTTGTATTTGAAAATGTAAAATTTGATAATTTTGATTCTATTAACTTCAATTCAAAAAAAATGACTTTCAATACACTTTTGTTGCCAAAAGGTGTTGATGAAAATAACATTATTTCATCCATATCTAGGTTAAATGATAGTTATGAAGGGACAATAAAAATAAATGATGTCGATATAAGAGAGTTTTCATCAAAATCATTACGTAATGTTATTTCTTTTTGCACCAAAGAAATCCCTTTAGTTGGAAGAACGGTTTATGAAGCTATAACAGAATATAGATCAGACAAAATAAAAGCAGATGTAAATAACTTTTTTTCAGAAATCCAATCTGTTTTTGGCAATATTTCAACATTAGAGATTGATGATAATATTGGAGAAAACGGATCGCTATTATCAATTGCACAATACGAAATTTTATGCTTAGTTAGAGGTGTTTTAGCTGGCAAGAAAATTTTAATTGTGGGGCTTTTTCCTATATTAGAATCGCATGACAGTAAATTATTTTTAGAAGTCTTAAAAATGCACGAATCGACTATAATAAAATTAGAACACAAACAAAATCATGATTAAACCAATAATAGCAATTCTGTTAATATTTTTTTCCATTATAATGATAGACACTAAAGAACCTATTAGTCAGAAAAATCCATATACCATTGTAATACACGGAGGAGCTGGTACCATTAAAAAAGAAAACTTAACCAAGCAACAAGAAAGCGATTATAATGAGTTGCTGTCTCTAGCTTTAAAAACAGGTGAAAATCATTTAAAAAAAGGAGGTACTGCTGTTGAGACTGTTGAGATGGTTATAAAAATATTAGAAGATTCGCCACTCTTCAACGCTGGTAGAGGCTCTGTATTTAATAATGCAGGTTATCAAGAAATGGATGCCTCAATTATGGATGGTAAAGATTTAACTTTTGGTGCAATTGCGGGTTTTACAAACCTAAAAAACCCCATTGAAGGCGCCAGAATTGTAAAAGATAGTACTAAACATGCATTTTTATACGGAAAAAGAGGTCAAGATTTTTGTATAAGTAAAGGAGCTGCTTATGCAGATAGCTCTTATTTTTATTCAGAGTACCGTTGGAAACAATACCAAAGAGCGTTAAAAAAAGATACCATTGAGTTAGACCATAGTGATGATATTGACGAAGGCAATACAGACTTACAGGACAGTAAAAAATTTGGTACTGTTGGTTGTGTTGTATTAGATACGCACGGAAACCTAGCAGCAGGAACCTCTACTGGAGGTCTTACTAATAAAAAATATGGCAGAATTGGAGACTCACCAATAATTGGTGCTGGAACCTATGCAGATAATAAATCTTGTGCAGTGTCGTGTACAGGCAACGGGGAGTTTTTTTTAAGAGGGACCATTGCTAGAGATATAGCTGCCCTTAAAGAATATAAACACTATTCTTTGGAAAAAGCAGGAAAAAAAACCTTAAAAAAACTATCAGATATGAAAGGTAGAGGCGGCTTTATATCTGTAGATAAAAAAGGTACATATATAATGATGTTTAATACTAGAGGAATGTACAGAGGTGTTGCAACGTCTACAGGCGAATTTAAAGTTGAAATGTATGCTTCCGAAGACTAAATCTTTTCATTTTAAGCCAATCTTAAGATTAAGCAAAGAAAATTCTTAGATAGCTATAATAACTTTGTTTTATAATTGATTAAAAAATATTTTTTGATTGATAGTTTTGGTTGGTTAGTAAAAGCCTTGAGATTTCTCAAGGCTTTTGTTTTTTGAGAGTATATAAAATCTTAAGCCAATCTTAAGAAATGGTTTAGGAACAACTTAGATAACCCATATACATTTACCATTATTTTAAACGAATAACCAACAAATGTTAGAACGTATTATCCAGTACAGTATTCATCACAAACTTATTGTACTATTATTTACTGCCGGAATCGTGGGATTTGGCTTGTATTCCCTAACAAATATCCCTATTGGAGCAGTTCCCGATGTAACCAATAATCAAGTACAGGTTATTACCACTTCTAGAAATTTGGCTACCGAAGATGTGGAGAAATTCTTAACCTATCCCGTAGAACTCGAAATGGCAAACTTGCCAGGTGTCAAAGAAATTCGTTCGGTTTCAAAATTCGGGCTATCTGTTGTAACTGTGGTATTTGATGATGAAATGGGTACCTATTTACCGCGACAACTTATAGCCGAGAAAATAAAAAGTGCTGAAGAAAAAATCCCGGCAGGCTTTGGTAAACCGTTTATGGGACCAGTCTCTACAGGTCTTGGAGAAATCTATCAATATGTAATCGACGTTGATGCCAAACATAAAGACCAATACTCACTATCAGATGTACGTACCATTCAAGATTGGGTGGTAAAACGGCAGCTTTCCGGAATACCGGGAGTTGTTGAAGTAAATACTTGGGGAGGCTACTTAAAAACCTATGAAGTTGCTGTAAACCCTGAGCGACTTCGTGCTATGGACGTTTCAATTTTTGATGTTTTTGCCGCTCTCGAAAAAAACAATAGCGTTGCTGGTGGTGGTTATATCGAAAAGATTAATGAAAGTTATTTTATAAGAGGTGAAGGTTTAGTAACCTCAGTAAAAGACATAGAAGATATCGTTGTAACGAGCAAGGGCGAAGTACCAGTATATGTTAGAGATGTTGCCAATGTAGGCTTTGGTCACGCTAATCGTTTTGGAGCAATCACTGGAAATGGAGAAGGAGAAAAAGTACTAGGGCAAGTAATGATGCTTAAAGATGCCAATTCTAATGCGGTTATTGAAGCAGTCAAAGAGCGTGTGGCAGAAATACAAGCATCGTTACCACCTGGTATTTCAATCAACCCATTTTTAGAACGTAGCGAACTCATAGGAAAAACAACATTTACTATCGCCGAAAACCTCATTTTAGGATGCCTTATCGTAATATTTGTAGTGGTATTGCTTTTGGGCAATCTGCGTTCTGGTTTGGTCGTAGCTTCAGTTATTCCATTATGTTTATTGTTCGCACTTTCGCTAATGTACATTTTTGGTGTGGATGCCAACTTGATGAGTTTGGGAGCGATTGACTTTGGTATTATTATCGATGGAGCGGTCATCATCGTAGAATTTATAGCCTTTAAAATCACCAGTCAGCGTGCCAAATTATTAGCGCTTCCTAAAGCAGAAAGACAAGGACTGATTGACAATATTACCTATCAAGGAGCCACAAAAATGATGAACTCTGCTGTCTTTGGGCAATTAATCATCATTATTGTTTTCATCCCGATTCTGTCCTTGGTAAATGTAGAAGGAAAAATGTTTCGTCCTATGGCATTGGTATTCTGCTTTGCCCTCATTGGGGCAATGGTACTTTGTTTTACTTACATTCCTGTAATGGCTTCAATGTTTATAAAACCATCAAATACGGAAAAGAAGACCATATCGTCCAGACTCATTGCTTTTTTAGAAGATAAATACCAACCTACCATCGCCTGGGCTTTACGTAAAAAAACATTGGTATTGAGTATGGCAGTAGGATTGTTATTATTTACGGTATTTCTATTTACCAGAATGGGTGGCGAATTTGTGCCAACCCTAGATGAAGGCGATTTTGTGATTCAACCAGTTTTAAAAACAGGAATGTCTTTAAGTAAGACGATTGAAGCCACAACCCAAATTGAAAAAATACTAAAGCAATTCCCTGAAGTTGAACAAGTGGTAAGTAGAATTGGCGCAGCCGAAGTACCAACAGACCCAATGTCTATGGAAGAAAGTGATGTGATTATAAAACTAAAACCTAAAGGCGAATGGACATCTGCCGAGTCTAAAGACGAATTGGCGGATAAATTTAAAAAAGCCTTATCCAATGAAATCGCAGGTGTGGATTTTGAATTTACCCAGCCTATTGAAATGCGATTTAACGAATTAATTACAGGAGTAAGAGCAGATTTGGCCATCAAGGTTTTTGGTGAAGATTTAGATGTACTCTACAGAAAAGCACTAGAGATAGAAAAGGCGATTCAAAATGTGGAAGGAGCTGCAGATATTTCCGTAGAAAAAACTGCTGGTTTACCGCAAATGTCTGTAAAGTACAACCGTCAGAAAATTGCTAAATATGGATTGAATATAGAAGACTTAAATAAGATTGTTACAATGGGTTTTGCAGGAATGCCAGCAGGAACAGTATTTGAAGGCGAAAAGCAGTTCGATTTAGTGCTACGCTTTGACGATGCCCATAGAAAAGACATTCAAAATATAGAAACAGCTTCGGTGTCGTTACCTAATGGCACAAAGTTACCACTGAGTGAATTTGCTACCATATCTTATACCAAAGGACCTGCGAAAATCTCTAGGGATAATACCAAAAGACGTATCGTTGTAGGTGTAAATGTGAGAAACCGAGATTTAGAATCGGTGGTAAAAGATGTGCAAGCCATTATTGAAAGAGACATTAAGATACCAACAGGATATTCCATAAGCTACGGCGGACAATTCGAAAATTTAAGAACAGCATCGGCACGATTAAAAGTAGCTGTACCAATTGCGTTAATATTGATTTTTGTCTTACTATACTTCGCTTTCGATTCTGTAAAAGAGGCCTTAATGATTTACAGTGCCATCCCATTATCGGCTATTGGTGGTGTAATGTTACTCTACATTCGAGATTTACCGTTCAGTATATCCGCAGGTGTTGGTTTTATTGCCCTTTTTGGTATCGCGGTATTGAATGGGATTGTACTGATTGAAGAGTTTAAGGAATTAAAAGCACACGGTGTTGAAAATATCAATAAGCGAATTTTAATGGGAACAAAAAACAGATTACGCCCTGTATTACTGACAGCAGCAGCAGCAGCTTTAGGATTTTTACCTATGGCAATTTCAACTTCGGCTGGTGCCGAAGTGCAACGACCATTAGCCACTGTGGTGGTAGGTGGTTTAATAACCGCAACCGCATTGACACTTGTAGTACTACCAATATTATATGCAATGTTCGATAGAAAAGGGCATCATCCTAAAAAGAAAACCAAAGTGAACTTAAAAGCGTTGAGCATAGTGCTTTTGTTCTTTTTGCCATTTTTTGGTCGAGCACAGCAGCAACCTATGAGCGCTGAACAGGTGGTGCAAATGGCGATGGAAAATAATAATTCCCTTCAGGCATCAGCTAAAAAAGTCAATCAATCGGAACAATTGGTGGGCAGTGCTTTGAATTTGGATAAAACACAGGTGTATTACGGCTATGACCAAAACAATATTGCGGAGAATGGCTTGCCTCTACGGGTTTTTGGTGTGAGTCAATCACTTCAATTTCCAACAATTTATGGTGCGCAACGCAAAGTAGAAAAACAAAAAGTGGCTTTGACCACACAGCAGTACAAACTCAATGAAAGAGCCTTGACCAAGGAAGTATATAAAGCCTATTATGAGGTGGTTTACAGCAATAGTCTGGTGAAACAATATACCTATCTCGATAGTCTGTATGGTCAATTTGCAAAAGCCGCCACAAAAAGATATGATGTTGGCGAAACTAACTTATTGGAAAAGCTAACAGCGGAAACCAAACAAAAAGAAATAGCCATTGCACTTGCACAAGCGCGAGAGGATATTTCAAAGGCGTACACAATGCTCAATCTATGGGTGCAAAGCGATTCATTGGTTGAAGTTATTGAAGATGAGTTACCAAGACTTGATTTAAAAGCATTGAATATCACAGAGCATCCTGGGATGTTATATTATGATTCAGCGGAAAAATTAGCAGAATCCTCACTTTCTTTAGAACGGCAAAGACTGTTGCCAGATTTACATTTGTCCCTATTTCAAGGAACAAACAATGGTGTAAACGCGAGAAATTATAACGGATTTCAAGTGGGTGTGGCAGTACCCCTATGGTTTGGTGCAAACAAATCTAAAATCAATGCAGCAAAAACGGAAACAATGATTGTAGCCAACGAATTTGAGAATTATAAAATTCAACTACAATCAAAATATGATGGTTTACATTCTGATTTAAAAAAGTATCAAGAATCTGTCGATTATTATGAAACCACAGGGAGAGCACTTTCTAAAGAATTAACATCAACCGCTTCAAAAGCGTTTCAAAGTGGCGAGATAGATTTCTTGCAATATGTTCAGCTTTTGGAGAGCGCAAAAAATATCGAAATCAACTATTTACAAAATCTAATGAAGTATAACAATACCGTATTAGAGTTAAACTATTTAACCAATTAATAATGAAAAATATAAGTAACAGATTATTGAGTTCTATAAACGGCAAAGGGCTTTTATTGTTCGCAATAATGGTTTTAGCCTCTTGTAATTCAAAAGAAAAATCTACAGTTGCCAATGAAGATACATCTGTCGAAATCGAAAATCCAGACGTAATTACGCTAACAGAAACCCAGTTTGCATCGGGTAATATGGAAGTTGGAAAAATAACAAAGCAACCATTTAATACCATAGTAAAAGCCAATGGTATGTTTGCCGTTCCGCCAGAAAATCAAGCCGATATAAGTGCATATTTTGCTGGATATGTAAAGGATATCAGCTTGCTTCCTGGAGATACAGTAAAAAAAGGTCAGACCTTGTTCACGATTGAAAATCCTGAATATGTACAGGCACAACAAGATTTTTTAGAAGCCAAAGGACGTTTGAACTATTTAAAGTCGGACTATGAACGTCAAAAAGAGTTGATGGCAGATAATGTGACATCCAAAAAGAATTTTCTAAAAGCAGAATCGGAATATACCGTAACGTTGGCACAATACCAATCGCTGAAAAAGAAATTGAGCTTAATGAATATTAATCCGAATACCTTGTCCGGAGAAAACATTCGTTCGGTCATCAGCGTATCTTCGCCTATATCGGGTTATGCAACGACCATCAATGCTACTAAAGGAATGTATTTAAATCCTTCGGATGTAGCCATTACGGTTACCAATACAGATGATTTACATATTGAGTTGAAAATTTTTGAAAAAGACCTTCCAATGGTAAAAGAAGGACAGCCTATCAATGTGCGATTACAAAACGATATGACTAATGTGTACAAAGGAAAAGTGCATTTAGTAAATAAGGCAATTAATATTCAAGATAGAACCGTAGATATTCACGGCGATTTGGTTAATGAAAGTGAAGCAAAGTTATTTGCCCCAGGAATGTATATCGAAGGAGAAATTTTAACCACAACAACAGAATATCCAGCATTACCAGTTGAAGCGGTTGCAAATATTGATAATGATTATTTTGTTTTAGTTAAAGAAAACGATACGACCTACAAAAGAGTATTGGTTAAAATTGGAGCTACCAATAATGGTTTTATTCAAATAGTAAATGCCGATGATTTTGATGTGAATACAGAATTCTTAACTAAAGGTGCCTATAACTTAATTACGGAGTAAGATGACAGAAAAAACAGAAGGCTTGGATAATTATTTGGCCAGCCATTACATCCACAGAAGTAACTGGTTAAGAGCAGCAGTACTTGGAGCTAATGACGGTATTTTATCAACCGCAAGTATCGCAATAGGAGTCGCAGCTGCGAGTGCCACACGTGAACCTATTATTTTGGCAACCTTGGCAGGACTTGTTGCAGGTGCACTGTCAATGGCTGCAGGAGAATATGTTTCGGTAAGTTCACAAACAGATGTGGAAAAAGCTGATATTGAGCGTGAAAAGGACGAATTGAAGGAGATGCCAGAAATCGAATTACAGCGATTAGCAGAGATTTATGAAAAAAGAGGTTTGCAAAAAGCAACGGCTCTTACCGTAGCAAAAGAATTAACAGAACACGATGCTTTGGGCGCGCATATCAGAGACGAATTAGGTATAAATGAAATTAGTCAGGCTAAACCTACACAAGCGGCTTTTGCATCAGGAGCAGCATTCACGGTTGGTGGATTGCTTCCATTTTTGGTAACGCTCTTTCTTCCATTAAAGGGTATGGAATATTCAATATATGGGTTTGCGCTTTTCTTTTTGATTGCTTTAGGTATAGTTGCTGCAAAAACTGGCGGCTCAAGCATTAAAAAAGCGATTGTACGTATTACGTTTTGGGGAACAGTAGCAATGGGTCTTACGGCATTGGTAGGATATCTATTTGGAGTAAATGTTTAGATAAAATATAAAATTATGAATGACGCACATTTTCATTTAGTAGTAAATCATCTTCCCATTGTGGGAGTATTGATTGGATTCTTAGTATTGTTAGCAGGGTTTGTTATCAAAAAGCCTCAGGTAAAAAATACAGCATTGGGTATTTTTATATTTAGTGCCCTAACGGCTATAGTTGCTTTTTTAACAGGCGAAGGTGCCGAAGAAATTGTTGAGAATTTACCGGGAATTAGCGAAACATTGATTCATAAGCACGAAGAATTTGCGGAGTTGTTTTTGACTGTGATGCTGATTTTAGGGAGTGTATCGCTAATTACTTTGTTTTTTGAATATAAAAAACTGCCGTTTTCTAAATATGGTTTTATCGCAGTTTTACTGCTTTCAATGACCTCGATAGTCATTTCAAAAAATGTGGGGACGAGTGGTGGAGAAATAACCCATATAGAGATTAGAAGCAATGCCAATGTAATTCAATTAGATGCAGAAGATGACCACGATGATGATTAAAAAGGTTTCCGAATACTGCACAGATTTACTAACGACTTCAAAGTGTAAAGAGTTACCATTTCATAACCTTCAACATACCAAAGAGGTCGTGCAAAACGTGAAGTATTTGTGTGCTGCAATGGATATTAGTGAACAAGACACAGAAGTTTTAATAATTGCTGCTTGGTTTCACGATACTGGTTTTTCAGTAACCTACAAAGGGCACGAAGACGAAAGCAAATTGATTGCAAGTAAGTTCTTGAATCAACAAGAAGCAAATCAAGATTTTATTGATAATGTTTGTAATTGTATTGACGCCACAAAAATGCCACAATGCCCAACTACTACAATTGCCGAAGTATTGTGTGATGCCGATATTTTTCATATCAGTAACTCGCATTTCTTTTACAGAAAGTTATTGTTACGCAGGGAATGGGAGGTGTTTTGCAATAATCAAGTAAGCGATTTAGAATGGCATCAACTGAATTTGGAATTTTTAAAAAAGCACCATTTTAGAAGTGATTATGGAAAGCAAACCTTAGAGAAAGGGAAGCATGAAAATCTTCATAAAGTTGAAAATATTTTAGCTTATTACAATGTATAATAATTTTCCATACGAAAAGTACAATTTCAACAATCAAGATTTATTGTCTGGATTAACAGTTTCTGAAAGAAAAATGCTAACTAAAAATAAAGAAATACTACATTTTAAGGCAGGTACAGAAATATTTATAGAAGGAACAGAACCTAAAGGTATTTATAGAGTACTATCGGGTAAAGTAAAGAAATATACTGCAACCAATTTTGGTACATATCACATATTTTATATCTGTGGAGAAAACGAATATCTTGGGTATCACGCTATTTTAAGTGAAGAAGAGTATTCAGATTCTGCAATTGCATTATTAGATTGTAAAGTTGAATTTATTCCTAAAAATGATTTTTTAATTGTAGTTGGTAAATCTCACAAATTATTACAACGAATACTAAAGAATTTAAGTCACGAATTTGGAGTTTTTATAAATGCGACAAAAATATTAGCTCGATATACTGTAAGAGAGCGTACTGCAATAAACCTATTGATTCTAAAAGAGAAGTTTAGTAGTGAAGCAGAAGGTGTTATCGAAATTAATAGAGAAGATCTTGCAAGTATGGTAGGTACTGCAAAGGAATCATTGGTGCGAATGTTGAGAGATTTCAAAGAAGAAAAGCTTATTTACACAAAAGGGAGAATTATTTATATTAAAGATGCTGAGGGGCTTGTAAGAGTAAGTAATATTAGATAAAATTGATAAATATCAATGTAAGAATAAACAACTATTAGCGTTAAACTAAATATATTTAGTATTTAAAAAAATGTTATAAAAACACACCTTGCTATAACATCTAAAAGATTTAAAACAGAAATTAATTTAAGGATATTTATGGAGTTAGTTGTTTTAATAATAAACCTCAAGTTATGTATTAAAACTACTTTTAAACGATTAAAGAATAACCTTGCAGCAGAAGCTTATAAGCTTCAGTTGTATTTGATAATAGTAACTTTCTAAAAATGGTTATTCAGAAAGGAAAGTCAATATTTAGAATATAAATTATTATGAAAAAAAACATCTTATCAGCACTGTTAATACTTTTAATGATTAGTGGATTAACTGCTCAAGAATGGCAAACAGATTTTACCAAAGCTAAAGAAATAGCCACCAAAAACAATCAAAATATTGTATTGGTTTTTCAAGGCTCAGATTGGTGTGCACCTTGTATAAAATTAGATAAAGAAATTTGGAGCACTAAAGAATTTCAAGATTTAAATAATAATCATTTTGTGATGCTAAAAGCAGATTTTCCTCGTAAGAGTAAAAATGCTTTGTCTAAAGAAAAGCAAGAACACAACAATAAACTAGCTGAAAAATATAACCCTAACGGTTATTTCCCATATGTAGTTGTCTTAAATTCTCGTGGTGAAGTTTTAGGAAATTTGGGTTATGAAAAAACTACACCTACATTATATTTTAAAAAATTGAAAGCTTTTGAAAAATAGACTTTTTTTAATAGGATTCTTCATTACTTCTTTTGCTTTTAGTCAGCAAGTATACAACAGAACCCTTAAATTGATGGGTAGTCGGTTTGATATAACTGTTGTTGCAAATGATTCACTTGAAGGCAATAATTATATTGATTTAGCTGTCAACGAGATATCAAGAATTGAGAAATTGATCTCATCTTGGGACGCAAAATCACAAACCTCAGAAATCAATAGAAATTCAGGTATAAAACCTGTAATTGTTGATGACGAATTATTTCAACTTATAAAGAGAGCCATTAAAATTTCAAAATTGACCGATGGTGCTTTCGATGTTAGTTACGCGTCGATGGATAAAGTTTGGCATTTTGATGGTAGTATGACAAAGATGCCAACTGAGGATGAAATAAAAAAATCTGTAGAAAAGGTAGGCTATCAAAATATTATTCTAGATGAAGAAAATCATTCAGTTTTTTTAAAACTAGAAGGAATGAAAATTGGTTTTGGAGCCATTGGTAAAGGCTATGCTGCAGACAAAGCAAAAGCACTTCTTATCGAAAAAGGTGTGGTTGCAGGTATTATTAATGCCTCAGGAGACTTAAACACTTGGGGAACTCAACCAAATGGTAAAGATTGGTTGGTGGCTATTGTAAACCCATTAAACAAAGAAAAAGTATTCTCGTGGATGCCTGTAAACAATAGTGCAGTTGTTACCTCTGGTAATTATGAAAAATATGTAAAATTTAATGATGTTTTATATACACATATTATTGACCCTAGAACGGGTTATCCAGCAACAGGAATATTAAGCGTTACCATATTTACAAAAACGGCTGAATTAGCTGATGCTTTAGCAACTTCTATTTTTGTAATGGGAAAAGAAACAGGCTTAGATTTTATAAATCAATTAAAAGGCGTTGAGTGTATAATTGTTGATGAAAACAATAGCATTATCACATCAAAAAACATAGAATTAAATCCTCTAAAAAATGATTAAAAAAGTAATTATTCTAGTAGTACTAGTATGTTCTTTCAGCTCTTGTGTAGCTGTAAAAGAATACGAAAAAGTAAATCTAAGCGATCCAGATATGGTTTTAGCCCAAAAAAAGATAGAACGTTTTGAAACGGCTTTTCAAGTGTATCGCGAAGGTGCATCTGGAGCAAATGGCGGAAAATCTGGAGGAGGCTGTGGCTGTAACTAACATATTTAAAAATTAAATGAAATACCTAATTATAACAGTTGCTCTTTTTTGCTATGGGAGCATAATGGCTCAACAAGACTCTACTTTAGTATATAAAAAACGAGTTTTAGAAACAACGGAAGTTGATTTTTTAAGTAGCTATTATTCCCAAGATGGGAATAATGCATCGGTTACTGGTGGAATTGGGACAGAGAAATTATCTGATTTAACAGCAACTATAGTAGTTAGTTTGCCTTTGAATGATGATGATGTACTTACTGTTGATGCAGGAATTTCTGCCTATACCTCTGCTTCTTCAAGTAATGGAAATCCTTTCGATATTTCTGGTGCTTCTGGCAATGGTGATGACGACGATGATGACAGACGAGCTGCCCCAGGAGATGTTATAGGAAGTCCTTGGGTTGCATCCTCAGGTGCATCACGTTCAGATGTTTGGTCAAGCATTAATGCTGACTATTCCCATAGTTCTGATGACAGAAATACGATTTGGAATGCAGATGTATCTTTTGCAACTGAATATGATTATAGTTCAATTGGTTTTGGTGGAGGCTTAACCAAACTATTTAATGAAAAGAACACTACCGTTGGGATGAGTGCCAAGGTCTATTTAGATACTTGGAGACCAATTTACCCTACAGAGTTAAAAGCTTATGCAGATGAAAATGGAAATCTAAACCAAGGGTTTTTTAATGGGATTACAATTTTAGACCAAAATGGGAATGCCTCTACAAATTGGCAACCATTAAATGGTTTTGATGTGATAAATAATAAAGGTAGAAATTCCTATTCTATCTCTTTAAGTTTTTCTCAAATTCTGAGCAAAAATGCTCAATTTTCTGTTTTTTTAGATGTTGTTAGGCAACAAGGGTGGTTAGCAAACCCTTTACAACGTGTTTATTTTGGTGACGTTGATAATTATTATATTGGTAATGCATCAAGTATTCCAAATTATACATCCTCAAGTAATAAGGACGTCTTTCAATTAGCAGATGATATTGAACGACTTCCTGATAATAGGTTAAAAATCCCTATTGGATTTCGCTTAAATTATTATATAAATGAAGTTGTATCTCTAAGAACGTATTATCGTTATTACTTTGATGACTGGGGAGTTCAGTCCAATACGGCTAGTTTAGAAATACCCATAAAAGTTTCCGATAAATTTACACTATATCCTTCATTTAGATATTACGATCAAACACAGGCAGATTATTTTGCACCTTATGAGCAAAATTTATCAACTAGTGAGTTTTATACTTCTGATTTTGATTTGTCTCAATTTAGTGCAAATCAATATGGCTTTGGTATAAGTTATACAGACATATTCAGTAAAGCACATATCTGGAAATTAGGATTAAAAAGTATAGACTTTAGATATAATAATTACCAGAGAGATACAGGTTTAAGTGCTAATTATGTTGGGTTAGGATTTAAGTTTATAATGGACTAATTGTGAATCACTTAAAAATTAATTCAGTCCTATTTTTTTAAGTAGGACTGTTTTTTTGAAAATCAATATGGAAAAAATAATAGTGATGTTTACCTTGTTCATTGGATGGATAGGTCAAGCGCAACAAGGAATAATAGAACCTGTAAAATGGGATTCAAAAATTGAAAAAGTCTCAGATACAGAATATGATATTATTTTAATTGGAACTATTGACAAAGAATGGCACGTTTTTTCCCAATTTACAGATGAAGACGGATCGTTACCATCAGTTCTAACCTTTGAAAATTCAGGACGTGATTATGAGTTGTTGGGAGAAGCAAAAGAAAGCGAAACGGCAAAAGCTTATAATGATGTTTTTGAAGTGGAGGAAACCTACTTTTTAAATAAGGTTCAATTTACACAACGCATAAAACTACTTTCTGAAACCGTAAAACAAATCAACGTTCACCTTGAATATCAGGTTTGTAAAGAAGTTTGCATTAATAAAGAAGAGAATTTCGTCATTGCGCTCGATGGTGGTCCTGTGACAGTAGAAAATGTCGCACTTGATGAACGCAGCATAATACTAAGTAACAAACTTACGCTAGACCTTAAAAATAAAGATAGATTAAATGCTGGTTCCGAAGTTGTTAGCTCTGGCGGAAATCTTTGGAAAATATTCGTACTTGGTTTTTTAGGAGGTTTAGTTGCTTTGCTTACACCTTGTGTCTTCCCAATGATTCCGTTGACAGTATCTTTTTTTACAAAACAATCCGGAACAAAGTCAAAGGGAATAAGAAATGCTATTGTTTATGGGTTATTCATTGTACTTATTTATGTAGGACTAAGTATTCCATTTCATTTTCTAGATTCGGTAGACCCGGAAATTTTGAATACAATATCGACTAATATGTGGTTGAATGTAATATTCTTCGTCATATTCATATTTTTTGCCTTTTCATTTTTTGGTTATTATGAACTGACTTTGCCTAGCTCTTGGTCAAATAAAATGGATTCCGCTTCAAGCACAGGAGGAATTATCGGTATATTTTTTATGGCGATTACTCTTGCTTTAGTTTCGTTTTCTTGTACAGGACCTATTTTAGGTTCATTATTAGCAGGCTCACTTACAAGTGATGGTGGTGCATTTCAACTTACTGCTGGAATGACAGGTTTTGGTGCTGCATTAGCGTTGCCTTTTGCCTTGTTTGCATTATTTCCAAATCTACTTAAGTCATTACCAAAATCTGGTGGATGGTTAACAATGGTAAAAGTACTGTTAGGTTTTGTAGAGTTAGCTCTTGCATTCAAATTCCTATCAAATGCTGATTTAGTTGCACATTGGGGAATTTTAAAGCGTGAGGTATTTATTGGTATTTGGATGCTCATATTCCTATTAATGGCATTGTACTTTTTTGGTATTATTCGTTTTCCTCACGATGGGAAGAAGACATTTAGTTTTCCCAAAGTAACCTTTGCTGTTCTTGTGGTTGCATTTGTAATTTACCTTGGCACAGGCCTTACTAAAAATTCTCATTTAAAATTATTGGCTGGTTTTCCGCCACCTACATTTTATAGTCTTTATGAACAAGAGTCAGACTGTCCGCTAGGATTAGACTGCTTTAAGGATTTTGATGAGGGTCTCGCTTTCGCTAAAGCAAATAACAAACCAATCTTATTAGATTTTACAGGATGGGCTTGTGTTAATTGCCGGAAGATGGAAGAAAATGTATGGAGTGATTCAAAAGTATATGATTTACTAAAGGAAAATTACGTATTAATTTCACTTTATGTAGATGATAGAAAAGAACTATCTGAAGCAGAACAGTTCAAAATAAAGCTTAACGAAAATCACCTGAAGTTAATTGAAACCGTTGGTGATAAATGGTCTACGTTTCAATACTTAAACTTTCAAACAGCTTCTCAACCCTATTATGTTATAATGAATTCAAATCTAGAAATATTAAATGAAGCCAAACAGTACACAGGTATTGACGAATATTATGAGTGGTTGGCAACAAGTTTAAAATACTCAAAATAATTTTTAATTAAAACTTAGTTAATAATAAAATTTCATATGATTTTGTTTATCAATGTCGCTTTTTCACAGACTATGTATTAGTACTACAATTCTTAATTTTATTTCAGTAACAAATATAGCACTATTAAAATACTCCATTAGCTTACTAGTTATAATGTTTGCAAAATTAATGATGTAGTGACAGACTTTTATTATTGGTAGAAACAAGATAAGTGAAGGTTACTAAAGATATACCTACTAATAAATATTGAAAAAATTCTTGAAAATAACGAAATGAATCTCAGAATTAAAATTAATAACAAAGTGATGTTCTATTTCTAGCAAATATCACTAAACAAAACTAGGTTTTAAAATAGCATAGAACAAAATTTTTAATAAGATAAATTGTTAAGTTTTTTTAGTTAGTAAAAAATTTGGTTATCTAACAAGATTGTATATTTAATGTTAAATGAATATTAATCAGAATTTGCATAAATTTACATTCAATTATTTACTAACACAGTGAACATAAAACTGAACACGTTTTAGAACACGATTTGATTTTTTAATTGCGGTAATAGACTGATATTTAACATGTTATAAGTCATGAAAGAACTCATAACCCGAAGGTCACTGGTTCGAGTCCAGTTCCCGCTACAACAAGCCAAATACGAAAGTGTTTGGCTTTTTTTATATAAAAAATATTAGTAAAATATTTTTAAAATCATCAATAGATTATTCTACTTTTGCGATTAAATATTAATCTAATAAGAAATGAAAATAAATAAATTATTAAGTGCTGTTATAGTGGCATCAGTTATGTTTTCTTGTAATAAAAAAGGAGCATCAAAAGAATCTTTAAAAACTGAAATTGATTCTGTAAGTTATGCTATAGGAATGGATGTTGCTCGTAATGCAAAAACAAGTTTTTCAGAAATAAATAGCGAACTATTTATGGAAGGGTTTATGAGCGTTATTGATTCTTCTGAGGTTCTAATTGATCAAGATAAAGCGCAAGAAGTAATTAGTGTTTACTTTCAAAAGAAGCAAGAGGCAGAGTTTAAAAAGCAACAAGAGGAAGCTTTAAAAAAGGTTGAAGAAACTTATGCAGACAATAAAGCTGCAGGTGTAAAGTTTTTAGAAGAAAACAAATCTAAAGAAGGTGTTAAAGTAACATCGAGCGGATTACAATATATTGTCTTAAAAGAAGGAAGTGGTCCTAAACCAACTACAAATAATAAAGTTAAAGTACACTATCATGGAACTTTAATAGACGGAACAGTATTCGAAAGTTCTGTAGAAAATGGAACACCTGCAGAGTTTTTTGTAACACAAGTTGTTCAAGGCTGGATTGAAGGTTTACAACTGATGCCTGTTGGCTCTAAATATAAGTTTTTCGTTCCTCAAGAATTGGCTTATGGAGCTTTCCCTAGACAAGGAGGAGGTATTAAACCTTTTGATACTTTAATTTTTGAAATAGAGTTATTAGAAATCATTCAATAAAATTTTATTGAAAATATATTTAAAAAAACAGGAAGCTTGCTTCCTGTTTTTTTGTTTATAGCTGTAAATTAGTGAATAAAACAAAACAAGGTTGTAACTTTGCAGTGTTATAAAAGTAAAAAATGAATCACAAAGCAGGTTTTGTAAATATAATTGGAAATCCTAATGTTGGTAAATCAACACTTATGAATGCGTTTGTAGGTGAAAAATTATCAATAATCACATCTAAAGCACAAACTACACGACATAGAATTCTTGGTATTGTTAATGGAGATGAGTTTCAGATGATTTTATCAGACACTCCAGGAATTATAAAACCAGCTTATGAGTTGCAAGAATCCATGATGGATTTTGTTAAGTCAGCATTTGATGATGCAGATGTGTTAATTTATATGGTTGAGATTGGTGAGCAAGAGTTAAAAGACGAAGCATTTTTTAGAAAAATCACCAACTCTAAAATACCTGTTTTATTATTATTAAATAAAATAGATAAATCTGATCAACAACAGTTAGAAACCCAAGTGCAATTGTGGTCAGAAAAAGTACCAAATGCAGAAATTTATCCTATTTCGGCATTGGAAGGTTTTAATGTAAAAGAAGTATTTAGTAGAATTATTGAATTACTTCCAGAATCACCACCATATTATCCAAAAGATCAATTAACAGATAAACCAGAACGTTTTTTTGTAAACGAAACTATTCGAGAGAAAATACTATTGCATTACAAAAAGGAGATTCCTTATGCAGTTGAGATAGATACAGAAGAGTTTTTTGAAGAGGAAGAAATTATTAGAATGCGTTCAGTAATTATGGTTGAGCGTGATACACAAAAAGGTATCATTATTGGTCATAAAGGGACTGCTTTAAAAAGAGTAGGTGTAGAAGCTCGTAAGGATTTAGAAAAATTCTTTGGCAAGCAAGTACATTTAGAATTATATGTTAAGGTGAATAAAAATTGGAGAAGTGATCAAAAACAATTAAAACGTTTTGGTTATAATCAAAAGTAAAGCCTAGTCTATATTATTTGTTTTTAAGGTTATATTCATAAAGTCATAAAGCTGATGCATTTCATCTTTTCCTTTATGTTTACCAAAACGACCAGCTAAATATAACCCAAACCAAGCAGCAACCATAAGCAACATAAGTCCTAATTGTAAACCAAACGGATTCTCTAAAGTCCAATTAGAGTAAGTCCAAATTCCAAAGGCAATAAAAAGTCCTGCAACAAAAAAATGCAGAAACATAAACATGGTCCAAACAGTAGGATTTGGTCCAAATAAGCCATGAAGCATAGAAGTTTCAGAATCAATTACATTAATTTCAAGGTGAAGTTGAGGAGACCAAAAATGTTGTTTATGTTTTGGAAATCTTATAAAAACATGATCATCGACTCTATTTATAATAAAATCAGATTGCGCTTTTTTAGACTCATTAAAAGCATTCAAAACAGTTTCGTTTTGCTCTTTCAATTCCATTTTAAAGCGAGGCCTTAATGTAATATTGTTAGTCGTCGGCATATCAATTATTTAATGAGTTGAAAATACAGTTTTTTCTTCAGAAAGTAAACACTACCTTTGCACTCGCTTACAGGATATGTAATGCAGATAAAATATAAAGACATGAGTAATATAGTTGCCATAGTAGGACGTCCTAATGTAGGGAAATCAACATTTTTTAACCGTTTAATTAAACGTAGAGAAGCTATCGTTGATGCAGTGAGTGGTGTTACCAGAGATAGACACTATGGTAAATCTGAATGGAATGGAAGAGAATTCACAGTAATTGATACTGGAGGATATGTTATAGGAAGTGATGATATATTTGAAGCTGAAATTGATAAACAAGTAGAACTTGCTATTGATGAAGCAGATGTAATTGTTTTTATGGTTGATGTCGAATCTGGTGTAACAGGTATGGATGAAGATGTCGCAAATTTACTTCGCAAGGTTAACAAACCAGTTTTTTTAGCGGTTAATAAGGTAGATAATAATAAACGCGCAGAAGATGCTGTTGAATTTTATTCATTAGGATTAGGTGAATATTTTAATATAGCAAGTGTTAACGGAAGTGGTACAGGAGATTTATTAGATGCTGTAGTTAAAGCTTTACCAGAACATGTTGAAACTGTTGAAGACGATTTACCACGATTTGCAGTTGTTGGTCGTCCAAATGCTGGAAAATCATCATTTATTAATGCTTTAATTGGTGAAGATAGATATATAGTTACTGATATTGCAGGTACTACAAGAGATGCTATGGATACCAAATACAACCGATTTGGTTTTGAATTTAATCTAGTAGATACAGCAGGTATTCGTCGTAAATCAAAAGTTAAAGAAGATTTAGAATTTTATTCTGTAATGCGAAGCATTCGTGCTATTGAGCATTGTGATGTATGTTTAATTGTAGCAGATGCAGATAGAGGTTTTGATGGTCAAGTGCAAAATATATTTTGGCTTGCAGAAAGAAACAGAAAAGGTATAGTTATTCTTGTGAACAAGTGGGATTTAGTAGAAAAAGATACTAACTCTGTAAGAGATTATGAGAAGAAAATACGTAAAGAGCTAGAGCCTTTTACTGATGTGCCAATAGTGTTTATGTCTGTGCTTAATAAACAACGTATTTTTAAAGCTATTGAAACAGCTGTAGAGGTTTATAATAATCGTACAAAAAAGATTAAAACAAGTAAACTTAATGAGGTTTTACTTCCAATTATAGAAAATAATCCTCCACCAGCACTTAAGGGTAAATTTGTAAAGATTAAATACATTATGCAGTTGCCAACTCCGCAACCACAGTTTGCTTTTTTCTGTAATTTGCCTCAATATGTTAGGGAGCCTTACAAACGCTTTTTAGAAAACAAACTACGCGAACATTTTGATTTTCATGGTGTTCCTATTAGTGTGTACATGCGTAAAAAGTAATATTTTATATTTTTTTTAAGAAAATTCATACGAAAGTTAAGTTATATTCGTTTTTTTGAAAAGCTAATCATCAATCAAAATCATGAAGAAATTAACTTTCTTATTTATGCTATTATGCTTTAGTGTATCGTTTTCTCAATCTAATTCATTTAAAATTTCTGGGTCATTAATCTCTGAAGATGATAAAACACCTTTAGAGTCTGCTACTATTTATTTAGAACGTGTGGTAGATAGCTCTTTAGTTACTTATACTATCTCAGATAAAAATGGAAAATTTTTACTTCAAGAAAAAACATATGATAAAAGTTTAAATCTTACAATTTCTTATGTTGGTTTTCAATCATTCACAAAAAAAGTACTAATTGACAAAGAAACAATTGACCTTGGAGTAATTGAACTCAAAACAGCAAATCTTTTAGATGAAGTTGTTATTAAATCCAGAGCGCCTATAACTATAAAAAAAGACACGCTTGAGTTTAATGTTAGTTCTTTTAAAACAAAAAAAGATGCTAATGTTGAAGATTTACTAAAGGAACTACCAGGTGTTGAGGTTGATGATGAAGGAAAAATAAAAGTAAATGGTAAAGAGGTAAACAAGATATTAGTTAACGGAAAACCATTTTTTGGTGATGATCCAACAATAACAACTAGAAATTTAACTAAAGAAATTATTGAGAAAGTACAAATTACCGATACTAAAACAGATTCTGAAGCTTTTAGCGGAGAAGAAGGTGATAAGGATAATAAAACAATAAACTTAACAATAAAGGAAGAGAATAATAAAGGAACTTTTGGAAGACTTTCTGCTGGAGTTGGAACAGATGAACGTTATGAATTAGCAGGAATGATTAATTTTTTTGATAACGATCAACGTATAAGTGTTTTGGCTGGTGGAAATAATACTAATTCGCCTGGATTTAGTTTTGGTGAAATACAAAAAATGTTTGGTGGAGGTAGAAGTATGATGATGATGAGTAATGGTTCTTTTGCTATAGATGGACGATCATTTGGTGGAGGTCAAGGTATTGTTACTTCTGAAAATATAGGAGCAAATTATGCTGATGAGTTATCAAAAGGAGTAGATATTTCAGCAGATTATTTTTTAGCTGCAAGTAGCTCAGAGGAGAAGTCTAAAACGAATCGAGAAAATATTTTACCAGATTCGAGGTATTATACAAATTCAAGTTCTATATCTTCAAACGATTCAGATAATCATAGCGCGAACCTAAAATTTGATATTGAGATAGACTCTACATTTCTAATTAATGTAAGTCCCAGATTTAGATTTTCAAAAGGTAAAAATATTTTTAATAGAGATGAACAGTCATTGGACGAAGCTAACACTTTAACCAACGAATCTACAACATCATCTTTTGTTGAAACTACTTCAAAAAATATTGGTAATGATTTAGATATTACAAAGCGTTTTGGAAGCGATGGAGCCTTTTTGAAATCGACATTAAATTTAGAATATAATAATTCAGAGACAGACAATTTTTTAAACTCCGAAACTAATATTTATGGAGATAATCCTAATGATATAATAAGGAATCAGTTTACAGATGGAGAACAAACTTTAAAAAGTATTTATACAAGTTTAACCTATCGTTTGCCATTAATTTCTAAAACATTATTCCTAGATTTTAAGTATAGCTTAAGATCAGATAAGCGAGAGAGCATAAGAAGTACTTATGATTTTGATTCTGGATCGCAAGAATATTCACTCTTTAATGATCAATTAAGTACAAATTTTAACTATGAGAATAGAAGACATACACCTAGCTTAGATGTAACTTACAGAAAAGAAAAATGGTCAATAAGTGTAGATGCTGGTTACGTATTTAGAACTTTAAAAAATAGTGATAGACTTAGACCAAATTTAAGCTTAGAACAAGATTTTAAAGCACTTGAAATAGGCGCTAATTTTGATTATCAATTTAGCCCAAAAGCATCAATGTATTCTGGTTATAATTTAAGAAATCAACCACCACAAATTGATCAATTACAACCATTTCAAGATGTCTCAGATCCTTTAAATACAGTAACAGGTAACCCAAATTTAGAACCGTCAAATAGCCATAGTTTATATTTTGGTTATAATAGTTTCGATTTTCAAAGTGGTAGTGGGTTTTATTCATATGTAAGTGCGAACTTAACTAACAACCAAGTAGTATCGAAAACAACAATTGATGACGATTTAGTTAAGAATACCACCTATACCAATGTTAACGGAGTTTATAGTGTTTATACAAGTGCTAATTATAGTAAAACGGTTAAGTTAGATACTTTAAGAACATTAAAATATAGAATTGGTTTGTACTCTAATACGAGCAGAAATATCAACTTTAATAATGATGTTAAATATGCATCAACTTATACAACAGTAACGCCAAATGCTAGTGTTACTTTCAATTGGAAAAAAATTATGGAGATAGTTCCTAATTATAGATTATCGTTCACAAATAATGTATTTGATTTAGATGGTTTTGATAATCAAAATTTTGTAAGTCATACTTTAGGTGTTAGAACGACAACTTTTGTTCCTAAAAAATTTGAATGGAGAAATGATATCAATTTTAACTATAATCCAAATATAGCTTCAGGTTTTCAAAAAAGTGCTTGGTTTTGGAATTCAACCTTGACTTATTCAATGCTAAAAGATAAAGGAACATTAACTCTTAAGGTTTACGATTTATTAAATCAGAATACCAATGCAGTTCGTACAGCAACAGCAAATTATATACAAGATTCGCAAAGCACAGTTTTACAACAGTATTTTATGGTTAGCTTTAGTTGGAAATTTAATAGTTTAGGACAAAAAGGTGAAACAGGAAATGGAGATATATTCTTTTTTGATTAATTCCATTTTGAAATTATAGAGTCTAAAACATTGTTAACGTCTTTATAATAATTGTTTTCTTTAAAATTTAGAATACAAAGTTTATACATTATCCAATTTTAAATCAGTACTTACATAAAGATATTACCAACCACCTGAGGCACCACCACCACCAAATCCGCCTCCACCGAAGCCACCACCAAATCCACCTCCTCCAAAACTTCCTCCAGAGCTACCGCCAAAACCACCTGATGAGCCTCCATAACTTCCACGACCCATATTGCTTAATATAATGGCGTCCCAAATACTGGTGCCATCGGTTTTAGTACCACCACTTCCGCCATTGCCACCACGTCTGTGTTTGGTTATAGAGATTAAAATAATAATAAATATCAGAAAAAGTACAATAAAGAAACCTATAGGAAAGTCGTTTGAATTGCTTTGTCTCGTGCCTTTAAATTCTCCATTAAGAGCTGCAAAAATTGCATCAGAACCTTTATCTAGCCCACTATAAAAATCACCTTTTTTAAATTCTGGAATTATAATACGGTTTATTATACGTTCAGCCATGATATCAGTAAGTCGATACTCTAAACCGTAACCAGTACTAATGTCAATTTTTCTATCGTCTTTGGCTAATAAAATTAAAATCCCATTATCTTCCTTAGCTTGACCAATTCCCCATTCTTGTCCCCATTTTGCTGCAACTAAAGTAATATCATCATCGTTTAATGTACTAACTATTGCAATGACAATTTGAGTTGAAGTTGTATCAGAGTACTTAATTAATTTTTGCTCTAAACTATTTTTTTCATTTGAAGAGAGTAGGTTTATATAATCATAAACACTAGTCTGATCAGAGGTTTTGGTAGGCTTTTTTGGGATGTCAAATTGTGCAAAACTACTTTGTGAATAGCAAAGGCTAAAGCACACTATTAAAATGAGTTTTATGAATTTGTTTTTAAACACTATCCTTTAGATATTTCGTTGGGAAGCTCATTGGTATCATTATGCTGCCAAGGGAAATGCTTTTCAAGCTGCTCTCCAGCTTTTAATACACCTTCTATTAAACCTTGCTTAAAGTTACCAGATTTAAAATGTTTCTGCATTACATCTTTAGTGCTATCCCAAAAATTTGATTCAACAGCATCATTAATGCCTTTATCTCCAAAAATCACAAAGTTTCTATCTTCAACTGCTACATAAATCAACACGCCATTTTGAAGTTTTGTGTTATCCATTTTTAATAAATGAAAAACATCCATCGCTCTATCTATAGCATCAATTTTTGAAGTTTTTTCAATATGAATTCTAATCTCACCAGAAGTTCTTTGTTCGGCTTTTCTTATAGCAGCAATAATCTCCTGTTCTTCTTGAGCAGTTAAAAAATCTTCAACTTTAGACATTGTAATTATTGAGATTTGTAGTCGTTTACATCTGGAGCTTTTTCAGCACCTTCATCAGCATTAAAACGTTCTTTCTTTTCGAATCCAAAAATACCTGCGTATAAGTTGTTTGGAAATGTTCTTACAAGCTCGTTATATGGAGTAATAGCTTCATTAAATCTATCGCGTTCAATCTTAATTCGTTTTTCAACTCTATCAAGAGAATTCATTAATTCTTTGTAGTTTTCATTAGCTTTTAACTCTGGGTAGCGCTCAAAAACAGCAAGTAATCTAGATAATGCAGAAGTCATTCCGCTTTGTACTTCTTTAAATTGATTTAATTGTTCTGGAGTTATATTTGATGGGTCTATTTGAATGCTTGTTGCTTTAGATCTAGCATCAGTAACAATCTTAAAAGTCTCTTGCTCATATTCAGCATATCGCTCAGCTACTTTCATTAAGTTAGGAATTAAATCACTTCTTAATTGATAAGCACTTTCTACTTTAGACCACTGCTCTCCAATATTTTCTTCGTGAGATATTACATTGTTATAAAATCCTTTTCCTTTTGTATATAAACCAATTGCTACAATTGCAACAATAATCCATGGTAACCATTTTTTCATAATAGTTGATTTTTTAGAGTTTTGTTTATTAGTTGAAAAAATATTTAAAATGTTACAGCTGCTCTTTTATTTTAAGTAGCTGTGCTTTAACATGTTCTAATTTATTAATAATTTCAAAAGTCTCAAGTGATTTTTGTTTTTCTTCTTTTAAGTGTGTTTTGGCACCTTCAAGAGTAAAACCTCGCTCTTTAACTAGGTGATATATAAACTTGAGGTTTTTAATGTCTTCTGGAGTAAATTTCCTATTCCCTTTTGCATTTTTTTTTGGTTGTAAAACATCAAATTCTTTCTCCCAAAAGCGAATTAAAGAAGCATTAACATCAAAAGCTTTTGCAACTTCACCAATGCTGTAATATCTTTTTTCTGGAAGAGTAATATGCATAAAAATTAGTCTAATGATTGGTTTTCTAAAGCAGCATGCTCTAGTAATCGTCCATATTCTTCAGGAGATAAATTACCATAATAGAAGTTTATTGGATTTATACGATCACCATCTTTAAATACTTCATAATGTAAGTGAGGCGCTTCTGAACGTCCTGTACTACCAACAAATCCTATTAAATCACCACGTTTAACCCTTTGGTTTGCTCTAACATTATATTTGTATAAATGCGCATATAGTGATACATAACCATAGCCATGATCAATACGAATATGATTACCATAACCTGAAGCGCTGTTATCTGCTCTTACTACAACACCATCACCAGCAGCATAAATTGGCGTGCCTCTTGGAGCTGTAAAGTCCATACCAAAATGAAACTTTCTTACTTTAGTAAATGGGTCAGTTCTGTAACCATAACCAGAAGCCATACGAGTTAAATCTTCAGTATTTACTGGTTGAATTGCTGGAATACACGCTAAAAATTTTTCTTTGTTTTCTGCTAGTATTGCAATTTCATCTAGCGAGCGAGATTGGACTATTATTTGCTTTTGGAGCACATCCATACGTCGACTCGTTTGTATAATTAATTTAGAATTATCAAATCCTTCTAAATCTTTATATCTATTTATTCCACCAAAACCAGCTTTACGTTGTTCTTCAGGAATTGGGTTTGCTTCAAAATAAACACGGTATATAGCATTATCACGCTCTTCAACATTTGCAAGAACAGATTGAGCTTCATCCATTTTTTTGTTTAACAATTCATATTGCAACTGCATATGCTGTAATTCTCTAACTAATGCTCTCTCTTTTGGAGATTTAACATATTGACTCACCAAAAAGAATGAAACAAAACCAAAAAGTGCAGATGCTAATAAAAACATAAAAGCATACTTAAAGGTTCTACCTTTTCGCTTCTCTATTTTTCTATAAGATAGAGTTTCAGAATCGTAATAATATTTTACCTTACTCATTAGTTAATTTATACTATTTTTGCACATTAAATAGACAAATGTTTTGTCTAAAACTGTTAAGCAAACGAACAAACCTACAAAATATTTTAATTGTAAATTTAGTAAAACTAAATGATAATTGATTAATGTAGGTTACAAAGGACAAAATTAAGTATACTTTAGTTTTAATATGACCACGATGTTCTGTTTTTAACACTAATTTATCAATACAAGTAAGACTAGTAATCAAACTCTATGAAATCGCAAGAGATACGATCTAAATTTTTAAGTTTTTTTGAAGAGAAAAAGCATACCATAGTTCCATCGGCTCCAATGGTGTTAAAAGATGACCCAACCTTAATGTTTGTTAATTCTGGTATGGCACCTTTTAAAGAATATTTTTTAGGAAATGCAAAGCCTAAAAATAACCGAATAGCAGATACTCAAAAATGCTTACGTGTTTCAGGTAAACATAACGATTTAGAAGAAGTTGGCTATGATACCTATCATCATACATTGTTTGAAATGTTAGGAAACTGGAGTTTTGGTGATTACTTTAAAAAAGAAGCCATTGCTTGGGCTTGGGAATTGTTGACAGAAGTTTATGGTATAGATAAAGATATACTTTACGTCACTGTTTTTGAAGGTAGTGAAGATGATAAACTACCAATGGATAAAGAAGCTTACGATTTGTGGAAAAGCTTTATTTCTGAAGACAGAATTTTAATGGGTAATAAAAAGGACAACTTCTGGGAAATGGGAGACCAAGGTCCTTGTGGTCCTTGTAGTGAGATACATGTTGACATTCGTTCAGCTGAAGAAAAAGCTAAAATTGATGGTAAAACATTAGTAAATGCTGACCATCCTCAGGTTGTTGAAATTTGGAATTTGGTTTTTATGCAATACAACCGTAAAGCTAATGGGTCACTAGAAGCATTACCAGACAAGCATATTGATACAGGAATGGGATTTGAAAGACTTTGTATGGTATTACAAGGTGTACAGTCTAATTACGATACAGATGTGTTTACTCCAATTATTAGAGAAATTGAAACCATTGCAGATAAAAAATATGGTAAAGACGATAAGGTTGATGTCGCTATTCGTGTCATTTCTGATCACGTTAGAGCAGTCGCTTTTTCAATTGCAGATGGTCAATTGCCAAGTAATACAGGAGCAGGTTATGTAATACGTCGAATATTACGTCGTGCAATTAGATATAGTTTTACGTTTTTAGACCAAAAAGAGCCATTTATATACAGACTTGTTGAAGTTTTAAGTGAAAAGATGGGGAAAGCTTTCCCAGAATTGAAATCGCAAAAGCAATTAATTGAAAACGTTATTAAAGAAGAAGAACAATCTTTTTTAAGAACATTAGATCAAGGTTTAGTATTGTTAAATCGCATTGTTGAAGAATCAAAATCTGATACAATTTCTGGTGAAAAGGCTTTTGAGTTATATGATACTTTCGGATTCCCAATCGATTTAACTGCTTTAATTCTTCGTGAAAAAGGGTTGTCTTTAGATGAAGCTGGTTTTCATTCTGAAATGAAAAAGCAAAAAGACCGTTCTCGTGCAGCAAGTGAAATGTCTACAGACGATTGGACTATCTTATCTGATGATACACATGAAGAGTTTGTAGGTTACGATATGTTGGAGGCGAATGTAAAGTTGACTCGCTACAGAAAAGTAGTTTCTAAAAAAGATGGCGAAATGTATCAGTTAGTATTCAATCTAACACCATTTTATCCAGAAGGAGGAGGTCAAGTAGGTGATAAAGGGTATTTGGAAGATTCTCATGGAGATGTGGTTTATATTTTAGATACTAAAAAGGAAAATAATGTCATTATTCATTTTGCTAAAAACCTTCCAAAGCATATTAATGAAACTTTTAAAGCAGTTGTAGATGCTAAACAACGTTACAGAACAGAATGTAACCATACAGCAACCCATTTGTTACATCAAGCTTTACGAGAAATTTTAGGAACACATGTTGAGCAAAAAGGAAGTGCTGTACACTCTAAATATTTACGTTTCGACTTTTCTCACTTTTCAAAATTAACAATTGAAGAATTACGTGATGTTGAGAACTTTGTCAATGCTCGTATTGATGGTAAATTAGCGTTACAGGAAAAAAGAAATATACCAATGCAACAAGCTATTGACGAAGGCGCAATGGCATTGTTTGGCGAAAAATATGGCGATACAGTAAGAGCTGTTCGTTTTGGGCAATCTATTGAGCTTTGTGGAGGAACACATGTGAAAAACACTGGCGATATTTGGCATTTTAAGATTGTGTCTGAAGGTGCTGTTGCAGCAGGAATTAGACGAATTGAAGCGATAACTAACGATGCGGTAAAAGATTTCTATTTTGAAAATAACAGAGCTTATTTTGAAATGAAAGATTTGCTTAATAATGCTCAAGAACCTGTAAAAGCTTTACAGAATTTACAAGCAGAAAATGCAGATTTAAAAAAGCAGATAGAAAACTTATTAAAAGATAAGGCTAAAAATGTAAAAGGTGACTTAAAAAACGAGTTAACCGAAATTAATGGCATTCAGTTTTTAGCTAAAAAATTAGATTTAGATGCTTCAGGTATTAAAGATGTATCTTTTGAATTAGGTCAGCAATACACAAATCTGTTTTTATTATTTGGGACAGAAAACGATGGGAAAGCATTATTGTCATGTTATATCTCTAAAGAATTAGTAGAAAGCAAAGGTTTAAATGCAGGAACTATTGTTCGTGAACTTGGAAAATACATTCAAGGTGGAGGAGGAGGTCAACCATTTTTTGCTACTGCAGGAGGAAAAAATCCTGATGGAATTGATGAGGCTTTAGCAGCAGCTAAAAAATACATTGAGTAACTTGTCATTCCGCACTTGATGCGGTATCTACTATGAAACTACAAACGACGATACCAATAGAAAAACAGTCTAATAATCAAATTGATTATCAATCTAACATTCTATTATTAGGTTCTTGTTTTGTTGAAAATATTGGAGATAAATTCGAGTATTTCAAGTTCCAAAATCTTCAAAATCCTTTTGGTATTTTGTTTCATCCTAAAGCGATAGAAACTTTAGTTTTAAATGCTATTCAAAAAAAAGCGTATTCTGATAAAGATGTCTTTTTTCAAAATGAGCAATGGCATTGTTTTGATGCGCATTCTAGATTAAGTGATGCGTCAAAAGAAACTTTGCTTCAAAGTTTGAACGATAGTATCAAATCAACAAATAGTCAAATTTTCGAATCGACACACATAATCATCACACTCGGAACAGCTTGGGTTTACAGAGATATAAAGTCTGATACTATTGTGGCGAATTGCCATAAAGTGCCACAAAAACAATTTACCAAAGCGTTGCTTACTATTAATGAGATTTCTAATTCATTACAAAATATTGTAAAATCAATTTGTAAAGTAAATCCTAAAGCAAAAATCATTTTTACAGTATCTCCTGTAAGGCATGTTAAAGATGGTTTTGTTGAGAATACACAAAGTAAAGCACATTTAATTGCAGCAATACATAACGTTTTGTCAGATAAAGCATATACAAATTGCTTTTATTTTCCATCGTACGAGATTATGCTCGATGAGCTTCGTGATTATCGTTTTTATGCTGAAGATATGTTACACCCAAATGCAATAGCAGTACAATACATTTGGGAAAAGTTTAAATATGTTTGGCTGGCTTTACATACTGATAAAACCATGAATGATGTTGATGTTATTCAAAAGGGTATTGAGCATAGAGCTTTCAATCCAAATTCCGAAGCACATCAAAAATTTCTTCAGCAATTAGAAATTAAAAAGCAAGAACTTCAATCTGAATTTCCATATATGCAGTTTTAGAATATACGCTAAATGACGTATGTTTAAACAATAGAATAATTCTTTTATTTGTAACTAAACAATTGAATATGCTGCAATCTGTATTTATTCCAAACAAAAATAATTCATACGCTTGGATGAATTTAATAGTCCTAATTGTCTTGCTTTTTCTTGGCAAGATAGAACCTTATGCAGTGCTTTTTGGGTATTTTTTAGAAACCATAATTATTGGTTTGTTCAATGCTATTAAAATGTATGTTGCGTCTCGCCATGATGGAAGTGGAAAATCTGTTATGTTTTTTATTCCTTTTTTCTTATTTCATTATGGAGCATTTGTAGCCATACAATCTATTTTTGTATTTGTAATTTTTGGAATTGGTGATTATGGGTTTTTCAAAGAGCCTTTTTATCTCATTGAAAACTACAAAACCATACTTCATTTTAAAGGAATGGAGTATATTTTACCATTAATGGTTGGTACGCAATTAATGAAGTTTATTTTTGACTTTATATTGCCCCAAAAACAACTTCAGTTTACAGTACAAGAAATAATGTACAAACCATATGCTCGTATTTTTATTCAGCAGTTTACTGTTATCCTTGCTATGTTTTTTATGATGTTTACAAGCGTTACTTATATAGCAGCTTTACTATTAATTTTCTTTAGAGCTATAGTCGATTTTAGTTTAGTATCTATTAAAGACAATGCTCAATTTCTCAATTATCTTGTAGATAAATTATATGATGGTAAAACATCAAAAGAAGAACTAAAGAAGCAATTACTACTCTTTTCCGAATAATTAATTTTTTTAAAATATACGTAATTCGTCGTATTGTTTGACCTCTCATTAAGTTGCAATTTTGGATTGTTATTAATCATAAAATATTCAACAATGAGAAATTTTAAACAATTAATGTTATTTATAATGATCGGATCATTGGTAACATTGTCATCGTGTTCTAAAAGCGATGATGGAGGTGATGGAGGTGATGCAGCAGCAGGTACAATAACTGCCAAAGTAAATGGCAGTCAGTTTACTTCATTAGAAATTACATCTTTTGCAAGCTTAACCACAGCAAGTAATCAGACTACCTTAGTTATGCAAGGTAACACACAATCACAAGCCATTAATATGATTATAAATGGATACAATGGTGTGGGCTCATACGAGCTTTCTGATAGCAATGTATTTATAATAGCTTCATACATCGAACCTAATATTAGTAATCCGTTAAACTCGCAAACATGGAATGCACCTTTTCAAAATTCTGGTGTAGTAGGCGAAATAAATGTTTCTGAGCAAACAAGTACTAACATTAAAGGAACTTTTAGTTTCACTTGTAAAAACACTAATGATGGTAGTACTAAAAACATTACAGAGGGTTCGTTCAATTTAGAAATAATGAATTAAAAAAGTTAAGATTATGAAAACACAATATATAAAAATTAAAAACTTATTGATGCTTATAGTACTACTAATAAGCTCAACTTCTATATTAGCTCAAAAAGCAGAACAGCCAGATAAAACCTATGATTTAGGCGCTAATATTAATGAAATGACTTTAACTGTTGGAGGTATTTTAGTAGCTGCTACAAATGATGGATTAGTTGGTATCGATCCAAAGAAAAACACACCAATATTTACTTTTAATAATTTTGGTAAACTAAAACCAGAAGAAACCGACTTTGTTCCTGGAACACCTTACATAATTGTATCACAAGGCGCAGATTCTAAATTTGCTGGATTGGCCAAAACTAAAAGAGCTGTAATAGATTACGTGCAAGGTACTGTACTTTTTAATTCAGAGAATGATAATTGGAATCAAGTTTACACTTGTAATGTTGTGCTTCCACAGAATAAAATTATTATTAGCGGATTACAAAAAAGCGATCAAAAGTTTGAAAGCCAAGTGCCAAAAATTGCTGTATACGATATTGTTAGTGGTAAACAAGACTTTTCATTTTTTTTAGATAAACCAGGAAGAGTAGGTATAGCTAAAGATTTTAGTGTTACTGGAGCTCCGCTTTTATTAAAAAATTCAATATTAATTCCTACAGCTCAAGGTATATTATCAATGTCTCATAAAGGGGAAGAGCAATGGCAGACAAAAATTAAAGGAGTTAACTGGATGGTTGCAGATGATACTGAAAAAGAAATTTATGCATTTGAAGGTACTAGTAATGGAGCCAATACACGTATTCATAAAATAAGCAGTAGTGGAACAGAATTATGGAATGACGACAGAAAAGTAAAAGGAAACGTTGTTAATTTTGAAATCCTTCCACAAGGTTTAGCTGTTGTAAGTGATAAAAGTGATGGAGGAAGTAACAGTGTGTTTTCTGCAAAAAACGAATCGGAAATTGCTTTTCTAGACGCAAAAACAGGTGAAGATTTATGGGATAAAGCTCCAAAAACAAAAGGTTACGTACAGCATTTTTACATTATGGATGATGGTATTTTATTTGGTATTCAACAAGGAGGAATCAATAAAATTTCTTTTGATGGAAAAACTTTATTTAAGAAACCATTAAAAACAGGTGAGAATATTATGGTTATGGCTCACACACCTCAAGGCCTTATTTACATTACTAGTGAAGATGCAAACATTGTAAATTTAGAAACAGGAGACCAAATTTGGGATAAACCATTAAAGTATAGAAGTGCTACATCAGTTGCCTCTACATTCGACCAAGCCAATAATAGATATTTAATTGCAGCAGATGGAAAAATCATGGCAGTTGATGCAAAATCAGGAACAGTTAGTGATTTAGCAAAATGTGAATTTGATGAAAAAGAAGATCCAAATTTAATGGAGATTAGAAAGAATGGTATCTTTTTATCGTCAGATCAAAATATGAGTTTGTTAAATTTTGATGGTAAAGAAAACTATCATGCATATTATAAATCACCAGGTAGAAGTACATTTGGTAAAATTGTTGGTGGTATTGCCGCAGTTGCATCTACAGCAATGGCAGTAAGTATGAGTGCAAGAGCAGGAGCTAACAGAACAGGTATGGGAAGCATGAACGATTTAAGTAGCTACAACGATTATGGTAAAGAAGCAAAACGTGCAGCCGATATGTTTTCAGGAATAGCTAGTGCTTCGTTTGATTATCTATCAAAACGATTTAAAGCTACTTCAGCTACAGAAAACTCTCAATTTATACTTACAAAGCTAGATGATGGTGTTGGATTAGTTAAAGTAAATAAAGACTCTGGTAAAGTAGAAAAAGAAATATTATTAATGGATAAAAAGCCTGAATATGAAGTAGATGAGCAAGGTGGATTCTTGTTTTACAAAGCCAATGATAAAACAATTTATGCTTACGATCTCAGTAAATAAATCTTGTTGTTGAGATTATGATTAGGCGTAACTTTTGTAGGGTTGCGCTTAATCTTTTTTAATTGCTTCTTATCGAAAAAAATCAAGCTCAAGCACAATAAATTATATATTCGTAATGCTATTAATCAATTTTTTTAAAAAAGCGTCAGTTATATCCACTGTTGAAATATTCAGCTTGGTACTGATGCTTTTTTTGTACACAAAAATGAAAATCAGATATATAATTTTAGCTTTCTTTTTGTGTTGCCCAATACTTCTTTTAGCACAAAATAAATCGTATTCTAAGCTTTCACATTCTGACTCTTTAGAAATAGTTATGGCAGATAAAATGCTTGCTAAGGCTATTGAAAATAATGATGAATTAAAAAAAGGGCAAGCACTATATTTAAAAGGCAAAGCAATCCTTTCTACTTCTAATATAAAGGCCTTAGAGTATTTTAAACAAGCAACTAAAATTTTTGAAAATACTAATAATGAAGCTCTAAAAGATATTTATTATGATGAGTCTCAAATTCACACTCTTTTTTCAGAATTTCCTGAAGCTTTAAGTTTAGGATTAAAATCTTTAGAGTATAATAAAATAAATGCTATTGAAGAAAATGTGCTAAGAGATATGTCATCTATTGGCTATATCTACGATAGAATGTATGATTTTAAAGAATCAATAAAATGGAATAGAGAAGCTTTAAAACTAGCCAAAAAACTTAATGACAAAAAAGGCGAAGCTTTATGTTATGGACGTATAGGTATAGCTTTTGACGAGTTGGCAGAAAGAGATAATTTTAATAAGCGATTATTTGATAGTGCATTGTTTTATAACAAGAAAGCTGCGAGAATGAGCGAACTGGTTAATGATTTAGCACAAGCACGAACATCCTACTCCAATATAGGCAACACATATAGTAAACTTAAAGATTATAAAAAAGCAGAAGAGTACACTTTAAAATCGTTAAAGGTTCCTGGCTTTGACGACAGAAAAGGGGTTACACTTGTTAACTTGGGTAAGATATATTTAGAAACCAATAGATTTTCTGAAGCAAAAAAAATATTGGATAGTGCTATGCAAAACACATTAAAGTATGGCACCAGAAAATATCAATTAGAAGCCTATTATCGCTATCACGAGCTTGATGTAAAAAAAGGCGATTACAAAAATGCTTTAAACAACTATATAGAGTATAAAAGTATTGAAGACTCTTTGCTTAACGAGACTAAAACGCGACAAATTGCCGAAATGGGTGAGCGTTATAAAACAGCAGATAAAGAACGTGAAATCTTAACGCAACGTGCCGAACTTGCAGAAAAAAACTTAACAATACAAAAGCGCGACTATCAGTTGTATGGATTGTTAGGGTTGGCGCTTATTTTAGGTTTTATTGGCTATTTGTTTTATAATCAACAGAAACTAAAAAATCATCAGCTACAAAAAGAGAATGAGCTTAAAGATGCCTTACTAAAAATAGAAACCCAAAGCCGATTACAAGAGCAGCGTTTGCGTATTAGTAGAGATTTACACGATAATATTGGAGCACAGCTTACTTTCATTATTTCCTCAATAGATAACTTAAAATACGGCTTTGATATAAAAGACGAAAAGCTCAATAAAAAGTTAGATGACATAAGTAGTTTTACATCAGCAACAATTTATGAATTACGTGATACCATTTGGGCAATGAATAAAAGTGAAATTACTTTTGAAGATTTGCAAACACGTATTTCAAATTATATAGATAAAGCACATTTGTCTGACGATAAAATAGAATTTTCATTTATAGTTGATGATAATGTAGATACTACAAGAAAATTCTCTTCAGTTGAAGGCATGAATATTCATAGAATAATTCAGGAAGCTATTCATAACAGTTTAAAACACGCTAAACCTAACCAAATAAAGGTAAACATTGGCTATGTAAATCAACAACTTCAATTCGAAATAAGTGATAATGGTAAAGGGTTTAATTTACAAACTACTAAAAAAGGTAATGGTTTACTAAACATGCAAAAGCGAATCAATGAAATAGGAGGTGAGCTAGTAATAGTGTCTGAAGAAAACAAAGGAACTAAAGTAATAGCCATACTTTAAAAAGTAATTTACAATAAAAAAAGTAGTATTTTCATATTGCTATTAATCTAAACTCTTATGAAAAATTATTTTCTATTTATACTTCTTAACTTATTTTTTATAGAGCCTTTTTATTCGCAACACACTGCAGGACAATTAAATGATTCTGCAATGGCATTTTATAAAGAAAATCCAAATAAAGCAATTCTTTTACTTGAAAAAGCAGCAAAAATTGCGCAATCAAAAAACGATACTCATGAATATTATACTTCAAAAAATTATTTGGGTATTGTATATGTTGATTTAGGAGAATTTGAAAAGGCAAAATTACTATCGCAAGAAGCATTATCAAAAACTAAAGACTCTATACTAATGGCATCTGCATTAAACAATATAGGAAGATGTAATAGAGGTTTAGGATTATATGAAGACGCATTAAAAAACTATTTAGCAGCTTTAAAAATTTATGAAGCTAAAAAAGACTTAAATAAGCAAGCAACTGTTAGCGATAATATTGGAATGGTATATAGTTTTTTAGGGATAAATGATAAAGCTATTGAATATCATTTAAAGTCTAAAGTAGTATTTGAATCGCTTAAGGATAAAAAAGGAATCTCTAAAGTGTATAACAATATTGCAATCATTTATGCCAATGATGGTGATTTAGAAAAGGCATTGCAATATTTTAAATACTCTCTAAAAATTGAAAAAGAATTAAAAGACAAAAAAGGCATTGCAGAATCAGCCAATAATGTGGGAGCCGTATTTTATTACATGCAAAAAATTGATTCGGCTTTGGTATACTTTAAGCAATCTGCAATGATTGAAAAATCTATAGGAAATTTTGCTGGAGTAGGTACAAGTTATAACAATATAGCACAAGTTTTAATTGAAAACAGTAGAGTAGACGAATCAAAAATATTTATTGATAGTGCTTATTATTTTGCTAACCAATCTAAAACAGCAGTCGATATTGAAACTGCTTTGCATATGTATTCTCAATATTATGAGGCTAAAAATGATACAAAAACTGCGCTAAAGTATTTTAAAGAGTATTCAACTTTTAAAGACAGTATTTTAAATTTTGATACAAACGCTAAGGTTGCCAAACTAGAAATAGAGTATCAAACCGAAAAGAAAGAAAAAGAGATTTTATCACAACGTGCTGATTTAGCTGAAAACGAACTGAATTTAAATAAAAAAAACAGTTACATATTAGGATTAATAGGCCTTGCAATAGCATTGTCATTATTAGGCTTTCTTTTTTATAATCAACAAAAACTTAAAAATCGTCAGCTACAAAAAGAAAATGAACTTAAAGATGCTTTACTAAAAATTGAAACTCAAAATCGCTTGCAAGAACAGCGATTAAGAATAAGTCGCGATTTACACGATAATATTGGAGCACAACTTACATTTATTATTTCATCCTTAGATAATTTAAAATATGGATTTAAACTTCCAGCCAAGTTAAGTGATAAATTGAAAGGTATAAGTGAGTTTACAACAACAACTATTTATGAGTTAAGAGATACCATTTGGGCAATGAATAAAAATGAAATTACGCTTGATGATTTACAGTCTCGAATTTCAAATTTTATTGATAAAGCTAATTCAGCTTCAGAAGTTGTAAATTTTAGTTTTATTGCAGATAAGTCATTGCCAAACCAATTAACCTTTACATCTGTTGAGGGAATGAACATTTATCGCATTATACAAGAAGCCATACACAATGCTTTAAAATATGCAGATGCTACTTCCATAAGTGTTCAGTTTAAAGGCATAAATGAAGAATTAGAAATTTCAATTTTAGACAAAGGAAAAGGATTTGATGAAAAAACGGTTGTGATGGGCAACGGAATTAACAATATGAAAAAAAGAGCCCAAGAGATTGGTGCTCAGCTAAAAATTGAATCAAAGTTAGAAGTAGGAACAGAAGTTAAGGTGCTATTACCAATTAATAAAAAATACGACAAATAGCGTATATACATTCAATTGTAAATTAGTAACTTGGTCATGTAAACAGATTTGCAATGAACATCAAAATAGCTATCGTTGACGATAATTCATTTTTAATTCACACGGTTAAAGAGAAGTTGTCTTTTTTTGAAGATTTAAGTTTTAAATTTTCAGCGATAAACGGATCAGATTTATTAACACAATTAGAAGATAATTCTAATCTCGATTTAATTTTAATGGATATTGAAATGCCAGTGTTAAACGGAATTGAAACTACCGAAATTGTCAAGCAAAAATATCCTCATATTAAAATTATCATGCTCACTGTTTTTGATAATGATGAGAATATTTTTAATGCCATTAAAGCTGGAGCAGATGGTTATTTACTTAAAGAAATTAATGCCAAAGATTTACACGATGGTATTATTGAAACGTTAAATGGAGGTGCTGCAATGAACCCTTCTATAGCGTTAAAAACATTAAAGCTACTTCGTAACCCAATTACAATTCAAAATAAAGAAGATAAGGAAGATATACAATTAACAGCAAGAGAAATCGATGTTTTAGAACAATTAAGCAAAGGTTTAAATTACAATAAAATTGCCGAAAATTTAATATTGTCCTCTGGTACTGTTCGTAAGCATATAGAAAATATTTACAGAAAACTACAAGTGCATAATAAGCTGGAAGCTGTACAAAAAGCGAAAAGGAATAAACTTATTTAGTTTTTACACTTTCTGGTACTAAAACAGTATAATCGCCATTATTCCTTATTACGTCTCTAACAATTGATGACGAAATATATGAAGTTCTAGCAGCAGTTAATAAAAACACAGTTTCTATTTTAGACAGCTTTCGGTTAGTATGAGCAATAGCCTTTTCAAACTCAAAATCTGCAGGATTGCGAAGGCCTCTAAGAATGAATTGAGCATCTATTTTTTTACAAAAATCTATTGTTAATCCTTCGTAGGTAACCACTTTTACTTTCGGCTCATCTTTAAAAGCTTCTTCAATAAACTGTTGGCGTTCTTTTAAAGAAAACATATAGTTTTTGTCGGCATTTATACCAATAGCTACAACTACTTCATCAAAAAGATGGATACCACGTTTTATAATGTCGTAATGTCCTAACGTAATTGGGTCAAACGACCCTGGAAATAATGCTCTTTTCATAATTTAAAATTACATAATTTATTTCAAAGCCTCTTCAATTGCATTGCTAAACAATTCAACTAAACTAATTCCTGCAGCAGCAGCTTGTTGAGGTAAAATACTTGCTTTTGTAAGTCCAGGCACAGTATTTACTTCTAAAAGATGAGGTTCACCATCTTTAAAAATATATTCACTTCTGCTAAAGCCTTTCATTTTTAAAACTTCATACACCTTTTTAGCAACACTATTTACTTTTTCTTCTTGTACTTTACTTAATCTTGCAGGTGTTATTTCTTGCGATTCGCCAAGATATTTGGCTTTGTAATCAAAAAAATCGTTGTTGCTAACTATTTCTGTAATTGGCAAAACAATTACCTCGCCTTTGTAAGTTATAACACCAACCGATACTTCAGTACCATCTAAAAAAGATTCAATAATCACTTCATCATCTTCTTTAAAGGCTACTTCTAAAGCATTTTTTAAGTCTTCTTTTTTGTACACTTTAGTAATTCCAAAACTACTTCCAGCCTTATTGGCTTTTACAAAACATGGCAAACCTACTTTTTCAACAATTGCTGTTTCATTAACTGTATCACCAAGATTAATGTAATAAGAAGTTGCAGTTTTAATTCCGTAAGGTTTCAATGTGCTTAAACAATCACGCTTGTTAAAGGTTAACGAAGCTTGATACATGCCACAACTTGTGTGAGGAATGTTTAGCAATTCTAAATAGCCTTGCATATAACCATCTTCTCCAGGAGTACCATGAATGGCGTTAAAAATACAATCAAAAGTTGTTTTATTACCATTTACAGTTACAGAAAAGTCGTTTTTGTCAATAGGATATTCATTATCATTAGCATCAACATATACCCATTTATTTTTAAAGATGTGAACTTTGTATGCATTGTATTTTGAAGCATCGAGAGTTTCAAAAACTACTTGACCGCTTTTTAAAGAGATTTCATATTCACTTGAATAGCCTCCCATTATTATGGCAATATTTTTTTTCATGGCACTTCTCAGTAAAGTGAGAGTTTATATTAATTATACAATCATTTTAATCTAAAACTAACAATAAAACGTATCTATTATTAGTTAAGCTAAAATATCACATTAAAAGCAAAAGATAAAACGATTCTCTTTTTATATATTTGTCTTTTATAAAAAACAGTAATGAGCCTTAAAAATTTTCTTACCAGTAAAGTATTTTTAAAACAAATTGTAATAGCAATTGTTGCGCTAGTAGTATTATGCTTTATACTTTTACAATGGTTAAGTTTTAGAACCAATCATGGAAGTTTTGTAGAAGTGCCAGACCTAAAAGGAAAAACACTAGAAACTGTTCAAATTGAATTAGATGACAAAGATTTGGCAATGGAAATCCAAGACTCGGCTAATTTTAATCCAAAATACCCAAAATATTCAGTAATAGAACAATACCCTTTAGCAGGAACTCAAGTTAAAGAAGACCGTAAAATATACTTAATATTAAATCCATCAGGTTATCGTAAAGTGGCAGTGCCAAATGTTGTAAGTCGTACTTTCAGACAAGCAAAGCCGACTTTAGAAGCTTTAGGTTTTGAGGTAGGAAATATTACTTATAGCGATTATATTGCTAAAGACGAAGTACTAGCACTTAAATTTGCTGGTAAACCTATAAAAGCTGGTGATATGTTGCCATTAACATCCAAAATAGATTTGGTTTTAGGTAATGGTAATCGTGCAGCAGACTAAAAATGACAGATACAACAATTACTTCAGACGACAACTACGATGACGAGTTGTACGAGCATCATGCTTTTACAGTAGATAAAGGTCAGGCACCACTTCGTATTGATAAATACTTAATGAATCGTATTGAAAATGCGACTCGAAATAAAATTCAGGCAGCAGCTAAAGATGGCAGTATTTATGTAAATGATACACCTGTAAAGTCCAACTACAAAGTAAAGCCTTTAGATAAAATTAGAGTTCTTTTTGAGCATCCACCTTACGAGTATTTACTAACGCCAGAAAATATCCCTTTAGATATTGTTTATGAAGATGACGAGCTTTTAGTAATCAATAAGGCAGCAGGAATGGTGGTTCATCCAGGACATGGTAATTATTCTGGTACATTAATAAACGCATTGGTGTATCATTTTGAAAATTTACCAAACAACTCAAGCGAGCGACCTGGTTTGGTACACAGAATAGATAAAGATACAAGCGGACTTTTAGTTATTGCTAAAACTGAAAAGGCAATGACAAATTTGTCTAAACAGTTTTTTAATAAAACCAGTCAGCGTGAGTATGTAGCAATAGTTTGGGGAAATATTGAAGAAGACGAAGGTACTATAGAAGGTAATATTGGCAGACACCCAAAAAACCGTTTACAAAATGCCGTGTTTTTAGATGATGATGAAGACAAAGGAAAACCAGCAGTAACGCATTATAAAGTTATTGAGCGTTTAGGCTATGTTACTTTAGTGTCTTGTATTCTCGAAACAGGACGTACACACCAAATACGTGTGCACATGAAACATATAGGTCACACACTTTTTAATGACGAACGTTATGGAGGTGAGCGTATACTAAAAGGCACAACCTTTACAAAGTACAAACAGTTTGTAGAAAACTGCTTTAAAGTATTACCACGACAAGCATTACATGCAAAAACGCTTGGCTTTAAACACCCTAAAACAGGAGAGTTTTTAAGTTTCAATTCTGAGTTGCCAGAAGATATGCAACAATGTATCGAGAAATGGCGAAACTATGCCAAGCATCAAGATATGGAGTTAGAGTAATTTTAAGTTTTTTTATTATGAAATGCGGTCTCCAAATTTACAATTTGTGCATTGCATCTGATCTTTAAAAACAAATAATTATAAATAGATGAAATTCAATCAACTTGTTCCAATGCTTTACACAGAGCAATTAGAAGAAACTATTGCATTTTATACAACACAATTAGGTTTTATCTGTTTAGAAAAAAACGAAGACTGGCAATGGGCTTCTTTATCTAAAGATGATGTAGATATTATGTTAGCCAAACCTAATGCACACATGCCTTTTTCTACACCTACATTTACTGGTTCATTTTATATAAAGGTGAATGATGTTGAAGCTTTATGGAAGTCGCTTAAAGATAAAGTTGAGATTTGTTATCCTATAGAAACATTTGATTGGAATATGCGCGAATTTGCCATTTACGATAATAATAAATATGTTATTCAGTTTGGGCAAGAAGTCTTATCATAGACTTTAGCAATGTTTATAATAAAAAATATAAAACCATCACCTTTTATTTTATCGTAGGTAATTGTAAATTTGAATAAATATATAAGTGCTTATGAAACTCGTATTATCTCCAGCAAAATCTCTCGATTTTGAAAGTAAATTACCAACAGCCAAAACGTCGGAAGCTCTTTTTTTATCAGAAGCAGAGCGAATTAATAAACTATTAAAAAAGAAATCTGCTAAAAGCCTTTCAAAGCTAATGAGTATTTCTGATGCTTTAGGACAGTTAAATTACGAGCGTAATCAAGAGTGGAGCTTACCATTTACAAAAGATAATGCACGACCAGCAATTTATGCCTTTAGTGGCGATGTGTATAGAGGTTTAGATGCCTACACAATACCAAAAGATAAAATTGATATAGTACAAGATAAAGTCAGAATTATTTCTGGACAATATGGTTTGTTAAAACCGTTAGATTTAATGCAGCCTTATCGATTAGAAATGGGAACAAAGTTTCCAGTTGGTAAGCATAAAAATCTTTATGAATTCTGGAAAAAGGCTATAGTAAAAGCATTAAATGAAGAGTTAAAAGACGATGAGTTTCTTCTTAATTTGGCTAGTAACGAATATTTTAAAGCTATAGACACCAAAGCTTTAAAAGTTCATGTGGTAACTGCAAATTTTAAAGACTTTAAAAACGGAGAATATAAAACTATTATGACCTTTGCCAAGCTTGCTAGAGGCTACATGACGCGTTATATTATAGACAGTAATGCAAATACATTAGATGACATAAAAGGCTTTAATTATGAAGGCTACGCGTTTAGTGAAGCAATGTCGTCAGAAAACGAATTGGTTTTTACCAGATAATTAAGGCTTCGATTTTTTATCGATGCTAATTTTTTCTAAAGTAGTTGGACGCTTTTTAATTTTCGGACGACGAACACCATAAGTGCCTCGTTGTATTTTACCACGTCTCGATTTTTTATCTCCTTTTCCCATAATAATTTGTTTAATAGATAAAATACGAAAATTATAAGTTTTTACAAAACGGAATAGCCTTAATATTTAATTCAGGAATGACAAAAAACATGTTTAAACACAAACATCCATATCAGCCATTTATTCAAGATGATACTACAAAACTAATTGTTGGTACATTACCTCCACCAAGATTTTCAACAGGTGAATTATTAGAAAAGGATGTCGATTTTTGCTACGGAAGTTATTACAATTCCCTTTGGTTGTTTATTGAAAAAATTCATAATTTAAACTTACGTTACGACAATTCGCAAGAAGCCATTAATGAACGTAAACAGTTTTTAATACAACAAAAAATAGGTGTTTGCGATATTGTTGAAAGTGCCGAACGCGAAAAAATTGATGCTTCAGATTTAGGAATGCAAAACATTGTACTTCGTGATGTTATTGGGTATTTAAAAAAGTATCCTAATATAGATACCTTATTATTTACAGGAGGAAACAGTAAAAACGGACCAGAATATTTTTTTAGGAAACATATAAAAGATTATAACATAAAACTTGAAGTTGTCTCAAACGAAGTACCTCGAATTCACCAATTTGTCATTTCAAGTAAAGTAATGGAATCGACCCAAGAAGCTCGAACAATAAAAACAGTATCGCTAACCTCTGGCTCTGGAGCTGCAAATATTTCAATAAGTAAACTACCACTTTACAAACACCTTAAGACTAAAAATCCAAAGTTTAATACCTTCGATTTTAGAGTGATGCAGTATAGTGAGTTTTTTTAGGTGGTTCGTTTAACGTGTTTGTGTACTTGCAATTACTTATAGCCATTGTTTGCCTTAGTATCTTGCTGTTTATAATTTTTATTATTCCTAATTCTCAACTATAAATATGTTATTCAAAAAGTTAGAAGGATTTTCATCTAAAACTAATTCAGTATTATTATTGATCAACAACTTATTTGGGCCATAATTGGCAGAAATCAATTCTCTTACTATAGTATAAACATTGCCATTTTTGACTTTTAAGTCAACAATATGTGATTCAAATCCCTCAGGTGAAATATAATAAGATTCATTGTTTTTTAAAATTTCTCTGCGTGAACTAAAAGCATTATTATCATTGTGATAAACTACGGTATAAATATCACTCACATCAAAAGCCAAATTTTCAATAGATTGTTCATTAGTTGTTTCTATACCAGTTATAACATTTTTGTAAAAACCTGTTATATCTGAATTTCCTATTATTGAACCGTAGGTGTAAATTTCATTTTCTTTTGTTGTTATACCATAAGCTAAATGTCCAGAGTCAATAGGATTAAAACTATTATTTGTAAAAACACCTTTTTGATTATTATCGTTTTTTGAAAAAACATAAACGTTATCATTAATGATTTTAATTGAAGATTGTTGATGTCTAAAAATGCAATTTGTAAGAATGACCGTCTTTATACCATTTTTCCAATAAACCAAATCATAAGTTGTCGGATTGGTCGAGCTCTTTAAATATCCTATAAAATACACATCATTACCATCTATTATCATATCTGTTATATAGTCTACCTCATAGCTTGGTTCTTGAAATTCTTCATTTAAGTTTGTTACACTACCATTTTCCCATAGTAAATATGTAGAATCACCTCTTCCAAAAACATAAACATTGTTATTCTGAACAATAATTTTATCAGCAGTTGAACCACTAAATCCGCCATTGTCTAGAGTGATTTCAGTGTTATTTTTCCAATAAGTTGCATTTCCTTCTTTTTGCCCAGCAACATATACATCAATTGAGCTCAAGTTGTTGGGTTCAGATATATTTTCATTATTGCTGCAACCAATAATAAAGAATGTTAAAGCAACTAAAACTAATTTTTTCATAAGAAGTTTGTTTTAAGCTTATAATATAGATGGAAACTTTATCAAATGGTTGCGTTTATCTTTAATAATAATTGATTGATTTAATGTCATTTGCCATATTAAAGCTAACGGTTTTGTGTAAGCGTCAGTAACGGGAAAGTGCGCGAGGATTTTCCGCCGTAAACCGAAGATAGCAAATTTGCAAGGACTTTCCGAGAGGAAAGTCAGAAGCAATGAATTATAGTCGGTGTTAGCTTTTCGTTTTTATTTGTTTAAACTCATCCAACTTTTCATAGAATAATTCGAACGCCTTTTCTTCGTCATTTTCACATTGTTCTAGTAATAATTTATAAAATCTTGGACCTGTCGATAAAGGAATATTAGGTTGTCCACTTAACCACCATTTAAATTCATTAAAATCAGGGTCTCCTTCATTATATATTTGGTCTCCACTATAATTTTTATTCGCATAAGTCCAATATCCCCAAAGATAGTTTTCTAAAGCAGTTATTGGTTTTGAAGTCAAAATTACACAAGGTCGCATTCTTATATATTCAAGATTTTCATAAATCTTATAACCATTAATTACTTTTATTTCTTCACTCATTTTAAATGAAAGCTAACGTGTTTGTGTATTATTAGTTGCGGGAAAGTGCGCGAGTACTTTCCGCTGACGCACCTAATTTAGCAAAACGAGTTGAATTTCCGATTAGGTAATTCAGCAGTTATTGCGCTTACACGTTGTTGGCAATAGTTATTTTTATTCAAATTCGGTTTTTATTTGTTCCGAGAATAACTTTTCAATTTCGGGTTGATTTAAATTTCTAACATATTCAACATCCTTTTTCTTAATTCCTCTACTGAAAATAAATCCATTTCCCTCAACCGTGAAGCTCAAAATGCTATCTAATGCTATTCTTGTTGTATTTTCATTTATTGAGTCGACTTTTATTGAAGTCAAAATATGTGCTCTTTTTTCTGGAAGTTCAATCCTATAATTGTCTTTTTCGAACAGTCCTTCTTTATAAAGATTAAGTTGGTTTCTTACGTTTTGATAGTCGGAATTTACATTAGTCGAGAATTCTGATTTTAAAGAAATTTTCTCATAGTGCTTTGGTAATGTAGTGGCAATAAATGAGATACAACTTATTGTTATGATTATTGGTTTTAATACTCTTTTTGGTTCGAAAATTTGTTGAGAAGTAGAATTCCAATATTTATAAGAAATTGGTAGTATTGTTAGCACAAATAAGTCCGAATAATCTACTGTTCGGTTCATTCCAATTCCGTTTGAGAGAGCAAAATCAAAAATCGGTTGTGATAATTCCGATTTCCAAAACACGAATAAAATTCCGCTCAATATGTAAATCGGTTTTATTTTCTTTGGAAAGAACGTGCTGAAAAAATAAGGAAAAGCAAATAGTCCAGCAAAATCAGATAGTTTTCCAGTCAGATAATTATGATACTCAAATTTTAAGAACAAATCGTTAAGCAACAACAGAAAAATTGAAGCAAGAAATATAATCCGAAATAAGTGTTTATCTTTTGTCACGATTTTTTTCATACTTATTGCCAACTTAAGGATATGAATTCGTTTTAATGATTTATATACAACGTTAAACGAAGTTCGCTTTTTTTTATGACAAAATCAAAGACTATTTTTTGAGTAAATAGCCTATGAGCCTTTGACAGAGATTTTGTGCTTAGTGATGTGTTTCTTTACCATATTTTTTTAGAGCAGTTTCTACATCTAATAAAGGAACTCGCATAGTACCATCAGAAAGGTTTTGCTTTTCGTAAATATCTAAATTATGTATGTCGTAAGATTTTCCATTTAAGTCTATCATTATAACATCAAAAGTAAAAGCAGTATCTGTATGCGCTATAAACCAATGTACATTATCTTTTTCATCAGAAATAGATGAACTCTCACCAAGTTTGGCAATTTTATCAATGCTTGGTTTTATGATTAAATTGTTACTTTCTTTTCTAATTTTTTCATAATGCCGTAAATGCATTTCTCCTTTTAAAATTAAATGAGCCGATGCCATATTACTGTGACCATGCGGAATGATAGCTCTGTTTTTTTTCATTCCAAAAATCTTTTTTATAAATACAGTTTGTTCAGGTAAACCTTCTAGTTTTGGAAATTTTACAGGTTTTGTATTTACTCCAAGATTAGGATATTCAAACCCTTTAATAAGGTTTTCAAATTTTATGAATTTTAATAGGTCTTCTAGCTCTATTTGGTTATATAAGTCTTCAATTTTAGATTGCCATTGCGTAGCAGTAATAGTTTCTGTTTTTAAATCTGAACAGTACTCGTTTAATTGAATTGCCCAATGATTTGCAATTGGCTTTATGTTGTAGCCAAAAGCATTATAAGCAAAAAGAGAGTCTATAAGAGCAAAACTCGATACAGATGCCAAAAGTCCTTTTGTAAATTCTCTTCTGTCCATGTATTTATAGTACTTAAACTACTAATTTCGGTTATTTTTCTAACAAAATCAAGCAATTAAAATTGCACTGAATAAATTAGCAGTACCTTTGCAGCTAATAAAAGAATGACGCTAAAAAATAGATTGTCATTTAACAAACAATTTATATGTCATTTAATTCATTAGGTTTATCTGATGCTTTATTAAAAGCAGTCAGCAAACAAGGTTATACAACACCATCTCCAATACAACAAAAAGCGATTCCTTTAATTTTAGAACGTAAAGATGTTTTAGCATCTGCACAAACTGGTACAGGTAAAACAGCTGGTTTTACATTGCCAATGTTGCAAATATTATCTCAAGGTCAGCAATTACGTCATCGTCCTATACGTGCATTGGTATTAACACCAACACGTGAATTGGCTGCACAAGTGTATGATAATGTTAAAGAGTATAGTGCTTTTTTAGATATTAGAAGTACAGTAATTTTTGGAGGTGTTAACCAAAGACCTCAAGTTGCTACTTTGCGTAATGGTGTTGATGTGTTAATAGCAACACCTGGACGTTTGTTAGATTTGCACAATCAAAAACTGCTATCGCTTGCTAATGTTGAAATATTAGTTCTAGATGAAGCTGATAGAATGCTAGATATGGGATTTTTACGCGACATTAAAAAAATAATGAGCATAATGCCTGCTAAACGTCAAAATTTATTGTTTTCGGCAACTTTTTCAAAAGACATTAAAGCTTTAGCAAATGATATTTTACATCATCCAATTTTAGTTGAAGCCACTCCAGAAAATTCTACTGTTGATGCTATTGACCAAAAAGTGTATCGTGTGGCAAAAGGGTTAAAGTCTGACTTATTAGTGAAGTTAATTTCTGATGGTAATTGGGAGCAGGTTTTGGTGTTTACGCGTACCAAGCATGGTGCCAATAAGCTTACAAAAAAGCTAATAAGCAGCAATATTTCTGCAATGGCTATTCATGGTAATAAAAGTCAAGGTGCTCGTACTAAAGCACTCGATGGATTTAAAAAAGGAACAACAAGAGTGTTGGTGGCTACAGATATTGCAGCTCGTGGATTAGATATTCCGTTATTACCACATGTTGTAAATTATGAATTGCCTAATATTTCTGAAGACTATGTACACCGAATTGGTAGAACTGGTAGAGCAGGAGCAAGTGGTGAAGCAGTGTCGTTAGTAAGTGCAGACGAAACATCGTTTTTACGTGATATTGAAAAATTGGTTGGCCAACGTATTCCGAGTGAAATTATTGAAGGTTTTGAGCCAGATCCAAACGCATCAACCGAACCTTTTAAACCAGGACAAGGTAGACAGCGCAATGCTAATCCTAGGAATTCTAACACAAATAAGCCTAAAAGCGGAAATGCGAATAGAAATAGAAATAACAGAAACAAAAGACCAAATCGTCATAACGACAGAAAAGAATAACTTAATGCGTGCCACTTTAAAAGATAAAATTATTTCTATTTGTGATAAAAAAATAGAAACAAAAGGGTTAAATGTTGGGCTTTCATTCTATGCCTTTTTTGAAAATAAAAACACAGATCCAGAGTTGTTAATGGAAGCAGCAGAATGGTGGATTATGACACACAAGCTTAATCATTTTGAAAAAGCAACAAAAATTAAAAAGTTAGTTATAGGAGAATAATGTCTTCTCGAGCGCAGTCGAGAGGTTATTTTATATGAGATTTTAAAAACTTAGGTCTCGACTGCGCTCGACCTGACAATCAGATAATGGAATCACAACCAAACAATCCTTTACATGGTATTAAACTCGAGCAAATTGTAACCGAGTTAGAAGCTCATTATGGTTGGGAATATATGGGAACACTAATTAATATTAGGTGCTTTACTGATAATCCTTCGGTAAAATCTAGTTTAAAGTTTTTGCGTCGTACGCCTTGGGCACGAACAAAAGTTGAGAATATGTATTTAAATATGCTAAAAAATAAAGGCTAGTTATCGTCTTCGTCTTCTTCAAACTCAATTACTTCGACATCGTATTCAGCTTCTGTAAACTCATCTCTACTCATCCAATATTCAGAAGTGATTAACTGATAAGCAGATTCGCCAATAGGTTTTAAATTCCAAATAATACTTTCGGCTTCATCAAAATTTTCTTTACCTGCTAAGTGGTTTGAGTATAAACGTTTAATAACATTGCTGCCAGATAGTGTTTTGCTAATTGCTTTTAAAACAATCTCTTTATCAATGTCTTTGTTTGGTTGTATTTCAAATTCAACTACAGATGCTTTTGCGCTTGGAAATGTGCCATTATAAGCTTTAAACAATAACTGATTGATGTTAAATAACTCATGATGAAGCGAAATATCGCTGTATTCTTCAGAGATTTTGTCCAATAACATTTCGTGCGAAATTTGCTCAATCTGATTATCATTTAAACTATCAGAAAGTTTATATTTTAAAATTATTTCTGCAGCTTCATTTGGCTCGAAATCTGAAATAGCCATAAATAACAAATCACGTAGTTCTTCAGGTTTTGATTGCTCGGCATCTGGAAATCCAAAAAGATCGAGCAATTGAATAAAATCGTTATTTGTCCAAGCACCATTTAGTTCTTCAACAGTTTTAACGTTATTTATTATAATATGATAGGTCATTTCTTTTTATTTTTTTCTTAATTCGAATAAGTCTTTACGTCTGTCTTTTAAATTTCTAACACTTCCAAACTGATTAAGTTCTCGTAATAAATCGATATCAACATCAGCAATAAGAATCATTTCGGTATTTTGTGTTGTTTGTGCTTTTACACCATCGCTAGGAAAAGCAAAATCGCAAGGTGTAAATACCATTGATTGCGCAAACTGTATATCCATATTATGCACTTTAGGTAAATTACCAACACTTCCTGCAATAGCTACGTAGCATTCGTTTTCTATAGCACGAGCTTGTGCACAATGACGAACTCGCGAAAATCCGTTTTGTGTGTCTGTTAAAAAAGGAACAAATAGAATATCCATACCTTCATCAGCAAGAATTCTGCTTAGTTCTGGAAATTCAGAATCATAACAAATTAAAATTCCAATTTTACCACAATCGGTATCAAAGGCTTGTAATTTATTTCCACCAACCATTCCCCAAACTTTGGCTTCGTCTGGTGTAACGTGTAATTTTTCATAACGCTCAGTTGTACCATCACGTCTGCATAAATAGCCAACATTGTAAAGTTTATCTCCTACAATTTCTGGCATACTACCAGTAATAATATTAATGTTGTATGATATAGCTAATTTAGAAAAGCGCTGTACAATTTCCGTTGTATGTTTAGCTAATTCTCTTATAGCTTCTGGTGTAGATAAGTGATTGTTTTCAGCCATTAAAGGCGCGTTAAAAAACTCTGGGAATAATGCAAAATCACTACGATATCCAGATACTGAATCTACAAAAAATTCGGCTTGATGCATTAAATCATCTAGAGTTTTGTAAGAACGCATTTGCCATTGTACAAGACCTAGACGTACTATTTTTTTTACTGTTGATGCTTTTTTGTTTTTCTTCTCGTAATAGATATTATCCCATTCTAAAAGCACTGCATATTCTCCTGATGCATTATCACCTTCTAAGTAGTTTTTTAAAATTCTTGCTGGATGAAAATCATTAGATATTTGAAAGTTTAAAACAGGATCGTGAATTTCTTTACGACGAACTTTATCGATATACTCTTTAGGAGTTAAACTTTCAGAATATTTATGATAATTTGGAATACGTCCACCAAAAGCTAAACCTCTTAAATTTAGTCGCTCACATAACTCTTTTCTGTAGTCGTACAAACGTCTGCCTAAACGCAAGCCTCTATATTCAGGTCTGATAAATACATCTATACCATAAATTACATCTCCATCTTTGGTGTGTGTATTAAAAGTATAATTACCAGTAATATCTTTATAGGTATGGTTGTCTTCAAACTTATCATAATCAACCATAATACATAAAGCACAGCCAGCAATTTGATTGTTTATTTTAATTACAACTTGACCTTCTGGAAATTCGCTAACCAGTTTTTTAATCTGCTCTTCTTTCCAGATAGAATCTGGCATTGTTACATAAGAAGCAACCATAGCTTCTTTTAGCTCTTGGTAATCTTCAATTTTTAAAAATTCTAATTCAATATTTTCTATTGTATTCATAGCAGGGAATATAACTAAAAGTTATGGTAATTGGAAGTTAATCTTGTGTTTAATTAAGATAAAATATGGCATTACATGCTTCTTTTAGTAGCTGTAAAACTATCAATGTTTTTTATTTTTTTACCTGTTACTTTAAAAGACAATTCTTTATCGTTTTGTGTTAAAGTAGCTGATGATATTTTAGTATTGTTTTCGTCTAAAATAGTAGCTTTAAGCATTTCGTTTTCTACTACGCCTTTAATGGTAAGTTTGTTACCAATGATTTGTAATTTTCCGTTATTATCAAACTCTTTATAAGCTAGAGTTCCAATTATTTCATTATTGTTTTGATTAAGAATTACTTCTGTTTGTGAAGTAGCATTTTTAGTAGTCCACATGCCTGAATATGTAACTTTATCTGGTAATAACTCTGGGTCTATTTCGCCAACTACTGGTTTAGAAGTTGTTGTTTCTTCTTCAGGAGTTATTGTTGTTTTTGTGTCTTTTTTGCAACCAAAACTTAAGCTGCATAACATTACTAGCAATAAAAATTTAATTCTCATAAAGGTGATATTTATTTGGTTTAATAATCTGTCAAATGTAATTCTAAATACTATATTATTTAAAATTTACATCTTTTTTTTAAACGCAAAGAAATATAAGCTAAAAGATTAGAAATGATACAGAGTAGGATAATTATATAGATTGATTCTTCAAAAATTGGAAAGATATTTCTAGGGTCTTCTGTTATATCTTTATATAGAATAAGTGTGATTGTAAAAGTTAAAACAGAAATAAAAATATATAACCATTTAGGGACTGTCTTTTTTTTATTTTTTTCAAAAGTTAAAATAAAAAGAATACATACTAATGAAGGAAGGTTTAATACTGTCAACATCATAAAGAAAAGTAAAAGTCCTCTTATATTATAAAAAATGAATGTATAAAGCAAACTGAAATATGTTAGATACAAAATGCTGAATAAAATTATTTTTTCATCTTTTCTCATTTATAAATACATTTTCATTTCAATCATGTGCTTTTTAAAGCCAACTTTTTCATAAGCTTTTATAGCGTTTACATTATCATTATAAACTTCGAGTCTTGCTTCTTCTAAACCTCTGTTTTTAGACCACTGTAAAAGAGTTTCAATAATATTTTGTATTACACCTTTGCCTCTAAATTCTGGTTTTACATACATAAACCCTAAATAAGCATATTGAGAATTAATATGATATGGTTTTGCATTTACTATTTTGGCATAACCAGATGCAATAATGTTGTTGTTAATATGAGCAACAACAACTTCTACTTCCTGAGAGAGCAGCATTGCTTTTAAATCGTAATAATGTGTTGGGTCTGGTTTTAAATTACTGTCAAAAGCACGTTCAAAAGATATGATTTCGTATTCAAAATCTAATAATGTTGTTAAATCATCTAGATCAGCAGTTCTGTATTTAATATCTACCATGAGCTTAATTTACAATTTGAAAACTATTTTAATATACTACTAACAAAATTAGTAATCGTATTGACGCCATTGTTAGTTAGATGCTTAATAAAAGCACTTCCAATAATTGCTCCTTTGGCATGAGTGGTTGCTTGTGTAAAGGTTTCGTTATTAGAAATTCCAAAACCAATAATTTGAGGATTTTTAAGATTCATTTCTGCAATTCGTTTAAAATATTTTGTTTGCTCATCACCAAATCCAGAATTACTTCCTGTAACACTTGCGCTACTTACCATGTAAATAAATCCGTTTGAAATTGAATCTATAAAATTAATACGTTCAACACTTGTTTGAGGTGTAATTAAAAACATATTTATTAATTCATATTTTTCAAATGTTGCTTTGTACTGTTCATTATAGACATCGACTGGTAAATCAGGAATAATTAATCCATCAATACCAATTTCGGCACATTTTTTACAGAATGCTTCAACACCATATTGTAGCATTGGATTAAAATAACCCATGATAATAAGAGGAATATTAACCGATTTCCTGATGTCTTTTAGTTGACTAAACAACACTTCTGTTGTCATTCCATTTTTAAGCGCTTGGGTTGAACTTGCTTGAATAGTTGGACCATCTGCTAAAGGATCGCTAAATGGTAGCCCAATTTCAATCATATCTACACCACTTTTTTCTAAATCTTGAATGATAGTTACAGTGTCATTAAGATTAGGATAGCCTGCTGTAAAATATATGGATAGTAACTTTTTGTCTTCTTGTAATTTTTTGTTGATTCTATTCATAATTCGCCATTCCCGCGAAGACAGGAATCTATTTTTTATGTTACACTTTGTTTGTGGATTCCGCATCAAGTGCGGAATGACAAAAATTGATTTTTTATAATTTGAAATGGTTAATATATGTGTCTAAATCTTTATCTCCACGACCAGACAGACTCAAGACTACAATATCGTTTGGTTTAAATTTTTTCTGCTCAAAAATGGCTAAAGCATGTGAACTTTCTATAGCAGGAATAATACCTTCTAATTTACATAATTCTAATCCAGCTTTCATAGCTTCATCATCTGTAATAGATATAAATTCAGCACGACCAGTTTTATATAAATTTGCATGCATTGGTCCAACTCCAGGGTAATCTAATCCTGCTGAAATAGAGTAAGGTTCGATAATCTGACCATCTTTAGTTTGCATGAGTAGTGTTTTACTACCATGAATAATCCCTTCTTTTCCTAGAACTGAAGTTGCAGCGCTTTCACCAGAATCAACTCCTAAACCTGCTGCTTCTACTGCTATAAGTTTTACTTCTGTATCTTCTAAATAATGATAGTAAGCTCCAGCTGCATTACTTCCTCCACCAACACAAGCTACTACATAATTTGGTTTAGTTGTTCCTTCAAGTTCGTATAATTGCCATTGAATTTCGTCTGAAACTACAGACTGAAAACGAGCTACCATATCTGGATAAGGATGAGGTCCGACAACGCTACCAATTATATAATGTGTATCAACAGGATTGTTAATCCAATCGCGAATAGCTTCGTTTGTAGCATCTTTTAGTGTTCTGCTTCCTGATAAAGCAGGAACAACAGTCGCACCAAGCATTTTCATACGTGCAACATTTGGAGCTTGACGAGCAATATCAATTTCTCCCATATAAACAATACATTCTAATCCCATTAAAGCACAAACAGTTGCAGTTGCAACACCATGTTGTCCTGCACCAGTTTCGGCAATAATTCGTTTTTTACCTAAACGTTGCGCCATTAAAATCTGACCAATAGTATTGTTTATTTTATGTGCTCCTGTATGGTTAAGGTCTTCACGTTTTAAGTAAATTTTGGTTTTGTGTTTAGCAGAAAGACGTTTTGCAAAATAGAGCGGAGAAGGACGACCTACATAATCTTTTAAAAGCTGGTTAAACTCTTTTTGAAAAGATGGTTCTCCCATTATTTTTAAATAATTTTGACGTAATTCTTCTACATTTGGATACAGCATTTCTGGTATGTATGCACCTCCAAATTCTCCATAGTAGCCTTTGTTGTTGACGTTATAACTCATAATTTTTTTGTCATCCTGAACTTGATTCAGTATCTTTTTTATTTTAGTTCAATTTATGATGGATTCCGCATCAAGTGCGGAATGACAAATTTTGTTTAAATTCTTTTAATAATTTTATATTTTTAAATCCTGGTTCTATTTCAAATTTGCTGTTAATGTCTATTGCATAACAGTATTTTGAAGCATTACTTTCTTGAAATTGTTTTAAATTTTCAACTTGGTCCAGACCAATTCCTCCACTTAAAAAATAAGGTTTGGTAGATGGATATTGTTCTAAAACAGACCAATTAAAGGTGTAACCATTTCCTCCAGGAAGTTTGCCTTTTGTGTCAAATAAAAAGTAATCACAAACTTCTTCATAAGGCTCTAAAACTGAAAAATCGAACGTGTCTTTTATTGAGAATACTTTGATGACATTAACATTATTGTCATGCTGAACTTGTTTCAGCATCTCGTCATCAGATTCCGAAATAAATTCGGAATGACAAAGCTTCTTTAATTGTTTGCAAAATTCAGGTGATTCATGACCATGTAATTGAACACAATCAAGATTGTGTTCTTCAAACATTTCTTTAATAAAATCAATACTTTCATCTACAAAAACGCCAACTTTTTTTATTGTGTCTGAAATTTGAGGAATTGTTCCTTCAAAATGTCTTGCAGACTGATGGTGAAATATAAACCCGAGATAATCTGGTTGCAAGCTTGCAACTTCTGTGATGTTATCTTGATATTTCATTCCGCAAATTTTTAGTTTCATATTTCCTGTCATTCCTACGTAGGCAGGAATCTATTTAATTTTATGTTCGATTCATTGTCGATTCCGCACCAAGTGCGGAATGACAAACTCATTCATTTAAGTTATTAATAAATTCTTCTGCACTTTTTCCAGCATTTTCAGTTTTCATGAAATTCTCTCCAATTAAAAACCCTTTATAACCATAAGGTTCTAATTCTTTTATGGCTTCAATATTACTAATGCCACTTTCTGATACTTTTACAAAGTCGTTAGGAATTAATTGACTTAGTCTTTTACTAGTATCTAAACTAACTTCAAAAGTTTTTAAATTTCTATTATTTACGCCTAACATATCTAAGCTTGGCATGATAGATTTTTGTAATTCTTCTTCATTATGCACTTCCAATAACACTTCTAAATTTAGGCTTTTTGCTAACCTAGAAAATGTTCTTATTTCTTCTTTTGTGAGTATAGATGCTATTAATAAAATAACATCTGCTCCATAGGCTTTGGCTTCTATAATTTGATATTCGTCAATAATAAATTCTTTACGTAGTAAAGGTAAATTGCAACTTGCTCTTGCAGTCAATAAATCATCTAAAGAACCTCCAAAGTATTTTGCGTCTGTAAGTACAGACATTCCGCAAACTCCTGCTTTTTCATAGCCTTTTGCAACATCAAATACATTTAAATTTTGGTTGATAACTGATTTTGATGGAGAGCGACGTTTATGCTCTGCAATGATTCCAGTGGTACTATTTTTTAGCTTTTTGGCGAGAGAAATTGTTTCTCTGTTAAACAATACTGATTGTTCTACTTGCGATATTGGAATAAGTTGTTTTCGAAGTTTAACTTCAACGCTTTTGTCTGCAACTATCTTATCTAAAATATTCATTAATTCTTACTTAGTTTAACTAATTTATCAAAACTCTGCTTTGCCTTTCCTCCCAATAATGACTCTTTTGCCAATTCAAAACTATCTTCAATAGACTTTTTTGTAACTGTTGAAATTGCCATAGCTGCGTTTGCACAAACTACATTATTTTGCGAGTCAGTACCTTGACCATTTAAAATGTGTGAGAATATTTTAGCAGAAGTTGCCACAGAATTTCCACCATGTATTTCGCTCTGATTTAAATTTTCTAATCCAAAATCTTCAGGATTAATAATGTATTCAGAATCGTTTCTAATCACTTTAGTTGGTCCTGTTAGTGATATTTCGTCATAACCATCTAAGGCGTGAAGAATTGTATAATTTTTATCGGTATTTTGATATAAATAGCCATACATGCGCAATAATTCTAAATTAAAAACACCAACTAATTGATGTTTAGGAAATGATGGATTTACCATTGGACCTAACATGTTAAAAAATGTTTTTATGCCTAATTCTCTTCTAATTGGAGCAACATTTTTCATTGCTGGATGAAATAAAGGTGCGTGTAAAACACAAATTCCTGCTTCATCTAAACTATGTTTTAAAAAATCTTTATCTGATGTAAATTTTATTCCTAAATGCTCCATTACGTTTGATGAACCACAAGCTGAAGATACACCGTAATTGCCATGTTTTGCAACATTAACGCCAGCTCCTGCTGTTACAAATGATGCTAATGTTGATATGTTGAAAGTGTCTTTTCCATCACCACCAGTTCCGCATAAATCAATCGCTTCATATCCTTTTAAGTCAACAGGAATACATAATTCTAAAAGAGCGTCTCTAAACCCAAAAAGCTCTTCAATAGTTATACTTCGCATCATAAATACAGTTAAAAAAGATGCGATTTGGCTTTGGTTATAATCTCCTTTAGAGATGTTAACTAAAACTTGTTTTGCTTCTTCACTAGAAATATTTTCCTGATTTATAAGTCTGTTTAATATTTGTTTCATCTTAACTATTTATCCAGTTTTTTAATATTTGTTTTCCGTTAGGTGTTAAAACCGATTCAGGATGATATTGTACACCTCTAACATCATAAGTTTTATGTCTTAAAGACATTACTTGACCATTTTCATCAAAAGAAGTTGCTTCTAAAACTTCTGGTAGATTTGCATCAACAACCCAAGAATGGTAACGACCAACTTCAAAAGTTTTATCTAGTCCATTAAATAACATTTCGTCATTTACACAGCTTGTGACTTTAGTTGCAACACCATGAAAAACATTTTCTAAATTTATTAATGTGCCTCCAAAAACCTCACCAATAGCTTGCTGACCTAAACAAACACCTAGAATACTTTTTGTAGGAGCATATCTTGCTATAATAGGCTTAAGTAATCCAGCTTCATCTGGTATTCCTGGACCTGGTGATAATACAATTTTATCGAATGCCTCTACATCATCTATATGCAATTGGTCATTTCGTTTTACAGTAACTTGACAGTCTAAATCTTCTAAATAATGAACAAGATTATAGGTGAAACTGTCATAATTATCAATAACTAATACGTTTTTCATAGCTATAGGTTTTCTGCTAATTCAATAGCTTTTGTTAATGCTCCTAATTTATTGTAAACTTCTTGTAATTCGGTTTCTGGATTAGATTTTGAAACTAATCCTGCGCCAGCTTGCCAATGCAATTGATGGTTTTTACTTAAAAAGGTTCTAATCATTATGGCATGATTAAAGTTACCATCAAAATCCATAAAACCTATTGCACCTCCGTAAAAATCACGGCTTGTTTTTTCATATTTTTCTATAAGTTGCATGGCTTTGTGCTTTGGCGCTCCACTTAATGTTCCTGCTGGAAATGTATCTGCGACCACTTGCATGGTTGTTGTGTCTTTATGCTTATTACCAGTAACTTTACTTACTAAATGTATAACATGTGAGAAGAATTGTACTTCTCTATATTTTTCAACTTTTACATTACTACCATGTCTGCTCAAATCGTTTCGAGCTAAATCTACCAGCATAACATGTTCAGCATTTTCTTTGTCATCTATAGATAATTTTTTTGCCAATTCAGCATCTTTTTCATCATTGCCTGTGCGTTTAAATGTGCCTGCAATTGGATGAATTTCAGCCTTTCCTTTATTAATTACTAATTGCGCTTCTGGTGAACTTCCAAATATTTTAAAGTCACCATAATCAAAATAAAAAAGATAAGGAGAAGGGTTTATGCTACGTAATGCTCTGTAAACATTAAACTCATCGCCTTTAAACTGTTGAGAGAATTTTTTTGAAAGTACAAGTTGAAACACATCACCACGAGCACAATGCTTTTTTGCTAAATCTACGTGCTCTTTATATTCTACATCTGTAAGATTTGAGGATGTTTTGCCTTGAGTTGAAAAATTAAAAGCTGAGTAGTTTTTAGATTTTATTAGTTGAAGAATATCATCAATATTATTATCTGTATCAAAACAGTGTGCAAAAACGTAAGCTTCGTTTTTAAAATGATTTATAGCAATGATGTTTTGATATACTGCGTAGTATATATCTGGAATATTTAAATGGTCTTCCTTTTTTGAAATCTCAACATCTTCAAAATAACGTACAGCATCATAAGCTATATAGCCAAAAATGCCATTATTTATAAATTTGAAATTTTCTTCAGACTGAACTTTAAATCGTTTTGTGAACTTATGAATGACTTTAGTTACACTTGTAGTTTTCTTAATCTTATTTTTAAAGACTGTCCCATCTGGAAAAGTTTGAGTGATAGCTTCATCTTTTATTTTTATAGACGCAATAGGATTGCAGCAGATGTATGAAAAACTATTATCGTTAGCATGATAATCACTACTTTCTAATAAGATACTATTTGGGAATTTATCGCGTATTTTTAAATATATGCTTACAGGTGTAATAGTATCTGCTAGTATTTTTTTGTAGTGTGTGTATAAACTGAATGTCTTCATAAAATTTTAAATAAAAAAAAGGCTTGTCGTGAATGACAAGCCTTTATATGTTGATTTTTAAATATACAAAAGGGTTACTTCACGAAATTGAGTTTCGAAAGTTCCACCACCAAGTATGATTTAAAATTGTGTTCATTTTTGTTTTTAATGTTTGTCAAATATAGAAATGAAAATTAGTTTTTCAAACTATTTAAGTTAAAATTAAAAAAGAATCCTGCAAATGCAGGATTCTCGTCACTAAATGTTGCTAAAAATCAATTCTTTTTTAGAATTTTAAATTCACATTTAGGTCAAACTCATCGTAGATAGCTTTGTCTTGTAAGTTTTCAAAGAAGCTAGTCGATCCATATCTTACATCATATTTACTTCTGTCAATTTTTAAAGCAGCAGTTGCTGAGTTTTTATCAACAGTCATATCAAATGTATTTGTGTTTGTATTTCCTTTAATAGTTAAGGCTCCAGTAACTTTATATTTACCGTCTTTACCTTCAACTTTAGTAATTTTAAATGATGCAGTTGGGTGTTTTTCTACTCCAAAAAAGTCATCAGATTTTAAGTGACCTTCTAATTTACCTTTCATTCCACCTTCTAAATCTGTTACAGTTAAAGATGTCATGTCCATTACAAAATTACCTCCAGTAAGTTTGTTGTCTTTAAATGTTAGAGTTCCCTCTTTTAAACTAATTGTACCTTCATGTTGACCAGTTACTTTGTAACCTTTCCAAGTTATTTGGCTGTCTTTTACATTAACAGTTTTGTCAGAAATTGAAGTAAATGATACTACAGTTAACGCTAGTACAAATACAAATGCTGATTTTAAAATGTTGTTTTTCATAGTGTTTAATTTTAAGCTTTAAGTTTTGTTAATAAATTATTTAATTGTTCTAATTCTGTTTGAGATAAATTTGATGTCATTTGTTGTTCTATATCATCAATTATTGGATCTAATACAGATAATGTTTTAAGCCCATCTTGAGTTATAAAAATTTCAATCTTTCTGCGATTTTTTGCGCAAGTATTTCGCTCTACAAAACCTTTCAAAAGTAATTTATCAATTAAACGTGTAGTATTACTCATTTTATTGACCATTCGATCTTGAATATCTTGTAGGTTTAGCGGTTTTTCATTTTGACCTCTTAAAATTCTCAATACATTAAATTGTTCTACAGACAAGTCAAAAGGTTTTAAAACAGACAACATTTCGTCCTTAAAGTACGTATTTGACAAAAACACATTTATTATTGTTTTACGTGACAATGGTAATGTTTTACTGGTTTTTAAAATATCTTCTAACTCTTTCATATACAACAATTGTATATACAAATGTAATATTTATATCAACTCAAAAAATATATTTAGCTATAATATTTTGTTAAAGTTTTAATAGGTTTCATTCAGATTTATAACTTTATATCATGAGGATACTTACCTATTTATTAATAATTTTACTGGTTTCATGTAAGGATAAACCAGAAGCAACTAATAGTGCTGCAAAAATTGAAAACGATAATGTTGAGGAATCAATTGAGTTAGAAGTTTATGATTTTGATGGGTTGCAAAAATATTTGAGTACTACTACAGATAAGATTTATGTAGTTAACTTTTGGGCAACTTGGTGTGCACCTTGTGTAAAAGAACTGCCATATTTTGAAGAGTTAAACTATAAATATGCCGATAAAAATGTTGAGGTTATTTTAGTAAGTCTAGATTTTCCAAATAAATATGAGTCAAAGTTAAAACCATTTATAATTAGTAAAAACTTAAAGTCTAAGGTAGTTGCATTAAACGATGTAGATTCTAACACATGGATTCCAAAAGTTCATGAAACTTGGTCTGGCGCTATACCAGCAACTATCATTTTTAATAAAAATAAACGACAGTTTTACGAACAGTCATTTACATACAATGAATTAGAAACCGAAGTCAAACAATTCTTAAAATAAATATTATGTACACATTAAAAACATTTATTGCAGTTATTACAATAGTAATTGCATCTGCATTTACAACCACTAGCAATGGTTATAAAGTTGGTGATATTGCAACCGATTTTAATTTAAAGAACGTTGATGGTAAAATGGTATCCTTAGCAAATTATAAAAACGCTAAAGGGTTTATTGTCATTTTTACTTGTAATACTTGTCCTTATGCTGTTGCTTATGAAGATAGAGTAGAGGCTTTAAACAAAAAATATGCTTCAAAAGGGTATCCTGTTATTGCTATTATGCCAAATAACACAGATGTTAAGCCAGGAGATAATATGGAAGCTATGAAAGCAAGAGCTAAAGCTAAAGGGTTTACTTTCCCTTATTTAATGGATGAAGGACAAAAAATTTATCCTCAATATGGAGCAACAAAAACGCCTCATGTGTATTTACTTCAAAAAACCAAAAAAGGGAATCAAGTTAAATATATTGGAGCTATAGATGATAATTATCAAGATGCTGCAGCTGTAAAAACTAAATATGTTGAAAATGCTGTTGATGCATTATTATCAGGTAAAGAAATTTCAGAAAAAGAAACTAGAGCAATAGGTTGTTCAATTAAAGTTTAAAAATTAAGTCTCCATTTTAAAAGGAGAAAAATGTTAAAAATTGAATCCGAAGCGTAACACTTCGGATTTTTTTTCGTCTTTATCATAAAGAAAAGTTAATTTAGCATAGTTTTTGATAGTAAATTATGGCAGATTTAACACAACTAGATTGGGTAGAGCAACTTAATAATGACAATAACGCTGTTATTTTAGATGTACGTACTCAAGATGAGGTAGATGAAGGAAAAATTCCTAACGCTCTTCATATAGATATTTATAAAGGTCAAGGGTTTATTTATGAAGTAGATGCTTTAGATAAATCTAAAAACTATTATGTGTATTGTAAAGCTGGTGGGCGAAGTGCTCAAGCTTGCGCAGTTATGAATCAATTAGGTTTTAAAAACACCTATAATTTAATAGGAGGATTTAGTCAGTGGACTGGAGACGTCGAATAACAAAAACATCAATCAAAATGAAAAAAGTATTAACAATTTTAAGTGTTGCTATAATGGTATTAGCAACTAGCTGTAAAGATGAATCACAAGGAGAAATTAAATTAGTAACTCCAGAAGAAATGCAAACACTACTTGAACAAAAAGATGTACAATTAGTAGATGTAAGAACACCAAAAGAGCTTGAAGATGGATTTATTGACAATGCTCAAAACATAGATTTTAATTCACCAACATTTGATGAAGACATATTAAAATTAGATAAATCTAAACCAGTTGTATTGTATTGCAAATCTGGTGGACGTAGTGCTAAATGTGCTGAAAAGCTTCAGGCGGCAGGATTTATTAAAATTTTTGATCTCGATGGAGGTATTACCAAATGGAAATTTAAAGGATTTAAAATCCAGACAGAAAACTAACAAAAAAGCTGAGTTTAATACTCAGCTTTTTTTATTTTCAATAATTACTATCTCTCATATTAGCATAAATTTATGAAACCTTTATAGGTGACATTAGCTTACTTCTATTATTTTTGTTGCTTTACGTAAATCAATATCTTTTTATAAGATTGAAAAAGTTAAGCAATGAATAAATTTTTATTAGGTCTCATTTTTTTACTTACTGTTTCACTTTCAACAGTCCAGTCACAGATTTTAGAACCAGTAAAGTGGGATACTTCTATTGAGAAAATATCTGATACTGAATACGATTTAATTGCTAAAGCTACTATAGATAAAGGATGGCATCTATACTCTCAAAATGTGCCAGAAGATGGTCCAATTCCAACTACATTTACTTTTACAGCTAATGATGAATATGAATTAGTAGGTAAAACATCAGAAGAAAAAGGTCATACAGTTGATGATCCAGTTTTTATGATGAAAATTAAGTTTTTTGAAGATAAAGCTGAGTTCAGACAACGTGTAAAAATTTTGAATAAAGACTTAGCTAGTATTATAGGTCAAGTCGAATTTATGGCTTGTGATGATAAGCAATGTACACCTCCAAATTATATAGATTTGGAGTTTGATATAATAAAAAAAGACCCATCAAAAGCTAATGTAGTAATTCCAGTAACAATAGATGATAGAAGTAAGGCATTATCAGAAGCTTTAGAAATGAATGTTACAGGATGGGAAAATTTTAAACAAGAAAAGGTAGAAGAGAAAAGTAATTTTACAATTTTCTTATTAGGGTTTTTAGGCGGATTAATTGCTTTACTAACACCTTGTGTATTCCCAATGATACCATTAACAGTTTCGTTTTTTACTAAAAGCGGAGCTAATAGCCAAAAAGGAATGGCAAACTCAATTATGTATGGGTTTTTTATCTTTTTAATATATGCTATTTTAAGCCTTCCATTTCATTTAATAGATACTATTGATGCTGAAATACTTAATAATATTTCGACCAATGTTACCTTAAATGTTATATTCTTCGTGATTTTTGTAGCCTTTGCTTTTTCATTTTTCGGATTTTACGAACTTACATTACCATCTTCTTGGAGTAATGCATTAGATAGTAAAGCAAATAGAATTGGTGGAATTATCGGAATATTTTTTATGGCTTTAACGCTAGCAATTGTGTCATTCTCTTGTACAGGACCAATTTTAGGAACCTTATTAGGTAGCTCATTATCTTCAGATGGAGGTGCAACTCAATTATCACTTGGTATGAGTGGTTTTGGTTTAGCTTTAGCATTACCTTTTACATTATTTGCTATGTTTCCAAAGTGGTTAAATTCGTTGCCTAAATCTGGTGGATGGTTAAATACAGTAAAAGTAGTGTTAGGGTTTATAGAGCTTGGTTTAGCGCTTAAATTCTTATCAAATGCAGACTTAGTTGAGCATTGGGGACTTTTAAAAAGAGAATTGTTTATAGGGCTTTGGATTGTTATAGGCATTGGATTAGCATTGTATTTATTTGGAAAAATAAAATTTCCTCATGATGGGCCAATTAATAAACTAAGTAAAGGTAGAATTGGTTTTGGATTGCTTACAATTGCATTTGTTGTGTATTTAATACCTGGATTAACAAATACTAAAGCGGCAAACTTAACTCTGTTAAGTGGTTTTCCACCTCCATTATTCTATAGTTATTATGATAAAAGTTCTGAGTGTCCGCTTGGACTTAATTGTTATAAAGACTTAGATGAAGGCGTAGCAGCAGCTAAAGCACAAAACAAACCAATAATGTTAGATTTTACGGGTTGGGCTTGTGTTAATTGTAGAAAAATGGAAGAGCAGGTTTGGAGCCAACCAAAAGTGTTTAATATTTTAAATGACGATTATATAGTTATTTCTCTATATGTAGATGATAGAAAAGAATTAGCAACTGATATGCAATTTGACTATTTGAAACATAACGGAACTGTCAAAAAAATAAAAACCATAGGAGATAAATGGGCTACATTGCAAACGATTAACTTTAAAAACAACTCACAACCTTATTATGTGTTATTAAATCATAATATGGAATTGCTAAATCATACAACAGCATATACTCCAGATATTGAAGAGTATTATAATTGGTTAAAAACTGGGCTTAAAAATTTTAAAAACCAAAGTAAATAGTTAAATTTTTATAAAAAAAATACTTTTATACTCATTTTAATGCGTTTTATCTAAAATATAGTTGATATTTTAACATATCTGATACATTTGCAATAGCAAGTATCCCCAAATCTTGAATTAATAACACCTTTAATTTAAGATATTATGAATGACGCTTTAATAATACTATCAATAATTGGATTGCTATTCTCTGCAATGTATGTGTATTCTTATTCTTCAGAATACTTAGCAGAAAGAAAACTAAGAGCAATTGAAAAAAGGCAATTACAAAAAGAAGCTCAAATTAATGAGCAGCATGCTTTAAAAGAAAAAATTATCTCTGAAAAATATGAAAAACTTCAGCAAAGAAGTAATGAGATAAAAGCTGAATTTGAAAGACTATCACAATTCAGACAAAATGTATTTCAAAAGCATAGCTTAAAAAATAAAAATAACAATGTAAATATAGCTTAGGAAAGCTTAAAATATTTTTCAAGCCTCTCATAATGAGAGGCTTTTTTTATGCCTTAATTTAGTAATTGGTAAATAATATATTGTCTTCGGACAATAATTCATCTCATTCATCCAATATCGTTTTAAATTATACATACAACAGTCTAATTTTACTTCACTCCAAAGCTGATCCTTTATCTTAAATGGATTACAGAGACATTCCATTTATTATATGTAATACTATTACATTTTATAACAACCATCATTATGTAAAAGTTGCGTAATGCTAAAAAATCAACTAAATAATAATATTATGTTTAAAAAATTTATTGCATCAATAATGATGCTAGTAATGCTATTAGGAGCATCATTTACTCTTGTAGCACAAGAAGATTACAAATTGTGGGAAGATATTATGCTTACTCCAGATTTTACGAAATTAAAGATATTAGAAACCAATATGCGCAAGCATAATCAAACGTACCATAAAAGTGGACCTTTTGAAGCTGCAGTTTATATTATTGTATCTGGCCCAAATTCAGGAAACATTATATGGGAAATGGGACCAATGATGTATAAGCATAACGATACTCGACCAGATTCAGGAGGTCATGATGAAGATTGGAGAGATAATGTTATGCCATACATTAAAAAAATGCATACAATTGAGTATTGGAGAGCAGATGATAAATTAAATAATACAGGTATGCTTGATGGAGACCAAACAAAATACCCTATTATGTTTGTAAGGTATTATGAGGTTGAAGATGGTTTAACGCCTGGTGTAAACTTGTTTTTTGAAAGGGTAAGTAAAACTGTTAAAGCTCTTGATGGAGTTAATCCTTGGGGAATTTATTATAACGAGTTTAGACAAGGTGATCTTGGTAGACACATTGCTACTTTTAGTTTTAGTCCAAATTGGGCTGATTTTGATAGAGATGTAAATTGGGTAGAAAATTTTAATAAGGTTAATGGAGAAAACTCTTGGCAAAACCAGTTAGAATTAGAGCAAATAACATTCAAAAATCAATGGGATGAGATTTGGGTCTATAATAAAAATATGAGTGGAAAGTAAAGCTATTGATTGTAAAAATAAATAGAGTTAGTTATAATATGTATAGTTAAAAGCCTCACTTATAGTGAGGTTTTTTTTAATATTAAAAGTTATTGCTTAACAAGAAGTAACTCAATAGTAGTAACAACTTCATCAGATATTTTACTTTTTACAATACTAGGAATTTTAATATTATAATCTGAAGGCAGTAATTTAAAGCTACTAGATAGAGTTATATTCCCATCAGTATTTTTTAATTTGATAGTAACATTATTAATAGGTTTTGTTACACCATGAAAAGTTAATTCTCCACTAATTTTGTAAGTGTCTTTTAGTTGTTTGAAATCAAAATCTTTAATTTTACCTTTAAATGTTGCTTTAGGATATAAGTGCGATTCAGCATAATTTTCATTAAAATGTTCCTCCATTAAAGCATTTTTAAACCGAAAAGCTTTAACAAGTACTAAAGCAGCAAACTCACCATTTTCTGTGTTTAGGATAGCAGTTACTGAGTTGTTTTTTGCTGCTACTTCTTCAAAAGAGGGTACAGATGCTTCAAAACTTATTTGCCCTGTTTTGGTTAAATATTTTTGTTGTGCAAATGTTGAAGCACCAAGTAGTATAAAAAAGTATAATAAAGTTTTCATGAGTTTGTTTTTTAATTTTCTAAAAGCCCATCCGCTTGCCATTGAATAATAGTGTCAATTAAATTTTGAGGCAATCTTGGTCCTCCAAAAGGCATTAAAAATCCTAAATCTGTTGTGGATATTCTATCAATTAAATCTCTATTTTGCATTGCTTCTTTAACATTGTCGTAAGTTAATAATGGCATAGGAGCTCCATTTTGGGGAGGATTAGAATGGCATATAATACAATTATTATCTATAATTGGTTTTACATCATTTACATATGTGATAAGCTCAGGAAGTTCTGTTTGATCAACTAAATCATTCTCACTTACATTTGTACAACCAAGTAAGGCTATAAAAAACAGATAAAATCTTATTTTATAAATATTTTTCATGTTAAAAAACTCTACTTAAATTAAACCCAAAATATATATTCCCATCTGTCCAATCACCTGAAGCTTGACCTAAAAAACCATTTGCATTCATAGCTTGAGCGTTTGTGAAATGCATTTGAAAAACGTGTCCACCAGTTTCTAAATCAAACCCAATTGATAAAGGGTTTTTAAATGGTGAGTTAGCTGCTCTATTTAAATGCCATCCGTAATCAGCGTTTATAGACCAACGTTTTCCTAATTTATATCGTCCACCAATTCCTAAAGCGTATTGAGAATTTTTTTGTTCATTAATGGCTACATAATTATCATGGAAAAAAGTAGGAGCTAATTCAACTGAAAAGCTAGTATTTATTTTTCTAGAAATTATTAATTGAGCTGTGTAGCCTAGCCTATGTCTAAACTCTAATTTAGGTAAATTGTCTTTGTCTAATGCTGTGTTTATTAAAATTGAATTATAACCAACGATAGAGACTGGAAAACCATTATCTATTTGTTTAGCAAGGCTGTATTTTATTGAGCTTTCATATATTTTTTGAAATGAACTTCTTGAAACACTTATGTTAAATCTGTCAGAGAGACCATACACAAAGTTTAGCTGTGTAACAGCATCATCTAACCCAAAAAAAGTATCAAAACCATTTTTTATACTGCCAAATCTGTGAGACACTATCAAAGTAAGTTCTTTTTTTGCTACTAGTTTTGTGGATTCAAAATTTACAATTTTAAGGCCCTTAAACGCAGCAATTGTATAGCTATTTTGCATTGTGTCGACATCAATTTCAGCAAGTAAATCATCTTGAGACCAAGTTATAATTGGGAGTAAAAGTATTATGTATAGTATACTTTTCATTTTATTGTTTTATTACTCTTTTTGTTTCAACTCTTTTGTCTGATGTGATTTTTACTAAATACATTCCGCTATCCCAATTAGATATATTTAATTGTAAACCGTTTTCTGAGTTTATATCTCTTGTTAAGATTTGTTTACCAAGTAAGTTATAAACTTCAAGATTGGCATTCGTTATTCCGTTTCTTAGTTCAATATTTAACATTGAATTTGATGGGTTTGGGTGCATAAAAAAGCTGTTTTCTCTTTCATAATCTTCAACACTTAAAAAGGTGCTCCAAAAGGTTACTCCATTTTGAGCTCCATTTCCAATATATTCAAAAGGCGCTGCTGCACTAACAAACGTTCCTGCAACCCATATGCCTTTGTTTACAGCAACCACTTCACGCTGATGACCAGCAGAGCCCCATTGTAAGTAGTCTTGCATTGCTGTTGATGAGCCAAAAGTACTTGAGTTATATAATCCTAATTCCGAGTCTGCAACAGTCAGATTTACAGTGCTAATAACCGTTACTTCTGCTCCTGCAACTAAATTTAACGAACCTTGTGTTACTGTTAATGTATTAAGTTGATCGTAACTAGGAAAATTACATAACCAATAAGTGCCAATATTTACTGTGCTAGATCCATAATTATGAATGGTTACTGCTCCAGTTGACGGATTAACAATTTTTAGTCTTATTTGTGCATTTGATAATGTTAACATTGATACTGTGAGTATGAATGTTAATAGTAATTTGAAAGTGTAATTGTTTTTCATAATATATTTTTGATTAATTAATAATTGTGCATTGGTCTAGTTTAATCTCTTCTAGCAAATCATCATAGCCAATAAATCGTCCTTTAATTGTTATTTTAAAATTGTTTTCGGTTACTGTTATTTCTTCAGTAAACTGACAAAAAATGGTTTCATTTATTGTAATTGTTTTATTGCTATGTTGAGTAATATTACCAGAGATTTCTATTGTTTTGTTTAAGTACTTATTTTCTGCATTTGTTGAATTGTCTTTAAACTCGTTTATTATATCTTTTGATGCTGTTTTGTATACAGACACTTCGTTACTTATATTTCTGTGTTCTTGATATATGTATTTATATACTAAAACACTTATAATAAGTAGTATAAATATGGCAATCCATTTACGCATTGTTTAATGAGTTTTTAAGACTTATTTATAACAGTAGTAGGCAAGTTCATTAATTATTTAGCTTTTAACTACTTCAACTTATTGTTGAAGCAGTTAGCTAAAAATCAAAATTAAATTTGGGGTCAGCTAAAAAAAATTAGGTAAATAAAATTTTTTCTTTTTCATTATTTTTTATGTCTAATTTTTTTCAAAAGTTAAAGTGTCTGTTCCACCATTTCCTCCGCTTATATCAATTAGATTTATAGTTGTGCTATTATGTAAAACTATATCCCAATCATCATTCAAATCTTCAAAAACATTAGTGTCTGGTACTGGAAAAGAAATATTAAAATCTATGTCATCATTTGAGCTACTGTCATCGTTACTATTACTATCTGTAACAGACCAACTTCCTGTGTAAGTTGTAGTTCCATTTGTGGCTGTTAATGTTCCATTAGCAGAAAAAGTGAAATTGTAGCCAGTAAAATCATTAGTTTCGTTTTGTCCAGAATCTACATAACTAGTAATTCGCCATGTGCCAACTTGCATTGCATTTGTTATTTGTAGTATTTCAGCACTATTATCATTAGAGCTTGAATTATCATCGTCTGATGAACACATTGATGACATTAACGTAAAATTTAACATTAATAGCATTCCGTAGAAAAGTCCTTTTTTCATAATTTGAATAGTTTTGAGTTATTTATATTAGTTACAATTATTTTCATATCGTAGTCTATCATTATTTCCATCTCTTAAATCGATTTTTGTTTCTCCTGAACCTTCATCAATTTCATGTAAATACCAGTTATTATTACAATATGGTAAACTTGGAATATCAATTACTACAACAATATTGTTTCCAGTACCACTAGTTGACCAAGTACCATAGACTGTAGTGCTTGACCAGCTTACAGAAATGCTTCCATCAATAAAAAAATTGAACAGGTAGCCATCATATAAATCATCATAATCGTTATTGTTACGTTCAAGCTTATCAACAGTCCAATTTGGGCATTGAGTTAAAAGAGTTGAGAGTTGACTTGGTGTACAATTATCACAATCATCATCATTGTAATCATAATCATCATCTTCATCACAATCATTAATATAGTTTTCAATAATGTTTTCTAATTCATTTAAGTTATTTATGGTAAAGGATGTGTTATCTGATAATGTTACTGTTATAGGAAAATTAATGCTTACAATATCGTTTTCGTCAATGCTATCAATAAAAACATAAAGCTCAAAATCGCTATTTATAGTTACGGTTTGGAGTAATTCATTATTGGCATTAAAAATTGAGGCAGTAATTGGATATTGAAAATCTAAACATTCAATATCATCATCACTTTCATTTTCTCCATTACAATTAATAGAATAATTATTTAATTCGGTTGAGTTATTAATTGTAACTTGAGTAAAATCGTTAAGTACAATTGTTATTGGATATGTTATGTTTATATAGTCTGTATCGTCATCAAACTCATCAAATATATCTTCAATAGTATCATAGTCGTTTTCAGAGTTTACTATAATTTGAGTTCCATTAGCAACAACAGTTATAGGTAATTGTATGTTAAAGCAATTTGCATAATCTATAATGTTGTCATTAGATCCATCATTCATTGCTGTGCGTTGCATGAGATTAGCAATACTTGAATTGGCTTGCAAAATTTCATCATCTGGAGCTTGTATAAACTCAACTTCTTCTTTTCTGCATGATGAGAATGATATTAAAAAAAGTAGCGCAATAATTTTAAAGTCAATTTTCATTGTATAAAATGTTTCTTTAATACTAAAACAACTATAACCTTAAAACTCCTGAAAATATTTCGAAAAATATTTTCTACCTTTAAAATATCAAAACGTTAAGCCTTGCCAAAAGATATAAATCAGAATATTTGTAATGAACGTGCCTTTGCTAGTGTTTATAAAAAATATGCTGATGATTTGCATAATTTTTTATACTACAAATACGGAGAGCAATTTAATCCTAGAGATAAAACACAAGATGCTTTTATGAAACTATGGGATAATTGTAAAGATGTTACATTAAGTAAGGCTAAATCGTTTTTGTTTACAGTTGCTAATAATATGGTGTTGAATGATATTAAACACCAAAAAGTTGTTTTAAAACATCAGCAAGCAAATCATAAAAATTATACAAACGAAACACCAGAATTTGTTTTAGAAACCAATCAATTTCTCGAGAAATACCAAAAAGCGTTAAGTAAGTTAACAGAAGATCAAAGAGTCGCTTTTTTGCTAAATAAAGTAGAAGGGAAAAAGCATAAAGAAATAGCTGAATTTTTAGGAGTTACCCAAAAGGTTATTGAGTATCGTATTTATAGTGCTTTTGATGTTTTAAAGAAAGAACTAGAAGGTTTTAAAATAAAATAATCAGGAGTTTTAAAGGTGAAGTTGTTTTATTGTTAAATAGGAAAGATTGATGGATAAAGATTACTTATTAAAAAAATGGTTAAATGATGAGTTGTCAGACACAGAAAAGGAAGCTTTTTTGCAATCTGATGACTATAGTTTTTATAAAGACATTATAGATAATGCTAATCATTTTAAAGCTTCAAATTTTTCTAAAGCTGAAGATTTTGAAACTTTTAATGTGAAATACCAGTCACAAAAGCCAAAGGTCAAAAAACTTAAATGGTTAAATCCTTTATTACGTGTGGCAAGTATAGTAGTTATAGGGTTTGCATTATATTTTACAATCTTTCAAGAAACGACAATAGAAATACAAACATTAGCCCACGAACAAACAACAATTGAGTTGCCAGACGCATCAATAGTTACCCTAAATGCAAAATCACAAGTTAGCTATGATAAAAAAGCATGGAGCAAACACAGAGAAATAAAACTTGCAGGTGAAGCGTTCTTTATAGTATCAAAGGGAAATACTTTTGATGTTATAACTAAAGATGGAAAAGTTACTGTAGTAGGAACTCAGTTTAATGTTAAGCAAAGAGATAATTATTTTGAAGTTAAATGTTTTGAAGGTGTTGTGAAAGTAACGTCGCAGTCTGTAACAAAAACACTAAATGCTGGAGATACTTATAGATTTTTAGATAATGAATTTTCTGAAAGTAAAACGATACTCAAAGAACCACAATGGACAAAAAACAAAAGCAGTTTTGAAAGTGTTCCATTAAAAGAAGTTATCGCGGAGTTAGAAAGACAATATGATATTAAAATTACAACTAAACAATTAGATGGCAGTCGTTTGTTTACAGGTGTATTTACACATAATAACTTAGAAAATGCGTTAATGTCTGTATCCCAACCTATGAATTTGACCTATGAAATTAATACAGCAAATCAAGTTGTTATTCATGGCAATAAAAGGTAAGCAGTATTTATTAAGTATCATTTTATTTTCTTTTTTTTCTTTCACTATTTCTGCGCAAGTCAAAAATGAGAAACAATCACTTATTGCAATTTTTGAAGCTATTCAAAATCAATATAACTATCAGTTTAATTATGCTGAAGATAGTATTGAGAATGTATATATAATTCCGCCTAAAAAGGAATTAACATTAGAAGACGTGTTGCGTTATTTAGAACGAAATACGCCTTTTAGTTTTACTATTATTAGCGACAATATTATATTAGTAAAACAAAAAGAAGGGTTTGTAATATGCGGATACATAAAAGATATAGAAACTCAATCAGTATTAACCTCTGCGACAATTCAAAGTAATACAAGTTCAACAGTAAGTGATAATAATGGATTTTTTCAACTTTTAGTTAAAAGTGAGTCCGAACTAATTTCAATTAAATATCTAGGGTTTAAAACAGTAACTAAACTTGCATCGGTATTTAATAAAGAAGTTTGTTTAGATACCTATTTGTATCCAAACTTTCAACTACTATCAGAAGTCATTATATCAAACTACATGATAAGCGGTATTAATAAGTTAAGCGATGGCTCTTTCGAAATTGATTTCTCTAATTTTGAAATATTACCAGGAGTTGTAGATGCTGATGTTTTACAATCTGTTCAGGCATTTCCAGGAATACAAAGTATAAACGAAACGGTTTCTAATATTAACATTAGAGGAGGTACACATGATCAAAATTTAATACTGTGGGATGGTATTAAAATGTATCAGTCTGGACATTTTTTTGGTTTAATTTCAATGTATAACCCACAAATTACTGATAAAGTGTCCTTGCAAAAAAATGGCTCTAATGTTATTTATACAGATGGTGTTTCTGGTACAATAGCTATGAAAACAGATAATGAGATTAACTCAAAATTTAGAGCTAGTCTTGGAGGTAATTTTATAGATGCAAATGCATTTGCAGATGTGCCAATTAGCGAAAAATCATCCATACAATTTGCAGCTCGAAAATCAATTAGTGATTTTTTAAAAACACCAACATATACAAACTTTTTTGAACGTATTTCACAAAACACTGAGGTTGATAACAATACAAATAATAGTGTTAATTCAGATAAAGAATTCGATTTTTATGATACCTCATTACGTTGGTTGTACCAAATAAGTGATAAAGATGTATTGCGAGTTAATTTTATAAATGTAAGTAATGAACTTATTTTTAACGAGAATGCAATTATAAATTCTAATCAAGAATCTCGTGAGAGTAGTCTAAAACAAAATAGCATAGCAGGAGCAGTGTTTTATAATAGAGTTTGGAATGATAAATTTCAAACATCAATCGAAGTTTATGAAACAGATTATAAATTAAAAGCTATAAATGCTAATATATTAGATGAGCAAAGATTTTTACAAGAAAATAGTGTGTCAGAATCTAGTCTAAAACTCACTTCAAATTACAGAATTACTGAGCAGCTAAATTTGCTTTCAGGTTTGCATTTTGTTGAAACAGAAGTAACAAATCTTGATGACGTAGATAATCCATTATACAGATTAAAGATTTCTGAAGTTGTTAGATTATATAGTGCTTTTTCTCAAATCGGATTTGTTTCAAAAAACAGAAATACGGCTTTTAATATTGGAACAAGATTCAATTATTTAGATAAATTTAAAAAGAGCATTTTAGAGCCAAGATTTAGTTTTAATCAAAAGTTTTTAAATGATTTTAGGTTTGAAATTCTAGGAGAGTTTAAACATCAATACACATCGCAAGTTGTTAATTTTCAGAATGATTTTCTTGGTATAGAAAAGCGCAGATGGCAATTATCAAATAAAGAAGAAATTCCTGTTATTACAAGCAAACAACTATCTACAGGTATTAGTTTTAGTAAAAAGGGATGGCTTTTAAGTTTAGAAGGTTATTACAAAATGGTTGATGGTATAACTTCTCAAAGTCAAGGATTTCAAAATCAGTACCGCTTTAGTAACGTAAGTGGAAGCTATGACGTAAAAGGTATTGATTTTCTCTTTAGAAAAGGTATAGGTAGTTTTAGTGGTTGGTTAAGCTATTCTTTTATGGATAATACTTATAAATTTAATTCGTTAGATGAGCCTAGCTTTCCAAGTAACTATAACATTACTCATGCACTTACATTAGGAACAGCATATACCAAAAATAGATTTAAAGTTTCAGCAGGATTTAATTGGCATTCTGGGAAACCTACAACCGAGCCAATTATTGGAAACGAAATAGTTAATAACGAAGTTAATTTTGGAGCAGCAAATAATCAGTCTTTAGAAGATTATTTACGTCTCGATATATCAGCTATTTATGATTTAAAATTTTGCCATCATGTAAATGCAACTATTGGATTATCAGTTTGGAATGTGCTTGATAAAGAAAATATAATAAATAGCTTTTATAGTGTGCAAGATCAAAATCTATTAAAAACAAACCAGCAGTCTTTAGCTATAACTCCCAATGCGTTTATAAGAGTTTATTTTTAATAAAAAAACTCCATAAATACTTGATTTACAGAGTTTTATGTGGAGTCGGAGAGAATCGAACTCTCGTCCAAACAAGTCACCAAATAGCCTTCTACACGTTTAGTTTTTTCATGGTTTTCGATTGTAAGCTGATTAAAAACACTCTACTCACAACTTATCTTCTTAAGTTTCAAAAGCAAATCAAAGCGCTTCACTTTCTATGTCAACTTTTACGATGCCTCTAATTAGAACGCCGCTGACCAGGGCTTTCAAGAGACATTTAGCTTTCCTACCTAGTAGGACAAAGGCAAATTCTTACTGTAATTCAGAATTAAGCAGCTAAAGCGTAGTTATTCTCGCCGTTTAAAATTTGATCTAGCCTTTTACGTGTTTCAAAATCATTACACGACGTGCTTACTACCTAATAAATCTCGCTGTCAAAACCAGTCGACCCCATTATTAATAGTATTTTGGCGTTCCCTTTCAGGTCGCGCTTTCAACTATATCTTTTGCAAAAGGCAAAAGGATGCCGCTTTAATCGCTAACGCAGTCTGCAAAGTTATCAAAAAGTTTGGTAAACCTTGCAAATCCTATTATTTTCGTGCAAAAATTATTCCAATCATAAGCTTATGAAATTCGCCATCATAAAAGAACGTAAAAATCCGCCAGATAGACGCGTAGTTTTTTCACCAGAAAAGCTAGCAGAAGCTAGAGCACAATTTCCAAAAGCCGAGTTTATTGTTGAGTCTAGCGATGTTCGCATTTTTCCAGATTCAGCATACAAAGCATTAGGATTTAAGGTTACAGACGATGTGTCAGATTGCGATGTGATGATAGGCGTAAAAGAAGTGCCAATTGAGAATTTAATACCAAACAAAAAATACTTTTACTTTTCTCATACTATTAAAAAGCAACCTTATAACAGAAAGCTTTTAGTAGCCATGTTAGAGAAAAATATTGAAATGTATGACCACGAAACTATTGTAAAGAAAAGTGGAGCACGTTTAATTGGTTTTGGTCGTTATGCAGGCTTGGTTGGAGCGTATAACGGATTTAGAGCTCTTGGGTTGCGTGATGGATTATTCAACTTACCTAAAGTAGAAACATTAGCCGATTTAGACGAGGTAAAAAGAGAGCTAGATAAAATTAAACTTCCAAATATCAAAATATTGCTTACAGGAACAGGAAAAGTTGCCCAAGGAGCAAAAGAAATTCTTGATCACTTAAAAATAAAAGAAGTAAGTGATGCGTTATATTTAACGTCAAAGTTTACAGAACCAGTTTATGTTATGGCAGATGTTATGGAATATGCAAAACGTAAAGATGGCAAAGTAGGTGAGAAGTGGGAGTTTTATAAAGACCCAACAGGTTACGAAAGTAATTTTATGCCATATGCTAAAGAAACAGATATGTTTATAGCTGGACATTTTTATGGTAATAATGCGCCTTATTTGTTTACAAGACAAGATGCAAAATCAAAAGATTTTAATATCAATCTAGTGGCAGATATTAGTTGTGATGTTGATGGACCTGTGGCTTCAACATTAAGAGCTTCAACTATTGCAGATCCGTTTTATGGTTATGATGCAAAAACTGAAAAAGAAGTCGCTTTTAATGCTAAAGATGCAATAACAGTTATGGCAGTCGACAACTTACCTTGCGAACTACCAAAAGATGCTAGTGAAGGTTTTGGTGAGATGTTTTTAGAACACGTTATTCCTGCATTTTTTAATGGTGATGAACGAGGAATTTTAAAGCGTGCAAAAATTACTGAAAACAAAAAACTAACCGAACGATTTTCATATTTACAGGATTATGTAGACGGTAAACTTTAGGTTTATTGGCTTTTAATTTACTACATTGCTCCAAACACTTTTTTAATGATTAAAACTGCAATAGTTACTGGAGCTGCTTCCGGATTGGGTTATGAGTTGGCACTATTGTTAGCTAAAGATTCTTATAATCTTATTTTAATTGATATAGATACAATAAACTTAGATGTTGCAAAGCAAAGCATTTTAGAGTCTTATAGTGTTGATGTAAAATTAATTATAAAAGATTTAAGTGAAGAGAATGTTGCAGAAGTCATTTTTGAAGAGATTAAAGATACTCCAATAGATGTTTTAATTAATAATGCTGGTTTTGGGTTGTTTGGTACATTTTCAGATACCGATTGGAAACGTGAATTAGAAATGCTGCAAGTACATATTATTACAACTACGCATTTAACAAAACTTGTTTTAGATGGAATGATAAAACAAAAATCTGGAAAAATTCTAAACATGTCATCTTTGGCTGCGTTTCAACCAGGTCCTTTAATGTCTATCTATTATGCCTCAAAAGGATATATGTTGTCATTTTCAGAAGCCATAGCCAACGAACTAAAAGGTACTGGAGTTACTGTAACTGCATTATGTCCTGGACCAACAAAAACATCATTTCAAGATGTAGTTTCTAATGGCACAACAGATAATAAAATTACATTTAACATGGCTTGTCCGCAAAAAGTTGCGGCTTATGGTTATAAGGCTATGCATCAAGGAAAAACTGTAGCAATTCCAGGAGTGTTTAATAAATTTTTATCTGGATTACCACGTTTTTTATCAAGAAATAGAGCAACATCTATTGTGAGGCAAATACAAGAACGCAATAGAGAGGTTTAGTATAACAGAAAATTATATTGGATAATATTCTTTTACAACGTAGCTTTCTTTACTGTAATCTATAAAATAGTAGTGTAGTGAGTCCGATTTATCAAACTCACCATTCTTATTAGAGTCTTCAATGGTTTTAAAATATATTCTGTTAATAATAATAACTGTTTCCCAATCTAATAATTCTTCATATTCGGGTGTCAGTTTTTTAAAGCCTGAACCATCTATTTTGCTTATATATAAAGTCTCTATGTCATTATAGTCAAGTTTATTATCGCTATTTGTGTCTTTGTCGTTTATGGTATAAATTAATAACTGTGATTTAGTAGTATCAAATATTTCTTTCATAAAACTCATAGATTTTATATTAATGATTTTGTTTGTAAGTGGTATTAGTTCTTCTGAATCTTTCTTCTGAAATTTAACATTTGATAAATTCCCACTTATACTATATTTATTACTATTTGAAACAGAAAAGCTATTGTAATTATCTGATCTATATGAACTTAATTTTGAGGCATAAATCTTATAGTTTCCAATTGGATGTAATAAATAATCTGTACTATCAATATGAATTGGTAAATCTGCTATTTCTATTAAACTAGTATCTTTTTTTATGTTTTGAGTTTCATTTTCTTTTGAAATTATTTTCTTATTGTCATTTGAATTGCAATTGAAAAGTAATGTCACTAATGCGAGTAATAAAATTAAGTTTTTCATATTTTTTTATTTAGAATTAATATTTCATTTTTAAAAAAGCTTTAAACATCCAAAACCCAATACTTAAAAAAGCACCAAAAGTTAAGGTGAATATCCAAGCTTCTATATGTTGGTTTGGATTCAGAATTATATCAAAAACATCTGAAAACAAATTGAATGGGTTCTGTATTATTTCCCATGAGTTATACCTCAAAAATCGTCCTAAATACATTCCAAACCCTGTAAGGAAAACGACAAAAACTATGAAGTAAAATAGTTTTTTAGGTTTTAAATATTTTTTGAGAACAGTTTCCATATCTAAAACAGATAGAAAAAATATAATTAAACCATTGTATGCAAAAGAGGTAACAACTAATACATCTAGCCACATAAAATGTTTGTCACTTAATCTTAAGTGTAGTAAATCAGTTATTATATATGGAGCGTTAGGCAAAAAAAGTAACCAAATACTAAACCATATTAATAACTTAATTTTGCTTAGCTTTTCTTTGTTTATTAAGTAAACTGAAATAGCATAAGGTATTATTGCAAGAAATAAATTCCATACCAGAAAGAGGTAAAAAAACGAATGCGTTAATTTTATTCTTATCATTAGTAAAATAATGCTTAGCACCATTGATGCTGAAAGTAATGATATTATTTTATAGCGATTTTGTAATATTGATTTTAATGTATCCATAAGTGTTTATTTAATTTCGATTTTATCACCTAGAAATTTTGGTTCTATATTAAAAAACACATCAATTGATGCTTTTGCTCTGGCTAAGTACTCTCTTAGTTGTGTTTTCAATCCGTAACTTCCTACTATAGATTTTGCATTAAAAGCTATAGCTTTTATGTTATTATTTTTGGCTAAGTAAATTGCGCGTTCGTTGTGGAATTTTTGAGAAATAATTGTTATTGAATTTTGACCAAAAATTTCTTTTGCTCTTATAACCGAGTCTAATGTTCTAAAACCTGCATAATCTAAATAAATTTTATCTTCAGGAATACCTTCGGCTATTAAATCATTTTTAAAATCTGTTGGTTCGTCATAACCTTCTCTACTATTATCTCCACTTATTAAAAGAAAGTCTATTTTTTTAGCTTTGTATAGTTCTAAAGCAGCATCAACTCTATACTTATAATACAGATTGATATTTCCATTACTAGTATATTTGCTAGCACCTAACACCAATCCTACTTTATTTTTTGGAATTGTTTCAGTGTTGTTATATAAATATTCACTTGCTTTATATGTGATAAAAAAACTAGTAAATATCATACCTATGAAGATAAATATTAGTAGTAAGAGAGTTATTTTAATGTATTTCATATTTTTCAATCCTTAATTTTTGTTTATAATTATTAACTGAGATTTTGAAAATATTGATTGTCTAAATTCTTCTATTGAAACTTTTAAAAGTTTTTTATAATCATAATGATGAAATGAGTTTGCATTTTTTCCAATTAAATAAGATTTGTAATAATATTTATAATAGTCAGGTAGAATTATAACTCCAAGAATAATTGCTCCATATAGATATAGACTTCTTTTTCCGTTCCCAAAACATAAGCATTGTAAAGCAATTTCGTCTTCAACTTTTGTCCCATAACCTGTTATAGTATGATATGCATCGTGTCTTTCTACTTTAGAGATAAGTTCGAAATTGTTTTTTTTTAAAAACTCACCTAACTTTTTTCCAATAGTGCCATCTGGGTAGGTTAATAATTCAGCTTTATAAATTCCCCAAGGTTCATGGTTTTTAAATAGGTTTGTATAAATCTTTTGTGATTTATCGAATAACCATTCTATTAAGTGTTTTCTTATTTTCATTTTTAAAGTACTTTGTATTTCAAAGTGTGTTGATAAAAAAAATGTTCTATTGTTTATTTATTAATTTTTCTAGTGCTTCAATATGTTTGCTAAACTCTAATCTTCCCAATTTTGTAGTAGAGTAGCGTGTATTAGGTTTTCGACCGATGAATTGTTTTTCGACTTCAATATATTCGGCAGCTTCAAGAGCTTTAACATGGCTTGCCAAATTACCATCAGTGACATCAAGTAATTCTTTGAGCATATTAAAATCGGCATACTCATTCACCATCAAAATAGACATTATGCCTAATCTAATCCTGTGATCAAATACTTTATTAATATTGTTTATTATACTCATAGATTATTTCTACAAAGGCAGAAATTTATTTTTTAACATCATATTTAAAATGCATCCAAGAACCGTAAATAATATGCATTACTCCAAACCCTAACACCCAAAGCCAAAAACCATATCCTGGAAACCAAGCACAAATTAATCCCAAAAATAACTGTATAAAACCTAAATAACGAATGTCTCCAATACTATATTTAGATGCGTTTATTAATGCCAATCCGTAAAATATGAGCATTAATGCTCCGGTTTGACCATATTTTTGTTGATTTAGAATTATTAGTATGTATAATCCGCCAACAACCAACGGAATCAAAAAATTTATAACTAAGCGTCTAGAAGTTGCATCCCAAATTTTAGCGCCATGTTTTTTTGCTTTACGTGTTGTTAATAGTATGCCTGTAATAACACTTAAAGCTGCTACTAAAAACAAGTCTAATATTACAAGTTTAAATACCTTGCCATCAAGAATTAATGTGCCTTTACTATATTCAACTACAAGCCAATATGCTACTGCAGCACCAATAAGTGCATATATTCCTGCTAGTATTCCTGATAAACCACTAAGTGAAATAAAACGAGAAGATTTGTTCATTAAATTTTTGATCTCGCTTATATCTTTTAAATAATCTTTTGATTCCATATAAAGTACTTTGAATTACAAAGTTAATTTTTATTTTTAATCACACAAGTTAAAAGTTTATTAAATTTGATGGTATTTAAATTTTTTATTTTACTGTGAAACCAGCCGAAGAATACATACTAAAACAACCAGAGCCATTCAAATCTATATTGTTGCACGTACAATTATTGATAGAGCATACGTTGCCTGAATCTCATATGGAATACAAATGGAAAATACCTTGTTACTATATTGGTACTCGTCCAATATGTTATTTAAATCAAAGTAGAGATTATGTAGATGTTGCCTTTTGGCATTCAGCTCATCTGTCTAGTAATCTTGATAAATACTTGGTGAGCGAAAAACGAAAGGTTATTAAATCTTTAAGGTATAAAATATTAGAAGATATTAACGACGAAATTTTTATTAGAATTCTGAAAGAAGTAGAGTCTTTTAAAAACAAATCGTTCTTAAAGTAATTACAAATCTCGGTAAACTATATAATTTTCAAAAACTAAGCCTTTAAAAGATTTTTTCTGCTTTTTTTCTACTTCGTAATAGTGAGAATCAAAAAAAGGAAGTGCAGTAATACTCACATCAGATTTTAGAACATCAAAACCGTTTATTGAAGCTCTAGACTCCATAATACGTAATAGTTTAGAAGCAATGGTTTTTCTTTGGTAATCTTTATGTACAAATAAACCATCTAAATAATTTCCTTTAGTTAAATACGAAAACCCTATTATTTGGTTATTAGCTTCGGCAACAATAAAATAATCATTATTTATTCTCTTTTCCCATTTTTCAATGTCATCAGCTCCAGAAGCCCAAACTTTTATTTGTTTATCAGAGTAATCCCTTGAATTTATATTTATAATAGTATTTCTGAAAAGTGAAGTGATTTCAGGAATATCATCTATTGTAGCTTGTCTAATTTCAAAATCCATAGTTTAACTTTATTTTAAACTATTAATGGTTTTTCTAATAGCAACCAAGTTGGTTAGTAAGCCTTCTAAATTATCTAAATGAAGCATATTGGCACCATCACTTTTTGCATTTGCAGGATCAAAATGAGTTTCAATAAATAAACCATCCACATTATTTACAACACCTGCTCTGGCAATAGTTTCAATCATGTCTGGACGACCTCCTGTAACTCCAATAGTTTGATTTGGTTGTTGTAAAGAGTGAGTAACATCTAATACTGTTGGTGCATATTGACGCATTGTTGGAATACCTCTAAAATCGACAATCATATCTTGATAGCCAAACATAGTACCTCTATCAGTAATCCATGCTTTATCATTACCAGCATCTTTTACTTTTTGCACAGCATGTTTCATACTTTCAGGGCTCATAAATTGACCTTTTTTAAGGTTAACTACTTTTCCTGTTTGTGCAGCAGCAACTACTAAGTCTGTTTGTCTAACTAAAAAGGCTGGAATTTGTAATACATCTACATATTCTGCAGCCATAGTAGCATCAGATATTTCGTGTATATCAGTAACTGTAGGAACATCAAAAGTTTCAGATACTTTTCTTAAAATTTTTAATGCTTTCTCATCGCCAATTCCAGTAAAACTATCAATACGACTTCTGTTGGCTTTTTTAAAGCTTCCTTTAAATACATAAGGAATTTTTAGAGCATCTGTAATGCTAACTACTTTTTCGGCAATACGTAATGCCATGTCTTCTCCTTCAATGGCACATGGACCACAAAGCAAAAAGAAATTGTTAGAATTTGTATGTTTTAATTTTGGAACGTCGTTAAGAGTCATCAGCTTAAAAATTTAAGCCACAAAGATAATCAAATTAAAAACTTCTTTTAATACTATTTCTAATCATCCAAAGCGACATGATAAAGTTACCAATAACAAAAAATCCACCTAAAATTAAAAATTGTTTTACTTCGTTAGAAAGACTTACAATGTTTAGAAAATCAGACAGGTAAGCCAAAATCATATACGATGATAAACAAACAAATATAATTCCGAGTGAAAAATTAAGGCTGTTATTTGGTTTTACTAGTTGCCAAATAAAAGGGATTCCAAATAACAAAATTGGGTAAGCTGTAATGCCTTCACTTCTATTAACGTCGGTAAACCAATACAAAATCACTACAATGAAGTAGAGATAAGGTATAAACTTTGAGTATTTACTAATTATTTTCATCTGTTTGCTATTTAAAAAATTCAGATGTAAATCGCCAATTAGTTAAGCGGTTGGAAGGTGTGGCTATTTACTATTAATCAATTATTTAAACGTAAGATAAGCATTCAAATTATGTTAAATTTAAATTATAACATATAATTAACGTATTGTACATATATTATCTAATTTATCTAAAAATATAATGTACCTTTGCACGCTTAAAAATAAGGCATCATTATGGCTAATATTAAAAATATCGCGATTATCGCTCACGTTGACCACGGAAAAACAACCTTGGTAGACAAAATCATGTATCATTGTCAGTTATTTAGAGAGAATGAAAACACTGGAGATTTAATTCTTGACAATAACGATTTAGAGCGTGAAAGAGGAATTACAATTACATCTAAAAACGTTTCTGTAGTTTACAAAGACACAAAAATTAATATCATTGATACTCCTGGTCACGCGGATTTTGGTGGTGAGGTAGAACGTGTATTAAATATGGCTGATGGCGTTTTGTTATTGGTTGATGCTTTTGAGGGTCCAATGCCACAAACACGTTTTGTATTAGGTAAGGCTATCGATTTGGGTTTAAAACCTTGTGTGGTTGTAAATAAAGTTGATAAAGAAAACTGTACTCCAGAAGAAGTACATGAAGCTGTTTTTGATTTAATGTTTGAACTTGGTGCAGAAGAATGGCAGTTAGATTTCCCTACTGTATATGGTTCGGCAAAACAAAACTGGATGAGCGATGATTGGAAAAAACCAACGACAAACATAGAGCCATTGTTAGATATGGTTGTTGAACATATTCCATCACCAAAAATAGAAGAAGGTACAGTACAAATGTTGATTACATCTTTAGACTTCTCATCATTTACTGGTCGAATTGCAATTGGACGTTTACAACGTGGCACTCTTAAAACAGGAATGAACATTTCATTGGTAAAACGCGATGGAAGAATAGTAAAATCTAAAGTTAAAGAACTACATGTTTTTGAAGGTCTAGGACGTAAAAAAGTTGAAGAGGTTCAAGCTGGAGATATTTGTGCATTAGTTGGTTTAGAAGGATTTGATATTGGTGATACTGTAGCAGATTTTGAAAATCCTGAAGGATTAAAAACAATTGCTATTGATGAGCCAACAATGAGTATGTTGTTTACAATTAACGATTCGCCTTTCTTTGGAAAGGATGGAAAATTTGTAACATCTCGTCATATTAAAGAACGTCTTACTAAAGAGCTAGAAAAGAATTTAGCTTTACGTATGGCAGAAACTGATAGTGCTGATAAATTTATGGTGTTTGGTCGTGGAGTATTGCATTTATCTGTATTAATTGAAACGATGCGTCGTGAAGGTTATGAGCTTCAAATTGGGCAGCCACAAGTTATCATTAAAGAAATTGATGGTGTAAAATGTGAGCCTGTTGAAGAAATGACTATTGATTTACCAGAAGTTGTTTCAGGTAAAGCTATAGAAATGGTATCTGTACGTAAAGGTGAAATGGTAAGCATGGAAGCCAAAGGAGAGCGTATGGTTTGTAAATTTATAATCCCTTCACGTGGAATTATAGGTTTGCGTAATAACTTACTTACTGCAACTGCAGGTGAGGCTATTATGACACACCGTTTTATTGAATACCAACCGTTAAAAGGAGGAATTCCAGAGCGTCAAAATGGATCGTTAGTATCTATGGAGAAAGGTCAAGCAATTCCATATTCAATTGATAAATTACAAGATAGAGGACGCTTTTTTGTTGATCCAGGAGAAGATATTTATGAAGGTCAGGTTATTGGAGAAAATTCTCGTGGTGATGATATGGCTGTTAACGTTACAAAAACTAAAAAGTTAAGTAACGTACGTTCGTCTGGAGCAGATGATAAGGCAAGAATTATTCCTGCTATTAAATTCTCTTTAGAAGAAGCCTTAGAATATATTCAAAAAGATGAATATGTTGAGGTAACTCCTAATCATTTACGTTTGCGTAAAATTTTATTGACTGAAGTTGAGCGTAAGAGAAATAAAAGTATTTAATCTAAATAGTTTATAAAGAAAAAGGAATCTAATTTAGGTTCCTTTTTTTTAGAATTATAGTAGGTTTGTTATATTATCATTTAATCAAAGTTATAACTATGGAATTATTTAATATCACATTTACCGATTGGATTGGTTATGCTGCAATGGCTACTGTTCTAATTTCATTTTTAATGAAAAACGTAAATACTTTAAGATTAATCAATTCATTTGGATGCTTGTTGTTTGTTGCTTATGGGCTTTTATTAGAGCCAATATCATTTCCTATTATCATTACAAATACAGCAATATTTGCTATTAATTTATATTACTTGTTTGTAAAGAAAACAAACTAAGATTGTTTATATTTACTAAAATTTAATTATGATTTTTCTTTATTTCGATCCAGGATTAGGAGCTATGATTGCACAAGCTGTAGTTGCTGCAGTAGCAGCTGTAGTACTATTTTCTAAAAACTTAATGTATAAAGTAAAATTGTTTTTTGGTTTAGTAAAACATAATGACGAAAAAGACGATGTTTTTGATGAAATAAACATTAAAGACTCTGATTTAGAAAACAAAAACTCAAGTGATAGCTAAAAACTTTCATTCTTCATCATTTAGAGATCCTTCTGGATATGTGTTTATTGAAGATGGAATAATAAAACGAGTTATACATCCAATTTATTTTGAACAGTATAATAAATTAACCGAGTCAGGGTTTTTTAAGGTTTTATTTAATAATCGTTTGCTTATTCCACATCAAGAACTAACTTATACTAATGAGCAAATAGTTATACAGCCAAATAAAGTTTCGTTTATAACCTATCCTTACGAATGGAGCTTTAATCAATACAAAGAAGCAGCATTACTTACTTTAAAGCTTCAAAAATATAGTTTGGAGCATGGCTTTTCACTAAAAGATGCATCAGCTTTTAACATTACATTTCATAATGGGAAGGCAATTTTTATCGATACATTGTCGTTTGATTTTTATGCAGAAAATTCACCTTGGAGAGCATATAAACAGTTTATAACACATTTTTTAGGTCCATTGGTTTTGTCTTATTTTCATGGCGCGCAAATGCTAAAGTTAACTAGTAATTTTATTGATGGAATTCCAGTTAAAATGATAAGTTCATTATTACCATTTAAAACAAAACTTAATCCATTTTTATATTCTAATATTCACCTATTAGCTAAGCTTGAAGAGAAACATAATGAAGATTACAAAGGGACATCTAAAAAGGCTTCTTTATCAAAAAAAGCACAGTTAAACATTATAGAAAGTCTTTACGATTATATTAAAAAGTTAGAATTAAAAGAGACATCTGAATGGGGTAAATATTATAGTAAAATCAATTATTCAGACTCTGCATTTATTCTAAAATCTGAAATAATTAATTGTTGGATTGCTACAATGAAACCTAAAACATTAATTGATATTGGAGGTAATGATGGCACTTTTGTAAGGCGAATCAATTATAAAATTGAAGAGACTTTAGTTTGTGATATAGATAATAATGCCGTAGACTATAATTATAAAACATTAAAAATTAACAAGGAACAATCTATGTTGCCTTTCGTTCTTGATGTGCTTAATCCTTCAGCGGCAATTGGATTAAATAATAAAGAACGCTTTTCATTTTTAGATAGAATAAAAGAATATGCTCCAGATGTAACTTTAGCATTAGCTGTAATACATCATATGACTTTATCTGGTAATGTGCCTTTTGATAAATCTGCACAATTTTTCAGTAGTTTTTCAAAATACTTGATTATTGAGTTTCCAAAACGTGAAGATTCATGGGTAAAACGTTTACTTAATAATAAAGCTGAATTTAAAGAACATTTTGATTTTTATAATCTTGAAGCTTTCGAAAAAGCGTATTCTAAATACTTTGAAATTATTGAAAACAAAGCTATTGATGATTCTGAAAGAGTTATGTATTTACTTAAAAACAAATGCTAAAAAAGGTAAAAGAAAATATACTTTCATTCATTAATAGTGATAAACATGTGCCTTTTATTGCCGCTTTTATAAGTGGATTTTACCCATTTGTTTTTTATATTTCAAATAATTATTCTGCTGTTAATTCAAAAGAGCATTTAGCTTTTTTTGTATTGTTTTTTATTGGAATTTCACTACTTATTTTTTCACTATTTTACTTTGGTTTTGGATTAAACAAAAGATTAATAAAGTATAGAGCCCATTTGCTTTTTGTATTACTTATTGTTGTGACATCTTCTTTAATGTCTCAAGCAATATATTTAGTTTTTAAGAAAAAAATACTATTACTCATATTAATATTAAGTATTGCTTTGTCAATTAAATTACATAAGCACTATAAAAAAATTATTATTCTATTAATGTTAATGTGTGTTTTGCCAATACCAAAGGTTATTATTAAGGCATATAACTACTTAATACCAATGACATGGAGTGTTTTACCTGACGAAATAGAAAATGTTCAGTTTAAACATAAACCTAATATATACCTTATTCAGCCTGATGGTTATGTAGCAGAAACAATGATGGAAAGTGAAACGTATAATTTTAAGAGTGATTTATATGGTTGGCTTTCCATTAATGACTTTAAAATATATCCAGATTTTAGAAGTAATTATCCAGCAAGTTTAGCTTCAAATGCTTCTCTGTTTTCAATGAAGCAACACTATTTTGGAGAAACGCTTTTGCCATCTTTAGAAGTGCCCAATGCAAGAAAGATTATTAGTGGAGATAACCCTGTGATTTCCATTTTTAAAAATAACAACTATAAAACATATTTCATAGTAGAAGATGAATATTTTCAACAAAATAGGAAAGAGAGTAACTATGATTATTATAATATTAAATTAAATGAAATACCTTTATTTAGTAATGATAATAATATTAAAAAGGATGTTTTTTTAGATTTAAAGCAAGCAATAAGTTTAAGCGATAAAACACCAAAGTTTTTTTTCATTGAGAAGTTATTGCCACACCATGTTCATTTTTCTGCTGAAGAAAATAAGGTGGAAACAGAAAGAGATTGGTACATAAAAAGGGTAGGTGAAGTTAATAATTGGATTAAAACAACAGTTAATTATATCTCTAAAGTAGACCCAAATGCAATGATTATTATATTGGCAGATCATGGTGGTTGGGTTGGTTTGGAAAATTATAATGATATGTATAGTACTGAAAATCCATATTTAATTAAATCAACATACTCTTCTTTGGCAGCTGTAAAATGGAATGGGTTTTTAACATCAGATTATGACGCTAACTTAAAGTCGAATGTGAATGTCTTTAGAGTATTGTTTTCAGTTTTAAGTGAAAACAAAACATATTTACAAAATCTTGAAAGCGATTCAAGTTATAATTTACGTTTAGGATTGTTTTCTAAATCAGTTTATGAAGTAATTGATAGCAATGGAAATGTAAATATTGAAAGGCTAAATAAATGAAAGTTAAATTTAATGAATTGTTGAAGCATAAATACAGCTTACCAATATTATCTGCAATTGGAGTTGGTTTATACCCAATTCTTTATAACTATGATTCAAATCTTACCTTGATTAACTCTTGGAGTCAATTTTTTTATTTAATATTTTGTTTTTTAATCATACCTCTAATTCTTTTTTACTTAGTTTATAAACTAACTAACACATCAAAGAGATTAATAAATTATAATAAGCAAATACTTGCAATTTTAAACATTTCAACTTTTTTTATTTTACTTCTAATAAGTACAAATAGCTTCAGTAAGAAAAAGTTTTTGCTGTTAATTGTTATTGCTTGCATTTTAGGCTTGTTCTTGTTTAAGTATTTAAGAAAAATAATAGCTTTTCAGTTTATAATTGCAGTAGTAGCAATTGTTTGGGTAATCCCAAGAATAATAGAAAGTCAATCATATTCATTTAATTGGGCAAAACAACCTGACGCAATTGAAAATGTTAAATTTAAAAAGCGACCAAATGTTTATATTATTCAACCAGATGGATATGTTAGTTTTAATGAAATGAAAAATGAGCTTTATGATTATGATAATAGCAAATTTGAGACATTTTTAGAAGATAATAATTTTAAAGTTTATAATAATTTTAGAAGTAATTATTACACAACTTTGAGCTCTAATACTTCAATGTTTACAATGAAGCATCATTATTATAATAATCCTAAACCAAATTTTAATGAGTTATATAATGCAAGAGAAATCATGGCAGGTAGTAACCCAGTTGTTTCAATATTTAAGCAAAATAATTATAAAACATCATTAATAGTTGAGAGCCCATATTTATTAGTAAACAGACCAAAATTAAATTATAATTATTGTAATATAAATTATAGTGAAATTCCATTTCTTTCAAAAGGATTTGAGTTTTATAAGAATGTTAATGAAGATTTAGAGGCAGCAATTATTAAAAATTCTAAATCAGACAATTTTTATTTTATAGAAAAACTAAGTCCAGGACATATTAGTACTTTAGAGAAAGACTCAAAAGGAAAAGAAGAAGAAAGGAAAATTTATTTAAAACGAGTTGAAGAAGCTAATAAATGGCTAAAAAGTATGATTGGTATTATAAATAATTATGATAATAATGCGTTAATAGTGATAGTATCAGATCATGGAGGTTTTGTTGGGTTTGATTATACTAGACAATCAAAAACCAAGCAAACAGATAGAGATTTGTTGTACTCAGTATTCTCAGTAAATTTAGCGATAAAATGGCCAGATAATATAGCTCCAGAGTTTGATGACAAATTAACAACCTCAGTAAATCTATTTAGAGTACTATTTTCTTACTTAAGTAATGATAAAAAGTATTTAAATCATTTGCAAGACGATAAGAGTTTTATAATAATAAATAATGAGTCCCCTTTTGGTGTATATGAAATGATTAATGAAAAAGGAGAAATAGTCTTTTTTGAATATGTTAATTAGCGTATTTTAGCTTAAAAATTAAATTCTATTTATAAAGTAATTAAATATAGTGTTGATAATAAGGATGTTTGGAACAAATTTGTAGCCAATTCAAAAAATGCTACTTTTTTATTCGAAAGAGACTTTATGGACTATCATAAAGATAGATTTCTTGACTATTCATTAATGATTTATAAAAACAATCATCTATTTGCTTTACTTCCTGCAAATAAAAAAAACAGTGAAATATTTTCACACGAAGGATTAAGTTATGGAGGTTTATTATTAAAAAAGAAAACTGAATTTGATGATGTTTTAGAGTGCTTTAAAGCTTTGCTTAAATTTTTGAGTGAACAATCATTTGCTAAGTTGCATTTAAAAATCATACCTAAAATATATAATGAATTACCAAGTGATGAGATAGATTACTTACTTTTTATTGTTAAAGCACAAATTAGTAGAAGAGATTTAACAGCTACAATTAATAATTTAAAGAAAGTTGATGATCTTTCATCTAACCGTAAAAGAGGCCTAAAAAAAGCCATTAAAAATAATTTGGTTGTTAAAGAAGTTAGTGACTTTAAAGAATTTTGGAACAGTATCTTAATACCCAATTTAGGGTTAAAATATAAAACTAAGCCAGTACATTCAGTAGAAGAAATAGTTGCACTAAAAAATAAATTTTCAAAAAACATTAGACAATTTAATGTATATAAAGAAAAAGATATTGTAGCTGGTGTGACAATATTTGAAACAAAGCATGTTGCTCATGCTCAATATATTTCTGCCAACGAAAAGAAACAAGAACTTGGAAGCCTAGATTTGGTTTTTAATGTTTTAATTAATGATGTATTTAAAGGCAAAAGATATTTCGATTTTGGAATTTCTAATGAAAATCAAGGGTTGAATATAAATTCTGGATTATTGTCATGGAAAATGTCTTTTGGTGCACAACCAATTGTTCATGATCATTATATAATAGACACAAAAAATTATAGCCTTCTAGAGAGTGTATTAATATGATAAAGTTTTTAGACTTACATAAAATCAATTCACGTTTCAATACCGAATTTAAATCACAATTTAATAGTGTTTTAACTTCTGGACATTATATACTTGGGGAACAAGTAGAGCAATTTGAAACCAATTTTGCTAACTATTGTGGTACAAAACATTGCATTGGTACTGCAAACGGACTAGATGCACTCACACTTATACTAAAAGCATATATCGAGCTTGGTAAACTAAAACCAGGTGATGAGGTTATTGTGCCTGCAAATACATTTATTGCAACTGTTTTATCTGTGCTTCATGCCAATTTAAAACCTGTTTTAGTTGATGCAAATGAGGAATCGTTTAGTATTTCAGTTGCTGAAGTTGAAAAACATATAAATCCAAAAGTAAAAGCAATAATTGCAGTGCATTTATATGGTCAGTTAGCAGATATTGACTCACTTTATAATATTGCAAAACAACATAAATTATTACTTATTGAAGATGCAGCCCAAGCACATGGAGCAATAAGTACATCACACAAAAAAGCTGGAAATTTATCAGATGCAGCAGCATTTAGTTTTTACCCTAGTAAAAATTTAGGTTGTTTAGGTGATGGAGGAGCTATAACTACTAACGATACCAAGTTATCTGATTGTATAAAAATGCTCCATAATTATGGAAGTTCATCTAAATATGTAAATGATATTATTGGGACTAATAGTAGGTTAGATGAATTACAAGCGGCTTTTTTAAGCATCAAATTAAAGCAACTTGATGAAGATAATTTAAAACGACAAGATATAGCTGCGTTTTATCTTTCAAATATTAAGAATAAAAAGATAAAGCTTCCGTTTTTTAATCATACTAAAGATCATGTGTTTTATGCGTTTGTAGTTAGAGTTGATGACAGAAAAGACTTCATTAATTATTTAAATGCTAATGAAGTTGGTTATTTAATTCATTACCCAATTCCGCCTCACAAACAAAAAGCATTAGCAATGTTTAATCATAGGTCATTTCCAGTTACTGAAAAAATTCATGATACTGTAGTTAGTATTCCGATAAGTCCAGTAATGACAGATGAAGAAGTACAAACAGTTACCCAAATTTTAAATTCGTATTAATTGAAAAAGTTTATAAATTATATAAATAATAACGTGCTGTTTAAAGTAGCACATCTTAATTCGGCAACAATAGTTACTAAAATTATTGCTGGAATTTTGACTTCTAAAGCAATAGCCATTTTTATTGGAGTAGAAGGGATGGCTCTTATTGGGAATTTACGTAATTTTTTAAGTGCTGTACAATCGTTTGCTATTCTAGGTTTTTATAATGGTTTGGTTAAATACATAGCCGAATTTAAGAACGATGTTTTACAGTTAAGTAAAACACTGTCTACAGCATATTATTTAGGTTTTTTCTCTACTATTTTAATGTCGTTTTTCTGCTATTATAATGCAGATAGTATAAATGTGTTTCTGTTTTCATCAAACTACAATTACGCATACGTAATTAAGGTTTTAGCTTTGGCACTTCCGTTTTACTCTTTAAATCTGTTTTGTTTCTCCATAATGAATGGATTTTCAAAATACAGAATGTTGCTGGTAATTAACATTATTGGTCAGATTTTAGGATTGTCAATAACATTATTATTAATCTATCAGAACAATATTGATGGAGCATTAGTATCAGCAGTAATTACGCCATCTTTAATTTTATTAATGACGTTAGTTGCTATCTTTAATCAGAAAAGTTTAGTCTCTTCAGTAAAAATCACCAATGTTAGTCTTGATATTTTAAAGAAATTTAGTCCGTTTGCTATTATGGCATTGGTTTCTGCAATTGCATTACCATTAATATCTATAGTAATTAGGAATTATATTATTGATACTGTAGGAATCAAACAAGCAGGATATTGGGAAGCTATGAATAGGATTTCTGACTACTACTTAATGTTTATCACATCTATAATGACTTTGTATATTTTACCTCGTTTTAACGAAATAAATAATAAAAAGGAGTTTAGAAAAGAAGTATTCAATTTCTATAAAAGTGTAATTCCAATTTTTGGTGCTGGATTAATTTTAATATATATTTTAAGACAGTATGTAGTGACTTTAGTTTTTTCAGATGCTTTTCAGCCTGTTGAAGATTTGTTCTTTTGGCAATTATTAGGCGATTTTATAAAAGTGCTTTCTGTAGTAATTGCATATCAGTTTATTGCCAAGAAAATGTTTTGGCACTTCATTATAATTGAAATATTTTTAGTTGTTATAATGTACTTTTCTAGTGTATATCTTATTGATGCCTTTGGAGTTAGAGGAGCAGTTATGGGTCATTTTGTTAGCTATTTAATGCATTATGGTATTATTTTATTAATATTTGGTAGTTCGCTTTTTGGTGTTCTTCATGAGGAAGAACAATAATTTTTCAAAAACAGTATTGGTTGAAAAGATTGATAAACCACTTTAGTAATAATATGCTAGTTAAAATAGCATCATTAAATTCTGCTTCTGTTTTAACAAGAATTGCAGCAGGATTAATTACTTCTAAAGTTATTGCTCTTTTTGTAGGACCTGTTGGTTTGGCTTTAATAGGAAACTTGAGAGATGTATTTAACACGCTTCAATCGTTTTCCACTCTTGGGTTTTATAACGGAATTGTTAAGTATGTTTCAGAGTTTAAAAACGATGCAAAAAAACTAACTCAAACAATATCTTCAGTCTTTTATTTAATGCTAATTGCAACTATTATAGTTGCGCTCTTTTGTTTTTTTGGAGCTGGTTATATCAATCAGTATATATTTCCAAATGGTGAAAATTATAGCTACATCATAAAGTTAATTGCAGTTGCAATACCTTTTTATGCATTAAATATTTTAATGACATCTATTTTAAATGGGCTTTCTAGGTTTAAAACCATATTGAAAATCCAAATTATAGGACATGTTTTAAGTACATGTTTAACAGTTGTTTTAATATGGAAACAGCACATACATGGAGCGCTTTTAGCAATTGTTTTAGCAGAAATTTTGTTTTTTATAATAACACTAAATGGAGTTTCTGATAAACGATATTTTTTATCACTAATAAGTAAAAAAAACATCAGCTTAAAAAAGATAAAGAAATTGAGCACGTTTTCAATAATGGCTCTATTTACAGCTACAATTGCTCCTTTAGTGGCTTTGTCAATTAGAAATTATATAATTGATACAGTTAGTATAGATGATGCTGGTTTTTGGGAAGCAATGAATAGACTTTCTAATTATTATTTAATGTTTGTAAGTTCATTGTTGACTTTATATGTTCTACCACGATTTTCTGAAATTAACACAAAACTAGAGTTTAGAAAAGAAGTGTTTAGTTTTTATAAAACCATTATGCCAATTTTCGCAGTAGGTTTAATAGCGATTTATTTTTTAAGACATTTTATAATTGCTATTGTGTTTTCTAAAGAGTTTCAAGCTGTTGAAACCTTGTTTTTTTGGCAATTACTTGGCGATTTTATAAAGGTGTTATCTATAGTTATTGCAGTGCAGTTTTTAGCAAAAAAGATGTTTTGGTATTATATGATTACTGAAGCTTTGTCTGTAATAGTACTTTATTTTTCGAGTGTATACCTAATTGATTTATATGGAGTGAAAGGAGCAACAATGGCGCATTTTATAACTTATGTAGTTTATTTTGTGGTTATACTACTCATATTTAGTAAATCGCTTTTTGGAAGATTGCCAAAAGACGAATCTGCTATTTAGGGCTCCATGTTTTAATATACTTTTCAGCAATTGTAGTATATAAATGTTCTTTCTCAACAAAAGCTCTAGCGTGTTTTGAGATTTCGGTTATTTTTTCTGGATTAAGAATTAGCCATTCTAATTTTTCGGCAATATATTTTGCATCTGGTAATGCATTTATACAAACTGTGTCTTTCTGCAAACCATAAAAATCTAACCATTCTTGCTCAGCACCTGTAAAAACTACTTTTCCTTTTGCCATTGCTTCTAAAGCATTAAACCCTTGATCGTAACTATATACTTGATCTAATATAATATGCGCAGAATTAAACATGTTTATATACGTGTCATAAGGTAAGCTTCGTGTTGTGATGACTTCAATTTTTTCAGAATATTTTTCTTGAATAATTTTTAGGCTAGCTTCAAAAATATCATTCCCCTTTTTGTAATAATTATGCTCATTAATACCATGAAAAATAATGATTTTGCCTTCTGTTTTGGGCTCAATATATTTTAATTTTTCGGTATTGATTGGGTTTGGTATTAATCCTAAATAGAGCTTATTTTCTTGTAATGGTAAGTGATAATCAATATCTGAAGCTATTACTCCTTTTATGTTTTTATATACAAAACCATGTAATTCTTTATAAGGATTAGAGAGGTAGTCTAGTATATACAAAAACTCATTACTTTTTTCCTTGTTAGCTTCATAAGGTGTTAAAATGGAGTAACGTAGCTTGTTTTTATTAGCAAATTTTACATTTGTATAATCGGCTCCACAGGATAATAAATACACGTTTTTATTGTGTTCAAAAACAAATTTTAAAAGTTGTATTTCAGTTTTTGCGTAAGTGCCAAAAGCCTTTTCGTTTATAAGTTGTACAACATCATAGTTTTTAAATTTCTCTTTATGTGAATTGAATTGTTTTTTTATGTGTAATGAAGTAATATCAATCTTAAAAAGCCTAAAAAGAACTTTTTTTACAAAAAGCATAATGCCTTTTGTGTATTTAATTTCAAAATGAATATCAACAGGATACTTTTTAAAATAGTCACCACTACCAGCAATAGTTACTTCATGTCCTAAAGCGATTAACCCTTCTTTTAACGAATTATGAAGTCGACTATATTCACCTATTAATAAAATCTTCATTTATTTATATACATTTGTTTTTACATGCATTTACAAAGAGTGTGTTTCAAAGATAGTTTTTAATGTCTAAATCCAATAATAAAAAAATTTGCATCGTTGCACAATCTTTATCAAAAGGAGGAGCAGAGCGTTCGTCTGCATTACTCTCTAAAATGTTGTTTAGTTTGGGTTATGATGTGCATATTGTTACTATATTATCTGGAGTTGATTACGAATATTCAGGCAAGCTTTTTAATTTAGGTGAACTTAAAGATAAACGTGATACTTTTTTTGGAAGACTACACAGATTACAAGTGTTTAAAAAATATTTAAAAACACATCAGTTTGATGTAATTATTGATAATCGGTCACGTGTACAAGCTTTTACAGAATTTATCATTACCACATTTATTTATAAACTACCAACTGTTTATGTGATTCATAATTTTGAAACCTCTAAATCGTTTACAAAATATGCTTGGCTAAATACACTTTTGTATAAAAACAAGATGATGACTTGCGTTTCTTCTGAAGCAAAAATGAAGTTTGAAACGCAATTTAAACTCAATAGAATTAAAGTAATTTATAACGGATTCGATTTTAAAACTATTGAGTTACAATCACAAGAACAAATAGCTGATCAAATAGCTGATTATATTATTTATTATGGCAGAATTGATGATGACCATAAAAATTTAATATTGCTATTAGAGGCTTACAAGCAGTCTAAACTGATTGCTCAAAAAATAAGATTGCTAATTCTTGGTGATGGACCTGATATTCAGTCTATTGAAAATTATTCAAAGCAATTACAGATAAATGATAATGTGGTTTTTAAAGGGTTTACATCAAATCCTTATCCTTATGTAAAGAATGCCAAATTCACGTTATTAACAAGTAGGCATGAAGGATTTCCAATGGTAATACCAGAATCGCTTTCATTGGAAGTCCCTGTGATTTCTGTAGACTGTAAATCTGGGCCAAGCGAGGTAATTACTAACGGATTTAATGGTCTTTTGGTTGAAAATTATAATGCAAAAGCACTAGCAGATGCTATGAATAGTTTTATATTTGATTTAGATTTATACTCAAAATGTAAGTCTAATGCCAAGAAAAGTGTTGAACAATTTTCAGTTGAATACATATCAAAAGATTGGCAAAATGTTATAAATACTTTAGATGAAACATCCAAGACTAATTTTTAATAATAAAGTTGATGATTATTAAGATGTTACATGTGACCATTGAAAAACAATAAAAATTAGCACATGAAAACTAAAATTGAAGATGCACAGATTGTAGTTATTCCTCAAGTTCATGAAAAGAGAGGAAAATTAGCTGTTATTGAAAAAGATGCTATTCCTTTTAACATGAAACGTGTGTATTATTTGTATGATATACCAAGTGGAACTAATAGAGGAGGACATGCGCATTTAAAACAGCAATCTGTTATAATCGCAATGAGTGGAAGTTTTGAAGTTATTTTAGATGACGGAAAAGAAAAAAAGACATTTATGCTTAACAAACCTGATTCAGGACTTTATATTCCAACAGGAATTTGGCGTGAGATTAAGAATTTCTCTTCAGGAGCTGTGTGTTTGGTATTAGCATCAACAGAGTTTGATGAAGCCGAATATATTAGAGATTACAAAAAATTCAAATTAATTAAAGGAGCTTAAAAACATACCTTTGTTGCGTAAAAATACCTTTAACTTCACAAATAACTTTAGCAAAGGTGTATTTAAATAAAGTAAAAACCGTTGCTTTTTGTTTAAATTATTAAAGTCTAGTTTTTTAATATATTCACTGGCTTTTTTGTTATTTCCAACCAATTTGTATTGTATTGCTATAGCGTAGCGATTAATATCTAAATATTTTTTTAGCGAATCATTGTGCTTTGCTTCATCTTCATATTGGTCTAAATTTAAAAAATGCCTCAAATTAGTATTAGAGTTTGTAATTCGGTTATCAGCATCCAGCATATAATAAGCAGTAACTGTATTGCTAAATGCAACCGAATGCTTTAAGGCAATTCTCATCCATAAATCGGTGTCTTCTCCAGCGCCAAGTGTAATATCCTCATCAAAATTACCAATAGAACTGAATATATGCTTTGGAATCATTACAGCAGATGTCCAGGCTATTCCATTAATTATACTCGACTCAAAATAGTCGTTTACAATTCCCATCCAGTTTGGAGTTTTTGGAATTTTATAATATTCTGAAGCAATTTCTAAATCTCCAATTTTACAGGTATACGCAGTGGCATACAAACCACAATTTGGGAATTTATTATAAAGCATTAAAAAGGTTTCTAAATGATTAGGAAGCCAATAATCATCAGCATCTAAAAAAGCTATAAACTCCGAACTTGCTTTGGTAAGACCAAAATTTCTAGCATGAGATACGCCTTTGTTTTCGATGGTAAATAGTTTTATTCTCTTATCATTTATAGATTTTATAACGTCTAAACTATGGTCTGTTGAACCATCATTAATGACAATAATTTCAAAATCCTGATTGGTCTGATTCAAAACACTACTAATTGTATTTTGTATATGATTTCCTTTATTGTAAACAGGAATTATGATTGAAAATAATGACATTAGTTTTTGGTTTTGTAGGAGCAATAATATCCCAATTTATAAAAATCGAATAATAAAATTGAGGGGCTTGATGAATTAAAATTTTTAAGCAATATAGGTTTTGTTGTTTTAAATACTAATAAAACAAGTTTGTCTAGCATTACTTTTTTTAATTTAGAATGAAGTACTGCAATTTTAAATTTTTTCTCGTCTAGTTTGTTGGCTTCTAATAAAAAAACAAGATTTCTAATGGTGCTTTCTGCCTTATTAACATAAGTATTTGCATCATCATCAGCAGCATGTATAACAGGATTATTAATAAAGCTTAAATCAATTTTATTAGCTTGTAGAGTGTGAAAAAAAAGCACATCTTCATTACCATAGGTTGTTAAACTTTCATCAAAAGGATAAGTCTCGATAACGCTTTTTTTAATTAAAAAGTTAGAGGATATTAATACGTGTCTGTTTTCTCCATTACTATCGTAACTAGCTTCTCTTGTTTTTGTGTATAACCATCTTAATTTATATGGTTTTTCTGGAGCTTTCTCCTTTGGCATCATACCTCCAATAACTACATCTTTATGTATAGAGTTTAAATAACTAGCTATAAAATTTTCTTCTTTTGGAAATGTGCCAGCATCAACGAAAAGCAATGTATTGTAATTAGCTTTTTTTGCTAGTAAATTACGGATGGCACTTCTACCAATATTATTATCTAAAACGGTAAAAACAGTATGGCTTAACGTGTCTATTTTTGTGTTTTCAGAAAAGGGCTCTGTTGAACAGTCATCAATTACTATAATTTCAAATGCAATAGCACACTGCATTAATTGCTGATGAATTTCTTCAACTAAATCAACAATATTATAATTATAAACAGGGATTAATACTGATAGCATTGACACAAAATTAATGCTTAAAAATACATTATTTTAAGACTTGATGATTGCTGCAGTACTTTTTATGATAAAATTAGCTAGTAGCTTTACGCTGTACAACTTCGTAAACTTTGTTTTCGTCGCGCTTTAAAGTTTTACTAGGATAGCGTAATAAAAGCGCATAATCGTGAGTTGCCATTAAAATAGTGTTACCATTTTTATTAATTTCTTGTAACACTTCCATTACCTCAATACTTGTTTGAGGGTCAAGATTTCCTGTTGGCTCGTCAGCAAGAATTAATTCAGGATCGTTTAATAAAGCTCTTGCAATAGCAATACGTTGTTGTTCTCCACCAGAAAGTTCATGAGGAAATTTAAAACCTTTGGTTTTCATAGCAACTTTATCAAGTACTTTTTCTATGCGTTCTGATATGGCATTTTTGTCTGTCCAACCAGTTGCTTTTAGTACAAATTCTAAATTGCTATTTACTGTTCGGTCTGGGAGTAATTTAAAATCCTGAAATACAATGCCTAATCGTCGTCTTAAAAAAGGAATGTCATTTTCTTTAAGTGTTCTTAAGTTAAAATCAACAATATGACCTTCGCCTTCAGTTAATTCTAAATCGCCATAAAGTGTTTTCATAAAACTACTTTTTCCACTTCCTGTTTTACCAATAAGATATACGAAATCACCTTTTTTCATTTCAAAATTAACATCAGATAATACCATGCTATCACCTTGAAATATGGATACATTCTTTAATTCTAAAACAGTTTCAGACATTTTTAAGTAATTTTTTTAGGAGTTGTAAATGTATTATTAAAAAATTCAATTATCAAATTACAATTTATATTACAGCAAATCATTTTTAATAACTTCGTTTATAATTAAAATATAATTCTTTCGTTATAGCTTTTATATTGATTTATCTTTGAACTACAACAAAAAACGAACTTTAATGGTTAACAAAAAAATCATACTTTTTATAAGTTTTATTTTACTAAACTTAAATTTTTACGCACAGCAATCGGCAACATATACCAATTCGTTAGTCGATTATCAAAAAGCACTTACATTATATAATAACAAGCAGTATCTAGCAGCCCAATCGATGTTTGATAAAATCAAAGATGATACAGATAATGAGCAGTTAGAATCTGACTGTAGTTATTATTATGCCAATTGTGCTGTAAGATTAAATCAGCAAAATGCAGATGCCTTAATTGAAGATTTTGTTGAAACCTATCCTACAAGTACAAAGCGTAACACCGCATTTTTAGATGTTGCAGATTATTATTTTGATAATGCTAAATATGCTTATGCCAGAAAATGGTATGAAAAGGTTGATGAGAATAGTATCTCTAGAGCAGAGCGCGATAAATTTTCATTTAATTATGGATACAGTTTGTATTCAACAAAAGATGAAAAAGGAGCTCAAAAATATTTAAATCGTGTAGTAAACTCTAAAGAATATGGTTCTGAGGCTAAATACTATATAGGCTTTATGGCTTATGAAGGCGACGATTACGACAAGGCTAATGAGTATTTTGAGCAAGTTAGTGATGAGGAGAAATACAAAGAAAAGCTGTCATATTACCAAGCAGATTTAAACTTTAAGCTAGGTAATTTTGAAAAGGCTATTGCACTTGCTAAAGAGCAATTGCCAAAGAGTGATGCTAATGAAAAATCAGAATTGTCTAAAATAATTGGAGAAAGCTATTTTAACCTTCAAAAGTATGCTGAAGCCATTCCGTTTTTAAAAGATTATAAAGGCAAAAAGGGAAAGTGGAATAATACCGATTATTACCAATTAGGGTATGCTTATTACAAGCAAAACGATTTTGAAACAGCCATTTCAGAATTCAATAAAATAATTGGTGGTAATAATAGTGTCGCTCAAAATGCCTATTATCATTTAGGTGAGAGTTATATAAATCTTGATAAAAAACAAGAAGCATTAAACGCATTCAGAAATGCTTCTCAAATGGATTTTGATCTTAAAATTCAAGAAGATGCTTGGCTGAATTATGCAAAAATTAGTTACGAAATTGGTAATCCTTATCAATCTGTTCCTCAAGTACTAACTAGCTATTTAAACAAGTATCCAAAAACAGCTTATAAAGAAGAAATCGAAAGCCTTTTAATCGATTCTTATATCACATCAAAAAACTATCAGGAAGCCTTAAAATTATTAGAAGGCAAAAATAGTTTTGAAAATAAGGTGGCGTTTCAGAAGGTTGCGTTTTACAGAGGTATTGAGGTCTATAATGAAACCAAATATGCAGATGCTAAACGTCTTTTTGAAAAGTCATTAGGCGAACCAAGAGATGCTAAATTTACAGCTAGAGCAACCTATTGGAAAGCAGAAACAGACTATATTTTAGGGGATTATAATGATGCTTTGGTTGGGTTTAAACAGTTTCAGCAACAGTCTGAAGCTGCTTCAACTCCAGAGTTTAAAAATTTAGATTATAATATTGCGTATACATATTTTAAACAAAAAAGCTATGCTAAATCTACAGAGCATTTTAAAACGTTTATAGCCAATAAAAAGGAAGATAAATTACGTCTTAATGATGCTTACTTACGTTTAGGGGATGGTTATTTCGTGTCTAGCGATTATCAAAATGCAATTAATGCATACGATAAAGCCATCGCTCTTAATGAAATTGAAACTGATTATGCTGCATTTCAAAAAGCAATGAGCTATGGATATATAGGTCAAAACAACTCAAAAATTCAAGAGCTTAATAGCTTTATTGATAAATACACAAAATCTGCTTTGCGTGACGATGCCATGTATGAGTTGGCAAATTCGTACGTAAAATCAAATCAGTCTAGTAAGGCAATGGCAATGTACGACAGGCTAAATTCCGAATACAAAAACAGTGTGTTTATTCCTAAATCGTTATTACGTCAAGGTTTAGCTTACTATAACGAAAGTCAGAACGAGCAAGCATTAAGCAAATTTAAAAAAGTGGCTAAAGAGTATCCAAGCTCTGAAGACGCTATACAGGCTGTATCAACTGCACGATTAATTTATATTGATTTAGGTAGAGTTGATGAGTATGCTGCTTGGGTAAAAACTCTTGATTATGTAAATGTAACAGATGCCGATTTAGATAACACAACATATCTTGCAGCAGAAAAACAGTATTTAGACAATAATACAGATAATGCCATTAAGCAGTTTAATAATTATTTAAGCTCGTTTCCAAATGGTATTCATGCCTTAAAATCTCATTTTTATATAGCACAATTATATTCTAAAAAGGCACTTCCAGAAAATGCTCAACCTCATTATGAGTATGTTGTAAATAAGCCAAAAAGTGAGTTTACTGAGCAGTCTTTGGTGAAGTTGTCTGAAACTTATTTAAATGCTTCACAATGGAACAAAGCAATACCATTATTAAAGCGTTTAGAATCTGAAGCCGATTATCCTCAAAATATAACCTATGCGCAATCAAATTTAATGAATGCTTATTATCAGCTATCAAAGTATAATGAAGCTGAAGCTTATGCTGAAAAAGTATTGGCGAGCTCTAAAATTGATAATAAAGTAAAAAGCGATGCGCAAATTATTATTGCACGTTCAGCAATTAAAACCAATAACGAGACAAAAGCTAAATCTGCTTATGCCGAAGTTGAGAAAATTGCAACAGGTGCTTTGGCTGCTGAGGCTTTATTTTATAACGCCTACTTTAAAAATAAAGAAGGTAAATATGAGGCTTCTAACACAACAATTCAAAAATTAGCGAAAGATTATTCTAGCTATAAATACTATAGTGCAAAAGGACTAGTAGTAATGGCAAAGAATTTTTATGCATTGAAAGATGCTTTCCAAGCAACATATATTTTGGAGAGTGTTATTAATAATTTTTCAGAGTTTGACGATGTAGTTACTGAAGCGCAAGCCGAATTGAAAAAAATAAAAACAGAAGAAGCTAAAACAAATTCATCAATCACAACAGAAAACTAACATCCTTACGAAAGTAGGAATCTCGTATAGTTCTGTTCAATGTATTAATAAAATGACAAACAAAATCAAATATATTTTCATAGCAACAATTTTTACTGCTTCTACAGTTTTCGCTCAAGAGCGAACTAAAGATACTTTAGATCCAGAAGTGGTAAATGTGGTAAAACCATATACACCAACAATATCTGATGCTTTTAAAGTTAAAGAAACCCCAACTTTAGATGACGAAACTACAGCAACTAAAAAGCCAATTAAGTATAATATATTTTCTATTCCTGTAGCGTCAACATTCACACCTGCAAAAGGAAAAGCTGCAAGCGTTAACAAAGCCAAACAAGAAAAATTATATGATAATTACGCGTCATTAGGTGTTGGTACTTACACAACAATTTTAGGTGAAGTGTATCTTAATCACGCATTAAGCAGAACAGAAAGTGTTGGAGGTTATTTGAGCCATCATTCTTCTGGTGGTGGCATTGAAGGCTTGTTGTTAGACGACAAGTTTTCTAACACTAACTTAAATGTAAATTATAGTAAGAAATTAAGAGATTACTCTTGGACAGTTGATGGCGGATTTTTATACCAAACGTATAATTGGTATGGATTGCCACAGCCTTATTTTGATGCAACAACGGCAGATACTTTAGATGTTAGTCATTCGTATTATGGAGCAAATTTTGGTGGAAAAATTAAGTTTGATGATGCTTGGTTTAAAGATGGTAGTGTGCGTTTTCGTCGATTTGGAGATAATCAAGGTTCAGGAGAAAATAGATTTGTAGCCAAAGGGAAAGTAAATATTCCTGTACAAGGTGAAACTATTTCTACAAGTATCACTTTAGATTATTTAAGTGGAAGTTTTGATAGAAATTATTATACAGATGATGAACTTAAATATGGAAATTTTAATGTTGGTGTAGCGCCAAGTTATCAGTTAATAGAAGACGATTTAACACTTAATCTTGGTGTTAATTTGGTGTATTTAAACGATACTGAAGCTGGAGAAAACAAGTTTTATCTATACCCAAATATAACAGCTAGTTATCGTTTGGTTGATGAGTTATTAATCGCTTATGGTGGTATTGAAGGCGGATTAATTCAAAATACATATGAAGATTTTGCACAAATTAATCCTTTTGTTTCGCCAACCTTGTTTGTCGCTCCAACAGATCAACAGTATAACGCTTCGGTAGGTTTAAAAGGACGTTTGTCTAATAATATGAGCTATAATATTAGCGGACATTATTTGGCAGATAGAAACAAAGCACTTTACAGAGCAAATAGTATTTTAGGAGGCGCAACAGAAGATTATCAGTATGGTAATTCTTATAGAATAGTTTATGATGATGTATCAACATTTTCATTAGCTGGAGAGTTAAATGTAGATGTTAACAGAAACTTTAAACTTGGTTTGAAAGCCGAATATTTTGCGTATAGTACAGATGCCGAAGCAGAGCCTTGGAATCTTCCAGATATTAAAGCATCATTGTTTATGGATTACCAAATAAACGAGCATTGGTTTGCTGGAGCTGGATTGTTTTATGTAGGTGAGCGTAAAGATTTATTTTATGAAGAAGCTACATTTTTTCCAACTACTCCAATGACCATAACTTTAGATAGTTATTTTGATGCCAATGCACATCTTGGTTATAAAGTAAATAGCCAGTTGTCTGTGTATGCTAAAGCTAACAATATTGCAAATCAAGATTACCAACGTTGGTTAAATTATCCTGTACAAGGAATTCAGTTTTTAGCAGGTGCAACATATCAGTTCGATTTTTAATAAATTCCTGCGAAGGCAGGAATCTCATTTTAAATAATTCAAAAGCGTTCTTCCATAGTGTCGAACGCTTTTCTTATTTTTACAATATAAGCTCGTCAGGTCGAGCGCAGTCGAGACCTAATCAATGAAATAAAAACTTTATCATGAAAAAACTTCTATCTCTAATTATTCTAATGTCTTGTCTTTCTTGTCAGACATCTAAAGAAACTGTCGATTCTATTATAATCAACGCATCTGTTTATACAGTTAATTCAAATTTTGATAAGGCTGAAGCATTTGCTATAAAAGAAGGAAAATTTGTTGATGTTGGTACCAATGCAGAAATACAAGAAAAATATACTTCTGAGACTATTATCGATGCCAAAGATCAAACTGTTGTTCCTGGATTAATAGATGCACATTGCCATTTTTTAGGAATGGGTTTTAATCAGCAATCTGTAAACTTAGTTGGGACAAAAAGTTTTGATGAAGTGGTGCAAAGAGTTGTAGAGTTTCAAAAGGAAAAGAATTTAAATTATATAGTTGGAAGAGGTTGGGATCAAAACGATTGGGACATTAAAGAGTTCCCAAATAAAGCTAAACTAGATAGTTTATTTCCTAATACACCTATATCGTTAACGCGTATTGATGGTCATGCAATTTTATGTAATCAGGCTGCATTAGGTTTAGGTAAAGTAACAGTGAATAGTAAAATAGATGGAGGAGAAGTAGTCATTGAAAACGGAAAATTATCAGGTGTTTTAATAGACAATGCCGAAAATTTAGTAATGAATTATTGGCCAAAATCGTCTAGACAAGATGTTGTAAATGCATTATTAGACGCTCAAAAAGTTTGTTTCGATTATGGGTTAACAACTGTTGATGATGCTGGTTTAAGTCCAGAATCTATCCAAATAATTGATAGTTTACAGCAGGTAGGTGATTTAAAAATTCGTATTTACGCAATGGTCTCAGCATCTAAAGAAAATTTAGAGTATTACTTAAATAAAGGCATTACAAAAACCGACCGACTTAATGTACGTTCATTTAAGTATTATGCTGATGGAGCATTAGGTTCACGAGGTGCTATGTTAAGAGCACCTTATAGCGATAAACCTGGTCATTTTGGATTGTTGGTTACCGATTTAGAAACCTTTAATGATGCTGCGCAACGTATTGCTAATTCAGAGTTTCAGATGAATACACACGCTATTGGCGATTCGGCAAATCATGCTGTTTTGCAAACTTATAGCAAAGTGTTAAACGGAAAATCTAACAGACGTTGGAGAGTAGAGCACGCGCAAGTAATATCACCTGAAGATTTTAAGTATTACAATGATATTATACCATCAATACAACCTACACATGCAACTAGCGATATGTATTGGGCTGAAGATAGACTAGGAGCAGAGCGTGTAAAAGGTGCTTATGCTTATAAACAATTATTGAATGCTTATGGTAAAGTAGCATTAGGAACCGATTTTCCTGTGGAGCAGGTAAGTCCGTTTTTAACTTTTTATGCAGCAGTAGCTAGACAAGATTTAGAGCAATATCCTGATGGAGGTTACCAAATGGAAAACGCATTAACAAGAGAAGAAACCTTAAAAGGAATGACCATTTGGGCTGCCTATTCTAATTTTGAAGAAAATGAAAAAGGAAGTATTGAAGTTGGTAAGTTTGCAGATTTCATCATTTTAGACACAGATATTATGACTGTTGATGCGCACCAAATTCCGAATATTAAAGTAGTGAAAACGTTTGTGGATGGGAAGGAGCAGTAAGTTTAACTCAACCTCGCCAAATAATCATAATGCTCACCTTCAATAACTAATTCGCACTGTAAACCAACAGCTTTACATGCTGTAAGCAAAGTGTTAAAATCGAGGTATAACCATTTCATTGGTGTTTCATCTTCACCTTTGTAGCTTAAAAAATAGTCGAGTTCGCCATAGTAGTCTGAGTTCATGTTTTGCCAAACGCCACCATCGTCATCTTCATACATATAAGTAATATCTGATGAATCTATTAAAATCTGTCCTTGAGGTTTTAAAAGCGATTTTAAATGCTTTAAGTATTTTGATACTTGCGATAGTTCTTGAAAAATACCTGTACCATTCATCAGCAATAAAATAGTATCAAAAGTATCGGTTTCGTTTAGGACATCTTTTAATTCAGAATTTAAAACACCTCGTAGTTTAGTAACTTCAATGGCGCCTTTAGAGATGTCAATGGCTTTTACATCTATACCTTTGCTTTGTAAATACAAGCTATGACTTCCAGAGCCACAACCAACATCTAGTACCTTTCCTTTAGCTAACTGTAAAGCTTTTTGCTCTAATTTAGGCATCTCTTTATAACTTCTAAAGAGATACGGAAGTGGTAATTCATCTTCATCAGAAATACTTGTAGATGTGATGAGGTCTTCAGTATAATTACCATTTTGATAATCTAACAATGCTTTTCCGAATAGATCTTTCATTAAAAATATTTGTCATACTGAACTTGATTCAGCATCTTATTAATGTTAAATTTGCTATATGCAAGACATCATAAACAATCTTCCAAAGCTCGCCAAAGATAAGCATAAGGAAAATAAAACCTTCTTTACAAAGCTTAAAAAGAAGACGCCAAAACAATTGGATTATCTCATGCAAGAGTTACATGACCAGGAGTTTAAACGTACAGATTGTTTAACATGTGCAAATTGTTGTAAAACTACAGGGCCTTTATTTACTGATAAAGATGTTGAGCGTATAGCGAAGCATTTTAAAATGAAGCCATCGCAATTTATAGATCAGTTTTTACGTATCGATGAAGATAATGACTACGTATTGCAAAGTGTACCTTGCACGTTTTTAGGAGCCGATAATTATTGTTCTATTTATGATGTAAGACCAAAAGCATGTCGTGAGTTTCCGCATACTGACAGGAAAAAGTTTCAGCAAATATCTAATCTAACATTAAAGAATGTTGAAATATGTCCTGCTGCTTTTAATATAGTTGAGGAAATGAAAAAGAGGATTGCGTTTAAATAAATAGCATTAGGAATAATTATTGATATATAACGTATTAAAAAAAGCTATGAAAAATCTAATTATAAGAGCTTCGTTAATTTTTTTCACAGTTAATTTATCGTATTCACAAGAATGGATGACCTCTTTAGAGATTGCCCAAAAGTTAGCATTAATGCAAAATAAGACAGTTCTTATGGTCTGGGAAGAAGCAACTAAATACCCTTACCTTGTATATGTAGATGATGAAAAAGGTGGAACGATTGTAATTGGAAACTTATTTGAAGATGAAAAAATAAGTCAATTAATTTGGAAAAATTTTGTGCCTGTAATAGTAAGTGAAAGCCAACATGCTAACTTATACAAGAAAGTAAAAGGCAAACGAAAACAGCGCTATATTGATAAATTTAATGATGACTCAATAAAAATAATGGATGCCAACGGCAATATTATTAATACCTCTTATGTAGCTGAAGACTATTTGGATATTGCAAAATTAATTGAGAATTATGCATTAAACACCCAATTAGTTACACTTGAATTAGAAGCTTATAAAAAGGAAAAAAACTTCTATTCTGCCTATTACCTGGCTTCAAAATATTTAGATTTAGCAGTGTATGTCAATGAGGCAATACGATCAGAAATTATTGATTTATCCAATATTTATTTAGATGAAGCTGTAGGTTTTTTAGAAATTGAAGCTACAGAAGATAAGTCAACTCTAAAACAAAGAGCTGAGCTTTTAAAAATTCAGGAATATCTAATTTTAAATAGACCAAAAAGAGTATTGAGAGAATTAAAAAAAATGGATGCTGAAAATATAGAGAGTACTAATGAAGCATTAGTTAACTTTTTATATTATACTGCTTATAGCATTTTAAAAGATGAAAAAAATATTGAGCTATGGAAAACTAAAGTTTCTTTATTAAATTTGAAAAAAGCACAAATGATTATTAATATAAATACTTAGCCACTTGGAATCTATCATAAATTATTTCGAAACCATCCCATCACTTCACAGAAGTATTATACTAGTTGGAGGTATTACTTTTTTCTGGCTTTTAGAAGGTACTTTACCTCTGTTTAATTTCAAGTATAAAAAATGGAAACATGCTGTACCTAACTTGTTTTTTACCTTAACAACTGTAATAGTTAATTTCGGATTAGCATCCTTATTGGTTTTTACATCACTTTGGGTAAAGGAAAATGATTTCGGAATTATTAATTGGTTACCAGAAATGCCTTTATGGTTATATGTTGTTTTAGGAGTGTTGCTTTTAGATTTTGTTGGAGCTTATTTAGCGCATTATGTCGAGCATAAAGTAAAACCATTGTGGATGATTCATTTAGTGCATCATACAGATCATAAGGTAGATACCACTACTGCGAACAGACATCATCCTTTAGAAAGTGTAATTAGATTTATGTTCACATTATTTGGTGTCTTTATTATTGGAACTCCAATTGCTATTGTATTCTTATACCAATCATTATCACTAGTAGCAACACAATTTAGTCATGCAAATATTAAATTACCTCGTAAAGTTGATACAGTATTAAGCTATGTTTTGGTATCACCAGATATGCATAAAGTGCATCATCATTATATGTTACCATATACAGATTCTAATTATGGAAACATCTTTTCAATCTGGGATAGATTGTTTGGAACCTTTATGAAGCTAGACAGAGAAACTATTGTTTATGGTGTAGATACCTTTCCAAATGAAGAGGAAAATAGTAATATTAAAGACCTTCTTAAGCAGCCTTTTCATAAATATAGAAAGCCAACGAGTTTGTAAATCTACTCGATTGCTTTTTTGTTATTCATCTGTTTTTTTTGTACATCTAAACAATATATCGCAACTTTTTGTACGTTAAACTAAAATTTAATGTATGCAGCTTTGTTCATTTTATCTTTGAGTTAAATAATTAATCCTAAGCTACTTAAGTGGTTTAGTTTGTTTTTTGTTTAACCCTCAAATGACCCCAGTCATGAACAAACCAGCAAACATTGAACTAAAAGTTCAATTACTTTCCGTAATACTATTTTTTGTATTAAGTGTAAATTTTAATGCATTTGCACAACATACATTTACAACCATTAAAAAGAATTTAAATCCTGATGCAGTTAACCTCGAACACGATTTAACTGTTAATGGAGATTCGTTAGTTTTAAAAAGCGATTATCTGTTTGATAAAATTGGATTCTTAAATAATGGTAATAGAAAAGTACTTCAATTTAATCCGCCAGTATTTTCAGCACAAGTTCCAGTAAATCAATTTCCTGTTGGTAATTATACTGTTTTGGTATATGAAAGCGATAGAATTATAGTGTTTAGAATTTCGAGACTTATGGAGTATGATGATGTTGAGGTACTTAGTGATGTTGCTATGAATGATGTAACTTTGGTTAATAGTACTGAAGAGCTGACTTCTGAAGATATTTCTAAAATCATGGCAAAAGTTGAAGATATGAGTAGTACCATTGTAATGAATGATGTTAGTATAAATAATGATGTAAAGATTGAATCTAGCGAAGTAGATAAAACATCAGATGAAAAGAGTATAGGTTTTGCAACGTCAATTACCGTTAAAGAAGAAAAACAAAAGGGCTATAACATTACTAATTTAGAGCGAGAAGGGACTATGACTCGTGAAGAGTATAGAAAAACACACGCTAGACCTAACGGAAAACCATATAACAACAAAAAGGAGTAAGCCAGTATGTGGTTTAAAGATACTTCAACTCCTTTTTTTACCGTTCATAGATTTTATTGTCTAGATAAAAAATAATATATCTAGATTAGATCTTAGGGATCAGACTATTTGCTATTAATTCAACAAACGTTGAGGTTAATAGCATTTTATATATATGGGTAAATATAGAAGATTAGTCATTGCATCCGTTATGGGTCTTTACATTCAAAAATCACAAGGGCAGCAAAATTTTGCTACGATTGAAAAGAATGTAAATATCAGAGCAAAAGACCTAATCCACGATTTAAATAAAACAAAAGATACTTTAATACTTAAAAGCACTAAAGGCATCGATTTTGTATATTCAATTAATAGTAAATATAAAAGAGAATTGGATGTCGAAATAGACGCTAACGCTACTTTGGTTAAAATACCATTAAATAGGCTCAGTAAAGGCAAACATACTTTTGTTGTTGGTCAATCACCTTTAAAAATCATTTTTGTTGTTCGTGTACAAAAAGAAAATCCTGCAATAGTATTAGTTTCTAATAATGATAAAGCTTTAGGAACTAACAAAGAAGATTAATTTAATCCAAAAAAATAGCTTCTAACTCATCACCAAACTGCTGCACTTGTGCACCAGAAAGGTTAGTTAAAATAGAGATTACAAGTTTTTCTTGCGGATAAACAATTAAAATCGTTGCAGCTCCAACACCACCTCCTGTGTGGTAATATTTTGGAGTGCCATTTTTAGAAGTTTCTACAGAAAAACCAATACCATAACCTGTATTGTTTCCTGTATCTAAATGTTGTGATGTGATTAGTTCTTTAATAGCTTCTTTAGATACAATTTTAGGGAATAATAGTTCATTCCCTAATTTCACAATATCTTCAGATGTCGATAAAAATCCTCCACCAGCTACTTTATATTCGTTAGCCACAGGATCACAAACAACAGGTTTTCTATAATTAGACTTTCTGTAAAACTCACATCTATTAGGTATTACAATATCAGATGCATCTATTACTGTATTAGTCATCTGTAAAGGCTTGAATACAGAATCTGTTACATAAGCATTAAACTCTTTCTGTGAAGCTTTCTGCATGGCTTCACTCATAAGTACATAACCAAAAGAGTTATATAAAAACTGAGTTCCAGGTTGAAAAACAAGTGAGTCGTTTTTAAATAAATCTAATCCTTCTGTAATCGACATTTTTTTATTAAGTGCATACTCATTATTATCTTTATAATGTCTAATGCCTGCGAGATGTCCACCAAGCTGTCGTACTGTAAAATCGAATTTCTGTTTTGGGTAGTCAGGTAAATAAGTGTAAATACTTTCGTTTAAATTAATCTCTTTATCATCTACCATTTTAGCTAAAGCAATAGCAGTAATCGATTTTGAAATACTAGCAATTCTAAACTGTGTTTCGTCTGGTTTTACTTTTGTTTTAGGCTTACGTTTTGCTTTTCCAAAACCATCAGACCAAATAATATCACCATGTTGTGATACTGTAATAGCCATTCCAGGCACACGTTGCTTTCGTAAAAACTTTTTAGCAAGCTTTTTTGCAGTTCTTATTTTGGCTTGTTGCGGACTGTCGATAGTCTGACTAAAACCCAATGAGGTAGATAGAAGTATAAAAGAGGCAATAATTCGTTTAAGCATTAGTTATAAATCAAATAGGTTTTACGCATGTTTTTAAATTCTTTAAGACCTTTAGCCCAAGTAGCTTTAATCTCTTTTTCAGACAGACCTTCTTCTATCTGTTGTTGTAGTGTTGTAGTTCCAGCCAATTTGGTAAAAAAAGCATTAAAAAATATCTTTTTATCTACAGTATGATTGTAGGCTTCAATTAGAAAACTTAAATCTAAAGTACTTAAAGCTTCCGAATTACTTAAATCTTTTCCAAAACACATTTTACCTTGATGAGGTGGCGTTTTTGCGCCTTCGTTAGGTTGAGGTACAAATTTAAAAGTATAATAATCTTTATACAAATACGGACTTCCATAAACCTGAAATTGCTTATGTGTACCACGACCTACACTCACATTAGTACCTTCAAAAAAGCACAAACTTGGATATAAATTTATCGAAGTATCATTAGGTAAGTTTGGCGATGGTTTAATAGGCAAACTATAAGCAGTTTTGTGAGTATAATTTTTAATAGGAATCACAGTCAATTCACATTGCACACCTTTGTTTAACCATTGTTCTCCATTAATCATTTTGGCATATTCGCCAATGGTCATCCCATGAACCACAGGAATTGGATGCATACCAACAAAACTTTTATGTTCTGGCTCTAAAATTGGTCCATCAACATAATGACCATTTGGATTTGGTCTGTCAAAAATAATAACAGGAATATTAGCTTCTGCACAAGCCTCCATAACATAGTGTAAAGTAGAAATGTAGGTGTAAAAACGAGTGCCAACATCTTGAAGGTCAAAAACCATAAGGTCAATACCTTTTAGCTGCTCTGGTTTTGGTTTTTTATTGTCACCATAAAGTGAAATAATTGGGATTCCAGTTTTTGTATCTACACCATCTTTTATAACTTCTCCAGCATCAGCAGTACCTCTAAAACCATGCTCTGGAGCAAATACTTTTTTTACAGCAATATGCATCGCAAGTAACGAATCTACACTATGCGTGTAAGTATTGTTATCACGTTTAAAAATAACCGAACTCTGATTGGCAACAATACCAACGTTTTTACCTTTAAGCAATGGTAAATACAGCTCTGTTTGGTTAGCACCTACTGCAATTTCTTCAGCAATTATATCGTTACTTTCTTCGGTAGTATCATTTGTGTTAGATTGGTCATCACGCTTCGAAAAGTTTCCACAAGAAATCAATACCAAAACAAATAATAAAACTGTATTTTTGAACATCTTAAAACGCATACATTAATTTTGAATTACGAGTTATTTTTAGCTAAACGTATTATAGGCAGTAAAGCGTATAAAAGTAGTGTTTCGGCACCAATTATAAAAATTGGAATTGCCGCAATTGCTATCGGAATTATAGTTATGCTCATTGCCATTGCTACAGGAATTGGGCTCCAGCAAAAAATACGCGATAAAGTCGTAGCTTTTAATGGAGATATTACCATTACCAATTATGATACCAATGTGTCCGACGAGTCAGAAAAACCAATCTCCATACATCAAGAATTTTATCCGAAGTTTAAAAACATCGAAGGTATAAAACACGTACAGGCAGTAGCAACCAAGTTTGGCGTTGTACGTACCGAAACCGATTTTGAAGGCATTGTATTAAAAGGCGTAGGTAACGATTATAATTGGACGTATTTTAAAGAGTTCTTGGTCGATGGTCGTTTACCAGACTATTCAAAAGATATGAATAGCGAAGTCCTTATTTCGCAGTACTTGGCTAACCGATTACACTTTAAAGTAGGCGATAGCTTCCAAACGCTATTTGGTAAAGAAAGCGCTAACGAAATTCCGTTTCAGCGTACCTTTAAAGTGGTAGGTATTTACAACTCAGGGTTTCAGGAGCTGGACGAAAAATTCGTAATTGGCGACCTTCGTCATGTGCAACGTCTTAATAAATGGGACGAAGACCAAATAGGCAATTTCGAGGTGTTTATTGACGATTTCTCTCAAATACAATATAAAGGCGTCGAAGTGTACCAAGCCACACCTTCTAACCTCAATGCCGAAACTGTAGAACAAAAATACGCGTCAGTATTCGAGTGGATAAAAATATTCGACAACAACACTTATGGCATTATAGGTATAATGATTATCGTTGCAGCAATTAACATGATAACAGCCTTACTCGTATTAATCCTCGAGCGCACACAAATGATAGGTATTCTCAAAGCATTGGGTAGCAACAATTGGAGCATACGCAAAGTGTTTTTATACAACGCAACCTATCTTATAGGCTTAGGTTTATTTTGGGGAAATCTCATTGGGTTAAGCATGTTGTTTATTCAAAAATATACAGGCATCATAAAATTCCCAAATCCCGAAGAGTATCACATGAGCACCATTCCAGCCTATATTAGTTTAGATTATATCCTGCTGCTCAATATAGGCACATTCGTAGTGTGTTTACTTATATTGCTTATCCCTTCAATCATCATCACAAAAATATCACCAGTAAAAGCCATTCGTTTCGAGTAGTTGGGCGTTACCTTTCAGGTCGAGCTTTCGTCACTCGCTTTTAAAACTGTCATATCGAGCGCAGTCGAGATACAGTTTTAAAGAGCTCAAACAATCGCCTCAATCACTAACGCGAAAAAGGCAATAGTTAAAAGGCATTAGTAAAAAGTAAAAAATAAATTCTCTATAGTTTGTCATTCCGCACTACGATGCGGAATCTATCTATTTAATATTGTCATATCGAGCGCAGTCGAATGTCATATCGAGCGCAGTCGAGATACAATTAACAATTAACTCAATCACTAACACAAAAATTGTAAATCGCAAATAATAAAACTACCTTTGCATCGCAAAATTAACAGAATGAAATACGCAAAAAACATATTAGAAACTATAGGTAACACACCATTAGTACAAATAAATAAACTCACAGCAGATTTACCTTGTTTAGTATTAGCAAAATACGAAACCTTTAATCCTGGCAACTCTACAAAAGACCGAATGGCATTAACCATGATTGAAGATGCCGAAGCCGACGGTCGCCTAAAACCAGGAGGAACCATTATAGAAGGTACTTCAGGAAATACAGGAATGGGTTTAGCATTAGCAGCCATTGTAAAAGGTTACAAATGTATTTTTGTGTTGTCCGACAAGCAGTCTAAAGAAAAAATGGACATACTTCGCGCAGTAGGAGCTGAGGTTGTTGTTTGCCCAACTGATGTTGAGCCAACCGATCCTCGTTCGTACTATTCTGTATCAAAACGATTAGCAACCGAAGTACCAAACTCATGGTATGTAAACCAATACGATAACCCAAGTAATGCCAAAGCACATTACCAAAGCACAGGACCAGAAATCTGGGAACAAACCGATGGTAAAGTCACACATTTTGTGGTTGGTGTTGGTACTGGTGGTACTATCTCTGGTGTTGGTAAATACCTAAAAGAGCAAAACCCTAATATTAAAGTTTGGGGAATCGATACTTATGGTTCGGTGTTTAAAAAATACCACGAAACTGGTATTTTCGATGAAAAAGAAATTTACCCTTACGTTACCGAAGGTATTGGCGAAGATATATTACCAGAAAATGTCGATTTTAGTATTATCGATGGCTTTACTAAAGTAACTGATAAAGATGCTGCGGTATATACACAACTATTAGCAAAACAAGAAGGTATGTTTTTAGGTAATAGTGCTGGTGCAGCTATTAAAGGACTCTTACAACTTAAAGAACACTTTACTAAAGACGATGTGGTTGTGGTATTATTTCACGACCATGGTAGCCGTTATGTTGGTAAAATGTTTAACGACGATTGGATGAAAAAAATGGGCTATATCGACTAGTCTTTTTGTCTCACTGAGCGGAGTCGAAGTGCCATAACGAGTAGCATGTAGCAACAATAATAACCTTGTCATACTGAACTTGTTTCAGTATCTATAAAAATAAAAACCTGAACGAAAGTTCAGGTTTTTTTATGGTTGGGTTTGATGGTTCGCTTAACCTCTGCGTTATGCGCAGTAAGGTTTAGGATTTTAAACACTAACTTTTCGGTTTATAACTGACCTTTATTTTATTATTTATCTTTCGTTTAAGCACTAAAACCGCTATTTTTTATATACGTTGTTAGGCAAAGTTTTTTTCAGAAGTATTTCTTATAAATAGCTTCTCCCATTTTTCGATATTGACTTGATTTAAATTGCTTGAAATCAAATTTGTCAATGTTTTTCAATTTTGTTTTGTAAGTATCAACTGTAGAAACTTTGTTATTTTCTATCAGTAATCTTAAAACATTCAATACACCGTTTATAAAAGTTACTGTTAATAAACCTTTTGGATTTCCTGGACTGTAAGTTTTCCATTGATCACTATCCAAATTCATTTTCAGAGCAATTAATAAATCTCTAATTTTTTCAACAGAGAATTGAATGTACTCCTCAAGCAAATCAAACTCTTTGTTGTCTTTTTGTTTCAGTTTTTGTTTATCAGGATTACTCCAAATAACATAAATACTGTCTTGAGCCTTAACATCTTCAATTTTTATTAACGGTCTCAACCCAAAACTAACAATCGAAGCAGTTTTAATCTTTCCTTTTTCATACCAATATTGTTCTATTAAATTTCCAATAGGTCCGCTTTTGTTTAATCCTGCTAATATTCGTTTGCCAATTGCAACTGATGAAAAAGGACTAATCATTAATTCTATTTCTTGTTTTAATTGAGATCTTACATTAGTTTGATTAGAATTTATTTCCAAGAATAAATTAGCTTCAAATTTTAATCTAGCTTGCTTGCTTTCAATTTTAGGAAAAAGAATTCCTGTAACCAATAAATTTTGAATGGTTCTCAATTTCGCAATTTTAGGTTCAAATTGATCATCTCCTTCGTGATAAGCATAAGTTCTATGTTGCCCATCAATCAAACCAATAATATTACATTCATCATTAATTTCAATCAGAGCAGGTGTCACTTCTGTTGCATTTTCTCCAACAAATTGTCCATTATCATTTACTGTTAGAAGATTATCTTCTTTGTCATATAGTTTAATTTTATCGATTGATATTGTCGAGATTATATTGTTAATAAAAACTCTGTTCTTATCAGTTAAATATCTTCTCATACTAGATATTTTCTTTGATTCAAACATACGCTGATAGTGTCCAACATTTTCAATATCACGCCATCCATTTTGTCTTAGAACATATGATCTTTTTAGTAATGATTCCGCATCAATATAAAATGATACTATTTTATAACCTTCATCAAAAGAGCTTTTTTCTTCTGGAAGAATGTGTCCTGAAAATTTATTGGAGGATCCAAGTGATGAATTTTTAATATTTGAACCATAGTCCTCAATTGGAATTTTGATAAATTCTAAAAATTCATATTTACTAGACCTTTTAATTACTTTAGTTAGACTTTTAAAGTATTGCACAATATGATAATCGAAAAACGTTACATTTTCAATTAAATCTTTATGTTCTTCTGATATGGTTTTTTTGGAACAATATAGAATTTGTAACCTTAATTCATTTTTTGAATAATTACCTTCAATGTTTTCTTCATAATGTTTTTTAAAACTTTTTAGTTTTTCTTCTTTTAATAAAAAATCTATAAAATTTCGTTTATCTAGATTGACTTTGTCATAGAATATTTTTTTTGCAAATAGATGATCTTTAGGATCACCAATAGTATATTCTACTAATAAAATGATATTTTCACTTATAAAAACATCATCCATTTCCGTTTTTCGATTGTTATATTCGAAATGCTTTCCGTCTATGTATGGTAATCTTTGAAATCCAATATTCTTAAGAATAGTTGAAATTTCGTTTCTTTGATCTCTTTTCTCTTTCCTTATAGCTTTTTCTTGTGGAGAAAGCTTTTTACTTGGTGTCTTTTTTCTTGTTTTTGTTTTAGCCATACGAGAAGTTTATAAGTAATCATTTTCATTTAAGTCAACGCAAATTTTGCTTATGACTCTTATTTTAGGAGAATCTAGATCAGAGTTTTTTACATAAGAATATGTATTGGTTTTTGTATAACCAAAATGATTTTTATGATTAAACTTTTTAGCTTCAATAAATTTGAATATTGGCTCTATACCAAATTTTGATAAAGGGGCTTTATTGATTATTTTTTTTGCTTCATCAGTAAAAATAGTTTCATCAACTTGACCAATAATTTGATATTCAACTTTGAGTAATTTGTGCTTTATATTACTGGCTTTTTTTGGTACAACAAAAATTTTAAAATTCTTAAAATCGATGTTTTTCTCAATATTAGCAATTAACACACGAGCGAATTTTAGAGATCTTAAATTGAGAATACGATTTTCAAAATCTCCTTGATCTTTATTTTGAATAACAAGCTCATACTCCTTTCTATATTTAGAAAATGTCTTTTCTAAATATTCTTTAAACATTGAAATGTAATTTTTATTTAATTCAAATCCGATATAGTTTCTTTTCATATATGCAGATTGTGAAAGAACTGTTCCACTACCTGCGAAAGGATCTAGTATATTATCATTTTCGTCTGTACTTATTTGAATCATTGTCGCAACCATATTTTGGGGTAAAGGGCAGAAATGTCTTATATATTCTTCTCCCCAAGAGCCTTGAGTTGGAATGGGAAATTCCCATACTTCATCTAAAGCTTTCCCTTTCGGATTATATCTTTCAGGATATTTTATCCACCATTTTTTTAATTGTGAGGTGTCATAAACTCTAACACTATCCTTATTTGATTTGTAATTTGCTGTTTTCGAAAAGAATAGAATATATTCAAACTTACGTTGCATAAATCCATTTGTCGACCAAGGAACTGTTTTATCCTTTTTCCAAATAATTACATCTTGAAGCAGCCATCCAATTTCTTTTAGTTTATTAGACAGATCAAAAGGTAAAGTGATTACCTGATTATTTCTTTTGAATGTGTCTATTATTATCCATAATGTCCCATTCTGTTCCGTGATTTCAAATACACCTGCAAAAATTGATTTTAAATCATTTAAATATTCCTCATAAGTTTGTCCATATCCTACTTGATTATCAGAATCATAGTCTTTCATATCATAGTATGGAGGAGAAGTAATTGTTGTTGTAACCTTTGTGTTAGAATCAATTGTATCTAAAATATTTCTAGCATCTTGATTATAGATTACGTTCAATGTTTTTTTTGCAGTTTTTAATTTCATTAATATTGATGCAGTTTTTTTAAATTTTGCCAATGCGACGATATGGATTGTTTAAATTATCGATATCGATAGTTAAGCGAAGTTAGTTTTTAAATACGAGATATGAAATACGTAGTTCTACGTAATTTAACAGTTATTTTGTTTTAATTTTTTTTGTTTCTATCTAAAAGAGTACAAATTAAATTAATTTCATTGTATAGAATTCTATCTTTGTATAATGCAATCTAAAGTCCTTTTTATTACACCACCTTTTACGCAGTTAAATACAGCGTATCCTGCGTCTGCATATCTTAAAGGGTTTTTGGAAGCTCAGGAGATTTCTGTTGCGCATTCCGATTTAAGTATTGAACTGTTTACCTCAATTTTTACTGGCGATTTTCTGCAAACTGTTTTTCAGGAAGCTGATGCGTTAGAGAATTATCATTATCCTAAAGTGCGTAAAATGAAAGCGCTTTACATTTCTAGGGTTGATGTGGTGATTAAGTTTCTTCAAAAGCAAGATATTATAACAGCTCATAAAATTTTAGAGTCTGATTTTTTACCATTAGGACACCGATTGGTAAACGTTAATACAGATATAAAATGGGAGGCTGGAGATATAGGCATCATCGATAAAGCGAAACATTATGCCACGCTTTTTATTGAAGAAATTGGCGATTTTATTCAAGCTAATGTCGATGAGTTTTTTGCATTTACTAAATATGCCGAACAAATTGCTACTTCAGCTAGTAGTTTTGACCAGATAGATGAGTTTTTAAGCTATCAGCCAACTATTATTGAAGAGCAAATGCTGGATATTTTGGTAGCTAAAATTGAAACGCATAAGCCAAATTTAGTGTGCTTTACCATTCCTTTTCCTGGAAACCTATTTGCTGCTTTGCGTTGCGCTCAATTTATAAAACAACTGTTTCCTGATATTTATGTGGCTTTTGGTGGTGGCTATTGTAACACAGAGTTACGTTCACTTAGCGACCCAAGAATTTTTGAATTTGTAGATTTTATAACCTTAGATGATGGCGAAGGACCTTTGCTAAAAATAGTGCGTTTTATTGACGGTAATAGCAATAGCAACGAACTGGAAAGAACCTATGTGCTGGAAAACGAACAAGTGGTGTACAAAAACAAAATACCAAACACCATTTTTCATCATAAAAATTTACCTGCACCTAATTATTCTGGTTTGCCTTTTCATAAATATGTATCCTTTTTAGATGTGGTTAATCCTATGCATCGTATGTGGACAGATGCCAGATGGAATAAACTAACAATCTCACATGGTTGCTACTGGAAACAATGCTCGTTTTGTGACGTAAACCTCGATTATATTGGTAATTACCAAAACACAACTGCTGAAGATTTAGTAAACAAAATTGAAAAAATAATTAAGGATACAGGTATTACTGGGTTTCATTTTGTTGATGAAGCTGCACCACCAAAAATGTTAAGAGCATTATCTAATGCGCTGATAAAAAGAAATGTCAAAATTACGTGGTGGACAAACATTAGATTCGAAAAAACTTTCGATTTTGAATTGTGTAAACTCATGGCTGCATCAGGTTGTATTGCTGTAACTGGAGGCTTAGAAGTGGCTTCCGACCGACTATTGGCTAAAATGAAAAAAGGTGTAGATATTGCTCAGGTAACACGAGTAACGCATCATTTTTCAAAAAACAATATCATGGTGCATGCATACCTTATGTACGGATTTCCAACACAAACTGAACAAGAAACTATTGATTCGTTAGAAGTGGTGAGGCAGTTGTTTGAAAAGAACTGTATTCAGTCGGCATTTTGGCATCTGTTTACAACAACCGTTCATAGTCCAATTGGTAAAAACCCTGAAGCGTTTGGAATACAAATAACTGGTCCTGCTTTTGAAGGATTTGCTCAAAACGATTTATATCACGAAGATCCACAAGGTGCTAACCATACTAAATACACAAAGGGTTTAAACCTCGCTCTACATAACTATTTAAATAAGGCAGGATATAATAAAGAGTTACAACATTGGTTTAACTTCTCAATACCTAAAACCAATCATCCTAAAGACTTAATTGAAAGTTTTTTGTCTCCAATGGCAACAACCACTGAATAAGGATTAATGATTTTAGACGTTATACTAATATTGTTTCTGTGTTTCGCTAATTGGTTTATTTGGTTCTGCAAGAACATTCATGATGCTCACTAATATATTTAATAGATTCTAAACTAAGTTTTTGTAAAACATTAATATCGATATCAGAAAGTTTTTTCACATAAATACAGGCTTTACCCATTTTAAATTTACCAAGGTCAGCTAACAATAATTTACTTTTTTCTGTATGAGAATAAACATAGAGAGAGAACGCTGCTTTTCTCGGAGAAAACCCAAGTACTGGAGCATCGCCTTCATGTCCGCTGGCATATTTATAATGGTAGTTCCCAAATCCAATAATAGTTGGTCCAAACATTTTGGCTTCTTCTCCAGACCATTCTTGCAATAATTTTATTAGACTAAAACTATCGGCTTTTTTCTGTTCGTTGTCAACGTATGAGTTTATAAAATCTATTACATTTTCTCCTGTATAAGTTGTCTTTGTCTTTGCCATAATTCTAATCTTGATTACTGTATTTAAATCTTTTTGCTCACCACTAACACCTGTAATAATAGCAATAAGGGTGTCTTTGGATAGTTTAGCTAATTTAGTTTTTTAATATTTAAAATAGAAATACAGAGTTTTTTGTAATTAGTACTCAATACTTGCATAGAGTAAACCAGTCATTTTTTATAAAACAACTTTGTTTATATCTGCGCCTTCAAGATGTTTTAAGGACTGAGGGTTGTTATACAAATTAATCATTGCTTGCCCAATTCTTGAAGTAGTTGTAACCGATTTCATTCTTTTTAATAAAGGAAATATAGGTTTAGTAATACTATAGAATAAATTGTACAATTTGGTTTTAGATTTTACACCACGTTCTGGTAAAATTGCTCCAGGTCTAAAAGCATAAGCGTCTTTAAAACCTTTATTTAAAATCATATTTTCGGTTTTTCCTTTTACTCGTGCCCACATCGTATTACTTTGTTCGGAGCTATCTGTTCCTGCACCTGAAACATAGGTAAATAACATATTAGGATTTGCATCGTAAATTGTATTTACCAATGCCTCTGAAATGGTATACGTGAGTTTATAATAGACTTCTTCACTTATACCTGCCGATGATACACCCATACAATGGAAACAGGCATCATAACTTGCAAATTCATTTTGAATAGTGCTAAAATCAGTGAAATCTTTATGTATGATTTCTTTTATTTTGGGATGAGACATAGTAATAGAACTTCTGTTGATTAATAAAATATTTTCAACTCTTGCATCATCAATACATTCTAGCAAAACGCCCTTGCCAACCATACCTGTTGATCCTGTTATTATAACTCTCATAAGTTGTTTAATTTAAATTTCGGTATTCAGAAGGACTAAATCCTGTTTTCGATTTAAATACTTTACTGAAATGTTGCGGATACTCAAAACCAAAATCGTAGGCAATTTCGCTAACTGAAGAATTTGAATTCAATAATTTGGTTTTTGCTTCTTCAACCATAAATAGCAAAACATGTTCTTTTGTCGTTTTTCCTGTTTCAACCTTTAACAAATCACTTAAATAATAGCCAGATAAATGAAGAGCTTCGCCACATTGCTGAACCGTTGGCAAACCATGTTCTACTAATTGGTTTGAAGCGAAATAGTGTTTTAAGAATTTCTCAAATTTAATTAAGTAATCTTTGTTATAAGTACTACGCGTATAGAACTGTCTGTCATAAAAACGTTTGCTGTATTTTAAAATACTTTCTAAATTAATGATGATTAACTCTTGGGTATGTTTATCAATATTTTGGTCTATTTCGTTAGCAATATTGGTTACAAAATCTAATAGAATTTTTTTCTCTTTGTCTGAAACATGTAAGGCTTCGTTGTTTTCATATTCAAAAAAAGTATAATCTGAAATTGTATGTGCTAAAGACGAGTGTCTAATAAAATCAGGATGAAAGAAAATATCCCAACCTTCTCCATCTTGTATTCTTTGGTTTGAGTCTTCCTCAAATTGCATAACTTGTCCAGGAGCTGTAAATACCAAGCTGCTATCCTGATAGTCATATGATTTTCTACCATACTGAAAAGCACCTGTACCAATTTCTTTTAAGCTAATTATGTATAAATCGAAACTGTATTTGCCTGCCGAAACTTGTAGTTTTTGCTTCAATTCTCTTGTTGAAATGGCAGAAATCAGTGGGTGTGCTGGACTAGGTAAACCAATTGCTTTATGAATGCTGTTGATGCTGTCTATCTTAATAATATCTTTCATTGTTCTAAAATTAGTGCTTTTTTTCTACTAATTGTAATTGCTTATTATAAGCTTCAATTCTGCTATGGGCTGTACCATCTATCAATAAAATAACAACAAGCATAGCAATAGTTGTAATCATACTCGCTCGCCAAATTGGTGTGTTGACAAAGAAAATAACTAGAGCACAGGCAGCGATAATTAACGGAATGGCAGTAAAAACAATATTATTATATTCCTTTAAAGTTGCTTCAGTACGCTCAATTTCCGATTGTACAAAGGCAGAAGCATTATTATTGTATGCCTTTTCAAATGCTACAATTCTAGATTTATTTGTAAAAAATAATCCAAATCCTATAGTCATTAGTAAAGCGCCTGCTATTAATAAAGGAATAATGTAGGCTTTTGCCATATCAGTTTTTCCCAATTGCCAAAAGCCAAAACTTGCCGCTATAAATAGCACTCCAAAAAGAATGAAAAATGGTGTTGAAAAAAGTTCGGCTTTTGCCCATTCTGTTGCTGTTTTTAAAATATCCATATCGTTTTTTTTAATCTTCTAATTTAAAAATTCCACTTTAAACCAGTGGCTTCTTCTGATGCTTCCCACAACTTCACTGCCACAACTTTATCTTTTGCGTGTGGTTCTAATTTACATTCTCCAACGGGACCTGTCCAATAATTCCTTCCTGTAGGACCATAAAATCCATTTTGGTTAAGGTTTGGTTCAGTCGCACACATTAATTGTGGATAAGAACCTTTTTCTGCCGATTGTACCAAAGGAGATAATTTCATTAATTGCCAAATAAAGCGAGTCATCATACTTCCGTTGGTTTTAATTAATGAAGTTCGCGATGCACCTGGATGACAAGCATAAACTTTTACATTTGTTTTATCAGCTTTTTTTAATCGGTCTTGCAATTCGTAAACACTCATAATCTGAGCTAATTTACTTTGACTATATACTCCATTCGGACTGTAATTCTTATCCCAGTTCATGTCGTCAAACTGAATGTTCTTAATACCTAAATTATAACCCATACTGCCTACAGTTACTATACGTCCTTTAGATTCTTCAATACGTGGATAAAGAAGCCCTTGTAATAAGAAGTTACCATAATGATTTACACCTAGCTGACTTTCAAAACCATCAACCGTAAGTGTTTGTTTTGGTACTTGGGCAATAGCAGCGTTACAAATAAGTGCATCGATTTGAGAGACTGTTTTAAGTACCTCTTCTGCTGCTTTTTTTACAGAAGCTTGTACTGCCAAGTCCATTTGTATAGATGATACATCAATATTATTACCAAGTTCTTGTTTTAAAGTCACGATGGTCTCTGCTGATTTTTTTTGGTTTCGATTAAGCATGACCACTTTTGCTCCCTTTGAGAGTAGTATTTTTGCTGCTTCAAATCCTGTACCACTTGTAGTACCAGTTATAATGTATGTTTTACCTTTTAAATTCTCTATTCTTTCAGGTGTCCATCCTTGTTTGCCAAATTGATTTGTATTCATTTTTTGTCTAGTATAAATTATAAGGCAAAATTCTAAAAACCAGTACTTACAGATGTATATATTTTAAGGAAAGGCGAATACTTTTTAAGGAAAGGTTATCTATTATAATAAAAAGTAATGTTTATGTACAGCGCAACTGTATAGATTGGTTAAATAAACAATATTAATAATTAAATTAAGCTTAGTTTTTAGCATTAAAAAAAGAAATACGTTTAACGAAAGTGCCTTCAGGGCTCCTTCAGGGCTCCTTCAGGTCTCCTTAAGGTCTCCTTCAGGTTAACCTAAGGTCAACCTAAGGTCATGAAGTAAAACATGTAAAACTTTTTTTAGACTTACAAAAGAAAACTCACTTTATGTTGTTTGGCAACATCATAAAGTGAGTTTACTAAAACTAGAGATTAAAAGGTTGTAATGATGTTGCGTATTAAATGCTTTCAACAAACTTTATAAACACCTTTTTATGATGGTCTAAATCCATATTTGGAGATAATGCTGCACGTACAATATAGTCTTTATCACCTTCTTTAGTTGTGCCTTGTGTTGATGTTGCAGGAATAGTCCAATAACAGCCTTTTAATTGCCCATAACTAACGCAAAACTTACTCTCATTAGGAATTTCGGTAATCATTAAATTAATTAACTTAAGGTTTAAGGCTCTTTTATAAGTTTCTCTCTCTTCATCAGTCGCACCTTTAGTAGGAAGATCTAATGAAAACACCGATGGTGTAAACCCTTGCGCTGCCAATGGTTCAGATACAAAGTTAATTTTTGCATCTGGTAATGTTTTATTGATAAAGCTTACAAAGTCTCGTGTATTGGTATAAGCATCAGCAATACGTTGATTCATTGATGGTAATTGCTTGGCTAGTATTTCCATTTGTAGCGTTGTAGCTTCATTATCGCAAAGTTTTAAGTGTAGTTCTATTTTAGCCATCAACGCTTCCGCTTTTTTATTGGCTACACAGTATCCAGCAGTACATTTTCCTCCACTTGGAAACTTAGAACCACTGACATATGAAATAGTTCTAACCGATGAAAGCATATCATCATCTCCTAAAAACTGAACATTAGGACAAAATGTTTGATCTAATATAAACACTGGATCTATAGCATGCTCACCAGTTGATGTTTTTCGCACCTTGCTTAATACCTCTTTTAATTTTATAAGATCTGGAACTTCAACTCTTGGGTTTGTTGGTATTTCAGCAATGATATAAGGAATGGCATCTGCTTTAGCAATAGTGTTTAAAACTTGGTCAATACTTTGTACCATATCGTTATCACCATCTACTGGTAAGTCAACCACTTCTACATTATCAATACATGCAGCAACACGTCTTGCTTGGTCGTTAGTACCACCATAACAATTAGGTGGAACAATAAACTTTATGGCTTTGCCTTTATGGTTATCTAATGCATCATGAACGAGTCCCATCATTATAGCATACTGAATAGATAATCCGCTAGAACCAACTAATGCTTTTATTGACGAGCCAGTTACAGTTGCAATTGAATTTAATACAGATGCTTTATTTGAAGCAACAGAGGCATCACTAAAAACATAAGATGTTTTCTCTGTAAGCACTTTTAAGGCTGCATAACAATTGGCTGGTGTCATGGCAATAGTTTCTCGTCGTCGCACATGCTGAATTTCGGAAACATAGCTTTCATTCTGCGTACCATTAACTAATAATACACTTCCAAAATGCGAATGTGTATTAATATAAAAGTCAACCTCTGGTTTCAGATTAAAATTACAGATATCATCTTGTTGTGAAATATAAATAGTGCTTCCATTATACTGAGGCAAATTGTTGATGTTTTCAATATGCTTTAAGTCAAATGAGTAACCATAAACACGTTTTATTAGTTCGGCATCAAAAAAAGGAGGTAATTGGTCAGTATAAACTATTTGTGTGTCTTTTTGTTCTAATAAATTCTTTCTTAAAACAGCCAAAATAGGTGTCGTTTTAGATGAAAAACTAATAACGTTTTTTGACTTTGTATTATTTAAGTTAGCAATTGTCCACTCGAGTACACTCGATAATGGATGACCTAATCTAATATAATCGTAAGCTGTTGGTAATTTACTTAGTGCAGACGAATCATAAGTATTGGTGTTATATAAATTCTCAAACAGGTCTAAAAACTCTGTTTTAGCTAACGATTCATCATAAATATCCAATCGATGGGTTGTTAAATTCAACCAGTCTGTTGGCATATTTTTTATCACTTCATTTATATAAGTCAGCATTTTATTGTCTTGCATATCAATCACCTTTAAATAGGCTGCGAATATACATTAATTAGATTTTTCTTTAAAGGGTTGTAAGTCGTTTTGTTGTTAAGTTCTAAGTAATTTTATTATTTTTAGCCTCATGCAAGAAGAGTTACTTCATTATGTTTGGCAACATAAAAAATTTAATACACTCAATTTAAAAACAACAAATAAAGATAGTGTGTCTATTGTTTCTGTTGGACAACACAACCTAAATGCTGGTCCAGATTTTTTTAATGCTCAACTAAATATTGGTGAACAACTTTGGGCTGGTAATGTTGAGGTGCATATTAAGTCTAGCGATTGGTATGTGCATAACCATGAAACAGATACGGCTTATGATAATGTAATACTTCATGTCGTGTACGAGCATGATACAGAAATTTACAGAAAAGACAATTCAGTAATACCAACTTTAGAGCTTAAAACCTTTATCAATAAAGATGTATTACATAACTACCAAAAGCTGTTTGCCAATCAAAATAAATGGATAAATTGTGAAAACGATTTTGCTGCTATACCAGAGTTTACACTCAACAATTGGTTAGAGCGATTATTTTTTGAGCGTTTAGAGCGTAAAGCCAAAACTATTGATGAGTTGCTAATCGCTTCAAAGAACGATTGGGAAGCTGTGCTTTTTAAATTGTTAGCTAAAAATTTTGGTCTTAAAGTTAATGGTGAAGCCTTTTCTAGTTTCGCCAAGTCTATCGATTTTTCTGTAGTAAGAAAACTACAATCTAAACCAGAGCAGCTAGAAGCTTTATTTTTTGGACAAGCAGGTTTATTAAACGATGATATACAGGATATTTATTACTTAGGTTTGCAAAAAGAATATGCTTTTTTAAAGCAAAAATTTGGGTTAACAAATACACAAGTTGTGCCTCTGCAGTTTTTTAGATTACGACCTCCAAATTTTCCAACTATTCGTTTATCGCAATTGGCAATGTTGTATAATAAACACAATAATTTGTTTTCAAAAGTGATTGCCACAAATACAATAGATGAGTTGTATAGTTTGTTTATGGTCTCAACATCTGTGTTTTGGGAGAATCATTATACCTTTAGTAAGGTTTCAAAAACATCAAAGAAAATACTTACCAAATCGTTTATCGATTTGCTATTAATTAATACTATTCTGCCGTTAAAATTTTGCTATGCAAAACAAAAAGGCGAATTAAATGATGAGGTGATATTAACAATTGCACAGCATATTACTTCTGAAAAAAACAGCATAGTTAATGCTTTTAATAATTTAAAAGAGGTATCAGCATCAGCATTACAATCGCAAGCATTACTTCAGTTAAAAGTCGAATATTGTGATAAGAATAAATGTTTACAATGTGCTATTGGGAATTCGTTAATCACTAAATAAATTAGTACATTGCAGCATGAAATGAGCTAAAACTTATTCAAACTTTATTAGCGAATTACATTGATTAAAAAATAATAGCAACTACTAAATGAATTTGTTTTATAAACCATTACTCTATTTTCAAAAGCATGGGTACTATGTGTGTCAGCGTATTGCAGAACGTTTAGGGATTAGAGCTAAGGTGGTAAGAACATCATTTATGTATCTAACCTTTGTAACCTTAGGCTTTGGTTTTGCTTTGTATTTATTTATAGCATTTTGGATGCGAATTAAAGATTTATTGTACACAAAACGGTCTTCAGTATTTGATTTATAATCTATGGCTAATCCTTTAATAAAACTTTTTAGAACTAAAATTTACATGGCAGTAACACTATTGCTAATGTTATTGGCAATAGGTGTTTTAGGATTTAGAATCATGTCTAATTACTCATGGATAGATGCTATTTATATGACAGTAATTACAATAACTACTGTTGGTTTTGGTGAAGTACAGCCTTTAGATGATTTTGCCAAGATATTTACTATCTTCCTTATTTTGGCAAGTGTTATTATTGTTGGTTACGCATTAACAGTCATAACAGAATATATTTTAAGCAAAAATGATATTGAAGAATTAAAACTAAAAAAGATGCAAAAAAAGATTGATAGCCTATCTAACCATATCATTATTTGTGGTTATGGTAGAAATGGGAAACAAGCAGCTTCAAAGCTATTGGCTCATGGAAAACCTTTTGTCATCATTGAAAAGGATAATGAAATTGCAGAACGATTTCAAAGTGAAACAATGCCATTTATTATTGGCAATGCTAATGAAGATGATACACTTTTCAAGGCGGGAATTGATAGAGCAAGTACTTTAATTTGCGCTTTACCAGATGATGCCGATAATTTATTTGTTGTGCTTTCAGCAAGACAGATAAATAAAGATATGTGTATTATTAGCCGTGCCTCTCAAGAAACATCTTATAAAAAACTAAAACTTGCTGGAGCAAATAATGTAATAATGCCAGACAAAATAGGAGGTGATCATATGGCGTCATTGGTTGTTGTTCCAGATTTAATCGAGTTTATAGACAATCTATCAATTGTAGGTCAAGCAAACATTAATATTGAAGAAATATCAATAGAAAAACTATATAATACTGATGAAGTAAAAACTATAAGAGATTTAGATTTACGAAAAAAAACAGGATGTACAGTCATAGGCTATAAAAATGGTAATGGTGAATATGTTGTAAATCCTGATGCAGGAATAAAACTACTACCTAACTCTAAAATTATTGTTTTAGGGCAACCAGAGCAGATTCAAAAATTAAATTCATTATACAATATATAAAAGAGGTAAAACAAGCTTTTTAACAACAGATGTTTTAAAAAATCAATTTTTTTTAGCATCTTGTCACAGTTTTTTACAAAAACACAAAATAACTAACTAATACTAATTTACTCATGAAGAAATATCTTCTTACAGTTCTTACTGTTTTATTACCTATTATCACTTTTGCTCAAGACAAAGGTCTAGACGAAAAAGTTAACGATGCTTTTATGCCTATTGCCACTTGGTGGGAAGGATTTGTTTTAACCAGAGTGCCTATTGGTGAGTATAATATTCCTTTTGTTGTAATTTTATTAGTTGTAGGTGCAACATTTTTTACTGTATATTTTAAATTCCCAAGTATTACAAAGTTTAAAACTGCAATTAATACTGTTAGAGGACGCTATGTAGATATCGAAAAGCATGGTGTTGATAAACTTTATAATAATGACGAAGCTTTAGCGATTGAAGATATTCCTGATACTATTCGTGACGAAAGTGCACATGGAGAGGTATCTCACTTCCAAGCTTTAGCTACTGCTGTTTCTGGAACTGTAGGTTTAGGAAATATTGCTGGTGTTGCTGTAGCAATCGGACTTGGTGGTCCAGGAGCTACATTTTGGATGATTGTTTGTGGTCTTTTAGGGATGTCAACAAAATTTGTTGAGTGTACACTTGGTGTAAAATATAGAGATGTTGGACCAGATGGCACTGTTTATGGTGGACCAATGTATTACCTGTCTAAAGGTTTAAAAGAAATGGGCTTTGGAACTTTTGGTAAAATACTAGGAGTTTTATTTGCTATACTATGTGTTGGAGCTTCTTTTGGTGGTGGTAATGCTTTCCAGTCTAACCAAGCAGCTGTTCAAATTAGCACGCTATTAGGTTTAAGTGGAGGTTCTAATGGAGTTATTATTGGAATTGTTCTAGCTGTTTTAGTTGGTATAGTGATTATTGGTGGTATTAAACGTATTGCAAAAATTACAGAAAAGATTGTACCATTCATGGCAGGTCTATACATTTTAGCATCATTAATTATCATATTTGCTAACTTCAGCGATATAGGTTTTGCGTTCTCTTTAATTATTGATGGAGCATTTACACCTATGGCTGGACTTGGAGGCCTTGTTGGTGTATTGATTGTTGGTTTCCAAAGAGCTGCATTTTCAAACGAAGCTGGAGCAGGTTCTGCTGCAATTGCTCACTCTGCTGTACGTACAAAATATCCTGCATCTGAAGGTGTTGTGGCACTTTTAGAGCCATTTATTGATACTGTAGTAATATGTACAATGACAGCTTTAGTTATTATATTCTTTAACATTAACGGAACAGATGCGCAATCGGTATTTAATTATACTGCCGAGCATGGAAGTAGTGTAATTTTAAATTCTAACGGACAGACTATTAATGGTGTTGATTTAACATCTATGGCTTTTGATTCTGTTATACCTCACTTCTCATATGTATTAACAATCGCTATTGTATTGTTTGCTTTTTCTACAATGATTTCGTGGTCTTATTATGGATTACAATCATGGAAATACTTATTCGGGAAAGGTAAAACTGCAGATATGGTTTATAAAGTTTTATTCTTATTATTTGTTGTTATTGGTGCTGCTGCAACATTAGACGCTGTTATTAAGTTCTCTGATGCAATGATTTTGGCATTAGTATTCCCTAACATGATAGGATTATTCTTCTTATTCCCTAAAGTAAGACAAGAGATGAAACGTTATCTTACAGCTATTTCTATTAAAAAAGAAGCAATTCAAGATGGAGCTGAAGATATCACAAAACATATGTAATATATAAAAATGAGTGCATTTAAATCCCATTTCGTGTTTTCTAAAAACCAACGAAATGGGATTTTTATTTTATTAGCACTTGTCGTTATTGTTCAATGTGCATACTTCTTTATAGATTTTTCTTCTGATGATATTGAGGTTAATTCAAAAGAATTGACAAAGTTTCAACACGAAGTAGATTCACTTAAGCTAGTTGAAATTGAAAAGAGCAAACCAAAAATATTTCCTTTTAATCCAAATTTTATAACCGATTACAAAGGGTATTCTCTAGGAATGTCTAATGAAGAAATTGATAGGTTGTTAGCGTTTAGAAAACAAGACAAGTGGATTAATTCTGTACAACAGTTTCAGGATGTAACTCAAGTGTCAGATTCCCTGTTAAGTGAGATTTCGCCATACTTTAAATTTCCAGATTGGGTTACAAACCCTAAGTCTAAATCTAATTGGAAAGATTATAACAATTCAAACCAATATCAAACTAAGACATTTGAACAAAAAGCAGATTTGAATACAGCAACAGCTCTGCAACTTCAAAAAGTTAATGGTGTGGGTGTAAAACTATCTGACAGAATAGTAAAATTTAGAAACAAATTTGTAGGAGGTTTTATAGCTGATGTGCAATTACAAGATGTTTACGGACTTTCTCCTGAGGTTATAGAGCGTATCACAAATGAGTTTACAGTTAAAACACCTCGTAAAATTCAAAAAATAAATCTTAATGCAGCTACTAGAGACCAATTAGTAACTATACAGCATATCGATTATGAAATTGCACATCATATTATTGAGCAACGTACACTTCGTGACGGATTCAAATCATTAGACGATTTAACAAAAGTTAAAAACTTTCCCATCCAAAAAATTGAGATAATTAAGTTATATTTGACCCTTAATTAAGTATTAAAAAAGAATATATGAATACCATGTACTTCACAGAAGAACATCAACTTTTTAGACAAAGTTTACAAGATTTTTTAAAGAAAGAAGTCGTTCCACATATTGATAAATGGGAAAAAACAGGAACAATAGAACGCTTTATTTGGAAAAAATTTGGTGATATGGGATTCTTTGGGCTTAATTATCCAGAACAATATGGAGGATTAAATCTAGATCTTTTTTATACAGTTATTTTTCTTGAAGAACTTCAGAAAATAAACTCTGGTGGTTTTGCAGCAGCAATGTGGGCACATGCCTATTTAGCAATGACTCACGTTAACAAAGAAGGAAATCATGAGATTAAAGAAAAATATTTAACACCTAGTATTACAGGAGATAAAATAGGATGTTTATGTATTACAGAGCCTTTTGGAGGTAGTGATGTTGCAGGAATGCGAACTACTGCTGAAAAAAAGGGAGATACTTATGTGCTGAATGGTTCTAAAACATTTATTACAAACGGAATTTATAGCGATTACCTAGTAGTTGCAGCCAAAACTAATCCAGATGCAGGACATCATGGAATGAGTATTTTTATTTTAGATAGAGATACTAAAGGAGTTTCTGCAACCAAACTAGATAAATTAGGTTGGAGAGCATCAGACACTGGTGAAATTGCATTCGATAATGTAGTGGTTCCTGCTAACCAATTAATGGGTGAAGAAGGTAAAGGATTTCCTTACATTATGCAACATTTTGCACTGGAGCGACTTATTATGGGTATTAATGCTCATGCACGTGCAGAGTTTGCTTTAGAGTATGCATTACAATATATGTCAGAGCGTACTGCTTTTGGAAAAACAATAGATAAATTCCAAGCTTTACGTCATAAAGTAGCAGATTTTTATACAGAAATGGAAATATGCAAAGAGTTTAATTACTCAGTTGCATACAGACTTAATAAAGGTGAGTATGTGGTAAAAGAGGCTACAATGTCTAAGCTACAATCTACTAAAATGGCTGATGAAGTAATTTATGGTTGTTTGCAATTTTTAGGCGGTTATGGTTATATGGAAGATTATCCGTTGGCACGTTTATTGCGAGATAGCAGGCTAGGACCAATAGGCGGAGGGACTTCTGAGATACTTCGCGAAATCATCGCTAAAATGGTAATAGATAAAAAAGATTATAAGCCAGCAACTTAATTTAATACGACTGCATATGAAAGTCAATTGCCTCAAATACGTTTTAACCTTATCAGTATCATTATTTTGTTTTTCTGTATGTTCTCAAACAGAACTTAAAAATAAAATTGTTGATTTTGGCACTCTACTTCCTATAGAAAGCGCAAGTATTTATGTTAAAAATACAACCATTGGTACAGTAAGTAATTCAGACGGAAAGTTTGTATTGCTTGTGCCAAATGAGTTTAAAAACGATACACTTATTATTTCATCAATAGGTTATAAAAGTTTCAAAACTCCAGTTAATGAATTTGATAATTCTTTAGAAATTTATTTAGAAGAAGATATTGCATCTTTAGATGAAATTGTACTTGTTGCCGAAACCAGACCAAAAACAGGTAATGATATTGTATTACGTGCAATTGAAAGATTGCCACGAAATATGCCAGATTCATCCTATTTGCAAAAAGGATTCTTACGTCATAAAGAACGTAATAAGAAAGAATTTAAGTGGCTAATTGAAAGTGCTATTACCTTATACGATTCAGGTTATAGTTCAAATTCTGCAGAGAATTTAAAAATTAATGTCGACCAAGTTCGTAAAAGTTATGACTTAAGAGATGTAGATAGCCTACTAACATATACAGCTTATCTCCAACAAAAAGGAAATAAAAGAAATTTACAAGCTAGAAACTTAAGACGAGACACTATTCAAACATCATCATTAATAAAAGCAATTAAATGGAATGATACTAGAGTAAATGGTTTACAAAATTTATTTCAAGGAAAGCTTAACTTGGTTAGAAACTCTACAAATTCAAAATCACTTTTTGGTGAAAACATTTTAGATAATCATCATTTTGAATTAGATACTGTTTTAGTAGATAACGATAGAAAAATCTATAAAATTAAAATATCTGAAAGTACTGATTTTATAAATCTAGAAACCAAAGGTATCTTTAATGATGGTTATGTAGCTAATGGTTGGATATATATTTATTGGGATACTTATGCCATCAAAAAAATAGAGTACCAATTAATAGCAAAATCAGACGCTCAAAAAAATAGGAGTAAGGCACTTTTTGATACCCAGATAAATCATAAGTTAGTTATTAACTATATGGAATTTGAAGGTAAGATGTATCCAAATTACATTTACTACGAAACGCCAAAACTTGTAAATGTAGGTTTTAAGCCAACAAAAATGGGTGAAGATGACTCACAATATGATAAAAGTGAGCGCTATTATTATACAGTTCAAGAAGTATTATTTACTGAAATCATTCTGGATTCAGAAAAAATAAGTGAAGCTTTATCTAGACCTTGGGATCCTGATATATTTTCTGTTAAACCATATAACAAAGAATTTTGGAGGAATTATAATACTCTATTGGAAAGCGAAGAAGATGAACAACTTATACAAGATTTAACAAAACGATCTTCTTTGTATAAAGACTAAAATACTAATCAAAATATTTTTTAATTTTTTAATTGTACATTATTAATTACTTTTTATATTTGCATCCTTAAAAATTCTAAAAGAGAGGAGGTTAAGATACTATGTTAATAATACCAATTAAAGAAGGAGAAAATATAGATAGAGCGCTAAAGCGTTTCAAACGTAAGTTTGACAAAACTGGTGCAAAACGTCAATTGCAAACTCGTAAGCAATTTACTAAACCTTCAGTAGAACGTAGAGCACAAATTCAAAAAGCGCAATACATTCAACGTTTAAGAGATGCAGAAAATATATAATCTTTTTAGATTTATAAAAAAAAGGCTGGAAATAGTTCCAGCCTTTTTTATTTTTTAAAAACTGTTATTTTTTTATTAATTCTGAATACTATTTTCTTTTTTCTTATTCGTAACTTTCAACTTTAATTATAAAATGATACATGAGTAAGAAACCAAAAAATATTACAAAAAAAAAGAAAAAGTTTTAACAGTTATTAACAAGCCATAATAACCATCATTTTTTTAAAATTTAATTAAATTTTTTTTTGTTGTATTTAATATATGTTGAATACTTTATAAATAGTTTTTTTTTAAAACCTATATTTATAATCTATTTAATTCATAACAAAATGAAAACGAAAAAAACATTACTTTTTTTAATATTTCCATTGTTAGGTTTTACACAAACCCAAATAGGTGCCGATATCGATGGCGAAGTCTCATATGATCAAAGTGGCTATAGTGTAAGTTTATCTTCTGATGGTAGTACTGTGGTGATTGGGGCTCCTTATAACGCCGGAAATGAAACTAATTCAGGACATGTACGCGTGTATAAAAACATGTCGGGCACTTGGACTCAAATAGGTGCCGATATCGATGGCGAAGCCCCAAGTGATATAAGTGGCTGGAGTGTAAGTTTATCTTCTGATGGGAGCATTGTGGCGATTGGGGCTCTTTATAACGATGGAATTGGAAGTAATTCAGGGCATGTACGCGTGTATAAAAACATGGCGGGCACTTGGACTCAAATAGGAGCTGATATCGATGGTGAAGCCACAGATGATTATAGTGGCCATAGTGTAAGTTTATCTTCTGATGGGAGCATTGTGGCGATTGGGGGTATAAATAACGACGGAAATGGAAGTAATTCAGGACATGTACGCGTGTATAAAAACATGGCGGGCACTTGGACTAAAATAGGAGCCGATATTGAAGGTGAAGTCTCATATGATCAAAGTGGCTATAGTGTAAGTTTATCTTCTGATGGGAGCATTGTGGCGATTGGGGCTCCTTATAACGATGGAAATGGAAGTAATTCAGGGCATGTACGCGTGTATAAAAACATGGCGGGCACTTGGACTAAAATAGGGGTCGATATCGATGGTGAAGCCGCATATGATTATAGTGGCTATAGTGTAAGTTTATCTTCTGATGGGAGCATTGTGGCGATTGGGGCATATGCTAACGACGGAAATGGAAGTTTTTCAGGGCATGTACGCGTGTATAAAAACATGGCGGGCACTTGGACTAAAATAGGGGTCGATATCGATGGCGAAGCCGCAAGTGATATAAGTGGCTGGAGTGTAAGTTTATCTTCTGATGGGAGCATTGTGGCGATTGGGGCTCTTTATAGCGATGGAATTGGAAGTAATTCAGGGCATGTACGCATGTATAAAAACATGGCGGGCACTTGGACTCAAATAGGAGCCGATATCGATGGTGAAGCCACAGATGATTATAGTGGCCATAGTGTAAGTTTATCTTCTGATGGGAGCATTGTGGCGATTGGTGCTATTTATAACGACGGAAATGGAAGTGATTCAGGACATGTACGTGTGTATAATTTATCGGTGGTATTATCTTCAGATAGTTTTGTTTTAGAGCGTTTTAGTATTTTTCCTAATCCTGTTTCTAATGTTTTAAAAATTAATTTAAAAACGAATTTAATTTTACAAAAAGTAAATATTTACACATCGCTAGGGCAATTAGTTAAAACAGAAAACAAAAATGAAATAAATGTTTCTAGCTTAGCAAAAGGTAATTACTTTGTAGAGGTTATTACCAACAAAGGAAAGGCTACAAAAAAGATTATTATTAATTAAAATTAGTAAGGAATACATTAACAAAGGCTGGAAACTAGTTTCCAGCCTTTTTTTGTTTTTATATTTATTTTATCATCACAAAGTTGTGATTTAAATTTTAAACTTTTAATTTTAATTATTTAACACTTTATAGATGTCTTTTAAATCATTTACAGATTATTTATTGCTTGAAAAAAACTATTCAGCATTAACTGTAAAGGCATACCAAACTGATTTAGAAAATTTTTCAGAGTTTATATTAAAACAATACGATTCCAATACTATAAATGACGTTAACTATTCTCAAATAAGAAGCTGGATAGTTAATTTAGTTGAAGATGGTATAACTAATAGAACAATAAACAGGAAAGTATCGTCATTAAACTCATACTATAAGTTTTTATTAAAAACCGAATCTATTAGTATAAACCCATTAGTAAAGCATAAGGCGTTAAAGACAAATAAAAAAGTACAAATACCATTTTCTGAAGACGAATTAAAAACTGTGATATCTGATTTAGAAAAGGAAACAGATTTTAAAGGATTACGAAACAGATTAATTGTCGAACTATTTTATGCAACAGGAATTAGACGTATTGAATTAGTACAAATTAAACTCTCGCATATAGATTTGGCTAATAAAACGTTAAAAGTATTAGGTAAGAGAAATAAAGAACGATTCATCCCGTTAATTAGTTCAGTAGTTGAAACTGCAAAAGAGTACTTATTGATTAGAAATGAGTTAGAAACAATACAAGATGAGCAGTACCTTTTTTTAACTAAAAAAGGGTTAAAAATTTATGAAACACTTGTATACAGAATTATAAATGATTATTTTAGTAAGGCATCTTCTAAAGTAAAACGGAGTCCGCATATATTAAGGCACTCATTTGCAACTCATTTACTTAATCAAGGCGCAAATTTAAATGCTGTAAAAGAACTTCTTGGGCATTCAAGTCTAGCAGCTACTCAAGTTTATACTCATAATAGTATAGCAGAGTTAAAAAAAGTGTATTCAAATGCACATCCAAGAAGTAAGAAAGAATAATTGTCTAACCAAAAAAAGAGAAGTATGAAAGTTAACACACAATCAGTAAATTTTAATGCAGACAAGAAGTTGATTGATTTTATTCAAAAACGCATGGACAAACTAGATTTGTTTTATGATAAAGTGATTCAATCTGATGTGTATTTAAAAGTTGAAAATACAAGCGATAAAGAAAATAAAATATTTGAAGCAAGAGTAAGTGTACCAGGAGATAGCTTTGTTGTAAAAAAGCAATGTAAAACTTTTGAAGAAGGCACAGATATGGCAATTGCATCGCTTGAAAGACAGTTAAAAAAGCGAAAAGAAAAATTAAGAACACATTTATGATAAAAATTTTTCAAAAAATGTTTTGAATAAATAAATAAATCTTTACATTTGCAGTCCGTTAGAAATAGCGGGCTTTTTTATTGTGAAAAAAGCAGCAAAAAGCCGATGTAGCTCAGCTGGCTAGAGCAGCTGATTTGTAATCAGCAGGTCGTGGGTTCGAGTCCCTCCATCGGCTCTTTTTAAATTCAATTTTAGTATTGAATTTAAAAAGTAAATAAATTGAAATTTTGAAAAATTGGGGAGATACTCAAGCGGCCAACGAGGGCAGACTGTAAATCTGCTGACTACGTCTTCGCAGGTTCGAATCCTGCTCTCCCCACAAAAAGTTCGATTGTATTCGAACAAGATTAGTAAGTTAGATACACTAATCCAAAATAAAGATCATTAAAATCTTGAAATTTGAAATTCTATTAATATGAATTTCATAAAAATTGCGGGAGTAGCTCAGTTGGTAGAGCGTCAGCCTTCCAAGCTGAATGTCGCCGGTTCGAACCCGGTCTCCCGCTCTTAAAACTTTGAGTTAACGTTTAACGTTTTAAAGTTTCTTGTTTTTTAACAGAGCTTTATTGTCAAAACCTTAAAAGCCGGTGTAGCTCAGGGGTAGAGCGTTTCCTTGGTAAGGAAGAGGTCACGAGTTCAATTCTCGTCATTGGCTCATTAAAATAAGAAAATTAAATTTTTGAACACTAATATAAATTAAGATTAAATAAATTAAACATGGCAAAGGCAACTTTCGATCGTTCAAAACCACACCTTAACATAGGTACTATTGGACACGTAGATCACGGTAAAACAACTTTAACTGCTGCTATTACTAAAGTATTAGCTGATGCAGGTTTTTCAGAAGCAAAATCATTCGATCAAATTGATAACGCACCAGAGGAAAAAGAAAGAGGTATTACAATTAATACTTCACACGTAGAATATGCAACAGCTAATCGTCACTACGCTCACGTTGACTGTCCAGGTCACGCGGATTACGTAAAGAACATGGTTACTGGTGCTGCTCAAATGGATGGTGCTATTCTTGTGGTTGCGGCTACTGATGGTCCAATGCCACAAACTCGTGAGCACATCCTTTTAGGACGTCAAGTAGGTATTCCTCGTATCGTTGTATTCATGAATAAAGTGGATATGGTTGATGATGAAGAGTTATTAGAATTAGTAGAAATGGAAATTAGAGACTTATTAAGTTTCTATGAGTATGATGGAGATAATGGTCCAGTTATTGCTGGTTCAGCTTTAGGTGCACTTAACGGTGAGCAAAAATGGGTTGATACAGTATTACAATTAATGGAATCTGTAGATTCTTGGATTGAAGAGCCTTTACGTGAAGTTGATAAGCCTTTCTTAATGCCTATCGAAGACGTATTCTCTATTACTGGTCGTGGAACTGTTGCTACTGGTCGTATTGAAACAGGTATTGCTAAAACTGGTGATCCAGTTGAAATCATTGGTATGGGAGCTGAGAAATTAACTTCTACTATCACTGGTATTGAGATGTTCCGTCAAATCCTTGATAGAGGTGAGGCTGGAGATAACGCAGGTATCTTATTAAGAGGTATTGAGAAAACTCAAATATCTAGAGGTATGGTTATCGTTAAGCCAGGATCAGTAACTCCACACGCTAAATTTAAAGCTGAGGTGTATATCCTTAAAAAAGAAGAAGGTGGACGTCACACTCCATTCCATAATAACTATCGTCCACAATTCTACGTTCGTACAACGGATGTAACAGGTAATATTGCTTTACCTTCAGGAGTTGAGATGGTTATGCCAGGAGACAACCTTACTATTACTGTAGAACTTATTCAAAAAATTGCAATGAACGTTGGTTTACGTTTCGCAATACGTGAAGGTGGTCGTACAGTTGGTGCAGGTCAGGTAACTGAAATTTTAGACTAATTATATAATCTATATATAAGTTAAGGTGTCTTGATTTTTCAAGACGCCTTGATTTATATTTACGGGTTTAGCTCAGTTGGTAGAGCACTGGTCTCCAAAACCAGGTGTCGGGAGTTCGAGTCTCTCAACCCGTGCATAGTAGTTGTGATTGTAAATTAAATACAATCTAAATAAAATAAGACGAAAAGTCTACACTAAGCTTTAGCTGGTGTATAAATACAAAAAGAACAATGGCAGGATTTGTAAATTACGTTAAAGAATCATTTGGGGAATTAAAAAACAATGTGTCATGGCCAACATGGTCAGAAGCACAAAGTTTAACCATTTTAGTGGCTGTTTTTTCAATTATATTTTCACTCGCAATTTGGGGAGTTGATACTGTTTTTAGTAAAGTTATTAAGGCATATTTTAGCTGGATTAACTAAAAAAATAAAATTAGAGGATGTCTGAGACAAGTGGAAATAAAAAATGGTACGTTGTTAGAGCTGTAAGTGGTCAGGAAAACAAAATTAAAGCCTATATAGAGAACGAAATTGCTCGTTTAGGACTTGAAGATTTTGTAGATCAAGTATTAGTTCCAACAGAAAAAGTGATTCAAATTCGTAACGGTAAGAAAATAAACAAAGAAAAAGTTTATTTCCCAGGTTATATTATGATTCAAGCTAATTTAAGTGGAGAAATTCCACATATCATAAAATCAATAACAAATGTTATTGGATTTTTAGGTGAAACAAAAGGCGGAGACCCAGTGCCATTAAGACAGTCTGAAGTAAACAGAATGTTAGGTAAAGTAGATGAGTTAACTGTAGATGCAGATGCAAATGTGGCTATTCCATTTACAATAGGAGAAACTGTAAAAGTAATCGATGGACCATTCAACGGATTTGATGGTACAATCGAAAAAATAAATGAAGAAAAGCGTAAGCTAGAAGTAATGGTTAAGATTTTCGGAAGAAAAACACCATTAGAGTTAAGCTATATGCAGGTAGAAAAAGTTTAATAATTGTTACATACATAGATAGTATGTCTTTTGGCTTCCATTAAAAGATGTGCGACTAAAATTTTTAAAATGGCAAAAGAATTAAGTAAAGTAGTTAAGCTACAAGTTCGGGGAGGTGCAGCGAATCCATCGCCACCGGTAGGACCCGCTTTAGGAGCTGCTGGAGTTAATATCATGGAATTTTGTAAGCAGTTTAATGCTAGAACACAAGATAAACCTGGTAAAGTATTACCAGTTGTTATTTCTGTGTTTAAAGACAAATCCTTTGATTTTGTAATAAAAACTCCACCAGCTGCAGTACAATTATTGGAAGCGGCCAAAGTAAAAAAAGGATCTGGAGAACCGAACAGAAAGAAAGTAGCAAAAGTAACTTGGGAACAGGTGAAAGCAATAGCAGAAGATAAAATGCAAGATTTAAATGCATTTACAATGGACTCTGCTATGAATATGGTTGCTGGTACAGCAAGATCAATGGGAATCACTGTAACTGGTACTAAACCAAACTAAAAAATTTCTGAAATGGCAAGATTAACAAAAAAGCAAAAAGAGGCAAGAGCTAAAGTTGATAAAAACAAAATTTATTCTCTTGAAGAAGCTTCAACATTATTAAAAGAAATCACTTACACAAAATTTGATGCATCTGTAGATATTGCAGTTAGACTAGGAGTAGATCCTCGTAAAGCAAATCAAATGGTAAGAGGTGTTGTTTCTTTACCTCACGGAACAGGAAAAGACATGAAAGTTTTAGCATTAGTAACACCTGACAAAGAGCAGGAAGCTAAAGATGCTGGAGCTGATTACGTAGGTTTAGATGAGTATCTAGAAAAAATCAAAAATGGTTGGACAGATGTTGACGTTATCGTTACTATGCCAGCTATTATGGGTAAACTAGGTCCATTAGGTAGAGTATTAGGTCCTAGAGGTTTAATGCCAAATCCAAAAACAGGTACAGTTACTATGGATGTTGCTAAAGCAGTTGCAGAAGTTAAAGCTGGTAAAATTGATTTTAAAGTTGACAAAACAGGAATTGTTCATGCTCCAATTGGAAAAGCATCTTTTAGTGCTGATAAATTGAAGGATAACGCAAATGAGTTGTTAACTACTTTAATGAAATTGAAGCCTACAGCAGCAAAAGGTGTTTATATGAAAAGTATTTACATGTCAAGCACAATGAGTCCAAGTATATCAATTGATACTAAAATAGGTTAGTAGTTAAACTTTAATATTATGACAAGAGAAGAAAAATCACAAGTTATTGAAGAGTTAACTGCTCAATTAGCAGATAATGCACATATATATTTAACAGATATATCTGGATTAGATGCAGGTAACACTTCAGACTTACGTCGTGCTTGTTTTAAAGCAAACATAAAACTAGCAGTCGTAAAAAACACATTATTGGAAAAAGCTATGGAAGCTTCTGATAAAGATTTTGGAGATCTTCCAAAAACTTTAAAAGGAAATACTTCTGTAATGTATTCTGAAACAGGAAATGCTCCAGCTAAAGTTATAAAAGCATTCCGTAAAAAATCTGATAAGCCTTTGCTTAAAGGAGCTTTTATTGAAGAGGCTATATATATTGGTGATGAGCAATTAGATGCTTTAGTTGATATCAAATCGAAAGAAGAGTTAATTGGTGATATTGTAGCATTGTTACAATCTCCAGCTAAGAATGTTATTTCAGCTCTTAAATCGAGTGGTGGTAAACTAGCAGGTATAGTAAAAACATTATCTGAAAAAGAAGGATAATCAAACAAGTACGCACTTAAACAAATTATATTTTATTAAAATTATTAAAAACGATAGAAAATGGCAGATTTAAAAGATTTCGCAGAACAATTAGTTAATTTAACAGTAAAAGAAGTTAACGAATTAGCTACAATATTAAAAGATGAGTATGGTATCGAACCAGCTGCTGCTGCAGTTGCAGTTGCTGCAGGTGGTGGTGGTGCTGCTGAAGCGGCTGAAGAAAAGTCAGAATTTGACGTAGTTCTTAAAGCAGCAGGTGCTTCTAAATTAGCAGTTGTTAAATTAGTAAAAGAACTTACTGGTTTAGGACTTAAAGAAGCTAAAGAATTAGTTGATGGTGCACCAAGCAACATCAAAGAAGGCGTATCTAAAGACGAAGCAGAAGCTTTAAAAACATCTTTAGAAGAAGCTGGAGCTGAAGTTGAGCTTAAGTAAGCTTAACCCAAACCTACAAATTATGGTTTAGGTCTATTACGCCTCAAAAGCGTAATATGACCTAAACCCTTTTGTGTATATAAAATGTACATAAAAAAACAAAACATTTTTTTAATCAAAATCTCGTTCATCGATGTTAGCACAAAAAGCTGAAAGATTAAATTTCTCTTCTATTGTAAATAGAACGGAGTATCCTGATTTTCTGGATATCCAAATAAAATCCTTCCAGGATTTTTTCCAATTAGAGACTAAATCAGAAGAAAGAGGGAATGAAGGACTCTACAACACCTTCATGGAAAATTTCCCTATAACAGACACTCGTAATCAATTTGTATTAGAGTTTTTGGATTATTTTATTGATCCACCAAGATATACTATTGAAGAATGTATTGAAAGAGGGTTAACTTACAGTGTGCCTTTAAAAGCACGTTTAAAACTGTATTGTACAGATCCTGAACATGAAGACTTCGAAACAATCGTTCAAGATGTATATTTAGGAACTATTCCTTACATGACGCCTAGCGGTACTTTTTGTATCAATGGTGCAGAGCGTGTAGTTGTTTCTCAATTACATAGATCGCCAGGAGTTTTCTTTAGTCAATCATTCCACGCCAATGGAACAAAATTATATTCTGCAAGAGTTATCCCTTTTAAAGGATCTTGGATAGAATTCGCTACAGATATCAATCAAGTAATGTATGCTTATATTGATAGAAAGAAAAAATTACCTGTAACAACATTATTCAGAGCTATTGGTTTTGAACGTGATAAAGATATTCTTGAAATATTTGACCTTGCAGAAGAAGTTAAAGTTTCAAAATCTGGTTTAAAGAAAATCTTAGGACGTAAACTTGCTGCACGTGTATTAAATACTTGGCATGAAGATTTCGTTGATGAAGATACAGGTGAGGTAGTATCTATTGAACGTAACGAAATTGTTCTTGATCGTGATACTATTTTAGATAAAGACAACATTGAAGAAATCATTGAAGCTGATGCTAAAACAATTCTTTTACATAAAGAAAGTGCACAGCAAGGTGATTACGCAATTATACATAATACACTTCAAAAAGATCCAACAAACTCGGAGAAAGAAGCTGTAGAACATATTTACCGTCAACTACGTAATGCTGAGCCGCCAGATGAGGAAACTGCACGTGGTATTATTGACAAATTATTCTTCTCTGACCAACGTTACTCTTTAGGTGAAGTAGGTCGTTATAGAATGAACAAAAAATTAGGTCTTGATATTGGAATGGATAAGCAAGTGCTTACCAAAGTAGATATCATTACTATCATCAAATATTTAATCGAACTTATCAATTCTAAAGCAGAAATTGATGATATTGATCACTTATCTAACCGTCGTGTACGTACAGTTGGTGAGCAATTATCTCAACAATTTGGTGTTGGTTTAGCTCGTATGGCTCGTACTATTCGTGAGCGTATGAACGTTCGTGATAATGAGGTGTTTACACCAATAGATTTAATTAATGCAAAGACATTATCGTCTGTAATTAATTCTTTCTTTGGAACAAACCAATTATCTCAATTTATGGATCAAACAAATCCATTAGCTGAGATTACTCACAAACGTCGTTTATCTGCACTTGGACCAGGAGGTTTATCTCGTGAAAGAGCAGGTTTCGAGGTTCGTGACGTTCACTATACTCATTATGGTCGTTTATGTCCAATTGAAACTCCAGAGGGACCAAACATTGGTCTTATTTCTTCACTTTCAGTGTATGCTAAAGTTAATGGAATGGGATTCATTGAAACACCATACCGTAAAATAGAAAATGGTGTAGTTGATATAAAAAATACACCTATTTACTTAAGCGCTGAAGAAGAAGAAGATCAGTTAATCGCTCAAGCAAATATTAGAGTTGATGACAAAGGAAAAATCATTGAAGACAAGATTATTGCTCGTCAAGAAGGAGATTTCCCAGTAATTGATCCATCTAATGCAAACTATACAGACGTTGCTCCTAATCAAGTTGCATCTATTTCTGCATCATTAATTCCATTCTTGGAGCATGATGATGCCAACAGAGCCTTGATGGGATCTAACATGATGCGTCAAGCCGTACCTTTATTACGTGTTGATGCTCCTATCGTAGGAACAGGTTTAGAGCGTCAAGTAGCTTCAGATTCTAGAGTATTAATAAATGCTGAAGGAGATGGTGTTATTGAGTATGTTGATGCAAATGAAATTACTATTAAATATGAGCGTACTGATGAAGAAGCTATGGTTAGTTTTGATAGTGATACTAAAACATATCCATTAGTAAAATTCAGAAAAACCAATCAAGGTACGTCTATTAACTTAAAACCTATTGTTGAAAAAGGTGACAAAGTTAAAAAAGGACAAGTGCTGTGTGAAGGTTATGCAACTCAAAATGGTGAATTAGCACTTGGTCGTAATATGAAAGTGGCATTTATGCCATGGAAAGGTTACAATTTCGAGGATGCTATTGTGATTTCTGAAAAAGTAGTTCGTGATGATATCTTTACATCTATTCATATTGATGAGTATTCATTAGAAGTTCGTGACACTAAGTTAGGTAACGAAGAATTAACTAATGATATTCCTAACGTTTCTGAGGAGGCTACAAAAGACCTTGATGAAAACGGTATGATTCGTATTGGTGCTGAGATTAAACCTGGAGATATCTTAATTGGTAAAATCACTCCAAAAGGGGAATCTGATCCAACACCTGAAGAAAAATTATTAAGAGCCATTTTTGGAGACAAAGCAGGTGATGTAAAAGATGCATCATTAAAAGCTTCACCTTCATTACATGGTGTGGTTATTGAAAAGAAATTATTCTCAAGAGCTGTAAAAGACAAACGTAAGAGAGCAAAAGATAAAGAAGATATCGATGCTTTAGAAGCAATCTATTACAGAAAATTTGATGATTTAAAAGCGATTTTAGTCGAGAAGTTATTTAACATAGTAAATGGTAAAACTGCTCAAGGGATCTTTAATGACCTTGGTGAAGAAATCATTCCAAAAGGTAAAAAATATACCTTAAAAATGTTAAACGCTGTTGATGATTATACGCATTTAACATCAGGTACTTGGACTACTGACGATCATACAAACAATCTTATTGCTGATTTAATTCACAACTATAAGATTAAAGAAAACGATCTTCAAGGATCATTACGTCGTGAGAAATTTACAATATCTGTAGGTGATGAGTTACCAGCAGGAATTATCAAATTAGCTAAAGTTTACATTGCTAAAAAACGTAAACTAAAAGTTGGTGATAAAATGGCAGGACGTCATGGAAATAAAGGTATTGTTGCTCGTATCGTTCGTCAAGAAGATATGCCTTTCTTAGAAGATGGAACTCCAGTTGATATTGTATTAAATCCACTTGGTGTACCTTCTCGTATGAACATTGGTCAGATTTATGAAACAGTTCTTGGATGGGCTGGTCAAAAACTTAATAGAACTTTTGCAACACCAATTTTTGATGGTGCTACACTAGATCAAATTAATGAGTTTACTGATGAAGCTGGTATACCACGTTTTGGACATACATATTTATACGATGGTGGAACAGGAGATCGTTTCGATCAACCTGCAACTGTTGGTGTAATTTATATGTTAAAACTAGGACATATGGTTGACGATAAGATGCACGCACGTTCTATTGGACCTTACTCACTTATTACACAACAACCTCTTGGTGGTAAAGCACAATTTGGAGGTCAGCGTTTTGGTGAGATGGAGGTTTGGGCTCTTGAAGCCTATGGAGCTTCTGCTACATTACGCGAAATCTTAACAGTAAAATCAGATGATGTTATAGGTAGAGCTAAAACTTACGAAGCAATCGTAAAAGGTGAGCCAATGCCAGAACCAGGACTACCTGAATCTTTCAACGTATTAATGCACGAATTGAAAGGATTAGGATTAGATATTAGATTAGAAGAATAAATTTAGGTATGTAGTTTCAGTCTTTATTTTATGTAAAGACTGAAACATACAAACTGAAGACTATAAAGTATTATGGCAAAAAGACAAGATAAAAATACAGTACAGAGATTTAATAAAATCTCTATTGGTTTAGCTTCTCCAGAATCTGTTTTAGCAGCATCTCGTGGTGAAGTTTTAAAACCTGAAACTATTAATTATCGAACACACAAACCAGAACGAGATGGGTTATTCTGTGAGCGTATTTTTGGTCCTGTAAAGGATTTTGAATGTGCTTGTGGTAAATATAAGCGTATACGTTACAAAGGTATCGTATGTGATCGTTGTGGTGTTGAAGTAACAGAAAAGAAAGTACGTCGTGATAGAGTAGGACACATTAATCTTGTTGTTCCTGTAGCTCACATTTGGTATTTCCGTTCATTACCAAACAAAATAGGTTATTTATTAGGATTGCCTTCTAAAAAATTGGATATGATAATTTACTACGAACGTTACGTAGTAATCCAACCAGGTAATGCTAAAAATGTAGATGGAGAACCATTACAAAAAATGGATTTCTTAACGGAAGAAGAATACTTAAATATTCTAGAATCTCTTCCTCAAGAAAATCAATACTTAGATGATCACGATCCAAATAAATTCGTTGCAAAAATGGGAGCTGAATGCTTGATTGATTTGCTTGCACGAATTGATTTAAGTGAATTGTCTTATGAGTTGCGTCACAAAGCAAACACAGAAACATCTAAACAGCGTAAAACTGAAGCGTTAAAACGTCTTCAAGTTGTTGAAGCTTTCCGTGATTCTAACGCAAACCGTGAAAATCTTCCAGAATGGATGATTATGAAGGCTATTCCAGTAATTCCACCAGAATTACGTCCGTTAGTGCCTTTAGATGGTGGTCGTTTTGCTACATCAGACTTAAATGATTTATATCGTCGTGTAATTATTCGTAATAATCGTTTAAAGCGTTTGGTTGAAATCAAAGCTCCTGAAGTGATTTTACGTAATGAGAAACGTATGTTACAAGAATCTGTAGATTCATTATTTGATAACACACGTAAAGCATCTGCTGTAAAAACAGATTCTAACAGACCATTAAAATCATTATCAGATTCATTAAAAGGTAAGCAAGGTCGTTTCCGTCAAAACTTACTTGGTAAGCGTGTCGATTATTCAGCACGTTCGGTAATCGTCGTTGGACCAGAATTAAAATTATTTGAATGTGGATTGCCAAAAAACATGGCAGCAGAATTATACAAACCTTTTATTATCAGAAAATTGATAGAAAGAGGTATTGTTAAGACTGTAAAATCTGCAAAGAAAATTATAGATAGAAAAGAACCTGTAGTTTGGGATATTTTAGAGAATGTTTTAAAAGGACATCCAGTGCTTTTAAATCGTGCTCCTACATTACACAGACTAGGTATTCAGGCTTTCCAACCAAAATTAATTGAAGGAAAAGCAATACAGTTACACCCATTAGTATGTACTGCATTTAATGCAGATTTCGATGGTGACCAAATGGCTGTGCATTTACCATTAGGACCAGAAGCTATTCTTGAAGCTCAATTATTAATGTTGGCGTCTCATAATATCTTAAACCCTGCAAATGGTTCTCCAGTTACTGTACCTTCTCAAGACATGGTTCTTGGTTTATATTATATGACCAAAGAGCGTAAGTCAACAGACGAAGTAAAAGTAAAAGGTGAAGGTTTAACATTCTACTCTGCTGAAGAAGTAAACATTGCTTACAACGAGAAGAAAGTTGAATTAAATGCATCAATAAAAGTTAGAACTTTAGATTTTAATGAAGAAGGAAAATTAGCACCACAAATTATTTCAACAACTGTTGGACGTGTGTTATTTAATGAAAAAGTTCCAGCTGCTGCAGGATATATCAATCAGGTATTGACTAAAAAATCGTTACGTGATATTATTGGTAATATTCTTAAAGTAACTTCTGTTCCTGAAACAGCAGAATTTCTTGATGAGATTAAAGACTTAGGATATAAGTTCGCTTTCCAAGGTGGATTATCATTCAGCTTAGGAGATATTATTATTCCTGCTGAAAAGCAAAGCATGATTGATAGTGCCAACAAAGAAGTAGATGGTATTATGGCCAACTATAACATGGGACTTATCACTAATAATGAGCGTTATAACCAAGTAATTGATATATGGACATCTACCAATGCTGAATTGACAGAGTTGTCTATGAAACGTATTCGTGAAGACCAACAAGGGTTTAACTCGGTATATATGATGCTTGATTCTGGAGCTCGTGGATCTAAAGAACAGATTCGTCAGCTTACAGGTATGCGTGGATTAATGGCAAAACCTAAAAAATCTAATGCAGGTGGAGGAGAGATTATTGAAAATCCAATTCTTTCTAACTTTAAGGAAGGGCTTTCAATTCTTGAATACTTTATCTCAACGCATGGTGCTCGTAAAGGTCTTGCCGATACAGCACTTAAAACTGCCGATGCTGGTTACTTAACACGTCGTTTAGTTGATGTGTCTCAAGATGTAATTATATACAGTGAAGACTGTGGTACATTAAGAGGTATTGAAGTATCTCCATTAAAGAAAAATGAAGAGATTATTGAATCTTTAGAAGATAGAATTGTTGGTAGAACTTCATTAAATGATGTTTATGATCCAATGACTGAAGAGCTTTTAGTTGGTGCAGGTGAGCATATTCACGACAATATTGCAAAACGTATTGGTGAATCTGCATTAGAATCAATCGAGGTTCGTTCTGCATTAACATGTGAAGCTAAACAAGGTATTTGTTCTAAATGTTATGGTCGTAACCTAGCTACTGGTAAAATGGTACAAAGAGGTGAAGCTGTTGGTGTTGTAGCTGCTCAGTCTATTGGTGAGCCAGGAACGCAGTTAACACTTCGTACATTCCACGTTGGAGGTATTGCAGGTAACATTTCTGAAGAAAATAAATTAACTGTTAAGTTTAATGGTATAGCTGAAATTGAAGATTTAAAAGTTGTAAAAGGAACCGATAGCAATGGTAAAGCTGTTGATGTTGTAATTTCTCGTACATCTGAAATGAAATTAGTTGATGCTAAAACAGGTATTACTTTAAGTACAAATAACATTCCTTATGGATCATTCATCTACGTTAAACCAGGTGATAAAGTTGCTAAAGGAGATGTAATATGTTCTTGGGATCCATATAATGGTGTAATTATTTCTGAATTTGCAGGTAAAGTTTCTTATGAAAATATTGAGCAAGGTATAACTTACCAAGTAGAGATAGATGAGCAAACAGGTTTCCAAGAGAAAGTAATTTCTGAATCTAGAAACAAGAAGTTAATTCCAACATTACATATTGAAGATTCTAAAGGAAACACTTTACGTTCATACAACTTACCAGTTGGAGCCCACTTAATGATTGATGATGGTGAGAAGATTAGTGTAGGTAAAGTATTGGTAAAAATACCACGTAAGTCTGCTAAAACAGGAGATATTACAGGAGGTTTACCACGTGTAACCGAGTTGTTCGAAGCACGTAACCCTTCTAATCCAGCTGTAGTAAGTGAGATTGACGGTGTAGTTTCTTTTGGTAAGATAAAGAGAGGTAATCGCGAGATTATTATTGAATCTAAATTAGGTGAAGTTAAAAAATACTTAGTTAAATTATCTAATCAGATTCTTGTTCAAGAGAATGATTATGTTAAAGCTGGTATGCCTTTATCTGATGGTTCAATAACTCCTGACGATATCTTAAATATTAAAGGACCATCTGCAGTACAACAATACTTAGTAAATGAAGTACAAGAAGTATATCGTTTACAAGGTGTGAAAATTAATGATAAGCACTTTGAAGTTGTTGTAAGACAAATGATGCGTAAAGTAAAAATTATTGATTCTGGTGATACAATTTTCCTTGAAGATCAATTAGCACATAAAGCAGATTTTATTGAAGAAAACGATAAAATCTTTGGAATGAAAGTAATTGAAGACGCAGGAGATTCTAAAACATTGAAGCCAGGTCAGATTATTACTATGCGTCAATTAAGAGACGAAAACTCAATAATTCGAAGAGAAGATGGTAAGTTAGCTGAAGCAAGAGATGCAAGACCAGCAACAGCTACTCCAATTTTACAAGGTATTACAAGAGCGTCTTTACAAACTAAATCATTTATTTCTGCTGCATCGTTCCAAGAAACAACAAAAGTATTGAACGAAGCTGCTGTAAGTGCAAAAGTTGATGATCTTGACGGACTTAAAGAGAATGTTATTGTAGGACATAGAATACCTGCTGGTACAGGTGTTAGACGTTATGATAATATAATTGTTGGGTCTAAAGAAGAGTTTGATGAAATGATGAAAGCGAAAGCTGAATTTAATTATAACTAATGATAAAAGATTCCTGTGAAAACAGGAATCTTTTTCTTTCTAAATATATCATAAAATGAGTGATACTAAAGATACGCCAAAACAAGGGCAAATAAATATAGAGTTAGATGAAAAAGTTGCTGAAGGAACTTATTCAAATTTAGCCATAATCAATCATTCAGTTTCTGAATTTGTGATTGACTTTGTTAGTATTATGCCTGGTACTCCAAAAAGTAAAGTAAAGTCTAGAATAATTTTAACGCCTCAGCATGCTAAACGTTTAGTAAAAGCATTAAGTGAAAATGTGCACCGATTTGAAAAGGCACATGGCGAGATTAAGGATTACGAGCAACCTCCAATTCCTTTAAATTTTGGACCTACAGGTCAAGCTTAAAATAAAAAAATGCCTTTGATTTCTCAAAGGCATTTTTTTATTAAATAATTTAGAATAATAAGGATAATAAATGATGATTTGTTTATCAATAAATATAATCTATAACGACTAAAATATTGACCAAAATTAAAAGTGTTTTAAAGAATAAATAAAATCACTTAATGTCTTTTACTTTCAAAAATATTTAAGCTCATTTAACAAGCTTAAATTAAATAATTATTGTTTTAAGCAACTTGATTATTATAATTAAACTTTAATGCTCCTGAAGGACATTTTTTTACTTGTCTAATTATTTTTTCTGTTGAGTCACCATCGAGGTCAATCCATGGAATAACAGAATTTCTAAATACATTTGAAAGTTCGCGTGCACAACGCTCAGCATTGATGCAAACACATGGTTCGTAAGTTACAGTAATATCACTATTACTGAATACATTGTCAGTAGTTATCATAAGTAGATCAATTTGGGGTTATGAATCTATTTAATAATTAGGTTAAAGAGTTAAAAACCAAAACAATAACTTAATTATGTTATATTAAATGTATTGAACATGATAATTAAAAACTTAAACTAAACGATTAAATGTAATAAAAACACGTCGAAATACAATTATATTTTAATTAAATCGATGAAATACACTATAATTATTTGCCCTTTTTTGCTAAGTGTCTAAAATTCAGAGGTTAAATGAAAAGTTATATTTGGATATTTTTGCTGAGTCATTTGTAAAGAAAAGGCCGAATCTGCTAAAAAGACTAATTGATTTTGTTTGTCTTTAGCTAGATAGCGTTGTTTTACAGTTAAAAATTCTTTATACTCTGCGCTTTTAATGTCTTTTGCTTCTACCCAACAAGCCTTAAAAACATTCAAGTTTTCATAAGTACATTTGGCACCATATTCATGCTCTAATCTGTATTGAATTACTTCATACTGTAGCGCGCCAACTGTTCCAATTACTTTTCTTCCATTAAGTTCTAGTGTAAATAACTGTGCTACACCTTCATCCATTAATTGGTCAATACCTTTAAACAATTGTTTAGATTTTAAAGGGTCAGCATTATTGATATATCTAAAATGTTCAGGAGAAAAACTAGGAACACCTTTATAATTAATTGCTTCGCCTTCAGTTAGTGTATCACCAATTTTAAAATTACCAGTATCGTGAAGTCCAACAATGTCACCAGGATATGATACATCAACAATTTCTTTCTTTTCAGCAAAAAAAGCATTTGGACTTGAGAATTTTAGATTCTTTCCATGTCTTACATGAAGATATGGTTTGTTTCGTTCAAATTTTCCTGATACAATTTTTACAAATGCTAAACGGTCTCTGTGGTTTGGATCCATATTAGCATGTATTTTAAATACAAAGCCAGTAAATTTGGTTTCATCTGGTTTTACTAGTCTTTCTTCGCTTTGTTTAGGTCTTGGTTTTGGTGCAATTTCAATAAAACAATCAAGTAATTCTCTAACCCCAAAATTATTAAGTGCAGAACCAAAAAATACAGGTTGTAAATGACCATCTAAATAGGTTTGTTTATCAAATTCTGGATAAATGCCTTCTACAAGTTCAATTTCTTCTCGCAAAGTCTTTGCAGCTTTATCACCAATAAGCTTATTTAATTCTGGAGATTCTAAATCAGAAATCTCTATAGTTTCTTCAATATTTTTTCGACTATCACCACTAAATAGGTTGATGTTCTTTTCCCATAAGTTATAGATACCTTTAAACTCATAACCCATTCCTATCGGAAAACTTAAAGGCACTACTTTAAGACCAAGTTTTTGTTCAACTTCATCTAATAAATCAAAAGCATCTTTACCTTCTCTGTCCATTTTATTAATGAAAACGATCATAGGTATGTTACGCATACGACAAACTTCAACGAGTTTTTCGGTTTGTTCCTCAACTCCTTTAGCTACATCAATAACAACAATAACACTATCAACAGCAGTAAGGGTTCTAAATGTATCTTCAGCAAAGTCTTTATGTCCAGGTGTATCTAATATATTAACTTTTATGCCATCATACTCAAATGCTAAAACAGAGGTAGCAACAGAGATACCACGTTGGCGCTCAATCTCCATAAAATCACTTGTGGCTCCTTTTTTTATTTTATTGCTTTTAACAGCACCAGCTTCTTGTATAGCACCTCCAAATAATAATAATTTTTCAGTTAGAGTAGTTTTTCCAGCATCTGGATGTGAAATAATTCCGAATGTTCGTCTTCGGTTGATTTCGTCTATAAATTTCATTAAAAATTAATTTTGGCAAAGATATATATCTTATATAAATATAGCTTCAAAAAAGGTATAATAAAGTTTTCATAGTGTTCTATTTTATATAATTATAGATATGAGTAATTGTTGAGTAGTGTTTTTAATTAAACCATAACATCACTTTTATAAGTTTGCAAAAGTGATTTAAAAATTTAGAAGAGTATTTGATTTTGATATTCTAAGAAAGAATCTGTTTTAGTAAATATTTAATATGAATTTTCTTGCGTTTAATCGATAAAAAATGTTTTTCACCAAATTAATGGTTCATAATAGTATCTATTTAAAGTTAGATGATATTTTTGCAATTAAGTGAAATTACGGAAAAACCGTAATTTTTAAACTAAGGGATTAATTGATAGCATTTTCTTCTCTTTTATAAATAATAAATTAACATCTTTAAATTTAGATGCAATATAGTATTGTGTTTATGTGAGTAAGATATATGTGTACTTAAAAAAGCAACCTATAAGTAGGGTGTTTTTTGATTTAAGTGTCTAAAATTATAAATAAACAGTATAAAATAAATTTACCTTAAGATAATATGAAAATTTCTACACAATTCTCGTTTTCTAAAATTTTAACTTTTATAGCAGTAATTGTTTTTTCATTTGTATCGCAAAGTAAGTTGTATGCACAATGTACAGCTTCTTATCCTTACAATAATGATGATAATATTTGGATTGCTGGATATCACTGTACTTTAGCTTTTACTGAAAATGGTCTATTTGCTTGGGGTGATGCAATGGGGCCAACTGGAGTCGAGATTACTTCACCGCTTGAAGTTTCTCCCGCTAATGGTTATAATTATACAGGGACAGTATTACTGGCTACTTTGGGAGATCAGATTTCATCTTCTAATCCTCAAAATTTTGTTTTAACTACAACAGGTTTATATGTTTGGGGAAATGAAGGTCAAGTAATTGCTAATTCTTTAACAACGAGTTCAACATTTCAGCCAACAACATTACCAGTAGGTGTATTACCTGCTGACATCAGAAAGTTAAAAGCTTCAAATGATATTTTAGCAATACTTACAAATAGTGGTAATGTTTATATTAGAGCGCTTTCAAATGCCAATTTATTTGGAGACGGATCAACAGTAATTGACAACGTTTGGCATCAAGCTAGCATTTCTAACGTTCAAAGTATTAAAGTGTCTGAAGATGCTGTTTTTGCATATACTACAACAGGAGATTTTTATACGTGGGGAGGAACAATATATTTAGGGAATGGATCTGGAACAACATCAAGTTCAACTCCTGTTTTAATGACTTCTCCATTTCCAGGTTTTGTGCCTTCAATGATTAGTTTAACAACTGAAAACAATCCTAGTTATTTTGCTTTAAGCCCTAGTGGTTTAATTTATTCTTTAGGAGAGGGAGAGGATGGTAGATTAGGTATTGGTAGTCAAACAGATCAAACTAGTTGGGTAATAGTGAGAAATCCAACAGACACAGGAAATTTAACTAATGTTCATTTTATTGATGCTGCAGATAATTCAAATGGGCATGGAGGAATTGGAGCAATAACCACTGATGGGACACCGTATTTATGGGGAGATAACTCATTTAATATGTTGTCAAATGCTGCTGCTGCAGATCAATTACTTCCTATTGTGCCATCTGGATTTACTGTTGGGACAGATTTTGCTTCATATCTAGAAATGTCTGGACACTATACTTTAATTCAGATTGATGGAAATGCTTCACCTTGCTTTGTTGGTCATACACTAGAAGGGAATTTAGGAACTGGTGTTTCAGATCCACCAGATATTACTTCATTAGATTGTGATGAAATTCCAGATATTGATTTTTGTGTTTCTGCACCAGCTTTAACAATAACTGCTAATGATGATGATTTTTTAGGTACACCAATTAATCCTGCTACTGGAGCTACAACAACTAGCGTATTTGCCAATAATGGTAATGGTGTAGATGATGCAAACGGTTCAACAGCCACAGACGCTAATATTGATGATAATATAAATATAACTCTAGATGGAGGTTTAACAGGTGTTACTATAAATACCGACGGAACAATAAATGTTCCTGCAGGTACAACACCAGGAACCTATAATGTTACTTATCAAATTTGTTTAACTGCTGATAACTCAATTTGTGATACAGCTGTAGTAACCATTGTAGTAGGTGATTGTTTAGACTTTCCTACAAATGATTGTGACGGAGATGGCGTTATAAATTCTGCTGATCAGTGTGAAGGGTTTGATGATACAGCAGATAATGATAATGATTCAATTCCTGATGGTTGTGATTTAGATGATGATAATGATGGAATTTTAGATACTGATGAATTTTTTAGTACCTCAGGCTCTCAACCAGCTTGTGGAGGAGAAACAAGTTTTGATTTTACAGGACCATTCACAGAAGAACCTTCAACAGGTGATGGAAATTCTTCTACTTTTTTACAAGGAGAGACTTTTAGATTTTCTAATGTAACTGCAGGAGTAGATGCTTTAGTTACTTTAGTGTCTTTTGTAAATTGTGGTGTAGATATTTTAGATGATAACTCTTCAAATCCTACCTATTTTAAACCAGGTACATTAATTACTGCATTAAATTCTGGACAAGAAGCTTATGTTGAATATAATTTTCAATTTGTTCAATCTGGTACAACAACACCAGTTGTTTTCCCTGAAGTGTTTATTAATTTTAATGATATAGATGGTAACCCAGACTTATTTGAAAGAAATAGAGCTGCCAATCCTATAAGTTATACTGTTGACAATCCAACAAGTTTAACTATAACCAATGAGACTAATTTCATATTAGCTACTTCAGGAAATATAAACGTTCCTGGATCATCAAATGCTAATCCAGACCTTAATATGTCTACCAGATATACGAATTTTTCAAACTATACAATTCGATTAGGTGTTTTAGCAAATAATAACCTTACAACTCAAACAAGATATCATAGTGTTGAATTTGCTTGTGTTACTAATTTTGTTAATCCGCAATCCTCTCTTTCAGATACTGATGGTGACGGAATAGCTAATCATTTAGACATTGATAGTGATAATGATGGGTGTTTTGATGTTGTTGAAGCTGGCCATACTGATGCTGATAATAATGGTACGGTTGATGGTACAGGTTTTGATGCTAACGGTCAAGTAACTGGTTATGCAACTGCATATACAGGGACAAATGCTAATGTTATTACTGCAACTCAAGTATTTGTAACTACTTTACCTGCAAATCAAACTATAGTTAACGGTAATCCTGTGACTTTTTCGGTCGTTGCTTCAGCAGCAAGCACAACTTCTTATACAGGGACCGCACCAACTACTACGCCAAATTATACAATACCTCCTGCTACTGATGTTTCTGGTGCAATAGTGTATCAATGGCAAGAAAATGGAATAAATTTATCTGATACAGGAGTATATAGTGGTACGAATACTGCTGATTTAACAATTTCAGATGTTACAGGACTTGGTGGGAATGTGTATAACGTAATTATAACACATCCTGACAATTTATGTATTGACGAACAAAACAGTGCAACACTAACAACAACAGAGTCACCAAGTATTATAGTAGAGAAGAGTTCAGCGATAAGTACTGATGTAGGCCCAGCAGGCGCAAGTTTAGGAGATACGATCACGTATACGATCACTGTAGAGAACACTGGAAATGTAACGTTAACCAATGTAGGATTAGTAGATACGTTAACGGATTTAAATGGCGTCCCATTAACCTTAACAACAGGCCCAACGTTTGTAAGTTCAAGTTTATCAAGTGCAGCAGGCACCTTACAAGTAGGCGAGATAGCAACCTATACAGCGACGTATGTGATTACACAGAGTGATGTAGATGCAGGTGGAATTAGTAATACAGTCTTAGCCGATGGCGATAGTCCATCAGGCACGAATGTAACTGATGACAGTGATGATCCTAATGATCCGACTGATATCGATCCAGATACGGATGGTGATCCAGATGATCCAACAGTAACGACCATTGCAGAGTCACCAAGTATAGTAATAAGTAAGACAGGTGTATTAGATTTAGGGGTTGATGGTATAGCTACACCAGGAGATTTAATTACCTATACCTATAATGTAAGTAATACAGGAAATGTTACATTATTTGATTTGGATATTACAGAATCCACAATAGATTTTACAGGAACAGGTACATTGCCAACACCAGTTTATGTTAGCGGTGGCGCTGATCTTGACGGAGAAGCTGATGCTATTGATTTAGGCGTTTCGTCTAATACTGGTAATGTTACTTTTGATGATCCAAGTGGTGATGGGATTTTTAATTCTTCAGATGTTACCACAAGTCCTCTAACTGCTACTCCATCTACTTATGGTACTTTGGGTTGGTTTAACTCTGGAAGCTTACGTTGTTTTGGTAATGCGGTAGCAGACTATTCTGGCGCTCCAACCGTAGACGGGTTGTTTAATGTTGATCCTGCAGGTAATTTTTCAACTGCAATGACTTTTTCTGTTGGAGATTTTATCGATAGTACTTCGGGCACTACAGGATGGGGAATAGTATCAAATCTAGCACCTGGGACTTATAATCTAGGTTTTCACACGTTATCAGATAACTATGGTTATATGAATATTACGTTTGATGGAACAGATATTATTGTTAATAATATAGTAATTAATACTAATGCAGGCGAAGGTATTACAGTAGGAAGTGCTGGAGCTAGTGAAGTAGCAATCTACACAGCAACATATGCAATTACCCAAGCGGATATTGATTCAGGATTTGTAACTAACCAAGCAGAAGCTAGTAGTACAAGTCCATCAGGCACGAATGTAACTGATGACAGTGATGATCCTAATGATCCGACTGATATCGATCCAGATACGGATGGTGATCCAGATGATCCAACAGT
>NZ_BMIC01000001.1:0-564543 GCF_014641635.1 Aquaticitalea lipolytica | reverse complement strand
CACGAATGTAACTGATGACAGTGATGATCCTAATGATCCGACTGATATCGATCCAGATACGGATGGTGATCCAGATGATCCAACAGTAACGACCATTGCGGAAAACCCAATATTAGAAGTTATAAAAACAGCAGCTGTTACGGATGATGGAGATGGTGTTGTTGGTGTTGATGATGTTATAACTTATACTATTACAGTAGAGAACACTGGAAATGTAACACTAACAAATGTTGGAATTATAGATACTTTTGAAGACCTAAATGGAAACCCATTAACATTAGCAACAGGTCCAACATTTGTAGGTCCAACATCAAGTTTAGGTAGTGCTGAAGGCACCTTACAAGTAGGCGAGATAGCTACCTATACTGCTACGTATGTGATAACACAGAGTGATGTAGATTCAGGCGGTGTAAGTAATAGCGTAGTGGCAAATGGTGATAGTCCATTAGGAACAAATGTAAATGATACTAGTGATGACGATGATGATTTAGATGGTAATACAACAGATGATCCAACAGAGACATTAACAGATTCAACATTTGAACTATCTGTGTTTAAAGAAGTTGATAATACATCTCCTTTAGTTGGTGAACAAGTGACGTTTACAATTATATTATCTAACGAAGGCTATGTTACAGCAAATAGTATAGTTGTTGATGAAGTTATACCAAGCGGTTATACATATGTTTCATCTATTACAACTGGAGGTACATACTCAGAAGTTAATGGAACATGGACTATAAGCCAACTAGATCCAGCACAAGTTGAGATATTACAAATTACTGTTGAAGTATTAGGATTTGGAGACTATTTAAATATAGCAACTATATCTGCTTTTGATGGTGGGACGGATGTTAATATAGATAATAATGAATCTGAAGCTTTTGTAGTGCCAATTTGTTTAACTATTTATAATGAATTCTCGCCAAATGGTGATGGTGTTAATGAGTTTTTCAATATCGATTGTATTGAAACTTATCCAAACAATAAAGTAGAAATATACAATCGTTGGGGTAACATTGTTTATGAAAAACGTGGTTACAGAAATGATTGGGATGGAACTTCAAATGGTAGAGTAGTTGTTAATGAATCTGATAAATTACCAGTAGGAACATACTATTATGTAATTGATTTAGGTGATGGATCTAAACCAAAAGTTGGTTGGTTATACATAAACAGATAATATTAAAGACAAGATTAAAACAATATAAAATGATACAAAAATCATCGATATTAAAAGTGTTATTAGTAGTGTTCACAGTTTTTGCTGTTGATATTAGTTTTGCACAGCAAGACCCTCAATACACTCAATATATGTATAACACAATGAGTGTTAATCCAGCTTATGCGGGACAGAGAGAAGTTTTAAGTGTTACAGGTTTATATAGAACACAATGGGTTGGAATAGATGGAGCACCAAAAACTCAAACTTTAGGAATTCACGCACCTTTAAGAAATGAGAAAATAGGATTAGGACTATCTATTGTTAATGATGCTTTAGGGCCAGCAACAGAAAGTTATATAGATGCTAACTTTTCTTATACTATACGTTTAGATGATGCTAATACAAAATTATCTTTTGGTGTTAAAGGAGGAGTACATTTACTAGACACAGATTGGAGTAAAGGAAGATTTCAAAATCCTGACGTTGTATTTAATGAGAATATAAGCTTATTGTCGCCAACAATTGGAGCAGGATTATATTTACATAATCGTAAATGGTATGTTGGACTTTCTGTACCTAATTTTTTAACTACCGATCATTATGATGATTTTCAAGAGTCTGTTGCAGCAGAGCGTCTTCATTATTATTTAATCGCAGGTTATGTATTCAACTTAAGTGAAAATACCAAATTCAAACCAGCAGCTTTGGTTAAAGGTGTTTCAGGAGCTCCAATTATTGCAGATGTTTCAGCTAACTTTTTATTCAATGATAAGTTTACTTTAGGTTTAGCTTGGCGTTGGGATGATTCTGTTAGTGGATTAGCAGGATTTCAAGTATCTGATGGATTATATATTGGTTATGCATATGATGCAACAACAACTAATTTGAATAATTACAATAGCGGATCACATGAAATTATGTTGAGATTTGAATTACAAAAACTAGGTAGAATATTATCACCACGATTCTTCTAAAAAATAGACTATGAAAACAATTAAATTTATATTCATTATTGTACTAAGCTTAACATTTTCTTTTGGATATTCTCAAAAGGGAAAGGTCAGACAAGCAACAAAAGAGTATGATAATTATGCGTATTTAAGAACAAGTGAAATCTTATTAGATGTTGCTAATAATGGTTACAGATCTGTTGATTTACTCCAAAAACTAGGAAATTCTTTTTATTTTAATAATAAGATGGAAGATGCCGCTAAGTGGTATGGTGAATTAATGGCAATGAACGAGCCTGTAGATGCAGAATACTACTTCAGATATGCACAAGCATTAAAGTCGGTTGAAAATTATACTGAGTCTGATAAATGGATGAAGAAATTCCATGAAGCAAATAAATCTGATTTAAGAGGAAGAGCTTTTGCATCAAGAGTTGATTACTTGTCAAAAATTGAAGCTGCAAGTAGAGATTTTGAAGTGAAAAATTTAGACATAAACTCTGATAAATCTGATTTTGGGACAATTCAGTATAAAAATCAAATAATTTTTGCTTCAACTCGTGGTGGCGGAAAAAAATATCAGTGGAATGAACAACCGTTTTTAGATTTATTTTCAGCTGTTAAACAAGAAGATGGTAGTTATAATAATGTAAAAGAGTTTGGTGGAGATATTAATACTAAATATCATGAATCTACAGTTTCATTTACACCAGATGACAAGGCAATGTATTTTACTAGAAACAACTATTTTGAAGGCAAATACAAAAAAGGTGAAGATGGTGTTAATCGATTAAAAATATATAAGGCTACTAAAGGTGATTATGATAAGTGGGAAAACATTGAGTCAATTCCATTTAATAGTGACAACTATAGTGTAGCACATCCTTCAGTAAATATAAAAGGAACTAAGCTATATTTTGCTTCAGATATGCCTGGAACACTTGGTAGTTCAGATATATTTGTTGTAGATATTAATGATGATGGAACGTTAGGTGAACCTGTTAATTTAGGAGCGTCAGTAAATACAGAAGGACACGAAACATTTCCTTTTATTAATGAAGTAGGAGATTTGTACTTTTCTTCTAACGGATTTGCTGGTTTAGGTGGATTAGACGTATTTGTGATTAGAGATTTCGAAAATCGTTTAGAGAAAGGACAACCTTTAACTTTAGAAAATGTTGGTAAGCCAATTAATAGCTCTAAAGACGATTTTGCATACTATGAAAATTTAACAACAGAAGAAGGTTTCTTTACATCAAATAGAGATGGTGGAAAAGGAGATGATGATATTTATACATTTAAGTTCCCAGAATGTGTACAGGTTGTTGAAGGCATTGTAAAAGATAAAGATACACAAGAAATTATCCCAGGAGCTACAGTAACTTTATTTGATGGTGAAGGGAAGCAAATTGATAAAGTAGTAGTAGGTGATGATGCAGCATTTTCATTTGATGTTGAGTGTGATAAAGAATATTTAATTAGAGTTGAAAAAGAAACATATTCTTCAGATGAAAAACGTTTTACAACACCTAACAAAAAGCAAGAACTTAAGTTAGAAATAAACTTAGAGCAGGACGAACAAGAAATTAAGCCAGGAGACGATTTAGCCAAAACGCTAGATATTCCTATTATTTATTTCGATTTTGATAAATCTAACATTCGTCCAGATGCAGAAGTAGAACTTCAAAAAGTAATTGCAGTATTAAATAAATACCCAACAATGAAAATTGATGTTCGCTCTCATACAGATAGTAGAGCCACAACTCAATATAACGATGCATTGTCTAAACGTAGAAACAAATCTACAATAGACTATATCGTTAAAAAAGGAAACATAAGTAAAGACCGTTTAACTGGTCAAGGTTATGGTGAAAGCCAATTAGTAAACAAATGTAGTGATGGTGTAGATTGTACAGAAACAGAACATCAGTTAAACAGACGTAGTGAGTTTATCATTATAAGTATGTAAACACTATTAAATTATAGTTAAAAGCTGCCTTTTTTAAGGCAGCTTTTTTATTTATAGTGTATTTTAATTTTTTGTTGGTATTTTTGTATGCTATGATTGAAGAACACGTTATCCTTGTAAATGAGAATGATGAGCAAATAGGTACAATGCCTAAATTAGAAGCTCACGAGAAAGCTGTGTTGCACAGAGCTTTTTCTGTATTTATATTTAATGATAATAATGAACTGATGTTACAGCAAAGGGCATCACATAAGTATCATTCACCATTATTATGGACCAATACTTGTTGTAGTCATCAACGCGTTGGAGAAACTAATATAAAAGCAGGAAAACGTCGTTTACAAGAAGAAATGGGCTTTGTTACAAGTTTAAAAGATACTATTTCGTTTATTTATAAAGCACCATTTGATAATGGTTTAACAGAGCATGAGTTTGATCATATATTGGTTGGTCATTATAACGATGCTCCTAATATCAATCCAGATGAAGTTGAAGATTGGAAATGGATGCCTTTAGAAGACGTAAAAAAAGATATTTCAGTACATCCAGAAATATATACAGAGTGGTTTAAGATTATTTTCGATAAATTTTACCAACATATAAACATAACAAAATGATAGTTACAGTAAGTAGAAAAGCACATTTTAATGCTGCACATCGTTTGTATAGAAAAGATTGGTCAGACGAGAAAAATAATGCTGTTTTTGGCAAGTGCAGTAACCCTAATTTTCATGGACATAATTACGAGCTTATTGTTAGTGTAACTGGTCGCATAAATAAAGAAACGGGTTATGTTATGGATATGAAAATTCTTAAAGATATTATTAAGGAAGAAATTGAAGACGCCTTTGATCATAAAAACCTGAATGTTGAAGTTCCAGAATTTAAAGACTTAAACCCAACAGCAGAAAATATAGTTGTTATAACCTACAATAAGATTAAAGCAAAACTAGACCCAATTTTAGACTTAGAAGTTGTGCTTTACGAAACACCACGTAATTTTGTAACCTATTCAGGTAGATAATGAAGAGTATATTATATCCAATTAAATTTCAACCCATTTTAAAAGACAAAATTTGGGGAGGAAAAAAACTAAAAGCTATATTAAACAAAGATTCTAATCTGCCAAATGTTGGAGAGAGTTGGGAAATAAGTGATGTTGAAGGTGATACTTCAATTGTAAGTAATGGTAATTTAGAAGGTCAATCGTTAAAGCATTTACTAAGTACCTATAAAGCAGATTTAATTGGCGAAAAAAATTATAAGCACTTTGGTAACAAGTTTCCGTTGCTAATTAAGTTTATAGACGCTAAAGAAGATTTATCAATACAATTACATCCTAATGATGAATTAGCAGCAAAACGACATAATTCGTTTGGAAAAACTGAAATGTGGTATGTAATGCAAGCTGATAAAGATTCTAATTTAATAGTAGGTTTTAATCAAAAGGTAACACCAGAATTATATCTAAAACATCTTGAAGATAAGACACTCACCAAAATTCTAAACTTTGATAAAGTAAAAGAAGGCGATACATATTTTATTGAAGTAGGTCGTGTACATGCCATTGGAGCAGGTGTGTTATTGGCAGAAATACAACAAACCAGTGATATTACATATAGAGTTTATGATTGGGATAGAGTTGATGATAAAGGTAACGAACGCGAATTGCACAACGATTTAGCTCTTGATGCTATTGGTTTTGATATGGAAGACGACTTTAGAGTTGTTTATGATAAGGAAATGAACCAATCTAATCAAATGGTAAGTTGTCCATATTTTACAACAAGTTATTTAAAAGTTGATTCAAAGCTAAAAAAGGAAAACACAAACGATTCATTTATTATTTATATGTGTGTTGATGGTGAAGCAGAGATTTCAACACAATCACATTCCGAAACGATTGTTAAAGGAGAAACAATTTTACTTCCAGCAGCAATCAAAACTTATGAAATAACTTCTAAAAATGCTACACTATTAGAAGTTTATGTTTAATTTTGCACGCAATTAAATAAAAAGATATTATGGCAAATGTTAGAAACCTAAAGAAAGACATTAATTATGTTATAGGTGATATTATTGAAGCAATCTATGTTTGGGAATATACAAACACTGATAAAGACACAAAAAAGAGCGAAGCGTTAATTGATGAGGCTATCGAAGTTTTTGATGAACTTATTGCTAAAGTAAACGATAAAACTGTTGAGAATAGAAAAGCTCACCTTAAAGCGGTTAACAATGAGTTAGAAGTTAAAGGAAGAGCGTTAATCGAAAAGATTAACAAACTCTAATAATTTTTTTTCAAAAGATTTGCAAATATAATTTTCACTATTATATTTGCAGTCTTCAAAAGCCGATGTAGCTCAGCTGGCTAGAGCAGCTGATTTGTAATCAGCAGGTCGTGGGTTCGAGTCCCTCCATCGGCTCTTAAAAAGTCTCTCAAAATGAGAGACTTTTTTGTTTTATTAATTGTCGTTTTCTTCAAGGTTTTCATCTTCATCTTTGTCTTTCTTTTTCTTTTTAAGCCAAGAGAATATTCCTTTTTTAGGTTCTTCTTTAAATTGTATGGTATCTTTTTTGCTGCCAAAAAGACGCTTAAAGAATCCATCAGTTTTTGTTAATTCGCAGTCTAAAGACATTAAAACCTCTTCAGTAGGATATTCAAATTGAGCTTTTGTAATAGCATTGTATTTTGAATCTCTGTTTAGTTTTTGAAGGTATTTGGCAAAAATTGGAAGTGCTGAGTTTGCGCCTTGTCCAATACCTGTATTGCTGAATCCTATTTGCTGATTATCGTTGCCAACCCAAGTTAAGGTTACTAATTTTGGAGTTATACCAACAAACCAACCATCTTTATTATCTTGAGTAGTTCCTGTTTTTCCAGCTATTGCATTTTGCAGATTGTATTTGGTTCGCAACCTATTTGCTGTTCCATCATTAACAGTAGCTTTCATGAATTCTAATAAAACTTGTCTTGTATCGTCACTATAAGCTTTTTCGGTTACAGCTTTTGGGTTTATATCTTCATACGAAGCAATTACATTACCGTTTTTGTCTTCAATTCTTGTAATAAAAACTGGAGTTACTGGTTTACTATCATTAACATATGTTGTATAGGCTCTAGCAAGCTCTATCATGCTTAAATTCGCAGAACCTAAGGCAATAGAAGGCACAGCTTCAATATCGCTTTTAATGCCCATATTATGAGCTTGTTTAATCACTTCGTCTATACCTACTTCATCCAATACTTTTACAGCGATAGTATTTACTGAATTGCTCAACGATTTTTCTAAAGAATAATTAAGATTTTCTTCATCTTCAATATCAGATGAGTTAGTTGGTGTCCAGTTTTTTTCATCAGTATAGGTAACTGCTTTTAAAGGAAAATACGTGCAAGGCGACATACCGTTTTCAATTGCAGCAGTATATACAAAAGGCTTAAAAGTTGAACCTACTTGACGTTTGCTTTGCGATATATGGTCATATTGAAAAAATCTGTAATCTATGCCTCCAACATAAGATTTTATAGCTCCAGTTTTTGGGTCTAAAGACAAAAATCCTGCATTTAAAAACTTTGAATAATATTCAAGACTGTCTAATGTAGATATGGTTTTTATTATGGTTTCATCCCAAGAGAAAAGTTCTGTTTTATGTGTCTTTTTTAACTCGTCTTCAATAGCCTTTTCCGATAACCCTTTTGCTTTTAAGTCTCTATATTTTTTTAATCGCTTTTTGGCTTCCAGATAAGCAGGTTTGTTTTTTAACCAAGGTGCTCTTTTTCCGTATGCTACTTCAAATTGATGTTGTAACTCTTTCATATGTTCTCGCATAGCTTCTTCTGCATAGCGTTGCATAGTATTATCTAAAGTGGTGTAAATTTTAAGTCCATCGTGATAAATATTATATTGCTCACCATCAGGTTTTGTGAATTTTTTCTGTTTCAGAATAGCATCTAATTGCTTTTTTATTTCTGCTCTAAAATATGGAGCTAATCCTTGGTTTGGAGCATAATACTGATAATCTAAAACAATGTCTTTGCTTTTATTTATTGCTGCATCAGTATCAGACAGGTACTTGTAGTTTACCATTTGATCGATAACTAAGTTACGTCGTGCTTTAGATTTTTCAGGAAATAACCTCGGGTTATAACTATGATTTGCTTTTAATGTGCCAACAAGAGTTGCTGCTTGCCATACATTCAAATCTTTAGTATGTACATTAAAAAATTTTTCTGAAGCACTTTCAATTCCGTAAGTGTTATCAGGAAAGGGAACAGTGTTTAAGTATAAGGTTAAAATCTCTTTTTTACTGTAAAGGCTCTCAATTCGTTTAGCAACAATGCTTTCTTTTATTTTATTTACAACGGTTCCTATAGCTCCAGAATGTTCTCTTCCAAAGAGATTTTTTGCTAGCTGTAAAGTAATAGTGCTTCCTCCACCTGAAGATTCGTCAGACAGTAAAATGGTTTTAAAAAACACTCTTAATAAACTCTTGTTGTCTACTCCATTATGCTCATAAAAACGAACATCTTCAGTTGCAATTAAAGCATCTAATAAGTGTTGCGGAAAATCTGAAAAAGTTATCGATTGCCTATCGTAGATGTAAAGCTTTCCAATAAGATCGTTATTTGCGTCTAGAATTTGTGTTGCTTGACTTTGCTTAAGACCTACTATTTTTTCGTTAGAAGGAATTTTTCCCCAAAGTCCAAAGTAGATGCTTGCATAAAAGCAGGTAAAAAGTACTATAAGCGTTAGGATACTAAAACCTATTCGCTTAAGCCATTTATAAAGTTGTTTTTTGTTTAGCTTCATTCAGTTTTATATACGTTACAAATTATCAAATAGTCTTTGAAAGCTATGAGATTTAACGTTTTTTAAAACTAATTAGTCTAAAAACAGAATATAAGGAGTAAAAAAAGGAACTATTGCGCTTTTCTTTTATTGATATAGTCTTGCAATTGTTTTCCGTATTTAGATGCTTTTACTTTTGGAGTTAATTGGTTATTAATAGTATCTAAATATTTAATATTTGCGTCATAAATTTCAGAAAGCGCTAAATAAGGTGCAACTTCACTATCCTTATTATTTATTGCAAAATTGATTGTGTACAAGTATTTACTTTTTATAATGCCTTGATATTGCTTTACACTTTTGTTAAGCTTAACAGTATCATTATCTTTTTGAGCATCAAGATTGTCTTTAATAATGTCTAAGTTTTTATTGTTGTAGCGTGACATCATTAAAAGGTATTCTTCTAATTTTTCTTGTTGTTTTGAACCTTTAATCTTTGCATCCATCTCGAAGTTTTTTAAGGTTGAATTAAATTCAGTAACACCCTTATCAGCAAAGAATGTAATAATATGCTCTTCATTATCATTCATATGAAGTTTTAAAAACAGAACCTCAGGAGATTCTATATTTGTATGTAGCTCAAACTCTGGATTTCCATTTACAACCAACGAATCTATAGTTTCAAAAACAGAGTCTTTTACCTTTTGAAGATACACTGTTCCTTTTTTTAACCCTTTAACGTTTCCTTTTAAAGTAAAATTTGAATCACTGTCTTTACCACAAGAGATTATCAAAAGTAAAAGGACTAAAAGACTTAATTTTTTCATTGGTTTTTAATTTTTTTGAAGCTGATTAGTTAATTTTTTGGTTCGCAAATATCTTATAATTATTCAATAAAAACTAACCTGCAGAAGCTATTTTCATAAGCTCTGCACATAAAATTGCACCATAGGTTCCCACTACATAACCAAACACTGCTAGTAATGCTCCAACAGTAGCTAGTGATGGATGAAATGCTGCTGCAACAACAGGAGCAGAGGCTGCTCCGCCAACATTTGCCTGACTACCTACAGCCAAGAAAAAGTATGGTGCTTTTATTAGTTTTGCGACTAAAATTAATAATCCAGCATGAATAACCATCCAAACTATACCAATAAGGATAAGCCCTGGATTTTCAAATATTTTACCTAAATCCATTTTCATACCAATGGTAGCGACTAAAATGTAAATAAAAACACTTCCAATTTTACTGGCTCCAGCGCCTTCATAATTTTTTGCTTTTGTAAATGATAATAAAATTCCCATTAAGGTTGCAATAGAAATCAACCAAAAGAAACTACTTCCAAATGATGATAATGCACTTTTCGGATTTCTTACCGATTCAAAATTATCGACTAAATATTTTGAAATAACATCTGCGCCATAGTGTGCAATTCCAACAGAAACAAAAGCAAACATGAGTATAACTATTATGTCTGTTAATGATGGATTACGTGTTATTTTATCTGTAAATGTTTGTACTCTGTGTTTTAGTTCGTCAATAGCAGTATTGTCAGCTTTTAGCCATTTGTCAATCTTAGCTTTCTTCCCAATTCCGAAAAGTAAAACAGCCATCCAAATATTGGCAACAACAATATCTACTAATACCATTCCACCATATAACTCCTGATTAAATTCATATATTTCTAACATCGCAGCTTGGTTGGCACCACCACCAATCCAACTACCAGCAAGTGTAGCAAGACCTCTCCAAACAGCATCAAAACCAGCACCTCCAACGGTTTCTGGTGAAAAAGTAGAGATAATTAAAATAGCAATTGGTCCACCTATAATAATACCAACAGTACCTGTAAAAAACATGACTAATGCTTTCCATCCTAAATTAAAAACTGCTTTTAAATCGATACTAATGGTTAAAAGTACCAACGAAGCAGGAAGCAGATAACGACTGGCAACATAATAGGTTTGTGATACATCTGCAGATATTAATCCTAGAGAATTAAAAACCGCAGGAATCATATAACACATTAAGAGTCCAGGTATATATTTGTAAAATTTAGACCAGAATCCTGTTTCTTTCGATTCGGTGTAGAATACAAAGCCTAAAGCTAGCATTAAGAGTCCGAATACAATTCCGTCGTTAGTAAAAATAGGTGCGTTTTCCATTTTAGTTATTTTATCTGTGCAAAATACCAAAATTAACTAAACATTAAAAAGGTATTTTCGTTTTTGGCACGAAGTTTGAAATATACTTTTCGTAAAACTTTACTCTCTTCATTAGACAAAAGGAGTAGTTAACCTTAAGAGAAGTTAATATTACATTTGGTTGGTTAGTTAGTAAAAAAGCACCTTTTTAAGGTGCTTTTTTAGATTTATAATGTTTGGTGAATTTATTTTTTAATAAATGCAACAATAGTATTTATGAGTTCTTCTGATACTTTTCCTGCATGATCGTTATACGATTTTGCATTTTCCTGATCATCACCTTCAATAATAAAAAGCACATGATTCATTTTATCAATAAGTTTTAATTCAGAATTTTTTGCTGAATCATTAAGCAGTTTTGCTTCTTCAACACTTACTTGCAAATCTTTAGTGCCATTAACAATAAGTATTGGCATGTCTAATTTTTTAATTTCTTCTTGCGGATTATAACTCATCCAATTGGCAATAAAACGCTGAACACTAATATCGAAAACAGAAGCTAGTGCAGCAGGATAATCTGTAGTAGTTTTACCTTCTTTAAGTACAGAAAACACGCGTTTTGTATCATCAGTAAACATAGGAGCTGTTTTTTGTATTTGCTCTGTAATTACATTATCAATAGTTTGTCCTGCTCCAGCAAGCGATACAAAGCCATCAACATTCTCTTTTGCAGCCATCATACCAATTAAGCTTCCTTGACTATGACCAATAATATAAATTTTCTTGTAAGTGTTTTGCTTTTTAAAATAGTTAACCACATCTATTGCATCACTAACAAAATTATCGAACATAATATTTGGGTCGACATTTCCTTTACGAATTTGCTTTACAATGCGCTTATCGTACCTAAACGTTGCTATACCATTATTTGTAAGATTGACTGCAAGCTTTTTAAGATTACTGGTTTTTAAAAAATTCTGGTTGCCATCTCTATCTGTTGGTCCAGAACCAGCAATAATAATAGCTAATGTATTAGAACCTGAGTTTGGCGTAAGTAACGTACCATCAATAAATTTTGTAATTGGTAAATCGGTTTGCGTAAATGTTATTTCTTGACTGTAACCTAAATAACTGATTACTAGAAAGAAGAGTGTTGCTATTTGTTTCATCTGCTAATACTAATTGTTTTTAAACGTCAGATGGAACATTCATATTAATATTCCGTTGTTCTATTAAGAATTAATAATGAATGTTTCATTTTTTTATGCACTGTTATGTGATGCTAAAGTAATTGTTCTAATTCAAATTTGTTGTAACAACGCAAAAGTTGTTCCGTTTATGATGTGTTTTATTATTTTTTTTAGACAATTTTAAAACGCATTTCATCGTTAATATCGTTAATTTCATCTACAAATGTTAAAATTTAATGTATTTCATCGATTAATAATGTATTTTGACAGATAATATCAATTTTAATTTTACATTTGAAGTGTACTAAAATTTAGTTTTTAGTTCAATGGATTAATTAATTAATATTTGCATATGTGTTGACTTAGAGACCCTAAATCTACCACATATATAAAAAGCAAATTAGGAGAACCAAGGTTGAGGGACCTTGGTTTTTCCGTTTTATATACCTAAAGGTTAAATTAATCCGCTCTCCAATTTCGCGTTTTGTTTTTGGTATTTGATGTAACCAATGTGCTTGCATTTCGCCTTTCATGATTAATAGGCTTCCATGTTCTAGTAATAGTTTGTGTTTTTGATCTTTTAACGTTCGGTGTTTAAAATGAAAATAGCGTTCGGCACCAAAACTTACTGAAGCAATTACAGGATGCATTCCTAATTCTTTTTCATTATCGGCATGCCAACCATTGCTATCGCTACCAAATCGATATAAATTAAGTAATACACTAGTAAACGTATGGCTAGCCAATTGTTCAACATCAGCCTTTATGTCTAATAAAGGTTTTGTAAACACTATTGGTTTCATGGTAATGTTAGAGTAGGTGTAAGGCTCATTATTATTACCATACAAAGCTGTTAAACGTGGTTGTAAATGTGTTTTTCCAAAAAGTGTAATACTATCGTGTTGCCAATTGGTTTTAGCTTTAAGGAGCTTTAAATACGCATTAGCTTTTTCAACCGAATAAAAATTTGGAATATAAATAAGCTCTGCATTTGGGAGCTGAAGCACTCTTTTTTCTGAAGAAAACAAATTCATAGCCTAATTTTTTTCTAAATTAGCCTTTATGAGATTAAAACACAACATAATTATTGTTGCCTTTATAAGTATTGCTTTTGCCTTTACAAAGCAAGATGTTCCAGTTTTACCTGAAGGGTTTGTGTATGTTAAATCTGTAATACCAGATTTAGATGTAGAGTTACGTTATTATACAAGTAATAATTTTGTTGGAGATACCATTGATGGTTATGCCTCAAACGAGTTAATACTAACAGAGCAAGCTGCGCAAGCTTTAAGGCTTGTAAAAGAAGAACTCGAAGTGCAAAATATATGCTTAAAAGTGTATGATGGTTACCGACCACAACGTGCAGTAAACCATTTTATGCATTGGGCAACCGATTTGAATGACACTATAAATAAGCAACAATTTTATCCAGATGTGGCTAAAAAAGATTTGTTTAAAGAAGAATATATTGCCACACGTTCTGGGCATAGTCGTGGGAGTACGCTAGATTTAACGCTTACAGATGGCAAAACAGGAGTGCCTTTAGATATGGGAAGCCCTTACGATTTTTTTGGTGAGCAATCTTGGGTAGATTATGACAATATTACTGAAGCACAAAAAGCCAATAGGCAATTATTACAAACGGTTATGTTAAAGCATAATTTTAGAAACTACCCAAAAGAATGGTGGCATTTTACTTTACGTTGGGAACCTTTTCCTGATACTTATTTTGATTTTGTGGTGGAGTGAGAGTTTGAGGGTTCGTTTAACGGTTACGTATAATATTAGTGGCACGTTTAAGCACTAATTTAGTAAATAGAAACTTGCCAGCGGAAAATTCCGCAGGAATTTTCCAAGTAGACTAGAACCAGCCATTAATTTTATGCTTTGTTGTAACCAGTTTTTTAATCCGTTAGTATTTTAATTTTTGCTTTTGTTTCCTTTATAGTAGTGATATTATTTTCAATGTTCTTTATTCCAATATCCATAAAACCAAGTTCAGTCTCACAATGTAAATTATGGTTTTCATCATTCTTTTTTTCTTCAAGATGTAATTCGGATTTTTCTAAATAATCCTTATAAATCCAATATGGTCCATTTTGTTTTAGAAATTCGATTGATTTATAAATATCTACGAGTATTGATAAGTTTTTTTTGAAAATTAAATAAAGTTCATTTTTAGGAACACTTTGATAGATATCTAGTTGTAGAACTTGGAAGATACTCGTTGTAAATTGGTCGGTTTGCCTCATTTCAAATAACTGTCTCAATTCCAAATGTTTTCTCGTTAATTCATCCAAAATTTTGTTCTGATTATTTAGGTCATTGAGAATCATTTGTTTTTTTCTCGATAAATCAATTTTTCTCTTTATCCAACTGATTAATAAAATCAGAGTTTGTCCAATTATAGCACCAATTAATGCAATCAGTAGTGTTTTTTGGAAAGGAAAAGGTTCTTGAATTAAAAATATCATTTGTTGGTTTTCTCAAATTGGTTACAATGCGACGATATGGATTGTTTCAATTATCTATATCGATAGTTAAACGAAGTTAGTTTTAAAAAGCGAAATAATCAATACGTAGTTCTACGTAATTTTATAATTATTGATGCCTTTTTTTGGTTTTGTGGTGGAATGAGGTTTGAGGTATAATAAGTAGGACAGAAGCAAGTAATTAATTATACATGGTGTTGTGCATAGTATTTTATTCTTTGCATATTTTTCCAGTTATAGATTGTGTTTCTCCATTCACATTTAATGTTGATTTAAAATAGAAACATTTTCCTTCAATTTTTACCATTTCATTCAAAACCCCATTATTGTCATTTAAGAATTTTTCATATTCGCTTAATTCCATTTTTGATTCGTCATACTTGAGTCGGTATGTACAATCATCAATCCATTCAATTATCTCGTATGCAGTTTTATTAAAATCCATTCCAAGAATATTTTCTGGGTCTTCAACTATTTCAGTTTGTTGATTTCCATTTCGGATTATTTTATATGCCAGAATAGTTTGATTATCTGCTGGAACAAAGAAATTTCCATTCTTAAAATCCGAGCAAGTCAATTCCTGAGCACTCGTAGTAAGTCCGATTAATAATACTGAAAATAGTAAGAATGTCGTTTTTTTTATATTATACATTGTTGTGTAGCGTTTTTTTACATTTGATTAAATACTCCATTATAATCAATTGGATAGATGATTTCATAGTTCCAATCATCTTCTGCTGTATTCAATCTTTTCATTATTAAACTTTTATCTAACAGATTCTCTTGATTAAGAATTCCCATAATCAACTGTACCGACTTTTCCCATTCAGTAACTTTAAAAAGCATGTTAGCGCCACCTGGGCCTAAATCGCCTGCTGCCCATTCTCCTAATCCATTGCTATTCAATTCTTCATGAATCTTTTCTTCCATTGAATGTAGTAAATCTAAAACCTGAAAATCATTTTCATTTTTAGGTTGCATCTGTACAAAAATGATTTTTCCAATATTGTCAAAACTCTCTCGGTAACCCTTATTTTTTAGAGCAGATTTTATTGAGTCAACTTCAGGTTCCAACACTATTTTTTTATTAGTTATTTTCTGAAGTGTGTTGTAATTTTCATCAAAACTTATTTCTCCTTCTATTAAATTCAGATTTGAACTGTCTTTTACAATTCGACTAAACTCAATTTTTTCTTCTGTCTCGTTTTTATAATTTGAACTGAGGTATTCAATTTTCACTTTTTCAGTCGGTTTTTTATTTGTTTTGTTATTACAACTCAAAGCAAAAAAGATTATTAATATTATTCCTATGTTCTTCATTTCTCAAATGCTACACAATACGACGATATTGATTGTTAAACGAAGTTAGTTTTAAAATGCGAAATAATCAATACGTAGTTATACGTAATTTTATAATTATTGATGCCTTTTTTTGGTTTTGTTGTGGAATGAGGTTTGAGGTTTAATAAGTATGCGAGAAGCAAGCAATTAATTATACATGGTGTTGTAAAACGTTTTTGTTTACTCAAATATTTATAAAATGATTATTTGGATATTTTGTTTCTCGATAGGTTTGCTGAAAACTCTGTATATCAATGGTAATCTTGCTTTCCAAACCTTTAAACTGTCTAGGTTCTTAAAATCAATCCGATAATTACCTCTTTCTGGAATATCGAGAATTTTTATTTTTTTCGCCAGTTCTCCAAATTCATAAGATTGAATTCTCCATTGTGTATCTCTTGGATTAATTATTTGTCCATTTTGAGTATTCGTAAGAGTAAAAGTAAAATCTTCTACTACAACGTCCCAACCACCAAGAATATATACACTAAATATTCCTACGTGTAATTCTATAATTCTGTTCGAGCTACATATATTTATTGGGAACCCAAATTCCGTATATCGAATATCTGTTTCTGTTATTTCAATGTTTTCTGGAACTTTATTTCTATTAAGAAAACCTAAGATCTTCTTGTCAGGTGTTAGTTGTTCATAACTACTCTTAATATATGGTCTTGCTCCATCAGTTGGTTCAAATTCAGTTTGTAAATACTCAATTTCTTCATTATCCAATTCACGCACTGTTCCGTCATTTTCAACATAAACAAATTCAAATTGTTCTTTTTTCTTATTCAATGGAATGTGAGTTTTAATTGAAATTCAGGATTTTCTCAAGTGTTGCACAATGCGACGATATCGATAGTTAAACGAAGTTAGGTTTAAAAAACCAAATAATCAATACGTAGTTACACGTAATTTTATAGGTAATAGTAAGCCCAATACATTAAAAAAAACTGCAAAGGTATACGTAAAATAAGTATCCATTTTGGTATACCAGCACCTTCTTTTTCGCCAGAGAGCATATAAAAATGCACTAATAAAAAACCCGTTAGCATTGCTATAATACCATATATAGCAACATCTTTAGTAGCTGCAAAACACAAGCCTATTCCTAAACCTATTTCGGCAACTCCACTTAATTGTACTAATAATTTATGGTATGGCAAATAGCGAGGCATGATACGCAAGTACGCTTTTGGTTTTACAAAATGCATAATGCCAGCAAAAATATACATTGCTGCCATAAGATAAATGTGCCAAGGTGAGTTCATAATTATTTTATAATGTTAACCCAATTACAAAAAGTGCAACAATAGCGACTATAATTAGTAATGGTAAAAATACATTGGCTAATGCTCTGCCAATACTAAAATGTTGTATTCGCATTACACCAATTACCATAATCATCATAGACCATAATGATAAAACAATATCTACAATTCCAACTGCAATAAACACATAACCTTCAATTTCACTTTCTGGTGTATAGTATTCTCTTGGTGCTTCCCAACCATATAATAATACAATACACAAGGTAGTTAAAATACCTGCTATTAGTGGAATGTTAGACCAAGCAATTACAGTTCTGAAATCTTGATTGTTTGCTTTTCCTCCTAGAAAAGTGGCTCCAAACAAACGAAAAAACCAAGCAGACACATAATACATTAGCCAAGTAAGTAATGTGCCTATTGCTAAACCTCCAACCGAATAACCAAAACCGTATGCATCTAAGGATAAGTTTTTTGTGAGTAGCCTTTCTAACGTTGCTATAAATGCAGAAATGACTAATAGTATAGCTACATACTTTGTTGGATCGAACTTTAAAATATAGTCGAAAACCTTTTTAGGTTTTACCCAAATTTCAAAAATTAGATTTTCAGTATTTAAATCAGAAAAATCTTCAAGATGCTCAAACTCTTCAAATTTATTATCTTCTTGTAAGTCTGTCATTCATTATTTTTTTGAAGCTATCCACTTATCAATTTTAGTTTCTAAAAGTGCTAATGGTAAACAACCAGATTCTAATACTTGGTTATGAAATTGAGCAATATCAAATTTATCACCTAATTCCGATTCTGCTTTTGCACGTAACTGACGTATTTTAAGTTGCCCTATTTTGTATGATAAAGCTTGTCCAGGATTAGCCATATAACGCTCAATTTCTGAAATAATACCTTCTTCGCTTTCTGCTTCATTTTGTAATGAGTATTTAATAGCTTGCTCGCGTGTCCACCCTTTTGAGTGTATTCCTGTGTCGACTACCAAGCGTATAGCTCTGTGCATTTCTGCGCTTAGCATTCCAAAATACTGATAAGGGTCTGTGTATAAGCCTAACTCTTTTCCTAACGACTCAGAGTATAAAGCCCAACCTTCGCCATAAGCACTATACCAAAGCGTTTTTCTAAAGGCTGGCAAATCTTGGTTTTCTTGTTGTAATGAAATTTGAAAATGGTGTCCAGGAATGGCTTCGTGTAAAAACAACGACTCGTCAGAAAACACATTATACTTTGTAGCATCTGGTATTGGTGTATAAAATATACCTGGACGTGTACCATCTAAAGAACCTGGATTGTACTCTGCACTTGCTGAATTTTCTCTAAAAGCTTCGGTACGACGAACTTCAAAAGCTGTTTTTGGTTGCAAATCGAATAAACGATCTACTTGAGGTTTCATGGTTGCATGAATTTTATTAAAATTATCAATAACCTGTTGTGGTTTTGTAAATGGCATTAAAGCTTTGTTGTTTCTTACATGGTCGAAAAACGAAATTAAATCACCTTTAAAACCAACTTGCGTTTTTACTTTTTCCATTTCAGATAAAATACGAGCAACTTCACTTAATCCTAATTGATGAATTTCATCAGCAGTCATATTTGTAGTTGTATATAATTTTATTTGATGGTTATAATAAGCTTCACCATTTGGTATGCTAGCAATACCACTAGTTGTACGACCAGCTTCAAGGTAAGTAGTATTCATAAAATCGTGTAACTGATGGTAAGCTGGTACAATTTTGTTTAATACCATAACTTTATAAGCATCAGTAAGTTCTTTTTTATCTTCTGGCGAAAAACTATCTGGGAATTTTTTTGCAGGCGAGTAAAATAAGTTCTCGTCTAAATTTGTTGTTGTTAACGATTTTAGCTGTGGCAATACTTTTTCAATTAACGATTTTGGTAATACGTGTCCTGCAGCAATACCTTCAGTCATACGTTCTTTAGCATAAGCCATCCAAACTAAATAGCCATCAACACGCTTTAGCCAGTTTTTATAATCTTGTACAGTTTTAAAAGGTTGTGCACCTTCACCACTTGCATATTGTCCCATGCTGAGTTGTACTGTCCACATTTGATTTATAGGTGTGTAATCTTCTCTAAAGGTTAATCGCGATAAATTCATATCGCATTCCCAAATTAAAATAGCCTTACTCAATTGCTCACTCTCTGTTAAATCAGCATCCTTAAAAAAGCTAATCTTTTCCTTAAAAGCAGTGTAAAACTCTTTTTCCTTAGCTTTAAATTCTTCTGAAAGCACATTAGGAAAAAGGTCGTTATATCTATTATCTCCAGCAGAAGTTGCATTTAAAGGATATAGCTGCAAACTCTCTTCATGATAAGCATCTAATACGGTTTGAAAATCTGTAGGCGAAACTGTCATCTCTGTTTCTGAATTTGTTTTTGGATCTTTTTTACAAGCTGATACTGTTATAGCAATGCATACAAGCATTAAAATTTTTTTCATTTGAAGATTTTTTTAATTTGAAGTGATAAATATACAATTCTTAAGTCTAAAATAAATCAAAAAAAAACTGCCATCGGTTAGGATGGCAGTTTTATTAAGGTTGATTAGTAAAGATTATTCTTTATCTAAATTTTTAGTCATTGTAAAGCCAGCAAATAAACCAATGCCAGCCATTAAGAAAATAGTTCCTGGATAGGCAACATCGTCATCAACTCCTAAGTTATAATGTAAAATTGAAGCGATAAAAATACCAATACCAATACCCATTAATAATAAAGCTAGGTTTAAAATAAGTACTTTCCAAATTGGCGCAGCTTGCTGCTTGCCTTTCATAAAAATACTAGCATCAGCACCTTTTTCTATTAGTGCCAAACGCTCTTTGTTTCTGGTAGAGAAGTATAAATAAAATACTCCGAAAATTGCACCAAATATTACTGGTATAATAATTAATTCTGATCCCATAATTGTTCGTTTTAAATTGATTAATTTTAATGTGTTCATAGCTTATGACGACAGGTTTTAAAATTTGGTTACACATAAATTAAAAAAAAATATTTTTATTAAAAATGTGTAACCTTAAGCAACGTGTTGTCGTCTTTATATACAAATGACCACCAACGACGAAAAAATCATCAATCAAATCATTGCTGGCGACTCTAACGCATTTAGTGTGTTGGTAGATCGTTACAAAGATTTAGTGTTTACATTGTCGTTAAAAATGTTGAAGAATAGAGAAGAGGCTGAAGAGGTTGCGCAAGATACTTTTATAAAAGTGTTTAAATCGTTGAGCAAGTTTAAAGGCGATTCAAAATTTTCGACATGGATTTACAAAGTGACTTATAATAGTTGTTTAGACAGATTGAAAAAAAACAAAAAAGAACAACTTAAAGTTGCTATTGACGAGTACACAGAGCATCAAGTGAAAACTATTGATAATGCTCTTGAGAATATGGTTGAAGAAGAACGACAGCAAGCCATAAAAGCATGTTTAGAATTATTGCCGCCAGACGATAGTTTTTTACTAACTTTATACTACTTTGAAGAGCAATCGTTAGACGAGATTGCAAAAGTTGTTGGCTTAACTGCAAACAATGTAAAAGTAAAGCTTTTTAGAAGCAGGAAAAAATTAACCTCAATTTTAAAAGCGAATTTAGAACCAGAAATTATTGAACATTATGAGCGAGAACGTAGATAAACATATCGAAAAATTAGTTGATAAAGCTATGAAAGATGCGACTTTAGAAACGCCTTCTTTTAACTTTACAGCTCATGTAATGTCACAGGTTGAAGCTATTGCAAAACCGAGTACAACAGTTTATAAGCCACTTATTTCTAATAAGTTTTGGGTTCTTCTTTTTGGTTGTGCTTTAGTATTGGTTGCTTTTTCAGTTTTTGGAACTCAGCCAGAAAGCAAAAATTGGTTTGATACTATTGATTATAGTATATTTTCTAACAATAGAGTAACAAATGCTGTATCTGGATTTAGATTTTCGCAAACTTCATTTTATGCTATATTAATGTGTGCTGTAATGCTATTTATACAAGTACCATTATTGAAGCATTATTTTAATAAGCGTATGGAGTTTTAATTGTTTAATACCAACGTTTTTTATTCTTTTTAGAACCTTCACCTTTACGGCCTTTTTTATGTTTGCTGCCTTGTTTTTTGTGCACAATAGGCTTTGCTTTTGGATCTAATGGATAAGGATGTTCGTCTTCAACAGGAATTTGAACATTTATAAGTTGCTGTATGGTTTTTATGTATGCTTTTTCGTCAGCAGAGCAAAACGAATGTGCAGTTCCTACATTTCCTGCACGCCCTGTTCTACCTATTCTATGTACGTAAGTTTCTGGTACATTAGGCATATCAAAATTTACAACAGCATCTAACTCGTTAATATCTATACCACGAGCAGCAACATCTGTTGCAATCAATATATTTACATAGCCATTTTTGAATTTGTTTAAAGCTGTTTGCCTATCACTTTGAGCTTTGTCTCCATGAAGAGTTTCTACTTTATAACCGTTTTTTATAAGGGTTTGTTCAAGCTTATCAACGCCAAATTTAGTACGTCTAAAAATTAAGATACTACCTTTAATAGTATTACGAAGTAAGTGTAAGCACAACTCAATTTTATTGCGTTTTGGTACGTAATATAATATCTGACTTACATCTTTGGCAGCAGATGAGGTTGGCGTTACTTCAATACGCTCTGGGGACTTTAAAATACTATTAGCTAGTTGTTCAACTTTAAAAGGCATAGTTGCCGAAAACAACAAGGTTTGCTTAGTTTCAGGACATAAACGCTCTACTTTTTTAACATCATCAATAAAGCCCATGTCTAACATTAAATCGGCTTCGTCGAGTACTAATATTTCAATATGATCGAGGTTAATATAATCTTGTTTATGTAAATCGAGCAAACGACCAGGAGTAGCGACTAAAATGTCGACACCTTTTTTTAATACATCTATTTGAGGCTCTATGCTCGTACCACCAAAAACAACTGTACTTCGTAAGTTTGTGTTTTTGCCATAAGTTTTAAAATTTTCACCAATTTGAACAGCCAACTCACGCGTTGGACTAATTACTAAAGCTCTTATTTTTTTTCCTTTTTTAGGAGCATCTTGTTTATCAAATAATAATTGTAAGATTGGTAATGCAAAAGCAGCTGTTTTACCTGTACCTGTTTGCGCTGAGGTAATCACATCTTTTTTGCCTAAAACCAAAGGGATGGTTTTTTCTTGAACTAAAGTTGGATCTATATAGCCAGCATCTTCAATGGCTTTTAAAATAGGCTTGTTAAGTTGTAAATCTTTAAATGACATCTGTACTAATTTGATGCAAAGATAACTTAAAAGTTGAAGATTGATTTTTTAGTTTTGATTCACTCTGAGGTAATTTAATAGTAGTTAATAAAACATAAATTAATTATAGCTTAACTCTTTGTTATCATTATAGTATAAGTTGCAACTACATCATTTCCTATTTTTAGATGTACATCGTACGAACCCTTTTTTGTGAATTTGTTTTTAAATTCAACGAAACCATTTTCATTTTTAACATCATAAATACTGAAAGCATATTCTTTAGTTCCTAGATAGTAAACTAGCGAAATAGTATTGTTATCTGTTTCTTTAAGTGTTTTAAAACTAAAATCAATTTCAGAATTTATTTTTGTTTTCACACTCATTTGTTGTGGGCTTATAGGAATTATTTTGTGCTCAAAAGTTTCGCCATAAACCAAAGGAGAGGTAACAAAATCCATTTCGGTTGTTGTATTATAAAGCAACCATTTTTTGTCTAGTGGATAATGATTTTTTGCAAATAAAACAGGGTCTGTTAAAAAGTAGCCATCATTATAATCTTTAATAAAAATTCTATTAGAGGAATATCCACTAGACCATGTTGCATCACACAAATACCATTTGTTATTCAGTTTTACTGCATTCCAAGAATGATTTGCCATATCTAATGCGTCTACATTTGAGTTTACGGTTCTTCCATAACCATCTATAATTTTACATTCAATGTTGGCTAAAAAACATAACTCTTTTATTAAATAAGCATAACCTGTACACATGGTTTTCTTATGTTTTAATAGTTTTTTAAAAGCAATTTTTTTGTATTCATTATTCCATTTTATGTAAGCAATGCTATCGTTTTTAAGCTTCTTTCTTTTGTTTGTAACTATATCATCTTGTCTTATGTCACTTTTTATATTGTTACAAACCCAAGTGTAAATTGCTCTGAATTTTTCTACATCTGTTGGTAAGTTGTAAGTAAGATTATGCGCAAGTAGAGGAAGATTTTCTAAGCTATAGCCTTCATTTAATTTGGCAATATTATCAGCTCTAGTAAAGTTAACAGTATTAAAATCTGATACTTGCGCATAACCTATACTAATAAAGAAAATAAAAAAGTAAGCGAATACATTTTTCATAAGAAGCTATTTTTATTAATTTCTTTTAGATTTATAAACTTCTTTTACAGCAACTTTACCCATAATAAAGCATGAGTCCATTTTCATGTCAATTTTTAACTCAATGTTACTAGCAGAGTTTTCATTCATAATTGTTACTTTTTGCGATTCCATTCCAATATAGCTGAAGACTAAAACATCTCCTTTTTTAAGTTTTATAGGAAATTGAAAATTGCCATCAAAATCGGTTGTTGTACCTGTTGTTGTGCCTTCTAAAAGAATATTAACACCTGGTAATGGTATAGATTCGTCTGAGACATTTCCTTTTACAATAAAGCTTTTTTGAAACTCAGAAACGTTAACCTCTTTAGTATTGCTGTCTAATGACACTTTCTGTTTTTTAGTATCTTGAGCTTGTGCAGTAAATATTGAAAGTACTGATAAGCATGCAATGCCAACACTACTCAAAAAGCTTAGCTTTTTTCTCTTCTGTGTATAAGTTTTTAGTTGAGTATTTTTAAATCTTCCGCAAGTATTTTGAGTACTATGATTTTTAAAATACGTGATAGTTTCTTGAGCATTCATTTTTGTAAAGTCAATAACTTCTTTTTTACAAGAGCCACAAAATCCGCCTCCTGGAGTTGGCGAAAATTTATTGAAGTTTTCTGAGCAAGGTGTTTTAATGTTTAAGTTAAATTGAGAGTTCATAATAATTGATTTTAGATTGTTTATATACATCAAACCTATACATCAATTATATAATTTAAAATGAACAATTAGTTAACTAACCCTTTTAATGAGTAAAGCATCACTCTGAATGAGTTTGTAAAAAACATTTTGCTAAGTGAAGTTTTGTTTTGCTTTTATCATAATTGCTATTTCATGATTAATTAACTAAAAAATGATACCATAATAACTATTTAAATTTTGTAAATTTGCCTGCGTTTAACAACGCAACATGACAACGACTACAAAATACATATTTGTAACTGGAGGTGTAACATCCTCACTTGGTAAAGGGATTATCGCAGCGTCTTTAGCCAAATTACTTCAAGCACAAGGTTATAGAACTACAATTCAAAAATTAGACCCTTACATTAATGTCGATCCAGGAACTTTAAATCCTTACGAGCATGGCGAGTGCTATGTTACTGATGATGGCGCCGAAACCGATTTAGACTTAGGTCATTATGAGCGTTTTTTAAATGTGCCAACAAGCCAGTCTAACAACGTTACTACAGGTCGTATTTACCAAAGCGTTATCGAAAAAGAACGTCGTGGAGAGTTTCTTGGGAAAACAGTTCAGGTTATTCCGCATATTACCGATGAGATAAAGCATCGTGTTCAGATTTTAGGAAAATCTGGCGATTATGATATAGTTATCACAGAAATTGGAGGTACTGTTGGTGATATTGAGTCGTTACCATATATTGAAGCTGTACGTCAGCTAAAATGGGACTTAGGTGAAAACAATGCAATTGTAATTCATTTAACTCTTGTTCCTTACCTATCTGCTGCTGGCGAATTAAAAACAAAACCAACACAACACAGTGTAAAAACATTGATGGAGAGTGGAGTGATGGCTGATATTTTAGTTTGCAGAACAGAGCATGAATTACCTGAAGATTTAAGAAGTAAGCTTGCTAAGTTTTGTAATGTACGCGAAGAAGCTGTCATACAATCTATTGATGCATCAACCATTTACGATGTGCCAAATTTAATGTTAGATGAAGGTTTAGATAAGGTTGTGCTTAAAAAGCTAAATCTTAAAAGTGATGAACCTAACTTAACTCAATGGAATCAGTTTTTAGAGCGTCATAAAAACCCAAAAGGTGAAGTCACTATTGGGCTTATTGGTAAATACGTAGAATTACAAGATTCTTATAAATCTATACTAGAAGCTTTTATTCATGCAGGTGCAGAAAACGAAGTAAAAGTAAAAGTAGAGTCGATACACTCTGAATATTTAACACCAAAAAATGTAGCTAAAAAATTAGGGCATTTGCATGGTGTATTAGTAGCACCAGGTTTTGGAGAAAGAGGTATTGAAGGTAAAATTGAAGCTGTACGATATGTAAGAGAGCACAATATTCCGTTTTTTGGAATTTGTTTAGGTATGCAAATGGCAGTTATCGAATATTCACGTAATGTACTTGGATTGAAAAATGCTAATTCTACCGAAATGGATGCTGATACCGAACATCCTGTTATTGATTTAATGGAATCTCAAAAAACAATTACAGATAAAGGAGGAACTATGCGTTTAGGTGCTTGGGATTGTAAACTTACTGAAGGAAGCCTTGCTAAAGACATATATAAAACAGAAAATATAAAAGAGCGTCATAGACACCGTTATGAATTTAATAATGATTATCAGAAGCAAATTGAAGAAGCAGGAATGATAGCAACAGGGTTTAATCCTGACACAAATTTGGTTGAGATTGTTGAAATACCAACTCATAATTGGTTTGTAGGCGTGCAGTATCATCCTGAATATAAGAGTACTGTTGCAAATCCACATCCATTATTTGTGGCATTTGTTAAAGCAGCATTAAATTTTAAAAAAGACAAAAATAGTGTCAGTATGGCACAAAATTAATATTGGATAGTTTTTTGATACACTATTCACATTCTTTTACAATCACCAGAAGTTTTTGGTGTGCGATTTAAAGAACCTTATTAAACTGAACGAACAGAATACATGGAAGAAAAAAAATTTGATCTTAACTCCACCATCGGATTTATATTAATCTTTGGGATATTATTATTTATGCTTTGGCAAAATCAGCCAACTCCTGAAGAATTAGCAGCTGAAAAAGCAAAACAAGAGCAAGTAGAAGCTAAAGAGAAAGCTAACGAAGCTAAAAAGAAAAAAGACACTTTTGAAACAACAGCTAGTGATTATTCAAACACTTCGGCAGCAGACTCATTAAAGCTTTTAAGTTTAAAAAATAAATTAGGAGCCTTTGCTTATGCGTCTACATTACCTTCAGCTACAGATAATGTAACAACTGTCGAAAATGGAGTTTTGACTCTAAAATTTAGTAATAAAGGAGGTTATCTTTCTGAAGTTAAATTAAACGAGTTTGTAGATTATGATTCTGTTCCTATTTACTTAATCAATAATAAAAACACAGCATTTAATCTGTCGTTTGCAACAACAGATAACAGAAACTTAAATACTCAAGATTTATACTTTCAACCAACGGTTACTAAAAATGGTGAAAATACAGTAGTTTCTATGAAACTAAAAGTATCTGAAAGTGAGTTTTTAGAGTATCGTTATGAGATTCTTCCAAATAATTATATGATGAATTTCACAATCCGTTCTCAAGGATTGAATAATGTAATTAATACATCACAAGATGTAAATTTAGATTGGAAGCTTAAAACTAAACGTCATGATCAAAGTATAAGTTACGAAAACCGTTATACGCGTTTAACCTATCAGCATGACAATAAAAATAAGATTGACAAATTAGCTCAAGCTGGTGAAGATGAAGAAACAGAAACTGATGTTAATTGGTTGTCATACAGACAGCATTTTTTCAGTACAATATTAGTTGCAGATAAACCAATAAAAAGTGCTAGACTTATTTCTAAAGATTTAGTACAAAATGAAGATATCGATACTGTTTATACCAAACAGTTTCAATCTAAATTTGCATTACAAACACAAGCAGGAGAAATTAATGAGTCATTAAAACTGTATTTTGGACCAACAGATAGCAAAATACTTAAGCAATACAATGAAGATTTAGAGGAAAGTATTCCTTTTGGTTGGGGAATTTTTGGTTGGATAAACAAAGCATTATTTATTCCATTATTTAGCTTCTTAAGCTCATATATGTCTTATGGTATTGCCATTATTGTCATGACCATTTTAATTAAAATTGTATTATCATTTGTACAATATAAGCAGTTTTTATCTCAAGCTAAAATGAGAGTTTTAAAGCCTGAGTTAGATGCTATACGTGCAAAATATAAAGACAACAAATTAAAAGCTCAACAAGAAACAATGGCACTGCAAAATAAAGCAGGAGCAAGCCCATTGAGTGGGTGTTTGCCTGGTTTAATGCAAATTCCTGTATTCTACGCTTTGTTTATGTTTTTCCCAACAGCGTTTGCTTTACGTCAGAAAAAGTTTCTTTGGGCAGACGATTTATCATCTTATGATGTAGTTGCAAATCTACCATTTAACATACCATTTTATGGAGACCACGTAAGTTTATTTCCAATATTGGCAGCAGTTGCTATTTTCTTCTATATGAAAATGACAACAGGAGATCAAATGGCATCACAACCAACTCAAGAAGGAATGCCAGATATGAGTAAAATAATGAAGGTTATGATTTACTTCTCACCAATATTAATGTTGGTTTTCTTTAATCAGTACGCATCAGGATTGAGTTTGTATTACTTTATCTCAAACCTTATTAGTATTGGTATTATGTTAGTGATTAAAAACTACATACTAGATGAAGATAAAATTCATGCGCAAATACAAGTAAATAAAGCGAAACCTAAAAAGCAAAATCGTTTTCAGAAGAAAATGGCAGAAATGATGGAGCAGGCAGAACAACAAAAACAAGCGCAACAAAAAAGGAAAAAATAATTATATAATATAATAAATCAAAAAGCCTCTGAATTTTCAGAGGCTTTTCTTTGCTAACTAAATTAATCAATAAAGGTAAAAAACTATCAATATTCCACTATTGTGGAGGTAAAATCACTTTGTCAATTGCATGCACTACACCATTTATAGCTTGTATATCTACTAATGATGTAATAATGCCACTAACTCTATCATTTGGGTCAGTAATTGTAAAATTTGTTGCATTAACAGTAACATTTCCACCAAGAGTAGAAACTGTTCCACTACTTAATTGTGACGAAGTTACATTAGCGCCTACTACATGATATGTTAATACTGCTTCAACAGTAGAAGGAGGTATATCGCCTAAAGTAGTATTTCCACTTGGGTCTAATTCCAGTAATAAATTTCCAAATGCAGTATCAGTTGGTGCAAAAACTGTAAAAGGACCGTTTCCTGATAGAGTTCCTATTAAATTTGGTGATGTCGATTGAGAATCTGCTGATTGTAATGCGGCAACTAAATTAGATAATGCTGGATTAGCTAAAGCAAAATCAACAACAGTTGGTAAACCTATCACAGCATCTGCTATATGAATAGTACCATTAGTGGCCATAATATCAGCATTTGTTACAGATGATACACCATTAAATCTCACGCCATTTGTAGTATTAAAATATAAGCTTAAATTATTGTTTCCTGGACCTGTTGCACTTGTATTTGCATATCCAGATCCAGCAGAAATTAAATCTGTTGAAGTTACATTTCCAGAGATTACATGATTTAATAAAATTTGAGAAAGTACATCAGTAGGTACTTCGCTTAAACTTGCAAAACCATTATCTGATAAAAAAGTTGCAAATGCTTCGTTTGTTGGTGCAAGAACTGTAAATGGACCTTCACCACTTAAAACATTTACTAAATTTCCATCAGCAGCTTGTAAAGCAGCGACAAGATTGCTTAAATTTGGGCTTGCTAATGCAGTTTCAACAATGTTGAACTCTTGTTGAGTGTTAACATCATCATCACTGCATGATAACATCAATACCACTAGTGCTAGTATTGGTGTGATTTTTGAGATTTTTGAAATAATTTTCATTTTTTTGAGTTTTAAATAGAGTTAAAATAAATATTTTGTCTAACAAATTTACAAAATGATTAAACAAAAAATATATTTCGTTATAATTTTAACATTAGTTTTAACAAATGTTAATGCGCAGAGTATTAATCAATTTGATGCAAACGGAGAGCGTCATGGCCTATGGAAAAAGAACTTTGAAGGTACTGACCAACCGCGTTATGAAGGTACTTTTGACCATGGAAAAGAAGTAGGAATTTTTAAGTTTTATAAGCTTGTTGAAAAGAAGAGTAAGCTCAGTGCTACACGAGAATTCAATCCAAATGATGATACTATTATAGTAAAATTTTATGCTTCAACAGGCAAACTTATTAGTGAAGGAATGATGAGAGATAAACTCTTCATTGGAAAGTGGGTTTATTACCATAATAAATCAAAAGGTATTTTGTCTACAGAGTTTTATAATAATAAAGGACTTTTAGAAGGAGAGAAATTTGTGTATTATGAAGATGGTAAAATTGCAGAGAAATCAATTTATGTTGATGGTAAAATAGATAGTATTTCTACTTGGTACTCACCAGAAGGTATAGTTGTAAAAGAGTTTACATATAAAAATGGACTTTTGCATGGGCTTTCTAAATACTATAATGATAAAGGAGAAATACTTGCAGAAGGGAATTATAAAAACGACCAAAAGCATGGTATCTGGAAATACTATGAAGATGGTAAATTTAAAGAAGAAAAGGATTATACTACTTACAGTAAAAACCCAATTAAACAATAGCTAAAACCTATAATTAGTATAACAATTTATAATAGCAACTTTAATAGGTTGCTTTTTTTTATTTCTTAATTTTGCATTATGAAAAGAGTAATAGTAGGACTTTCTGGAGGTGTAGATTCAAGCGTTGCTGCTTATCTGTTAAAGGAGCAAGGCTATGAAGTTATTGGCTTGTTTATGAAAAACTGGCATGACGATTCTGTTACTATTTCTAATGAATGCCCTTGGTTAGACGATAGTAATGATGCAATGTTAGTAGCAGATAAGCTAGGTATTCCTTTTCAAACTGTCGATTTAAGTGAACAATATAAAGAGCGTATAGTTGATTATATGTTCAACGAATACCAAAAAGGGAGAACACCAAATCCTGATGTGCTTTGTAATAGAGAAATAAAGTTTGATGTTTTTATGAAAATTGCTCTCGATTTAGGAGCCGATTTTGTAGCAACAGGACACTATTGCAGAAAAGGAACAATTCAAAAAGAAGGAAAAGAAGTATATCAGTTACTTTCTGGAGTCGATAATAATAAAGACCAATCTTATTTTCTTTGCCAATTATCGCAAGAGCAATTATCTAAGTCATTATTTCCAATAGGCGAACTTACAAAGCCAGAGGTAAGAGAAATAGCAACTAAATTAGATTTGGTAACTGCAGATAAAAAAGATTCTCAAGGATTGTGCTTTATAGGCAAAGTGCGTTTACCTGAGTTTCTTCAACAGCAACTAAAACCAAAAGAAGGAGTTATTGTAGAAATTCCTGAAGATAAAAACTATTATAATCAAACTGAACCCATATTTAATTCAACAAGAGAAAAACTTCAATATCTAACTCGTAAGATTGAGTATTCAGTTACAGATGGAACAATAGTAGGTAAGCATCAAGGCGCACATTATTTCACAAAAGGACAGCGTAAAGGATTGGCTGTTGGTGGTACTGCAGAGCCTCTTTTTGTTATTGATACTGATGTTACTGATAATATTATATATACAGGTCAAGGTAAAGAGCATCCAGGTTTGTTAAAAAAAGCACTGTTTGTAACTGAAGACGAACTACATTGGATACGTGAAGATTTAGCTTTAAAAGTTGATGAGACTATGAGGGTTAAAGCACGTATTAGATATCGTCAGCCACTTCAGAATGCAATACTTCATAAAGTTGATAGTGGTTTGTATGTAGAATTTGAAAATGCGCAATCAGCAATAACCGAAGGACAGTTTGTCGCTTGGTATTTAAACGACGAATTAGTTGGTTCGGGAGTTATTTCATAAATTGCATCTATAATTTTCCCAAATTGTAGACAATGAAAAAGAAAATACTATTATTAAGCTTGCTTTTTCAAAGCTTAATGTATTCGCAACAAGATGCATGGATTTATCTTACAGATAAAGAAAATGTTGCAGCATCAATTTCTAATCCAATAACCATACTTACACAGAAAGCTATAGATAGAAAAAATGCTCAAGGTGTTGTTATTGATGCTCGTGATGTACCAGTTACTGAAAGTTATATAACACAATTAAAGGCTCAAATAGGAATAACTGTTTTGGCTAAGTCAAAATGGTTTAATGCTGTACATGTAAGAGGAAGTGAAGCCGACATTAATGCATTAACAGTTTTAAGTTTTGTAGATTATATAGATTTTGCTGATAAAAGTCTAAACACAGGAAGACCTTCAGTACAACAAAGTAAATTTGATACCGAAGAAGCACTCATCAATTTTGTATACGGAAATTCTCAAGTGCAAATAGATATGATTAATCTAGATAACTTACATGTTTCTGATTATACAGGTGATGGTATTACAATAGCTGTGTTAGATGCAGGATTTCCTAATGTAAATACTATGTCTGCTTTTCAGCGATTAAGAGATAATAATGATTTATTGAATGGTTATGACTTTGTTAATCGTACATCTAATGTTTATGCTTACACAGGAAATAGTCACGGAACTTTAGTGTTAAGTGATATGGCAGGTTTTGTGCAAGATCAGTTTGTTGGTACTGCTCCAGATGCGTCTTATTATTTATTTAGAACCGAAGATGCAGCTACTGAAAACCCTGTAGAGGAGAGTTATTGGGTTGAAGCTGCTGAACGAGCAGATAGTCTAGGTGTAAATATTATTAACTCGTCATTAGGTTATACTACTTACGATAATCCTAATTACAGCTATACACCAAGTGATATGAATGGTTTAACAGCTTTTATTACAAAAGGAGCAAATATTGCAGCAGAAAAAGGAATTTTGGTTGTTAATTCTGCAGGAAATTCTGGTGCAGGCTCTTGGCAAATAGTTGGAGCTCCAGCAGATGCAGCAGGAGTTTTTTCTATTGGAGGTGTAGATGCAAGCGGTAACTATGCGTCGTTTAGCTCACGCGGTGATGCATCGCAACCCACTTTAAAGCCAGATGTTGTTGCGCAAGCTGCAGGACCTTATGTTATAAACCAAAGCGATAATATAACAACAAGTAATGGTACTTCGTTTAGCTCACCTATTATGGCTGGAGCTATCGCATGTTTAATGCAAGCATTACCATCAATGTCTCCAAATCAAATAAAGCAATTTATAAGGCAGTCAGCGTCTCAATACTCAACACCAGATTATTTCTTGGGCTACGGAATTCCAGATATGCAAATGGCTTTAAATTTAGCATTATCAGTTATAGAATTTGAAACGGTACAGTCTAAAATTTATCCAAACCCAGTAAACGATATTCTTTATGTACAGTTGTCTTCTGTTTCAGAAAATACAGAAGTTACTATTTACAATGTACTTGGAAAAGTTGTTTTACAACAAAAACTATCCGAACTTAATAGTTCAGTAGATGTTAGTTCTTTTTCTTCTGGATTATATATGTTGTCAATCAGTTCTAACAAAAATTCAAAAACCCTTAAACTAATTAAATCGTAAATGTCTAATAAAATTACGACCCTCTTCAATATTAAATACCCAATAATTCAAGCAGGAATGATTTGGGCAAGTGGTTGGAGATTAGCGTCAGCTGCAAGCAACGCTGGAGCTTTAGGATTAATAGGAGCAGGCTCAATGTATCCCGAAGTGCTACGAGAGCATATTCAAAAATGTAAAAAAGCGACCGATAAACCTTTTGGTGTGAATGTGCCAATGCTATATCCTAATATTGAAGAGATTATGGATATAATTGTTGAAGAAGGTGTTAAAATTGTTTTTACATCTGCAGGAAACCCTAAAACATGGACTGTATGGTTAAAAGAAAGAGGTATTACTGTTGTGCACGTTGTTAGTAGCGTAAAGTTTGCACTAAAGGCACAAGAAGCAGGAGTAGATGCAGTTGTAGCTGAAGGATTTGAAGCTGGAGGACATAATGGAAGAGAGGAAACTACTACGTTAACCTTAATACCAATGGTAAAGGAGCAATTGCAAATTCCTTTAATTGCTGCTGGAGGTATTGCAACAGGAAGTGCAATGTTAGCTGTTATGATTCTTGGAGCAGATGGTGTTCAGGTTGGAAGCCGATTTGTGGCTTGTGAAGAAGCCTCTTCACATCAATTATTTAAGAAAATGGTTGTAGATGCAAAAGAAGGTGATACACATTTAACACTAAAAGAATTAGCACCTGTAAGAATGCTTAAAAATAAATTTTATAATGAGTTGCAAGAGCTTTATAAAAAAGGCCCAACTGTTGATGAATTAAAAGCATTACTAGGAAGAGCAAGAGCTAAGCGAGGCATGTTTGAAGGCGATTTAGAAGATGGAGAATTAGAAATAGGTCAGATTGCAGGACTTATTCATGATATAAAACCAGCAGCACAAATAGTTGACGATTTGATTGTTGAGTTTAATGCGGCTAAAGAAAAAGCCCAGTCTTTATAGAATTGGTATATACACAAAAGCGAATAACATTATCACTCAATGACAATGAATGTATTAATTCCTGATGGTAATAGTACTTGGGCATTATCTGTTATTAATTGTTTAGCAGAACAATCTGATATACGTTTATTTGTTTTATCTAATAAAAAAAGAACTGCAACAAAATTTTCAAGATATACAGATTATTACAAGTTTTATCCAAAAGCTGATGATACTTCTTGGATAAATATTATTAATAAAGAAATTGAAGACAACAACATTGATATTGTTGTTCCTATTGCCGAAGCAGAAATTGGTTTTTTTATCAAAAATATAAAACTCATTTCAAGCAAAGCTAAATTGATTTCCTTACCTAATTGGACTTCTTTTGATATAGCAATTAATAAACGAAAGCTAGGTGATTTTTCTGTTGAGAATAATATACCTTATCCTAATTCACTTTTTATTAAAGATTTAGACTCATTAGTAAATAATAATGATGTTGTTAATTTTCCTGTGCTTTTAAAACCTCTAAAACAAAAGGGTGGAGATGGCATTATAAAATTTAATAGTAAAGTTAATTTACAATCTTATATTTCTGAGAATCCTAGCGAAGAAGGTTATTTTATTCAGGAGTATATTAATGGTTATGACATAGATTGTAGCGTGCTTTGTTTAAATGGAGAAATACTTACTCATACAATTCAAAAAGGATATTTGCCAGGACATTCTCCTTACGCTCCACACCTAGGAGTAACGTTTGTTGAAAATGATGATGTTTTTAGAATTGTTGAGCATTTAATGAAAACTTTAAATTGGTCTGGTGTTGCACATATAGATTTACGTTTTGATAATAAAACCAAAACATATTATGTGTTAGAAATTAATGCGCGTTTTTGGGGAAGTGTAGAAGCATCTAAATTTGCAGGTGTGAATTTTCCTTTATTAGTATGTGAATTAGCAAAAAATAACAATATCGAAACTAAAGCATATAAACATATTGATTATATGCGCTTTAAAGGTGTTTTAAAATATATAAAAAAGCATCCTAGTTTTATTTTTAACCTTAATTTTATATTAAATAATACTGAAACAAAATCTGTTTTAACCGATCCAACACCTACATTATATAAATTTATTGAATGGTCAAAAAGACATCTTTTTTAAAAAGCTTTAGTCATTTAATAATACTTTATATAGCCTACTCAACCCATTTTCATAGGTGTTAAATTTGGCTAATAAGTCTACAGTAGTTAGTTGCTTTTCAGAAGTTGTCAATACAGAATTACGTTTACTTGTAAAGTATAAAGTGTTAGATGTTTCATCTACAAATGGACAATAATCCATCTTGTCAGAATTAATTTTATCTCCCATGTTTTTAGAAGGCGTCCAATCGCCATTGTCAGATTTGTAACTTATATATAAATCACCACTTCCAAATCCACCTTCTCTATTATAACACGTATATATTATGTACGATTCATCACGAGCCACAAAAGCATTAAACTCATAACCATCAGAGTTTATAGACGAGCTTAATTGTTTAGGCTCTGTATATTTACCATTAATAAACTCACTAACATAAATATTGTCTTTTTGTTTCAAGGCTTGGTTATCTAATGTAAAATACAAATTTCCAGAGTCAGTAATTACTGGATAAAACTCATCCATTACTGTGTTTATAGGCGATCCCATGTTTATAGGTGAAGACCATTTACTATTCAAATTATCTCTTTTAACATACCAAATATCGAAATCTTTAATGGTGCTTAAAGAGCTATCTAAAGGTCTGTTTGAAACAAAATAAAGTGTTAATCCATCACTAGAAAAATAAGGTTCCAAATCAAAAAACTGACCAGAGAACGATACGATTTCTGGCGTGCTCCATGTATTATTGGTCTTTTTTACACTTATTAATGCCGAGAGATCTCCCATATAACTCTGTGCAGAAAAAACAACCTCGTTTTTGTCATTACTAATTGCAATATCTCTAACATTAGGAAATTGTGATATAATTGATGCTAAAAAGGGCTCGACTTTGCTTATTTCCGATTGAGGAAATAAATAAGTGCTAAATGTTAATAGTAAGAAAGTAAAAATAAGCTTCATAGTAATGGTAATTGTTTCAGCAATTTACAAAACACATTACCTTAATAACTTTAAAGATATGTTAATTTAAAAAACAAAAGGGGAAAAGACTTCCCCTTTTTGCTTGAAACTTTATTGCGACAAAAATTTTTAATCCCTCTAAAATAATAGCCAAAAGTTTCTAACAGTACTAAATTGATTTTGTAGTATTTTTAAAACAAAACAATACTGTTCTATTTTCAAAAATATTGATTTGTAGAGTTTTAGTAAAATAATATTATTCTTACTTATTAACAATTTTTATTTTTTTGCTGTTTTAAGCATATTGAATAGTAATTAAAAAAAACTAACATTAATATAGTTTTAAAAAACTCCAAAAAACTACCTTTGCCCTTCTAAAAACACAGAGTGAATTTTTCAGAATATACTAGAGAATTTAAGTACAACTTAAAATTAGCAACACCAGTTATGCTAGGCATGCTTGGACATACTTTTGTAAGTTTGGTTGATAATATTATGGTTGGTCAATTAGGTTCGGCCGAGTTAGCTGCTGTGTCTCTAGGTAATAGTTTTATTTTTATTGCTATGTCTATTGGTATTGGTTTTTCTACAGCTATTACACCTCTAGTAGCAGAAGCAGATTCTGAGAAGGATTTTGAAAAAGGAAAATCATCATTTAAGCATGGTTTGTTTTTATGCACTGTTTTAAGCTTATTATTGTTTGCTGGATTATTACTTGCTAAACCATTAATGTATGCTATGGACCAACCTGAAGAAGTTGTAATACTAGCTATTCCGTATTTAGATTTAGTAGGTTTGTCATTAGTGCCTTTAATAATATTTCAAGGATTTAAACAATTTAGCGACGGACTTTCGTTAACTAAATATCCAATGTATGCTACCATTTTAGCTAACATAATTAATGTGATTCTAAACTACGTTCTCATTTTTGGAAAGTTTGGTTTTCCGCAAATGGGTATAGTTGGAGCAGCAATTGGAACTTTAGTATCCAGATTTGCTATGCTTGCGTTTTTATGGTGGTTACTTAAAGGCAGAGATAAATCTAAAGCCTATGTAACGAATATTAAGTTTTTTGTGCTTAATTCTACAATGCTTAAAAAAATTATCAATTTAGGGTTTCCAAGTGCAATGCAAATGTTTTTTGAAGTAGCCATTTTTACATCTGCAATATGGCTAAGTGGTACATTAGGTAAAAACCCTCAAGCTGCTAATCAAATAGCATTAAACTTATCATCAATGACATTTATGGTTGCAACAGGATTAAGTGTTGCAGCAATGATAAGAGTTGGTAATCAAAAAGGGTTACAAAATTTTACTGAATTGAGGCGTATTGCAAAATCTATATTCTTACTAGGAATTATTTTTGCTGTAATTTTTGCAATAGTATTTTTGGCGTTGCATAGTGTTTTACCAAAAATATATGTTAATCTAGACGATCCAATTAATGCTATAGATACAGCTGAGGTTGTTACAATTGCATCAACATTATTAATAGCAGCTGCAGTATTTCAAATAAGCGATAGTTTACAAGTAGTTACATTAGGAGCATTAAGAGGTATTCAAGACGTTAAAATACCAACTGTTATTACTTTTATTTCTTATTGGTTAATAGGGTTTCCAGTAAGCTATTTTTACGGTAAAGAAGAAGCTTTAGGTAGTCTTGGTATATGGCTTGGGTTATTAGCAGGTTTAACAAGTGCTGCAATATTATTGTATATTCGATTTAATTATTTGACAAAAAAGTTAATTTTACAAAAAGAAACACTCTAAAATTATATGGAATTACCAAAATTTATTCTTGGAGATAATACAGATTTTCCTGATGCTATTTATATAATACATACAGATTTTCCACGATTTATTCTTAATTTAGAAAATGATGATGTAGAATGGCTTGAAGAGTTTGATGATCATGATGAAAAAGAATTAGAATCTGAAGTTGAAAACTTAATACAACAAGCAACTGATTTTTACGATAGAGAAATAGCAAGATATAACGAATAATGATTGACCAATTAATTCAATACGATACAGATCTTTTCTTTTATTTAAACAGTTTAGGTACTCCAACTTGGGATGGCTTTTGGCTTGCTTATACATTTAAGCTAAACTGGATTCCGTTTTATGCACTTTTATTGTATTTGATGTATAAAAAAGTTGGTAAAAATCCTTTTATTATTACCGTTTTGGTAGTTGCGTTAATGGTATTGTTTACTGACCAAATTACCAATTTATTTAAAAGCGGTTTTCACAGATTAAGACCTTGTCATACTGCTGAACTTCTAGAAAGAGGAATGCGAGTTGTGAGAGAAGGCTGTGGTGGTCAGTTTGGTTTCTTTTCTGGGCATGCTTCTAACTCAATGGCTGTTGCAGTTTTTACGGGATTAATGCTTAAAGACCGTTTTAAATTTGCACCATATATTCTTGTTGTTTGGGCATTAGCTATGGCTTACAGTAGAGTTTATCTAGGTGTTCATTATCCTTTAGATATCTTATGCGGAATGACTTTTGGAGCTATATCAGCAGTAGCTTTTTATAAACTCAATAAATATTTAATAAGAACACTTATTAGTTCTTAGTGAGTATATAATAATAGTTATTTAATCGACCATTATATTTTTTTGAATCTGAAGGCACAGCATTAAGATCAAACTCATCAACTTCTTGAACATTATATTTAGATAGTAAAACTTCCCAATCTTCAGGGCTAATTCCATTTACAAGCATTCCAAATTGATGTTCTTTAGGAAAATTGAAAGTTCCATCTTCTAATTTTATAGGTGGAATTTTGTCTCCATATTGCCAAATGGTTTCAGGTGACACATAATTAAATCCGTAAACTTTAAAATTATCTTGTTTTAAATTTGAAATAGGTTTGTTAGCAGTACCTATAATAGGTTTTAAAAGAGGAAGAACCAACATGAAAACCGAAACAAAAAACACAACTGTAAGCAAAAAACTATGTTCTATATTTTTCTTTTTTAATTGATAAATCAACAACAAGCTGATAGATAATACTACAATTGTTGCAACTATAAACAGTAATATATTTGAAAACTCACCTTCTAATTGTAAATAAACAATAACAGGAATTGCAATTCCTATTAAAGCAATAAGTCCGAAATTAAAATAAACAGGAATCGTTTCTTTTTTGTCTTTTATGTCTTTGAATCTCCTTATTAAGTATTCAATATAAAAACCAGTATTTATTGCCAAAGGAATTAAAACTGGCATTAAGTATCTCGATTTTTTTTCAGGAATAACGGATAATAAAATCACAGCAAAAAGCGTCCAGAATAAACTAAATTTATATGCTTTTAGGTTGCTAACTCTTGTTTTTAAATAAGGATAAAGCAAGCTAATAAATGCAGGAATTGTCCAAATGCCACTTTGGGTAAAGAAACTCCAATAGTAATAAAACGGTTTTACATTATAGCTATGCCAATTACTTGTTTCTCTTTCGGCAATTGAAATAAACGTTTCAGGATCGGTTAACCTCACAAACAAAAACCACCAGCCACCAATTATAATTGCTGAAACAAACACAATAAGAAATGGCAATAATTTCGATTTTACATTTTTGTATTTGTATGAAAACCCATAAGCGAATAAAAATGGTAATAGTAATGCGTAAATAGAAATAGGACCTTTGCTAAGTATAGAGCAACCCATAAAAAAACTAGCTAATAGAATATGTTTAACATTATTTTTTTCACTACCAAAAAGTTGAAATAAATAATAAATAGCAACTAGCATAAAACCATGTGTGTAAATATCCCAAGGTGCTTCAAGGGTAATTCCTATAACATAAAAAGATGTAATTACTATTAATCCATTTATTAGGCTATGAGAAGTGTTGTTAACCAGTTTTTTTGAAAGTAAAAAAGTAAACACACCTATTATTGTAATTAAAATGAGGGTAGGAAATCTAAATGCTACAACAGATTTAATTCCGAAAATCAATCCAAAAACAGCAGAAAACCAAGTAGGTAAAGGAGGTTTTTCATATCTGGCTTCACCATTCATTGTTGTTAATAACCAATTACCATCAGTAATCATTTCTCTTGCAGTAATAAAATTACGAGCTTCCATAATGCTTACTGGCAAGGTGTCAATGCTAAAGATTAACATAACAATCACAACAAGCGAAATAAATAGTATGGGTTTATTTTGAAGTGATTTCAGCATTTGTTCTTTTTATTAAAAATAGATTTCTGGTGTAAATAATTGTGCCAAGACCATGACCAACAAATAAAACAGGATCTCTTCTAAAAATAGCATAAACTAGTATAGAAAGTGAGCCAACCAAACTTAATAACCAAAAACCAAATGGTAATGCAGAAACTTTTTTAAACTCAGAATATAGCCACTGATAAACAAAGCGAAAAGTAAAAATGAGTTGCGATACAATACCTAAAATTAATAACCAAAAAGGAATGTTTTCGTTTTTAAATAACAAATCAACATCAATCTTATTATTGTTAAAATAGTAGATGATTATTAGTGTTGGTATTAACAACAATGTCCATTGTACAACTTTTGGAAATCGTTTCCATTCACCTTGCAATTGTAGGTTACGTATATAAATAAAGTAAGTTAAACTTTGCCCTAACATAATGGCAAAATCTTGTCTTAAATACCCATAAATAAATAGTAAAAATGAAGCAACTAAGCTCAAGGTCCAAAAAGTAGTTGGAGTGATAACTCTTTTTTGTTTTTCTGAAACTATCCATTGAATAATGAGTCTCGACGAAAACAAAATCTGAGCAACAAATCCAATACTATAAATTAACCAATCGCTCATTCACTTTTTTTATTTACTGTGTAGTTAATATATTTTTTCTTCATCCATAAGTATGCAAAACAATCCATAAGAGGACCAAGTAATCTATTCCAAAGGCCAAATTTAGCAGTACCAGCAATTCGAGGAAAATGTTGCACAGGAATTTGAATTACTTTACCATTTTGAAGCATTACCATAGCAGGTAAAAAGCGATGCAAACCTTTAAACATTGGAATTCGCTTTGCATAATCTGTTTTAATCACTTTTAAAGGACAACCAGTATCATCCATACCATCGTGAGTAAAAGCTCTACGAATACCATTTGCTATTTTTGAAGACATGTTTTTTACAAAACTATCTTTTCTGTTAGCTCTAACACCAGTAACTAAATCGTAATCACTTATATGTTGTAATAACAGATTAAAATCTTCTGGAGCTGTTTGTAAATCAGAATCTATATAGCCAACCAACTCTGTAGTTGTATAATCAAAACCAGCTTTTATAGCAGCACTCAGACCTCTGTTACTTTCAAACGAAATAAATTCAAAAGCATGATTGCGTTTGCAAATAGCTTCAATGAGCTCTAAACTTTTATCTTTAGACCCATCATTAACAAACAAAACCTTTGTACTAACAGATGCAATTGTGGTATATTGGAGTAGTTCTTTTTCAACACGTTCCAGATTATCTTCTTCATTATAAACTGGTACAACTATGGTGAACTTATAATTCATTTGAATTGGCTTAGGTAGTACAAAAATATTCTTTTTTAATTTATAGGATAAAAAATGATACGATATTCTATAAAAAAGATAGTAAATTGCATACTTTTAATACTGAAGCCTAAAAAGATTTTTAATGAAAATATTAGTAACAGGAGCAGTTGGTTTTATTGGCTCACATACAGCAGAACGTTTACATAGTTTAGGACACGAAGTTATTGGTGTCGATAATTTTTCTGATTACTATAGTCTCACACTTAAAAATTTAAACGCAAAAGCATTAACTTCTAAAGGAATATCTATTATAAAACAAGATTTAAGAGAAGATAATCTTAGTACAGTTTTACCAACAGATGTAGATTATATTTTTCATTTTGCGGCACAACCAGGTATTTCATCAACATCTACTTTTGAAGACTATTTTACTAATAATATAATTGCTACAAAACATCTTATTGATTATGCTTTAAAGTGTAATAATTTAAAGTTATTTGTAAATATTGGTACGTCTTCAATTTATGGATTAGAAGCTACTTTCCCTGAATCTATTGCACCAAAGCCAGCATCGCATTATGGCGTTACTAAATTAGCAGCAGAGCAATTAGTACTACAAAAGAGTAGAGAAGAGAAGTTTAAATCTTGTTCTTTACGATTGTATTCTGTAATTGGACCAAGAGAGCGTCCAGAAAAAATGTACACAAAACTAATAGATTTAGGATTAAAAGATGAGGCGTTTCCTTTATTTGAAGGTAGTGATACACACTTACGTAGCTTTACCTATGTTGGAGATATAGTTGATGGTGTTGTTAGTGTAATTGGTAACGAAGCTAAAGTTGATGGCGAAATTATAAATCTTGGAACTGAGGTTGAACATACAACCCAAGAAGGTATTGAAGCTGTTGAGCAAGTGTTGGGAAAAAAAATTAAAATTAATGTTATTGCTAAACGTGCAGGAGACCAATTACGTACTAAAGCTAATATAGACAAAGCAAGAAAATTACTAAACTACAATCCGCAGACTACTTTATTAGATGCTGTTAAGTATCAAGTAGCTTGGTTTAAGGAGAATTTCAAATAAAAACTCGCCATATACTAAATACTGAAAATATTACTGTAATTAATGAGACTAGAGCTGCAAATAAAGACATAAACCTAATGTCTTTATTTCTTGAAATGTATAATGAGAGGATTAATCCTATTAATGGAAAAACTCCAAATAATTTTTTATATCCATATTGTAATAGCTCATTAATACCAAACAAAGCTTGAGTTTTTCCACTAGCGTTGGAGTAATGAATGTACATCTTATAATTTGTATAAATAGATGCAATTAAGAATAAACTACTTATGGCAAGGATTATATATATAACTTTTTTTTTAGTCATTTAATTTTAATAAATACTCAGCAGCTGCAAATGGTGTTGTTTTACCACTTTCTATTAAAGCCAATTGATTACTCAACTCTTTTTTTATTTCTGAAGCATTATAAAAATCAGATTTTAGTCTGTCGTCTATAGTTTGAAGTAGCCAAAACTTATTTTGCTCATTTCTTTTTTGTTCAAAAAAGGTATTGTTTTTAGCTTCGCTTATATAAGTTTCAATAAGTTCCCATATTTCAGAAATACCATCCTCATTTAAAGCACTACATAGCATTACTTTTGGTTGCCAACCAGAATCTTTAGCAGGATACATATGCAACGCTCTGTTAAACTCTACTTTGGCTAGCTTAGCTTTTTTAAGATTATCACCATCAGCTTTATTTATAGCAATAGCATCAGCCATTTCTATTATACCACGTTTTATGCCTTGTAATTCGTCACCAGCGCCTGCGAGTTGAAGCAATAAAAAGAAATCTACCATACTATGAACAGCAGTTTCACTTTGTCCAACACCAACAGTTTCTATAATAATAGTATCAAAACCAGCAGCTTCACATAAAATAATAGACTCTCGAGTTTTTCTGGCAACACCACCAAGTGAAGTGCCAGAAGCTGAAGGTCTGATAAATGCATTTTTATCTTTAACTAAATCTTCCATTCTGGTTTTATCACCTAAAATAGAACCTTTAGTTAACGAGCTACTTGGGTCAACAGCCAATACAGCTACTTTTTTGCCTAAATGGGTTAAATGTGTTCCAAAAGCTTCAATAAAAGTACTCTTTCCAACTCCAGGAACACCAGTAATACCAATACGTACAGACTTATTAGCGTGTGGCAAACACTGTTTTATAATTGCATTTGCTTTTTGTAAATGTTGCGGATTTGTACTTTCAACTAGTGTAATAGCTCTGCTTAATGCTGTAATATCACCTTTTAGAATAGCATTAACCAAATCGTCTGTTGTTGGTTGTGATTGACGTTTGCTTTTTATGCTATTAATAGCAGATGTGTTAGTTATTTCTGAATCTGAAACACCTTCTTTTTCGTGTAATGCTGTTGGATGTTGTTTGGGTTTTTTACTCAAAACACAGAGGTTTTACCTATTATTCTTGTTCTTTCACAATATCTAAAGGTACTTCAATTTTTGTAGTATCCCAAGCCATTGTTAGCTTCAGCCTATCTGTTGTATTATCAAAAGCTATTGTAAACTGCTCTACAATATCACTTAAATGATGAACAGGCACATCAATTTCTAAAAGATCAAATTGAGGATCACGCATAGGTTTCATTTGGTCATCAACTCCCCAAGGATATTGTTTGGAGTTTAAAATAAAATTCCATGTGCTATCACTTGGTATTGTCCATAATGTATAGTCACCTTTAGGTACATAAATACCTTGTATCATTAAATCTTTATTGGTAGAAAAGGTTGTTGCCTCATTAGCTCCAGTTCGCCATACTTCATTAAATGGTACTAAAGCACCAAAAACTTCTCTTCCTTTTTTTGAAGGTCTGTTGTACGTAACTTCTAGCTCAGTATCATTTAGTTCAAACCGAACAGTATCTTTTGGACTTAAACGTTTAGCAAATAAATTTTCAACAAAGTATGAGTATAAAAACAATCCAACTGTAACAATAGCAAGGATAATTAACAGGCGTTTTAAAAACGTATTCATAAATAAACTAATAGGTTAATTAATAGGTATAAAGATAATTTAAAAACATTGATGTATAAAGCTCTTAACGTAGATTTGTTAAAAAATGATACTAATTTTCAAAAAAAAATTAATTTTTTGCAACAACTCATTTTTTGTGTCGTCTTTATAATGAACTCAACTAATAACCAAAAGTATTACTAAAGCATGTTTCAAACCGATATCATTGAAAAATGCAAGCAGCACAACAGAAAAGCACAGTTGCAACTGTACAATCAGTATTGTGATGGTATGTTTATGGTTGCTAATAGGTTTGTAAAGAATTCAATGGAAGCTGAAGATATCGTACAAGAAGCCTTTATAAAAGCCTTTAGTAAACTACATCAATACAGTGGCGAAGTAACTTTTGGCGCTTGGTTAAAACGCATCGTTATTAATAAAAGTATCGACGTACTTAAATCTAAAAAAGAGCAATTGCTAGATTTAGATGAGGTGCACCTTAAAGTTGTTGATGCAACTAATGACGATTGGTTAGTGGACGATTTAATAACGCTAGATGAGGTTAAGGAAGCAATAGAAAAACTGCCAGATAAATATAAATATGTGGTTATGTTATATTTAATTGAAGGGTATGATCACCAAGAAATATCCCAAATATTAAATATTACCGAAGTTGCTTCAAGAACACATTTATCAAGAGGAAAAACAAAATTACAAGAACTATTAATACCATTACATCATGGCACAAGATCTTAAAAAAATGTTTAATGATGACCGAGAATTAAAAACTGGAAAAATGCCAGAAGGTCATGAAGCTAGATTTTTAAAGAAGTTAGAAAAAGAATTGCCAGCGCAATCAATCAATAAACGTTTCAGTGTTTGGAGCATAGCAGCAAGTGTGGTTATTCTTTTTGGATTAAGTTTTGGTGCTTATCGCTTTTTTGAAAAGCCTATAGAAAACATAACACCAGATGAGCAAGTGGTAACTTTAAAATCTTTAGGAGATGTTTCTCCAGATCTAAAAAAAGTTGAAGACTATTATGTTGCTAATATCAATTTAGAGTTAGCCTCTGTAAAGTTAACATCTGAAAATAAAGAATTGTTTGATAGTTATATTGTAAGGCTTGAAGAACTCAATAATGAGTACAAAAGGTTATCTATTGAGTTAACCGAATCTGGACCAAATGAGCTAACAGTTAGTGCACTAATTGACAACTTAAAGCTGCGTCTTAATTTATTATATCGTCTTAAAGAACAACTTAATGAATTAAATACATCTGATAATCATCAGAGTACTACCTAAAAGAAATAAAAATGAAAACAAATAAAATAATAGTATTGCTTATGTTGGTAACTACTTTTAGTATATCAGCACAGCAAAAACAACAAAAATTATCCAAATCGGTAAAAGCCAATAGCGATGTGACAATAAATTTAAATACAAGTCATACAAATATTGAGGTTGATACTTGGAGCAAGGATGAAATTGAAATTGAAGCCTATATTGAAGGTGAAAAATTATCGAAAGAAGAGTTGCAGGAAGAATTAAAAAACTGGAACATTACAGTAAGTGGTTCTGGCGCAGAAGTAACAATTGAGTCTAAAGGATCATTTAATACGTGGACAGGTTTTTCTGGTTTTGATGATGAGTCTTTTGCAGCCTTAAGAGCTTTAGAGTTTGAATTGGCTGAGATGCCAGAATTTCCTGAGCTTCCTGAAATGCCCAATTTTGAACATTTTTCAGAAATGCCAAAAATGCCTGAACTACCAGAATTACCTAGTGGTATAAGCTCTATTAATTTTGATTATGATGCCTACAAAAAAGATGGCGAGAAATATCTAGATAAATGGAGTAAAGAATATGAAACCAAATATGGTAAAGAGTTTAGAGATAAAATGAAAGCTTGGGGAATTAAATTTGGTGAAACCAATTTTGAGGCCTACTCTAAAGACATGGAAAAATGGGGAGAGAAATTTGGAGAGAAATTTGGCAAAGAATACGAAGAGAAAATGGCAGCTTGGGGAGAAAAATTTGGCAAGCAAATGGAAGCTCGCACAAAAGCTATGGAAGAGCGAAGTAAAGCAATGGAGAGCAGACAGGAAGCAATGAAAGACAGACAAGAAGCTTTAGAAAATCGTAAAGTTCAAATTGCCAGAACTATTGAAAACAAAGTCAATACCAAAGTAAAAAAGACAATAAAAATTAAGATGCCTAAAAAGGCAAAGTTAAAAATGAATGTGAGACATGGCGAGCTTAAGTTTGCTTCAGTTATTACTAATTTACGTGGTAATATATCGCACTCTGCACTAACAGCAAATAGCATTGATGGAAGCCAAACTTCCATCAATGTTTCTTATTCTCCAGTGTTAATTACAAATTGGAATTTAGGTGAGTTAAAACTTAATTATGTAGATAAAGCACTAATTGAAAATGTAAACCGAATGGTGCTTAACTCTAATTCGTCAAACATTAATATTAATAACCTAAAAGGTAATGCAGTTATCGATGGTAGTTTTGGCGAACTTAATATCAACAAAATACTAGACACGTTTAATAATCTTAATATAATATTAGAAAACAGTGAAGCTTTAATTGTACTGCCAGCAATAGCTCATAATTTGCAATATAAAGGCAGCCGATCTAAATTAAAGCACCCAAAAAGCAAAACCAATACAACCACAACATTTTCTACAGGAGATTTAATGAGTGGTAAAACCATTGTTATTAATGCAAAATTTAGCGAAGTAACAATGCAATAGTTTCCTTATTTTTGAGGAAATGAATTTCTCATGGCCTCTAGCAACTTCTCAAGTTTTCTTAATCAAATAAGTAGCAAACCACTTTCGGTTTTAGATGCTGCAATTCCTTTACATAAGTACATTCCTTTAGATTTGTCTGTGACTAATACAGAACTAAAAAAGGTTAATGTAAGTTCTTCTGATGATTTAGAGGTGTATATAAATAACCACATTAAAAGTAATAACGCTCTGGTAGCTTATGGTGGTTATAACGAAACCCGAAACATTTACCAACGTAGCAATTATTTTAACCAAGCAAATGCCGAAACCGAACGCAATATTCATATAGGTTTAGATTTGTGGTTAGCAGCCAATGCTCCAATTTTTACACCTTTAGATGCAACAGTACATAGTTTTAAAAACAATACCAATTATGGCGATTATGGACCAACAATAATATTAAAGCATGAGATAAAAGGCATTAGCTTTTATACGCTTTATGGACATTTAAGTGTTGCCTCAATTGCAAATTTAAAAGAAGGGCAAGTTTTTAAGCAAGGCGAAAAGATAGCTACTTTAGGCGATGCAACTGTAAATGGCGATTATCCTCCGCATTTACATTTTCAGGTTATAAAAGATATGCAAGATTATAAAGGCGATTATCCTGGTGTGAGTAACAAACACGATGTGGAGTTTTATTTAAACAATTGCCCAAACCCAAATGTACTATTGAAAATTGAGTAGTTTTTTTGAGATTTCGTTTAACGTTTATGTATATGGTTTGTTGCGTGTTTGTGAGCGAGGATTTTCCGAAGGAAAATCAGAAGCTAGCAAACGAGCAACTAACATCGGTTATGCCTAAAAAAGCAATTTTTTATATACTTTGTTAGGCACAGTTTTTATTCTTTTTTTATTTCTCCATTTTCATTAAATAGAGTTTTTTTTATTAAAATTCCATCCTTGTCATAGATAGAAATTTCTTTTATTTTTCCACTTTGGTAATACCTTTTTAATTCTCCAATTGCAAGTCCATTTTCAAACTCTGCTTTCAGTCGAATATTTCCATTAGAGTAGTAATCCGTTTCAGTTCCGTCACAAACCTTATCACAATTCATAAACTTGTTATTAGGGATTATACCAAGTTTTTTAAGCCCTTCTTTACTTGTGTTTTTCGTAAATGAGACGTTGGTCATTTTAATATACTCATCAATTCTCGGTTTGATTAGAGTGTCCGAATTTATTAGTTTGTCAATTGCAATTTTGTGTGTTTCTCCGATTTCGGTTGCGATAAGTTCATACTCTCCTTTAGTCGGAAGAATAATTGTACCATTTTCAAAATCCGTTATATGATATTCTGTTCCATTTTTTTCAAGATAATAGTTAAAGCTACTTTCTACTTTATTTGAACAAGAATCTTTCAAAAATAGATTGAATTTTATTTCTTGACTAAATCCAGAAATTGTAGAAAAAAGTAATATGAAAATCGTTAATTTCATTGTTTCGTCAAATTGTGCCTAATGCGACGATATGGATTGTTTCAATTATCTATATCGATAGTTAAACGAAGTTAGGTTTTTAAAATTTAAAAAACTATACGTAGTTCTACGTAATTTTAAGCTTAGGTCACAAAAAAAATCCTGATAGTTTTATCAGGATTTTTAGATTATGCTCTCGATACATTCACTTTTCGAACCACTCGAAGTGACGTGGCTTAGTGTATAATTTTGCGCTAGCAATTAATTATACATGGTGTTGTGTAACGTTTTCTTTTTGTTTCCACTCTATTTCATCCATCAGTATTTCAAATAATTTGAACACATTAGATAAACTTGAGATATCTTTTTTTCTTATTCCGCCTTCAAAAATCAGAGACTTACCTTCCAATTTAATTATTGGATTTTTACTATCCATTAAATATTGCGTTTCAACACTTTCAAGTAATAATTCTGAGTATTCACTTTTCTTTCCAGAAAAATTGTATGAGTCAGATCTACTTAGAAAAGTAAAGAACTTTGCTTTAGTTAGTGAACAAATAGAAAAATCTGTTACCAAATCCGTTTTTCTTGAATCTAGATTTATTCTTATATATCTTTTATTCCATTTCACATTAGCTTTCACTATCCATTTTTTATAACTTTCAGAAAATGTAATTTCTCCCTTTAGAAGAGTTTTCATCGAATTAATTATTGGTTGAGTGAATTTATGTTTTTCTTCCAAATGAGAGTTTTTCAAATGTTACACAATGTTACGATATGGATTGTTTCAATTATTTATATCGATAGTTAAACGAAGTTAGGTTTTTAAAATTTAAAAAACTATACGTAGTTCTACGTAATTTTAAGCTTAGGTCACAAAAAAATCCTGATAGTTTTATCAGGATTTTTTAGATTCCGCATCAAGTGCAGAATGACAAATATTTTTTTCACTCGAAGTGACAATAATTTAGTTATTATGTTCAGTTAACACCCATTCGCCTTTTGCAATTAAAGGCTCAGCTTGTTTGTACTTAACGGTTTTGTTTTCGCCACTCATAACATGTTTTATAGTCACTCTGTCGTTACGTCCAATTTTTGGTTGGTCGCGTACAATAGTTTCTACCACTTCCTGACGTTGTGTGTTACCTGCAGCTCTGTTTTGTGCTGCACGCTCATCCATATTAGGAATCTCGTCTTTTTGTGTTTTTAATGAATCGTCTTTTCGTGGCTGACGTGCTTCTTGTATAGCATTTGTTGTTTCGTTTGGTAACTCACCTTTAAATAAAAACGAAATCACATCTTTATTTACTTGGTCTATCATTACCTTAAATAATTCAAAAGCTTCAAACTTATAAATTAATAATGGGTCTTTTTGCTCGTGTACAGCTAATTGAACCGATTGTTTTAACTCGTCCATTTTGCGTAAATGCGTTTTCCAAGCATCATCAACAATGGCTAGTGTAATGTTCTTTTCAAAATCTGCAATAAGCTGTTTTCCTTTAGTATTGTAAGCTTTTTCTAAATCTGTAACAACCTGTAAGTTTTTTACACCATCTGTAAAAGGCACAACAATACGCTTAAATTTATCACGCTGATTTTCGTACACATTTTTAATTACAGGGAACGCTAAATCTGCATTACGTTGCATTTTTTCTTTGTAATGTGTAAAGGCAGCTTTATATATTTTTCCTGCAATATCTTGCTCTGATAACTTATTGAATTCAGCTTCAGTTATTGGTGAACTCATCGCGAAATAACGAATTAACTCAAACTCAAAGTTTTTAAAGTCATTAGCTGCTTTGTTGGTAAGTGCAATGTTTTCAGACGTGTCATAAATCATATTTGCTAAATCGACACGTAAACGCTCACCATGTAAGGCATGACGACGACGTTTGTAAACAACTTCACGTTGCGCGTTCATCACATCATCATACTCTAATAATCGCTTACGAACACCAAAGTTATTTTCTTCAACTTTTTTCTGAGCGCGCTCAATAGATTTTGATATCATTGAATGCTGAATAACTTCACCTTCAGCTAATCCCATTCTGTCCATCATTTTGGCAATACGCTCACTACCAAATAAACGCATAAGGTTATCTTCTAAAGACACATAAAATTGTGAGCTTCCTGGATCTCCTTGACGACCAGCACGACCACGTAACTGTCTGTCAACACGACGCGAATCGTGACGCTCTGTACCTACAATTGCTAAACCACCAGCAGCTTTTACAGCTTCAGATAATTTAATGTCTGTACCACGTCCAGCCATATTGGTTGCAATAGTTACTTGTCCTGGTTGTCCAGCTTCAGCAACAATGTCTGCTTCTTTTTTATGAAGCTTCGCATTTAATACGTTATGAGGAATTTTACGAATGGTTAACATTTTTCCTAGTAACTCACTAATTTCAACCGAAGTTGTACCAATAAGTACTGGTCTGCCTTCTTGCGATAGTTTTGTTACTTCATCAATTACAGCATTGTATTTTTCACGCTTCGTTTTGTAAACTAAATCTTCTCTATCATCACGAGCAATTGGTCTATTGGTTGGGATTTCAACAACATCTAGTTTGTATATTTCCCAGAACTCACCAGCTTCAGTAACAGCAGTACCTGTCATACCAGACAGTTTGCGATACATTCTAAAATAATTTTGAAGTGTTACTGTTGCAAAGGTTTGCGTAACAGCTTCAATTTTTACGTTTTCTTTAGCCTCAATCGCTTGGTGTAATCCGTCGCTATAACGACGACCATCCATAATACGACCAGTTTGCTCATCAACAATCATTACTTTGTTATCTATAACAACATATTGAATGTCTTTTTCGAACAATGCATAAGCCTTAAGCAATTGGTTTAGTGTATGAATACGTTCAGATTTTACACCAAAATCTCTAAATAAATCTTCTTTAGCATCAGCTTCAGCTTCTTTAGAAAGATTTTGAGCTTCTATTTTTGCAATTTCAGTACCAATTTCTGGCATCACAAAGAAGTTTGGATCTTCTTTTCCTGAAAGATACTCAACACCTTTATCAGATAATTCTACCTGATTATTTTTTTCATCAATTACATAGTACAACTCTTCATCTACCTTAGGCATTTCACGATTGTTGTCTTGCATGTAAAAGTTTTCAGTTTTTTGAAGTAGTTGTTTTATTCCTTCTTCACTTAAAAACTTAATTAAAGCTTTGTTTTTTGGTATACCTCTGTAAGCTCGTAATAATTTAAAGCCACCTTCTTTAGTATCACCTTCAGCAATTAATTTTTTAGCTTCAGCTAAAACACCAGTTAAATATTTACGTTGTACTTCGACAATAGAATCTACTTTTGGTTTTAGCTCTGTAAACTCGTGTCTGTCTCCTTGAGGTACTGGACCAGAAATAATTAATGGTGTACGAGCATCATCGACTAATACAGAATCGACCTCATCCACAATAGCGTAGTGATGTGGACGTTGTACTAAATCGTCAGGCGAATGTGCCATATTATCACGTAGGTAATCAAAACCAAATTCGTTATTGGTACCATAAGTAATATCGGCATTATATGCTTTTTTACGAGCGTCAGAATTTGGTTTGTGGTAATCAATACAATCTACACTCAACCCATGAAACTCAAAAATTGGAGCCATCCAAGCGCTATCACGTTTTGCAAGGTAATCGTTAACAGTTACTAAGTGAACACCTTTTCCAGCAAGAGCGTTTAGGTACATTGGTAAAGATGCTACAAGGGTTTTACCTTCACCTGTTTGCATTTCGGCAATTTTACCTTGATGAAGTGCAACACCACCAATAAGCTGAACATCGTAATGTATCATGTCCCAAGTGATGGCTTTACCAGCAGCATCCCAAGAGTTTGCCCAAACGGCTTTATCGCCATCTAGAGTTACATAACTTTTAGCTCCAGATATTTCTCTATCAAAAGTACTAGCTGTTACAGGAATTGAAGTGTTATTTACAAAACGCTTTGCGGTTTCTTTAACTACTGCAAAGGCTTCAGGAAGTATATCGTTAAGAGTATCTTCAGTTGCTTTATAAATATCATCTTTTATTCTGTCTATTTCTTGATAAATATCTTCTCTTTGGTCGATGTCTTCAGTTTCATCGGCTTCTTTTTGAAGTTTCTCTATTTTATCGTTAAAAGGCTGCCTTGCTTCTGCAATTTTAGATTTAAAAAAAGCAGTTTTTGCTCTTAATTCGTCATGAGATAAAGCTTCTAAAGCGCTTTCGAAAGTTTTTATTTGGTTAACAATAGGAGTGATGGCTTTTACGTCTTGTTTAGATTTGTCGCCAACAAATACCTTTAATACTGAATTTAATAAACTCATTGGGTTTATATGTTTAAGTTTTTAAGTTGCTTTACAGTCAACTTTATTTTAGTGAACGTGTTTGTTTCGCTTTTTAAGGCTAACAAAGATACGGTTTGTGTTATGTTTTTTAAAAAATAGCGCACAAAAAAAGTCTCTATATGAGACTTTTTTAACTATTTTTTTTGATTTATTTAATATTCGTCCTCATTCCAGAGGTAATCTTCGTCTGTTGGATAATCTGACCAAATTTCTTCAATTGAATCGTAAGAATCACCTTCGTCTTCAATAGCTTGTAAGTTTTCAACAACTTCTAAAGGTGCTCCTGTTCGGATAGCGTAATCAATTAATTCGTCTTTAGTTGCTGGCCAAGGCGCATCACTTAAATAAGATGCTAATTCTAGAGTCCAATACATTTGTTATTCGTTTTAAATTTCTGCAAAAATAAATTTTTAGTTCAAAAAGTCAAGAAAAAAATGAATTATTTTCATTAATAAAAAGAGCGTACAATTTTTACGTATTTTCTTGGCTTACAACAATAAAGCAAAAAAATGGTAAATGCCAAGTTTTTATTAGGATTCTTTTTTAGGTATCCATTTAATTTCTTCGGCTTGTAAGTCATTAGACAACTTCCGTGCCAACACAAATAGATAGTCAGAAAGTCGGTTAAGATACTTTAATGTTTCAGGTTGGAAAGGTTCTAAATCATTAAGTGCTGAGGCCAAACGTTCTGCTCTACGGCAAACACAACGTGCAATATGACAGAATGACACAGTTTGATGTCCTCCTGGTAATACAAAGTGTGTCATAGGAGGAAGAGCTTCGTTCATATCATCCATTTCTTGTTCTAAAAGTGTGATGTCTGCTTCAGAAATTTTTGGAATATTTAATCGGTCTTTGCCACTTTTTAAAACTGCTTTTTCTGGATCGGTTGCCAAAATTGCTCCTACTGTAAACAATCTGTCCTGAACTTGCATTAATATATTTTTATAATGCTGATTAATGTTTTGATCGCGAATTAATCCAATGTGTGAGTTAAGTTCATCAACAGTTCCATAGCTTTCTATGCGAATATGGTGTTTAGGAACTCGTGTGCCTCCAAATAATGCTGTGGTGCCTTTGTCACCTGTTTTGGTGTAGATTTTCATATCTCAAAGGTAAAATATAAAAGCTGAAAAGTGATATTTTTATTTTCTAAATTTTCGTTTTCTGAAGATGGAGTCTTGATTTTTTAGTGCTCTTTTTCGATTCCAATTATTACCTATAACTCTTATTAGTATATAAAATCCTAATAAAATTAAAATGGTAGTCATCTCTTAATTTCTTACATCACTTTCTATTAAGCCATCACGTAAACGAATAACACGCTTTGCTCGAGCTGCAACATCTTCTTCGTGAGTAACTACAATAACTGTGTTACCAGCTACGTGGATATCATCAAATAATTGAAGAATCTCTAATGAGGTTTTTGAATCTAGATTTCCTGTTGGCTCATCAGCAAGTATAATAGATGGTTTGTTAACTAAAGCTCTACCTACAGCAACACGTTGACGTTGTCCTCCAGATAATTCGTTAGGTCTGTGATCCATTCTGTCTGCTAATCCAACATCTGTTAATACTTCTTCAGCACGTGCTACGCGTTCTTTTTTTGAAGCTCCAGCATAAATCATAGGTAATGCAACATTATCTAATGCAGTTGTACGAGGTAATAAGTTAAACGTTTGAAATACAAAACCAATTTCTTTGTTTCTAATTTCTGCTAATTGGTCATCACTTAACTGACTTACGTCTTGATCGTTTAAAATATAAGTTCCTGCTGTTGGTGTATCTAAACAACCCAATAGATTCATTAAAGTAGATTTTCCTGAACCTGATGGTCCCATAATAGCTACATAATCTCCACGTTCGATGTCTAAATCAATGCCTTTTAAAACATAAACGGTTTCTGAGCCTAATTGAAAATTTCTAATAATGTTTCTAATATGGATAACGTTACTCATGTTCTTCTTTTTTGAAAATAAAAGCTCCTGCAAGATACAGGATTTACGAATAATATGACGCCAAAGTTAGCAAGTTGTTACAATCTGATTGTAAAATGTTCTTTAACTTGTTCTTTTCTAAAAAAAACAAATCCCCAAAAAAAGGTATCTATAGTTACTGTAACTTTATGATGTTGCTTAATTTCTTCCCAAGCATGTGTCATTTCTTTAGACCAATGTATGTCATCGAATATAAATACCGAATCGTTTTGGGCTGTATCAACTAACATATTAAAGTAGTTGATTGTGGCTTTTTTATTATGATGACCATCAAAAAAAATTAAATCCCATTCTGGCTGATTTAAAGTAGGAATTACATCATTAAATGCTCCTGTTTTTAATTGCACATTATTAATTTTAAAATTTGATAATTGTTGTGATGCAAATTCTGAAATATTTTTGCAACCCTCAATACTTGTAATATTAGATTTAGAGTTTCCTAAAGCCATAGCTTGAGTTGCAATGCCTAAAGATGTACCTAGCTCTAAAACAGAATTAGGCTTGAAATAAGTAGTTAATCTGTAGAGTAATTTAGCTCTTTTTATGGTTGAACCAGAATGTTTTGCTATTCTATTAACTGCTCGTGAATTGCTTTTAAAAATTTTTGAGCCAGCTCCAAAATCTGTGATTTCGAGTTTACTTTTGTTATTTAATAATGAGTTTTTGTATGATTTTAATTTAGTATAATCTTCATAATTGGTATTGTCGTAAAAACATTTTGTAACCAGATTGTAAACAAAAGGAGAATGAACACCATGTTGATTGGTAGATTTTAGTAAGAATTTTATGTATGCTAAAACCTTAAACATAATTATGATTCAAATTTTTCGGATAGCTCAAACCAGCGTGCCTCTTTTTCTTCTATAGTATTTATAATTACCTGTAATTCTTGTGATAGTTTGTTTATTTGTTCTTGTGTTAAAGAAGTATCATTAAACTTTGCTTCTAAAGCTTTTTTATCTAGTTCTAAAGATCTGATTTTACTCTCTAAAGATTTGTATTCTTTTTGCTCATTATACGATAGTTTGTTGGCATCATTTTGTTTTTGATTAGAAGCGTTTTCAGCATTAGAAACCGATTCTTCAATAATAGCAGGAGCAGAGGCTTCATACTCACGATAATCTGAATAATTACCAGGAAAATCTTCAACTTCACCTTCGCCTTTAAACACAAATAAATGATCAACAATTTTATCCATAAAATACCTATCATGAGAAACAACAAGTAAGCATCCAGGAAAATCTAATAAAAACTCTTCTAATACATTTAAGGTTACAATGTCTAAATCGTTGGTTGGCTCATCGAGAATTAAAAAGTTAGGATTCTGAATTAATACTGTACATAAATACAATCGTTTTTGTTCGCCACCACTTAATTTTTCAACATAATCATATTGCTTTTTTCTATCAAACATAAAACGCTCTAAAAGTTGCCCAGCACTAATTTGACGACCTTTAGTTAGTGGTATGTACTCACCAAATTCTTTAATAACCTCAATTACTTTTTGTCCAACTTTAACTTCAATTCCGTTTTGAGTGTAATAGCCAAACTTTACAGTGTCGCCAATTACTATTTTTCCAGCATCAGGCGCAATGGTATGTGTTAGCATATTTAAGAAAGTAGATTTCCCTGTTCCGTTTTTTCCTATAATACCAATACGCTCTCCTTTTTTAAAGACGTACTCAAAACCTTTAAGGATTGTTTTGTCTTTGAAGGATTTGGATACATTATGAAACTCTACAATTTTACTTCCCAAACGTTCCATATTGAGTTCTAACTGAACAGTGTGATCTTTACGGCGTTGACTAGCTTTAGCTTTAATATCGTGAAAATCGTCAATACGCGATTTAGATTTTGTAGTACGAGCTTTAGGCTGACGACGCATCCAATCTAGTTCTTTTTTGAAAAGCTGTTTGGCTTTGCCAACTTCGACATTTTCATTATTTATACGAGCTTCTTTTTGCTCTAAATAGTAAGAGTAATTTCCTTTATATGTGTATAATTTTCCGTGGTCTAATTCGATAATTTCATTACATACTCGCTCTAAAAAATACCTGTCGTGTGTTACCATAAACAAGGTAATTTGTGCTTTTGCAAAATATTGCTCTAACCATTCAATCATTTCTAAATCTAAATGATTGGTAGGCTCATCCAAGATTAACAAATCAGGATTATTTATAAGCGCTTTTGCTAACGATAGACGCTTTTTTTGTCCACCAGAAAGTGTTTTTATTTTTTGATCAAGTTGATCTAACTTTAGTTGAAACAAAATTTGTTTTACTTGTAACTCAAATTCCCAAGCATTTTGAGCATCCATTTTTTCAAATGCTTTTTGATAAGCATCTTCATCTTCAGGATGTAATAAGGCATGTTCGTAATCTGCAATTATTTTAAGTATTGGTAAATCTGAATTGAATATAGTTTCTTCAATAGTTAAATTATCATCAAAAACTGGTGATTGAGATAAGAAAGATAGCCTTAAACCATTTCTAATAATAACTTGTCCATCATCAGGTGAATCATCTCCAGATAAAATATTTAAAATAGAAGTTTTACCACTTCCATTTTTAGCAATAAATGCAATTTTCTGATCTTTATGTATACTAAATGATAGGTCGCTAAACAATTCTAGCTCACCATACGATTTTGATATTTGTTCTACTGTTAAATAATTCAAAGCAATATTTTTTGCAAATAACGTACATTAAACCAAAAAAAAGCATATTAGTTTTGATATTCATAGTGATAAGCTATATTTGTGATACAACAAGTTTTTGCAATATGAATAGAGTTTTATTGGTTATTGGATTAGTATTTAGCGTATTATTAACTTCGTGTATACCACATAAAGATACGTTGTATCTACAAAACAAAAACGCAGCAACAGATTCTTTGCAAATTATGGTTGAGCAACAAAAGCCATATCGCGTTCAGATTAATGATATTTTAAGTATTCGAGTAAAAGCATTAGATCAAAATAATGTAAGTATTTTAAATCCTATTGGAGATGGAGGAAGTTTAAATGCAGGTGCAGAAGCAAAATCATATTTTGATGGTTTTACTGTTGATATGCATGGTAATATTAGAGTGCCAACTTTAGGAAATATAAATGTTTTAGGCTTTACTACAGCTGAAATAGAGCAGGCTATTGAAAAAAAATTGCTTGAAGAGCAATTTAAAGAAGCTGCTAATATTTTTGTTACAGTAAAATTATCAGGGTTAAGATTTACTGCAAATGGAGAAGTTGGTAAGCCAGGTACAATAATTATGTTTCAAGAACGCGCAAATATTTTTGAAGCTATAGCAAATGCAGGAGAGATTCCAGTTACAGGTGATAAAAAAGATGTATTAATTATAAGGCAATATCCACAAGGTCAGATTATTCATCATTTAGATTTAACAGATATTAATGTAATGAAATCACCATATTATTACATTCAGCCGAATGATATAATATATGTAAAGCCATTAAAACAAAAATCTTGGGGAACTGGAGCAACTGGTACTCAGACTTTGGCTACTATTGTTTCTGTTTTGTCATTAATTACGACATCAATATTTTTAGCAAGAAATTTATAATGCTTTTAAACCATGAATGAAGAAATAGATTTTAATGAATTACAATCTAGTTTTGATATAAAAGCATTTATATTCAAAGTAATAAGTTATTGGAAAGTATTTGTTTTAACCATAGCAATTGGTTTAAGTATTGCTTACTACAAAAACGTAAGGAAAGAGAATATTTACAAGCTAAACTCATTAATTTCTGTTGAGAATGAGCAAAATCCTTTTTTTACATCAAATACTAGTATTTCGTTTAATTGGGGAGGAGTAACTAATAAAGTTCAAACTGTTATGACAACTTTAAAGACAAGAAGTCATAATGAGAAAGTACTAGATTCGCTTCAATACTATATTCAATATTTAGAGCAAGGTAAATACAGAAAAAATGATATTTATAAAAATGCTCCTTTTATAATCGATATAGATAAATCTCAAGGGCAATTATTAGGGCAGCCAATTGGGATTAGATTTTTAAACGATAATGAATTCGAGATTTTTACTGCTTATGAATCTAATATATCTCAAGCTCAAATCTATAGTACTAAAGAAAAAATAGCTATCAACATTCCATCAGGTGAATTTACTAAGAAGTTTAGGTTTGGAGAGCGAATAAATCTCCCTTTTTTAAATGGTACAATTAACAGGAGAGAATTATTAAAACCAGTTAAAGGTGCTGAATTTTATATCCAATTTTTAAATTTTGATGGTGTAGTTAACCAATATAAAAATTTAATTGCCGTTGAACCTTATTCTAAAGGATCGTCTGTTTTAACATTGTCTTTAACTGGGTCTAATAAATCAAAAATTGTAGATTTTTTAAATGCTACAACAGAGATTTTAAGTAAGACTGAACTGGAAAGAAAAAACCTTTATGCTACTAAAACAATTAAGTTTATTGATAGTAGTTTAGCAGCTGTTTCAGGAAAGCTAAAAGATGTTGAAGACGAAATGAACACTTTTAGAAAAGAAAATAAGCTTTTTAATATTGATGCAGAAGGAAGTAAGATTTCAGATGAGTTAAAAGAGTATGATTTTAAAAAGCGTGAAATTAATACTACAATAGAATATTTAAACTCTCTAGAGAAATATTTATTGACTAAAACCGATTACACCAATATTGCTGCGCCAACAACTGCAGGTATTAATGAAACTAATATTGTTGCAAGTGTTAGAAAGATAATAGATTTATCAACCGAAAGGCAAAAACTTCAATATACCACAAAGGAAAGTTCAGATTTATTTAAAGATATCGATAGGCGAATTAATGCAGAGAAGAATGTGCTTTTAGAAACTATCAATTCTACAGTTAGAACTTTAAGAATACAACTAAACACTGTAAATAATACAATTGCTAATTTAGAGTATAAGTTGAGTGAATTACCTCAAGATCAACAAAAATTTCTCAAAATTCAGAGAAAGTTTAACTTAAGTGATCAAGCATATAATATTTTTCAAGCTAAAAGAGGTGAGGCAGCAGTTGTAAAAGCAGCTAATGTTTCAGATATAAATGTTATTGACGAAGCTAAAGATATTGGTGGAGGCTTAATTGGTCCTGACACAAAGATGAATTATATCATTGCCATATTTGTTGGAATATTAATTCCGCTAGCTTTTATAGTACTAATTACATTTTTAGATAATAATATTCATACTGTAGCTGATATTGAGAAATTATCTAAAATTCCTGTATTGGGTATTATAGGTAAATATAAAAACACAGGTAATCTAGCAGTAATAAATAATCCTAAATCTGCTATATCTGAAGCGTTTAGGGTTGTTCGATCGAGCTTACAGTTTATGTATAAAAGTCAAAATATTGAAGGTACTAAAACCGTTTTAGTTACTTCATCTATCAGTGGAGAAGGAAAAACATTTTGCTCAATAAATATTGCTTCAGTTTTTGCTTTAACAGATAAGAAAACTGTATTAGTAGGTTTAGATTTAAGAAAACCAAAAATATTCGACGACTTCTTTGTAAATAATGAAATTGGAGTGGTCAATTATTTAATTGGAGACAAAACACTTAATGAGATAACACAAACAACTCAGGTTAAAAATCTAGATGTAATCACATCTGGACCAATTCCTCCAAATCCATCAGAATTGTTAATGAGCGATCGTATGGATGTTTTTATAAATGAGTTAAAAAAGACTTATGATATAATAGTTCTAGATTCACCTCCATTAGGTTTGGTAACAGATGCTGTTGAATTAGTAGAATATGCAGATGCCACAGTATATATGGTTAGACAGAATTACACAAAAAAAGAAATGCTTTCCTTAATTAATGATAAGTACAAAAGAGGAGAAGTAAAAAACATTAGTTTCTTATTTAATTACTATTCACATAAAAAGAATCAAAGTTATGGTTATGGTTACGGCTACGGCTACGGTTATGGCTATGGATATCATGAAGACGACTCAAAACAGTCGTTATTAAATAAAATGAAATCATTTTTTAAGTTGAATAAAAAATAGATGCTTTTTGATTACAGAAACAGATAAAAAAGTTAAGCGAATATTCGATTTAATTTTAGCAATATTACTTATTCCTATTATAATTATCCCTCTGTTTATATTTGTTATTATTGCTTCAGTTGACACTAAAGAGTATGGAATTTTTTCTCAATACAGAGTTGGTCAATATGGAAAATTGTTCAATATTTTTAAAATACGAACATTAAAAAATGAACCACACAGATTGGGTTCTTTAGATAAAAGTGCTACTTCATTTGGTAAATTTTTAAGACGATATAAACTTGATGAACTCCCACAATTATTTAATGTGATAAAGGGAGATATGAGCTTTGTTGGTCCGCGACCAGATATTGAAGGTTTCGCTGATGTTTTAGAAGGTGAAGACAGAATAATTTTAGAAATAAAGCCAGGTGTAACTGGTCCAGCAACTATTAAGTATAAAAACGAAGAAGTGCTTTTGTCTCAACAAGTTGACCCTGAAAATTACAATAGAACGATTATTTGGAAAGATAAGGTAGAAATAAATAAAATGTACATTAAAAATTGGAGTTTTTATTTAGATTTGAAGTATATAATTCAATCAATTACAAATTAAATAATGAGTTTTACAAACAAAATTACTGTTATTGGACTTGGCTATGTTGGACTTCCGTTAGCAGTTGAATTTTCAAAAAAATATCACGTAACAGGTTTCGATATCAATCAAAAACGTATTGATGAACTTAAACAAGGAATAGATAGAACATTAGAAGTAGATAATTCAGATTTAAAATCTGTTTTAACATCAAGCCATGATTCTAAAAAAGGTTTGCTAGTGTCTAACAATCCTAAAGATTTAGAGTCTTCTAACATTTATATCATTACAGTGCCTACTCCAACTGATGCTTTAAATAAACCAGTTTTTACACCTTTAGTAAAAGCAAGTGAAACGGTTGGTAAAGTATTAAAAAAAGGAGATATTGTTATCTACGAATCTACAGTGTATCCTGGTGTTACTGAAGATGTTTGTGTGCCTATTTTAGAAGAGGTTTCAAATTTAAAATTTAATAAAGACTTTTTTGCTGGATATTCACCAGAACGAATAAATCCAGGAGATAAAAAACATACAGTTACCAAAATATTAAAAGTTACTTCTGGTTCAACACCAGAAATTGCCGAACAAGTAGATCAATTATACAAATCTATAATTACAGCAGGAACTCATAAAGCACCTTCAATAAAAGTGGCAGAAGCAGCAAAGGTCATTGAAAACTCACAAAGAGACATTAATATAGCTTTTGTTAACGAGTTGTCTAAAATTTTCCGTTTGCTAGATATAGATACAAAAGCCGTTTTAGAAGCCGCTGGAACAAAATGGAATTTTATTAACTTTTCACCAGGTTTAGTTGGAGGTCACTGTATTGGTGTAGATCCTTACTATTTAGCTCAAAAAGCAATTGAAACAGGGTATAATCCTGAAATTATTTTAGCTGGTCGAAAAATGAACGATAGTATGGGTGGATATGTTGCTCAAGAAACGGTTAAAATGATGATTAAAAAAGGGGCAACTATAAAAAACTCAAACGCTTTAGTTTTAGGAATTACATTTAAAGAAAACTGTCCAGATATAAGAAACTCAAGAGTTATAGATATTATTAAAGAATTTAAAACTTATGACGTAAATGTAGATGTTTTTGATCCTTGGGCTTCTGCTGAAGAAGTTAAACATGAGTATGGTTTAGATTTAATTACTACCTCAGAAGAATTAAAAAAAGATTACAATGCCATTGTATTAGCAGTATCTCACAATGAGTTTTTAGAATTAGATATAACTAAATTAAAGTCTGATATAGGAGTTGTTTTTGATGTAAAATCATTACTTCCAAGTAATCAATCTGACGCAAGATTATAATGTACACAAACAATTATCATAATACAGATTTATCAAAATTAAAATTTCTAGTAACTGGAGGAGGAGGCTTTATTGGCTCTAATATAGTTGAATATTTATTAAAGAATAATGCCAAACTAGTAAGAGTACTGGACAATTTTTCTAATGGATACAGAGAAAATTTAGCAGAGTTTAAAGCCAATCCATCTTTTGAACTTATAGAAGGAGATATTCGTGATTTACAAACCTGTAAAGATGCAATGATAGATATAGACTATGTTACGCATCAAGCTGCTTTAGGTTCTGTGCCAAGGTCTATAAATGATCCAGCAACAACTAATGATGTTAATATTTCTGGGTTTTTAAACATGATGATTGCCTTAAAAGAAAGCACTTCAGTTAAGCGTATGATTTATGCCGCTTCAAGTTCTACTTATGGCGATAGCAAAGCACTTCCTAAAGTTGAAGATAATATAGGTAAACCATTATCTCCATATGCAGTAACTAAATATGTAAATGAGTTGTATGCAGATGTATTTGGAAAAACCTATAATACAGACGTTATAGGCTTACGTTACTTTAATGTATTTGGACCAAAACAAAGCCCAAATGGAGCTTACGCTGCTGTAATTCCATTATTTATGCAAGCTCTAAAAGATAATAATGCACCAAAAATAAATGGTGATGGTGAGCAAACACGCGATTTTACTTTTGTTGATAATGCAGTACAAGCAAATATTAGAGGTTTTTTTGCACCAAAAACTGCTAGTAATCAAGTTTTTAATGTAGCCTGTGGTGAGCGTATTAGTGTAAATTATTTATGGGACTCATTAAAAAATGCAGCAAACTCTAATTTAGAAGCAGAATATGGTCCTGAACGTCAAGGCGATGTGAGAGATTCATTGGCTGATATTTCTAAAGCAGAAAAATTGTTGAGCTATAAACCGCAATTCACAGTTCGTGAAGGGTTAAAAATCACTTGGGATTATTTTGTAAAGCATACTTAATACCTAATCTTCAATAAATAAAGTTTCTTATTTATTATATTAGCCTTATCAATTTAAAATTATGAAACTTTGAGTCCCACAAAGGAAAATCAGTGGTTATATACTATATCTTCAAAAAAAAAATTAATAGATCTTAATTTTAATGAAATTTGGCGATATAGAGATTTGCTATTTCTATTTGTAAAAAGAGATATTGTTACTGTTTACAAGCAAACCATTTTAGGTCCTTTATGGTATATAATTCAGCCACTATTCACTTCGGTAATATTTACTTTAATATTTAATAATTTAGCTAATATACCAACAGGAAATGGTGTGCCAGCTTTTTTATTCAATTTAGCAGGAATAACCTCATGGAATTATTTTAAAGAGTGTTTAACAGGGACTTCCAATACATTTAAAAGGAATGAAAATATTTTTGGTAAAGTATATTTTCCTCGTGTTATAATGCCAATGTCGCTTGTATTTTCTAACCTGTTAAAGTTAGTTATACAATTATTGGTATTTATAGCATTTTATATTTACTATGTTTTTTTTACACTTGAAGCTTCACAAGTATCACCTCAAAAAACCATTGTTTTTTTACCTTTTCTTATTGTTTTAATGGGAATTTTAGGTTTGGGACTCGGAATGATAATCTCATCAATGACCACAAAGTATAGAGATTTAACCTTTTTAGTCACATTTGGTGTACAATTACTTATGTATGGTTCGGCAGTGATGTATCCAATAAGCTATTTTAAAGAAAAACTACCTGAATATGCTTGGTTAGTAGAATACAACCCAATAGCTGTTATTGTTGAAGCCTTTAGAAACATGATGCTTAATACAGGTAATGTGCAAATTAGCGATATGATTTATGTTACAGTAATAAGTGTTATTGTATTTATTCTTGGTTTAATTGTGTTCAATAGAACAGAAAAAAGTTTTATAGATACTGTTTAATATGGACGATATAATTCTTAAAGCAACAAATATTTCAAAACAATATCGTTTAGGCTTAATCGGTACAGGAACACTAGGTAATGATCTTAAAAGATGGTGGAGTAAAGTAAGAGGTAAAGAAGACCCTTTTTTAAAAATTGGAGACACAAATGATAGAAGTACTAAAGGTGAGTCAGAGTATGTTTGGGCGTTAAAAGACATTAATTTTGAAGTAAAAAGAGGAGAGGTTTTAGGTATTATTGGTAAAAATGGAGCTGGAAAATCTACATTACTAAAAATACTCTCAAGAGTAACAAGTCCTACCACTGGCGAAATAAAAACTAAAGGACGTATAGCGTCATTGTTAGAAGTTGGCACAGGGTTTCATCCAGAGTTAACAGGTAAAGAAAATATATATTTAAACGGAGCTATTTTAGGAATGACCAAATCTGAGATTAGTTCTAAAATAGATGAAATAGTTGAGTTTTCTGGTTGTGAGCGTTATATAGATACACCTGTTAAACGCTATTCTTCTGGAATGCGAGTACGTTTAGCTTTTGCAGTAGCAGCACATTTAGAGCCAGATATTTTAATTGTTGATGAGGTTTTGGCTGTAGGTGATGCTGAGTTTCAAAAAAAGGCTATTGGTAAAATGCAAGATATTTCTAAAGGCGATGGACGTACAGTGTTGTTTGTAAGTCATAATATGGCTGCAGTTAAAAGTTTGTGTACACGAGTAATGCTTTTAGATAATGGTACTGTGGATGCTGTTGGTTATACTGAAGATATGATTTCATATTATCTTAAAAAATTTAGAAATGAAGAAGTATCAAAAGAATTGTCTACAAGAACAGATAGAGAAGGAAATGGAAAACTAAAATTTGAAAGCTATTGGTTTGAAAATGCAAATGAAGAAAAAGTTCAATTAATTCAGTCAGGTTCTTCTTATAAAATGGTTGTGGAGTTAAAAAATAATTCTGATGTAAACTTACATTCTATTAGAGTTTCAGTTGGAATTGATGATGATCATGCCAGACGCATAACTATCTTTAGTAACGATTTAACAAACCAAGAAATAAGTTTTGCGCCTCAAGAAACCAAATTAATTAAAATTTATGTTCCTGTAATTCCTTTTCAAGCTGGTATGTATCACTTTACATTGTTTGCAAGTGAAGATCAGAATATTTCTGATTGGGTTATAAATGCAGGATCTTTTGAAGTAGAAAACGGAGACTTTTTTAACACAGGGCGTATAATACAAAATAACCAAGGCCATATCTTAATTAAACATGAATTTCATTAAAAAAAGCATCAATAACATTTTAAAACAAATTGGATTTAAGATAATTAAGAACAATCCTAAAGGCTTAATATATACTAAAGCTAGTACTATTTTAGAAATTGATTATGGACACCTTTTAAGCAAAAATAAGCAAGAGGCTATTAATGCAAATAATAATCCAATACCATGGTTCACTTACCCTTCAATTGATTATTTACGTCAGTTAGACTTATCTAATAAAATCATGTTAGAATGGGGTTCAGGTAATTCATCATTGTTTTTTGCTCAAAGAGTAAAAGAATTATATTCAATAGATCACAATATAGAATGGTATGAAAAAGTTAAACAGTTTAAAATTAAAAACCAAACATTAGTTTTTGCTGACACTGATTATGAACTTAAACCTAAAGAGTTTAATGTGAAATTTGATATAATATTGATTGATGGAGTTAAAAGAGAGGCTTGCTCAAAAGAGGCTACTAAAATGCTAAATAATGGAGGTTTAATTATTTTAGATAATAGTGATCGACACCCAGAAATAGCTAACACATTTAGAGATCTAGGATTTATAGAAGTAGACTTTCATGGCTTAGGTCCAATTAACGATTATACTTGGACGACAAGTATTTTTATGCATCGTGAGTTTAATTTTAATCCAATAACTATTCAGCCAACAATACCAATTGGTGGAGGTTTTTAACGTTGTTTTTAATGAAGATTTTAAAGAAACTTTTAAATGTATTAACACCTAAAAAAGTAAAAAACTATTTTAGACAGCAAGCTATTAATCAATATGAAAATAGTTTAGCGTTTTCTAATTTATCATACTCTCAAGAAGGTGAAGATTTAATTTTAAATCGTTTTTTTAGCAATAAAGAAAATGGGTTTTATGTAGATGTTGGTGCACACCATCCTAGACGATTTTCAAATACATATAGTTTTTATAAAAAAGATTGGCGAGGTATTAATATAGATGCTTTGCCAGGAAGTATGGTTGCATTTAATAAAGAAAGACCAAATGATATAAATCTTGAAATAGGCATCTCTAAAAAAGAAAGTGAATTATTGTATTATATGTTTAACGAACCTGCATTAAATACTTTTTCTGAAACTGAAGCCTTAAAAAAGGATGGATTGCAAAACTATAGAATAATAGAAAAGAGGAAGGTTAATACTTATCCATTAAAGCAAGTACTTGATAAACATTTAGGTAAAAATCAAAATATTGATTTTATGACAATTGATGTCGAAGGGTTTGATTTAGAAGTCGTAGAATCTAATGATTGGAAAAAATACAGACCTTCTTTTCTTTTAGTTGAAGATTTAAATAAAAATTCACTTGCCGATTTGCCTTCTAAGAGTGATTTGTATAAATTTTTGATTATTAATGACTATATTTTAGTGGCTAAAACATTTAACACACTTTTCTTTAAAGACAATAAAAAGTAAATGAACCTAGCACCAATAGTTCTTTTTGTTTATAATCGTCCTTGGCATACCGAGCAAACTTTAAATGCGCTAGCATTAAATAATCTTGCAGATAAAAGTGTGCTTTATATATATTGCGATGGACCGAAAAAAGATGCTTCAGAAGAGGATTTAAAAAAAATAAATGAAATTAGTCAGCTAGTTAAATCTAAACAATGGTGTAAAGAAGTTGTGGTTATTCAAAGAGATGATAATTTAGGCTTAGCCAAAAATGTTATAGATGGAATAACAACTGTAATTAATAAATATGGACGCATTATTGTTTTAGAGGACGATTTAATTACTTCACCTCAATTTTTAACCTATTGTAATGAAGGGTTAGAGATCTATAAAAATGCTTCAAATGTATATTCAATAAATGGATATCAATTTCCAATTGATTTCAATATTTCAGATACATTTTTATGTCCTCTTGCTACGAGTTCATGGGGATGGGCAACTTGGAAAGAAAAATGGGATTGTTTTCAGCATGACATCGAGTATAAAGATTTAATTCAAAACCATAATTTTTTAATGAATAGATTCAACTTTGCTAATTATGATTTTGCATCTATGATTAACAACCCAAAATCTTGGGCAATTAAATGGTACTACTCAGTATTTATAAAGAATGGGCTAGGTTTATTTGTAACTAAAAGTCTGGTAATTAATATTGGATTAGATGGTAGTGGAGAAAACTGTGGTATAGAAGATGTAAATCAAAATTTATCTAAAGAAATTTTTTTTATAAAATTAGAGGATAAAATTAACCTTAAAAGGTATACACAAATGTTAGATTATTTTACTAATGAGAAATTGGTTAAAAAAGAAAATAACGTATTAAGGGTTTCATTAAAAAGTAAAATTAAAAGATACTTTCAAAAGATTAAACGTAGAATTTTTCTTAACTTTTAAAATAACCGAAGTGCTAAATATTTTAAAATTTGAATAGATGAAAAAGTTAATAATGAAATTTTTCCTTAAGATTATAGGTAAAAAAAATTTAACATATGCTATTGATTTAGAGGAATTAAATATTAGAATTGCAAATTATAATAGCACTAAATGCAAATCACAAGTTTTATCTGGTCAAGGTACAAATTTCTATGCTGAAGCAGAAGTTAATAATCTTCAAGAAGATGTTACAAAAATTACTATAGGTAAAAACACACATATTAGAGGTCAACTATTAGTTTTTAAATATGGTGGAGAAATTAGTGTAGGTGACAATTGTTTTATAGGTAAAGATAGTAGAATTTGGTCTGGAGATTCATTAAGAATTGGAAACAATGTTTTAATATCACATAACGTCAATATAATTGATACAAATTCTCATGAAATTGATTATTTGGAAAGAGCACAAAGGTTTAGAGAGATGATAGATTCAGGAAGTTGGATTGAGAAAAAGAACATAGACACAAGTCCAATAACAATTAAAGATTATGCATGGATTAGTTTTGGAGCTACAATTTTAAAGGGCGTTACAATTGGAAGAGGAGCAATAGTATCGGCAAATGCAGTAGTGACAAAAGATGTGCCTGATTTTACAATGGTTGCTGGTAATCCAGCTAAAACAGTTAAAGATTTAAATTAAAAATAAAAAAATGACTCATTTATAAAATTATAACTTTTGAATTAGTTTATTTGATACAGAAACATTTAAAATTAATTTAATACTAAAACTTTTTAGTTTGATAGCACCAGAATTAAAAGCATATATAAAAAGAAAACTCAATTTAAAAACTTCAAAATCTGTATCTGAATTTGATAGATTAAAATTGGTGCCTAGGTATGTAAAAACATCTGCTATAATACATGGTAAAGAGTTACAAATACCAGACAGTGCATCATTTTTATTTATGTACGATGAAATTTTTAAAACCGAAATCTATAAATTTAAAACTAAAAACAAGTCTCCATATATTATAGATGGAGGAGCTAATATAGGTTTAGCTTCAATTTATTTTAAACAATTATACCCAAGTGCAGAAATTGTAGCTTTTGAGCCAGACCCATTCATATTTGATATTTTAGAGGCAAATATAAAAAGTCATGGTCTTGATGATGTAAAACTCATAAATAAAGGGTTATGGAATGAAAATACAAGCTTGAAGTTTCAGTCGGAAGGTGCAGATGCTGGAATTTTAGAAACTTACAATAAAAGTAATTATAAGGCAAATAGTAAAAGTGTTCCTATGACATCTTTAAGACCTTATATTAAAAGTAAAGTTGATTTATTAAAGTTAGACATTGAAGGTGCTGAAACAGTTGTGTTAAAAGATATAGCCGAAGATTTAGATAAGGTAGACCGTATTTTTGTTGAATACCATTCATTTGTAGGACAACAACAAACGTTGAATGAGCTTATAAACATTTTAACTGAAGCAAAATTTAGAATATATATGTCAATACCAGGAAATGATGCTTTAAAATCTCCTTTCATGGGATTGAGCAATTATAACAACATGGATTTTCAGTTAAATATATTTGGATTCAAACAAGATTGTAATTAATGAATTTACTCAATTTAGGCTGTGGTAACACGTTTCATAAGGATTGGATTAACATAGATTTTGTATCTAATTCGGAGCATGTACAAGCTCATAATCTATTAGATGGCATTCCATTTGAATCTCAAAGCATGGATGTGATTTATCATTCGCATGTTTTGGAACATTTTTCTAAAGCAGATGGTGTTAAATTTATCAATGAGTGTTTTCGTGTGTTAAAACCACAAGGAGTTATTAGAATTGCTGTACCTGATTTAGAAACAATTGCTAAAGAATATTTAAAAAATATTGAAATGGCAACTTCAGGACAAACTGAAGCTCAACAAAATTATAATTGGATAGTTTTAGAACTTCTTGACCAAATGGTTAGAAATGAAAGTGGTGGGAATATGAAAGCCTATTTATGTCAAGACACAATACCTAATGAAGGCTATGTGTTTAGTCGTATTGGTATGGAAGGTAAAAAAATAAGAAAGGACTTTTTAAGTCGACCACAAAACCTTCAAAATACAAAAATTAAATCTAGCTCTTTTTTAAAAAAAGTTAAACAATTAGTTAGGAAAATATGGAATATAATAAAGGTGAAACAATCTCAGCCAAAATTAACAGATAGAGAAAAAAAAGCAATAAAAATAGGGCAATTTAGACTTGGGGGAGAAATTCATCAATGGATGTATGATAGATATTCATTATCAGAGTTATTAAAGACAGTTGGATTTCAACAAATAACAATATGTTCAGCTTATAAAAGCAATATTCCTGATTGGGATAAATATCAATTAGATGCAATTGATGGAGAAATAAGAAAGCCCGATTCTTTATTTATTGAAGCAATAAAACAATGAAAGTATTAATCGTCAATACATTCGATAAAGGTGGTGCTGCCAATGCTTGTTTGCGTTTGCATGAAGGGTTATTGCAACAAGGTGTCGAATCAAAAGTACTTTTAAAACATAAGCAAAAATCATTACAGCAAACCTATGAGTTTAATCAAATAAATAAACCTAAAAGTAAGTTTCAATTAATAAAGCATAAATGCTTGAGTTTTTTACGTGTAATAGGCCTTATTAAAAAATCTAAAGAAACTCCAAAGCAACAGTTTTTTAAACACAGACAACTAGGTTTAGAGTTATTTAGTTTTCCGGAATCTAGTTTAGATATTACCAGTTCACCACTTTACAAAGAAGCTGATATTATAAATTTGCATTGGGTATCTAATTTTTTAGATTACGACTCGTTTTTTAGAAATAATACTAAACCAATTGTTTGGACTCTGCACGATATGAATCCGTTTACTGGAGGTGAACATTATTTAGAAACTTTTTTAGGCATAGATGCATCAGGAAATCCTATTCCGAGAATACTTACTAATGAAGAACAACTAGTAGCAAATAAAAACCTCATATTAAAACAAAAAGCTATTGAATACTCTTCAAACATTAATATTGTTGCACCTTCAAAATGGCTATGTCAAGTAGCAAAAAATAGTACTGTTTTTAAAACTCTAGACGTACATTGTATTCCTTATGGAATTAATTCAGAAATATTTCAGCCTAGAGATCAAAACTATTCTCGTAATATTTTAAATATTCCTAAAGATAAAACAGTTATTTTGTTTGTAGCCGACTCAATTGATAATCATAGAAAAGGTTATGCTTATTTAAAAAAAGCCTTAAAGATGATGCAAAATGATGATGTGGTTTTATGTGCAGTTGGTAGTAAAAATAGTGGTTTAGATTCTTTTAAAAACATAATAGAGTTAGGTACTATTAATGATGAACTTTTAATGAGTATTGCATATTCTGCTGCTGATGTATTTGTTATTCCGTCATTAATGGATAACTTGCCTAATACGGTTTTAGAATCACTTATGTGTGGTACACCAGTTATAGGTTTCCCAGTTGGAGGAATTACAGATATGATTAAAAATGAACAAAACGGATTGTTGGCAAAATCTATAAGTAGTCAATCATTATTGGAGAGCTTAGAGCAATTTTTAAAAATTAAGAGTTCTTTTAATAATGCTGAAATTAGTCTTGCCGCTAAAGAGAAATATGATTTATCAATTCAAGCAAACGCTTATATTAAATTATATAGTGAAATATTGAAAAAGGAAATTCTTTAGTTTTGTTTTATAATTAATTACTTTAAATAACTCCATGTCAAATAAGAGTTTGTTTTCTATTATTCTTCCCACCTTCAACTCTGAAGCATTTTTAGAGAACTGCTTAAATAGTATTTATTGTCAAACATTTAAAAACTATGAAGTTGTAATTATTGATGGAAAATCTACTGACAGTACTTTAAATATTATAAAACAATATTCTGGTAAGATTGAAAACCTTAAATTAATTTCAGAACCAGATAAAGGTATTTATGATGCCATGAATAAAGGAGTAAAGGTTGCTACAGGTGAGTATTTACTGTTTTTAGGAAGTGATGATACGTTGTATAAATCAACAACTTTAGAAAACGTTTCTAAAGCTAATGTTATTAATACAGCAGATGTTTTTTACGGAAATGTAATGTCACAAAGATTTAATGGTGTTTATGATGGTGAGTTTTCTTATTATAAATTGAGTAAAAAAAACATATGCCATCAAGCCATTTTTTTTAAAAAAAGTGTTTTTGAAACCATCGGTTTATTCAATTTAAAATACAAATCACATGCAGATTGGGATCATAATATACGTTGGTTTTTTTCGTCAAAAATTTCAAAACAATTTATAGATATTTTAATTGCTAATTATGCCGATGGAGGTTATAGCTCTCTTAATAAAGATTTAGAATTCGAAAAGAATAAAAACCGATCGCTTCTTATTAAAGGAATTGGTAAATTGTCATTCTATCAATACAGAACTATATTTAAAAGAGAAATTAGACGAAGATTAAATCTAGTAAATACTAATAATGCATAACTCACCTTTAGTTTCAATTTGTATTCCAACGTATAACGGACAGCAATTTATAGCTGAAGCCATAAGTTCTGCTTTGGCTCAAACCTATAAAAATTTAGAGATTATTGTATCTGATGATGCATCTAAAGATGATACTTTAAGCATTATAAAAAACTATACTTCAAAAACTCAAACTCCAATACATATATTTAATCACAAGCCAAATGGGATTGGAGCCAATTGGAACAATTGTTTACTTAAAGCTAATGGCAAATACATAAAATTTTTGTTTCAGGACGATGTGCTTTCACCTACATGTGTTGAAGAAATGGTTGAGGTTTTAGAAACCAATCCTCATATAGGATTAGTAACCTCAAAACGCGATTTTATTGTTGATAAAGCTCATGCAAGTAAAGAGGTTGAAACTTGGATTGAGACTTGTGGTAACCTACAGCGAACATTAGATTTAAAAGTCGAAAATAACATAAGCATTATAGACAAATCTTTATTGAAGTCAGCAGAGTTTTTAAATCCACCTAGAAATAAAGTTGGAGAGCCATCTATAGTGATGTTTAGAAAAGATTTAGTTGATAAAATAGGATTGTTTGATGAAAATTTAAAACAAATTTTAGATTGTGAATATTGGTATAGAATACTAAAGTATAAAGATATTGCTGTGATACATAAAAATCTGGCATCATTCAGGTTGCATGCAAACCAAGCAACAAATGTTAATAACCAAAACGCAATAACAGATTATCATGCTTACAATAAAATTTTATATAGTCAATACCTCAAACTTCTTCATCCAGAAGTTCAAAAAAGGTTATTGCGGAAGTATAATTTGTTTTACAAAGTGTATTATTGGGTTGTAGATAAGTTTAAAGCTAAATAATGGTATATATTATTATTGTTACATACAATGCAATGCAATGGTTGTCAAAAACCTTGTCGAGTATTCCTGCTGAATTTTCTGTAGTTATTGTAGATAATAATTCATCCGACAAAACGCTAGATTTTATAAATAACAATTATCAACAAATAACGGTTTTATCTCAAAGTGAAAATTTAGGATTTGGTAAAGCAAATAATCTGGGAATTTCTTATGCTTTAAATAAAGGAGCTGACTATGTTTTTTTGCTAAACCAAGATGCTTATTTACATCCTACAACTATTGAAAAGCTTTTAGATGCTCACAAATCAAATCCACAATTAGGAATTATAAGTCCGTTGCATTTAAATGGGAATGGTGATAATTTAGATGTTGGTTTTTTAAATGCTATAACTAATTCTGGACTAGAACATTTTAATGATAATTTTAAAGCACAAAAGTTAAATTCGGTTTATGAGTTGCCATTTGTTAATGCAGCAGCTTGGTTGCTACCAAAACAAACATTAGAAATTGTTGGTGGTTTTGATCCTATTTTTTTTCATTATGGAGAAGATGATAACTATTGCCAACGTATATTGTTTCATGGCCTTAAAATAGGTGTTGTAACTGATGCAATAATTAATCACGACAGAGAAAATAGAACACCTAAAAAAGTTGAAATATATTCATCACAATACTATAAAACAAAAGAGAAAGATTATAAACTTCGTTGGTCTAATATTTTAGAAAGCAATTATAGTTTTAAACCAAAATTATGGGAGCTTCAAAAAAGAAGAATTAAAGCCCTATTAAAACTTGATTTTAAACTATTTTCAGGTGTAGGTAAAGAAATTCAACTCATAAAAAAGCATAAATCAGAAATACTAAATAGTAGAGCTATAAACATGACAAAAGGTCGACATTATTTATAAATGAATCCAACAATTTCTATAATCATTCCTACCTACAACAGAGCCGAATTGCTGAAAGAAACTTTAGATTCGGTTATGAAGCAAACTTATGAGCAATGGGAATGTATTATTGTTGATGATGGTTCTTCTGATAATACAAAACAAGTTGTAGAAAATTATACTACTAAGGATAGCAGGTTTAAATATCATGAAAGGCCTCCAAACTTAAATAAAGGCGCTAACGCTTGTAGAAATTATGGTTTTAAGCAAAGTAAAGGCAGTTTTGTAAAATGGTTTGATAGTGATGACATAATGAAACCAGAGCTATTAAAAAAGCAAATTAACTACCTCTTACAACATACAGATTTAGATTGCTGTATAGCTTATGGCGAAACATTTAAAGAGTCGTTTGAAATTACCAATGTGCAAAGGCCAGTTGTATTAGAATCTAAAAATGCTTTAGCTAACTTCATTTTAAACAAGACTTTTTTCTCTACTTTAGGACCACTTTGGAAAAAAGAATTTTTAATTAATAAAACTCTTTTTGATGAAACACTTCACAAATTACAAGATACAGAGTTTCATTTCAGAATGCTTTTAGAACCAATGAAGTTTAGTTTTATTGATGAATCTTTATTTTATATAAGAGTTGATAATGAGAGAATTTCATCGCAAACTACATTACCTTTATTAGATTCAATTTTCAGATATCATTACTTGGTTTTTAATAGCTTGAATCTTATTCCTGAAGCATCAAAAAATGAGGTGTCCAACTATATTGTTTCAAAATTATTGCTAATTATTTACAGAATTTTGATGCATGGAGCGTCAATAAAAGAACGATTTTCAATTAATAAAACACACAAGCAAAGTATTCAAAATATTATAGATCATAAATCAATATCTACCTTTGAGAAGTTTAAAATAAGTATTGGAATTTATAGCGTTATCCTATTCAAAAAGGGATTGTTATTTTTTAAAATAAAAGAGAAATGACACAACCAAAATTCGGCATATTAATAACTACTAAAAATAGGATAGAAGACTTAAAATTTACATTAAGTAAAATAAGTCATTTAATACATCGTCCAGATGTTGAATGTATTATTTGGGATGATGGCTCAAGTGACAATACTTATGATTATATAAAAAACAATCATCCAGAAATTCAGATATTTAAAAACGAAACTTCAAAAGGCTTAATTTATAGTAGGAACCGACTTTTAGAAAAAACAAAAGCTGTTTATGCCATATCAATTGATGATGATTTGCATTTTATTACGCAACAACCTCTAGAGGTTATTGAGGCTGTTTTTAGCCAGAATAATGCATGCGCAGTTATTAGTTTCAGGATTTTTTGGAGTACTTCGAATCCAGAGACCACTGAACATAATCAACAACTAGAGCGAGTTAAGAACTTTGCAGGTGGAGCACATGTTTGGAGAATGAATGATTGGAAACAGTTGCCTGATTATCCAGAATGGTTTATTTTTTATGGTGAAGAAGACTTTGCGAGTTTCAACCTTTTTAAGAACAATAAGCAAGTGCTTTACGCTCCAGATATTTTATGTCACCATCGTGTAGATTTAATTGAGCGTAAAAACAACCACGATTATATATTACGTCAAAGACGCTCTTTAAGAGCAGGTTGGTATTTGTACTTATTATTTTACCCTATAAAATTAATACCTCAAAAATTCGCCTATTCTTTATGGATGCAGTTGAAGTTGAAAGTGTTTAAAGGTCAGTTTAAAACATTAGTGGCAATTGTTCAAGCTTTAGGAGATGTGGTTTTAAATACACCAAAATTAATAGCAAATAGTAATAGATTATCTTTAAAAGAGTTTAAAGAATTCAGTAAATTGCCAGATGTAAAGCTCTATTGGAAACCAAATAACACAAAACATTAGATATGCCTTTTATTATTGCTGAAATAGCTCAAGCACATGATGGTAGTTTAGGTACTGCTCATGCATATATTGATGCATTGTCTAAAACAGGTGTGCATGCTATAAAGTTTCAAACGCATATTGCTGAAGCAGAAAGCAGCATTTATGAACCTTTTAGAGTTAAATTTTCAAAGCAAGATAAAACACGTTTTGACTACTGGAAGCGTATGGAATTTACCTTAGAGCAGTGGAAAGAATTAAAAGCACATTGCAATGAAGTAGGATTAGAGTTTATGAGCTCTCCCTTTAGTAATGCTGCTGTTGATGTGTTGGAAGAAGTTGGCGTAGATAGATATAAAATAGGTTCTGGCGAAGTCACTAATTTTTTACTATTAGAAAAAATTGCACAAACCAAAAAACCTGTAATTTTATCTTCAGGCATGAGTTCATATAAAGAACTAGATAATGCTGTAGACTTTTTAAAATTAAAGGATGTTGAGTATTCTATTTTGCAATGTACAACTTCATATCCAACACAACCAGAACAATACGGACTTAATGTTATTTGTGAATTAAAAAAAAGATATAATGTTCCTGTTGGTTTTTCAGATCATTCTGCTAAACTAGAGACTTGTGTTGCTGCAGTTGCTTTAGGAGCAGAAATACTTGAGTTTCATGCAGTATTTAATAAACAGCAATTTGGACCAGATGTAACATCATCGTTAACTATAGACGATATAAGTGCATTGGTAACTTCTGTAAATAATATTGAAAAAGCATTACAGCATCCAGTTAATAAAAACGATAATTCATCATTTAAAGACTTAAAGTCTATTTTTGAGAAATCGTTAGCTATAAATAAAGATTTAAAAAAAGGACATGTGCTTACTTTTGAAGATTTAGAAGCAAAAAAACCAGCTGATAAAGGCATTGCTGCAACTTATTTTAATTCTATTATTGGTAAAAAAATTAATAGAGATCTGCAGCAATGGGATTTTTTAACACAACAAGATTTAAATGAATAAACGTAAAATTTGTGTGGTTATAACTGCAAGACCTTCTTACAGTAGAGTAAAAACTGCTTTAAAAGCTATTCAAGCGCATCCAAAACTAGAATTGCAACTCGTGGTAGCTGGTTCTGCTTTGTTAGATCGCTATGGTAATGCAGTAAATTATATTGAAGATGATGGTTTTGTGATTAATGAAAAGGTGTTTATTGTGTTAGAAGGCGAGAACAAAACCTCAATGGCTAAAACCACTGGATTAGGAGTTATGGAGCTTTCAAATACCTTTTATAATCTAAAACCAGATGCTGTTGTGGCTATTGCTGATCGTTTTGAAACCATTGCAGTATCTATTGCAGCGTCTTATCAAAATATACCATTAGTGCATATTCAAGGAGGAGAAGTAACTGGTAATATTGATGAGAAAGTACGTCATGCAAATACAAAATTAGCTGATATACATCTTGTTGCTTCAGAAGAAGCAAAAACACGTGTTTTAAAAATGGGAGAAGACGAAGATTTTGTATTTAATACTGGATGTCCTTCTATCGATATAGCTTATGAAGTGAGTCGTAATCCGAAATTAGATTTCAACCCTATTGATAAATATGGGGGCGTTGGTAAAAAGATAAATTGGCAAGACGGTTATATTGTTGTAATGCAACATCCTGTAACCACTGAATATGACCAAGCACGCGAGAACGTTTATAATACTTTAAAAGTAGTTCACGAATTAGGAATTCCTGCATTTTGGTTTTGGCCTAATGTAGATTCAGGAGCTGATGGAACTTCAAACGGAATTCGGTCTTACCGAGAAGAATATCAGCCAGAAAACATTCATTTTTTCAAAAATATGATTCCAGAAGATTTTTTGCGTTTGCTTTGTAACAGTAAATGTTTAGTAGGAAATTCTAGCGTTGGTATTAGGGAATGTGCTTTTTTAGGTGTGCCTGTAGTGAATATTGGTACACGACAACACGGAAGAGCTCGTGGTGAAAATGTTATAGATGTGTCTTATGAAAAAGATGCCATTAAAAATGGAATACTAAACAGAATACAAACAGAAAATAGAATTGCAAAAGACACTATTTATGGTAATGGTGATTCAGGTGAAAAAATAGCAGATATTTTAGCAACTATAGAGTTGAGGTATCATAAAACCATTATGTATTAATGACCATTTTAGGCATTATACCAGCAAGAGGAGGTTCAAAATCGATTCCTAAAAAAAACATTAAGGAGTTAGATGGAAAACCTTTATTGCAATATACTTTAGAAGCTACTAACAATTCTAAATTATTATCTCGAGTTATTTTAAGTTCTGATGATGATGAGATTATTTCTATTGCTAAAAACTTAAAAGTAGATGTTCCTTTTAAAAGGCCTTCGCATCTCGCTGAAGATGCTTCACCAACGTTACCAGTTATTCAACATGCACTTCAGTTTTTTAAATTTCAAAACATTCATTTTGATGCTGTTTGTTTATTGCAAGTTACCAGCCCTTTTAAAACAGGTGATTTTATTGATGCTTCTATAAAAAAATTTATTGAAAGTGATTGTGATGCTTTGATTTCTGTTCAAAAAGTACCAGCCGAATATAATCCTCATTGGACTTTTAAAGCTAATGAAGAAGGGTTTTTAAACTTAACAACCAACGATAAGCAAATTATTAGTAGACGTCAAGATTTACCAACGGTTTATCACAGAGATGGATTAATTTATATTACAAAAACTAGCGTTTTATTAGAACAAAATTCAATCTACGGAAATAAAATAGCATATATTGAGTCGCCTGAAGAAGGTCAAATCAATATAGATACTATGGACGATTGGCATAAAGCTGAAGCTTATTTGAAATCTAAACAGAAATAATATGTGTGGCATTGCAGGACTTGTAGGTCATGAAAATTATGAGTTTCCACTGCAAGCTATGTTGCAATCACAAGTGCATAGAGGTCCAGATTTCACAGGTATTTACTATGATAAAAATTTTGCAGCACTTGGTCATAACCGATTGTCAATTATAGATTTATCTTCACAAGCAAACCAACCCTTTACAGATTATTCAAAACGGTATTATATCGTTTTTAATGGTGAAATTTATAATTATCTCGAATTAAAGGAAACATTAAAAAACGAGTATGATTTTAAAACTCAATCTGATACAGAAGTACTCCTGGCATTATATATTAAATACGGCAAATCGTGTTTAAACATGTTAAATGGTATGTTCTCGTTTGCTATTTGGGATACTAAAGAGAAAACTTTATTTGCAGTTAGAGACCGTTTTGGTGTTAAGCCGTTTTATTACCATCACAATGCAAGTACATTTGTTTTTTCAAGTGAGATAAAAGCCATTCATAAAAGCGGTGTAAATAAAAAGCCAAATCAAAATATTTGGAATCATTATTTTATAAATGGCAGTTATGGTTTACCAAATGAAACGTTCTGGGAAGATATATATCAACTTCCTGCAGGGCATTTTTTAGAACTTAAAAACGGAGATTTAACCATTACAGAATGGTATGATTTTGTTGATCAAATCGCAAAACATCCACAGATAAACAACTACAGCGAAGCTAAAGAAATATATAGCAGTTTGCTTTTTGATAGCGTAAAATTACGTTTTAGAGCAGATGTTCCTGTCGGATTTAATATAAGTGGAGGATTAGATAGTTCGGCTTTATTGGCTTTAGTTAATCAATCACAGGTTAACACTAATAAAATTGAAGCATTTACTTTTTATACTAATGATGAACGATATGATGAGTTGCCTTGGGTAAAACAAATGATAAGTCATTATAACAATCCATTAAATGAAGTATTATTAGTAGCTAAAGAAGTTCCAGAATTATCAAACTTTATAAGTGATTTTCAAGATGAACCTTTTGGCGGAATCCCAACTTTAGCGTATTCCAAATTATTTAAAACTGCCAAGAATAAAGGCATAAAAGTATTGCTAGATGGTCAAGGTATGGATGAGCAATTAGCAGGTTATGATTACTATTCATCAAATTTACAAGCAACTATTCAAGGAGTTACTGAAAGCCCATTCAAGCCTCAAATTATTAATGTAACAAGTAGTGATGAGATTGTAAAACATCAATACCCAAAGCCATTTAATAATAACGTACAGAATTTACAGTATAGAGATTTATTTTATACTAAAATTCCGAGAGCATTACGTTTTAACGATAGAGTTTCTATGGCATATTCTACAGAGTTAAGAGAACCATTTTTAGATTACCGATTGGTAGAATTTGGTTTTTCACTTCCAATAGAATTCAAAATAAAAGGCCAACAAAATAAACGCATTTTACGTGATGTGATATCTAAATATGTGCCGCAATCTATATCTTATGCGCCAAAACGACCATTGCAAACGCCACAACGTGAATGGCTGTCTGAAGACTTAAAAGAGTTTGTTGAGATGCATATAAATAAAATCAAATCTAGTAACTATGCGTCATGGTTTAATATGGGTGAGATTGATAAAGAGTGGAACTCATATTTAAAAGGAAACAATCAGTCTAGTTTTCATATATGGCAATTGGTAAATTTCTCACTGTTATTGTCCTGATTTTGCTTTAAAATGTAGTTAAAAACAGTATCTTTAAATTTTTAAAAGCTGTTGAAATTATAATTATAAAGCATCCAAAATTTGCAAGTAAAAACATCTAAAATAGCATTGGTCATTACAGATGGTGTAGGCTTTAGAAATTACATAATGAGTGATTTTTTACAAGAAGCAAAACACCAATTTCAAGACATCATCATTTTTTCTGGATTACCAAAATCATGTTTTGAAGGATTTAATGTAGATAATTGCACTATTGAAGAGCTTGAAGACTTTAGAGAACCTTCAAAAACATGGTTTTTCAGGAAGTTAAAAGAAGTAGCTCATTTGCAAAATCATAAAAAAAATAATTTCGGAATACGAGATAATTTAAGAGGAAACTATCCAAAATCTAATAGCAAAAGAGGTGTTTTAACAAAACTAATTTTTGCTTGGACTTACTTTTTTCATTCAGAAAATTGGATAAATATCTATAATAGATGTCAACAAAAAACATTTAAAAATAATGTAACCACAAAACGTTATATAGCACTTTTAAAAACGCATAGTCCAGATATAGTTTACTTTACACACCAACGTCCACCATATATTGCTCCATTAATTTATGCTTCAGAGCAAACACATACTAATACTGCAACATTTATTTTTAGTTGGGATAATTTGGCTTCAAAAGGTCGAATGAGTGGTAATTTTAATTACTATTTTGTTTGGAGTCATTTAATGAAATCGGAACTTTTAGAGTTTTATAAAACCATTACTGAAAATCAGATTAAGGTAGTTGGTACACCACAGTTTGAGCCTTACGTTTTAGATAGATATAACTCAACAAAAAAGACTTTTTTTGAAAAGTTTGATTTAGATGAAACTAAACAGACTATCTGTTATAGCTGTGGAGATGTGTCTACAAGTAAAAATGATGATTTATACATAAAAACCATAGCTGAAGCTATTAAACAAAATACAATAAAAAGACCTGTTAATTTATTAGTGCGAACATCACCTGCTGAAGAACCTACTCGTTTTATGCATTTAAAAGAAGAGTATCCTTTTATTAAATGGAACTGCCCTAAATGGAAGTTAACACGCGATGGACATCAAGAAACGTGGTCGCAACGTATTCCTACAATTGAAGATATTACAGATTTAAAAAGTGTGTTGGAATATACAGATATTTCAATAAATATGTGCTCAACTATGAGTTTAGATGCTATGTTTTTTGATAAACCAGTAATTAACCCTGTTTTTGGAAATAAAGAGAATGGATTATACGACGATCAGCGATTTTTAAAATTTCAACATTATAAGCGTGTTGCTGAAAGTGGAGCAGTTGCCATTGTAAAAGATGCTGTATCTTTAATAAATGAGATTAATTCTTCATTGCAAAACCCTAATAAGCGACTAGAAGCTCAAAAGCAATTGCTCGATTTACAAATTAGCCATCCATTAAAAAACACAGGAAAACGTATAGCCACAATAATTAAAGAATGCATAAAGTAAAACGTATAGCAGTAATTTGTAACTATCAATTAAAAGCAAATAGAATTGGTAGTATGGATCGCTTTTTTTTAGCTTTTGATGAGGCTTGTAAAAAAAGAGGTTATACTGTTGATTGGTTTTTTCCGAAGTCTGAACAATTAGAGATTTATAATAGTGTGAGTGTTTTTTCAGACGATAAAAGTAATATTGAAGGTCTTTTTTTGAATCACATATATAGCAATAAGGTCGAATATGATTATGTGTATACACATTTCATTGAATTATTTACTTCCTTTTATAAAACAGTAAAAAGCGAACTTAATTGTAAAGTATTTGCTGTAGACCACATGTCTAGACCATTAGATGGATTTCCATTAAAAAAAAGGATAAAAAGAAAATTAAAATATTTAATTAACAATAAAAGTATTGATAAGATTATAGCTGTAAGTGAGTATATAAAAAATCAAAATTTAAAAGATTATAGCTCTAATTTAGAAAATAGAACAGACGTCATTTATAACGGAATCCAAACAGAATTATACCAAGTAAGAGAACAAGAAAAAAGAGATAATCTAGTTAGTTATAGATTTATTGTAGTTTCTCATTTAGTGTATGAAAAAGGAATTCAAGATTTAATTTTAGCGCTAACCAAACTAAATAAAACTACTTTAGAAAACATTACAATTGATGTTTTTGGAGAAGGTATTTATAAATCTACATTAACAGATTTAGTACATAAATATAATTTAGAAAGCACAATTAATTTTAAAGGAAGTGTAGATAATTTGTATGCTTTGTATAAAGCGTACGATTATATGATTCAACCAACATATATGGAAGCCTTTAGTTTATCAATATTAGAAAGTTTGTGTTGTAATGTGCCTGTAATTACTACAACAGTTGGTGGAAATGTAGAAATTGTAAAAGATGGTACTAATGGCTATTTGTTTAAAGCTAAAGATGTTAATGCACTTCAAAGCATAATAACTCAAATTTGTAATGATAAAATTAGTTTGTTAAACAATTCGTTTTCATCAAAAATTAGAGAGCAATATGCCTTAAAAACAATGGTTGATAATTATTTAAAACTCGTATAATGCACATAGGTTTTTTAACATCTGAATATCCACATGCTAATTTAAAACCTTCAGGAGGTTTAGGGACTAGCATAAAAAATTTGGCTGTTGGTTTGTCTAATTCTGGAGTTAAAGTGACTGTGTTTGTAGCATATCAAAATCAAGATGATATTTATAATGACCAAGATGTTAAAATTGTGAGCATTAAAGCTGTTAAGCATGCTATTTTTGGATGGTATAACGAGCGTAAACGAATTCAGAAAATTATTCAAAAAGAAATAGATAAAGAAAGAATTCAGCTAATTGAAGCGCCAGATTGGACTGGTATTTCTGCTTTTATGAAATTTACAGTTCCTATAGTTATACGCCTTAATGGAAGCGATGCTTACTTTTGTAAACTTGATGGCAGAACACAAAAATTTAAAAATTTTGTATTAGAAAAAACAGCGTTAACAAGTGCGCAAGAAGTAGTGTCTGTAAGTACGTTTACTGGAGAGTTAACCAAAAAGATATTTAGTTTAAAGCATCATATAAAAACAATTCATAACGGAATTGATGCCAATCAATTTTCACCTATTGAATCCCATATTAATGAAGGTCAATTGCTTTACTTCGGAACTATTATTCGCAAAAAAGGAGTTTTAGAATTAGCAGAAGCATTTAATTTAGTAGTTATAAAAAATGAAAAAGCAAATTTGCTTTTATTGGGTAAAGATGCCATTGATGTATTCACCAAAACATCTACAATAGAGTTGTTTTATAATCTTTTAACTCCTGAAGCTAAAACAAAAGTAAAACACATAAAAGAAGTGCCATATCACGAGATTAAAAACTATATAAGCAAGGCAAATATTGTGGTTTTACCAAGTTTTGCTGAAGCGTTTCCGATGACTTGGTTAGAGACATTAGCGATGGAAAAAGCTTTAGTGTCTTCAAATATTGGTTGGGCAAATGAACTTATGGTTGATAATAAAACTGGTTTTACTGTAAGTCCAAAAAACCATAAAGAGTTTGCTGAAAGAATTATTGAGTTATTAAATGATAAGCAATTATGTGAATCTTTTGGCAAAGCAGGAAGACAACGCGTTATCGAAAAATTTTCTGCTGAAAAAATCACAAATCAGAATATAGAATTTTATAAAGCTGTAATTAATAAATGATTGTAATTACACATAAACAGAATAAAGTTGTTAGTGTTTTAGATTATACTTCAAAAAAGACTATAAATATCTCAACAAGTAAGTTGGTTGAGGCTTTTTTTGAAGTAGCAAAAGCTAATTATAACAGGCTCATTGTTTGGTGTCATGATGATTTGAAAGTAGCAATAAATGAAGAAGAAATCATTGCTGTTTTTCATCATAAACTTATTATGGCTTCGTTTGAGGTCAGAAATTCATATTGCATTGATAAACGAATAGGTTATGTAGAATCGTCACCTTTTATAAAAGTGAATAAGAATGTTAATTATCCAACATGGTTAATGAGTAGTTGTATTGGAGGCATTTATGCAGAAGCGTTATTACAATTCAAACACAAAGATTTTAAACATCAAACTTTTGATTTTGTGTTAAATTCAATCGCCAAATCAGGAATAAAAAACGGATTGTTTTGTTACTCTTCACCAAAACTTTTAAAGCCTAATTCAGTTGTTTTAGAGTCTATAAAACCTTCAACTTATGAGTTGTTTAAGTTTATAAAATGGCATTATAGATCTCGTTGGGCATTATTAACGTTATTCAATAGTATGATTTATGAAAAACGTTTTTTGATACTACCATATTTATCATCTTTTTTTACTTCTGGTAGTATATCTAACCCAAATTTTAAGGATGTTGAGGTTGTTTCAGCTAAAAGGTACAATCCTAATTTTGATATAGATGTCGTAATTCCAACAATTGGAAGAGCAACTTTTTTATACGATGTGTTACAAGATTTAGCAAGTCAAACACTATTGCCTAAAAATGTAATTATTGTAGAGCAAAACCCTGATGCTAATAGTAAATCAGAACTAGATTTTTTAACTACCAAAGCATGGCCATTTAAAATTAAGCACAGTTTTATTCATCAAACAGGTGCTTGTAATGCTAGAAATACAGCTTTAAAACAAGTAGAGTCTGAATGGGTGTTTTTGGCAGATGATGATATTCGTTTTGATAACCTAACTATAGAGAAAGCTTTAAATTCTATTAGTGTTTTAGGTGTTAACGCAGCAACTTTAAGCTGCTTAAAAGAAGGAGAAAAAGAGAAGAATACTACTATTAAGCAGTGGCATACATTTGGCTCTGGATGTAGTATTATTTGTAATGAAATTGCAAAGCGAATAGCATTTGATATTGCCTACGAACACGGTTTTGGAGAAGATGGCGATTTCGGAATGCAACTACGAAATCTTGGAGACGATATAGCATATCTTCCTCAAGTGCATTTAGTACACTTAAAAGCGCCAATAGGAGGTTTTAGAGCACCTTTTATTCAACCTTGGCAGAATGATGAAGTTCAGCCAAAACCTTCACCAACTATTATGCTATACAATTTGAAACACCAAACCGATTTTCAAATTAAAGGCTATAAGACATTACTGTTTTTTAAATATTTTAAATTGCAGAGTAATAAAAACATTGTTTCTTACTTTTCTCAAATGAGAGAAAGATGGAAATCTAGTGAGAAGTGGGCAAATCAATTAAAAGCTAAAACTAGTATATGACATTTACATTAATAGTTTGTACATATATGCGACCAAAACCTCTATTGGATTTATTAAATTCAGTAAAAGAGCAGTCGTTGTATCCAAATCAAATTATTATCGTTGATGGCTCTACTAATGATGAAACAAAATACATTTTAGAGCAAAATATTTTTGAAAATTTAATCTATTTTAAGGTTGATGAAACTCAAAGAGGTTTAACCAAACAACGCAATTTTGGAATATCTAAAGTGAACAAAGTCATTAATGTTGTTTGTTTTTTAGATGATGACATTATTCTAGAAGCCAATTACTTTAAAAACTTAATAAATACTTATACTGAAAATCCTCAAACTGTTGGAGTAGGTGGCTATATAACTAATGAAGTGAAATGGTATAAAGCAAATAGTAATAATACAAAAGCTGTTCAATTTTGTTATGATAATTGGTGTAGAGACGAACCTAGTCGATTTAAAATAAGACAAAAATTAGGGTTGGTTGCTGATGATAAACCAGCATTTATGCCTGACTACTCTCATGGTCGATCAGTTGGGTTTTTACCTCCATCAGATAAAACATATGAAGTAGAATTATTTATGGGAGGTGTTTCTTCATATAAAAAAGAAGTATTCGAAGATATTAAGTTTTCATCTTATTTTGAGGGTTACGGACTTTACGAAGATGCTGATTTTTGTTTAAGGTTATCAAAGTATGGAAAACTCTATGTAAACACATCTGCTAAATGTGAGCATTATCATAATGCTTTGGGTCGACCAAATATGTTTAAGTATGGTAAAATGGTAATAAGAAACGGTTGGTATGTTTGGCGAGTTAAATATCATAAACCTGATTTAAAAGCGAGACTAAAATGGAATTTAACTGCTCTACTTTTAACCTTAATAAGATTTAGCAACGTATTAAATTCATCAAATAAAAAAGATGCATTTTTTGAAGGTATTGGAAGAGTTTACGGTTGGTTATCTTTACTAACAAATAAGCCTAAAATTGCACGATGAGGTTTCTAATTATTTCATATATACAACACCATGAAAAGGATAATTTATATTATGCTTACGAACCTTATGTAAGAGAAATGAACCTATGGTTAAAACACGTTGATGAGCTAGAGGTTGTTGCGCCAATTAGTCTTCAAACGAAGATGGGTACAGATATAGCATATCAGCATCCTAATATTGAATTTAGTGCTATTTCTGCACTTAATTTCACAACTTTTTTTAATGTGATAAAATCGGTTGTTAAAATCCCTAAGGTGATGATTCAAATTTATAAATCGTGCAAAAGAGCAGATCACATTCATTTGCGTTGTCCAGGAAATATAAGTTTGTTAGGATGTATGGTTCAAATAGCATTTCCTTCAAAACCTAAGTCAGTAAAATATGCAGGAAACTGGGACCCAAAGGCAAAACAACCTTTGAGTTATAAATTCCAAAAATGGCTATTAAGTAATACGTTTTTATCCAAAAACATTGAAGTATTAGTTTATGGTGAATGGAAAGGCCAATCAAAAAATATAAAACCTTTTTTTACAGCTTCTTTTAGTGATTCAGAAATAAATATGCCTTTAGATAGAGACTATAAAAATGATTTAAAGTTTTTGTTTGTAGGTAATTTAGTTGAAGGAAAGCAACCAGATGTGGCTATAAAAATTATCGAAAAATTATATTCACAAGGTTATAAAGTAACTTTAGATGTATATGGAGATGGTGCATTACGACAAGATTTAGAAACATATCTGAGTAGTAAAAACATTAGTGATATAATTAATTTTAAAGGTAACGTTGAATTAAGCAATGTGAAACAAGCAATGCAAAAATCACATTTTTTAATTTTACCATCAAAATCTGAAGGCTGGCCAAAAGTGATTGCAGAAGCTATGTTTTTTGGCACAATACCAGTTTCAACTAATATCTCTTGTGTACCTTACATGTTAGATTATGGTAATAGAGGCATTTTAATTTCTGACGATATTGATGAAGCAGTTAAAACAATATCAAAAACTATACAGGATGTAGATTTAAATGCAATGGCTAAATTAGCTTCAAAATGGTCTCAAGAATATACTTTAGAACGATTTGAATCGGAAATTATTAAAATTTTAAAGATATGAAAGTTCTGCAATTAATAGATTCATTAGAAGCTGGTGGTGCAGAGCGTATGGCTGTTAACATTGCCAATATTATGGTTGACCATACTCAAGGGTCTTTTTTGTGTGCCACAAGAGCTGAAGGAATACTATTTAATGCTATTGATAATCGTGTAGGTTATTTGTTTTTAAATAAAAAAAACAAGCTAGATGTTAGAGCAATTAGAACATTAATGAGATTTGTAAAAGACAACAATATAGATGTTATTCACGCACATTCTACATCATTTTTCTTGGCAACAATAATTAAAATGTTTAATAAGAATGTAAAAATTGTTTGGCATGATCATTATGGAAACAGTGAGTTTTTACAACAACGTAAGCATAAGGTATTACAGTTTTGTTCTATTTATTTTAGCCATGTTATTAGCGTAAATCAAACCTTGAAACAATGGTCAGAATCTCATCTTAATTGCAAGAAGGTTTCTTATATAAGCAACTTTGTAGTTAATGAGAAAACAAATGATAAAGTAACACAATTAGAAGGTGAGAGTGGCTATAGAATAGTGTGTTTAGCAAATTTAAGGCCTCAAAAAGACCACTTCACACTGTTAAAAGCATTTAATGATATTGTAAAAGAACAACCAAAATGGACATTGCATTTAGTTGGTAAAGATTTTGAAGACGATTATTCTATTGGTATAAAACAAGCTATTCAAGATTTAAATTTAAATACTTCGGTTTTTATATATGGAAGTAAAAAAGATGTGCAATATATACTTAGCCAAGCAGAAATAGGTGTGCTTTCGTCAAAATCTGAAGGATTACCACTTTCATTATTAGAGTATGGTTTAGCATCATTAGCTGTTGTAGCTACTAATGTTGGTAATTGTGATGAAGTTATAAACAATGACAAAGTTGGCATTTTAGTAGAAGCAAATAATTATGTGACTTTAAAAAAAGGATTACTTTGCTTTATAGAAAACATTGAAATTAGAAAAAAATCAGCAAGTGAATTGCACCAAAGAATTGTAAACGAATTTTCATCAAACCAAATAAGTAAAAAATTAGTTGATATTTACTCAAACATTTAGAGTAAGACCGCATAATGGATAAGCAGGAATTATTAAATAAGAGATTAAATTTAATCATAGGGCCTTTATATGTTAAGGTAACTATGTATTTAATGGTAGTTTCTTTTTTTTATAATTTACCTGTTACAAATTATAGTTTAAAAGGATCAAATGAGATTAGGTTATATGATGTTTTAGGGATTATAATTTGTTATTTGTATATCAAGAATTTTGGCGTTTTAAATTACTACATAAAGCAGAAGCTTAATTTTAAGTTCTTAAATCACTTTCTTATTTGGTCGGCTATTACTTTAATTTTCACAGGGTTGTTTAGCATTTTTTTAAATCGTCCTATGTGGCTGTTGCAGTCTATATTGTATTATTATCACTTTTTTGTTTTTTTCTTATATGCAGTTTTAGTTTCAGTTTTTGTGATGAAATACAAAAATTTTAAAGCTATTGTTTATATACTTTTAATTCTAATTATTGGTGAGTCATTGTTAGTTATTGCACAAAACTCTGGTATTGTCCCTTTTTTATGGAATGACAGATATAAAATGTCTTATTTAGGATTTCTATCTGGTACACTCGGACCAAATAAGATTGTGTTAGGAATGACTATGTTTATATCTTTTGCAGTAAGTCTGGGTATATATTTGCAAAAGCAGCTTAAGATTAATAAAATTTTATTGCTTTCAGCAATAACGTTAAGTGGAACAGTACTAGTTATTACTGGGTCTAGAACATCTTATTTAGCACTTATAGTTTTTGCAGCTTATTTTTTAATAGCAAATACTCGAAAATTTATTTCAGTTTCTGTAGTGTTTTTAATTATTGTCATGACAGCTATATCTTTAAATTTAGAAGTTGTTGAAATGGCTCAAAAAGTGTTTGATGATAGAATTACAAATAAAATAAGTGATCCTACTGTATTGAGTGAGAACTCTGTTGATGTGGACCAATTGTATGAAGATTTGGGTTCAGGAAGAAAGGAATTAGCAGCATCATATACTAAATATTTAATAGAGCGACCATATATAATTCCTTTAGGTATTGGGTTTAACAATAGGTTACTTATTGGGTTTTCTGCACACAACATTTATTTAAGTTTAATCAATGAAGTTGGTCTGCTAGGTCTTATCTTGTATTTAAGGTGGTTGGCCTCTTATTTTTTATTAAATTTAAACAGAACAAAATACTTAAAAATGGCTTTACATGGATTGGTGTTAGCCATGTTAGTAACGCTTTATTTTGGTGAACATTTGTATGTATACAGACCATTATTTGGATTATTAGGATTCTTTTTATTGGCAACAGTTTTATTAACAGCACCTAGATTTTATTATAAAAAATGACAGATCATATTAAAAATTATAAAATAGCAGTTGTTATACCTTACTATAATGCAGATGGTCATATAGCAAAGGTGGTTGATAAACTTCCAGATTTTGTTTCTAAAATTTATCTTATTGATGATTGTAGTAGTCAATCAATAACTCTGCAAAGCTTAGGAAAAGTTAATAATGTTGAAAAAATAAAGTTAATAACAAACACTAAAAACCTTGGAGTTGGAGGTGCTTCAAAAGTTGGTTTTTTAATGGCAATAGAAGACAAAATGGATTTTGTTGTTAAAGTTGATGCAGATGACCAAATGGACTCTAACTATATTAAGGATCTTATAAATCCTTTAATACAGAGCCAAGCTGAGTATGCCAAAGGTAATAGGTTTAGAGATTTTAATGCCTTAAAACAAATGCCTTTTATTAGAAAACTTGGTAATCTTATCCTTTCATTTTTAACAAAAGCAGCAACAGGATATTGGAATAATTTTGATCCTACTAACGGTTTTTTTGCGGTGAAAGTTGATGTGCTTAAGATGCTAGATTTTAAGAATATTTCAGACAGATATTATTTTGAAACGTCATTAATATCTGAATTATATTTCCAAAATGCTCGAATAAAAGATATTGCTATGCCAGCAATTTATGGAGATGAACAATCTAATATGAAGGTTTGGAAAATGCCTTTTGTGTTTTTTCCTAAGCTCTGTAAAACCTTTTATAAACGACTTTTAAAAACCTATTTCTTATACGATTTTAGTATGTCTTCAATTTACTTGCTTTTAGGCTTGCCTTTGTTTGTATTTGGTGTAGTTTATGGTTTATATAATTGGTGGTTTTATGCTTCACATTCTATTTTAGCTCCAACAGGAACAATAATGCTAGTAACATTAAGCATTATATTAGGGTTTCAATTATTGTTGCAAGCAATTCATTATGATATTTTAAGAGCTCCTAAAGCAGACTAGATGCTAAACACATTTAAGCATAAAGTATTATTTGTATGTATTATAAATCTAATTATAGGTTTTGCATACTATTTAAACTATTCAGATGCTACATATAGTATGTTGTCTTCTGATATTCAAAATATAATCCCAGTTGCACAAAAGTTTGATAATCAAGAACTTTTTAAAAACGATTTATACCTCAATAGTATAGATAATGTTAGGTACTATACACCTTTTTATGTGCAATCTTTACGTTTTGTAGCAAATTTTACAAATCAGGATTATGTTCAAGCTTTAAATGTTATTGGTTTTATTTTTCATATTCTATTTGGTGTTTTATGGTTTTTCTTGCTTTATAAGTTTACAGACAATTTTTGGGTATCACTCATTATATCAATTTTAATTCGTGGACTAATTTGGCTTCCTGGATATGAGATTTGGGGTATTACTGGACTTTGGTCAATAATGCCAAGAACTTTATATATAGCATTAATGCCTTTACCATTTTTGTTTCTTTCCAACAAGTTTAGAAGCTTGTTACTTGGTGCTTTTTTTGCAGGTTTGATATTTAATTTTCACCCAATTACAGGATTAGGAGGTATACTTTTATTTTGTGTTTTACTTTTATGTATTGCTGTTTTTTATAACGAAAAAGAATTAGTTACAGTTAAGAATATATTCTTTGTTTTTATCGCAATAGGTATTGGGATGTTGCCATTTATATATTCATATTTTGGAAAAACAGAAAGTTCGCTTACTTACGATTTACAATTATATAACAACGCTTTTAATGAAAGAATACCATTGGTTTTTAGTGAACCTATTCAGTTTTTAAAACAATGGCTGCAATTAAAAACATTGTTTTTTTTACTACCTCTTTTTGGCTATTTGTTTGTGTCTAGAAATGATATTGAACATTTTAAAAAAGCTAAAACACTAGCTTTATGCACACTTTTATTAATAATAATTCCTTCATTAAGTGTTTATATTGAAAACTTTATAAACTCTACTTTTGGTTTAAACTTAAGAATGTCATTCCAGCTTATAAGAATGCAAAAAGTTGCTATTGTACCAAGTTATTTTGCTATAGCATTTTTACTCGTTTTTGTACTATCAAAATCACAAAAGCTAAAAACCTTATTGCCTTATGTTTTTGTCTTTTTTATTAGCCTATTGGTAATTTGTAAAGCTCCAATGTTTAATAAAATACCATTTGTAGGTGATGATTTAATGCGATGCATTTTACCAAACAATATTAGTGTAGGTTCAATTGATGAGAAGAGGTTGAGTGATTATGATAATATGGCAGAATTTGTCTCAAAAAACATACCTGCAAATGCAGTTATTTATGGCAGTCATTTTTTTAGAGGAGCTACAAAAAGAGCAGTTGTATTAGATTCAAAAGGAGCTTCAATGATAATTGAAGGAAACCCAATTCAATTTATAAAATGGTATGAAGACGTTATAAAACTTGAAGAGTTGACTACTGAAGAAGAAAAAATTCAATTTTTAAAGCAGTTAAAAGTTACTCATATAATCACAACTAAAACCTACCAAACATTAAGCGTTATACATAGCGAACATGCTTTAAAACTTTATAAAATAGAATGAAGCATATTTTGTACATAGGTAATAAATTAAATTCTACTAAAACAAATACAACAAGTATTGAGGTTCTAGGAAGATTGTTAGAGAATGAGAAATATACTGTTGCTTATTCGTCTAGTTATCAGAACAAATTTGTTCGATTTTTTGATATGATTTTTAGTGTTATTAAATCTAGAAGTAAAGTAGATGTCGTATTAATTGATGCATATAGCACGCAAAACTTTTATTATGCGCTTGTTGTTAGTCAGTTATGTAGATTTTTTAAATTGAAATATATACCAATACTTCATGGTGGGAATTTACCTAACCGATTAAAAAACAATCCAAAATTAAGCAGACTAATTTTTAGTAAATCATACATAAATATTTCACCTTCATTATATCTTAAAAAGGCATTTGAAGATTTTGGTTATACAAATACAACTTACATTCCTAATGCTATTGAAATTGAAAAATATAGCTTCAATAATAGGATTATTCAAACGCCAAAAATATTATGGGTTCGATCTTTTAAAGAGATTTATAACCCTCAAATGGCAATACGAGTATTAAAAAACTTAAAAAATGATGGAATTGACGCTTCGTTGTGTATGGTTGGACCAGATGGTGGCTTGTTAAAAGAAGTAAAACAGTTGGCAGAACAATTGCAGGTAAATGTGAAATTTACAGGGAAACTAACAAAAGCTGAATGGATTAATTTATCTAAAGATTACAACGTGTTTATAAACACAACTAATTTTGATAATATGCCTATTAGTGTTATCGAGGCAATGGCTTTAGCATTACCAGTAGTATCAACTAATGTAGGTGGAATTCCATTTCTTATTAAGCATGAAAAACAAGGTATTTTAGTTGAGCAAAATAATGAGCAAGAAATGGCTAATGCTATTAAATATCTTATTGATAATAAATCAAAAACAGAAGACATTGTCAAGAATGCAAGACAGAATGTTGAGCAATTTAGTTGGAATAATGTAAAACAACTTTGGTTTGATGTGTTATAACTAAATTATATCTAACACTATTTATAACTTGTTATATTTGTGTAACATAATATAAGTCTGAAAACTTCAAACATGAACAGAAAAAAGGGTATCCATTTTGAGATTTCTGAGCGTAAAGTTCTGCTTCGTGTATTTGATATCTTTGTTGTTTTATTAGGACTATATGTTTTAGGATTGTTTTTTGACTTTGAATACTTAGTTATAGAAAAAACTAATTATTTACCAATATTAGTTCTTGTTATTTATTTAGCACTATTTGGTACAATATTCGAGTTATATGATCTTCAAAAATCGAGTAAAATAGATGTTACGTTTAGAAACATTGTTTTAGCATCTTCAACTACAGTATTATTCTATTTACTTACACCTGTTTTAACTCCCTTTTTACCAGAAAACAGATTACAAATAGTATACTTTTTCCTAACCATAATCTTATCCATTTTTTTATGGAGAGTTGCATATATGACTTTTATTTCTTCACCTAGATTCTATAAAAGAGTTTTACTGGTTGGAGAAATTTCTCATGTTGAGCATATAGTAAAAGTATTAAATCAATCAGACCCTAATTATAAAATAATAGGCTTTATAAACTGTGAAAAAGAAGCCTTAGATCCTATTAAATTTAAGGGCTTAAAAGAGTTTGAACCAGAACAGTTACTTAATGTTATTTCAAAATTTAAAATTTCTGAAGTATTAGTAGCTAGTTACAATTCAGAAACTATTACACAGGATATTTATCATGACCTTATTACACTGCTGGAAAAAGGATTTACTATTCGCGAATACACGCAGGTTTATGAAGAAATTACTTATAGAGTGCCAATACAGTTTGTGGGTAAAGATTTTTATAAATATTTCCCTTTTAGTCGAAGTAACCAGAATACACTTTATCTATTTTTTCATCGTTTGTTTGATGTGATTTTTTCAGTTTCAGGACTTGTTTTTGGAATCCTAATTTTACCACTAATCCTAATAGGAAACCTTATAGGCAATAGAGGTCCATTGTTTTATATACAGGAACGTATAGGAAAAAACGGTAAACCTTTTAAGATTGTTAAGCTAAGAAGTATGGTAATTAATGCTGAAGTAAATGGTGCAAAATGGGCTCAGAAAAACGATTTAAGAGTAACAGCATTTGGGCGTTTTTTGAGACGCTCCAGAATTGATGAAATTCCGCAATTTATTAATGTGTTAAAAGGTGATATGAGTATAATTGGGCCAAGACCTGAGCGTCCATTTTTTGTAAATGAATTATCAAGAGTTATCCCTTTTTATGAAACACGAAATATTATAAAACCTGGTTTAACAGGTTGGGCACAAGTTAATACCAGATATGGTTCTTCAGTTGATGATAGTTTAACCAAGCTTCAATACGATTTGTATTATATAAAACACCGAAGTTTGTTTTTAGATATTAATATTATAGTAAAAACCTTGAGTACTATTTTGTACTATCGTGGGCAGTAAATTTTATGCTGTTTTCTTTCTTCTAAAAAATGTAATTAAAAATACAAACAAGGCAATAAACATTGCTATTCTTGCTATATAATCGCCTGCTAAAACATAAAAAGTCTGTTTTTTGTTTAGGGTAACACTACCTGCTAAAGCACCTTGAGTATCGTAAACTAACGATTTTGTAATCTCTCCTTTGGCATTAATAAATGCAGAAATACCAGTATTAGCACTTCTGGCAATATCACGACGCGTTTCAATAGCTCTCAAGCGAGCATAGCTTAAATGCTGTTTGTGTCCTTGTGTGTTGTTCCACCAAGCATCATTTGTTACAATGGCTAGAAAATCTGCTCCATTCCTAACATAACCAGTTACAAATTCACCATAAACAGATTCATAGCAAATTATAGGTGCAGCTTTAGATTTTCCGTTTGAAGCTGTAAAAACATCTCTATTGCTTTGGGTAGTTTTCATTGCAACTGTACCACCCAAATCAATCATTGCATCGCCTAAAATAGGTTTTAATACACCTTGATAAGGAAAGTTTTCAATACCTACTACTAGTTTAGATTTATGATATAGTTGCACATTGTTATTTGTATTAATAAGCATTGCAGAGTTATAGTCATTATACCAAATATTGTTCTTTAGGTAGTTAGTTTCAGACTTAACATCTTTTTCATCATAAATAAACTTTATAAACGAAACACCAGTTAATAAATTAACGTTTGGGTGCTCATTTATATAAGATTTAAGCTTGAATTTTAATAATGATATATCAAATTCATCAATCTTTAAATTATCAGCAAAAACAGTTTCAGGAGCTAAAATATAATCGGTAGAATCTGTGATTTTTGTATTAGACAATTCAAATAACAAATCAGCTATTTGAATATTTGAAGTGTTATACTTTTCACTGTAAGGGTCTATATTAGGCTGTAGTGCAATAACATTTATTTTTTCACCTTCAATCTTATAGGTCTTAAAAATAATAAATGACACTAAAATAGGGATGCTTATAAGTAAACTGGTTTTTAATACTGCTACTTTTATAATCTGTTTACTCTTTTCCTGATTAAATTTTAAAATACTTGTAAACACTAAAGTATTTGTTAGTAAAACCCAAAGTGTACCACCAAAAGTACCTGTGTATTCATACCATTGTATCCAAGTAATATATTCTGAAAAGCCATTACCTAGGTTTAACCAAGGCCATGAAAACTCCCAACCTAAATGTAGTTTTTCGAAGCAAATCCATAGCGCTATTAAAAATAAAAGGCTTCTGTTTTGTGATGTTCTATTAGCAACAGTGTGGTAAATAATAATAACCAATGCCATTAGTAGAGAATTTACTAAAATAGCAAAGCTGGCTCCAAATACATCTGCATATTGTAACCAATTGGTTGTAATAAAATTCCATATAACAAATGTTAAATATGAATACCCAAAAAGAGTAAGTTTTTTTCTTTTTAAAGCTGAATTTCTAATGGAATGCTCTACAAAAAGTAAAGGTACAAAACCGAAAAATAACAATAAAGGAAATCCGTAAGTTGGCCAACCTAATGCAAGTAAAAGTCCTGAAGCTATGGCTAATAAAAGTTGTCTCACTATCTAAAGATACTTAAATCTAGTTTCAATGAAAACACATTGCTGTATAAAGCTGCGCTTTGGTCACCAATATCAGTAAAAGCGTAATCTATTTGAATACCTCTGTATTTAAAACCAACACCAAAATTTGGCTGAAAGGTTAAGTTTTCAGAATCATCAAATTGTCTTTCATTTTGAAAATTCCCAACTCCAGCTCTTAAAAAAACCAAATCAGTATAACCAAATTCAAAACCTAAAGATGGAGTTATACTAGCAAATGATGTTGAAATAACATCGTTGTTTTGCTCAAAACGAACATTTAAATCTAAAGCTGTTACAAGTGAATAATCGTAATGGAAAATAAATTTTTTGGACATTCCTATTTGTAATTTAGGAATAGTTAACTCTGTAGATTCTGGTACTTCTTGGTTTTGGCCTTCTATAGCATTTTGTATGTCAGCCAATTTTTCATCATCAAACGTCCAAGCATTAAATGTGGTTGTTATATCACGAGCCATTATACCAAATTTCCAATCGTTGTCTGATTCAAACTGGATACCTAAATCTAAACCAAATCCCCAAGATGAAGCAAAATCACCAATAATTCTACGTATTACTTTAGCATTTACACCATAACTTAATCCATCTAAAGGCAAACGACGAGCATACGAAAATGTTAAGCCATAATCTGCTGTAGAGAATAATTTTATTCGGTCGTAATTAATGTTTCCCTGATCGTCTATAAGTTGTGTAGTATCTAATATATCATCAACACCAAATCGAATTAATGAAAGTGCTACAGCACTTCTGTCATCTAAAGGCATTGCAAATGCAGCATAATTATAATTGGCAATATTGGCAAAATAGCTAGAGTGCATAAGTGCTATTTGGTTGTCTTCTAAAACAACTAATCCAGCAGGATTCCAGTAGCCAGAATTAACATCTCCAGTTTGAGAAACTACAGCATTACTCATTCCTAATGCAGCTGCATCAACACCAATATTCATAAACTCATTAGAATATTTACGAGTGGTTTGAGCGGAACAAAATATAGAGCCTACTAGAAAAGCAATAAGTAGTTTAGTTTTCAATAGCAAAATTTTTTACAAAGATGCACAATATTTTTAATCTATTAAACTTCAAAATCATTCAGTTATTGTGCAATACTTGTATAAGACGAAAATAGTTTGCTATTTTTACAGAAACTTTATAAATGATGATTAAAAGGCATATTCCAAACATAGTTACTCTCCTTAATTTATTTTGCGGATCGATAGCTGTGATTTTTGCTGTTCACAATAATTTTGTAGCTGCTTCTATATTTGTGTTTTTAGGTATTTTTTTCGATTTTTTTGATGGTTTATTGGCTCGTAAATTAAATGTTCAAAGCCCATTAGGTGTTCAGTTAGATTCGCTTGCTGATATGGTTACTAGTGGATTAGTGCCAGGAATTATAATGTTTAAACTCTTGTCATTATCAATCGATACACCTTTGTTTTTTAATGCAACTGATGAATGGTCGTCAGAAATGCATTGGATTGGTTTTAAGTTTTCATGGCTACCACTTTTAGGTTTATTAATAACATTGGCATCAGCATATCGTTTGGCTAAATTTAATATAGACGAAGACCAACAAAGCTATTTTAAAGGACTTCCAACTCCTGCAAATACGTTATTAATTGTATCGTTGCCTTTAATTTTAGAGTTTCAGAATAATGATATAATGAACTCAATGATTTTAAACAAATGGATATTAATCGTGTTAACATTAGTGAGCTGCTACTTACTTAATTCTAACATTAAATTATTTGCGTTAAAGTTTAAGGACTGGAGTTTTAAAACTAATGCTGTACGTTATATATTTATTATTCTAACACTTGTTTTTATAGTAATGTTTCATTTTGCAGCCATTCCAATAGTTATACTTTTTTATATTTTACTATCGTTGTTTTCTAAAACATTAACTTCTAAAGAGTAGTTAACAATAATTTCAATCTTAAAACACTAAAACATGGCATCAGGATTTTTTGCATTACTCGATGATATTGCTAGTCTTATGGATGATGTGGCTACAATGGCAAAAGTAAGCACCAAGAAAACTGCAGGAATATTGGGTGATGATTTGGCTGTAAATGCTGAAAAAGCTTCAGGTTTTGTAGCTTCAAGAGAGATTCCTGTTTTGTGGGCAATTACCAAAGGTTCATTTTTAAATAAAGTAATTATATTACCTATCGCTTTTTTGCTTAGTGCTTTTTTACCATGGATTGTGCCTATTATTTTAGTTCTAGGTGGTCTTTATTTAGCTTATGAAGGTGCTGAAAAAATATATGAATATTTTGTTCCTCATAATCACGATCAAGTTAGTATAACTGAAGTAGAACTCACTAAGTCTGAAATTTTAGATATAGAGAAGTCCAAAATAAAATCTGCGATTATTACAGATTTTATTTTATCTGTAGAAATTGTAATCATTGCATTAGGAACAGTTATTGGACAGCCTTTGCTAACTCAAATTTTAGTTGTTTCATTTGTAGCGCTAATTGCTACAGTTGGTGTTTATGGAATTGTAGCACTAATTGTAAGAATGGATGATTTTGGGTACAGATTAATTAAACTAAATCCTGAAGATAAAAGTGTTTCAGATTTTTTTGGAAAGCTATTGGTAAATGCATTGCCATTGGTAATAAAAAGCCTTTCGGTTATTGGTACAATTGCTTTGTTATTAGTTGCTGGCGGAATTTTTATTCACAACATTGAACAACTACATCATTTTCTTGAAGTATTACCTTCAATAATCAGAGACTTTGTTGTTGGATTATTAGTTGGAGTAGTGGTTTTGCTTATTGTTATGGGATTGAAAAAAATTATTTCAATCATTAAAGGAAAACACTAAAACGTTAGTTTCTTTTTACGTAGCTCAAAGTTTTGACCTAAATACACTTTTCTAACCATTTCATCATTTGCTAACTCTTCAGGCTTACCAGCTTTTAGAATACTACCTTCAAACATTAAATAGGTTCTATCTGTAATTGCTAGTGTTTCTTGAACGTTGTGGTCAGTTATTAAAATACCAATATTCTTTTTAGTTAATTGCGCTACAATACGTTGAATATCTTCAACAGCAACTGGATCAACTCCTGCAAAAGGTTCATCTAATAAAATAAAGTTTGGGTCTGTTGCTAAAGCACGAGCAATTTCTGTACGTCGACGCTCACCACCAGATAATAAATCGCCACGACTTTTACGAATATGGCCAAGGCTAAACTCCTCAATAAGCGATTCCATTTTGTCGTGTTGCTCTTTTTTGCTCAATTTAGTCATTTGCAGCACGCTCAAAATATTATCTTCAATACTTAATTTACGAAACACAGAGGCTTCTTGAGCTAAATAACCAATTCCGTTTTGAGCACGTTTGTACATTGGATAATTTGTAATCTCTTTACCTTCTAAATGAATAGTGCCACCATTAGGTTTTATAAGTCCAACAATCATATAAAAAGATGTGGTTTTACCAGCTCCATTAGGACCTAATAAACCAACAATCTCACCTTGATTTACTTCAAGTGAAACGTCTTTTACAACTTTTCGTCCACTGTAGGACTTCATTAAATTATCTGCTCTTAACTTCATAAGTTATGTACTGAACGCTAAAAATAGTAAAATCATATTGACTACTATAAAAACGCTATTTATTTATTAAAAGTTTAACGCTGTTCTTCTAAGGCTTCCCAAAACTCATAAGCTCTTCTTAAATGAGGAATAACAATAGTTCCACCTACTAGAGTGGCAATTCCCATAGACTCCATCATTTCTTCTTTTGTTACGCCATTTTTGTGAGCTGTTTCTAAATGATACTTAATACAATCATCACAGCGTAACACAGCAGAAGCTACTAGTCCTAGCAATTCTTTAGTTTTTATATCTAAAGCACCTTCAGCATAAGCATTAGTATCTAAGTTAAAAATGCGTTTAACAATTTTATTGTTATCTGCTAAAAGCTTATCATTCATTTTAGAACGATAGTCATTAAATTCTTTTACTATATCAGACATTTTTTTTCTCTTTACGTTTTTGATTTCTAACAACAATTGCAGAAATATATATACTTAGTTGGTATAAAATTAAAATAGGAATAGCTACAATTACCTGACTTGCTACATCTGGAGGTGTAATAATTGCTGAAAGAATTAATACAATTACTAGAGCATATTTCCTGTACTTTCTTAAATATTCTGGTGTTACCAATCCTATTTTAGTTAAAAAATAAATTATAATAGGAAGCTCAAATACAAAACCAGCAGCTAATGATGATGACCTTACTAATGATATATAAGAGCCTAAATCTATTTCGTTTGTAATTTCAGAACTCACACTATAAGTTCCTAAAAAGTTTATAGATAATGGTGTAATAACATAATATCCAAAAAGAACTCCAATAAAAAACAATAAGGTAGTAACAATAATAAACCCTCTTGAATGTTTGCGTTCGTTTGGTAGCAAGCCTGGACTAATAAATTTCCAGAATTGATAAACAACGTATGGGAATGCAATCACAAAACCAGCATAAATGGCTGTCCAGATATCTGCCGAAAATTGACCTCCCATAGTTCGGTTTTGAATTGTAAATGGAAAAGCATCTAAGCAAAAAGTACTGTCTACATTAAAATAATTAGAAATTTTACACAAATACTTATAGGTCGGAAAACTCATGTGTTTTGGACCAAAAATAATAGTGTCAAAAATGAATCTTGAAAATATAAAAGCTCCAGTTCCTGCAATTAAAATGGCTAAAGTTGCACGTATTAAATGCCAACGTAAATCTTCGAGATGATCTAAAAAAGACATCTCACTTTTTTGTTTTTTTGCCATTAGATAATACCTTCTTTAATCAAGTCGTGAATATGTACAACACCAGCATATTTACCATTATTCTCAACTAGTAATTGTGAAATCCCATTAGTTTCCATAAGCTCCATAGCATCAATAGCCATTGCATTTTCATCAATACGCTTTGGATTGCTACTCATAATATCTTTTGCAGTTAAATTGGTAAACGAATCATTTTTAGATAACATTCTACGTAAATCACCATCAGTAATTATACCTACAATTTTATCATTTTCAACAACAGCAGTTACACCAAGCATTTTTTCAGAAATCTCAATAATAACTTGCTTTATGTTAGTGTTTAATTGTACTTGTGGTTTTTCATTAACAGAAGATAAATCGTTTACTCTTAAGTATAGACGTTTTCCTAAAGCACCACCAGGATGGTATTTAGCAAAATCTCTACTTGAGAATCCTCTTAACTCTAATAAACATACTGCAAGCGCATCTCCCATAACTAATTGAGCAGTTGTACTTGTTGTTGGAGCTAAATTATTTGGACAAGCTTCTTGTTCAACAAATGTATTGAGTACATAATCTGCTTGCTGACCTAAAAACGATTTTACGTTTCCAGTAATAGCAATCATTTTGTTATTTGCACTTTTTATTAAAGGAACAAGTACTTTAATTTCTGGAGTGTTTCCACTTTTAGAAATACAAATCACCACATCATCTTCTAAAATTAAACCTAAATCACCATGAATAGCGTCTGCAGCATGCATAAATACAGAAGGTGTTCCTGTTGAGTTTAGTGTAGCAACAATTTTACTAGCTATAATAGCACTTTTTCCTATTCCTGTAATAATGACTCTACCTTTCGAATTATATATAAGTTCAACACTTTCAGAAAAATCATTAGTAAGTAGAGTAGCTAAGTTAGCAATGGCATTACTTTCTAAATCAATGGTTTTCTTAGCGATATTGAGGATAGAATTTTTATTGTTCAAAATTTATTAATTTTTGGGTTTGTAGCATCTAAAGAAATTGTTATCTTTAAACTTATGCAAATGTATATAAAATACTAATAGGGATTAATGAGTATTAAAGAAATTGACTTACATTCAGCACTTAAAACTTACTTTGGTTTTTCAAAGTTTAAGGGTCTTCAAGAAGATGTTATTAAAAGTTTAGTTGCAGGTCATAACACCTTTGTGATTATGCCTACAGGTGGTGGTAAATCGTTATGTTATCAACTACCAGCCTTAATTAAAGATGGAACTGCAATTATTGTATCACCTTTAATAGCCTTAATGAAAAATCAGGTTGATGCTATTCGTGCAGTATCGCAAAACGATGGTGTTGCGCATGTGCTTAATTCGTCATTAAACAAAACAGAAGTAAAGCAAGTAAAAGATGATATCACAAATGGTATCACTAAATTATTATATGTAGCACCAGAATCGCTAACAAAAGAAGAATATGTTGATTTTTTAAGATCAGTAACAATTTCTTTTATGGCAGTTGATGAAGCTCACTGTATTAGTGAATGGGGACACGATTTTAGGCCTGAGTACAGAAATTTAAAACATATTATTAAGCGTATAGGAGATAATATTCCGATAATAGGCTTGACTGCTACTGCAACTCCTAAAGTACAGGAAGATATTTTAAAAAGTTTAGATATAACTGATGCTAATACTTTTAAAGCATCATTTAACAGACCAAATTTATACTACGAAGTACGACCAAAAACAAAAAGTGTTGATAGTGATATTATCCGTTTTGTAAAACAAAACCAAGGAAAATCAGGTATCGTATACTGTTTAAGTCGTAAGCGTGTTGAAGAATTAGCACAAGTATTACAAGTAAATGGTGTAAAAGCTGTGCCTTACCACGCAGGATTAGATGCTAAAACTAGAGTAAAACACCAAGACATGTTCCTAATGGAAGATGTTGATGTTGTAGTTGCAACTATTGCCTTTGGTATGGGAATAGACAAACCAGATGTTCGTTTTGTAATACATCATGATATTCCAAAAAGTATAGAAAGTTACTATCAAGAAACTGGTAGGGCAGGTAGAGATGGTGGCGAAGGTCACTGTATTGCCTATTATGCTTATAAAGATATAGAGAAGTTAGAAAAATTTATGTCTGGTAAGCCAGTTGCAGAACAAGAAATTGGTCATGCCTTATTACAAGAAGTTGTAGCTTTTGCTGAAAGTTCTGTGTCTAGACGTAAGTTTATATTGCATTATTTTGGTGAAGAGTTTGATAATGAAACTGGCGAAGGTGGTGATATGGATGATAATATTCGTCATCCAAAAAAACAGCATGAAGCTAAAGAAAATGCTTCTATTGTGTTAGAAACTGTCGATAAAACCAACGAAAAATATAAATCTAAAGACCTTGTACACGTTATTACAGGTAAGTCTAACGCATTAATTTCTTCACACAAAACTGATGCTCAAGAGTTTTTTGGTGTTGGCAATGCAAAAGATAAACGCTTTTGGATGGCATTAATACGTCAGTTATTAGTTGCTGGTTTATTAAAAAAAGATATAGAAACTTATGGTGTATTACGATTATCTGAAGAAGGACGCGAGTTTATAAAATCACCTAAGTCTTTTATGATGACAGAAGACCATGTGTTTGATGTAGATGATGACGATAGTATAATTACAGCATCAAAAGGTGATGGCGCAGTCGCTGATGAGCAACTTATGAGTATGCTTAAAGATTTACGTAAACGAAACGCTAAAAGGCTTGGTGTGCCTCCATTTGTTATTTTTCAAGATCCTTCATTAGAGGATATGGCATTAAAATACCCAATTACATTAGATGAGTTAAGCAATGTTCATGGTGTTGGAGATGGTAAAGCCAAAAAATATGGTAAAGATTTTATTGAGCTCATTGCACAATATGTTGAAGATAATGATATTGACAGACCAGACGATTTTGTTGTAAAAACTACAGGTTCAAACTCATCATTAAAGTTATATATAATTCAAAATATAGACAGAAAATTGCCTTTAGATGATATTGCTAAAGCTAAAGGAATGAAAATGAAAGAATTTATCAAAGAGTTAGAAGCTATAGTATATTCAGGAACGAAACTGAATATTAACTATTGGATTGATGATATTCTTGATGAAGACCAACAAGAAGAAATTCATGATTATTTTATGGAGTCGTCTTCTGATAAAATAGACGATGCTATTAAAGAATTTGATGGCGACTATGATGATGAAGAGCTTCGATTATATAGAATTAAGTTTATAAGCGAAGTAGCAAATTAATTTTCTTCAGTTTTAATTTCAACTATTGTAAAAATTGCTTTATTCTTTTTAGCAGTAAGCGTTAATGATTTAATTTTAGATTTCACAATTTTAGGAACATCTTCAGCTTCAATTTCAAAATCTATTTTGGTCATACTTCTGTTAGATACATTAGAAAAATCTGATTCTAGTTCAACCATATCAGATTTTAATTGAAGACTATAATCGTCACCTTCAATTTTTAACTGAGCTCCATTTATGGTTTTAATATTAAAAGAGCCAACAATTACTGTGTTTAAATAATGGTAACCTGCTAATTCGCTCAATCCAGCATACATCACATTAGTTTCAGATAAAGCAAAAGGCTCATTTTCAATATCATTAATAATATCTTCAGTATAAGTATCTACATGAAGTTTTTCCATGGCTCTAATATCACCAAAAGCAGCTCTTAGTTTTGTTAAAGAAAATTTCATCTTATAAATTTTTGTAAAACTAACTTTATAAAAGCAAACTACAAATTCATATTTCATAATTCATTCCTTATCTTTGCAGCTTCAAAATAAAAAACAAGAACAATGCAAGACGGATTATACGCCAAATTTAATACAAGCAAAGGCGAAATATTAGTTGCTTTAGAGTACAAAAAAACACCAGGAACTGTTGGTAATTTTGTAGCATTAGCTGAAGGAAATTTAGAAAACTCTGCTAAAGCTCAAGGAACACCATATTATGATGGTTTAAAATTTCATAGAGTAATACCAGATTTTATGATTCAAGGTGGTTGTCCACAAGGAACAGGAACAGGAAATCCAGGTTATAAGTTTGATGATGAGTTTCATCCAGATTTAAAACACGATGGTCCAGGAGTGTTATCTATGGCAAATGCAGGTCCAGGTACTAATGGAAGTCAGTTTTTCATTACACATATTGAAACACCTTGGTTAGATAACATGCACACAGTATTTGGAAAAGTACAACAAGGGCAAGATGTTGTTGATGCTATTGCACAAGGCGACGAGATTACAACCTTAGAAATAGTAAGAGTAGGAGCAGAAGCTGAAAAATTTAATGCTGTTGAGGCTTTTAGAACTTTTGAAGGAGCTCGCGAAAAACGTATTGCTGAAGAGCGTGCTGCTAAAGAAGGAGAGTTAGACAAACTTGCTGCTGGTTTTGAAAAAACAAAAAGCGGTTTACGTTACCAAATAATCCAAAAAGGAAATGGTAAAAAAGCCGAAAAAGGTAATATGGTTTCTGTACATTATAAAGGTCAATTGGCTGATGGTACAGTTTTCGATTCGTCATACAAACGTAATGAGCCTATAGCTTTTCAAGTAGGAGTAGGACAAGTAATTGCTGGTTGGGATGAAGGTATTTGTTTACTTAATGTTGGTGATAAAGCACGTTTGGTAATACCTAGCGATTTAGGTTACGGATCATCAGGAGCTGGTGGAGTAATTCCTCCTAACGCTACATTAGTGTTCGATGTAGAACTAGTAAACGTTAATTAATAACATATTTACTCCATAGAGAGTAACAAATAATTAGAAAAATCGTCTCATTTATAATGAGACTTTTTTTTTGCTTATATTATAACGTCAATCAATCAAACCAATTAAAATGAAGATTAAAGCAATATTACTTTTTGCCCTAATTATTTTTAGCTGTTCTAAAAATGTAAACTATACTCCAGAAATTATTAAAGAAACCTCAGGACGTTATGTTTATAGTCAAGAAGAAGTTATAGATGTATATTATGATAATAACAAGCTGTATTTAAAATGGAAAGGTGCAGATAAAATAGAAACTGTTGCTTTTGATGAACATACTTTTTTTGTTGCAGAAATGTATAAAAAGTTACGTTTTGTAAAACATCCACAAACTAAAGAAGCGTATTTAGGTATTGTATCTGAAAATGATGATAACAAGGTAGATTATGCTTACTTAAAAGTGGCAGATACATTTAAAACACCACGAATGTATTTAAAAGATAAAGAGTATGATAAAGCATTAGCAGGCTATTTGGCAATAAAACAACAAGACTCAACAAGTGTGTTTTTAGAAGAAGCAAGTTTTAACCGCTTAGGCTATAATTTGCTAAATGAAAAGGCTTTTAATGATGCCATTTCTGTATTTAAAATTAATGTAGTCTTGTATCCAAATAGCGATAATGTATATGATAGTTTGGCAGATGCTTATTTGCGAAAAGGCGATAGCACACAAGCCTATACAAATTATAAAAAGGCACTAGAACTTAATACAGGTAACAGACGTGCAAAACGATTTGTAGAGAGTTATAAAACTAAACTATAACTTTTAAAAGCTCTCTTTCTAATCTATCAAAGTTTTCTTCGTTTTTTGGAATTACAAAAGGCTTTAGTTTGTTACATTCTTCAGCTGACTCAAAAATCATTTTAAATGATATTTTAGTTTTTGTGTTTGAGAGTTTTTCAAATGCAACTTCCATATTAAATAATGGTTTTGAAACCCTTTCCCAAGTAATTAATTTTAGTGGCTCAATGGTTTTAAATACTGATGCGTTTTCATAATTACCTTTTTCAGGACCATGCATTGTAAGTATCCATTTCCCACCTGGTTGTAAATTAAATTCATGAAACGTATTTGTAAACCCTTCTGGTCCCCACCAATTGGCAAGATGTTTAGGGTTTTCAAATGCATGATATACAATGCTTAAAGGCGCATTAAGTGCTCTAGAGCTAGATATTATAATACTAGAGTTTGAAGCCATTTGTTAGCAGATTAATTTGTAATACTAAAGTAATTAATTTTAAGGTATTTTTTATATGTGTTTAATAAGCAATTAATTATATGTGTTGCTACCCAAAGTTTTACCAAGTATATTTTCCGTTTTTATGGGGAAAGGTTTGAATAAGGCCTTCATAAACTTCAAATTTCGATTTAATTCGGTATGATTTTTTATCAGTTGTCTGAATTATAAATTCAATTGTATTATTTTCCGAATCTGGAATTCCGTCACTTTTGAAATATTCTATATTATTGTATTTAATAGGTATGAAACCAATTTTTGATTCAATTATAATTCCCTCAGGAATAAAATTCAACTCGGCTTTTTCAAAAGTTCTGTAGTAGGAGAGAGAACCAGCAATTACAATTCCGATTAGTATTATTAAAAAAAATAAGAAGTTTTGTTCTTTATTCCATTGATCAAACCAAGCAGCGAAGAAATAGACAAAAACCAAAACTGCAATGATTCCAAAGAGTACATTTCCGATTTTATTCGATAAGAAGCGATTTTTGAATTGTATCTCAACTGTTTTTTTCAAATTAATGCCAACGTGTTTGTCTATGATATTTACATGTTTTAAGCACCTAATTTAGTAATTAATTATACACGTTGTTGGCAACTGGTTTTTATTCTTCCCATAATTCAGTCGATTTAATTTTCCATTTCGAGTCAATTCGTTCAAACATAAAGTTCGCAGTAATTCCTTCTATCTGATATTCCAATTGAAGTCTTAGTGTATTACCAACATAAGTCCAATCTCCAACGTTTAGATAATCAGTTATATTTTTTTGTTTAAGTTCTTCTTTTTTTAATATCAGAATTTCAGTTCCGAATTTTTCAACTCCGCTCAAATTAGTTGAGTTAATTTCCCCAAATTCTTTAAGTTTTAATGGTAACCTTTCTGGATTTGTGTCAATATGAAAATATTGTTGCAATTCAGGAAGATTTAAAGCTAATTCAATTATTTCACGCAATTCATTATTCGGCAGTTTTTGAGTTTCCTGTCCGAAAGTCAAATTCGAGATTCCGATTATTAAAATCAGAAGTGATATTTTAAATTTAGTTTTCATTTCGTTTGTTAATATCCTAATATTTGAATGTAAGTAAGGTTTTTATTGATTTGTATAACTTGTTGCCAACGTGTTTGTGTATGGTTAGTTGCGTGTTTGAGCACCTAATTTAGTAATTAATTATACACATTGTTAGCCACAGGCCATTATTCAGTTCAGAATTTTAGCTAGATATTATTTTAATTTCACCAATTATTGAGCAGGACAACTTGACTGTGTTAAAAATCGTTCCAAAATTCTCTATGTTTTTTTTGAGCAAATCAATATTCAAATTGTTGTCATTACTGTAAATTCTTAATTCATAATTTATTTCGTCCATTCTTGGAGGTTTTTCTAGACGAGTTGCGTTGACCACTATTTCAGCATTTGTGTATTTAAAATTCATTAAAATAGAAAACCGTTCAACATTTTTAAGAATACAAGATGAAAATGATCCTAAAAATAATTCGGCTGGATTTGGTAAACTGTCAGCAGATTCTGGGGTGATTCCAAAACTAATTTTAGATTCTTTAATTTTTATTGAAGCATTGTTTTTTGAAGATGAACTTGCTTGACTAAAATATTTCATAAATCATTTTTTTTTTTTTTTTTTTTTTGCTTGTGGCTAACGTGTTTGTATATGGCTAGTTACGTTGGCTGGCACTAAGTTATTAAATAGAAAACGAACCAGAGGGAAATCCGCAGGATTTTCCGAGTAGGCAACGACCAAAGCAATTAATTATACACGTTGTTGTACAGCGTTATTTTAATATAATGTCCGTTCTGGATTTTTTTCTCCACTTAACACCATATTTCTGGTCTAAATATTTGGCAACGATTTGGTTATATTCCATAATACATTCGTGAATAGATGGTTCACAGCCAAAGTCAAAGTATTTTATTCCGTACTTCTCCTCAAATTTATTGTCAGAGTCTGAATTTGCAACAGGGACAATACCTCCAATTAAGTAAAGTTTAGCGTTTCCAGCTTTTAAGTCCTCGATAGCTTTTTTTCCATTTATAGAACACTCGGCTTTTAAAACGAAAGTATTGTTTAATGGCTTGTCCCTTAAATCAATCTTAAAAACGGTTTTCAAATATCCTACGGCTGAAACCTCAAATAAGTGTACATCTCCTTTGTTCTCAGTGATTATTTTGAAATAGCCTAAACTGTCAGTTAAAACACCGTTATTTGTTCCATTTTCAAAAACATAAACCGCAACGTTTGGTTTTTGATAGTTTATTTCTGAAACGACCTGTCCGTTAATAACCGATTGAGATATCGCTGAATATCCGACCAAAAATAAAGTCCAAAAAATGATAATAAATCTTCTCATTCTCAACAATTTCTTAATGCTGTACAACGTGTTTGTGTTTGGTTAGTTGCGAGTTTGAGCACCTAATTTAGCAATTAATTATACACGTTGTTGTAAAACGTTTTTTAATCAGTAGGTATTTCAATAAATTCCGAAATCACTTTACCGTTTTTTGAGTTTATTTTAATCACTTTCGATTGGTTATTTTTCAGTTTACTTTTTAATGTCCAAATCAGTTTTCTTTTCTCATAATCAATGTTCCAAAAGTATATTTCATTCAGTCCATTTTCATTTCCGATTTCAAGTGCTTTTTTCAAGTCAATTTTAGTCTTATTATCTAAAACTTTTAAATAGGGTTCTAAAATTTCTTGAGTGTCTTTTTTACTCCAAGGTGTTGTACAATTTAAATTAAATGGAATTGATAATTCTGTCAACTCAAGATTTTGAGAAGTGATTTTATATTTCAGCCAAAATTGTATCGCTGGATATTCAGATTCTTTAAATTCCGCCAAACTTATTCGTTCGAGTCCTTTTTCGGGATTATGAATTTCAACTATAGTTTTGGATTCTTTAAATACAAAGTTTGTTTTGAGTATATCTTTATCAACTATAAATTTCAATTTTTCATTTGCATGATGTTCTGCACAAGAAATTATTTCATCAATGAAGTTTTGAGAGTTAGAAACTCCAAAATTCAATAGTAGTAAAATAGTTAGCAAGATTTTCATTCAAATGTTTTACAAAGTTGTTGTATATGGAAAGTTGCGTGTTTGTGTGCTAGGATTTTCCGAAGGAAAATCAGAAGCAAGCAAAGCAACTGACATTGGTTTAGTATAAAACTAGCAAATTTTTATACACGGTGTTGGCAACTAGCTTTTATTTATTCAGTCGGCATTTTTGTCGTCACGTAAATCAGTTCATCATATTTGTCAGATGTAAATTCCTTTATTACGCTTTGTTCCGTTATTGTTGCTGTTCCGATTATTTTACTTTGGTCGATTTTTTTGTATTCAGCTAAAGATATTATTTCTCCATCAAGAACATAAATAGTTTTCTTTTCCAATTTCGTATTTGCTCTTTGTCTTTCACTTAACATTGTTGTTAATAAAACAACACCATTAACATCTTTACTTCCATATATTTTAGTTTCACCTTTTTTAATATACTTGAGGCTGGAAATATCTTCTTCTTTTATTAGAAACCATCCGTCATTCATTGATTCATAATGAGCTGCAACTCCATCAATTACTAAAAGAGGATTTTCGGTTAGCGAATATTCCGTTTTCAATGAGTCAATATAGTTTGCTAAATACGTTTTTTTGGGTTTCTTTTTATCGCAAGAAATACTCACTAAAATCAGAAATAAAATTATGCTTTTTGTAATTCGGTTCATTTTTGACGTAATGTTTTTAGCTTGTTGCCACGTGTTTGTGTTTGGTTAGTTGCGTGTTTGAGTACCTAATTTAGTAATTAATTATACACGGTGTTGTGTATAGTTTTTTTACTTTTTATTAATTCAGTTAACTTTTCCGCTTTTCCAAAATCTGCATTTATCAGCCATAATTTCAAATTACGATTTTCCATTTCAATATTCAGGTTCGATTTGTCTTTAAATCTTGCACCATTTCCAATTCCTGTTATAAAGTCAGTTATAACACTTAAAATAGAAATTAACCAATTCGTCCGTTCCGCATTCAACTCCACGTTTTTCAGTTCTCCAAATGAGTAAATTCCATTGTTTTTCGGTTCAGAAGCATCAACGATTTCAAATTCGTCGTTATTCAGAATTATTCTCAGTTCAGGTTTATTCCTTAATACAACAATTTCTGTCATTTTTACGTTCTGATTTTAACTTGCATACGACGTGTATGAGTATGATTTAGTTGCGTGTTTCAGCACCTAATTTAGCAATTGATTATACACGTTGTAAGGCAAAGTTTTTATTCTTAATCTCCTTTTCCGACTGGAACTATAACAAAAGCAAAATCAATTTCATTAGGGGCTCCATAATCAGTTAGATATTTTCCTCCAAGCCCACTAACTTGAGATTTTTTGTCCTCAACTTCAAGTCCATATGTTTCTCCGAACATAAACTTAACTCCATTATCTAATTTAAGAGTATCAGTATCTGAAACGTTGAATACTTTAAATTCTCTTGGTTTTATAACTAAGTCTTTTATAATTCCAATATTTTCCGTGGTTTCGTTGTAAAGGAAAACCTTATATTTTTTTCCTGTTTTATTGTATTTCGCTGGAATTATTGAAACTTCAGTTCCTTTTTCGATAAATACGTTTCCGTGTTCATCTGTCCACTTTTTTTCTTTTGGCTTTTCCATTGGGTCAAAACCGTACATAAATTTATTGAGTTGACCATTAGAGCTTTCCAGTCCGACAATATCCATTAATTCCTCAAAATACATACATACTCTTTCTCTGTCTTCGGTATCTAATTCCAGATAAATATCCTCAAACCTTGAAAGCCCAATTCCGATTTTTTCTTGATATTTTTTGTCAGTCGGATTTTTAGATTCAGCAACAGCTTTAAAATCAATTGCAACTTTGTTTATTTTTTCCGTGAAAATTGGTCGCATTTTTTCGTCTGCAATACCTGGATAGTAATTCGGATATGGTTGTTCAACAAACTTTTTCTTTGAAATGAATTCTAAAAACTTTTCATTCGCATTTTCTGGTGTTTTCATTTCAGTTGCATTTTGTCCGCAAGCAGATAGTGTTAATAGGATTAATAAAATTTGAATGTATTTAGTCATTTCTAAAATTAATGCCAACTTGTTCGTGTATGATTTCGTTACGTGTTTAAGCAACTAATTTAGTAATTAATTACACACGTTGTTGTGTACCAGTTTGTTTTAAATAAGTGTTTTGGTTTTTATTCGCAGTATTTACTTTCTTAAGATTATTTCGGCCTTAATTATCTTAAATGAATCTTCAGTATCAACATTTAGTTTTGCTTTAAAAGTGTAAACACCATCTTCTTTAACAGTAAAAATTGGATTGTTTTTCCCTTTTACATTTTTCTTGATTCCATATTTTATAATATGCTTCTCTTTTTGATAATCTTCTCTTTCATCTTCATTTTTTTTCCATCCAAATATTGTAAATCGATTCTCATTATGTCTTATCCAATCTGGATTTCTCTTTTTTGAAATAATCCACATTGCAGTAGAAGATAAATATTTTGGATTTGTACTTAATGGGTTATAATTATATTGTGTGTAAAACTCACCATCTTTATAAATTTTCACGGAATACCCAATCTCTATAGCATTTTCGTATCTATATTTTATTTTTGTCCAAAATTTTATTTTATCACCTTTATAGAGTTTTAAAGTTTCAGTATGTTCCAATCTGTCCTCAACAGCAATATTACTTATGGCTTTGCCACAGGAATTTAATACTAATGCTAGTATTATAATTTTAATATAGTTTTTCATTAGAATGTTTCGAGTGTATAATCCAAAACTATACCATAATTTCAAAGATGAAATGTTAGTTGTAAAGTTTTTTAGTGCTAGTTAAAATTGTATAACAACGTTTACTTATAAGAATAGTTGTCGGTTTATGTGCGGAATTTTCGTAAGTCGGCAGTGACCAAGCAATTAATTATACACGTTGTTGTGCGTAGTTTTTTTGTTTTCCAGATAATAATATTTAGTCAGTCTTGTTGGTTTCTTTAAATTCAAATCTGTTGAATAATTTTCGATTGGTAAATTCAAAGAGTTGTATTTGAATTCAGTTAAAATATCTCTATTATCAGAACCATAACTTTCTTTTTTGATTAGCTTTTCCCCTTTATAGAAAGACTTAAAACCCCAAAAACTTACTGTTATGTCATTCTCTAAAGTTTCGCTACGATAATCAATTTGTTGACCTTTTTTATTGTATTCCTTTATAAGTTTAGAATCAAATTGGTCAGAAGAAACGACTGAAGAATATTCAGTTTCTTTAATTAAAGTTTCAGATTTATATTCCAACACTTTTTTTCGTTGAAGAATTGGCTTTTCGTATAAGAAATAGCCATAGTATTTTTCAGTTTTTATTAAGCGTTCCAAATTGTCATAATAGTAAAATGTTTTTGAGTTTACTTGTCCGTCACGATTGTAAACAATCCACTCGGTTATTTTTGATTTTGAATCATATATTTTTTTATAATTCAAATGAGTTTCGCCAGTTTCAATTCGAGTAGCATATCGCTCAAAATCTCTACCTAAACTATCGTATTTGATTTCGTAATTCGTATGGTCTTTAAATGTGGAAAAATAATTTAAATTTTGATGTTCGATTAAAGTACTGTCTTTAATATTTCCATTTTTCTTGAACTCATAGGAATAGATTTTGACAGATTTAATTTTGTTTGTGTCTATTTTAGTTTTTCCAATTAATTCGAGCATTTCGTTAAACGCTAAATTCCCTTCATCGATTTGCAAACAATTCCAAGCTCTATTTTTGCTTGCAGAACAACTACTTAAAATCAGAAATAGTAATATGTATTTTAAAATTTTCAATAGTTTAGTTTTTAGTTTCTCGAAAATAATTCTCTACTTTTGAAGAGAAAAGTCATAATGAGTGAACTATGGATTTGGTCGAGTAACGAGATTTCTCAAATTACGCACAACGGTCCAGCTATGCGTAGTGCGGGATTCAAAAGCCGAAACTTTGGCTCTCGCCCGAACCAAAGCGAGCGGAATAGCAAGACAATAATTTGAAACACAGACTAAACCCGCATTACGTATAGCTATTGTTGTGTGTAGGCTTTTTTATCCAAAGTGTTTTTTTAAATATTTAGCCTGATTTTCCAATTCAGGAAAGAGAGTTGATTCATTAATTCCAACTGCATTCAGTTCATCAATTATTTTATCTTTACTCTCGTTGTCAATTCTAAAATCAACTCCCTTCATGTCTAGGTTTAGTATCCATTCATTTGGGATTTTTGCTGGTTGGTTCTTTCTTCCGTTGATTCCGAAAATGAGAAATGCACCACTTTGCTTAATTATTCGATTGTTGCTTTGTTTCACTTTTACAGCAACAACTCGTTCAATGTCTTTTGGGTTAATAATAGATTGGAAATAAGATTTCTCTTCTTTGATTTCATGAAGTAAGTAAGCAATATCTCCTTGCTCATTAAAAGCAACAATTTCAAGATTTCTTAGTTTCTCAACACTGAAAGAGCTAGGTCTTTTCGCAATATTTGATAGAATACTTACTGTATCGCTGTCATAGTATTTAATGTCATCACTTGGGATTCTAAATACTACTACATTTCCGTCTCTCTTTCCTTTGCTACTACAAGCAAAATATAGAGCAACCAACGCATTTGTAGTCAAATCTAAGAGTCGAGTTGGAAGTCCATAGTGTTGCATTTTCACTAGCTTTTCTAGTGCACTTTTTTCATTTAAGAAGTCTGTTGGTGTTCGGAGAATAAATTCTTTGAACAGCTTACTTTCATTGGAAATCAGTCTTTTGTTTCTATAAATACTGGGTTCTAATTTGTATTCAAAGTCAGAATGCCCACGAAAGAACAATTCAGATTCTCTTAATCTTGGAATTTTCTGAAGTTCTCTTACAAAATCTGATATGCTGTTAATTGCCATATTGTCTTTTTTTGCTTACACACAACTGGTTATATGTGGACTAATGTTCCTATATTTATATTTTAATAAAGGGATAACAGGAATTATTAGCCTTATTATTAAACATAAAACTAAATTAAACTTTCTAGATTTCCAATACGTATAACTACGTAATTTTACTCTTTATAACCTAAAAGTTCGTCTATTGTATTTGCTGTTACAGAGTGATAGTTTGGTCTTGCTTTTTTGTAAATTTCTAATGCTTCTTCAACTCTATCACTTTTTTTATAGGCTTTAAAAATGGTAGTTACATACCAACGTCTGCCAACTGTGGTTAAAAACTCTGCAATTTTAGCATCAACCTCTTGCCCATGGTAATTATGGGTTACAGCTTGCTCATACCAAACCATTGTAATATATGAGTTGGTTGAGTTAGTAAAATTAAAAGTGTTGTCTAACGTTTCCATTTGCTCTACAGTAATAGTTTCTGGGAAATTACGAACAAAATGAACCCATTCATGTGGTGTCCAATCATTAGTGCTTTGTGCATCAATTGTATTGGTATTTATAAACGCCTTTAAGGTGTTTTCTACATTTTCAAAAGCATCAGATTGTATAATAGATTGGTTGGTTGGTATTCCTGGACTGTAAATCCACTCTTTGGTATTAAACGAAATGTTGTGCTTTTCTAATAGGTTTTTATTTAAATAGGCTACAAAATCTTCAGTATTTGTTGTTGAAAATGCATGCTCTTTAAAATACGCTTTTAAAAACACATCAAATCGTTTACGACCTACAGTTTCTTCAAGTGTTCTTAAAAACAAATAGCCTTTATCGTAAGCAATACTATTCATACCATCGTCAGGATTTCTGCCATCTAAATCGAGTTTTAGTTTGGTGTCGTTTGGCGAATCTTTAAGTGTTTTTAGTACATCATCTAAATCTTGTCTGCCAATAAGCGCTAACATATTAGCACGCTCTTTTCCGTATAAAGCTTCCATGATTCTAATTTCAAAATACACCGTAAAACCTTCGTTTAGCCAAAAGTCGTCCCAAGTTGCATTGGTTACCAAATTACCAGACCAAGAGTGTGCTAACTCGTGTGCAATAAGTGTTGTTAAACTTTTATCGCCAGCAATAATTGTAGGTGTCGCAAAGGTTAATCGAGGGTTTTCCATACCACCAAACGGAAAGCTAGGAGGTAATACAATAACATCAAACTGATCCCAATCGTAAGCGCCATAAAGGTTTTCGGCAGCTACAACCATTTTTTCCATATCAGAAAACTCGGTATGAGCTTTGTTTATCAACGATTTTTCTGCATAAACTCCTGTTCTGTCGCTTATGGCTTTATACTCAATATCTCCAACTGCTAATGCTATTAAATAAGCAGATATTGGTTGTTGCATTTTAAAATTATAAACGCCATCTGCTGTTTTAGCTTTTGGATTTTCGGCACTCATTACTGCCATTAAATCTTTAGGCACTTTAACGGTTGCATTATAAGTAACTCTAATTTGCGGACTATCTTGAATAGGAATCCATGTTCTGGTTAATATTGCTTGTCCTTGAGTGAATAAAAAAGGATGTGTTTTATCTGCTGTTTGCTGAGCGCTTAGCCATTGTAATGCTTCAGTTTTATCGGTTGTTTTATATAATACCGATATTTTTTGTGTGCCTTCGTTTATAGTGATGGTTAATGGTCTTCCTAATTGCTCGTCTATTTCGCCAAGTTTAAAAGGAGTGCCTTTGCCATCAGCTTGCACATTTATAATGTTTAAATGTTTGGTGTCTAATACAATTTCGGTAGCATTATTGTTTCGTATATCGTAAGTAGCTGTTCCTGAAATTATTTTTTTATCGAAATCGACATCGATATCTAAATTTAAGTGTGTAATTACAGCCTCATTAGGTTTTGCGTAAGAGTGAGGCTCATTTACATAGGTTTGCATTTTTTGTTCTTCTTTTTTTTCTGCACAATTTGATACTATAAAAAGTGTGCTTAATGCTATAATTAGTGTTTTTTTCATTTTATGTTTTTATGAATGGCTAAGGTAATTAAATCTTTAAAAGTGATTGGTGCTAAACACAAGGCTTAACAAAATTTTGACAAGGTTGTAGTTTACTTACTCGAAGAATAGCTTAAATTCTTCATAAATATTTTGTCCTTCAATATTTACGCTTACTAAATAATGGTCGTCTTTTATATCGAGAACAATGTAGTTAAACTTATCGCCTTCAAAACTAAAGTTTGAGCGCGTTTCATTATTGCTTTCAATAAAGGTGAGCTGAAACTCATCATCACTTAACCATTTGTAAGTAAGTTTTGAGTAGGTGTTATTTGTAAAAGTGTCTGTCCATTTGTTGTCTTTCATTTCTACATAAGTATCGCTGCCATCAAACTCCTTATATTTAAATTGTGTGCGTTTTTTAAATTCGGCTAATTGCTTTTTATTCAGTTTGGTAACTGGTTTTGTAGTAATTCTTACAATTTTTTCTTTAGGTGGTTCTAGTCTATCTAATAACTCACGAAACCCAACACAGTTTCTTTGTAATCTGTAATACACGCGTTGACCAGCAGCATCTATTTTAGACTCTTCAAAAGTGCCTAAATAAGGATATAGTTTGTCTTGATATAATGTTGTGATTTTTAAAGTGTCGTTTTTTATGTTGCTTAGCGTTTTTAAATAGTCGCATAGTTCCATTGATACAGAATCTATTTCTTTAGGAGTTTGCGAGAAAGTAAAGTTTGATATAAAAAGGAGTAATAAGAATGCAATTTTTTTCATTGAGTTTGTTTTTATTGAGGCTCTAAAGTAGCCCATTCTGTCCAAGAACCATCATAAACTGAGGTTTTATTGTTTAATATTTTTTCGCTAGCTAATAGTACAATACAGGCTGTAATTCCAGAGCCACAGCTAAAAACTAAAGGTCGATTTTCAGTTTTTAAAGATTTAAAAATTGAGTTTAATTCGTTTTTAGATTTTAATTTTCCGTTGTCTAATACATCTTCAAAAGGAATATTTATTGAGTTTGGTATATGTCCACTTTTAAGTTCTTTTCTTGGTTCTGGAGCTAATCCTTTAAATCTGCCTGATGAGCGAGCATCAATAAGCAAGCTGTTTTGAGTTATTGTATTATCTTTTATAAATTTAAAATCTTTAATCATTTCTGGGTTTAAAGTCGCTTTAAAGGCTCCAGTTTTATAGTCTTTTTTAGTAATTGTTTCGGTTTCAAAACCATTATTTGCCCAATCTGGAAGTCCACCATCTAATACTGCAATATGTTGGTGTCCCATGGTTTTAAACATCCACCAAACTCTTGGGCTTGTGTAAATTCCTAAATTATCATAAACTACGATTATACTTGAGTTGTTTATGCCTAATTTTTGGCATTCGGTTTCAAATTGCTGTATGCTTGGAAATGTATTTGGAAAACGACTATTGCTATTGCTAAACGCTTTTAAATTAATGGGTCTAGCATTTTTTATTTGAATTGAAGTCACATCTGAAACTAATCCTGCTTTATTGGAGTCTTGGCTAGCATCTAAAATAATTAAGTTTGGATTATTAAAATTATCCTTTAACCATTGTGATGTTACAATTGTGTTGTGCATTTTAAAAGTGAATATTTAAATTAAAATATTTACTCACACTAAACAATATTAATGTTAAACCAATTGCAATTGAAGCTAATGGAATTAACACAAGTGAAATTGAAGAATTTATATCAAACTCTCTTGGGTCTTCAGGCTTGTAAATAACCTCAATTTTATCGCCTTCATTTCTTAAACTCAATAAAGATGGATTAAGTTTTTCGGTAATCCATTCATCCTTTTTAGTTAAAAATCTAATAGTCTCAACAGTTTCATATTCACCACTCATATTAAGTTCTCGCTCTTTTTTAAAAACAACTCCTTTTGCTATAATGCCTTTACTTAATAGTGATTTGCCTTTAAAATATTTATTAACACCATAAAATGTTAGGGCAATTCCAATAAGAAATAAAATGACTTCAGTTTCTAATTCCATTATTTTTTTCAAAATAAAAAACTAAGATAGCAAATTAACAATTCATCCTAAATATTTTACAGTTCGGTAAGTTGGTTTTTATAAATCAAGTCTTTCAATAGATATTTGCTTCATCAATTAAAACATAATCATCATGAAAATAATCGCTAAATTAATTTTACTACTTCTTATGAGTATTACAAATGTTAATGCTCAAGAAACAACTGCTCAAGATGTTGTGGTAAAAGTCACAAATTTTGATACTAATAAAGGCAAAGTGTTTATTGCTCTTTATAATTCGGAGACTTCTTTTTTAGGAACAGGTTTTAAATCTATAATTACATCAATTGAAAATAATGCGTGTACAGTTACATTTAAAGATGTGCCTCAAGGTATTTATGCTATTTCGCTTTTTCATGATGAAAACGGAAATAACAAAATGGATAGTAATTTTTTAGGTATTCCAAAGGAAGATTATGCATGTTCTAATAATGCAAAAGGTTTTATGGGACCACCTAAATGGGAAGACGCAAAATTTGAAGTTAAAAACGAAACTATTAATCAAACTATTAAAATATAAAAACTATGAAACATTTAATCATCATTGCAGTACTATTGGTTTCAGCAATTACAAATGCACAAACCAATTTTGAAAAAGGAATGCAAAAAGCATTCGAACTTTGGGGACAAAATAATTGGACAGAAGCCGAACAACTATTTGAGCGTATAGCAGCTGCTGAACCAAATGAATGGTTGCCAAACTATTACATTGCACAAATGAATAGCTTAAAAACTTGGGAAGAAAAAGACCCTAAAATTGTAAAAGCTCAGTTAGATAAAGCACAAGAATACCTAAACTCTGCTATAGGATTAACAAAAGATAATGTAGATGTATTGGTTTTACAAGCTCAAATTTATACTAATTGGGTTGCTTTTGATGGTATGACTTATGGTATGAAATACTCAGCAAAAATTACGGATCTTTACAATACAGCTTACAGACTAGCTCCTGATAACCCAATGGTGTTATTGTCTAGAGCTGAATGGAATATGGGAAGTGCTCGTTATTTCGGACAGGATACAAAGCCATTTTGTAAAGACATAGAGAAAGCCATTGAACTTTTTCCTAACTTTAAACCTGAAAGCGCATTTCATCCAAATTGGGGAAAAGAGCGTGCAGAAGAGGTGCTAAAATCTTGCAATAACTAATACAATAGTAAAACAATAATTATGACAGATAATACTAAAAATATCATTATTACTTTTATAATAGGATGTGTTGTTTTTGTAATTGGAACCTTGCTTTCAGGTGGTTTTAATTTTAGCAGTAGTAATGAATTTTTGGAAGACTTTTTATTCTATCAGCTGTATGCATTTGTTTTAGGGTATTCTAACATGTTCTTTTTTGATTATATGGAAAAGAAAGATTGGAAAGCAAACGATACCATAAAACGTATAGTTTTAGGAATGATAGGTTCTGTTGTAATTACTTTAATAGGCTTATTTATTTTACGTGTAGTTACTTCTGTTTTTTATTATGGTGTAACATTTAAAGATTTTATTGCAAACGAAGGGATAAGAAATTATCAATTTGGCTTATGGGTAACCTTAACTATAGTTGTTATTTTTCATGTTGCCTATTTCTACAACAGATACCAGAAAAACAAGATAAAAGAACAAAAGGTTATTGCTGGTACTGCAAGTGCAAAGTTTGATGCTTTAAAAAATCAATTAGACCCACATTTTTTGTTCAATAGCTTAAATGTATTAACGAGTCTTATTGAAGAAAACCCAGATAGTGCTCAAAAATTTACAACATCACTATCTAAAGTGTATCGTTATGTTTTAGAACAAAAAAACAAAGACTTGGTAACTGTAGACGAGGAGTTAGATTTTGCCAGAACATATATGTCGCTTTTAAAAATGCGATTTGAAGACAGCATAGTTTTTGAAATTCCTGAGAAAGCAAACGATCCAGAAAGTAAAGTAGTGCCATTATCGTTACAATTATTGTTAGAAAATGCAGTAAAGCACAATATGGTAACAACAAGTAAACCGTTGCATATTAAAATATATGAACATAACGGAAATTTGGTTGTAGAAAACAACCTTCAAACAAAACAAATAGTAAAAAAGAGTAGTGGAGTAGGTTTAGAAAATATTAAACAACGCTATCAATTACTCACAACAAGAATAGTAAACATCAATCAACAAGCAGACAGTTTTGCAGTTGCAATACCAATGCTCACAAAACAAATCACAATTATGGAAACAAAGTATCAATTTAACGAACAAGACGCTTACTACAGAGCTAAAAAACATGTAGAAGAAATTAAAGGCTTTTATGGTAATTTAATATCATATTGTTTAGTCATTCCTTTTTTAATTTTTATTAATTACAAAACCTATTGGGATTTTCAGTGGTTTTGGTTTCCAATGTTAGGTTGGGGAATGGGAATAATTTTTCATGGCTTTAGTGTGTTTGGATATGGTAAAACATGGGAAGAACGAAAAATTAAAGAACTATTAGAAAAAGAACAACAACAAAATAATAATACCTGGAAATAATGGAAAATAATCAAATGGAACAAGAGCGTTATTTAAGAGCTCAGAAGAAGGTGAAATCTATTAAAGGTTTTTATACACATGCATTAATTTATGTGGTTATTAACTTGATGATTGTTGCTATTAATATTCAGAATCTAAATCCAGGTGAAAGCTATTTTCAGTGGCATAATTTTACAACTCTTGGTTTTTGGGGAATAGGTTTGTTAGCTCATGGTATGACTGTGTTTATGCCTGATTTTTTACTAGGAAAAAACTGGGAAGAACGAAAAATAAAAGAGTTTTTAGATAAAGAAAAAGGTAATCGTTGGGAATAGAAAAACCATAAGTTATAAATTAAAAAAATAACCAAACATGAATATCATTATTATTGAAGATGAAAAACCATCTGCAAGACGCTTGCAACGTATGTTAAGTGCTTTAAATATTGAGACTGATGTTATGCTGCATTCTGTTGAAGAGTCTATAGATTGGTTTAAAAATAATAAACATCCAGAACTTATTTTTTTAGATATACAATTAAGTGATGGCTTGTCGTTTGAGATTTTTGAAGCTATCGATATTAAATCTTCAGTGATATTCACAACAGCTTATGATGAGTATGCGTTACAAGCGTTTAAGCTTAATAGTATTGATTATTTATTAAAGCCTATTGACGAAGATGATCTTAAAAAAGCAGTTGAAAAGTTTAATGAACGAATGCCGAAGCAACAATCGGTTACTCTAGATTTTAATGATATAAAAAAGCTTTTAGTGAATCCAATTGAGCGCGAATATAAAAAGCGATTTTCTGTAAAAGTTGGTCAGCATTTAAAACTTATTAATAGTGATGATATTGAGTGTTTTTATAGCGAAAACAAAGGTACTTATGTGTTTACAAATGAAGGTAGAAACTACTTGTTAGACTCTACTTTAGAGCAAATAGAGGCTGAGCTAGAACCAAAAACTTTCTTTAGAGTTAGTCGTAAGTTTTTTGTAAATATTAATGCTATTAAAGATATGATTAGCTATACCAACTCTAGATTGCAAGTAAAGCTTAACACGTTTAACGAGCAAGACATTATAGTTGCAAGAGAGCGTGTAAAAGACTTTAAAGATTGGTTAGAATAATTACTCTTCAATTCTGTTTTCATCAAAAGCAGATGGCAATAGTTTTGGGATAAACTTCACAAATAGTGGCAACAAAATGCCACCACCAGGAAGCATAAATATTGCTAAACTAGGTATAGATTTAATAATATCCATTAGTTGTTCTTGCATTTTCTTTTGCTCCTCTTCGGTAAGTTCTCTAGATGTAGATTGAGATAGCAGTACCATAAGTTCCTTGCTTTCTCTCAGTTCTTTCATTAGTCGCTTGCTATTTCTACTAATAAGTTTACTAACCATTTTACTTGAGTTATCATAAAAACTTTTGGCCATATTTTTAGAACTCAACAACGGAATTTGGTCGCTGTTTAAAATGTAAAATGTATTTATATCTTTTATAGATTGTTCAACAACCTCTGGTTTTATGTGTAAATCTTTTGATAGCTGAACTAAAAATTTATGTTCGTCTATATCAATAATTTTATCACTCCATGATGCTATACATGCTATATCTATAATATATTGCTTTTCTAAGGGCTTTTTAAGATATTTTAAAACATCATTATAGTGGTATGAAACTGTGCTTTGATAACGTCTTGAAGCTTCAAACAGTTTAATAAGACTCTCGTCGTATTTTGTTTTTTTAACCTTCGAATCAAAAACATTTAGAGTTATTGTCTCAATAGCTATTTCTAATTGTTGAATATACTTTTCTGATATTGTGTTGGTAATTAAGAATTTTTGATATGCTAATACATCAATATATAAAAGAGCATTGGTAATAAAGTAACTAAAGTTTTTTGTTAAAATATTATCATCAATATGAATCCTTTTATTAATGATAACTTCAACTTGAGCATGCGATTTTTTTTCACCCAAAAGCCCATCAAAAAATGAAGATTTTGGTTGGTCAAAGTTTTTATAAAAATTAATGACACTGTCAGCAAAAGATTCTTTAGACGGTTTTGCATTATATATGTAATGAAGAGCCAGTAATAAATTTACTTTACATAACTCTTCATCAGTTAAGTCACCTTTGTCTACAACATTATTTACAACACTTAAATTACTTCCATAAATAAAGCCGCTAAGTTTTAATTCGTTATAGAAAGCCTTTTCCGAAAGTTTTAAATATGCATCATTAGTAGAAGCAATTTTAAGTAGTTTTTTTATCCAACCACTTGAAGATGGATTCATGATTATGGTATTTAACTGCAAAGATAATTTTTAATCTTAACAAGTGTAAATTATTTCGTTAACAAAACTTTAACAAAACCGTGTTTTACATTTTTTCGTAGGTAGTGCAGAGACAATTTAATAATTAACAAAAATCTCATTATTATGAAAAAATCAAAAATTTATTTAGGAATTGCAATTGTTGCAATTGCAGGATTCTTTACAATTGCAGCCGATCACATCGATGCTCCTGCAGTGCAAGGTGGTACAAATGATATCACAGACTTCTATGCTTTTCAAGGTCAAAACTCAAACAACTTAGTTTTTGTTGCCAACGTTCAGGGATTATTGAGCCCAACAGCAACAGCTGGAGCAGCATTTGATGAAAATACTATGATTGAGTTTAACATAGACACTACTGGTGACAATGTTGAAGACTTAGTTATTCAAGCAACTGCAAGAGATGGTAAAATGTATTTCTTCGGTCCTGCAGCTCCAAACCAAACAGGCTTGAATAGTACATTTTTAACTGGTGTTACACCAAATAGTGTAGATATTACAGCTTATGGTAGTAGTGCAGTTGTTGCAACAAATGCAGGTATGAGCTTTTTTGCTGGACCACGTGATGATCCTTTCTTCTTCGATTTTGCGCAATACAGTGCAATTATTGGAGGAACAGCTTCAGGGTTTAACAATCCAGGTTCTGACACCTTTGCAGGAAGCAATGTAATGTCAGTGGTAGTAGAAGTACCAAAATCTATGATAGGTGGTACTGGAACTATCAACACTTGGGTAGAATCAAAAAGAAAACAATAATCTTTAAAAACTTTAATTATGAAATTTAATAATATAAAATTAATAGCAATAGCAGTACTAATTTCTCTTACAGCTTATAACTGTAGTGATGATGATGCTCCAACAGGACCAACTGGTCCAAACTTTACAGGAACATATGTACAACAAGACCAAATGGGACGACCAGCAGTAAATACTGTTTTTGTGTCTTCAGGTAGTAAAGATATGTTTAATACTACAATTCCATCACAACAAAATGCAGCTTACCAAGCTATGTTTCAAACTAATTTAGAAGCTTTAAGTCCTGCGTATAATACACCAACAGATGCTAATGCATTAGGCTTAACTTCTGCTCAATTTTCAGGGTTTTTAGCTACAGATGTTTTAAATGTGTCTTTAGATGGAACCACTACTTTTTATGATGGTACTAATGTATTAACAGGTCGTACTCTTGCAGATGATGTAATCACTGTAGAATTACTTTTAATATTTGGAGGTGAAGATTTTTCTGAAAATCCAGCATTTAGTGATGATCATGTTGATGCAAATGATAAACCATTTTTAGCATCGTTTCCTTACTTGGCTTCGCCATGGTAAAATAAACTATACTCTGAAACAAGTGTATGCTTGTTTCAGAGTTATTTAAAACAAAAAAACTCATAAAAACACTACACAATGAACTCACAAAAATATATACTAATAGTTTGCATCACGCTTATATTAAGCAGTTGCAATACATCACCAGAAAAAATCACTAATACTAGTGATTATGATACCTACATTGAATTAGCCGAGAATAAGACGCTGCAAAATGCAATGATTGATAATGAATTTTGGAAACATAAACTTGAAAAAGCACCAAATCAATTTCCATACATAAGTAAAATTGCAGCGACTTACTCTCATTTATTTGCAGCAACAGGCAAAATAGAGTACTTAAAAAAGGCAGAGGAAGAACTCATTAAAGTAAATGAAATTACTGGTTATAATAACCCAAGTTTTTTAATGAGTTTATCTGTAAACTATATCTCCCAACATAAGTTTAAAGAGTCACTAGAATTACTTACAAAAGCAGAGCTTATAGGAGATCGTTTATCAGATGTTCAAAAAATGTTGTTCGATGTGCATTTAGAGCTAGGTAACAACGATTTAGCTAAACTGTATTTAGAGAAAATTAAAAACATGAACGATTTTGATTATCTCATTCGCCTTGCTAAATGGAGTGACCATCAAGGCGATTTAGATTCGGCTATAAAGTATTTAGAGAAAGCAAGAGTTATTGCTGAATCATCAAACCTTTCGAGTATTAAACAATGGACGTATACTAATCTAGCAGATTTTTATGGTCATTCAGGAGATATTAAAGCATCTTATAATCACTTTTTAAAAGCTCTAGAAATAGACCCAAATGATGCTTATGCAAAAAAAGGTATTGCTTGGATTATATATTCTTATGAAAAAAATCCTGATGAAGCATTACGAATTCTAAATTCAATAACAACAACCTTTTTTGCCCCAGACTATTACCTACTAAAAGCAGAAATATTTGAATACAAAGGAGATGTCGTTTCTAAAAACGAGCAACTTAAGCTATACGAAAAGGCAGTTGCAGATACGCTTTATGGAGATATGTACAACAAATACAATGTGTTCTTATATACAGACGAGAATAAAAAAATTGACGAAGCTATAGCTATTGCAAAAATTGAAGTTGAGCACAGGCCAACACCACAATCGTATGTGTTACTAGCATGGGCTTATTATAGTAATGGAAATATTGACGATGCATTAAATATTGTTAATCAACATATTGTTGGTCATACCTATGAGCCATCAGCATTGTATCATAGCGCAGAGATTTATAAAGCAGCAGGTGAAACAGAAAAAGCTAATGCGCTAAAAAAAGAGCTACTAGAAAGCGCTTATGAATTAGGTCCATTAGTTGCAGAAAAGGTTAATCAATTATAAAATTAGTAATAATGGCTAATGTTAAATTAAATATATTAATTGCTGTGATTACAGTCTTATTTGGTTTTAATTGTCAATCACAAGATTGGTTTTCAAAATCTAATTCTGGACTATTACCAATTATGTCTTTAGCTGAAGAAGATGAGAAAAGTAAAATATCACTAATTGATTTTTCTGAAGATGAATATACTATTGATGTATTCTCGCACGAATTGGATAAGTTGTCATTAAACTTCAATTTTAGATTAGATGATGGGTTGTCTTATATGATTGATTATAGCTCTATTAAAGAAATCACATTTTTTGATCTGTGTTTTGGGTATCAAATTGGTGCTATTGAAATGTCTTTTTCAATTTTGAATGTATTTAATTTTAACAACTCAGATTTTGCTATAGAGCCAGTTTTAGAAAGAAATAATGTAATTGATTCAGTTTATTTTTCGCACGAACCAAATTTTAGTATACAGACAGCGATAATTTATAGTTTTTAAAAAAGAGAGAAAACAGTTGATATTAATTTGAGGGAATTAGTAACGATAAGCTAATAAGAAACAAATAGAGTTTTATTAGTAAAGAAACCACGTGAGTTGTGGTAGTTTTTTAGAGTTTTTTGTTAGTGGAAAGTGCCTAATTACAGCAATGTGGTTAGGTGCTTTCTTTTTATTAAAAAAATGCAGCTGTAAAATTAATTTACAGCTGCACAGATTTAAGCTATTAATCTAGATTTTTTTATGGCTGAGCAAATGATACTCTTGGACCACCAGCAGAGAATATTGCTAACATTCTGCTTTTTTGCCCATTAGAGAACATATACATTCCTGCATCATCAGTATAATCCATATAATTCATTGTCATTTCAATTGGGTTGCCTGAGCAAGTTGAATAATGTGGATAAGAAGGAATACCATAGTTTGCAGTATTGTGAGTTGGTGTGTCGTTAACATAGTCGGTTCCGCAAGTAGTATCTCCCCAAATATGACGTAAATTCATCCAGTGACCAACTTCATGAGTTGCAGTTCTACCTTTGTTAAATGGAGCAGTAGCTGTACCTGTATCTCCTAAATAGCGAGAGTCAATCACAACGCCATCTGTTGCAGAAGAACCTCCAGGAAACTGAGCATAACCAAGAATTCCACCTCCAATTGTACATACCCATAGGTTAAGTTTTGTTGTAGGTGAAGTAGGATTTAGTCCTCCAGTAGATGTTTTTTTCATAGCATCATTTGTTCCCCAAGATTTTTTATTTGTAGATTTTCTGTAAACAGCATCTAAAACAAATGTAACTCCAACATTTGCTTTTACGCCAGAAAATGCTGATGGTACTTGATTAAAATCAGAGTTTTGTGCATTAAAGTCTTCATTTAAAATATCAATTTGAGATTGAATTTGTGCTAATGAAATGTTTTCTGCAGCAGTTTTATATAAAACGTTTACAACTACAGGAATTTGTATTTGCCCATTTACTAATCGTCCTTCAGAAATTGCTCTCTCTGTAAGAGTTTCAAACAACTCCATTTGTTTAACTAAATTTGGGTTTTCTTTAATTTGTCTTTCTAATACATCTTGAGAAGCACAATGACGACCTGTTAGTGATACAGATGTTCCTTGAGAATCATTAGTGTTAGACAATTCATCTTTGCTACAAGCAAAAATCATTAATAAAGCTGATGCTAGTAAAAATGTTTTTTTCATAATGGTTAAGGTTAAGTTAAAAGTTATATTTAAATAATTGGCAATTTTATTATAAAACTTTTAAATAATTTCATAAAAAAATAAAAATATGATAATGATATTTTAAAAAGATTTACGTATGTTTATTTTATTTTTTTGATGAATGATTTCTGTGCAAAAAATTATTTAAGTATGTCAAATAAAAAAGCATCAACTCAAGTTGATGCTTTTTATATTTATGTAAATAATGTTTCTTCTATTAAGGTGAGCTTGTTACAACTCCTAATGTATATAACTGTTCCATCGTTGGAGTTTCACTTCCTCCAGCTGGCTCTAATGTAATACCAAATGCCTGACTTTCGTTAGCATTAGTTATTTCAAATATCTTGTTGTCGTCTGTGTTAAAATTATCTATAGTACCTAAACTTGTAGGTGTTAATGGGTTTAATGTTAATGACCAAACTTGATATACTTTGCCTTCTGGTGCTTCAGGAAGTCCTTGAGCATCTAAATAAATACTATTAGTTTTTCTATCCCAATATACCTTTGCATAAGTATTAGCAAAATTACCTTGTCCTCCAAGAGGTATTGAGATGATATCTCTATCTCTTAATACATTTAATAACGCTTTTGAAGCTTCTAAATCTGATTTTGCATCAGCAATTTGAGTTTCTAAAAATAATTGTTCATTTTCTACAATTTGTATATCTGATTGTAATTGTCTGTTTTCATTTAAAGCCCAAAGTAATCCTAGACCTAAAACTAGTGTTGCAGCCCAACCAGAATATGTTAACCAATTATACTTACTAATAGAAACCACTTTAGGATTATTGTTATTATTAGCTATTTGATCTTTTACAGTTGTAAATGTATGCGTATTAGTATTTTTAGATGTGGCAGCTGTTAGTTTAATTATTGCTGATTCAATTTCTAATACTTCTTTAAGTATTTCAGGATGTTTAAGCATAAGGTCATACACTTCCTTACTTTCTTTTTCAGAAAGGGCTCCTGCTACGTATAGCTCTAAAACACCTGATTGTATGTAAGCGTTAATATCCATTTATTTTAATACTATGTCTCTTAATTCTTTAATGCAATTTCTATTATGCGTTTTTATAGTGCCTATAGGTATATTTAGTTCTTCAGAAGCTTCTTTTTGGGTGTATCCTTTAAAATAAAGCAACTCAATTACTTCAATACATTTTTTTGCAAGCTTACTTACAAATTTACCTATACCAATGGCATCAGTCTTATTATCTAGACTGTCACTGTTTTGCAATATATCTACGAAATATTCGGCATCAAGGTTTTTTTTGGAGTTCTTAAATGCTTTAGATCTAGTTTTATCTATGGCAGCATTTCTGGCAATGTTTAAAATCCAAGTAAAAAACCTTCCTTTTTCAGCAGAATAGCTACTTGCATTATTCCATGCTTTTATAAATACATCTTGCATTAATTCTTCAGCAATATCATTATCTCTTACAATATTAAAAATAACACCATGCATACTATCACTATACATATTGTAAAGTGCTTCAAAAGCCTTCTCGTCTTTTTGTTGAAATTTTAGTATTAGTGTTTCTAATTGCATTGATTAATTATATTAACTCCGAAAATAGTGAATAGCAAATAAAAAAGCTACAATACTGTAGCTTTTTTGCAATCATTTTTTATAATATTTATTGAATAATACCACCACAGCTAACACGTCCTCCAGCAGCTCCTGTTGGTTGTGTTTTAAAATCGTCAGAACCTTCATGTACTATAATAGCTTTACCTAGAATATCTTTAGTTTCGTCACCACAACCTATACACCATTCGTCAGTTATTATTTTTGCCATTCCATTACCTTTGGCATCTGCAGTAAAATTACCTATATCACCTTTGTGATATCCATTTTGGCTTCCCCATTCACCATGTGGTTGTTTTGTAGGATTCCAATGTCCTCCTGTTGATGTTCCGTCTTCAGAAGAACAATCAGCTTTTTCATGTAAATGTATTGCATGAGTACCTTCAGTTAATCCGTCAAGTACAGCAATCATAGTTACAATTCCATCATCTTGAGTAAAAATAGCAGTTCCTGATACATTACTTCCGCTTTTCGACTCTAGTCTTACCTGAAGTTTTTTTCTTTCTTTAGTAGTGGTTGTATTTGTAGCTTTAGTTTCTGTTTTAGTGTCTTCAGTTACTGTTTCTTTTTTATCTTTTTTACAAGAAGTGAAAAGAGTAAATGTCACGATTGTTATAAGAATGGTTAATTTTTTCATGGTTTTTCTGTTGATTAAAGAATTTAGCTGAAAGTTAAGTATTATTTAAAGAATTTCAAATTTTAGTCTGTGTAATTACATTTAAAATAGGCTATATTTTTTAAACATGATTAATGTCATATTTTAAAATTTGTAGTAGGATTAGTTTTGTGTTATATAACAATAGGTATGAGTGATTCTTTAATAAATAAATATAATGTAGCTGGCCCAAGGTATACTAGTTATCCAACAGTTCCGTATTGGGACAATAATACATTTTCATTAAAGGAATGGAAAGAAACATTAATTAAGTCTTTTAACGAAACTAACCATTTAGAAGGAATCAGCTTATACATTCATTTACCATTTTGTGAAAGTTTATGCACTTTTTGTGGATGTCACAAACGTATAACAAAGCGTCATGAGTTAGAAACACCTTATATAGATGCAGTTTTAAAGGAGTGGGAATTATATTGTAGCCTTTTTGAAGATAAACCTAAAATTAAAGAATTGCACCTTGGTGGTGGTACACCTACTTTTTTTTCTCCAAATAATCTAAAGTATTTAATTAATGGCATTACAAGTAAATCTACTCTAGCTGATGATTATGAGTTTAGTTTTGAAGGTCATCCAAATAATACGTCATATGAGCACCTTCAAACCTTATTCGATTTAGGATTTAGACGTGTAAGTTTTGGTGTGCAAGATTATAATGAAACGGTTCAAAAAGCAATACATAGAATACAACCTTTTGAAAATGTTAAACGAGTTACTGACCATGCAAGAGCAATAGGCTATACTTCAATAAGCCATGATATAATTTTTGGTTTGCCTTTTCAGACTGAAGTGCATGTGAGAGAAACAATAAATAAAACAAAATCTTTAATGCCAGACAGAATTGCGTTTTATAGCTATGCACATGTTCCATGGATTAAAGGAAATGGACAAAGAGGATTTAATGATAACGATTTGCCTTCTGGTGAATCAAAAAGAAATCAGTATGAGCTTGGTAAAAAGTTATTAGCAGAAGTTGGTTATCATGAAATTGGAATGGATCATTTTGCATTAAAAACAGATACATTATACAAATCGATAATAAATAAAACCATTCATAGAAATTTTATGGGTTACACTGCTTCAAAAACTAAAGCCATGATTGGACTTGGTGTTTCTGCCATAAGTGATAGCTGGTTTGGTTTTGCGCAAAATGTAAAAGGAATTGAGGAGTATTATCATTTACTAAAAGAAAATATTATACCAGTATATAGAGGTCATGTTTTAAACTCGGAAGATTTAGTTATAAGAACCCATATTCTTAATTTAATGTGTCAGTTTGAAACCTCTTGGAGTAATGATGATTTGTATTTTGAGTCATTACCAGATACATTAATAAAATTAACTGAAATGGAAGTAGATGGACTCATTGAAATTAAATCAAATCAAATAATTATTAAAGAAAAAGGCAAACCTTTTGTTAGAAATATATGTATGGCTTTCGATTTGTTATTGCAACGTAATCAACCAAAAACACAATTGTTTTCAATGACTATTTAATACTGTTAATTAAACATTAAAGCGCTAAAGTTAATTGTGTTTCTGCTTAAAAATCACTACCTTATATATAGAAATTAAAAAATAATCAAACACTAAAATTTTAAAAAAATGAAAAAAATAATTGTACCTGTAGATTTTTCAAAACATTCAGAATATGCAATGGAGGCAGCTTCCATTTTAGCAAAAAAACATGGTGCAGAAATTTTGGCTTTGCATATGTTAGAAATGTCTGATGCGCTTTTAACTAAAGCAGATAACGAACAAAATGCTAAAGCTATCTTTTTTTTAAAGCTGGCTGAGCAAAAATTTGAAGACTTTTTGGATAAAGATTACCTAAAAGGAGTAGATGTTATTCCAATTGTAAAACATTTCAAAGTATTTAGTGAGGTTAATGAAGTAGCAAAAGAGCATAGTGTAGATTTAATAGTTATGGGCTCTCATGGAGCAAGTGGATTAACTGAGATTTTTGTTGGCTCTAATACTGAAAGAGTAGTAAGACATTCTAGTATACCAGTCTTAGTAGTTAAAAACAAACCAACAAAAATGGACTTTAATACTGTAGTATTTGCTTGTGATTTTTCTAGCGAAGCAGTTACAGCATATATTAATGCTTCAAAGATGTTTAACTCTAACACTACTAATTTGTTATTGTTATATGTAAACTTACCAGGTGAGAGTTTTAAAAGTTCAACTGAAATGGAATCTACAGTTAAGGATTTTCTTTTTAGAGCAGATGGCAATTACGAAAAATTAAAAGATGTAAATTATGTAGCTGATGTTACTGTTGAAAAAGGAATTTTAAGCTTTGCTAAAAAAGTAAATGCAGATTTAGTTGCAATACCAACACATGGTAGAACAGGATTAGCACATTTTTTTGAAGGAAGTATTTCTGAAGATTTAGCAAACCATGCTAACTTACCAGTAATGACATTTAAAATAATGAAGTAAAAATTTATTTACAGAACAGCACTTTTTATTAAAATGTATTAGTTAGTATTTTATAAAGTGTATAAAAGCTGGACAAAGTCCAGCTTTTTCTGTTTTATATGTGCTGTTTTTAATTAGGACAAAAATATCCTAAATATGATATTTATCATGTTTTTTCATGAGCATAGGGTTTAATTTTGTGTTATTAAATCAATTTAAATTATGAAAAAAGCACTAAAAATTTTAGCTGTATTTATTCTTGCACTACTTATGAGTTGTGGTGGTAAAGAAGAAAAAAAGAGTGAAGGTTTCACTTACGAGAATAACACTTCAACTGAACAAAAAGTTGAAACAAAAGCAGTATCTAATACACCTGCTTCGCAAAAAGTAGACTTAACCAATAAAGGTGTAGGTCCAATTAAGTCGCTTGCTCTGTCTCCAGAATTAGACCAAACAATGGTAGCTCATGGAGCAGAAGTATTTAAAAAAATGTGTACAGCTTGTCACAAGGCAGACAAAAAATTTATTGGTCCATCACCAAAAGGAATTTTAGAGCGTAGAACTCCAGAATGGGTTATGAATATGATTTTAAACCCAAATGAAATGGTTGAAAAAGACCCTTTGGCTAAAGAATTACTTATTGAATTTAATGGCTCGCCAATGGCTAACCAAAATCTTACAGAAGAGGAAGCTAGAGCTGTTTTAGAATACTTCAGATCGTTATAATTTCTGATTAATAACTAAAACTATAAAACCAATGAAAACTAATCACAAATTTTTATTAATTGCTTCAACTTTAGCACTGTTTTTAAACTGTAAAAACAATTCTGAAGGACAAGAAGATACAACGAGCCCAACAGTTGAAACACAAACTGATAATAAACAAGGACAAGCTTTTATAACAGATGATGAGTCTACTCCTAATGTGTTACAAATAGCAATTGGGTCTAAAGACCATTCCACTTTAGTAGCTGCAGTACAAGCAGCACAATTAGAAAATGCATTAGTAAATGCTGGGCCTTTAATGGTTTTTGCTCCTACTAACGAAGCTTTTGCTGCTTTGCCAGAAGGTACAGTCGATAACCTCTTAAAACCAGAAAACAAAGATCAATTAGCACTTATTTTAAAGCATCATGTTACACCTGGGAATTATTCAAAAGACTTTTTAAAGAAATTTAAACAACTAGGTCAGGCAAGTAACCAAAATGTAAAAGTTGAGGTTAAAGGTGACGATGTTTATGTTGGTGGAGCAAGAATTGTTGCTAGTATATCTGCTGGTAATGGTATTGTTCATGTAGTAGATAAAGTCATATTACCAGAAAATTAATTTTTAAACACTTAAACATATATATAATGAAAAATCTTTTTAAAATTTCTATCGGATTTTTAGTCATTGCTATAGCCTTTACAAGTTGTAATGATGGAAAATCATCAAAGTCTAATGGAGCATTGAGCTCTAATGCAGCCGAAAAGGTGTATGTTGCTCCAGGTGAGCATGACGAATTTTATGCTTTCATTTCTGGAGGTTTCAGTGGGCAATTATCTGTTTACGGATTACCATCTGGACGTTTATTTAAAGTAATTCCTGTGTTTTCACAAGATGCAGAAAAAGCTTATGGATATAACGAAGAAACAAAACCAATGTTAAACACGTCTCATGGATTTGTGCCATGGGATGACGCTCACCATCCAGATATTTCTCAAACTAATGGTGAAATTGATGGTCGTTGGGTATTTATAAACGGTAATAATACACCTCGTATAGCAAAAATTGATTTATCAACTTTTGAAACTACCGAGATTATTGAAATACCTAATAGTGCTGGTAACCATAGTTCATCTTTCGTAACTGAAAATACTGAGTATGTAGTTGCTGGAACTCGTTTTTCTGTGCCAATTCCGCAAAGAGATATGCCTATAAAAGATTATAAAGGAAACTTTAAAGGGTCTTTATCTTTTATTTCTGTAGATCCAGATGATGGCCGAATGGATATTAAATTTCAATTAATAATGCCAGGATTCGATTACGATTTATCTCACCCAGGACGTGGAAAATCTCACGGATGGTTCTTCTTTACAACTTATAATACAGAAGAAGCTAGCACATTAATGGAAGTCAACTCATCTCAAAACGATAAAGATTTTATTGCTGCAGTAAACTGGAAAAAAATTGAAGAGTATGTAAATAATGGAGGAGGAGAAATGATGCCTGCAAACTATGCTCATAACGTTTATGATGAAGAGACTCATACAGCTACATCTACAATGAAAAAAGAAGTTAGAGTTGTTAATCCTTTAGATGTTCCTGGAGCAGTTTATTTCTTACCAACTCCAAAATCTCCACATGGTTGCGATGTCGATCCAACTGGTGAGTATATTGTAGGTAATGGTAAACTTTCAGCAAACTTAACTGTACACTCATTTACTAAAATGTTAAGTGCAATTGAAAACAAAAAATTTGCTGGTGAAGCTTACGGAATTCCAATCTTAAACTTTGAAGATGTTTTAGCAGGTTCAGTAGAGCAACCAGGATTAGGTCCTTTACATACAGAGTTTGATGGAAAAGGTAATGCATATACTACTTTCTTTATTTCATCTGAAGTTGTAAAATGGAAGCTTGGTACTTGGGAAGTGGTAGATAGACAACCTTGTTATTATTCTGTTGGACACTTAATGATTCCTGGAGGAAATTCACAAAAACCTTTCGGAAAATATGTAGTTGCAATGAATAAAATTACTAAAGATAGATATTTACCAACTGGGCCTGAAGTCACACAATCTGCTCAACTCTATGATATTTCTGGAGATAAAATGGAACTGTTACTCGATTTTCCAACAATTGGAGAGCCACACTATGCCGCTGGTTGTCCTGCAGATTTGATTAAACCTCGTTCTAAAAAAATATTCAATTTAGAAGACAACAAGCATCCTTATGCAGCTAAAAGTGAGGCTGATACAAAAGTTGTTAGAAGTGGAAACATAGTACACGTTTATATGACAACAATTAGAAGCCACTTTTCGCCTGATAATATTGAAGGTATAAGAGTAGGAGATAAAGTGTATTTCCATGTCACGAATTTAGAACAAGATTACGATGTACCTCATGGTATAAGTATGATTGGAGCAAACACATCAGAGCTACTTATAATGCCTGGTCAAACAGAAACCTTCTTATGGGAACCTAAACAAGTAGGTGTATGGCCTTTCTATTGTACAGATTTCTGTTCTGCTTTACACCAAGAAATGCAAGGTTATGTTCGTGTATCTGCAGCTAATGCAAATACACCATTAAAATGGTCATTAGGAGAAGATATAGAATAAAACAAGTTAGGAGAATTTTGTTTTAGTGTTTATTTTCCTATCAAAGGCGAGAGTAGTTTTTTTCGCTCTCGCCTTTCTTTTAAAAACACTGCACCCAAAAATTGAATTTAAATTACTAACAAAACAGAAGGATGAAAAAGTCAAATATCATTATGCTCCTTGCAGCGATTTTACCTTTGGGACTATTCTTATTTCCACTTTGGAAAATTACATTGGAAGCACCTCAATATCCAACTCCATTAGGAATGTATATTCACATTAATGATTTTTCTGATGCCAATCCGCATGACATCAAAAACATCAATCTTATGAATCACTATGTTGGAATGAAGTATATTCCTGATGCAATTCCAGAATTTAAAATATTCCCAGCAGGAATTATTATAACAACTATAATTGGAGTAATAATTGCCTTTTTCGGTAACTATAAATGGTTCTTGTATTGGTTTATACTAATGATATTATTAAGCAGTGCAGGTTTATACGACTTTTATTTATGGGAACATGATTATGGTCATAATTTAGACCCTAAAGCTATTATGAAGTTTACTAACCCTGACGGAACACAAATGGGTTTTCAACCACCATTATTTGGTAGTAAGGATATATTAAATTTTAAAGCACATTCATATCCTAGACTAGGCACTTTGTTTTTAGCTCTAGGTATAGCAACATCTTTTATTGCCTATTTAGTTGGGAAGAAAAAGCATAATAAAAAATTGACTATGTAGAGAGGATAAAAAACACTAAAACACTAAAATCATGCAAACACTAAAACACTATTTAATTATTGCATTATTGTTGATGCTAGTCAGCTGTAATGTATCACCACAAGCTATTGATTACGGAAGTGATGGCTGTCATTTTTGTAAAATGACCATTGTAGATAAAGTACATGCTGCAGAAATTGTAACCAAAAAAGGTAAAGTTTATAAATTTGATGCTACAGAATGTATGATCAATTTTATGAATGATTTTGATGCATCAGAAATTGAACTTTATTTATCTAATAACTACACAGAACCAGAGCAGCTTATTGATGCCAAGAGAGCTACTTTTTTAATTAGTAAAAATATTCCGAGCCCAATGGGAGCATATCTTTCAGCATTTAAAAATAAAGCTGATGCCGAAAAAATGCAATCTGAAAAAGGAGGCGATTTGTATTCTTGGGAAGAGTTATTAGTTCATTTTAATGACTAGCATCATGAAAAAGCAACTTGTTTTTTTAGTGGTCATTTTAATGGCATTTTCTAGCTATGCACAAAATATTGAAGTTTGTAATACTTGTGAAATTTCAACTTTAAAAAAAGCAATTACCATAGCTAAAGACTTTGATACTATCATTGTTAAAAAAGGAACTTATAAAGAGCATAATATTATTATCGATAAGCCTTTAACTATTATAGGAAAAAATTACCCTGTAATTGATGGCGAGTTAAAAGGAGAAATAATAACAATTGTTTCAGATAATGTTACTGTTGATGGGTTATTTATCATAAATGTAGGCACAAGTTATACTGAAGATTATGCTGCTATTCGAGTTAGAAGAAGCAAACATTTTGTAATTCAGAATTTGGTATTAGAAAAACTATTTTTTGGAATTTATCTTGAAAAATCTAGCTACGGAAAAGTATATCATAACAAAATAATTGGTGATGCTGTTGAAGAGTATAATTCAGGAAATGGTATCCAGCTTTGGTACAGTAACCATATAGAAATTGAACATAATTACGTTGAGCATGTTCGCGACGGAATTTATTTAGAATTCTCTGATGATTGCCTAATAAAAAACAATGTTAGCGCATTAAACCTTCGCTATGGTTTGCACTTTATGTTTTCTAATAATGATGAGTATTGCGACAATACCTTTGAAAATAATGGAGCAGGAGTGGCTGTGATGTTTTCAAAGAAAATAAAAATGACTAATAACACTTTTAAAGAAAATTGGGGAACTGCATCTTACGGAATGCTTTTAAAAGAGATTAATGATGCCGAAATTATTGGAAATACTTTTGAAGAAAATACTATTGGGATAAATATTGAAGGCTCTAACCGTATTACATATAAAAATAACAATTTCATTAATAACGGCTGGGCTATTAAAGTCCGTGGAGCTTGTTATACTAACAGTTTCATAGAAAATAATTTTTTGTATAACTCCTTTGATATTTCATATAATAGTAATGTAAATGATAATATTTTCGATAGAAACTATTGGAGCAATTATACTGGTTATGATCTCGATAAAGATGGTGTTGGTGATGTGCCTTACAGACCAGTTAAACTGTTTTCATATATAGTAAACCGAACTCCAGAAACTATAATTCTACTTCGCAGTTTGTTTATTGATATAATAGATTTCTCTGAAAAGGTTTCTCCTGTTTTTACGCCAGATAATTTGCTGGATAATAACCCTCTAATTAAAAAAATAACATGGTAAGTATTCAAAATTTACATAAAAAATTTGGCAAAAATGAGGTTTTAAGTGGTGTTGATTTAAATATCAATAAAGGCGGAATTTTTGCTGTTCTTGGGCCAAATGGCTCTGGTAAAACAACATTAATTAAGTGTGTTTTAGGAATGGTTATTCCAGATAAAGGTAATATAGACGTACTTGGAGAAAATATTAAAAAAGGATCTAATTACAGACATAAAATAGACTACTTACCTCAGATTGCAAACTTTCCAAGTAATTTAAGAGTTAAGGAGTTAATTAAGATGATTAAAGATTTAAGAGGTAATACAACAATTGATGAACAGTTAATAGACTTGTTTAAGTTAACACCTTTTTTAGATAAGAAACTAGGTAATCTATCAGGAGGAACAAAGCAAAAAGTGAATATAGTTTTAACTTTTATGTTTGATAGTCCTTTAGTTATTTTAGATGAGCCAACTTCTGGTTTAGATCCAATTTCATTAATCAGATTAAAAGATTTAATTCAAGCTGAAAAAGCCAAAGGAAAAACCATTTTAATAACATCACATATTATGAGTTTTGTTGAAGAAGTATCTGATGAGATTGTGTTCTTGTTAGAAGGTAAAATATACTTTAAAGGCTCTATTTCAGAATTAAAAACCAAGACCAAGCAGCCAGATTTTGAGCATGCAATAGCGTCTATATTAACTAATAATCATGCTTAAAATATTAAAATATAGTTTTTACGATCTTATGCGTAGTCGATGGAGTTACGTGTACTTTGCATTCTATTTATTACTTGGTATTGTATTATTGTTTTTAAATAATGATTTATCAAAAGCTGTTATCACTTTAATGAATGTAATAATAGTTCTCGTACCTTTAATAGGAACCATTTTTGGTGTAATGTATTACTATAACTCAAAAGAATTTACCGAACTTTTATTAGCACAACCTTTAAAGCGTTCTTCAATATTTTTAGGACAATATCTAGGTGTGGCATTATCACTCTCAATGAGTTTAATATTAGGATTAGGTATCCCATTTGTGTTTTATGGGTTGTTTAAAAGTAGTGCTATTTGGGACTTTTCATTACTATTAATTACAGGTGTTTTTCTAACCTTAATATTTACTGCTTTAGCCTTTAATATTGCTTTATCTAATGAAAATAAAATTAAAGGTTTTGGGTATGCTATTTTACTTTGGTTATTCCTAGCCATTATTTATGATGGTATATTTTTAATGACCTTAATTATGTTTGAAGATTATCCTTTAGACAAATTATCTCTTTTTGGGACAATGTTAAACCCAATTGATTTATCAAGAACACTTATATTATTAAAATTAGATATTTCTGCATTATTAGGTTATACAGGAGCTGTTTTTAAGCAGTTTTTTGGTACTAACTTTGGACTTGTAGTTTCGTTTGCAACACTTGTTTTATGGGTTGTATTGCCAATTTTAAGAATTGTATTCAAATCAAAGAAAAAAGATTTTTAAAGTAATTATATTCTGACAATTGTCATATAAAAAACAAGTTTTCAAACTTATATTTGCAATATGATTTCAGCCATCACTAATAAGATAACAGCATTTTTACTTGTATTTATATTATTTGCGCATAATATAAATACACTGGTTATTATTGGTGATTTTATGGTTAATCAAGCAATAATAGCAAAAAACTTATGTGTACAGAAAGATAACCAGCAAGGTTGTAATGGTAAGTGTCAATTAACAAAAGAACTCAAACAAAGTACACCAGAATCTAATTCCGATTTACCAGCTCAAGAAACTAGACGATTGTCTTTAGATGTCTTCTGCTGGTTTCAAATTAGAATAACCGAAACACAAGGGTTTTCATTATCTGAACATAAAAACACACCTAATTTTTATTTACAAAATACTATCGAAACCTATTTAGAAATCGATACACCTCCACCAAATTTTAGTTGATTTTTTAGATTTAAAATCTTTATGATTTTACATTTTCTTGCTTAATTAATTTAAGTGAGCAGGATATTATCAATCTTATTTTCAATTAAAATTATACACATGAAACTTAAATATATATTACCAGTTCTATTTCTTGTTTTTGCACTTTCATCTTGTTCAAATGATGATAATGATACACCAGAAGTAAATGAAATTGAAGGGCTTTTAAAAATAAAAGACTTGACAAACTCAAATCATACTATTGAATTATTTAGTTCAACAGGAGCTTTTAAAACAGGCTATAATGCAGTTAGTATAAGAGTTAAAGACATTGCTACAAACACTTATATTGAAAATGCTTCAATAACTTGGATGCCTATAATGCAGATGCCTACAATGCAGCATTCTTGCCCTTATTCTTCAGTGTCTAAAGCTTTAGGAAAAGATACTGTTTATGAAGGTTACATAGTTTATCAAATGACAAATTTAGATGGTTCAGGATGGTCATTAACTGTAAATTATAATATAAATGGTGTCGATTACACTGTTACAGATACAATTACTGTAATGCAAAATGAAAACCAAAATGTTACAAGTTTTATGGCTAGCGATGGATCACGTTATGTTATAGCTATGATAGAACCAAAAACGCCTAAAATTGCAATAAATAATTTAAAAGTAGGATTATACAAAATGCAGTCAATGATGTCTTTTCCAGAGGTTGCTGATTACACTATTACATTAGATCCTCGTATGCCAGGAATGGGCAACCACAGTTCGCCTAACAATACAGACTTGAGCTATAATATAGCAGATAAAATGTATCATGGTAATTTATCATTAACAATGACAGGTTATTGGGTATTAAATTTAAAGCTGCTAAATGCAATGGATGAGGTTTTAAAAGGCGAAGATGTTACAACAGAAAATGCGCAAAGCTCATTATATCTAGAACTAGAGTTTTAGATGATTTTGTAAATAAAGCAGACACAAAAATAATACGTTGTGTCTGCTTAACTAAACACTAAACGACAATGAAAAATATCATTATATGTGTTTTAAGTATGCTTTGTAGCGGATTTATTTTTGCACAAGAAGAAGAAAACACAACCAAAAAAGATACCACCAAATTAGATGAAATTATATTAGTTGGCAGACGTAAATTAAGTAATTATCGTCAAGAGAAAACCTTATCGAGTATTGACGATTATTTAGAGAAAGCGAATAAGGTAACAATGATAAAACGAGGCAATTATGCTTGGGAGCCCTCAGTTAATAACATGAATAGTGAACGTTTGAATGTCACTATTGATGGTATGCAAATATTTGGAGCTTGTACAGATAAAATGGATCCAATAACATCGTATGTTGATGTGTCTAATTTAGAAAAAGTTAGTGTAGGTTCTGGACAAGAAGGCACAGAAAACGGACATTGCTTAGGTGGTGGAATTGATTTGCAATTACCTAATTCTAAATTTTATGAATCAGGATTAAAAACAAGTTTCGATTTGGGTTATGAAACTAACGGAAACTATAAAACAGGTGGTTTAGAAATGGAATATTCTGGGAATAAATTCTACTTGAATGCAGATGGTATTTATCGTAAATCTGATAATTATTATGCTGGAAAAAACAAGGAGGTGCTATATTCTCAATTCGAAAAATTTAATATTTCATTGCAATCTGGCTATAAATTATCTGAAAATGAATCATTAGATGCAAATATTATCTATGATAAAGCTACAGATGTTGGTTACCCTGCTTTGCCAATGGATGTGTCTCTAGCTGAAGCATTAATTACGTCAGTAACGTATAATTACACAAATGATTCAACTTTTATTAAGTCTTTAGAAACTAAACTGTATTTTAATACAATTACCCATATTATGGACGACTCTAAACGTCCAGATGTGCCAATACGTATGGATATGCCTGGTTGGAGTGATACTTATGGTTTTTATAATAAAGCAACAATTGTTAAAAATAAACATAACTTCTTATTAAATCTCAATGGGTTTTATAATCGTTCATTAGCAGAAATGACAATGTATCCTAACGATCCTAATCAACCAGCAATGTTTATGTATACTTGGCCAGATGTGCGAACCTTATATACTGGTTTATATGCTAAAGACAATTTTACGTTAAACAAAAATGAAATACTATCAGGATCAATAAGAATTGGGCATCATAATAATAAAATAGCTAACGATGTAGGTTTAGAAAGTCTTCAGATATTTTATCCTAACATGGACGATTCTAAAGGAAGAATTTTAAGTAGTTTTTCGGCAGACTATAATTTTAAAAAGCAGCATTATGATTATGCTTTTGGTTTGGGTTATGGATAAAGAGCGCCATCAGTAAGTGAAGGTTATGGTTTTTTCTTGTTTAATAGTTTTGATAACTATGACTATATTGGAAACCCTACGCTTAAAAACGAAAAAGCTGTTGAAATTAATGCAAAAGCTAACTACCACAATAATAAGTTTCACTTAGGAATTGAATCGTCATATTTTTATATTATGGATTATATTATTGGAGAGCTTGATTCAAACTTGAGTGCTATGACTATTGGTGCCAATGGTGTTCGTGTTTATAACGCACTATCTCATGCTACCATTTTTGATGTGTATATTAATTCATCTTATAAATTTTCTAATACAATAGCTATAAATGGAACTGTTGGATATAATTATGGAAAAGGTAGTAATGATGAAAACTTGCCTTTAATTAAACCATTTTCATATATGGCAGAGTTAAATTATAGTACTAATAAATTTAACGTTGCTATGCAATTAGAAGGAAACGGAAATCAAAGTAGGTATAGTAGTTTCTATGGTGAGGATGAGACCGCTTCATATGCTATTTTAAATCTAAACTTTGGTAATGTATTTTATGTTAAAGAAGATAAATTTATTCTAAAATATGGTATTGAAAATATATTAGACTCTAATTACTCTACTTATGCCGATTGGAATAATATACCAAGAAGAGGACGTAATTTTTATATGAATTTGTCTTTTATTTTGATGTGATAGTATAAGCTAATCAAATAAAAAAATCCTGATATGTTTTTAAGCAAGTCAGGATTTTCTATTCAACCAAAGTTATGTTTAAGATTTGCTATTAATCAAATTGTAGCTCTAGTTTTATGGCTTCAGGGAATAAAATATTGTTTTCTAAATGTATGTGTAAGTGTAAATCTTTTTCAAACTCATCAAGCATAGCATAAGTAACTTTATAAGTATTGCATGCATCTGAAGGTGGAGTATAATTATCTGTTAGTTTTGCTATGTGTCTAAAACGCTCACCTTCATTATCGTGTTCGTGTTTCATCATAGCTATAGGGTTTTCTACAGTTCCAAATTGAGGAGATTGTATAGCACTATTTTGCAATTTGGCAGTTGTCATTTTTTTAATAAAAGGGAAGAGGATAAGTTCTTCTTTTTTCATGTGCGCAGATAATTCTCCAGCAGAAGCCGTAAATAGTTCGTTTATTTTATGCAATTCTGGATGGCGTTCACCGTGAACTTTACATAGCTTATTTAGAAATTGCAAGATCACAGGAATTTTTTCTTCAACATATCTATGATGTTTTTTTTCTATATAATCTATCAATAAATCTAATGGCCAAGATTTATAATCAATAGATTGATTAGTTGAAATCATTAACACTTCATATAGTTTTCCTAATAATTCGTCTGTTTCTATGTCATTTTTTTTGCAAACCTCTTCAATTGTTCTATCGCCTTTACAGCAAAAATCGATACCATATTTAGAGAATATTGCTGCAGTTCTAAAATCGTCTGCAACAAATTGCCCTATTTGTTTTTTTGAGTCTTTATGTAATGCTTCCATGTTTTATTTATTTCGGATAAAATTATCCTATTTATAATCAAATTTTTTTACATTTTTAAAAATGAAGCACCAGATTGTATATCTAAAGCAAGCTGTTCTAAATTAGTATTTTCAAGCATATTTTTAAGTTCTGATCTTACAATTTTAAATTTATCATGTACAGGACATGGATGTTCTTCATCACATGTATGCAAACCTAAACCACAACCATTATAAATTTTATCACCATCTATAGCGTTTACTATTTGAGATAGCTTAATGTTAGAGATATCTTTTTTGTCAATCTCAAAGCCACCATAAGCACCTTTAACAGAGTTAATAATGTTAGCTCTCACTAAATCTTGTAATATTTTTGCTGTAAAAGCTTGTGGAGAATCTATTTCTTTAGCTATCTCTTTAGGACTCACGCGTCTCCCATCACGCGAATTTATCGCAATGAAGATTGAAGCTTTAATTCCATATTCACAGGCTTTAGAAAACATAATTTATTTTATACAAAGATAGAATAAATTTTTAATTAGGACAAATATATCTTAATTAATGACATTCAATTTGTCCTGTAGCAATTTCGGTAATTGGAGCAGGTGAGAGGTAAGGAATATCTAAACCTAATCCACGAATTATAAATAATAACCCAATAATAATTACAAATACAGGAATTGCTTTTTGTATGCGTTGATTTGCTTTTATATTTAGAAATTTACCAATATATATTGCAGTTGTCATTAACGGAATAGTACCTAAGCCAAATAGTACCATATACAAACTACCTTGAGTAGTACTTTGCATTGCTAATGATGCAAAAACTGCCATATATACCAATCCGCAAGGTAAAAAACCATTTAAAAAACCAATAGTTAAAAAAGTGTCGGCAGTTTTTTTCTTTAAAGCTTTACCTAGTGATGACTTTACTTTTGAAATGATGTTGTAGACTGGTTTTGAAAAATTGTATTTGTTAAATGTTTGCACAGGAATTAAAACCACTATAATCATCAAAACACCAATAGCAATAGATAATTGTTGTTGAAAACCAAATACATATAAGCTTTTGCCAACCAATCCAAAAAATAAACCAATAATACTATATGCTAATAAACGACCAAAATGATACGTAAAAATTTGTGTGATTTTTCTAAAGGAATTTGTTCTATCAACTGGCAACATAAAAGCAATAGGCCCACACATACCAACACAGTGAAAACTACCTAATAAGCCCAATATGAATGCCGACCATAACATTTAGTAACTAATTTCTTTTTTATATAGATATTTATTTCCTTTATATTGCCAGTCAACTTTTATGTTCCAACGACCATCTAACAAACGTTTGTCAGGTATGAGCAAAGTGTGTTCAGACAATGAAATAGGTGTTTCAAAGTCTAATTGTTTATTAGATGGTCTATATAGGAACACTTTTCCTGTAATACTATTTATTTCAAGTTTTTCAGGAAATGCTATTAATATGCCTTCATCAGTTTTTGTCCAACTAAGGTTTTGTTCTAATGTTTTGGCATTATTTTGTTTGTCAATATCGTTTTGAAATTCTAACTCTAGTTTATAATAATCTTCAGCTACTAAATCATGATCATATTTTTTATTTACATTCATGTTTATAACAAAATACATTATAAAGCTTATAAAGCCTATAAATGCTAATACGATGCCTGTTCCCCAATTTATTTTCATAATCTTATTTTATTAGTTAAAACTTCTAGGGCCTAAAAAATTAACTGTTGTCGTTTCAATTAATTTGTCGTTACTATAAACCTCGATCATTAGTTTGTTTTTATCGCCTTTTAAGTCTTTTTTATCAATTTCTATAAATAGAGTGCCTTCAGCCATACCTTGTTGAGGTACTATAATATTTTCTTTGCTCGATACAAGTTTAATTTCTCCTTTATACTTGCGAAGCTTAAAGTTGATGTGCTCAATATTATTAGATGTTTTATTAATTAATTTATAAGTAAAAACATTACTGATAATATCACCTTGTTTGTGTTCGTATAATTGCCCAGGAAGTCTTAAAACTCGAGCTTCTACATCATTTCTTAAAAAGAGCATACCAGTTAAAATGCCAATTAGGATGAAAAGAACAGCAATATATCCTTTCATTCTGGCTGTGAGTTTGAACTTTTCTTTTTTTGCTATTTCATCTTCACTTGCATATCGAATGAGCCCTTTTGGCAAGTTGATGCTTTCCATAATATGGTCACATTCATCAATACAAGCTGTACAGTTAACACATTCTAGTTGTGTTCCGTTTCTAATGTCTATGCCTGTTGGACAAACATTTACACATTGAAAACAATCTATACAATCGCCATGGCCAAGGCTTTCTCTATCTTCATTTTTTCTAAATTTTTTTCGCCCATTTTCTGCTTCACCTCGTTTGTGGTCGTAAGCAACCACAATCGATTTGGTGTCTAATAACACACCTTGTAACCTTCCGTATGGACAAGCAATAATGCAAACTTGTTCTCTAAACCAAGCAAAAACGAAATAGAAAACAGCAGTAAATATTAATAATGAAATTAGTGTATTTATATGCTGAAAAGGGCCATCGGTTATATATTGAATTACCTTATCACTACCTATTAAATAAGCTAAAAAAACATTTGCTATCACGAATGAAATTATCAGAAAAATGAACCATTTTAGACTACGCTTTCTTATCTTTTCACTATTCCATGCTTGTTTATCTAATCGCATTTGTGCACCTCTGTCACCATCAATCCAGTACTCTATACGTCTAAAAACCATTTCCATAAAAATGGTTTGAGGACAAATCCATCCGCAAAAAATACGTCCAAAAGCTACTGTAAATAAGGTAATAGCTATAACACCAATAATCATTGATATAACAAACAAATGAAAATCTTGTGGCCAGAATGGAAAACCGAAAATGTTAAAACGTCTTTCTAATATATTAAACATTAGAAACTGATTGCCATTAATTTTTATAAAGGGTGAAGCAATAAAAAAAACTAATAGAAAATAGCTTACTACTTTACGATACTCATATAGTTTACCACTAGGTTTTTTTGGAAATACCCAGGCACGATTTCCTTCTTTGGTTACGGTACCAATAGAATCTCTGAATGTTTCGTTTTCTGGTGTTTCCATTTTATTATATTGAAACTAAAAAATCAATTTTTTAGTTTTATCTAATTATTATCAGATGTAACGTTTTCGTCAACCCAAACGTCTCCTTCGGCTTCTTTTGGTTCTGCTGGTGTTATATCTTGTAAGGTTAGTACATAACTTGCCACTTGAGCTATTTCTGAAGGTTTTAATCCGTTTTTAGACCAAGCTACCATTCCTTTTCCATCTCGGCCTCCATCGTTAATAGTTTTAAATACATTTTTTATGCCTCCACCAAGAATCCAATGGTTGTCAGTAAGGTTGGGTCCAATTCCTCCACCACCATCAGATTTGTGGCATGCAACACAGTTTTCTTCATATATAGTTTTTCCTTTGGCTAAATCTGCTGCATCAGATAAAAAAGTAACGGTGTTAAAATCGACTAAATCTTTAGCAGTTTTTTTGTACTCTTCAAGTTCAATTTTTGCTTGTGCATATTCGCTTTCTAATTCATCGTATTGAGTATCACCATCAAAAACATGATACTTAACTAAATAGATAGCTCCAAAAATAATTGATGCATAAAAACCATATAACCACCAAGGCGGAAGATCGTTATCTAATTCCTTGATACCATCATAATTATGATCTAATATCAATTCTTGTTCTTTTTCCATTGGTTTTGTACCTACTAATTTTTTATAGGCATTATTTAACCAAGTGAATTTTAAAGGTCTGTTTTTTGCAGCGATATAGCGTTCTTTTGCAGCTTCATCAAGGCTTTGATACATAACATTTTCTAATGCACTAACAATTGCTTCAATAGCAATAATGATTAAAAACACTAATGCTAAAAACAACATAATTATTGGATATTTTAAAAACGCAGGTTCATTACCTGAGTCAATAAAAAACTCTATAATTCCGAAAATTGTAAAAAATACTAACGGAACTCTTACGTATGATGGAAATAATTGTCTCATAATATAGTGTCGTTTTGTTGGTTATCTAAAGGGATGTTACTTACTTTATTGATATACTCTTTTTTGGCTGTGAAAACCCACCAAAATAGTACTACAAAAAAAGTAAAGAATATGAGTAGGGAGATTATTGGATATATTTCAATTCCAGTAATACTCTCCATATGGTTTTTTACGAATTTTAACATAATGGTTTAATTTTGAGTTGTTTGATCTTCTAAATCTTTAACTTTTATATCTGTTCCTAGACGTTGTAAATAAGCAATAAGTGCTACAATTTCTCTGTTTTTCATTTCTACAAAATCTTCACCTGAGTTCTTCTTATCGTTTTCATAAGCAGTAACAAAATCTGGATCACTATAAAGGTTTTGTTCTATTTTGGTACCTTGTTCTAGCATTTGCTTTTGAGCATTTGCAATATCTTCATCTGTATATGGTACACCTAATTTTACCATTACTTTCATTTTAGATTCAGTTTGTGATTTGTCTAACTCGCTTCTAATTAACCATTGATATGATGGCATTATAGAGCCTGAAGATGTACTTTGTGGGTCGTACATATGATTAAAGTGCCAGTTATCTGAATATTTACCACCAATTCTATGTAAGTCTGGTCCTGTACGTTTACTTCCCCATAAAAAAGGATGGTCATAAACATATTCACCAGCTTTTGAATATTCTCCATATCGAGCTACTTCACTACGAAATGGTCTTATCATTTGTGAATGACATCCAACGCAACCTTCACGAATATAAATATCTCTACCTTCTAACTCAAGTGGAGTATATGGTTGTACACTACTAATTGTTGGTATATTAGATTTTACCATTATAGTTGGTACAATTTGTATTATACCACCAATTAATATTGCTATAGTAGCTAAAATTGTAAGCTGGATTGGTTTACGCTCTAGCCAAGTGTGCCACCCTTCACCAGCAACACGTTTTTTAGAAACACGTTCTAATGCAGGAGCTTCTGCTAGTTCATCTTCAACTTTACTTGCATTTTTTACAGTTACAAATATGTTATAAACTAAAATTAGCATACCAATAATAAATAGTGTTCCTCCAATGGCACGCATCCAGTACATTGGCATAATTTCAGTTACAGTTTCTAAAAAGTTACCATAAACCAAATTGCCGTCAGGTCTAAATTGTTTCCACATACTTGCTTGTGTAAATCCAGCAACATACATTGGTAATGCATATAATATGATACCTAAAGTGCCTATCCAGAAATGTAAGTTGGCAAGTTTTACAGAGTGTAATTTAGTTTTGAACAATCTAGGCACTAACCAGTAAATCATACCAAAAGTTAAAAACCCGTTCCAAGCTAATGCTCCAACATGAACGTGAGCAATAATCCAATCGGTAAAGTGTGCAATAGCGTTTACGTTTTTAAGTGATAGCATTGGACCTTCAAAAGTTGCCATACCATAACCAGTAATTGCCACTACCATGAATTTGAGAACAGGATCAACACGTACTTTATCCCAAGCTCCACGTAGAGTTAAGAGTCCGTTAATCATTCCTCCCCAAGAAGGCATTAATAACATAACAGAAAAGGCAACTCCTAAATTTTGAGCCCATTCTGGTAAAGCAGTATACAACAAGTGATGTGGTCCTGCCCAGATGTAAATAAATATTAAAGACCAAAAGTGAACTATAGAAAGCCTGTATGAATAAACAGGTCTGTTTGCAGCTTTAGGAACAAAATAATACATAAGACCCAAAAATGGTGTAGTTAAGAAAAATGCAACAGCATTATGGCCATACCACCATTGTACCAAAGCATCTTGTACACCAGCATAAACAGAATAGCTTTTTAAACCACTTACAGGTAGCTCTAAACTATTAAAAATATGAAGTACAGCAACAGTTACAAACGTTGCGATATAAAACCATATAGCTACATACAAGTGACGTTGACGTCGTTTTAAGATAGTACCTATAAGATTCCAACCAAAAACAACCCAAATTAATGCAATAGCAATATCAAAAGGCCATTCTAATTCTGCATACTCTTTAGATGTTGTATAACCTAATGGTAATGTTATGGCAGCTCCAACAATAATAAGTTGCCATCCCCAAAAGTTAATTTTACTTAATAAATCGCTAAACATTCTGGCTTTTAGCAAACGCTGTGTAGAATAATAAACACCTGCAAAAATGGCATTTCCAACAAAGGCGAAAATTACAGCATTGGTATGTAATGGTCTTAAACGACCAAAACTAAGCCATGAAATGCCTTCCATGTAGTTTGGAAAAATAAAAAGAAAAGCTAGCATTAAGCCTACAGTCATGCCTATAATTCCCCAAAAGATAGTGGCATAAATAAAATTTTTAACGATTTTATTATCGTAATAAAACTGTTGTACTTCCATAATGATTCTGATTAGTCTTTAGATTGTATTGGTTTTTTTGTTTTCTCTTTTACGAGTTCATCTTCAAAAAGCATTCTAACCGAAGGTGTATAGCTGTCATCATATTGACCATTCTTTACAGCAAAAATGAATGCTACAAAGAACACGATGGCTACTATAATACTGATTGTTAATAAAATATATATAACACTCATACCTTATTGAAGTTATGGCTCAAAATTACATTTGAACACTTTGTTAAAACATGACATTTATCATGTTTGGTTATTTTTATTCATTTTAATCTTCTGCCTATAAAATTTGTTGCGAATGTGGTAAATACAACCACGCTAATAGAACTCAAAGGCATTAAAATAGCTGCAATTACAGGTGCTAATTGTCCAGTTACAGCAAAATAAAGCCCAATAACATTATATATAAATGACAAAGCAAAACTCCATTTAACAATATTTATAGCTGATTTAGAAGCATTTATAAAACTGCTAAGTTTGTTGAATTGACTTGCGTCTAAAATAGCGTCACAAGCAGGAGAGAATACATTAACATTTTCTGATATGGCTATACCAACATTGCTTTGTGCTAATGCTCCAGCATCATTCAATCCGTCACCTATCATTAAAACTTTAGCACCTTCACTTTGGTGGTATTTAATATATTCTAGCTTGTCTTCAGGCTTTTGGTTGAATAACATTTTTGTTTTTGAAGGCAGCATTTTTTTCAAATTTTCTAATTCACCTTCATTATCTCCTGAAAGAATAACCAAGTCGAATTGCCTTTTTAGCTTATTAAATAATTTTGATAAACCTTTACGATAGCTATTATAAAATGTAAATTTTCCCTTGTAAGTATTATTAGAGCTAATATGAACAGTAGTATTTAAAACAGAAGTGTCTGATGAACCTACAAAACCAGCTGAACCAATTTTAATCTTATTTTCTTTATGAGTAGCTTCAATCCCTTTGCCTAGATGTTCTTCAAACTGATCTAGTGTAATTATATCATGCTCTTTTAAAAGCTCATAAAGTGTTCTACTTAATGGATGATTTGAGCCACGTAATGTATTTTTTAACAGTAACTCTTCATCTTTTGAAAGTGTTATACCATCATAAGTTGCAGTGCTTTTTTTGTTAGATGTTATAGTACCTGTTTTATCAAAAATAATAGTATTGATAGCTGCTAATTGTTCTATTACAATGGCATTTTTGAGGTAGAATTTTTGTTTCCCAAAAATGCGTAGTAAATTTCCTAATGTAAAAGGAGCTGCTAAAGCTATAGCGCAAGGACAAGCAATAATTAACACCGAAGTGAATACATTCATTGCAACAGATGCATCTGTAAATAACCAATAAGTAGTAGAAATAAAAGCAATGCTTAATACAGCTATTGTAAAACGCTTACTAATGGTGTTGGTGAGCGTTGTAAAGCCATCTTCTTTTGCTTTTGTAAAGACATCATTGCTCCATAATTGTGTAAGATAGCTTTGCTCAACGGTTTTTATGGCTTCCATTTCAATAACTCCAGAAGTCTGCTTTCCACCAGAAAATAACTTGTCTCCAGATTTTTTTGAAATAGTTTTAGACTCACCTGTTACAAAACTGTAATCAATTTTTGCATTGCCACTAATTAGTATTCCATCAACAGGAATCAATTCTTCATTTCTGATAAGAATTCGGTCACCTTTTACAATTTCATATACTTGAATGGGTACTTCGCCCTCTGACGTTATTTTGGTTACAGCAATTGGGAAATAGGACTTATAGTCGCGTTCAAAAGATAAAAAAGAATAGGTTTTTTGCTGAAAAAACTTTCCTAGTAGCAAAAAGAAAACTAATCCTGTTAAACTATCAAAAAAACCAGAGCCCAAATCGAATGCAATGTCTATGGTACTTCTTATGAATAAAACAACTATTCCTAAGGCAATAGGTACATCAATATTTAATATTCTAGCACGTAGCCCTTTGTATGCTGAAATAAAATAATCTTGAGATGCATAAAATACTACAGGTAATGAAAATGCAAACATTAACCATCTAAAGAGCGGTTTGTATTGTTCTAACCAAAATTCACCAACCTCAAAATACTCTGGAAATGATAAAAACATCACATTTCCGAAAGCAAATCCAGCTATTCCTAGTTTATAAATTAAAGTTCTACTAACCTGCTTTTTTCCAGCTGAAAAATCATCAAGACTTATATATGGCTCATAACCAATTGAGCTTAATAATACTACAGCCTCTTTTAGTGAATAGGCTTTAGAGTTGTAATGAATACGAACCGATTTTTTACCAAAATCAACTTGTGATAAAGAAATGTTTTTATTGAGTTTATTTAAATTTTCAAGTATCCATATACATGAACTACAATGAATATGAGGAATAAAAAGATTGATAATTTGCATATTACCATCATCAAACTCTACAAGCTTATCTATTATGTTTTGTTGAGTTAGGAAGTCGTATTTTCCTTCAATGTCTTTTGGAATTGCTCCAGGTGATGATTGTAAGTCGTAATAGCATGTTAAATCATTTTCAGAGAAAATTTCATAAACAGTTTTACAGCCATTACAGCAGAATGTTTTTTCTTGAAAATTAATTACATTTTTATCGCAGTTATCACCACAATGGAAACAAGAGAGTTGCTCCATAATTATTTGCTCATTTATACCTAATGCAAAGGTTAAAAATGAAATGAGCTTAAAATATGATTTATATCATACTTAAAATAAAAACATGATGAGTAAGATAAAAGCCCTAGAATTCTAGGGCTTTTTAGTTTTTGAATTAATTTAATTTAAAGGTTTTTGTTTCTTTAAATGGTGAAGCTTTAAGGCTTTCCATAGTGCTTTGGTAGGTTTTCCAATCGTTATTAAAAAAAGTATTGGTTTTATCTAATGCGCTATTTAACTCGTCTTTAGCATGTTTTATTAAAGTGTTTTCTGTAGTTGTCAATCCATTTTTTCTTGATTGAACATAACCATTAGCATTACCTAATCTTTCCATTACAGTAATTTCTGGGTTACGAGTAATACCTTGTCGTTTGTCTTCTTTACCAAGATAAATATCAATAATATCATCTATCTTTTTAATAATATCTTTTGATGCTTTTATTTGCTCTTTATAAGTGTCTTTATCTAATTTTTTTAAATCACTTTGGTAAGCGTCGGCAATTTTTTTACTTTCTACTAATTGTTTTACTGCATCTGCAGCAGTTTGTTGCATGTTTTCCAATTCTTTTGATGCAGCGTAAACTTCATTAATATTAGCTGAAGAAACATCTAATCTTGGATCGGTTTTTACAGTTATCATTTCTTCAGATTTTAGATCTCCAAAAGTTAAAACAGCTTTGTATTTACCAGGCTTTACAGATGCTCCTCCTGGTTCGTTATTTCTCTTTCTTGTAGATTTTGATGGTCTTTCTACACCAGCTTCATCCATGTACCATGTCCATTTATGTACTCCGCTTTTTTCTGGTGCTTTTTGCTTTAACGTTCTAATTAGTCGCTCTCCATCATAAATTTGCAATGATAAAGAATCCCATTTAATCACTGCTTTGTCTTCAGCTGCTGAATCATCTTTTTCATTATCTGAAGCTTCATCTTTTTTCTTTTTATCCTTGTTGCCTTTTGCATCTTCCTTTTTTTCATCAACCTTTAAGTAATATGAGAAAATGGCACCAAAACCTTTATTTTCGCCATTATACATTGCATCACCACCAAAACGGCTACCTGTTGGTTGTTGGTATGCAGCTTGATAAGCAATAGGAGGTTCAAAAAGTTCTATTTTTTGATATATAAGCTGTTTATTTTTAGCCATCTCACGTAATGGTCTTATATCGTCTAACACCCAAGCAGATCTTCCAAATGTTCCTATTACTAAGTCGTGCTCACGTGGATGTATAACTAAATCTTTAACTGAAACTGTAGGGAAGCCTTCTGTCCATTTTGTCCATTTTTCTCCTGCGTTAACAGAAATATACAATCCGTCATCTGTACCTAAAAACATTAAATTTGGTTCTTCAATATCCTCAACAATAGATAATGTATAGCTTTTTACATCATTTTCATCAACAATACGAGTCCATGTTTTTCCATAATCTTTGGTTCTGTAAGCATAAGGAGTATAGTTAAATCGTCTATAATCGTTAGCTATTAATAATGCTTCACCTTTGTTTTTGTTTGATGCTTTAATTTGCGGAATCCAGCTACCAGTTGGTAACCCTTTAATGTTTTTGGTTACTTCTGTCCAAGTTGTACCTCCATTTTGAGTAATATGTACGCGACCATCATCTGTACCAATCCATAGCATATCTTTCTCAATTGGTGATGGCTCTATTACTAAAATGGTGCAATGGTTTTCAGCTCCAGTAGCATCCATTGTTAAACCACCACTTTCAGCCTGTTTAAGTTTTTCAGGATCGTTGGTTGTTAAATCAGGGGAAATTATTGTCCAGGTTTCACCTTTATCTGTTGACTTATGTACAAATTGACTTCCGAAGTAAATAGTGCTATTGCTAAAAGGATCAATATTTATGGCTGAATTCCAATTAAAACGTAACTCAACATTTGGTTCTGGATGTGTTGGTCTAACAATATAATTATTACCAGTCTGCCAATCATAACGTTGTACATAACCTTGTTGGCTCATTGTCCAACCATAACGTGAATCGTCTTTATCTGGTACAACATCAAATCCGTCACCAAAACTTATTTCTTGCCAGTAGCTATTACGAATTCCTTGTGCTCTCCAAACATAAGCAGGACCTCTCCAAGAACCATTATCTTGCATTCCTCCATATACATTATAAGGGAACTCATTATCTACATTAATATGATAAAATTGTGCAACAGGAAGATTGCCAATAAAGCGCCATGATTTACCACCATCTTTAGTTATATTCATCCCACCATCATTCCCATCAATCATAAAATTTCCGTTTTTTGGATGAATCCACCATGCATGATGGTCTGGGTGCACACCATTATCTACACCATATGCAGGCATTAGCATATCAAAACTTTTACCACCATCTTCACTTACATTTACGTAAGTATAAATTGAGTAAACTCTATTTTCATTTTGAGGATCTACATAAATTTCAGAATAGTAAAAGGGTCTATTTCCAATATCATCTTTATCGTTTATCATTTTCCAATTAAAACCTCCATCAACACTTTTATAAAGTGCATTTTTTTCAGCTTCTACTAGCGCGTAAACTATATTTGGTTTGTTTGGAGCTATTGCAACACCAATACGACCAAGATTTCCTTTAGGTAATCCATCTTCATCAGTTAGTTTTTTCCATGTTTTTCCACCATCGTGTGTCATATGTAATCCTGAACCTTCACCACCAGAATTAAAAAACCATGGGTCACGTTTATGTTCCCACATAGCTGCAATAAGTTTATTTGGATTTGTTGGATCCATTACTAAATCCGCAGCACCTGTTTTATTATTAGCGAATAAAATTCTATTCCAAGTTAGACCACCATCTGTAGTTTTATAAATACCGCGTTCTGGATGCTCTCCCCAAGGTGATCCAATTGCAGCAGCATATACTGTATTTGGATTTGTTGGATCGATAATAATTCGGTGTATATGTCTGGTTTTTTCTAAGCCCATTAGTGACCAGTTTTTCCCACCATCTAGCGAACGATAAATACCATAACCACCATTTAAACTATTACGCGGATTTCCTTCACCTGTTCCTACCCAAATGACACTCGGATTTGATTGTTGAATTGCTACTGCACCAATTGAAGCTGTTACTTCTTTATCAAAAATTGGTTCCCATTTAATACCTCCCGAAGAAGATTTCCATAAACCACCAGAGGCAGTTCCAACAAACATAATATCTGGGTTGCTATGCACTGCATCTATTGCAGTAACACGACCAGACATACCTCCAGGACCAATGTTTCGAGGTTTCATGTTTTTAACTAAGTCCATTGAGAAATCTTGTGCTGCAAGAAGCGTAACGCATAGAAGCATTACAGAGGTTAGGAAATTTTTCATAATATATTTATTGAGTTGGTTTTTTAAACTTTTAAAATTAATTAAAACTTAACTTAGATATCTTAAAACTTTGTTAAGCTATTTTGTTTTTGAAATCAATACAGGAATATTAGCGCTACTGTTTTCATCTTTTGAATTACTTAATAACCATTCAGTTCCATAAACATCAGCATAAGTTATTTTGAAAGAAATATTTCTTTTATTAAGCTCTTTTTGAAACTTTAAGATATTATCGGCATCTTTCAATTCTATTATTTTAATATCATCATTGGCTGGTAATACAAAACCACTAATTAATGTACTCGTGGTATGAGGTATAGTGTCAAGTCCTTCTGCTGTTTTAAAAATTTCATTAAATAAATCATCAGTATTACTGAAGGTTTTAGTAGAATCTAAAACAATTTCTACTTTATTTATAAATGCAGGACCTACACCTTTATTTCCAATAATAAGTTTAAACTCTCCATTATAATTGCTTTGCCATTGGTTGAGGTAAGGTAAAACACTAGCACTTTGTTGTTTTTGAATGAGTTTGTTTTCTTCTCTTGCAAGAAAAGATTGATATAATAAAGCTATTAATGAAATTACACTTATGAATAGTGCTGAAGTACTCATTATTTTATCAGTGGTCCAGTTAATTTTCCACGTCTTTAATTTTCTTTTTTTCTTTTTTTTAGGTTTTATTTTCTCTTCAGCCATTAGAATAAATTTAATTAATACACTTACCAATCACCTTTACTTTTTATGTTATTGGTACACAATTTAATGATTTCAGTTATACGTTTTTGTCTAGTTTCCTCTCGTTTAGCTTGGTTGAGCCAATACAAATAACTTTTTCTGTATGATGGCGCAAAATTTTGATAGTTATTGTATGCATCAAGGTTTTTATCAAATTGAATTTGCAAGTCTTCTGGGATTATACCATTCTCAACATCATCTAATGCTGTCCAACTTCCATTTTGTTTGGCAATTTCTATTTTAGCTAAACCACTTTGATGCATTAAATCTTCTTTAATTAATTGCTTAATGTATTTTTTGTTTAAAGCACTCCAAACACTTTTTTCATTTCTTGGTGTGAAATACTGTCTGCGTTTTCCATTGCCTAAACTTTTAACTGTTGAGTCTATCCAACCATAACATAAGGCTACTTTTACTGCTTCTTCCCATCGCATTGAGTCATTCTCATGTTCAACCTTATAAAAGATAAGATAAATACCTTTACATGATGAATGATTATTGTGTAACCATTCTCTCCACTCTTCATCGGTTTTAAAATAATGCTCTTGTAATTCTGACATTTAATTTCTAAGAATTTGATTTGGAAATACGATTACACTTTCATGACCATTTTTGCCAACTGAGGCAACTCCAAAATAAAAATTATCAATAACAATACCTTCTAAAACAAACTCAGTTATATCTCCAACATATCTACTATTATCCCAAGTGGGAGATGTAGTATCTCTCCAATAAATTTTATAACCAGTTGCTCCTTCAACTTTATCCCATTTTAGTTTTGCAGATGGTTCTACAATACCACCAATAGCAACTGTTTTTGGTGCAGGAGGAGCAGAAGCCAAACTTGCTAAATTTATGGCGTTAACAGCAGTTAATTTTTTTGCATAAGGAAAATTTACGTGTTCAAAAGTATCTCCATAATTGATGCCATTTTCAGTTCGAATATCTTGATGCTGCTGTGTATAATTTTCATGAGCCTCCATAATTCTGATACCTGCAAAACCTAAATCGTTAAACGGACGATGATGACCACCACGACCAAAACGATCTAAACGATATACCATCATTGGATTCATTTCTGGCATATATGTTTTTACTGTTTTATACACGTAACGTGCTAATTGTCGTGAAATACCATCGACTTCACCACCATAAAAGCGACGCGCATTACGTTCTCGTTCGGTTTCAGTTGGAGGTACAGGCTCAGAGAAAATGCGAAATGTTCGATTGTCAATAACACCATCTACTCCTACAATATTACCAATCATATCGTTGTTGAGAATCCCAATAATATCCCAACCTTTTTCTTTTGCATAAGCAGCTAATCCTGCGCCACCAAATAGTCCTTGTTCTTCACCAGAAAGGCCAACATAAATAATACTGTTTTCAAATTTATATTTTGACAAAACTCGTGCAGCTTCAATAGTTCCTGCCATACCTGATGCATTATCATTTGCTCCAGGAGCATCAGTTGTAAAATCCATAGTATAACTAGCACGAGAGTCGATATCTCCACTCATTATAATGTAGCGATTAGGATATTTTGTCCCTTTTTGAATGGCAATAACATTAACAATCCAAGCATCATGAGGTACTCGACTGTTTCCTTCTTTAGTTACAAAATCTTTTTGATAAAACACATTTAGGCAGTTAGCACAATCTTTAGAAATAGCTTCAAATTCATTTTTTATCCAACGTCTCGCTGCGCCAATACCACGAGTGTTAGAAACTGTATCGCTAAACGTGTTTCGTGTTCCGAATTCGGTTAAAATTTTAACGTCTTTTTTAATTCTATCTTCTGAAACCGAATTAATAATATCATATATCTTTTGATCTGTTTGCGCTGAAGAAAAAAAGTTAAATAGTAGGAGAGAGGTAATAAAAATAGACTTCATAAATTATTTTTTGTAGTTAAATTTTACAGTTTCAATTGAGCCGTCTTTTTGATGAATATCAACATAAACATTCATTTCGTTATCATTAATTTTTTCAAAAGTCATACCTTCAAAAACCACCTTGTTGGCTGTGATTTCTTTTAATGGAAAGTCTACAGTTTCATCTTTTGTTTCCCAGCCTTTTAAGTCATTGTCAAAGTGTTTTAATTGTAAAATAAGTGAGTTTTCAACTTCACGAATAATTTCAATTTCATAAAATGCAACTTTATTATTATCAATTAGTTTAAATGTTGCCATCATTGAGCCACCAGAAGGCTCGCTCCAGTTTTCTTCTGTTTGCCCTCCAAACGCTTCACCTTTCCAATTGCCTGCAATCCATTTAATATTTTCTAGCTTTGGCTCAAGTTTAATATTAACCATTTCACCAACAACAGATATTTTTTTTCCATCTGGACTAACTGTTAAACGTGAAATGTTGTTTATTCCAAAATTTTTAAACAGAGCAACTTCTCTCCAGGTTGGGTCTTTTTTTGTTTGGTATCTATATAATATTCCATCTTTTGCCATTAATATACTTCCATCAGATAGCCAACACATATCTTCTGTAAGAGGTAGTGTTTTTGTTATTAATTTTGTTTCGAAAGTAATTGGGTTTAAAGATTTTATTACCCAAGTACTATCAATTTTTTTAGAAATATAACTGACTAACTCTGTATTTGGGATTTTGTGGAGAGAACGACCAATGTATTCATCTATTTTTTGATTTTTATGTGTATTTAAATTGCTTACATAAAGTGATAAATAATCATCCTCTAAAACTGAAGACACTAATATGTTTTCATTAAACCAAGTATGGTAGCCAATAACAATATCATCAATTAATTTTTCAGATTCACCATTTTTTAAATCGTATGTTCTTAAAACTTGAGTTCCATCCTTATCTAATCTAATTGCAGTAACTGCATTTTTCTTTGGGATTTTTAAGGGAGAATATTCGCTTCCTTCACTAAAATTTAGCCATGATTTTAGATTATATTTTAAATCATATTTTAAAATATCTGTCTGACCATTTCTTGTAGAAGCAAATAAAATGGTGTTATTGTCTAAAAATGATGGCTGATTGTCGTAGCCTTCGTTTTCTGAGATGTTTTTAAAATTAGAAAGTATAAATACTCCATCTTCAGTACTCAAGTCAAAAAGAAAAACTTCTGTATTTGACTGTGCTTTTACTTGAAAATTGAACAAAATGAGGATAACAATAATTAAAAGTCGCATAGATTCATTATTAAGAGGCTCTAATTTACTAAAAAGAATCATTAAAAATTATTTCAATTTAGCTGCGTTCATGGTTTTTATATTCAAAAGGCCTTGAAATTGAATAAGATGCACTGTGTTTTTGTTAAATATTATATGTAGTTAATCGATAAAAGAATGCATCATTCTGCTATTTAACGAAAATTATAACCGCTTAAAGAGTTTTATTATCAATGAGTTATATGGAAGTTATGTTTGTTCTACCCTCAAACCTAAAATACAAATTTAAAATGCCTACTTATGAGAAATTCTCTACACCTATTAGTCAAAAACATACTATGTTTTTGTTTTATAATTACTTCTTATAGTATTTCTGCACAAAACTCAGGATTATGGGTTGCATCAGGAAGCGGAGCATCAACTAAATGGAATACTACAGCAGGAGGAATAAATATTGAAGCAACTGCTACTAATTACGGTTCAGGGACTTCTTATATTTTAAATGATTTTCAAACAAATGATACTATGGGTTGTAATAATTCAGCTTATAGTGATGCTTCTATTGTTGGTAATCCATCGTTAAGTATTAGACATACATTTCCAAATTCAGCACAAATAACTTTTAATTTTAGTACAGCAGTAGAGAACCCTGTATTACATTTTGATAGACTTGGCGGAGGAGAAGTTAGTAGTTTAACATCTTCATCTTTAGTTACAATTTTAACACCTGGAATAACATTTACAAGATTATCTGGAAATGATTCGCATTTTGTTGCAACTTCTACAACTGTTGGTAGAGAAGCAGGTAAAACTTATAATAGTTTACCGTCTGAATGTGGACCACCTTTAGATGGTACTGCATCTGGAAGTGTAAGATTAAATGGCGTTTTTAGTACTGTTACTTTTCTAATTTCCATGGATGCAGTAGGAAGCACATCTACTGTTAATGATAGATGGGAAATAGCATTTAGTGATGTAAGAAACTTAACTTTAGATTTTGATGGTGTTGACGATTACATTAATAGGTCTGCATTTTTAGGAAATAAGCCTGAAGTTACTATGATGTCTTGGATTAAACTTGATAATGGTTTTGATGGTGGAGAGATAATGGGACAGCGTAATTTTAGAATTTTTCTAGATTCTAACCGAAGATTAAAAACATTTGTAAAAACAAATGGCATAACACTTAACTCAATAACTACCCCTAATTTTAACTCACCAGTTTTAAGTACTGAAATGTGGTATCATGTTGCCGCAATTTATGATGGAAACAAAGGAACTATTCAACTGTATTTAAATGGAGATATGGTTTGGGAATATACGCTACTTCTTGGTAATGTATTAGATAATCAAGCGAGTTGGAATTCTAGCCACGATTTTGAAATTGGTAGAAATACTGAAAATGATAATAACTACTTTGAAGGATCTATTTATGAAACAAGGGTTTATAAAAAAGCACTTACAACAGACCAATTACATAGACAGATTAATCAAGAAATTGAAAATAATGCAGGAAATGTAAGAGGAAAAGTTATTCCTAAAAATATTGATGGGTTATTATGGAGCGATTTAGAATTGTATTATAGCATGGACGTACTTAATACAGGGCAAACTCTTGATAAATCAATAAATGCTAGTAATGGGTATCTTCATAACATGAGAACATATCAAGACAAAACAGCTCCTCTACCTTACGTTACTAAAGCTGGCGGAAATGGGAATTGGTCAGATCCAAACAATTGGTTGTATGGAAGTGTTTGGGATATTTCAGGAGCACACCCAAATTGTGCAATTGTAAAAATATCTGATAATTTAACAACAAATGTTAATCATAATACCATTGGGTTAATAATCGATTCAGGAAAGAAGCTTACTGTAAATAATGATTCAGGAATTTTTAATAGCTGGTATCTTAATTTAAATGGTAATATTGATTTAGAGGGAGAATCTCAATTAATACAAACTCAAAATAGCGAACTTGCCGTAACATCTTCTGGAAAAATAGAAAGAGACCAACAAGGTACAGCAGATAAATTTACATATAACTATTGGTCATCTCCTGTTGGAGTTAGTAATACAACATCTAATAACAATGGCTATAATGTTAAAAACGTAATGAGAGATGGGACACAAAATATTAATTTCTTAACCTCTGGTTATAATGGAACTAATACATCTCCAATAGGAATCGCAGATTACTGGATTTGGAAATTTGCTAATCAACTAGATAATGATTATTCAGCTTGGCAACATATAAGAAGTAATGGAATTATTTATGCTGGTGAAGGTTATACTATGAAAGGACCAGGATCTGGTTCTATTGCTGACCAACAAAACTATGTGTTTACTGGAAAACCTAATAATGGAGATATAAACTTAACTATTAATGCTGGTAATGACTATTTAGTAGGCAACCCTTATCCATCAGCAATAGATGCGCATCAGTTTATACTAGATAATGCACCTATTATTGAAGGTAGTGGTGCTACAACTGGAACATTATATTTTTGGGAACATTGGGGAGGAGGTTCTCATGTGCTTTCAGAATACCAAGGTGGATACGCAACATATAATTTATCAGGTGGATTACCATCTGCATCTAAAGGCACAAACGATCCTGATGTAGCTACTGGAGGTACTCCAACTAAAATACCTGGAAGATATATTCCAGTTTCACAAGGCTTTTTTGTTGTAGGTGAAGCAACAGGAACTATTAAATTCAGAAACAGCCAAAGAGTATTTCAAAAAGAAAATGCTAGCTCAGTTTTTATGCGTTCAAATGAAGCAACAGCTTCAAATGACACAAATGATGGTGATACTAGAATGAAGTTAAGAATTGGGTTTAATTCTGTTAATCAAATTCATAGACAATTATTAGTAACAGTTGATTCTAACGCTACACAAGCTATTGACTTTGGCTATGATGGACATTTATATGATTCATTAATAGACGATATGTATTGGGTAATTGAAAATGAAAAATTTGTAATTCAAGGGACAAATGAAATTAATTCTCAAACTATATTACCACTTGAAATACGTACAGATATTACAGGAATAAATACTATCTCAATAGATAGATTAGAAAACGTACCTGCAGATGTAAATATTTATTTACATGATAAAGTATTAAATATCTATCATGATTTAAGATTAAGTAACTACAGTGTTAATTTAAATGGTGGAATGCATGTTGATAGATTTGAAATAACATTTAGCAATCAAGACACTTTAGGAATTAATGAAAATGAACTAGCTGGTTTTGATGCAAATTTTACAAACTCTATAGAGAGCATTGTTGTTATTAATTCTAATCAGCAAGATATTGAAAGCATAGAATTATACAATTTACTAGGGCAACCTGTTTATATAACAAATAATATTAAGCAAGATAATGTATCTGAGTATAAGGTTTCTGGATTGAGTTCAGGTACTTATATAATTAAGGTAAAAACATCTGAAAGATTATTAACTAAAAAGGTTCTAGTTAATTAAAATTCCTCTAACTTTTTCATATTTAAAAAGCCAATTCAATTAAATGAATTGGCTTTTTGTTTGCTACTAATTAACTATTTAATAAATAAAGGGAACTTTAAAAGCAGTATTTATTTTCTGCTTTAACTTTTTCAGCAATTGCTTTACGTAAATCTACGATATCTGGATAGTTTGTGTATTTAACAAAACGTTTTAATCCCATTAACATCATACGTTGTTCATCGCCTTCAGCAAATGAAATAATACTTTCTTTACCGTTTTTCTCAACTATAGATACTGCATTATATAAATATAATTTAGCCATAGCTATTTGTATTTCTTGCTCTTTTTCACCAAAACGCTTAGCGTTTTTCTCGGTTCTTAATATTGTAGATTCTGCCATATAGATTTCAATTAATATATCAGAAGCAGCAATAAGTAATTGTTGATGACCATCTAGTTCAGGACCAAATTTTTGCACAGCAGCACCAGCAACCATTAAGAATACTTTCTTAAGTTTTGCAATCATTTCTTTTTCTTCAGCAAATAATTCAGAATAATCTGGTGTGTCAAAAGAAGGAATTCCCATTAGTTCATTTTGTACTGCAGTTGCAGGACCTAATAAATCTACATGGCCTTTCATTGCTTTTTTAACTAACATTCCAACAGAAAGCATACGATTAATCTCGTTTGTACCTTCGTAAATACGTGCAATACGAGCATCTCTCCAAGCAGCTTCCATTGGTGTTTCTTCAGAAAAGCCCATTCCACCAAAAATCTGGATACCTTCATCTGCACAGTTTTGTACATCTTCTGATACAGCAACTTTTAAAATAGAACATTCTATCGCATATTCTTCAACACCTTTAAGTTCTGCTTCTTGGTGACTGTTTCCAGCAGCTTCACGCATAGCAATTCTATCTTCAATATTTTTAGCTGCTCTATATGATGCTGATTCACCTGCATAAGCATTAGTTGCCATTTCTGCTAACTTATATTTAATAGCTCCAAAATCTGAAATTGGTGTATTAAACTGTTTGCGTTCGTTTGCATATTGAACAGCAGATGTTGTGATTCGTCTTTGAGAATCTAAACATGCAGCAGCTAATTTAATACGTCCAACATTAAGAGCGTTCATAGCAATTTTAAAACCATTACCTCTTTCTGATAGCATATTTTCAACAGGAACCACTGTATCGTTAAAGAATACTTGACGTGTTGAAGATGCACGAATACCTAATTTGTGTTCTTCTTCTCCTAAAGTAATTCCATTAGAAGGGTCATTTTCAACGATGAAGCCTGTAATGTTTTTATCATTTTCAATACGAGCAAATACTATGAATAACTTGCAGAAACCTGCATTTGAAATCCACATTTTTTGACCATTAATTTTATATGATTTACCATCAGCAGAAAGCTCAGCAGTTGTCTTACCAGAATTTGCATCACTACCAGCTTCTGGTTCAGTTAAACAATATGCTCCAAACCATTCTCCTGTTGCTAATTTTGGTACATATTTTAATTTTTGCTCTTCTGTACCATATAATGTAATTGGCATTGTACCAATACCTGTATGAGCACCAAAAGCAGTGCTAAAAGAACCTGTTCCACTAGATATGTATTCGCATACAATCATTGTAGAAACAAATCCCATTCCTAATCCACCATAAGCTTCAGGAACAGCAACACCTAAAAAGCCCATTTCTCCAGCTTTACGCATTACTTCTTCAGTTAAAGCATAATCTTTTGCTTCAAAGCGTGGTTTATGAGGGATAATTTCACGATCATTAAACTCAATTACAGAGTCACGCATCATTTTTTGCTCCTCATTAAAATCTTCAGGAGTAAAAACGTCTTCACATTTTGTTTCTTTTACCAAGAACTGACCTCCACGTAAGATGTCTTTTTCTGTTGCTTCCATTTTTTTATTGTTGTATTAAGTTTTGTATTAGTTTAAAAATTCAAATATTCCACAAGCACCTTGACCTGTACCTACGCACATAGTTACAGCACCATATTTACCTTTCATATTACGCTGACGCATTTCATCAAACAGTTGTACAGAAAGTTTTGATCCAGTACAACCAAGTGGATGACCTAATGCAATGGCTCCACCATTAACATTGATGATATCTGGATTTAAATTCAGTTCACGTATTACAGCTAATGATTGCGATGCGAAAGCTTCATTTAACTCAATCAATTCTAAATCGGATTGCTTTAAACCTGCTTGTTGTAAAGCTTTAGGAATTGCTTTAACTGGTCCAATTCCCATAATACGAGGTTCAACTCCTGCAGCAGCGTAGTTGACTAATCGAGCAATTGGCTCAAGATTTAACTCTTTAACCATTGCTTCACTCATAATCATTACAAAAGCTGCTCCATCACTCATTTGTGATGAGTTACCTGCTGTTACACTTCCGTTAGCAGCAAATACTGGACGTAGTTTTGCAAGTGCTTCAAGATTTGTTCCTGCACGAGGACCTTCATCTTTAGTTACTGTGTATTTTTTTGTTGCTTTTTTACCATTTTCATCAAGGTAAGTTTGCTCTACTTCAATAGGAACGATTTGATTTTTGAATCTATCTTCAGCTTGAGCTCTTAAAGCTTTCATATGAGAGTTATATGCAAATTCATCTTGGTCTTCGCGAGATACTTTAAATTGGTTTGCAACCGCTTCAGCAGTGTTACCCATTCCCCAATAATAATCTTCATGACCAGCTTTAACTGTGTCGTAATTTAACTCTGGTTTAAATCCTGTCATTGGCACAGAGCTCATGCTTTCTGCTCCACCAGCTATAATGCAATCTGCCATTCCAGCTTGAATTTTTGCTGTTGCTATACCAATTGTTTCAATACCAGAAGCACAAAAACGATTTACTGTAACACCAGGAACATCTACACTATTTAAACCAATTAGTGAAATAAATCGAGCCATATTCAATCCTTGTGAGCCTTCAGGCATAGCATTACCAACTATAACATCATCAATACGCTTCTTATCTAAATTAGGAAGCTCTTTCATCATATACTGGATGGTTTCAGCAGCTAGCTCGTCAGTTCTTTTAAAACGGAACACGCCTTTTGGTGCTTTGCCAACTGCGGTTCTGTATGCTTTTACTATATATGCTTGTTTCATTTTTTTAATTTCTTAACGGTTTTCCGGTTTTTAACATGTGTTGAATACGCTCTAAAGTCTTTCTTTCTGTACAAAGCGATAAGAAAGCTTCACGTTCTAAATCCAATAAATACTGTTCGTTAACAAGTGTCGGCTCTGATAAATCACCTCCAGCCATCACGTAAGCTAACTTATTCGCAATTTTCATATCATGTTCTGATATGTATTTACTGTCTTTCATTGAGTCAGTACCTACTAAAAACATTCCTAATGCTTGTTTACCAAGTACTTTTATATCATTTCGTTTAACAGGTTGCGTATAACCAGCATCTGCCATTAATTTTGCATGTGCTTTGGCTACTGCAATTTGTCTGTCTTTATTAACAACAACGACATCTTTTCCTTTTTGAAGAACACCTAAATCAAATGCTTCATAAGCAGAAGTTGATACTTTTGCCATACCTATAGTTAAGAAATACTCTTGAAGTGTATTTAACTCTACATCACCTTTTCTGAAAGTATCTTGAGCTCTTAAAGCCATTTCTTTAGAACCTCCACCACCTGGAATAACACCTACACCAAACTCTACAAGTCCCATATAAGTTTCTGCAGCTGCTACAACTTTATCAGCGTGTAATGATAACTCACAACCACCACCTAGAGCCATTCCGTGAGGAGCAGAAATTGTTGGGATTGATGAATAACGCATACGCATCATTGTATCTTGGAAATATTTGATTGCCATATTAAGCTCGTCATATTCTTGCTCTGCAGCCATCATAAAAATCATCCCAATATTAGCACCAACAGAAAAGTTTGCTGCTTGATTACCTACAACTAATCCCGCGAAATCTTTTTCGGCTAAATCAACGGCCTTATTTAATCCAGCTAAAACATCTCCTCCAATAGTATTCATTTTAGATTGGAATTCTACATTAAGAATACCATCACCTAAATCTTCAACTACTACACCAGAGTTTTTCCAAACTTCGTTTGATTTTCTAATATTATCTAGTATGATAAATGAATCTTGACCAGGAATTTTTTCTTGTGCCTTTTTAGGAATATCATAAAAGTAAGTTGCTCCATCTTTTATAGAATAGAAAGATTTGTTTCCTGATGCTAGCATATCGTTAACCCAAGCTGCTGGTTCTAAACCTTCAGCTTTCATTATTTCTATACCTTTTTCTACACCAATAGCATCCCAAATTTGAAAAGGACCATGCTCCCAACCAAATCCTGCTTTCATGGCATCATCTATTTTGTATAATTCATCAGTAATTTCTGGAATACGATTTGAAACATAAGCAAATAATGCTGCAAAACTCTTGCGGTAAAATTCACCAGCTTTATCCTTACCAGAAACCAATACTTTAAAACGATCTACTACTTTATCAATCGTTTTAGTTAGTTCTAAAGTTGCAAAGCTTGCTCTTTTATTAGCTCTGTATTCTAAAGTATTCAAGTCTAAAGATAAAATGTCTTTAGATCCATCTGCATTTCTAACTAATTTATAAAAACCTTGTCCTGTTTTGCTTCCTAACCATTTGTTTTCCATCATTTTATTAATAAAATCTGGTAAAACAAATAACTCTTTACGTTCGTCATTTGGACAGTTTTCTCTAATTCCGTTTGCTACATGAACTAAAGTGTCTAATCCAACAACATCAACAGTACGGAATGTTGCAGATTTTGGACGACCAATAACTGGTCCAGATAGTTTATCAACTTCTTCTATAGTTAAGTCTAAATCTTTAACTGCATGAAATAAACTTTGGATACTGAATATTCCAATACGATTACCTATAAATGCTGGTGTATCTTTAGCAACAACAGATGTTTTACCTAGAAATTGTTCGCCATAACCATTTAAAAACTCTAATACAGAAGCATCAGTTTTTGGTCCTGGTATGATTTCGAATAATTTTAAGTAACGTGCTGGGTTAAAAAAGTGTGTTCCACAAAAATGTTTTTGGAAATCTTCACTACGACCTTCGCTCATAAAATGAATAGGAATTCCAGATGTGTTAGATGTGATTAATGTACCTGGAGTTCTGTGTTTTTCAAGTTTTTCAAACACTTGTTGTTTAATGTCAAGTCGCTCAACAACAACTTCCATAATCCAATCGACATCTTTTACTTTTGCAATATCATCTTCAAGATTACCTGTAGTAATTCTACTTGCAAAAGATTGATGATAAATTGGTGAAGGTTTAGATTTTAATGAAGCAGTAAGTGAATCGTTCACAATACGATTTCTTACCGATTTATGTTCTAAAGTTAACCCTTTAGCTTTTTCAGCATCATTAAGGTCTCTAGGTACGATGTCTAGTAATAGCACGTCAACACCAATATTAGCGAAATGACATGCAATACCACTTCCCATAATTCCGGAACCAATAATTGCTATTTTTTTAATTCTGCGTGTGCTCATATTATTTTAAACTATGTTCTTTTTGAGTGTATATGTTTTTATTTGATATCATATTATTTATGACTTCAGCTACTTCATAAAAATTATCTAATTTCTCTTTTGAGATACTATTTTTAATAGTGTCATTGAATGTTAAAACTTTTTCTCTAGAGTAAGCTCTTTTTTCTTTACCAAAATCGGTAAGAAAAATTAATACTCCACGACCATCTTCAGGATTAGGTTTTCTAATAATTAATCCGCGTTCTTCCATCATTTTAAGCGTACGAGATAGGCTAGTAGCTTCCATTCCCATTTTTGGGCCAAGTGATGTTGATGGTGTTCCTTTTTCTGGGTCAATACTAAGCAAAGCAAAACCAGTTGCCATAGTACTTTCGAACTTTGCTGCTTCTTCGTTGTACATTTTTGTAACAGCTAACCATGTGGTTCTCAGTACGTAGTCGATGGTTTTGTCTTTCATTGTATATTTTTTGGAAAGTCAAATATACAAAAATTTATTATGCACGCATAATAAATTTTAAAAAATTAACTAAGATTTAAAGACAAAAAAACTCCTTAAAAGAATAAGGAGATAAGATATTATGAGCGATATATTTTTTCGATAAGATTATGATATTTCTCTTTTATGATTTTTCGTTTCATTTTCATAGTAGGAGTAAGATGACCATCATCTATTGACCAAATATCTGGTGTTAGCTCGAATTTTTTAACTTGCTCCCACTTTCCAAAATGAGTGTTAGCGTAGTCTATTTCTTTTTGAATACGATTCTTAACTTCTTCAGATGAAATAATTGAAGCATTGTCCGTTTTGATATTTTTGTTTTTTCGTTTAATCCAATCTTTTATAAATTCAAAATTTGGTTGAATTAGTGCAGCTGGCATTTTTTCGCCTTCACCAATAACCATTACTTGCTCAATAAATTGAGATTGTTTAAATTGATTTTCGATTAATGCAGGAGACACATATTTTCCGCCTGATGTTTTAAACATTTCTTTTTTGCGGTCAGTAATTTTTAAAAAGCCATCTGAACTTACTTCACCTATATCACCTGTATGGAAATAGTCACCTGTCATTACTTCTGCAGTTTTTTCAGGGTCTTTATAATAGCCTTGCATGATGTTAGGACCTTTCACTAATATTTCACCGTCTTCAGCAATTTTAACTTCTACATTATCTATAACACGACCAACAGTACCAATTCTAAAACCTCCATTGCGTTGATCGTTTACAGAAATTACTGGCGATGTTTCAGTAAGTCCATATCCTTCCATAATTGGCATTTGTGCCGCAGCAAAGGTTCTGGTTAAACGAGGTTGTAATGCTGCACTACCAGATACCATTAAATCTAAATTTCCGCCTAAACCAGCTTTCCATTTACTGAAAATTAATTTTCTTGCCAATTTAAGTTGTAGTTCGTACCACCATCCATTAGCTCCATAAGGCTCATATTTTAAACCTAAATTAACTGCCCAAAAGAAAAGTGTTTTTTTAATTCCTGTAAGGTCGCTTCCTTTTGCTATGATTTTATCATACACTTTTTCATATAAGCGAGGAACAGCTGTCATAACATTTGGTTTAATTTCAGCTAGATTTTCACTCATCTTTTCAATTGATTCTGCAAAATATATTTCTACACCACAAAATTGATATAAGTAAAGTATCATTCGTTCAAAAACATGACAAACTGGTAGAAAACTCAATGCTTTAGATTTACCATAATCAAACGGAACGCGTTTTTCACTATCTAAAACATTAGATACTAAATTGCTATGTGACAGCATAACACCTTTTGGTGTTCCTGTTGTTCCTGATGTATAAATTAAAGTGGCTAAATCACTTGGTTTTACTGCATTTTTTCTTGCTTCAACTTCGTCTTGATTGTTTTTGTCTTTTCCAAGTTCTAAAACCTCTTTCCAATTTTTTTCTCCAGAAATATCATCAAACGTATAAACTCCTTTTAATTTAGTATTACCTTTTATAGCATTAAGCTTTATTAATACTTCCATATCTGAAACAAAACAATAAACAGCTTCAGAGTGATTTAATATGTACTCGTAATCTTCTTCAGAAATGGTAGGATATATTGGAGCATTTTGAGCTCCAATTTGTAAAATACCAATATCTAAAATGTTCCATTCGGTTCTATTTGTGCTAGAAATGATTGCTATTTTATCATTAGGTTGTACTCCTAATCGCAGTAAACCTCTACTTATTGCGTTGGCTTGATTTACATATTCTTGTGATGAAATAGAATGCCATTTCCCATTATATTTAGTGGTAAACGCCTTTTTTAAATTGAATTTTTCTAGTTGATAATATGGAAAATCAAAGATTCTGGTAATGTCTGTCATTAGTTAGTAAGAGTTTTGAAGTGCTGCAAAATATGAAATTAAAGACGATTTTCAAACGAAAGAACAAAAAAGGAGCTGCAAATGTTTGCAGCTCCTTCGATTCGGGAATATTTGTTGAATAAATATAACCAAAACCCTATTAATAACTAACTAATAACTAATAAATAAAACTTTTATAACCCTTATAATTAAGTTTATTTAAGGTTTTTTTTATTCAGTTTAAAATTAAGTACAATAAAAAGGATAGTATTGTAAAAAATCGTAATTATTATTCTTTTAAATATTTTTTAATAAGTGGATACTCCTTTTTGAAATAAGCTTTTGGAGTTTCTTTCATAAATAAAGTGAAGTCTTTTGTGAAATGTGATTGGTCATAATAGTTATACATATAAATTAAATCTTTTAGATTTATTACTTGGCTTTGATACTTTTTCATCAATTTTAAAAAGCGATATTTACGTATATACTTACCAGGAGTTAAGCCAACTATTTTTTTGAATTGTGTTTCTAAAGTTTTTTGCGAAATTAATAACTCATCTACTATTTCGCCAACATTTAGTAACCCTTCTTTAGCTTTAATTTGCTTTATAGCATTATCAATATGCTCTGTATTTTTGTCGGTTTTTAAAGGATAAGTGCCAAAAAAAACGCTTAGCTTTTGTGAAATTTTTTTAGAAGAATTACTGGATTTTAAAACTGTGCTAATTGAATTATAAAAGTCTGTATTATAATCTTTTAATAGCACATGCTTGTTTTCGAATTTTGAAATGTCAGTTTGAAGTATCTTGTATAAAGCTGTAGGATGAAAACTTATACCAAATGATTTTGATTCACTATTTACAATAAATTGATAAGATCTGAAAAACTGACCAGATAGCATTAAATCTTCAAGTTGTGTTTCTTTTTTTCTAAAAACAGATTTTTGATCTCCTTTTATTATATGAGTTATGTTAGTAAACTCTAATGGTAAAATTAAAGACTGAAATGGAACTGACGAATCTGAAAAAGATAACTCAAAGTATTCTTCTACTATATGTGGTATTTTATTATTATCGAAATACGTAAGATTCATTATTGTCTTTTAGTAGAAAGAAAAATAATGTTTTTCTTTTAAAACACTTCACTTTTATTGAATAAATTAAGCTATTCGAAGCTATTATAATTAATAAATACTTTGCAGTTTGGAAGTGTTTCTTTAAGTTGAATAACTCTTTCAAAATTGAATTCGTCGCTTTCTTCTGAAGACAAATAAAGTTCTTCTAGGTTAGGTAAATCTTTTAGAATCGTAATGTCGTTCAGTGATATGTTGGTCTTCATTAAATTGAGTAGTTTTAATTCTCTTAAATTATTAATGTAAGTCAAACAGGTATTTGTAATTTGTTTAGAACCTTTAAGTTCTAATTTTTCGACATGTTTTACAGTACTAATAAGTTTTATGCCTTCATCAGTAACATCTGTATTCTCTAAATCGAAAGCTCTAATGATTGATACTCGTGAGGTTACATAAAGAAGATAATCGTCATCTAAATCTGAATCTATTGACACAATGCCTTTCATTTCTTGAGGAATATCTGCCAATTTCTCTATACGATAATGACGTTGCCAGAATTTTTTTTCTGTCTTGGTGAGTAATGCCATTTTGTTTTTTCTTATTGTAATGTTTTAAATGGTTTCAAATAAACGAAGGTATTTGATTCTACTGCATTTAATTTTATTTAATCTGTTTTTGCATAAATTAAGATAGCATTCAAAATAATGTCATATGTATTTTTTGGTTTTTTTATTTTATATTTTTCATATCGATATTCCATTCTTTTAGAATCATAATCATAAGTAACAGTATTACCATATCCTGCTTTGTTTTTAATATTTACATTCACAGCACCATTATTTAATTGAAGTGAACTAAAACTTTGCTTCGCTATTAAAACACCATCTTTTTCTATAGTGTAATTTCCTGTGTATTCATTATAGTTATAAGTTGTGCCAGCCATATTCGTCGTTCCTGTTTCTGACTTAATATTACTTATACTAATTATGAATCCATCAGAAGTGAGTGTTTGAGCCGATAATATACTAGTGATTAAACATAGGATTATGAGAAAAGCATTTTGTTTCATGATTTTATATTTTAGTTTTTGTGTAATAAAAAATAATCTTCAATTTTGTATCCTTTAAAACAAGTTCATTTGATGTTGTTTTTATGATTTTAAAAATATTATTATCAGCTGTTTCCCATTCCATGAGGAGCTTTTTTTTATCTAGCAAATATTCTCCAGAGAGTGATTTTTCAGAATCTATTGAGGTATTATAAAAAGCACTGTTAGGCTTAAATTCTAATGAAGTGAGATAATATTTGTCAAAAAGTAATTTAGCTTCAGAGTTTATTATTTCTAAATCTTCAAGTATTGATTGTTGCTCATCTGTAAGTTGTTCATATAAAGCTGCTTTAAAAATGTTTAACAGCTGCTCTTTGTTGTTTTCAGAATCATCAGTAACCATATTTTTAAAACTCACTTTTTGTAATTGCCAGTGTCCTACAAGTTGAATTTTATTTTGAGCTGTTGCTGATAAAATTGAGAAACAACCTATGAAAGCTATAATTATTAACTGACGAAAAAAAAAATGGTTAAATGATGAAGGATGATGTTGAAGTTTGTTCATCTGTAATTAACATTATCTTTATTAAAATTGTAATAGAAGTTTGATGCAAAACAAATAACAACAAAATTCTTACAGAAAACAATACCTATAAGTGCGTATATTTTGTAAAGGAAATTTATATAAGTCCCTGGAGAATACTCTTCTTTATTAATTCTACCGAGTTTTTACAGCCCGATTTTTTACCAATATTATTACGATGTTTTTTTACAGTTCCTTCACTAATATGTAGTTTTTCAGCAATTTTTTTGTTTGAATATCCTTCGGAAATACATTTAATAATTTCTATTTCACGTTTGGTATAAGTAATATAGTGACCAAAATTTGGAGCTATATCTATATTCATATAAGATGGAAAACCATTAAGTCCAATTAAAGAAATTTGGTTGGTGTTTATTTTAGTTAAATGATCTATACAAGTGTGGATGTTTAATGATTTACCAAAACGACCAGACTCATCAACAGTAAGAATTATAGCTTGATGATTTAGTAACTCAAAGTTGCCGTTTTTCATTCTACTACGAAAAGAGAAATTCGTTTTGTAATTTAAAATGTTTTCTTTTCCAATGTTTTTATATAAAAAGTCAATATTAGCAGCTTCTGCTTGAGATACAAACTCAATATCATCTGGATGAATACTTCTTAATATATCATCAAAAGTTACAGTATCAGGGTCAAAACCATGTATATCGTATATAGATGGGCTTACATTAGATAGTGACATGTCGAAAAAATCTATTATGTAATAGTAAAAAGGACCTACACTAATAATCGAGCTAATTAATTCTTCAAAGTCTAATTTTGGTAATGTTGTGTTTTGAATAGCAGTTTTCTTTCCTTCATCCCAAACATTCTTGAGTTTATTAATTTCATTACTCATATTATGAAATAGATAATTGTAATATCCTTAATGAAATTTAATACAAAACAAGATAACTCTTACAAAATGCAATGTGTTTTTATATAAAAAATGCATCCTTTTTTAAGATGCATTTTTACTTATTTGTTTTCCAGCCATTTACGAGCATTTACAAATGCTTCCAGCCAAGGCGAAACTTCGTCTTTTCTGCCTTTTGGATAGTTTGCCCAATTCCATTGAAAAGTAGAACGCTCAATATGAGGCATAGTTACTAAATGTCTTCCTGTTGTATCGCACATCATAGCAGTATTAAAGTCTGAGCCATTTGGATTATGAGGATATCCTTCATAGCCATATTTTGCTACTATATTATATTTATTTTCTTCTAGCGGAAGTTTAAACTTTCCTTCACCATGACTTATCCAAACACCTAAAGTAGTTCCTGCTAAAGTTGATAACATTACTGAATTATTCTCCTGAACTTTTACAGAAGTAAATGCACTTTCGTGTTTATTAGAATCGTTATACGTCATTTTTCCATGAACTTGGTGTTCTGGATTAATAACTTCTAATTCCATAAATAATTGGCAACCATTACAAATACCAACAGAAAGCGTGTCTTCTCTTTTAAAGAAATTCTTTAAAGCAGTATTTGCTTTTTCATTATATAAAAATGCTCCTGCCCAACCTTTTGCAGAACCCAAAACATCACTATTTGAAAATCCACCAACAGCACCAATAAACTGTATGTCTTCTAACGTTTCACGACCAGAAATTAAGTCTGTCATATGAACATCTTTAACATCAAAACCTGCTAAATACATGGCATTTGCCATTTCGCGTTCAGAATTAGAACCTTTTTCACGAATTATTGCAGCTTTGGGTTTTGGTTTGTTTGAATCAATTACTGGTAGTTTTCCTGTAAAATGATTTGGGAATGTATATTGTAAAGGTTGATTTTTATAATTATCAAAACGATCTTTTGCTAAACCATTAGCTGTTTGTTTTTGGTCGAGTAGGAAAGAGGTTTTAAACCACATATCTCTTAAACGAGATACTGTCATTGTAAAGACTTCATTGTGATTAATCACGCTTAACGTGTCACCTTCAACAACTTTACCTATGTTGAAAAATTCAACACTAGCTTTAGTTAATATATTTTCTACGGAATTATCTTTTGCCTGAAAAACGATTCCAGAGTTTTCAGCAAATAGAATTTTAAAGGAGTCTTTTTGATTTAATGCAGTAATATCTAATTCTGCTCCAAGATTTGTGTCAGCAAAGCACATTTCTAAAAGCGTAGTAATTAAACCTCCTGAAGCAACATCATGTCCTGCAACAATTTTATCATCTTTAATTAATTGCTGAATGACATTAAATGTAGATTTTACAAAGCTAGAATTAGTAATTGTAGGCGTATCGTTTCCAATTTTATTTATTATTTGAGCAAATGAACTTCCTCCTAATTTAAAATCATCTTGAGATAAATTTATGTAATAAATAGGTCCTGAATCCTTTTGAAAAACAGGCTCAACAACTTTAGTGATATCATTACAGTTTGCAGCAGCAGAAATAATTACTGTACCTGGAGAAATCACTTCTTCGTTAGGGTATTTCTGTTTCATAGATAAAGAGTCTTTACCTGTTGGGACATTGATTCCTAAATCTATTGCATATTCAGAGACTGCTTGTACTGCTTCATATAAACGCGCATCTTCACCTTCATTTTTACATGGCCACATCCAGTTTGCAGATAATGAAACCGATTGTAAACCTTCTTTTAAAGGTGCCCAGATAATATTTGTTAATGCTTCGGTAATTGCATTTCTACTTCCTGCAGTTGGATTGATTAATCCTGAAATAGGAGCGTGGCCAATTGACGTTGCAATACCTTCTTTACCTTTATAATCTAAAGCCATCACTCCAACATTATTTAATGGTAATTGCAATGGTCCAGCGCATTGTTGCTTAGCAACTTTACCACCAACACAACGATCAACTTTATTCGTTAACCAATCTTTACATGCAACAGCTTCTAATTGTAGTAATTGGTCTAGGTAATCATAAAACTTATTTGTATCGTAAGAAATTCCACCATAATTTCTGTCAACAGTTGTATCTGTCATGATGGTTTTTGGAGAGCTTCCAAACATATCTTCTAATGCTAAATCCATTGGTTTATCACCTTTAGTTTTAGATTCAAAAGTAAAACGTTGGTTACCTGTAACATCACCAACAGTATACATTGGAGAACGCTCACGCTCAGCAATACGATTTAAAGTATCTAAATGTTTTTCGGCAATAACTAATCCCATGCGCTCTTGAGATTCGTTACCAATAATTTCTTTAGCAGATAATGTTGGATCTCCAACAGGTAATTTATCTAAATTGATAAGTCCGCCAGTATCTTCAACTAATTCAGATAAGCAATTTAAATGTCCACCAGCGCCATGATCGTGAATAGACACAATAAAATTTTCATCGCTTTCAACCATTCCGCGTACTGCATTGGCAGCACGTTTTTGCATTTCTGGGTTTGAACGTTGTACAGCGTTAAGTTCTATTCCAGTTGAAAATTCTCCAGTATCTGCAGATGAAACCGCTGCGCCTCCCATTCCTATTCGGTAGTTTTCACCACCAAGAATAACGATTTTATCGCCAACTTTTGGTTTGTCTTTAAGTGCTTGGTCTGCTTTACCATAACCAATTCCACCAGCTTGCATTATCACTTTATCGAAACCGAGTTTACGAGCATCTTGTTCGTGCTCAAAAGTTAATACCGAACCGCAAATTAAGGGTTGTCCAAATTTGTTTCCAAAGTCTGACGCACCATTACTAGCTTTAATTAAGATATCCATTGGTGTTTGGTATAGCCAAGGTCGTGCTTCCATTTTTTGTTCCCAAGGGCGATTTTCTTCTAATCGAGAATAAGAGGTCATGTACACAGCAGTTCCTGCTAATGGTAATGAGCCTTTTCCTCCAGCAAGTCTATCTCTAATTTCTCCACCAGAACCTGTTGCTGCGCCATTGAAAGGCTCAACAGTAGTTGGGAAATTATGTGTTTCCGCTTTTAAAGAAATTACAGAATCGAAATTCTTAGTTTGATAAAAGTCAGGTTTATCAGCAGTTTTTGGAGCAAATTGTTCAACTCTTGGGCCTTTTATAAATGCTACGTTATCTTTATATGCTGAAACAATATCGTTAGGATGTTGTTTTGATGTTTCTTTAATCATTTTGAAAAGCGATGTTGGCTTTTCAGCTCCATCAATAACAAATGTTCCGTTAAAGATTTTATGACGACAGTGTTCACTATTTACTTGAGAAAATCCAAAAACTTCAGAATCGGTTAGTTTTCTCCCTATTTTTTTTGCTACATTTTCTAAATATTCAATTTCTTCATCACTCAGCGCTAAACCTTCTTTTAGGTTATAAGCTGAAATATCATCAATCTCTAAAATTTCTTCAGGTTGAATATTTATAGTAAATGATTCTTGATTTAACCCTTTGTATTTTTCTGAAATCATTGGGTCATAACCTTTAAAATCTTCAGCTACAGCCTTAAATTCTTCAATACGAATAATGCCTCCAATTCCCATGTTTTGAGTAATCTCAACAGCATTGGTACTCCAAGGTGTTATCATTGCTGCACGTGGACCAACAAAAAAAGCATCGAGAGATGCTTGTTCTATTTTTGGTTGGTTGCCAAATAACCATACTAATTTATTGATGGTTTCAGTTGATAATTCTTTTGTTGTTTGAACAGCAAATACCTTGCTGCTTGCGTTTCCAAAGAAATGAATCATTATGTACGAGTTTGTGTTGTTGAATTGAAAGTGCAAATTTACTTTTTTTCAACGTATTTTCATCTAAATATCTAAAGGAAAATTTAGAGTTATTCACTATGTTTTAAACATAAAAAAAGCGACTCGAAAGCCGCTTTAGTTTTAATTTTTAATTAGTTTTTTACTAATTGTTGTATTGTTTTGTGTGATTTTCATAATGTAAACACCACTACTTAGTTGTTCTGTATTTATTTCAGATGAATCATTTATAACTTTAACAAGTACTTTTTTTCCTAGGATGTTATAAATTTCTATAGAGGTTACATTAGGCGTTTTTAAATTGATATATAATGAACTTTTTACAGGATTTGGATATATTTTAAAATTATCAGAATTAAAATTATCTATACTTAATGTCTGATTATGAGAACCTAAATCTGAACAAGTGTCCTGTGCAAAAGAATTCCACTCATTAGCATTGTAAGTGATTACAGGAGTTGTGATTTCTGGTTTTCTAACTAAAGTAACATTTTGAGCAAAGTTACTACTGCTACCCAATACACCAATCATGTCTATTAAAACATCATTTTTAAATAAACCAATAGCATCATTTCCGTTAAATGTTAGGACACTGTTACTTGTTGAATTATCAACAACACCTGTACATACAGCTAAAGATGAATTAGCTACAACATAAACATCAGAACTTGAAATTGATGCACCTCCAGGGAAACTATAAGGACTTCCCCAAGTGCCAGAGCCATTAAAACTTGCTTTAATTGTATAAATGGATAAGTTTACTGAAGCACCAGTAAAATTAGCAATTTCCAAAGCTTTATTATTACTTCCGCCTTCCATATATTCTGAAAAGAAAAGTTCAGTAGAGTTGCCAGCAGAACCATTGTTAGTTGTTGTTTCACAAGCTTGATTACTAAACCCAGATTCATTTCCAGCAGCATCTTTAGCTTTAACATCAAAGCAATATAATGTATCTGGTAACAATCCTGTAACAGTAAATGAATTTGTGGCTGAATTTGCTAAATATGTAGCATCCATATAAACATCATATGATGTTACACCAATGTTATCTGTAGAAGCTGTCCAATTAAGATTAATTGTAGTATCTGTAGGGTTTGATGCAACTAAATTAGTCGGGTTTGATGGAGGTGTTGTATCTGGAGTTATGTTCCAAATCATTGCAACATATTCAGGATGATCAACAAAAGGATTTCTATTTCTTTGATCTAGATTATAATAAATGTTATTATTTCTGTCAATCTCTTTTTGTGAAACAGGATCATTTTGATGCCAAGTTAATAAAATGCTTAAAAAAGTATTATCAAAAACTTTATCACTGCTACCATCAAACATTGCATAGGCAGACCATGCACTTATTTGATTTTCATAACGAGTAGCAAAATAAAAATAAATACGTGCAACATCACCTTTAAACTCATCAATAGGTTCGAAAACAATACCTGTATAACCAGCAGAATAACCACTGTCGAGGTTATTTCCAAGTTTAGAACCATTTAAAGTTGGGTTTGTAATTCCATTTTGCGACACTAATTGGGCATCATTTACTTTACCAAAAGGGTAATTGCTTCTAAAACCGTTTACACGACCATCTGTAGGTAATAAATGATGTGCATCGCTGTACATTGGTGTTTGAGATCCAAATACAGATTGAGGAATTATGTGTTCTTTATTATAACAATCACCTTCACCAGAATAATTACCACATTCATTAGTAATAGGAGTAAACGTATAAGGATCTGGCCCTGTTGGGTTTTCAGAATAAATATCTAAAATTTTATTACTTTGTCCAGCATCATAATAAAAATCTCTTTCGTAAGTTGCATTAAAGCCATCTAAGGCATTATAACCACGATCTATATGTAGTTGTTCGATTGTATTACTAATCTCAGGATCATCAACATTGTTTATAATTTTATTAAGTTGTGTTTTAAGTGCATAGCCTGTACCTGTTGCATAATCATAATAATTAGCAGGAATTTGAGCAGTCGCATTAATTGAGAATAGTAGAATGAATAAAATGTAAATGTTTTTCATAATAGACTTGGTTTATTTTTTCTTTTCTAACATTGCCATATAAAATCCGTCATAGCCAGATTCGTGTGACAATACTTTTTTGTCTTTTACAAAGGTAAACTCTTTTCCTAATTCTGATGTTAAAAATTGTTCTACTTGTTTCTGATTTTCAGAAGGTAAGATAGAACATGTAGCATAAACAAGTTGTCCACCTGGTTTAACAATTCTTGAATATTGTTGAAGAATATCTTGTTGTGTTTTTTTAATGTCTTCAATAAATTCTGGTTGTAATTTCCATTTCGCATCAGGATTGCGTCTTAAAACTCCAAGACCAGAACAAGGAGCATCGATAAGTACTCTATCAGCTTTATCGTATAATTTTTTAATAACCTTAGTCGATTCTATGGTTCTAGTTTCAATATTAAAAGCACCATTACGTTTTGCTCTGCGTTTTAATTCGTGTAGTTTGTTAGCATAAATATCTAAAGCAATAATTTGCCCTTTATTTTCCATTAAAGATGCAATATGTAGTGTTTTTCCACCTGCACCTGCACAAGTGTCTACAACTCGCATTCCAGGTTCAACATTCATAAACTCTGCAACTAATTGTGATGAAGCGTCTTGTACTTCAAAAGCTCCATTTTTAAAAGCCTCTGTTTGAAATACATTAGCTCTTTCTTTCAGTTTTAATGCATTAGGGTAATCAGGTAAGACATCAGTTTCTATGTCTAAATCAAATAATTCTGCTTGTAATTTTTCTTTAGTAGTTTGAAGTGTATTTACTCTTAAAATCACATCAGCTTGCTGATTTAAAGCAGCCATTTCTTTTGTCCAAACAGCATCACCAAGTTCTTTTTTGCCAAGTTCGTCCATCCAATCTGGAATTGATTCTCTAAATCTTCTTGTTTTAGAAAGCTCATCAAAACGACCTTTAATTTTACGTGTTGGTGTACCTTCAAAATAAGTCCAATCAGGTAATTTAATTCCTCTTAAGGTTGCCCAAACCGCAAATAATCTCCAAATATTGTCTCTATCAAAAGGTTCTTTAACTTCAGCAATTTCGGCATATAATCGTTTCCATCTTACAATATCGTAAGTAGTTTCAGCAACAAAAGCTCTATCACGACTTCCCCAACGTTTATCACGTTTTAATAGTTGTTGTATCACTTTGTCTGCGTATTGACCTTCATTAAAAATCAACATCAATCCATCAATAACTGAAAAACAGAGGTTTCTATGTAATCTCATTGTAAAAATTTAGGATGCAAAGGTACATTAATTACCGTAATTGTTTTTATTTTAAATTATCATAAAATTCTGCACAAGTTTTTTTTAGAAATGGCATCTAAAAATAATTAAGTTTGTAATAAACAACTTTTGACTGAACACGAATTTATTTATGCATTAAAGTCTCATAGCCAAAGTGCTTATGGGATATTAATTGATGAATATGAGCAAAAAGTTTTCGCTACTTGTATTTCTTTTGTACCTAATAAAGAAGATGCTGAAGATATAGCTCAAGAAGTTTTTTTAGAAGTTTTTAATTCTATCCATACATTTAAAGGAAACTCTAAACTTTCAACATGGATTTACAGGATTGCAACCAATAAATGTTTAGAGTTTATTAGAAAACATAATACCAAAAAACGATTTGCTTTTTTGCAAAATATTTCAGGGAATGAATTGCCTTTAGATAGGACCAATTATTTTACTGAAATAAACCATCCAGGAATTCAATTAGAGAACAAGCAAACAAGTGAAATGTTATTTAAAGCTATTAATCAATTACCAGAAGCACAACGTATTGTATTTACGCTTCACAAAGTTGACGATAAGAGCCATGATGAGATTAGTGAGATATTAAATAAAAGTGTGTCTTCAATTGAATCGTTAATGTTTAGAGCAAAAAGGAATTTACAAGTTATTTTAGAAGATTTTTATAAAAATGAAATTTAAACGCAAGTTTTTTGAGAAAATTGCATCAAAATAAATTAGATGGAAACACAAAAAGACATACAAGAAAAGGTTCAAAAGGCTTTTAGTAGTCTTGAAAGCATTGAAGAGACAAAGATTTCTCCTTTTTTTAAGGATAAAACTATGAATCGATTGTTTGCAGAGAAGAAAGTGTCGCAACCAAAGTTTTGGTTTTGGTTAACACCACAAGTACAGTTAGTTATGTTAATCACTTTCATTGTACTTAATGCATTTGCTTTTATGAATGTAAAATCTACCACATATGATGAAAATGTCAATCAGTTTGCAGAGTCTTATGGGTTGTCAATAGAATCTGATTTCTCAACATTAAACTAAAGGTAATGAAAAAAAACACAATTCTATACATCTTACTTGCATTCTTAATTATCGCTAATGGATTTTTCTTGGTAAATTATTTAGGAAGGCCTGGAAAGCCTGATGGTCAAAAAGGGCCAGGAGATTTTATTGTTAAAGAGTTAAATTTTGATGTTTCACAAATGGAACGATTTCATTTACTCAATGAAGATCATCGCTTAAAAATGAAAGCTGTTTTTGAGAATGAAAGACATTTAAAGGATGAATTGTTCAATAAAATATCTGAAAAGTCTATGGATGAAACCATAGATTCCATTACCACTCTAATAGGAAATAATGCAAAGTTGAAAGATGTAACTACTTTTTATTTTTTTAAGAATATTGAAAAAATTTGTAATGATCAACAAAAAAAACAATTAGATAAGTTGATTAACGGAGCATTACGCAGAGAAGGGAGACCAAGTGGCAATCCACCACCACCTCGAAAACAGCACTAAATATTTGGTTATAATAACTGAAAGACGCTTAAAATTAAAGCGTCTTTTTTTTGTGATTTAATTAACAAAACCTACCACAAGAAATTATGAATAATGGCATCTAATATTATATAACAAAAATTTTTACAGATATGAAAAGTAGTACAATTAAAATAGCAATTCTAACATTTGGAATAGTGATGCTAACAACAGTAAACTCTTTTGCACAAGGTAAAGACAGACAAGAGAAAAAGCCACCAACTTTTAGTGAATTATTAAAAGAGATGGATAAAAATGAAGATGGGAAATTATCAAAAGATGAAGTAAAAGGTCCTTTAAAAGATGAATTCGCTAAAATCGATACCGATGAAGATGGCTTTATCTCCAAAAAGGAATTTGAAAAGGCACCAAGGCCAAAAAGAAAAGAAAGAAAATAGTTTGTTTGGTTGATTAGTAGTTAAAAGCTTCATGAAGTAAAAGTAATGGAGCTTTTTTCAAAGTAACATCATACAAGTTTTTATTTTCAGAATTATAATTAAATAACAAACACAAAAATTAAACAATGAAACAAAACGCAATTTGCATTGCAGCAATCTATTTTGGATTGATATTCAGTGTTGTAGCCTGTGCACAATCTTCAGATAAAATGAAAGAATCTCAAGGGCTTCCAAAAGTAGAAGAAGTATTCAAATCCAGGGACAAAAATGAAGATGGAAAATTGGCAAAAAACGAATTGATTGGCTTTGTGTCCAATGATTTTGAAAAATTGGATATTGACAAAGATGGTTTTCTCTCTATTGAAGAATTGGCAAAGTCCTCAAAATTTCAAAGAAGAATGCCACCAAATGATAGAAGAGGAGAACGTCCAACTGTTGACGAGCTCATTGCCAGAATGGATAAGAATAAAGATGGAAAATTATCAAAAGGTGAAGTAGATGGTCCATTATTGGATGATTTTTTCAAAATTGACAACAATAAAGATGGTTTCTTGACCAAAGAAGAATTGGAAAAAGCACCAAAACCTGAGAGAGAACAACAACAAGGTTCACCAAGAAATTAATTTTTAATTGAACGCAAGTTTATTTTAAAATTCGCATTTAAAATATTTATAACTAATATATATAAAATGAAAAAGACACTAAAAATCACTTTAGGAATTACGTTGTTAATTGTTGCATTTATAGCGTGTTCCAGCGACGACTCTACAACTGAAGAAGAAACAACAGGAACACTTCATGCAGCATTTGCAGAGTTTGATGCCGATGAAACCAATATTTACTTGAGTGGAAGTAATGTGGTAATCGAAACTACAGGTAATCCAAACCATACAACAGTATATTGGGGACAAGGGCATCCACTTTATATAGAGGAGCCAACTGTAGCCTTAACACCGAGCATCATTCCAAATTTTGATGGTTCAGCCACTTTAACTGTATCACAAAATCCGCAATTAGCAAGTTCATCAACTCCTACTCAACTTGGTGCAATAGGTATAGCTGTAAGTGGTGCTGCAATTTATAATGACCAAGAAGGAAATGGGCCTTTAAATCAAGCTGCTTCAAGCTTAGATTATACAGGTGCTCATATTGGACCTAGTGTATATCATTATCATTTAGAACCAAAAGCATGGACTAACAATGATGAAAAATTGGTCGGAATTCTTGCAGACGGCTTTTTTATTTACGGAAGAAAATGTAATTCTACAGGTACTTATCCAACCAATTTAGATGCCTCTGGAGGGCATACAAGTACTACACAACATACAACTGAAGCAGAATACCATTATCATATAGAAAATGAATTATACCTTAATCAATATTATATCATATTTCCAGGAAACTATAAAGGTACACCAAGTTCGATTAATTAATATCGTTTTAGTTAGCTTACTCATAGGTTTTGCTGCTTGTAATGAGAAGGTTACAGGTTATGTAATTATCAATGACTTTCAAATTAATAAAGCAGAAACTATTTTGCATCCAAATGAAGGGAAATGGTATTTTCAAAATACACCACTTAATGGCTATGCTGTGGAGTTTTATGAAAATGGTCAGATAAAAGAACGAATTGGTTATTACGATGGAAAAAAACAAGGCATTGCAAAGTTTTGGTATGAAGATGGTAGCCTTGCAAAAGAATCCTACTATGAAAAAAATCAGTTAAATGGAACAATAAAAAGCTGGTGGCCAGATGGAACTTTAAGTACTGTGTCAAATTATCAAAAAGGTAAACGTCATGGCGAACAAAAAGTTTGGTATGCGAATGGTCAACTTTCTAGAAAGACTATGATTAAAGAAGGTATAGAAGATGGTTTGCAACAAGCTTGGTTGGAAAACGGTAAAATTTATGTGAATTATGAAGCTAAAAATGGTCGCATTTTTGGTTTGAAAAGAGCAAACATGTGTTATAAGTTAAAAAATGAAGTTGTTGAAACTAAATAGGTATAATCTTTTAATATTCTTAGCTTTTACAATAATTGGTTGTAAAGAATCAGAAAAAGAAGTGGAGAGCAGAGTTGAGACACTGCCTTATTATAATGAAGCATCGTTTACGCCAAAATGGTTAAATAATGTTGAAGACTTGGAAACATTTCATAAAGTACCATCTTTTAATCTCATTGACCAAAATGGTGAAAGTGTTACAGAACAAACGTTTAAGGAAAAAATTTATGTTACAGATTTTTTCTTTACAACCTGTCCAGGAATTTGTCCAAAAATGACAGAGAATATGGCTTTGGTACAAGAAGCATTTAAAGATGATCCAGAGGTGTTACTCTTATCACATTCCGTTACACCAGAAACTGATTCAGTTCAGGTGCTAAAAACTTATGCCGAAAATAAAGGCGCTATTTCCAATAAGTGGTATTTAGTAACAGGAGACCGAAAACAAATTTATGATTTAGGTCGAAAAACCTATTTTGTTGAACAAGATTTAGGGCAAGAAAAAGATGAAGATGAGTTTCTTCATTCTGAAAATTTTGTTCTCATTGATAAGAACAAACATATAAGAGGTATTTATAATGGTCTTAACGCTACTGCTGTACAACAACTAATTGCTGATATTAAAACATTGGAAAAAGAGAATTGAATAGTTGGTTTGTTTTTAATTTGAAAAGCTTCATGATTATATCGTGAAGCTTTTCTATTTTTATAGAAATATTTAAAAATGAAGTACGTATTTATTATTATTTGTATCGGAATTTTAAGTTCATGTAAAAATGAGAGTAAAATTCAACCAAAATCTTTCAGTTCTGTTGTTGTAAAAGATATTCTAATAGACTCGACGCTAAGTATAAGAGCTATAGATTTACTTGCAGATAAAAGCCTAGCTTTTGCAGCTAATAATAATTCATTTGGATTATATAATCCTAAAAATGAAAGTTGGATGATATCTAAACAACTATATGACTCATTAAGTATTCAATTTAGAGCTGTAGCCCATACAACGACAGATTTTTTTATGTTGAGTGTTGAAAATCCAGCGTTGCTATTTAAAACAGGTGATAATGGAGCAATGGAATTGGTTTATAAAGAAGAACACGAAAAGGTGTTTTACGATGCTATACGTTTTTGGAATAATAACGAAGGTATTGCTATTGGTGATCCAACAGATGGCTGTATTAGTATTATTATTACTCGTGATGGAGGACAAACATGGAATAAAGTTTTATGCGATAAGTTGCCAAAAGCTATTGATGGAGAAGCTGCCTTTGCTGCTAGTAATACTAATATTGCAATAATAGGAGACAAGGTTTGGGTTGCTACAGGAGGAATTTCTAGTAGAATTTTACATTCGCCAGACAAAGGTAAAACGTGGCAAGTTTTTAATACACCTATTATGCAAGGAGAATCTACAACAGGGACTTATTCTATAGATTTTTATGATGAAAATAACGGATTTGCAATTGGAGGCGATTTTACTAAACCAGAACTAAACAAAGCCAATAAAATGAGAACAAGCGATGGCGGAAAAACATGGACATTGGTATCTGAAAACAAGTCTCCAGGGTACAGAAGTTGTGTTCAATATGTTCCTACAAGTAATGCTAAATCGTTAATTACTGTTGGATTTAATGGAATAGATTTTTCAAGTGATGAAGGAAATACTTGGAAACATTTAAGTAACGAAGCGTTTTATACAATCCGATTTTTAAATGATAGTGTTGCTTATGCAGCTGGTAAAGGAAGAATTTCTAAATTGCTTTTTAAATAGTTAAACCTAAATATTAGTTTTTCTTAAATTCTTCTCTACGCTTTTTCATTTCTTGAAGCATACGTTTATTAAATTCGTCTTCAGTAATTTTTAAAAGTATAATTTTCTTTGCAGGCATGACTTTTAGTAAGTCTGCTACAAATTTTTCACGTAATTTGCTTTTTTGATTTTCAACAGATACCATATCATTGAGCATAACTTTTGCCTCTTGTTCACTTAAATTATCTATATCAGTTTTGCGACGATTTTCATAATTTTCTCTTCTCAACTTGTTGGTGTTATCTTCAAACGTATTATAAATTGGCCAAAACTGTTGCGCTTCAGTAGAAGTAAGTTCAAGACGCTCAGTAATAAAAGCAACTTTTAGAGCTTTAATACGCTCTCTGTTTTTAAAATCTTGTGCAGTTGCATTAAAAGTGCCAATAAGCAAAAGCAATAAAATAATCTTTTTCATTAGTCTATAATTAGGTCTTCTATAGTTGAATTTTGTAATAAATAGTCTTCAAGTGATTCTTCTGATAGTTTATTATCAATAAATACATCTTTTGATAAATCGTCATCATTTAAATAGGAAGCAATATCATAAGACGATAAATCTTCGTCATTTAAATAACTTTCAATTGATGCTGTTTCTAAAGCTTCAAAATCTATTTTTTCTGGATTATTATAAAATATATTGAAAGCTAATAAAATACTAGCTGCAATACCAGATATATAAGCAACTTTCTTCCAATTTAATAACGATACAACTTTAGTGTCTTTTTTAGGTTTTAATTGTTCTAAAACCTTTTCATTAAAAGTTTCAAAATAATCACTAGGCACAGAATAGCCAGTCGATTTTATGTCGCTTAATGAATTACTATTATTTAATTTTGATGCAATTTTTTCATCAAAAGTTTTAAAGTAATTATCAGGTGTTTTAAATCCTGTTGAAGTAATGTTATGTAAATTCTTGTTTTTCATTTTGTTATTTGACTAAAATTAAATCAAATGGTTTAATCTTTAGTTAAGTATTCTTCTATTTTTTTTACTGCTATATGATATGATGCTTTTAAAGCGCCTTCGCTGGTGTCTAAAATATTAGACATTTCGCTATATTTTATATCCTCAAAATACTTCATATTAAAAACTAATTGCTGTTTTTGAGGTAATGTAGCTATTGCCTGTTGCAGTTTTAACTGAATGTCATCACCTTCAAAATACACATCAGATTTTAAATTGTTAACTGCTTTTTGTTGCAGTTCTTCACTCGAGATACTGTAGCGTTTTGAGTTTTGATTTAAATGCGTAATAGCTTCATTAGTAGCAATTCGATACATCCATGAAAATAATTTACTATCACCTTTAAAGGCATGTATATTTTTGTACACTTTTATGAATGTGTTTTGTAAAACATCGTCTGTATCGTCATGAGATTTTACAATATGTCTTATATGCCAATACAAACGCTCTTTATAAAGATTTAATAATTCTTTAAAAGCTTGTTCTTTTGTTTGTTCAGCATTTAAGCGGTTTAATAACTCAAGTTCGTTAATCACAAAATGTTTTTTATTAAGACTACTGAAGTTATAAAAAGTTTAATTAAAATATTAAAATAATTTAAAAATATATAAACAGCTGAAAATCAAATAGGTAAAATATATTACATCGATAAAGTGTAAAAAAATTACGATGAAATGCATTTTTTTCTTGTTTAGTATTTAAAAATGTTATATGTTTACATCACCTAACCTACTAAATATTACCAGTGTCCCCAAATCTGGTAATAAAAACGAAAAGGATGCGACTTGTGTTGCATCCTTTTCTGGTTATATCAAATAGGGTTTATATTACTCAAAACTTTGCATGTCTACAAGTTTTTTGTATGTCCCATTTTTTTCTAAAAGTTCGTTGTGTTTACCTTGTTCTACAATTTCTCCTCTTTGCATAACTATAATTTCGTCGGCATTTTGAATAGTTGACAATCTATGAGCTATAACAATTGATGTTCTGTTTTTCATCATGTTTTCTAAAGCAACTTGTACTAAGCGTTCACTTTCTGTATCTAAAGCTGAGGTTGCTTCATCTAGAATCATGATAGGTGGATTTTTAAGTACAGCTCTGGCAATGCTTAAGCGTTGTTTTTGTCCTCCTGATAATTTGTTACCTGAATCACCAATGTTAGTTTCAATTCCGTTAGGCAAATTCTTTACAAACTCCCAAGCATTTGCAATTTTAAGTGCTTCGATTATTTCTTCATCTGTTGCAGATTGCTTTCCAATTTTTATATTATTTCGAATAGTATCGTTAAATAAAATGGAATCTTGTGTTACCAGACCCATTAAATCACGTAATGAATGTTTGGTTAAATTCCTTATATCTTCATTGTCTATAGTAATACTGCCTTCATTTACATCATAAAAGCGAGTGACAAGATTAGCAATAGTAGATTTACCACTACCAGATTGTCCAACAAGTGCAATACTTTTTCCTTTAGGAACTTTAATTGAAAAGTTTTTAAGTACTAAATCATCTTCATATTTAAATGAGACATTATTTAACGATATATCTGAAGTGAAGTCTGTTTTTACAATGGCGTTTGGCTTATCTTCTAATACAGATTTAGTATCTAAAATTTCTAAAATCCTATCGGCTGCTGCATTTCCTGCTTTTACTTTATAACTAGCTTTACTTATATCTTTTGCTGGTGTTAAAATTTGGTATGCTAAAGCCATATAACCAATAAATGCACCTCCAGATAATGTTTGATCAACTAAAACCATATTACCTCCAAACCATAATAAAGCAGCAATAGTAACAATACCTAAAAACTCACTTGTTGGAGACGCTAAATTTTGGCGATTTAGCAATACATTTGAGTAATGATAAAATCGTGATGTCGACTCGTTAAATGTATCGTTGAATTTTTTCTCAGCGTTGAATCCTTTTATAACTTTTAATCCAGATAAAGTTTCTTCTAATGTTGAAATAAATACACCTTGTTCTTCTTGTACTTTATTAGATTGTTTTTTTAAACTCTTACCTATTCGTGATATTATTAAACCAGCAACTGGAATGAAAATAAAAACAAAAATGGTTAGTTTAACCGAAATTGTAAACATTGCTATAATAGCAAATAAAATAGTTAAAGGCTCTTTAACTATAAGCTCTAAAATGGCTAATAACGAATTTTTAACTTCATTAACATCGCCAGAAATTCTTGCAATTGTATCACCTTTACGTTTCTCAGAATAATAAGAAATAGGTAAAGTAATTACTTTGTTATAGATAGCATTTCTTAAGTCTTTTAAAACACCATTTCTTAAAAACGTGATAAAATATAAAGCTAAATAGTTAAATAAATTTTTTAAAAGGAATAAACTAATAATTAAGATAATCATATACAACAATGCGCGTTGCGAGCCATGATTTTCTGTTGTTGAGGTTATAATATAGTTTATGGAGTTTTCAACATAATCTTTTAAGTCTGTTATGCCATTATAAACAGGTTTACTTGTTACTTTTTTGCCTTCACCAAAAAGTACATTAATCATTGGCATTAACGATACCATAGCTAATGTTCCAAAGAGAGCATAAAAAACATTACAAATAATGTTTAATATGGCATATCGCTTGTATGGAGCAATAAATGGCGAAAGTTTTTTAATATAATCCATTAAGTCAGTTTCATATCTTTTATTATGGCATCTATTTTAGATTCCAATTTCTGTTCCGTTGTTTCAAACGCTGACACATTGTCTATTTCTGAATTTACACTTATATAAAACTTAATCTTAGGCTCAGTTCCACTTGGTCTTAAAGCAATTTTACTACCATCTTCTGTGTAATAAATAAGTACATTAGATTTTGGAATATTAATAGCTTCTTCTGTATTGTTTATAAAGTTTTTTGCTATAGATAGTTGGTAATCTTCAATTCTAGTCACTTTAGAATTATTTATTACTGAAAGAGGATTTTTTCGAGCATCAATCATCATTTGCTTTATCTCTTGTGCACCTTCAATTCCTTTTTTTGTTAGCGAGATAAGACGCTCTTTATAAAAGCCATTATCAATATACAGTTGAATTAATTCTTTGTAAAATGAACTTCCTTTTGCTTTAGCTTGAGCAGCAATTTCGCAAGCTAAAAGGGTAGAAGTAACAGCATCTTTATCACGTACGAACTCGCCAACCATAAACCCGAAACTTTCTTCTCCACCACCAATAAAATCTAATTCAGGAAAGTCTTTAATCATTTTAGCAATCCATTTAAAGCCAGTTAAACCAACTTTACATTCCAGATTATAATTTGCGGCTAAACGTAGCATCATTGGTGTAGATACTATTGTTGAACCTATAAATTCTTTTCCTTTAAGTTTATTGTTGTTTTTCCAGTCTTTTAGTAAAAAATCAGTCATCATTACCATGGTTTGATTGCCATTAAGTAATACCAATTCATCATCTAAATTACGTACAGCAATACCTAGTCTGTCGCAATCTGGATCGGTTCCAATAACGATATCTGCATTAACTTTATTTGCTAATTCTATTGCCATTTTTAAAGCTTCTGGTTCTTCAGGATTTGGCGACTTTACTGTTGGAAAGTTTCCATTAGGTGCTTCTTGCTCTTTTACTATATTTACATTAGTATATCCAGCTCTTTTTAATGTTTCTGGCACAGTTGTAATAGATGTACCATGAAGAGAAGTAAATACAATGTTTAAGCTTTCTTTAGCTTCTTTTGAAGTGTTAAAACTTCCGTTTTTTACAGATGCATTTATAAATACGTCATCAACTTCTTTACCTATATACTCAATTAAGTTCTCGTTTGCCTTAAACTTAATTTCCGAATAGTCTAAACTATTTATTTCGGTAATAATTTCGGCATCTTGAGGCGGAACTAATTGACCTCCATCTTGCCAATACACTTTGTATCCATTATATTCTGGTGGATTGTGCGATGCAGTAAGTACAATTCCGCAGTGGCAATCTAAATGTTTTACTGCAAAAGATAATTCTGGAGTTGGACGTAAATCTTCAAAAAGAAAAACTTTAATTCCGTTAGCAGAAAAAACATCTGCTACAACTTTTGCCAATTCTTTACTATTGTGTCTGCAGTCGTATGCAATTGCAACTTTTAATGGTTGATTTGCGAATACTTTATGCATATAATTGCTTAAGCCTTGTGTATTTTTACCTAAAGTATATTTGTTAATTCGGTTAGTGCCAACTCCCATAACACCTCGCATTCCTCCAGTTCCAAACTCTAAGTCTTTATAAAAACTTTCTTGAATTTCTTCAGGATTGTGTGCGATACTGTTTTTTATAAACTCTTGTGTTTCTGTATCGAAAGTTGGTGTTAACCAGGTATTTATTCGGTCTAAAATTTTAGGATCTATATAAATCATGTGCAATAAAAATATGCTGCAAAAATAAGCAATATGTTAAAAGGTGATTGTTTTAAACGCGTTAATTTGATGACTGGATATTATAAATTCAATTCATCTTTTATTAAATAACGTTTTTTGTCTTGTTTAGTTTGTAAAATTATTTCGCCTAGAAAGCCTGCAATAAAAAATTGAGTTCCGATAATCATGGTAGATAAAGCGATATAAAATTGAGGACGTTCTGTTATTAATCTTCCTGTAGTGTTAAAAAAAAGTTTGTCTATACCAAGGTATAACGTAAAGCCAAATCCAATAATAAACATAATTACACCTAAAGCACCAAATAAGTGCATAGGTCGTTTACCAAAACGTGAAATAAACCAAATGGTTAGTAAATCTAGAAAACCATGTATAAATCTATCCATTCCAAATTTGGTGGTGCCATATTTACGAGCTTGATGGAGTACTACTTTTTCAGTTATTTTAGTGAAGCCTGCATTTTTAGCTAAAACAGGTATGTATCTGTGCATTTCACCATTAACATCTATGTTTTTAACTACATCTTTTTTGTAGGCTTTAAGTCCGCAATTAAAATCATGAAGCTTAACACCAGAAGTTCTTCTAGCAGCCCAATTAAATAGTTTAGAAGGTAAATTTTTTGAAATAACAGAATCGTAACGTTTCTTTTTCCATCCAGAAACTAAATCGAATTTGTCATTTACAATCATATTATAAAGCTCTGGAATTTCTTCAGGATTATCTTGAAGGTCAGCATCCATTGTAATAATAACATCGCCTTGTGCTTTTTCAAAGCCAGCATGTAACGCTTGAGATTTTCCAAAGTTTTTTAAAAAGCGTATACCTTTTACATTGGCATCTTTGTTAGAAAGTTGCTCAATTATTGTCCAGGAATCATCAGTACTACCATCATCAATAAAAATGATTTCATAAGAAAAATGATTGGATTGCATAACTTTTGCAATCCAATCATATAATTCTGTAAGCGATTCTTGTTCGTTAAGTAGTGGTATGACTACTGATATATTCATGTAAATAGTTTCAAATTTTTAGTATTCAAAAATACTGAAATTATTTAAGCATGTGTATTTTCTTTTTTCATTACTAAACCAGCAATTAAAGACCATAGTAATCCAAAAAACATACTAGCTGCAATCCAAAAAGCAGATCCTAGTACTGGACTCATAAACTTTTCAACCCAAACCATTTGTTGATCAACTAATTCTGGAGTCATATTAGGGTTTTCTAACATTTTGTCTCTAACAACTTCTTTCATTTGATTCATAAAATCTGGATCAATAATATAGTTAAAAATAAACCCATAAATAATATATACAATGGCACTAATTGCAGCTATAATAACTCCAATTTTAATTGCTTCGCCTAAACTTAAAAGACCTGCATTTCTTGACTTGAATTGGCTTATTGCATAAAAAATAACTACAGGAAAAATTATATAGTATATATATTGAGGCCATTGTGTACCTTCTAGAGCCATTCCCGTTACATATGTAATAACAGAAATTAAAATCATTACTACTCCTAGAATGATTCCATAGTTCATAGCAAATTTGCCAGTAGTTGGTTTTTGTGTTTCCATAATAATTGGTTTAATTAGTTTATATGATAGTTAGTAAACAAATATACTAAAACGTTACAATTTAATTCCAGGAAAGTGCAAATCATGTAATTTTGTTTGTGGTTAATTAACAGATTTAATAGGCAATTTTCAGGTTTATTTACACCATAATCTAATCTTTAAAAATGCTAAACAGAAATATAAAATCATAAATATCAAAAAATAAGAATAAAAACATTGCAGATTTGTAAAAATTACCTAAATTTGCACTTCCAAAAAACGAAATGATTTAAAGCTTTTAGTGATGAAAAAAGGTATACATCCAGAAAATTATAGACTTGTAGCATTTAAAGATATGTCTAACGACGACGTGTTTTTAACAAAATCTACAGCAGACACAAACGAAACTATTGAGGTTGATGGTGTTGAATATCCAGTAGTAAAAATGGAGATTTCTAGAACATCTCATCCATATTATACAGGTAAATCTAAATTAGTAGATACAGCTGGACGTATTGATAAGTTTAAAAACAAATACGCTAAATTTAAAAAATAAGTTTAGTTACAATATATTTTAAAGCCTTCAGATTTATTTTGAAGGCTTTTTTGTTTTCTACAATTACGTTACTTTTGATAATCTAATAATAATCACAATAGTTATAGCATAAGCTTTTAACTTTCAACCTTTAACTTATAACTTTAAAATGAACTATATTCTTTTTGATGGTCCTTCTCGCAATAACTTATTGCCATTTACTTTTACCAGACCAGTTGCAGATATTAGAGTTGGTATTTTAACCATTAGAGAAAAATGGGAAACCTTTTTAGGTTATACAACCACAACAGTTACTGAAGAATATTTATCAGATAAATATCCGATGGTTGAGATGGATGAAAACGTGATGATTAACGCATCATATTTGCCAAATAACGAACTGGTTGAGATGATTAAGAACCTAACCGAAAACCAAGCCATTTTTAAAGGTGAAGATGTTATTGCATTTTTTACAAAAGACGCACAAGAAGATATTGATTTTGCAGCGTTTGAAGCTATTGAGTTTAATGAAGATGTTATTAAAATTGAGCATACTTGGGATATATTTTCTAAAAACGGAATGGCTTTAGAAGAAGATTACGAGCTGCTAACAAGAGGAAGAGTTTCACAACCAATACCATCGAGTAATAATGTTATAGCAGCTCAAAACATATTTTTAGAAGAAGGTTCAAAGCTAGAGTTTACAACGCTTAATGCTAGCTCAGGACCAATTTATATTGGTAAAGATGCCGAAATAATGGAAGGTAGTATTATTCGTGGCCCTTTTGCCTTATGTGAGCATGCGACAGTGAAACTTGGAGCTAAAATTTATGGGCCAACAACAGTTGGACCTCATAGTAAAGTAGGAGGAGAGGTAAATAACTCTGTGCTTTTTGGGTATTCTAACAAAGGGCATGATGGTTTTCTTGGTAATTCTGTGCTTGGCGAATGGTGTAATCTTGGTGCAGATACTAATAATTCTAACTTAAAAAATAATTATGCTGAAGTAAGACTTTGGGATTATAATACCGAAAGCTTTGCCAGAACAGGTTTGCAATTTTGTGGATTAATGATGGGAGATCATAGTAAATGCGGAATTAACACCATGTTTAACACTGGAACAGTTGTTGGTGTAAGTGCTAATATATTTGGTAGTGGTTTTCCTAGAAATTTTGTGCCAAGTTTTAGTTGGGGCGGAAATGGAGGATTTACAACATACCTAACCAAAAAAGCATTTGAAGTTGCTGAAGTTGTGATGTCACGCAGACAAATTGAATTAACAGATGTTGATAAAGCTATTTTAGAACACGTTTTTGAAGAAACTAAAAAATATAGAAGAGATTAAAAACTAAAAGATGTTAGGATTATTATTACTCTATTTTATTGGTAAACGATTTTATGATTTATCAGTAGATTATAAACAAAACAAATGGTTGTATGCTATATTAAGTATAGTAGTTTATTATGCAGGAGGTTTGTTTTTTGTTTTGTTAATAGCATTTTTAGATGCTTATATTTTTGAATGGGGATTTGATTGGGAAAGTAGTTATGGAATGAATCTTTTAGTTATTCCTTTTGGATTAATAGTGGTTTGGGTATTTTATATGTTACTTGAAAATAGATGGAAAAAAAATATAGTAGTTATTAAAGACGAAATTCAAGATATAGGAAAACCATTAGAATAATAAAATGAAGATACTTACATCTATAGCGCTATTATTAAGTATAAGTTTTGGCTTTGCTCAAAACTACACTATAAAAAATCTAGATATGAATGATGATAAAAGCCAATATGGTGTTGTTTATTATCAAGGTGATCAGGTTTATTTTACATCTTATATGTTAGATGAAAGAAATAGAGTGCGAAGAGATAAAGACAAACGTTTGATATTTACTTTATTTGAAGGACAAAAAACTGCTAGTGGCGAAATTATTAATGTGAAGCAGTTTAACAAATCTCATAAGTTTATATTTAATAGTTCAAGTGCTGCTTTTAGCCCTGATGGTAAGTATATGTATATTACCACAAACTTTGTAAGAAGAGGTAAAACCTATAAACAAGATTACAAATCGGTAAACTTACATATAGAAAGAGGCGAATATATAGAGGGCAAAGGTTGGACAAATTTCGAGCCGCTTTCGTTTTGCGATCCTGATTATAATTATGGTCATCCAGCAATAAGCCCAGATGGTTCTACAATGTATTTTGTGTCTAATATACCAAGCGCAAAAGGACCAACAGATATTTTTAAAATAGCTATGCTTGGTGATGATGAATATGGTGAGATAATTAATTTAGGAGAAAAAGTAAACTCTTCACGCAAAGAAATGTTTCCTTTTGTGAGTGACGATAATGTGCTATATTTTGCTTCAGATAGAGTTGGAGGAGTTGGTGGATTAGATATTTATAAGTATGATTTAAACGGAACTTCTGAAGCTCAAATTCTACCCGAACCAATTAATAGTCGATCAGACGATTTTAGTTATATAATTTCTAAAGATGGAAAAACAGGTTATTTTGCTTCTAGAAGACCACGAGGTAAAGGTGAAGATGATATTTACTATTTTGTAATCGAATAGTTAGTTTTTCTTTACTCTTTTTAAATCTAATAAGTTAATAGGATTAATACCCAAACCGCTCACGTTTTTTCTAGTAAAGCGCAATACTTCGTCGTAAAACATTACAATTACAGGTGTTTTTTGCATCACTAAACTATCCATTTTAGAATATAACTGTTCACGTTTTTCTGTGTTTGTAATTGTATAAGCTTCTTCATACCATAAGTCGAATTGCTCATCTTTAAAATGTGTATAATTTGGTCCATTTGGTGCAAAATTCTTACTGTAGTATAACGACAAATAATTTTCAGCATCAGGATAATCTGCTACCCAACTTGCTCTAAACATATCTAGTTTACCATTGGCTTTGGCATCTTTTAATGTAGCAGCAGGTATAACATCTACTTTTACATTAAGTCCAGTTTTTTGAATTTCACGTTGTATATATTCGCAAAAGCTTAAATAATTACTTGTTGTAGTAATGGTAATCTCTGGATTTGCTATTCCTGTTTCTTTTTTAAATTGGGCCACTAAATCTTTTGCTTTTTCTGGTTGATAATCAAAACCAATTGTTTCATTATAACCAGGTAATCCTTTTGGGATAAAACCACCATTTGCAGGAATACCAACTCCATTGCGCAAATACACCATCATTTTATGTCTGTCAAAACCATAGTTTACAGCTTTTCTAATAAGTTCTGATTGTATTTCGGAAACTTTTGAATCCATATAAAACGCTAAATACTCGGTATTTAAATATGGGCCACGAATCATATTTACATCATTTGTATATAACTGACGAAGCTGTCCATCTGCAGTTAAAATTTCGTCTTTATATGATGCATCTAAACCAGAAACAAAATCGATGTTTCCTTGTGCAAATTGTAAAAATTCACTTTGCTTATCTGGTAAAAAAGTTATTGAAACTGCTTCGAGGTATGGTAATGTTTGTCCTTGATTGTCAACTTCAAAATAGCTTGAATTTTTCCTAAAAACCAATTTTAAATTTTCTTCCCAACGTTTAAACAGAAAAGGTCCTGTTCCAATTGGGTTTGAACGAAAATCACTTCCGTAGTGCTCAACAATTTCTTTCGGAACAACCGAACAATACTTCATGGTTAATAATCCTAAAAAGGCAGGAAAGGGTTGATTTAATTTTATCTCGAATATTGAATCATTTATGGCTTTAAAATCATCAACTTTTTGTAACACCCAACTTCCTGGTGATGCTAATTGAGTGTCGCGTAAACGGTTTAAACTATACTCAAAATCATATGCTGTTACAGTTCTGGTTGAATCTTTTCCGAAGAGTTGATGTTTATGAAAGTTTACATCTTTTCGAAGCGAAAAGGTGTAAACTAGTGCATCATCAGAAATTGTCCAACTATTAGCAATACATGGTAATACCTTCATTTGGTCATCCATTTGCACCAAACCATTAAATAACTGATTTGTTGCCCAAATATCTGCGATGTCTTTTGAAAACGCAGGATCTAACGAGCCGATATTTTTGTGCTCATTATATCTAAAAACTAAATGATCGTTATTTGTTTTTGATGAGTTTCCACAGGAAAAACAAACTAATAGTATGCAAACTACTAAACTATGTATTGATATATTTATCCTTCTGCTAATGCTTTCCATTTTTTAATAATTCCTGTGTAAAAATACATAAATAGTAACCCTATTGCTAAAAGAACATAGCTTAAATAAAAGCCAATACTAGACATTAAAATGAAACAATAGTTATAACGATAATCATAACCAAAATGATCTCTACAATAGTTTTCTTGATGTAAAGAAATAATTCCTATAATTAAAAAGATGTATAACACAAATCCAGAAAGCGATATATTAAGGCAAATAGATACAATCTGCTTTTTTAAATTGGAAGCAAAAAACAATGGGATTGCTAAAATTATGGTGCCTAAAATTAAAGTAAAATACATAATAAAAAATCCAACAGAGTCACCACTTGATGGTTTAGAGGCAAATGCAAATAGCGTTGTTAGTAGCGAAACAAATATGGTAAGCACTCCTACAGTTATAATTGTAAATAATAATGATTTTAAACCAGTAACTCTAAACATAAAAATAGTTATAGCTAGAAAAAAAGATAACCATATAAAAACGTGAATAGACTCGCCAAATATATCAGCATCTTTTATGTCTTCAATATTTTCAAATGCATGATGGAGTTTATCTGTTTCGATATAAAAATTTGAAGTATGCTCATTTACAAATTTTTCTAATTCGGTTTCTTCTTTTATAGCTAACCTATAATCTTCTCTAGGCTCATCATTAATTAAATGTTTTATTTCAAAATCTTGTGGATGATAAACTAAATTAAACCATTGCTCGCTTGACATATTATATTTAACCTCATAAATGTCTGCTATTTTTAAAAAGTCAGTTAAAATTTGCTTTATCTCTTTTGGATTATTTCTATTTAAAATCTCGTGTACATTTTTGTTACTTAACTTTGATTTATCAATGTTATCTGTATCATAGTAAAAATCGTAATTATAATCATAATTTAAATCTGATTCGTAGTTATAATCAACAGAATCGTACCCAGAAATTTCATCATTTTCTAACGAATAAAATGTACTTGAATAATTATAATAACTTGGAATAGCTGTTTTTACATATTGCGAAACATCTACAACAGTATCTCTGTAATAAAAAGTTTCAATAGAGTCTGTTCGTCTTTTATAAACATATCCATTATAAAAGTTTTCATTATAAGTTTCTGATATTTTTCTCTCTTTTGTGTATAGTGAATAGTATTGATATTTTAAATCAAGAAACTCAAAATATGGTTTTTCTGTTTTTGTAAAACCATCTCTTGTTTCACAATAAAGTTCACTTAAAATGAAAGGGTATTTTCTTTTGCTTAAAGTGTATTTTTCAATATTGTGTGAAAAAAATATAGCAGCATTATTTGAAGCTTTTATCTCATTATAAACTGTAGCATCTTCATAGGTATTAGATATATAAACTTTTAACCCTAGGTTGTATGAATAATAAAAGGTAGTCGCAAAAAAAATGATTATGAAATAAAACACAAATTGAATAAAGAGCTTTAGTCTAGATACTGGATAAAAGTTTTTAAAAGCATTGTTTTTAAACATATTAATTAACCAAATAACTATTAATAATATGGATAGCATAACACTAAAAAAGACTGTTCCGTTATCAAAAAAGATATGCATCGCACCTCTTTCGTGAAGCAATTCTGGATCTGTTAAGGCAATTAACCCAAAAACAAAAAACAGTAAATGTATAGCGGCACTAATACCAAGCATCCAAACAATTTTTGTGTTCCAAACCGTTGGATGATGTTCAAGTAAATATTGATTAATTTTATGAATATATGTTTTCATTATAGTTTAGCTTTTAGGACACGAAAAAACGTCTTGTTGATTTTGAAATGTTTCTGGTATATATAACATCAATGTTATGTTTACCAAGAGTTTCTAATACGGAAGAAAAATTTGTATTGTTAGAAAAATAAGCAACATACATACCACCATTAAAAATTAGTTTTTCTAATGATAGATGATTAAAAATTTCAATTAATTTTTCTCTTTTACATTTGCAATCAATCTCAACAATTAATTGATTTTCATCTTGTTCAATTAAATCGTCTTTTTCTTTATATTTTCCTTCCTTAAGATAAATTACTTTATCAGATATTTTTTCAACTTCATATAGCTGCTGTGAGCTTAAAATTAATGCTATTGGGTTGTTTAAAGAGTTGCAAATAGCCTTTAAATCTTCCAAAATTACTTGTTGAGCTAATACGTCTAAATTTGCTAAAGGTTCATCTAAAAGTAATAATTCGGGTTGTCTTAAAAGTGTTCGGGCTAACTCAAAACGCATTTTGTAACCTGAAGATAATTCGCTCCATTTTAAATGTTTATAATTCCATAAACCAAAACGAGCTATCATCATTAATACTCTTGTTTCGTTTTCTTCTGGTGAAACACCATAATTAGATAAAACAAATTTGAGGTTATCCTTTAAACTGCCATACCATTTTTGGGTACGTTGTGGTATATAAACTAGTTTAGATCGTAAATCGAAACTATTACTATGTTGTTTATCAAAATTAAAATTTAATTGCCCTTCGTTATGGCTTAATTCTTTAGCTAATATTCTGAGCAGAGTAGTTTTTCCATTACCATTTTCGCCAACCAAACCATAAACTTGTCGTTTTTTAATATCTAATGAAATTGGTCCTAAAGTAAATCGATTTTGACCATAACTTTTCACAATATTTGTCGCAGTAACTATTGGAGTCTGAACATTGTATTCTTCAATGGCTTTTTTTGAAATTTTGTTTAAAATGGTTGTGGCTTTTTCAATAAGTTCATTTTCCTTATCAGGAAATTGTTCTTTCCAATCTGTTAGCTCAATTACCTCTTTGTAAATAGTAAGATCTTGAGTATCAATAGCACAATCCATGAACTTTCTGTAGCCTAAAACGGTGTCTTTGTTTTTAAAAAAAGCAAGGACTTCTTTTATTCTTTCTTCAGATTTTGACATATATGTTTTTAGTTTTTACCAATTAAACCAGTAATTGTCTTATTAGATATCGTTTATACTTTCAAACAATTACGTAACTTTGCAGCTCCTTTTTTATTAGTGAAGTAAATATACTCATTCTTATTAAGGAACAAATTTTAATTTTTTTAAGTGGAAAATAGAAAGAAAGTAGCATTTTACACTTTAGGTTGTAAACTGAATTTTTCAGAAACATCTACCATTGCCCGAAACTTTACTGATGAAGGGTTTGATCGTGTGGAGTTTAATGAAGTGGCAGATATTTATGTGATAAATACATGCTCTGTAACCGAAAATGCTGATAAACGTTTTAAATCTATTGTAAAACAAGCACAGAAATCTAATCCAGATGCTTTTGTGGCTGCTGTTGGTTGCTATGCACAACTTAAGCCTCAAGAATTAGCAGATGTTGATGGTGTTGATTTAGTACTTGGTGCAACCGAAAAATTTAAGATTACAGATTACCTAAACGATTTGTCAAAAAACGATTTTGGTGAAGTACACTCTTGTGAAATTGAAGATGCCGATTTTTATGTAGGAAGTTATTCAATTGGCGACAGAACTCGTGCCTTTTTAAAAGTGCAAGACGGTTGCGACTATAAGTGCACTTATTGTACCATTCCGTTAGCTCGTGGTATTTCTAGAAGTGATACTATGGAAGGTGTTTTAAAAAATGCCAAAGAAATTTCTGAACAGAATATTAAAGAAATTGTGCTTACAGGAGTTAATATTGGTGACTATGGTAAAGGAGAATTTGGTAATAAACGTCATGAGCATACTTTTTTAGATTTAGTTACCGAATTAGATAAAGTTGAAGGTATAGAAAGACTTCGCATCTCATCAATAGAGCCTAATTTGCTTAAGAATGAAACTATTGATTTAGTATCTAAATCTAGAGCATTTGTGCCACATTTTCATATTCCGTTACAAAGTGGAAGTAATGATATTTTAAGGAAAATGAAACGTCGATATATGAAAGAACTTTATGTTGACAGAGTAAATAAAATTAAAGAGATAATGCCTCATGCCTGTATTGGTGTTGATGTTATTGTTGGTTTTCCTGGAGAAACTGACGAGCATTTTTTAGAGACATATAACTTTTTAACTTCATTAGATATTTCATATCTGCACGTCTTTACATATTCAGAAAGAGATAATACAGAAGCAGCAACAATGGATGGCGTTGTGCCTAAAAATGTGAGAGCAAAACGTAGTAAAATGTTACGTGGTTTATCGGCTAAATTAAGAAGAAAATTTTATGAAAGCCAGCTAAAAACTACAAGAACTGTATTGTTTGAAAGCGAAAATAAAGAAGGATATATTCATGGGTTTACTGAAAACTATGTAAAAGTAAAAGCGCCTTGGAATCCAGAATTGGTTAATACACTTCACAAAGTGGAACTTACTCAAATTGACGATGATGGTCTTGTAAGATTTGATTTTGTAGAAGAATTTGCAGTATAAAAACAAAAAAACCGAAGTTATTAACTTCGGTTTTTTAAATATGTTTTTTTATTAATTATATTCTAATACCTACAGGAAGCATTTTCTTATACTTTCTATTTTTTCTTATAAATTTCGCAATTTCAGGACTCGTTGGTACAACACTAATATTACGTTCAGAAATGTTTTCAAAAACAAGTGTTAAAAAATCTGTTTCAAAGCCTTCAGTATTAATGCTTTCTGGGATAATTAACTTTGTTAAAAATATTTTTCGATCCTGCAAAGAATATTCAATAGTAGCAAGTTCATCTTCAATTTTAAGCTCAAACTGACGTAAAAAGTCATTGTCTGTTAATTCGGCAGCATCAATCATAATAATATTGTATTTAATTCAATGGTTGGTAGGGTAGAAACTATTAATTTGTATAGTTTTGTATTGCAAATTTACGAAAAAATATTACACATTTGAACTTGTTGTGTGTTAAATGCTTATGAACCAAGAAATAATACATGTTTATATGATGCCAGGAATGGCAGCAAACCCAACAATTTTTGAAAACATTAAGCTTCCTGAAGATCAATTTAAGATTCATTGGCTAGAATGGATTATTCCTAATAAAAATGAAACATTAGAGAGTTATGCTAAGCGAATGATAGAAAAAATAGAACACAATAATGTTGTGCTTCTTGGTGTTTCTTTTGGTGGTATTTTAGTGCAGGAGATGAGTAAATTTATGACCTTAAAAAAGTTAATTGTAGTGTCTAGTGTTAAATCTAAACATGAGTTACCAAGACGAATGAAAATTGCTAAATACACTAAGGCATACAAGTTGTTACCTACAAAGTTATTGGGTAATATAGATTTGCTTGCTAAATATGCGTTTGGAGAAACTGTTACTAAACGAGTAGAGCTTTACAAAAGGTATCTTTCGGTTAGTGATAAACGTTATTTAGATTGGGCAATTGAACAGGTTGTTTGTTGGGAGCAAGAAAAACCAAATCCTGATGCTATTTATATACATGGTGATAAAGATGCTATTTTTACACACTCTTGTAACGATAATTGCGTTGTAATAAAAGGAGGAACACATATAATGATAATAAATAAGTATAAATGGTTTAATGAAAATTTACCAAAACTTATACTTAACTAATTTTGAAAGAGTTACATTAATTAATTACCTTTATAAAAAAATAAGATTATGAGCTATATAAAGAATATTTTAGCAGCAATAGGATTGATAAGTCTGTCAGGACTATTCATATTTGCAGTTCAAAAAGCACCATCGGATGATGCAGTTGTTAAGGAAAAGAAACTGATAAACGATTATAATGTTTATGCACTTTCTGTGCCAGATGAGTTAGATTTTGCAGGCGAAAAAATGCCGCTTAACGATCCAGATGTTTATGAACGAATGGATAAAGAGCTATTAGTGAATACATATTGGCAATCAAATGGGCTTTTGATGTTTAAACGTGCCAGAAAGTATTTTCCTGTTATAGAACCAATTCTTAAAAAACATGGAATACCAGACGATTTTAAATACTTGTCAGTAATAGAAAGTGGTCTTACTAATGCAGTTTCTCCAGCAGGAGCTAAAGGGTTTTGGCAAATTATGCCAGCAACAGCTAGAGAAAACGGACTAGAAGTCAATGATAATGTTGATGAGCGTTATCACTTAGAAAAAGCAACAGAAGTTGCTTGTAAATACCTATTAAAATCTAAAGAAAATTTAGGATCATGGACACTTGCAGCCGCAGCCTATAATGCAGGTAATGCAGGTATTGGTAACCGATTAAAAGACCAAGATGTGAAAAGCTATTATGATTTACTTTTAGGAGAAGAAACTGGGAGATATATGTTTAGAATAGTTGCCCTTAAAGAAATTTTAAACAATCCTAAAAAGTACGGTTTCAATTTTAACGAGAGTGACTTATATACAGAAATACCAACAGAGGAAGTGATTGTTGATGTTCCAGTTAAAGATTTTACAGCTTTTGCAAAAGAGTATGGTATAAACTATAAAATTCTGAAAATTCATAATCCTTGGTTACGTGAAGCTCATTTAAATAATAGTTCTAGAAAAAAATATAGCATTAGTATTCCAAAAAAAGGATATTACAAATAAAGATTAACTGAAAAATAAAAGAAAAAGCACTAATTAATTAGTGCTTTTTTATTTTATCTATTTCGAAGAGATTAACGTCTACGTCCTTGTCTTGCTCCACCATAATGCTGATTAGGTATTTGGGCTTTTTTCATGCTATCTTTCATCATTTTTATTTGATCAGTTAGCATGCCTCTTTTATCTAATTTTTGAGCTTCGTTCATTAATATTTTGGCTTCTTGTGGACGACGCTTACTAAAAGCAATTCCAGCTAAATTCAATTTTGCCATTGCCATATCGTGGTCCATAGTTAAACCTAAACTCACAGCATTTTTAAAATATTTCTCAGCTTCATTCATATTAGTTTGTGATACCATTATGCCATGTAAGAAATTATAGTAACCTTCTTGCTTTTTTACTAAAGCACTTGATGGATTTTTAATTTTATTAAGCCACTTTGTAGCACCTTCAAAATCTTGTTTACGAAGTTTTAAAAAGGCAAGTAGAATAAATTCATTCTTAAAATATAGAAAAACGAATATTAATGATAATAAAATAAGCATTATGCCATTTCCAATAAACCCTTCAGTAAATTGATAAACTGCATAAGCGATGATTAAAAACGCAATAAATAATTTTATGTTTTTGTTATACATAACTATTGAATAATTTTATAAGTAATTGTTGATTTTATTGTTGTTGGTATTGTAATTTCTTGAGTAGTATAAACTGTATTACCAGTATTTTCGCCTGTTACTATTAGCTCTGTAAACAAACCAGTTTTAGAGTTTCCTGTTACAGTAGTTGATTGTGATCCATTTAATGTCATAGATATAGTTTCATCTATACTATTCATAGTAGTAGCTGCAACTCCAGAAAGTTTAAAATTATTTTTGTTTATTTCTGATAATGTCCAAGTAGTTTCAGCACTCATATCACCTTGGTAACTGTTTTTCCATTTGCTGTTCACCTTTACCTTATCTGTTGAAAACAAATAAGTCATTTGCTCAAAGCTGTTAGAAAGCGCCTCGCTACCAAATTGCTTTTCTAACTGCGATTTTGAAGCTTCTATTATTTCTGGTTCAGTAATATCGACAGCTTTAAACATAGACTCAATTAATAAATCTCCTCCAGTTACAGATTTAATTTTGCCATCTCTTCCCATAACAATTGTAATAGGAACGTTTAATATGCCTTTAAACATCATCGAGGTAATATCAGAATCGTCATCTGATGCCGAGTCTACATTAGATAACTCTCCTAAAGTAGGCGAGCTCATTAACATTTTCAGACTTTTAAATTCCATTATCAAAGTAAAAGTCTCTTTGTCTGCCTTTACAACTTCAAAACTCATTGTTCCAGATAAATCATTATTAATTTCTTGAATCATGCCACTAATGTCCTGTGTAATATGCTGAGTAGCTTGTTGATTAATGGTAAACTTATCACCAACTGAAAAGTTATACTGTAATAAAGTTTGTCCTGTTAATTGAGCAACAAATAATATCGCAAATACTAGTGTGAATTTCTTCATTTTACTTAGTTGTTTATCTAACCACAAAGAAACTAATTTTTTTTTACGTTTAGCTTATAAATTTTATATTTCAGAAGCTAGGAATATTCAAAAATTGAGTTTTTTAAAGACGTTTTTTTTTGAAATGAAAATTTCATATAAATATTTTTAAAATTAGGTTTGTGTAAGTAAAAAGTCTTTGTATATTTGCACGCAGTTTTGAAAATGGTCAAAACTATAGTTTAGATTATAAAGAAGATTTTTAAAGATACAAGACAATGAGCAAAAGAACGTTTCAACCATCAAAGAGAAAGAGAAGAAACAAACACGGTTTTAGAGAAAGAATGGCTACTGTTAATGGTAGAAAAGTCCTTGCACGTAGAAGAGCTAAAGGAAGAAAGAAACTGTCTGTATCTTCAGAATCAAGACATAAAAAATAATGATTAACAATTGTTAATATTTAAAGGTGTTACTTAGGTGTAGCACCTTTTTTTGTACCTATTTCATAACTATTTTTGCAGATATAAATACAACACAATGCCAAAAAACAAAACTATTAATTCCGTACTTATTATTGGATCAGGTCCTATCATTATTGGTCAAGCTTGTGAGTTTGATTATTCTGGAACTCAAGCTTTACGTTCTTTACGAGAAGACGGAATTGAAACCATCTTAATCAATTCTAATCCTGCAACAATCATGACAGACCCAACAATGGCTGATCACGTTTATTTGTTGCCACTAACTACAAAATCTATTGTTCAAGTTCTTAAGGAGCATCCACAAATAGATGCAGTTTTACCAACAATGGGAGGGCAAACTGCACTTAATTTATGTATACAGGCTGATGAAAAAGGAATTTGGAAAGACTTCGGTATAAAGCTTATTGGTGTTGATATTGATGCAATTAATATTACTGAAGATAGAGAGAAATTTAGAGAATTAATGCTTAAAATAGGTGTTGGTATGGCGCCTCAAGCAACTGCTAATTCATATCTTAAAGGAAAAGAAATTGCACAAGAGTTTGGTTTCCCTTTAGTAATTAGAGCCTCATACACATTAGGAGGAGAAGGAGCATCTTTTGTGCATACTGAAGACCAGTTTGATGAGTTACTAACTCGTGGATTAGAAGTGTCTCCAATTCATGAGGTAATGATAGATAAAGCATTAATTGGATGGAAAGAATATGAGTTAGAGTTACTTAGAGATAAAAATGATAATGTTGTAATCATTTGTACTATTGAAAATATGGATCCAATGGGAATCCATACAGGAGATTCTATTACAGTGGCTCCAGCAATGACCTTGTCTGACACAACATACCAACGTATGCGAGATATGGCAATACACATGATGCGTAGTATTGGTGATTTTGCAGGAGGTTGTAATGTGCAATTTGCAGTAAGTCCTGATGAAAATGAAGAGATTATTGCTATCGAGATTAATCCTCGTGTTTCACGTTCTTCTGCCTTAGCAAGTAAAGCAACAGGTTATCCAATTGCTAAAATTGCTGCAAAGCTTGCAATTGGTTATAATTTAGATGAGTTGAGCAATCAAATTACAAAATCTACATCAGCATTATTTGAACCAACTTTAGACTATGTTGTTGTAAAAATACCACGTTGGAATTTTGATAAATTCGAAGGATCAGACAGAACGTTAGGGCTACAAATGAAAGCTGTTGGTGAAGTTATGGCTATTGGTCGTTCGTTCCAAGAAGCACTACATAAAGCAACTCAATCATTAGAAATAAAACGTAATGGATTAGGTGCAGATGGTAAAGGTTATAAAAACTATGACCAGATTATTGAAAAGCTAACATTCGCAAGTTGGGATAGAGTATTCGTTATTTATGATGCTATTCAAATGGGAATTCCGTTGAGTCGTATTCATGAAATAACAAAAATAGATATGTGGTTCTTAAAACAATATGAAGAACTATATCACTTAGAAAAAGAAATATCAAAGTTTACTATTGATACTATAGAACGCGATTTAATGCTTGAAGCAAAACAAAAAGGCTATGGTGACAGACAAATTGCACACATGCTTAAATGTCTTGAAAGTCAAGTGTATAAAAAACGTGATGAGCTAAAAATCAAGCGTGTGTATAAATTAGTTGACACTTGTGCTGCCGAGTTTAAGGCACAAACACCATATTATTATTCAACATTCGAAAATGAAGTTGAAACTCCAGATGGTAAGCTTGAGTCAATTAATGAAAGTGTTGTTACAGATAAAAAGAAAGTTATTGTTTTAGGTTCTGGACCTAATAGAATAGGGCAAGGAATTGAGTTTGATTATTGCTGTGTTCATGGTGTGTTAGCTGCTTCTGAATGTGGTTATGAAACCATCATGATTAACTGTAACCCTGAAACGGTTTCAACCGATTTTGATATTGCTGATAAGTTATATTTCGAACCAGTATTCTGGGAACATATTTATGATATTATTCGTCATGAAAAACCTGAAGGAGTCATAGTACAACTAGGTGGACAAACAGCATTAAAGCTTGCTGAAAAACTTGACAGATACGGAATTAAAATTATTGGAACAACATACAAATCTCTAGATTTAGCTGAAGATAGAGGTAGTTTTTCAAAGCTACTACAAGAAAATAACATTCCATATCCAGAGTTTGATGTTGCAACAACAGCAGACGAAGCCTTAGCTATTGCTGATGTGTTAAATTTTCCAATTTTAGTCCGTCCATCTTACGTTCTTGGTGGTCAAGGAATGAAAATTGTTATCAATAAAAAAGAACTAGAAGAGCACGTAGTAGACTTACTTCGTACAATGCCAGATAATAAATTATTGTTAGACCATTATTTAGATGGTGCAATTGAAGCTGAAGCAGATGCTATTTGCGATGGGGAGAATGTATACATTATTGGTATTATGGAGCATATTGAGCCTTGTGGAATTCATTCAGGAGATAGTAATGCAACATTACCTCCTTTTAACTTAGGTGAATTTGTAATGCAACAGATTAAAGATCACACCAAAAAGATTGCTTTAGCATTAAATACAGTTGGATTAATTAACATTCAGTTTGCAATAAAAGATGATATGGTTTACATTATTGAGGCTAACCCAAGAGCTTCACGTACTGTACCATTTATAGCAAAAGCCTATAAAGAACCTTATGTGAACTATGCAACTAAAGTAATGTTAGGGGAGAAAAAAGTAACTGACTTTAATTTTAACCCACAATTAGAAGGTTATGCAATTAAGCAACCAGTGTTTTCGTTCAATAAATTCCCTAATGTAAACAAAAAGCTTGGTCCAGAAATGAAGAGTACTGGCGAAAGCATTTTATTTATAGATAGTTTAAAAGATGATGAATTTTACAACTTATATTCTAGACGTAAAATGTATTTAAGTAAATAAATGTTTTTTGTTGGATAGATTATTATAATTGGTTTATAATTAATATTTTAGCTTTAAATTTAATAGTCCCCAAAAAAAATATTATATGAAAATAAAATTACTATTATTCACTTTTTTGTTTACATCTTATTATAGTGTAGGTCAGGTAGTAGCTGGTCACTTAGATAATTTTGAAGATGGAACAGTGCAAGGGTGGAATATTGATTTATTTGGAGCTGGAGCACCTAATCCACCAATCAATATAAATACTGCTGGACCTGCTGGTGTTGATGATAATTTTTTGCAATACACTACTACTGGTAGCCCTGGTGGACCTGGAAGCAAGATGATTGTTTTTCAATTTGATTCTAATTGGATGGGAAATTATACGTCTCAAAGCATAGTAGCTATTAAATTAGATGTAAAAGCAGAAGCTTCAAATATTAACCTTCGTGTAGCTTTTAATGGTGATGGAGGTGAAATGTGTACCACAAATGCTGTAGTTATACCAGCTGGATCTGGTTGGAATTCAGTTACAATACCAATTTCATCTTCTGATTTTACTTTGGTTGATGGAGGATCTAATGTATCTGCTACGTTAGCTAATGTCACAGAAATGAGAATTTTAAGTAGCCCAACACCAGCTTGGAGAGGTCAAGCTTTTCCTGGTGTACCAACTACTATGGGATTAGATAACATTACTGCATCAACAACTTTAGGAGTAAATGAAGTAACACAATTAAAGGATTTTAAAATATCTCCTAACCCTTCAAAGAGTAAACTTAATTTAATCTTTCCAGCTTCTGATAATGCTTTTAAACTTGATGTTTTTGATGTGTTAGGAAAAAAAATATTATCTAAAGAGGTAAGTAAACTGTCTTCTTCAATAGATGTATCAAAATGGAATAATGGCGTTTATTTGGTTAGAATAACTTCCGAAAATGGAACACAAACTAAACGTTTTGTGAAACAATAAATTCTTATAAATTTTACAAAAAGGCATCTAATTTTAAATTGGATGCCTTTTTTATTTGCAATTTATGACAAGTTTTTACTAAAAAATGCGTAAATTTATTTAGTAATTTGATTATAAATCAATTATTTAACCTACACATTATGAAAAAAAACTACAATCTTTTATTCTCATTATCTCTATTTTTTGTGATGTTTTTGCAAATGCAAACTACAGCACAAGTAAGAATAGTAGAAGTCGATCCTGCTACCGAAAGAGTTAAGCTTCATAACTATGGTGGCTCTACAGTTGATATTTCTTCATACTGGTTTTGTACATTATTTGCATATGGTCAATTAAACAGTATGACTGTTTTAAGTGGCTCATTAAATTTAGCTGCTGGTTCTGATGTTGAAGTCACTAGTAGTGTTGCTTTGAATAATTCTGCTGCAGATTTAGGACTTTATAGTACACCAAGTTTTGCTTCTTCTACCGCTATGCTAGATTTTACCCAATGGGGAAGTGGTGGAAACGGAAGAGAAAATGTTGCTGTTAATAAAGGAATTTGGACAGCAGGAACTTTCATAAATTTGCCAGCACCTTATGAATACACTGGTGATGGAGCTCAAAACGGAGTAAGTTTTTGGGATACGCTATTAGGTATTGATGATTTTTCTGTTAATCAGTTTAGAATTTTACAAAACCCATCTAGTTCAAAACTTATGCTAAGTTTACCTAGAATATCTGGTAGTATAACATTAGATGTTTTTGATGTGTTAGGAAAGAAAATATTAACTAAAGAAGTGAGTAGTATTTCTTCAACCATAGATGTTACTAAATGGAATAATGGTGTTTATTTAGTGCGTTTAACAGCAGATAATGCTACCCAAACTAAACGTTTTGTGAAACAATAATTAATACAATTTTAGATATATAAAAAACCATCATTTTTGATGGTTTTTTTATTTTAAGTAAGCATAAAGTATTCCTACAAAAATTGCTATCCCAAAGCTTATTAATGTGCCAATAAGTATATACTCTGTTAATTTTCTGTGCTTAGATTCTTTTAAGTCGCCAAATCTAAAAACAGACTTTGCAGTAATTAAAAAACCAACAGCTTCCCAATGATTTAAGATTACAAAAACGAATACTAAAATGCGCTCAAGTATGCCTATATACATTCCAGCATCTTTAAGAGATTCGTTGCCTTGAGTTAATTTGGCAATATTCCATTTACTGAAAATAGTTTTCATTATAATGGAAACAGGTTGAGTTAAAAAAAGTATACAAAGAAACAGTAATAATGTTTGTTTTGTTATTATTGTTTCAACGTTAAAGTTATTTTCTATAAGTAGAGTATAGGCTATAAAAATTGATACAACATGTAATACTTGATCTATAAAAAACCATAATCGTTTGGTTTTTTTGTTTTGAAAAAAGAGTTTAGTAACATCAATTATGAAATGAGAAACACTAATTGTAATAATTAATGGCCACAATGTAACATCCCAAGTTAAAATAAATAACAAAGCAATGTGTATTGCTATATGAATATATAATTTTAGAGATTTTAATTTTTTAGATTCTTTTTCTTTTACCCATTTTTTTGGTTGCAGAAAGAAATCTCCTATTATGTGTGCTAAAAAGAGCTTTAGTAGTATTATCATGGTAATAAAGTTTCAATTTTTTGCTTGTACATTTCGTTTAACTCCAAAATCTCATCTAAACTAGCACGTTTAATGCGTTTACTTATAGCGTCTTGATTTGTTCCTATAAGTTTAGCTAAATCTTTTTGAAACTTGTTTGGGTGTTCAAGTGATAGTTTTACAATCTCTGCTGAATTTGTGGTCCAATTGTCAATGCTTAACAGAGCAAGCTTAAAGTACAAGTTAAGCTCGTTATTAATAGTTTCATTTTTAGTTTTAATTTTTAGATTTAGTTTTTCTTTTTTTAACGACTCTATAGTTTCGCCAGAAAAACGAAATGCTTCACCATTAGATTCGGTTACTTTTTTACCTTTAAACGATTTATCTCCAATGCCAATAGCCATTCTTACATCTAACCCTTTAATCATTTTTATATTGGCTTTAATGTAAAGAGCTGCTTCAAAACTTTTATAGATATCTTTTATCTCTACTTGAAAACTATCTCCTCTATAAATTTCCCAATACGAATCATCTGTACTTAAGGTTTTTAAAGCATCTTTTAAGCAGCTAATCCATTCTGAATTTTCAGCATCTCTCGATTTTATTATATCTCCTGTTATTACACTTGTTTTCATAATACACGTATTCCATATTTAAGGAATAATCAAATATATGCCTTTTTTAAGGAATAAACAAAAATATTCCGTTATTAAGGAATTAAATGAAAGAATATAAGTTAATCTTCATCAATCTTAGCTCTCTTTACAATGGCTTCTGGAAGCGATTTTTTAGCTTTTGCGCCTAATTTTTTTAGCTTTTGCACACTTGTAATAAGGTTTCCTTTACCTTCAACTAGCTTATTCATAGCAGAAGAATAATCTTTTTTAGCATCATCAATCTTTTTGCCAACGCCAGTTAAATCACTCACTAAACCTTCAAACTTATCATAAAGAGCACCTGCTTGTCTAGCAATTTCAATAGCATTTTGTTGTTGTTTTTCGTTGTTCCACATCGTGTCAATAGTACGAAGTGTAGCAAGTAGAGTAGAAGGTGTAACGATAACAATGTTTTTCTCGAAAGCTTTATTATATAATGAATTATCGTCGTTTATAGCAATAGCAAAAGCTGGTTCTATTGGAATAAACATCAAAACAAAATCTGGAGATTGAATATCATACAAATCCTCATATTTTTTTTCAGAAAGTTGATCAACGTGTTTTCTTATGGAATTCACATGCGCTTTTAAAAATTGAGGTCTGTCATCATCGTCTGCATTAACATAGCGTTCATAATCGGTAAGCGACACTTTACTGTCTATAACCATTCGTTTGTTATCAGGAAGATGCAATACAACATCAGGTAGCACACGTGAGCCTTCAGCAGTAGTGAAACTTTGCTGAACAAAATACTCTCTATCTTTTTCCAATCCAGATTTTTCAAGAACACGTTCTAAAACCAATTCGCCCCAATTACCTTGCATTTTACTGTCGCCTTTTAAAGCTCTGGTTAGGTTTGTAGCTTCTTTTGTCATTTGTTGGTTCAAGTCTTTTAAGCCTAAAAGTTGTTCTTTTAAAGCACTATGCATTGAGATGCTTTCCTTTTGAGTGTCTTCAACTTTTTTCTCAAAAACTTGTATTTTTTCTTGAAGAGGATTTAGTATGCTTTTAATATTTTCTTTATTCTGAAGTGTAAATTTTTCAGATTTTTCATCTAAAATTTTACTTGCCATTAACTCAAAATCCTTACGAAGTTGTTCTTGCTGTTTTGCAAGTTCTTCGTCACGCTTTAAATTATGAATTTGTAGGTTTTCGTATTCTGTATTTTTTCTGGTTAATTCAGAATTTAAAAATTCTTTTTCACGACGAATCTCTTCACGCTCACTTTCAATTTTGCTTAAATTTTGTTTAAGTTCTTCTATAGTTAAACCTAATTGGTTTTGACGCTCTTGTAAAGTGCTTTGTTCACTTTTGCTTTTCAACTTAGTGATTGTGGTGCCAATATAAGCACCAATTCCACCAGAGATAAGAATTGCTATAATGAGAATTATGTTGTCGTTCATGAAATGAAATTGAATTTCACCAAAGATAATTATTTTTTAACTCTAAAGCTTCCAGTGTTTTCATCAAAAGCAATTAAATCTTTTGGAAATAAAGTATTGAAAGTTCCTTTGCTAATCAAATTGCAAGGCGTATCTGAAACAACATTATTAGCAGTCATTACAATCATTTTATCACATAATTGTATGGCTAAATCTATCTCATGAGAAGAAAACAAAATAGTTTTGTTGGTCTCTTTTGCTAGTTTTTGAAGCAGTTTTAAAATGTAGGCTTTATGATACATGTCTAGATGTGTTGTTGGCTCATCAAGTATAATCAAGTCTGTATCCTGTGCTAAAGCACGAGCAATCATCACTTTTTGTAATTGACCATCACTAAGTTCAAAGCATCTTTTATGTTTTAAAGCTTCAATATTAGTTTGTTGGAGTGATCGATTTATGATAGTAATATCATTTTCACTTAAATTGCCAATCCAATTGGTGTATGGTTGTCTTCCTAAAGCAACTAATTCAAAAACTGATAAATTTTTTGATGCAATTTGCTCAGTTAACACCAGACTCATAGCTTTAGCTAAATCTTCTGGCTGGAATTCTGAAAGCAATTTATTATTGATATAAATACTTCCACTTAAAGAATTTTGAACATTGGTAAGCGTTCTTAATAAAGTAGATTTTCCAATGCCATTTGCTCCAACTAATCCTATAAATTCACCTTTATGTAACTCGATATTGATGTTGTCGGCAATAACAGTTTCAGCCTTCTTGGTTTTGTAACCAATGGAAAGGTCTTTGGTTTTTAAAACGATATGTTTATTGGTGTTTGACACTAACTTTTTTTTGGTTCAATTAGATCCCATAAATTACCATATAAATCTGCAAAAACGAGCACTTTTCCATAAGCCTCAATTGAAGGTGTTCGGATTATATTAATATCTTGATTGATTAAGTTTTTATAATCCCTCTCAAAATTATCAGTATGTAAAAACAAAAAAACACGTCCGCCAGATTGATTTCCTATATTACTTTTTTGTTCTTCATTTGCAGCTTTTGCAAGTAATAGAGAACAGCCATGAGTACCTTTAGGCTTTACAATAACCCAACGTTTTGTCTCACTTAGTTTTGTGTCTTCAACGAGTTCAAACTTTAGCTTTTGAGTATAAAACGAAATGGCTTCATCGTAATCATTAACTAATAGCGAAATATGTGCAAGTTGTTGTTCCATAATTAAAACATCATTTTACGTTTTCTTACTAATAACCAAATTACTACTGGAGCTCCAATTAATGACGTTATTGCATTTATTGGTAATGTATAATCGCTTGTTGGTAGTTGTGCTATGCTATCACAAATAAGCATTACTATGGCTCCAAACAAAAACACAGCTGGTAGCAATATTTTATGGTTTGAGGTACTAAAAATTTGCCTTGTCATATGCGGAATTGCTAACCCAATAAAGGCAATTGGTCCAGCAAATGCAGTAATAGTTCCTGCTAACAGGCTAGTTGCAATAATAATTATGAGTCTACTTTGCTTAATGTTTAATCCTAAGCTTTTGGCGTAGTTTTCACCAAGAAGTAATGTGTTTAAACCTTTAATTGATACAACACTTAGAATAATTCCGATACAATAAATTAAGAAGAAGATAAACAGCTCATACCATGATAAATTACCCAAACTTCCAAAGCCCCAAAATATGTATTGTTGTAATTGTTCAGCAGAACTAAAATAAGAAAGAACACTCACTATTGCAGCAGTTATGCTTCCAAACATTAAACCTATAATAAGTATTGCCATGGTGTCTCTTACTTTTGCCGAAACTATTAAAACGGTAAGCAACACCAAGAAACTGCCTAAGCTTGCAGCAATTACAATGCTCCATTTTGAGATTAGTATTGTGGCAAAAAATCCACCAAAAATTGATGCTCCCATAATTATTAAAGCGACACCTAAACTAGCTCCAGAGGTGATACCAAGAACAAATGGACCTGCTAACGGATTTCTAAAAAGTGTTTGCATTAGTAATCCTGAAATTCCTAAACCAGAACCAACTAAAATGGCTGTAAAAGCTTTTGGTAGTCTGTAATTTTGAATGATATATTGCCAAGATTCATTGTCTGCAGTACCAAATAAACTATTAAAAATAGATTTTAATGGAATAGAAACTGAACCCAAACTAATATTGATTATAAAGCAAATTATTAGGATTAAAGCTAATACTAAAAAAGGGATTTTATATGTTTTACTAGTTTGCAATTATTCTAAAGGTTTAAAAAAGTATGGCTTGTAATCTTTAAGTAATTCTGGATGGCAAATTTTAATTAGATCTTTTAATACTAAGTCTGGTCGTGTTGTTCCTAATTCGTAATATAAAACACCTCCAGTTGCTCCAGTTGTATTTACAAACGTATAAATACTTTTGTTTTTAAAAGCATCAAATTTTGTGTAATGCTGATTTGCCTTTTCAAGTGCTTCAAACGAGCTATAATATGATGGACTTAACCATAAATCGGCAGCTTTTGCTTTTTCAAAAACAGACTCAAAACTTAAAGCTAAACTTCCACTTCCAGTAGTTTCACTATAAAGATAATTAACATTAGCATCTTTTAATAATTGTGCTTCAGGGCTTGTTCCGTTTGGTAAATACCAAACATCTTTGTGCATTGCACCACTTAAAACTGAGGGTTTTGTTGTTACTTTTGATGCTAACGCTTTTGCATCTAAATAATCTTTTTCTATTTGATTAAAAATAGAATCTGCTTCGGCTACTTTATTAAAAAGCACACCAAAAAATTTTATCCATTCAGCTTTTGCTAAAGGTGAGTCTTCAACCCAATCTCCATTATAAATTACAGGAATACCTGATTTTTTAATGGTTTCAAATGTTTTGTTGTTACCATCAATACCAAAACCAACAACTAAATCAGGATTTAATTCTAGTAAAACCTCAGTGTTTATGCCTTCATTTTCACCAAGTTCTCTTATTTTTTTAGTGTCTATTAAACCTCTTACTTTTTCTGAAGACACATAATCAGTTCCTGGAAAACCTACTAAGGTCTGCTCTACACCTAAAAGTTCTAAAGCAGGAATATGTGTGGTTGATGTAACTACTATTTTTTCAATAGGAATTGTAATAATAGCATCATAGTCATCTTTATTAAAAGTGCTGACCATTGCTTGCTCTTTGGTAAGCAATAAATACGTGTATGTTTTTTCGGATTTTGGCCATGGGCTATTGATTTTTAGTATTTTATATTGACCATAATCTACCACCGAAAACCCTTTTGCATACTTAAGAATTAACTCAGAACGGTCAAGAGATGGTAATGTTCTATTTATTTTTTTATCGTTTTTACAACCAACGAATCCAATAATTAAAACAAGTAAAAACAGTTTTTTCAAAATGAAATTATTTTTTTTCAAAAGTAAGATTATTTAAAGTTTTTAATGAACCCTTAAACAAAATGTTTACTTTCGCAGCGAATTTTGGTTCTATTCAGTTTTTCTGAATGGATTAAAAGGGAATCTGGTGCGATTTTTATCAAGTCCAGAACTGTTCCCGCAACTGTAAGCTACAAAGCTTCATGTTATACTTCTAGTCACTGGAAAAATTTCTGGGAAGACCAACATGAAGACGCAAGTCAGGAGACCTGCCATTTTCAAAACAAATAAGTCAAACTTTCGGGATAAAAGTTTACGTATGATATATCCATACGATTCTCGAGTAATTAAATTTTAAAATGAACAAAAACACTTTTGTTTTAGGTATGCTTTGTAGTATATCAATGCTAAGTTTTGCGCAACAGCAAGCAGATTCTACCAAAGTAGAACAATTAGATGAAGTAGTTATTACAGATTCTAAATTTAATTTAAAACGTGAAAATTCAGGTAAGGTTATTACCAAAATCACTCAAAAAGAACTTCAACATTTACAAGGAAAAACAGTAGCTGAAATTATTAATGCAACTGCTGGAATTGAAATTAATGGGACAAAAAGTAATGCAGGACAAAACCTTAGTTACTTTATTCGAGGAGGACGAAACAGACAAGTTTTAGTATTAATTGATGGAATTGCTGTTACTGACGCTTCACAAATAGCTAATGATTACGATTTGCGTTTGCTTAATGCAGATCAGATTGAAAGTATTGAAATTTTAAAAGGCGCATCGAGTACTCTTTATGGCTCTGGAGCAGCTACTGCTGTAATTAACATTAAGTTGAAAGAAGCCTCTAAAAATAAGGTGTCTGCTAATTTTAAAAGTGTTTTAGGAACTAATCAATCTGTTAATGATGATAACTATGCTATTGAAGATTTTAAAAATAGTGTTTCAGTAAACGGAACCTTAAATAATTTTAATTATCTAGTAAGTTTTGGTAATCAATATACTAATGGTTTATCTGCAATTTCTAACGGAACTGAATCTGATGCATTTAATGCTATTAATGGAAACTTAAAATTAGGTTATCAATTTTCAAATGCATTTAAACTTACTATTTATGGAAGTTTTGATAAATACAAAGCCGAATTTGATGATGCTTTTTCTGGGATTGATACAGATGATTTATCAACTTCAAAACAATACAGAGTTGGTGTTTCACCAGAATACACATACAAAAATGGAAGCATTACTTTAAATGCTGCTTACAATACCATTAAGCGTGATATAAACTCTAGTTATCCAACACAATTTAATGCAGATAGTTATGTGGCAGATGTATTTAACCGTTATAATTTTAACGATAAATTTTATACAGTTATTGGTGTAAATGCTCAAGAAAACAAAATGGAAAGTTTCTCAATTCCTTTTGGTAGTACAGATTTTGAACAGAGTATAAATCCTGAAACTGCTCAATTTACAATTATAGATCCTTACGCTAATGCGGTTTATGTTTCAGATTTTGGTCTAAATGTTAATGTTGGAGCACGTTTAAATAATCATAGTGAATATGGTTCGCATGTTGTTTATAGTGTAAATCCTTCGTTTAAAAAAGAAACAAATTTTGGTTACTTAAAAGGATTAGCTAGCTATAGTACAGCTTACATCACACCTTCATTGTATCAATTATTTGAGCCAACTTATGGTAATGCAGATTTAAAACCTGAAGAAAATTCAACTATTGAAGTAGGAGCAGAGTTAAATATTAAGGATAAAGCAACAGTAAGTGTTGTTTATTTTACTAGAGATGAGAAAAACTTTATCGATTTTGTTGATTTAGGAGGTTTTGTATTTCAATATAATAATGTAGATGAGTCGTTTACTGCTAGTGGAATTGAATTTACAGCAAACTATAAATTTACTAAAAGCTTAGTGCTAAATGCTAATGCTACATATACTAAAGTTGAAGATGATTTAAGTTTACGTATTCCAGAACTTAAAGCCAATGCAAGATTAGATTATCAATTGTGTGATAAAACGTTTATGAGTGTGTCGTATCAATTTAATGACGACAGAACAGATGCTGTTTATAATAGTACAACTTTTATGAATGATGAAATAACCATGAGAAGCTATAGCCTTTTAGACTTTTATGTAAGTCATAAAATTGCAAAAAATAAAGTCACACTTTTTGCAAATGTGACTAATCTATTAAACGAAGAGTATGTTGAGCTTTTTGGGTATTCTACCAAAGGCAGAAATATAAATGTAGGATTTAATCTAAGTTTATAAAACAAAAAAGCCACTCAATTGAGTGGCTTTTTTTATTGGTTTTTTTAATTCTTCTTAATAAAAGGCAAAGGTTTGTCACTATACATTTCTTTAGCAAAAGGAATAAAGTCGTTACTGTCTTTAACTTCTTCTAATCCATCACTAGTATAATTTAAACGACCTGTACCTTCAATATGTCCTATAGCAGCAGCTAATAATGGCTCACTTGGATTACCAAGCACACCTAAGTTTCCATAATTTTCAGCTATTTCTATATCTGGAGACAAACCATTAAAATAATCAGTCACATCATTTGCATTTAAAGATTTGAAAACTAAAGGCTGAATAGCATAAGTATGATTTGGGTTTGCATTTTGTCTGCCAAAGTTTGGCGAGTCATATAAAGTTACAGAAGCTTGATATTTTCCTGTTGTAGTTTTTCCAACTTGTATAACATTAATATATGGATCTAGCCCATTAATAATAAGTTCACTAGCTGAAGCAGAAGCTTTTGTAGTTAATACATAAACTCTACTTAAATTTACATGATTTATATTTTGCTGAAACGTTACTGCACCACTACTATTTGTTTTAATCATCTGGTTTACAAAAGGATTTAATAATAAATTTGGGTCGTCAGCAATAATTTGAGCTTGTATTTCACTATTCCATTGTTCTTTTACAAATGTACTTCCAGTAAACTGTCCAGTAATCATAGATGCTAGCCAAGTTGCAGTTCTAACAGATCCTCCAGGATTATAACGTAAGTCTAATATTAAATCGGTAATTCCTGCAGCTTGAAATTCGCCAAAAACAGAATTTAAAGCAGAATCAAAAGTATTTGTTCCTGTAAACCCATTATACATTAAATAGCCAACGTTATTGCCTTCAACTTGTAAAATAGAATGTGTTAATATTGGGTTTTCAGTATAATCAGCTTTAGTTAATGAAATACTTCCGCTTCCTGGTGTAACACTATCATCAGATGTTTCTGGAGTTCCATTATTATTATAAGTTGCTAGGTTTATAGTGTAATTATTAGCATTTAAAAGTCCAAGATTATTATCTGTAGGTGAGTTATAGTATAATGATTCGCCATTTACAGCATAAAAAATATCACCTCTTTGCACACCTTGCGACTGTGCACTTGTATTAGGTAATACATAACGAACATAACCAAAAATCGCATTATTTCCGTTTGGAACATAAACTAAGCCATATTCCATGCCATTGCTTTTGGTAACTCCGCTAAACAATTGCTCTAATGCAATATAATCATCTGTAATCCAGCTAAACCTATCTATAGTTGAACGCTGATATACCACACTTTCAAATAACTCCTCAGGACTAGAGAAGCTATTTAAATAGTCGCCATATTCGTCATTAGTAGCAAAACGGTCGTTAGCTAAATCTGGTATTTCTTCTTTATAAAGATAAGCAGCATTCATGCCTTTCCATACAAAATCACTTATTTCACTGGCAAGAATAAGATTATCGTCGTTATCTTTAAAGCAACTTGTAGCCAAGCCTAAAACAACAACAGCTAAAAGGGAAATTTTTACAATTCTTTTCATTTTCAAAGCATTTATTTTTTGAGTTAAATTAAACAATGTAAAAGAGATTACAATAGTTTAATAAACTTTAAATTTACTTACATTATTGTAAATTTAAAACTATTTGTAACAAAAATAGAAGTGTATCGTCGTAATCATATAAGCAGGAATAACTAAACTGTTTTATAAAACTAACCACTAATGACACAGGCAGATTTTGTAAATATAGTAATGCCTTTTAAAGATAAGGTGTTCCGATTGGCAAAAAGACTATTGGTTTCTAAAGAAGAAGCTGAAGATGCTACGCAAGAGATACTGTTGAAATTGTGGAACAACCAAGACAAAATTGAAGACTATAATAATGTAGAAGCGTTTTCAATGACAATGACGAAGAATTTTTGCTTGGATAGATTAAAATCAAAACAGGCACAAAATTTAAAAATAGTACACAGTAATTATCAAGATAATAATGTGTCGTTACAAAAGCAGGTTGAGTTAAATGATAGTGTAGATTGGGTTTCTAAAATTATTGAAGCTTTACCTGAACAACAAAAAATAATATTGCAATTAAGAGATATAGAGCAATACGAATTTGAAGAAATAGCAGAGATGCTAGATATGAACCAAACAGCAATTCGTGTAGCCTTATCAAGAGCAAGAAAAACAATAAGAGAACAACTAACAAATACACATCGTTATGGTATTAAATAATATAGAAAAGCTTTTAGAAAAGTATGATAACGGAGAAACTACTCTAAAAGAAGAACAACAACTCAGAGCTTATTTTGCTCAGAACGATGTTGAGCCTCATTTAGAATCGTACAAAGTAATGTTTCAATACTATTCTAAAACTAAACAAGAGAAGTTTACTAAAGACGTTCCATTAAAACCTAAGAAAAACAATTTGTATAAATGGATTTCTGTCGCAGCAGTAGCAGTCTTAATGTTTGGAGCCTATACTCAATTCGATTTTAACAAAAAACGAACAATAGACGATTTGAGTCATGAAGAGTTGTTAGCATACAATCAAACCAAAGAAGCATTTAATCTACTAGCTTCTAAGTTTAGTGAAGGAACTACTAATGTAAAAGTTCTAGGGATTGTTGGCACGCAATTTGAAAAAGCTTCTGAAAAAGTAGATTATATTAATGAATTTTCGAATACAACAAATAAATTTTTTAAAAACAAGTAATAACAGATTAATAATTAGAAATCATGAAAAAAATAATTATAGTATTAGCAATCATCATAACACCAATATTTTCTTTTGGACAGAGTGTTTTTGATAAGTTTGAAGACGACGCATCTGTGTCATCTTTTATAATGAACCAGAAGATGTTTAATATGATAGCCACTATAGATGTCAATATGGATGACCCAGAAGATCAAGCATTTGTTGATATGGCTAAAAAAATAACAGGATTGAAAGTTTTTACAACTGGAAATGAAAAAACTGCTTCTGAAATGAATGCTACTGTTGAGAAGTACTTAAAAAGTTCAAGTCTTGAAGAGTTAATGCGTATGAAAGATGGTAATCAAACGATTAAATTTTATGTAAAACAAGGAAAAGATGAAAACCATGTAAAAGAATTACTTATGATAATTAATGGTCTAAAAGAACTTACTAAAGATTCTGATATGACTATTAATGGTAAAAAACGTGATTTTGAGACTGTTTTATTATCTCTTACAGGAGATATCGATTTGAGACAGATATCTAAAATGACTCAAAAAATGAATGTTCCAGGTGGTCAGCAATTAGAAAAAGCTGGAAAAGCTAAAAAACAATAATAATGGTATCATTAATCAAAAATATAATCACTTTGGTGGCTTTGGTTGTAACTCTTTACAGTTGCAACCAAAGTACATCATTACAAAAGTATTTTGTAGATAATCAGGAAAAGGCTAATTTCTTGGCTGTAGATTTACCTGCAAATATTTTAAGTTTAGATGAGTCTAAACTAACCGAAGAGCAAAAAGAAGCTTATAAGTCTGTTAAAAAATTAAACATGTTGGCTTACCGATTAGATAGTACTAATGTGGCTAGTTACGAAACCGAATTAGCTAAAGTAAAAGCTATTTTAAAAGACCCAAAGTATAATGAATTAATGCGTGGTAATACTGAAGAAGGGAAGTTTACTTTTAATTATATAGGTGACGAAGGTAATATTGACGAATTAGTACTTTTTGGAAATGCCAATGATAAAGGATTTGCAATTATTAGAATACTTGGTGACGATATGAATCCTAGTAAAATAATGCAGTTATCATCAGCCTTTAATACATCAAAAATGGATACTTCGCAAATTGGCCAATTTGCAGAGTTTTTTAAATAAAGATTAAATTTATTTAAATGTTAATAGAAAATCACTTGGAAGTTATTTCAAGTGATTTTTGTTTTCATTCTTATTTACAATCATAAAAAGGATTATAAACAAAACAACAACAGCAACAAATAAAAGTGCTTTAACTATAAAATAATCCAATACATCAAGAACTCCAGCTGTAAAAAAGCCAAAGGTAATAATGCAAGTATATATTAAAGCTAAAGTGTTTTTGCTCATAAAATTAAATGCCTGTGTAATTACTAGGTGTAATACGTTTAAGCTCTTCCTTTATTGTGTTTGAGACATCTAAAGTATCAATAAAATCTGAAATCGATTTCTGATTTATTTTTTCATTAGTTCTAGTTAATCCTTTTAATGCTTCATAAGGATTTGGATATGCCTCACGACGTAAAATGGTTTGAATAGCTTCTGCTACTACAGCCCAATTGTTTTCTAAATCTTCAGCAAATTTTGCTTCATTCAATAATAATTTGTTTAATCCTTTTAAAGTCGATTTAAAACCTATTAAAGTATGACCAAAAGGTACACCAACATTGCGCAATACAGTACTGTCGGTTAAATCTCTTTGCAGTCTAGATATTGGTAATTTTGCCGAAAGGTGCTCAAAAATAGCATTGGCAATACCTAAATTTCCTTCAGAGTTTTCAAAATCTATAGGATTTACTTTATGAGGCATTGCACTACTTCCAACTTCACCTGCTTTAATTTTTTGTTTAAAATAGTCCATAGATACATAAGTCCAAATATCTCTGTCTAAATCAATAATTATGGTATTGATACGCTTTAAAGTATCAAACAAAGCAGCCATATGGTCGTAATGTTCTATTTGTGTTGTTGGAAACGAATGTTGTAACCCTAATTTTTCTTGAACAAAAGCGCTTCCAAAAGCTTTCCAATCTACATTTGGATATGCAACTTTATGTGCATTAAAATTACCTGTTGCTCCACCAAATTTAGCTGCACTTGGTATATCGTTTAATAAATTAAATTGTTCTTCTAAACGTACTGCAAAAACCTCTATTTCTTTACCTAAACGTGTAGGAGATGCAGGCTGACCATGTGTACGAGCTAGCATTGGTACATTTGCCCAATCTTTTGATAGTTCTTTTAAACGATTAAGTATTATAGAATATTCAGGAACGTAAACGTCGTTCATTGCTTCTTTAATACTTAATGGTATAGCAGTATTGTTAATGTCTTGTGAGGTTAATCCAAAGTGGATAAACTCTTTATATTTTTGAAGTTGTAAAGCATCAAATTTTTCTTTTATGAAATATTCAACAGCTTTAACATCATGATTAGTTACTTTTTCAATCTCTTTAATAGCTAAAGCATCTTCAGAAGTGAAATTTTTATAAATAGCTCTTAAATTTTCAAAAAGCGAGGTGTTAAAATCGGCAAGTTGAGGTAATGGCAATTCACATAAAGCAATAAAGTATTCTATTTCTACAAGAACTCTATATTTAATAAGTGCTTCCTCAGAAAAATATGGAGCTAATTCTTTTACTTTACTTCTATACCTACCATCTATAGGAGAAATGGCGTTTAATGATGAAATTGACATGTGTTGTGTTGTTTTTTTGAAGATGCAAAGATAGTCATTTCAAGTTTTAAAATTGAAACATAAATTAGTTATCTTAGTCCATAAATCGTTATAAAAATGAATAAGCTATACTTCGTAATTATTTTAATGTTCTCTCAAACTATGTTTTCTCAAGTCTATAAAAAATCAGAACCCTTTACACATACCTATTCAATTGTAGCTCGAGATTCTGTTACAGGAGACATTGGTGTTGCTGTACAAAGTCATTGGTTTAGTGTTGGTAGTGTTGTTACTTATGGTAAAGCTGGAGTAGGTGTTGTTGCTACACAATCGTTAGTAAACCCAAGTTATGGACCAAAAGGGTTGGTTTTAATGGAGCAAGGTTTGTCTCCACAACAAGCATTAGATGCTTTATTAGCAAACGATAGTGGTGAAATGTATAGGCAAGTTGCTTTTTTAAACACAAAAGGAGAAGTAGCAACTCATACGGGAAGTTCTTGTATTGCAGAAGCTGGTCACAAACAAGGTAAAAATTTTTCTGTACAAGCAAACATGATGCTAAATAATACAGTTTGGCAGGCAATGGCAAATGCTTTTGAAATCACTAAAGGAACACTCAGCGAGCGTATGTTAGCTGCTTTAAAAGCTGCTGAAGGCGAAAAAGGTGATATTAGAGGAAAACAATCTGCTGCTATTTTAATTGTAAAGGGAGAAGCTACAGGAAACTCTTGGGAAGACGTAATTATGGATTTAAGAGTTGAAGATAATGATAACCCAGTAAACGAATTAGAGCGATTAATGAAAATTCATAAAGCTTACGATTTTATGAATAAAGGTGATTTAGCAATGGAGGAAGGTGACTCTAAAAAAGCTGAAGCATTATATTTAGAAGCTCAAAAGTTGTTTCCTGAGAATTTAGAAATGCAATATTGGTATGCTATTAATTTGTTGAATAATAAACAATTTGAAAAAGCACATCCAATTTTAAAATCAATTTTTAAACAAGATAATAACTGGAAAACTCTAACAGCACGATTAGTAACTAGTAAATTATTAGTAATTTCTGATGCTGAATTAGAAAAAGTTATGAAGCTTTAATCTTCTTTAAAATATGTCTAGCTCTAGCTTTAAAGCCTGAACTTTGCATTTGAAAATCGCGTTCTAAAATTGTTACTAATTCTGGGTGAATCCAATCAATATCTTTTCCTAATAAAAAAAGCGAATTCATGGCATAAGCTTTTGGCGCAATTTTTTCGTCGTTAATCATCCAATCAAAACAAGACTCAACAATTCGCTCTTTGTGTTTTAAAGACAGCGAGGTTTTAATTTTGTTATCAGTTTTAGAGTATAGCGCAGTTACTAAATATTCACAAACTTTAGCTACAGGTCGCACAGCAGAATCTTGATGTACTTTGTGTATGTTTTCTGTAAACTTATCTAAATATGGTATTGCAGTTTCTAAATTTTCGCCACACATAAATTCAAAAACCCAAGCAGCTCTGCACGATATTTTATCATCTACCATAAATAAAATATCTAATAGCTTAGAGATTAGTTCAGGATTATCAATAACTAAATTGGCATACTTCAATCTGTTTTCTCTCGAATGATTTACATAATTTAATTCTTGATATAGTTGGTCTGTAGTCAAAGGATTTTCTTATTTTTAAAATCTAAAACTAACAAAAATGAAGATTATAAAAAAGATACTATTGTTTTTACTTGTTGTGTTTGTAATAGCACAATTTTTTGGACCAGAAAAAAACGAAGGAGATTTAACTTCTATCGATAGCTTTTATACAGAAACAAATACACCTGAAAACGTTAAACTTATACTTAAAGAGAGTTGTAACGATTGCCATAGTGATGTAACACGATATCCTTGGTACAATAATATTACTCCTGTTAATTATTGGATGGCTGAGCATGTTGATAATGGAAAAAAGCATTTTAATATCTCTAAATGGGATGATTACTCTACTAAGAAGAAAGATCATAAACTAGAAGAACTAGCTGAAATGGTAGAGAAAAAAGAAATGCCTTTACCATCATACACTTGGACACATACTGAAGCTAAACTAACAGATGACCAAATTATGGTTTTATTACATTGGGTAAATAAAGAACGTTTTAGATACAGTTTAGAGCTTGAAGCAGGAGCAGAATAATTTCAATATAAAAACATAATGCCCAAGCATCTTTTAATTATTGGTTTTGTCTGGCCAGAACCCAAAAGTTCTGCAGCAGGAAGCCGAATGATGCAACTTATTGCAGCTTTTCAGCAGCAAAACTATCAAATAACATTCGTGAGTCCTTGCGCTAAAAGTGATAATGCTTTTAATTTAACAACTATTGGTATTAGTCAAGTTGCAATAGAACTCAATCATGAGAGTTTTGATACGTTTGTAAAACAACTAAATCCTGATATTATTCTATTCGATCGTTTTATGATGGAAGAACAGTTTGGTTGGCGAGTTGCAGAGCAATGTCCTGATGCTTTGAGAATTCTAGATACTGAAGATTTACATTGCTTGCGTAAAGGGCGACAATTAGCGTTTAAGGATAACAAGCCATTTGATGAAAGCTATTTGTTTAATGATATAGCAAAACGCGAAATAGCAAGCATTTACAGGTGTGATTTTAGTTTGATGATTTCTGAAGTTGAGATTGAAATCTTAAAAACGCAATTTAAAGTTCCAGACAATTTATTGTTGTATTTACCATTTCTACTTGAAGAAATTTCAGAAAGTAGTACAAATAATCTTCCAGTTTTTGATGAACGTGAGCATTTTATTACCATTGGAAACTTTTTGCATGAGCCTAATTATAACTCTATTTTATATCTAAAAGAATCTATTTGGCCATTAATTAAAAAGCAATTACCAAAAGCAGAACTTCATATTTATGGTGCTTATGCGTCTCAAAAAGTAAATCAGTTACAGAATAACAAAGATGGATTCTTGATAAAAGGTTTTGCTAACGATGTTAACGAGGTGATGCAAAATGCAAAAATTTGTTTGGCACCTTTGCGTTTTGGAGCTGGTTTAAAAGGCAAGCTAATTGATGCAATGCAAAACGGAACACCTTGTGTTATGACTACTATTGCTGCAGAAGGCATGTTTGGTAACTCACAACCTAACGGATTTATTACAGATTCTCCTAAAGATTTTGCTAATAAGGCTGTAAAATTATATGAAAGTGAATTTGATTGGAAAACGTATCAAAATAATGGCTTTGCAATCATAAATAAGCGTTTTCAAAAGGCAGAGTTTTTAGAACATTTATATTCAAAAATCGATACTATTTCACAAAATCTTAGTAGACATAGACGTAATAATTTTACAGGACAGTTGTTACAACATCATACCTTGCAAAGTACTAAGTTTATGAGCAAATGGATTGAGGCTAAAAACCAAAAAGAATAACTATACTATTTTTATAGATTGTCCGTTTTTTATATAACTAACCAAACAACTTATGAGTAAAAAAAGAGACATTCTTATTGTCATTTTTAGCACAATTATATTCACATTTTTATTTCACAGAGAAGATTTAGGATTAAATCTATTTATTTTTGAAACCATTTTTTTTGCTTGGTTATTGTATTCAAAACGTCTTCAATTCAAAACCAGAAACCAAATAACAGTTGCATTAGCTTTTATAACAACATCAATAGCAACAGTAGTTACACATTCTGTATTCTCATATTTTATAAATTATTTGATGTTGGTTGTTTTTGTAGGATTGCTTATTTATCCTCAAGTTAAATCGTTATTAAATGCATTTAGAATCTCTATAATTTCTTTTTTTAAGTCTCAAATATTTTTCCTCGAATCGCTTTTAAGTACTAAAGTAAAAGGCAAAAATTTCGGAAGCTACATCTGGAAATTCAGGATGTTTTTTATTCCGTTAATAATCATAATCATATTTATAGCAATTTACAGTGGTTCTAATCCTGTTTTTAATGATTTGGTTTCTAGTTTTTTGTCTTTTATTAGTGAGAGTTTGCTTGCTATTTTTAAAAATTTCGACTTCTTAGTGGTGTTTACCTTAATTGTAGGGTTGGTAATTAGCAATTTTATGTACATTATAATTTCTAATAATTATATAGAAAATGAAGACTTAAAAGCTACAGATTCGTTAGTGAGAGTGAAAAAATCTATTAAACGAATCTTTAGTATTACTGCTTTAAAAAACGAGTATAAAGCTGGAGTTTTTTTGCTAATTGTTCTTAATGTTTTATTGCTAATTGTTAACTGTATCGATTTAAATATTGTTTGGTTTAATTTTCAATGGGATGGTTATTTTTTAAAACAATTTGTTCATGAAGGCACATATTTGCTAATTCTATCAATTCTTATATCAATAGCGTTAGTTTTATATTTTTTCAGAGGTAATTTAAACTTTTACCAAAATAATAAGCTTTTAAGAGTGTTAAGTTATGTTTGGATTATTCAAAATGCAATTTTAACGCTATCCGTTTTTGTAAGAAACTATAGGTATATCGATTATTTTGCTTTAGCATATAAACGTATAGGTGTTATTCTCTTTTTATTACTCGTTTTATACGGATTATATACAGTTTTTGTGAAAGTAAAAGATAAAAAATCGGCTTTCTATTTATTTAGGGTCAACGCATATGCGCTTTTTATAGTATTGGTTTTTAGCTCATTTATAAATTGGGATGGATTAATTGCAAAGTATAATTTCAATAATGCCAATAAATCGTTTTTACATTTAAACTATATGGCAACACTTTCTGATAAAGCATTACCTCATTTAGATAAACCTATAGAAGAGCTAGATGAGATCTACAAAATTCAGCAAGAAAAATTCCCTTTCGAAGAAGAGTTCATGAGACCTTTTGAGTATCGCCAAATTATTAACAACCGTAAAAAAGAGTTTAAAACCGAATGGGAGTCAAAGTCTTTTTTAGAGTGGAATTATGCCGAATATGTTGCTTATAAAGCATTATTTGGTTACTAATTTAATCGAGGATAAATCAAAAAAGAGATTCTTGAGTTTTTATAATAAATATATACTAAGCTTCAACCTGTTGCTTTTTAATTTTTCGGTACGTAAAAGAATTAAAAATGTTACGTTTTGCAAAACGTGTAAGCTTATCAGATTGTGAAAATTTAATAAATAAAGATTTATCTACTCCAAAAAACTCATAAGTATTACCATCTAAAAAAGTTATTTCTAAAACCAAACCTTTGTGTTGCCAATCTATAATTGGAGTAGTAGCAGTTTCATTAAATTCTTCCAAATTTGCTGCTTTTGTTTCAGGAGCAATACTTACCAAAAAATGGTAACCATCAATAATCTGTCTACTTTTTAATTCAGCTTCTATAGCTTTTTCATCACCAGCTTGAAATTTATCAGGATGCCATTCTTTCACTAAATTTCTGTAAGTAGATTTTAGTTCTTTAAGATCGATATTGTTTTCGACATTAAATAATTTTTTGTATTCGTTGATACGTTTCATAGTGATGCTTTTTTAGAAGGTGCAAAAGTAGTCTTTTTAATGTATTGAAATTGAATTGTTTTTTATAAATAAATATGCCTTGCACTATCCTGCTTTTTATTAGTTTTGCAGCTTTAAAATTCAAGTATGATTTCAGTTGATAATTTAGCAGTAGAGTTTGGTGGTAGTGCCTTATTTAGTGATGTGTCGTTTACCATTAATGCAACCGATAAAATTGCCCTAATGGGTAAAAATGGAGCAGGTAAATCGACCATGATGAAGATTATTGCTGGCGAACAAAAAGCAACAAGAGGTAATGTTCGTTTTCCAAAAGATGCTATTATAGCCTATTTACCACAGCATTTATTAACTGAAGATAAGTGTACAGTTTTTGAAGAAGCCTCTAAAGCTTTTGCTCATATTTTTGCCATGCGTGACGAAATGGAAGCCTTAAATAAAGCTTTAGAAACCAGAACCGATTACGAATCTGATGAGTATATGAATATCATTACCAAAGTATCAGATTTAGGCGAAAAATACTATGCATTAGAAGATATTAATTATGATGCTGAGGTTGAAAAAGCTTTAGGTGGATTAGGTTTTAAACGTGAAGATTTTACTAGACAAACCAGCGAGTTTAGTGGTGGCTACCGAATGAGAATTGAGTTAGCAAAAATATTACTTCAAAAACCAGATTTGATATTACTCGATGAGCCAACCAACCATATCGATATCGAATCGGTAATTTGGTTAGAAGATTTTCTTTTAAATAAAGCCAATGCAGTAATGGTAATTTCGCATGATAAGGCATTTATTGATAATATTACCAACCGAACTATTGAAGTTACAATGGGTCGTATTTATGATTATAAAGCAAACTACTCACATTACTTACAATTGCGTGAAGACAGACGTGCACATCAAATAAAAGCCTATAACGAGCAGCAAAAGTTTATTGCAGATAATATGGCTTTTATCGAGCGTTTTAAAGGTACATACTCAAAAACCAATCAAGTGAACTCTCGTGAGCGTATGCTAGAAAAATTAGAGCCTATTGAAATTGATGAGATAGATACTTCGGCTTTAAAACTACGTTTTCCGCCAGCACAACGTTCGGGTGATTATCCAGTAACTGTTAAAGATTTATCAAAATCGTATGATGATCATGTGGTGTTTAAAAACGCAAACATGTCTATTTCGCGAGGAGAAAAAGTATCGTTTGTTGGACGAAATGGTGAAGGTAAATCAACAATGATTAAAGCCATTATGAACGAAATTGAAGTAGATGGTCATTGTGCTTTAGGACACAACGTAAAGGTTGGTTATTTTGCTCAAAACCAAGCTTCATTGTTAGATGAAGGTTTAACTATTTTTCAAACCGTTGATGAAGTTGCACAAGGCGATATTAGAACACAGATAAAAAACATACTTGGTCGTTTTATGTTTAAAGGCGACGATATCGATAAAAAGGTAAGTGTGCTTTCTGGAGGAGAAAAAACACGACTAGCAATGGTTAAATTACTTTTAGAGCCTGTTAACTTGCTTATTCTCGATGAGCCAACTAACCACTTAGATTTAAAATCGAAAGATGTACTTAAAGAAGCCCTTTTAGATTTTGATGGTACACTTATTTTAGTGTCTCACGATAGAGATTTTTTACAAGGCTTATCTCAAAAAGTATTTGAATTTAAAGACCAACGCGTTATTGAGCATTTCGAAACTATTGATGATTTCTTGGTAAGAAACAGAATTGAAAACTTAAAGCAGATAGATTTGAAGAAGTAATTTATTGCTGCTTGACTTTCTCAAAAAAATAGCCGAACTTCGTTTAACTATCGATATAGATAATTGAAATTATCCATCCTATGAGGTTATTTAGGAAAATAAGACATAAGCAGATTTTGGACAATAAAAAAGCTCAGTACCTAAAGTATGCTTTAGGAGAAATTATATTAGTTGTAATTGGTATTTTGATTGCATTACAAATTAATAATTGGAATCAGTCAATAAAAGATAAAAATTCCTTAAACGAATACTTAATAAAAATTAAATCGCATACATCGCAGGATCAAGAGCAATTAGAAGAATTGGTAAAAGGAAGAAAACAAATTGCTGACCTATGTAAAAAAGCACGTAATAGTATCTTAGATAAGACCGAAAATGATAATCTTTTCTTGTTTATGATGAGTGGTACTGCTTTTGCCGATTTCTATTTTAAACCAAATTCAGGAGGTTACGAATCATTGAAAAGATCAGAATATTATGGAAAATTAAACAATACTAAAATTGATTCTCTTTTGGCTAGATATCACGGTTTGGTGGATGTTATTTCAGAAAATGAGAAGAGTTATAACCAATATACGGTTCACCAAGAGAATTACCTCGATACTCAATTCGATAGATCACTTATTTTAGCTTCTGCATTCATGTCAAGAGATTCTTTAGCCATAAAAGCTACACCGCAGTCAGATTATGACCAAGCATTTATAGAATACACAGCCAAACCAGCTTATAGAAATGTTATTAGCTTAGCAGCGTGGCAATTCGACACGATGATTAGCCAATACAATCAATTAATAGAGCTTGGTCATCAAATTATCAAAGAAATAGATATAATAACCGAAGACTAAAAGAGAAAACGGTTAAAAATAAAACTAGTCACAACTTCGTGTATAGGCTATTGCTTGCTCAATGCCAACTTACTAACATATAACGTTATAATTTTTCGCTTGATTTTTTCATTAAAAAAAGCGTATTTCGTTTAACAATCGATATAGATAATTGAAATTATTCTTATCGTCGCATTGTGAACAAGTTAAAAATGAACGTAAACGAAATTAAAATAGAAGAAATTTATGATGTTCTGATTCACAGACACTTTTATGATAAGCATAACCGAGATTACCTTTTTGTAATTGAAACAAATTGGATTGACGATAATCACGGGAATTACATTTTACGATTTAAAAACTGTTTCGATTTACGATTTCAACTGAATTCAACGGATTTTGAAAATCTTGATTGGAACGGAACCGCTGTAATGGCTTACCCGGGATTCGCAGAGCTGAAAAATTCTAAAAAAGCAATGGAATTGAGTAAAAAGGTTGGAATGGAATTACGTGAAATAACCTTGGATACCACTCTGTATAAATTGAATTTAATAGCGTCGGAATTTGATTTAAAAAAATTGAATAGAAATACTGAGTCAATAGATCAAGTTAGTTTTAAAATTTGATAAAAGTCAGTATTCTATAACGTGTATAAGCCATTACTTGTTCACTGCCAACTTACTAACATATAACGTTTTAATTTTTCACTTGATTTTCTCATTAAAAAAAGCGTACTTCGTTTAACTATCGATATAGATAATTGAAACAATCCATATCGTCGCATTGTACGCAATATGAAAAAACTCATCCTAATATCATTTGTGGTTTTCTCATTTGGATTTTCCAAAGTAGAGAGTTTGTTTACTGCTCAATATCCTGACTTAATAAAATTTAAAGGAACAGAATATTCACTCAATACCAATCCGTTAGAACCATATTTTGAGAAAAATCCTGATAAAAGACCTCAATGGCCTTCAACAGCTTTATATCGTGGTTATATCGGACATTTTGAAATAATTGATAGCACACTACTTTTGACTGACATATCTCAACCAAGACGCGTAAAAGATAAAGATGGAAAAACAAGTTTTAAAAATATATCTATCAAAAAACGCATATTTCCAGAAATAGACACTATGAAAATCGACTGGTATTCTGGAATTTTAATTTTACCTTATGGAGAAAGAGTTAAATACGTTCACTCTGGATACGCATCTGAATATAGCAATTACATATTATTGGAAATAAAAAAAGGGAAATTCAATAGTGATAAAAACTACACGCGCAAAGAATTTTTGAGATTTAAGGAAAGACAGTTTAACGAATTCAAAAAAACTGAAAATTATAAAAGTCAGTTTGAGGATATTAAAAAGAACTTTCCCGAAAGTAACAAAAAGTTTATTGAAGAATTTTTGAAAGACCACATAATAAATTATACATCCGAATTTTTAACCGAACAATAAATACTGCGTACAACACCGTGTATAATTCATTGTTCGGTTCGTGTGTACTCGTAAAATTCCTGCGGAATTTTCCTCTGGTCAGTTTTCTTTTATTAATTTAGACCTAGACAACACAACGAAATCATACACAACACGTTAAACGAACTTCCAAAATCATTTTATAAAAAAATTAAACATTACATTTTTTTTATTCAATAATGTAAAGTATATTTGTCATATAGTAAAAATAATTTGTCTTAATAATACATATATTTGTCATGAATACAAAAAATATAGAACATTGCGAGCGTAACAAATTAGAACGATTTTTAAACAAAATACAACTGCCAAACAGTTTTAAAGCCATAGGTGTTGGTTTAGTTGCGCTTAGCTTTATAGCCTTAACTGTTATTAAATTTATAGACGATGAAGCACTTTGGGTACGACCATTTTTAAAACACGCAATGCTTATTGGTTTATTGGTTATATCGTTATCTAAAGAAAAAATAGAAGATGAACTTATTGAGGTATTGCGCTCTAAGTCCTACGCATTAGCATTTATAATTGGTGTGCTTTACACTTTGTTTCAGCCTTTGGCTAACTATATTGTCGATTTTATTTTAGGTAAGCAAGATACTCCAACCGAAATAGGTTATGTGCAAGTATTGCTATTTATGTTACTAATTCAAGTTGGTTTTTTCGAACTACTAAAACGTAACAGATAATGGAAAACACGATAAAAGTAGAACGTGCTATTTTAAACTTAACACAAGACGAATTGGCTCAAAAAATTGGTGTGTCACGACAAACCATAAACTCTATTGAAGCAAACAGATATGTACCATCAACAGTTTTAGCCTTAAAATTATCAGAGTTGTTTGGGAAACCTGTAAACGATTTTTTTAAGTTAAGCGATAATGATTAATCTAAACTTTCAATAAACCTTTTCATACCAACAGTTGCAGTTTCGGCAATAACAGTTAAGTTATGTTTACTTTCAATAGCTGGTTTTGGGTCGATAAAAAATGTTGGTGTGTGTTCTGGTACATAATGCATTAAACTTGCAGCAGGATACACTTGCATTGATGTGCCTATTATAAGTAAAATATCTGCAGTCATACAAACATCTACAGCAGTATCTATCATAGGTACTGCTTCACCAAACCAAACAATATGTGGTCGTAATTGGTGACCTTTTGAGCAAGTATCACCTAGCTTTATATCTGTTTTGCAATCTATAACACTAAACTCGTCAACAATATTTCTGGCTTTAAGTAATTCGCCATGTAAATGAATAACATTTTTGCTACCAGCACGTTCGTGCAAGTCATCAACATTTTGGGTTACAATAGTTACTTTGTAGTTTTTTTCTAATTCCGCTAAACCAAAATGAGCTGAGTTTGGAGTGACTTCAAATAATTGTCTGCGTCGTTGGTTGTAAAATTCTAAAACAAGTTCTGGATTTGCAGCAAAACCTTCTGGTGTGGCAACTTCCATAACATTATGGCCTTCCCATAAACCATCAGCATCTCTAAAGGTTTTGAGTCCACTTTCAGCACTCATTCCAGCTCCAGTAAGTACAACAATATGTTTCATTAGGTATTAGCCTTTCCAGGTTTTATAAGCATCAGATTTTACTAAATCTTCTAAAACATTAATCCCTGTTTCATCATCTTCTTCAAGGTATTCAATAATGGCATCTTTATCGTATTCTAATTCAACCAGTTTGTTTAAAACTGTTATAGCATCATCATATTTTTGTTGTTTGGTAGTAGCTATTAAATAGCCAGCATACCCTTGAAAAAAGTCAGGATAGTTTTCAATTATATATGCGTAGTAGTTGCTAGCACTTTCATAATCATCACTTAAAAATTCTACATTACCTTTCATGTAGTATAGAAAATCGTCATTAGTTTCTATTTGTAAATTATCAATTAAATCGAAAGCTCTATCGTATTCTTCTTTTAAAATATAATAATCTACCAGAGTTAAATACATTGTTGGGTCGTTATTATGCTTTTCTTTAAGTTCTTCAATAGCTGCAATATAACTCTCATCATCTAATTGGTAACTAATTTGAATTTTGATAAGCAGCAAAAATTTCTCATTCGCCAATTCGCCTTTAATGCTATTTAAAACTTTATAGGCTTTAGCAGGTTTACCACTTCGGTTTAAATTAACTGCTTCAGTAAATTTTTCGTAATCACCAAAATAGTCACCTTTTAAAAACTTAGCTAATTTGTTTTTAGGCAAAGCCGTCATGTACATTCTCGAAAACGTATCTGACAGATGTTCACCACTTAAGTAAATATATAAGTCGCTAAATTTAAACTCTCCATTGTTATCAACAACTCTGTAGTCATGGTAATTAACACCACTTTCTTCAGAGAAAAATCTAAATAGCATGTAATATGTTTTAGCTTCACTTTCGTATCTGTAGCTTATAAAATCGTAATAACCACCATTTTCTACATGAGCAGATAATTTTTTAGGATATTCATCAATACCTTCTAGTAAGCCTTTTAAAAACCCTTGACTGAAAAAATATTGCTCTTTATCATCATTAGTCATTTTGGTTATCTTTTTCCCAAAATCATCTAAATCGAATTTAGAAATATAACCTTCGTTATTACTTTCGTGTATAGAGGTTTCAATAAAGTATCCAAGTTCTTCAACTTTTTTATCGTTGTCTTCAGTTTCTTCAATGGGATTAACCTGAGAGAATAAGGCTGTTGTAATTAAAAGAATAAAAGGTAAAATGAAGCGTGATTTTTGTGCAGGCATTGTAGTAGTTTTAATTATATTGGCTAAATATAAACTTTTTTGAATGATTGATATTGAACTTTTACAACATTTAGAAACTTATCTAACAGAACATAGAAGGCTTCGTTTTGATAATGTGTTACAACAACGTACCAAACATTTTACTGTGGCTACTGAAGATGTTTACCAATTGCATAATACAAGTGCTGTAATACGTAGTTGTGATGTATTTGGCATACAAGAGGTTAATATTATTGAAGAGCGCAACTCTAAACGTATAGACAGAGAGATTGCGATGGGAGCCCAAAAATGGGTAGATTTAAATAGATTTCATTCTGTAAAAGAATGTATAAAAGACTTAAAACAAAAAGGATATCAAATTGTAGCAACAACACCTCATGAAAACGATTGCTTGTTACATGAGTTTGATGTATCTAAAAAAGCTTGTTTTTTCTTCGGTAGAGAAACAGAAGGCTTATCTCAAGAAGTATTAGATGAAGCCGATTGTTATTTAAAAATACCAATGTCTGGTTTTACCGAAAGTTTAAATATTTCTGTATCTGCGGCTATTATTTTACAACACGTAACTACAAAACTAAAGCAAACAGATATTAAGTGGCAATTATCTAAAGAAGAGCAATTAGATTTGCGTTTACAATGGATAAAAAAAACGCTTAAAAGTAGTGATGATATTGTTAAACGGTTTTATGAAGATAAAAATAATCACTAAATTAGTTTAACTAATATAAAACTCAACAACATGATATTCCTTTACATTATTGGAGTAATAACAGCAGTTATTATTCTACTAGCTCTAATAGCACCTAAAACATATCACGTAAAACGTAGTATTGTTGTAAACAAGCCCTTACCTGAAGTTTTTGAATACTTAAAACACATTAAAAATCAAGATTATTGGTCGCCTTGGAAAAAAAGAGATCCTAATATGGAGCAAGAAGCTTTTGGTATAGATGGTACTGTAGGATTTGTAAATAAATGGAGTGGAAATAAAGATGTTGGAGTAGGTGAGCAAGAAATAAAAAGGATAGTTGAAAACGATGTTGTTGAAAGCCAATTGCGTTTTTATAAACCTTGGAAATCGCAATCAGACGCTTATATTAAAGTTAATAAAGTTGATGCTAATAAAACAGAAGTAGTTTGGGGATTTTCTGGTGAAAATAAATTTCCTTCTAGCATTTTTATGATGCTTTATAATATAGATAAGCACGTAGGTAAAGATTTTGAAGAAGGATTAAACAGTTTAAAAGAAATATTAAACAAAAAATAATATGAAACATCCATGACTAAAATTTATACTCACATAGATATAACAATATAGATGTTCCATATGACTATTGAAAAGCAATAAATATTTATATATGAAACATAATATGATAGGTTGGTTTGAAATTCCTGTTAATGACATGAATAGAGCCAAAACGTTTTACGAAGCTGTTTTTAAAGTTGAAATTTCTATTCACGATTTTGGTGGTATGCAAATGGGTTGGTTTCCAGATAGAGGAAATGTTGTAGGTGCTCAAGGCACATTAATAAAGCAAAATACTTATGTACCAAGTAAAGAGGGAACTTTAGTGTACTTTATATGTGATGATTTGCAAAATGAACTAGATAGAGTAGAAGCATCAGGAGGAAAAATATACCAGAAAAAAACGCAAATATCACCAGAACATGGTTATATGGGAGTTTTTATTGATAGCGAAGGAAATAGAGTTGCTTTACACTCTAATAACTAATTAGAGCGACTTTTGCTTAGTACCTTATACTCTTCATAGCATTCGTTAATGGCATCAAGTATTTGAAGGTCGTTAGCTGTTTGAATAAAGTCTTTTGAGTAGTTGCATTGGCTTACAATTTCGTCTAAGTCTAAACGATCGACTTGTAATAATACCATAAGCATTTCTCTATCAAAACGAGAAGCGAGTAAATTTCTAATTTCGTCGTCTTGTTTCATTTGACGAAGCTTACGCAACTCTTTAGGTTTTTTGCCAAATATATTATGTAAAAAATCTGCTGGATTAAAAATAGCGCCTAGCACTTTACTAACACCTGAACCATTATTACCAGCTTCGTAACCTGTTGCTGATAAACCAGAAATACTATATCTGTAATTTGTTTTTATAGGTACTTGTCTAACATCTACAATTAAATATCCAGTAAGTTTTAACTGATTTACAACAACTTCTTCTAATGCTAGTGCTAACTCAGTCATTTCAATATTTGTAGCACCAAACTTAAGCCAGTCGTTAGTAACTCTGACCTTTATAGATTTATAACCTAAATATGAGAAGTGTAAAGTATCATTTGCTTTTGCTCTTATTTCGAAAGCACCTTTATCGTCTGTAGAAGTACCTTTAACCTGATTTAGGTTTACAATATTAACACTCTCTAATGGCTGACTAGTAGTTGTACTTATCACAATTCCTTTTATTGTAGTTTCTTCTTGCGCGTAGCTAAAAGAGATTACAAATACAATTGATAAAAGTAAAAAGAGTTGCTTCATGTGTTAAAAATATGGTATAAAAGTACTAAACAAAACGTAAATACGATATAAACCTTATAAATTTGACTAAATATTAACAAGATGGTTTAAAAAAAAGATTCCTTAAGAACTAATCTCAAGGAATCTTTTAAGTTATAACTAATCTATCCTAGTGTTTAATCTCTTCTTCTAGAACGTCTTGGTCTAGAAAAACTAGATTCAGTTGGTTTAGAATCTGAATTAGCACGTCTGTCTCTTCTGTTTGGTCCAGAAGCGTTTGAATCTGATGAACGTCTAGAACGAGACTCTCCTGAGCTTCTTCTGTCACTTCCACCAGTACGTCTTTCACCTCTTGGTTTAAAGTCTCCACCAGAGCGTCTTTCACCTCTTGATCTATCACCACCACCAGAACGTCTTTTATTTCTGCTTGTTCCGCGACCTTTATCTTCACTAATTTCAACATTTACAAAACGTCCTTCGTGTTTGAAGTCTGTAAAGAATGCTAATATTTTTTCTTGTAATTCTTTTTCAGCATTAAAGAATGAAAAACTTTCTTTTACATCAACTTTAAAGACATCATCTCTACCTAATTCTAAAATTTCTTTTAAGAAATCTTTCAGTTTCATCCAATCGAAACCATCTTTTTTACCAACATTTATAAAGTAACGAGTTGAGTTATCATTACTACCATAATCGCGTCCAGAATCTCTATCAGAATCTCTATCGCTACTACGCGAATCTGTAACATTTAAATTTTTAGATCTTTGGTAGTAGTTATAAAAACGTGTAAACTCTACAGAGAAGAATTTTTTAATCAATTCATCTTTAGAAGTATCTTCAAACAGTTCGTTAATACTGGTTAAATATTTATCAATTTCGTGATTAACTTCAGTATTATGAATTTTATTTGCTAACGACATTAATTGTGTTTCACAAATAGCCATTCCATCAGGAATTTGCTTCAATTCAAATTTCTGGTTAATAATACGTTCAATACTTTTTATTTTACGCACTTCGCTTTTAGAAACAATAACCATTGAGATTCCTGTTTTACCAGCACGTCCAGTTCTACCAGATCTATGTGTGTATGTTTCAGGTTCATCAGGTAATTGGTAATTAATAACGTGAGTAATATCATCAACATCAATTCCACGAGCAGCAACATCTGTAGCTACTAGCATTTGTATTTGGTTTTTTCTGAATGAATTCATTACCAAATCACGTTGATTTTGACTTAAATCACCATGTAATGCTCCAGCGCTGTAACCATCTTCAATTAATTGCTCTGCTACTTTTTGAGTATCACGTTTTGTACGACAAAAAATCACAGAAAAAATATCTGGATTTGCATCTGCTAAACGTTTTAAAGCATCATAACGATCACGAGAATTTACTAAATAGTACTCGTGTGATACTTGGTTTGTACTTTCGTTTTTGTTTCCTACAGTAATTTCCATAGGGCTTTTCATGAATCTTTTTGCAATATTAGATACCTCTTTTGGCATTGTTGCAGAAAATAACCATGTGTTTTTGTCTTCAGGGGTATGAGATAAGATATCTGTAATATCTTCTTTAAAACCCATATTTAACATTTCGTCAGCTTCATCTAAAACTGAATATTCAATTTTTGAAATGTCAACCATATTACGGCTAATCATATCTTTCATACGACCAGGAGTAGCAACGATAATTTGTGCTCCTCTTTTTACTTCTCTAGCTTGATCGCTAATGCTTGAGCCACCATAAATAGCAACTACATTAAGTCCTTTACAGTACTTACCGTAAAGTTTCATCTCGTTTGTAATTTGTAAACAAAGTTCACGAGTAGGAGATAAAATTAAACCTTGAGTGGTTCTGCTATCAATATTAATTTTTTGAAGCATAGGAAAACCAAAGGCAGCAGTTTTACCTGTTCCTGTTTGTGCTAAAGCCACTAAATCTGTGTCTTTTTCTAATAAAATTGGGATTGCTTTTGCTTGGACGTCACTTGGCGTTTCAAAGCCTAAATCTGTAATAGCATGTAAAAGGTCTTCATTAAGACCTAAATCTTTGAATGTGTTCATTCGATTGTAATAAGTATTCGATTATGTTCTTTGGTGTTACAAGAGAAGCGAATCGACATACTTAAACCTAAACTTCTAGTAACACATCCTCACTCTGAGGAATTTCAAGGTGCAAAGATACGCTTTTATATATGATAAATCCTAATTGATAATTATTTGATTTACAATATGTTAAATAGAGTTTAAAAAATCAATCAATAGTTTTACAGCTTTTCCTCTATGACCAATAGTATTTTTTTCTTCTAATGACATTTCAGCAAAAGTTTTAGTATAACCTTTAGCTTTAAAAATGGGATCATAACCAAAACCTTTGTCTCCTTGTTTAGTTTGTGTAATATCTCCTTCACAAATACCTGTAAAGGTTTTTAGTTTGCCGTTGAGATGTAAAGCTATCACTGTTTTAAATTGTGCTTGTCTATTTGTATGTGGTTTTAGCTCGTTTAAGAGTTTATTCATATTATCATCAGCATTTCGTTGTTCTCCAGCATAACGTGCTGAATATACACCTGGTACTCCATTAAGAACTTGTACTTCTAAACCTGTATCGTCGGCAAAACAATCGTAACCATAATTGGTTTTAATATATTCTGCTTTTTGTTTTGCATTGCCTACAATTGTAGTTTGAGTTTCTGGAACATCTTCTAAACAACCAATATCTTCAAGACTTAATAACTTTATGTGCTGTGGAATTAAACACTGTACTTCTTTTATCTTATTATGGTTATTGGTAGCGAAAACGAGTTGCATGTGATTTGTTAATTTGAAAAATCAAAAGTACAATTATAAAGATTTAAACAAAATAATATCCTAACTTCGTTAATTGCTCAACGTCTATCTTCTTAAAAACTTTCCTATCTTTAAAAGCATCAATTAAAACGTATGCATACATTTAATTCACCTTTGGAGGCTTTTTTACACTGGGAAAAAAATACGCCAAACCATGTTTTTTTAAAGCAACCAATTAATGGTAAATTTATTAATTACACTTTTAAAGAAGCAGGAGATGAAGCACGTAGAATAGCTTCACATTTTAAAACACTTAATCTTAAAGAAGGTTCTCATATAGCACTATTATCAAAAAATTGCGCACATTGGGTAATTTCTGATTTAGCGATTATGATGGCAGGATGTGTTTCTATACCTATATATCCTACGCTTAATGCCGATTCTATTAATCAAATACTAATACATAGTGAGTCTAAGGCAATAATTATTGGTAAACTAGACGATTTTGAATCTCAAAAATCAGGTATTCCAAATATTCCTATAATTAGTATTGGAATTTATGGAGAACAAGTTGGTGAGCTATGGGAAGATTTAATTGAAAAACGCAAACCTTTAGACTCTGTTTCTCTACCTGACACTAATAGTTTGCATACTATTATTTATACATCTGGTACTACAGGAACGCCAAAAGGTGTGATGCACACAGCAAGTAATTTTATGGAAAGCTCATCAACGCTAATTACCTTGTTTTCGTTGCCAAATAATTTAAGATTGTTTTCCTATTTGCCATTAGCGCATGTAGCAGAGCGTTTATTAATAAATGCAGGAGTTGTTTTGGGAGCAGCCATTTCTTTTGCTGAATCTTTAGAGACTTTTGCTAAAGAACTAGAAGCAAATCAACCACATTTGTTTTTTGCTGTACCAAGAATTTGGACCAAGTTTAGAGAAAAAATACTTGAGTCTGTATCACAAAAGAAACTTAATATGCTTTTGAAAATCCCACTTTTAAACACGCTTATTAAGAATAAGCTAAAGAAGAAGTTAGGATTAAAAGAAGCTGTATTCATTGCTTCTGCAGCAGCACCTATTGCAGCTGATATGGTTATATGGTATAAAAAACTTGGTATTACTATTCAGCAAGGATATGGCATGACAGAAGATTGCTGTGTGTCTCATTTTAATACACCAAAAGCTAGTAAAGTAGGTACTGTTGGTAAAACACTTTACAATGTAAAAGCAAAACTATCTGCCGAAGGAGAAATTTGTATTAAAAATGACTGTTTAATGAAAGGGTATTACAAAGCACCAGATTTAACTGCTGAAGTATTTGATGATGAAGGCTATTTAAAAACAGGAGATATTGGTGAGTTTGATCATGATGGATTTTTAACCATAACAGGACGAGTTAAAGATCAATTTAAAACCGATAAGGGAAAGTATATTTCGCCTTCACATATTGAGTTATTACTATCTAATAATACAGATGTTGAGCAGATTTGTATTGTTGGAACAGGAATTCCGCAACCTATAGCATTGATTACGCTTTCAGAATTAGGAAAAGCAAAACCTAAAAAAGAGTTTATTACTAGTATAATGAAATCTGTAGAGCAAATAAATCCAACACTAGAAAAACACGAACGATTAGAAAAAGTTGTGGTAATGAAAGAAGATTGGACTGTCGCTAATGGATTGGCAACACCAAGCTTAAAAGTAAAACGTAGTGCCATAGAGAAAATTCATCAAGACTTTTATAAAAGTTGGTTCGATATGGATGAAAAGGTAATCTTTGAGTAGTATATTTGTGAACACTAAAATTATTAATTATGAAAACTGTATTGTATTCTCTATCCCTAATATTGCTTATGAATTGTTCCGAAAAAAAAGAAGTTAAGCTTATAGAACTTTCAGCAGATAACTCATTTAATGTTGCTTTAAATGTCCCTGTAGATTATGCTAAAGTTTCAGGAAAATCAATAGAAGAATATGTTGATGTTACACTTAAAAATGCAGAACAAGCAGTTGAAGCCATTAAACAAATAAAAACACCAACATTTGAAAATACTGTTGTAGAAGGAGATAGAATTACTAGCGAGTTAAGTAAAGCAAGTAACAATGCATTTATGTTGTATTGGGTTTCACCAGATTCGTTAGTTAGAGCTAAAGGGTTGGAAGGGTACCAAAAGCTTAGCTCTTATTTTACAAGCATGGGTTCTGATAATAAATTGTTTAAGCAATACTTAATATTTTCAGAATCGGAAGAATATAAGCAGCTAAAAGCTCACAGAAAACGTCTTGTTGATGATGTTATTGAAAATTTCAAGCAATCTGGTGTTAATTTAAATGCTGAAGATTTAGAAAAATACAAGAAGTTAATAGATGAAATTAATAACTTAACCACACAGTACTCTACAAATATGAATACTGCAAATGAAGTATTGGTATTAGATGAAAATGGAGCTAAAGGGCTACCTGAAGCTTTTAAAGAGAAATACAAAAAAGATAAAGGTTATGAAATTCCTGTGCAAAACTCAACTAGTGCACCTGTTATGAGTAATGCAACATCTTCTGATGTTAGAAAAGCATTTACAACCAAATATTCAAATAGAGGAGCCGACAAAAATTTAGTTATACTAGACTCTTTAGTTAGTAAGCGTTATCAATTAGCAAAATTAATGGGTTATAGCTCTTTCGCTGAATATAATTTAAAACCTAAAATGGCTAAAACCCCTGAAACTGTTTGGAAGTTTATTGATGGTTTGGTTGCAGAGTCTAAAGAAAAGGCAATCAATGATTTAGAAGTATTAAAACAAATTAGGAATAAAGAATTAAAAACACCAAACGACACTAGTGAAGTTAACCCATGGGATTTAGGGTACTATAAAAATCAAATATTAAAAACGCAATATAAAGTCGACAATGAAAGAATGCGCGAATATTTGCCTATGAATGAATGTTTGGCAGGTATGTTTGAGCTTTACCAAGAATTACTAGGATTAGAGTTTAGAAAAATGGAAAATGCTTCAGTTTGGCATGAAGAAGTTGAAGCATACGAAGTTTTTGAAAATGGAAAATTAAAAGGACGTTTTTACCTCGATTTATTCCCTAGACCAAACAAAGAATCATGGTTTTATGGAGTGCCTTTAACAAATGGCAGAATGACTAATGAAGGCTATGAAGTACCAGTATCAATGTTATTAGGAAACTTTACAAGACCAACAGATAAATTACCATCGTTGTTAAGTCATAACGAGTTAAGTACACTTTTTCACGAGTTTGGGCATATTGTAGAAGGCATGTCGTACAATGGAGAGTTTAGTACTCAAGGTAATTCTAAAGCAGATTTTGCAGAAGCAATGTCACAAATTTTTGAAAATTGGATTTTCGATTATGATATTTTAAGCTCATTTGCTAAACATTACGAAACAGGAGAGGTATTTCCTAAAGATATGTTTGATAGTATGATAAGTGCTAAAAATGTATCTTCAGGTTTAGGAGCTCAAGGCTCTTTAAGACGTTGTATTTATGATATGAATTTATACGACAAGTATAATCCAGAAACACCTTTTGATACAGATCAATTATGGCGAGATATTGATAAGCAAATGGGAGTGATGAATAGTTATATTGAAGGGACTCATACTCAAGCAAGTTGGATACATATTAATACACATCCAGTATATATGTATGGTTATTTGTGGTCTGAAGTATTTGCTCAAGATATGTTTACAGTTTTTGAAAAAAATGGACTAAAAGATAAAGCCACTGGGTTACGTTATAGAAATTTAATACTATCTAATGGAAATCAAAGAGATATTCTTGAGGCTGTTGAAGAGTTTTTAGGACGACCTTCAAACAACGAAGCTTATATTAAAAGTTTAGGATTAGAATAATTTTATTTATGATATTCATCATATTCTGTTTAATGCATCATTATTATTTTTGAATTAACAATTAAAACCAAAGCGATGACAATAAATATTCAATATGTAAATATGGCAGCTAGTGAGGCAATGAATGAATATGTCTCTGAAAGATTAAAAAAACTAGGAAAAAAATACGAATGGATAATTAGTGCTCAGGTTCATTTTGAAGTACAACCAGATCCAAAAGGTAAAGGTAAAATATGTAAAATAGAATTAAGCTTACCAGGGCCTCGAATATTTGCTTCTTCTGATGAGAAAAATTACGAATTATCAGTTAAGAACACTATTAGTGATTTAGAAAAACAGCTTAAAAAACGTAAAGAAATTTATAAAACCCACTAAAATTTATCTGTGATGATAAGGTTCATTCTTTAAAATTGTGAATCCTCTGTAAAGTTGCTCTACAATAAACAATCGTATCATTTGATGAGAAAATGTCATTTTAGATAATGATATTTTACCTTGTGATTTGTTATATACTTCTTGTGAAAATCCGTAAGGACCTCCAATAACAAAAACAAGTTGCTTAATACCAGAATTCATGTGTTTTTGTAAGTAACCTGAAAAGCCAACAGAATCCATTTGTTTACCATTTTCGTCTAATAGAATTAAAACATCTGTAGAGCTTATTTTACCTAAAATAAGATCGCCTTCTTTTTGTTTTTGTTGGTCTTCACTTAAGTGTTTTACTTTTTTTAAATCAGGAATAATATCAAATTCAAACTTAATATAAAATCCAAGACGCTTTTGGTAATCGTCAATTAAAGACTGAAGCTCTTTATTATCAGTTTTGCCTATGGCAAGGAGTTTTATTGTCATATGCAAATTTACATTTTTATTAGAATTTGCCTCGAAGTTTTGCTGCAGTAATTTCAATAATTTGTATTTCAATTAGTATTTTAGCAATAAATTACAAACAATGATTTCACAAGAACAATTCAATAAAGAAATAGAACTCATAATTGCTAATGCCATTAGAGAAGATGTAGGCGATGGTGATCATAGCTCGTTAGCTTGTATACCAGCATCTACACAAGGAAAAGCAAAGCTTTTGGTAAAAGATGAAGGCATTATTGCAGGTGTTGAATTTGCTAAAAAAGTGTTTCAATATGTTGATAAAAACATGACAGTAGAAACATTAATTGAAGATGGTAGTAAAGTGAAATATGGAGATATTGTTTTTTATGTTGAAGGTGCCTCACAATCTATTTTAAAAGCTGAGCGTTTAGTATTAAACGCTATGCAACGTATGAGTGCGATTGCTACAAAAACAAGAGTTTTTGTCGATTTGTTAGAAGGTACAGGGACTCAAATTCTCGATACACGTAAAACAACACCAGGAATTAGAGCTTTAGAAAAATGGGCTGTTAAAATTGGTGGTGGCGAAAATCACAGATTTGCATTATATGATATGATTATGCTAAAAGATAATCATATCGATTTTGCAGGAGGAATCACTAAAGCAATAAACAAAACAAAGCAGTATTTGAAAGACACAAATAAGGATTTAAAGATTATTGTTGAGGCCAGAAACCTTAAAGAAATTGAAGAAATTTTAGAGAGTGATGGTGTGTACAGAATTTTGATAGATAACTTTAACTATAACGATACTAAAACAGCAGTAAAACTAATAGGCAAAAAGTGTTTAACAGAATCGTCTGGAGGAATTAACGAAAAAACTGCCAGACATTATGCTGAATGTGGTGTAAATTACATTTCATCAGGTGCATTAACACATTCTGTATATAATATGGATTTAAGTTTAAAAGCGGTTTAAAATGACTAAACCTATTGAAGATAAACTTGATAAAATTCCGATACTAAATGTATTGGTTAGATTTCTTAAAAAAATAAAACCTCCAAGACTAGAAGGTTTATCTCTTTACGATTTATTAGAGTTATACACTATTGGTATTGCAAAAGGAGCTTTAGCTACTCGTGCAAGTGCAATTGCATTTAGTTTTTTTACAGCAATTTTTCCATTCTTGTTATTTATTTTAATAGTAATTCCATACATACCTATTGATGACTTTAAAATAGAATTTTTATCATTTTTAGAATCGTTTTTGCCGCCACAAACATCAGATTTTTTCTTTTCTAATATCTTTGAGAATATTGAAAATAATGAGAGTACAGCAAGAGGAGGATTATTGTCATCAGTATTTATATTGTCAATATTACTTATGGCTAACGGAGTAAATGCCGTGTTTTCAGGCTTTGAAAGTTCTTATCATGAACAATTATCAAGAAATGTATTTAAGCAATATGTATACGCTCTAGGAGTTGCAATAATTTTAGCAATACTTTTAATAGTTACAGTAGCAGTTTTTGGATATTTTGAGATTTATATTATCCAACCATTTTTTGATAGTTTAAATAATAAAGGATTTACCAAAAGCGGAACAGGAGTGTTCTGGGTAGTTTTAGCCAAGTATTTGTTTTTTGTACTCATGGTTTATATTGCAACTGCAATATTGTATTATTTTGGTACTAAAGAAGGAAAAGCATCTAGTTTCTTTTCTTTAGGAGCATTATTTACCACGCTTCTAATTATTTTAACGTCTTATTTATTCGGAATATATATTGATAACTTCTCTAAATACAATGAACTTTATGGTTCTATTGGAGCGTTATTAATACTTCTGTTTTACCTATGGTTAAACTCAAATATTCTGTTGTTGGGTTACGAGTTAAATGCTTCTTTACATCGATTAAAGAAAAACTTTTAGCATTATGGCAAACTTTATAGATGTCATATTGCCAATTCCTTTAGAGAAATCGTTTACTTATAGCATAACTTCGGCTGAAGCAGATTTTTTAAAAGTAGGAATGCGAGTTGCTGTGCCTTTCGGAAAATCTAAAATTTATACTGCTTTAGTATATAAAATTCATAATCAGGAACCTTTAATTTATGAAGCAAAAGAGATTCATCAAATTTTAGATGATAGTCCTGTTGTAACTAAAATTCAGCTTGTACATTGGGAGTGGATAGCTAATTATTATATGTGTACGTTAGGCGAAGTAATGCGAGGAGCATTACCAAGTGCTTTTGTGTTAGAAAGTGAAACTGTTATTAGGAAAAATAATGATGTTGTTATTAATGATGAAGATTTAAAAGATGATGAGTTTTTGGTTTATGAAGCTTTGCATCATCAATCGTCATTGAAGATTCAGGACATTTCTAATATTCTTGATAAAAAGAATGTGCTTCCAGTTATAAAGCGACTTTTAGATAAGAATGCTATTGAAGTAGAAGAAGAGGTTTATGAAAAGTACAAACCAAAATTAGTACGATATGTAAAATTACATACATCATATACATCACAAGAAAAACTTCAGCATCTGCTTGAAGATTTAAGCAGAGCGCCAAAACAACGCGATGTTGTAATGACATTGTTTTCAGTTTCAGCAAAAACAAAGAAACCAGTAAAAGTAACAGACTTATCTGAAGAGAGTGATGCATCTACTGCAATTATAAAGACATTAATAGATAAAGGTATTTTAGAAGAGTACCATATTCAAACAGATAGGGTTTCATATTCTGGTGATGATAATGAAGATAGTAAAGACTTAAACGAACATCAAGAAAAGGCTTTAAAAGAGATATTAGAATCTTATAAAACTCAAAATGTCACATTGCTTCATGGCGTAACATCTTCAGGAAAAACTGAAATTTATGTTAAGCTTATTGAAGATGCAATTGCCAAAGGAAGACAAGCTTTGTATTTGCTTCCTGAAATTGCATTAACAACACAATTGGTTACGCGACTTCAAAATTATTTCGGAGAGAAAGTTGCTGTATTTCATTCAAAATATTCATCTCATGAGCGTGTTGAGGTTTGGTATAATGTACTAAATAATGAAGCAAAAGCTCAAATTGTGTTAGGAGCACGTTCATCTATATTTTTACCATTTAGTAATTTAGGATTAGTAATTGTTGATGAAGAGCATGAATCTTCATATAAGCAATTCGATCCAGCTCCTCGTTATCATGCACGCGATGCAGCTATTGTGTTAGCAGGACTGTTTAAGTCAAAAACCTTGTTAGGCTCTGCTACGCCAAGTCTTGAAAGCTATTTTAATGCACAGCAAAACAAATATGGATTAGTTGAAATAACAAAGCGTTATAACAATGTGTTGATGCCAGAAATTGAGTTGGTTGATATTAAAGATAAACACAAGCGCAAGCGCATGAAAGGTCATTTTAGCGATAGGCTAATTGAAGAAATGACTGAAGCATTGCAAGATGGTCATCAAATTATATTATTCCAGAATAGAAGAGGGTTTTCTCCAATTGTAGAGTGTAACACGTGTGGTCATTCGCCACAATGCTCTAATTGTGATGTAAGTTTAACCTATCATCAATATAAAAATGAATTGCGTTGTCATTATTGTGGATATCATACAGCAATGCTTCAAAATTGCCAAGCTTGTGGTAGCGTAGAGCTCGATTCTAAAGGTTTTGGTACAGAGCAAGTAGAAGAAGAAGCAAAAACCCTATTTCCAGAACATAAAGTTGCTCGTATGGATTTAGATACTACCAGAGGTAAATATGGTTACGATAAGATTATTAATGCCTTTGAGCAACACGAAGTTGATATTTTGGTTGGCACACAAATGCTAACCAAAGGATTAGATTTTAGGAATGTAAAACTTGTAGGTATAATGAATGCTGATAACATGCTCAATTTTCCGGATTTTAGAGCTCACGAGCGTAGTTTTCAATTAATGTTACAAGTATCTGGCAGAGCTGGTAGAACAGATAAGCGAGGTAAAGTGTTAATACAGACTTATAATCCGTATCATCGAATTCTTCAGCAAGTGTCTACCAATAGTTATTTTGAGATGTTTGAAGAACAAATGAATGATAGGCATATTTATAAGTATCCACCAATTTACAGGCTCATTAAAATAACTTTTAAACATAAAGATTATAATAAGGTGAACTTGGCTGCCGAGTGGTATGCAACGTCTTTAAGGCAAGTGTTTAAAACTAATGTATTAGGTCCTGAGTTTCCACCTATTTCAAGAATAAGAAATTTATATCACAAAAATATTTTGGTAAAAATTCCGCAACAACAATCATTAGTAAAAACTAAAGAAGCTATCATTAAAATAAATAATAGCTTCTTTAGTGTGAAAGATTTTAGGGCAATTAGAGTAATCTTAAATGTCGATAATTACTAAATTAAATGTTATTTAAAGCCTCTACTAAATCTGATTTTTTATTTCTACTTAAAGGAATTTCATAAGCACCAACTTCAACATTTTTACTGTTAAAACGGTCTACTTTATCTAGATTTACGATATACGATTTATGTATTCTTAAAAATTTGCCTTCAGGTAATTCTTGTTCAAAAGCTTTCATAGTAGATAATACTACTAAGCTGTTCTCTTCAGTAACTAATTTCACATAATCACCAAGAGCTTCAATCCATTTTATATCTTTGATGTAAACTTTACGCTTTTTTAGATTACTTTTAACAAAAATATGCTCACCATCAGTTTCATTAAAGTCTAACTTTAATTTATGTTGTTCTAGAGCTTTTTCAACAGCAGTGTTAAAACGTTCTCTTGTGATTGGTTTTTGTAAATAGTCAGTAGCATCGTAATTAAAAGCTTTAAAAGCGTATTCGGTTTTACCAGTAACAAAAATAATTTGGGGTTTATTGTTGAGTACATCTAGTAGTTCGAAACCGTTAAGTACAGGCATTTCTATATCTAAGAAGATAAGATCTACTTTATGAGTATTTAGGCCGTTCTTGGTCTCTAGAGCACTACTGTATTCTGCAATAAGGTTAAGAGAGGAATGATTCTCTATTAACTTTACTATCGACAATCGTTGTATTGCAGAATCATCAACTACTACACAGTTTAAAGTCATAACATTTCAATATTTTAGGTTAAGATATCGACAATAGTACAAAAAATTCGGATAAAAACCAAAAAACATCGGTAAAGTGTTTCATTTAACAAAATTTTAACATTTCAAAATAACTAAAAAAATACGTGAAATTATGTTGCCAGAATTAGAAATTATGTCTATTTTTGCAGCCATTTTTAATTATAAACACAATTTTTATGAATCATTATGAAACTGTTTTCATCTTAAATCCCGTTTTATCTGAAACACAGATAAAGGAAACAGTAGAGAAATACGAAGATTTTCTTGTTTCTAGAGGAGCGAAGATGATAGCCAAAGAAGATTGGGGACTAAAAAAATTAGCTTACCCAATTCAACACAAAAAAAGTGGTTTCTATCACTTATTTGAATACACTGTAGATGGTGAAGTTATTTCTCCATTAGAATTAGAGTTTAGACGTGATGAGCGTTTTATGCGTTACTTAACAGTGAAATTAGATAAGCATGCAATTGCTTGGGCTGAAAAAAGAAGAACTAGAAACAAACAAAAAGCGTAATTATGTCATCAATAGAACAACAAGCTAAAGGAAAAAAAGATGGAGAGATTAGATATCTTACGCCATTAAATATAGACACTAGCAAAACGAAAAAATATTGTCGTTTCAAAAAGTCTGGCATCAAGTATATTGATTACAAAGACGCAGACTTTTTATTAAGCTTTGTTAACGAGCAAGGTAAATTGTTACCAAGACGTTTAACAGGAACTTCATTAAAATATCAAAGAAAAGTATCTACTGCAGTAAAAAGAGCTCGTCACCTTGCGTTGATGCCTTATGTAGCAGATTTATTAAAATAATAAAACATAACTATGGAACTTATATTAAAACAAGACGTTGAAAATTTAGGATTTAAAGACGATATTGTAACAGTAAAGAACGGTTATGGTAGAAATTTTTTAATTCCTCAAGGACAAGCTATAATGGCTACAGCTTCAGCTAAAAAAGTATTAGCTGAAACATTAAAGCAAAGAGCTTTTAAAGAGAAGAAAATTGTTGAAGAGGCTACTAAAATTGCTGATGCATTAAAAGCATTAGAAATTAAAATTGCTTCTAAAGTAGGATCAGGTGATAAATTATTTGGTTCTGTAAACAATATGGATTTAGCTGATGCTTTACAAAAAGAAGGTCATACTATCGAAAGAAAGTACATCAATGTAATTGGTGGAACTGTAAAACGTACAGGAAAATACGATGCTGTAATTAGATTACACAGAGATGTAACTGTAGATTTACCTTTCGAAGTTATTGCTGAAGCATAATTAACATTAATGCGTTAATAAATTATTAAGGCTACTCATTTGAGTAGCCTTTTTTATTTTACTTTTACGTAAAATTAACTAAACCTTATAAAACTAATGAAAAAACTATTATTGACTTTTGTTTTAATGTTTTGTTCAGTTATTGCAATTGCACAAGTTACAACATCAAGCATTAAAGGATTAATTCTTGATGAAACAGACCAACCATTGCCAGGAGCTAACATTGTTGTTGTTCATACACCAACTGGTACTACTTATGGTGTAGCTACAAATTTTGATGGTAGATACAACTTAATTAACCTTAGAGTTGGCGGACCATATACAGTAACTATAAGTTATGTAGGTTATAAAGAACAAGTTCTTGATAACATATATTTAACTTTAGGAAAAACAGAAAATATTGACTCTAAAATGGTTCCAGATAGCGAGCAGTTAGATACAGTAGTTATTACTGGTTCAACAGGCACAGGAACATTTGGAAGTGATAGAACAGGAGCAGAAACCAATGTTGGACGTAGAGAACTTACTAGGCTTCCTACAATTTCAAGATCGGCATCAGATTTTACGCGTTTAGAGCCTACTGCAAGTAATGGTTCTTTTGGAGGTAGAAACGACCAGTTTAATAACTTCTCTTTAGATGGAGCAATTTTTACAAATCCATTTGGTTTAGATGCAGCAACTCCAGGAGGACAAACAGATTCTCAACCAATATCATTAGACGCGATTGACCAAATTACAGTTTCTACAGCACCTTACGATGTTACTCAATCAGGTTTTACAGGAGCAGCTGTTAACGCGGTTACAAAAAGTGGAACAAATGAATTTGAAGGAACTGTTTATGGTTTTTTTAGAAATGAAGATTTTACTGGAGGAAAAGTAAGAGGTGAAGATGTTATTAAACCAAAATTAGAACAAAACCAATATGGATTTAGTTTAGGAGGACCAATAGTAAAGAATAAATTATTCTTCTTTATGAACTTCGAAAAAGATGAGCGTACAGACCTTGGTAGCAATGGTTGGATCCCAAATACAGGAAGTGGAGCAGTAAATGAATCTAGAGTTTTAGAAGCAGATTTAATAACTGTTCAAAATGCCTTATTAGATATAGGTTATAATCCTGGTGCTTATCAAGGATTTACTTATGCTTCTGAATCTAATAAAGGAATATTTAAGTTAGATTGGAATATTAACGAAAAGAATAGACTTGCTGTAATTTATAATTTCTTAAATGCAGGAAAAGAAAAACCAGCGCATCCAACAGCATTAGGTTTTAGAGGTCCAAACGCTAATACATTACAGTTTGAAAATTCAGGTTACCAAATAAACAACAATATTAGATCGGTTCAGTTAGAATTAACTTCTACTTTATCTGAAGAGACAAGTAATAAATTGCAAGTTGGTTATACACATTTTGATGATTTTAGAAACCCGTTATCAACTCCAGCTCCAACTTTTACAATAACTAAAGATGGATCAAATTATATTATTGCTGGGCATGAGCCATTTTCAATTCATAATAAATTAGACCAAAAAGTATTTCAGTTTTCAAATAACTTAAACTACTTTAAAGGAGACCATACTTATACTATTGGTTTTTCATTTGAAAAATTCCAGTTTGATAATTCATTCAATTTAGGTGTTTATGGTGCTCAAGGAGTTTTCTTTCCTACAACCACTATGGCAGATTTTCCAAACTTTGTAAGTTCAGGACAATTACAAAACTTATATGACCAAGCATTAGCAGCACATAGTTCTTTATCTGCAAATGGAGATGGAGTAGCAGGTGGTTGGGCTTTAGCAGAGACTAATGTAGGCCAAATGTCATTTTATTTACAAGATGAATGGAATGTGTCAGATAAATTTAAATTAACTTATGGTGTGCGTTTTGATAAGCCACTATTTTTTGACTCAGCTGAAAAAGCTCAAGAAGTAATTGATAGAGCTTGTTGTTATGTACCAAGTATTCCTTATGTTAATCCAAATACTGGAGAAACAGTATTTTTAGATAATACAAAAATGCCAAATAACGATTGGTTGATTTCTCCAAGAGTAGGATTTAATTATGATGTAAATGGTGACAAAACATTTCAGTTTAGAGGAGGTTCAGGATTGTTTACAGGCCGTTTTCCTTTTGTATGGTTAGGAAATCAAATTGCTAATCCAGAAGTATTCTTTTATCAAGCAGTTGACCCTGATTACAAATTCCCACAAGTTTGGAGAACAAATATAGGTACAGATTATAGATTTGAAAATGGACTTACATTAACAGGAGATGTATCTTACACTAAAGATATTAATGGAGCGCACGTTCAGAATTGGGGATTAACAACTCCTAGTGGAACATTATCAGGAGTTGATAACAGACCAATTTATACATCTTCTGATGTAATAAACAATGCTTACGTTTTTACAAATTCTGATAAAGGTAGAATCTGGAATGTTGCTTTAAAAGCACAAAAAACATTTGATAAAGGTTTATACGCAATGTTAGGATATAGCTACTTAAATTCAAAAGATGTTAATTCTATTGAGGCTGAGATAACTGGGGATGCTTTTGCATTTAATCCAGCCTTAGGAAATGTAAATGATGATGTATTAGCTTATTCAAAATATGGAGATAACCATAGATTTATTGGTGTAGCTAGTAAAAAGTGGACTTATGGAAGTTGGGGAACAACAATCTCAACATTCTTTGAATATGCACAAGGAGGACGTTTTAACTATACTTATGGTGGTGATATTAATGGTGATGGTTCTAACTTAAACGACTTAATATATATACCAACTGAAGCTGAAGTTAATCAAATGAATTTTTCTGGAGCTGGCCAAGCTGCTGCTTTTGAAGCTTACATACAACAAGACGATTACTTAAGTGGTAGAAGAGGTCAATATGCTGAGCGTTATGGAGCAATTGCACCTTGGAGAAGCCGTTGGGATTTAAAATTATTACAAGATTTTAATTTTAAAGTTTCAGAAAATAAAACTAATACCATCCAATTAAGTATCGATGTATTAAATGTTGGTAATTTATTAAATTCAGATTGGGGATTAACACAACAACCAAATAGCGTTCAGCCACTTGGAGTTAGTGTAGACTCTAGCAGTGTGCCAACATATACATTTAACCCAGATTTGCAAAGTACATTTAATTATGACTCTAGTTTAGCGTCTAGATGGCAAGCACAATTTGGTTTACGCTATATATTCTAATAATAAATATTAAATTAATAAATTTGCGCTCCTTTTTTAAGGAGCGCATTTTTTATTTATAATATATTATGAAGTATACAAGACTTACTAAAGAACAATTTGAAGAACTACATAAAGAATTTATTAATTTTTTAGCAACACAGTCTATTACAGCTAAAGAATGGGATGAAATTAAAGCTAATAAACCAGAAGTTGCTGAACAGGAATTAGATGTGTTTAGTGATTTGGTTTGGGAAGGTGTATTAGGGCAAGTTACTTATTTAGAGCATATATCATCACAGCAAATGCATTTGTTTCATCTTAAGGAAGACATCATGACCTTGATTGCCATAAAACTAAAGAATGAAGAAATTGACTTAACAACAAGCGAAGGATTTGATTGGTTTAGAAACAACTTATTATCTGACGATGTAGAGTTTTTAACCGCAAATAAATCATACTCAGAAGATAAGTCATTAGATAAGTTTAAACTTATTCAGCAAGGAGCAGTCATTACAAAAGGGGATTTGTTTAAGTATTTTGAAAAATTAGTAATTAAATAAATTACTCATATCTCAACGACTCAACAGGATCAAGTTTTGCTGCTTTAACAGCTGGTAGTAACCCAGCAATAACAGCAACAATAAATGCAATCGTAAATGCGCTAAACATAGCTAGCCAAGGAATTACGAACTTAAAACCTGCTAATGAAGAAAATCCGTAACCAATTAGTATCCCAAGAATAATTCCAACAATTCCTCCTAATTGACCAATAATAATTGCTTCCATAAAGAATTGTGAAGCTATAGTTTTTCGTTTAGCACCAAGCGCTTTACGTACACCAATTTCTCTAGTACGTTCAGTTACTGATACAAAAAGTATATTCATTAATGCGATAGAAGAACCTGTAATAGTTATGATGCTAATAATCCAAGCAGCAATATATAAGTATTGAGTTATTGAGCCAATACGATTTATTAGGTCATCACTACGCTCTAACCCAAAGTTATTTTCTTCAACAGGGTTTAAACCTCTAATATTCCTAAATGTTAAAATGGCTTCATCTTGCGCACCTTCTAACATGTCTTTTTTATCAGTTTTTATACTTAAACTATAGTTTATGTCTGGATTTGTAAAAATTGTTCGAGCCTTTTGTAATGGTAACAATACACGTAAATCCTGATTGTTTCCAAACGTTGCTCCTTTAGACTTCAATACACCAATAACCTTAAATTTAGCACCTCTAACACTAATGGTTTGTCCAATTGGATTTACATCAGATAAAATAGATTTTGCTAAATCACTACCAATAACACAAACAGTATTACTATTAAGAACATCAAAATAGTTGAGTTCACGTCCATCATTCACTTCTAAGCCAGAATTTTGAATAAAATTTTCGTTAACACCTAAAATGGTTACTTCTGGATCAGTTTTTTTGTTTTCATATTTCACCTCAGCATTACGAGTACCAACAAATGAAATTGAAGTTTTTGTATAAGGAAAGTTATAATTCTCTTCAAAATCTTTTACATTTCTATAGCTAATAACAGGGTTAATTTTTCTTGCTTCACTTCCGCTTTGTCGTTGTGCGTTAAACTCATAACGTTGAATATTAAAGGTATTTGCTCCCATTGATGAGAAATCACTCGAAATAGTGTTTTCTAAATTTGATACAGCACTTAAAATACCAACTAAGGCAGTTATTCCTATAGCAATAATTAAAACTGTTAAAATGGTTCGCAACAGTTGAGTTTTTATTGAATTAACTGCAATTTTAAAATTTTCTCTAAATAATGAAAACATAAATTTATGGAGTTCTTGTTAAGATTGATTTTCTATAAGACTACTAAATGCCAATAAAGTTACTATAAATTTGAAATATCTTATGATTGCCTATAAAAATTATGATATTTTTGCTGTAAGTAAGATTAATTTTAATCAGTTTTTATTTCGGAAGAAGTTTAAATTGATAGACTAAAAAAGAGATTCCTGTTTTTTGCAGGAAGTTATTATGGCACAAAAACCAAGCATTCCAAAAGGTACTAGAGATTTTAATCCAGAAGAAGTTGCAAAGCGCAATTACATTTTTAATGTAATAAAGCAGCAATTTGAAGTTTTTGGGTTTCAACCTATTGAAACACCAAGTTTTGAAAATTCTGATACTTTAATGGGAAAATATGGTGAAGAAGGAGATAGGCTCATTTTTAAGATTTTAAATAGTGGTGATTATTTAAGTAAAGTAGATGAAAATCTTTATAATCAAAAAGATTCAAATAAAATCACTTCTTCAATCTCAGAAAAAGCACTTCGTTATGATCTTACTGTTCCTTTTGCACGATATGTAGTACAACACCAAAATGAAATAGAATTCCCTTTTAAACGCTACCAAATACAACCAGTTTGGAGAGCAGATAGACCTCAAAAAGGACGTTTTAGAGAGTTTTATCAGTGTGATGCAGATGTTGTAGGTTCAACATCGTTATGGCAAGAGGTGGAGTTTGTGCAGTTATATGATGCAGTATTTACAGCCTTAAAACTAGAAGGTGTTACTATAAAAATTAATAATCGTAAAATTTTATCTGGTATTGCTGAAGTTATTGGTGCACAAGATAAATTAATCGATTTTACAGTGGCTTTAGATAAGCTAGATAAAATAGGCGAGGAGAAGGTAAAAGAAGAGATGTTAGGTAAAGGTATTCCACAATCTGGTATTGACAAATTACAGCCATTATTTAGTTTGTCTGGTACTTTTGAATCTCAAGTTTCACAGCTTAAATCTATTTTAAGCACTTCTGAAGAAGGAAAAAAAGGAATTGAAGAATTAGAATTTATTGATAAAGCTATTACAGAGTTAGGTTTAAAAACAGCAACGTTACAGCTAGATGTCACTTTAGCAAGAGGTCTTAACTATTACACAGGAGCTATTTATGAGGTGTCTGCGCCAAAAGGAGTAGATATGGGTTCTATTGGAGGAGGAGGACGATATGACGACCTTACAGGAATTTTTGGCTTAAAAGATGTTAGTGGAGTAGGTATTAGCTTTGGATTAGATAGAATTTATTTAGTAATAGAATCGCTTAATTTGTTCCCTGAAACAATTACCAATACAGTAAAAGCTTTATTTATCAATTTTGGTGAGGCAGAAGCTATGGCTAGCATGAAAGCTGTAAAAGCATTAAGAGAGAATGGAGTAAGTGCTGAATTGTTTCCAGATAATAAGAAAACAATAAAGCAGTTTAATTATGCTAATAAGCGTAACATTCCTAATGTAGTTTTGGTTGGAGAATCTGAGTTAGCATCAAATACTTTTACTCTAAAAAACATGAGTTCTGGAGATCAACAACAACTTACACTAGAACAGCTTATAAAAGCATTACAATAAAAAAGTCCCGAAGTTATTCGGGACTTAATTAGGTTAAGATTTAACAATTTGGGATTATTTACTTAACTAAAACTTGTTTAGAAACTGAACCGCTTTCAGTATATAGTTTTATAATATAACTTCCTGTACTTAAGTTTTCAATTTTGTATTCAGAATATTCTTCTTGAGAAACGTTGTCTATTGTGTGAATAGATTGTCCTAACAAATTAAATAATTCAATACTCTTTATCTCATGCAGTTTAGGATTTACTAATACTATACTTTTTGTATTGTTAGCGTAGTAAACTTCAAAAGCATTTAAATCATTTTCCTCTATTCCTAAAGCTTCAGCGTTTGCGAAAGTAATTTCATATCTATCTAAATATTGACCAGCTGGTACTGAGAAAGTATAATCACTATCTCTTAGATTATGATATGTATTTAGAACTTTATCATGAACAAAGATGTTTATGTTATCAGGAACGTTTTCTAAATGATCTATCATAATTTTATTTTGCCCTGCATTATCAACATGAATACCTAATGGAACTACACTATTAATGTCTATTGGGTTTCTTGCTTGGATATTATATTTTTCTCCATCTATCATCCAATACATGTCATCAATTTGGTCTTCATTTAATTTACCATCATAAGCCCAATCATATCCAGTTGTAGTATCATCATCTATTGTAAGTAATAGTTGTCTGTGAATAGTGTTTACCGAATTGAAACCAAATCTAAATTTCATTCTCGTATCACTATTTTCTGGATCAGAGTTATAATCGGTTGTTTGACTAGATCTCACAAAAACTGATGTACCTGTAGTTTCTTTTCTGTAAAAACGTTGGCTGTTATTAAAGTTAATTACTCCTGTGTTTTCAGCAACTACAAAAAAACCTTGACTTACTGGTATATATCTATATGGGATTTTTGTTGGTGTACCTCCAGTTCCTACATCTGGATCATTTGTTCCGAATGAAGCTGAAGGAACTCCTCCAGATAGGTTATATGTAGCATAACCACCTTGATAATCGCCTAGATTATGTGAGGCTCCTCCCCAATGCTCCCAGAAATATAAAGTTCCGGTTGTTGATCCTGCACCAGCAATTGTTGGTCCATTATCTAATATAAATTTATTAGCATCTATAGCCGAAGGGTAAGGGTTACCAACTAAATAATCATTACCTGCAGTTATATTAAGGTTTATGTTACCGTTATTAGGTTTACCAATAAAGGTATAGTTTTGCCTGTCAACGATTGTTCCTGAACCAGGTCCTTTCATGGTAAATCCTTCACCAGCCAATAGAGTTCCAGTACTTCTTACATGCTGCCATGAAGAATAGCTTCCGTTTGGTTGATTAGCAAATTTCCATATCCAGTAATCTGCTATTCTCTTAGGTGTTCCTGTTGATCCATTATAGCCAGATGTTAAGAATATTAATGCTATTGGTGTTGCAGGATTTGAACCATCACGCATAACATTAGGTAAAGTATAACTATTATTATTTGTAGTAATATTACTTACTCCAACAGGAGATGACCAATAATTGTAGGTGTATCTATCAGCAGTACCTTGTTGATCTTTTTCAAGAAGACCAGATGAAGTAACATCTAAATCACTACCAGTTGTTTGTACTAATTGAGATTCTCCATTTAAGTCAATTTTACCATTTAATCTTAAATAATGTGTAACGGTAAGACCATTACCTGTATCTCCGTCAAATTGGCTACCATCAATTGTTAGTGTGTTAGAGTTAATCATTAACCCTAAAACAGCTCTGTCGCGTCCTAAAACATTGTCTTTATTAATTAAAATATTGTGACTAGTTTCTACAATATTCCAATTAATAGGTGTTACTCCATCAACAATAGATAATGCGTTAGGTAATGTTTGTACTGTATTATTTAACCAAGTTGCACTAGTTGTCCAATCTCCATTTGCATTAGATCTATATGGTAAAGGAGCTGTTTGTCTATCTACAGTATCAAGATTTCTTAAAGCACCTTGATTACCATTTCCTGAAGCGTCTTCTACGTTTGTATACGTATAAACAGACATTGGGTAATAACCAGCTAAATCTGTCCAAGGAATTGTGCCAACATCATTTTTAGTAATTGTTGAAGGTAGTATTCTACCGCTAACAAAACCAGCGTTAGTTTGTATTTCTTGGTTCATTATAAATTTTAACTGAGCAAGGTTTAAAGCTCTGTTCCAAACTCTTACTTCGTCTATGTTTCCTTTAAAGAATGATGTTGTTCCAATTTTACCAGCTGCAGCTATATTAAATGATTGAGTAGTACTTACTGGAGCTAATCTTACTCCAGATGTATCAGCAACACCGTCTATATACAGTGTAGCAATACCAGAGTCGAAAATAACTGCTAAATGATGCCATTCATTTTCTGGAATTACTACAGAAGATGTTAGTGTTTGAGGTACTACATTAATCCAAGTAGCTTCAAATCGTCCAGCACTATTAATTTTTAAATCATAACCTTCAGTAAATGCAGCATTTCTTTTAGATAAAATAGTAGCATTAGTTGTTCCTGTATCTCTTTTTACCCACGCAGAAATTGTAAAACTAGAAGTGTTTAAGTTTAATTTATTTCCAACTTCTACATAATCTGATACTCCGTCAAAATTAATTGAACGTTCAACTACAACTTGAGGCGCATAACCAAAAGTAACATATTTAGTTCCGTCAAAATCATACTCTGTTGTTAAGTTACCAAATCCATCAGGAGTCATTACTCTATAATCAGCTGTTGGATCAAAAATACCTGTATTAGATATAAACATGTAATAACTACCAGGAGGACTAATATTTCTTATTGCGTTTTGTGGTATAGAAATTTTCACTGAAGGAATATCTCCACCATTTTCAACAAACTTCCAAATACGTTGCATCCCTGTAAACGTAACATTTGTTGTTAAGGCTGGAGCAATACCAGCACTCATATTTACACTAATAGTGGAAGCAGCTAAATTTAAATCAGCACCATTATTTCCCCAAACTAAATATTGTTTGTTGGCTAATGTAGTTGGGTTAGAGCTTATATTTTGATTATTTGTTGCATAAAGATCTGTTAAACCAACAGAAAGTAAGCCTTGGGTTCTACCTGTTCCATCTGTAGCATTATTAACACTTCTAGATTGTTTTTGGTTTAATTGTGAAGCATCATCTCGACCAATACCAGCAATGTCATAATTATAACCTGAATTGGCTACTTGATTCCATATTGTGGTTCCATCACTATTTACATAGTTCTGTGATGTTCCATTTACACCAAGTGTTATACCATATTTTATAGCTAAATAAGATTGAATTCTATTGCGTTCTTGTGATAATGTTACATCAGTTTTTCTTACTTTATAAGAAATAACTTCTGCAACTCTTGCATTTAAAGAAGCTCTCCAACCTTCACTACGTCCAATCCAAAAACGTGAATCATTTGCATTCATGTATTCAGCAATATCATTTTGAACATTACCTATATTACGAGCATTATAAAATAGCTCTTGTTGTGTATTTGCACTATTATTTCTAGCGTTTATAATACCAACATTAGTATAGCTAGAACCTGTACCAATTTCTGCTACTGCATATCCATCACCTGCTTCACCAGTTGTATAAGAGTCATGAGCATAACAAATAATTTCGTTAGTAACACGACCAGTATAATCTCCAAAACCAATACCTGTTGCGTCAGCAGCATTAGTTTCTAAGTGAGCATCTCCACAAAATACATCCATAAAACCAAAACTACTATTTATAGGAGTGTCGTCTGGGATTAATACAATGAACATTTCTTGAGTATACAACCCGTAATCTCCTTCTAAGAAATCTCTAGTTGTATCATTGTATAAATAATTACTGTCAACTGTATAAGTTGCAAAAGGGTTGTCGAATTCTACAACAGGGTTAAAGTTTACATTTTTTGTAGCATTATCTCTAAAAGTTGGTTCTTGTCCTGGAAGATGAGCTCTTGCATCACTAGCAAGACCTCTATCTTGCCATACTGGTACACTTTGTCCATCTGTATAGCTTCCATCATTTCCTTTTAACCATATTGATAAATCTGCAGTTACTCCTCCAGGTGCATAAATTGGGTTAGCTTTAGTTGTTAACCTAACATTGTCAATTGAAATGTCACTATTATTACCAGCACCTGTCACACCTTGAATTCTTAATCTAATAGTCTGCCCAATATAAGTACTTAAGTCTATGCTAACAGGTATCCATGCTGAGTTTGTGTTTTTTTGAACATCTCCAGTTCTTGTCCATAATGTAGTTGGGAATGATAAACCATTATCTGTACTAACTTGCACTCTAAGTGTTCCTATATTAGAACCATATAAGTGGTGGACAAATGTAAATCTAGGATTTGTTGTTCCAGTTAAATTAAAACAAGGGCTTATAAAGTTAGCTGTTCTGCTATTATTGCCATCAGCTTCGGTATACATGTAAAACGAGCCTGATGCAGCACCAAAAGGACCAGTTGCTCCTGTAGGTGTTGTTCCTGTACGTCTTGTCCAATCAAAATTATCACCAGTATCTTGTGTCCATACACCTATACCAGTTTCAAAATCCTCAGTATAAGGGAATGATGATATTGTTGTTAAGCAGGTTCCGCCTATTATTCCATTACCCGTAATGTCAAAATTATATGGGTTTTCATCAGCATCATTATTGGCAATTGTTAATGTAGCATTTCTTGCTCCAATTAAACTTGGATTGAATCTAATACTAAATGTTGTGCTACCAGCAGCAGCAATAGGCGTTGTAGGGATTAATGTAACAGAAAAATCTGCAGCATGTAAACCAGAAATAGTTATACGTGGCGAAGCTGCTGTTAAATTTAAGTTTGCAGTTCCTAAATTTTGAATTGTAAATGTTTTTGTGATTGGTGTACCAATTGGGCTAGAACCAAAATCAGTATCATCTGCAGTTGTTGGTGTTGTGTCATTGTCAGCTATTGATACTCCATTACCTAGAATATTCATTTCGGGAGCAGGTGCTAATCCAGTTCCTCGTATTGCAAAGTCATAAGGATTTTCATCACTATCATTGTTTGCAATAGTTAATGTAGCATTTTTTACTCCTGCAGTTGCAGGATTAAATCGAATTGTAAACGTTGTACTATTTGAAGCTGTAATTGGTGTTGCAGGAATTACAGTAACAGAAAAATCTGCAGCATTAGCACCAGAAATAACTATTCTTGGCGAAGCAGCAGTTAAGTTTAAATTTGCTGTACCAGTATTTTGTATAGTAAACGATCTCGTTATTGGTGTTGCTATTGCAGTAGAACCAAAATCTGTAAAATCGGCTGTTGTTGGAGTTGTATCACCATCAACAATTGTAGTAGCGTTACCTAAAATGTTAATTTCTGGAGCAGGTACAAAACCTGTACCTTGTATTGCAAAATCATAAGGATTTTCATCAGTATCATTATTTGCAATAGTTAATGTAGCATTACGTACTCCAGCTGCACTAGGTGTAAAACGGATATTAAAAGTTGTACTACTAGATGCTCCTATAGGAGTTGTTGGTATTGCTGTAACAGTAAAGTCTGCTGCATTAGCACCTGATATAACAATATAAGGTGATGCACCAGTTAGATTTAAGTTAGAAGTACCTATGTTTTGTATTGTGAATGTTCTTGTAAAAGATGATGCTACAGCTACAGTTCCAAAATCTGTAAAATCTGCTGTTGTTGGCGTTGTGTCACCATCAGCAATTGTTGTAGAATTACCTTGTATATTAATTTCTGGACCAACTGCCAGAGTTGCAGTCATTGAGACTAAATCTACAGCTATATCACTTCTAAAATTTGAACCAGTGACACCTCTAAATCTAATTTTAACTGTATTTCCAATATATGAGACTAGATTCAAATTTGATTGTAACCAAGCACTAGTGTCTGATCCTTGTTGCTGACCAGAAATGGTTTGCAAAAGGTATGGGTAAGTTGTACCATTATCAGTACTTAGCTCTATATATAAATCTCCCATTGATGATCCATACATGTGGTACCAAAACGAGAATTGTGCAGCTATTGCTGTTGTAAGATTAAAACATGGGCTTTCCAATATAGCAGTTCTACTAGGATAATTTGGACTAGAAGATTCTGTATAAACAAACCAAGAGCCATCATGTGCAGCATTTGGACCAGTACCACTTGAAGGAGGCGCTGAGTTTAAATTTGTCCAATCAAAATCATCTGCAGAAGATTGTGTCCATCCACCAAAAGTGTTTTCGAAACTTTGAGTATAAGGGTATGAAGAAATTGTTGAACCACAAGTTTGTGAAAATAATGCTGTGTTATTAATTAAAACTGCAAATAGTAGTATTACTAGATACTTACTACTTAAAAAAGTATAATTTTTCATAAGCGGTTAAATTTTAGTTTTGGGACTAATTAATTATTTGGGTCAAATATATAATAACATTCCATGAAATGCAAATAAAATCGATGAAATGCATTTTGTAATTTTAAAATGTTGATTATTAAATAGTTATAAAAATGATTTTTTGATTAAAATTATAGATAGTGTAGATTTTATTTTTACTGATAATCAACTTGTTAATGTTTTCTTTGTAATCCCAAACATATACGATAAAATGATTTATTTGGTTTTATTATCAAGGCAATGATTAATAATATTGAATAAAAAAAGGCTGAAATTATTTTCAGCCTTTTATAAATTAATATGAATTAAATTTATTGTTTAACAAGTTGTTTAACAATAGAATTAGAATTTAGGTTGTCTATAATCTTAATGAAATAGGTTCCATTAGATAAACCATTCATATTGCTTAATATTAAAGTTCCATTTACTGGACTTTGCTCGTCAAATTTAGCAATTGTTCTTCCGCTAATATCATATAATTGTAATCCAAAAGAGTTACTATTAAATTGAGTTGGAAGTTTAATGGTTATCTCATTATTAAATGGGTTAGGATAGATGCTCAATCCTTCAAAAACATTTTCATTTTCACCTAATGTATCTACTGTAACAGTAACAGGTTTAACAATAACATTATTACCACAGTTAACATTTGTTGACGTTAGCTCGACATTATAAGTACCAGAAGATGCAAAAGTATATACTGGATTTGTAGCGTTAGATGATCCTATTACGTCTCCAAAATTCCATGAGTATGTTGTTGCGTCAGTTGATGTGTTAGTAAAAGTTACTTCACCATTATTTGAAGGGTTAACAACAAATGTAAAATTGGCAACGGCTTTAGGATTAACAGTAACAACAACTTCTCGTCTTGCACTTTTAAGAGATGCAATTTTCCAATTATAGAAGTAGTAATAAAATGTCGTTCCTGCACTACTATCTGTTATAGAAATTCCGCCACTAGTATAAGGAAAACTCACTCCAGTATTGTTTCTCCATAAATTTAAACCACTTGATAGTCGTTTTGCAACTAATCTTAAGTTATTTGCTACAGGAATAATAAAGTTTAAATCTATTGTTTGTACTCCTGTTGAAGTAATTCTTATAATTCTTGAATCTAAAACGTTTCCAGAAGCATCTTGCAATTCAACATCCATTTCTCCAATTTGAGCTGGATTTATGGTAACCTGATTAAGTCTTACTGATTCTGTACAGTTAAATATTAAATATCTACCATCTCCACCTAATGCACTACCATTAGTGTTTGATTGTGTATGACCTGCATCAGGTTTTGAAATAACACGTTCTACAAAATATGAGCGAGTACTTGTTAATGCTGGAGTAACAAACGGGCTTCCTGTTGCTAATGGAGTACTGCTTGTTGCTGTATCATACCAATTTAAAGTTCCTGTTCCTGTTGCTGTTAAAGTTGCAGTTTCATTAGTACATGTTGAAACGTTATTAGCTGTAGGTCTTGCATTTAAAGCAACTAGTGTTACATTTTGAATAGTTTTTACTTTGTCAACAACAGTTACTGATATTGTTTGGGAAGCATAACCAGGTGCTGAATAAGTTACATTGTATGTCCCAGCTTTAACCAGTTTTTGATATTCACCTAAACCAGCTTCAGACATTCTGAATGTATTTAACTTATCGTGTCCAACAATTTCTATTCTTGCTACTATAGGATTGCCAGATTCATCTTTTACCGTTCCTTGTATACCATAATTTGCTTGCTTCATATAGTCTAGGAATGCTTGTCTGTTATAATTCCAATGAGCAGGTAAATTAGGTCCACTTACCCATTTTACGTCAGATAATTCTAATGTTACTTCTTTTACACCTAGGTAATAATTCATGTAATCTTGTCTTCCACCATATACTCTATACCATTCTGCACCATGAGTAACACCTGGACTTGGATAAATGTTTGAATCATCATCATCTACCATATAACCTGCTGGACTATTGTTTTGTGCATTGGTTGCATATTCAACTCCTATATATTCAAAATAGTTACCATCTGAATGCGTATACTGACTTACATAAGCATTATCATAAGGATAGTTTACCAGTTCAGTTCCTCCATGTAAATTTGCTGACAGAACAAAGTTTTTTGATTTAGCAAAGTTTATAAATGCTAATGTTTCAGGTTGGTAAGCAAAACCATCTGTATGTAATCCACCACCAGTTATTGCATTGTCAGGGTAGTTTCTGTTTAAATCGACATTATTATCGTTGGCTCTTCTTGGACTTGAGATTACATTAGTATCACCAAGTCTATAAGATCCATCTGGATTAGCACTAGGGTTTATATAAATTTCAGTAGAATTAACAAGGTTAGTTACTTCTGAATTTGTTCCATAATTTGTAAGTAAATAGTCTATTAATCTCATCATTAAAGGAAAACCTACCAATTCGTCACCATGCATTGATGAAGTATAGAAAAATTCTGGCTCACCTTCATTTACTGACACATTATCAGTAATTTTTAAAACTAATAATTGTCTACCACTAACAGTTGTTCCAATATTTTGTAAAGAACACAAGTTAGGATATGTTGTTGCATAGTAATTCATTTTTGCAACATATTCTGTATATGTTGGATAAGCATCCCAAGTTGTATCCCAAGCAGCAGGAGCAGCAGGAGTATCTTGATTAGAAGATCTAGCCATTATTGCTTCAGGCGACATACCAGCTTGATGAGGATCAAAAGGTAATTCGTTATCATCTTTATTTATAGTATATGGTAAACCATATTCTAAAAATTGTGCAAATGTATTTTCATTAGCGAAAGCTTCGGCAATTAATTCATTTTTATCTACATGCTTATGGCCAATAGTAAGAAATTCAGAGATTTCTTTAAATTGATCAATACTGTTTGCTTTAAATGTGAAACAAACTTCGCCATTAGTAGCAAGATAATTTTCGGCTTTTTGCTTTTCAGTAATTTGTGCAATACTACTAGATATAGTAAGCAAAAATATTACAAATAGAAGGGTAATTTTTTTCATTAGGTTAAGATTTTATACGATTTGGCAATTATATTTTTGGCTAATATATAATTATTTTTTTAAAATCATCCATAAAACGCAAAAAAATCCGATTAAGTGTAAAAAAATATAATTTTACTGTAAGATGATTACTTCATTGTAGCATAAAACAAAAAAAGGACTAATAAAAAATTAGTCCTTTTTTTCTTGTAGCGAGAACGAGATTTGAACTCGTGACCTCCGGGTTATGAATCCGACGCTCTAACCAACTGAGCTACCTCGCCTTTTTTAAGGCTGCAAATATAAAAACAAAATTATTGTCTGCAAACAATAACTTGCTTAAATTATTTTTTATAAAATTAGTTTTTAAACTCAACAATTAATGTATATATTGGCATTGTAACAAAATACACTTATGGAAGAAAAAATTAAGTTCGAAATGGAGTTTCCAATACATGCTTCACCACAGCTTTTATTTCAATATATATCAACACCTTCAGGTTTATCTGAATGGTTTGCAGATAATGTAAACTCAAGAGGTGAAGTTTTTACATTTATTTGGAATGATAGTGAAGAAAAGGCCAAACTTTTAAGTAAAAAAAGTGGTGAGCGTATTAAATTTAGATGGATGAGTGATGAAGAAGAAGGAGAGTCTTATTATTTTGAGATTAGAATTCAGGTAGATGAAATAACAAAAGACGTATCTATTATTGTAACTGATTATATTGATGAAGATGAAGTAGACGAAGCAAAAATGCTTTGGGAAAACCAAATTTCAGATTTAAAGCAGGTTTTAGGTTCAGCATAAGCTAACACTAATTTTAAGTTATATCTTTGTCTCGATTTTAAAACATCGAGACTTTTTTTATGATAAATTTTAACGGAACCCTTCAAGATAATTCTTCAAATTTACTTTCTATAGATAATCGTGGTTATGCTTATGGTGATGCACTTTTTGAAACCATAAAAGTACTTAATGGTAAAATTCTATTTTGGGAAGATCATTATTTCAGATTAATGGCATCTATGCGAATTTTGCGTATGGAAATTCCAATGAATTTTACAATGGAGTTTTTACAAGATGAGATTATTAAAATTTTAGAAGCTAATAATGAGACTGGTAACTCTGTTAGGGTTAAGTTGTTGGTAAATAGAGTGGTAGGAGGTAAGTATTTGCCAGTTTCTAATAATATCGATTATGTTATTACTACCGAAGTATTGCCAACAGACTTATACCAAATCACTGATTCTTCTTATATAATAGATCTGTATAAAGATTTTTTTATTGCTCCAGGGTTACTATCTACATTAAAAACAAATAATAAAATCACTAATGTTTTAGGTAGTATTTATGCTAAAGAGAATGGATTTGATAATTGTTTACTGCTTAATACTAACAAGAACATTATTGAAGCTTTAAATGGAAATATTTTTGTAGTAAAAGATAATGTTATTAAGACACCTCCTTTAGAAGATGGTTGTTTGAAAGGAATTATGAGAAAACAAGTAATAGAGCTATTAAAAGCAAACGATGAGTTTGAATTTGTTGAAGATTCAGTGTCTCCTTTTGAACTTCAAAAAGCAGATGAGCTATTTATTACAAATGTTATTGTTGGAATTCTACCAATTACTAATTATAGGAAGAAAGAATTTTCGAGTGAGGTTTCTAAATCACTTCTACAAAAGTTAAATATAAAGATAAGACTAACTTAATTATAGCTAGGGTTTTCTGGAGCGTTAGACCATATTGAATAATCTCCTCCAAACTCTAACATTTTTTCTTTCCAGAAAGAGTCGTAGCTTTTTTCAATAATAGCTTTTTTATAAATGTTTTGAGTTACTACCCAAGCATTAGATTGTAATTCGTTTTCTAATTGTGAAGATTCCCAACCAGAGTATCCTAAAAAGAAGCGAATATCTGTATCTACAATTTTGCCTTCATTAATTAATTGAAGCGCAACATCAAAATCGCCTCCCCAATAAATACCTAAAGAAATTTCAATACTTTCAGGAATTAAGTGAGGTACTTTATGTATAAAGTATAGGTTGTCTTGCTCTACTGGTCCACCATTATAAACCTTAAAAGTTGCTTCTGTGTTTGGAACTAAATCAGTAAGTGTATATTCTAGAGGTTTATTAAGTATAAAGCCTATTGAACCCTCAGTAGTATAGTCTGCCAACAATATAACAGACCTGTTAAATGAGTTGTCACCTAAAATTGATGGTTCTGCAATGAGTAAATATCCTTTTTTGGGCTTGATAGTAATCATAGCGATGATTATTTGATATTAAAACTAAAAAATATTTTAATAAAAACCTAACTATTTTAAGTTTAAGGTCTTTTAAAATAAAAAGCCTGCTTTATTTAAGCAGGCTTTTAAATTCTATTGTTATACTGTATTAGTTTACAGCTTTACCTAAATCAGAACCAGCTTTAAACTTTACTACGTTTTTAGCTTTGATTTTTATAGTTTTTCCAGTTTGTGGGTTTCTTCCTTCTCTTGCAGCTCTTTTAGATACTGACCAAGAACCAAATCCTACTAAAGAAACTCTGTTTCCTTTTTGTAAAGATCCTTCGATATCAATTAATAATGAATCTAATGCTTTTTTAGCAGCTGCTTTAGTAATTCCAGCGTTTTCTGCCATTCCATTGATTAAATCTGTTTTGTTCATAAAATTAAATTTTAAATTATTATTAAATAGTTGGGTTAAACAATAAATGCTTAATTCCTCTACAAATTTATACGGATAATCCATTCACGCAAGTAATAGCAAGGGAAATACGAGTTTTTGTTGATAACTTTGAACATTTGTTAATAAAGACTATGCATTTTATCGGATATTTTGAAATATCAATGAGAATAAGGGTTTAGAGCATTTTTGAGTCTTCAGAAAAATGATATCCATTTAAAAGCGACTTTATATCCATTTTTCGTTTGCCTGGAAGTTGTATTTCTTTAATAAAAATGTAACCTCCTTTAACTGCGATCTTTAGGTCGTCTTTTGAGCTAATTATTGTTCCGAAGGGTTTTGAATGTGTTGCAGGGTCTTTTTCAACTTTAAAAAGTTTTACAGCTAGTGTATCTTCACCATTTTCTAAATAACACCAAGCAGAAGGAAAAGGATTCAATCCTCTTATCTTATTATAAATATTATCTAAACTTTCATTCCAATCAATTTTACAATTGTCTTTATTTAGTTTATATGCAGTTTTTATTTCGGTTTGAGGCTGAATGGTTGTTGATACTTCACCTGTTTCAATAAGTTTAACAGTGTCAATTACAAGCTCACTACCAATATTCATTAGTTTATCATGCAAGCTTCCTACAGTTTCATCATTTTTAATATCAGCTTCTTTTTGAAGTATAATTGCACCTGTATCAATTTTTTCGTCAATAAAAAAAGTGGTGACTCCAGTTTTTGTTTCTCCATTAATAATTGCCCAATGTATTGGTGCAGCACCTCTGTAATTTGGCAATAAAGAGGCATGTAAGTTAAAAGTTCCATATTCTGGCATTTGCCAAACCACTTCTGGTAACATTCTAAAAGCAACGACAATTTGTAAATTGGCTTTTAAAGCTTTAAGATCATTAATAAAACTTTCATCTTTTAAGTTTGTTGGTTGTAAAACGTTTAAGTTTTGAGCCACTGCATACTTTTTCACATCAGACTCATGTAATTTTTGTCCACGACCAGCAGGTTTGTCTGGTGCAGTAATAACGCCAACAACATTATAGTTATGTTCAACCAGAGTTTTTAAAGTTGTTACTGCAAACTCTGGAGTTCCCATAAATACAATTCTCATATTCTTTTTCATGTTTTTTAATTTTTTTTCGGCCTACTTAATAATCAGTTTTATGTTGCCAATTGGTATTTGTTTACTAAGTGCTCATTATAGGTTTTATGTATGCTTTATTTTGTAAGTGTTTGTCGCTGTTATTATTAATATATTGTTTTCTACCATGAGCTTTAAAACGTCTAAAACATGTTGTTCTGTAAATGGCAAAGTTTCAACAATTTTTCTAGAATTAAGTGGTTCCTCTTCTAATAGTAATATAATGTTATGTGTAATAGCCTTTACATCTATAGCGTTTGAGCTTTTTTTATTTGAAATGCAATAGGAGCACATACCACAGTTTTTCGTGGTTTTCTCACCAAAATAATTTAAAAGTATTTTGTTTTTACATTCACGGTCATTATTAACATAATCAATTACAGCTTTAATTTGTAATTCTTTTAAGTCATTTTGCTGCTGGACAATTCTAGAGATTCTATTAATGGTTTTATCATCTTCTCTTGGTTGTAGAAAAATTATTTCAGAATCGGTATTAGAAAACTGAAAATTTACAATCTCATCTTTATTTAACTGCTGCAATACTTTTATAACGTTTTCTTCTGTTGTACTTGCTTTTTCGGCAATAAGCGTTGTGTTTATTTTTAAAAGATGTTCTAGTATTCCTCCATAAGTTCGTAGTATGGATTTTATAATTACATCGATATGTTTTCGTGTTTCTAAATAATTAAATAACGCCTGATTGGTAACAATAAACTGTAATTTGGTTTGGTAACGAAACTGTTGCGATAATGATATAATACTATTTCTATCTAAAACTTGTAAAGCATTAAAAGTTATAACCGAATTAAAATCGTAAGCCTTGCAAAAGCTATTAAAGTTAAATTGATGAGTGGATAACTCGCCTTCTCCATAAGACACTTGAAAGTAGTTACACAGCTTTCTGTAAACTGTTTTTAGAAAATCTATAGTAGGTAAAGCGTTTAAAAACTGATGTTTTAACTTTTGCTCATCGGTTTTGTTTTTTAATACAACAGCAAACGCTTTTTCTCCGTTTCTGCCAGCACGACCTGCTTCTTGGTAATAGCTTTCTAAACTTTCGGGTAAATTTATATGAATAATTGTTTTTACATCTGGTTTATCAATACCCATTCCAAAAGCGGTTGTAGCAACCATTATCTCCTTTTGGTTGTTAGTCCATTGGTGTAATCGCTCTTCTTTTTCTTTAGAATTGATTCCACCATGATAAAACGTACTAGAAAACCCTTTATTCTCAAGAAACGAATGTGTTTCTATTGTAGCTTTCCTGTTTCTAACATATATAATAGACGAGCCTTTATGCTTTTTTAAAATCTGCTCAATTTTATAAAGTTTATCATCAGTTTCTAAAACCATATAAGCAATATTTGGTCTAGCAAACGAGGCTTTAAAAATTTTTGGAGCTATAAAATCTAATTCACTTGAAACATCTTCAACTACTTTAGGTTTTGCAGTTGCTGTAAGTGCAATAATATTTACTGTAGGATGTAATTGCCTTAATACTGTAATATTTTTATAAGCAGGTCTAAAATCGTTTCCCCATTGCGATATACAGTGAGCTTCATCAACAGCAATTAAATTAACATTCATTTGCTGAATTCTATCTCTAACTAAGTCTTGTTGTAAACGTTCAGGAGATACGTATAAAAACTTATAGTTTCCATAAATGCAATTATCTAGCATTGTGTCTAGATCTGAATACGAAATTCCGCTAGTAATTGCCATAGCTTTAATACCTTTTTGATTAAGCGTATTTACTTGATCTTTCATTAAAGCGATTAAAGGCGATACAACTATACAAATGCCATCTTTTATAAGCGCAGGAATTTGAAAACAAACCGATTTTCCTCCTCCAGTTGGTAACAAAGCAAAAACATCTTCATTATTTAAAACAGCATTGATGATGTCTTCTTGCAATGGGCGAAAAGACGTATGATTCCAATAGCGTTCTAAAATTTGAATAGGATGTTGCATCGCTATAAATTTAAAACATCTAAAATAAAATCTGTGCGTTTTTCAATAGATTCAAAAGGAACGTCTAATAAAGTATAGTTGAATTTTTTATAGGTATTTAATAAGTGCTGATGAATAAGTTCGGCTTGTTCAAAACTTTCATATCTCTCACTATCACTCTGAAAAATATCCTGCCAAGGTGCTAAAATAAACACAATGTCGTAAGTATTATTAGTGCAAGAGTCAATAAAATGCTGAGGGTAATCACTGCCAAAATAATCCATGTATGCCAAAACGTCTGGAATTCCTCGATCTAAAAAAACAGTAGTGTTTTTATGGTTATTAGCTTCGGCAAACTGTTTTGCTCTACCTTCTAACAGCATTTGGCTAAACAATAAAGGTTCAGTTAAAAACAACTGCTCAATACCTTTCTTTCTAGCTTCTAAAGTCACTTGACGAGAAATTTCATCAAAACAAATGTGTCCTCTTTTCTTTAATTCGTTAATAATTGATGACTTTCCAGTTCCTGGTCCACCAGTAATGACAATTTTTCTAGTATTCAATTTGGCAAGGTTTTGGAAGCAAAAATCGTAATTTTAAAAGGAATTAAAAAATGTAAAGTAAAATGTATCTTTGCATGAGAAAGAATTAATATGAATAACGAGAAAAAAACAGAAGAGTTTTATAATAAATTAAGAAGTCAGTTGTACGATACAGCCTTATGGCCATCAGAATATCTTTATAAATTTATTGTAGTTACTGACGATGCTAAAATAGCAAAAGTAGAAGCCTTATTTGATAATCTAGGCGCTGTAATTAATACCATAGAATCTAAAAATGGTAAATACACGAGTGTATCTATAAATGTTAGAATGGATTCGCCAGAAACTGTTATTGAAAAATATAAAGAAGTTGCAGAAAAAATAGAAGGCGTAATTTCGTTATAAAACAAATACGTTTTATAATTTTTTTTGTATTTTGCACTCGTACATAAACACTACGTGTACATAAATTAAACACTACACATTATATTTTGACAATAGACGATTTAGAGTACAATACAGAACGTGAGCATCTCATTATTCCAGAGTATGGAAGACATATGCAGAAAATGATACAATATGCAAAAGAGCGTCCTACAAAAGAAGAGCGTGATAAAGTTGCAAAAGCTATTATTTCAGTAATGGGAAACATGCAACCTCATTTGCGTGATGTTCCAGATTTTCAGCATAAACTTTGGGATCAGTTATTTATTATGGCTGATTTTGATTTAGATGTTGACTCACCTTATCCAATTCCTTCAAGAGAAGAACTTTATGCTAGACCAGAACGGTTAAAATACCCTCAAAATCATCCTAAATATCGTTTTTATGGTAATAACATAAAAACAATGATAGATGTAGCAAATACTTGGGAAGAAGGAGAACTTAAAGAGGCTTTAATTTTTACCATTGCAAACCATATGAAAAAGTGTTTCTTAAACTGGAATAAAGACACAGTTGAAGATGATGTTATTTTTAAGCACTTATACGAGTTATCTGGTGGTAAAATAAACTTAAAAGGAGCTGATGAAGATTTATCAGATGCTACAAGCTTAATGCGTACTAAGAAAAAGTACTCTTCAAACAAAAAATCACATCATAAAAAAAGCAATTCAAACAATAATCGTCAACGCAAACGCTACTAATATTTCATGGGTACATTTATAATTGAAGGAGGTCACCAACTAAAAGGAAGCATACAACCTCAAGGAGCAAAAAACGAAGCATTACAAATACTTTGTGCTGTTTTGCTTACACCAGAACTTGTAACAATTCATAACATTCCAGACATTGTAGATGTCAATAAACTTATTGAGTTGCTTAAAAAATTAGGCGTTAAAATCAATAAAATTGGTTCTGGTTCATATACGTTTCAGGCTGATGATGTTAATATGAAATATCTTGAATCTGCCGAATTTAAAGAAGATGGTAGAGGTTTAAGAGGTTCAATTATGATTGTAGGACCACTTTTAGGACGTTTTGGTAAAGGTTATATACCTAAGCCAGGAGGTGATAAAATAGGTCGTCGTAGATTAGATACGCATTTTGAAGGTTTTATTAATCTTGGAGCAAAATTTAGATACAATCGTGAAGAGTATTTTTATGGAGTAGAAGCCGACAGATTAAAAGGTGCTTATATGTTGCTTGATGAAGCTTCAGTTACAGGAACTGCAAATATTGTAATGGCTGCAGTATTAGCTGAAGGTACTACAACAATTTATAATGCTGCTTGCGAGCCTTACTTACAACAATTATGTAAGATGCTTAACCGAATGGGAGCAAAGATAAGTGGAGTAGGTTCTAATATGTTAATTATAGAAGGTGTTGATGCATTAGGTGGAACAGACCACAGAATGCTACCAGATATGATTGAAATTGGTAGCTGGATTGGTCTTGCTGCTATGACAAAAAGCGAATTGACTATTAAAAATGTGAGTTGGGATGATTTAGGTCAGATACCAAATGTGTTTAGAAAACTTGGTATTACAGTTGAAAAACAAGGTGATGATATTCATATTCCAGCACATACTGATGGTTACGAAATACAAAGTTATATTGATGGTTCTATCCTTACAGTTGCAGATGCACCTTGGCCAGGATTTACGCCAGATTTATTAAGTATTGTTTTGGTTGTGGCTACACAAGCAAGAGGAAGTGCTTTAATACACCAAAAAATGTTTGAAAGCCGTTTGTTCTTTGTTGATAAGTTAATTGATATGGGAGCAAAAATTATACTTTGCGATCCGCATAGAGCAACTGTTATTGGTCACGATTTTAAATCGTCGTTAAAAGCAACAACTATGACTTCGCCAGATATTAGAGCAGGAGTATCTTTACTTATAGCTGCATTATCTGCAAAAGGGACATCTACTATACATAATATAGAGCAGATTGATAGAGGTTACGAAAACATTGATACGCGATTACGTGCTATTGGAGCTAAGATTACGAGAGTGAGTTAGAGGTTTTTGGCAGAAGGCTTTGTAGTTAGGTTTTTTACTAAAGCCAATAATATAAATTGTTTTGGAAAGTTTATAGCCAATTTTCAAATGAATCTTTTCCTCTAGAGTCAGAAATTTTATTTAGACTAATGAGTAACTCCTTCAAGAAATCTATAACCAAATCATTTTTAGACGTATAGTCCTGTAGGCTTTTGAATTCAAAACTATATTCATTGACCGGATGAAGTTTGTTTTTTAATATTTCTTTATCCATTACAGCTAATAGTTGAATACGTGCAATTAATTCACTTTTTGCTATCTGTTCAAACATTCGTGTATGTTCAAATTTATCAGCAGCATCTGTCTCGTATGCAAAAATGGCATAGAATGGATAATATGTAATTCCATTTTCCAGATTACCAGAGGTAGATATTGTCAGAGAATCAGACCTGTTATTTTTTTCTGATGGAGGAATTAACTTAGTCAGACAAGGTATTAACTTTTTATATTCTGTTGATGTGATTTTTGACTTAATTTCTAGAATTGCTAGAACACTATCTATAGGAAAAACACCAGATGATCCAGAAGATAATATTGGTCTCATAATTCTTTTATCAAAAATAATAATATCCAATTGAGTACTTTGATTACCTTTATTATCTACTATTATTCCAGAACCAATACCATAGGAATTTGGTAATAATGGTTCAATTAGTTCAGAAATAAAAAACTCTCTAAAACTACCTTTTTCATTGGTGTGATTAATTTCCGAAGTAGCAGAATAAAGATTTCTCATTAAATCAATTCGAGCACTTAATATTTTCTTAATCATAAATAGGATAAGCTATAACAACATAATATAGAGTCATTATTATAATCTATATCTAATGATAAGTTAAGTTAATTTTTTTAATTTTAAAATAAAAGATTTATTCTCCTAAAACAGACGTAATAATACTGGTAAACATTTTTATTCCTGTTTCAATTAGTTCTTCAGGAAAATCATAATTATTGTGGTGTAAAGCAGGCGTGTTAATGCCAGCTCCTAATCCGAACATTGCTGTTTTGTAGGATTTAGAAAACCAACCAAAATCTTCTCCAAACTTAAAAGGGAAAGGTCTTTCTATTACTGTTAACTTATTTGTAATAGCTGCATTGTTTACTAATGTGTTACAATCTGTAGTATTCTTGCTAGACGGAAAATATTCAAACCAATCTATTGTGTAGTTAAGATTATGAGTTTTACATATTTTATTTGTACCATCTTCAATATTACGTTTTACAGTATTCATTATGGTTTCGTTCCAAGTTCTTAAAGTATAATGTAGTTCGCCATGACTAGGCGATATACCATACGACTTTTCTCCCATATTAATATGTATTGGTGGTCGTTATTCTATTTTTGTCAGAAACCTATAATAAACAATTTCTCCACTACCATTATCCAAGGTCATTACTAAATTTCCTTTTTTTATAAATTCATTTAAGTCAGTTGCAAATAGATTTACTCCCCATAATTCTTGATAATCTTTAATTTGGTCATTAGTTATAGTCAATATCTGACCTTGCAATTTATAGTCGGGTATTTGGTTATTAGAAAATACTTTGAAAATTGTTGCTAATTCTTCGGAGTTATAATCATAGTCCTCATCTGTCATCATTGATTGTACTTTTCCGTTTTCATAAAAAGCGAACCATTGATATTTTTGAGGCCAAGGATTAATCTTGTTTAATTGGTCGTCATTTGGGAAATTGATTTTTTTCCAATATCCTATTAACTCCGAATGTGTTGGTGGTCCGCCCATATTCGTATTATTTTGTCCAAACAAGGAAAATGGACTAGAGATAATTATCAATAAAATTAAATTAACGATTCTCATATTTAGATTTATTTGAGTAAGTTTTAATTACCGCAAAGGTTTATGTATATTGAAAGTTGCGTGTTTGTATGCGAGGGTTTTCCGAAGGAAAAATCAGATGTAACAAAATTGCAACGACTTTTGGTTAAGCCTAAAAATAGCAATTATTTTTATACGGTGTTGGCAACTGGCTTTTATTCGGTTAAACTTATTCCGTAATTTTTGTCAGACAGATAAAAATAATTTCCGTCTTCGTGTTCAAATCCGAATATTTCTAAATCCGTTTTTTTCATAAAATTCGATAGATTTTGATTCAAACATTTAATATTCTTTTTCGTTTGAATTTTTAGAGGGAAGTTTTCAGAATTTGGATTTTTTGTATGTATATAAATTCCATCTTCTCCGCTGTTATTTTCGTCAATCATAATCCACGTTTGATATTCATTCGGATATTTCTTGAGTTCAGATTTAATATTTTCAAATTCATTCAGTAGTTTGTCAAGAAACTCTTTCCTTTTATTCCAATTTTTGTTTCCTTCACCATTCCAGTCGATATGTGTATGCCAAAAGTCAAACCAACTATTTTTTCCTCCGCTGAAATCAAGTTTTTTTGTTATCATATTCATTTTTAGCGTTCTGTTTTGCGCTTGTTGCCAACGATATGATATGGAATCGTTTAAATGATCTATATCAGACGATAAGCGAAGTTAATTTTTTAATTTGAATATTTCAATAGGTTAATCAACCTTTTTATAATGAAAGCATTAACATAAAACACACTAAAACTTCACTCATAAACTGGTATTTTCTGTTTGCTATTCTTCTAAAACAGACGTAATAATACTAGTAAACATTTTTATTCCTGTTTCAATTAGTTTTTTCATTCATAGTCAACCATTTTTATTTCTTCACAACTTATGTGTGTCGAAACGGTTTTTGATTCCACTTGATTAAATTCCATTAGCTTTTTCCAAATTCCATTGTCATTTCTGTAAAGTCCTGTAAATCCATTTCCGTTACAACGTCTTTTTTTAAATACAGAAAGTATAGCATACTTTTTATTTTCTGAAAATATTGGTTTAGAAAAATGATAATAGACTGTCTCTTCTGGATTGTTTTTATCATCTATTTTCCAATTTTCAACAAAGTCCGCATATAGTTTTTTATTGTTCCATATTCTGTTTTTATTCCACAACCATTTCTTTTTTATGATTAATGTATATGGTTCTTTATTTTCAATTAGGCTGTCATATGTTTTTAGGTCAATGTTGTATTTGACAAATTTAATTTTTTTGGTTTGTGGAGGTGAAAAAGTGTGATTGTAATTGTATTCGCCCGAAACTAATTTTGATTCATTCAGATTATAATTTTTCCAATTAATAGTCTCTTTTTTTGGTTGTACATTAATGAAATATTCGGGAAAGTCCTCGTCAACCATTTTTAATTCTCGTATTTGGTAATTTTTCAGTGAATCATTAATTATTTCTTGTTCAAGACTTTTAGAAACTAAATAATAGTACTCAAAATTTTCAGGGATTTCAAATTTAGCAACTTGATTAATCAAATGCTCAATATCTGATTTTTGTCCGAATAAATTCAGAGTCAAAAAGATTGATAATATGAATAGAGTTTTTTTCATTGAAATTACTGGCAACGTGTTTGAATATGTTTGTTAGGTGTTTTAAGTACCTAATTTAGCAAATAAATCACAGATAGAAAATCCGCGAGACACAAGCAAAGCGAACTGGCACAAGCAATTTTCGTAAGTAGGCTAGAACTAGCAATAAATTATATATGGTGTTGGCAAAAGTAATTTTTAACAGTCATTGACATCATATAAAGTTAGAAACCACTCGTTGTCTTTTTTCTCAAATCCTAGTATTCTATAAGTTCCGACCTCTTTTAAAATATATTGGCAGAAAAAAACAGAATCGGAAAAATAAAAGGTATTTTCCACTTCTTCATCAATTCCAAGATATGTAACAAATTCCCAATTATCAAACACCCAATTTTCATCATTTAGCACAAATGTTTCATCGCAAGAACCAATTACAGCAATTAGATTGTTAAAATCGATATGTTGTTTTTGAAATAAACTATCAGATATAAATTTTTTTGAGAAATCTAAAAAATCATTTGGTATTTTATCATGTTCTGAATGTTTTGTAGAAACAGTTCTATATTTTTCAGCTTTATTGAAAACTAAATTCCAATCGAATGACTCCACCTTTCCACTCATATATTTTTCATAGGCAGATTCTGTTTGTATTTCAATCGATTGTTTTACTGATTTTTCAGTTTTCTTTTCAACTGTAGAATTCTTTTGATTATTACAGGATGATAAGATTAATAGCAAAAAAAATATTCTAATTATTTTCATTTGTCTTATTGTTGTCAACTATTTGATATGTAATTGTTTAAATGATCTATATCAGACAATAAACGAAGTTAATTTTTTTAATTTTAAAATAAAAGATTTATTCTTCTAAAACAGACGTAATAATACTGGTAAACATTTTTATTCCTGTTTCAATTAGTTCTTCAGGAAAATCATAATTATTGTGGTGTAAAGCAGGAGTGTTAATGCCTGCTCCTAATCCGAACATTGCTGTTTTGTAGGATTTAGAAAACCAACCAAAATCTTCTCCAAACTTAAAAGGGAAAGGTCTTTCTATTACTGTTAACTTATTTGTAATAGCTGCATTATTTACTAATGTGTTACAATCTGTAGTATTCTTGCTAGACGGAAAATATTCAAACCAATCTATAGTGTAGTTTAGATTATGAGTTTTACATATTTTATTTGTAACGTCTTCAATATTACGTTTTACAGTATTCATTATGGTTTCGTTCCAAGTTCGTAAAGTATAATGTAGTTCGCCATGACTAGGCGATATACCATACGACTTTTCTCCCATATTAATATGTATTGGTGTTAAAATAGAAAAGTTGTCCTTGTGTGGCTCTAAAACATTAAGTTTTGACAGTTCAGTAACTATAGTTGAAATTCCTAAAGCAGGATTAATAGCATTTTCAGGTTCAGATGCATGAGCTTCTTTACCTGTTAGATAAATTGCAAGACTTTGTACTTCGGCAGAAAACTCCTTTTTCATTGCAATTACACTATGTAAAGGCTCTCCAGGAATATTGTGTAATGCAAAAATATAATCAGACTTTAGGTTTTTAAATCTTTCATCATTCAATACATTAAATGCTCCTTTTCCTGTTTCTTCAGCTGGTTGAAATAGAAAAACAATTTTTCCTGTTTTAAATTTTTGATTTTTTATCCATAACGCAAGTCCTGCTACAATTGCCATATGACCATCGTGTCCGCACTTATGAGAGACACCTTCAATAAGCGATTTATGACTAAATGTATTGCTCTCAACAATAGGTAATGCATCTAATTCGCATCGTATTGTTATAGTTGGTCCGTTTTTAGAGAACTCAAATATTGCTAAAAGTCCATTGCCACCAACATTTTCAATTATTTTGGTTGGATTATGAGTTAATATAAACTCTTTTATTCTTTTAGCTGTATTGATTTCGTTACCAGACAACTCAGGATTCTGATGAAGTTCTTTTCTTAATTTTAGAATTTCTTTACTAATCAATGTTGTAGTTGTTACTTTAGATGGCTCTAAATTAGACTGAATGTATGTAATGCTAAAGTAAATTTAGTTTTTATCTTCTAAACCAAGAATAAATTTAAAAAAGAAAAAATAAAGGTGACTAGAACTTAATTCTCAAACTAGCATTTGGTGTAAAGCCAAGAGATACATTGTCTATTTGTATGGCTTTAGAGTTGTCGTTAGGATCTACTTTATAATATCTGTTTATAATATTAGCTTCGTTGGTAACGTTTCTAACACCTAAGTTTAAAGTGATTTTGGTTTTATCTGTTAGGCTTAAATTATAGTTTAACGAAATGTCTAAACGCTTAAACTCATCTAAATTTTCACTATTTGGTGTATCGTAATTTACAAATGTTAGGTTTCCATTTTGTACTGTTTCATTGCCTTCAACAGGTTTTGTGTATGGAATTCCAGAATGCCAAATACCTCCAACAGATATTTCTAAATTGTCTAAAATATTATAGTTAAAAGCAAGTGATACAGAATGACGTATATCTGCATTATTAGGAAACTCTGATGGTGTAAACGTTTCAAACTTGTAATCGTTTTTGCTAAATGTATAACTAACCCAAGTACTGTATTTGTTATGGGTTTTGTTAGCTAAAAACTCAACCCCTTTAGCTGTATAATTTCCTGTTGCATTTAGGTATTGAAAATTGTTATAAAACCCTTGGTTAGAAGCTGTAATACCTTCAACAAGTTTATAAAAACCTGTAACATCTACAATAAAATTGTTTTGATTATACTCAATGCCAAAAGACCCTTGTTTACTTGTTGAAATAGGAATATTGCTATTGTTGGCTAAAATCCAACGTCTGTTTTCAACTCCTAAAAAGTCATCTTGAAAATCGACAATTTGAGTTGCAGATTGGTTTTTAAACTCTCCTTCTAATTTTAAAGCAAATTGTTGATTTAGTTTTTGTCTTACATTTAATCTAGGCTCAATTAAAAGTTTTTCAAACTTCTGAAAGTAATTAACTCTAACACCAGCTCTTAAATAGGTGCCATTTTTTTTGAATTCAGCCTCAGTAAACACAGCATGATTTAAAAGCACATCTTTTTTTGTGCGCTCATAAGATGGTGCACTAACAGTAGTCTCGTTTAAAATACCTGTTTCATTTACTTGGTAACCTAACAATAAATTTAAATTACTACTAGCTTTAAAATGAGTGTTTAGTTTGGCTCCAGTTTCTAAAACTTCGTTTGCTTGTGTTAGTAACTGATTGGTTTCTACTCGCAAATCGTTAGCATCAACATTATATTTTGAATAATAAGCTATAAGTTTTGTACTAAACTTATCAGACCATTGTGCTTGCCAATGACCTCCAAAACCTAAGTTTTCTTGTGATAAGTTACTCGATTTAGAATTGGTTTGATTAGAGCTGTTTGTAACACTTTCGGCATAATCTAGATTATTGCTAATACCAATAACATTGGCTCTAAGCTTGTGATTTCCATTCAAATCGAAGAGTAATTTTGCAGTGTAATCATAAAAAACAAAATCTGATGACGATGTGCTATTTTCTATATCTTCATTGGTGTTTATTTCACTATCCTGAAAACTACGATCAAAATAATTATCATAAGTTGGTGTGCTTAAAACATCTGTAAAAGAACGTCTTCCTGAAACGTGAAGTTCTAATGTTTTTGTAATTGGAATTTCTAAAAAAGCATCTCCACTTATTAAATTTAAACCTGCTCCACCAGAAAATTTTGAACTTAACTCATCTTTGGTAAACATATTTATGGTACTAGAAACACCATCGCTATACTCACTGCTAGTTCCATTTTTGCTGACAATTACTTTGTTAGTAAGGTTTGGATTATATGCAGATATGAGTCCGAAAAAATGTCCAGAATGATACATTTTAATATCATCCCAAAGCATTAAATTCTGGTCATTTGTACCACCTCTAACATTAATGTTTGCAATACTCTCGTAAGTGCTTTCAACACCTGGTAATGCTTGAATAGACTGCAAAATGTCTGGTTCAATAAGTCCTGGTAAAATGCCAAATTTTTCAGTGTTTAGCACAACACTTCCATCTAATCTTTTTTGTAAGCCTACCGTTAAGAATTTTGTAATTAGTATTTGATTGAGTTCTTCATTGTTTTCCGATAGGATAATATCAGAACAACTATTTGCTTCATTAAACAGTAATGAAGCCTTTATTTGCTTGCTTTTATAGCCTAAATACGAAATAGTAATTGTGGCATTTAAAGGTATTTCTTTAAAGCTAAAAACACCTTCAGTATTACTAAAAGTGCCATTATTTGTATTGTTTACTACAATAGAGGCTCCAAAAAGTAGCGACTTATTATTTTCTGTTATAATCCTTCCACAAATTGAAATCATTTTATTTATGACCGAAACGGTTATATAGCGATCATCAAGTACCTTAAAATTTAAAAGTGTTTTAGAGTTGAGATACTCAATAGTTTCAGAAAGATTCAAGTTAGGATTTGGTGCTTCTATAAAAATAGTGTTTACATCATCAAAAGCATAAGAAAACTTAACATTAAATTGTTTTTCTATACTTGTAAGCACTTCAATTAATGGTAGCTTAGATGAGTTATCTTGACCATAACCAAAACCACTAATAAATAACAAAATGTAAATTATAGATTTATTGACCTTCATAGTTGTAAAATACGACTTTTTTGCCATCTATCTTATAACTTAATTTTAATGGAATTGTTACCGATTGCAATGCAATATTTTTATCACTATGCGTAAATGTACCTGTGAATAATTGAGTTGTATCAACATTTTCTGTAGAAATTTTTATGTCATATTGACGTTGTAACTCATCAATAACTTGAACTAACGGAACTTTAGCAAAGCTAGACTCTTTTTGCATCCAAGATGGACTGTTAGCGCTGAAATCGTCATTAATTTCAACAGAATTATTTATAACTCTAAAAGTTTTTCCAGGAGGTAATTTTATAGTTTCATTATTAAATGTTACACTAACCAAACCTTCATAGCAATGCACTTCAAAATAGTTGTCACGTTCTTTTACATTAAACTGTGTTCCTAAAACGTGTACAACTCCTGCATCTGTAATAACACTAAATTTTTGACCTTTACTTACTTTAAAGAAAGCCTCACCATCAAGGTTTAAATCGCGTTTATTTTTCCAGTTTTTCTTATTGTAAGTAAGTTTAGATTGCGCATTTAAAATTACTTCAGAATTGTCTGGAAGTAATAATGTTTCGGTTTGTGCAATTTCAGTTTCAAAAGATTTTACAGTATTAAAAAATAAAAAATATGAAGAGGTTAACATAACAACCAATACAGCTGCAACTTTATAAAAAGTACTAAGGTTAAGTGATTTAACTTTAGTTTCCTTTTTATTAAGTTTTCTGGTTTTAAATTCTTCAAGTGCTTTTTGCACATCAACTTGTGGTGCTTGCATTTGTGATGCATAATGAGCTATTTTGTCTAAAGTTTCAAGATTTTCAGTTTGTTTTAAATCTTCAATTTCTTTAGGCGAAAGTTCATTATTAAACCATTTTAATATGTCTTTTTCGTTTTTCATTTTTTATCACTCTATAGATAAGACACCTATAATATATTTTACCCTACTTAATTATATATTTTCTATTTGTTCTCTTAATATTTTTAAAGCACCAGACATTCTTTTTTCAACAGCTTTTTGCGAAATATCTAAAATCTCAGCAATCTCTCTGTACTTTTTTCCATCAATTCTATTCATTAAAAACACCTCACGTTGTATATCACTTAAAGATGCAATGGCATTTTGCAATTTTTTTTTGAACTCTTCTTCTTCTAAAATATATTCAGGACTCTCATTATTTGTATCAATATATGGAGCCGCTTTAGCATAGTTCATTACAACTTTTTGATGCTTTACTGTATTTAAAAATAAGTTATTTACAGTTGTAAAGAGGTATGTTTTTGCTTTAGTAAAGTCTATTGAAGAACAATTTTCCCAAATTTTTGAAAAAGCATCTTGTACCAAATCTAAAGCACTAGTCTGATCACCACACTTATAATAAGCGAAATTATTAGCTGACTGAAAATGGTCTTTATAAAAGGTATTAAAATAGGCTTCTTCGCAGAGGCTTTCTTTATTGCTATCCATTAATTTTATGCTTTATTTAAAAACAAAAGTAGGGTAAATTAAAATGTGTTTGTCTTATTTCTACATTAATCCCAAAATTACAAAAATATGGACTCAGACAAAATTTTTGAAGCTGTACAAATTGCATTGATGATTGCAGTTGTAATACTTTTAATAGCATCAATTAATATAATTAATGATTTAAAATAAAAAAAAAGTAGGGTAAATTTGAAACAAATTGTCTTACTAGTATAAAGGCGAAAAAATCGCTATGAAAAAGTTAAAACCCAAATTACAAAAATTAAGAATTATGAAAAAGTTTAAATTTATTTCCGCAGTTGTTTTAATGTCATTTCTAAGTTTCTCTTGTCAAGACGAAATTAATAATGAAAATGGACAGAACCCAAACACTAACTCAGCAAATTCACAAACCGCTAGTAATTTAGAACGTACATCTATGTATGATGGTTCTTTTGATGACTTTTTAGATGGTATGTCGTGTTCTTCAATTTTACTGCCAGTCACAGCAACAGTAAATGGAACGCAAGTAACAGTTGTTAGTCAGTCAGATTACCAACAAGTTATCAATATTTTAGCTCAATATACAAATGATGCAGATACTGTTGTATTACAATTTCCATTAACAGTAAGATTAAGTAATTATACAGAAGTAGTTGTAACCAATCAGGCTCAATACAATGCTCTTATAGACGCATGTGAGGAAGCAGAAGCAACAGCTCAAGACGCAATTTCGTGCATTGATATAGATTTTCCTATAACTATTCTTACTTATAGCTTAAATTTTGATCAAACAGGAAGTGTTGTTATTGAATCTGAGCAACAATTATATAACTACATGAATAACTTTGGAAGTGACGAGTTGTTTGCTATAAACTATCCAATTGGTATTACATTTAGTAACGGTACATCTGCAACAGTTAATAGTGATGTAGTATTACAGTCTAGTATTAATGAGTGTATTTCTGAAGAAGATGCTATGGATGATGCTGAAGAAAGTGCTGATTTACTAGAAGATATTCTTGTTGATGGATTATTTAGAGTTAACTCTTTCGTTAATTCTGGTGTAGATACAGCTAATAATTATGCTGAGTTTACTATTAATTTTGCAAATGATTTAACTGTAGTTGCAGATAATACAGTAAATGCAACAGTACAAGATGTACAAGGAACATACGCTGTAGCATCACAATTAGAGGTGTATTTAAGTTTAAACTTTACAGGTAGTGCAACGTTTAGTTTATTAAACCACACATGGGAAGTTACAAGTTTTAATAGCACATCTATTTCATTACAAAGCACTACCAATGCTGCAATTACATTAGTTTTGACCCAAATCTAGTATAAATTCTTTGTCCCAAAACTATCATGATTTTGAGGGTTAGTTTATTTAGTTGTTATGGTGAAACAGCTGTTAGGAAACTAACAGCTGTTTACTTAATTTAAAAGAAGACATGAAAAAAATAGCTTTAGTAATTTTGATATTAACTTTTGTAGCTTGCACAAAAGATAATGATGTAGATAATGCAAATAATAATTCAGGTTCTGCTTCTACGGCAAATCAACAACCAGTTGGTACTTCGGCTAACGATTTATTAGCTGATGATACTTTTACGAGCATGGTAATAGAGGTTGCCTATATAGATGGATACGAACCTTCTCAAACTTCTATAAATAACCTTATTGCCTTTTTAGAAGCAAGAACATACAAACCAAATGGAATTACTGTAGAGATTAGGCCTATAATTTCAACGCAAGATTCACCTTATACAAATCAAGATATTGTTGCAATTGAAGATGCTAACAGAACAAAATTTAATACAGCAAACCGAATTGCAGTTTGGGCATTTTTTGCTGATGGCGAATCTGCAAGTAATTCAAATTCGGGAGTAGTATTAGGAACCGCATACAGAAATACTTCATTTGTAATTTATGAAGAAACTATTCACGGATTAAGTGATAGCCCATTAGAGCCAAGTAGAAGTCTTCTAGAGACAACAGTAATAATGCATGAATTTGGTCACATACTCGGACTTACAAATTTAGGATCAGATTTACAAAGTAACCATGAAGATGCATCGCATCCAAAACACTGTAATGTTGAGAGTTGTTTAATGTTTTGGGCAGCTGAAACAGGAAACGGAATTGGAAATATGATTTCTAATGGTTCTGCTCCTCAACTGGACGCTCAATGCATAGCAGACTTACAAGCAAACGGAGGAAAATAATTAATAACAAATAAAAACAACAACTATGAAAACAAAATTTTTATCAGTATTAATGCTATTATTAGCAATTAATATGCAGTCACAAGATGACAATAAGAAAGAATCTAATACAGGACTTAAAGGAGGATATAACCTTGCAGCTGTGTCTTTTGATGGCGATGGAGAAACAGGACAGCGACATAGCTTTCATATTGGGTTTTATTCTGAGTCATTTTTAAATGATAATGTTTCTTTACAAATTGAATTGCTTTATTCGCAACAAGGATATGAACTTAGTGATGAAGGAGGAACATATACTCAAAAACTAAACTATATTAATTTGCCTTTAATGTTAAAGGCTTATCCAAGTGATAATTTCTTTTTAGAAGCAGGACCTCAAGTTGGCTATGCAATAACACATAAAGAAGAGTTTGATAGTAGTTTTAGTTTGTTTGATACTTCACAAGAGTTTAATCCAAATAGTTTTGATTGGGGAGTTAATTTTGGAGGAGGATTTAAAACAGATACAGGAGTAAGTTTTGGAGTACGTTATCATTTAGGTTTAGGAGATATTTACGATGAAGGAAAGCCTAAAAACAGGGTTTGGCAATTCTCTATAGGATTTGATTTTTAATTATTATTATCTTAACAAAAAAAGGCTTCAATATAATTTGAAGCCTTTTTTATTTTTTTAAATGTATAATTTAGTCTTTCACCACTTTATGAACATAACGTTTGTTATTTTCATATAGGTTTAAGAAGTAAATTCCGCTTTGTAAATGACTAATATTTACATTCATATTTGTTGAAGATAATAATGTTTTTGTTTGTACAATTTTACCAGTAATATCATATAATTCATAATTTACATTAGCTGATGATTGTAACCCTTCAATAGTAATATTTCCTCTTGTTGGATTAGGATATACCTTAAACTTAGATTCTGAAGTTTCATTTGTGCTTAAGGTAATACCTTCAACAATAGTAATAGATTCATTAATATTTGGATTGAATAATTCATCAACAGTACCAGAAGGCCATTTTACTACGATTTTTGTGATACTTGAATTAGTTCCTAGCCCAAAATGTGTCATCATAGAATTCATAATTCCGTAGCTTTCACCAGAACGCACTTCTCTAATTTGTTTTCCCCAAGCACCATAAATTTCTATACGAGCACCTATTCCATTTATATTACTTGGTGATCCTTGTAATGTAATTTCGCTCCAATTATTAGCGTTTCCTGAATTAATAAAAAGTTTATCAGAAATTGAAGATGATGGTCCATTATAACCATTACCAAATGCAGCAATAACATCGAGAAATCCATCATTATCTAAATCTCCAACAGCTGCTGTTTGAATTCTTGTACTAGTTGGAAATGGATTTGTAACAGGTGAAAATGTATTACTACCTGTGTTTTTAAAAAGATAGTGATTACCACCTCTTACAGTAATAAATATATCTACTAAAGTGTCATTGTCAAAATCTTCCATAATTACCTGAATACCATTCCCTCCAATACTAGCCAATTCTGTTGCTATACCAGTTGAAGCTGTAATATCAGTGAAAGTTCCATTTCCGTTATTAACATAAATCATATTTGTAACGTCATGATTTATAAGTACGCAGTCTAAATCACCATCATTATCAATATCCTCAAAGTTCGCAGACCAAGATTGAGCATAAGGGACTAAGCCTGCAGCTACACCAACTTCAGTATAATTATTATTACCATCATTTTGGTATAAAATATTTACACGTCTTCCGTCTAATGGATTGTTTACACCTAATCTGCATTTAGAAATATATAAGTCTAAGTCACCATCATTATCATAATCTGTCCAAATGCTACCATAATTTCCAGAGTCATCATCATTTGGGTCTGGAGAAATAGCGTTAATTAATCCTGCATTATTGATTGTGAATGTTCCTGTTCCATTATTGGAATAAGCAGAAGAAACACCTTCATCATGACAAGCAAAAATATCAATGGTTCCATTATTATCTATATCTGCAAAATTTATATTCTGTAGAAATATATTTGGACCTCCAAGAGTTGTAGTAGTATAGTTGGTCCCTGTACTATTTGCGGTTAATAGTTTTAATCCGTTATATGCTCCACCAACAATTATGTCATTAAAACCATTTTTATCAACATCAGCAATTGCCATTCCCCATTCTGAACCATTTCCTGGTAAGTTGCCATAGTTTAATCGCGTAAAAACTCCTGTAGGAGATTGGTATTCAATTTGTAGACTTGTAGCACTGGATAATCGTATAATATCATCTAGTTTGTCACCATTCATATCACAAACACCTATTGCAACTCCACTTTTTAATGTTGAGTTAACTAATGAAGAGCTTTCATCTGTAAAAGTAATTTGTGAAAATGAAAAAAATGGTAATATAAATAAAACTGTAGCGAGTAGATTTTTAATCATATTTGGTAGGTTTTTAAGTTTAGAATTTCAAATATAATCTAAAAAATAAAAATAGCCACTTAATTATAAGTGATTTGTTGACAGATTGTTGCGTTAATTGTTTAGAGCTGATTTATAAGTTTCTAGACAACGTTCTCTAGCTTCTTTATGATTTACTATCTTATTAGGGTAAGTAAGCTCATTTAAATTTTTCACCCATATGTTGATATATTTTAATTCTTTATCAAATTTTTCAATTTGTGTAGTTGGATTAAATATTCTGAAATAAGGAGCAGCATCTACACCACAACCTGCAACCCATTGCCAATTACCAATATTACTTGCCATTTCATAATCATGAAGCTTTTCTGCAAAATAAGCTTCTCCCCAACGCCAATCTATCAATAAATGTTTGCATAGAAAACTACCAACTAACATTCGCACTCTATTGTGCATAAAACCTGTTTGGTTTAATTGTCGCATTCCAGCATCAACCAAAGGATAGCCTGTTTTGCCTTCACACCAAAGTTTAAATTCTTCTTCATTATTACGCCACACTATTCGATCATACTTCGGTTTAAAACTTTTAGTTACTGTATGAGGGAAGTGCCACAATATTTGCATAAAAAACTCTCTCCAAATTAACTCTTGCCAGAAAATTTCATTTTTCTCTGCAATAGCTTTTTTTACCACTTTACGAATACTTACTGTTCCAAAACGAAGATGTGGTCCAAGCCTTGAAGTTGTATCTTTAGCTGGAAAATTTCTTGTCTTTTCATAATCTTGAATAAGCGTAGTAGTGAGGTTATAATTTGCTATTTGTTGTGACGATTTTTTAAAACTAATATCAGATAAACTTAAATTAGGTAAGTGTTTGTTTTTAATAAAATTATCAAAATAGTTATCAGTATTTATAATTTCTAATTCAATACTTTTAAATTTCTCCTTCCATGTTTTCATGTATGGTGTATAAACCAAATATGGTTTACCATCACTTTTTATAACTTCATCCTTTTCAAAAATGACTTGGTCTTTAAAGGTTTTAAATGATATATCGTTTTCAGAAAGTAGATTTTTTATTTCTGCATCACGCTCTGTTGCATAAGGCTCATAATCGTGATTGGTAAAAACGATATCTATATTATAATCTTCAATAAGTTGATCGTAAATATCCATTGGTTTTCCATGATAGATTGCTAGACTACTATCATGTTCTTCTTGGAGTGTTTTTCTTAATTTCTGAAGTGTTTCAAATATAAAAGTGACACGAGCATCGTCTTCTTGAAGATTATCAAGAATTTCTGTGTCAAAAATAAAAATAGGCAGTACAGGATGTTTTTCACTTAAAGCTTGATATAATCCAATATTATCATCTAGTCTTAAATCGCGTCTAAACCAAAAAATATTTGTAGTCTGTTTCATTTAATATGAGCCAAATAATTCTTCTAACTTTTTTGTTCTGTGATTAAATATTTCTTCCAATTTTGGTTTCACTAGAATAGGATGAACAAGCTGACCGAACCATCCAAAAGGAACTTTATAATCTATAATATCTTCCATTTCAACTCCACCATCTATTTCTTTAATAAAATGCTTGTGATGCCATAATGCATAAGGTCCAAAACGTTGTTCATCAACAAAATAGTGTTTATCAATACAATGTGTAATTTCAGTTACCCATTTAGTTTTAATACCTAAAACTGGTGTTACTATATATTGTATTATTTGTCCAGCATACATTGGCCTATCTGCACCAGATAGGATATTAAATCCCATATAATCTGGAGTTATTGTTTTAAGATTTTTTGGATTAGATAAAAACTCCCAAGCTTCTTCCAAAGTTATTGGTAAATTTTGCTTTTTATGAAGCGTATATATTTTCATTGAAATTAATTATATAGATAAATGTATGAGTTAAGTGAAGTTGCAATACAAAGCCAAACAAAATATGGTAAAATAAAGAGTGTTTTTGCTTTAAGCTTAGTTTTAAATTTAAATAAAAATGTCGCTACAACTATAGTTAATGCAACAATAGTTATAAGACCAAAAGCAATTAAATGTTGATTAAAAAACAAATAATTCCAAATAACATTTAGTATAAAATGAACACTAAATAAAGCAGCAAATTTTGAGATTGGCAGTTTTAAATAAAGATAAGACATATAGATGGAAAAACATAGCATAATGGTTGTCCAAGCTACACCAAAAACCCAGCCATCAGGTGTCCAAGGTGCTTGATTTAATGATGTATACCATTCTGTTTGTGGGCCATTATTCATCAACCAACTTCCTATGGCAAGTGCGCCAAAATTGATGATTAAAAAGGTAATAAAAGGCTTTATAAATTTCATAGAAATATAATAATTCTATAAAATTACAAAATGTTTAATATTTTTTGAAATATATTAAACAAAATTTAACAAAGAATAAACACTTCGTTTAGCAACATTGCTCATCTTTAACCAGTTTGCAACTAAAAACGGCTAAAAAAGAACCGATGAAAGGAGCTGTAAGATATAACCATAAATGTTGAAGATTACCTGAAACCAAAGCAGGAGCAAGTGAACGAATAGGGTTCATAGAAGCTTTTGTCATTGGGCCAGCAAACATAGCTTCTAATAAAATAACTCCACCAACAGCAATTGCTGCCATAGTGCCTATTTCTTTACTACCTGTTGATACATTTATAATAACGACCATTAAAAAGAAGGTGAGCATTAACTCTAGAACAAAAGCTTTATAAGGTTCAAAACCATCTGCAGGTAATGAGCTGCCTAGTGTTGTGCTTTCAGGAAACAAAAAGAATAATAACAAACAAGCTAAAAATGCACCTATACTTTGTGCTATTATATATTTAGGGACTTCTTTCCAATCAAATTTCTTTGCAATTGCAAATCCAAATGTTACTGCAGGATTAAAATGTGCTCCAGAAATTTCCCCAAAGGCATAAATCATTGCCATTACAATTAATCCCCAAGTTGCTGCTACACCAACATGACCAATACTTCCGTTGGTTATTTCGTTAATCGCTATTGCTCCACAACCACAAAAAATCATGGCGAATGTTCCTATTATTTCAGCGTAATATTTTTTCATTGATGAAATTTTTACAAATATACAACGTCTTAATTTAAGGTTTTGTTAACAAACTATGGATTTTGTAATTCGTAATTTTATAAAATTATAAACTAATCATTAAAACTATATTATAACATGAAAAAATTACTCTTAATTCTTTTTGTATTTGCAGTCTCAATGAATGTAAATGCACAAATTGAAACACCAGCACCAAGTCCGTTTGCTAAAATGGAGCAAAAAGTTGGTCTTACTGATGTTACTTTAGAATATTCTCGCCCAAATATGAGAGGCAGAACTATTTTTGGTGATTTAGTACCTTATGATAAAGTGTGGAGAACTGGAGCAAATGCTAGAACTAAAATAACATTTAGTGATGATGTTGCTGTAAACGGTCAAACATTAAAAGCTGGTACTTATGCAATTTTCACAAAACCAGGTAAGCAATCTTGGGAAGTTTATTTCTATACTGATTATAATGGTGGAGGAACGCCTCAAGAATGGGATGATAGTAAAGTGGCTGCAAAAGTAACAGCTGAAGTTTACCCAATGCCAATGCAAATAGAAACGTTTACTATGACTTTTGATGACTTAACAAGTAGTTCTGCTACAATTGGAATACTTTGGTCTGATGTTTATGTAGGTGTAAAGTTTGATGTGCCTACTGATAAAGCAGTATCTGCATCTATAGATAAAGTAATGAAAGGTCCAAGTGCTGGAGACTATTATGCAGCTGCAGTATATTATTTACAAGAAGGTAAAGATATTAATCAAGCTAAAACTTGGATTGATAAAGCTATTGCCATGGCTGGAGATAAAGCTCCTTTTTGGCAGTTAAGACAACAATCATTGATTTATGCAAAAGCAGGAGATAAAAAAGGTGCTATTGCTGCTGCAAAGAAATCATTAGCTGCTGCAGAAGCGGCTGGAAATGATGATTATGTAAAAATGAATAAGGACTCTCTTAAAGAATGGGGAGGAATGTAATCTCAATAACTTATTAAAAAAAGCGCAACTAGATTTAGTTGCGCTTTTTTTATTTTATTTTTTCAGGTGAATTATTATTAAGACTAATTACTTGAATAAAATAGGCGATTAACACAACTAAAGCGCATCCAAATAAATTGAGCCATAAATAAGGCATCCAATCATACCACCAACCAATAATAACAATTGCTTGAGTAATAAGTGCTGCTATAAAAACGGCATTAGCTTTCACATATTTAAAGAAGAAGGCTAGCAAGAAAATCCCTAACACATTCCCGTAAAAAATGGAGCCAATGATGTTAACTAGTTGAATTAAGTTATCTGCTAAATAAGCAATACAGGCTATAAGGATTGCTAAAACTCCCCATCCGAACGTAAACCATTTTGATGCTTTAAGGTAATGTGTGTCATCTTTATCTTTTACAATAGATCGCTTGTATAAATCCATTGTTGTGGTTGATGATAGTGCATTTAATTCGCTTGCAGTACTAGACATTGCAGCACTCAAAATTACAGCTAGCAGTAGCCCAATTAAACCACGAGGTAAATTATTAAGTATAAAGTGAATAAAAACGTAATCTTTGTCATTAGTTTCTACAGATAATTTTTTCTCATCTGAAGCTTTTTTTATAATCACTTTAGCGGCTTCTCTATTTTCTCTATCTTTTTTATTTGCAGCATTAATCAGTTCAGAATATTTTTCGTCTTGAGTTTCTGTATATAGTTTAATGAGTTCTTGTTTGTCATTAAATATAACAGCCTGTTCAGCCTCAATAGTTTGGTACTCTTGCGCATATGAAGAACTTAATACCGTTTTTGAAGCATCAGGATTAAAACTTACAGGTGAGGCATTAAACTGATAAAACACAAATACCATAACACCAACTAATAGAATAAAAAATTGCATTGGAACTTTTAATAGACCATTAAAAATTAAACCCATTTGCATTTCTTTAATTGATTTTCCTGATAAATAACGCTGTACTTGGCTTTGATCTGTTCCGAAATAGGAGAGGGCTAAAAATGTTCCTCCAATAATACCACTCCAAAATGTATAGCGATTATTAAAATCGAATGAGAAATCTAAAATATCCATTTTCCCACTTGCTCCAGCAATATCTAAAGCTTTAGTGAATGTAATATCAGCTGGTAACTTGCTAACTATGATGAAAAAAGCAACAAACATTCCAGTAAAAATTACTACCATTTGATGCTTTTGTGTAATACTAACAGCTTTGGTGCCACCAGAAACAGTATATATAATAACCAAAATACCAATAATAACAATTAGCAAGTTTAAGTTCCAGCCCAATACAGCAGATAGAATAATTGCAGGTGCATAAATAGTAATTCCTGCTGCTAAACCACGTTGTATTAAAAATAGCATAGCAGTTAAGCTTCTAGTTTTTAGGTCGAATCGGTTTTCTAAAAACTCATAAGCTGTATAAACTTTTAGTCGATGGTAAAGAGGTATAAAAACCAAGCAAATAACTACCATAGCAATTGGTACTCCGAAGTAGAATTGAACAAATCCCATTCCGTCATGAAATGCCTGTCCTGGAGTTGATAAAAATGTTATTGCGCTAGCTTGAGTAGCCATTACAGACAAACCAATTGTCCACCATTTGGCTTCGTTGCCACCTTTTATGTAGTCATCTACATTTTTGCTTCCTCTTGTTTTCCATGTGCCATAAGCTACAATGGTTAAAAGTGTTCCTAATAATACAATCCAGTCTAATATTTCCATAACTTAAAAGGATTGCATTATGAAGTAAAACAATATAATATATATGGCATTAACTATCAATACTAAAGAATAAAGTTTTAACCATGGTTGTTTTTGTGATGTGTTTTCGTTCATGGTTAATCGTTTAATTTTTTATCTGTATTAATATTGTCTTTACCAATTGATAGCATGTTTGCAAAAAGGCGGTAAGCACCAGAAACACCTTCAGGGAATTCTCTAAAGAAGCTTAACCCTGTGTAGATATAATATCCTTTACCATGTTTGGCAACCAATAAGCTACCATCTTTTGGAGTTTCACCTTTATCATTCATCGATAGAAGTGGAGTAAACTCTGACGACCATTGGTCTGGAAAATATAAACCACGTTCTTGTGTCCAACCCTCAAAATCTTTTTCTGTAATTTTATTCGGATAATTTAACAAAGGATGATTAGGATTTAAAAATCGAACTTCTGCATTTTCATCTGTAACTCTGTCGCGTGATAATTCTAACTTGTAAGGCGCAAGTTCATCAACAATAGTTTCTCTACTTGTATTATATTGTACTATTAAGTTTCCGCCTTGCTCAACAAAATTGAAAAGTAACTGCTGTTTATATTTTAACGCTTCAACCACATTATAAGCTCTGATACCAACTACAATAGCATCAAAACGATTAAGAGTTTCTGCATTAATTTCTTCAGGTTTAATAACAACAACATTATAGCCAATTTGCTTTAGGCTTTCAGGAACTACATCACCAGCACCTTCAATATAACCTATATTTTCACCTCTCTTTTTTATGTCTAATCGAACTACTTTGCTTTCGCTTGGTAATAAAACAGTTTGAAAAGGAATATGGTCGTAATTGATTTCAACTAACTTTTTGGTATAAACTTCGTTGCCAACTGTTACCATTGGTGTAATTAATCCTTCGCTTTGGTTTTTTGGAGGAATAACAGTAAAAATTAGTGTTTGGTCTTCGCCTTTATGCGTAATTGATACTTTTTGCTTTTCTGGGTAAATATTCCAATCTTTCGGATGTGCTATTTGCACAAATCCTTCAAGATTATCTCTTCCAGCTTTTACAATTACTACTATATCTTTTTGCTTGTCGTTTTCGAATATGATAACATCTTCGGCTACTTTTGCAGAGGCTTCTGGAATAATCTCGAACGGTTTATAAACCTCTCCTTTTACATCATCATTAGTTTTGTAGACTATTGGTTTGGAGTAAGAAATTGATGTTTTGCCAAATGTTAAATTGAAAGTTACTAGTTGATTTCTTGGCGTTTCAGGTTGTCCAATTAAATTTTTATCATCTACTGTATACATTCCTAAACTCCCTTTTTTTGTTAACCAATAAGGTGTTGTAGGTTGTTGTTTTGAATCTATTTTTAAAACGTCTTTAAAGTCGTAACTAATATTATTTTTAAGCTCAATATTTTTAACAACATCTAAAGTGTTAATTGCATACGAGTTAAGTGTTATTTGGTAATCACTTCTATTTATTGACTCAATTTTTAAATTAATTGATGAATTAGCAGTTGCCTGATTTGTTTCTGCGACGGCTTCTAAATATAAACCAGCACAAGCAGCAATTACATTTTTAATATCTTCTAATTTGATTGCTTTCCAATGTTGGTCTTCTAAATTTTGAATCAATTTATAGGCTTCTAACAATTGCGGAATAGAAGCAGAAGGGTTCTTAAAATCGTAATTAGTTTCAACCTCTTTTAAAATATTTCCAATCTCTTTTCCTCCTTTTACACGATTCCAAGAGGTGTCAATTCCATCAAAAATATTAGATTTATCAGCAGGTAAATCACCTTTAATCAGTTCAATATATTCAATTTGTTCGCCTCTGCTTCCAGTACTTCCAAAACCTTGCGATTTATGTGAACTTCTACTTAATGCAGCTATTTCAGGATTACTTAATCCGTTTGATGGGAAGAAAACTCCTGTATCAACACTTAATAAGTTTGTTTTATCAGCTTTATCAAAATTTTCTTGGCTTCCATAAAACCACCACGATGTATTAAAAAACTCACGCTTTGGTTGCCATATTCCGTATTGCTTAACTTGTTCTGGAAAGGCATTTTTATCGTTAGCTAAATCAAAAGCTTCATAACTTAACATAGCAGAACTTGTATGATGTCCATGTGTACTTCCTGGACTTCTATGGTCAAAACGATTAATAATGACGTCTGGCTTAAATTGTCTGATAGCTAATACCACATCACTTAATACTTCTTTTTTATTCCAAATGGCTAAGGTTTCATCAGGATGCTTAGAGTAGCCAAAATCGTTTGCTCTTGTAAAGCGTTGCTCACCACCATCAATTCGTCTTGCAGCTAGTAATTCTTGCGTGCGGATAACACCAAGAAGTTCTCTAAGCTCTGGACCAATTAAATTTTGACCTCCATCACCTCGAGTTAATGACAAATATGCTGTTCTTGCTTTTACGTTATTTGACATGTATGAGATAAGTCTTGTATTCTCATCATCAGGATGTGCTGCAATATATAATACTGAACCTAAGAAATTTAATTTCTTAATGGATTCGAAAATGTCAGAACTATTAGGTTTTTTAGGTTGTTGTGCCTGTGTTGATAAGCAAAAAAATGAGAAAAACAGAAGTAGTAAATAGCGTTTTAGCATAATAATTTTTGTTGGCTTTAGTTTCAAATATAAAAAAGAAACCAGCCTCAAGGACTGGTTTTAATGTTTATTTAACGTAAAATTATATTAAATCTGTGCCATCATCAAACTCGTCTTCTATAGCATCTTTTTCAATTAAGGTTACAGCTTTTTGTAGCATTAAATTATTGGGATAGGTTACCAAGTCGCCATCATCTAATCTTAAATGTAATTGAAAAGCTCTAATATCTTCAATAATACCTTCAATAGGGAAGTCTTTATCATGAATTTGAATTTTGTCTCCTACTTTGTATGGAAACGAAAAAAACATAATAATTCCAGAAGTTATATTACTTAAGATTGACCAAATAGCAAATAAACCTATACCTATTACAGCGAAAATGGAAGAGAAAACTACTGCTAAATCTTTAAACTGGCTCCCAAAAATAAAAGGAATGATTAGCATTGCTAGTAAAAATAAAGCCACAGATATATAGCGATTCATTAAATGAATACGAGCTAGGTTAATTCCGTTTTTACGTGAAATTTTGGTAACAAGTGTTATTAGTATAAACCTAACAACTAATAGGAAGAGTAATAAAAATCCTGTTGTTATAAGTTCTAATTGATATTTTTCAAAAAACATAAGCTGTATTAATATGTTTAACAAAGATAAACTTACGATTTAACAACAAACCCACTTTTTAGAATTACTTAACAAAATCTAATAATGTTTTGTAAACAAGATGTGTTGGTAAACCCATAACATTAAAGTATGAACCTTCTATTTTGGTAACTCCAATTTGTCCTATCCACTCTTGTATTCCATAAGCACCTGCTTTGTCAAATGGTTTACAAGTATTAATGTAATAGTTAATTTCATCATCAGTAAACGCCTTAAATGTTACTTTGGTAGTACTGTTAACTGTTTTTTGAAATGTTTTTGATGTAAAACAAACAGAAGTAATAACCTCATGTGTTGTATTACTTAAAGATTTAATCATTTGAAATGCTTCTGCTGAATCTTTCGGTTTACCTAATGCTTTATTATTATGCCACACAATTGTGTCGCTTGTTATTAAAATATCATTGTCTTTAAGTTCATTTTGAAAAGGAAGCGCTTTTAATTGGGCAAGATAGTCGCTAATTTCAAAATGAGACAATCGTTGAGGATATTCTTCTTTTATTGGTTTTAATCTAATGTCAACATATATATCTAATTCTTTAAAAAACTGTTGTCGTCTTGGTGAGCCAGACGCTAAAATAATGGTGTAGTTTTTTAGTTTTTCGTTAAGCATTTTTGACAGTTTATTTTTTTAAAATAAAAACGTATAACAATAAAGATAACATACCTAAAAACATAACAATTTTAAGGGTAGTACTAATATGACGAACATCTTTTTTTGTTTTAGCACTAAACGATTTTATTGTAATATATAGCAAAGGCGCAACTAAAAAGAGTAGAAAATAACCAACTGCAATTTGCTGTTTGTATAAATAGGTTAGCATGTAATATACTACACCAAAAAGAGGTAAAAGAGTTAGTGCAAATAGAACTTTTGTTGCACGTTCACGACCAATAGCAATTGGTAATGTATTCATTCCTGCTTTATAATCTCCATCTATATCTTCAATATCTTTAGCAACTTCTCTTACTAGGTTTATAATAAAGGCAAACAAGGCATAATCAAGTAATATTTTAAAAAATGTTAATTGAGTTGCTTGATTTTGTGCGGTAACCACAGGAAGTAGCTCGAATAGGCCAACAATTAAAATACTCATAGCGACTAAAACAGAAATTACAATATTACCAACAAGAAGTGTTTGCTTTAAATAGGTTGCGTATATATATAATAAAGCTGAAATAATCACAAAAATGGCAAAAAAGCCGCTTCTGCCTACTAGATTTGATAAATAAAAGCCCAATCCAACTCCAATGACGTTTAAGATAATAAATAAATTATATGCTGTTTTTTCAGTGACTTTCTTACCAATTATTACCTTTTCAGGTCTGTTTACAATATCAGTGTCAATATCTTGAATGTCATTAATTATATTTCCAGCTGCTGCAATACAAAGTGTAGACAAGATTAGTAGCAAAAAGCCAAACCAATTGAGTGTTATATCAACATTAAAAGGTTTAAATAATGCATATTTAATGAGTAATTGCACAAAAGCAATCATTAATAAGTTTTTCCAGCGAATGAGGTTAAGAATATTCAATGTATTTGTTGTTTATTTTTTTTACTAATATTATTAATTAATGTCTAATCAAAACTCGCATCAAAATTACCATTCCATTTGCTCTGTACTTTCATTACTTGTTCAATAACATCTCTAACAGCACCTTTCCCTCCGTTTTTATGTGAAACATATTTTGATATAGCTTTTATTTCTGGAACAGCATCTTGAGGGCATGTAGGTAATCCAACTAGTCTCATTACAGGATGATCAGGTATATCATCTCCCATATACAAAACATTTTCAGCTTTAATATTGTGTTTTGTTAAATACTCATTAAGCTGAACAATCTTATCATGAGCACCAAGATATATGTCTTTTACGCCAAGACCTTTTAATCTTGCTCTTACACCTTCGTTTGTGCCTCCAGAAATTATACAAACATTATAATTAGCTTCTAAAGCACATTTAAGTGCATAGCCATCTTTAATGTTCATTGTTCGTAAGAGTTCGCCAGTAGTTGTAATAGTAACTGTACCATCAGTAAGTACACCATCTACGTCAAAAATAAAAGTTGTAATATGATTTAAATATTCTTTATAGCTTTTTTCTTCCATGAGTTTTTTGAATAGATGTTGTTAAAAGTTCATAAATGTCTTTATGATGTTGGTTTTCTAATAATTTTAAATGCTTTCTTATCGTTTTTTTATCATTACGTTTTGCAGGACCAGTTTGAGCCATGTAAGGCGATAAATCTTGTACTTTTTTTGCAGTCTCTAAAATTAAAGGTTTAAGAATATTAAACTCAACGCCTTTAGATTCTGTAATTTCGTGAGCAATTCTATAAAGTTGATTAGTAAAGTTATTTACAAACACAGCTGCCAAATGTAATGCTTTACGTTGTTCAGTATTTACTTTATGACTTTCACTTCCTAAAGCTTCAGATAAAGATTTTAGTGTTTTAAGATTAGTTTTTTTAATAACCTCAATACAAATAGGAACTTGTTTAAAATCTACTTCAGCATCTTTGCTAAATGTTTGAAGCGGATAAAAAACACCTCTCTCATTTTTTTTGTCTAATTCGTAAATACCTACACTACCTGATGTATGAACAACTAATCTGTTTTCAAACGGTAATTGAGAAGAAAGGTTGCTAATAGCATCATCACTTACAGCAATTATATATACATCGGCTTTTTTAAGTTTGTTGATATCATCAACAACTTCAACCTCATTTTTATAAGTTTGAATAGGTTCTAAATTTCTGTTATACCATTGGCTAACAGATACATCTTTAGATTTAATAAAAGCTTTATATAAGTGTGTGGCAACATTACCAGCACCAAGTAATACTACTGAAATCATAATGCTAAAATAAGTAAGTTAACTATGAAATAAAAGCCTTAAGGTTTATCTTTGTAAACAATGGAAAAAAAAGATATTCAAAATAGAGAAGACGTTTTTTTATTAGTCTCAGAATTCTATAAAAAAGTTAGAACAGATAGTGTTTTAGGCCCTTTTTTTAATACTGTAATTTCTGATTGGGATGAGCACATACAGCGACTAACTACATTTTGGGAATCGAGCTTGTTTTTAAAAACACGATATACTGGTAACCCTTTACAAGCACATATAAAGGTTGATAAAGACAACAATAATTCAATAACAGAATTGCACTTTGGACATTGGTTAAATTTGTGGTATCAAACTATAGATGAGCTTTTTGTAGGTGATTATGCAGAAAACGCAAAGCGTCGAGCACGTAAAATGGGAACCTTTTTGTATTTGAATATTTTTCAATCAAGAAACTAAAATTAATTTATATCTCAAGGAGTTTAGATAAATTTTAACAGCTTTTAATCCAACTCAAACCAACAAAAAACATTAAATTTGCCAAGTCCAAAAATCAGGCACTTTATCATGCAAAATAAACTCGCTAAAATTCTCTTTTCTACACGACTTACTGCTATTTTATTTATTGTTTTTGCTGTTGCAATGGCTACAGGAACAATACTAGACAGAAACATGGATACTTCTCCAACACCATATACACGAACATTAATTTACAATGCGTGGTGGTTTGAAGCAATAATGGTTGTTTTTGTCATCAATTTTGTTGGTAATATTTTTAGGTATCGTTTGTTAAGAAAAGAAAAGTGGGCAACATTACTTATTCACCTATCCTTCATTTTTATAATTGTAGGTGCAGCCATTACAAGATATATTGGGTTTGAAGGTATGATGGCTATTCGTGAAGGAGCTACCGAAACACAATTTTTATCTCAAAAAACATATCTCACAGCGTACATAGATGGTGATTATGTTGTTAATGGAGTTGCACAACGAAAAGTTGTTGAAAAAGAAGTAGACTTTTCACCTCGATTAGATAACGATTTTAAGGTAAATACAGAATATAACAATCAGCCAGTTATAATAGAATTAGAAAAATTTATTGCTGGAGCCGAAAAAGACATTGTTCCAAATGATAATGGTGAAGAGTATCTTAAAATTGTTGAAGCAGGAGAAGGACAGTCGCACAATCACTTTTTAAAAGCAGGACAAGTACAAAGTATTCATAATGTTTTAATTTCATTAGATAATAAAGTTGATGGCGCTATAAATATTACCAATTCACCTGAAGGTTTAACCATACAGTCACCATACGAAGGCGAATACATGACAATGGCTACAGGAGCAACAGGATTGCTTGTTAAAGATAGTATTCAGCCACTTATTTTGCGTTCACGTTACTTAATTGGTAATATGGCAATGGTTTTTCCTAAACCTGTTGTTAAAGGTAATTTTGATATTGTAAAAAAACCACAAATCCTTAAAGGAGATGAAGATGGTGTTGTAATGAAAGTTACAGTAAATGGAGTTACAGAACGAGTGAAATTACTTGGAGGGAAAGGTATGAATAATGCTTTTGAACAAGTTAAAGTTGGTAATTTAGATATTGCAATGCGATATGGCTCTAAAGTTTTAGAGTTACCATTTGGAGTTAAATTAAACGATTTTATTGCTAAACGTTATCCTGGTACTGAAAACAGCTATTCATCTTACGAAAGTAAAGTTACTGTTGTAGATAAAGAAAAAGGCGATTTTGACTACCATATTTATATGAATCATATTTTAGATCATAGAGGTTATCGTTTTTTTCAGGCTAGTTTCGATCCAGATGAAAAAGGAACCATTCTTTCTGTTAACCATGATTTCTGGGGAACTTGGGTAACTTATATTGGATATTTCTTACTATATATTTCATTGTTAGCTATTCTTTTTGATAAAAATACTCGCTTTGCAGACCTTAAACGAATGCTAGAAAAGGTGAAAAAGCAAAAGCAAAAAGCAGCAACTATACTATTATTATTTATATCTACTGTAGGTTTTTCACAAACACATTCTGCAAATGATGGAAATGCTCATAGTAGACCAACTAAGGCTCAAATTGATTCTGTTTTAAAAGCAAATATTACACCAAAGGAGCATGCTGATAAGTTTGGTCACATGGTTGTACAAGACTATAGCGGAAGAATGATGCCAATGAATACTTATGCCTCAGAGATGTTGCGTAAGCTTAGTAAAAGTGATGTTTATGAAGATTTTGATGCTAATCAAGTGTTTTTATCTATTCATGAAAGCCCATTGCTTTGGTACAATGTGCCAATTATCTATTTAAAACCTCAGAAGGCTGATACGATTAGAAGTATTATTGGTGTGCCTACAAGTCAAAAATATGTTGCTCTAATCGACTTTTTTACTGAAGATGGACGATATAAATTAGCACCTTACATTCAAGAAGCATCTGGTGTACAAGTTTTAAATGGTACACAGAAAGAAATAAAAGAAGCTGAAAATAGAGTTAACTTATTATACAATGTAATTGAAGGTAGAGCTCTTAAAATTTTCCCTGTTCCGAATGATGATAATAACAAATGGATTTCTGGGTTAGAGTTTAGAGAAGATGGATATAGAGAAAAGATAGAAGATTCACTTTATGGAAATTTTATAAATAACGGATTTAGTGCGTATTTATTAATGCTAAATAATGCTAAAAAATCTGGTGATTATTCAAAAGCCGAAGAAATGCTTGCAGGTATTAAAAAAACGCAAGTAAAATATGGTAGTGAAGTAATGTTGTCTGATAATAAGATTGATGCAGAAATAAAATATAACAAATACGACATTTTCAAAAGGCTATTTAGCTGGTATATGTATGCAGGAACGTTAATGTTTATTGTATTAATTATGCAGATTTTTAATGATAAAAACAAGGTAATTAATGTTGCTGTAAAAGTATTTGGTTTTATCATTTTAGGCTTGTTTATACTTCACACATTAGGTTTAATTGCACGTTGGTATATTTCTGGTCATGCACCTTGGAGTGATGCTTATGAGTCGATGATTTACGTAGCTTGGGCTACAATGTTCTTTGGTTTAGCTTTTGGACGAAAAAGCCAATTAACTATTGCTTCAGTTGCTTTTGTAACCTCAATAATATTAATGGTTGCACATTGGAATTGGATGGATCCTGCTATTGCTAATTTACAACCTGTATTAGATAGTTATTGGTTAATGATACACGTTGCGGTTATTGTAATGAGTTATGGTCCATTTACTATAGGTATGATATTAGGAGTTGTGTCTCTATTATTAATGATTTTTACCAATGAAAAGAATAAAGACAAAATGCTACTTAACATAAAAGAGTTGACCATTATTAATGAAATGGCGTTAACTACTGGGTTAATTTTGTTGACTATTGGTAACTTCCTTGGAGGTATGTGGGCAAATGAAAGTTGGGGAAGATATTGGGGATGGGATCCAAAAGAAACTTGGGCTTTAATTAGTATTATGGTGTATGCCTTTGTAATACACATGAGGTTGGTTCCTGGGCTTCGTGGTCGTTTTGGTTTTAATCTTTTGTCAATAATTGCTTTTGCTAGCATTATGATGACTTACTTTGGTGTTAACTTCTATCTTTCAGGGTTACATGCTTATGCAAGTGGAGATCAAATAGTGAGTTTTCAATTTATTGCCATAGCTATACTAATTGTTGCAATTTTAGGATTTTTGGCTTACAGAAAGTATAAAGTTCACTACAAAAAGAAATAAACTGTGCCAAAAAAGGGTAGTGCAAAGAATACTAAAAATAAAGCGAAGCACAGTAAGTTAATGTCTCAAAAAAAGAAAAAGAAAACTACTGAAACTTTATTAAGAAAAGAACGATTAAAAGAAATTGTTGCTAAAGCAAATAATCAAAAATGATTATTTAGCTATTTCTAAAAACCGACTTGCAACGTTTTCAAAATAAATATCTTTAAAATCGCTAACAACAATATCGGCAAGAGAATAGTCTTGGTTTTTAGAGTTTAAACTATCATATCCAATACAAAATATTCCAGCATCTTTTGCTGCTTTAATCCCATTTGTTGAATCTTCAATAACAACACATTCTTGAGGTTTAAAACCTGAAGCAATAGCAGCTTTTTCAAAAATTTCTGGATGAGGTTTAGATGCTTTTAAGTCAGCTCCACTAAGTTTAGCTATAAAATATTGGTCTAAATCAAAGCGCTTAAAAATATTATTAATGTTTGGCATAGATGCAGATGAAGCTAAAACCAACGTTAATCCATTAGAGTGATAATCTTTTATTAAGTCCAATACACCATCTATAAGAGCTAATTCGGTGTCGTTTTCAAATAAATATTTAAAGTGGTCACGTTTAATTTCTACTAATGTTTCAGGTGCAAGAGGTAAATTAAATTGCTTGCATAGCTCTTTACAAATTGCCATTGTTGACTGTCCAGTAAACGATGCATATAAGTTATCAGAAACTTCAATATTTACATCAGAAAACATGTGGTAATAGGCTTTGTGGTGAAGTGGTTCAGTGTTTACGATAACACCATCCATGTCAAAAAGAATAGCTTTAAGCATTTATAAATAATTAATTAATAGCAGCTACGAATATAAAGGAATTGAAGCTAACTGCCTAAAAATGATTTTGAAGTTTTAGTTATTTTTATAATATTTGCTTCATTATGATTGTATAGATAGTATTATCAGAATCGTCGATTTATGTTGTCGACATTTTTTTAAGTTGAACGTCTTAAAGTATTCAACCATGTTTTATTTTAAAAATTATTATCATGCAATCCAATAAAATTTCCTTAAAACAATACTTTCAATATTTTATTATTGCTGTAAAAGGCAAAGAGCAAGACTTAACAACTATTAGTATTCGCCGAGCAATTTTTATGTTATCTATTCCAATGATTTTGGAAATGCTAATGGAATCTATTTTTGCATTAGTCGATATATTATATGTTTCGCAAGTTAGCGTTAATGCAGTTGCAACAATAGGCTTAACAGAGTCAGTAATTACTCTAGTGTATGCAGTTGCTATAGGTCTAAGTATGGCAGCTACAGCAATTGTTGCGCGTAGAGTAGGTGAAAAAGATCTAATAGGTGCTTCTCAAGCCGCAGTTCAGGTTATCTTTCTTGGAGTTCTAGTTTCAGTTATAGTAAGTGTTGTAGGTATTTTTTATGCCAAAGAAATATTAGCATTAATGGGAGCAGAACCAGACCTTATTGCTGAAGGACATGGTTATACACAAGTATTATTAGGAGGAAATGTAACAATTATGCTACTTTTTCTTATTAATGCAATATTTAGAGGCGCAGGTAATGCATCTGTTGCTATGTGGACATTAATATTATCTAATGGATTAAATATTATTCTAGACCCTATGTTTATTTTTGGGTTTGGACCAATACCAGCTTATGGAGTTGAAGGAGCTGCTATTGCTACTACAATTGGACGTGGTACAGCTGTAGTGTTTCAATTGGTTATTTTATTTTATGGTTATAGTAAAATAAAAGTACGAGTAAAAGATTTGGTTGTACGTACTACTGTAATGTTAAACTTAATTAAGGTGTCGCTTGGAGGAATTGGGCAATTTTTAATTGGTACATCTAGTTGGGTGTTTTTAATGCGTATTATGAGTGAATTTGGAAGTGAAGTTTTAGCTGGTTATACTATTGCAATTAGGGTTATGATGTTTACTTTAATGCCTGCTTGGGGAATGAGTAATGCAGCTGCTACATTAGTAGGTCAAAACCTTGGTGCAAAACAACCCGATAGAGCTGAAAAATCAGTTTGGAAAACAGGAAAATACAATGCTATTTTTATGGGATTAGTGTCGTTGGTTTACTTGATTTTTGCTCCTCAAATTATTAGTATGTTTAATACAACTCCAGATGTTGTTAAATATGGTAGTTTGTGTTTGAGAATTATTGCAGCAGGTTACATCTTTTTTGGCTACGGAATGGTTGTAATACAATCCTTTAATGGAGCAGGAGACACAAAAACTCCTACATATATAAATTTTGTTTGCTTTTGGTTATTCCAACTTCCGTTTGCATATTTAGTTGCAGTAACTTTAGATTTCGGGCCTGAAGGTGTATTTTGGGCAATTACTTTTGCAGAAATATTAATTGCTATAATTGGCATTATTTGGTTTAAAAAAGGAAAGTGGAAAGCAGTACAAGTATAGTAGATTATTTGTAATTTTAAACTTTACTAAATTATATACCTCATGTCAAAGCAAAAATTAGGATTAAACACTATTTGTACTCATGTTGGCGAAATTATTGACGAACAGTTTAAAGGTTCAGTATCGCCAATTTATATGTCTACATCTTATCAATTTGATGATGTAGATGTTAAGAGATATCCTCGCTATTTTAATACTCCAAATCAAGAGTACTTATCAAAGAAAATTGCAGCTTTAGAGCATACAGAGGCAGGAATGATTTTTGGCAGTGGAATGGCTGCTGTAAGTACTGTGTTTTTAGCTTTTTTAAAAACTGGCGACCATATTGTGGTTCAAAATACACTGTATGGAGGAACAAGTAATTTTATAAGAGAAGAGTTTCCTAAATATGGTATTGAATTTACGTTTACTGATGGTTATGAAGTTTCAGATTTTGAATCAGCAATACAACCAAACACAAAGCTAATTCATATTGAAACACCATCAAATCCTTTACTGACTATTACTGATATAAAAGGTGTGGCAGACTTAGCAAAATCTAAAGGCATATTAACAACTATAGATAATACATTTGCTAGTCCTATTAATCAAAACCCTATAGATTTTGGTATAGATATAGTTATTCATTCTGCCACAAAATACCTTGGAGGTCATTCAGATATTTTAGCTGGAGCAGTAGCTTGTAGCAATGCACATATGGAAGTAATATGGAATGTTGCTAAAAATTTGGGAGGTAGTTTGAGTGATTTTACTGTTTGGATGCTTGAGCGAAGTATGAAAACTTTAGCTCTACGTGTAAAAGCACAGAATAGAAATGCGAAAAAAATGGCAAAATTTCTGTCACAACATAAAGATGTAAAAAAAGTATTTTATCCAGGATTAAAAACCCATCCTCAGTACGAGTTGGCTAAATCGCAAATGAAAGGTTTTGGTGGTATGCTATCTTTTGAATTGGTAGAGGGATTAGACGCTATGCAATTTCAAAAGGAGTTAAAACTTATAAAATCATCAATGAGTTTAGCTGGTGTTGAGAGTACTGTACTATCACCACATAAAACATCACATTCTTTATTAACACAAAAAGAGCGTGATAGCATTGGAGTTACTGATAATTTAATTCGCTTTTCAGTAGGAATAGAATCTAAACAAGATTTAATTAATGATATTGAACAGGCTATTGCTAAAATTAAAGAGAAGCAACTAATATCAAAATAAATGACAAAAGGTAGACTAGAAGCATTTACAGATGGAGTTCTAGCCATTATTATAACTATAATGGTATTGGAGCTTAAAGTGCCACATGGAGGCGAGTTTGAAGACCTAAAAGTGTTATTGCCAATTTTTGGGAGCTATATATTAAGTTTTATATATCTAGCAATTTATTGGAATAATCATCATCATATGATGCAAACAGTTAAACATGTTACTGGGAGTATTTTGTGGGCAAATATGCATTTGTTATTTTGGTTATCTTTAATCCCTTTTGTGTCTGGCTGGATGGGAGAAAATCATTTTACTAAAGCTTCAGTATTTTTATACGGATTGGTTTTATTATGTTCTGCTATTGCATATTTTATCTTACAGAGCTTAATTATTAAAAGTCATGGTAAAGAATCTATTCTCTCTAAAGCATTAGGCAATGATTTTAAAGGTAAAATATCACCTGTATTATATGTAATAGGAATTATAGGATCCTTTATTAATGTTTGGATTAGTGGGTTTATTTTTATTTTAGTAGCTATAATTTGGTTAATTCCAGACAGAAGAATAGAAAGGAAGTTAAAAGAGAATAATATATGAAACTAGATATATTGGCAATAGGAGCACATCCAGATGATGTTGAATTAGGCTGTGGAGCTACTCTAGCTAAAGAAATTTCAAAAGGGAAGAAAGTAGGGATTATCGATTTAACACGAGGAGAACTAGGAACGCGTGGTACAGCAGAAACTAGAGATGAAGAATCGGAAAATGCGGCCAAAATTCTTGGAGTTGCTTTAAGAACTAATATGGAATTTGCTGATGGATTTTTTGTAAATGATAAGGCTCATCAATTAGAGTTAATTAAAATGATTCGAAAATATAAGCCAGAAGTTGTTTTTTGCAATGCAATTGAAGATAGACATATAGATCACTCTAAAGGGAGTAAACTAGTTAGTGATGCTTGCTTTTTAAGCGGATTACTTAAAATAGATACAAAACATGAAGATGACGAAAGCTGGCAAGAACCTTGGAGACCAAAACAAGTATATCACTATATACAATGGAAAAATATTGAACCAGATGTTGTTGTTGATGTTACTGGTTTTATGGATACAAAAATGAAAGCTGTTTTAGCTTATAAAACACAGTTTTATGATCCTAAAAGTAGTTTGCCAGAAACACCAATATCTAGCAAAAATTTTACAGATAGTGTTGATTATAGAGCTAGAGATTTAGGTAGAATAATAGGAGTAGAGCATGCTGAAGGATTTACTGTTGAGAGATATTTAGCAGTTGATAGTATCTTTAATTTAATTTAATTTTTTTCAAAAAAAATCTTTGTAGAAACTACTAAATAAATTACATTTGCACACGCATTTAAAAATGCAGCTACATGGTGGTTGTAGCTCAGTTGGTTAGAGCATCGGTTTGTGGTACCGAGGGTCGCCGGTTCGAGCCCGGTCTTCCACCCAAAAGGCAAAAGCTTCTCAGAAATGAGAAGCTTTTTTTGTTTATTCACTTTAGTATATATAAAAAAAGAGCTTTACATAATTTTATAAAGCTCTTTTTAAATATTATTTAAAGTTATTATTCTGAAGGAATAATCTCTTTATCTACTTTAATTCTTTGATCACGATTTGCAATTTCCCAAGCTGTATAGAATACTAAACGCGTTCTAGTCTCTAATAAATCGTATTGAATTTTATCAGGTGTATCAGAAGGTTTATGATAATCTGCATGAGTACCATTAAAATAAAATATTACAGGAACATTGTTCTTTGCAAAATTATAATGATCAGATCTATAGTAATAACGATTTGGATCATTTTCATCATTATAAGTATAGTCTAAATTTATCTTTGTGTATTTAGCATTAATTTCTTCAGAAAGATTATGTAACTCTTTACTTAATTTATCAGAACCAATTAAGTAAACAAAATTTCTGTTGTCTTTATGAGCATCATCAACTCTACCAATCATATCTATATTTAAGTCTACAACTGTATTTGCTAATGGGAAAATAGGATCATTATCTGTATAATGTCTAGAACCTAATAAACCTTTTTCTTCTCCAGTAACATGTAAAAATAAAATAGAACGTTTAGGGGTGTGTCCAGCATTAACAGCATTTTGAAACGCTTGTGCTATTTCTAAAATAGCAACAGTACCAGAACCATCGTCATCTGCACCATTGTACACTTCACCATCTTTTATTCCTTCATGATCTAGGTGAGCTGAAATAACAATTATTTCATCTGGTTTTTCAGAGCCTTTAATAAACGCAACTACATTTTCAGAGTCTAATTGTTCAGATTTACTTTTCACATCAACTGATAAGTTTACAGAAACAGTTTGTGGTTTGTCGTCTTCATAAATGTTTGGGTATAATGCTTTTGCTAAGTCCTTACTAATTAAAAACTGTAGCATTTCTGGAGTATTGCTTTTTAATGAAATTCTTCCGCTTCTTCCAGATTCATCTTGAGATTTAAAATATTGAGAATATCTATTAAACATCTCATCATCTAATAAAAACATTGCTTTTGCTCCTTTCTCTTCAGCTAAATTTCTTTTAGATGAAAGAGCCTGACGACCATTAACCCATTTTGTTGGCTCAGTAGAATTTGAAGTCACATAAGTGCCATCTTCATTTTTTGGCTCACCTGCTTTTATAAGTACAACTTTACCTTTAACGTCTACATTTTTATAATCTGAATAATTTTTATCTTCAATACCATATCCAACATACACAATATCGTTTATTGATAAGGTTTGAGTGTTTGACGATCCATAAGAAACGTAGTCATTATATACCTTGAAGCTATTACCATTTACAGAAATAGATACATCTGGAGATTTTTGCTTTTCTAATGGAACTTTTTGAAAATAATTACCTCCAGAAAGAGGAGAAGCAATTCCCATAGAGATATACTTTTGTTTCAAGTATTCTACAGCCATTTTTTGACCTGGCTCACCAGTTTCTCTACCTTCAAACTCATCAGAAGCATAAGTATAAAGCATCTCTTTTAGTTCGGAAGATGTAATTGAAGAGCCAAAAACTGTTGGGTCTACAGTTTCCGAAGTTTCTTTTTGAGATATGTTTTTTTGTGAAGAACCACAACTCAATACAAAAAGAGCTAAAACGGAAATAACAAGTGCATTTTTCATTAAATATCGTATTAATTAGTAAGTTTTGCGATATTACGAAAAACAAATAGATAGTTGTTTTTTTAAGATGTTCTTTTAACAAATTTTAACACCAAAAAGTTATCTCTTATCTGCAATAATTCTTTTAGGTGAATTAACCAGGTACCAAGCAGTTGTAAATATAAGTTTGGTGCGTTTTTCTAAAAGAGGATAGTTAATTTTATCTGCAGTATCTGTTGGTTGATGATAATCTGCATGCTCACCATTAAAGTAAAAAATAACAGGAACTCCTTTTAGAGCAAAATTATAATGATCAGACCTGAAGTAATAACGGTTTGGGTCACTTTCGGAATTGAGCTTATAATCTAACACTAAATTTGTGAATTGTTTATTTGCCGCTTCAGAAATATAATGTAACTCGGTACTCAATCGGTCAGCTCCAATTATATATATATAGTTTGGATTATTCTCATGCAATTTATCTACTCTACCAATCATATCAATGTTTAAGTTGGCAATTGTATTTTCGATAGAAAAAATTGGGTGTTCTGTATAATAACGAGAGCCATATAAACCTTCTTCTTCGCCAGTTAAGTGTAAAAATAGTATACTTCTTTTTGGACCAAAACCTTTTTGCTCAGCTATTTTAAAGGCTTGTGCCATTTCCATAACAGCTGCAGTTCCAGAGCCATTATCGTCAGCGCCATTATAAATGATATTATCTATTGTACCAAGATGGTCAGAGTGAGCCGAAATTATTAAAATCTCATTTGGAAATTCAGACCCTTTAATAAATGCAACTACATTTTGCGAATTTTTAATTTCGTTTGTAAAAAATGATTCTGGAATATTTTGATAGTAGTTATCAGTGCCTAATGGGCTTGAAATACCTTCTTTTATGTAATATTTTTTTAGAAAACTTGATGCATTATGATGTCCTAAAGTACCTGTTTTACGACCTTGATTTTCATCTGAAGAAAAAGCATAAACATTCTTGCTTAATTCGTCTGCAGTAATTGTATTTGCAAAGTTGTTAATTTGATTTACATCTTCAAACTTAATATTGTCTTTGATATCTTGAATTTTTTCAGTGTATCTTTTTGTTGCACATGAGCCAACTAAAGATAACGCCGAAACAAAAATGAGAACTTTCATAAAGATAGGATACTATTTATGAGCCAAATAAAACAAAAAAAAAGGTAATACCGAAGCATTACCTGTAATTTATATATAGTAAGTTTATTAATTTTGAGTCTCTAACTCTTTTTGAGTCTGATCATCAAATTGTATGTCTTCTACGCCTTCAAATTCATCAAGATCAAGTCCTTCTAATTCTTCAATAGCTTTTTCTTCCGATTCTTTTTCTTTTAATTCTAAAGTTTGTGTGTTGCCTAGTTCAGCCTTATTAAAAATTGCTTTATAAGTAGTAAGTGATAAAGAAATAATAGTTAATAAAAATATAAGCTGAATAGGTTTTTTTGAACTCTGTTTAGCTAAATAAAAAGCTATTAATCCAAAAACAAACGCTGCTATACCAGGAATGTAGGCTATTTTTGAAAAAGGTGTAACAGAAAGTATTACCGCTAAAACAGCTGAAATAAATCCTAGAATTATAAAAAGTCTTTTCATATTTTAATTTTTTAAACCAGTTGCTGATTTAATTTTTAACTCTCCTGTACCTACAGCAATTTTAAATTTTGCGTAAACAGGAATTTTATTCGCGTCAGCTGTAAGCCAAAGGATATTATCATTATTTCCTTTTAAAGAATTATCATTTTTTAAACTTATGGCTAATTTATAGCATTCCTTTTTGCCAATATTTGTACTAATTGTTTCTTTACTTATATATTTTACATTTAGTATTAGTTCTTCATTATCGAACAAAAAAGTAAAATTTTGAGAATCGCCAGGTTTTGCTTTATGAATATCTAAATTTCGTATATGATAGATGGTTGATACTAAATCTCGAGTATTATATCCTATTTTTACATTATTTTTATATTCTAAATCTCCAGATTTTTTCTTTTTTCGCATTATGCTTTCTACGTTTCTGGATTTATGATTGAACTTATATTGTTCGAATTTGTTATATGTACCTTCATTAATATCACGTTTATATAAAAACGGAGTTAATGATGTTGGGCTAACATAACTTTCATATAAATCACGAATTTTAAAATAACTATCAAAACTGCTATATGTAGCGGCAGAGCATTTTAATCTTAATAATGTAGAGCTAGACGTTTTTACCTCGCTAGTTTCCATAGTTACTTGCGCAATTTCAGTAAGCAAACCAGACATATTATAGGATGCTGAAAAAGTTAATTTCTCATTTGTACCTATAGATGTGTTTTGACCTACAATGAATGAGGAAACAAAAAGAGTTAAAGCTAAAAAGGTGCGTTTCATAAAGTTTAGTTTGTTTTAATAACGTTAATATTAGCATTTATTATGCCAAATTAAGTATTACCTGTAAAGATAAAAAAAAACGCTTCACCTAAATTGATGAAGCGTTATAAAGCGGAGAAAGAGGGATTCGAACCCCCGGAGGTGTGACCCTCAACAGTTTTCAAGACTGCCGCATTCGACCACTCTGCCATTTCTCCTTTAGCGAGTGCAAATATAGAACCCTTTTTTATTTCTTTCAAATAAAAATTAAAATTTTTAAAAACTATTTTAATCTAGGTATTGAATTAATTTATAGCGTTTTTTATAGATAAAACTTCTCTTATGTTATTTTTGCACAATACAGATATTATAAAATGAACATAATTAAGAGTTTACAATGGCGTTACGCCACTAAAAAATTTGACGATTCTAAAACTTTAACTGAAGAAAAGTTGAATATACTAAAGCAAGCATTTAATTTAACAGCTACTTCTTTTGGATTGCAAACCATAACTATGGTAATAGTTACAGATAAAACAATTAGAAAAAAGCTGGTTGAACACTCATACAATCAAAAACAAGTGCTTGATGCATCACATTTATTAGTTATTTGTATAAATGAAGATATTAAAGATGATGATGTAGATATGCTTTTCGATTCAATTCATTCTATTAGAAACACTCCAGAGACCATTTTGTCGCCTTATAGAAGTGATTTAAAAATAACAATGCAGCAAATGTCTAAAGACGAACGACAAGAATGGTCGAATAGGCAAGCCTATATTGCTTTAGGCAATTTAATGACGGTTTGTGCTGTAGAAAATATAGACTCTTGCCCAATGGAAGGGTTTTCTTCTGAAATGTTTGATGAAATTTTGAAGCTAAACAAAAAAAAGCTTAAATCGGTTTTATTACTTCCAGTAGGATATAGAGCTGAAGATGATATGTTTGCATCTTTTAAAAAGGTTAGAAAAGAGGTAGACAAAAGTGTCATTGAGTTATAGTTAAAATAGAATAAAAAATTTGACTAACTTGTGTAATGCCTTATATTTGTTATTCACATAAAGCCCTTAATTATGAAAAGATGTATCCTGTTTTTTGCTTTTATTTTTAGTATTAATTCATACTCACAAGATATTCAACTAAGATGGAATAAAGATTTAGGGACAGCTAAAGAATTATCAAAAGCTGGGAATAAGATAATTTTAGCATATTTCACTAAAGATGATTGTAAATTATGCCAACAGTTTTATGCCGATGTTTTTAAATCTGAAAGATTTAAAACTATTTCAGATAATTTTATTTTTCTTATGATAGATGGCTCTAATCAAGACATTAAAAGTACAGACATGAATGTTATTAAACAGAGACGTTTAATTATTCATTATAATAAAACTGCATCATTTCCTGCGTTAGTTGCATTAGATAAAGATGGTGAAGTTATTGGAGAGCTGATAACTAGTGCTAATAAAGAAGATATAGATTCTTACATCGATTTTTTAAATTCCCTAATACAATAATACATGCCTGGATTTGAGCTTTTTGGAGAAGCAGAGCGTAATGAAGTAAACGATGTACTGCAAAGTGGTGTTTTAATGCGTTATGGTTTTGATGGTATGCGTAATGGACATTGGAAAGCTAAAGATTTAGAGCGGGAACTTCAAAAACAACTTAAGGTTAAGCATGCTCAATTAGTTTCTAGTGGCACTGCAGCTGTATCTGTTGCTTTAGCAACTGCTGGAATAGGAGCAGGAGATGAGGTCATTATGCCAACCTTCACATTTGTTGCTAGTTTTGAAGCTATTATGATGTTAGGTGCAATCCCTGTTTTAGTTGATATAGATGATACTCTTACTCTAGATATTGATGCTGTAAAAAGCGCAATTACTCCAAAAACAAAGGCTGTTATGGTTGTACATATGTGTGGTAGTATGGCCAATATGGATGCTTTAAATAACCTATGCAAGGCAAAAAACCTTATATTAATTGAAGACTCATCACAGGCAACAGGAGCTACTTATAAAGGAAAACCACTAGGTAGTATAGGAGATTTAGGTTGTTTATCATTAGATTTTGTAAAAATAGTCACTGCTGGTGAAGGAGGAGCTGTAATTACAAATAACGAGCAGTATTATAAACATTCTGACCATTTTTCTGATCATGGCCATGATCATATTGGTAACGACAGAGGAGCTGAAACACATCCTTTTTTAGGATATAATTTTAGAATTTCTGAGCTTCATGCTGCTGTTGGTTTAGCTCAATTAAGGCGTTTAGATGAATTTGTAGCAATTCAAAAGGCAAACTATACAATACTCAGAGATGCCTTATCAGTGATTCCAGAGGTTACATTTAGGGCTGTTCCAGATGGAGGTGAAGAAAGCTATTCGTTTTTAAGCTTTTTCTTACCAGACTTAGATTCAACTAGAAGAGCATCTTCAGCATTAAAGCAGAATGGTGTAGATGCATGTTTTCATTATTATGATAACAGTTGGCATTACATTCGTAAGTGGGAACATCTTAAGGAGCTAAAAACATTGTATCCTTTACCAAAGGAGGTAAAAGAAGGTTTAGGTTATCTTAAAGACAAAAAATTCCCAAAATCAGATCATTATATTGGAAGAAATGTTTCTTGTTTAATAAAACTATCTTGGACTGAAGAAGAGGTCAGACAAAGAGCTGCTAAAATGTTAGATACAATAACTAAAGCTTTGTAAAACTTAGTAGTTTACATATTCCATAATCTCTAAACCATAGCCAATCATACCAACGCGTTTTGTTTGAATACTATTAGACATTAAGCGAAGTTTATGAATGTTTAAGTCATGTAAAATTTGAGCACCAATACCAAAGTCTTTAGAGTCCATTTGAATGCTTGGAGCTTTAATAATGTCTTTATTATTTTGTTGCTCTTTTAAAGTAGACAATCTATTTAGTAAGTCTGTAGATTGATTTTGCTGATTAATAAAAATAATAGCGCCTTTACCATCATCATTTATTAATTTAAACATATCGTCTAACTTTTTGTCTGCATTGTTGGTTAATGTGCCAAGAATATCATTATTCACCAATGTTGAGTTTACTCTTGTAAGCACATGCTCATTTGTATTCCAAGAACCTTTAGTTAAAGCAATATGTATCTGTTTATTTGTGGTTTGTTGATAAGCTCTTAATCTATATTTACCAAAACGAGTAACAATATCAAAATCTACTTTCTTTTCAATTAATGAGTCGTGTTGCATTCTGTATGCAACCAAATCTTCAATAGAAACAATTTTTAAATTGAACTTTTTTGCCACTTCTAAAAGTTGTGGTAAGCGAGCCATTGTTCCATCTTCATTCATAATCTCAACAATAACACCAGCTGGCTTTAATCCTGCTAAGCGCGCAAAATCAATTGCAGCTTCAGTATGACCTGTTCTACGTAAAACACCACCTTGTTTTGCTACCAATGGGAAAATATGCCCAGGACGTCCTAATTCAAATGGTTTTGTATCAGGATTTACTAATGCTTTTATAGTTTTTGCTCTATCACTAGCAGAAATACCTGTAGTTACGCCATTACCTCTTAAATCTACAGAAACAGTAAAAGCAGTTTCCATTGGGTCAGTATTATTATTTACCATCATATTAAGCTCTAAAGCTTTGCAACGGCTTTCAGTAAGTGGTGTGCAAATTAATCCACGACCATGAGTAGCCATGAAATTAACCATTTGAGGAGTAACTTTTTCAGCTGCAGCAACAAAATCACCTTCATTCTCTCTATCTGCATCATCAACTACAATAATAACCTTACCAAGTCTTATGTCTTCAATGGCTTCCTCAATTGTATTTAGTTGTATTGCTGGTTGTATGGTTGTTGTCATCTTTAAAAAAATTATTTACAAAGATATGGCTTATTTTACATTTTCTATAATACTAGAGTCTAAGTCTTCTTTTAGCTTATTTTTTAAGAAGAAATGAGTTATAGCATAAAACGGAAACCCTAATATCATTAAAAAAATGCTTACCTGTTTTACCTTAATACTAAGTGTGTTGTAGAATTGTTTAATTTTTAAATTAGTTACTATAAAATATAATAGATAAATGCCTAATGAGATAATACTTAAATCTCTTGAAGCTATTGCTAATTCTGGTAATTTGTTGTTTCTAAACACTAAAAACAGGACTAATAAGATTACTCCAATACAATAAAAAATCATGGTATATTTTGAATAATCTATGCTATCTTTAGCAATCTTATCAGATTGATTATGTTCTGCTTTAATTACGATACCTTGGGTTTGAATCTCATCAATAGTTACACCTCTTTGTACTAATAAATTAAATGCTACTGACTTGCTTCTTACATCATAATTATATTGTTTGTAATTTTTAATGATATCAATTAACTTATCGTCTTTAAAATTTTCAAATACATTAAAATTTAAAACATTGCCTTGAGCATCTAAAAGTGTTTTCGGTTTTAATTTTAAGAATTTTTTTATAGGTTCAAAATAGCTGTCAAACTCTAATAAGCCTCTATCTTTAGTTGCTCTACTTGTTAAATATATACTTAATGGCAACATAATTAAGGTAGATAGCCATGTTGCAAAAATTGGATTTACTGAACCATCTTGCGAACTGTTTTTTACAAAAATGCCAATGAAATGATAGGTTAAAAATAAGAGGATAGCAATAACTAAAGGTAAGCCAATACCTCCTTTTCTTATTAAGGCACCTAGAGGCGCACCAACAAAAAATAAAATAATACATGCAAAGCCTAAAGCATATTTTTCATGAAGCGATATAATATGTTTATTCAACCATTTTGTATTTACTGCTAAAGATTGTTTTTTAGTTTCAATTATTTGACTAGTACTTGTAGTTGTATTTAGAGCTAAATTAAGTAACTGTATTTTTGTTTTTGTTTCAAAAAGGTCAATAATATTTCCATTATAAATTGTATCCTTTTTCGGTTCAAGGTAATTGTTTAATGTTGAAATAGATGTTCTTGTGTATAGTGTTTCAGAAAACCCTTTTAAATCTAGTGTCCTGTCTTCATTAAGGCCATTAATAGTCTTTATTAAATCACTTGTGTTAAGCATGTTAAATCTATCTGTAGAACTTTTGTCTTCTAAGTCTACATTGTCTAAAGCCTCTAAATCTATATTAAGTGTGTATTTTTCAAAAGAGCTTTTAGCATGTGGTTTTTTCTGAAAATCTCTTGGGTTTTTGGTAAATATCTCTTCATAATAATTACCATTATAAAGTATAAGTTGAAGAATATTAGAGTTTTCATTTCCAATTAACTCACCAGACTCAGCAACGATAACTGTATTATTGCCAGGACGATTTCCTTTTCTTTGATGCATGACAACATTTTTTAAATATTGTCCTTTGTCACCACTTTTTTCTTCAACTTTAATATTAATATTTCCAATTTCATTAAACTGGCCTTCTGCAATAGCCATAGCAGGCTTTACTTGTGCAATATTTTTTCTTAGATTATAAAAATTATAGTTTGCCCACGGAATAGCATTATTGGCAAAAAAGAAGGTAACAACAGAAAGACCTATAATAAAAACACTCAAACTTCTCATGGCTCTCTGCAGTGAAATACCTGTAGATTTCATGGCCGCGAACTCATAGTTCTCGGCAAAATTACCAAACACCATAATAGATGTTAATAAAATTGTTAGAGGTAAAATTAAAGGAATTAGAGTAGGTGTCACATAAAGTAAAAATTTAAATACTACATCAATATCTAAATCTTTACCAGCTAGCTCACTAATGTAGAGCCAAATTGCCTGTAAAACAAAAATGAGCATGAGTATTATAAACACGCTCAAAAATGTTTTTAAGTAGGTCGTTAATATGTACCTATCTAATATTTTCATGAATGGTAAAAACCTAATCTAAATTGTTGATGTAATAGCCTTTGTATTTATTCTTGTCAAAGGTAAATAAGGTTTTTGATATTGGCTCGTTAGTTTTAAAAGAATTAACAGTTAACGTTGTTTGTGTACCATTCTTACCTGTTTCTATTAAATTATATATATGTTTTGTTTGCGCATCGATACCTAATAACACATGTTTAATTTCAGAATTTGTATCGATAGGATTTAATTTTACATATTGAATTTTTCTTCCTTTTACATTTTGAACAATATCCATAGCATAAGTATATCCTTCTTTATAAAAAGACAACATTTTATTTGGTGTTATTGTATTCTCATCATCTGAATTATTTTTAGAGATAGTTACTTCTTCATCTTCAGGATTAATAGTATATAAAGTTTTACCATCATATATACGAGTTACACCAAGTATATTTAAAACATACTTATTGCCTTCAATAACGACATCACCACGTGTTTCCTGATTTATATTCTCACTAATATTTTTCAACACATATTTAAAATCTATTGAAATATTACTGTAACCTTTTACTTTGGCGTTAACCTCATTAAGTAAAGCTTTAGCTTTTGCAGCATCTTGCGAATGCCCAGAAAAACTAATTAGAAGAATAAGTGCAATGATTATTTTTTTCATTTTTTTTTAATTTTAAAACCTTTTTTTATTGACCTTCATTAGCTAAAAGTTGGTCTAATGCAACCAAATCTGATACTAATACTTGTCGTGCCTTGCTACCTTCAAATGGACCAACAATACCTGCAGCCTCAAGTTGATCAATTAAACGACCAGCTCTGTTGTAGCCTAATTTTAATTTTCGTTGTAATAAAGAGGCAGATCCTTGTTGTGCTGTAACAATAACTTCGGCTGCTTCTCTAAAGAGTTTATCTCTGTCTGCTATATCTATATCAAGACTTGTGCCATTCTCTTCACCTACATATTCAGGTAATAAGTAAGCATCTGGATAAGCTTTTTGGCTTCCAATAAATTCGGTAACTTTTTCTACTTCTGGAGTATCAACAAAAGCACATTGTATACGCGTAAGTTCATTTCCTTGTGTAAAAAGCATATCTCCACGACCAATTAATTGGTCTGCTCCAGAGTTATCTAAAATTGTACGTGAATCTATTTTAGAAGTTACTCTAAAAGCAATACGTGCTGGGAAATTGGCCTTAATAATACCTGTAATAACATTTACAGATGGTCGTTGTGTAGCAATTATTAAATGAATACCAATGGCACGAGCTAATTGTGCTAAACGAGCAATTGGAGTTTCAACTTCTTTTCCTGCTGTCATAATTAAATCGGCAAACTCATCAACTACCAATACAATGTATGGTAAAAACTGATGACCTTCATTCGGATTTAATTTTCGTGCTTTAAATTTTTCGTTATATTCTTTAATGTTACGACACATTGCATTTTTTAGCATTTCGTAACGATTATCCATTTCAATACACAACGAGTTTAAGGTGTTAATTACCTTTGTGTTATCTGTAATAATAGCCTCTTCGCTATCTGGAAGTTTAGCTAAATAGTGTCGTTCTATTTTATTGAAAAGCGTTAGCTCTACTTTTTTAGGATCTACTAACACAAATTTTACTTCTGCAGGATGTTTTTTGTAAAGCAATGATGTTAGTACAGCATTTAATCCAACCGATTTACCTTGACCTGTTGCTCCAGCCATTAATAAGTGAGGCATTTTAGCTAAATCAACAACCATAGTTTCATTGCTAATAGTTTTACCAAATGCAATTGGTAATTCCATATCAGATTTCTGAAACTTTTGAGATGCTATTACAGAACGCATTGATACTATTGTAGCATTTTTGTTTGGTACCTCAATACCAATTGTTCCTTTTCCAGGAATTGGTGCAATAATACGTATACCAAGTGCTGCTAACGACAATGCAATATCGTCTTCTAAGTTTTTAATTTTAGAGATACGTACTCCTGCGTTAGGAACTATTTCATAAAGTGTTACTGTTGGACCAATTGTAGCTTTAATATTTGAAATACCAATACTATAATTACTTAAGGTTTCAACAATTTTATTTTTATTTTCTTCTAATTCTTCTTGGTTGATAGTAATACCTTCAGAATCATATTTTTTTAATAAATCTAAAGGTGGAAATTGATATTTGCTTAATTCTAAAGTAGGATCAAACTGTCCAAAGTCTTCAACAAGTTTGTTTGAAAGATTATCGGTTTCTGATTCTTCTTCAGCAATTTGCTCAACTTCAATAGCCACATCACTTTCGGGAGTTTCAATTTTTACTTCATTTGAAGCAACTTTAGGTGTTGAGTAGTTTTTAATTGTTGGTTCAACAACTTCAGTTGCAGATAAATCAAAAGCAGATTTTATATCTTCAGCTTCAGCAGTTAAATCATTATCTAAAGGCGCATAACCAGAATCACTATCAGAAGCAAAATCGTCTTTAATATCTTTTTTAGCTTTAGAAAACAGATTTACAAAAGTATGTCCTGTTACACCAAACCTAATAGCCATGTAAGTGATTAATCCGAAGAGTAGGAGTAGTGAGGTGCCAATTATACCAATGTAATCTTGAAAAAAGGTATTCATTTCAAATCCTATGGTTCCACCTAGTGCATCATATTTGTGTGCAAAAAAACCAAAGAAAATAGAAAGCCAGATAACGATTAAGGTTCCCCAAATCCAGTGTTTTCTTAGTCTAGCTTTATTAATATCTAAAGTGATATAAATACCAGAAATGAATAGTAATCCTGAAAAAATAAATGAAGCTATACCAAATCCGCGAGTAATAAATAAATCACTAACCCAAGCACCAAGTTTGTTAAGCCAGTTTTCTGCTTTTACAGTTCTTGTTGTTAATTCGGTAAGTGTACTTTGGTCGGCTTTACCTGTGAAAAAGAATGATAAAAAAGAAATACATAATAAAATACCAAGAATGATTAACAAGCTACCAAAAATAAATTTTTGCTGACTCGATAATTTTAAATTTGGTTTTTTAAGTTTAGGTGTTGTACTGCTTTTAGTCTTAGTTTTCTTTTTCGACATTAACGCGTTGTTATATTAAAACAAAAATACAAATTACTAACGTTTATCCTAACGGAATTAGTATTAAAAAATCTTTGGATAATAAATGATTATAGCAACGACTACTGCTGAAATTGAAGCAATAAAAACAGCTCCTGCTGCAACGTCTTTTATACGACCTATACCATTGTGACGTTCTGGGTGAATAAAATCTGCAATGTACTCTATTGCTGTGTTAACTCCTTCTATACTCATTACAAGACCAATCATAGCTACTTGTATAAGCCACTCAGTACTTGAAATATTAAAATAAAAACCAGCAATAGTTACTAATATTGCTATTACAGCTTGAACTTTTATACTAGCCTCAGACTTAAATAAGATAATTGCGCCTTTAACTGCCCAACCAACACTTTTAATTCTATTAACTAAAAAAGAGTCTTTAGATTCTGTCATAAACTAAAACTAAGACAGCGCTTCAAGAGCAGATTTATAATTAGGCTCATCTACAATTTCTGATACTTGTTCAGTATGTGTAACAACTCCGTTAGCATCAATTACAACAATACAACGAGAGTGTAATGCTTCAAGAGGACCATCAACAAAGTTTAAACCATAAGTTTTACCAAAACTACCATCTTTAAAATCAGAAAGGCTTACTACATTTTCTAAACCTTCTGCTCCACAAAAACGAGCATGAGCAAATGGTAAATCGTGAGAAATACAAAGCACTTTAGTGTTTTTTAAACTACTTACTTCTTTATTAAACTGTCTTACAGATTGAGCGCAAGTTCCAGTATCAACACTTGGAAATATATTTAAAACTAAATTTTGACCTTTAAAATCGGCTAATGTTTTAGTTGATAAATCGGTTGCAGTAAGTTTAAAATCTGGTGCTTTTGTGCCTACTTTAGGTAAGCTTCCAGAGGTGTGTATCGAATTTCCTTTTAAGGTAACTGTTGCCATAATATTATATCTATTTTGAAATGTTAAAATTACTAATTATTTAAAGTCTATTTGTTAAAATTTGACTAATATTTTTTTGAGATTTAATACTAAACAAAAAGCCTTTTCAATTACGAAAAGGCTTTCTTTTATCTTAACTCAGCACCAAGCTCTTTTTCAAAATTAGCTTGCAGCTTGTTCATTATTTTATCAATTTGCTTATCGGTAAGTGTGTTGTGTTCGTCTTGCAAAATAAAACTTACAGCATAACTTTTTTTACCTTTTGGTAAATTTTTACCTTGATAAACATCAAACAAATCAACATCTTTTAGCAATTGTTTTTCTGTTTGTTTTGCAATAGTATCAATAGCTTCAAACGTAACATTGTCATCTAGTAACAAAGCAAAATCACGACGAACTTCAGGATATTTTGGAATATCTTTAAACTTAATACTATTGTGTTTTGCCATATTAATAACATTATCCCAATTAAAATCAGCATAAATTACTTCTTGTGTAATGCCAAAATGTTTCAATATTTTCTTGTTAACGATACCAAATTCTACAAGTGTTATTTTGCCTAATGATAAACAAACACCTTCGCTAAATACATCGTTTTTAATTGGCGATGCTTTAAAACGAGATAGACCTAAACGCTCTAAAATAGCTGTAATAGTACCTTTTAAATAAAAGAAATCACTAGGTTTTGTAGTTGCATTCCAACGTTCTGCAGACTTGTTTCCTGTTACAAATACAGATAAGTGTTTATGCTCTTCACGATTCTCGTTATAATGATGGTATGTTTTTCCGAATTCAAATAATTTTAAATCGTAACGTCTTCTATTTATATTATGACTTACAGCCTCTAAACCAGAGAACAACAAACTCTGACGCATAACACTTAAATCGTTACTTAACGGATTAAGCATAGCAACATTATGTTCGTCTTTTAACTGCTCACTTAATTTAGCATAATTAGGAGTTGTTAATGAGTTTGATAATATTTCGTAAAAGCCTTGAGCAGCTAATTGTGTGCCTACAATATTTTGAAGTTTGTAATCTTCAAATCGTGAAGTGTTTGATATAGATGCGTTTAACTTTTCTGTGGTTTTAATATTATTATAACCATAAACACGCAAAATTTCTTCAATTATATCAGCTTCTCTAATAACATCATTTCTATATGCAGGAACAGTTAAGCCTAAACCTGTTTCAGTAACATTATTTATTTTAATATCTAACGACATTAAAATGCGTTTAATAATTTCTCTTGGTATTTCTTCACCAATAAGTTTACGAGCATTATCAAAACTTAATCTTACTTGGAAATCTTCAATCTTTTTTGGGTATATATCTACAATATCACTTGTTATTTCTCCACCAGCTAGTTCTTGTATTAATATAGCTGCGCATTTAAGTGCATATTCAGTAATATTTGGGTCGATACCTCTTTCAAATCTAAAAGATGCATCTGTATTAAGTGCATGGCGTTTAGCAGATTTCCTGATACTTACTGGGTTAAAATATGCACTTTCTAAAAAGATACTTGTTGTGTTTTCTGTAACACCAGAATCTGCACCTCCAAAAACTCCAGCGATACACATTGGTTTTTCGGCATTGCAAATCATTAAGTCTTCTTCATGTAATTCGCGCTCAATACCATCTAAGGTTGTAAATTTTGTGCCTTTCTCTAAGGTTTTTACAATAATTTTATTGCCAACAACTTTTGAAGCATCAAAGGCATGTAATGGCTGACCTAAATCATGTAAGATGTAATTAGTAACATCAACAATATTATTTTTTGGAGTTAATCCAATAGCTTTTAATCGGTTTTGAAGCCATTTAGGAGATTCACCAACTTTAAGATTAGAAAGTGTTAAACCACAATAACGTGGTGCTAATTCTTTATCAATAACATCTACATCAATCTTTAAAGTTCTACTATCTACATGAAAAGAACTTGCCGAAGGCGTAATGAGTTCAACATTCATGTTTTGTTGTATTAAACCAGCTTTAAGATCGCGAGCAGTTCCAAAATGACTCATGGCATCAGCTCTGTTTGGTGTTAACCCTATTTCAAAAACATGGTCGTTTTCTACTTCAAAAATATCTGCTACTAAAGTGCCAACTTTTAAATCGGCATCTAAAACTAAAATTCCATCATGCGATTTACCAAGACCAAGTTCGTCTTCAGCGCAAATCATACCATGACTTTCTTCGCCTCTAATTTTACCTTTTTTAATTGTCCAAGCTTCACCTTCTTCGGTATATAATGTTGTTCCAATGGTTGCAACTGGTACTTTTTGTCCTGCTGCTACATTTGGTGCTCCACAAACTATTTGTAAAGGTTCTCCAGAGCCAATATTTACTGTTGTTACTTTTAATCTATCAGCGTTAGGATGTTGAATACAAGTTAATACTTCGCCTACAACTACGCCTTCTAAACCACCTTTAACCGATTGGTAGGCTTCAATGCCTTCAACTTCTAATCCTAAATCTGTAAGAAGCTCGCCAGTTTTTTCTGGAGCCCAGTCAATGTTTACAAATTGCTTTAACCAATTATATGAAATCTTCATTTTTGAATTTTAATAAGGCAACAAAGATAATAATACTAATTTCTAATAGAAATGCTAAATAATTTTTATTTGTAAGTATTTTGCCTTTATTTCGAATATTAATCTATAAAAACCGATTGAATCATGCAGAAAGCCCTCATTTTAGTATTTGTTTCCTTACTTTTTTCTTGTAATAAAGAAAAATCAACTTCAATTAAAAGTGGTGTTTGGCGTGCTCAAATGCAAATTACAGACACAGAAGTACTTCCTTTTAATTTTGAAGTAACATCGCCAAAATCGTTAAAGATTTTTAATGCAGAAGAAGTTATTTTGGTTAACGATATAACGTATAGTAATGATTCAATTATAATTAAGATGCCTGTTTTTGAAGGTTATATAGCTGCAAAACTGAGCGATTCTGTTATTGAAGGCGCATTTATTAAAGATGCATTAGACAGAACTCTACCTTTTAAAGCTGTTTTTGGAAAGACGCATCGTTTTGAAGCACCTAAAGATGAGCCAAAAAGTAATATTTCAGGTAACTGGGAAACTGTTTTTAGTAAAGCTGTTGAAGGTGATGAATATATTGCAAAAGGCATTTTTAAACAAGATGGTAGTAAAGTTACAGGAACTTTCAGAACCACAACAGGCGACTATCGTTATTTGGAAGGTGTATTAAATGGTAACCAGTTAAAACTATCAACGTTTGATGGCTCACATGCATTTTTATTTACTGCAACAGTTACAGATAGCACAATTAATGGTGTGTTTTATTCTGGTAATCATTGGAAAGAGCCTTTTGAGGCTAAACGTAATGAAAGCTTTGAGTTGCCTAATGAAAACGAGCTAACATACTTAAATGAAGGTTATGACAAAGTAGAATTCACTTTCCCAAATACAGATGGCAAACTAATTTCGTTATCTGATGCGCAATACAAAGATAAAGTTGTGATTGTGCAGCTTATGGGAACATGGTGTCCTAATTGTTTAGATGAAAGTAGATACTATTCAGAGTTTTATAAAAACAACAAGAATAAAGGTGTAGAGTTTATTGCTTTGGCTTTTGAATATGCTAAAACAGAAGCCTCTGCATTTAAAAGCATTAATCGTTTAATAGATAATGCAGGTATTGAATACCCAATTTTATTAGCACAATTTGGGAGTTCTGATAAAGCTGCAGCTCAAGAAAAACTACCAATGCTAAACCATGTGTTGTCATACCCAACAACCATTTTTATTGATAAAACAGTTAAGGTTCGTAAAATTCACACAGGTTTTAATGGTCCTGCTACAGGAATGAAATATGTGGAGTTTAAAAACGAATTTGAAAGTTTTGTAAGCGAGTTGGTAAAGGAGTAAGGTTTGAGTGGCGCTTATCGGTCTCGTATAACCGTCAGTTACGGATTAATATGTGTTAATTTTCGGTTAAGCACTGACGCTAGCAATTCCGAGTGGATTCGGACGCAGTCGAATCCGCCGTAATTGCGGTTATACATTGTTGTGCAACGTATTTTTATATTTTCTTTATTATCCAATTCGATATTTTTTCAATTCGGAATATTATTATTAGTGTCAAAACTGCTTTTAGAATATAGTTAGCTAAAGCAAAATCAGGCAATTCAATTTCTTCGTTACCATTTAGTCTTGAAATTAGTTTTGTGCAATATTCAATCAAGTCAGGTAGTAGGTAAATCATTTTCGCTAACCAAACAACTCCGACTGTCAATAAAATCACTTTTGTAAGTGATTTTGGATTCAGTTCGGTTTTGATTTCACTTTCCGTTTTTACAAGTTTTTTAGAAATCCAGTCCGCTTTTATGAAAAGGAATAATGAAACAACAATATTGGCAATTGTCAAAAATGTTCCTGTGAAATAGAATTTGTCAATTGGTTCACTTAATAATTCATCAAATCGAGCCATTGTCGCAGTTCCGTATACCGAAAAGAAATAAGTTCCAAAATGGTCAAAAATTTTAGTGAATAAATAAATTCCAGCTATTCTTAAAATCAGCGTAGTTAATGTTCGGTTTGTCATTAATTTTCAGGTCGGTTTATATGTTGCACAACGATATGATATGGAATCGTTTAAATGTTCTATATCAGACGATAAGCGAAGTTAGTATTTTTTCTTTTTAAAATCAATGGCAATAATTATATCTTATATTTTTTTGTAAACATTTGTGCGTGAATGTTCTTCTTAAAAAATCGTTAATTAACATTTGCTGTCTTTACTTTAACGTAACGCTAACATCTGCGATTGCAATTTGTATCTACCTTGTTGTAGGTAAATTATTTAATCAATTAAATCGCGTACAGTTTTAATAAAAGCCTAATAGCAACATTAGGCTTTTATTTTGCAATTTAGTTTAGCTAATATAATTCCAGATATTTTTATACTTAGTAAGTTGACTGTAAGTATATCGTAATACTTTATGTTCAGGTAACGAGAGTGAAGGGTCGCTTTTAAGTATGGATTTAGCGTAATGCCTTGCGTGTTGTAAAATGTCTTTATCTTTTATAACGTCGGCAATTTTTAGGTTTAAAACACCGCTTTGTTGTGTTCCCATAAGATCTCCTGGACCACGTAAGCGCAAATCGACTTCAGCAATTTCAAAACCATCGTTAGTACTTACCATGGTTTGTAATCTTGTTTTACTGTCTTCACTCAATTTATGACCAGTCATTAAAATACAATAGCTTTGTTCGGCACCACGACCAACACGACCTCGTAGCTGATGTAGTTGTGATAAGCCAAAACGCTCAGCACTTTCAATAATCATCACAGATGCATTTGGTACATTTACGCCAACTTCAATAACAGTTGTAGCAACCATTATTTGAGTTTCGCCTTTTACAAAACGTTGCATTTCATAATCTTTGTCAGCAGCTTTCATTTTGCCATGAACAATTGATATTTGATATTGTGGCATTGGAAAGTCTCTAACAATACTTTCGTAGCCATCCATTAAATCTTTATAATCCATTTTTTCGCTTTCCTGAATTAATGGATATACAACATAAACTTGTCTTCCTTTTGTGATTTCGTCTTTTATAAATCGGAAAACTTTTAGTCGATTTTTATCATAGCGATGAACCGTTTTTATATGCTTTCTTCCTGGTGGTAATTCGTCAATAATTGAGATGTCTAAATCGCCATAAACAGACATTGCTAAGGTTCTCGGAATTGGTGTTGCAGTCATAATTAAAATGTGTGGAGGCGTATCATTTTTGTGCCACAATTTACTGCGTTGAGCAACTCCAAATCGATGTTGTTCGTCGATAATTGCAAGGCCTAAATTTTTAAATTTCACCTTATCTTCCAATAGAGCATGAGTGCCAATTAGTATTTGTAACTCGCCATTTTCGAGCATTTTATGAATTTCTTTTCTTTCTGAAGTATTACTTGAACCAGTTAGTAGTTTAATACTGATATTCAATTTATTACATAGTTCAAATAAACTATTATAGTGCTGGACTGACAAAATTTCAGTCGGAGCCATTAAGCAGGCTTGAAAACCGTTGTCAAGTGCGATTAACATTGACATTAGCGCAACTATGGTCTTTCCAGAACCAACGTCACCTTGCAATAAACGATTCATTTGCGCATTGCTACCTAAATCTGCTCTAATTTCTTTTAAAACTCGCTTTTGTGCATTTGTTAATTCAAAGGGTAAATGCTCTTTAAAAAAAGTATTGAAGTTGTTGCCAACATGTTCAAAATTGAAGCCTTTAATTTTTGATTTATGAATTAAATTTTTAATAATTAATTGCAATTGTATGAAGAAAAATTCTTCAAATTTTAACCTGAATTGTGCACGTGAAAGTAGCTCTTGATTTTTAGGAAAATGGATGTTAAAAAGTGCTTCACTTTTAGAGATTAATTTGAGTTCGGAAATTTCATTTTCAGATAGTGATTCAGAAAAATTTCCTTTAGTTTCTAAAAATAATTCCTGCATTATTTTACTTATCACTCTATTGGTAATTCCCTTATTGGATAGTTTTTCAGTTGAAGGATAAACGGGTTGCATCGCTGAACGCAAATTCTTTTCATGCTCTTCAAGAAATTCCATTTCTGGATGTGGCATATTAAAAACACCATTAAACCAATTTATTTTTCCAAAAATCACATAAGGTTTGCCAAGTTTTATACTTTCTCTAATCCATTTCTGACCTCTAAACCAAACCAGTTCCATAACTCCAGTATCATCTTTAAAAGTTGCTACGAGTCGTTTTGCTCTTCCTTCGCCAACATCTTTAAGGTTTGTAATTTCACCAATAACTTGTACATCTGCATTATTACGTTGCAGTTGGTTAATTTTGTAATATTGAGTTCTATCAATATATCGATTAGGAAAGAGGTTAATTAAATCTTGATAAGTGTGAATACCGAGCTCTTTTCGGAGCAAATCTGCACGATTTGGGCCAACACCTTTAAGATAGTCTATAGGAGTTTGAAGATTGGTATTCATAAAAACGAAAATAAGTTTTATACTTGAAACAAAAAAGCATTAACTTTTCGGTGTTTGTTTTATATAATTAAATAGTAATAAATGAGAGCATTAGTTATATCTGGAGGAGGAAGTAAAGGAGCATTTGCTGGAGGTGTGGCACAGTACTTAATGGAAGGTTTAGGTAAAGACTACGATATGTTTGTGGGCACATCTACTGGTAGCTTGCTTGTGTCGCATTTAGCGTTAAATGATATAGGTAAATTGTATGATATATTTACAAACGTTCAGCAGCATGATATATTTAGTGTAAGTCCTTTTGTGCAGCGAAAAAAAGGAGATAGAGAATATGTTTCTATTGATTTTATTAACTCTTTATGGCAATTTATTAAACGAAAAAGAACCTTTGGTGAGAGTAAAGCGCTTAAACGAAATATAAAACGAAACCTTACTTTGGAAGAGTTTGAAAAAATTAGAGCCACAAAACACGATGTAGTTGTTACTGTGTCAAATCTTTCTAAAAATAAAGTAGAGTATAAGTCGATAAATGATTTTTCTTATGAAGAGTTTTGTAATTGGATATGGATTTCTTGTAACTACATTCCATTTATGTCTTTAGCAAAAGTTGATGGTTATGAGTATGCTGATGGAGGCTTGGGTTGTGTTGTGCCAATTAGAGAAGCAATTCAGCGTGGCGCAACCGAAATTGATGCTATTGTACTTGAGGCTGAACAAATGGATAGAGCTAAAGTGTTAGGTAAAAATCCATTTTCACTTATGATAAGTTTGTTTAGTCATTTGCTAGAACAGGTTGAAAAACATGATATATTAATAGGGAAGTTAGCGGCTAAAAACAAAAACATTAAACTCAATTTATATTATACACCAACGAGCTTAACAGAAAATTCTTTAATTTTTAGTAAGCGACTCATGGTAAAATGGTGGGAACAGGGCTATAACTATGCTAAGCTTAAGCATGAATCTGAAGACGAAAATAGCGAAGGCAATGACTAATTACCACATGTCGCCAACCTCTTGTTTTATGTAAGATAATGCAGCATCACTCGGAGCTCTTTTTTCTAACATTTCGGTTAAAACCACTTCTCTTAACTTGTTAGCTGTTTCAGTTTTTTCTAATAAACTTGCTTTTCTAATTAACTGAATTGTAGCATTTTTTGCAGCTGTAATAATGTTCCAGCATTCATCAGTAACATAGATTTGTTGAGAAAGATTATGTTCAAATTCTTGTTCAATACTTGCTATAAGTAAAGATTCGTAATCTTCTTTATTTGAAGACGTTGGAGACACTCTTATTAGTAATTTTGAAGGAGTTATGCGTTCTAAAAAAATAGCCATTCTTTCATAAGCCTGTAAGCGTAAAGGCATAGTATTTACTTGCATATCTTTTTGCAATAAAAAGCGTCTGCGACCATCTTCATTTTTTGTGTGTTCTTTAAAAAAGTAATAAGCAATCATCCCAGTTATTAATGCAGGAACAGCATATAGTAGTACTTCAAATATTTTTTCTACTTCCATAAAATTTTAGTTAAGTTTTTTATTGTAGTCTCCGCCCAAATATAAACAATCTTTTAAATCTTGCATGCCTTTAAATGGGATTGGTGTTTTTTCGTATTTATATGTTTTATCTAATTCGCTAGAAAGATTATGGTCGTCTACATTAACATCAATATCAGCCATTCTAAATTGGCAAGGATGTTCGTAACCAGCAGCATGTGTAATCTCTACGAGTTCTTTTCTAAAGGTTTTAAAATATTGTGCTAACCTTGCCGATTTTAATGTTGGGTCTATTCCGCTTTGTAGCCATTTGCTTTGTGTGGCAACACCACTAGGACATTTGTTTGTATGGCAAATTTGAGCTTGTATACAACCAATACTCATCATTGCTTCACGAGCAACATTTATACAATCTGCTCCCATAGCAAATGCCATAGCTGCTTTTGCAGGAAAGCCTAATTTTCCGCTACCTATAAATACAATACGTTCTGTAAGTTCTCTTTTCTGAAATACTTTGTATAAATCGCTAAAGCCATAAACCCAAGGCAATGATACGTGGTCAGCAAAACTAGGAGGAGCAGCTCCTGTTCCGCCTTCACCACCATCTACAGTAATAAAATCTGGGCCTTTTCCTGTTTTAACCATAATGTCTGCTAGTTCTTCCCATTGCTCTAATTTTCCCACTGCAGCTTTTATACCAACAGGTAAGCCAGTGGCTTCAGCAATCTCCTCGATAAAAGTCATAAGTTCAGGTACATTATTAAACGCTTTGTGGTTTGGTGGAGACAATACATCTTTACCAATTTCTACACCTCTAATAGTGGCAATTTCTTTTGTTATTTTTGCTCCTGGTAAAACGCCTCCTTTTCCTGGTTTTGCACCTTGTGAGAGTTTAATTTCTATTGCTTTAACAAAAGGATTATCTTCAACTAGTTTAACCATTTTTTCCATTGAAAAACCTCCATCAGCAGCTCTTACACCAAAATATCCTGTTCCAAAGTGAAAAACAACATCACCACCATTTGAGTGATATGGAGATAAACCACCTTCACCAGTATTATGATAAGCTCCAGCCATTTTAACACCTTTGTTTAATGACTCTACAGCTTTAGCAGAAAGCGATCCAAAACTCATTGCAGATACGTTAATAATTGAAGCTGGTCTATATGGTTTTTTTCTTTTATTATATTGCCCCATTACTTTAGCACAAGGTAAAAAGGTTTTATCTATAACATTAGGATGATTATCGTCAATTTTATAAGGCATCATTGCATTATTAATAAAAATATGCTGATGTTCATAAATATCTCTATCTGTACCAAAACCTTCGTAATTGTTTTCTTTTTTTGCCGATGCATAAATCCAACTACGCTCAATTCTGTTAAAAGGAAGTTCTTCTCTATTGTTAGCAATTAGATACTGTCTTAATTCTGGACCAATTTTTTCTAATATATATCGTAAGTGGCCAATTATTGGGAAGTTGTGGCTTATTGTATGTGATTTTTGAATGAAAATATCTCTAATAGCTACGATAGCTAAAAGAATTAATATCCACATCCACCAAGTAATTTGTCCTAAAAATGCTAACATTTAGATTAAAATTTTAGTTAAGAGTCGTAAAGATATTTAAAAATGTTTGATTATATAAATTGAGTGAATTGTTTATAATTATTGATAAAAAACACTCGTAAAAACAGGAGCTTTAGTTAAATTCACACCTTTAAATTTACTATTGTTTTGGAGAAGTATTTAAGTCAGTTGAATGATGCGCAATTAGCGCCAACTTTACAAAAAGATGGTCCTATGATTGTGATTGCAGGAGCAGGTTCTGGTAAAACTCGTGTGTTAACGTATCGTATTGCCTATTTAATGAGTCAAGGTGTTGATCCATTTAATATTTTATCATTAACCTTTACTAATAAGGCTGCAAAAGAAATGAAAGGCAGAATTGCCAAAATAGTTGGTGATGGTGAAGCAAAAAATCTTTGGATGGGAACTTTTCACTCTGTGTTTGCTAAAATATTACGTTTTGAAGGACATCATCTAGGCTTTCCAAGTAATTTTACTATTTATGACACACAAGATTCTCAAAAACTTTTAGGATCTATTATAAAAGAAATGGGTTTAGATAAAGAGATATATAAAACCAAACAAATTTATAGTAGAATATCATCGTACAAGAACAGTTTAATTACAGTAAAAGCATATTTCAGAAATCCAGAATTAATGGAAGCCGATGCTATGGCAAGGCGTCCAAAAACTGGTGAAATTTATCAAGAATATGTGGATAGATGTTTTAAAGCTGGCGCAATGGATTTTGATGATTTATTGTTAAGAACCAACGAGTTATTAACCCGTTTCCCTAATGTTTTAGCACAATACCAAGATAAGTTTCGTTATATATTAGTAGATGAGTATCAAGATACTAACCATTCGCAATACTTAATTGTTAGAGCTTTGGCAGATCGTTTTCAAAATATTTGTGTAGTTGGTGATGATGCACAAAGTATTTATGCCTTTCGAGGTGCAAATATTAATAACATTTTAAACTTTCAGAAGGATTATGATGATGTCAAGTTATTTCGTTTAGAGCAAAACTATCGTTCAACAAAAAACATAGTAGGTGCTGCTAATTCGGTAATTGAACATAATAAAACAAAGCTTGATAAAATTGTTTGGACAGCAAATGATATTGGTGAAAAAGTAAAAGTTCATCGCTCATTAACTGATGGCGATGAAGGACGTTATGTTGCAAGTACCATTTGGGACAACAAAATGAATAATCAATTGATTAATAGTGATTTTGCGGTTTTGTATCGTACAAATGCACAATCTAGGGCAATTGAAGATGCGTTGCGAAAACGCGATATTCCGTATAGAGTTTATGGAGGATTATCTTTCTACCAACGTAAAGAAATTAAAGATGTTACGGCTTACTTACGCTTAGTATTAAATCCTGCAGATGAAGAAGCACTAAAACGCGTAATAAATTATCCTGGTCGTGGAATTGGGCAAACAACAATTGATAGGTTAGTGGTTGCTGCTAATGGTTACGGTAAAACCATTTTTGAAGTACTTAAAAATATCGACAACCTTGAAATAAACATTAATAGTGGAACAAAAAATAAACTAAAAGATTTTGTTGTGCTTATTGAAAGTTATCAGATAATGAATCAAACTGCAAATGCATTTGAATTGGCTGAACATGTTGTTAAAAGTAGTGGTTTAATTAATGAGTTTAATAAAGATGGAACACCAGAAGGAGTTGCACGATTAGAAAATGTTCAAGAACTTTTAAATGGTATTAAAGATTTTGTTGAAGGTCAAATTGAATTAGCAGATGCTGGAGATTCTCTTGCCGAATTTTTAGAAGACGTTGCGCTAGCTACAGATTTAGATGGCGATAAAGGCGACCCAAATCATGTCGCTTTAATGACAATACATCTTGCAAAAGGGCTAGAGTTTAACCATGTATTTATTGTTGGTTTAGAAGAAGATTTGTTCCCAAGTGCTATGAGTATGAATACGCGAAGTGAGCTAGAAGAAGAACGACGTTTGTTTTACGTAGCATTAACAAGAGCAGAGAAACAAGCGTATTTAACGTATGCATTATCTCGTTATCGTTGGGGAAAATTAATAGATGCAGAACCAAGCAGATTTATTGAAGAAATAGATGATGAATACCTAGACATATTAACTCCAGTTAATGACAGACGACAAAATCCAATGTTAAGCGCAGATATTTTTGGAGATATTGAACCAAGTCAGATTCGATTTAAAAAACCAATAAAAAGAAAATCTGAAGTAAAACCACCCAAATTTATTCCGCCAGCAAAACTTAAACCAATTGGTAAGTCTATAGGTAATCCTGACGTAAATTTATTTGATGGTAAATTAACAGTTGGAAACATTGTAGAGCACTCACGTTTTGGAAAAGGCGAAGTATTAAAAATTGAAGGAGTTGGTACAGACACAAAAGCCGAAATAAATTTTGAACATGGAGGCGTTAAAAAGCTATTACTACGTTTTGCTAAATTGGATGTTTTAGGTTAATTAAGATGTGCTTGAGTAAATAATTTCAACTTATTCCAAGTGTCAATTAACTCTAAACCAATCCAACCATGTCCTGCATCTGGATATAACGTAAATTGATGTGTTACACCAAGACTTTGAAGTTTATCTCTCATATCAGTGCCTTGAGTAGTTGGTATTAATGGGTCTTGACCACCATAAAACAAAATTGTTGGTGGAGATGAAGTTGTAGCTCTATGATAAGGGCTCACTTCTTCTAAAAAAGTTGTAGTCGGATTTACACCATATAAATCTAAAATATCTTGTAATTCTGGATTTGTATTATTTAAATATGCAGGATCGGTAAAATTAGTTGGACCAACAATACTACAAACCATTTTTATATTATTAGTAGTGTCAAATCCATAACTCCAAAGTAAAGATAAATGTGCACCTGCACTAACACCAATAAACCCAAAATCATCCGAAATAACGTACTCATCTTGATTGCTTTTTAAGTGATTTATTACAGTAGTTATGTCATTAATTTGCATAGGATACGGATTGTTATTAGCGTCTGCTAATCTATAATTCATATTTACTATTGCAACATTAGCTAAATCTTGACGGATAATATCTCTAAAACCATTCATATCACTTTTATCTCCTGAAGACCATCCACCACCATGAATTAAGATTAAAACTTTTGTTTCAATTGTTCTATTTGCAGGAAGGTAAATGTCAAATTTTTGATCAGAATCATTCCCATATGACACATTAATATGTTGCGTATAAGCTAATGAACCTGTATTATTAGAACTATCTGTACTACATGATATAACTCCAATTGCAATACAACATAAAACGAAAGCTAATTTTATAGGTCTCATAATAAAATTATTAATTACTTTGTAAACGTATTACAAGATACTAATTATGGCAGAATTCATAAGAATATACGAAGAAAACCCTAATCCTAAAGAGATTAAAAAGGTTGTTGATGTATTAAAAAGAGGAGGCTTAATTATCTATCCAACCGATACTGTTTATGGTTTAGGCTGCGATATTACCAATATAAGAGCTTTAGAACGTATTGCTCAAATAAAAGGTGTAAAGCTAGAAAAGTCTAACTTTTCTTTTGTTTGTCATGACTTAAGTAACCTAAGTGACTATGTAAAACAAATAGATACATCAACTTTCAAAATTTTAAAGCGAGCACTTCCTGGACCTTATACTTTTATTTTACCAGGAGCAAAAACATTACCACATCCATTTAAGAAGAAAAAAACAGTTGGTATACGTGTGCCTAATAATAATATCGCTTTAGAGATTGTAAGACAATTGGGTAATCCGATTATTTCCACGTCTATTCATGATGAGGACGAAGTTATTGAGTACACTACTGACCCAGAGTTAATTTTAGAAAAATGGGATAATCTAGTCGACTTAGTTATTGATGGTGGATATGGTGATAATTTGGCATCTACAATTATTGATTTATCTGAAGATGAGCCTCTTATAATTAGAGAAGGCAAGGGAAGTTTAGAGATTTTTTAGTTTAGCCATTAGCCATTAGCCATTAGCCATTAGCCATTAGCTATTAGTTATATTATATTGCGTTAAGGATTGAGCATTTGTTTGAGCTCCTCTTTTGAGAGCGAGTAGCGAAAGCCTGACTTTGAGTTTTTCGAAAAGTAACGCCATAAAAAAAAAGCCCAACCTTTCGATTGAGCTTTCTATACTTATTATCTACTAAAAATTAGTTTCCTTTTGCAGATAAGTTTTTCATTTCTTTTTCAACCATTTCATAGAACTGGTCAATTTTAGGTAAAACTACAATACGAGTACGTCTGTTTGTTGCTCTGTTTTCGGCAGTATCATTAGATACTAAAGGCACATAATCAGCACGTCCTGCAGCAATTAATTGCTTTGGATTAACACCTAAATCTTCTAATACCCTTACGATAGATGTTGAACGTTTAACACTTAAATCCCAGTTGTCTAACAACACACCACTTTTGTAAGGTACGCTATCAGTATGTCCTTCTACCATACACTCAAAGTCAGGTTTACTATTTACAACTTTAGCAACTTTTGCTAAAACTTCTCTAGCTCTTGCAGTTACATTATAACTACCACTTTGGAATAATAACTTGTCAGCAATAGAAATAAACACAACTCCTTTTTCAACATTAATTTGAATGTCTGGGTCGTTAATACCTACTTCACGCTTTAAGCTAGTAACAATAGCTAAAGTAACGCTGTCTTTTTTAGTTAATGCATCTTGTAAGCGTGTAATTTTAAGGTCTTTCTCTTTTAAACTCTCAAGAGATTTTTCTAGGTTTTCTGCGCCTTTTTGAGTTAGCGTAGTTAAATTGCCTTTAGTGTCAATTAAATCCTGGTTAGTTTTACGCATATCAGCCAATTGCTCCTGTAATCCAGTAACTCTAGCGTCAGCCGCAGCTTTGTCTGATAAACAACTGTTAAGTTTAACTGTTGCAGTATTTAATAAATCTTGTGTTTCTTTTTGCTTAGCTTCTAATTCTGCATATTGTTTTTTTGATACGCATGAACTTAAAATAAACAGCGAAAACACGCTTAATAACATTAGTTTTTTCATATAGTTTATGATTAAATAGTTTTAAAATTTAACAGTTCAAAATTATACAAAAAACTATCGTTTGTTTATGTATTAACAAAAATTTTAACACTTTTTATAAACAATCGAAATATTTTCTTTTCTGTATAAAATATAACCATACAATTGATGGTTTTTGATAGTAGTTTTTACTCTGCGAAAGTAATTTTCTTTGCCTTAATAATGTGGAAAGATGTCTGTAAAAACTGAAGTGAGCCTTTAGTATAGCCAGAATATGTGAGAACTTTAGTTCAAATAGAAATTTAATTGCAGCCAAGCCATCTAATATTAATCGCGTAAATACTATAAAAAACAAGTTGCCTCCAGCATTTTTTGTTAGTGTAAATAGGCTGTTTCTAAAATTTAGATATGTTTTTTTAGGGTTTATAGCATTTAAAGTAGCTCCTCCAACATGAAAAACTGTTGATGCTTCAACATATTTTATATTAAATCCTAAATTATGAGCTCTCCAACATAAATCGATTTCTTCCATATGAGCAAAAAACGATTCATCAAATCCATTTAAGGTTTCAAAAACTGATTTTCTAATAAAAAAGCAAGCTCCAGAAGCCCAAAAAATATCTGAATCTTTATACTGGTTATTATCTTTTTCAATAGTATCAAAAATTCGACCTCTACAATAAGGATAGCCATATTTATCTATAAATCCACCTGCAGCTCCAGCATATTCAAAATAATCTTTACGCTTATAATCTAATAATTTAGGTTGAATAATAGCTGTGCTTTTATTTTCTTCAAAAGTTTTAATAATAGGAGTCAACCAGTTTGGCGTTACTTCAACATCACTATTTAATAGACAAAAAGCATCAGCATCTACATGTTTTAAAGCATCATTATATCCTTTTGCATATCCACCATTTTCTATGTTTTGGATAATTTTTACAGAAGGAAATGCTTGTTTAACAAAATCAATCGAATTGTCTGTTGATGCATTGTCAGCCACATAAACTGTTGCGTTTTGACAATTAGCAATAACTGATGGTAAAAACTGTTCTAATAAGTTTTTTCCGTTCCAGTTAAGAATGACTATTGCTATTTTCATTAATTATAGTTTGGGATATCTTTTAAAAATGAATAGGCTTCGTTTTCAAAATCCATCTGGCAATAATAATGATTAATTCCGTTGGTAACCATTAAAAATGTTGCATTTACAGATAGATTGTATCTCGCAATTTGGTCAAAAGTATCTTGGTTAATATTAATTTTTGCCGATTTACATTCAACAATAAGATGAATGCTACCATCAGGATTAAACACAACAATATCATATCGTTTTTTTAAATCGTTTATAATTAATTCCTTTTCAACATTAATTAACGATTTTGGATACTTCTTTTCAGTCATTAAATAGTGTACACAATGCTGACGAACCCATTCTTCGGGTTGCAGAATCACAAATTTTTTACGAATCTCATCGAAAATAGAAATTTTATTTTCGCTATTTTTGAATCGAAACGAATATGTAGGGAAATTTAACTTTTGCACTACACAAATTTGGTGATTTTTTTTCAATGGACGAAGTCAAACAATTAGTAACTGACATAAAAAACAAGAATTTAAAACCTATTTATTTTTTAATGGGTGAAGAAGCCTATTATATTGATAAAATTTCAGATTTTATTGAAGATAATGTTCTTACTGAAGATGAACGTGGTTTTAATCAAATGGTACTTTATGGACGTGATGTAAGTGTTGATGATATTGTTAGCAATGCCAAACGCTATCCTATGATGGCAGAATACCAAGTGGTTATAGTAAAAGAAGCTCAAGATTTATCACGCAGCATTGAAAAGCTGGTTGATTATGCAAAACAACCACAGCCTTCTACAATTTTGGTGATGAATTACAAATACAAAACCATTGATAAGCGAAAATCATTATATAAAGAACTAAAAAAAACTGGAGTAGTTTACGAAAGCAAAAAGCTTTATGAAAACCAAGTTGCCGATTGGATACGTAGAGTGTTAAGTGGGCAAGAATACACTATTGCGCCAAAAGCTGCGCAAATGTTGGTTGAGTTTTTAGGAACCGATTTGAGTAAGATAAATAATGAGTTAGAAAAGCTTCAAATTATTTTACCAAAAGGCACACAAATTAGTCCAGAACATATTGAGGAGAATATTGGTATTAGTAAAGATTATAACAATTTTGAGTTGCGCAAAGCTATTGGTGAACGTAACGTGTTGAAAGCACATCAAATTGTAAACTATTTTGCCGAAAACCCAAAAGATAATCCAATGGTTGTAACGGTTTCGTTGCTATTTAATTTCTTTTCGCAATTACTTCATTTTCATGGATTAAATGATAAATCACCACGAAGTGTAGCTTCGGCTTTAAAAATCAATCCTTATTTTGTTAATGAGTATATTGAAGCTGCACGTAATTTTCCGATGAAAAAGGTGAGTAGTGTGGTTGCTACACTTAGAGATTTTGATGTAAAAAGTAAAGGTGTAGGTGCTAATGCAGTACCTCAAGGTGATTTATTGAAAGAACTGATAGTTAAAATAATGAACTAATAAATGAGAGTTTTTCAAATTTTAATAGTATTTGTATTGGTGTTTTCTTGTAAGCAAGCACAAACACTTCCAGATCCATTACAAGCAGGCTGGAAAGGCGAATCGGTTTGTGAGGTTTTATTTGAAGATGAAGATATGCGTGTGCTTAAATGTACATTTCCTCCAGGTGTTGGTCATGAAAAGCATTATCATAATCCACATTTTGGTTATACATTAGCTGGAAGTAAATTTGAAATCACTGATAATACAGGTACTCGAACAGTAGATGTTAAAACAAACTCTAGCTTTAACAAAGCAGAAATTAGTGAACACGAAGTTTTAAATGTTGGCGACAGTACAGGTGTTTTTTTAATTGTAGAGAAAAAATAAATTTTCTATTGTAATTTAAGTTGTTATCAAGTTCTCGATAATATTTTCTGACGAAAATTACTCGAACTGATGTTTATAATACAACAAAAATCAAATTCATAACTAATTAGCAGACTTTAATAGTTTTTCGAAGCAAACACTGTTTTCAATACCAATATACTGTCCGTAATTTTCAATAATTTGATATCCATTTTTAGTATAAAGTGCAATAGCTTCAGGTTGTTTTTTACCTGTTTCTAACACACATCTTTTATAACCGAGTTCTTTTGCCCAAATTTCAAGCTCATTTAAAATTTTTGAAGCCAATCCTTTTCCTCTATGCTCTGGAAAAGTATACATACGTTTTACTTCCATAGCATCAGTTTCAAACTCTTTTATGGCTCCACATGATATAGCAACACCATTATTATAAGCAACAACCACATGTTTAATGTGTGTTATTTTGTTGAACTGATCATAAAAAGCATGTTCTTCACCATCTCTTATAGCTAAATCTTTATCGAGGTGTTTTACAAGAGCAACAAAATCTTGATGTTGAGAATTGGTTCTTAAAAGCGATATCATTCAGTTTACTTTTTTCTTATAGCCAACTTTCCTCCAATCATAGCCATAGGAATGTAAGCACCAACAATATCGAGTATTGCAAACCATGTTGGAGAAGGAAGCATTACTACATTTATAATACCACCAATTAGAAAGAAGCAACCAATTGCAATGGCAAATTTCATTTTGTTATTTGCAGCAATAGTTGCAGCTACAAAAGCACCAACAAGAGTTCCTAAAGCATGAGCTAAAAACGGAAAAATAAAATGCTTTGGTTCAAACAAGTGCATGGTTTCTTTTAGGCCTTCCATTGTGGTAACATCGCCACCTTCAGGAGGAGGAATAACCGAACCACTTATCATGATTAATCCCATGTTTACTACACTACCAATTATTAAACCAGCAATTACTGCTAAAATATTTTTTACTATTGGATTCATTAGTTTGTGTTTTTAGTTAGACTTAAAATTAGTTATTATTTTATTTATTTAATGTCCAAATCAGTGCTTTTTCTTTAGTAGCTCTAAAAATTGTGTTGTGTTTTTCATTAGGTTCGTCAGAGTATTTCCAAATTAATCCTTTAGGTGTGCTATTTTGAAAAGTTTTTTCAATGCTTCTGGTAAATCGATAAATATCTTCAGCATCTGAACCTGCAAACCAAAGTTTTATATCTTTTTCAGGGAATTTGGCTAGTAATAACTCTGCATTTTTAGCTAAATAATTATTATTCCACCAAAGCGAAGGATCTATAGCTATATAAAAATCGAATGTTTCTGGTTTGATAAAAAACGTTTCCATTACAAAGAGTCCTGCTAGAGATTCTCCAATAATTCCTTTTTTGCTATTGGTTCTGTATTTTTTATTTATTTCAGGAATTAACTCATCAGTAATAAAAGCTCTAAAATCTTTAGCACCATCAGTTATAGGACAATATTTTTTATCATCTTCAGACTCAGAAGCGCCAGTTAAATCTCTTCTTCTATCTGTATTTTCTATTCCAACTAATATAAAAGGTGGTATTTTTTTCTCTTCAATAAGTTTAGCTAGTGTATTAGCTATGTGTGGAAAGTCTTCTTTAATTCCGCCATCTGGCATATATAATACAGGAAAACTATCAGTTGCTTGTTTATTATAATTTGGAGGTGTCCAAATATTGATTATTCGGTTTTCATTTACAAATTTCGAAGCAATTGTTAAGCTGTCGTGTTTTGGAATTGGGTCGTTATATGCTACAGCATTGTTTTTGCAGCTAATGGTAAATGCTACAATACATAGATAGAAGATTATTTTTTTCATTTAAGTATTATTTATGTAAGAAACTAAGTTAACTATAAACTATAAGCATTGTTGGCAACTTGATTTTATTCTTTTAGTTCATTTTTAAACAATTCCCCTAATTTTTTTCTGTCGGTTTCGTTTTTCAATATATTCTGTAACCATATTTGCGGTTGTTCAGTTGCGCTTTTATATTCCTTGTCTTTATATTCTTTAAATTCCGAAAAGTCAAACCAATTCTTTTTGTGAATGTGCTGAAGTGAATAAACTGCCATTTCTCCATTTGTTGCTCCAAAAAATGGGCAAGTATGGATTTTCGTTTCCGTTGTGTCAGAAAGTTTGGTAATTAGAAATTCAGTCAGTTTTCCTTTGTCGTACTCCGAAATTTTTTTCCATTCCATTTCGCTGAAAACGAGTGGTTTTTCTTCTCTTTTAAATTTCGTTTCATTTATGTACTGCTCTCCACCTAAACAACCACCTTTCTCAAAAACTAAAACATTCCACAATTCAGATATAGAGTCAGTTTTCGTTATTGCAATCAGTTCGATTCTCTCAATTTGAGCAATTTCCGTTTTTAATTCCGATAGATTTTTACACGAAATCAAAGTTAAAATTAGAAGTAATATGTTCGATGGGTGTTTCATTTTTTAGCTTGTTGCCAACTATTTATATGTTATATAAACATAAATATAATAATCTAAAACAGAAGTATAAGGATGGTTTATTGCAATTCTTCTAATACCAAGTTATAATCGTATTGCAAATCGTCATGTAATGTGTTTACAATTTTTTTTACGACTACTATTTGTCGTTCGTAAATATTGGTTAGAGTTACATTATGTTTTATGCTTGGAGAAAAGTCTTTAAGCTTTTGGCAAAAATAGAGTAGGAGTTCTACTTCGGTTTCCTTTTTTAAAGAGTAGCGTGCGTACTTTTTAATAAGTCTTAAAATTTTACGCACGCTTTTTTTTATATAAAAATAACTGTTTGTATTAATGGTTTCAAATTGAGAGTCAATCTCACGTTTTACAGTTTCTATATAACCACTTTCATCATGTGCTTCAAAAAGCAAATAGGTGAGTAGCTCTTTGTTTTCTTTTTTAAATTTAGATAAACGTAAGCACAACTCTATAAGCTCTTCTTGCGTATGATGCTGTAATTCTTTTTTTATGTTTACTACCGAAACTGCTTTCATAATTTTTTCCGTGAAAACGGAAACCTTTTTAATTGATTACACTACTTCTTCATACCATCAACAGAAAACTTTCCAGCTCCTGCTAAACCTATTACAACAAAAGCACATAGATACATAAGTGCTTTTTCTTTGGTTCCTATTGGGTCATTAATATGCACAACAAATGCGGCAACAAACATAGTTATTGCTGCTGGAATAGCTGCTAATTTGGTTTTAAAACCTATAATAATTAGTGCTGGAGCAACAACTTCGCCTATAAGGGCTAATATTAATGAAATGGTTGGGCCAACTCCAATTGGGTCACCAAATTCTGATGGATTTGAAAGCATACTTAATTTTGGTATGCCATGTGTAAGCATTAGACCTCCAAAACCTACTCTGAGTAGTAATAAAGCTAAATCATTAAAATTTTTGTTCATAGTATTTGTGTTTATAGTTAATCTCCTTTTAATAAATTAATACTAACAGTTGCTAATTCATCATTAGGAAAAGTAGTAAAATAGTTTGGGTCTGGATGCAATCCTGCTCTTTTTGCTACGGTATTAAATACATCGACTTCTAAAATATATTGGTCTGAAAATCCATGTGTAGCATCGTAAGCTGTTGCTGCAGTTTTGCCTAAATTTTGCGCTGTTAACCTTGGGTTTATAGTGTGTAGTTCTATAATTAGTAATCCAAAACGCTCTACATAAGGTTTCCATTTTTGTAAATGCTCTAAAAGGGAATCTTCAACCAAATTATTACTTATGCGTCTACCTTGATAGGCGTAAGCTCCTGTTGAGTTGCTTATATTATTGGAATTGTGCTTTGGTGCTTCCCAAATACGATTATGATCTAAAAACGTACGTACATTAAGTAAATCTTTAAGGTCTATATTATAATCGTCTTTTAAATCTTGAGCCAGTAAATCTGGTCTTCCAATATCGCCCCAAATTACTTTTGCCCAAATATCGGCTTTAATTAAATTGGCTCGAGTTACTTTTAATGCAGCCTGATTAAAATCTGCTCCTACTAGAAGTAGAGGATATTCGTCAAGCATTTTACCACGAAGGGTTTGGTATTCTATAACATCAAAAATATGTTGTATAAATGCACCATTACCACAACCCATATCTAATATGCCTTTTGGTTGCTCGTCTATTGGTTTGTTAAAGAGTTTTATAATTATGTTGTCAATAACTTTAAAATAGGTTGAGTGTGCTCCACCACTTCCCCAAACATTCATTTCTCTATCTACATGCTTTTCGGTGTCTTCTGGAGAATCTGATTTTAGTACTAATGGGTTACCAAAAATGAGCTCATCTAGCTTTACAAATGTTGGTAAATAAGACACAGTTACACCATAAGCACTTGCTCGCTTTGCGAAGAATAAACCTTCTTCAGTAAACTGATAAGTGTCTTTCTTTTTTGTAAACCATCCTAAATAAGAAAGGAAATCCAATATTTTTTTAAAGCTTTCAGGATCTTTATGATATTCATGCGCTCTAAAAGATGCTTCCATAAAGTATTTATGAAAGAAGCCATTTACACCTAATAAAACTATAATAGGAGCAATAATAGCACCTTCGATATGTTTTAGTATTTGGTATTCAATTGAATCTTTTTTTACTTCAGAAAGTCCAAAATTAGCTTCAAATTTTTTGAATATTTTTTCTAAAGCACTAAAGGCATCTGGGCCAATTCGTTCCTCTGGAAATTTTACAGAATAGTTTAATAGCTTTACTACATCTTCATATAAATGCACAAACTCAAATGCTGTTTTGCTATTTTCGTTAGTCTCATATGCAATTACATCATTTTTATTATCAATATGCTGAGTTAACCATCCTTGAGCGCAAAGCACACGTAATGCAATGTTTAAATAGCCTTCGTTTGCTTTAAAATATGATGTAAGTTCTTGTAAATTAACTTTTTGATGGTCTAAAAGATATTGCAGTACACCTTTATTATGTAACCCAAATGCTGTTGTTGAAGTTGCTACACCATCAAGGTGTCTAAAAATTGTGCCTCTAAGGTTTTCTTTATCTTGTTTTGTTAGCATTGATTGATTTTGTTATAAATATAGCGAAAATCAAATATGTTGAGCATGCTACAGTAATGAAGATGAATTAAATTTTTAATGAAAAATGACCTCTGTATTCTTTTCCGTCAGGAAGTTTTAAATAAAACCAATAGTCGTCAGGAGTTAATAACTCACCATTAAATTTACCATTCCAACCTGAAGATTGATTTGGATTAAATACTTTTAAAAGTTTACCATAGCGATTATAAACATGTATCACTACGTTTTGAAATTGGGTTGGGTCTAGCCCTTTAATATTCCAAACATCATTATTGCCGTCGTCATTAGGAGTAAAATATTTTGGAAAACCTATTACATAAAACTGTTGTGAAATAGTGTTGCAATTATAAATATCTCTAACAAATACAGTATGAAGTCCAGGTGTTAATCCGTAAAATATATTGCTTGGCTGATAAACACCATTAATGTCGTCTAGTGCAAATACAAAATCTGCAACCAAGTTATTTATATGAATTGTAGCATCATAATCATTAACTTCAATGGATGCAATTTCGGCAATTTCATTTTGTATAACAGTAATGGTAATCGAATCTTCACAATTTAATATTGGGTCTGATATTGTTACGTTGTAAACTCCTGGTTGAGTAACATATATTTCGTTCGATGTTTGGTTTGTACTCCAAAGGTAATTGTAGTTGTTTACATCAGCATTACTAAGTCCTGTATTAATATACACAGGAAAATCTGCCTGACACACTATAACCGTTTGATCTTGAAGAGAAGGAAAAGGTTTTACTATTAAATTTAAAAGCCCATTGCCATAGCAAACATTATTGCTTTCTGCTCTTACATAAAGTGTTCTAGATGTAGAGGTATATAAATCTTGAAGTGGATTAGTACCTATAGCTGCATTATTTGGTGATGTATAAAACGTAATTGACACATTTGCTGGCAAATTTAATGCGTTAATAATTTCACTTCTTTTATTATCTAAATTAAATGTAGCAATACCATTATTTTGAGAGTCGCAGGCTTCAAATTCAAAAACATCTAAATCAACAGATTGTGAGGTTTTAAGTCTTATAGATGCCATACTATAACAATCGGTATTTGCTGTAAAAACTTTTGCGTAAAGTAACTCGTCTTGATATTGACTAGTATATATTGTATTAAGAGCGTTTGCATTTGTAGTATCGCTATTTGCATTAGCAATACTATGATAGTAAAACACTTGTATTGGATTAGTAGTATTATAGGTTAATGGTCCATTAGCTAAAGCTAAATTATAAGTGGTAATACCATCGTTAGGATTGCTATCAAAAGAATCGCACTGAATTAAATCATATGTATTTGGTAATACAGCTGGAGGTTCAGATATTTTAATTTGTTTAATTAAAGGATCTTGAGTAATACCATTAATAGTAAACCATAATTTTACAGTGAAAGTACCAGATTGTGTGTATGTATGATAAGGTTCTTCTAGTGTTGATGTTTGTGCATCGCCAAAATCCCATAACACAGTATCGTAAGGGTCTTCAGATGTTATATAAAAATGAGTAGCATCACCTAAGCATGTATTTTCATAATCAAAAGTAAATTTGAATATAGATTGTACAAAAGGAGGTAATCCTAATTGTGCGTAGCCATCTCCTAACGGAACAGAATTATGAGAATAGTTTGAAGAATTACCAAGATTATTGGGGTTACTAATTACCGAAAGATTAAATCCTGTGCTAAAAACCTTATAGCCAGCTCTGTATATTTTACCATCTATAGCTAATTGAAGCGCACCAGCAACATTATCGGAATTGCTTATTGATTGTCGTGATCCAACAATATCTGAGCTTTCTAAATTGTATTGAAACAAATTACTATTTATAAAGACATCACTAGTATCAAAAGTACTAGCAGTTAAATACAATACTTTAGAGTTTGTCGAAAACTCAACACCATAAGGGTAGGTGTCATTTATAATTGTTCTTTCATTAGATACAATTCCAGTCGAATTATTAAAATCGTAAAGCAATACTTTTCCAGATTTTTTTGTTCCACTTGCTGGACTTCCCAATGAAATAGAGCTATGCGCTATAGCAATTTTTTTACCATCTGGTGAAACTTTTAAATAGCCAATGGCTGTAATGTTAGAGCCTTCTTCATCAAATCTAGGTAATACAGTTTGTTGTACAGTTGATATAATAGGAGTTTCATTAACACCATCAAAATCAACTCTAAAAGCATAAAATTTATTAATAAACTGAGTAATTACCCATATAGTACTACCATCGCTATGTGTAACTGCCGTTATTTTTTCTGAAGATTTATACTCGTTTTGTACGGGATCACTAGCATCATAAGTTATTAGATGCTTGTTTTTATTAGTAACAACTACATCACCAAACCCGTTGTTTAAAGACATATTAACTTCGGAATAATTAACTCCATCTATTGGTTGATCTTCAGTTAAAAAATAACTAGGCTTATCAATTGTAAAAATAAAGTATGACTGTGAGTTACCAGGCTTTGGTATTATTAAGGCAGACATTGTGCTTGAACTGTGTCCTAATAAGTTTATTCCATTTGGCATTATGTTATGCTGTCTGTCCCAAACCGTTGTTCCATCAGTATAAAACAAAAGATTTCCATTAGTATCTGATATTGTAGCGCAGCCTTCTTTTGTGACTAATTGACCATCATTTAATGGAACTGGATTACCAGAGTTAAAAGTAACTCCTGCAAGATTACCAAAGTACCAATTGGCAGATTCTCTTTGAGAAAATGCTTTAGTTGACACTAAAAGTGACAAAACAAATAATACTAATATGTTGAATAAGTTATGTTTCAAAAAACGCATTATGTTATCACAAAAAGATAAAAAAGTAAATATAAACTATTAGTTTAAAAGCAATTAAGCTAAAACGATAAAATTATCTTAACTTCGGATAATCTTCAGGATTAACTTCGTGCATTACATTATAAACGGCTTCAAAAACATCTTCAGTTGAAGGTTTTGAGAAATAATCACCATCTGTTCCGTAAGATGGTCTATGTTCTTTAGCTGCTAATGTTTGTGGCTGGCTATCTAGATGCACAAAAGCATTTTGAGTATTTAAAATTTCGTTTAAAATAAAAGCCGATGCGCCTCCAGGAACATCTTCATCTATAACCATTAAACGATTTGTTTTAGCAACACTCTTAACAATATCATGATTAAGATCGAATGGTAATAAAGATTGTACATCAATAATTTCAGCATCTATACCTACCTCCTGTAATTCTTTGGCTGCTTGTTCTACTATTCTCAATGTAGAGCCATAAGATACTAAGGTAATATCACTACCTTCTTTTATTGTTTCTACAACGCCAAGAGGAGTTTTTAATTCACCTAAATTATTAGGCATTTTTTCTTTTAGTCTGTACCCATTTAGGCACTCAACAATTACTGCTGGTTCGTCACTTTCTAAAAGTGTATTATAAAAACCTGCTGCTTTAGTCATATTTCTAGGCACCAAAACATGTATTCCACGAACTAAATTAATAATTCCACCCATTTGAGAACCAGAATGCCAAATACCTTCTAATCTATGTCCACGAGTACGAATTATTAATGGCGCTTTTTGCTTTCCATTTGTTCTGTAATGTAATGATGCTAAATCATCACTCATTATTTGTAGCGCATAAAGAATATAATCTAAGTACTGAATTTCGGCAATAGGACGTAAACCACGCATTGCCATACCAATTCCTTGACCTAAAATAGTAGCCTCTCTAATACCAACATCTGCAACTCGAAGCTCGCCATATTTTTCTTGCATGCCTTCTAAGCCTTGGTTTACATCTCCAATAGTTCCTGCATCTTCTCCAAAAACTAAGGTTTCAGGATATTTACTAAAAATAGCATCAAAATTATCTCTTAAAATTAATCTTCCATCAGCATCCTCGGCATTTACATCGTAAGTTGCTTTTACTTCTTTTACATTTAACGCTGAATACTTTGAAGCGCTATAAAGGTGAGAACTATACTTAGGTTGATTAGTTTCTATATTAGCATTTAACCAATTTATAAGGGCATCTTTTTCAGAAGAATTTTCGGAAATAACATATCGTAATGCTTTTCTGGTAGTTGAAATAATATCTTTTCGGATAGGTTCTCCAATTGAAGATAAATCATTAACCAGCTTGTTTATAAAAACTTTATTAGAACTACTATTTGCTAAATTTGTAAGTAAAGTAATAGCTTTTTGTTGCTCGTCTTTAATTGGTTTTAAATACGCTTCCCAAGCTGCTTTTTTTCCTTCTCTAACTTCTTTTTTAGCGGTTTTGCTTATAGCATCCAGCTCGTCTTGTGTTGCAATATTATTTGCTAACATCCATTCTTGCATTTTAGCAATACAATCAAACTCAGTTTCCCAAGCTAAACGTTCTTGATTTTTATATCGTTCATGAGAACCTGATGTAGAATGACCTTGAGGTTGGGTTAATTCTACAACATGAATCATAACAGGAACATGCTCTTCTCTGGCAATTTTTGAGGCTTTTTGGTAAGTTTCAACCAATGCAGGATAATCCCAACCGTTTACCTTAAAAATTTCATAGCCATTGTTTTTTTTATCTCTTTGAAATCCTTTTAAAATTTCAGAAATACTTTCTTTAGTTGTTTGGTGTCTTGCATGTACCGAAATACCATATTCGTCATCCCAAATATTAATTACCATTGGTACTTGTAAAACTCCTGCTGCATTAATGGTTTCAAAAAACAGGCCTTCACTTGTACTTGCATTTCCAATTGTTCCCCAAGCGACTTCGTTGCCTTTATCAGAAAAATTAGTAGTATCAATTCCTTTTACATTTCTGTAAATTTTTGATGCTTGAGCTAAACCTAATAATCGAGGCATTTGTCCAGCAGTAGGAGAGATATCAGCACTTGAATTTTTTTGTTTTGTTAGATTTTTCCAATCTCCATTTTCGTCTAAACTATGTGTGCCGAAATGACCACCCATTTGACGACCACCTGACATTGGATCTGCTTCAATATCAGCATGACCATATAAGCCAGCGAAAAACTGTTGAATGTTTAGTGCTCCAATAGCCATCATAAAAGTTTGGTCTCTGTAATACCCAGAACGAAAATCACCATTCTTAAATACTTTAGCCCAAGCTAGTTGAGGGACTTCTTTACCATCACCAAAGATTCCAAATTTTGCTTTACCAGTTAATACTTCTCTACGACCTAACAAACTACATTCTCTGCTTGTTACTGCAATTTTGTAGTCATTGATAACTTCCGATTTAAAGTCTTCAAAAGTGATATCTTTTTTTGTGTTAGGTTTATTTTGCATAATAATTGTTTTGGAAAGCTACAAAGTTAGCTAAACTTTATATGTTTTACAACGTCTTAAAATGTTATAAAAATGATAATTTGTAAGTGAAAAGTAGGTTTTACTAACGAAAAAGCAATAAAAGAGTGATATTAAAAAAACTGTTGAAATATATTTAATACCATTTTCTTCTGAATAACCCAAAAAGAGCTTGTGGGTCTACTGTAAACTTAATACGTATTTTTTGATCGTATCTAGGTTGCCCAATTTCCCAACCTAAATTAGAATATATAGGAAAATAAAGCTCAAAATAGTCGGTTACTAAATCTAATTTAATGCCAGAATCATAAACAAGTTCTGGTGATTGATATTTGTTTTTAACTAATCCTAAATCTCCATATACTTCAATATACTTCCAAAGCGTTGTACTAGAGTTTATCGTAGCCATCCATTGATTTGCAAAAGCTGGATTTAGTTTTGACTTAAATCCTCCATCGGCAATAATAATCTGTTGACTAAAAATACCAGATGCCTCAGAACGCCCTAAGTAATTATAATCGAACAAATAGTCTGTAGGTCTATCTAATGCAAAACTAAAGTAGTTGGAGTTGATGTCTGTTTTATTAAACAAAAAAGAACCAAAAAATGCTCTAAAATTGAATTGTCTATTATTTTGTGATAGTTTTCTGTATTCGTAAGTCAATGAGATTTTACCAAATTGTTTTGCCAATTGTAAATCGTAGTTCCATTTCTGAAAATGTATAAGGCCAGGATTAGAACTAATATATCTAATATTAAAAACGCTATAATCAGGATCTTCAATTATTATATTTGGATTTTTATCTGTATTTCTATTAATATCTAAATACCTAATATTTATAAAATCTGTTTTATTTGATCTAAAATTTTTATCATCTCTAAAACTAAATGATATACTAGGAGTAATGCTAGTAACAAAAGCATTTTCAGCAAATGAGGAATATCCAGCAAAAAGACTATAGTTAATGTTGAAAAGATTTTGATTTTCAAAATCTTGAGTATAAGCTATAGTAGTCGAACCTGTTAGTGTTTTAGATTTAGTAGCATATACTGGAGCTATTTTATAATAAAATGGCTTACGTAGCATAGACTTATTATAAAGCTTTGCACCAAGTGTTAATCCGTCATATATATTGTTAAACTGAACTAACGGCATTATAAAAACCTGATTATAGTTTGGGTCTTCAAAATCTTTAATTAATCTAAATTGCAAAGGTTTATTGTTAAAAAAGAATCCTTTTAACGATTTCCAATTGTCTCTTAAATTATACTCTGGAATTGTATTGTCGTAGTTTAGCACAAGTCTATTTATACTATCTCTTGGTATTGTAATTGTTTTATCGCCTTTAATATTTTCTATCCAAGTCTTTGAAACAATCGAATCATTATTAAAAGAAAATAAAGACACAGGCATATTATTATCTCTTTTGTTTCGAATAGTAAACGTAATCGAATCTTCAGTTTTTGAAACGTCTTTTATTCTGAAATCAATTTTCTTTCTGGTATTTAAGTAATCGCTAAAAAACCAATCTACATTTTTTTTTGTGTTTTGTTTTAATAAAACTTCAAAGTCTGAAGGTGATGTAGATTCAAGTTTGTTTAATTTTAAATATTCTTTGATGGTTTCTTCTAAAACACCAGAATTCACAAAGTCATCTAAGTATTTTAAACCAATTCCAGCTTTATATTTGTTAGCTATATTCGCATTAAATTTTAATAAAGAATCTTTTGGCATTGTTAATGGCTGATCTCTATTTGTTCGAGCCATTTGCATATATAATAAATTATATTGCTCATTAAAGAATAAATCTGCAGCATGAAAAGATTTTATTCCCCATACTTTTGAAAGTGTACCTAAAAGTTTTGTGTCTGGATAATTTTCTTCAACATACTTCATTAAAAAATAGATTTGTAATCCATCTTTTAACCAATAATCTTCTCTTGGATTTATAAGTAAAGTATTCTCTAAATAATTATTTAAAGCTGTTTTTAGGACTTTAATTTCATATTGAAAATTATTAGGAAAAGGTCTTATAAAATCTGGTAACTGATTTAAGCCATAAAGAGGGTCTTTGTTATACTCAATTTCAGTTAGAAGTAATTTTTTGTGAGGATATTCACCTAAGTTTTTAGATATGAAAGAAACTATTTTGTCTGTTATAATAGCTTTTTCTTCAGGTTTTAAGCCTTCATCCTCAATGTTGTTTACAACAGTAAAAAAATCGGTTTGTACAGATTTGTAATTAGAAAACTTATTTAAAATTAGTTTGCTATCAACCCTGTCTTTACCTAATAAAGTAAAAGTTTGTGAAGATTGAGTTTGTTTAATATTTATAATATCTAATTCAGAAATTAGAGCATAATTTAATGGAAACTCAACATTTAAAACAATATCTGATTTAGGTACATAAATGTCATCTAAGTTTTTATTACTATAAAAGTGCCATTTCCCATCAAAGACAGATGGAGTTATATACCAATATTTTAAGTTATAATCTCCATAATCTGTAACACCATAATCTGTAAAGGTATCATCTGGAACTCTAGAATTGTAGGTAAGATTTAATTTGTAAGATTCTTGAGGAAGTAATGGTTGTGCTAACTCAACCTTTATAACATCAGGATAGTTTTCTAACCTAGAGTATTCTAACTCTTGCTGTAAGTTTTCGTCTTTTATATAAATTATATTTGTAAAACCACGTTCTTCGCTTTTTGCAAAATGAAATTTAGCACTAAATTCTTCAGTAAATCGTTCTGCTAATGGTGTTTTTTTTGTTGAATAGCTATTATTCCAATCTGTAAGATATATTACGTTTAAGGTGTCTGAAGATGTGTTTTTATAGCTTATGCTTTGAGTGATTTTTATAAGTTTGTTGGGCATGTCAAACTTTGCGTTGATGTCTATAGTATTTTGACTATTAACCCAAGCATTACAAAACAAAAGTATAACTATAAGTAAACGTAATTTCAATGTGATATCACAAACTTTAAAGGTTTAACATTAAGTTGAGGTAAAACTATGTAATATAAACCATTTGCCAACATGGATAAATCCTCATTAATATATATCGAATTTTTTGTGTTTATGGTTTTAATTAGCTTGCCAATGCTGTCATAAACGTATAAAGTTTGATTAGATATAAACTCTGGTTGAATTTTTAATGATAATATTGAATTTATCATATTGCCATTAATAAATTCTATAGGTTGTTGAAACGCATAATCATTAATTCCTAATGTTTGATTTGTTTGCAACTCTATTGTAACGGGAAGATGATCACTAAAATTGTATAAAGCATTTCTTATTGAAAAAGAAAAATCTGAACCATCACAGTTAGTTGAATTAATTTCTTGGTTAAAACACGATGGGTTATTATTGTTTCCAAACACTTTATAGGAATTGTTTACATAATACAAATCTGTATTTGAAATCATGTTTTCTGACGTTAATATGAAATCAAACCGATCATCAAAACCTCCTGTTGCTCCTCCTAAGCCAGTTGCTGTACGTGTAGATTGTGTAAATACATCTATAAATGTAGCATTTGTATGCCAACTACCAAGCCTGTTAGCTGGGTCAGTAAATGTAATATTGTTTGAAGGGTTTGCTAACTCTACAAATCCAGTTTCTGAGCTTGTATACATATTAAAATCACCAGCTAAAATTACATTACTATTTGCTGGCAAAGTATCTAAATAATTTTCTAAATCATTTATCATTTGAAGACGCAAAACTTCATTTTCACTTCCGCTAGATGCTTTTAAGTGACATACAATTGCATCTATATATATAGGATTTGTGCCTTGTTGCGTGGTGTTTAGTTTAAGTCTATAATGGTTAAAATCTCTATAAATTGTAGTAATTACAGTTTGGCTTTCTAAAATAAATTTTGAACTATCATAGTACAGCATATTTTGCAAATCATTTTGATTGCCAAAATTATCATCAGAAGTATTTAAAACAAAATTTGCACCAGCATAGTTAGTGTTAATACTTTGTTGCATCATATTTAAAATACCATTACTAGCACTTTCATTGTTTAATTCGCAAACCATAAAAATATCTGGCTGATAATTACTTAAAATAGTTTCTAAATATTGAATTCTGTTAGGAGGAATGCTTTGTAATGGAAAATTTAGAAGATTATAAAACATCATCTTAAAAGTTTCTTGTGCAAACAATCCATTAAGACTAAATGCACATAAAAAAAATGTAATGATGATATTTTTCTTCATACTTTAAAAGTTTGGACTCAATTCAAATTCTTTGTAGAAACTATCTAATATAGTAATCACTTCTTCAGGAGTATCTACTAAATGAATTAAATCTAAATCTTTTGCACTTATATTATTAAACTTATCTAGAAGTGTAGATTTTACCCAATCCATTAAACCAGACCAGAAATCGGTTCCAACAAGTATAATAGGGAATTGTTCAATTTTATTAGTTTGTATTAAGGTAATAGCTTCAAACAATTCGTCTAAGGTTCCAAATCCTCCAGGCATAACTACAAATCCTTGTGAGTATTTTACAAACATTACTTTTCTAACAAAAAAATAGTCAAAATCTAAGCTTTTATCTGAGTCAATATATGGGTTGTCATGCTGTTCAAAAGGGAGTTCAATATTTAAACCTACAGATGTTCCTCCAGCAATATGCGCTCCTTTATTACCAGCTTCCATAATACCTGGCCCACCACCAGTAATAACACCATAACCATGCTCAACAATTTTTTGAGCTACATCTTCTGCTAATTTGTAATATTTATGATCTGGTTTAGTACGTGCAGAACCAAATATAGAAACGCAAGGACCAATTTTACTTAGTTTTTCGTAGCCATTGACAAATTCGCCCATGATTTTAAAAATTGCCCAAGAATCGTTTGTTTTTATTTCATTCCAAGCTTTGCTATGTTTCTCTAATCTCATTATATATTTAATTTTTTAGTATTTATTTTGTTAAGCTTTTAATCGCTTTTTACGATTTTCAAACTTGCTAATTTAATTCTTTTTTAAGGAATTTAGCTGTGTAACTCTTTTTATGTTTGGCAACTTCTTCTGGAATTCCTTCAACAATAATTTGTCCACCACCTTTTCCGCCTTCATAACCAATATCAATAATATGGTCTACAGTTTTAATAACATCCATATTGTGTTCAATAATAAGTATTGTATTGCCTTTGTTTACCAATTTGTTAAGCACAATCATTAACACTCTAATGTCTTCAAAATGTAATCCTGTTGTAGGTTCATCAAGAATATAAAATGTGTTTCCTGTATCTCGCTTGCTTAGCTCTGTTGCTAATTTAATACGCTGTGCTTCACCACCAGAAAGTGTTGTGCTTTGCTGACCAAGTGTAATATAGCCTAAACCAACGTCTTTTATGGTTTTTAGCTTATTGTTAATTTTTGGAATATGTTCAAAAAAATCGACCGCTTCATTAATGGTCATATTCAACACATCGCTAATGTTTTTTCCTTTATAACGAATTTCTAAAGTCTCACGATTAAATCGTTTTCCTTGGCAAGTTTCACATTCTACATAAACATCAGGAAGGAAGTTCATTTCAATAACTCGTAATCCACCACCTTGACAGGTTTCACAGCGACCACCCTTTACATTAAAACTAAAACGTCCTGCTTTATAGCCACGTATCATAGCTTCTGGAATTTTAGCAAATAAACTTCTTATTTCATCAAAAGTTTTGGTATAAGTTGCTGGATTGCTACGAGGTGTACGACCAATAGGCGATTGGTTAATATCTATAACTTTATCGATATGTTCTAAACCTTTAATGCTTTTGTAAGGCATTGGTTTTTTAACGCCATTAAAGTAATACGCATTCATAATAGGGTAGAGTGTTTCATTAATTAAAGTAGATTTACCACTTCCTGAAACTCCTGTAACTCCAATCATTTTCCCTAAAGGTAATTTGATGGATACGTTTTTAAGGTTATTGCCAGTACAACCTTTTAATTCTAAATATTTTCCGTTGCCTTCACGACGTTTTTTCGGGACTTCAATTTGCTTTGTTCCGTTGAGGTAGTCAGCAGTAAGCGTATGATGTGTTAGTAATTCTTTTGGAGTGCAAATGCTAATAATCTCACCACCATATTTTCCTGCTTTTGGTCCAATATCTATAACATAATCGGCAGCTTCAATCATGTCTTTATCATGTTCAACTACAATAACTGAATTACCAATATCACGAAGAGATACTAATGATTTTATTAGTTTTTCATTATCTCGTTGATGTAATCCAATACTTGGTTCATCAAGTATATATAACACACCAACTAGTTGAGAACCAATTTGGGTTGCTAATCTAATTCGTTGTGCTTCTCCACCAGATAATGATTTAGAACTTCTGTTTAGTGATAAATATTCTAAGCCTACATCGAGTAAAAACTGGATACGTGTTTTTATCTCTTTTATGATTTCTTCAGAAATGAGTATTTGTTTTTCTGACAGATGATTATGTAAATCGTTAAACCAATTAGCTAAATCTATAATGTCTTTATTAGCAAGCTCTGCAATGTTAGCGTTGTTTATTTTAAAATAAAGTGATTCTTGTCTTAAACGTGAGCCTTGACATTCGTCACATTCAACCTTATCCATGTACTCTTTTGCCCAACGTTTTAATGATGTAGAGTCAGCATTGTTATACTGACTTTCAATAAAATTGGCAACGCCTTCAAATTCTATTTTATAATCTCGTGTAACTCCTAGTGTTTTGCTTTCAACAGAAAATTTTTCGTTTCCTCCATACATTATCATTTGCTTTGCCTCATCAGGAATGCTTTTGTAAGCATCTGTCAATTCAAAATTATAGCGTTGTGCTATAGTTTCAAACTGCTTAAAAATCCAACTATTTTTTTGTGGACCATGAGGAGCCAAAGCTCCAGTTTTAATAGATAAACTATCATCAGGAACAATTTTATTTTCATTTACCTGATACAAACGGCCTATACCATTACATTTTGGACAAGCACCTTTTGGTGAGTTAAAAGAAAAGTTATTAGGTTCTGGATTTGGATATGAAACTCCAGAGGATGGACACATTAAATTTCGACTAAAATAGCGCGCTTCATTAGTGTCTTGATCTAAAACCATTAAAACATCTTCACCATGATACATTGCTGTATTTATACTCTCTGTTAATCGTTTATCGTTATCTACAGAATCATCAATTTTAAGTCTATCGATAACAATCTCTATGTCGTGAGTTTTGTAACGATCTAGTTTCATGCCCTTAACTAAATCCTTTACTTCGCCATCAGTTCGTACTTTAACAAAGCCTTGTTTAGCAATTTGATCAAACAATTCGCGATAATGCCCTTTTCGTGAACGAATTACAGGAGCTAGAATATTTATGCGTTTGCCAAGAAAACTTTCTTTTATAAGTAGTTTAATCTGCTCATCATTATAGCTCACCATTTTTTCACCAGTATTATAGCTGTACGCATCGCTAGCTCGTGCAAAAAGAAGCCTAAGGAAATCGTAAATCTCGGTAATAGTACCTACAGTAGAGCGAGGTGACTTGCTGGTAGTTTTTTGTTCTATTGCAATAACAGGAGAAAGCCCATCAATTTTATCGACATCTGGTCGCTCTAAACCACCTAAAAACTGACGTGCATAAGCAGAAAACGTTTCGATGTATCGACGTTGTCCTTCTGCATAAATGGTATCGAAAGCTAATGATGATTTACCACTTCCTGATAAACCAGTAATAACAACCAGTTTTTCACGAGGAATTGTAACATCTATATTTTTTAGGTTATGTACTCTAGCGCCTTTAACCTCAATATGTTCTTCGAATTTACTCATAGAATTGCAAAGTTGCAAAGGTACTGTTTCTGCAATGAAAAAAGAAGTGAAGTATACCTAGAGTTATGTTAAATATGAAGATTATAACTAATCTTCAATAATTTCAATATTTACAATTAAATGTCCTCTTTGTTTAAATTTAGCAATCTCCATAAAAGCTTTTTTAGACAAATCTAGTTCTCTGCCTTTAACAAAAGGACCTCTGTCATTCACAGTAACAATCACTGACGAATCATTAACTGTATTTGTAACTCTTATTTTTGTTCCAAATTTTAATGTTTTATGAGCTGCTGTATATAAATTATTGTCAAATTTTTCGCCACTAGCAGTTTTTCGGCCATTAAACTTGTCATGGTAATATGAAGCATGTGCATTTTCTTTGTAAAGTTTACAGACAACTAATGAAGAATCATTATCTGTAGTGTCAGCATATGTAGTATCTATTTTAACTAAAGAAATATCTCTTGTATATTTAGTATAAGTTTTGGTTGATTTAAAACTACTTAAAGAAACTACAAGCAATAAAAGTGTTATGGTTTTTATGGGTAAATTCATATGTTTTTCTATAGATTTTAAATAACAAATTTTCACATTAGTAATTATACGTTTTATTATTTGATTTAGATTTTTGCATTAGATTAAGTTTAACATTTTTTAGTTTTTTATTTGAAAGGTTAAAGCAGTATTTGTTATTATTGTGTTAGAATTAATTAAAATCGCATTCTCGTTTTTATGAGAATATAAAACATATTTTAAATGAAATTATTAGGAATAGGATCACGTATTAACCATAATGAATTTGGTAAAGGTGTAGTAACAAATGTGACTTCAAAACACTATTGGGTTACGTTTATAGATAACGGCTTAGAGACCATTGACTTAAATAGTGAGTTTGAAGTAATTGAAGCTGCTGAAGATGATGTTGATACTATTAGTTTTTATGAAGTTGAACAAACCTTAAAATCAATTTTAAAGAAATGGAGTGATGTTAGTGAAGTTGTGACTATAGCAGATAAATGGAAAGGTGGAAAACTTATTTTAGAACCTGGAGATACTAACCTAAAATCTAACGAAGTACCAATTGATACTTTTTTTCATAAAATAACAATGGTTCGTGACAGATTGCGTGTTATGGAACAGAAAATAAATAGCAGTAATCTTGATGAACAAGAAAAGATAGATTTGCAACAATATATTACAAGAAGCTATGGTAGTTTAACAACGTTTAATGTGTTGTTTAAGCATAAAGACCATAATTTTGTAGGGCAGAAGGGAAGTTAGTTTTTTCCTTTAATATCTGTTATTTGCAAGCCTAAAATCATTAATTTATGAAACGTTGGTAATTGAGCTCCACTTTCTGTGGTTGTCCAATCTTTCCAAGTTGCTTCAAGCCCTTTAATAGGTAATATAGAAACCCACATTTTAAAACTTGTAGGTTTTCCTTTATCATCTAAAATCCATAAATAAGAGTCACCAGGAGTTGTGCCACCAGATGTATAAGTTACTAGAAGCCCAAGTTTACCGTTTTCTAAAGTAACAACACTTCGCTCTGTGCCAGAATCGAATACTTTGTATGGTGCTACTAACCAAAAGGAGTCGTTATTAAAATAATCTGTTGCCTTAGTAATTAGCTCTGCAGCTTGTTCACCCTGTACTTCAAAATTATGTATATATGTTTTGCTTTTTGAAGCGTCTTTTAAATTTAAATCTACTTTATAATCTTCCCAGTGTACTGTACACGTTTCTTCATTTTTTTTCCACTGGTAGTGATGTCTGTTTTTAAAGGTCCACTCAATATAGTTTGTGTTTTTATAAGCTTCATAGTCTAATGCACTAAGCATTTTTGTTGCCATTTGTTCAGCTTGCTCACCTTTAGTGCCTATTGGTAAATCTTCATCATACTTTAAATAAACATAGCCAAAAAACAATAGGCTAGGCAAAGTGAAAAACACTATAACACCTATAATTATTTTAGCTATTTTTTTTGGTTTCATTTTAAGTTAATTTTAGTTTAATGGCTTCAGCTAAAACTGTAGCAGCTTCTGGATGATGTCTAAACCATAATTCAGGTTCAATAAGTTCTAACTCAGAAAGAGCTATTTTAGTATTGTTATCAGTAAATATATCAACTCTAGCGTAAATTGGCAATTCTGGACAAGCTTTTACTGTGTTTTCTGCAAAAGTAATTTCTTCATTTGTAGGACTATAATCTGAAACACTTCCTCCAAAATCATCTTGAACTCTAAAATCACCAGCTTTAGCTTTCTTTAAAATGGCATGTGTAAATTTACCATTAAAGACCATCATAGAAATTTCACCTTTGGTTACTATATTATGCTGAAATGGTTGTAACATCATTGCTTCATTTGCAATAAGTTCTTTAAAAATAACTTCATGAGTATTTACTGTTTCTAAATTTAACTTGTATGTATGTCTGGCAGCACCAGAAACACAAGGCTTTAAAACAGTTTCGCTCCATCCTAATTGTGTATGAAGTTCTTTTAAGGTTTTATTGTTTCCTTTTTCTATAAAATATGTTTCAGCAATATTTACATGCTTTAATTTTAAATCATTTAGATAGTGTTTATCTATATTCCATCTAATTAGCTTTTCAGAATTGAATAATCTAGTTTTTTTGGTAACGTTTGATAGCCATTTTGAAAACTCATCAAATCTATCAAAGTAATCCCAAGTTGTTCTAAAAAGAATTGATTTTGTTGAAGACCAATCAAAATTTTTATCATCCCAAGCTAGGCGTTGTGTATTTAGTCCTTTATTTTTTAAGGCTTCAACTACTAGGTAATCTTCAAAAAACACATTATGCTTATACGTGTTGGTTTTAGAATCTTCGAGATAGCGTTTGTCTGTAAGTACAATTACATCAAAAAGTTTGTGCATAATTTTATTTTAAAAACCAACAGCAGTATCATCACCTCTATGGTCAGCACCACCTTCTAGTTTTCCGTTTGGTAAAACTAATATGGCGTCTACTTTTGCTGTTATAGGAGTGGCATTTTCATTTATAAAATAGCCTTTAGTAGCTAATTGTTTTTTTAGTTTTTCACTAAAGGTAGTTGCTTCAACTCTTATCTCATCTGGTAACCATTGATGGTGAAAGCGAGGTGCATCGACAGCTTCTTGCATTGTCATTCCAAATTCTTCAACATTTAAAATAGTTTGTAAAACAGAAGTTATAATTGTTGAGCCTCCAGGAGTACCAACAACCATGTATAGTTCACCATCTTTTTCAATTATTGTTGGAGTCATTGAGCTTAACATACGTTTTTGTGGCGCTATACTATTGGCTTCAGTGCCAACTAAACCATATACATTTGGAACACCAGGTTTGCTACTAAAATCATCCATTTCGTTATTAAGAAAAAAACCTAGTTCATCAACAAAAAGCTTAGAGCCATATGCACCATTAAGTGTTGTTGTTACAGAAATAGCATTTCCAAATTGATCAACAATAGAGTAGTGCGTTGTTTCGCTACTTTCGTAACCAGAAATATTTCCATGTGATATAGAGTCTGAAGGCGTTGCTTTTTCAAACGAAAAACTGTTCATTCTCTCATGTAAATACACATCACTAAGCAAAGTTTTTAATGGCATCTCCACAAAATCTGGATCGCCTAAAAAGTGACTTCTATCAGCATAAGCTCGTCGTTCTGCTTCAACAATCACTTGTGTTGTTTTTAAGGAATTATGTCCATAAGATTTTAAATCAAAATGCTCAATCATCTTCATTATTTGTGCTAAACAAATTCCTCCACTTGAAGGAGGAGCCATTGATATAACTCTTAAATCCTTATAGTTAAATGTTACTGGATCTCGCCATTTTGCTTCATATAAAGCCAAATCTTCCATTGTAATAATACCACCTTTATCTTGAATAAAGTTGACTAATTTTTGTGCAGTTTCGCCTTTATAAAATTCGTCTTTACCATTATTCATTATTCGTTCTAAAGTTTCAGCTAAGGCTATATTTTTTAAAGTTTCTCCAGCTTTAGTTTTATTAGAAAACAAAATTTCTTTTCCGTTTACTGCTTTAAAAATGCTGTCTTTATCATTAATACGCGCTTGCTGTTTTTCGGTTATTACAAACCCATTATTTGCTAAATCAATAACAGGTTGCAGTATGTCTTTAACAGGAAGTTTTCCAAATTTTTTATGAGCTGCAAAAACACCAGCAATAGTACCAGGCACTCCAACGGCATATGCACCTATTGTACTTTTGTTTTCTATAACATTACCATCTGCATCTAAATACATGTTTTTTGTAGCTGCAAGAGGTGCTTTTTCTCTATAATCTAATGAGCCAATTTCTCCGTTTGCTAAGCGATATACCATAAATCCGCCACCTCCTAAATTTCCTGCATAAGGATATGTAACTGCTAAAGCTAATTCGGTTCCCATCATTGCATCAAAAGCATTGCCTCCTTTTTTTAGAATATCACTTCCAATTTTTGAAGCTTCAGCTCTAGCAGAAACAACCATAGCTTTTTGAGTTATTAAGCCATTTCTTTTAACTGTCTTTTTAATGTTGGAGTTAGAATCTTTACAAGATGTAAAGGCAAAAATGAATGCTATTAATAAAAGAGATTTTTTCATTTGTTATGGGTTTGTACTTTCAATTTCAATTAATTTAAGCTTTGAAAATGCTCTTAACTCTTCAAAAAACTGAGTAAACTCACTTTCAAATTCGTTATAATATTCAACTAATTCTTTTGTGGCTTCATTCATTCCAGAAACATTTTTTGTTCTTCTGTTCATCCCGTTTAATACTCTTTGAATCCCATCAATACTTGCATAATTTAGAAGCCAATTATCAGCAATCATATATGGCATAAGTTTTTGTGTACGAGCAGGAAGTAATTCGAAATTGGTTTCTAAACTATCATAAAATTTATTTACATATATATCTAAAGGAATGTCAGAGTACGATTTCCAGTTTTTAGCTAAAAAGTGATCATATAAAATATCTACTATAACACCACTATAATGGCTGTAATTTTTATGCAAACGCTTAGTACTTTGCCTTACAATTGCATGAGCATCAGTAAAAGTATCAATTTGTCTGTGAAGCAAAATACCTGTTTTAATATCTTTTTGAAATTTCTTGTATTGCTTGCCACGAATACCATCAGCAATAAAATTACCAATAGCAATCATTTCATTATCACCAGACAGATAAATATGTGCTAAAAAATTCATTGGACTAATTTACGAATTACGAGTCACGAATTACGATTTTGAAATATTATATTTGTCAAAATAAAATTAAAGAATGACACTTATAAAATCAATTTCAGGAATAAGAGGTACTATTGGAGGTCAAGTTGGAGAAAATTTAACTCCGATTGATGCTGTTAAATTTGCATCAGCTTACGGAATATGGTTAAAGCAACAACGCAATAAAGAAAATTTTAGGGTTGTTGTTGGAAGAGATGCTAGAATTTCTGGTGAAATGATTCAGAATTTAGTCATGAATACACTAGTAGGATTAGGAATACATGTTATAGACTTAGGGTTGTCAACAACACCAACAGTCGAAGTTGCTGTGCCAATGGAGCATGCAGATGGTGGTATTATACTTACTGCAAGTCACAATCCTAAGCAGTGGAATGCGTTAAAGCTGTTAAATGCAAAAGGAGAATTTTTAAATGGAGAAGAAGGTGCTAAAATTTTAGCTATTGCTGAAACAGATACGATGCAGTTTGCAGATGTAGATAATCTTGGAAAAATAACCAAAAATCAAGCTTATATAGATTTACATATTGATGAAGTTTTAAAAATGCCTCTGGTAAATAAGAAAGCTATTGAAGATGCTAATTTTAAAGTTGTTGTTGATGGTGTAAATTCAACAGGCGGAATAGCAATTCCGTTATTATTAGAAAGGTTAGGAGTACAAACAGTAAAACTGTATTGTGAGCCAAATGGAGAGTTTCCTCATAATCCTGAGCCTTTAAAAGAACATTTAGGCGACTTATCAAAAGCAGTTACAAAAGCACATGCCGATTTAGGAATTGTAGTAGATCCAGATGTTGATCGTTTAGCGTTCATGGATGAAAAGGGAGATATGTTTGGTGAAGAGTACACATTAGTTGCTTGCGCAGATTATGTATTAAGCAAAACACCAGGTAATACTGTTAGTAATATGAGCTCAACAAGAGCGTTAAGAGATATTACATTAAAGCATGGAGGTAATTATGAAGCTAGTGCTGTAGGTGAAGTTAATGTTGTAGAATTAATGAAAAAGAATAAAGCCATAATTGGAGGAGAAGGAAATGGAGGCATAATATACCCAGAATTACATTATGGTCGTGATGCTTTAGTTGGCGTGGCTCTATTTTTAAGCTTACTTGCTGAAAAGCAAATGAAAACAAGTGAGTTAAGAGCAACTTACCCTAATTATTTTATGAGTAAAAAGAAAATTGAATTAACACCAACTTTAGATGTTGATGCAATTTTGAAAGCTATGGAAGAACGTTATCAAAATGAGAAATTAACTACCATTGATGGCGTAAAAATAGATTTTAGTAATAGTTGGGTGCATTTGCGTAAAAGTAATACAGAGCCAATTATTAGAATTTATACCGAAGCGCCATCACAAAATGAAGCAGATAAGCTTGCAGATAAAGTAATTTCTGAAATTAAGGCTATTGCAAATATTTAGTACCTTTGATTTAATGATTTCTACAGATACACAAAAAGTCAGTACAACTGAATTAGAGCGCTATTTTAATCAATTTCGCCAACATATTATTGGTATTGATCAAAAGTTCGAATCACCTTTTGGTACTCAAAAAATCATATATACCGATTGGACAGCTTCAGGTCGTTTATACAGACCAATAGAGGAAAAGCTATGCAACGAATTTGGGCCTTATGTAGCAAATACACATACAGAAACTACAGTTTCAGGTACAGCAATGACAAAAGCGTATCATAAGGCAAAACATATTATTAAAGATCATGTAAATTGTAATGAAGATGATGTGCTAATTATGTCTGGAAATGGAATGACAGGTGTAATTAATAAGTTTCAAAGAATTTTAGGGCTGAAAGTGCCAGAAAATCTTCAAAACTATACTAATGTACCAGATGAAATTCGTCCTGTAGTTTTTATTTCTCATATGGAACATCATTCTAATCAGACTTCTTGGTTAGAAACCATTGCAAAAGTAGAAGTTATTCCTCCTTCAGAAGATGGTTTATTTAGTATAAATAATTTAAAAGTTCTATTAGAAACATATAAAGATAGGCCCTTAAAAATTGCTTCAGTTGTAGGAGGCTCTAATGTTACAGGCATACAAACGCCATATCACGATATTGCTAAACTAATGCATCAAAATGGAGGTGTTTGTTTTGTTGATTTTGCATGCTCAGCACCTTATGTAGATATAGATATGCATCCTGAAGATGATGAGCAGGCATTAGATGCTATTTTCTTTTCACCTCATAAATTTTTAGGAGGACCAGGAACTTCTGGAGTATTAATTTTTAATAAAAAACTATATAAGAATATGATTCCTGATTGTCCAGGAGGAGGAACTGTGAGCTGGACAAATCCTTGGGGAGAACATAAATATATAGATAATATTGAAGATAGAGAAGATGGAGGAACACCAGGCTTTTTACAAACAATTAAAACAGCTCTTTGTATTAAATTAAAGGAGCAAATGGGAGTTTCTAATATTCTAAAGCGAGAGCATGAAATAGTTGATTATATTTTTGAAGATTTAAAATCTGTTAATAATCTTAATATACTTGCAGGACAGCATAAAGAAAGATTAGGTGTAATTTCTTTCTATATAGATGATTTACATTATAATTTAGGCGTAAAACTACTTAATGATAGATTCGGGATTCAAACTCGTGGTGGCTGTAGTTGTGCAGGTACTTACGGACATTTTTTATTGCATGTTGATGTTGAAACTTCGCATGAACTGACAAATGAAATTTCATTAGGTGAACTTACACGTAAACCAGGTTGGATTCGTATGTCTATTCATCCAACAACAACTAATGAGGAAATTAAGTTTGTTTGTGACAGCTTAAAGGATTTAGCAAAACATTATAAAGATTGGGCAAAAGATTATAACTATATTAAATCTTCAAATGAGTTTGTACATAAAACGAGTTCTGAAAACCCTTCAAATGAAACTCCTATAAACTCTTGGTTTGAACTTTAGTTATTGAAACTCAGCAGGAACACTATTTCTGTGCTTCCATCGTTTGTGAGTCCATAAATAGTATTCTGGAGCTTCTTCAATTTGTTTCTCTACAAATTTGAAAAATATATCTGTAATCTCGTAGTTTTTATATTCTTTTGGGCTTGTAGTTATGGTTTCAAAGGTGGTTTCGTAAAAACCTCTTTTCAATCGTTTTACTTTAAAAAACACTATAGCCATATCTAAGCGTTTAGCTAGCATTTCTGCACCAGTGTGCATCGGAACTTTAATACCCATAAACTCATTCCAATGATAAGCTTTGCCAGCTTTAGGCGATTGGTCAGAAACGAATCCGTTTATAGTTAATTCACCTCTTTTTTGTGCTTCTATAAGAACAGGGATTGTCTCTTTTGTTGTTATTAAATGGCTATTGTATTTAGCTCTTATTTTTTTAATTAATCTATCAAAGTAAGGATTTGCTAACCGTTTATAAACAGCATAGCCCTTATGGTTAATATGTTTTTGAAGGATAAATATCCATTCCCAGCTTCCATAATGAGCGCACATTAAAACAATACTTTTGTTTTGTTGTTCTAACTTATGAATTTCTTCAATATTGGTAAATTTATAACGTGATTTCATCTCTTCTTCAGAAATGCTCAACGATTTTATAGCTTCAACCATCATATCACACAAATGGTGATAAAACTTCTTTGTGATAAGGTTAATTTCTTCTTTAGACTTATTAGGAAACACAAGCCTTAAATTTTCTTTTACAACCTTTTTTCTATATCCAAATACTCTAAAAATTAATATATAAAGCAGGTCAGAAATTGCATAAAGTAATCTAAAAGGGAGTATAGAGACTATCCATAAAAATGGATAAACAAGAATGTAAATTAGAAATTGCATTTTTTAATATTAGATTTGCAGCTGTAAATATAGAGTATATTATAATTAATCGTTTATAGTTTATGGGTAATTTAAGTCTTATTACTATTGTTATTATTGCAGCAAATGCTATTATTTCTTTAAAAGGATTTGATGATTATGGCTTTTTTGAACGATACAAGTTTAATGTCGGAAGCATAAGAAGAGGAGAGCAAATACGTATGTTTAGTTCTGGTTTTTTGCATGTTGATATGATGCACCTGTTCTTTAATATGTTTACTCTGTATTTTTTTGCAGATGTAGTTATTGATGAGTTGGGTACTTTAAACTTTATTGTCATTTATATTGCAAGTTTACTGTTAGGTAGTTTACTGTCGTTATATTTTCATAAGGAAGAATACCATTATAGTGCTGTTGGAGCAAGTGGTGCAGTTACTGGAGTTTTGTATTCAGCTATATTATTAGATCCAACCATGCAGTTGGGGATTATGTTTATTCCATTACCATTTCCTGCTTATGTGTTTGGTATTTTATATTTGTTATATTCTATTTATGGAATGAAAAATAGAATTGGAAATATTGGGCATGATGCACATTTTGGAGGTGCAATTGGAGGTTATGTAGTCACATTAATGCTTGCGCCAGGTTTGTTTAAAACCGATTTAAAAATGATTGCTTTGTTAGCAATACCAATTATTATATTATTTGTAATGCACAAAATGGGAAAACTATAAAAAAAAGCCTTCAAATATTGAAGGCTTTTTTATTAATTTAAAAGTTCAGCTACTTTATCTTCGAGAGCTTTGCCTCTTAAATTTTTAGCAGCAATTTTACCTTCAGAATCAAGAATATAAGTAGAAGGAATTGATTGTATATTATACTGTTTAGCTACAGGGTCGTTAAAATAGTTTAGATTAGATACATGATGCCAAGTTAATTTATCATCCTCAATAGCTTTAAGCCATTTATCTTTTTGGCCTGCTCTATCTAACGATACACTTATAATTTCTAAACCTTTATTATGATATTTATTATATGTTTTCACAACATTAGGATTTTCTCTTCTACAAGGTCCACACCAAGAAGCCCAAAAATCAATAATAGTTACTTTGCCTTTAATTTCATTTAAAGAAATCATCTTTCCGTTTGGATCTGGAGCAGTGAAATTTGGGGCAACTTTACCTAAGTTTAAACTACCTAAACGCTCATTTTCTAGCTTTTGTACAGATATTTTACTGAATACCACTCTTCCATATCCAGAAGATTTGACAGATTCATCTAAGTTATTAAAACTATCTTCAATTTTACTTAAGTCAATTGAGCTACTCGTCATTAATGATTCAATAAGTTTTAATGAAAAGTAATTGTCCTTATGATTAGCTAAAAAGTCAAAAGGATAACTGTTCATTTCTTTTTCCATTTCAGCCATTGTTGCAGAAAAATTTGCTTTTTCAATTGAATCTGTAGAACGCAAAACACCCATATTTTCTCTACCTATTTTACTTCGTTTTTCCAGTAGGATATTAAAACCCTCATTATATTCTGTTAAAGCATCGTTTGCTTTTGTTCCATGAATTGTAGAGGTATTAATATTGTCTTTATTAACGGTAACAGTAATATTTTCATTTTCAACCATTATAGGAATATAACCATCAATACTATTAACTGATAAAAACCACATTTCTGGAATATCAATTTTTCCTTCAAACTTAAATTTTCCGTCTACAACAACGGCAGTGTCTTGGTAAAAATCTCTACCACGTTCATCAATAGTTTTTAAATAAACTCTAATTCCATTATAAACACCATCTGCAGTACCACTAATAACATAACCATCATTTTTTTTCGTTGTCTCATTACAAGAGATAAACAAAGAAACTATTAATATTAGGCTAAATAATTTTTTCATTTTCATTTAATTTTAAGTTGTACAAATATAATAAGTTCTTATTAATGATAAGTTATAATATAATCTTAAAAGAACTGAATCATTATTAAGCCAAATTACATTTTTACTATATTTTTGTTTAAAATTTATTACCATGCTACATAACGACACTATAATTGCTTTGGCAACTCCTTCAGGAAGTGGGGCAATTGCTGTTATACGTTTATCTGGAAAGGAAGCTATTTCAATTGCTTCTTCAAAATTCAAATCTATTTCTGGAAAGAGTTTAGCAAAACAAAAAACTCATACAGTGCATTTAGGCCATATTATAGATGATCCTAGAGTGATTGATGAAGTTTTGGTTACAGTTTTTAAAAATCCAAATTCATATACTGGTGAAGATGTGATAGAGATTTCGTGCCATGGAAGTTTGTACATTCAACAAGAAATCATTCAATTATTTTTGCGAAATGGATGCAGAATGGCTAATGCTGGGGAGTTTACATTACGAGCTTTTTTAAACGGAAAATTAGATTTAAGTCAAGCTGAAGCTGTGGCAGATTTAATTGCAAGTGATAGTGAAGCATCACATCAAATAGCAATTCAACAAATGCGTGGCGGATTTAGTAATGAAATAAAACACTTACGAGACGAGCTTCTTAATTTTGCTAGCTTAATAGAGCTGGAGCTCGATTTTGCCGAAGAAGATGTTGAGTTTGCTAACAGAGATGAATTTTATAAGCTTATTACAAGAATAATAAATGTTTTAAAACGCTTAATCGATTCTTTTGCAGTAGGGAATGTTATAAAAAATGGAATTCCTGTAGCTATTGTTGGTGAACCTAATGTTGGAAAATCTACATTGCTAAATGCTTTATTGAATGAAGAGCGTGCAATTGTTAGCGAAATAGCAGGTACCACAAGAGATACTATTGAAGATGAAATTTCAATTGGCGGAATTGGTTTTAGGTTTATTGATACCGCCGGAATTCGTGAAACTGAAGATATAGTTGAGAATATAGGAATTAAAAAAACTTTTGAAAAGATTGAGCAAGCTCAAGTGGTTATATACTTGTTTGATAGTACAAAGTTTAAATCTCTAAGTAAAAAATTCAAGGTTGAATTAGAAAAAATTAAAAACAAATATCCTCAAAAACCACTTATAGTTCTAGCCAATAAAATTGATAAGATTGACGACAGTCAGCTTGCAAAAATGCAAGAAGAAATCCCAGAAATAAAATTACTTTCAGCAAAATCTGGGTTTGGCGTAGAACAACTAACAAGCACTCTTTTAAACTTAATTAATACAGGTGCATTACGTAATAATGAAACTATTGTAACTAATACTCGTCATTATGACGCTTTATTAAAAGCCTTTGAAGAAGTTCAAAAAGTAAAATATGGTCTAGACTCTGGTTTATCTGGTGATTTACTAGCTATAGACATTAGACAAGCTTTATACCATTTTGGAGAGATTACAGGTGAAATTACAAATGATGATTTATTAGGTAATATTTTTGCTAACTTCTGTATCGGGAAGTAACTATCTTTCTTTTTATTGTTAACTACCTGTTTTTCTTTACTTTATATGTTTTTATCTTCTTTTATTTGTTGCTTATTTGCTCTTTTTTCATTAAATTTGTTGTATATCTGTTGCCCTAAATATGGATTTGTTGCCCAAATCTGTTGGCAGTAGGTTTGGCGAAATGATGCACCATATTGCCCCACGTTGCACCATTACGCTACATAAAGCACCATTTATGAGCAGTAATTTATACATCCCAAAAACTTGTAAGCATTGTGGTAATGCCTTTACAGCACGTACAACAGTTACTAAATACTGTAGTGATATTTGTGCTAAAAGAGCATATAAGGTACGTAAACGTAATGAGAAAGTACAAGCCACACTTGAAGAAACTATTCAACAGCAAAAAGAAATAGTTAATCACTACAACCCAAATGCAGTAAACAACAAAGATTTTTTAAGCGTTACAGAGGCTTCTCAACTCATCGGTGTAAGTAGATGGACCATCCAAAGAATGATACAACAAGGACGTTTAAAAGCAGTTCCTTTTGGTAGAAAACATATAGTAGCTCGTTGGCAAATTGAAAACCTCTTTAATTGATTTATTATGAAAGTAACATTAAGACAGCGCAAAAAAAATGATAATATTAGTTTGTATTTAGACTACTATCATAAGGGAAAAAGGAAAACAGAATATTTGAGGTTATACCTTACTGCTAATCCTAAAACTAAAACGGAAAGAGAAGTAAATAAGAAAACCAAGCAACTTGCTGAAACTATTTGTGCTCAACGACAAATAGAAATTCAAAATGGTATTTACGGATTTAAAGACATAGAGAAACTAAAGGGTAGTTTTATTACTTACATAACAACGTTAGCAGAAAAGAAAAACACAAGTGCAGGTAATTATGGGAATTGGAATAGTATGCTAAAGCATTTAAAAATCTTTTGCCCTACGGATGTTAGTTTCCAAGATATAGATAAATCATTTGTAGAGCGGTTTAAAGAGTATTTAGATAAGGATGCTATTGGAAGAGCTGGAAAAAAATTATCTCAAAACTCTAAATATTCATACTATGGTAAGTTTTCAGCAGCACTAAAACAAGCTGTTAAAGATGGTATTCTAAAAGTAAATCCTGCCAACGGTGTTGAGTATTTCAAACAAGGGGAACCTCAACGAGAATTTTTAACACTTGATGAATTACAAAGAGCAGCAAATACAGAATGTGAACTTCCTTTATTAAAAAAAGCTTTTATATTTTCAGCAATTACCGGATTAAGATGGTCAGACATTGAAAAGTTAGTCTGGTCAGAAATACAGCATTCAAAAGAAATGGGATATTACATCCGCTTTAGACAAAAGAAAACCAAAGGAGCTGAAACTTTACCCATTTCTGAACAAGCAAGAGAACTATTAGGTGAAGAAGGAAAGCCGACAGATAAAATTTTCAAAGATTTGCATTATAGTGCCTGGTCTAATTTAAAATTGCAACAATGGATAATGAAAGCGGGTATTACAAAAAATATTACTTTTCACTGCGCACGTCATACGTATGCAACTTTACAATTAACTTTAGGCACAGATATTTATACAGTATCAAAATTATTAGGTCATAAAGAATTGAGAACAACGCAGATTTATGCCAAAGTAATCGACGATAAAAAGAAAGATGCTGCTAACCGTATTCAATTGGATTTATAATGAAAAATAACATATTTTCAAGTTTAGTTTCTATAACTAAAGGCTTACATCGCGACAATAGATCAGAAAGAGAATTTCAATTATTGTTATCTGAAATAAAATTATATCCATTAGCAACTAATGCGGTTTTTAAAATACATTTTAAAAGACCTTTAAATAGCAAAAAAGAGTATTACCAAAAAAGTATTTTTAATGAAACTGAAAAGACTATTGTTTCATTTATTGCAGACTTTCCAGAGAATGCCACAACATCAGAAAATAATTACAGCTATACGATTCTGCATAATAAATTTGATAAGTATTTAAATGACATAGCCAGTTACATTACTAAAAGGGATATAACGGAAGATTTAAGCGAAGATGTTGACTATATAATTAATTATCTAAAAGTATCAGTGATACGACTATATGCTGAATTACAAGAGCAATACGGCCAATTTTCAGAAACACCATTATTTACAATTCCCGAAATAGCTGAAAAATATTTCAATGACACTAAATTCAATGCAGACTTAATAAAGAAGATTGAGACCTCTAAAAAAGTAGTCATTAAAAAAACATCAAAGCCTAAAAGCAAACCAAAAACTTCATTTGGTTTTAAAAGTAGAGATACCGCAAAACTATTAGCAGTATTAAAAGACCTACATTTTAAAATTGATTTACTACAAAATGGTATTTCCGTTGAGGAATTACATAAACTTTTAATTGCAAAAGATTTTACACAAATAGATTCCCAAATTTATTTGGAATGCGAAACCACCCAATTTAGTTATGTAGTTTCAAAACTCAAACCTTTCTTTAATAGTTTCAATCCTACCGCAATTGAACGCTCTGGAAAATTCATTACCAAAACAGGAGCAGATTTAAAAGCTAATAATCTTCACAAAAACAAAGTCCACAATCCAAAAGAAAAAGAAGAAATAGACAAAATCATCCAACAACTGCAATAAAAAACAGTAAGAACAGTAAGAAATCTTACTGTTATCTTACCCTTGTTTTACACTCTTACTAAAATCAACTTCCCATTTTTCAACCTTTGTCCTGTTCTTGAAAACCAAGAATGACATTTGGCCAGATGTCCTCATTTATTTAAAACAAAATAAACGATGGACACAAATATCATCGAAAAATTAGACCGTATCGAAAAACTCTTAATAGAGCAACAAACGATGCAAAAGCAAGTATTGAATTTCAATGAAACTTGCAAGTATTTAGAACTTTCCCAATCACACTTGTACAAATTGACAAGTACGGGAGCCATTCCACACTATAAACCGAATGGCAAAAAGATTTATTTCCAACGTGAAGAGTTAGATCATTGGTTACTGCGTAACCGTATGGACTCACAAGACGAAATCGAGCAGCAAGCTGCCGACTTCTTAATTAAGAAAGGAGCGGTAAAGTTATGACTGAAATAATTGATTTACTCTTGACGCTCTCACAAGAAATAAAGGACATAAAAGCACGTATCGAATTGCTACAACTATCAAGAGCCGAAGTATTAAAAGATACGTGGATAGACAATCAAGATGTCTTACAGACCTTACATATTAGTAAGCGAACCCTGCAAACATTTAGAACAAACGGTACACTGCCATATAGTAAAGTTCAAGGCAAGTTTTATTATAAAGTTTCTGATGTTGAGCAATTGCTTCAAGACAACTACTACAACCATAATTTCAAGTGTAATGGAAATAAGTAGAGAAGCAATATTAGACAAAACACATTATGGTTTAAAGATTTACGCCTATGTGTTGAGACAGTATTATCCTGAAACAACAGTCCTTTCTTTAAAAGGAAGGGACTGCGGGATAACCCGAAACCCTTTTAATGGTGGCAAAAAAACATTACGTATTCATATCGATGGTGCTATTGCAACGCATAAAGACACAGAATTAGAAACCTTTATAGGCGATGTATTCGATTTTGCACAATATCATTTTAAAATGGCTGATGAAGCGGATGTATTACAGAAGATAAACCAAGAACTGCATCTAAATTTAGAAGTTAAAGTAAAAGATGAATTGGAATGGTTGAATGAACCAGACGATACCTGGTATGCCAACTGTAGCTTTTTCAAAGCACCTGTTCGCAATGTGTTTCCTGCGGAAACCTTGCGATTACATCAAGTATTTGAATTAATCACAAGTGATAAATACAAAAAGATTACAGAAGATTTAAGAGCAATAACAGATGTAAAAGAAGCTCGTAAATTCAAAGCGAATCGCTTTGATTACGTCACCTTTTCAGGAGTATTTGAAAAACGTAACGATAGTAATTTGTTACATCATTCTAATCTATTAACTATTGATTTTGACCATTTAGATAATCTGCAAGAGTTAAAAACACAATTGTTGAACGATGAGTACTTTGAAACCGAAATGCTATTCACGTCACCATCTGGAGATGGTCTTAAATGGATAATCAGAATTGACATTTTAGAAGTATCTCATAGTGAGTATTTTATTGCGGTAGCCAATTACATTAAGCAAACCTATAATATAGAAGTTGACCAGTCAGGTAAAGACGTTTCCAGAGCGTGTTTCCTACCATACGACCCGACAGCTTTTTTACATAAAAGACATCAAAAATTATGACAAAATCATTTAACCCAAAAGATTGGTTAGACGTTCCAAAAGAGCAACCAAAACCAACAGTCAGCAACAAAGCAACAACTAACGTTGTTGCTGTTGCTAATAACGACATAGAATCCTATATCTCGGCAATTGAGCAGTCTGGTACAGATATAACAGGCAATTACGCTACTTGGCGAGATTTAGGCTTTGCTTTAGCTGAAGAATATGGAGAATCAGGTAGAGATTATTTCCACCGAATAAGTAAAAATTATGCAGGATATGATTCTAAAGAATGTGACGAACAATTCAATAAATGTCTTAACGCTAAAGGGCACGGAATAAGTATTGCAACCTTTTATCATCACGCACATCAGGTAGGAATTAAGCTATCAAAACCCAAAATGAAGCTACCTCAACAAAAAGAGGAAAAGGAACAGCAAACAATGCCTACTATTCCTGAAAAGGTATATGACAGTCTTCCACAGTTTTTACAACAAGTTGTAAATCCTGCGAGTAGTCAAGAAGAAAAAGATATTCTATTGTTAGGTGCTTTAACAGCTTTTAGTGCTTGCTTTCCTAAACTATTTGGCGTTTACGACCAACGAAAAGTATATAGCAATTTATATCTTTTTGTAACTGCACCTGCATCTGCAGGTAAAGGCAGACTCAACCAAATTAAAAATTTGGTAGATCCTGTACATAAACTAAAAAGGGAACAAGCTAAAGTATTAAAGCAACAATTTAATACAGAAACAGCGACTTACAATATGAATAAAGGCAAAGATGAAAACTTGGAAAAACCGAGTAAACCACCAGAACGAATGTTGTTCATTCCTGCCAATAATAGTGTAACCGGTGTATATCAATTAATATCAGATAATGAAGGCAAAGGGTTGATTTTTGAAACTGAAGGAGACACCTTGGCGCAAGCATTTAAAAGCGATTATGGTAATTATAGTGATGGATTTCGTAAAGCATTTCATCACGAAACCATCAGTTATTATCGTAGAACAGATAGAGAATATGTAGATATTGAAAAACCCTGTTTATCAACCGTATTATCTGGTACACCAAAACAAGTAGCAACCTTAATACCTAATGCAGAAAATGGGTTGTTTAGTCGCTTTATGTTCTATTATATGAATATCAAGCCGACTTGGAAAAATGTATTCCAAAACAATAATAGTTTAGGACTTGATGATTATTACAACCAATTAGGTAGTGAGTTTTTAGGACTGTATAAAACGCTTAAAAACAATCCAGAAATAGAAATACGATTAACTGTATCGCAACAAAAACAGTTCCATACGTTCTTTGAATCCTTACAAACCAAATACATCAATCTGCAACCCGAAGAATATATTGCTACTATTAGGAGGTTAGGCTTAATTGCATTTAGGATAATGATGCTATTCACAGCATTCCGAATTATGGAAGATGGAGATGTCAATGCAATTAAACAATGTGAAGATGTAGACTTTGATAATGCACTAATCATAATTTCAATTTTGGTGAAACACAGTAGTAAGGTGTTTAATGATTTACCTATGGAGCAAAAAACAGTAAAACGGTTAAATAGAAAAGAACGCTTTTTAGAGAGTTTGCCAAAAGAATTTGACAGACAACACTATTTAGATTTAGCCATTAAACATAACATTCCAAATAAAACAGCAGAAGGTTATATTACCAAATTTGTTGAAGCAGGTTTAATCCATAGAGAAGCCCATAATGCCTATTCAAATCCTGCAAAATTATAATTGGGGAAGTTGAGGATTTAGAGGATATTAAATATAATGTCCTCAAATCCTTAATATCCTCATTCCCTGTTAATAACTGTTTATATCTTTTTACTTTCCTTTAGTTTCCTTTTCTTAAATTAGACAAATATTGACAAGTCAAAATCTCTCTAAAATGACATTTGGTGAACATATAAGGAAATTACGAGAACAGAAGCAATTATTATTAAGGGAAGTCGCTTCACAAATGCATATCGATACGGCCTTATTAAGTAAAATTGAACGTGGTACACGCATAGCTCGAAAAGAGCAAGTAGAAGCACTGGCAATCGCTTTAAATGAAAACAAAAACGATTTACTAAATGTCTGGATGGCCGATAAGATTGTCGATATGATAAAAGATGAAAACAGCATTACGGAAATCCTCAATTTAGTTAAAGAAAATATTAAGAAATTAACCAATCAAAACGAGTAGTTTATAAATGGCATTATTCCAAACATCAGTATTAAAAACATACCTCACACAGCAAGACAGTAATGTAGTAGAGCGTGCCTATAAAAAATACACCAAGTATTTTCATAACCTTACCATTCAAGAAAATATTAAAAACTCTAAAGAAGAGCAATACCAGGCAAAGTTTCTGGATGAGCTGTTTGTAAATATCTTGGATTATACGCTTAATCCAAAGCCTGATTTCAATATCACTACAGAGTTTAAAAATCAAAAAGGAGCAGGTAAGGCAGATGGCGCTATTTTAAGCAAAGGAAACGCTATTGGAGTGATAGAATTAAAAGGCACTAACACCAAAGATTTAGAAAGCATCCGCAAACAGGCGTTCGATTATAAAGCCAATCAAAAAGGCTGTGTGTATGTCATAACATCCAACTTCGAGAAGTTGAGGTTTTATATTAACGACGCCACCGAGTTTTTAGAGTTCAATTTGTTTCAATTAGCACCAGAAGAATTTGCCTTATTACATCTGTGCTTACACAAAGACAATATTCTAAACAATCTTCCTTTAACCATTAAAGAAGCCTCTTTAGTAGAAGAAGACAAAATTACCAAACAGTTTTACAACGATTACTCGGTATTTAAAAGAGAACTCTTTAGAGACTTGGTAAAACGCAACGCCAAACGCATTAAAATGGATGCTGTCATTGCGAGCGAAGCGCGGCAATCTAATAATGAAGGCGATAGTAACGACCAAAAAGCCCTCGAAAAAAACGTCAAACTATCCCTATTCAAAAAATCTCAAAAGTTAATAGACCGTTTTCTGTTCATTTTCTTTGCTGAAGATAGAGATCTATTACCACCAAACTCAACCATACAGATTTTAGACAAGTGGAAAGCCGACATCGATTTTGGTGACGAACGTCCATTGTATAACCTCTTTAAACAATACTTTCATTTTTTAGACGAAGGCAGAAAAGGCACAACATCAAGAGCTGAAATTTATGCCTATAATGGAGGTCTCTTTAAACCGGACGCTATTATAGATAGTTTGGAGATTGACGATGCATTACTCTACAAACACGCCTACAAACTCGCTAAATACGATTTTAGCAGTCAAGTAGATGTCAACATTTTAGGACATATTTTTGAAAATTCACTCAACGAAATAGAAAGCGTAAATGCCGAAATTGAAGGTGGCGAGTTCGATAAGCAAAAAAGCAAGCGTAAAAAAGATGGCGTGTTCTACACACCAAAATACATTACCAAATACATTGTAGAAAATACCGTTGGTAAACTTTGTCAAGAGAAAAAAGACCAATTAGGTTTTAAGGAAGAAGCCTATTTCGAGATAAAAAAGGGAACACACCAAAACACCAAAAAGCAACTATTAGAGGTTTTAGAGAATTACAGAGATTGGCTACTGCAAATAACCATTTGCGACCCAGCTTGTGGCTCTGGAGCATTTTTAAACCAAGCGTTAGACTTTTTAATAAAAGAACACCGCTACATTGATGAATTAAAAGCTAAAGTTTTGGGTGGTGGCTTTATTTTAAGCGACATAGAAACTACAATTTTAGAAAACAATATTTATGGAGTGGACCTCAACGAAGAATCTGTAGAAATTGCCAAATTATCCCTATGGCTGCGTACAGCACAACCACGACGTAAACTCAACGATTTAAGCAACAATATAAAATGTGGTAATTCATTAATTGATAGTAAAACCGTAGCAGGAGATAAAGCCTTTAATTGGCAAGAGCAATTTCCTCAAATATTTGGAACGTCATTGCGAGGAACGAAGCAATCTGCCGAATCAAAACAAGGCTTTGATGTAGTGATTGGAAATCCGCCTTGGGGTGCAAAAGTGCCTAAACCTCAAAGAGATTATATTTTGTCAAATTATGTTTGTAATAAAGGTGAAATAGAAACCTATGTTCATTTTACAGATTTAGCTTTAAATAAGCTAATAAAGAATGATGGTTTTCTTGGTTTTATTACACCAAACACTTGGTATTATTTAGATAAATACCTTTTAATTAGAAAGGATATTCTTAAAAAGCAGATAGTATCATTAATTGAATTGGAAAAGAGAATATTTGTTGATGCACCTGATATTGTTCCCGCAATATTTGTAATTAGAAACACTTTTATAAAAGAGAATAAAGCTATTACAACATATAAACTAAAAACAAATTTTATTCCAAATTACTTGATTGAAAGTGATAAGTTCAGAGAAAATATAATTATCCCAAAAGATTGGGCAAAGTTTCAAAGCCTATCCTTTAACTTACAGTTAACCCCTGCATTAACCTCTTTATTATTAAAAATGCAAAATGGTAGTGTTAGTTTGAAGAATTTATATAATGTTAGATATGGTATTAAAACAGGTAATAATAATAAATATGTAAAGAAAGAAAATGAAATAAATTCAGTTGGTCAAGATTGGAAATATTGTATCCCATCTGCAAGCTGTGTAAAAAAATATTCAATTATTTGGGAAGGCGATAAGTTGAATTTTGGGGAGCATCTTGCAGGTTATTCAAAAAATAGTTTTGAAAGAAAAAAGATACTGATACAATATATCAGAAAATTAAGTATGGACACAAGATTGGTTTGTGCTTTAGATGAAGTTGGAAAATATTATCCTCTAAATAATTTTTCTTTTGTTGAATCTACTAATAATGAGTTTGTTTTGGAGTATTTATTAGCTCTTCTAAATTCGAAACTTATGAATGTGTACTTTAAAAATGTGCACATCGATTATAATATTAAACCAAAATATATTGAAAGATTACCAATTAAGAAAGTTAGTATTGAAATACAGGAATTATATAGTGATAAGGTTTCATTTATAATTCTTCATACCAAAGATTTTTCTTTACAATTAAGAAGGTTTCAAGATTACATATCATCACAATTTAATTTAGAAAAACTGACCCGAAAACTACAAAACTGGCACGAGCTGGACTTTGCAGACTTTATTAAAGAACTCAACAAAGCCATAAAAAATGCAAGTGGCACACCGCTTACCAAAAAAGACGAGTTTGAGTGGTTAGAGCTATTTGAAGACAACAAGAAAAAAGCCCAAGACCTACAAACCCAAATAACCCAAACAGAAAAAACAATTGATACTATGGTGTACGACCTCTATGGCCTTACCCAAGAAGAACGAGAAATAGTAGAGAATAGTTAATATGTCAAGATTAAACGACCATACAGATTTTATAAAGGATAACAACATATTCTTTCTGGATTTAGAATTACAAACCTTTCGTAATTATGCAAAGTTTGTTGAAGACCATTTTGATAATTCTTTATCTAACCACGAAAAAGAGTATAAAGAAATAATGGCAAAAATTGAGCAGGAACCTAAAAAGTATGCTGATGATTATTTAAACCATTTACAGGATTCCTTGGTGGATAAAGTAATTGAAATTGATAGAGATTTTGTACAAAGTTTTAGAGCTTCAATGATTACACAGTTATTTTCTTTTGTTGAACGAACTATACAGGATGCTTGTAATTCCTATTGTCTAAATCATAACAAAGAATTTGGTTTGGAAGATTTAAGAGGAAATAGTGAGTTTGAAAAAGCAAAGTTATTTCTAACACGTTCAGCTGGAGTTAATATGAAAGAGTTAGAACCTCATTGGTCGTACATTAACAATTTACGTCGAGTACGCAATTGTATAGTACATAATAACAGTACTATACTGTTTGGTGAAGATAAAAAATTGGAAATCTTAAAAGCCTTTTCTAAAGGTAGATATACTTTTTATGTTAGAGGGAAAGATTTTGAATCACACAATTTACTATTCGATAATAAAAATTTCATTGATGAAATAATAGATAACATAATTGGTCTTTTTGAAAGGTTAGAAAAATTTGAAGTATATATATAATCAACTTAAATCAATCTCATAAATTAAAACCAAAAGCAAAAATATGTAAAACCCAAAACACCTCATTACCTATGCAAGAACACTTAAAAACCAACATACTAAACTTTAAATGGCCTAATAGTGCACCAACCTTTTATTTTTCATTAGAAGATATGGAAGGTAGTCACCCCATTCACAAATCAAAGTTTTCAAAGCAGATTAAAGAGGTGTTTCCAGATGCAGACCTATCAAACAAAGACAAAATATTTACCACCTTTACACAACAAATACCTGATGCACCAAGTATAAAAATTAAGTTAGTAGATGGTAGAGAATTGAGAATTTACAAGCAATTCCTTAAACTTCAATTAAAAAACTACTTTTTAGAAAAAGGTTATATCGTAGTAAAAAACTTTGTGAGGGATGTACAAGTATGGATGCCTTCAAAAAAAGGGAATACAGCAGACTATAACCTCTACTATAAGTTTTCATTTAAAATACAATTCGCAAAACTCACCGATTTACCAGAACTCATAGTATCGTATGATGGTACATCAAAAGTCCTTACAAAGTCTGTTAAAGATATTGAGGAAACAGAGTATATAAAACGTTGCGTATATGGCCAAAAAACGGTCAATCATCAAATGAAACGCGATACAGAAGATAAAGAAGAGTTTTATAATAGTATTGTGTTTGATAAAGCCTTCCCTATATTCAATTTACAACTCGCAAGAGCATTAAACATTCCAATTGAAGAACCTACAAGACCTACCAATAAATATCAAAAGTATGTAGCACTCATCAATAAATTTGCAACCTCTTATCTATTTACAGAAGAATTTAAAGCCATATTTCCTTTTAAAATAGACGAATTTATAGATGTACCAGGTAATCGCATCAACCACATCAATCCAGAAGTAGGTTTATTGGAGTTTGGTAAAGATCAATATGGGAATAAGAAAACGCATTTAGTGCCTAAAAAGGCTATGAATATGTTTACACCTTACAGACGTCCTAAAGGTCCAAATATTAAATTCTTTTTTATATACCACACCTCACATAAAGAAGCCATAAAAAGTTTTTATAACAATTTAAAATTTGGTGTCACAGCACAAAAGAAATATTTTAAAGGGATAGAAGATTATGTAAACATAAAAGCATCAACATCCAAAGAACATTTTATTGAATTTACAAACGAAAATGACCCTTTACCAGACATCATCCAAAAGCTGGAAAACCTAAAATTTGACCACGACAATGTAAAGTATGCGGCTTTTTATTTAAGCCCTTTCGATAAGTTTACACCAGATCCCGAAGACCGAGAAATTTATATTCAAATAAAGGAATTGTTTTTAAATGAAGGCATTGTTACACAGGTTGTAGATTATGAAAAAATGGTAGTCAATATCGAAAATCAATACAACTTCCAGTTTTCCTTACAAAATATGGCATTGGCAATACACGCTAAATTAGGTGGTGCACCTTGGAAGTTAGCAGTAACCGATAAAAAAGAATTAGTAATTGGCGTAGGAGCCTTTACCAATCAAGGCGAAAACAGACGTTACATAGCAAGTGCTTTTAGTTTTCAAAATAACGGTCTATTCAGAAACTTTGAATATTTCAATCAAAACCAAACCAAGTTATTAGCAGGAAGCATTTTAAAAGCTATTAGAGATTTTACTTCAGTAGCTCAAGCAGATAAAGTAGTCATTCATTTTTACAAAGAAATGAAATATGAAGAATTACAGCCTATTGTTGAAGGAATGCATCAATTAGAATTAGGAGTGCCACTATATATTCTTAACATCAACAAAACAGAATCCGAAGATATCATTGCTTACGACTTAAATTGGAACAAAAAACTAATGCCGGTAAGTGGTACATACATTCGTATAGACAGCAACCAATTTTTGTTATTTAATAATGCACGTTATCCAAATTCACAATACTATACAGATACAGACGGTTATCCATTTCCAATAAAAATTAAAATGAGTAGTCCAGACGACGATGCTTTTGAAGATGCTAATGTAGCATTAGAATTGTTAACCCAAGTATATCAATTCAGTAGATTGTATTGGAAATCCTTACGACAGCAAAATGTACCAATTACAATCAAATATCCCGAAATGGTAGCACAAATAGCACCACGATTCAATAATGGTGTTCCAGAGGATGCAAAAAACAAATTGTGGTTTTTGTAGTTTAGAAGTACACTTTTCGAGCCATCATCTTTCTATTTATTAGTTAATTATTAGTTAATGTATTTAAGTATTTGCTTAAATACATAATTAATTATATATTTGCACCTATAAAACATAACTTATGAAATTAGAAATAACCTGTACAAGAGCAGAAGCCAACCATAAACAGTTATTAAACTGTATGGAAAAATTACATAAAATGGAAGGAAGTTTTCAGAAATTGACAAAATTATTATCCATTGCCGGGAACGATGTACGTTTAAAAATACTCTACCTTTTAGAAGAAGAAGGCGAATTATGTCCTTGTGATTTGGCAGACATTTTAAAAATGAGCGTCCCTGCTGTATCTCAACACATTCGTAAAATTAAAGATGCAGGAATTATTACATCACGACGTGACGGTCAAACGCTTTACTATTCATTAAATAGTGATGAAACAGAGATTTTTAATAGCATTTTTAAATCCATAGAATTAATTAGAAAAACCGCATAATTTTTAAAAATGAAAACAGAAAACACATCAAAAAATGCAGCTTACACAGGTTTGTTTGCTGCCATAGCAGCATCGTCTTGTTGTATACCACCAGTAATTGCATTAATAGCTGGTGTTGGAGGAAGTGCATCTGCACTATCTTGGATGGAACCTTTTCGACCCTATTTAATAGGTTTAGCTGCAATAGCTATTGGCTATGCTTGGTATGCTTACTTAAAACCCAAAAAAGCCGATGACTGTTGCGAAGTTGATGCAAAACCAAAATGGTATCAAACCAAAGGCTTTTTAATAGGCATTACATTGTTTGCAGCTATTTCAATTAGCTTTCCTTATTGTTCTCATATATTTTATCCAGATAACAAAAAAGAGGTTATTGTCGTAAATCAATCAGACATTCAAACTGTAAATTTTGATGTAAAAGGTATGACTTGCGCTTCTTGTGAAGAACACGTTAAGCACGCTGTTAACGAATTAGAAGGTATTGTTAATGTAGCTGCTTCTTATGAGAAAGCTAATGCCGAAGTGGAGTTTGACAATACAAAAACATCTAAAGAAGATATAGAAAAAGCTATAAATTCTACTGGCTATAAAGTTGTAAAACAGAAATAATTATAAAATAAAAATCATGAAAAAACTATTAGTAGTACCAATTCTAGCGTTGTTTTTAATTTCCTTTCAGGCAAACGCACAAAGTAGCAAAACAGAAGTTTTAAATGAAGTAGCAAGCAAAAATGTTAAAACAGTGACCTTAAAGCTTACTGGTATCACCTGTGCAGGTTGTTCCAATGCTATTTACAATGCATTAAAAGAAGTAGATGGTGTTTTAGAACATTCGGTTGAGTACCCTGGAGATATTGCTGTTATTGAGTTTGACGATTCAAAAACAAGTATCAAAGCCTTAAAGCTTATCATAGAAGAGAAAGGGTTTAAGGCAGAAGTTGTCAAAAATAAAGTTTGACCTAAAGAAAATTCCCCGAAGAGACTTCCTCGGGGCAATTTTATTTTTTTGTATTTAAGCATTTAATTAAATACTTTATAATATGAAAAACACAAATAAAGAATTGTTCAATCCGGACCACTTGGATTGTTGCATAGAAATTGGAGATTGTGAATTGCAAAATCCACCAAAAGAATTAATTGATAAACTTATTGGACAGCCCATCAGTGACTGTAAAAAAATTATTGAAGAGTTTCTTAAACCTCAAGAAAAATTAGTTATAAAATTTAAAAAGAAAATAGGGTTTAAAACTCAAAATGATAATCGCTAGTTAGCTTTTAAATGGACTGAAAATACAGTACTTAATTTAAAAAAAGATATCAAAATGGAAGTTTGTCACACCAGTAACCCAGCACTTATTCTTATACCAGATATTAGTGGGTTTACCAAATACATTGCCACTTCTGAAATTAGGCATAGTCAGGAAAAAATTGCACTATTGCTCGAATCAATTTTAGAAAATAATATACTAAATTTTAAAGTGTCTGAAATCGAAGGCGATGCTATTTTATTTTACAGTTATGAATTTCCATATTCAGCAACGGAAATCATTAGTCAATGTCAATTGATGTTCGACAAATTTCATCAAAGAATAGATGAATTTAAACGATCGAAATGTATGTGTGAGTCTTGCCAAAATCTATATAACCTTTCACTAAAATTTGTGCTTCATTTTGGACAACTTGGCTCTGTAATGGTAAAAGACTATTGTAAACTCTTTGGTAAAGATTTAATAATAGCACATCGGCTTCTTAAAAACAAAATTAGCTCAAATGAGTACATACTTTTCACGGAAAATTTTAGCAATCAATTTCCACTTATAGGCACTCATCTTGATAACCATACGGAATTGGTCAACGACATTTTCAATTTAGAAGACATCGGTGATATTGGTATTACTTATTTCGATTTGAAGGCATTAAGTTTAAAGAACAGACAAGGTACGACTTGTTAAAATGATCAGCATTTTCTTCGTGCGGAAAATGAAATAAACATAATCTAAATTATATACAAAATGAAAACAGCAAAGCAATATTTGGACAAACAATTAAACACCATGTTATCTGAAATTCAACTTGATGATAATAATTTTATCGTGAATGTCCAAAGGGAATTACTTAAAGGCAATCCACTGCCAAAAACAACATTTTATGCACTTATCGATGCAACTAAAGAGAAAGCTGATTCACTGTTGGAATTATTAGGAGAGCTAAATGAAAATAACCAAATTACAGCCTTTTCTGGTTTGTCGATCACACCTACTAACCACAAGTTTATAGTGCAAGGCAAAACACTTTATACTTGGTGTGCATTAGACGCTATATTGTTTACCGAATGGCTGGATGTTTCGTCCCAAATTATATCTCAAGACCCAATTGACAATTCTTTAATTGAGTTGAATATTGACTGTGATCATTTGGTATCATCTAATCCGTATCCAATATTTCTCTCTTTGGTTGAAAAAATGGACTCTTGCAATATCAGAGGCTCCTTCTGTAATCACGTTTCTTTTTTTGCAAGCGAACAAACCGCAAAACAATGGCTTGACAGCAATGCAAATGGCAAGATATTAACCTTGGAAGATTTATTTGAATCGAATAAAATTGGCTTAAAATGTTGTTAAAAATAATCACCTATATTTATTAAGCACCACATAAAAACAAATCATTTTTAATATGAAGAATTTATTTAAAAAGAAAAACGAGTTATCTCAAAAAACAGAAACTGTTTCATTACAGATAGAAGGAATGACCTGTAGTGGCTGTTCATTACATATCGAAAAGGATATCAATAAAAAAGATGGTATTCTAATCAGTTCTGTGAACCACGAAACTGGTAAAGGAGAATTTACTTTTGATACTGCCAAGTTGAATAAAGAGGAATTGATTAACGCTGTAAATAGCATTGGTAAGTATACGGTTGTTAAAGGCAATGAAAAAGAGGATTGTTGTGATTCAATTTCGGATAGCACGACAGATAAAGCGTCCAACAAAGGAAAAAATCAATTCGATTTAATCGTAATTGGAGGTGGTTCTGCTGCATTTTCAGCAGCCATAAAAGCTGAAAGTTTAGGACTCACAACACTAATGGTTAATGGTGGATTAGATTTTGGTGGCACTTGTGTTAATGTTGGCTGTGTACCTTCCAAAAATTTAATCCGTGCGGCTGAAACGGCTTACCATACAACACATTCTAATTTTGCAGGAATAAAACCAAAAGGTGCTGACATTGATTTTGCTCAAATAATAAAAGACAAAAAAGCATTGGTTGCAGCCCTGCAACAGCAAAAGTATATGGATGTTGTGAGTGATTTTGAAAACTTAACGATGCTAAAAGGATGGGCAGAATTTGTAAATAACAACACCATTATTGTTGATGGTAAAGACACATACACTGCAACAAACGTTGTTATAGCAACAGGTGCAACCACGAATATTCCAAATATTGAAGGATTAAATGAAGTTGGGTATTTAACTAATGTGTCCTTATTCGATTTGGAAGAAAAACCCAAAAGCTTGACCATAATGGGCGCAGGTTATATCGGATTGGAAATGGCAATGGCATATAATCGTTTAGGAGTAAAAGTACGTATCATAGAATTTACCGATAGGCCTTTACGAAGTCAAACCGAAGACATTACTGATGTTTTAGTTGAACAAATGAAAAGTGAAGGGATTGAAATTCTTCCAAATTTTAGAGCTTTTAAATTTGAAAAAGAGGGCAACGATACTATTATTCATTGTAACTGTCCTGATGGTTCTACAACACAAATTGTTGAAAAAGGACATATTGTTGTTGCTACAGGAACCACGCCAAACACGTCTAAATTAGGTCTAAAAAAAATAGACCTAAAATTATCAGAAAGAGGGCATATTGTGGTTAATGAAAAAATGGAAACTAATATTTCCAATATTTATGCAGCTGGTGATGTCACTAATACACCGCCATTTGTGTATACAGCAGCAACCGAAGGCAGTACAGCCGTTAATAATGCATTTTCATTATCAAAACAAAGTGTAGATTATGCATCATTACCTTGGGTAGTATTTACAGACCCTCAAATTGCGGGAGCAGGTATGGATGAAATTGAAGCTGAATCAAGAGGCATTCCTTTTGAAGTATCAAAATTAGATCTAACACATGTACCAAGAGCTTTAGCTGCACAAGATACCAGAGGATTTATAAAGTTGATTCGTAATACGGAAACGGATAAATTAATTGGAGCAAGAGTAATAGCACCAGAAGGTGGTGAACTCATCCAACAATTAAGTATGGCTATTAAATTTGGAATTACAGTAAAAGATTTGGCTGAAAGTTTTTATCCATACTTGACTTTGGGAGAAGCTGTTAAACTGGCAGCCATTACTTTTGGTAAGGATGTTTCTAAATTGAGTTGTTGTGCAAGTTAATTTGATATAAATAAGTTGAACAGCGTGTTTCCAAATTATGATTTATAACTTACGTACTCTATAAATTGCCTAATATTATTTATAGCTTTTACAATTATTTGTTAGTAATTGGAAAAAAGATAGATTAACGAAATAAATACATATTCTGTTTTTAATTTATATTCAGTAAAGTCATCATAATCCGTGAGCAGGTAATAAGGTGTTCGTCAGTTGTTCCATTTAGTTCCATAAAACATATCTGCAAGCCAGTTTGTTTATATATCGTCATTACGTAGTAATCGACAATCTCACAATCAAAATGCTCACAAGTTAAAAGGGCTTGCATATACCATAAATAGTGCAACTGCGGCGACACGTCCTCGTTGGTACTATTTATTTGTTTTATTTCACACATTACTCGCCTTCCTCACCCGTAGCTACTTTTGCCCCTTAAAATCCCAATAAGGTCAGCACGTTGTGCTGTTAGAAATTATTAAGGGGCAACCGCTACTTAATGTTATGCGAGCCTGCGGGTCGCTTCGGGCAAAACCCACATATAATTTCGCTTCAATAGATTGTTTAGTGTATTAATTGAAATTACACAATTCCATAACATTTGCTTTAATAAAGTATGTGGGTCTACGGGTGTCACATTTTTTGAACGTCCCAAGTTTGCAAATAAGATAACCGCAGTGCTATTAAGAATATGAGATTATTGAATTTTACTTCTTGATTTTTTAGAAAACTTGAACTTCAATGAATACTGCGGATTATCCTATTTCGCAAGCAGTACACAAGAGCAACTCATTCAGTCAGCAATTACATCCACCACACATAGTTTCTACATTACGGTTTGCCTTCAACTAAATTCAAATCATATTTTCCTTCAAATATGGCATTTCCTCAACTTCATTACTTCGTTTCAAATACGGCAAACCTTAAATGAAAACTATTCCAAAACCTTCCATTGCTTCCTTCAATCCTTGCACTTGCCTAAACATTACTATTTTGAACTACCAATAAAAATCCTTCTGATTTAATAATAAGAATCAAAAAATCCGCCACCCTTGCGGCAAACCGTTGCTGTGGTACGCACTTATGCAAAAAAAATGCAACGTGCTATTACCACAACACCCTTGCTCATCTCGCAGCCGGCTCGCGCCTTTTAGATTACCTGCTCGAAAGAATAATAGTAACTTTGTAGAATGATTGAAGATTTAAAAAAACTTTTTTTACGTTTTAATTATTCTGATGAAAATGGTTTTATCCTGAATGCACCTACTTTGAATAAAGGAGAACACCTATCAATTGGTTTTGATAATAAAAGAAAAGAGTTCAATATTCATCTCACGGACGATAATATTAATGTACCTGGTGCAAAAAGAAGAAACTTTATTTTTACAATGTCGGCCTTTCGGTTTTTTCTTTTCTTAAATCGTTTTGATACATTTTATAAGCACAGTATTGTTGATTTAATTCTATCCTCAAAAACCAATCTTGGTAAATTAAAAAAGAATAAGTTTATAGTTAATACGTTTGTCACATCTGATGAAGCAGAAGATAAATTGATTCATAAGAGAAAAAACGGTAGGCATTGGAAATTCAGGGAAAATTTTGATTTAGATTTAATAGTTGATAATTTCAAACATATTGATGAGGTAGATTTATCAAATAATAGTTTCTATTTGGCTTATAAATTGAAGAACAATAATTTAGCCTTACAAGGCATCCTCTATAAGTTTGAAAATTTGAATGGCCTTTATTTCATTCCAATTAAAAAATATAATCGTTTTACAAAGCATATGGCAATTGCAATGTATAATTACTTTAATGCCTATCCAACCGAAGAAACTTTACCATTAAGACAATTAATGTACGAACGCCTTAAACATCCATATTTAGATAAGGAAGAAGCAAAAAGGTTGCAAAGTTAGATGCCTTCCTACATCCACCGCTATCATACTATAAAGTTCAAGCCCTACGGGTTTTGAAAAAAATTTTGCAGCCAACTTTAGGCATATCCTGCTGTAGTCATTTTGTGTAGCAATATTTTTTCCAAAAAACTTGACAGTATGTCCACGTCATCAATTGAACTGCTTTCTTTTTTCTCTTTTTCTTTGTAAAAAAAATATTGTTTTTTTATTTCTGATGCAAAAAGAAGCAATCTAAAGCAACAAAACCCATATTGAAAGAATAGCATAAAACTTGCCATATATTTCAGCGGAAGGTACAGCTTCGTGTTAAGTCCGTACCAAGTCCGAAGAAAAGTAAGTTTCATTTAAATCATTTATGTTATGGGTAAAATTGCTCAAGGTATTTTAGGAGGGCTTTCAGGTAAGGTTGGAAACATTATCGGTGGAAGCTGGAAAGGAATTGACTACATTAGAATTAAACCTTCAAGTGTAGCGAATCCAAGAACTGTAGGTCAGGTAAACCAAAGAAATAAGTTTACAGTGACTTTAGAATTTATTCAAGCTGTTAAACCTTTTATCCAGAAAGGATATAAGTTTTTAGCAGTTAAAAAGACGGCATTTAATGCTGCAATGTCTTATGTGTTAAATAATGCTATTGGTGGAGTTGAGCCAAACTTCAATGTAGATTATGCTAACGCTTTAGTAAGTAGAGGAGGTTTATCGACTGCTTTAAACCCTACTACTGATCTTACAACTGCGGGAGAAGTAACTTTTAACTGGGATGATAACTCTGCTGAAGGTAATGCAAACGCTACCGATAAAGCAATGTTATTGGTTTACAATCCATTAAAGAAAGAATCTATTTCTTTGACTGATGGAGCAGACAGAACAGTAGGAAGTCAAATTGTTGCTATCCCAACAACCTACGCAGGAGATACAGTGGAGCTATTTATGGCATTTATCACTGCCGATGGTAGTCAAGTATCAAACAGTACTTATTTAGGCTCTGGAACAGCTAATTAATGCTTGGTGTTTTATGTATGAAAACCACTCTTTATGAGTGGTTTTTTTTATGCTATATTTGTAATTAACATTATTAATGTTTGTTGCTAATCTTCTCTTATTTTGTGTTTTTTGTTTCCCATTTGTTGCCCAAATGCTACAACACCAATGAATATAGGGTTAGTTAAATATTGTATTGGAAAGTAATTTTCAATTTTATAACACAATGATTTTTAATTAATAACAAAAATATTTTTTATTAATCGATAAAAAATATTCTCTATTTTATAAAAAAATCGACAAAACGCTTGTTTTTTTCGTTTAATTACATAAATTTGCGTTTATGACCCCTTAAATCATAAATATGAAAGTTAAATTTATATTATTCAGTTTTAGTTTTCTCCTACTTACAGGCATTGGATTTGCTCAAAATAAGAATGAAGCTCAAAGCATCATTACTGGTAAAGTATCTATTGCTAAATATCACGATCGTGATGAATTAGAAAAAATGCCAAAAGGAGAATTACTTGTATTGTATAATGAGAGAATTGAAGTTATAGTTAAAATATTACCTAATATAGCTTTTGCTACAAAACCAGGTGTATCTATGACTACTTTAGGAATCCCTGACTCAAAAGAAAATAGAAAAGCATTAGAAGATAATATACAAGCTACAACTGTTTATTTTGAAAGTACAATTGAGTTTCAGAAAAAAATATTACCATACTCTGATAAATCTAATCTGATTGCTGCGATTTTATTTTATGAAGAAACTCTTAAATCACTTCATACTTATAACGAGTTTAATAAATACTAAATCTATTAAGTTTTTAGAACTAAAATTCTACACTTTATAAAATAAAATCTGATGTTTTCATCAGATTTTTTTTGTTCAATAACCCTTTCATTTAGCCATTTTCCTACTAATTCTGTTAATATTTCTATCAACTTTTTTATTTTTTATATATAATTGTAAGAAATATAATACAAAGATATATAAAACATTGTATTTCAACGATATTATTTGTATTTCGTAGGATTTATGTTTATGTTTGACTCTAATATAATGAACCCCAAAATCTAATATTAAAAACCTACTATGAAAAATTATACTCAGATTATTATATGTTTAATGCTCTTAATGGTTGGCAATGTATTTGCACAACAAGAAAAAGGCATAGTTGGATCTAATAATTGGCTAAATTCATGGACTGAGTTTAAGCCAAGTTCAGTTGATTATCGCGAACCTACTCAAATATTAAGCGGTAACATATCTAAAGACACAAAATTATATAAAAAGGATACCTACTTATTGTTGGGTAATGTTTTTGTTACAGATAGTACTACACTTACTATAGAGCCTGGTACAGTTATTTTGGGTGACTTTAAAACAAATGGAACTTTAACAGTAAGTAAAGGCGCTACAATTATTGCAGATGGTTTAGAAACAGACCCAATTATTTTTACGTCTAACAGAAGTGTAAAGAAGCCAGGTGATTGGGGAGGAATTTTTATTCTTGGTGATGCACCAATAAACAAATTTGGAAATGAAGCTGCAGTAAACTTTGGCTTAAACCCTTCTTCATATAAAAATATAAGTTACGGTGGAGAAAATCCAAAAAGTAATTCAGGAATTTTAAAATATGTTAGAATTGAGTTTGCTGGAAAAAGAACTAAAAGTTACGGCTACTTTAATGCACTAACACTTGCAGGTGTAGGAAACAAAACTATTATAGAAAATGTAATGGTTAGCTATTGTGAAGGAAACGCATTTAATGTATTGGGTGGAGTAGTTAACTTAACAAAAATGATTTCATTTAGGTCAAATAGAAACGATTATGTTTTTAATGAAGGAACTCAAAGTAATATTTTTAATTCATTAGCTATTAGATCTCCATATGTGTCAAGTTCAGATGGTTCTAAATGTATGCATATTGCTTCTTATGATAAAAAAGAAGAAGCCGATTTAACTAAGAAAGGAACTTTCGTCAAAGCAGAAAACTTAACGTTAGTTAATGTTAGTGACGATTTAGCATCAGACATAAAAGTTGGCTTGGTAAAAGAAGCTTTGTATATAGCTAAAGATGCTTCTTTAGTTATGAATAAAAGTGTAATATCTGGTTTTAATCCTGCCGTTATTCTTGACAATAATATTACAGTTAACAGTCAAAATTTAGAAAAGATAAAATTTACTGAAATGTACTTCAACAATTGTAATGGTAATATTTTTGTTAAAGACAATGCCAATAATGAAGACTTAGAAAACTGGTATGGTAATAGAGCATTTTTTAATGTGTATTCTAAAGCAGACGATTCTGAAACTTTTATTGATTTAAAAAACTCAAAGCGCCCAGATTTTAGATTGCGAATTAATAAAATTATTGCTTCAAATGACTTCGATCCTGAAGACTAATTAATACGCAAAGTCTCATTAAGGAATTACCTTAAAGTTTATCATTTTGTATTAAAAGTATATATCTGAATTTTTAAAATGATTCAGAATTGACAATAAAAAAATGTATGGAGAAAAATTACTTATCTAATAAAATTTTAATAATATTTAGTTTTTTTGTACTTCTTTTTTCAGAACACACAAATGCTCAAATAGTTATTGGTTCGCCTAGCTTAGGCTTTAGCCAGGCTTGCGCAAATGCTTCTTTTAATACATATAATGTAACATTTGTATTCTCTCCAGAATCAGCATTAAATGCTTCAAATCAGTTTATAATTGAAATGTCAGATTCTGCTGGAAGTTTTTCAAATACAACAGTAGTTTTTACATCAAATCCGGGAGCAGTTACTACTTCTCCAGCTACATTAAGTTTTGCTTTACCAACTACAACTGCTGGTGAAGGATATAGATTAAGAATAAAAAGTACAGCACCAGTTGCTACTAGTTCTGGGTCTGCTGTTTTTGCTGCATATTATAAAATTCAAGATAGCCCATTCTCAATTAATAATTTAGTGTCTACAGGCGCTTATTGTACAGGAGGAAGCTATTTATTAACTATAGATAACCCTGGAAATGGCTCAAACGATTCTCCATTAAACTATCCATCGCTTACATTTAATTGGTATAGAGAAACTGGACCAACAACATCTGTATTTGTAGCTTCTGGTAATACATTATCTGTAAGTCAAGAAGGAACATACTTTGTTAGAACTAATTATGGAACATGTACTTCAAACTCATTTTCTAATCGAGTTACAATAAGCGAGGCTACTTCTGGACAAGCAGATGTCACCATAGCCTCAAGCCTTGGTAATCCATTTTGCTCTAGCGAAGGGTTAACAACTTTAAGCACTATAGGAGGAAACAGTTACCAATGGTACAAAAATGGAGTTATTATACAAAATGCTACCAGCCAAATGTACCAAACAGATGAATCTGGTACATATTCAGTACAGATAGATTTAGGAAGCTGTCAAGCTTCTGGCACTATTGATTTAGTGAGTGAAGGTTTTACAAGTTCAATAAATGTTCAAGAAACAAATACTATGTTACAAGGAGAATCACTAACTGTTATAGTTACACATGATGCAACAAATCCAGAATTCCAATGGTATTACAATGGTAGTTTATTAGTAAATGAAACTAGTAACACTTTTGAAGCAACAGAGTTTGGTAATTATGAAGTAATTATAAGCCAAACTACAGGATGTATTGTTTCAACAGAGTATACTTTTTCTATTAGTGAGCCAATTAATGTTACTAATATACATAATCTAATTAGCCCAAATGGAGATGGAACTAATGATACTTGGGTTATTCCTTTAGAGTATTCAGCAGGAACAAATACAGAAGTAACAATTTACTCTAGTCAAGGAAAAATTGTTTTTCAAACAAATGATTATCAAAATAACTGGCCAGAAAGTCAAATAAATTTAAGTAGTGTGAATTTAGTTTACTACTATATTATTACTAAACAAGGTCAAAAACCAAAAAAGGGTTCAATAACTCTAGTAAAGTGACATGAAAAAACATCTTTTGTCTATAGTGTTTTTTGTCTGTTTTACACAGATGTTCTATTCTCAAGAAGATGATGGAGTGGTTTCACTTGCCCTACCAATAAGAAATTCATTAAAGTTTAATCAGTACACAATTAATCCTACATTTAGTTTTGTTAGACAACAAAATAAATATTTAAGTTTTACAAATAAAAGAGAGTGGGTGCAATTTGAAGATGCTCCACAAACTTACCTAGCAAGTTATTCTGGCAGATTTAATGAAAACATGGGTGTTGGAGTAGGATTATTTCAACAAAACTATGGTGTATTAACAACATTTGGTGGTGTTTTAAACTTTGCTTACAATGCAAGATTAGATAATGATAATAATCTAACCTTCGGAATAAATTTAGGTGCTTATAAAAGCGGAATTGATAAAGGAAGAGTAATTACCAATTCTCCAGATCCATCCTTAGATAATGTTCCTTCAAACTTTTTATTAACCGCTAATCCAGGAATTAATTTTGGAACTGCATTTTTAGATTTTGGTGTTTCTGTAAATAATTTTTTTCTATATAATCTTAACACATCAGAAATGGTAAAAGATAACCCAGATCAAGGCATTCAAGCTCATATGATGTATACAGGTTATTTTGATAGCTATGGTTTTTTTAGTGACACCAAGTTTTCTGGATTAATAAAATCTGAGTTTAAAAAAGATAACACAATTGTTTCGGCAATAGCAATGGTTACAGTTCCTAAAGGAATTTGGGCACAAGTTGGTTATAGTAATTTATATGGAGTATCTGGTGGTGTAGGACTTAATATAACCAATCAAATTTTGATTGAATACAATTTTGAAAAGGCTATTGGAGATATATCAGGTTTTGGACCTTCTCATGAAATTTCGTTGGCCTATAAATTCAAGAATAGAGACAACTATTATTATAGTGCAGAAGATGATATAAGCGCACTTATTTCAACTGATAAAAAGCGCGTAAAGCCTTCAAATATAGATAAAGATAAAGCAGAAGCGAATAGAAAATTATCTAATGAAGCTAAAGCAGAAGCTGCAGCACTTAAATTGGCTGAGGCAAAAGCTAAAGAAGCAGCAGCAGCCCAAGCAAAAATTGATGCCGACAATAAGGCTAAGGCAGATGCAGAAAAAGCAGCTGCAAAATTAGCCGAAGATAAAGCAAAAGCTGAAGCAGATAGGTTAGCAGCAGAAGCGTTAGCAAAAGAAGTTGCCGAGGCAAAAGCAAAAATAGCAGCTGAAAATAGAGCTAAGGCAGAAGCAAAAGCGAAAGCTGAACAAGAAGCAGCCAAACTAGCTGAGGCTAAAGCAAAAGAAGCTACAGAAGCACAAGCTAAGTTAGATGCTGAAAATAAAGCGAAGGCTGAAGCTAAAGCAAGAGCAGAGCAAGAAGCAGCTAAACTAGCTGAGGCAAAAGCTAAAGCAGAAGCAGATGCTCAAGCAAAAATAGATGCAGAAAATAAAGCAAATGCTGAAGCAGAGGCAAAAGCAGCACAAGAAGCAGCAAAACTAGCAGAAGCTAAAGCAATAGAAGATGCTATAGCTCAAGCAAAATTAGATGCTGAGAATAAAGCAAAAGCAGAAGCAAAGGCTAAAGAAGAGTTGGTTTCAAATCCTAAAGATGAAATTGGAAAATCGATGAGCGCATTAGCTAAGCTAACAGAAGAAGCTAATGTAACTCAAAGTGCATTATTGAAAAAATTTAATGATGCTGTTGCAAGTAAGGATAAAGATCTTAAAGATTTAAAAGAAGAAAACGATTTAAGTGAAAAAGGAATCTATTTAGAGCCTAAACCATTTAAGAGTTTAACGGCTGAAAATAATGCTATTGAAACTTTAAAATTAGAGTTAGATAATATTATAAAAACTCGAGATGAAAATATTAAAGAATTAGAAGACTTATACGAGCAACGTTTAAGAATTGCTACTCTTGAGAATGATGAAGTAAGCTTATACTATAAAAACACTATTAAAAGATTAAAGGCTGAACAGTTAAATGCTATTCAAACAAAAACAAATTTAACAACCAGTCTAGAAAAAATTAAAGTCGATACTGAGTTTGAGAGAAAACGAAGAATTAAACGTGCTGCTTTTGATAATGAAGAAGAAAGATATTTACAAGATAAAGCTGCATTAAATATTATAAAGCAAAATACTACAGTAAGTTCAACGCCACCAAAAGCTGAAGATTTTGATTTTGGTGAAGAACAAAGCGGTAATATTCAAATCCTTAAAAATGTTAAAAATGTAGAAAACGGATACTATATAATTATTGCAGTACATAATGACAAAGATAAAAGAGATGATTTTTTAACAAAAGCAGTGGCATCAGGACGTAATGATATAAACTTTTTCTATGATGTAAATACAAGTAAATATTACATCTATTATCAAAAATTTGATAGTATAGAAGCAGCAAGCGAAGTATTAAAAACAAAAGGTAGTAAACCTTATAATAGTAAAATGTCAATAGTTAAAATTGAAAATTAAATAAATGGTTAGTGTAAAGTTTTATTTCTAAACGCCTCATTTAGAAATAAAGTAAAAAAAAATAATATCATGAAAAAACCTACTTTTTTTACGATAAGCCTAGTAGTAATGCTACTGGTAATGAGTTTTGAGTCAGTGGCTCAAAATCTTGTGCCATTTACACCTAGGTATGATCAGGCAATTAAAGGTGATATGCTTTTAATTGGAAACAGTAATTTGGGAATACATGTTTCAAATCCTTACAATGGTTCAGCTACAAATGATAACCTTAATGCGGCAGTTCATGTAGATATTGATGGAGATCCAACAACTTTTAACTCTAGTAGTGCAGATTTAGAAGTGCCAAGTGCTGATAGTTGTTATCAAATTGTCTATGCTGGTTTATATTGGAGTGCTGTTGTTAATGGGGCAGATCCGATTTCAAATGTTAAATTTAAAGTTCCTGGTGGTACATATACTGATATTACAGGAACCCAAATTTATTTTCAAAATGCCGCAAATAATAATAATTCAAATACTTACGCTTACTACCATGATGTAACAAGTATTCTTGCTTCATTACCAAATCCTGAAGGAACATATACTGTTGCAAATATTTCATCAATGGTTGGTCCTAGACCTAATGCTGAAGGACTTTCAGCTGGTTGGTCGCTTTTTGTTATATATGAAGATCCTGTTTTACCAGCTAAATACATTACATCTTTTGATGGTTTTACTAAAATCACAAGTACAATAAATGAAACAATACCAATTTCAGGGTTTAATACAATTCCTGTTGGACCAGTTAGAGCAAAATTTGCTTTTAGTACAATAGAAGGAGATAGACAGTATACAGGAGATTATTTAAGAATTAACGGAACTACAATTAGTGCGACAAACAATGCAGGTACGGTAATTCGACCAGGCAATAATTTCTTTAATAGTACTGTTTCAATTATCGATCCAGTTACAAATACACCAGAGCTTTTTAACTTAAGAAACCCTAATAGTTCTAACACCTTAGGGTTCGATTCTGGTATTTTAAATTTGCCAAATCCTGGAAACTCATTAATAGCTAACAATGCTACATCAGCAACTATTAGACTAGGAAGTAATTTAGATATCTATTACTTTTATTTTAGTGCTTTTGCTATTGAAATTATTGCGCCTAATATTGTTTTAACAAAAATAGTTGAAGATGATGCTGGTAATAATATTGGTGGCCAAACAGTTGGACTTGACCAACCATTAAATTATATAATTGGCTTTCAGAATACAGGTAACGATGATACTACTAATTTTCAGATTAGAGATATTTTACCTATAAACATTGTATTTAATTACCCAACAGATTTAGTTTTACCAGCAGGTGTTACAGTAGCTAGTTACAATCCTGGGACAAGAGAAATTATTTTTGATATTGCAGATTATTTAGTTGAAGAAAATGATCCAGTTTATGAAATTATAATAAGAGTAAGAACAGTAGAAACCTGTAACCAGTTAGCTGATGCATGTTCTAATATTATAAATAATCAAGCTTATGCCACTTATGAAGGTGTTACAAATCCAAACTTTGTTATAACAGACGACCCAAGTGTAAGTAGTAATACAGGTTGTTTATTAACGCCACAAGCAACAAACTTTTTGGCAGATTTAGATGACTGTACATTTGAAGAGAATGTTGTTCTTTGTGGTTCTAGTATACAATTAACTGCAGGAAATGGTTATGATTCTTATTCGTGGTCAACGAGTCCAACAGGAACTCCAGTTATAGGAACAACTCAAACAATTACAGTATCTGCAGCTGGAACTTATTATGTTCATAATACTGCTACAGCTCCTTGTCAGTCAACAGATCAAGTTTTTAATGTCACTTTGTTTGGTGCTAATATTACAAACCCAGTAATTCCTTATGCTGATGAAGTAGTTACCTGTCCTAATGACGGAAAATTATTGCCTAATATATTTTTATGTGGAGCAAATGATTCAAGAAATATTCAAACCAATATTTCTGGAGCAACATCTATAATATGGGAACAACTTAATGAAGGTAGTTGTGCACCAGTAGCAAACTCCGATTGTGCCAATGAAAATAGTGCTTGTACCTGGAATCAAGTTGGAACAGGACCAAATTTTAATGCTAATACTTCAGGGCAATTTAGATTAACAATTAACTATTCTGGAGGATGTTTTGTTCAGTTCTATTTTAATGTATATCAAAATATATTAAATCCAACTGTTACAACTTCAGATATCATTTGTACAACTCCTGGAAGTATAACAGTTAATAATGTGCCAAATGGTTATGAATATAGTTTAGATGGGACAACTTACCAAGCTAGTAATGTGTTTTCAATTTCAACTCCTGGTATTTATACAGTTTATATTAGACAAATAGGTATTCCTACTAATCCATGTGTGTTTACTGTGCCTGATGTGCAAATAAGAGAGAGAAATTTTACTGCTTCATCAATAGTAACACAACCATTATGTCATGATGATAAAGGAAGTATACATTTAGCTGCTAATGATGCTGATCCTCAGTATACATTTTCATTATATAGTGGTGCAACATTAGTAAATAGTGTAGGACCAATAGTGGCTAATAATCATACGTTTGCTAACTTAAATCCTGGCACTTATACTGCAATAGTAGAAACAGAAGATGGTTGTACATATTCAGAAGATATTACAATTGTGGAGCCACCATTATTAACAGTAACTGCAGCACTTACAACTCCTTTATCGTGTACTGATGGTGTCATTACAATTTATCCAGTTGGAGGAACAGCACCATATTATTATTTTATAAATAGTACAACTGTTTTTCAAACCAATCCTGAGTACATAGTAACAGCTCCTGGTGTATATGATATTACAGTAGTAGATTCTAACAATTGTAGTGCAAGCACATCAATAACAGTTGATGTTTCACCTGCGCCAGACTTTAATATTACATCTACAAATATATTATGTGCTGATGCAAGTAATTCTGGCTCAATTACTATTAATGTTACATCTGCGAATGGTAATAGTTTACTTTATAGTATTGATGGAGGCGTAACCTTCTTTAGTTCGCCAGTATTTACTGGTCTTGCTGAAGGTAATTATGATGTTGTAGTTCAGTATACAACAGGTTCTTCTGTTTGTGTAACCGATCCTCAAACAATAACAATTACTGCAAGTCCAGCAATAACTGGGACTGCAACATTAACAACACCTTATACATGTACTACTAATGGAGTAATTACTGTTTCTGGAGTATCAGGAGGTAATCCTCCATATACTTATAGTATTGATGGAGTAAATTTTCAAGCTGGAAACACATTTACAAATTTAACCAGTGGCACATACACTATTACAATTAGAGATAATAGTGGTTGTACATTTATTGCAAATACAATAACTATTGATCCATTAAATCCACCAACAGATTTAATGTTCAGCAATACACCATTATCTTGTCCATCAAACACTACAACAATAACAATCACAGGAACAACAGGTGGTATTGGAGTGTTAGAATATCAAATTACTGCTCCTGCCTCAGAAGCGACACCATATCAAACTTCTAATGTTTTTGCTGGATTAGGACCAAATACGTATACATTTCAAGTAAGAGATGAAAACGATTGTGTTTATAGCGAAACTTATTCAATTGCACCATTGCCTGCAATTACGGCTAGTGCAGTAATTACAAAAGATTTAGATTGTACAGCATCTCCAGACGCTATAATTACTGGAACAATTTCCGGAGGTGTAGCACCATTTACTTATGCTGTTTCTATTAATGGAGGAGGATATACTTCGTTAGGGGCAACTGGAACAACATTTACGTATTCAACTGCTACATCTGGAACATTTCAATTTCAAATAACTGATGCTAATGGTTGTACCGCTTTAACAGGAGTGCAAACAATTAGCGCTATTTCTTTACCTGAAATAATATCTGTAATACAAACACAACCAATTTTATGTAATGGCGACTCAAATGCAGCGATTCAAATTACAATTAATAATACAGTAGGAACACCTCCTTTTGTAATAAATGTGTTTAATAATACAACAGGAACAGATTATGGCACTCAAACATCTGGTTTAACGGCTGGAGACTATACCATTACATTAACAGATTCAAAATCGTGTACAGATGTTGAAACCATAATAATTACAGAACCAAATGCTATTGCATTCAACTTAACAAAAGTTGATATTACGTGTAGTAATCCTGGAGGAACTAGTTTAGGGTCAATAACAGTAGAAAATGTTACTGGAGGAACAACTCCCTTTAGATATTTTATTTCTAATAATTTTGGAGATGTAATTCCTGGAAATCCATATAATGCGGTTTCAAATGAAGATCACACATTTACAATAATAAATTTTGGTACTTATACAGTAAATGTTATTGATGCTAATGGTTGTAGCTTGTCTCAACAAATAGTAATTGCTTCACCACCTTCAGATTTATTAATTGATGTAAATACTACAGCGCCAGATTGTACTTCTGGTGGAGTAGCTGAGGTTACTGCAATTTCTGTAGTAGGAAGCGGAAGTTACGAGTTTGGTATTTTAGAGTTTAATACAGTGCCTTATACTTCAACGTATTATCCGCCAGACATACCTGGAGGAGATACTAGAACATTTACAAATTTAACACCTGGAGTTATTTACACTTTTGTTGTTCATGACTTAGTAACCGATTGTTATTTTGTAAAGTCTGCAGATACTCCTATAGCTCAAGCATCTACATTAACATCTGCAGTACAGCCAAATAATGTAATGTGTATTGGAGAAAATAATGGTAGTGTAACGTTTACAATTGATAACTTTGATAGTACAACAACTTCTGTTGATTATGCAATATATACTGCATTTACTAACGTATTAATTGATGGTCCAACAAATTTACCTGTGACTTTTGGAGTTCCAGAAACTGTAACAACACCAATACCTGGAACATTAGCTCCTGGTCAATACTATATTGTTTTCACAGAAAATGGAACTGGAGCATTTAATGGATGTATGTCGGCTTCTGCAATTTTTGAAATTACTGAGTCTGCAGTCGATTTAAGTATTAGTGCAACTATTGATGCAAATGCAAATTGTAATCCAAATTCTGGAGTTATAAGTGCAATAGCTTCAAATGGTACTGCGCCTTATTTATATCAATTAACAACATCTGCAACACCACCTTTAACTACAGACCCATTATGGTCTAGTGCAAGTACATTTAATGTTAATGCTGGTAGTTATTATGTGCATGTAATGGATGCAAATGGTTGTATTAGAACTACACCAGTTTTAAATGTTATCCAAGATGCAGAACCAGTAATTAATGCAGTTGTAAATAATCAATGTACAGCAACTGAAGGTAATTTTGTTATTGATGTAACTTTAACTACACCTGGAATAGCTCCTTATACTTTTAGTATTAATGGAGGTGCGTTTCAAACACAAACTTTACCATTTAGTATATCTAATTTATCATCTGGAACACATACAGTAGAAGTAAGAGATTTAAATGGTTGTGGTAACCTTGTTTCTGTAACTATAGCTCCTCCTTTAGGATTGACGCCTTCAGTAACAGCGTTACCAACGTGTAATAATGATGATGGTGAAATAACAATTACAGGTTTTGGAGGCTCAGGTTCTTATGCTTATACAATTAGCCCAAATCCTGCATCAATAAGTTTATCAGGAAACGTGTTTTCTGGTGTGCCTTCAGGAACATATACAGTTACTATTACAGATACAGTAACTTTATGTATTGAAGATGTAACAGTAACATTACCTACAGCAATAGCACCTTCATTTACTACATTACCAAGTAGTGTTACTTGTTTTGGTGATAATTCTGGCTCATTTGAAATAAATGTTAGTGGTTATTCTGGACCATATAGTTATGAGGTGTTTGATAGTTTTGGTACTTCTGTAACTGGTGTTGTAGCTGCTAACACCTCTACAAACCCAGAAACAGTTAACGGAATGACATCTGGTACTTTTACAGTTGTAATTACTGAAACTGCGACTCCGTTTTGTAGTGCTACATCAAGTGTTATTATTTCATCACCAGCACAACCTTTATCAGTTGTAGCTACAGAAACATCAAATGTAACTTGTGATGACAATTTAGGAACAATAACTGCTATTGCTAGTGGAGGTTGGGGAACTTATGAATATGAATTAACAGGAGCTGCAACAGTTGGATATTCGCCAAATGGAACATTTACAAACTTATCAGCTGGTACATATACAGTAAATGCAAGAGATGCACAAGGATGTGAAGTTTCAACAAATGTGACTCTTAATATTCCTAACCCAATAACTGCAACATTTACTCCTAGCACAACTTTATTATCTTGTTTTTCAGACCAAAACGCTACAATAACTATTACTAACGTTACAGGAGGTCAGGGAAGTAATTATACTTATACACTTAATACAATTTCACCTACTGTAAGTTCATCAGGTCCACAAAATTCTAATGTATTTAGTGGTTTAGGAGCTGGTACATATAATGTTACTATAACTGATGGCTACAACTGTAGTATGACTTCGTTAGATATTGTTATAAATCAACCGAGTCCAATTCAAGCAACTTTGGTAGCAGCATCAACACAAACTTGTTTAGTTGACGCAACATTAACATTAAGTGCGTCGGGAGGTACAGGAATATATACTTATAGCAACACAAGTAATTTTGCTACTATTTTAGGAACGTTTACAACTTCTACTACATTCTCTGTTCCAGTAGGAACTTATAATTATTATGTTAGAGATGCAAATGGATGTATTTCAAATGTTTCTAATGAGATTACAATTGATGCTCTTCCTCCTTTAGTAATTAATTTAGAATCTACAAATCCGACAATTAATTGTACTGGAGATAACACAGGAGTTATTAATGCAACTGCTCAAGGTGGATTAGGAAACTATGTGTATACATTACAAGACACTTTAGGCAATACAATTCCTGCAACTCAAAATAGTCCAGGTGTTTTCACAGGTCTTGTTGCTGGTACATACGTAGTAAGAGTAGATAGTGGAGATTGTAACACTGCAACCTCGCCAATTACTATTACTGAGCCTACAAATGCATTAAATGTAAATCACATAGTTAGTAATGTTTCATGTAGTGGTACTAATGATGGATCTGTAGAGATTATTGCTACAGGTGGAACAGGCATTATTAAATATGCAATATCACCTCAATTAAATCAATTTTTTGAAACTAATATTTTTGAAAACTTAGCTCCAGGAAATTATGATGCTATTGTACAAGATGAATTAGGTTGTTATGTAACTTTTAGTTTTACAATAACAGAACCTATTCCTGTTATGATTACAATAGTGCCTAACTCTATATACGCTGAGGTTTGTGAAGGTGATAATAATGCAGAGTTTAGTATTGATATTTCTGGAGGAACTTCTCCATATAGCGTGAGTATAGATGACTATAATGGACCTTATACTACAGGAGCAGTAGGTCAAACACAATTCGATTTTACTGATTTAACAGGTGGAGATCATAGTGTATTTGTACGTGATAGTCAAGGGTGTGAATCAGAATGGAATATAACTTTACCAGATCCTGTTAGAATAAACCCGATAGCTAATGTTGAATATGTTTGTGATAATAACCTTACTAGTAATATTGTAACAGTTACAGTTGATGATAGTATAACAGATCCATCAGATTTAGATTATTCATTAAATGGTGGTCCTTATCAAACAAGTAACATATTTACAAACGTAGTTGCTGGTATAGGTCATTATATAGATGTAAGACATACTAATGGTTGTATTCAAAGAACAAATAGTTTCGACATATTACAGTTTCAACCATTATCACTTGTATTAAATGATGGAGGTTTAAATGAGATAATAGCAATTGCTACAGGTGGTACAGGTGGTTATCAATACACATTAAATGGTGAGGATTATGGTGATGTTAACACGTTTATTATTACGCATTCTGGAGACTATACAGTTACAGTTACTGATAGTAGTGGTTGTGTTGCAGTAGCTACTAGATACTTTGAGTTTATTGATATCTGTCTTCCAGATTACTTTACACCAAATGGTGACGGAATTAGTGATGGATGGGGACCTGGATGTGCTGAAAATCATCCAAACCTTGAGTTCGATATTTTTGATAGATATGGACGTAAAGTAGGTACTTATAGACTAGGTCAGTATTGGGATGGTAAATACAATAATGCTGAACTACCTACAGGTGATTACTGGTATGTGGTTAGACTTAATAATCCAAACGATAATAGAGATTTTGTAGGGCATTTTACCCTTTATAGATAACGATGAATTGTAGTGAGATTATCTAATAAAATAACATTGATATGAAAAACATAATAAAATATATCCTTTTTGTAGTAATTACACAAAGCTATGGACAAGAGCTAAACTTACCTGTATGGACTCAATATCTGGCAGATAACGATTTCGTAATTTCTCCAACTTATGCTGGAATTGGTGATAATTTAAGAATTAGAGCCAATGGGTTAACGCAATGGGTTGGTATAAAAGATGCGCCAGACAATCAAGCATTATATGCCGATTTTAGAATTGCTGACCGTTCAGGTATTGGAGTGTCTTTTTATAATGATAAAAATGGATATACGCGTCAAACAGGAGCTAAATTCTCTTTTGCTCATCATCTTGTTTTAGATTATTATTCTAAACAATATTTGTCTTTTGGTATTTCATATAACATCAATAATTTTAGAATTGATATCAATGAATTTCAGCCAACTTACGATAATCCAGTAATAGACCCAAGTATTACAGATAACAGAGCAATTTCTAACAATAACTTTGATGTAGGTGTTTTATATAGAAATCATGGGTTTTATTTAAGTCTTAATGCTAATAATATTTTGGAGAAAGATATTGATAAGTTTGAAGGAGTAGAGCCAAGTTTACTGTTAAACTATCAGCTATATTCAGGATATGTTATTCAAAGTGTTAGAAATAAAAGGGTAGAATATGAGCCTTCTGTTTACTTTCAGCTATTTGGAAGCGACAAACGATCATCAACAGATTTAAATTTTAAATTCAGAAAGTATAATAGAGATGATGATTATTATTGGGTTGGTGCTTCTTATCGTTTTTTAAATGATCAGTTCTTAAAACCTTTAAATGTTGGTCCAATGGTTGGTGTTATGAAATCTAAATTTTATTTTGCTTACTCATATCAATTTACAATCAACCAACTATCGCCTTATAATTCTGGAACCCATAGTATAACAGTAGGAGTAGACTTTTTACAGGGAATCAGCAATTGTCCGTGTACAAAAAGTAGAATTAAATTTAAATAAAGAAAAGAATTTATTGGGTTATTTGAGCTTGATAAAATTCATTATCAATAACCACTTTTTTTATAAACTTAAAGGTGATATCAAAAAAATCAGCACTAGGTATTTTAGATAAATCGTGACCTTTATCTTTATAACTAATTAATATATTACTTGTATTAAAGCTAGAAATTGATTCTGTTATTTTTTTAGAACCATAAAGGGGTAAATACCCTTTATCTGTTGCTTTGCATGATCTATGAGATGCTTCATTATAAGGAACAACTTTATCAATTACGCCATGAAAAAACACACCAGGAACACTATTGCTAGTTGTAATTAGACTTGGGTTTAAAACAGCTCCTGAAATAGAAACTACTGCACTTATTTTTATGTGTTTATATTTTTCATAATTGGGTAATACTAACTCGTCTTTATTATATACTAAATTTAAAATGCTTTCAGCACCAGCGCTAGTGCCAGATAGTATAATTTTAGTTTGGTCTATGTAAAAATCATCTTTATAATTCACCAAAAAAGTTAATGCATCAATAACATCTTCAGCGGCTTTTGAAAATGTTTTAATTTTTTCAGCACCTTTATAATCACATCCAAATATTACATCTTTAGGAAGTAGCCTATAATCTATAGATGCAACAGCATACCCTTTTTTCGCTATACTTTCTAGCATTTTTACAGTCCCTAAATCATTTCTGGAACCAGAAGAAAATCCTCCTCCATGAACATATAAAAACAATGGTTTTGCTATAAGACTATCTTCAATTGGCTCATAGAAATCTAGTTTTAAAGTGTCTAAATTTTTAATTGAGTAATTATAAGTGTTTTTACTAATTTTTTTAAAAACACTATCTACATATCTTGTTTGAGACACCATCAAAACAGGAAACACTAAAAATAAGAGCGCAAAAAAGTTGAGTTTCATAGTTTAAGCAATAGTAAAGTTTAATTTTTTGCAAAAGTAGTTTATTAATATTTGATTCATCTTTTTTGTTTCAAATAAAGTATAGCTGATAAATATCATAGGATATTTTACAGTGCTTAAATAGTTTTATATGACAAAAGTAAATATGTTATGAAAATTATTTTATCTGTTTTAACTGTTCTTTTTTTGGTTAGTTGCTCATCAACAAGAATAGTAGATACTTGGACCAATCAAGAGCATTTAAATTATAAGCCTAAAAAAGTATTAATTGTTGGTGTAACTGAAAATTTAACTGCTAGAAGACTATTTGAAAGTAAATTAAAAGATGAATTTACTGCTAGAGGGATTAATGCGGTTGAGAGTTATAATGTTTTTAAACCGACATTTACTAATGCAAAGCAAACTGAAGAAGAAATTGATGAAGAGGTAAAGAGAGTTTCTAATAATGGATTTGACTCTGTTTTGATATCTGCTGTTAAAGGAGTTGATGAAAAAGTGACTTACTCAGGAGATGCGTATAGAACTAATTATTATTGGAGACGTTTTGGGCGCTATTATTATTTATACCAAGACGTTTATTTTGATAGAGGTTATTATGAAAAATATAATGTTTATCACATTGAAGCTTCTCTATACAATCTAAAAGAAAATAATGATAAATCTTTAGTTTGGGTTGCTTCATATGATATTGTTGACCCAAATACGATAAATACTACCATAAACGATTATGTTAATGCAATTATCAAATCGCTTGAAAAAGAAAATATAATTTCTAATAAATAATAACAGTGAAAGTATTAGTTTATAGTGCCAAAGAATTTGAAATTCCATTTCTAGAAAAAGAAAATAAAGGCAAATTTAAAATAACCTTTATTGAAGATGCTCTTACATCTGAAACAGCTATGAAGGCAGTAGGTTTTGACGCAATATGTATTTTTTCTGGAGATACCGCATCTAATATTGTTTTAGAAAAATTAAAAGATTTTGGAGTAAAATATATTGCTTTAAGATCTGCTGGTTATGATAATGTAAATTTGTTGACCGCAAAAAAACTCAACATAAAGGTAGCTAATGTTCCAGCCTATTCTCCTTATGCCATTGCAGAACATGCGGCAAGTTTATTGTTAGCACTTAATAGAAAGCTAATAGAATCTAACAGGCGAGTTAAACGTTACAATTTTAATTTAAATAACCTTATAGGTTTTGATTTAAATAACAAAACCGTAGGAATTGTAGGAACTGGTAAAATAGGTGCTATAATGGCTAAAATAATGAACGGATTTGGATGTAATCTTATTGGTTATGATATTGAAGAAAATAAAGAGTTAATAAGAAACTATAAACTAAAATATGTTTCATTACAAAACCTGTGTGAGCAAGCTGATATTATTACTTTGCATTTGCCTCTAAATAAAGATACGTTTCATTTAATTGATGAAGAAAAAATAGAAGCAATGAAACCAGGTGTTATTATTATTAACACAGCTAGAGGAGCTGTATTAAATACAGAACATATTTTAGATGCACTTGAAAATAAAAAGATTGGCGCTTTAGGAATTGATGTTTATGAAAACGAAAAAGGAATATTTTTTAAAGACCTTTCTAACAATATTCCTAATGATAATCTTCTACTTAAATTAAATGCTATGCCTAATGTTTTAATTACTGGGCATCACGCTTATTTAACAGCTGAAGCCCTTTCTAATATTGCCGAAACAACAATAAATAATTTGGAGAGTTGGAGTAGTGGTAAAGTAAATATTAATGAGTTATAACTATAGTATTTAAGTTAGTTGTAAATATCTTTTAAGGTTTGTTTATTTCCATTCTTATCTAAAATATTTAAGTCATATCTTATTTTAATTTTAGTACCAATTGGTGCATAATAATATATTATCCATGCATCTGCTTCTTTAGTTCCAATACAGCCATTGGAGTATGCTTTTCCTAATGTTTCTTGATTTGTGGTTGGATGTATTAATTGACCGTCTCTAATACCATTAATTTCAGTTTCTATAAAAGGGATTTGGGGTAGTTTTGTTACTTTGCCATCATCTCTATTAGTTACAAAATATTGATTGCCATTAACAGGATTATAATAATCTGGATTTTTAACATGTTTTACTATAGTTCCACTTCCTGTTTTAGTTTTTAAATCAAGAACTCTTCCAGCCATTTTTAAATATTTTTTTTCGTTTCTGCCCACTCTCACTAAAAACTCGTGTAATAAAACAGAATCTCTATAAATACGAAGTTTATATTCTGGAATATTTAAATCAATCCAAGTGCTTTTAAACTCTTTTTCAATGTTTGAGCTTTCTAACGAATCTGGAATTTTTATAGAACATCCTTTTCTTAAAACAATTAAGTCTTTTTGATTATATACAAACGAATCTTTTGCAATCATTCTATAATAATCTGTATTTGCCAAGGAGTCAATAATCCAAGGATTATGGCGAACTAAAATATGTTCAGATAGTTTGTAATTATTTATTGAGTTGTAATGCTTTACAATCGAGTCGATATATTGAAAATAACTTTTTACTTGTATATTTTTATTTACTATTATTAGCTTATCTGTACTTTTACTATTATCGTTAGTACTGCTAAATATTACAAAAAGTATTAAAAGTGTGTGGTACGAGAATGTTTTTAGAATTTGCACTTTATATTATTTTTTTATTTTACCAACAGCGCAACTTATATAAGATTTAGCTTTAGTCATTAATTTGTTTTCTTCACCAAGAATAGGATATCCTAACGTTGACAGTATGTGTTTAGCTCTTTCAAAATCATGGTTTGTATGAAAGTTGAATGAAACAGATTCGTCGTTTATATTAACTTCAACTTCACTTATGTTTTTCTGTTGATTAAGTTCATTAGCTATGGTGCGTTCGCATCCTCCACATTTTAAATTCTGTATATGTACTGTTGTTCTCATTTTTATATTAAAAGCTTATAAAATTATTAGTAGTTTCATCTTTTTTTAAACTAAAGTTAGATAGAGCTTTAACAGCTGTATTGTAGCCAATATCAAATATTTGATTAATATATTTTTTATCAAAAGTCCCATATTTGTTGAGCTCTTTTGGGTAAATAATTATATCGCAATCATCAAATTTTTTAATGTCTTCTTTTGCAGACTTTAATTTAAAAGCTCTCTCTATCACATTGTAAGAATGTTTTAGATCATTTAGTGTTATAATATCAAAACCATTAACATAAACACCAATTATATTGTCACATTGCTGTTTTAAAGTTTCAATAGGAAAATTATTAAGTGCTCCACCATCAATATAATATGAGTCATTAATTTTTACAGGTGCAAACAATCCAGGAAAGGCAGCAGAGGCTAATACAGGTTTAATTAATTCTCCTTTGCTAAATACTTCTAGATTGCCATTAAGTAAATCGGTTGCAGTAATAAAAAGCTGCTTTTTTAAAACTGAGAAATTGTCTTCTTTAATATATTCATTAAGATTAGGATAAAACTTTTCAGCATCTATAAAGCCTGGCTTATTAATAGCATATTTTTTAAAATCTAATATCTGTGTGTTTTTAAAAAAATTCAAAATATCTTCCCAAGAATATCCATAAGCATATAATGAGCCCACAATTGCACCTACACTAGAACCTGCAATATGTGTAGGTGTAATGTTATGCTCTTCTAGCGCTTTTATAACACCAATATGAGCAACACCTCTCATTCCTCCTCCAGATAGAACTAAACCTATATTCATGTTAAGAAATATATTTTAAGAACAGTAAAATTAGTACCAATAAATCATCTTTAAAATGATATTTATCAGTCAAGTAGCATGATTTATATCATATTAAAAAATAAATAGCAACTCTATATTTGAGATATAAACACTAATAATGAGTAGTTCAGAAAAAATAAAAAACTTTTTTACTGAAATTGGCGAGCTCACATACTTTACTCGACGTTTTTTTAAAGAAGTTATTACTAGACCATTTGAGATTAAAGAACTCTTAAGACAATGCTATAACATTGGTAACAAATCATTATTGCTCGTAAGTGTTACAGGATTTATTATTGGTTTAGTAATCACCTTACAAACAAGACCAACATTAGAAGAGTTTGGAGCTGAATCTTGGATGCCTTCTATGGTAAGCATTTCAATTATTAGAGAAATTGGACCAGTAATTATAGCTTTAACATTTGCAGGACGAATAGCATCAGGAATAGGTGCAGAGCTGGGTTCTATGAAAGTTACAGAACAAATTGATGCTATGGAAGTTTCAGGAACAAATCCATTTAAATATTTAGTAGTAACAAGAGTTCTTGCAACTACACTAATGCTTCCTTTGTTAGTAATAATAGGCGATGCCATTGCGCTTTATGGCTCTTTTATAATTGAGTACTCAAAAGGTGAAGTGTCATTTGTGCTTTACTTTAATAAAGTATTTAACTCATTAGAATTTGGAGATCTAATTCCAGCAACGATAAAAACTTTTTTCTTTGGATTTGCTATTGGTATTGTTGGATGTTTTAAAGGTTATAATTGTAAAAAGGGAACTGTAGGAGTAGGTTTAGCTGCAAATTCGGCAGTTGTTTTTTCTTCAATGTTACTTTTTATAATCGATTTCATAGCAGTTTTTATAACAGATATATTTTTTGAAATTTAAAGATGAATCAATCACAACACATAGAAAAACAGAGTGTCAAGCAAACTTCTAGAAAGCTAATGTTAGATATTAAAGACTTAAGAAAAAGTTTTGGAGACACTCATGTTTTAAATGGCTTTAATTTAGAACTCTATGAAGGCGAAAATCTTGTTATCATGGGGAAGTCTGGTTCAGGAAAATCGGTTATGATTAAATGTTTAGTTGGTTTAATGCAACCAGATTCTGGTAACATTAAAGTTATGGGAAAAGATATTGCAACATTAAACCAAATAGAGTTAGACGAGTTGCGAACAGAAATTGGTTTTTTATTTCAAGGCAGTGCATTATACGATTCAATGACAGTAAGAGAAAATTTAGAATTTCCTTTACGAAGACACAAGCACAAATTTGGAACAAATATCGATACATCAGAATTAGTAGCTGAAGCACTAGAGAATGTTGGATTAGCTCATACAATCGATTTAATGCCTGAAGAACTTTCGGGTGGAATGAAACGCCGTGTAGCACTAGCTCGTACACTTATATTAAGACCTAAAATTATTTTGTATGACGAACCAACAAGTGGTTTAGATCCAATTACATCTAAAGAAATCATTGAGCTGATGCGACGTATACAAAAGCAGTATAAAACCTCGTCTTTAATAATAACTCACGATGTAGATTGTGCTAGAGTAGTTTCTGAGCGAATGGTTTTGTTGGTTGATGGGATTGATTATGCTAAAGGCACTTTTGCTGAGCTTGCTGCTTCTTCAGATAAAAAAGTAAAAGCATTTTTTAAATAATTAAAATTTAGAGTTATGAAAAAATCAGGTAATGAAAAATTTAAATTAGGTGTTTTAGTCATCATAGGCTTAATCATTTTTGTTGTAGCTATTTTTTTAATTGGTAATCGTCAAAACATGTTTGCTAAAACATTTACTATAAGTGCAAACTTTAATAATGTTAACGGTTTACTTAAAGGTAACAATGTTCGTTTTTCAGGTATTAACGTTGGTACAGTTAGAGATATAACAATGATTAACGATTCAACAATAAATGTTGTTATGGTTATTGATGAAAAAATGGTACTGCATATAAAAAAAGATGCTATAGCTACTATTGGTACTGATGGCCTTGTTGGCAACATGATTGTAAATATAATTCCTGGGAATGGTATTTCTGGCCCAATTCAACCAAACGATGTTATTAAGTCTTATACAAAAATAGGTACTAGCGAAATGCTAAATACTTTAAATGTTACCAATGAAAATGCTGCTTTGTTAACAGCAGAACTTTTAAACATTGTCAATTCTATAAATAAAGGAGAAGGAACTTTGGGATTGCTAATTAGCGATAGTATAACTTCAAATAACCTTAAACAGACAATTAATAATCTTAAGTTAACTAGTATTGAGGCTAACAAAACAATGAGAGAAGTTAATACTATTGTAGGTGCTATAAATTTTAATGAAAGTGTTGCAGGTGTTCTGCTAAGTGATACTATTGAAGCTAATAAAGTAAAACATATTATTACAAACCTAGACGACTCTAGTGAGGATATTAAAACAGTTATAGGAAATTTAAATGAAACATTATTAAACTTAAAAGAAGGAGAAGGAGCAATTAATTATTTATCAAATAATGATGAGCTAGTTAAAAACCTTGATGAGGTTATAAAAAACATTAATGAAGGCACTAAAAAGTTTAATGAAAATATGGAAGCACTTAAGCATAATTTTTTAACAAGAGGCTACTTTAAAAAATTAGAAAGAGAAGAAAGAAAAGCTAAAGAAGAATCAGATAAAAACGAGAACTAAGAAGACAATATTTTTTGAATTAAAAGTATTATAAGTGCTATTACAAAAATGCTGGTATAGATTAATTTATTGTATTTGGCCAGCCAGTTTGGTAAAAAAATATCAAAATTTTCTTTTGTTGAATCTGAATATTTCCTTGCAATTATTGTTAAAGGACAAAACATTTTAAATATTAATAATACAATACCTTCTAGTACTATTAATCCAATGCTAATCCAAATCAACTTGTCAATTTTATAAGTGATAGCAGCAAATAATAAGTAGAAAATAACTACATTAAAAAACAACCATACTAATGTATGTACACTTTTTATTAATATTAATTTATTACTTTTTTTCAAAATCTTTTAGATTATAATCAATATTTATTATTTCTATATTTAACCAATTAAAATCACCTTCTTTTAATTTCCATGTCACTTCACTTTTATTAGGGATTCTGTAACCATTAAAGGTTTTAAATTCTACATTTTTTATTTCCCATTTTTCTAATTTTGAATTTACATCACCACCAAAATATCTATTAGTTTCAAACAAGATTAAATCTCCTTCATGATTAAATTTAAATATACCAGATACGCTTATGTTGTTAAGTGTTAGAGTAGCTTCAGCTGAGTTATGATCTATGGTCCTCCAAGTAATATATTTATTTAATGCAGCAGATGGAAACCAGCAAATTTCGCTTAAAAACCTTGTCATTGTTGCAGAGTTAACCTTAGGGTTATTTTTTTCGTTGACAATTGGAAACAATGACATTATTTTAATTAACATTTCACCATTTTCATTGTTCATTTTATCACGACCTACTATACTTATGTTAGGGAAAGCTTCAACATTAACGCTCCAAACAAAGGAAGGCTTAGTAACATTAAAGTATTGTTCCGCAGTAAAGGGCATCCATTTACTGTTAGCTTTAATACGCATAACACCTTTTTGTTTTAAATGAACATTAGTAATATTAATTTGATTAGTAGCACCAGATTTTTTAATCCATTTTTCAACAATCTCAGGGATCTGATTGGTGTTTGAATCTTTAATGATTATACTTTTTTCTATTCCCTTTTTTTTAATAACCTCTTTAAATTCTTTTTCTACCATTGTATTAAACCTATAATTGCCATAGGCTTGTACACATACTAAAAGGGTTATTAAATTTATTACTGTTCCATACTTAGCATCTTTCCAATAGATTATAATTAAGATTTGAGAAATAATTATTCCTATTGTGCATATATAAAACCAAAGAGGAGACTTGTAGATGTATAATATTATTGAGGCTAAAAACAGTATGGCAACAAATAGCCAAAATAGACCTATTGGCTTTGAAATATTTTGTGTTAGCTGCTCTATCTTATAGTATTGAAATGCTTTAAGAAAGCCCATTAAATGAATAAGAGCATGAATAAAAAGTAAGACTATAAAAATTATTTTCATAATAATAGTTTTTACTCTAGAAGTTACATTTGCTTTACAATCGTTTTTTACTAGTTATATTTTCAATTTTTATTAAAAATACTATTGGTATTTCTTCCTTATATAGTTTGCTGGAAAAATCACTAATAAAGTCGGGTTTCCATTGTTCCTTTTCAGTTATAATATCTTTAACACCTAGAGAAAATAAATGTAAATATGATTTAGCATCACTACCAAAATGTTGCTCAAATTTTCCGTGTACTAAGATAGATTTCCAATTGTTTATTGAGTTAATTTCTGCAATTTGAAGAGAAACATCATTGTTTTTTCGCATAGCTGCAATTTTATGTCCTTCACCAGAATAACAAATTATAGCATTATTAGTTTCATCAAAAAAATAAGTTATCTGAACAATAAAAGGTTTGCCTTGATGTATGTACGCTAAGTGACCTATGTAATTGTTTTTAAGTATATAGTCAATTTCGTCTTTTTCTAAGTTTTTAATCATAGCTATGTGGTTTATTTTTTTAATTCCATATCGAGTTTTGCCAGCATAAGCAATTCTGATTTGTTAACTCCAGCAAAACTTGATGCAATTTGCCCAGCTGTTTTCATTATTAATCCTTTAACCTTGTCTGTGAATAATGCATTATGCTTTTTCTTATAAAACACAAAATCATTATAGCAATCAGTTGCATTATATTCAGAATCAGTATTAAGCCAATCAAAGACTATTTCAATCTGAAACGCTGCATCAGAGTTGTAATCATCAACAATGTCATCAATATCTAGCCAATGTGTTTTTACAATTTCTTTAAGCTTATTAAATTCGGTAAACTTTACACTACCATCAGATGCTGCTATTGCATAAAACAGTTTGCCAAGATTTTGATAAAATGTAATTTTTGAATGTTTATTAAACGTCATAAGTAACTAATTTATACTCAAAGCTATAATGTTTAAATATATTTATCTATGATATTAATCAGTTATTGAAGGATAAATTAAACTTTGAAAGGAATTTTTGTTCTTTAAGTTTTTGTATTTTTATAGCTAATAAAGACACTACTATTTTATGTTCAAAAAAGATCAAGAAATTTTTAATATTCTTTTAGGCGCAGTTTCTGAAGGCGTAATTATAGTAAATGAACATCAAAAAATTGTTGAAATTAATCAGTCTGCCGAAAATACTTTTGGTTATACTAGAGAAGAGCTTATTGATGCCGATTTGAATATATTAATTCCGCATAATTATCATGCTAATCATGGAGCACATTTTAAAGGTTTTATAAATAAGCATGAGAGCAGACAAATGGGTAGAGGAAGAGATATTTATGGACTTAAAAAAGATGGAACTGTTTTTCCCTTAGAAGCAGGTTTAAATCCTCTTAAAATTTACGGTAAAACTTATGTCATGGCCTTAATAACTGATATAACCGAACGTAAAATTGTAGAACAAGAAAAAACGCATCTGGCAACAATTTTTGATGAGTCGTTAAATGAAATATATGTTTTTGATGCTAAGACACTTAAGTTTATAAATGTAAACTATGGAGCTCAAAAAAATATAGGCTATACATTAGAGGAGTTAAAACAAATGACACCTGTTGATATTAAGCCAAATTATAACACTACAGACTTTAAAGAAAAGCTGGATGTGTTACTAACAAAAGAAGTTGAAAAGCTAGAGTTTGAAACCTTACACCAACGTAAAGATAACTCTACTTACCCTGTAGATGTGCATTTACAGTTATCTCGATTAGGTGATAAAGAGGTTTTTGTTGCTATTATAGTTGATATAACTGAGCAAAAAAATTATATGGATAAGCTAGAAAGAACAGTTGAAAAAAGAACTGAAGAATTAAAACTAGCTTTATCTACAGAGAAAGAATTAAATGAATTGAAGACTAAATTCTTGTCACTAGTTTCACATGAGTTTAAAACGCCATTGAGTGGAATATTAACATCAGCTATGCTTTTAGGTAAGTATAAATTAGAGGATGAGCAAGAAAAAAGAGAGAAACACCTAAAAACTATTACCAATAAAGTACATTATCTTAATAATATTTTAAATGATTTTCTTTCTGTAGAAAAACTTGAAACAGGAAAAGTAAACTACAATTTTAAAGAGTTTAAGCTAAGTAAAATAATGAATGAGGTTGTTTACAATTCTAATATGTTATTAAAAGATGGCCAAAAAATAAATTATCCTAAAAATATTGATGAAATATCTTTGGTTCAAGATGAGAAAATTTTAGAATTAGCACTAAGTAACATTGTACATAATGCTATAAAATATGCATTAGAAAATTCAATTATAGATATTAGTATTACACAATTTGAAAATAATATAGAATTTAAAGTAAAAGATAATGGAATTGGGATACCAATAGTAGATCAGAAAAATATTTTTAATCGTTATTTTAGAGCTGAAAACGCTATAAATATTCAAGGCACAGGTATTGGACTAAATATTGTTAAAAGCCATATAGAAAATTTAGGAGGTTCAATACAATTTACAAGTGAAGAAAATATTGGAAGCACATTTATAATAACTATACCAAATAACCCTCTATAATGAAAAACGTATTATTAATTGAAGACGATTCAGTACTCAGAGAAAACACAGCAGAATTATTAGAACTCTCTGGTTATAATGTTATTACTTCATCTAATGGTAAATTAGGAATTACTTCTGCAAAAGAAAACCTTCCAGACATTATTGTATGTGATATAATGATGCCAGAAGTAGATGGTTATGGAGTATTAGAAGCGTTATCTGAAAATGAGAAAACTAAACATATACCCTTTATTTATTTATCTGCAAAAACCGAACGACATGATGTAAGAAAGGGTATGGATTTAGGTGCTGATGATTACATTACTAAACCTTTTAGTGAAGATGAGTTAATTAGCGCTATTGAAAGCAGAATGGCAAAAGCTGCTATTTTAAAGGAAGTTAGAGAAAATAAAAAAAGCAAACTTATTGAAACAGATAATAATGATATTCGTTCGCTTAACGATTTAAAAAACTTTTTTGATGATAATGGTAAAGAGTTAACATATTCTAACGGGGAAATTATTTATAAAGAAGGAGACAATTCTAACAATATATTTTTAATAAACAAAGGTGTAGTAAAGTGCCATAAACTAGATGAACAAGGAAAAGAACTCATTACTGCACTTTATAAAGAAGACGACCTGTTTGGCTATACATCTTTCACCGAAAACTTCCCATATAAAGATACAGCAACTGCAATGAAAAACACTGTGCTAATGGCTGTAGCAAAGAGTGATTTAAAAGATATTTTAAATAAAAATCATCAAGTTACTTTAGAGTTAATTCAACTTTTAACTGAAGACCTGACAGGTGTTAAAGAGCAATTGTTACAAATGGCCTATAGCTCGGTAAATAAAAAAACAGCTACAACAATATTAAAGTTTGCCGAAAAGTTAAATAGTAAACCTAGTGATGCAATAAAAATATCTAGGAGTGATTTAGCAAGTGTGGCAGGTATTGCTACAGAAACTTTAATTAGAACAATGTCTGTATTTAAAAAACAAGGTCTAATCGAAATTGATGGTAGAAATATTAAAATTATTAACCTTCAAGGTCTTAAAGATATTGTGTAGTTTTTTGAGGTAAAATTAAAATATGACTAATATCATTTTTTAAAAAAGTGTACAAAAGTACTTTTGAAACTATAAAGTATTTTTTACAATGAAGAATGTATTATTACCGACAGATTTTTCCGAAAATTCATGGAACGCTATATTATATGCACTTAATTTTTTTAAAAATGAAAAGTGTAACCTTTATTTATTGCACGTTAATAAAATTAGCAATTTAACTATTAACGATTCTCCTTACATTCTTACACAAGAAGTAATAGAAGAGGTTTATAATAAACCATCTAAAGCACAATTAAAAAAGCTTCTACGAAAAATATCAGAACAAGTACCAAATAATAAAAAGCATAATTTTTATACAATTACCGATTATAATTTCTTTATAGAGTCTATAAGAAATCATGTTTCAGAAAAAAAGATTGACCTAATAGTAATGGGTACAAAAGGAGCAACAGGTTTAAAAAAACTTATTGTAGGAAGTAATACTGCAGATATTATTACTAAAGTAAAATGTGCAACTTTAGTTGTCCCAGAAAACGCAAAGTATGTTGATATAAAAGAAGTGGCTTATCCAACTGACTTTTCTTTACTATATGGTATAGAAACTTTGCAGCCTATTGCTGACATTTTGGATACATACAACTCATCTATTAGAATTCTTCATATTTGTAAAAAAGGAGAGGAGTTAAATACAAGTCAGAAAAAAAGTAAAGAGTTGTTAGAAGATTTTTTTACTCACCATAAGTATAGTTTTCACTTTCTAACCAATAAAAGAGTTGAAGATGCTGTACAGTGTTTTGTTGAAAGTATGGGAGTAAACATGATTGTTATGGTGGCTAAAAATCTTAATTACTTTCAGCAAATTCTGTTTCATGATAAAATTGAAGAGATAAGTTATCATACAGATGTACCTTTTTTGGTTTTGCATGAATAGATAGCTTTTCAATAACATTTATCTTCAATTGATAATTATCATAGTTTTTTTTTTGCTGACTATTTAAATTTAGATAATAAATAGTTTAGACATGTTTAAAGTTTTAATTCCTACCGATTTTTCTGAAAATTCTATGAATGCAATTAACTATGCGTTAGAATTTTTTAAATACGAAAAGAGTGAATTCTATTTCATGCATGCGTATCAGCATGATGTTTACAATCATAAAGAATTACTTACCAGAATAGTTTATGATGATATCGTTGCACGAGTAAAAAAGGAATCTGAAGATAATTTAAACAACCTTCTTAAGGTGATAAAAAAGTCTAACCCAAATCCAAGATTTACATATTACGCTATATCATCATTTAACTCATTAGTTGACGAAGCAGATTTAATAGTAGATAGCAAGAATATTGATGTTATTGTTATGGGTACAAAAGGCGCATCTAACAATAGTAAGCTTACATTTGGTAGCAACACATTACAAGTTTTAAAATATGTGCAATGTCCAGTTTTGGCAATTCCAGAAAACTATAAATACTCACCACCTAAACATGTTCTTTTTCCAACAAACTATCTTATTCCTTATAAACGAAGAGAGCTTAAACTTCTATGCCAATTACTCGCACCTTATCGCAGTAAAATAGACATGCTTTATGTGTCTAAAAGCGAAAAATTATCATTTAGACAAGAGGACAACAAATTGTTTATAGAAGAATCACTTTGCAAAAATGAAACTAATTTTTATACATCAAAAAGCAAAAAAGTTGATCAAGCCATAAATGACTACATCACTAAAAATGGTATTGATTTTCTGGTAATGGTTAATACTCGACATTCATATTTAGAAAACATATTATTTCAATCTACAATAGATAAAATAAGTATTAAAATGCCAGTTCCATTATTAGCAATGCAAAATATTAAAAGAGTATAATTTTAAAAAACTTAAAATGATGAAAAACATATTACTTCCTACCGATTTCTCAGATAACTCATGGAATGCCATTAAATATGCTTTACAGTTATTTAAAGACGAAAAATGCACTTTTCATTTATTAACACATTTACTCCTGTTATTTATAATGTAGAGTATTTGCAAGTAAGTAGTGCTCAGTTTGGGCTTGTAGATGCCATGAAAGAAGTATCTACAAAAGGATTGAAAACTATGAGTGATAGAATAAACAAAGAGTTTAAAAACCCTAATCATAAAATATCAGAAATATCGTCATTTAATCTTCTAATAGAAGAAATTAGAGAGCTAGATAGAGCACATTTAATAGATTTTATTGTTATGGGAACCAAAGGCGCTACAGGAGCAAAGGAAATATTATTTGGCTCTAATACCATACATGTACTAAAAAGTGTAAAATGTCCAGTACTAGCAATTCCTTCAGATTTTGAATACGAAACACCTTTAGAAGTTTTATTTCCAACAGATTTTAATATAAACTACAGTAAATCGCATATAAACCCTATTACAGCAATCGCAAAACAATACAATTCTAGAGTTAATGTATTACACGTTTCAACTGGTTATGATTTAACTGAAATGCAATATAAAAATATGAAAACACTAGAAGCATCTTTAAAAGATATAGCAAATATTTTTCATGAAGTTAGAAACCAAAATATTGATGATGCTATAAACGAATTTCAAATTAAAGCTAAAATTAATTTGCTGATTATGATTAATAATAAGCACTCGTTTTTCGAAAATTTATTCTTTAAATCTACCATCAATAAAATAGGACTTCATCTTAATATTCCTTTTTTAGTTATTCCATCAATAATTGATAAAAAATAGATTATGAAACTAAAAGTACTACTTCCTACAGATTTTTCAGATAATTCTTGGAGTGCAATTGTTTATGCTTTAAAGCTATATAAAAATATACCATGTACTTTTTATCTACTACATTCTTACGAGTTAAAAATTGCTCCTATGTCTAGCCTGTCTAACACACTTTTAGAGCATATAAAAGAAGGAGCTGTAAAAGAAATAAATGAGTTTCGCAAACAAATGGTCGATGCTAATATTAATCCAGACTTTGATTTTCAAACCATTATTTCTTCTAAAAATTTGAATCATGCTATTGAAACTACCGTAAGTGATTATTTAATCGATATAGTTGTTATGGGAACCAAAGGAGCAACAGGAGCAAAAAAAGTATTATTTGGTAGTAATACAGTAAATGTTATTCAGCACATGAGGTTTTGTCCAGTTTTGGTAGTACCTGAAGAATATGATTTTATAGAGCCTGAACAAATTGCATTTCCTACCGATTACAATCGGTTTTATGATAATAAAGAGATAAAACCATTAAGAGATTTAACGGTTTTATATAATTCAATAATTAGAATACTCCATATAAACCAAAAGGAAAAACTAAATGAAATTCAGGAGTATAATATGACAATGCTTAATGTGTTTTTAAAACAATATAATCACAGTTTTCATTGGATGCCGAAATACACTAAAAAATCTGAAACTATTAATGATTTTATTGATGAGCTAGATATAAATATACTGGTTATGGTAAATTATAAACACAGCATTATTTATAATTTAATACATGAGCCAGTTATTAAAAACATTAGTTTTCATCCTATAATCCCATTTTTAGTTATTCCTGTTTAGACTGATATATATCATTGAAAATTAGTTATGTATAAATTAATTTTATAAGGCATAATTAATATTATATATCATGAAACATAAAGTGTTATTGCCAACAGATTTTTCTGCTAATGCTTGGAATGCTATAAAATATGCATTAGAGCTATATAAAAATAAAGCTTGTGATTTTTATATACTAAACGCTTTCTCAGTACCAACATATTTATTTGATAATCTGTTAGTGCCAGAACCAGGTGAAGAGAAATATGAAACAGCTAAGCAAGAGTCTGAAGGCCAAATAGCAAAGCTGTTAGATAAAATTACATTGCAAGGTTTAAAAAAGCCTAAGCATAATTTTTTTGCTATATCTGTATATAATAGTCCGCTAGAAGCCATAAAAAACACAATAGAAGAAAAGGATATAGAAATTGTAATAATGGGAACTAAAGGTCAAACTAATTCAAGAAGTATTTTTTATGGTAGTAATGCAATATATGTTATGGAAAAATCGCGTAATTGTCCAGTTATAGTTGTTCCGCCAGGCGTACTTAATATAGCGCCAAAAGAAATAGTTTTTACAACAAGTTATAAAACACATTTTAAAAGACGCGAGTTAAACTGCCTTATAGAATTAGCAAAAGATAATAAAGCATCAGTTAGGTTTTTACATGTTGCAATTGAAGAAAAATTAAGTCAAAAGCAAATAGATAATAAGAAACTTTTAGAAGAATATTTTGAAGGTATCGACTTTTCATTCCACTCATTGAGTAATACAGACTTAAGTATGGCAATTAACTGTTTTGTAGAGAGTAGAGGTAGCGATATGGTAGCATTTATAAATAAAAAACATGCATTTTTTGGAAGTGTTTTAACTCAGCCATTAGTCAAAGAAATAACGTTCTTTTCTAAAAAACCAATATTAGTAATGCATGATTTAAGAAATTAAAAATAAAGAATTATGAAAAATACAGGAGTTTGGTTAGATAGAGATAAAGCAATTGTGGTAACCTTAAATAATGGAAAAGAAGTTTTAGAAATAATTAACTCTGAAATTGAAGATTTTAAGGCAACATCAAGCAGATTACTTGGTGGTCATCAGGAAATTGCTAAAGACAGAAAATTTTTAGAACGCGAAAAGCATCAATTTAAAAACTACTTTAAAAACATTGTTTTAAAGATTAAAGATGCTGATGCAATTGCACTATTTGGGCCAGCACAAACAAATGAAAAGTTTAATAAAGTTCTTCATGAACTATATCCTGATGTAGCTAAAAAAATTAAAGGTGTAGAAAAAGCTGATAGCATGACAGACAACCAAGTTATAGCTTTGGTAAAAGAATTTTTCAATTCTAAATAAACAACACTCAAATAAAATACTTGAATTATAATTATGAAATTTAAAGAAATAGATGTCACAAAATCTTCTGGTGAAAAAGTTAGGTTTTCTTTAGACAAACTTCGTAATTCTTTAAGTAAATCTGGAGCAAGTAAAACTGTAATAGATCAGATTTTAAATTCTGTAAGAGATGAGTTATATCAAGGTATATCAACCAAAGAGATTTACAACAGAGCATTTGCATTACTCAAAAAGCAAAATAGCCATTATGCTTCTAGGTATAAATTAAAAAAAGCCATTTATGAGTTTGGTCCAACAGGATATCCTTTTGAGAATTTTGTTAGTGCTGTTTTAAAATATTCTGGATTTAATACTAAAGTAGGTCAGATTTTACAAGGAAAATGTGTTACCCATGAAATAGATGTTGTGGCAAGTAAAAATGGGAATACTATAATAATTGAATGTAAATTTCATAGTGAAGAAGGAAGAAACTGTAATGTTAAAGTGCCTTTATATATCGCATCACGATTTAAAGATGTAAAAACCCATTGGGATTTAAAACCACAAGAAACAGATTTAAATGAATGTTGGGTTGTAACAAATACAAGATTTACAGAAGATGCTTTAAAGTATGGTAAATGTGTTGGGCTGCATTTGTTAAGTTGGGACTATCCTAAAGGAGACGCATTAAAAGATAGAATAGACAGATTAGGCTTATATCCTATAACAGTTTCTACATTGCTTACTAATAGAGAAAAACAATTTTTGTTAAGTAGAGATGTTGTTTTATGTAGAGATTTAATAGGAGATTCATTTTATTTAGATCACTTAGGAGTTTCAGAAACCAGAAAACAAAACATATTAAAAGAAGTTAAAACCCTTTGTAATTCATAATCTTGAAAACATGGAAAAATATGCCAAAATTAATTTTTTAGGAGCATCAGGTACAGTTACAGGTTCAAAGTTTTTAATAGAAACTTCTGAAAAAAACATACTAATAGATTGCGGAATGTTTCAAGGGCTTAAAGAGTTAAGAGAACTTAACTGGGTTGACCTTCCAATAGATGTGGCAAATATAGATGCTGTTCTGCTTACTCATGGGCATTTAGATCATGTTGGGTATTTACCAAGACTAATTAAACAGGGTTTTAAAGGACAAATTATTGGAACAGCACCAACATTGGCCATTGCAGAAATTATACTTAAAGACAGTGCTAAAATACATGAAGAAGAAGCTGAAAAAGCTAATAAAGAAAATTATAGCAAACATAATCCAGCATTACCTTTTTACACTGTAAAAGATGCAGAAAAAGCAATAAAATTGTTTCAGGTAGAAATGGAAGATAAATGGATTACAATATCAAATAACATATCATACCGATTTCAATTCAATGGACATATAATTGGAGCAACATTTATAGAATTAGATATTAATGGAAAACGATTTGTTTTTTCTGGAGATATTGGTCGTAGTAATGACTATTTATTAGATGATCCTAAAACTCCAGAATGGGCAGATTTTCTATTTATTGAAAGCACTTATGGAAATAAACTACACCCAGAAGAAGATGTAGAAACAATAATCGCTAACATCGTAAAAGATACCATTAATAAAAAAGGAAATTTAATAATACCAAGCTTCGCTGTTGAGCGTTTGCAAACGCTTATGTATATTTTATGGAAATTATATAAGAAAAATAAAATACCCAATATTCCTATTTTTATAGATAGTCCAATGGGCAACAATGTTTTAGATGTATTTAGTAGATTTCCAAAATGGCATAAATTATCGGTTAATGAATATAATGAAATGTGTAATCATGTAAATATTATTCAATCGTATAAAGAAACTTGGGAAACTATTGATGATAAACGTTCTAAAATAGTAATTGCAGGAAGCGGAATGGTAACAGGAGGAAGGGTTTTAACATATTTACAGCAATTAATTGATAATCCACTAACAACAGTATTACTAGTCGGTTATCAAGCAGAAGGCACTCGAGGTAGATTGTTGCAAGAAGGAGCTCATGAAATTCGCTTTTTCGGAAAATATTATCCTGTAAAAGCCACTATTAAAAATATTGAAAGCTTATCTGCACATGCTGATCAAAATGACTTAATTAATTGGATGGGTACTATTAAAAATATTCCAGAGAAAGTATATTTAATTCATGGAGAGCCAACAGCACTCGATGCATTTAGAGTAAAAATTAAAGCGACTTACAACTGGAATGTTCATATTCCTAAACTTACAGATGTAGAAAAAATTATTCTGTAATAAAGCGCTTGTAATTTATAGTTAATTATTTTAACTAACTGATAATTATCATTTTAAATTATAATTTTCATCAATAAATTAGTGTTGTAATATAAGTTTAACTTTTAAAGTAAAATTATTATGACACTCGTAAAATTTAACAACAGAAACAGATTATTCCCTTGGAATAATAGCTTAAAAAACTTTTTAAGCGATGAAGTGTTTTTTGATGATGACTTTTTTGTAAACGATAGCATTACACCAGCAATGAATATTAAAGAAAATGATGCAGATTATGAAATTGAATTTGCAGCACCTGGATTTAATAAAAAGGACTTTGATGTTTCAATTAATGGTAATATGCTTAATGTTTGCGGAGAAAAAAGTACAGAAAAAGAAAACAAAGAAGATAATTACACTCGAAAGGAGTTTAGCTACAATTCTTTTAAAAGATCTTTAAAATTACCTACTAATGTTAATACAGACAAAAAAGTGCAAGCAACATACAATGATGGTATTTTAAAGTTAAATCTTTTAAAAAAGGAAGAAACTAAAGCAAATCCAAAAAAGAAAATTGAAATAATGTAATTATCAAATAATGCAGAAAGAGTTTATTATAAAAACAACTTTCTGCATTATTTTAAACACCTATTATCATGATTACTACAAAAACACAGGTAAAATATTTAGAATGGCTAAGTGCTGATGAAATGTATGAGGAGTCAAAAAAATGGCTTTCAGAGTTAAGTTTCATTAAAGACGAGCATTTATTTTTTGAAGATATTATTAAAACTTACACGCTTCAATTAATTAACGATAAAGAGTTTTCAGAAACTAAAGAAATGGTGGATGTATTAAATAAATCTCAAAAGCGTAATAACTTACTTATTGAATCTGTTAAAACTCACAAAAATGATATAAAAATTTTATTAGATGGAATAGATCAGCCAAAAGAAGAAGAAAATTTCAAAAAAGAACATAAAGATCTTATCATTCTAGTTAGTGATTTTTTTAAAGATTATAAAGCCATAAAAACTCATCTATTCAGAATGATTAAAAAAATAATGAAATCAGAAAAATTAAGATTAATTGACAGACACTAACCTTAAGTTAAGATATCTAGTAATAATATTTAAAGCATGATAACAAGATATCTTCCTATATTTATTATACTTTCAATATTGGCAGAAATTTTGGGAACAATTGGTGGTTTTGGCTCATCAGTATTTTTTGTTCCCATTGCTAATATGTTTTTTGATTTTCAATCTGTATTAGGCATAACAGCACTTTACCATTTATCTAGTAATGTTACTAAAATTGCATTTTTTAAAAAAGGGTTAGATAAAAGAATAGTTCTGTATTTAGGTGTTCCAGCAATAATTTTTGTGTCTATTGGCGCGTATTTTAGTAAGTATTTAGACCCTAAAATATTAACGTATATTCTGGGAGTATTCTTAATTATATTAAGCTTACTTTTTTTAATTTTTAAACAATTAAAAATACTTCCAAAGACAAGAAATGCAATAATAGGAGGCTCGTTATCAGGATTAAGTGCAGGATTATTAGGCACTGGAGGAGCAATTAGAGGTATAACTTTAGCTGCTTTTAAAATGGATAAAAATAAATTTATTGCCACCTCTGCAGTTATAGATTTAGGTATAGACTTTAGCAGATCTATAGTATATTATTTTAATGGGTATATGCGTAAAGAGCACTTATATTTAGTGCCAATATTATTAGTGGTTAGCGTTGTTGGAACTTGGATTGGTAAACTAATACTTAATAAAATGTCTCAAGAGCAATTTAGAAACCTTGTTTTAATACTTATTTTATTAATTGGTATTATTAGTGTTATGAATATTAAAATTTAGTTACTGTGAAGTATTAATAAAGGCACTCTTAATTTATTGCTAATCTGAGTTGTTGGTGATCCTATAAAAAATCTTTCAAACAAAGACTCTTTTTGTACAATTAACGACATGAAATCTATTGTGTTAGTTTGTAAATAGCAGTCAACAACATAATGCATAGGTATATTATTTACTATATGATGCTTAAAGCGCTTGCCTTTTAAAATATCACTAATAGTTTTAGTATCAGCATTTTCTATGATAGACGGTTTTCCAATTGGATTAATTCTTAAAGCATGAAATAATAATTTATACTTTTTTATAAGTTTAGCAACCTCATTAAATTTAGCTCCCTGTAAAGAATCATTCTCATCTAAAGGCAATAGTATGTCTTTTGGTTTTTTAGCATAATTAAAACCTTCTGGTATAACTAAAGTATTGCAGTTTATATGTCTTATAACATTTATTGTATTACTACCAAAAACTACTTCTTTAGCACCAGTAACACCATTTGTACCCATAACAATAAGATCAATTTTTTTAGACTTAATAATTTGCTTTATAGAATCGGTAAGTGAATCATAATCAACAATAGCTTGAAAACTATGGTTTTTATTAGTAAACTCTGATGTAAGGCTAACAATAAGTTTCTCTAATTTATGTTTTGACTTTTTTATTATTGAATCGTAAACCGTTGTATTGCCATTTGTCATTAAATCGTCAGTAGTATAAGACTTAGAGCTTTGAACATATAATAAATAAAATGTGCATAATTCATCATTAAAAAAGTTCAGAGCATATTTAATAGCATTTTTTGAGTTATCTGAAAAATCTGTAAGAAGTAATATATGTTTCATTTTAATAATTTTAGTTTAGTAAAACTACAAGAGATTCTGTCAAAATAACATGATATTAGTCATTATAAAATTTTAGTTAATTAATTGCTAATAAGATTGTTTGTAATGTTAAAATAGAACTACATTCGTCAATTATTAAACCTGATAAAGTAAAGTGAAGAAAAGCTTCTTATTTATTATTTTTTTATTCTTGTTTTTTACTGGTTTTTCACAAACTAAAAAAACCTATGTATATTCTATTATAGGTAAAGATACCTTAAAACTAGATGTTTATACGCCAGATAATTTAACAGCTTCAGACTCACTTCCAGTATTAATTTGGATGCATGGAGGGAGTTTTATGAGTGGCAATAGAGATAATTCTAGCGAAAAAAAACTAGCTGAAATAGTAACTCAAAAGGGGTTCATTGGTGTTTCAATTTCTTATCGTTTAACGCGTAAAGGAGAAAGTACAGGTTTTGGTTGCGAGTGTACTAAAGAAGAGAAAATTTCAACATTTAAAAATGCAATTATAGATTATTTAGATGCTTCGTTATACATATATAAAAACAGTAAGGCTTTTAATGTAGATAGAACAAAAATGATTGCAGGTGGGAGTAGTGCAGGAGCAGAAGTGGTTTTAAACGCTGTATATTTAAAAGATTACTTTTTAAAAGACTCACCTAAGTATAATGAGTTGAAATTTGCAGGTATTCTATCATTATCTGGTGCTGTTTTAACTGCAGATTATATTAATAAAAACAATGCTATTCCTACCATGCTATTTCATGGCACTAGTGATAGGTTAGTTCCATATTATAGCGCTTCACATCACAAATGCGATTTTAGTAAGCCTGGCTATTTAAAGTTAGATGGGTCTTACGTTATTGCAAAAAAACTTAAGGAGCTAGATTCTTCTTATTATTTATACGCAGTAAAAGGAGGTAAACACGAAATATCCTCAATTCCTTTCGAAAAGATTAATGTTATTTTAGACTTTTTTAATCAAGCAAGTTTTAACAAAAAGAAAGTTCAAACTAAAAAAGTAGTAAAAAAGCAAGCGTAATTTTTTCAAGTGAATATTAATACTTCAAAATAAGTACTATATTTGAATTGTAATTGATTAATAGCCAATAATTTATTATTAATTCAAATTAATTTTGATTATGAATAGGCTATATATATCCTTTTTCTTCGGACTATTTTTTTGCTTAACTTTTGCTCAATTACCTGAAGATTATTCTTCAACTACGCTTCCTGAAACATTTGCATCACCTATGGGTACTATTTTTAGTTCAGATGGTAGTAAAATGTTTGTTTGGACTAATGCTGGGCAAATTTTTCTTTTTAATTGGAATGGAACTCAATATGTTATGCAAGCCAATGCAGTTTTAGATATTTCTGACGAGGTTTCAAGCTACAGAGATTTTGGTTTGTTAAGTATTTGTTTAGATCCAAATTTTAATACTAACGGATTAATTTATTTGTTTTATACTGTAGATAGGCATCATCTTCTTTATTACGGTACTGCTAATTATAATCCTAATACAAATGATTATTATAAAGCTTCAATAAGCAGATTAACACGATATAAATTAAACCATCTTCAGTCACCAATGACTACAGATTATTCTACCAGAACTATTCTTTTAGGAGAAAGTATTACAACAGGTATTCCCATCACTCACGAGTCGCATGCTGGAGGTACAATAATGTTTGGTAGTGATGGTACTTTATTATTAACAACTGGTGATAATGCAAGTTATAGTACTACAGATACAGGGAGTATAAGTCATACCTATTACCAGCAAGCTATTAATGATGGAATGATGCGACCTGAAGAAAATGTTGGCGCATTTAGAAGTCAGATGATAAACTCATTTTGTGGTAAATTGCTGCGATTAGATCCAAATACAGGAGATGGAATTCCGTCAAATCCATTTTACGACTCTAACAGTCCGCGTTCTCCTAAATCTAGAATGTATGCTATGGGATTTAGAAACCCATTTAGAGCAGCAATTAAGCCTAATAGTGGAAGTACTAATCCTGCAGATGCAAACCCAGGAATTATTTTTGTTGTTGATGTAGGTTGGCAAACGTGGGAAGATTTACATATTATAGATAAACCTGGATTAAATGCTGGATGGCCACTTTATGAAGGGCAAACAACATTAAATAGCTATTACAATAGTGGTATTACTAATCCAGACGAAGGAAATCAGCTATTTAAAAATTTATGTAATCAACCAACAAGTTTTAATGACGATACAAATCCGGCTAATAGAAGATTCACACATAGCAGACCATCAATAACATGGAAACATGGAGGTAGTGTTGAAACTCGTGTGCCTTGGTTTAGTGGTACAACTCCTACCAATCCTCGAATTGGTGCAAACGGTTCTCCTACAACAGGAAGTGAGTTTAGAGGTAATGCAGGAATAGCAGGAACATATATTACAGGAACTGGATTTGGTGCCGCAATGGAACACAAATTTATGTTTACCGATTATGCAAGAAATTGGGTTGGAGTTGCAACATTAAACACATCTAATACTCCATGGATTAGCCATACTTCTACTTTTGCACCTATTAACTATGGGACAGGGATTGTTCATATGGCACAGAACCCTATAGATGGTTCAATATATTACACTAATATTTTTGATGGAACAATTAAATATTTTAGTTTCTATGATGATACTTTAGGTATAAATGAGTCTAATTTAAGTTCAATTAATTTCTACCCTAATCCAATAGAAAATCAATTAAATATTTCTGGAATTCATGAAGAATTTAAGCTAGATATTTATAATATTTCAGGGCAGTTGCTCTTTTCAAATGAATATGATAATAGGAAGTCTATTCCAATAAAATTAAATTCTGGATTATACATAGCCAAGCTTAGTTTTTCATCAGGAAAAGCAGTAACAAGAAAGATAGTTGTGAAATAGACCAGGCATTACCTATACAAAAACTATACAAGCATGTATCTTGTTCAAATAATAGTTCTTTTAGCTTTATATTAGAAAAATAACGCTAATTCGACAATTATGAACAAGAAAACTTTTCTATTATTAATTACGGCAGTTTCTGCACTTGGAGGCCTTTTATTTGGGTATGATACTGGAGTTATTAATGGAGCTCAATTTTACTTAAGTAAGTATTTTGAATTAAATGATGCTTTAAAAGGTTGGGTAGTTGGTAGTGCACTATTAGGATGTTTTATAGGTGCAATTATAGCAGGACCATTAAGTATTAAAATTGGTAGAAAGTACTCTTTAATTATTTCTGCAGTTTTATTTACATTATCAGCTTGGGGATCTGGGTTACCTTCAATATTTCCAGAAACAGTATCTGTATTAGTATTTTTTAGAATTATTGGAGGATTAGGAATCGGAATGGCATCAATGAATGCTCCTATGTACATAGCAGAAATTGCTCCTAGTGCAATTAGAGGTAAAATGGTTACATATTACCAACTGGCAATAGTAATTGGGTTTTTCGTTGTGTTTTTAGCAACTTATTTTATTGGTAATAATTTATCTGAAGCAGAAAACATTCAATTTGGTTGGAGACGTATGTTTTGGTCAGAATTAATACCAAGTTGCTTATTTCTTTTGTTATTATTTTTTGTTCCTAAAAGCCCAAGATGGTTAGCTCTAAAAGGTAATAATGAAGAGGCTTTAATTGTATTAACTAAAATTCATGGTCAAGAACAGGCTAGTAAAGAAATATTGGAGATACAAGATTCATTCAAGACCAGTAATGATGGTTTAAAGGTTAATTATTTTTCGAAAATTATTTTGGGAATAATTCTTATTGGAACTACTTTATCAATATTACAACAGTTTACAGGTATTAATGCAGTATTGTATTATGGAGCAGATATTTTTGAAAAAGCATTAGGTTTTGGTAAAGAAGATATATTATTACAGCAAATATTACTTGCTTTTGTAAATTTAGTTTTCACATTTGTGGCTATGTTTACAGTAGATAAATTTGGTAGAAAACCATTAATTTATATAGGTTCCTTGGGCATGATAGTTGGTTTTTTGTTGTTAGGTATTTCATTACAACAACAATCTGTTGGTTTTATATCCTTATTAGGAGTATTAATTTTTATTGGTTCATTTGCCCTCTCAATGGGTCCAGTTGTTTGGGTGTTACTTTCAGAAATGTTTCCAAATAAAATAAGAAGTGTAGCTATGTCAATAGCAGTAGCTGCGCAATGGGCAGCAAATTATGTGGTGTCACAATCGTTTCCAATTGTTATGGGTAGTGATGTAAATAATGGCACAACTTGGAATGGCTCTTTGCCTTATTTTATTTTTATTGTATTTATAAGTTTAATAGTAGGTGTTACATATAAATATGTTCCAGAAACTAAAGGTAAATCTCTCGAAGAGCTAGAGAATATCTGGAAATAGTTAAACATAATTGTATGGTTAATAGTATTGCTTTGTATAGTTGTTATACTGTATTATAATAAACTATACAAAGTTTGTATATTGCAGTATAAAACACTGTAATGCATAAGTTTTTACTAAAAAATGGCCTTGTATTTTTTATTGGCTTAACATTCTTGCAAAATTTTGCACAAGAACTACCTCCAGTTGAAATTTACTTACCTAAACAATATGGAGCCGAAAATCAGAATTGGTCAATTTCTCAATCAAAAGAAAAATATATTTATATAGCTAATAATAAAGGGTTATTAGAATTTAATGGCGCAAAATGGCAGCTTTATCCATCTCCAAATCAAACCATAATGCGATCTGTTAATGTTGTTAATAACAGAATTTACACTGGGTGTTATATGGAGTTTGGTTACTGGCAACGTAATGATATTGGAATATTAGATTATAAATCATTATCACAAAGCCTTAATATACCATTAATTGAAGACGAGCAATTTTGGAGCATTATAGATATTGATGATTGGGTTTTATTTCATTCTTTAAATAGAATTTACATATATAACACTAAAACCAATGATTATAAAATTATTGATTCTGAAACAACAATTACTAAAATATATAAAGTTGATGAGAGTATATATTTTCAAAAAATTAATGATGGTATTTATAAAATCCAAAACGGAAAAGAATTACTCATAACAGATAATGTCATAGTTAGAAACAATGAAGTCGTTAATATTTTTAATCATAATAACAAGCTTCTTATTGAAACAAGACAAGATGGCTTTTATATTTTTGAGAAAAATAATTTGATAAAGTGGGATATTCCAGCAAACAGTTTACTATCTAATATAAGTGTATACAATAGTATTAAATTAAAAGATAATAGTTTTACATTAGGAACAATTTCTAACGGAATAATTCACTTAACACCTCAAGGTGAGATTAATTACAAAATAAATAGCACCTCTGGTTTAAATAATAATACAGTTTTATCACTTTTTGAAGATGTAGACCAAAATATTTGGCTAGGTTTAGATAATGGAATTAATTGTATAAATATTACATCTCCATTTAGCATTTATAATGATGATAAAGGAGAAATTGGAACCGTTTATGCATCTGCAGTATTTAATAACAATCTCTATTTAGGTACAAATCAAGGGTTGTTTTATAAAAAAATAGATTCAGACAATAGCTTTAAATTTATTAAAGGCACTAACGGACAGGTTTGGTGTTTAGTAAGTATTAATAACACATTATTTTGCGGACATAATAATGGTACATTTATAGTTAATGATGATACTGTAAATAAGATAAGTAATGTCCAAGGTACTTGGAATATAAAACCAATTGAAGAGAATCCAAACTTATTACTTCAGGGCAATTATAACGGTCTTAATATTCTACAGAAAGTTGGTGAAAATTGGCAATTTAAAAACAAGATTGAAGGTTTTGATAATTCATCAAAATATTTCGAGCGCTTTAATAATGATGAAATTTTTGTGAGCCATGAATACAAAGGAGTTTTTAAATTAAAAGTCAATAAAGAGTTTACAAAAGTCTTAACTATTGTAAAAGAATCCTCAGCAGAAAAAGGACTTCATTCTAGTTTGTTGAAATATAATGATGATATATTATATACCTATAAAGATGGAATATATAAGTTTAATAGCAAAAAAAATAGTTTTCAGAAAGATTCAATTTATAGTAAGGTATTTAAAGATCAAGGTTATACATCAGGAAAACTTATTATAGATAACTATACAAATACTTTATGGAGTTTTTCTGATAAAGGAATAAACTATATCTCGCAAGGAAAACTAAGTTCAACACCAAAAATTAATAGAATATCATTACCTAGTTCATTACGTAAGGGAATGACAGGTTATGAAAGCGTTTCACACATTGAGGCACAGAAGTACTTATTTGGTACTTCAGAAGGATTTATTATCATCGATTTAGATAAGCTTAATGATAAAAAATATGAAATAAAAATTAATACAATTGCTAAAAGCACTTTAAATCAGTCAAGTATATTAATAAGTGAAAGTAAATTAGGAGATTTTAAAAACAATGAGAACAATATAGAATTTACATATAGTGTTGCAGAGTTTGATAAATATTTAGAAGTCGAATACCAATATAAGCTAGATGGTATCTATAATAATTGGAGTGAATGGTCAACTGCTTCTAGTGAGTTGTTTAAAAACCTGCCATTTGGTAATTATACATTTAATGTAAGAGCTAGAGTAGGTAATACATTAACTGCCAACACAGCTAGTTATAAATTTTCAATCGAAAAGCCTTGGTATTTAACTAGTGTGATGATAGTTGTTTATATTCTATCAGTATTGTTATTTTCTTTGTTAATGCATAACATATATAAACGTTATTATAAGAAACAAAGAGAAAAGTTATTAGAAAAAACACAAAAAGAATTAGAGCTCAAAAAATTAGAAAACGAACAGCAATTAATGAGTTTTAAAAACGAAAAACTACAACAAGATATTGAAAGTAAAAATAGAGAGTTAGCAATATCTACAATGAGTTTAATTAAAAAGAACGAGTTTTTAAACAATGTAAAAAAAGAGCTTAAAGGTACAGATGGTAGTAAAAATTTAAAGCCTGTCATAAAAATTATTGATAAAAATCTAAACAATACAGATGACTGGAAGTTTTTCCAAGAAGCATTTAATAATGCAGATAAGGATTTCCTAAAAAAAGTAAAAGCATTACATCCTACGTTAACACCTAACGACTTAAGACTATGTGCTTATCTTAGGCTAAACCTCTCATCAAAAGAAATAGCTCCATTGTTAAACATTTCAACAAGAAGTGTAGAGGTAAAACGATATCGTTTGCGTAAAAAAATGAATTTGCCACACGAGTCGAGCTTAACAAATTATATACTAGAAATATAAGCGCCTCAACAATTGTTAATTTAAACTATACATTACCACAACATTTTATTTTAAAGATAGGTTTAAACTTATCGTATTTGCAACTATTTTAAATAGTAAAATCTAGATTTAATCGATGCTTTAATGAGTTTTTCATAAAAAAAACCGCATTTTTTTATTATGTATATTTTTTGTTGAGGTCAAATTTATCGATTTCACAATTCATATAAGTAATTTTATGAAAAAGTAAAATGCAATTTTTATGAGACTAACGCTTTGCACATTTTTAGCAATACTATTTTGTTCAACCATTCAAGCTCAAAATTTTGAAATTTCTGGTAATGTTCAAGATAAAGATAGTGGATTTCCAATCCCAGGAGTAAACATATTCATCAAAAATTCAAGTCAAGGTGTAGTTTCAGACTTCGATGGAAATTTTAAAATAAATAATGTTCCTAATGGATCAACATTAGTTTTTAGTTATGTTGGTTATTTAACTTTTGAAGTTGTAATTGGTAACAACAATGTTTTAAACATTAAGTTAGAACAAGATATAGCTAAACTTGATGAGATTGTAGTTATTGGTTATGGAACTCAAAAGAAAAAAGAAATAACAGGATCAGTAGCTGTAGTTTCCAGTGAAACAATTGAAGCCTTAAAACCATCTCGTATCGAGCAAGCTCTTCAAGGGCAAATGGCAGGTGTTAATATTACATCACAATCAGGTTCACCTGGTAGTGCTTCTACAATAAGTATTAGAGGAGTATCAACTAATGGAGATAGCAGACCTTTAATATTAGTAGATGGGAATGTTGTAGAAGATTTAAGTGTTATTAATCCTAACGATATAGAAACTATTAATGTTCTTAAAGATGCTACTGCAGGTATTTATGGTGTTAGAGCAGCAAATGGTGTTATTTTAATTACAACAAAGTCTGGTAGAAAAAATATGCCTCTAACGGTTGAGTATGATGCTTTTGCAGGATTTCAACAAACAACTAGAAAAATACCTTCGTTAAACGCAACCGAATATGCTCTTTTAGTTAATGAAGCTTTCGCAGCCAATGGTCAAGCATTAGTATTTACCAATGTTTTAGACTTGGGTCAAGGTACAGATTGGCAAGATAAAGTTTTTGAAGATGCACCAATTTTTAATAATGCCATAACTATTAAAGGAGGAAGTGAAAACTCTACTTATGCCTATGGTTCTTCGTTTTTAACTCAAGATGGAATTGTGGGTGGTAAAAAAGCCAATTTTACTAGATTTACTAATAGAGGTAATTACAGTTTAAACTTTTTAGAAAACTTTAAGTTAGATGCAGGACTAACCTTTATGCATACAAACAGAAAAACGTTGTCAGAAACTGGTTTAGGTTCTGTTTTATTTAATGCACTAAATATGGCTCCAACATTTCAGGTAAGAGATAATAATGGAGATTATACAATTGCTGAAGGTCTAGGTAATGAGGTTATTAACCCACTTGCGCAAATAGAAAATACATATAATAGAGGACAAGTTGATAAAATAAGTGGAAATGCAAGTCTATCATATAATTTTTTCAGCCACTTTACTGCACAAGCAAATTATCAATTTAATTATGCAAAAGTAAATAGCCATGTGTTTAGTCCAGTTGCTTTTTACGGAAGTGGAAAAGTATTTAATAAAGACAGAAGTGAAGTTGTAGAAACTAAAAGTTTTTTTAGAGATTATACATTTGATGCATTTATAAAATATGAAAACAAAATAAATGACATTCATAATGTAAACATACTTTTAGGAACGTCAGTTTTTAAAACAACAGGAGAGTTTAGCGGTTTTGTTGGTTTCGACGTTCCCGATAACAATATAGCTAATGCAACTATTGAGCAGGCATCAGGTGTGCAAAACATTTATCCAAACGGAAATGCAACATTCGATTCAAGATTATTGTCATACTTCGCAAGAATGCAATACGACTATAAAGGAAAATATTTAGTTTCAGGTGTTGTTAGACGTGATGGTTCTACCAAGTTTGGTCCAAATAATAAATTTGGTTACTTCCCTTCAGGGTCAATTGGTTGGGTCGCTTCTGAAGAAGATTTCCTAAAAGATAATAATGTATTAAACTTCTTAAAATTTAGAGCATCTTATGGAATATTAGGAAATGACAGAATTCCAGACTTTAGATTTGTTTCTTTATTAAATGGAGAAGGTACTTATGTAATTGATGATCAATTAGTTTTTGGTACTGCCATTGGAGCAGTTTCTAACCCAGAAATACGATGGGAAAAGCAAAAAACATTTGATGTTGGTTTAGATGCAAATTTCTTTAAAAATCAGATTGATATAACCTTTGATTACTACAAAAAAAGAACTGAAGATTTGCTAGTTGTTCCTCAAGTTTCAGGATTATTAGGAACAACAGCTCCAGGCTCTGGAGCACCAGTAGTAAATGCTGGAATAGTTGAAAATCAAGGATTCGAATTTTCAATTGGGTATACTAAAGTAGTTAATGATGATTTAAAGTTTAATTTACGTTATAATGTATCAACTTTAGATAACAATGTTGTGTCTGTAAGTGCAGATGGAGATTTTCTATCTGGTGGTTCGTTTGGTGTAGGTCAAGATCCTCCTTCTCGAATGGAAGAAGGCTTTCCTATAGGTTATTTTAGAGGTTTTGTAACTAATGGAATTTTCCAAAATCAAGATGAAATTGATGATTATCCAACAATTAATAATAATGTACAACCTGGTGATTTACGATTTGTAGATATAAATGAAGATGGTGTTATAGATGATGACGATAAAACTAACATAGGTAATCCGTTGCCTGATGCTACAATGGGAATAAATCTGTCAATAGATTACAAAAACTTCGATTTTGCTGCTTATGCATTCGCTTCAATAGGAAATGAAATTGTTAGAAATTATGAAAGAAACCAAGCCTTAACAAATAGAAGTGTTTATTATTTAGATCGTTGGACTGGTGAAGGAACAAGTAATTCATTTCCAAGAGTTACTTCAGGCGCAAACTCTAATAGTTTATTTTCAGACTTTTTTGTTGAAGATGGAAGCTTTATAAGGCTTCAAAATGTACAATTAGGCTATTCGTTTTCAGATAAAGTACTAGAAAACTCTAAAATAAGTAAACTACGATTTTATATCTCTGCAAGTAACCTAGTTACTCTAACCAAATACAGAGGATACGACCCAACAGCTTCAACAGGCGAGCCAATTGGAGGCGGAATAGATTATGGGTTTTACCCAAATCCAAAAACATTTTTGCTAGGAATGAATTTAAAATTTTAATTAGCTATGAAAAGAATACAATTTAAATACGCAATTATCGCATTACTCATCATCTTTTCATGTAGTGATGATTTTGTAAATGTCGATTCTCAAGATCAAAATTCTGAAGATTTCTTCAACACTGAAGAAGATTATCAAAGTGCACTTATTGCTGCTTACGATATGTTACAATCTACATATTTAAATGTAATGCTTGGAGAAATTGCATCAGATAATACATTGGCTGGTGGCGAAAGTGCTATCGATGTGCCAGGTATACAAGAAATTGATGATATGGTTCATACACCAATTAATCAACAACTACGTGATATTTGGGGTTGGATGTATAGTGGTGTTAATCGTACTAACTACATCATGGAGTTTAAAGATAAAACTGATTTCCCTGGAAAAGAAGGTGTTATTGCACAAACACGTTTTTTAAGAGCATACTATTATTTCGAATTAGTTAAATGGTTTGGAGATGTGCCTTTTGTAGTTGATAGACGAATATTATTTGGAGATCAATACACGTTGCCAAGAACATCAAAAGCAACAATTTATGCTCAAATGGAAGACGATTTAATTTATGCTGCTTCTAACTTACCTTATATTCAAGCTGAAAAAGGGAGAGTTACTAAAGGAGCTGCTCAAGCTTTATTAGGTAAGGTTTATTTATATCAGAATAAATTTCCAGAGGCCGCAAATGTATTGGAAGATTTAATAAATAATGGTCCGCATGATTTATTAACAGATTACAGTACAATGTTTGAAAACGATAACGAAAATAATATAGAGTCTGTATTTGAAGTACAATATACCGATATTGAAGGTGCAGGTTTTGGTTGTTTACAATGTAGTGAAGGTAATGTAGCAGTAGGATTTAATGGAATAAGAAATTATGCAGGACCTGTTTTTGAGTCTGGATTTAGTTTTAATGTGCCAACACAAGAAGTTGTTGATGAATTTGAAGATGGTGATAATAGATTACAAACAGCAATATTAGATATTAATACTTGGGCAACTAATACTGGAGCTACTTTTAGTACAGGCTATGAACACACAGGTTATTTCAATAGAAAGTATATTGCTCGTCAAGGAGATTTAAATACAGGTGATGCTAATCTTACTAATCCAAATAATTATAGATCTATTCGCTTTGCTGATGTATTGCTTATGGCTGCCGAAGCTCTTAATAGAGGAAATATAGATGATGCGCGCGCAAGATTTTATTTAAATAGAGTAAGAGAACGTGCTTTTGGAAACACTACTAATAATGTAACATCGTCTGGCGCTACATTAACAACAGCAATTTATCATGAAAGAAGAGTTGAGTTAGTTGGAGAAGGGCATCATTTTTTCGATTTAGTAAGAACAGGTAGAGCAGCTAATGAAATTGATGGCTTTCAAGCTGGTAAAAATGAAGTATTTCCTATACCATCTATAGAAATTCAATTAGCAGGAAATCAATGGGAACAAAATCCAGGATATTAAAAAACATAACTATGAAAAGTTTTAAAAGTTTATTTGTTTTCTTAATTGTGTTATCTTATTTAGGTTGTACAACCGAAGATAGAGACACAAATTTTGTAGATCAAATTTTAGCACCTGCAAACGTCAGTGCAGTATTTAGTATAACTCAAGATAATACAGGTTTAGTAACCATAGCTCCTAATGGAGAAGGAGCAGTATCATTTGAAGTATACTATGGAGATGAACCAAATCATTTTGATGTGGTTTCAGTTGGGCAAACACTTTCTAATATTTATCCAGAAGGAGTTTATACGGTTACAATTGTAGCTATTGGTATTAATGGACTTAAAACCACAGTTACTAGAGAGCTTACAGTATCATTTTTAGCTCCAGAAAACCTGGTGGTCACTATAGAACCTGTTCAAGGTGATGTGTTTTCAATTAATGTATCTGCAACAGCAGATTTAGAAGCTTATTTTGAAGTTTATTTTGGTGATGTTATTGATGAAACTCCAGTAATGTTTATGGAGGGAGAAACCATAACTCATACATATTCAGATGTAGGTGATTATGTTGTAAGAGTAATTGCTTACAGTGGTGGTTCAGAAACTACAGAATATACCGAAACAATAACAATTGTTAATCCAATAGTATTGCCAATTAGTTTTGAAGATGCAACAGTTAATTATGCTTTTACTGATTTTGGCAATGTAGCATCTTCTGTTGTTACAAATCCTGATATGTCTGGAGGTAATACAAGCGCTATGGTAGGTAGGTCAAATAAACCAGTAGGAGCAGAAGTTTGGGGTGGAACTTTTTTACAATTAGACGACCCAATAGACTTTTCAACTCTAAACAATTTAAAAGTAAATGTTTGGTCTCCAGTAAGTGGTATTACAGTTAAGCTTAAATTAGAAAACGCTACAAATGGCTCAATATCTGCTGAGGTTGATGTTACAAATACAGTAGCAAACGCTTGGGAAACATTAACATTTGATTTTAGTTCTTCAGACCTTTCTCAAGAGTATCATAAAATTGTTTTGTTTTTCGATTTTGGAAACCCTGGAAATGGTAATATGTATTATTTTGATGATATTAATTTATCTACTCCAGTTGCTTCAACCTCTAATATAGTTGGTACATGGAAAATGGCTTCAGAGCCAGGATCTTTAAAAGTTGGTCCAAGTCCTGGAAGTGGTGAATGGTGGTCAATTGATGCTGCAGGAGTAACTGCTAGAGCCTGTTATTTTAATGACACATTTATATTTACTGCAGATGGTGCTTTTAATAATAATTTAGGTGCACAAACTTGGATTGAAGGCTGGCAAGGTGGTGGCGATAATTGTGGCACTCCAGTTGGACCATATAATGGATCAATTCCTGCTACATATACATATAACACATCTACTAATTCAGTAACAGTTAATGGAACAGGTGCTTATATAGGAATACCAAAAGCTAATAATGCTGGTGAACTTCCTAATGTTGCTGTACCAAACTCAATTACTTATGATGTAACATTTTTAGATGTTAATACTATGGTTGTCGGTATTGAAGCGGGTTCTGGAGTTTTTTGGACTTATAAACTTGTTAGAGATACAACACCAACAACTCCTATTCATGGAATTTGGAAAATGGCATCAGAGCCAGGTTCATTAAAAGTTGGCCCAAGTCCTGGAAGCGGTGATTGGTGGTCAATTGATGCAGCTGGAGTTACAGCTAGAGCATGTTATTTTAATGATACTTATATTTTTGGAACAGATGGCTCATTTAAAAACGTATTAGGAACACAATCATGGATTGAAGGCTGGCAAGGCGGAGGTGATGCTTGCGGTACTCCAGTTGCACCTCATAATGGTTTATCAGCTTATACATTTAACAATAACCAAGCCGCTGGTACAATAACTGTTAATGGAACAGGAAGTTATATAGGTCTGCCTAAAGCTAATAATGCAGGTGAACTACCTAATGTAGCAGTGCCAAGTTCAATAACATATAATGTTACTTTTATAGATAGTAACACAATTAGTGTAGGAATAGAATCTGGTTCTGGAGTGTTTTGGACTTACAAACTTATAAGAATATAAATGGCTATGATAATTATGAAAAAAATACTTAAAATTAGTTTTTCCGTTTTGATGATGATGTTGCTATATACTTGTCAAGATGAAGATCAAGAATTTGGAGATGTTGTTGCGCCAACAAATTTAGAGCTTACTTTTGAAATTGTAGGACAGGACGCAGCTAATCCATATGGTGACGGTTCTGGATTTGTAAATTTTACAGCTAGCGCAAGCAAAGCAATAACTTACAGATATGATTTTGGAGATGGTACAGGTAATATTTTAGCACCTTCAGGTGAAAAAATGCACAGATTTACTCAAAATGGTTTAAATAATTATGTGGTAACTGTAATTGCATCTGGTACAGGAGGCTTAACAACCTCAAAGTCTATAACATTAGATGTGTTTAGTGCATTTAATCCAATAGAAATAAAAAATAAGCTAACAGGAGGAGCATCTTCTAATAAAACTTGGTATTGGGATGCTTCAGTTACGGCACATTTAGGTGTTGGACCTTTAGATGATGTTGCACCAATTTGGTATGCAGCATCACCTTTTGAAAAAGAGAGTGTTGGTTGTTTATATGAAGATAGATTGGTTTTTGCTCAAGATGCATCAGAGAATGTTACTTTAGAGCTAAACAATAACGGAAATACCTACTTTCACAGATTTGAAGTGCTAGATGCCATAGGACAACCTAATCCTAATGAAGATACTTGTTACCCTTATGACGCTTCAGGTGTGAAGCCAGTATCATTTTTGCCTTCAAGTTCAGGAATTGATGAAACTATATCTACGCAAGCTTCATTTTCGGTTACAAATAATGGCTTTATGAGTTATTATTTAGGAAATAATGAATTTGAAATTTTATCTATTACAGAAACAAATTTACATGTAAGAGTTGTTCAAACAGAGCCAAGCGGATTTCAATTAGCTTGGTACTTAAAGTTTACAACTAATGACCCTTACAGTAATTCTGCTGATTGTTCTGGCGATTCAGGAAACACAGGTACAGGTGATAATTCAACATTAATTTGGTCAGATGAGTTTGATGTTGATGGAGCTCCTTGTGCTGGAAATTGGTCTTACGATTTAGGAACAGGTGATGGCGGATGGGGAAACAATGAAGCACAATACTATACAGATAACTCTGATAATATCATTGTAGAGAATGGATTGCTTAAAATTACTGCCAAAGCTGAATCATTTATGGGAAGCAATTATACATCGGCAAGAATAAAAACTCAAAATCTATTCGATTTTCAATATGGAAAGGTACAAGTAAGAGCAAAACTACCAACAGGAGGAGGCACTTGGCCTGCTATTTGGATGCTAGGTTCAAATTTTGATACTGTAGGGTGGCCAGCTTGTGGAGAAATTGATATCATGGAACATGTTGGAAATGATCAAAATAGAATCCATTCTACTTTACATTATCCAGGAAATTCTGGTGGTAATGGTAATGGAAATAGTATAGTTGTACCAAATGTCTCAACTGAATTTAAAATTTACGAAGTCACATGGTCAGCTTCAACCATCGAATTTAAAGTAGATGGAACTACTATTCACACTTTTACTAACAATACTAATGTGCCTTTTAATCACAACTTTTTCTTAATACTAAACGTAGCAATGGGTGGAAATTTTGGTGGAGCAATAGATAGTGGGTTTACCCAATCTACTATGGAAATAGATTATGTAAGAGTTTATCAATAATGAAATTATACCAACTAAAATATTATTTATTACTGTGCTTATTGGTAAGTGTTTCTTGTAAAAAAGGTACATCTTCAGATTTATTAACAGATGATACTAAATCTTATCTTAAGTATTCTAATATCGAAGATAAAGTTACTGCACTTTTAAATGAAATGACTTTAGAAGAAAAAATTGGCCAGATGAATCAGTACAATGGCTTCTGGGATTTTACAGGTCCTTCTCCTGCAGATGGTGAATCTAAAAAATATGACCACTTACGTAAAGGTTATGTTGGTTCAATGTTAAATGTTAGAGGAGTTAAAGATGTTAGAGCTGTCCAAAAAATTGCAGTAGAAGAATCTCGTTTAGGAATTCCGCTAATTATTGGTTTCGACGTTATTCATGGTTATAAAACAATAAGTCCAATACCATTAGCAGAGTCAGCTAGTTGGGATTTAGAGGCTATAAAAAAATCAGCTCAAGTTGCTGCTGAAGAAGCTTCGGCTGCAGGTATAAATTGGACGTTTGCACCAATGGTAGATATTTCAAGAGATGCTCGCTGGGGAAGAGTCATGGAAGGTGCTGGTGAAGATACCTATTTAGGAAGCAAAATTGCTGTTGCAAGAGTCCAAGGATTTCAAGGAGATGATTTATCTAAACATTATACAATTGCAGCTTGCGCTAAACATTTTGCTGGTTACGGATTTGCAGAGTCAGGACGAGATTATAATACAGTCGATGTTGGAACATCAACATTAAACAATATAATTTTTCCACCTTTTAAAGCTGCTACAGAAGCTGGTGTAAGAACTTTTATGAACTCCTTTAACGAACTAAATGGAGTTCCTGCAACTGGTAATATTTATTTACAAAGAGATGTTTTAAAAGATAAATGGAAATTTGACGGATTTGTGGTTTCAGATTGGGGATCTATAACCGAAATGATTGCTCATGGACATGCAAAAGATGGTAAACATGCGGCAGAAATAGCAGTTAATGCAGGTTCAGATATGGATATGGAATCATATCTCTATGTTGAAGAGTTAGCAAAATTAGTTAAAGAAGGAAAAGTTAAAGAGTCAGTAATTGATGATGCTGTTAGAAGAATTTTAAGAGTGAAATTTGAACTTGGTTTGTTTGATGATCCATATAAGTATTGTGATGAGGATAGAGAAAAAGAAACTATAGGAAAGCAAGCTATTCAAGATGCAGTGCTAGATATGGCAAAAAAATCTATCGTTTTACTTAAAAATGATAACAGTTTATTACCGCTTAAAAAAGAAGGTCAAAAAATTGCCATCATAGGTGCTTTAGCCAATGATAAGACTAGCCCATTAGGAAGTTGGAGAATTGCTGCAGACGATAGTACTGCGGTGTCAGTTTTAGAGGGCATGCAAAAGTATAGTGGTAATAAAATCACTTATGCTAAAGGTGCAGATGTAACAATTGGTAAAACAGAATTTGTTTCAGAACTTAAAATAAATACAACAGACAAAAGCGGATTTAGTGAAGCAATTACTGTTGCAAAAAATGCTGATATTGTAATTATGGTTTTAGGAGAACACGGTCTACAAAGTGGTGAAGGTCGTAGTAGAACAGAATTGGGGCTGCCTGGAGTTCAGCAAGAGCTGTTAGAAGCAGTTTATAATGTAAATAAAAATATAGTTTTAGTCCTTAATAATGGACGACCATTAACTATTAATTGGGCTGATAAAAATATTCCTGCAATAGTAGAAGCTTGGCATTTAGGTACTCAAAGTGGTAATGCAATTACTCAAATTCTGTATGGTGACTATAACCCAAGTGGTAAATTACCAATGACGTTTCCAAGAAGTGTTGGTCAAGTGCCAATATATTATAATTACAAAAATACTGGAAGGCCAGTTATGCCTGCTCCAGATATTGTGTTTTGGTCTCATTATTCAGACGAAGATAATAGCCCATTATATCCTTTTGGGCATGGATTGAGTTATACAACTTTCGAATATAAAAATTTATCAGTAACCAATGTATCAAAAAACAAGGTTAAAATATCGGTTTCAGTAACTAATACTGGTAAGTTAAAAGGTAAAGAAGTTATTCAATTGTATTTACAAGATATGTATGCAAGCGTAACACGTCCTGTAAAAGAACTTAAAGGATTTGAGCTAGCCGAATTTAATCCTAACGAAACTAAAGTTTTTGATTTTATATTAACTGAAAAGGAGTTAGGATTTTATTCAAATGAAGGAGAATTTATAGTTGAGCCTGGTGAATTTAAAGTTTTTGTTGGCGGAAGCTCTAAAACTGTTTTAGAAAAAGAATTTGAGTTGAAATAATGAAAAAACTGTGTTACATAGTATTTAGCATTTCAATTCTTGCATCAGGTCAAGAAACTAATCCCGTTATTTTTGAAGAGCATTTTAATGGCACTCAATTAAATGAAAGCTATTGGAATTATGAGTTAGGTGATGGTTGTCCAAAACTCTGTGGTTGGGGAAATAATGAACGACAGTTATATACTAAAGAAAATGTAACAGTAAACAATGGTTTTTTAACTATTACAGCAACAAAAAATGATGCAAAATATCAATCAGGACGTATCACAACAAAACGAAAAGTAGAATTTCAATATGGTACAATAGAAGTAAGAGCAAAGTTACCTATCGGAAAAGGGCTTTGGCCAGCAATTTGGATGTTAGGAAACGATATTGACACTAATACTTGGCCAGCTTGCGGCGAAATTGATATAATGGAGTATGTTGGTAAAAAACCACATGAAATACATACAACTTTGCACACACCTGACAGTTTTGGTAATTCAAAGAATACTAAAATAACAACTAATAAAGATATAGAACAAGGCTTTCATAATTATAAAACTAGCTGGTCTAAAGATTCAATTTCTTTTTATATAGACGATCAATTAGTTTACACGTTTTCTCCCGAAATTAAAAATGAGAGAACATGGCCTTTTAATAAGCCTTTTTATATCATATTAAATATGGCAATAGGTGGGAACTTTGGAGGCCCAGAAGTAGATGATTCAATTTTTCCAAAAGAGTTTATCATTGATTATGTAAAAGTATACAAAGAATAATATTAACTAATAAATAAACAATTATGAAGAAAATTTACATTTTAATTTTCATGTTATCAACTTTTTTGATGACATCGCAAAGCAACATTACGTTTAGTGTTGATATGTCTGGACAAACCTTTACTCAAGCCTATATAAGTGGCAGCTTTAATAGTTGGAGTGGAGATTCAAACCCTTTAACAGATATGGGAGGCGGCATATGGGAAGTAACATTACCAATTGCTGATGGTGAACATGAATATAAATTTACATATGATAATTGGACTGGTCAAGATACATTTACTCAAGGTGATGTTTGTACTATTACAAATTACGGTAATACAAATAGACGCTTAGTAGTTTCTGGAGCAGATCAAGTATTAGCTACTGCGCCATTTAATGGTTGTGCAGAGGCTACAGATGGTATAGATCCAAACCATAACGTTACATTTAGTGTTGATATGAACGGTTATGGAGGAACATTAGGTACAGTATATATAAATGGAGAATGGAATGGTTGGTGTGGTGCTTGTAATGCTCTAACGGATTTAGGTGGTGGCATTTGGGGAGTTACTTTGCCTCTTGATGAAAAAGCATTTCAGTTTAAATTTACAGTTGATGGATGGAATGATCAAGAAACATTTAATCCTGGAGATTTGCAAACTTCAACAGACGGTACTTTTACTAATAGGTACATTAAAGTAGATGGAGATAAAAATGTTAGCTATGTTTGGAATCAGCCACAAGTTTTAGGCATAAATGAATTTTCAACGGTTAACTATAAAGTGTTTCCAAACCCAACTCAAAATGTATGGACATTGCAAACTAATAATCAAAACATAATCAAAATTGATTTATATGATATGTTAGGTAAGCTTGTATTAACAATTTCACCAAATACTAACGAAGTTAATATTGATGCTTCTAGTTTAGTTAAGGGATTATATTTTGCTAGAATTTCTAATAATAATGGTGTAAACACAGTTAAACTAATTAAAAACTAAATAACTTTTAATTTAATATATAAGAGTGTATCTTTATTAAAGGATGCACTCTTTTTAATTTAATATAATAATATATGGTAACCTTAAAGCATTTAGCAGAACAATTAAATGTCTCTGTATCTACTGTTTCAAAAGCGCTACATGATAGCCAAGAAATTAGTGCAGATACTATAAAAAGAACGAAAGAGTTAGCTAAAATATTAAATTACCAGCCCAATAAAGTAGCATTAAGTTTAAAGAACAATAAAACAAAAACACTAGGTGTTATTGTACCAAATATTCTAAATCATTTTTTTGCTAAAGTACTGTTAGGTATCGAAAAAGAGGCTACAAAAAAGGGATATGATATTATTATCTGTAATAGCAATGAGTCTTTTGATAAAGAATTACAAAGTATAGACGTATTAGGCAATGGAAGTGTTGATGGGTTTATAATGTCTATTGCTGAAGAAACACAAATTAGAGACGAAAATAATCACATAAATAAAATTTTAAAGCAAAATTTGCCTGTTGTACTTTTTGATAGGGTGTCAGATAAAATACAATGTGATAAGGTTATTATTGACGACTTTGAAGCATCATATAAAGCCACACAACATTTATTGAGTGAAGGGAGAAAGCACATTGTATTGTTAAGTAATATAGAAGAATTGAGTGTTGGAAAATTAAGAGTAAATGGTTATTTAAAGGCTATTTCTGAAGCTAAATCATACACAAATAAGCCTCAAGTTATTTATATAAATAATAATGAAATTGAGACTCAAGTAAACCAACTTTTTCAACAATATAATGATATAGATGGAGTTCTATCTATTGATAATACATCTGGAGTAGTTGCTTTACATAAAGCATTAAAAAATGGATATAAAATTCCTGAAGATTTATCTATAATAGGGTTTTCAGATGAGAATATACTTCCTTTTACAGACCCAAAATTATCTACTGTTTCACAACACGCTTTAGATATTGGATCAACATCTGTAACAATGTTGATTAATAGAATAGAAAATGGAAATCAAAATCAGCATTTAACTAAACATATTAATACAACTTTAGAATTGAGAGGAACAACAAAATAAATTCTGATTATTCATTTTTGCTACATATTGTAACATTTTTGTCTTTTTCGCGTCATATAAGTACATCAATCATCAAAATATAATCATCATGAGAGAAGACAGACAATTAATCGTTATTACACACCTAAGTCAATTAGTTACATTGCTTACTGGTTTTGGGAGCTTAATTTTACCACTTATTCTTTGGGTTACCCAAAAGGAAAAAGTATATCAAATGGATGCACACGGTAAAAACATCATTAATTTTCAATTAAGTTTAATAGTATATGCTATTATTTGTGTGCCTTTAATTTTATTATTCGGACTAGGGCTTTTAGGATTTATAGCTTTAGGAATCATAGCAATAATTTTCCCAATACTTAATGCTATTAAGGCAAGTAATGGAGAAACACCAAAATACCCTTTATCTTTTAGTTTTATTAGTTAGTTATATAGTTATTTTGAGATAAAGCAAAAACGCTCACTGAAAAGTGAGCGTTTTTAATTATATATTAAAGAGTAATCTTTTAATTGTTAAGCATTACAGGCATAACAAGCATAGTAACTTGCTCACCTTCATCTAAACCATCTATCGGAGTTAAAATTCCTGCTCTGTTTGGTAAACTCATTTCTAATTGTACTTCGTCAGCACTTAGGTTATTTAACATTTCTGTTAAAAAACGAGAGTTAAAACCAATTTGCATATCGTCGCCTTGATAATCACAAGTTAAACGCTCTTCAGCTTTATTTGAGTAATCTATATCTTCAGCTGAAATATTAAGTTCTGCTCCTGCAATTTTTAATCTAATTTGATGTGTAGTCTTATTAGAGAAAATACTAACACGACGTACAGAGTTTAAAAACTGTGTTCTGTCTATTGTTAATTTATTTGGGTTCTCTTTAGGAATAACAGCTTCGTAGTTTGGATACTTCCCATCAATTAAACGACATACCAGTTCAGAGTTTTCAAACGTGAATTTTGCATTACTATCATTATACTCAATAGTTACATTATCATCACTTCCAGCTAAAATACCTTTTAAAAGATTTAAAGGTTTTTTTGGCATAATAAATTCTGCTACCTGACTTGCCTTTACATCTTCACGAGTGTATTTTACTAACTTGTGAGCATCAGTAGCAACAAATGTCAATCCTTCTGTTGAAAACTGAAAAAACACACCACTCATTACAGGTCGTAAATCGTCGTTTCCTGCTGCAAAAATAGTTTTGCTAATTGCTGTAGCTAAAATATCTCCAGTAATAGTTGTAGTACTTGGATCTTCTAAAGCAACAGCCTTAGGAAACTCATTGCCATCGGCATAAGCCAAAGCATATTTACCATGATTAGAACTTATTTCTACAGTGTTATTGTCTTCAACAACAAAAGTTAAAGGCTGCTCTGGAAATGTTTTAAGTGTATCTAATAATAGCCTTGCAGGTAATGCAATGCTTCCTTTACTAGTACTTTCTACATCTATAGTTGATGACATTGTAGTTTCTAAATCACTAGCAGAAACTGTAAGTTTTGAATCATTTAGTTCAAACAAAAAATTATCTAAAATAGGTAAGGTGTTAGAGTTATTAATAACACCACCTAAAACTTGTAGTTGCTTAAGTAAATATGTACTCGATACGATAAATTTCATTTATATTTTTTTATAATCTTACTATGATAATATTAGTCTTACAAATATATCTCAAACGTCTTGTTTTATAAAACAAACTTATTAACAACGTCTAGGTATATTTCTTCTTTCTAAAATAATTAAAAGCAAATCCGAAAACCCCTAGTAATAGCAGTGGTAACGCGATATTTATAAACTGCCACTTGCTTTTTTCATCTTCAACTTTTTGGGTGTCTAAAAAAGCAATTTGTATTTCTTTGCTTCTAATGTTTATAAGTCCATCGTCATTTAGGAGATAATTTACTGCATTTAGCAAAAATTCTTTGTTACCAAAACTACGACCTGTCCAACGGTCAAAACCTAGTTCTTGTGGTTTACTTTTTACTACATCATTTTTTATAACATCACCATCAGCAATAATAATCATTTTTGTAGGTGTGCTTTTATCTTTTATATCCGATTGATTAAAGGGCTTAATTCGGTTGTTATAAACCGAAGTAAATTCACCTTCTAACAATAGTGCTAAATTTTGTGGTCCTTTAGTAAATGTTGAAGGATCTGGCTCTTGCGTTACAATATCTAGGCTTATTTCTTTTGGTACACCATCTAGTTTTGTAAGGCTTGATGTTTGTAATAGAATAGTTTTCTTAACCGAATTTTTCAAGGTATCTATCTGACTTGCAAAATCAAACTTAACTAAGTTAAGGTTACTGGTAATTGAATGGTCTGGATTGCCTGCTGCTAATGGCGAATAAGGCCATTGTAGAGGTTGAAATTGAGCATCGCTACCTTCACCAATAGCTAGTGTTATTGGAGCAGAGTAGAGGTCGTTTACTATAACAGGATTTACTCGAACGCCATACTTAAAGAAAAAGTCATTCATATTTAAATCACGCATAATAGCTACCGCTTTGCCTGAATCGTTATACAAACTGTCTTTATCCATCACAATAGATTCTGTAAGCCATAAACTCTTTCCTCCATTCATGGTATATTGATCTAATACTTGTTTTTCTTCTTCGCTAAAAGCAAGTGTTGGTTTTGCAACAATAATTAAATCGTACTCTTTTATGTTTTTTAAGGTTCCTAGCGGATTACTAGCAACACTATCTAAAGTAAAAGGCGCTAAAAAGTAATGTTCTTTTATAGTCTTTAAAAAGTCTGCTATATAAATATCACTTAATTCGCCATTACCTTTTAAAATGGCAATTTTTTTCTCTTTTTGTGATACTAATTTTTTAAATCCATCGGCAAAAGCATACTCTAAATTTTGAATAGAATTAGTTACTAATTCTTGCTGATTAGAGCCTATTTTATTTTTAATAAGAGGAATTAGTACTGTTTGGTCATTATAACTTGCTAAAGCCCAAGGAAAAATTAGCTCTTGCGACGATTTTCCACTTTCATTAACACTTAATTGCAATGGTTGCATGCCTCGCTGCACTAACTGCTGAATGTTACTATCGCGAGTAGCCTCATCTTCTAAAGGGTTTATAAAATTGAAGGTTATATTGCTATTATAAAGCGCAAACTCTTCTAATAACTGCTGTGTTTCGTTTCGTAATCGTCTAAACTCTGAAGGGAATTCTCCTTCTAAAAACACATCAACAATAACAGGCGAATCTACGCCATTAACAGTATTTAAAGCCGATTGCGATAGTGTATAACGTTTGTCTTTAGTTAAGTCGAAACGCTTATACAGCTTACCGCTTACCACATTAACTACAATAATGACAAGCAGTACAATAGCAATTTTTACAATATTTGATTTATTTTTTCTCATCAAATACAATAAGTTCATCAAAATAAAGAATATCTACTACATGGTTGTCTTTAAATATAAAAGTCATATTAACTTTTTTGTCATTAAAAGCTCCAGGTAAAATACCTACACCATAATTCCATTTGTCTTCATCATAAGTATTTTGCTTATAATCCCAACCTAACCATTCATATTTTCCTAAAAGGTTGGTAACCTCTTCTTTAGATTTACCAGTAAACTCTTTAGAATCAATCATGTTATTCATCATCTCATAACGAAGCCCTGGTTTTTCTGCCCAAGCTACTTTATCAAAATATTTTTCATGATGATAATTGCTTATTATATTAAGCATAGGATAAAATAAATAGAAATATACTACAGGAGTTAATACTATACTTACAAGCAACGTAAGCCATTTGCGTTTATCTATAGTGCTAACAAAAAGATAGACGAGTATAAAAACTATAATTACAAATAATACTAATAAAGGCGTGATTATCATTGTTTTGAATTTTGAATGTTAAGTTTTGTGAGTATAATAAAAAGGATAGTAATACTAATAAAGTAAATAATGTCTCTGGTATCTAAAACTCCGCGACTCATACTTTTAAAATGTGATTCCATGCCTAGTTTTTCAATATAAAAAGTGTCACCAAAAAGATTGTAGTTAGATAAGCCTTCAAATCCAAAATAGAAGAAAAAGCAAATAAAAACTGCAATTATAAAGGCTACAATTTGATTGTCTGATAATGTTGAAGAAAATATACCAATTGCTGTATATGCAGCAACAAGAAACAGCAATCCAAAATACGAACCTAAAGTACTTCCTATATCAAGGTTGCCTTCTGGGTTACCAAGTTTATTAACAGTAAACACGTATAATAAAGTTGGAATTAGAGCAATAATAATAAGTATAAAAGCGCCAAAATATTTACCAAGTACAATCTGTAAATTTGAAATAGGCTTTGTGAGTAATAACTCTAATGTGCCTTGTTTTTTTTCATCAGAAAAGCTACGCATAGTAACTGCTGGAATTAAAAAAATGAGTATCCAAGGTGCTAATAAAAAGAAAGCTGATAAATCGGCAAATCCATTATCTAAAATATTAAATTCACCTTTAAATAACCATAAAAACAGTCCATTGAGTAGCAAAAACACAGCAATGACCAAATAGCCAATTGGCGACGCAAAAAAACTATTAATCTCTTTTTTTAGTATGGCTAACATGTGCTTTTATTAAAAGTTATAAGGTTTATTATTAATTATTCCAGCGAAACTAATTTATCAACACTCCAAGCTTCAGGTTTGTCATTAAAAAGGGGTTTGGTTTTTGCCCAAACGCTTTTAAACAAATCAGATTGTCTGTAGTTTTCTAAATATTCTTCAGAATCCCAGTAGCTATAAGTAAAAAATACGTTGGTGTGGTGTTTATCTCTATATAACTCTAAAAACTCACAACCTTCAAATTCTCTAATCAATCGCTTTTTGGCTTCAAAATTAGCTAGAAATTCGTCTACTTTCAACGGATTAAAACTCATTTTTACAATTCTTACAAACATACTTAATCTTTTATGAAGTTTACGGTTACAGTATCACGCATTTGCAAGCCCATTAAAGTCGATGCACTACCAACAGTGGCATTATCACTTTTATAAATCGCAATTTCCAGATAGTCAGATGAGTTAAACAGTACAAGACCTTTTCCTTCATCATGGCGTTTGTCTTCTGGCATGTCAAAATTAACAATCTCACTGTATTTATTATATATCTCTTTAAATTTATAGCTTCTTGCCGAAATCTCATAAGGACGCCCTTTTTGTATGGTTTCAAAAAACTTTCGTTTAATGTTGGTAACCACATTTCCGTAGTTGTCAATATAAATAACACTTCCAATAATTTGTGTTTGCTCGTCATTAACAAACGGACTCATATTTTTTATAGGCTTAATGGTATCAATTTTTTTACCAACCACCTCTAAAGTTCCGCCACGTGCTATATGGCAAGCCACTTTTACAAACACATCTAAAACAGGAAAATTAGTTTCTATTTTGTCATGTATATTTATTTCAACAATCTTTTCAGCAGCAATCTCAGCACAAATCATGCTCATAATACCATTATTTGCACATATAAAATAATGATCGTCTAACTTTACAGCAATGTGCTTGTTTTCTTGATTAAGCTCAGAGTCTATACCAATTAAATGAATACTCCCTTTAGGGAAACTGTTATAAACATTCTGAATAATATAAGCAGCCTCAGGCACATTAAAAGGAGAAATAGAATGAGAGATATCAACAATTTTAACATTTTCCAGCTCGCTATATATAGCGCCTTTAACAGCGCCTACAAAGTGATCTTTTTCGCCAAAATCAGTCGTTAATGTGATAATTGCCATGTATAAATTGTTTCTGTTTTTTAACGCTACTTTGTTATAAAATAGTGTGTAATTGTAATGTTGAAAACTAATTGATTTTTAAATGACAGAGGCAATCTCTTTATAAATATTTTCAATTATTTTTGTTACTATAGGTTGAAAAATCTATGTCATTTTGTTACAACACAAAACTAATAAAACAAAACAGATAAATTATTAAATCCCATAGCTTTTGAATGAACTTATAATCGAATTAGAAGAAATTGCTCCTAAGGATTTTTTTGGAGCTCAAAATGCAAACATCGAACTCCTTAAAAAATACTTTCCTAAATTAAAAATAGTTGCCAGAGGGAATAAAATAAAAGTCTATGGTGATGAAGATTTACTAGAAGAATTTGATCGTCGTATGACTATGCTTATGACACATTTTACGAAGTATAATAAAATCGACGAAAATGTTATTGAGCGCGTATTAACAAGTCAGAGTAGCGACGATTTCACAACGTCTGATAAAAGTGGAGAAGTCATTGTACATGGTGTAGGCGGCAAGTTAATAAAAGCGCAAACAGTAAACCAACGTCGTTTGGTTGAGAGTATGCGCCAAAACGATATGGTATTTGCCATAGGTCCAGCAGGTACAGGAAAAACCTATACAGGTGTTGCCTTAGCAGTACAAGCCCTTAAAAATAAAGAGGTAAAACGTATTATATTAACGCGTCCAGCGGTTGAGGCAGGAGAGAATTTAGGATTCCTTCCAGGCGATTTAAAAGAAAAACTAGACCCTTACATGCAGCCGTTATACGATGCGTTACGCGATATGATTCCTGCAGAAAAGCTGGCAATGTTTATCGAAAACGGAACCATTCAAATAGCGCCTTTGGCATTTATGCGTGGTCGTACGCTAGACAATGCTTTTGTGATTTTAGACGAAGGTCAAAACACAACGCACAACCAAATGAAAATGTTTTTAACGCGTATGGGTAAAAACGCCAAGTTCTTACTTACAGGCGATCCAGGTCAAATCGATTTACCGCGTCGCACCATTTCAGGACTTAAAGAAGCGCTTCTTATTCTTAAAAATGTAGAAGGCGTAGGCATGATTTTCCTAGACGATAAAGACGTTATTCGTCATAAACTAGTTAAAAAAGTCATCGAAGCTTACAGAAGTATCGAAAACAGAGAATAATAATATGTAGGAGCTGAAACCTACTTTCGGCAGTCGCTCTCTTTGAGGAGCTCCAACAAAGCCTCAATTAGGGCTAAAAAAATAAGTAATGAGTAAAACAATAATAGATACCAATTTCAATTTTCCAAACCAAAAAAGTGTTTATAAAGGGAAAGTAAGAGAAGTATATAATATAGATAATAACCTTTTGGTAATGATTGCTACAGATAGGCTTTCGGCTTTCGATGTTGTAATGCCAAAAGGAATTCCATACAAAGGGCAAATATTAAACCAAATAGCTACCAAATTCATGTCTCAAACTGAAGATTTGGTACCTAATTGGCTTATAGCAACACCAGACCCAAATGTGGCTGTTGGTCATTTATGCAAACCTTTTAAAGTAGAAATGGTAATACGTGGTTACATGTCTGGTCATGCAGCACGTGAGTATAAAACTGGTAAACGTTTGCTTTGTGGTGTGCCACTACCAGAAGGCATGAAAGAAAACGATAAATTCCCAGAGCCTATTATTACACCAGCAACTAAAGCCGAAATGGGAGACCATGACGAAGATATTTCTCGCAAAGATATTCTTAAGCGTGGCATTGTTAGCGAAGCCGATTATTTGGTTTTAGAAGATTACACACGCAAACTGTTTCAACGCGGAACAGAAATAGCAGCCTCTCGTGGTTTAATTTTAGTCGATACCAAATACGAATTCGGTAAAACTAAAGATGGTAAAATTGTCCTTATCGATGAGATTCACACACCAGACTCTTCACGATACTTTTATGCTGACGGTTATCAAGAACGTCAAGATAAAAACGAACCGCAAAAACAACTATCAAAAGAGTTTGTACGTCAGTGGCTAATTGCAAATAACTTTCAAGGTTTGCAAGGGCAAACTGTTCCTGTAATGTCTGATGAATATATCGATACAGTAAGCGAACGTTATATAGAGTTGTATGAAAATATAATGGGAGAACAATTTGTAAAAGCCGATGTTACTAATATTCAGGAACGCATAAAAACGAATGTAGAAACTTATCTAGCTAAAGCTAATTTTTAACGTCTTCTACCTCATTTTCTTCATCGTCATCTTCACCTTCACCAGAAACATCATCGTATTCTGTACTGTGTTTATTGGGCTTTATAACTAGGTGTAATAATCTACGAAGGTTGTTATATATAAAGGCATTGGTTTTACCTATATGGAATACAATTAGGCAAACTACAATCATAAATGCTATAGCTCCAAAAACAGCTTCCCAAGGCTCGAGTGATTTGTACCAAAAATGTTTTAGTCCTATTCCTGTAAAACTTCCGTAAATAATTATAAAATGAACCACATATATGTTTAAGGTCTTTTCACCAATTTTTGTGACTATCGACTGTTTCATATAGCGTTCAAGTAAATAGAAAACACCAAAATATAAAAACACATTCCCTAAGCGCAAAAACAAATAGTTATAATTTGCTGCATCTTCAAATAGCTGAATATTAGTTAAATAATACAGTAGATGTAAAATATCGGTTGAAAAGAATAACAAGACTAAACCTACTCCAAAAAATATAGAAACGGTTCGTACTTTAAAATATTCATTTTGCGATTTTCTAAAAAATATAGTGGCTAAATAACCACCAAAGGCAACATAACCAAACCAAGGTATAATATTAAAAATAGAACCATTGGCTTTCGATATATAGTTAGAAAAAAACAACGGAATACTATCTACTCTTAAGGTTCGGTATAAAGGCTCGGTTAAAAAGATAACGCAACCAATAGTCAACAATACCACAGATAGTATTTTACTGTTTCTCCTACATAGCAAATACAGTCCTATTAATATCAATAATGACAGTCCGATACACTGCAGTACATCAATAACCAAAAAGTAAGTGTCAAACTTTCCTTGTAACCATGATAAAAACGGAATCCTCAAAGCATAACCAATGACTAACAGCATCAGTCCACGCGAAACGCCCTTTTTTATACGAACGCTATCATCGCCTTTCTCATTGGCTTTTAGCATCAAATACAATACAACTAATCCAGAAATAGTAAAAAATGTAGGCGCAGTAATACCTCTAAAATACGACCATATAGTGTATGCAATATAGGAGTCATCACGATACAATGGATTTAATAAAGTATCGACAAAATGCCCTTGTAGCATCATCAAAATAGCAAATGCCCTAACAGCATCTAAAAAATATAATCTTGTAGACTTAGATTTCAATTGTAGTCGTTGTAAATGTAAATATAATGTTAAATATTAAAATTAATAACTTTTATAATCAATAGTTATTTCGTAATACAACACGTTTTTTTATATCTAAAAACAATATCTTTAGTTGCTATTATTAAATTAGTTTATGGAAACATTAGAACTTATCGCTCAAAAATATTCTGACTATGCTTGGGGATTACCATTATTAATTTTACTTATTGGAGGCGGAATATATCTACTTATTTTATCAAGATTCCTTCCGTTCCGATTTATTGGTCATGCTGTTAATGTATTGCGTGGTAAGTATGATAATCCAGACGATCCTGGTGAGATTTCCCACTTTCAAGCCTTATCAACGGCATTAGCTTCTACTATTGGTATGGGAAACATTGCTGGCGTTGCTGTGGCTATAAATATTGGAGGTCCTGGTGCCATGTTTTGGATGTGGATAAGCGCTATTATTGGTATGTCAACAAAATTCTTCACCTGCACACTTGCTGTGATGTATAGAGGTAAAGATAGTGTTGGTAATATACAAGGCGGACCAATGTATTTTATAATGGAAGGTTTAGGCAAATCATGGAAACCACTCGCTGTGTTTTTTAGCGTCTGTGCATTAATTGGTGCATTACCTGTGTTTAATGTCAACCAGTTAAAACAAGCTATTAACGATATTTTACTGGTACCAAATGGAATCGAAGTGAGCTTTATGTCTAACCTTTGCATTGGCTTGGTTTTGGTGGCAATAACAGCTGTAGTCATATTAGGAGGCTTAAACCGAATTAGTAAAACAGCAGAAAAACTGGTGCCAAGTATGGTTATCATCTATTTTGTTGCAGTGGTTTTTATTTTGTTTGCCTATCGTAGTGAAGTCCCAAAATATCTAATGCTTATGATTACTGATGCCTTTGATGCTAACTACTTTAAAAAAGAGGAGTTTTTAGGTGGTGTTTTAGGCGGATTAATATTATTGGGTATTCGTCGTGGTGCTTTTTCTAACGAAGCTGGTATTGGTACTGCACCAATGGCTCATGGTGCATCTAAAACCTCTGAGCCTGTTCGCGAAGGCTTGGTGGCTATGCTTGGCCCAGCAATCGATACCTTGTTTGTATGTACACTAACGGCGTTAGCTATTTTAGTGACTGGCGTTTGGCAAAGTAGCGATGCTAATGGTGTGAGTTTAACAGCCATGGCGTTTAACGATGCTATTCCTGGTATTGGTAAATATGTGTTACTGCTCTGTATTGCTACCTTTAGTATTTCGTCATTATTCACCTATTCGTATTATGGTACTAAGTGTATGTCTTTCTTATTCGGCGACCATAACAAACATTATTACAATTATTTTTATATCGCTAGCATACTCTTAGGAGCAACAACTTCATTAAGTTTAATGCTTAATCTTATTGATGGTACCTTTGCACTTATGGCAATTCCAACCATGACAGCCACCTTAATCTTAGCACCAAAAGTAGTTAAAGAGGCTAAAGCCTATTTTATAAGAATGAAGAATCACTAGTTGAATCATATTAGTTATAGTACTAATAATTTTAGTACTTTAGAGTAGTCAAAATTTTCAAAAAAACAGCATGCAAAGATTTCAAATAAACTCATACCACGAATATGAAAAAGCCTATAAAGACAGCGTAGAAAATCCTGAAGCTTTTTGGGATGAAATCGCATCATCATTTCTTTGGAAAAAAAAATGGACTAAAACGCTGGAATGGGATTTCACCAAACCTGAAGTTAAATGGTTTGTAAACGGAAAACTCAATATTACAGAAAACTGTTTAGACAGGCATTTAGAAGAACGTGCCAATCAAACAGCACTCATTTTCGAGCCTAATAGTCCTAATGAAGCAGCACAGTATTTTACCTATAAAGCACTACATAGCAAAGTATGTCAGTTTGCCAATGTGTTAAAAGCCAATGGCATTAAAAAAGGCGATCGTGTGTGTATTTATATGCCTATGGTTCCAGAGTTAACCATTGCAGTGTTAGCGTGTGCGAGAATAGGAGCAGTGCATTCAGTGGTATTTGGTGGCTTTTCTTCATCAGCATTAGCTGCACGAATCAATGATGCGCAATGTAAAATGTTACTTACTGCTGATGGCGGATTTAGAGGCGATAAAATTACCCCTTTAAAAGCTATTGCAGACGAGGCTTTACAATCTTGCCCTTCTATTGAGAAAACTATTGTTTTAAAACGTGTACTATCTGATGTGGCTTTAAAAACAAATCAGGTATGGTGGCATGACGAAATCAAAAAAGTAGATGATAACTGTCCTGCTGTTGAGATAGATGCTGAAGATATGCTCTTCATTTTATATACCTCTGGCTCAACAGGAAAACCTAAAGGAATGGTACATACTTGCGGTGGTTATATGGTATATACAGCCTATACCTTCAGAAATGTGTTTCAATACCGATGCGATAGAACACAACGTTATGGACGTGAAGATACTAGAGCGAGTATGCCAGATGTGTATTGGTGCACTGCAGATATTGGTTGGATTACTGGCCATAGCTATATAGTGTACGGACCATTAGCTAATGGCGCTACAACGGTTATGTTCGAAGGTATTCCTAGTTATCCAGATTACGGACGCTTTTGGGAAATTTGTGAAAAGCACAGAGTCAACCAATTTTATACAGCACCAACTGCTATTAGAGCCTTGGCAAAAAACACAGTCAATCTGGCTGATAATTACAATTTAAAACATATAAAAACCTTAGGAACCGTAGGTGAGCCCATCAACCTCGAAGCGTGGAACTGGTATAACGATTATGTTGGTAAAGGCAAATGCCCAATTGTCGATACCTGGTGGCAAACCGAAACAGGAGGCATCATGATTTCCTCATTAGCAGGTGTAACTAATGATAAACCTACCTATGCTACCTTACCATTACCAGGAGTACAACCTGTGTTGTTAGATGAAAAAGGTAACGAAATTCAAGGCAATCCTGCTGAGGGTATTTTAGCCATTAAATTCCCATGGCCTGGATTGGCACGTACTATTTATGGTGACCACCAGCGTTATAAAAATGTGTATTTCTCAGCTTATAAAGGCAAGTATTTTCCAGGTGATGGTGCTTTGCGCGACAAATCTGGTAACTACCGTATTACAGGTCGTGTTGACGATGTTATTATTGTATCTGGTCATAATTTGGGTACCGCACCAATTGAAGATATTATAGACGAGCATCCACTAGTGGCAGAAAGTGCTATTGTAGGCTTTCCTCACGATATAAAAGGCAATGCCTTGTATGGTTATGTCACCTTAAAAGATTCTGATAACAGCTATAATCACGATGCTTTACGTAAAGAAATCAACCAGCTTATTTCCGATAGTATCGGACCTATTGCCAAGCTCGAAAAAATACAGTTTACCGACGGACTCCCAAAAACGCGCTCTGGTAAAATTATGCGTCGCATACTCCGTAAAATAGCCGAAAAAGACACCAGTAACCTTGGCGATACTAGCACACTCCTAAACCCAGAATGTGTGCAAGATATTATGGATAATGCCTTGTAATGTCACTCCGAGGCACCATACTATAGTCACTTCGAGTGATGCTGAAGAATGAAGCATTGTATCGAGAAGTATAACACATTGCTCATCTATCGTCATTTCGAGTGATTTGCGAATAATGAGCAAATAGTATCGAGAAGCTTTATCTCTTTAACCTGTTCTCGATACACTTCGCCTAAAGTCGAAGCACTCGAACTGACGTCAATGTTTTATTTCTCACAATGAGGTAACAACTCCACAATCTACTTGACATTCCGACCACGTCGGAAAAGAATGACGATTTGCAGACGTAACGAGCGGTAAAGTAAACTTAGCAATCAAAATCAAGGATTGGAGCATAGTTATAAAAGAGAGTAGAAGTATTAAACAACTAACGCGAGAGGTACGCAGTAACGTCCTCAAATCGAAGATTCAGCGTAGCTAAATCGTATTGATGTTTTGGTTCATTTTGCATCAAGGTAAAATGAACAGTAAAAAAATCCATTTGACAATCCCATAACGCCTAAACTTTTTTTGCCTTGGTTTATCCTAAGCACGTCGAAGGGTTTTGCATCAAGGTAAAATGAACAGTAAGAATCATCACAAAAAATTAACTTCAACCCACAACACATACAAAACACCACAGATAAAACCTTGTAAATGTTTAACTTATAAAGAACACCTGTTAACAAGTCCTTCACCTTATCGATAAACGGATAGTTATTTTTATTACTTTTAATCCATACAAAGACTAACAATTCTCATTAGTAAGGATTCGTATAACTGTTGTTGACACCAACTATTTGCATACCATCAAGCTGCTATTTATAGTGGTTATTAAGGTATGTTGTAGTGGTATTTGATTTCTGTAACCAAAACAACAACATAATGAAAATTCTACTTACTTTTATTTTTACCGCTTTAATATCAGTTTCTATTTTCGCTCAAGAAGAGACTAAAGCAGATTATAAGCTTTTAGACAATATTGCTGTCAGCCAATCTATTTACAGTGTATATGCAAAGTCTGAAGACCAAAAATTCACACTTAAACTCTGTAAAAAAGACACTTGTACAGTTACTCAAGAATATACAAAAGCCATTACGTCAGAGTTACTAACGAGTGATGTTTTAACAAACATTAAAACGTATTTAGACGATACCTTAGATATGGCCACAATTACCGACGACCAAAGAACGGCTATTGGTAAACTTATAGAAAAACTTAAGGCTAGCGATTTATCAGCTCTAAAAGCAAGTAAAACAGAGCTCGAAAATATCCTTTATACTGTTGATAATGAAAAAGACCAGTATTCGGCAAAAGTGATACTCAATAAGCACATTCCGTATTATATTAAATACAAAGATACTCCACCTAGCAAAGCAGAATCTGTTTTAATGACACTAAATAATACTTCTAACGATAGTATTTTGGCCAATGTTTCTAAAGATTCTTTAGTGAATATATTAAAACAAGTAGGTATTAAAAATAATACCTCAGATCCAACCAAGAAAGAAGTAAAAGGTACTGGGACCTTAGAAATTTTAGATGCTAAAATCCAGTTCTTTAATAACAAAGCCTCATCAATTTATATCAAAGCTATACTTACAGTTAATGGTGTTTCTGAAAAACTCATCTTCGAAAACAACAGTTTTAGTGTTGCATTACGCTATTTTAATAAATATGGTAGTACAGTGTCTGTTCAAAACAAAAACAGAGATGATATTATCATCGATTACAACGATGTGTTTGATTATGAGTCCGACCAGTTTTTTAATTATTCTATAGCCAATAGTCAGGTGTCACTATCATCAAAAACACCTGAAGAGCAATCGGTACAAGTAATACAACGCCGCTTTTTCGATTTTTTCACAGGCATTGTCTATACAGATGTTATGGGTTTTAATACAGAGAATAGTAATTCCATATTAAATACTCAGGCAAAATTATTGTTACCACTTAACTTACGCAACTGGAAAAAGCTAACCCTAACACGTCAATTTGTAACCACAGCAAACATTGCACTAAACAATAGCTTTGAAGACGAATCGCGTTTTATAGCCATTTCAGATGACGAAACTTTTAGTAATTTCGATTTACTTCGTAAAAATAACCTCTACGGAAAAATACAATTAGATGTCTTAACCTACGAGTCTAAAGGCTGGTTTCTAAACACCTCTTTAGGCTATAGCGCAGGGTTTTATCGTACAGGATTCCGTTATACACAAACCCTAGATACCGAAACAGATATTGTAACAAGCCGACAATTATTATCTGTTGGTCACGGACCATATTTAAATTTCGAGATACGACCACAAACCAATTTCGGAGCCGATATTTTTATCAGTCTTGAAGACTTAAACTATAACGATACCAAATCTATAAACAACCGAAGCTTTAAAAACGATATTATTGTCGATGGTGGTAAAAACAACTTTGGCGTAAAATACAATCTGGTAAATGTTGAGGCTAACTTTTACTGGCTTACAAGCCCAGAAAAGTCTAAAGGTGGTATATACGCAAAAATAGGAAGCTATTACCATACCGAAAACCATAGCATATACCCACAAATTATGGTAGGTTATGCAACCAACTTAACCTCCTTTGTTAATCGGTTTAAGCCTAAAGCAGCAGATAATGTAACAAAGCCTGAATAAGCATTAATACAACCACACCATGCCACAAGCTAACAAACCACCAATAATCAATTGCCATGTGCATACGTTTACAGGAGATTACGTACCACCATTTCTTGCTAAAACCTATTTGCCAGAACCCATACATCGTATATTTTCAATGCGCTTTATTATTATGTGCATACGTTGGTATTATGATGTAGTAAAACCACTATTCTTTAAAAACCGCTATAAATGGTTAAAACGTAAAACATACGAGTTTCAAATTTTTATAAAACGCCATTATATTCTAGGCATAATAAAGCTTATTGTAGAAACCTATTTAATAGTAGCCATTTTCTATTATTTAGGCACTTGGTTTTTAGATATTGACTATCAATATAAAAACATCATTCAGCAATGGTTGGTTAAAGCATTAGTATTTTTAAAAGAAAGCGGATTAATAATAGTGGTACCTAGTCTGTTTTTCAAAATAGTATTCTTTATCATTATACTTATCGTTTTTAAATCTATCCGCAACCTGGTTTTTGCACTCTTAAGACAATTCAAAATCCTGCCAGGAAAACACTTTACCGATTTATTTTTTCGCTATGTACAAATAGGCTTGTTTTCTAAATACAAAACCCAAAAAGGCATTTACGATAAGCTCAAAAAGCAATACCCTGTCAATACCCATTTTGTAGGCTTACCTATGGATATGCAGTTTATGGATGCTGGTAACTTAAAAAAAGGCTTCACTATACAAACGCAAATGCAAGGCATATTAGATATAAAAAAGCGCCCTCAAGATAGAGATACCTTTCACCCCTTTGTGTTTGCCGACCCTCGTCGTATGGCAGACAAAACCTATTTTAATTATACTATTGAACCCAAAACAGGCAATGTATTGCTAACCAAAGGCTGTTTAATGCAGCAGTATTTAGAAGACCATAACTTTGCAGGCATAAAAATATATCCAGCCTTAGGCTATTATCCTTTTGATGAAGCCTTACTGCCACTTTGGAAATACTGCGTACAAAACAATCTGCCAGTAATGTCGCATTGCATAAAAGGCACCATCTTTTATCGTGGTAAAAAGAAACCTATTTGGGATAACCACCAGATATTTACAGAAGGGAAGATAGACAGTACAAAATTTAAGGCTACCACCAATCAAGATGATGATGAGCATAATGTAGATTTCGATTTTAATGCCGATTATATCACTCAAGACGATAAGGCATTACACCTTAACGAAGTTAAAAACATCGACTTTGCCAATAACTTTACCAATCCGCTTAACTACCTGTGTTTGTTAGACGAGAAGTTACTCTATAAAGTGATAAAGCAATCAACAAACGCAAGCCAGTTACAACAACTATTTCCTTGCGATGAGGCAAATACAACAGTACAAAAAGGCAAAGGCCTAAGTAGCTTAAAGCTCTGTTTTGCACACTTTGGTGGCGATGACCAATGGAAACGCTTTTTAGAGAGCGATCGCGATAACTATACCTCGCAACTCATTTTACAACCACAAAAGGGTATCGATTTTTTTAAAAATGCCAATGGTGAAGACAGCCCAGGCAAACTAGCCTATATCTGGAAGTATGTCGATTGGTATACTATTATTTGCAGCATCATGCTACAGTACAAAAACGTGTATGCCGATATAAGCTATATACTGCATGATGAAGTTATTTTACCACTATTAAAACAAACCCTTAGTAACGATGGTTTAAAACCCAAAGTGTTGTATGGTAGCGATTTTTATGTGGTACGTAACCATAAAAGCGATAAAGCTATTTTGGCCGATATGAGAGCAGGCTTAACCGAGAACGAGTTCGACCAAATAGCACGTTATAACCCTAAAACATATTTAAATTTACCATGATAATTTTATAACAACCATTTCAAAAAAATACTATATTTAAACTCTCCCTTACAACGGATTAATTTGTTGACACAATTAACCAAAACTTTAGTTAATAACTAAAGGGTTTTTATTACGATTTTTTATAAAGAACTCTTGTAAGAATTTCTATTTTTACAACTAATAGATTATTTTTTAAATATAAAATATGACAATAAACGAATTAGGTGCAGTTTTAGGAAAGTTATATCATAATGCACCAAAAGGAGAAGCAGTTGCTATGATTCATGTATTTGGTATAAAGTATGCAACTCAAATTAAACTGAGTAAATTCAACAAAAAAGAGATTGCAAAAGCCGCAAAAATCCCAGAATCTTTTGGTACAGAAATAAGTAAAGGAGTCAAACTTTCACAATATGTATCTGTAAAAGAAAACTTATAATTTATAGATAAGAAAACAATCTAATTAAAGTATGGCATTCAACGAAGACTCAAGAGTAAAACTACCTGCAATACTACACCTAACTCAGTTAGGGTATACGTATCTGTCTTTAAAAGAAGCTGAGTGGGATTTAGAAACCAATATTTTTAAGGATATATTTAAAAAATCCTTAGCAAGAATTAATAAAGGTATTTCCGAAGCCGATATTAACAGACTCTATCAAGAAATTGATTTAGCTCTTGAAAATGAAGATTTAGGTAAAGCCTTTTTTGAAATGCTCACCAACCGTTCGGGTGTTAAACTCATTGATTTTGAAAATTTTGATAATAACGACTTCCATGTAGTAACTGAATTACCATATCAGAATGGAGAAGATAATTTCAGACCAGATGTTATTTGTTTAATTAATGGCATGCCATTGGTATTTATTGAAGTTAAAAAACCAAACAATCGTGATGGTGTAATTGCCGAGCGTGACCGCATAGAATCTCGTTTTCAGAATAAAAAATTTAGAAAGTTTGTAAACATGACTCAATTCATGTTATTTTCTAATAACATGGAGTACGATGATAATGAGATTGAACCTTGGCAAGGTGCCTTTTATGCATCACCATCATATCACAAACCTATATTCAATTATTTTAGAGAAGAAATTGGCTTTAATCTATCTAAGGAACTGAGACCTTTAGATACACAAGTGGAGAACTTTTTGCTTAAGGACACTAATTATCATTCTATAAAAAATAGTGCTGAATACACTACAAACAAAAACCCTAATTCGGCTACCAATCGTGTGTTAACATCTTTATTGAGCAAAGAGCGCTTAAAGTTTATGTTGCAATATGCTTTGGTTTATGTTAAAGAAACATCAGGTTTACAAAAACATATTATGCGCTATCCGCAATTGTTTGCTACAAAAGCCATAGAGCAAAAACTGGATGAAGGCATTCGTAAAGGAATTATTTGGCACACACAAGGAAGTGGTAAAACAGCTTTAGCATATTATAACACTCATTTTCTAACGGATTATTTCCAGAAACAACACATCATCCCGAAGTTTTACTTTATTGTAGACCGTTTAGATTTGTTAACCCAAGCACGTGATGAGTTTACGGCTCGCGGACTTAAAGTGCATACCGTAAATTCGAGAGAAGAATTTGTAACTGACTTAAAGAAAACCACAGCAGTTAATAATGACAAAGGTCAACGTGAAATTACGGTAGTGAACATCCAAAAGTTTGAAAACGACCCTGATGTTAGTACCACAACGGATTACAATATTAATATACAGCGCGTTTATTTTTTAGATGAAGTACACCGCAGTTATAATCCAGAAGGTAGTTTTTTAGCTAATCTGCAACAATCTGATCGTAATGCAATTAAAATTGGATTAACAGGAACACCGCTAATAGGTGATAGCTTAAAGTCTAAAGACCTTTTTGGTAATTATATTCATAAGTATTACTATAACAAATCGATAGCCGATGGTTATACATTAAAGCTCATTCGTGAGGAAATTGAAACTGAATATAAAATATTGCTTAAAAAAGCATTAGATAGTATTGATTTTATAAAAGGGGATGCTAATAAAAAACTAGTGTATTCACATCCTTCCTTTGTGGCTCCTATGCTAGAGTATATTGTTAACGATTTCCAGCAGTTTAGACAACGAAATAACGACGCAAGTGTTGGTGGCATGGTAATTTGCGATAGCAGCGAACAGGCCGAAGAAATGTACGCTATTTTTAACCGTGTATATGCTAATCCAGAAGTTGATGATGTTTCAATGCCAATGGCAGCAGAACCCAATCAAAAATATAATGTATTGCGCAAAGAAGACTATCGCGTTAAAAAAGCAGCACTTATTTTACACGATTCTGGTAGTAAAGACGATCTAACACAATGGCGTGATGATTTCAAAGCAGGAAAGATTGACTTTTTGTTTGTTTACAATATGCTACTTACTGGTTTTGATGCAAAACGTTTAAAGAAAATCTATCTAGGGCGAGTTATTAAAGCGCATAATTTACTGCAAGCCTTAACACGTGTTAATCGTAAATATAAGGGTTATAAATACGGGTACGTTGTTGATTTTGCAGACATCTCTAAAGAGTTCGATAAAACCAATAAAGCCTATTTTGACGAGTTGCAAGAGCTTTTAGGAGACGAAATGGAAAGCTATTCTAATTTGTTTATGACACGTGAAGAAATGGAAGCTTCCATTCGTGAAATTAAGGAAACCCTTGCCGATTTCGATTTAAAAAATGCTGAAAACTTCTCGTCTCAAATCTCACAAATTAGTGATCATGGCGAGATGCTTAAAATTAAAAAAGCATTAGAAGATGCTCGCGCTTTATATAATATTATTCGTTTGGTTGGTGAGTATGAGCTTTTAGAGAAAATGGATTTCAGAAAACTAGGAGACTTACGTATTGAAGCTGTAAATCATTTAGCATTAATTAATGCTAAAGAGGCCTTACAACAAAACGAAGATGTTGGTAATCTGCTCAACATGGCATTAGAAGATATAGTATTCGGATTCCGAAAAATTGGAGAGAATGAATTAGTGCTTGCTGGCGAACTTAAAGACATCCTTAAAAAAACCAGAGAAGCGTTGGGTAATAATTTTGATACCAAAGACCCTGAGTGGATAAGTTTATATGAAGAATTACGTCGTTTGTTTGATGACAAAAATTTAAACGAAGTAACACAGGAAGAGATGCAGACAAACATTACCTCCTTAAAAAACATCCATGAAAAAATAAAGGAATTGAACAGACGTAATGCCCTGTTGAAAGATAAATATGATGGCGATGCCAAATACGCACGTGTACAAAAACGTTTGATAGAAGCTGGCAAGCCATCAAAACTAAAAACAGCTATTATAGAGGCCTTACAAAACATAAAATCACAAACCGATATTGCTGTACTCGATAGGAACGACAGCTTAAATAACGAAAGCTATTTTGCGCGTATTGTTGCTAAACTAGTGTTTACCGAGTTTAATAAAACGCTAGAAACGCCAATGGATGTAGATACCATAGAGTTTATACGCAACTTAATTGTAGAAGAATACCTTAATGAATACCACGGAAAAACCGCATAATAAAAAACTATGAATGACACTTTTGTAACACAAACCAAAACCTTAATAGACGAGCTTAAAGCCGTTTGTGCCAGTTATGGTTTAGGGAATGATGGCAACGAATTTAAAATTATAAGCCAAGTATTTTTATATAAGTTTTTGAACGATAAGTTTGCTTACGAAGTTAAAAAACTAAAACCAGAATTAGCAACAAGCGACAATTGGGAAGCTGACATCGCCAAAATGAAAGATGCAGACTACCAACTTTTGCAATTTCAATTGGGTGAGTCTACAGCCTTTTTAAAACCACATCAATTAATTGGGTATTTATTTAACAGACAGGAAGAACCAGATTTTGCAAAACGTGTTGATGATACGCTTATTGATATTGCGGTAAGCAATAACGACTTATTTGCTGTAAAGACCGAAGATGGCCAAAAAATACAACTCTTTGAACGTCTAACCGAATATGTAAGTAGTAAACGTGATGCCTTTGCCAAAGCCCTGTTTAACAAACTTACGCTCTTTAATTTTGAAAATATTATGGGAGAAGGCTTTGACTTTTTCTCAACTATTTTTGAATACTTAATTAAAGATTACAACAGTGATGCTGGTGGTAAATATGCCGAATATTACACACCTCATGCGGTATCAAAAATTATTGCTAATATTTTAGTGCCAGAACCTACTAGTAATGTAACTATTTACGACCCAAGTGCAGGCTCAGGGACGTTGTTAATGAACTTAGCACATGCTATTGGGCCAGATAAGTGTACGGTGTATTCACAAGACATTTCTCAAAAGTCGTCAAACCTGTTACGATTAAACCTAGTGCTAAATAATTTGGTACACAGTATTGAGAATGTCATACAAGGCAATACCATGACAGATCCTTACCACAAACAAAATAGCAAACTGCGACAGTTTGATTATATAGTGAGTAATCCTCCCTTTAAATTAGACTTTAGTGATGATGTAGATACGCTTAATAAAAAAGAAAACAAGGCTCGTTTTTTTGCAGGCATCCCTAATGTGCCTAAAAAGAAAAAGGAAAGCATGGCAATTTACACCTTGTTTTTACAACATATTATTTATTCCTTAAAAGAAGGCTCAGGTAAAGCTGCTATTGTCGTGCCAACTGGTTTTATTACTGCACAGTCTGGCATTGAAAAGAAAATACGTGAAAAAATAGTAGATAGTAAAATGTTAGCTGGTGTGGTAAGTATGCCAAGTAATATTTTTGCGACTACTGGTACCAATGTATCAATAGTGTTTTTAGATGCCGCAAATAAAGGTGATGTTGTTTTAATGGATGCTTCCAATTTAGGAACAACAAATAAAGAAGGTAAAAATCAAAAAACACTATTATCTCCAAAAGAGGAGGATACTATAATTTCAACGTTTACAAATAAGGAAGCCATTGAAGATTTCTCGGTTGTAGTTAATTATGAATCTATCAAAACCAAAAATTATAGTTTAAGCGCAGGTCAATATTTTGAAGTGAAGATTGAATATATTGATATTACAGCAAAAGAGTTTGAGTCTAAAATGCATGATTTTGAAAATAATTTAGAAACCCTCTTTGATAAAAGTAAACTATTAGAAAAAGAGATTGTATCTAATCTAAAGACTTTGAGGTATGATTAATTGGAAGAAAATAGCAATAGGTAAAGCTATTAGATTTAATCCCCCTGAAAGTATAACTAAGGGAAGTTTGGTAAAGAAAATTCCAATGGGATATTTAACTGAATTTCAAAGAAAAATAAATGGATTTGAATTATCGGAATATAATAGTGGACCAAAATTTAGAAATAAAGACACATTAGTTGCCAAAATCACACCTTGTTTAGAGAATGGAAAAACTGCATATGTTGATGTTTTAAAAGATAACGAAGTTGCTTTTGGATCTTCTGAATTTATAGTATTACGGAAAACAGATTTAACGGATAGTAAGTTTATTTACTATTTGGCCATTAGCCCAACTTTTAGAAATCGCGCCATAAGTTGTATGGAGGGAACATCAGGTAGAAAAAGGGTTAATGATAAGACATTAAAAAACTTTGAATTACCTATTCCTTCAATTGAGTATCAAAAAAAAATAGCCAAAGTCCTTTCCGATTTAGATGCCAAAATAGAAGTCAATAATAAAATAAACCAAGAGTTAGAAGCAATGGCAAAAACACTTTACGATTATTGGTTTGTACAGTTTGATTTTCCAGATGCCAATGGTAAGCCTTATAAATCGTCTGGCGGTAGAATGGTTTATAATAAGGAATTGAACCGTGAAATTCCAGAGGGATGGGAATTTGACATTGTAGAAAACCTTTTAGCAAAAGATAATAAAACAAAGAAAATTCCATCCAGTGAATATTTAGATAAAGGGAAAATACCAATAATTGATCAGAGTATGAAGTTTATTTGCGGTTATACAAATGTAGAAGAATCTATAATCGATACTATTGAGCCAAGAATTATTTTTGGTGATCACACTAGAATAGTGAAATTAATCAATTTTGATTTTGCGAGAGGTGCAGATGGAACACAAGTTTTATTAAGCAATAATCCAAGAATGCCACAACACCTATTTTATCATGCACTATTAAAAATTGACTTATCCAATTATGGTTATGCACGTCATTTTAAGTTTTTAAAAGACACAAAAATAGTTATACCACATCTTGAAGTGGCGAATAAATTTGAGAAATTTATTGAAGGATTTTTTAAAAAAATAAGACATAATATATTTGAAAATCATGAACTCACCGAATTGCGCGATTGGTTGTTGCCGATGTTGATGAATGGGCAGGTTACTGTTGGTGAAGCAGAAAAAGAGTTGGGTATGGTTGCGGAGAATGGAGAGGCTTATAATATTAGTCATAAATAAAATTATTTCATGTTTGGCAGTCCAATTAAATATTCAGATTTTTTTAATGCTTCGGTTCCTGCTAATCCTATTAATCTTATTAAATCTATTCCTAAAGGTGAATTAATTGCTTCAATTGCTGCAGTTAATACTAGATTGAAGCCAATTTTCAATACAAGCTTTGATAACTCAAAAGAAAACCAAATAGACGCACTACGTGCAATTCTTTTGGATTTAGAAAATCCTATTAAAAGTGGCATAGCAGCACCATACATTGGCCAATATTCGGAAATGCCAGAAAACGAAGTCCTATTTACAAGGGTTACATGTTTGTATGCTTATCAAGAAATATTGGCTACTAGTGGGTTCGTGGCAACAAGACCACCACAATATACACCTAAACAGCGTGTTGATTTATTTAAATATTTACTAATATGTAATGAAAGAATTCTATTTTTTGATAGATCCTACTCTGGAAATGCTCATAAAATTTTAGGTAAACGTTTCTTTGAGTATTTTATGTTCAAAGAATTACCTCACAACCAATATTACTTTATTCCTCATCCTTTAAATCGCTTTTATATTGGCTGGTATTTAATGGATAAATTGATAACAGATAGTTTCTTTTCTAACCATTTTAAAGATTATTTAAGTATCACTTTTGGTTTAGATGATATTACGGAGTTTTTCAAATATATTATTGGTCAATTCTTTGGCAGTAACGATGACAAATTAAAGGTAACGTATCTAAAGATAAAAGTTAAGAATACACAGGCTATTCAGGTATTAACTGAGTTATCAAAAAGGTATGGTATACCATTACCTGCTCATACAGATTTAAATGTTTTAGATTTTCTAGAGTTAAAGAAAAGTCCCGTTTATGACGGTGGTGTCAAAAATGGGATTCATACTTTTATCATAATGGATTCGATACTTTTTTTAGAGAAAATATATTCATTATTTATTAATGATTTTTGGTTTGATTATTTAAAACCACAGGTAATTTGCAATAGAAAAGACTGGGGTAATTTTATTGGAGACAAATTCTTTGAACCTTTCATAAACGAAATTTTTAAAAACATCTCTACAAGTAATAAAAGAGTAAATTATTTAAATCAGGACTACCTGACCTTTGATATTAATGGAAAGGGTCATGTTGAATATGCAGACTTTTATTATAGGTATAAAAATAAGGTTTTACTTATTGAAGCAAAAAGCAACTATCTTCCATTAATTAATGGTTTTAAAACAGTAAATACAATTGCCGATTTTAATAAAATAAATGTAAATCAATTTTATAAAGATTTTGGTCTTTTGCAATTAGTTGAAAAGACCCTGTTTAAATTTAATGAGTATAAAACCTTCATCAAGGATCCTGAATTTAGGAAAAAAGGGAAATTAAAGATTTACCCATTACTTCTTTTAAATGAGCCTATTATCAGTCTTGGTCCTTCAAATCTAGCATTTAGGAAAAAATTTGATGAAATGTTATCGGCAAAGGGTATTGATAAAGAGTTTAAATCTATTAGAATTATGCCGCTTTCAATATTAAATATCTCTGAATTTCAGGATATTGAACAATCAATTATTGATAGAGATCAATGTCTGTTTAACTTATTTCAAATGCATTTTTCTGCTACTGATTTTACAAAAATTAAAACAACACATGAAGCAGCAACACCATTAAGTATTATTATTAACAAACATATACCTCATCATAAAAAAATTTCTAAAGATGTTAGAAAGTTTAAGTGGTTAGGGTTTAATAAAAATAAATAGTATGGCTGGGTTCAAATTATTAGCAGTAAGACCTTTTTTGAATTGTAACGATCGTTTCTGTAAGAATCTGCAGAAAGGTGTAATCTATAAATTTTATCAGAACTATGAGTTTTTAGATAAAGATGGTAAAGCCCTAAATAAAGAAAACCTAACAATTATAAACTTAGATGGTAAGCTAATTGATAATGATGTTTATTCTATACTTAAAGTAAAAGAGACTGTAGATGATATATATGGAGTTACTTTATCTAATGGACATAAAATCGATATTCAAGTATCTGCATTAGTTGGTAAAAACGGATCGGGTAAAAGTACTTTATTAGAATTGCTTTATGGTGTTTGCTACATTATCGCATTAAAAAAAGGAATAATAACTGATCATACTAAATGGATAAAACTCATTAACAATAGTAAGATAGATCATAACAAATTATTTGGAAAAATTAACGATATACAAGATGTATATTCAGATTTAATGGTCGAGATCTATTACGAAATTGACGGGAAATATTTTTCAATATGGCATAATAGTCAGCAAGAAATATATCATAGATCGTTGAGTAAAGATTTTGAAGATGATAATTTCAATGAATATGGTTCATTTAAATATGATGAATCAAAAGATGATAGATTTAATTATGTTTTTGATGAATTCTTCTTCTATACTATTTCGATTAATTATTCCTTATATGGATTAAATGCGAGATATAATAATTCTTGGTTAAATGATCTATTTCATAAAAATGATGGTTATCAGACACCATTGGTTATAAATCCATTTAGACAGGATGGAAATATTGATGTTAATTCAGAACTTCATTTAGCACAGTCTAGATTATTATCAAATCTTGTAGATGATACATTTAGTATAAAACAAGTTGTAAATGGTAAAACAGTTGATTCGTTATTATTTACCCTTGATTATTCAATGTTCAATACTTACGGAGTTTTGGGTCTTGAGAGCGTGATTACAAACATTAAGAAAAAATTTGATTTAGAAGATTCTGAGTTTATCACAAAAGTATATGACGCGATTTATACAACAAGTAAAACTCGGATTGAAAGAATAGATTTAAAAAGTGTCAAACATTCAGATTTGTTGGTAAAATATGTCTATCGTAAAATATTGAAAATATATTCTAATTACGATGAGTATAAGGCTGAAACTATAAAGGTTGAAGGTGAATGGGTTCCTGACTTTAGGCAAATATTTAGGCGTTTAGTAGATTTAAAGAATGATAGAAGTCACATAACACTTAAATTAAGGCAAGTATTAAACACTATTAGATTCAATACACTTGGAGAGGTTAATGACAATTTATGGAAAGAAGAGGCTGATGATTATCAAAAGATACCTAATAAGATTAAAAAACACTTTTTCAGTTTAGATATAAGCAGCTTTATTAATAGAATAAAACAAATTAAAAATGAAAATTCAAGATTTGATATAATAGAGCTAATACCAGCGGCTTGTTTTAGGCCCAACTTATATATAAGAAATGATAACTGCGCAAACTCAATTTCAAGCTTTAATGACCTAAGTTCAGGCGAGCAACATTTTATACATTCACTACAGTCTATATTTTATCATATAATTAATTTAAATTCAGTTTTTTATTCTGGAAATGAGAAGATCAAATACAACTTTGTCAATTTAGTATTTGATGAAATAGAATTGTATTATCATCCTGAATTTCAAAGGAGATTTTTATTCGAGATTTTGACTGGAATTAGTAATCTCAATATAAAAAATATTAAAGGTATTAATATTTTATTTTCTACACATTCACCATTTATTCTTTCTGACATTACTCATAATAATATACTTCGTTTAACAACAGGTTTAGCTAATGAAAGTACACAAGAAAAAACTTTTGGTGCTAATATTCACGAATTACTTGGTTCAAGTTTTTTTCTTGAAAACGGCTTTGTTGGTGAATTTGTTAAGAGAAAAATAGAAATGTTAATTGGAAAATATAATGGTAATCAAGATTTAAAATTAACAGTTAGAAATGACGAAAACACTGAGGAGTTAGATTTTATTAATCTATTAGATGACAAACTTATTAGAGATAGATTATTAGATATGTATAATGATTATTATGAAGTTGATGTGAATACCATATATGATATGGATGAATATGAAAATTGGCTAAAGTCTGAATTAGAAAGAATAAAAAAAGGTACTAATGATAAAAGTTAATAGGATTTATCCAATTGATTCTAAATCCACTTATAAAAAAATTTCTGATTTAGAGGATGATTTTTTAAGTAAGTTTAGAAAAAACAAAAGACCAGAAAATTTACTTTCTAATTTTATTACTACTGGTAATTCCAGAGGGTTTATTCATGCTAATGCTATTCAAATAGAGATATTGAATTATTTACACAATAATTTCTCCAAAATTATAAAAGGCAAACCAAAAAAACTTAAAAGTTTTATCGATCATTTTGCTACAAATAATTGGGGTGAAGAGATATTTCATAATGATGTGACGACAGCCTTTGGAAATGAATTAATGTATATTTTCGGCTATACAGAACGCTTTAGATCGAATGTTGATAGAGGAATATGGTTAGCTAACCAATTAAATATTAAAACATGTCCTTATTGTAATGCTCAAAATACAATTTTAACTAATAAGCAATTTGGTAAACAGATTGCTAAATTTCAGTTTGATCATTTTTTTCCTAAAAGTGAATATCCTTACTTATCACTTTCACTTTATAATTTAATTCCATCATGTGCAAATTGTAATAGTACTAAAAGTTCTAAACATCTTAATTTAGATAAACATTATCATCCTTATGTTATGAATTTGGCTGATCTAGCAAAATTTAAATTAAAATATATACCTGATCCTTCAATTCTGACATTAAATAATCTGTATAAGCAGAACCTTGAAATCGAATTCACAAATATACATAAAGACCCTTTAGGTTTAGTTAACACTCATAACGAACTGTACCATATAAATGGTGTTTATAACAGACATAATGATGTAGCTGAAGATCTTTTAAAGTTTGCAATAGTTTATACTAAAGAATTGTCTAAAAGTCATTTAAAAATAAAAGGGTTATTTAAAAGTAAACAAGAATATTATCATTTTTTATTGAGAAATTATCCCAATCAAAAAGATTCTTTAAAACGACCATTAGCAAAAATGACTCAAGATGTTGCTAAGCAGTTAAAACTAATTAAATAATGAGTAGACCACAAACCATTCAAATATTCCTTCCCGACGGTTCACCAACCAGTATTCGTGAAGCAGAAATCACAAATAGATTAGTCAAGGCTATTTTGTTCCCAAGAAATAAAATGCAAGAAGTCGCAAAAAGAGAATTAGTACATTTTACTGGTGTCTATTTTTTGTTTGGTTTAAAGGAAAATGAAGCTCCATTAGTTTATATAGGAGAAGGAGAAGAGTGCTTTGATAGAATAAAGGAACACCATAGATTAAAAGATTTTTGGACACACTGTGTAGTAGTTATAACAAAAACAAACGAATACACAAAAACGGAAGGTAAGTTTTTAGAGCATTATTGCTTAAAAAAGGCTGCAGAAATTGGCCGCTATCTTATAGAAAATAGTAATAGTTCAAAAGAACCCTCAATACCTGAAAGTAGAAAATATGATTTGTTGGATAATTTTGAAACTATTAAAATTTTATTGGCAACTTTAGGCTTTCCAATATTTGAAGAGGGCATAAAATCAACTAAGCTTAATATTGATGAGTTTTATATTAAATTTAAAGGCTTAGTTGCAAAAGGCATATATAATGACGAAGGCTTTGTTATTTTAAAGGGTTCTGAAGCAAGAAAAGAGACAGCAGGTTCTTTTAGAGCTACTCAAAAAGCTTTTAGGCAAAAACTAATAGAGTTTAATATTATAGCCAGTAAATCTGATAGGCTTGTTTTTTTGCATGATTATATTTTTCCAACTCCAAGTGCAGCAAGTGACATAATTAAAGGGAATAGTTCAAATGGCTGGGTTGAATGGAAAGATAAAGATGGTAAAACTCTAGATGAGATAAAACGAAAATAACAACCCACTTGCCATTCCGACAAAGTCGGAAAAACCGACGATTTGTAGACGTAACGAGCGGTAGAGTAGACTTAGCAATCAAAATCAAGGATTGGAGTATAATTATTAAAAAGAGAGGAGTAGTATTAAACAACTAATGCGAGAGGTACGCAGTAACGTCATCAAATCGACTTGACTTTTTTGGCTTGGTTTACCTTTAGAGCCGCTGAAAGGTCTTTAAAAACTAGAATTTCAATTGGGTTTAGATTGCGTTCAACCTGAAATAACTCATAATTAATTGATTGTTAATAAATTAAAAAAATAGTTATACCTAACTCACGTCTTTTAATTAAAGAAAGTGAACTAAATTAAGATTGTTAAGTTCCATTTATTACACAAATATTTCTTAAAAAACTAATACATTTTTTTAATTTGTTTTAAATGAAAACTTTAAAATTGTAAAACTTTAAACCCATACTTAATGGCATTGTTTTTAAATACTGAAGGTTTCAATTATTGGATACCAAAATTAATTAAAGAAGCTGAAAAAGAACTTATAATTATTGTTCCTTATATACAAACTTCTAAAAATGTTTTAAACGCGTTATGGAAGGCAAACAAAAGAGGTGTTCAAATAGTTTTAGTTTACAGAGAAGATAAGTTATCAAATGACGAAAAGTCTAAGCTATTAGCTTTAGATAATATTAATTTGCTTCATCATCCTAATATACATTGCAAATCTTATTACAATGGTAATTTACTTATTATTGGTTCAATGAACTTGTATGAGTACTCTCAAAAAAACAATAGAGAAATGGGAATATTATTAAATAAATATGAGCATGAAGAAATTGAGTTTGATGGTTTCGGATTATCTAATGATGATGAAAGTGTTTTTACTGATGCTATAAATGAGATAAGAGAGATAATTAATGGGGCTCATTTAGAAAAAGTTAGTGAAACAAGTAAAGCAAATAATTTCAATATTGACGTAATAAAATCTAACGAAGAATTAGAGATTGATTTTTGTAACGAAGTAAACACGTATTATTTAAATAAAAAGTTTAAGCCAATAGAAATTAAAGAAAACTTATGGTATTCTATATGCGAAAATTTTTATGATAAAGTTGATGTTGTTTTTGAGGATAATCGTGTTTCTATTAGATTTAATATGAATCAAAGTGAACTCAAAAATGTTTATGATAAGTGGATGGATACTTATAATGAATTTGAGTTTGATTGGTTTAAATATTATTGGAATTATTATAAACAAGATTTATTGATTTATAGAAATGGAAAATTTGATTGGGATAATATAAATTCTGACGAAATGATACATAATAATTATAAAGAGATGTTAGAGGCTGTTATAAAAAAATACAGAAAACTAAGTGGTAAATAAATTCACAAATAGTTTAGGCTATAAGCACCAAAGTGTAATTCCTGTTGGACTGTATCCTTCAAGGCAATGGCTTTGGTGTATTTTATTATAAACCGTCACTTCGAGTGATTTGCGAATAATGAGCAAATTGTATCGAGAAGCTTTTATCTTTTTTACTTGTTCTCGATACACTTCGCCTAAAGTCGAAGCACTCGAACTGACGTAAAAATCAGTATGTATTATTACTTCACTTAAAGTAGAAGCACTCGAACTGACGACCAATTACTATCCTTCGAGAATTCTCCCAAAAAGCCCTGTTTTTTAAGCCTAATGTCGAAGCATCCTCGAACATTACCCATATAAAACCCCTAAAACACTGCCAAAACAGGTCATAAACGGTCATAACCAGTCATTAAAGGTCAATATAGGTCATTAGGTGTCATAACGTGTCATAATAAGTCATAAACGGTCACAAACAATCATAACAGGTCATGACGTGTCAAGTGTTTGTATATTAAACACATAGCGTTTACATTGGCAGCATATTAACCCCAAAAACCATATATTATGGCTACTTTTGAAAAAGGCATTTTAGGCGGTTTCTCTGGTAAAGTCGGCAATGTTGTTGGCGCTAGATGGAGAGGCAAAAATGTCATGCGTAGTTTACCACAGCGTGGTAGCTATGTACCAACCGAAAACCAACTTCTACAACGTGAGCGTTTTAAAGAAGTGGTTACTTTTTTAAGTCCTATAAAGGACATACTAAACCGATTTTTTGGTAAGCAACAAGGCGATAAGTCGGCTTACAATTTAGCAACATCTTATCATCTTAAGGAAGCGCTTATTGAAGTTGTTGATGGCTTTGAAATGGATTACCCAAAGGTGCTTATTAGTCGAGGCGATTTAAGAGGTTTAGAAAACCCTGCAGTGACTACTGCTGCCAATCAGGTTGTAAATTTTACTTGGGCAGATAACAGTGGGCAAGGTAATGCTAACCCATTAGATCAGTTTGTGGTGGTGTTTTATGCACCAGACCTTAACGTGTTTCAGGCTTATGAGTATATTTCGGCTCGTGAGGATGTAAGTGCACAAGTAACATTGCCTGCTTTTTTAGCTGGTTTAGACGTGCAAGTATGGGCTACGTTTGTTACTCAAACGGGCAATACTGCCGCTATTAGCAACTACCTTGGTGTGCTAACGGTTACTTAATATTTACATCACTAAGTAACTTTATAAATTGCTGGTTATATCACGTTCGGTCTGGAGGGTGTGTAACTGGCAATTTTGCTTTTTTAAAGTTTAAAGGGAGAATTATATGGTGTGTAAACACTATTTGGTAGTAGAAGAACCATTAAGATTGTTTACAGCATTTGACAACAAAAAGGTATTAATAAAACTTTTAGGATACATAATGGTGCGTCCTAATCGGTAAGCAGGTAACTTATTACTAACGCGTAATCGGTAAACACTGCTTCTGCTCATGTTTAGATGCTTCATCACATCTTCAGTAGTTAGCCAAACTTCATCTTTTGCCATTGCAGCATCAATGCGTAAAGTATTGGATTCATTAATAGGTGTAAGCGTGTTGGGGACTTTTACTTTAGAGGGTTTCATATATAAAGTATTTCAGTTAATAGTTCAAAAATAAAAGTTTAGCTTTTTTAATTGCAAAGTGTTTTTAAAAATTACAAACATGTATTGTTAATAACTTATTGATTATAAGCATTTAAGGTAGTCTTACTGCTATATTAACCTTAACTTTTATGGTTTCAAAAATGGTATAATTAGCAATACAACCATTATGATATTATAATACATCTTCATCATAAAAAATATTATATACTAACAATACTTTCACTATATTTAAATATTGGTAATTACAGCTTTAAAAAGCCGAGTAACAACACAAAAAACGTATAACTTAAAACATAAAAATCATGGCAAAATCGCAAGATGCTAAAAAAAATGTAAAAAAAGAGCCAGCAAAAACGGCTAAAGAAAAGAAAGCAGATAAAATAGCTAAAAAGGCAGCACGTAAATAATAGCAAGTAAATTTTATCATTTTGTCTAAAGGCTACAACCAATGTTGTGGCCTTTTTTTGTAGGTAACATAGCGCAGATTAGTACTAAAGATAAAAATCTTACAAACGTTCGTCGAAAACATTAAAATAAACGTTGTAATACAAAATATTTATATTTTATTTGATTAACTATTGCTGTAAAAGGCAATGTCCCCCTAACAACAAACTTTAAAAACACCTACTTATGAAACAAAAGTACACGATTAAGACCATTTTTGTAATGGCATGCATGGCTACAGCCATAAACACACAAGCACAGGGCACCGAAGTGTTTGAAACCGAAGCTACAGGAACCTCTACCTTTTCTGAAGGTGGTAAAACCTTCACAGTGACTAATGGTCCTGGAGAAACCTACGATATTTACGATCTTGCAGGTGCAGGTTGGAATGGTACAGCACCAGATAACAAGTTTTTAGACAATAGTTCTGGTATTGGCGCTAATAATGATGGTTCGTCTTTTACTATTAACTCATCAGATGCCTCTACCTTTGCAGTAAGACAACTTTATCTGTTTTGCTCTACAACTGCTTTAGCAAACCATTCGGGCACGCTAACAATTGAAGGTAAGGTAGGACCAGCAACGGTATTTACCATTACCAAAAGCGCAGGATTCTCTAATGTAGCTACGTTATCACCTAACAATGGCTTTACACTAATTGACTTTGCAACAGAAGGCGCAGCCAATTATTCAGATACAGCAATTAACCAATTGGTTATATCTAGTACTGGCAATTTAGATTATATGGCATTAGATGCTTTTCAATGGGCAGCACCAACCTTATCAGTAGGTACAGTTAATGCAAACAATGGTCCAGTAAAATTGTATCCAAACCCTGCTACTACTTATGTTAAAATTAAAAACTTAAGAGGAACTACCAGCTATACCATATTTGATGTATTAGGAAAAGTGGTTCAAAAAGGAACACTACAACAAGATGAAGCCATATCTATAAATAAACTTAACGTTGGTTTGTATATGGTAAAGTTAGACAGTGGTCAAAGCTTTAAATTGATAAAAAATTAAGCGCTACAAATAAAATGTGCTAGGAAAGTCGTTGCTCTATTGGAGTGACGGTTTTTTTGTACACAAAATATACGCACAAGTAGGTATTTTTAAACAACTCATTTATATATACATTTATTCGGTAACAAAAAACAAATTAAAACCCCTATAGCTATGTTTAAAAAAACGACCAAACAATGGGTGCTTATCCTGCTTACAGTTTGCCTTGGTAGCTTCACCGACATTATGGCACAAAGCTTGAGCTTTGCCGAAACCAAACAAATGCTTACCGACTATAGATGGTCGTTAAGACGATTAGAACAAGACGGACAGATGTATAACGTACCTGAAGATATGCGAGGACTAGTACGTGTTTTTTTAACCAATGGTATGACCTATAGCTTTGTGCCTTCCGATAACGAAACTGAAGCCGAGCAGCACAAGTATAGCATTACTAAAACACACATGACCTTTTACATTTACGATGATCAAATGACCTTTGCCTACCGTATAGAAGATTTTATTGGCTATAAGTTATATATGGATGTCGATAATAATGGCGATATAGTCACTTTTGTATTTGATAGAGCAGCAAAAAATGTGGTGAAACCAGTGTCACAGACCGTGACTATTGGGTCGCAGGTATGGAGTGCTAAAAACTTAAGTACGACTACTTTTAGAAATGGTGACCCCATAACGCAGGCTACAACTTTATATGAATGGAGAGCGTTAGACGAGCAAGGCATCCCAGCCTACTGCGATATTAATTTTGATGCCAGCAATCGAGCTACTTTTGATGTGCTCTATAATTACTATGCCGTCATCGACCCAAGAGGGTTGGCACCTGTAGGCTGGCACATACCTTCGGTGAAAGAAGCACAAACCCTTATAGATGCTGTAGGTGGCCAGTATTATGCCGCAGGTCATTTGAAAGCAAAAGACAATTGGTCAGACAACTCAATGACCAATAACAGCACAGGCTTTAGTGCTGTAGGGTCGGGTCGTATTACAAATATGGGGTATTTTGGAAACTTTAAAACCGCCTGTCAGATATGGATTAAAGAGCCAAATGCCAATTATAAAGATAAATATGCACCAACCATTTTTATAGATATACAGAGAAACAATAACAAGGTAGAAATTATATACACACCAGAGTATTATGGTTCTGGCAAATCAGTACGATTGGTTAAAGATTAAGCATCACACGATTACTGTTTATAAAACCAGTATGCATTTAGAAAAGGAAAAATACATTTTAGAGTCGTAACAAATACATAATTTAGTATGTTAGTATCGATTAATGAACCACAGATAATAACCTATAAACAGTAAACAAGATGGCTAAATCGCAAGACGCTAAGAAAAATGTAAAAAAAGAGCCAGCAAAAACGGCTAAAGAAAAGAAAGCAGATAAAATAGCAAAAAAGGCAGCACGCAAATAGCTAATAAAGCACAAAGTAATAAAACCACTCCATTTAGAGTGGTTTTTTGCTTTAAAGCTATTACCTTTAGAACAATAACAAAAAATGATGACAATTAAATGGATATAAAATTAGCAGTACTTATTGATGGCGACAACATACCTTCTGCCTATGTAAAAGAAATGATGGAGGAAATTGCTAAATATGGCAATCCAACTATAAAACGTATTTATGGCGATTGGACCAAGCCTCATCTGTCTAAATGGAAAAACATGTTGCTAGAAAATGCCATTACACCCATACAACAATATGGCTATACAACAGGTAAAAACGCCACCGATTCAGCCATGATTATCGATGCAATGGATATCTTATATTCTGAAAAAGTAGATGGCTTTTGTTTAGTGTCTAGTGATAGCGACTTTACACGTTTGGCAACACGACTGCGTGAAGCTGGTATGAAAGTGTATGGTATTGGCGAAAAGAAAACACCAAGTCCGTTTATTGTGGCTTGCGATAAGTTTATTTATATAGAGATTCTTAAAAACTTAGTCGAAGAAAGTACTTCAGAATCTACAGATAAAAAGGCGTCTTCTAAAAACAACTACGATAAAATAACTGAAAAAGACATTAAATTGATTGCCACTACCATTGATGATGTTGCCGATGATGATGGTTGGGCCTTTTTGGGTGATGTTGGTAGTTTATTACAAAAGAAACAACCCAATTTCGATTCCAGAAACTATGGCTTTCAAAAGCTAACGCCTTTAATAAACTCTATACCAGACTTTGAAATAGAACGACGAGAGGACACTAAAGGACGTATGAAGTTGATCTATGTAAAAACGAAAGAGAAAAAATCAAAAGGCAGAAAACGATAATAACACGTCAGTTCGAGTGCTTCGTCATTAAGCGAAGTGAGTTTGAATAATAATATTTACGTCAGTTCGAGTGCTTCGACATTAGGAGAAGTGTATCGAGAACAAGTTAAAGAGAAAATAGCTTCTCGATACAATGCTTCATTCTTCAGCATCACTCGAAGTGACGAGGAGTTGAGTTTTTACTTCTCGAAAGAGTGGTTTGTTCCTCGCTTTACTCGAAGTGACAAAAGATGAGTAACAAGAATAGTAATAATACGTCAGTTCGAGTGCTTCGACTTTAGGAGAAGTGTATCGAGAATAGGTTGAAAAGAAAAAACACATCAAAACAATTAAAAATAAAGTATATGAAAACAGTTAACGCTTACGCTGCACCTAGTGCAGGAGCAGAATTAGAAAAATTTCAATACGAATTACCAGAATTAAAAAATGATCAGGTAGATATAAAAGTACACTATTGCGGTCTTTGCCATTCAGATATGAGTATGATAAATAACGATTGGGGGCAAAGCAGTTATCCACTAGTACCAGGACACGAAATAGTAGGTGAAGTGATAGCTTTAGGAAGCGAAGTAAAAGGGCTTAAAAAAGGCGATAAAGTAGGTATGGGATGGTTTTCTGGTTCCTGTATGCATTGCAACCAATGTATGGACGGTAAACAACATTTGTGTGGCAGTTCAGAAAGCACTATTATAGGTCGTCATGGTGGTTTTGCCGATACAGTAAGAGGGCATTGGTCTTGGGTAACACTATTACCAAAAGGAATTGATATGGCTAAAGCTGGGCCTTTATTTTGTGGTGGTATCACAGTTTTTAATCCAATAGTACTGTCTGGAGTTCAGCCAACAGATAAAGTGGGTGTTATTGGTTTAGGCGGATTAGGACATATGGCTTTAAAGTTTTTAAAAGCTTGGGGTTGTGAGGTTACAGCATTTACATCGAGCCCAAATAAAAAGGAAGCTTTATTAAAAATGGGAGCTCATCATGTAGTCGATTCTACAAACCCTAAAGATTTAGAAAGCATCGCAGGAAGCTTAAATTTTATATTGAATACTACAAATGTTAAGTTAGACTGGGATTCTTATTTAAGTACATTAGCACCTCAAGGAAAGCTACATACAGTAGGCGCAGTGTTGCAACCAATGGAAATTCCTGCGTTTAGTTTAATAGGAGGAGAGAAAAGTGTTGGAGGAAGCCCATTAGGAAGTGTGGCCTTAACACGTAAAATGTTAGAGTTTTGTGTGCGACATAATATATACCCAACTGTTGAAGAATTTAAAATGGAAGATGTTAATAAAGCCATTCAGCATTTAGAGGAAGGAAAAGCACGTTTTAGAGTAGTGCTAAAAGCTTAAATTATACTAATGATAATTAAAAGCCACTTAAAAGAGTGGCTTTTTTTGTTTATGTTCTAGATACTTTTAATCGTAAAAAGATAAGTAACGAGATAAAACCAAATATTGAAAAACCTATAAATAAAGGTAACACAGATGTTTTTACAAAACTTCCAATATAATTAGCAATAGGCACAGCCATTACTGTAGATACAAACCCATTAATTGCTGCCCCAATACCTGCAATATGACCAAGAGGTTGCATAGCTAACGATCTTAAATTACCAAATAAAAAGCCTATTGAAAAAAACTGAACAGCAAAAAAGGCTATTAATATTTCAATACTTGGATTTTTTCCTGACCAATACAAAGCCACATATAAAAGCGATACTACAACGTATGCAATAGTAGAAATGAACGCTATTCGCCACATACCAAAACGGACTACAAATCGGCTATTTAAAAACGTTGCCAATCCTACAGCTATGGCTAAACTCGCAAATATATAAGGGAACTTATCTCCTAGATTATATTGTTGTTCAAATATTTGTTGCGATGTACTTAAATACACCATAAACGAACCTGTAATAAAACCAGAAACTAGAGTATAGGCAACAGCATCTTTATACTTTAAAAACTCTTTAGTTCCTGTTATAAAAATACGAGGCGTAAATTGTATGCGTTTTTCAGTATCTAATGTTTCTGGTTGTCGCAACCAAAACCAAATCATCACACCAACACCAAAAATAAGGTTGACATAGAAAATAGATTTCCAATCGTAAAAATTGAGTAAAAACTGACCTAATGTTGGTGCAATTACTGGAACTAAAATAAATACCATAACAACAATAGATAATATTTTAGCCATATAATCACCACTAAAAGAATCTCTTACCATAGCAATACTAATGGTTCTTGGAGCAGATAATCCTATACCTTGAAGTATGCGTCCAAATATCATAAGTTCAAAGTTTTTGGTACTCACACAGATAATACTGGCTATTATAAACAATCCAAATCCAAAATAGACCATAGGCTTACGTCCAAAGCTATCTGATAAAGGTCCGAAAAGGAGCTGTCCGAAACCTAAGCCCAAAAAAATCATAGTAATTAATAACTGATTTTTATTGGTGTCAATCACACCCAACGAGTCGCCAATTTGTGGTAATGCTGGTAATAATGCATCTATAGATAAAGCAACTATAGACATTAACGCAGCCATTAGAGCAACGAATTCGAGTTTATACGACTGAGGATTTTTCATGCGGCAAAAGTAAGCTAATTATTTTCTATTTTTATAGTATTAAAATATTGAATTATGCTTACGCAAACGTTAAATAAATTGTTTAAAAGAGATTTAAACAAACTCAAAGAAGAGATAAAATTATATTCAAACGAAAGTAATTTGTGGATTGTAGATAAAGATGTTTTAAACTCTGGTGGAAACTTATGTTTGCATTTAGTTGGAAACCTAAATCACTTTATTGGAGCTGAAATTGGAAAAACAAACTATATAAGACAAAGAGATTTAGAATTCTCTTTAAAAAATGTACCTAGAACAGAATTAATTCAACAAATTGACGATGTTATCTTAGTTATTGATCAGGTATTACATACTCTTACAGAAGAGGATTTGCAAAAGGAATATTCTCGTCGTGTGTTTGAAGACACCATGACTGTCGAATACTTTTTGGTGCATTTATCTATGCATTTAGGGTACCACTTAGGACAAATTAACTATCATAGACGTTTATTAGATAGCTAAAAAGCTTTTAGTTCACATTGTAATTTTACAGCTTAGTAACATTAGTTTAAGTATTTGGTAACTAAAAAATCAAATAAAAGCAGTGAATTTGCAAAAAAAAACTATGGAACTATTTTTAATCAGTTTTGGAGCATTATTCTCAATTATGAATCCGCTAGGAACTGTGCCTGTTTTTGTTGGATTAACACAAGAGCATACTAAAAAAGAACGCGCTATAACTGCCTTTTGGACAGCAATAGATGTATTGGCAATTTTGTTATTATCTTTTTTTGTTGGTAAGTATATACTATCCTTTTTTGGGATTAGTCTCAATGCGCTTAAAATTGCTGGAGGACTTATTATAGCATCTTCAGGATTTGCTTTACTAACAGGTAAATTTGGAGAGCATAAAGGCATGAAACGAAAAGGTGTACAAGATGATATTCACTCACGTGATGCCATATCATTAACACCATTAGCAATTCCTATGCTTGCAGGTCCAGGAACAATATCTTTACTTATTGCCTATAATCAAGAGTATCAACAATCTACTCAAATAATAACTATTGTAAGTGCTATGATTATAGTAACTTTTACTATTTACATCATTTTAAAAAGTTCTCATTTAATAGTTAAATCGTTAGGTGCATCTGGGATAAACGCATTATCGAGAATTATAGGTTTTGTAGTAATAGCTATAGGAGTGGAATATATTATAAGCTCTGTTGTTAACATATTGTCTCAGATATAATTACAAACAAAGCGTTATAATTTATTTTATACTATTTATTTTATACTATTTATTTTTTTCTATTATAAATAATTTCCATCGATTTCATTTCTGTATCTCCCATAACAATAAACATTTCAAATTTATGAGAATCTTCAGAGGTGTAAGTAACGACCTCTTTAACATTTAAATCTGCTCCAGAAATTGGATCTACCATAGTGCCACTTAAATTCATGGTTTTTGTTTTACTGTCAAAGGTGCCTTCTAAAATCATAACACCTGTTCCCATAGTGTCTATCCAAGTTGAAATAAATTTTTTCTTAGCATTATCGAAAGCAACAAGACTTTGGCCATAAAAAGGCATTCCAGCAAATTCACCTGTATGATCAGAATGTTGATAACGACCATCCATAATCATTTTCATTGTCGTAGTTCCTTTCGATTTAATTGGTGGTTGACTAGGATCCATCCACATGGTAATATCGGCATCCCATTCACCATCTAAAGTTGCTAGCCATTTGTGCATTTCAGTAGGTGTCATATAAGCTTCCCAAGCTTTCATTTCTTCCTCAGTTTGTGAATAAGATGTGTGGCATATCACTAAACAAAATGCTAATAAGAATAGTTTTTTCATGATTGTTTAAATTATTAGTTAGTACTATAAAGATACAAATAATAAGAATTAAACTATTTTACATTATCTAAATCTATTTACAAAGGAATATTGCCATGTTTACGTTTAGGTTTTGTAACCTCTTTGTGTTCTAGCATTGAGAAAGCTTTAATAAGTTTTCGTCTGGTGTCTTTTGGTAGAATCACTTCATCAATAAAACCACGCTCTGCTGCACTATATGGATTTGCAAATAATTCGGCATATTCTGCTTCTTTTTCTTTCCATTTAGCGTCTTGGTCTTTGGCGGATTTAATTTCATTTTTGAATATAATTTCGGCAGCGCCTTTTGCTCCCATAACTGCGATTTCGGCACTTGGCCAAGCAAAATTCATATCAGCACCAATGTGTTTAGAGTTCATAACATCATAAGCGCCACCATAAGCCTTGCGTGTAATTACAGTCACTCTAGGTACTGTTGCCTCACTAAAAGCATATAATAATTTTGCACCATGAACAATTATACCATTCCATTCTTGGTCTGTTCCTGGTAAAAAGCCTGGTACATCTTCCAATACCAATAAAGGAATATTAAAAGCATCGCAAAAACGCACAAAACGAGCTGCTTTTTTAGAGCTGTTAACATCTAGTACACCAGCTAAAAACATTGGTTGGTTGGCAACGATACCAATACTTCGTCCACCAAGTCGAGCGAAGCCAACGAGAATGTTTTCTGCATAATCTTTATGTATTTCATAAAAAGAATCCTCATCTATAATACCACCAATAACATCATGCATATCATAAGGCTTATTGGCATTGTCTGGAATAATATCTGATAAGCTATCTCTTACTTCATCTTGTAAATCAAATGGTAGTAGAGCAGGAGTCTCAGTATTATTTTGAGGCAGATAACTTAGTAGTTTTTTAATATCCTCAAGACATTCCACATCATTAGAAGATGTTTTATGTGCTACTCCAGACTTTGTTGAATGTGTACTTGCTCCACCTAATTCTTCAGATGTTACTTCTTCATTGGTGACTGTTTTTACAACGTTAGGTCCAGTTACAAACATATAGCTAGTATCTTCAACCATAATTGTAAAATCGGTCATTGCAGGCGAATATACTGCACCTCCAGCACATGGTCCCATTATTGCAGATATTTGAGGAATAACTCCAGATGCTTGCACATTGCGATAAAAAATATCGGCATAACCACCAAGCGAGCGTACACCTTCTTGTATTCTTGCACCTCCTGAATCGTTTAAACCAATAACTGGAGCTCCAACTTTTACAGCCAAGTCCATAATTTTACAAATTTTCTCTGCATGTGTTTCAGATAAAGAACCTCCAAATACTGTAAAATCTTGCGCGAAGACATAAATTAATCGTCCGTTAACGGTTCCATAACCAGTTACAACACCATCACCATAAAACTGCTGGTCTGCCATACCGAAATCTTTAGTACGATGTGTTACTAAAGCGCCAATTTCTTCAAAAGAACCTTCGTCTAATAAATACATAACGCGTTCTCTGGCAGTAAGTTTTTTGTTTTTATGTTGTTTATCAATTCTAGCTTGTCCACCACCAAGATAGGCTTGGGCTAGTTTTTCGTTAAGATTTTTTATTTTGGATTCCATTTTACTGTACTTCTTTTATTCGTTTTTTGTTGATTTGTTTGATATAAAACAGATTACTTTTATTGCATACTATTTTAGAGGTAAACGTAAAAGTTTTTGGTCTTCAATATATTGTTTTACAGCAATTAATGCTGCTATTTTAGCTTCTTCTTCCTGCTTACTTTTTAAGGCTTCTGGTGAGTAATATGTTTTTACAAAATGCGTATCAAAATGTCCTGATTGAAACGCATCGTGCTCACAAACAAAAGTACCAAATGGTAATGTGGTTTGAATACCTTCAACTTGATAGTCTTGTATGGCTTTTAACATTAATTGTATAGCTTCATCACGAGTTTTTCCATAGGTAATCAATTTTGAAAGCATTGGATCATAATAAATTGGTACATCCATTCCTTGTTCAAAACCATTATCAACTCTAATATTTTCACCTACAGGTAATTTGTAAACCTCAAGATTTCCAACACTTGGTAAGAAATCATTTAAAGGGTCTTCGGCATATACACGAAGTTCTAAAGCGTGTCCATTTATTTTTAAGTCGTCTTGCTGTATTGGTAACACTTCACCTCGAGCCACACGAATTTGTAATTCTACTAAATCGGTTCCTGTAATCAATTCGGTTACAGGATGCTCAACTTGTAAGCGAGTATTCATTTCTAGAAAATAGAAATTATGAGCATCATCTAATAAAAACTCAACCGTTCCAGCACCTAAATAATCACAAGATTTGGCAACTTTAATAGCAGCTTCACCCATTTTTGAACGAAGTTCTGGAGTTAATACACTTGAAGGAGCTTCTTCAACCACTTTTTGATGACGACGTTGAATACTACATTCGCGTTCAAAAAGATGAACAACATTACCATGTGAGTCTGCCATTACCTGTATTTCAATATGCCTTGGTGAGGTTACATATTTCTCGATAAATACAGAGCCATCTCCAAAAGCATTAACGGCTTCACTAATTGCTCTGTCCATTTGCGATTCGAAATCGGCTTCTTTTTCAACAATACGCATACCCTTTCCACCACCACCTGCTGATGCTTTTATTAATATAGGGAACCCAATCTCTTTGGCTATTTTTTTAGCGTCACTTATATCTGTAATAGCATCTTCAGTACCAGGAACCATAGGGATATTATAAGCTTTTACAGCGTCTTTTGCTGCCAGCTTAGATCCCATAATTTTTATAGCTTTAGACTTTGGTCCTATAAACGTGATATTATTTTTTTCGCAAGCCTCTGCAAAATCTGCATTTTCAGATAAAAACCCATATCCAGGATGTATAGCATCTACATTTAAGCTTTTTGCAACATCTATAATTTTGTTACCTAATAAGTATGATTTATTAGAAGGCGCTTCACCAATTAAAACAGCTTCATCAGCATATTTAACGTGTGGTGCATTTCGGTCGGCAGTTGAATATACAGCAACCGTTTTTATACCCATTTTTTTAGCAGTTCGCATCACGCGAATAGCGATCTCTCCTCTGTTTGCTACTAGTAATTTCTTCATTTTATTCAAATACTATTAATAGTTGATTTTTCTCAACTGCATTACCCTTATTTACTGAAATAGATTTAATTATACCATCTCTAGGTGAGGTTAATACGTTTTCCATTTTCATAGCCTCTAAAATTAAAAGAGCATCGTTCTCTTTAACTTCTTGACCAACTTTTACGTTTATATCTAAAATTAAGCCTGGCATTGGAGCTTTAATGTCGTTCACCTTTTTTGTGGCTCCAACTTCAAATCCCATTGCCTTAATTAATTCGTCTAAAGCATCATGTATAGCTACAGTATAGCTATTGTTATTCACTTTAACAGTATAGTTTTTATGGTTGAAATCACTATTAATAATTTCAGTATGAAAGGTTTTGTTTTGTTGTAAAACATGTGATTTTGATTTAGATACTTTTACAGTATCTAAGTTTGAAGCCTGATGGGAATCAATATCAAATTCGAATGTGTTATTGACTTTAACTTTGAATGTTTTTGACATAATTTGTTATTAAGTTGCAAAGATAATTATTTGAAATTAAGCTTTGAAAATAGAATTGTTTTGATGTTTTTTAATTGCTTTTCTTGACAAAATAATTCCGATAAGTAATGATACAAATGCACCAACCCAAATACCTGGAATAAAATCAATGAATAAAAAGAAATCGTATGCGCCATGAAATAAAGCAGCAAGAAAAAGACCAGTTAAATTTAGGATTATTCTATTATTTGAAAATTTGGCTTTTCCCATATAGTAACCCATAAGTATAGCAAAAGTTGCATGTGCTGGTACTGCTGTAAATGCTCGCATAATTGCAGTTTCAACACCACCTTCTAATACATAAAATATATTTTCTGTAGCCGCAAAACCCATCGATACCATTACAGAATACACAATGCCATCAAATGGTTCATTAAATTCTTCATTTGGCTGAGCATAATATCTTACAATAATATATTTGCTGAACTCTTCTGTTAAACCAACTACAAAAAAGGCTTTGATAAATTGCTCAAAAATACTTGTATGATTATTTAAAGGTAGTGGTATATTTATAATTACATAAAGTATAGTTGTGATTATAATACTGACAATGGCACCAAGTAAAAAGTTTGATATTAATAATCTAGTTGGCTCTTTCTCGTATTTATCTTTTATAAAAATGTAAAAGATAATTGTTAATACTGGAGCTATGGCATAAAGAATTAAATCCATTGATTATAATTGTTTTTTAATAGATTGTATTACAATCTCATAATACGATTTATTACTCGATACAAAATGGTTGTTGGTGTCACTATTTTCTAATAGAAGATTAAAATCTTCAATACTTACTAGCTTTAAATCGTCAACTTCACCTATTTGCGGAGTTAGTGAATTTAAGTCTACACTTAATTTTGCAATAAACGTATGATGAAATTCATTATCAATAATACCATTAGGATATTTTTGAAAACATTGAAAAACGCCAATTTTTTGTAAATCGGTTGCAGTAATATCCAATCCTATTTCTTCTTTAACCTCTCTTATTGATGCTTGTTCTGTGGTTTCACCTGAATCTATATGACCAGCAACAGACACATCCCAAAGCAAAGGGCAAATAGATTTTGATGCTGCACGTTGCGCTAATAAAATTTCACCTTTTGAAGTATAAAACCATATATGAGCAGTATTATGGTAGTGACCTTTAGTATGTATTTCTGATTTTAAAGCAGATTTGCCAGTTGGTACGCCTTCTTTGGTAACAATATCAATGTACTCTTCCATATTAGGTTTTTTGTAGAATCGAAGACATACAAGCAACTAATTTTTTGAAATCTTCTGAGGTATTAAATAAATGACAAGAAATTCGGATGTAATTACCTCTAAATGACACAAAAATATGTTGTTCGGCTAATGCAGATTTTAAAATATTTACATCTAAATCGTCTGGTAGTTTAATTCCGAAAAGATGATGACTTCTATAATTATCATCTTCAATAATGCAACCCAAAGCTCTTAAGTCTTTTACAGCATCAGCAGAAATACTTTTGCAATACTCTTGTATTTTTTTTGGTGACCATTCAATAACCTGTTTTAAGGCAGCAATTTGCATTCGTACATAAATAAAATTACCACTCTCACCAACCGAATATCGATTTGCTAAAGGTTTGTATTGAGACTCATAATTTGTTAGTCCTGAAAAGTTTTCGCTATTTAAACGGTTAGACCAGTTTTCTTCAATTGGCACTCCATTGTCGAAATAAGCTCCGTAATAAGCATAAGCACAACCATAAGGTCCAAAAAGCCATTTATATCCTGCACAAATAAGTGCATCTGGTTGTATTTCTTTTACTGAAAATGGCAATACACCTACAGACTGACTTCCGTCTATAATTAGTAACGCATTATGAGTTTTTGTTTTTTGTCTAATGGTTTTTAAATCGAATAAACTACCATTAGACCAATGAATATTACCCATTGCAACTACAGCAGTTTTGTCTGAAATAGCATCAATAATTGACTCATTCCATTGTTTTACGCGATTAACATCTGTATTTGGTGCTTTAATGGTTTTTATGACAGCATTATACTTGTCAGCTAACTTTTGCCAAGCATAGATATTACTTGGAAATTGCTCGTGAATTACTATAATCTCATCACCAGCATTTAACTTTATATTGTTTGCAACTGTAGCTATACCATAAGATACGGCAGGAATTGTAGCTATTCTGTTATAGTCATCAACATCTACAAGTTCAGCAAATAGTTTTTTTAGTTCTGTAACAGGTTCAAAATAATCAGATATAGTGATAGAGTATGGTCTGTTTTTTTGTTTTAACCCTTCTAGTCCAGCTTCATAGATTGCTTTAAATGAAGGCGATTGCGCAGCGATGTTTAAATACGTAATCTCTTCTGGAATATCAAACAAATGCTTTTGATGTTGTAAACTCATATTTTTTGCTATTAAGAAGGTTTAATAAATGAGATTCCTGCAAAAGCAGGAATCTTATGAATACTATTTAAAGTAACTAAATGTTTCGCCATCTTTAATATTTAATAGCGATTCATAAATTAGTTTTATTACATTTTCAACATCATCACGATGTACCATTTCTACTGTAGTATGCATATAACGTAAAGGTAACGATATTAATGCACTAGCAACACCACCATTACTATATGCAAAGGCATCAGTATCTGTTCCAGTTGCTCTTGATAAGGCAGAGCGCTGAAAAGGAATTTTGTTTTTTTCTGCAGTATCAGTAATTAAATCGCGTAATTTTTGTTGCACAGCAGGAGCATAGGCAACAACTGGACCTAAACCAAGCTCTAAATGACCTTCTTTTTTGCGGTCTATCATTGGTGTTGTTGTATCGTGAGTAACATCTGTTACTATAGCAACATTCGGTTTAATGGTTTGAGTAATCATTTCTGCACCACGTAAACCAATTTCTTCTTGTACTGAATTTGTAATATAGAGTCCGAAAGGTAGTTTTTTCTTGTTTTCATGGAGTAGTCGTGCTACTTCAGCAATCATAAATCCTCCCATTCTGTTATCTAAAGCGCGACATACAAATTTGTCTTTATTAAGTATATGAAACTCGTCAGGGTAGGTGATAACGCATCCTACATGAACTCCCATTTTTTCAACTTCAGCTTTATCTTTAGCACCAACATCTATAGTAATATTCTCTATTTTTGGTGTTTCTTCTTTTGCTTTATCTCTTGTATGAATTGCTGGCCATCCAAATACACCTTTTACAATACCTTTTTTGGTGTGAATATTTACAATTTTACTTGGAGCTATCATGTGGTCACTTCCTCCATTTCTAATTACATAAATCAACCCATTGTCTGAAATATAATTTACATACCATGAGATTTCGTCAGCATGACCTTCAATAACGACTTTATATTTTGCTTTTGGATTAATAACACCAACTGCTGTTCCGTAGGTGTCTGTTATAAACTCATCAACATATGGTTTTAAATAGTCCATCCATATTTTTTGGCCATCCCATTCATAACCTGTTGGTGATGCATTGTTTAAATATTTTTTTAAAAAGTCTAATGATTTTTTGTTTAAAATGCTTGTCTTTGCCATGTATAAAAATTTTGCACTAAAATAACAATATTAATACTATTTTAAGGTTAATGAATGTGTAAATTCTTAATTTTACACTAGATTTTGGAACGATTTTAGAGTCACATTACTGTATGAAGTTTATAACTTACATTTTTTTATTTTTTCCTTTTCTGATCATTGGTCAAATTGAGCCAATTATCCAGGACTCTACTGCTGTAGAATATCATGTGATAGATGGTGACACTATTGCAGTTCCTGTAATTCAGTTAAGAGAAATTGTGCTAAATGGAAAAGGTAAACCTTATGATAAAGATGCTAGAATTCGTTACTTAATTTTAAAGCGTAAAACACATAAAGTATATCCTTATGCTAAACTTGCTGCTGAACGTTTAGTCGCTTTAAACGAACGTTTAGCAACATTAGAAAAGAAGAGTGATAAAAAGGCGTATGCTAAAATTATTCAGCGATATATTGAAGATGAATTTTCCGCTGAACTCAAAAAGCTGACTAGAACAGAAGGTCAGATTTTAGTAAAATTAATACACAGACAGACAGGTAAAACAACTTTTGAACTAATTAAAGAGTTACGAAGCGGTTGGCGAGCCTTTTGGTTTAATAATACAGCTCGACTTTTTGATATCTCTCTAAAAAAGGAGTTTGACCCTGAAACAGTGAGTGAAGATTTTTATATTGAAGATATCTTACAAAAGGCTTTTAGATCAGGACAACTTGTGCCTCAAGAACCTGCATTTCCTATTGATTTTCTTAAGATAAAAGAAAAATGGGCTGATTTATATTATAGCAAAAATTAATATGAGAATACAAAGTCATTTTGAAGAACAACTAAACGCTTGGAGTCATGGTATTGGTGCTTTATTAGGTATTGCTGGATTAGTGTTATTAGTTGTATTTACTCAAAATACAATTGAGTGGAGTTTGTTTAGCGTTATTGTTTATGGTATTTCAATAATTGTGCTTTTTGCTGCATCAACGTTTTATCATGCAGTAAAAGGTGAAAAGCGAAAGCATTATTTTAGAATTGTAGACCATATTAGTATTTATCTACTTATAGCAGGTACTTACACACCAGTATTACTTATAACATTACCAGATAGTTTAGGATGGTTATTGTTTTGGACCGTTTGGGGAATTGCTGCTTTTGGCGTGATTTTAAAACTGTTTTTTACAGGTCGTTTTGAAGTGTTTTCAACACTTTTGTATTTAGTAATGGGTTGGCTTATTGTGTTTGATTTTTCTACTCTTGCTGACCGAATGGATACAAACGGACTATTGCTGCTTTTTTCTGGTGGCTTATTTTATACTGTAGGTATTGTATTTTATGCTATTCATAAAATTCCTTATAACCATGTAATTTGGCATCTATTTGTACTTGGAGGCGCTATTTGCCACTTCTTTATGATTTTTGGGTATGTGATTTAATTACACCAAACTCAAAGCATAACCTAACAATGCACCACCAATTACAATAAAAGCACTATTTAGCTTTTTATATACAAATACTACAATTAAGCTTACAATGGCTATGACTATGGTTCGCCAATCGGTAAGTGTGCTTTTACTCATTTCTATACAAACCACAATTATTAATGCAATAGCAGCAACATTAACTGCATCTAAAAAAGCACCTATAGGTTTTGATTTCCTCATTTTTGGAATCAAAGGGTTTAATAGTAATACGAAAAGGAACGATGGAAGAAAAATTCCAATTGTTGCTATTAGCGCTCCAGAAAAGCCATTTATTTGCCAACCAATAAAGGTTGCTGTACTCAATACTGGTCCTGGTGTCATTTGCCCAATTGCAACAGCATCTATTAATGATTGTCTTGATAACCAGCCATTTGCTACAAGTTCAGCATCTAAAAAAGCAAATAGTACATAACCACTACCATATAAAATAGCTCCAACTTTTAAAAAGGTTAAAAATATTTTTAAGTTACTAATTGTAAAATGCTCAGAAGTTTGATAAACAAATAAAGGAATAATACTATATAAATTTGAAGTTCTTTTTTTGAAAAAGAATAGAGCTAAACCTAACAATCCACAACCAAAAAGTGCAAGTATTTCATTCAGTCCAAATAAGCAAGCCACAACAGTTATAATACCTAAAATGGCAAGCTCAGTAGTTTTTATGGCTTTTTGTCCAAGTCTATAAACTGCCATAATAATGATAGCAATTACAGCAGGCTTTATTCCATAAATAAAAGGTTCAACGCTTGGTAATTGTCCATATTGCTGGTAAAGCCAAGCTAAAAAAGATGTTATCACTACTGCTGGAAAAATAAAACAAATACCAGCAATAAACAGACCTTTCCATCCAGCACGTTCGTGACCACAATGCATGGTCATTTCTGTAGAGTTTGGCCCAGGAATTAAATTGGTTGCGCCAACGAGATCTAGAAAATGTTCTTTGGTCATCCATTTTCGTTTAGTAACCACTTCATCTTCCATCATTGCAATATGGGCAGCAGGACCACCAAATGCTATACTTCCTAGTTTTAAAAACAATAATGCAATTTCTTTTAGATCTTTATTTTGGGACATTTTAAAATACTTGAATTACTTTTTGAACTTACTCACATCAATTTTAAATAACTCTGCGGCATTTTTCCAAAGTATTAACTCTTTCTTTTCGTCTGGCAGTTCTAACTGATCCATAAATTTTAAGTACGATTTCATATTAGAAATAGGCCAATCTGTTCCGTAAAGTAAGTATTTTGGGTCTCCAGCGTAGGTAATCATTTCTTCGATTTCTGTTTTCATGTAACGTTCAAACTTATCTGAAAAATCGCCTAATACCAATCCAGAAATATCTGCATGTACATTCTTGTTTTTGTAAACCACTTCCATACAATCTTTTATCCATGGATTACCAACATGGCAAATCACAATTTTTAAATCTGGATAATCAACAGCTAAATCATCAATATGTAAAGGGTGAGAAAATTTCACTTTACCAGTAGGAGCGTAGGTGTCACCAGAATGAAACATCACAGGCACATCATACTCAACAGCCATATCATACACAACTTTTAGCCGAATATCATTTGGGTAAAAAGGCTCGTAACCAGGATAAAATTTGAGTCCTTTAATAAGACCACTTTCAAGGTATTCACTAATTTCTTTTAAATCTCTATGATTGTAGTTTAAGTAGCTTATACCAGCAACCACGCCTAAATTATCACGTCCGCTAATAGCTTCAACTACCTGCTTAGTACTTGGTCGATGCTCATTTACCTTATATGAAGATAGCACTAAAGAATAATCAACCTTATTTTCCACCATAGTGTCAGTAAGTTTATTTAAGCATTCTTCTAATGAAACAACTCTGTCTTCATGGTAGTTATTTATGTGTGTGTGAACGTCAATAATCATAGTAATAGTTTAATTTATTTTTAGGTTTATAAAGCTAATGAATTCTTGGTGTAGTAGAAAGAGTGAAAGAATTAAACTTCTAAAAAGTCTTTATATTCTTCAAAAAAGGCTTCAAAAAGATTCATTTTTTCATTAAAAAACTCCATTACATCTCTCCATGTGTTTTTATTGTGAATAGATACTTTTTGGTCTAAAGTGACATAAATTCTGGAAATTTCCTTGCCATTGTCTAGTATATATTCTTCTTCAAAAATTGCGTCTGGAAGAAACTCGTCTTTTAAAATAGATTTTAGTGATTGTAGTTTTTCCCAATAGTTAATTCGATTTTCTAAATCGTCTTCTAAATCGAGAGATACTAAAGCTGTCTTTGTATCGAAATGAAATTTAAATGAAAAACCCTTAATTTTTGTGTCGTATAAAATCCATTTTCTGGGAAATGATTTTCCATAACTTATCCAAAAGTCTTCACGTAATTTTCTGCTTTCTTCTTTTGAGAACATGAATTATATTAAATATGCAATACCAACACCTAACAAAATCGACACTAATTTTGATAAATTAAACTTATGGCCTTCACTACTTTCAAATAAAATAATTGTAGAAATATGGAAGAAAATACCAATAACAATGGCATTGATATAATATACGTAACCAGAAACTAATTCCACATTATTTGAAATTACTGTGCCTAGAGGTGTCATTGAAGCAAAAACAACTAAAAAGCCTATAATTTGAGTTTTGGTAAAATGGGATTGCAGTAAATACATTGTTAATAACGCTGCAATAGGAATTTTATGAATCAGCACACCATATACCATATCGTTATGCTGATGAATAGGGAATCCTTCTAAAAAACTATGAATACATAGACTTATAAAAAGTAACCAAGGAAAGGCTGTTTCGTGTTTATGAATATGTACATGACCATGTTCAGCTCCTTTAGAAAAAAACTCCAAAATAATCTGAATTAATATACCACTCATTATAAATAAGCCTGTTTGCTTACCTTCAAGATGTTCATAAACTTCTGGAAGCAAATCAAAAAGCGTTAATGCCAATAAAAAAGCACCACTGAAGGATAATAATATTTTTGTGTAACTCGATTTTTTTTGCTTAAAAATTACCACAAGCATTACACCGATTGCTACAGCATATATAGGAAATAAGTATTTGTTCATACTGCTAAAATACCAAATATTGGTTATTTAAAAATCATTACTAAACGTTCTGAAGTTGTTTTATAATATTTTCTCAATTTGTAATCACCAAAAACATCTAATAAAAACACACCAGCTTTTTCAAAAAGTGCTTCAAAGTCTTTCAATGTTAAAGCTTTAACACGTTCTTGAAAGTTATAATCTTCGCCATCAGCAGTAAAAGAAATATCTTTAATTATATAACCATCTTTTACATAACGTTTTTGATGAAAATCAATTCCTTCAACAGTTTTTACATCTTCAGCAACTAAATTTTCAATAATAAAATCGGTATTCATAAAGTCAATAACACCAAAACCAAACTCGTTTAAATCTTCTTTTATAGCTTTAATAGTATTTAAATTATCTTCATCTTTATCAAAATATCCAAAACTGGTAAATAAATTAAAAACAGCATCAAACTTTTCATTATAAGGTTTGCACATATCATGAACCTCAAAACAAAGTGTGTCGTTTTCAAATTGTTTAGCATATTCTATACTATTTTCTGATAAGTCTACTCCAGTTACATTATAACCTAATGAGTTGAGATACACCGAATGACGACCTTTACCACAAGCTAAATCTAAAACTTTGCCATCTTCAGGAAGATTAAGATAATTGGTTAAATTATCCATAAATTGGTGTGCCTCTTCGTGATCTCTGTCTTTATATAAAATATGGTAGTAAGGTGTATCAAACCATGAAGCGTACCATTGTGTTTTTTCTTTTGTCATCGATTAATTCGTCTGACTGCAAAAATACTTTATTTTTGTAATCTATATTAGATGAATAATGGATAATAATTTTAGTATGGTTGCCAAAACCTTATTTGGCTTTGAAGAACTATTAGCAAAAGAATTAACTCAACTTGGTGCACGAGATGTTAAAGTAGGAGTGCGTAATGTTAGTTTTGTTGGTGATAAAGGCTTTATGTATAAGTGTAATTTAGCTTTACGTACTGCTATTAAAATTCTAAAACCTATTCATTCATTTAAAGTAAAAAACGAGCAAGATTTATACGATAACTTGTATAACATGTCTTGGGAGCAATACCTTAAGCCTACAGGGACATTGGCTGTTGATGCTACTGTGCATTCACATTTATTTACACACTCTCTATATATAGCTCAGAAAACAAAAGATGCTATTGTAGATAAGTTTAGAGATACAACAGGTGAGCGACCGAACGTAGATTTAAAATTTCCAGATATAAAAGTTAATGTACATATTGATAGAAATATGTGTAATATCTCGTTAGATACATCTGGAGATTCGTTACATAAACGTGGTTATAAAACAGCTACTAATATTGCACCAATAAACGAGGTCTTAGCAGCAGGACTAGTAATGCTTTCTGGTTGGGATGGACAAACCGATTTTATGGATCCAATGTGTGGTAGTGGAACTATTTTGGCAGAAGCAGCAATGATAGCTTGTAATATTCCGCCAAACTTAATGCGTAAAGAATTTGCTTTTGAGCGTTGGCAAGATTGGGATGTTGATTTGTTTGAAAAGATTGAAGAATCGCTATTAACAAAAACCAGAGATTTTCATCATAAAATAATTGGTTATGATAAATCGCCAAGTGCTGTTGCAAAAGCTAAAGAGAATATTAAAAATGCTCAATTAGAAGATTTTATTGAAGTGCGACATGAAGATTTCTTTAAAACTCAAAAAGCAGGTGACGAGAAATTGCATATGGTATTTAATCCGCCTTATGGAGAGCGATTAGATATAGAAATGGAAAGTTTTTACAAAAATATTGGAGATACTTTAAAGCAGAATTATCCAGGTACAGATGCTTGGTTTATTACCTCTAACCTTGATGCATTAAAGCATGTTGGTTTACGACCTTCTCGTAAAATACATTTGGTAAATGCGAAATTAGAAGCACGTTTAGTTAAATACGTTATGTACGAAGGAAGCAAAAAAGGGAAATATATGAACTAAAGGCAAAAAGATTTCTTCAATTTACTTACGTTACTAATAATCTACTATTGAAATACTTCACGTGATAATTTTTTATTTAAATTGATGGTTAAAGACACTCTATGATGACTTAATTTATAAATATCACTTTTATTAATTGGAATACCATAACCATAAGTAAGATTTGCAAAACCTAATACACTAATACCTAACTCAGGAATAATTCTAAATTCAGATTTGCTATTATTAAAGTAATTTGCGGCAGATAACCTTATAGTAAAAATTGTTGCTGAAATTTCATATCCGATTTTTGGAGCAATAATAAAACCTTTTCCGTCTCTAAAGTTAGACTCAAAACCCAATCTAACTCCTGAGATACCAACAATTGGAATTTTACCATTATCAACTGTAACTTTACCAACAATAACATTTACATCACTAAAAAATTGATGTTGCAAGATAATACCTGGTGAAAACGCAAAATCAAGTTTAGTATTTTTTTCTTCAATATCTTGAGAAAACAGATAAGAATGTATAAATAAAGATAAAATTACAAGACAATATTTCATCAAATTAATATTTCTCTTGTAGTGTTTTTGTATGATGTTCTATGTGATATGCAGTCCACATAATAATTTCTCTAACAGGCATTTTACCCATTAATGGATGTGGCAAAATAAGCGTATCTAAATTTTTATCAGACATCTTTTTTGTTTTGTACTGTAACTTTTTGTTTTCAACTTGAAGCCTTGTTAAAATATATTCTTTTTCTTTTAAGTTTGGCACTTTCATGTTCTGAGATCCTCTAAAAGTGCGTCCTTGAGCTTCTTTTAATCTATCTTGGTATCGCTGTACAACCGTTTCATAATCACGAACCTCACGATTGGCTTTGCCAAATTTATAACGAAGCAAAAATTTTGGCATACTCAAGGCGTCATTTAATGGTTTTATACTTTGCAATAAATGCAGTGCTTGCTGACCAGTTGTCCATTTGCCTTCTGGGCCTTTTTGCCATTTTTCTGGATCTTGTTTCTCTAACCAAGTAAGAAGATTTTGATTTTTTTCTTCTAAAATATCTGCAATAGATTGTTTGTCCATAGTACTGTTTAATTACTATGCAAAAGATATGAATATTTTAGCGATTTAGCTAATAAGAAAAATGAAGTGTTTACTCTTTAACAGTCGTTTTTTTATCTTTCTTATAAATAGGAATTAAATACGAGATATTGTACCCAAAGCCAACACCAAAACGACCACTATCATAAGTTCTGTTAAATCCTGGAACATATAAATTTTCGAAGTTTGTAGGTTGATCTTGAGTAATCATTCCTTTAAGTTGTGCATTAACACCAACATATAAATTGTTTAGGACTTCTGCCTTAATACCCACAATTAATTCAGCCCAAATTGCTGATAAACCTTTGTATTCTTGTGAGATGTCTGATGAAAATTGTTCTTGCCAATATTGGTCAGAATTATAAACAGTATAATTGTTTAAGGTTTGACTAAACGAGCTTACACCAACTCTAAAACCACTATAAATCATGTTTTCCATGTCTAGCCAGTTTTTGTATAGATTAATATCTACACCAGCTTTAAAATAGCTTCCTGTTGTTGTAGTGTTTAAATAATCATTTTTAAGATTTCGCTCTTCTGTACCTAACTCTCCAGCTAAGTATACTTTTTTTGTTAACCTATAATCAGCATTAACTTCAAAGCCTTTGTAGTCTTTATCAGCAAAAGAACGAACTAATTTACTAACATCTCCACCCAATCGTAAACCATACTTTTCTTTTGAAATAATAGTATCTGTTTTGGTAGTTGTGTCTTGTTGTGATAATAATGTTTGCGGCAACATTATTATCATTAAAAGGTTAATGATATAAAATAATGTGTGCTGCGTTTTCATTGTCTATTCTAGTATTTAAAATATCTCTGTTAATTATCCAATTGTTTGTATCAGATTCTATATCTAAAGAAGCGTCGTTAAAAATGCTTTTATAGCCACAAGCTCTTGATACATATATAAATTGTGGTGTATAAACTACTTCTATAATATCAGTATTTGAATTCGTGTTTACATCTGTATCTGTATCATAATCTGTATCTTTTTTTAATTCAAAACGAGTTGTAGTAATTTCACCTTCATTTTGAAATCGTAGAGGAAGAACAATTGAATCTGTAACTGTGTTAAAAACTATATTAGTAGAATTTCCTTCACCAATTACTGATAAACTACGTACAGTTTTTGTAGCAGTAATATTGCTGGCATCATGAAAACGAATAATTAAATGCGGAGTTGTTGCTGTAGCTTCAGCACAAATATCATCACGCTCACAGCTTAGTGTTATTGTAATGAGTACTATTAAAAGTAAGCTTATTTTTTTTATCATTTGTAAACGTATATCTATTTATCGTTTCTCCAAAAGTACAACATTTTCAACATGATGTGTTTGTGGAAACATATCTACTGGCTGAACTTTTGTTACTTTATACATGGCATCCATTAGCTCTAAATCTCTAGCTTGTGTTGCACTATTACAACTTACATAAACCACTTTATTTGGAGCAATATTTAATATTTGTTGCACAACATCTTTATGCATACCATCACGAGGTGGATCGGTTATAATAACGTCTGGATGACCATGTTGTTTTATAAATTCGTCATTAAAAACGTTTTTCATATCACCAACATAAAACTCAACGTTTGTAATACCATTTAATTGTGCATTTTCTTTTGCAGCTATAATAGCATCTGGTACAGCTTCTACGCCAATAACACGTTTTGCTTGCTTGGCTACAAACTGTGCAATGGTTCCTGTTCCTGTATATAAATCGTAAACTAGCTCATCGCCTTTTAAATCTGCAAAATCACGAGTTACTTTGTAAAGTTCGTAAGCTTGTTGAGAATTGGTTTGATAAAAAGATTTGGCATTAATTTTAAATTTCAAACCTTCCATATCTTCAAAAATATGATCTTGGCCTTTGTAGCAAATAACGTCTTGATCGTAAATAGTATCGTTCGCTTTTCCATTAATAACATATTGTAAAGAGGTTATTTGCGGAAAACTTTCAGCAAGAAAATCTAATAATAATTCACGATTAGCTTTATCTTCTTTAAAAAACTGAATCATTATCATGATATCTCCAGTTGAAGAGGTACGAACCATCATTGTTCTTAAAAAACCTGTTTGATTACGTGTATTAAAAAATTCAAGATTATTATCGATAGCGAATTTTTTAACTGCATTTCTTATATCATTTGATGGATCTTCTTGAAGCCAACATTTTTTTACATCCAAAATTTTGTCCCACATTCCTGGAATATGAAAACCTAAAGCATTTTTATCTCCTAAATCTCTATCAGATTGAATTTCTTCTAACGTTAACCACCTACTATCACTAAATGAGAACTCCATTTTGTTTCTGTAAAAATACTGTTCGGCAGAACCCATAATAGGTGTAACTTCTGGTAATTGTAAATGTCCAATACGTTTTAAGTTGTTTACAACTTCATTTTGCTTGTATTCTAATTGGTATTTGTAGTCCATGTCTTGCCATTTGCAACCACCACAAGTACCAAAATGTTGGCATTTAGGCTCAGTACGTTTTTCAGAATATTTATGAAACGCAATGGCTTTACCTTCAAAATAGGCTTTTCGTTTTTTTAGAGTTTGCACGTCTACAATGTCTCCAGGAACAGCGTTAGATAAAAAAATCACTCTACCATCAGGTGCTTTAGCAATAGTTTTACCTTTTGCTCCTGCATCAATCACTTCAATTTTCTCAAAGACTTGCTTAATAGTTTTTCTTCCCATGGCGCAAAAATAGAATAATTGGCAGTAAAAAGTCTAAAAAATAAATTAAGATTTACTAATTTGCAGCCTTTAGGGATGATTTCTTTCCCACGCTGCTTTTTCGGACTCTTCGAAAGAATAAAGGTAGATAAGGAATGGTTATTTTATTAATTTAAACAAGATTAAAATGGCTGTTTTAGACCAATTAACATCGCAACAAGCGATAGATTTAGAAAACAAGTATGGTGCACATAATTACCATCCATTACCAGTAGTACTAAGTAGAGGAGAAGGTGTGTATGTTTGGGATGTAGAGGGTAAAAAATATTATGATTTTTTATCAGCTTACTCAGCAGTAAATCAAGGACATTGTCATCCAAAAATTGTAAATGCCTTGATAGAACAATCAAAAACCTTAGCATTAACATCTAGGGCTTTTCATAACGATATGCTTGGCAAATATGAGAAATTTGCTTGTGAGTATTTTGGATTTGATAAGTTGTTACCAATGAATACAGGTGCAGAAGCAGTTGAAACTGCTTTGAAAATTTGTAGAAAATGGGCTTACGAAGTAAAAGGAATAGAAAATAAAGAAGCCGAAATTATAGTTTGCAAAAACAACTTTCATGGACGTACAACAACTATTATTTCTTTTTCAAATGATCCTGTAGCTCGTAAACATTTTGGCCCATTTACAGATGGATTTATTAAGATAGACTACGACAATTTAGATGAATTAGAAACGGCTTTAAAAAACAACCCTAACGTTGCAGGATTTTTAGTAGAACCTATTCAAGGAGAAGCTGGAGTTTATGTGCCTAGTGAAGGGTATTTGTCAAAAGCAAAAGCATTATGTGAAAAGTATAATGTGTTGTTTATTGCAGATGAAGTGCAAACTGGTATTGCCAGAACAGGGAAACTATTAGCTGTTGATCACGAAAACGTTAAACCAGATATTTTAATTCTTGGAAAAGCATTAAGTGGTGGAGCTTATCCTGTAAGCGCTGTATTAGCAAATGACAATATTATGAAAGTAATTCAGCCTGGAAATCATGGTAGTACTTTTGGAGGTAATCCAGTAGCTGCTGCAGTTGCTATGGCCGCTTTAGAAGTTGTTAGTGATGAAAGGCTTGCTGAAAATGCCGAAACTTTAGGGCAATTGTTTAGAGGCGAATTACAGAAGTACATAAATACTAGTTCAATAGCTAGTTTGGTAAGAGGTAAAGGTTTACTTAATGCTATAGTTATAAATGATACTGAAGATAGCGATACTGCATGGAACATTTGTTTGGCGTTAAGAGATAATGGTTTATTAGCAAAGCCAACACATGGTAATATTATTCGTTTTGCACCACCTTTAGTAATGACAAAAGATGAGTTGCTAGATTGTATTAGTATTATAATAAAAACCTTAAAGCAATTTGAGAAATAGTTTATGGAAGAAAAATCAGTTTTTGAGACTTTTGAATTAAATTTTTCCAATAAAATTGTAGATAGTCTAAAAGAAATATCAACTTGGAGTTATTTTCTTTCTATTATAGGCTTTATAGGTATTGGGTTTATGGTGATTTTCGGAGCATTGTTTGGAACTATTTTGGGTAGTATGCCTAATAATCCTTATGAAGAAATGGGAATTAGTATGGGTTATTTTGGACTTATATATGTCTTTATTGGATTAATTTACTTTTTTCCAGTATTATACCTATTTAATTTTTCAAGAAAAATGAAAAGAGCTTTAAGTTTAAAAAATAATGACGATTTATCTTCTGCATTCGATAACTTAAAATATCACTATAAATTTATTGGTATTTTTACAATTGTAATTATAAGTTTATATGCGCTTATGTTTATAATAGCTTTATTTTCAGCTGCGTTATAAATTTATATCAAAACATAAAACTAAAAAGGCTGACAGTTACGTCAGCCTTTTTTAATATACTTTAATTAAGGGTTATTGTCCCATATTACGCATCATTTCTTGTTGCATTTCTTGAATACCTTCATACCCAATAGTTGAGAATATCCAAACGATGTATAATAAATATATAGCGTTTAATACTAATCCAATAATGGCTAGAATTTTACCGATTTTTACATTATTGTAATCTGAATACAAATCTGGATTTGCTGCATATAATTTTGTTGCTTTACTAGCTAAAACTAAGGCGATAATACCAAAGATTAGTCCTATTATACCATAACAACAGCAGGTCACTATTGATATAATTCCGAAAACTAAAATTAAGGTTGAATTTGGTAATTGTTGTTTTTCCATCTGGTTGATTTTTTAATTGGTTATTTTATATAAGTAACTAGCAACAATGATTACAGCATTTAAAATGAGTAAGAATATTTTAATTTTTGAATCATGTTTAAATTTATAGAATAGATTAAAGATAATAAAAAAAGCTAATAATAAAATTGTGAATACAGCAGGATACATTTTAAAAGCTGCACTAAATTCACCTTGAAAGACCAACACTATTGCTCTTTGTAAACCACAGCCTAAACAATCTATACCAAATAGTTTTTTATTTAAACAAGGTAACATGTAATCTTCTAGTGAAGACATAAATAATAGAGTTAGGTTTTACAAATGTATAAAACTAGAGTTTTAAATTTAGCTCGTTAATAAAATATTACTTTAAATCATAAAAAATATAATTTTAAACTTTAATTTCGAACACAGATTTTTAAGCAAGTAAAACATGAATTTTTCAAGAATACTTAATTTTATTTTAATTGTAATTGGTGGAATTGTAGCTATTTATGCGCAAGCTAGAGCAGATCAAAACCAATATATACTTATTGGAGGTATTTGTATTTTAATGATTGGTGTGTATCGTATTTCTCGAAACATTCCTAGTAAAGATGATTCTGAAAATCAAGAATAATATATGGATTTTAAAGTTGGAGATACTGTTTTGGTTATAGATGAAGCTTTTTCTGGTGTTATTAAAAGCATCAGCCAAAGTATAATTTCTATTGAAACTGAAGATGGATTTGAACTTGACTTTAATCCTAAAGAATTACTAAAAATAAACCCTAAAGCATCATTAAAATCTGAATTATTTGCAGAGCATTCTATTGATTCGGTTATATCTGAAAAAGAGCAACCAAAAAGGAGACAAGTACCAAAAGTAAAGCCTAAAGAAAGAAACTTACCTGCAATGGAAGTTGATTTGCATATTCATCAATTAACAAATTCAACAAAGCAGATGTCTAATCACGATATGCTAACATTACAGTTAGATACAGCAAAGCGTCAGTTAGATTTTGCGATACGAAAACGCATTCAAAAAGTTGTATTTATTCATGGTGTTGGTGAAGGAGTTCTTAAATTAGAATTAGAGTACCTCTTTTCACGATATGATAATGTAAAGTTCTATGATGCCGATTACCAAAAATATGGTTTAGGAGCTACCGAAGTTTATATTTATCAAAATGTAGCGTCTTAATTTAAAACGTTGGAGTTACAGATCTAGTCCTAGTTTCTGTTAAAGTTCCAAAATCTAGTATTTGTTGAGTAATGTTTGGAAATTGTACATTTTGAAACTCAATTTCAATTACAAAAACTTGATTAATTGTATTTACTCTATAGGCTGTTGCAGGAACAGTAGTACTAACTAATGGGTTTAAAAAATCTGGACCAGCTCCAACTGTTGTAACATCATTTGTAGGGTTTTGATCTACAGAAATATTTTCTTCATCACGTGTTAAAACACCATCACCATCATCATCAGCATCTAAATAATCTGGAAGGCTGTCACCATCAGTATTTCTTGGGTTTGTAAATGGATTGTTATCTCCATCAGTATTACTATCTTCATTTTTGGTTAAAACATTGTCTCCATCGTCATCTGCATCTAAATAGTTAGGTAAACCATCTCCATCAGTATCTGTTGGGTTTGTTGCAGGATTATTATCTCCATCTAAGTTTTCATCTTCATCAGCCGCAGGTATTCCATCATTATCATCTTCAGTAAGTGTTGTTGTAATAAATGCACTACCAGATGTTGCTGCAGAATCTCTAGTAATGTTTAAATCTGCTGGTGGTATATCGTTACAAAAAGGTGATGAAGGCAAACTACTATAAGTTCTGTAATTAAACGTATTTGTTGAGTTAATTGTTATTACAGGAATTGTAGGATTAACTAAAGTTACTAAAAGTGGGTTGGTAGTATTAATACTTGTTTGTATAATTTCATCAAAAGTATATCCATTCACTTTTAATGATAAAGACTCTGCTGGATCATTTTTTGTTTTATAAAAGACAAGCTCGCCACAATGAGTAAAAGTGTCATCAAAATCAAAATTAACTGTAATAATGTCTCCATCATTACATGATGTAAATAGTAGACTTAAACAAAAAATAAATAGCAATTTTCTCATTTCAATAGATTTGGTAACAAAAATAAACGATTTGTCAATTTATAACGTTGCAAGTTGAAAATAATTTTAATTGACTTATTTTTGCGCTTTAATATTTAAAGATGAGCAGGCAGATTTATTTTGATAATGCAGCAACAACTCCAATGCGTAATGAAGTTGTAGATAGAATGACTGAAGTAATGAAATTAAACTTCGGCAATGCTTCATCTACGCATAGTTTTGGTCGTTCATCTAAAGCATTAATTGAGCAATCAAGAAAAGTAATAGCTTCATTTTTAAATGTTTCGGCTTCGGAAATTGTGTTTACTTCTGGTGGCACTGAGGCTGATAATTTAGTGTTACGAAGTGCTGTTAGAGATTTAAAAGTTGAAGAAATTATTACTTCTAAAATTGAACATCATGCTATTTTACATACAGTTGAAGAATTATCAAAAGAGTTTAAAATAGATGTAAAGTATGTCAATTTAGATTCAAAAGGAAACATAAACTATCAGCATTTAGAGCAATTATTGCAATCAGCTAAAAAGCAATTAGTATCATTAATGCATATAAATAACGAAATTGGTAATGCGTTAGATATAAAGCGTGTTGCTGATTTATGTAAACTAAACAATGCATTATTCCATAGTGATACTGTACAGTCTGTAGGTCATTATAAACTAGATTTACAAGATATATCAATCGATTTTTTAGCAGCAAGTGCACATAAATTTCATGGACCTAAAGGTATTGGGTTTGCATTTATTAGAAAAAACTCTGGGCTAAAAGCTTCAATTTTTGGAGGAGAGCAGGAGCGAGGTTATAGAGCAGGAACTGAGTCTATACACAACATTGTTGGTATGGAAGAGGCTTTAAAAATATCTTATTCTAATTTAGAGGTTGAGCGCGAGTATGTGTTAGATTTAAAAAAGCATTTTATAAGCTCACTTAAAAAGTCGTTTTCTGAAGTATCATTTAACGGAAATTGTGAAGATATAGAAGATAGCACTTACACGTTACTTAATGTGTGTTTGCCAATAGCACCTGAAAAAGCAGCTATGCTTCAATTTCAATTAGATTTAAAAGGGATTGCTTGTTCTAAAGGAAGTGCTTGCCAAAGTGGAAGCAGCCAGAACTCACACGTACTTACTGAAATTTTAGATGAAGTACATTTAAAACGCCCTTCTGTTCGTTTTTCGTTTAGTAAATTTAATACTAAAGACGAAGTTGATTATGTAATTGAAGTTTTAAATTCTTTTGTAAACAATTAATTTTTCACAATCACCTTTTTAGTTATCACTTTAGCATTTCCTAAGTCAAGAGATGCAACATAAACACCATCACTTAAAGATTTAGTTGAAAAACGATATTTATTTTGAAGCTCTAAGTTTGAATAATTAAATACTTGTTTACCGTTAATATCATACAAACTAATACCTTTTACATCTAAAAGAGTTGGATTAAGTACTGTTAACTCAAACTCATTATTATTCTGAAAAATATTAAGATTATTAATTTCGACTTCAGTAATGTTTAGTGTTTCTGCTTCAAATGTAACTTCAAAGCGATTACTATAATTTCCTTGAGGTAAGTTAATTTCAAAATCTTGAGTTCTTAAATCTAAATAAATACCATTCTCAATATCATGAATATATATTGGCTGCGTTACATCAAAATTTTGAATATCACTAATTCTTATTCTTATAGATTTTGCTTCGTTTAAGTTAATTACTAAAGGAATTTTTAAGCTGCTTTCAAAATTAAATGCTTGAATTGTGTATGGAATATTTTCACCTATCCAATATGCATCAGATGCTACGCCTTCAGGGCTTACAGCTTCAAGTCCATAATCAAAACCAGACGTTGCAGTTGCATGAAAGTTCATTAGCAACTCTCTTGTATAAATGTCATTAAAATCTACATAAACTCTAAATCGTTTATAGTCTTCTGGTACATAAAACGAAGCTTCAGCATCGTATGTGTCAGCCGAGTTATTTGAATTTATATTTGAAGATCTGAAAAACTCACTATCTGCACTAGATTCCTTATAGTAAACTCTATGATTATTAGATAATAATAAATTGCTATTTGCGACACCTCTTACCATAAAGCCTTGACCAATTGGAATATATCTTCTTGCTCTTTTTGTTGTAGGACTAATTGTTCCAGGTAAAGCTGACGGTAAACCATTTTCTAAATAAGTGATAAAAGTAGCTTTAGTAAACGATTCTACTCCACCTGCAGATATAGTATAACTTGCATAGCCACCAACATAATCTGCAATATAATGTGATCCAGTTGAACCATTACCAGGTTGTTGTTCCCAATAGTATAATACACCATTTATTGAAGAAGTATTTTGTGGATCATGTATAAGATCTAAAGCATCAATAGCAGAAGGATAAGGATTTCCTACTAAAGTCCATTTTGCTGGAGCTACTGTATTTAAAATATCTCCATTATTTGGTTTTCCTCTAAACTCATATAATTGGTTACCAAAAACTCCAGTTCCCATTCCTTTCATTGTAAAACCTAATCCTGTTTTTACATTTCCTGTAGGACCAACATATTCCCAATCACTATAGTTAGATGACGTTACATATGTCCAAAGCCAAGAATCTGATATTGTTAATGGACTTGAAATTCCATTATAAGAGGTTGTAAAAACAGCATCTTGACTATCAATTAAACTAGGAGTGATTATTAATGGATCGTCAATTAAGTTTACTCTAAAATCTCTATTTAAAGTAGAGTTTAAATCAACATTACCAACTGGAGAACACCAATAATTATATGACCACTGGTTTACGGTTCCATCTTGCTGCACACTTAGTTCGCCAATACCTGAGTTTCCAGTACTACCAGAACCTTGAACTAATTGTCCTTCATTTCTTAAATATAGCTTAGTAGTACTTTCTTCAAGGTTTATATAGTCTTCAACAAAAACTATTTCATCATTAACAAAAATATAACTGTCATTTCTAACCGAAAGTTGTGCAACCAAATTGATGCTGAATGATAAGCAGATAATAGTGACTAGGTTTCTCATCTAGATAGATTTAGGAATTGTAAATGTAAATTAAAAATTGATAAAAAAAAATAAATTAAGTATTTTATCGAATATATTTGCATTATAGCGGTTTTTTTACATATATTGAAAACCAGAATTGCTATAGATATAAGAATCCCTAAACTATTATGAATTTAAGATTTACCTACTTAACCGCTTTATTATTTACTTTTTTTATTACTTCATCTTACTCCCAAGTTGGGATTGGTACTACAACTCCAGATGCGTCATCAATTTTAGATATGAGTTCAACAACTCAAGGTGTTTTAACGCCTAGAATGACTACTGCAGAACGAGTTGCAATTGCTAGTCCAGCTAAAGGCCTCTTGGTTTTTGATGCTGATTTAGATGTGTTTTATTATTTTGATGGAACAACTTGGCAGCCTATTGGAGGAGGAGATAAAAGAAACAATTATAAACTAGTAAAAAGTGTAGCAGATTTATCTGATGAGCTAACTGCTGGTGGTGGCTCTACTTATCTGCTCGATACAAATACATTATATGAAATTAATGGAACAATTGTTTTAAATTATTCAATAGACTTAAATAATGCATATCTAATAGGATTAGATACAAATGAAGATATTTTGGTTTTCCCAGGCGGAACACTTTTCTCAGGAAGCAATGGAGGTAGTATAAGAAACCTAACTCTGTCTGCACCTGGAGGTACTGTTTTTAACATTGATGATGTATCTGGAAGTCAAAATTTTGTTCTTCAATCTTCAGTTGTTGCAAATTCAAACTCAGTAGGAACATTAAAAGGTTTTTATTTAGCATTTTTAAATATTGTTCAATATGCTGGTAATACTGATGGAATTGCTTATGAAAGCATAAATGATTTGCTCTTAAATAATCAAGGTTGGTTAGATACTAACTCAGGTACATATGAGACTTTTGCTGGAACTTTTAGTTTAATTGAAAAGGTGAGTGGTTTTAGTCAAGTTTCTGCTGGTAATATTGGTGTTGATTTAAGTTCTAATCCAACAGTAGGCGAAGGTGTTTTATTGAGTACTGCGTTTTCTGGTGTTGGTAACTATGTTAATGGCTATACAGTTGGATCTTACACAAATTATTATTTTACAAAAGAATGGTTTGTAAATTCACCAGGGCTTGAATTAGAAACAGATTTTGTTGCTTCAGGAAATTTCTACAATACAAATTCACTTACAACTGGCTTTACACAAACTATCTCAGATGGAACAGCAGTTGAAATAGAAGGCACAGGTACTTTTACTACAGATGGTTTATTTCGTTTTGCATCTTCTGGTGGAGGAAATAGATTAACTTATGATGGATTGGCTACTCGTAATTTTAAAGTAACTGGCTCATTGTCTATTCGCGTTTTGAATGCAGCTGGAGATTTTTATGCAATAATGTTAGCTAAAAACGGTGTAGTAATAACACAATCAAACGCTGTTGCTTATATTGATAGTAATACTCAAATTCAAAATATTGCCTTAAACTGTAACGTAAAACTGGCTCAAGGTGACTATGTTGAAGTTTTTGTACAAAGGTTAACAGGTAGTGGTACAGATACTTTAGCCGTGTTTTCTGAAAATTTAAGTATAAATTAAATAGCCTAAAATTTCATAGTTAATCTAACATTAAATACACGTGGTGTTAAGTAGTTTGGAATTGCATATTGACGCTTGCTGTAAACATCTCTAACCCACGTATTTGTAATTGAGTTTTGAACATCAAACATGTTAAATATTTCTACTCCTAGAGTTAGTTCCTTAAAGTTGTTTTTCCAATTAGATTTATATTGTTTTTCACTATCAACAATTACATAAGAGAATCCAACATCTGCGCGTTTGTAATCTCTTAATCTGTTTTGATAGTCATAAGGGTCTGTGTAACTTGGAGAGCCACCAGGAACACCTGTGTTATAGACTAAGTTTAAGTACATTTTAAGTTCAGGAATATTTGGTACGTAGTCTTGAAACAAAACTCCAAATTTTAAACGCTGATCTGTTGGACGTGCAATATAGCCTCTATCATCAATGTTTTCTTCAGTTTTTAAATACCCAAAGCTAAACCAAGATTCTGTTCCTGGAACAAATTCACCATTTAACCTAAGGTCTAAACCATAAGCGTAAGCTTCTGCATTATTTTTTGCTCTATAACGAATACGAACGTTTTCAATAGTGTATGGATTTACATCTGTCATTTTTTTGTAGTAGGCTTCAGAAACTAGTTTAAAAGGTCTGTCCCACATATTAAAACTATACTCATTACCTAATACAAAATGAATTGATTTTTGCGCTTTTACATTTGGTCTTACCACACCTGAAGAGTCTCTTAATTCTCTATAAAATGGTGGTTGGTAATATAATCCTCCAGCAACTCTAAAAAGCATGTCCTTATTCCAGTTTGGTTTTATAGCAAATTGTGCTCTTGGACTAAATACTATCTGATTTTCTCCACTAATACCATCACCATTAACCACCCAATTATGTGCTCTAACACCAGCATTATAGAACACTTCATTATCTCCCAATATTGTGCGTTTACTCCACTGCAAATAAGCTTGTAATCTGTCTATTTGAACGCTATTTGTAGCTCTAACATTCTGAAAAGCTACAAGTGGACCTTGATAAGGTTCGTAAGGCTGTTCGTTAAAGAAATCTAAGTGTGGTGGATTAATTGAAAATCCTGCAGAATCTATAACTTCCCATTCAACTAAACGGTCTCTTATATCTTCATGAGTATACTTAATTGACCACTCAAAAGTGTTTTCACCTTTAGTATAATCTCCTTTGTGTTCAATATTTGTTATTAGTGCATCTAAATCGTTTCGAGCGTGCGTTAACTGTGAGCCAATACCTTCACTAAATTCTACTTCTCCCAGATTCTCGTCTCCAATATTACTGTTTACTTCACCAAGTCTGTATTGAGCCAATATATCAAAGTACTCTTCTTCTAATGTATGGTAAGTAGATGCAATTAACTTTAAAGTAACATTATCGTTTAAAAAATAGTTTGCTTTTATAGCGCCAAAATAAGTTTGGTATTTATCTTTTTCTTGACCATCGTAAAACACAATTAAAGCCAGTGGATTATCAATAGTACCAAAATTTGTTTGTCTATTTTGTGGTTGAAAATTGTACTTGTTTATAGATATATTACCTAAAAAATTAACATGAAATTTATCTGTAAACTTATATGTTAAATAGGTTTGTGCGTCTGCAAATACAGGCTTAACTATACCTTCAGTTTCTAGTGAGTTTAGTAATAAGCTATTGTCTCTATAACGTAAACCAATAATACCAGATAATTTTGAGTCTTTAGAAATTGCTTCAGCAGAAAGACTTCCTCCTGTTAAGCTTAAATCGGCATTCATTGCAAAGCGAATAGGTTCTTTATAAGTTATATCTAATACTGATGACAACTTATCTCCATATTTGGCTTGAAATCCTCCAGCAGAAAAATCAACATTTTGAACTAAATCGGTATTAACAAAACTTAAACCTTCTTGTTGGCCTGAACGTACTAAAAATGGACGATATACTTCAATTTCGTTTACATAAACAAGGTTTTCATCAAAATTCCCTCCTCTAACAGAGTATTGTGTACTTAATTCATTAGAAATGTTAATTCCTGGTAATGTTTTTAAAATATTCTCAACACCTGGTTGCGCACCTTTTATTGTTCTTAGTAACTGTGGAGAAATAGTAGTTACACCATCAACTTTTTGTCTTGTATTAGTATTAATAACTACTGTAGGAATCTGCTCAATATTTAATAGCATTACAGGGTTAAACTCTAGTTCTTGACCATTTTTTAATTTAAAAGTTACCACAACACGCTTAAATGTAATATGTGTAAACTCAATAGTTACGTCTGTATTTGCAGGAATTTTTAGTTCATAAAAACCATTTTCATTAGTAGTTGTGCCTTTGTCTAGAGCTTTTATACTTACGTTTGGAACAGGTGAATTTGTTTCGTCTAGTATAACTCCCTTAATAGTTCCTGATTGTGAAAACCCCAAAAGAGGAAGACATAAAAAGAAGAATAATTGTAGATAAAATGATGCTTTCAATAGAGATTGGTTTTATTTTCTGAAAAATGTTGCTTCAAATGTAGAACTATTTCCAACATTATCTGTAACAACTAGCTTCAATTCGTTTTTAGTATCAGTAATTACATTATCATTAAAATCAAAAGTAAGACTTCCGTTTTTATATTCATACTCCATAAGTATCCATTTTCCATTTACAGTAGCTCTATAATTACTAATTCCTGATAAATCGTCGCTAATTTTTAAAGTTAAATATCTGTAATTACTTATCCATTTGCCATCTTTAAAATTTGTAGGTGTAATGGTTGGGTTTGTAGTATCTAAAACCAAAGCATAGGTTCCTAAAGCGTTAGAATATGCAGAAAGTGTATTATCTTTCCTTTTTGTAGATAAATAACTTGGGTATTTTTTATAACCCAATAATTCGGCAATAAATAGCCTGTCTTTATCAGATTCTTTATAGTTACTTATATCGTATTGTAATGATACATTTTTTTGAAGCGGAATTTTGTCTTCATCAAGATATATAGTATCATTACTGACTTTAAAATCTATAAAAGTATCATCATAAAAGCTGTTTGGCGCAAAATAGACAGATACATTTTTGTCTTTTAGGTTTGTTGCTTGATTTGCAAAAACATAATAGTTTTTTTTGTTTTCAGGCTTTTTTAGGATTGCTTTAGGCTGGTTTCCATCAATATGTATATTTATCCAACTTTCATTGCCTTTAAAATCAGAGATTTTTACTTTATAAACTGATGATGTTCCATTTTCAATAGTTATATATCCATTCTCATCTAAATTTTTATACATACTTAATGGATTGTCTTTTTCAACAAACAACTTTTGTATTCTAGACCTTTTTGCTTTGTAGTACTCATAATCAAGAAAACGATTAATATGTCTGCTTTCATCAAAAGAAAAGCGGAAAAAATCCATTTCAAATTTTCTATTGCCATTAAAGAACGTTTGAATATTGTATACGCCATTATAATTATTGGCTAGGTCTTGCTGATCGTAAGCCACAACACCAAAACCAATTTTTCCTATAGCTTCAATATTCTCTACAGTATATTCATTTCCTTTAGAAGGAATTAATCTTAATTCAGTTCTATTATTTTTACCATTAATAAAAGAGTTTTCATCTTTAGGGTATGCAAAAACAGCACTAATTAATGGCGATTTAGAATCTTTTACATTAATGCCAAATAACAAAGGATTAATTGGTCGTTCTTCATTATCTCTAATTTCAAAATGTAAATGTGGTCCACCAGAACCACCTGTGTTGCCTGAATAGGCAATAATTTCGTCTTTACTAACAGCTAAATCTGAAGCAGAAGGAAATACCTCAATTTCATAACTTTCTTTTTCATACTGTTTAGCTTTTATATAAGCTTCAATTTTTGGAGAAAAACTTTGTAAATGACCATAAACAGTAGTGTAGCCATTAGGATGAGTTACATATAAAGCCTTGCCATAACCATAATGCTGAATTTTAATTCTACTTACATAACCTTCAGCAGCAGTGTACACATTTTTACCAACTTTTTGTTGTGTTTTTATATCTAAACCAGAATGAAAATGATTAGTTCGTAACTCGGCAAAAGTTCCAGAAAGCACTAGAGTAATATCTAATGGGCTTCTAAAATAATTTTGAGGATATTCAACTTGAGAAAAACTTAATTGGGTTATTAAGAGGGAAACTAAAATGTATTTCATCTGTAATATTAGTTGTTTTTAAAGGTCAGATGTTATGTCTAAAGAATGTTTAAAATTAATATTATAAATATTGTTTTAAACATTTCATGTATATAACGTTAGAAAGTCTAAAAATATTAAAAAAAGTTAATAAAGCTTAAAAATTGCAAAGAGTAAAAATTAAAAATAAATCATATAACTTCAATATTTACAGTTGTATTAACGGAGTTTATTCATCTAATAATTAAATATTTTAAAATTTATTGTAAAAGAATTGTAATTTTTGATTTGGTATGTTAACTTTGTTACATCAGTATTGAAAATTGTAAATGAGTAAAATTGAAGATATTGTTGATTCTTTAGAGAATAAAATCAGCAAAGTTTTGCATAAATATGAGGTTTTGAAACAAACCAATGCGAAGCTTTCGGATGAATTAGCTAACCATCAGCAAAAAATTATTCAACAACAAGAAGAAATAAGTACTTGGGTTGATAAATTTGAATCACTCAAAATTGCAAATTCAATGTTGGGCAGTGATGAAAATAAACGAGAAACAAAGCTCAAAATAAATACATTAATTAAAGATATTGATCATTGTATTGCTCAATTATCAGAATAATGTAAAGCTATCATAAATGTCAGAACAGCTAAAAATTAAGCTATCTATAGCTAACAGAGTATACCCTTTAACCATATCACCAGATCAGGAAGAAGGATTACGTAAAGCAGCTAAGAAAATTGAAACAATGATTAGCCAATTTGAGCAGAATTATTCTGTGAGAGATAAACAAGATGTATTAGCAATGTGTGCATTACAATTTGCATCTCAAGTAGAACAAAAATCGATAGATAAAGAGTATGTTAATGAAGATGTCAAAAACAGGTTATCTGCTTTAGACGATTTACTTCATTCGCATTTAATCTCTTAACGTTCTTTAAAATAAACATAGGTTACTGCCTACATTAGTTATTTTTTTTGATAAACTCAACGTTAATTCTTTAAAAAGGGTGAGTTTAAGTTGTAAAATCGAGCTGTCTTTGAACAGATTTTTGATCAGCTTGTTAGCCCTAAACTTGTTTTTAAGGAGTTTATACAAAATTCGAAACTGATGTAGGCTTTTTTTATACATTAAACTAAACTAAACATGGATACGAATACAATTTTATTAATTGTTGGAGGAGTAATATTAGGCGTAATATTAGGATATATTGTAGCTAAGGCATTAGAAAAAAGTAATGCTTCAAAACTTATAAAAGATGCACAATCTGAAGCTGCATCAATTTTAAAACAGGCAAATACAGAAGGAGAGTCAATTAAAAAAGACAAGCTGCTTCAAGCCAAAGAAAAATTTATTGAATTAAAAGCTGAGCACGAAACAGTTATTTTATCTAGAGATAAAAAAATGGCTGAAGCTGAAAAACGTACTCGCGATAAAGAATCTCAAATATCTAGCGAACTAGGTAAAAACAAAAAGCTTTCTCAAGATTTAGAAGACAAAATTAAAGATTACGATTTTAGACTTGAATTTTTAGAAAAGAAAAAAGAAGAAGTAGAAAAAGCTCACAAAAGCCAAATTAAGCAGTTAGAGGTTATATCTGGACTTTCGGCAGAAGAAGCTAAATCACAATTGGTCGAGTCGCTTAAAAATGAAGCTAAAGCAGATGCAATGGCATTTGTTCAAGGTTCAATTGAAGAAGCTAAATTAACAGCTCAGCAAGAAGCTAAAAAGATTATCATAAATACAATTCAACGTATTGGTACAGAAGAAGCAATAGATAATTGTGTGTCTGTATTTAATATTGAATCTGATGATGTTAAAGGACGAATTATTGGTCGTGAAGGTCGAAACATTAGAGCGATAGAAGCAGCAACAGGAGTAGAGATTATTGTTGATGATACACCTGAAGCTATTATTTTATCTTGTTTTGACTCTGTAAGAAGAGAGGTAGCGCGTTTGTCGTTACACAAACTTGTAACTGATGGTAGAATACATCCTGCAAAAATTGAAGAAGTTGTTCAGAAAACACAAAAGCAAATTGAACAAGAAATTATAGAAGTTGGTAAGCGAACTGTTATCGACTTAGGAATTCATGGTTTACATCCAGAGTTAATTAAATTGGTAGGACGTATGAAATACCGTTCGTCTTACGGACAAAACTTATTACAACACTCGCGTGAAGTTGCTAAGCTTTGTGGTGTAATGGCAGCTGAGTTAGGTTTAAACCCTAAACTAGCCAAAAGAGCAGGATTGTTACATGATATAGGTAAAGTTCCAGATTCTGAAGCAGACATGGAAACACCACATGCTATTTTAGGTATGCAATGGGCTGAAAAGTATGGTGAAAAGCCAGAAATTTGTAATGCTATTGGTGCTCACCATGACGAGATTGAAATGACTACGTTACTATCGCCTATTATTCAGGTTTGTGATGCTATTTCTGGAGCAAGACCAGGAGCAAGACGTCAAGTACTAGATTCGTACATTCAAAGATTGAAAGATTTAGAAGATGTAGCCTTCGGATTCAATGGTGTAAATAAAGCTTATGCTATACAAGCAGGTCGTGAGTTGCGAGTTATGGTTGAAAGTGAAAAAGTAACCGATGAACAAGCTGCAAATTTATCGTTTGAGATTTCACAAAAAATACAAACAGATATGACTTATCCTGGTCAAGTTAAAGTAACTGTGATTAGGGAAACTAGAGCAGTAAATATTGCTAAGTAAATAAGTAAGCCAGTTAATCGTTAACTGGCTTTTTCTTTTGCAAAAAATAAAGAAAACTTAGTTCCTTCACCTACTTTGCTTTTTATAGTTACGTAACCGTTAAGAGATTCTATTTGCGATTTTACTAGATATAATCCAACACCTTCAGAATCTATATTGTTATGAAAAGTTTTATATAGTGAAAAAACATCTTTACCAAATTTTTCTAAATCAATACCTAAACCATTATCACTGATAATAATTTCAACATAATCTTTGTGATTAGCACTATGAATATTAATTATAGGTAATTTGTTAGGTTGTTTGTATTTTAATGAGTTGGTTAGTAAATTGAGCATAATACTCTCAAAATAAGCGCTATTAAATTGAATAGATATATTATGTTCAATTGTATTAATTATTTGGGCAGAATTCAATTTGATATCAAAACTTAGTAATCTAATTATCTCATTAGTGTTTTTGTGCAAATCGACCCAATTTGTGCTTATTTCTTTTTTGTTTTTTATTGAAACTAGTTCGTTTAAATTAGAAATTGTCTCATTCAGAGATTTAGAAATTTCATGAATATAATTTATCATTTCAATTTTTTCATCTTCTTTGCTAGCTTCATCATAGAAACTTAAAATGCTTTCTAAGTTTGCTGCATGAGATTTTAAATTATGACTAACCATGTGGCTGAAACTATGAAGTTTTTCATTTTGAAGCTTTGTTTCAGTTATATGAATATTTAATTGAGATTCAGTTAATTTTAAGTTAGTTATGTCAGTGTGGGTTCCAATTATACGTTTAGGAGTTCCATTTGGGTTAAACTCTATAATTTTACCTTTGTCTAGTATCCATTTGTATGTTCCATCTTTACATAATATTCTATGCTCATTAACATAAATTTCATTTATTCCATTTAAATGATCTTTAAAATCTTGGAAATATTTTTTTTTGTCATCAGGATGAACTCTATTATTCCAATCATTTGGGTCAGAGCCAAAATCTTCATTGTTAAAGCCAATTATATTTTTTGATTCTTGTGAATAGTAAACTTTATTAGTAGTAGCGTTAAAATCCCAAATCCCTATTTTAGAGTTTTCAAGAGCAAACTTCCATTTTAACTCATCGAAATAATTTGACTCACTTTTAAAAGGAAGTTTAACTTTAGGTAGAATATAGTTAGGCATTATAATAGCTTTGGGAACAATTATTTTCTACAAACTTAAATAAAAAAACGATAAAAAACACAAAACCTCGATAAAATGCACTATTTTCTTGGATGATATTTAGTTAATACTTCTTTTAAATGAGATCTATCTACATGCATATAGATTTCGGTAGTTGTTATACTTTCATGACCTAACATTAATTGTATGGCACGTAAATCGGCTCCATTCTCTAAAAGGTGAGTTGCAAACGAATGTCTAAAAGTATGTGGAGATATGTTTTTATTTAGCCCTATTTTTTCTGCTAGTTGTTTTATTATTGTAAAAATCATAGCTCGTGTTAACTGTTTTCCGCGTCTATTTAAAAATAAGGTGTCCTTATATAATGGAGAAATAGTTATATGTGAGCGTATCTCTTTTATATAAATAGTTATATACTTTTGAGTAGAAGGTCCAATTGGTACAAAACGCTGTTTATCGCCTTTACCAGTTACTTTTATGAAGCCTTCTTCAAAGAATAAGTCTGATATTTTTAGATTAGTTAATTCACTTACACGTAAACCACAACTATATAATGTTTCTAATATAGCTTTGTTGCGTTGTCCTTCAGGCTTACTTAAATCTATAGCATTAATTAATGAGTCAATTTCTTCAATGCTTAGTGTATCGGGAAGTTTTCTACCAATTTTAGGAGACTCAATTAAATCTAAAGGATTTGTAGTTCTGTAATCTTCAAAAACCAAATAGCTAAAAAAGCTACGCAAACCTGAAATTAGTCTCGATTGTGATCTAGGATTAACGTTTTTGGATACATCATAAATAAATGGCTGAATAACTTCGTTGCTAATATTAATAGGTGAGACAGTAATATTATTTGTTTCTAGATAATCTATAAGTTTGTTTATATCATACTCATAGTTAGTTATCGAATTTTTTGATAAGCCACGCTCTATTTTTAAATAATGTTTGTAATCTTTAAGAGCGTTTTGCCATTTCATGAGTTATATGTGTTTAAAAATGTATGTGAAATTAGAGTAAAAATAAGATTATTCATCAACTATACATAATATAAACCATACGATAAATGTCGTATTTCAGCCTATTTTTGTTAATAACTAAAAATCTCAAGTACTTCAAAATCAATATTATAAATTCAAATTGTTAATTAAATTGTTAATAAGTAGTTAATAAAATTAGTACATTTAGAAAAAATGTGTTTAATTTGACTTAATCAATTTTAAAAACTTAAAAAAAATGAAAAAATTAATTTTATGTGCTGCAATCGCAGCTTTTGGATTAAGTAATGTTAATGCTCAAGAAGTAAAGTTCGGAGCAAAAGCAGGTGTTAACTTTGCTAGTTTAGGTGGAGATGACTCTGATGGTCTAGATGGTTTAACTTCATTTCATGTTGGAGGTGTTGTAAACATTGGTGTTTCAGATAAATTTTCTGTACAACCTGAGTTAATGTATTCTTCTCAAGGAGCTTCTTATGATGGAGGTGATTTAAAACTAGATTATCTTAGTGTTCCTGTTTTAGCTAAATTTATGGTAGCTGATGGTTTTAGTATTGAAGCTGGACCACAAATAGGTTTCTTAATGTCAGCTAAAGACGACGGAGAAGACGTTAAAGATTTTTTAAAGAGTACTGATTTCAGTGGTGCAGTAGGTTTAGCTTACCAAATGGAAACAGGACTAAACTTTGCAGCTCGTTACAATTTAGGATTTGGTAATATCCTTGATGGTGATGGTGATCTTAAAAATAATGTAATTCAAATTTCAGTTGGATATATGTTCTAACTAAGTTAAAATGTAAATATTATAAAAGAGGAGGCTATTTAGCTTCCTCTTTTTGTATGCTTTAAAGTCATAAACTTGTTGTAAGTTTATTCATATAGAATTGCGATTATTTACTTGCTCAATCTAAAACTATAAAATATATTTGTAGCACAAATTTTAATAATTAAACTCAAATTTATTATGAAAAAAATATTATTACTTACTGCAATTGTAGCGTTTGGATTATCAAACGTTAATGCACAAGATTCAAAATTTGGTGTTACTGCAGGTTACACTAACATTACTGAAAAAGCATCTTTTGAAGGAGATTCATTTTCATCAAGTGAATCAGGATTCTATATTGGAGTATTAGGAGATTTCACTATTTCAGAGAAGTTTCATATACAACCAGAAGTTCTTTATGCTAATGCTAGCGAGACTAATTTCTTGTATATTCCTGTATTAGCAAAATTTATGGTATCTGAGCAATTTGGAATATTAGCTGGGCCTCAAGCTAATTTAATTTTAGAAGATGTTGTAGAAGGTTTTAACACATTAGGAATTGACCTTACTTTTGGTGCAAATTACGATATCAACGAAAATTTCTTTATTGAAGCTAGATATGGTTTTGAGGTAACAAACCGAATTAAAGATGGTGGAGATCTTAAGGATAGAATTAATACTTTAAATGTAGGTATTGGTTATAAATTCTAAATTTAAAACAATCATATTTTAAAAAACCGAAGCTAATTACTTCGGTTTTTTTGTGCTTAATTTTTTGATATATTTACATTATGAAGAAACTAATGATTATTAATGGTCCTAATTTAAATTTATTAGGTACACGAGAGCCTGAAATTTATGGTAATTTGTCGTTTACAGAATTTTTAGATGAGTTAAAAGCGAAGTATACTAATATTCATTTTGATTATTTTCAATCTAACATCGAAGGAGAGCTTATAGATAAACTACAAGAGGTTGGCTTTAGTTATGATGGTATTGTTTTAAATGCAGCTGCATATACACATACATCTGTAGGAATTGGAGATGCAGTAAAAGCTATTAAAACTCCTGTAATTGAGGTTCATATTTCTAACACATTTGATAGAGAAAAATTTAGGCATAAGTCTTATGTGTCGCCTAATGCAAGAGGTATAATTATTGGTTTCGGATTACAGAGCTATGAATTAGCAGTACAGAGTTTTATTTAGAAAATAGATAAATTTTTAGACATAAAAAAAGTTCCAGAAATTTCTGGAACTTTTTTGTTTTATCTTTTAGATTTAAGAGTATTTACAAGATTACAAGTGAATCACTTCTCCATAGGCATCAGCAACAGCTTCCATAACAGCTTCACTCATTGTTGGATGTGGATGTACAGCTTTTAATACTTCGTGTCCAGTAGTTTCAAGTTTACGTCCTAAAACTGCTTCAGCAATCATATCGGTTACTCCAGCACCAATCATATGGCAACCTAACCATTCGCCATATTTGGCGTCAAAAATTACTTTTACAAATCCGTCTTTTGCTCCAGAAGCACTTGCTTTTCCTGATGCAGAGAAAGGGAATTTTCCAACTTTTATATCGTATCCTTTTTCTTTAGCTTGTTTTTCAGTTAAACCTACACTAGCAATTTCAGGATAGCAGTATGTACAACCAGGTATATTACCATAATCTAATGCTTCAACATGTTGACCTGCAATTTTTTCTACACAAAGTATACCTTCAGCAGATGCTACGTGAGCTAAAGCTTGTCCTGGAGTTACATCTCCAATAGCATAATAACCAGGAATATTAGTTTGATAATAATCATTCACTAAAATTTTATCTCTATCTACAGCAATTCCTACATCTTCTAATCCGATATTTTCAATATTAGATTTAATTCCAACTGCAGAAAGAATAATATCTGCTTCAAGCGTTTCTTCACCTTTAGCAGTTTTTACTGTAGCTTTTACACCTTTTCCAGATGTATCTACTTTAGTCACTTCAGAAGATGTCATAATATTAATTCCGCTTTTCTTGAACGATTTTTCTAATTGTTTAGAAACATCTTCATCTTCCACAGGAACAACATTTGGTAAATATTCAACAATAGTTACTTCTGTTCCCATTGAGTTATAGAAATATGCAAACTCAACACCAATTGCGCCAGAACCAACAACAATCATTTTTTTAGGTTGTTCTTTCAAACTCATTGCTTCTCTATAACCAATAACTTTTTTACCATCTTGTGGTAAACTTGGCAATTCGCGAGAGCGAGCTCCAGTTGCAATTATAATATGATTTGCACTGTATTCTTTTCCATTAACATCTACTTTTTTTCCAGCTTTAAGCTTTCCAAAACCTTCAATAACGTCAATTTTATTCTTTTTCATTAAGAATTGAACCCCTTTACTCATGCCATCTGCAACACCACGACTACGTTTAACAACAGCATCAAAATCTTTATCAAACCCTTTAACTGATAAACCATAATCTTCTGCATGTTTTAAATAATCAAAAACTTGAGCAGATTTTAATAAGGCCTTTGTTGGTATACAACCCCAATTTAGGCAAACTCCACCAAGGTTTTCTTTTTCGATCACAGCAGTTTTAAAACCTAATTGCGATGCTCTAATAGCAGTTACGTAGCCACCAGGACCACTTCCGAGAACAATAATATCGTATTTACTCATGAGATTTTTTTAGTCTTTATTAGAAGCTACGAATTTACAAAACCTATTTTGAAAAATAAATGTATGATAGATTTTATTTAGGATAAATTATATATTATAAGTCGTCTATAAAATGTCTGCGACCTTTATCTTTTGAAAATTTATCTGTATTGTATTTAATTGAATCGCCTTTTGGAATTGATAATGATTGCCAGTTTTCTTTTTTAATTATAGTACCTATTAAAACAATTTGCCCAACATGATAGGAGTAATGAGCAAGTTGTCTGTTTATAGCTTCTGTAACTGTATGGCCTTGGTTTCTAATATATATAATACGTTCTAAATCTTCATTTTTTAATGGTTTTAAGGCATCAAACAAACAACACCATCCTTTATTCCAGCTTTCAATTAAATCCGATTTAGTTTTAAATGTATCCATAAATTCTGAATCACGATGTCTCCATTCTTTCTCGCCATCTTCGGTTAAAAAGTTTGTCCAACGTGATAGCATATTTCCAACTATGTGTTTTACAATAATTGATATGCTATTATGATGCTCATGTAGTTGCCAATGTAAGTCTTCGTTTGTTAGTTGGTTAAAAGTTTTATCACCTAAGCTTTTATAGTATTCAAATTGCTTAATGCTACTAGTTAAAAATGTATTTTCCATTTAAATAACCTTATAAATTATAAATAAAAATAGTGATACAAAATCATTAAAACTAGGTTTTATTATAGTTAGATTTTATATCACTATTCAAAAAGGTTAAAGTGAAATCTTTATTCAGATTTTGGAATAAACTTTAATGCAACTCCATTAATACAATGGCGTTTACTTGTAGTATTTCTTGGGCCATCATCAAAAACATGACCTAAATGTCCACCACAAACTGCACAATGCTCTTCGGTTCGTACATAGCCCAAATCTCTATCTGTTGAAAAAGCAACATTTCCTTTAATTTCTCTATCAAAACTTGGCCAACCTGTTCCTGAATCAAATTTATGTTCACTTTTAAATAATGGTGTATCACATGCTGCACAAACATAAACACCAGCTTTATAATTTTTGTTTAATGGACTAGAAAAAGGTCTTTCAGTCCCAGCTTTTCTTAATACATAATATTCATCTGAAGATAATTGAGATTTCCATTCAGCATCAGTTTTTGTGACTTTAAATTTATCTTGTGTTTTCTTTTGTTCTTTTTTTTGAGCAATTCCATTACAACTATATAAGGCTATAACTAAGGTTAATAAGAAGAATTTTTTCATAATAACAATTTTTGTTTTTGTTTAAGTCGAATTAAGTATAAATAAATAACATTGTTGAGAAAAACTTTTTTACAAGTATGGAACAGTTTTTGTATTTTTATAGAAGTTAATTTAAAACCCATCAACAATGAAATTTAAAAATAAAATTGTAGCATTTGGTGCAGTATTATTGTTTTTGTCTTGCGCAACAAATCCTTTTACAGGAAAGAAAACAATGGCATTAGTCCCAAACTCTCAATTATTTCCAACTGCCTTCCAGCAATATAATCAGTTTTTAACTGAAAATAAAGTAATAAAAGGCACTGCCGATGCACAAATGGTTACAAAAGTGGGTCAGAAAATTGCGGTTGCTGCTGAGCGTTGGTTAAATGCTAATGGATATCAAGGCTATTTAAACGATTACAAATGGGAGTATAATTTAGTAGATGATAAAACAGTAAATGCTTGGTGCATGCCTGGAGGAAAAATTGTATTCTACACAGGAATACTTCCAATAGCTAATGGTGAAGCTGGAATTGCAGCTATTATGGGACATGAAGTTTCTCATGCTCTTGCAAATCATGGACAGCAACGTATGAGTGCAGCTTATGTGCAACAAGGTTTAGCGATAGCAGGTAATGTTGCTATAAAAAACGATCAAGACAGAAATGCATTTAACCAATATTATGGTGTAGGTTCTAATGTATTAGGTATGCTACCTTTTAGCAGAAGTCATGAGTCTGAGGCTGACGAAATTGGACTTTATTTAATGGCTATTGCAGGTTATAATCCAATGGAAGCTGCTGAATTATGGAAACGAATGAGTGCACAAAGTGGAGGACAAGCACCACCTGAGTTTTTAAGTACACACCCATCAAATGAAAGTAGAATTAAAAACATTACTGAGTTAGCTCCTAAGGCAATTGCTGAAGCTAAAAAATTTGGTGTAACTACATTTAAAGATTAAAAAACGTATAGTTTAAAATATTTATCTATTTTAGAAGCTGTTCTTCCTAAGCAAGGAATTGAACAGCTTTTTTAATTTTAAACTATGGCAGAACTTCAAAAAGGAAGCAAGAAATTGCTTAACGCTTGGGCATTTTACGATTGGGCTAATTCAGTGTATACCTTAACTATTGCATCTTCAATATTTCCAATATTTTATTCAGCATTATTTCTTTCAGAAATCAAAAAAGTACATGCTTTTGGGTTTGAATTTAAAAGTACAGCACTTATAACTTTTGTAACAGCTTTCACTTTTTTAGTTGTAACATTTACTTCTCCATTATTGTCTGGAGTAGCTGATTATGTTGGTAATAAAAAGGCATTTATGAAGTTTTTTTGTTACACTGGCGGAATAGGGTGCATTGGTTTGTATTGGTTTAGTCTTGACCATATTCATTTAAGCTTGTTATTTTATTTTATGGGTTTAATAGGTTATTGGGGAAGTTTGGTGTTTTATAACTCTTATTTGCCAGATATAGCGTTTCCTGAACAGCAAGATAGTATTAGTGCAAAGGGATTTTCAATGGGTTATATAGGTAGTGTTTTATTATTAGTCATAAATCTTATTATGGTTATGAGTCAAGAAAATGGGGAAGATAAAATGCAAATGATGCGTTACTCATTTATTACTGTTGGTTTATGGTGGATACTTTTTAGTCAGTATACATTTTATATTTTGCCAAAAGGAGTATCAACAGGACATAAAGTCACAAGAGCAGTTCTTTTTAATGGTTTTAAAGAATTAAAACAGGTATGGAATCAATTGACACAAAACTTAAGGCTTAAACGTTATTTAACTGCTTTTTTTGTGTTTAGTATGGCTGTGCAAACAATAATGCTTGTTGCAGTTTATTTTGGTGAAGAAGAAATAGCATGGGGAACTGATGGAGAAAAAACTACAGGACTTATTACAAGTATTTTAGTTATACAACTTGTCGCCATTCTTGGGGCAATATTAACATCTAAAGCGTCATCAAAATTTGGGAATATAAAAACTTTGATTTTTGTAAACTTTGTATGGATGGCATTATGTTTTTATGCCTATTTTATGGAAACACCTATTCAGTTTTATATTGCTGCTGCATGTGTTGGTTTAGTTATGGGAGGAATTCAAGCATTAGCAAGATCAACTTATTCTAAATTTTTACCAGAAACTGAAGATACAACCTCATTTTTTAGTTTTTATGATGTAGCAGAAAAAATTGGAATTGTTATAGGAATGGTAATTTTTGCTCTTATAGATCAGTTTACAGGTAGTATGCGAAATGCTATTCTTTTCTTATTTATATTCTTTTTAGTTGGTATTGTTTTGCTATTTAGGGTTCCAAAGGAAAATACTGTAATAGAATAATTTTATTATGTTTGTAAAAAAACAACTACATGAAAATCGCAAAAATCACATTTAAATTCTTATTAACAACATTACTTATTTCATTTTACGCTTGTGATAATGAAGCATTAGATAATGGACTTAGTCAAGGTAATGGAGATGGTGAAGCAGGAGGAGAGTCAACTGGAGATTATTGGCCAATGGCTGTTAACAATAATTGGATATATGATTATTCGTTAGATGGTGTTCAGCAAGAAGATTATAATATGACAATTGATGCATTAAGCACTTTTGAAGGTAACCAAGCATATTTATATTCTCAGTTTATGCCAACTGTTTCAGGTACAGACGGAACAGAGCTAGAAAGTTTTGATATAGATTTCTATACAAGAAAAAATGGAGGCGACTATATTGTTGGAGTAGGTGATTTAACAGCCGATTTTTTAGGCTTATTTCAACTTAGTCAAACAGGGTATAGTTTTATTATTTTAAAAGATTATTTGAACGTAGGAGAAACATGGACAAAAAATGTGCAAACGACAACTACATTTACATCCAGTGACCCTAACTTTCCAGATTTACCTAGCGTTACAACTGACTTAGTTTTAAACTTTGAAATTGTTGCAAAAGATTTAACTGTAGATGTAAATGGTACAAGTTATAGTCCTGTAATTAAAGTTAAATACGCTTTAGATTCTTCATCAGCAGATGCACCAGACCAAACTATTCAAGCTGATACATTCTATTATTTTGCTAAAGATGTAGGTATTATTAAAATTGAAGGTACTCAATACGATTCTGGAGATAATATAACATCCAATTCGTTGCAAGAGTTAAGTTCTTATACATTAAATTAGAATATATATAAACAAAAAAGCCACTCAATATCTGAGTGGCTTTTTTGTTTTAAAGCAGATTCATTAATTACTTATACTTCCAGATCCAGCTACTTTTGTGTCTTCAGTTTTCGGATTGCCTGTATATTTTATATCTCCAGAGCCAGCAACTCTAGCTTTTAGGCTTCCATTACAAACAACTTGTGCATCACCAGAACCTGCTACAGATACATCAGTGTTGTTAGATTGCAAATCAAACCCATGAAAATCACCAGAGCCAGCTACTCTAGCTTCTAATGAATTTGTTTTTCCTTTAAGCGTTAAATCTCCAGATCCAGCTAAACTACTTTCAACGGTAGATGCTTCGATATTTAACACCACATCTCCAGAACCAGCTAATGCAACTTTTAAATTGTTTGAAGTGATTTTGTCTTCATTCCATAAATCGCCAGAACCAGCAAGTGACACCTGGTTTATATCTTTAAACGGAATAGTTATTTTTACAGTCTTATTCCAGCTTGGACTTAAATTAATATGATTTTCTGTTTTTACAATAAGGCTACCATCTTTTACTTCGGTTATAATGTAATCTAGTAAGTTAGATTCACCTTCCAGAGTTATTTTTCCTTCTTCACCAGCTACAAGTACATAATCAAATGATCCTGCGCATTTAATACCTTCATAATCGGAAGTGGTTCTTGTTGCTGTAGTAATATTTCCATTACCTTTTATCTTTTTTTGTGCTTGTATTGTACTAATAGTTAGTATTGCAATTAATAAGATTAATTTTTTCATGATTTTTAGTTTTTTGATTAATTTCTTTTGAATGATACACTACCATAGTTAGATTTTATTCTAATTAGGTTTGATGTGCTTGAATTGCCATAATAACCTTGGTAATATTTATCTGTTGATTCTATTCTTTTTTTAGTAAACTGAAACCCTTCTGAGTCTCTTAATGAAGCATATTCTAAATCTAGATCAAATTTAAAATTGTAAGAAGCATCAAATCCTATAGTAATACCAACATAATCTGATTCTATGTTTACATTACCAGCATTAGAATTCATTCTTTCAATTTTAATTGAACCATAATCTGCTTTTATATCAATATTTTTATAAACGTCTCCTATTAGAGTAGTAAGGTAATCACCATTTCCAGTTACATTATTTACATTTTCAACTGTTATTGAGCCATAATCGCAATTGTAACTTACATTCTCAGCAATTTTAACTACCGACTTTGTGTAATCAGCAGATATTTCTAAATTCTTAGCTTTTGATACTATAAATCCACTATAATCAGCATTTATTTTTCCACTTTTTATGTATTCAAAATAACTGTTTTGTGTATAGTCAAATGATAGATAATTATTGTCTGCCATTAGCTCCTTAGTTGTTATTTTTCCATAGTCACAATTTATATTAGCACGACCTTCTAACTTATCTAAATTAATACTACCATAATCATTACTTAGGTCTACACTGTTGGTTATTGGTAACTTAATAACATAATTAATTTCCATATTTACATTATTGTTTTTTCCCCAACTCCACCAAGAATCAGATTTATTTTTATCAAATATTGTTTTTGCAGACACATATTCTGAACTAGAATTAAACTCTACTGTAATTTCGTCTAATTTTTTTTGAGCTTTGTCTTCATCATTACTATTAGTTTTAACAGTAACTTCAATGTAAGTTTTGTTTCCAGAATAAGTAACTATGTTAATGTTACCATAGCTGTTATTTACTTTTAAATTAGCATTGCTATTTACGGTAAATTCTTTTTTTATTGTTTTTTCTTTTGTGTGTTTGCCATTAAGACCATTGCTTCCTAAAACCATTGTAGGAATCAATAACAGCATAAATACTGCTTTATATAGTAATTGTGTTTTCATAATTATTAGGTTTACTATTTTCTCTTAAGAAGAAAATATGTTGTTTAGTTATATTGTTTCTTGATTGTACTGTTTTACTTCTTCAATATTTTGCATTACGTTTTGTAATATTTCAATTCTGTTTTGAAAATTTGAGATCATAGCATAGATAACGCGTTTATCATTGCCACTTTCGGAAAGGTCTATTTTTAGTTTGTTGTAATCTTTTTCAAGGATATCGAGTTGTTTTAAAGCATCATTAATTAAAGCTTCAGTTTCTGGTGAACGTTCATTATTTAGTTTTGTTAATTCTAAAGCTATTGTAGATGTAAAAAAATCTTGAGTTTTTGATAACTCTGGCGATACACTTGCTAAATCTTTAACTTCAGGCTCTTGTTGAAACACTGTTATTAAGCTAAAACATAGCACTATTGTTGCAGCAACAGCTATTAAAGGTTTCCATAACTTAAAGCCTTTAGCTTTTGCCAAAGTTTTATTAGAACCGTTTGAATTAAGCTTAGATATAAAACGTTCTTGATGACCTAAATTAGGTGATTCAACATCAAACTCATTTTTTAAGCTTTCAAATAGTGTCTCTAAATTTTCTTTTTCCATGGTCTCTTTATTTAAGCTATTGTTAATAATTTCTGTCTTAAACTCTCTTTTGCTCTCGATATGAGGGTTCTACAATTTGCGTGAGTTATATTCATAATTTCACAAATTTCCTCATAATCGTAACCTTCAATTAAATGCAGTGTCAAACCTAATTGATAACTGTCTTTTAAAGATTTCATAGTATTGATAATTTGAGAGGCTTTTATTGTAGCTAATTCATTATCTTCAATACCTTGATCATCTTCAACTTTGTATATCACATCATCTAAAGGCACATCTTTATGCTTATTGTTTTTATTATAATAGTAAATGCTATTATTAATTACAATTCGTTTTAACCATGAACCAAATGTTGAGCTATCATTAAGACCGTCTAATTTTGTAAATGCTGCTAAAAACGATTCTTGCATAATGTCTTCTGCCTTAAAACTGTCTTTAACAATTCTAAAGGATGTGTTATACATTGCTTTGTAATATCTATTATAAACCTCAAGTTGCGCACGCTGGTTATTAGATTTGCAAAGCTGTAAGAGCTCTTCTATATTTTGATTGGTTAGTGTCAAAAAAACATTTGCTTTAGTATAGAGATGAAGTTAAACATTGTTTGTTACACTTTTTATAAAAAAGTTTTTTTGTAGAATGTAGACTAATGGCATAACTATTGAAATTATAGAGATAGAATTTACTCGATTTAAAGTGTAAACACTTGTTAATCAAAGGTAAATTAAATATTGTTAAATTAATTTATAAATTCGTTTTGTTATTTTAATGACAGAATGACCTAAATATATATATGGCTAAATCTAAATTTTTAAGTCTTGACAGTTTGTCATTTCAGGATTTTGATGAAAATTCAGAATTAATTCCTTTAATGACTCCAGAAGACGAAGCTGAGATAAATAATGAATTACTCCCAAATACACTACCAATTTTGCCTTTGCGTAATACGGTTTTGTTTCCAGGGGTTGTTATTCCTATTACTGCAGGTAGAGATAAATCAATAAAATTGATAAATGATGCTAATAAAGGAAGCAAAGTTATTGGTGTTGTGTCTCAAAAAGATGAAACAGTAGAAGATCCTATTGGAAAAGATATTTATAAAATAGGAACTGTAGCAAGAATTTTACGTGTGTTAAAAATGCCTGATGGTAACACGACTATAATTATACAAGGTAAAAAGCGTTTTGAGATTGATGAAATAATGTCTGAGGAACCTTATATTACTGCAACAGTTAAAGATGTAAAAGAAGCAAAACCTGCTGTAGATAATGAAGAGTTTTCTGCAATTATAGACTCTATTAAAGAGTTAGCGCTTCAAATTATAAAAGACAGTCCAAACATTCCTACAGAAGCAACGTTTGCTATTAAAAACATTGAAAGCAGCTCATTTTTAATAAATTTTGTGTCTTCAAACATGAATCTTTCTGTTGAAGATAAGCAAAAGCTATTAGAGATTAATGATTTAAAAGAGAGAGCTTTAGCGACCTTAAAGTTCATGAATGTTGAGTTTCAAAAATTGGAACTTAAAAATGATATTCAATCTAAGGTTCAAAGCGATATGAACCAACAGCAAAGAGAGTACTTTTTGCATCAGCAAATGAAAACCATTCAAGAAGAACTTGGTGGTGTGTCATATGACGAAGAGATTGATGAAATGAGACTGCGTGCTAAAGACAAACTTTGGGATGATAAAGTAGATGAGCATTTCCATAAGGAACTGGCAAAACTACAGCGAATGAATCCTCAAGTTGCAGAGTATTCAATTCAGCGCAATTATTTAGACTTGTTTTTAGACTTACCTTGGAGTGAGTTTAGTAAAGATAAATTCGATCTTAAGCGTGCTAAGCGCATTTTAGATAGAGACCATTATGGGTTAGATGATGTTAAAAGACGAATAATTGAATATTTAGCTGTTTTGAAACTGCGTAACGATATGAAGTCTCCAATACTATGTTTATATGGACCTCCAGGAGTTGGTAAAACATCACTAGGTAAATCTATAGCAGAAGCATTAGGTAGAGAATATGTGCGTATGTCGCTTGGTGGTCTAAGAGATGAAGCGGAAATTAGAGGACATCGTAAAACATATATAGGAGCAATGCCTGGACGTATTCTTCAAAGTTTGAAAAAGGCTGGTACTGCAAACCCAGTATTTGTTTTAGATGAAATTGATAAACTTTCTAATAGTAATCAAGGTGATCCTTCTTCTGCAATGCTAGAAGTTTTAGACCCAGAACAGAATGGAGAGTTTTATGATAACTTTTTAGAAATGGGATTTGATCTATCTAAAGTTATGTTTATTGCTACTGCTAACAGTTTAAGTAGCATTCAGCCAGCTTTATTAGATAGAATGGAAATTATCGATGTTACTGGTTATACTATTGAAGAGAAAGTTGAAATTGGTAAAAGACATTTATTACCAAAGCAATTAAAAGAGCATGGACTAGAAGATAAACACTTAAAAATTGCTAAACCACAGCTTGAAAAAATAGTTGAAGGTTATACTAGAGAGTCTGGAGTAAGAAGTCTTGAGAAACAATTAGCAAAAATGGTGCGTTATGCTGCAAAAAACATTGCAATGGAAGAGCCTTATAACATTAAAGTTACAAATGAAGATGTTGTTGAAGTTTTAGGTATACCTAAACTTGAGCGTGATAAATATGAAAATAACAATGTAGCTGGTGTAGTTACGGGTTTAGCTTGGACTAGAGTAGGTGGAGATATTTTATTTATTGAATCAATTTTATCAAAAGGAAAAGGAACTTTAACAATCACTGGTAATTTAGGAACTGTAATGAAAGAATCTGCAACAATTGCTATGGAGTATATCAAAGCTAATGCAGATGAATTTGGAATTGACCCTGAAATATTTGAAAAATACAATGTTCATATACACGTACCTGAAGGAGCAACACCAAAAGATGGTCCTAGTGCAGGTGTAACTATGTTAACATCGTTAGTGTCTTTATTTACGCAGCGTAAAGTAAAAAATAGTTTAGCAATGACAGGCGAAATTACTTTAAGAGGTAAAGTATTACCTGTTGGAGGTATTAAAGAAAAAATATTGGCAGCTAAACGTGCTCGCATTAAAGAAATATTGCTTTGTGAAGACAATAGATCTGACATTGAAGAAATTAAACCAGATTATTTAAAAGGGTTAAAATTTCATTATGTTACAGATATGAGTGATGTTCTTAAATATGCACTTACTGATCAAAAAGTCAAAAACGCTAAAACGTTATAATAGAAAACCTCAACATTTTGTTGAGGTTTTTTTTTCATTCAAAAATAAAACAAACTTACATTCGTTTTAAGATAGATATATTACTTTTGCAAGCCTATGCTTAAGAGGATTACCACTTTATTAATTATAATTTTTGCCTTACCAATGTACGCTCAACTTGGTGGTGAATCTACATATCAATTTCTTAATTTAGTATCATCACCACGTCAAGCTGCATTAGGAGGTAAAGTAATTACTAATTTTGATTATGATGTTGTTGGTGGCTTGTACAATCCTGCTGCGATTAATGTTGAAATGGATAATCAATTAGCACTAAACTATTCTAGTTATTTAGGAGGAATTAGTTATGGTACAGCTGCTTATGCCTATACATGGGACAGACATGTTCAAACCCTCCATATAGGTATGACTTATATTAATTATGGAACCTTTGATGGCTATGACCAAAGTGGAAATTCTACAGGAACTTTTACAGGTAATGAAGCCGCATTATCTTTTGGTTATGCATACCAAGTACCATTTACAGATTTTTACTTAGGTGCTAATGGTAAAATTATCACTTCAAGTTTAGAACAGTATAGCTCAATTGGTGGAGCTGTTGATATTGCTGCCATGTATATTAATGAGCGATTAGATTTTCATGCTGCACTAGTAGTAAGAAATCTAGGAACGCAATTTACCACATATGCAGGTATGCAGGAAAAATTACCTTTAGAGATTAATTTTGGAATGTCTCAAACATTAGAAAATGTCCCTATTCGTTGGCATTTAACTTTTGAAAATTTACAACAGTGGCCAATAGGAGAGTCTAATCCTGCAAGAGCAACAACAGACTTAGATGGTAACCAAACACAAGAAAAAGTAGGCTTTCTTAATGAAACACTTCGACATACAATAATAGGAGCAGAGTTATTTCCAGATAGAGGTTTTAGTATAAGAGCAGGTTATAATTTTAGAAGAGCTGAGGAGTTGCGTATTGTGGATCAACGTAATTTTTCAGGTTTGTCTTTTGGTATAGGTATAAAGCTTAATAAAATGAGATTTAGCTATAGTCATGCTCGTTATTCAGGAGCATCTAACACAAGCTTCTTTGGGTTACAAATAGATTTAAGATAATGCAAAAAATTACAATAGCTATAGACGGTTTTTCATCAACAGGTAAAAGTACAGTTGCCAAACAACTAGCTAAAGCATTAGGATATGTTTATGTTGATTCTGGAGCTATGTATAGAGCTGTGACTTTATTCGCAATGCAAAATGGTTTTATTAATGAAACACATTTTGATAGTGATAAATTGATAGCTAATTTAAATACTGTTGAGATTTCTTTCAAGTTTAATAATAAGCTTGGTTTTGCTGAAGTATTTTTAAATGATAAGAATGTTGAAAATGAAATTAGAACATTAGAAGTTTCACAATTCGTAAGTCAAGTATCCGAAATTTCTGAAGTTAGACGCATGCTAGTTAAACAACAGCAGCAAATGGGCAAAAATAAAGGTGTTGTTATGGATGGAAGAGATATTGGGACAGTTGTTTTTCCTGAGGCTGAATTAAAAATATTTATGACAGCTTCTGCTGAAACAAGAGCAAAACGTCGTTTTCAAGAATTGCTTGAAAAAGGCGCTAATGTTGGTTATGATGAAGTTTTAGAAAATGTTACTTCGAGAGATAAAATAGATACAACACGAGAAGATTCTCCACTTACAAAAGCAAATGACGCCATTGAGATTGATAATTCGTATTTGTCAATTGAAGAACAATATAAAATGTTACTGGAACTAGCCGAAGAAAAAATTAGCAATAAAGCATAAAAAAAGCGACTTATTTTAAGTCGCTTTTTGTTTTTAATTATAAGAAGATTATAAATTAGGAATAATCAATTCTTGATTTGGATGAATTAAATCAGGATTCTTTAAAATATCTGTATTTGCAGCAAATATCTTTTGGTATTTAGATGCATCATCATAATATTGCTTAGCAATTTTCCCAAGAGTTTCACCACTTTTAACAGTGTGTCTATGATATACAGATGTATCTGCTACTTTTATGTCAGCAACAATATCAGTAGGATTTGCTCCACCTACTTCTTTTATTTTATCCCAAAGTAAGTTTTTTTCGTATTGAGTATTTGCAGTCCCTTTAATTTTTAAGACACCATTTTCTTCATTTACATCTCCGTTTTGAATGTTTAATTTTTGACCTAAGTCTAATACACTTTGGTATTTTGATTTAACCATGATAATTTTTTTAAAGTTTTAATTAATACTGTTATAAAGATAACAATTATAATGCCGAAATCTTAACGTTCTGTAATTCAGTTTTTAACAAAATTATTTTTTTAAACGCAACCTTTAAATATTGAGGTGTATTTTTTGGTATTAAAAGTTAAATATTGTATTTTTGCGCTCCTTTTAGCGACGCCTTAGAAAGATAAGAGGAACAAAACAAAATAATTATAACACTTCTGTGTGTTAGTCGCAAAAATCTTTCTATAGCATACAGAATACAAATTAGTATTCAGCAAATGTCTGAAAAAGAAACAAAACAAGCAGAAGTAGTAGCTACTGAAGCACAAGAAACAGTAGTTGAAACTGCAACTGCAGAAGCTCCGAAAAAACAAGTATCGGAAGCTCAAGCAAACCCAGAAAAATTCTTAGCGGACTTTAACTGGCACAATTACGAAGAAGGAATTGAGCAAGTTGATGACAAAAAACTTCAAGAATTTGAAAAATTAGTATCAGAAAATTTCGTTGATACATTAGATGACGAAGTTGTAGAAGGAGAAGTTATTTTTATCTCTGATCGTGATGCTATTATTGATATCAATGCTAAATCTGAAGGTGTAATTTCTCTAAATGAGTTCCGTTACAACCCAAATTTAAAAGTTGGTGATAAAGTAGAAGTATTAATCGATGTTCGTGAAGATGCAACTGGTCAATTAGTATTATCTCACAGAAAAGCTAGAGTAATTAAAGCTTGGGATCGTGTTAACAATGCACACGAAACAGGTGAAATCGTTAATGGTTTTGTTAAGTGCAGAACTAAAGGTGGTATGATTGTAGATGTTTTTGGAATTGAAGCATTCTTGCCAGGTTCTCAAATTGATGTTAAACCAATTAGAGATTACGATCAATACGTTAATAAAACTATGGAGTTTAAAGTTGTGAAAATCAACCACGAATTCAAAAACATAGTTGTGTCTCATAAAGCTCTTATTGAAGCTGATATTGAAGAACAGAAAAAAGAAATTATTGGTCAATTAGAAAAAGGTCAAGTACTAGAAGGTATTGTTAAAAACATTACTTCTTATGGTGTATTTATTGATCTTGGTGGAGTTGATGGATTGGTGCATATTACTGACCTTTCTTGGTCACGTATTAACCATCCAAACGAAATTGTAGAATTAGACCAAAAACTTAATGTAGTTATCCTTGATTTTGATGAAGATAAATCAAGAATCCAATTAGGTCTTAAACAATTAAGCAAACACCCTTGGGAAGCTTTAGCAGACGATGTAAAAATCGGAGATAAAGTAAAAGGAAAAGTGGTTGTAATTGCTGATTATGGTGCATTCATTGAAGTAGCTGATGGTGTTGAAGGATTAGTTCACGTAAGTGAAATGTCTTGGTCAACGCATTTACGTTCTGCTCAAGATTTCGTGTCTGTAGGAGACGAAATAGAAGCAGTTATCTTAACTTTAGATAGAGAAGATCGTAAAATGTCATTAGGTATTAAGCAATTAACTCCAGATCCATGGACTGATATTACTACTAAATACCCAGTTGGTTCTAACCATACAGGTATTGTACGTAACTTCACAAACTTTGGTGTTTTTGTTGAATTAGAAGAAGGTATTGACGGATTAATTTATATCTCTGATTTATCTTGGACTAAAAAGATTAAACATCCAAGTGAGTTCTGTAATGTAGGAGACAAATTAGAAGTAGTTGTTTTAGAATTAGATGTAGAAGGACGTAAATTAAGTTTAGGTCACAAACAAACTACAGATAACCCTTGGGACAAATACGAAACTGAATTTGCTTTAGGTACAGTTCATACAGCTGAAATTTCTGAAATGGTAGATAAAGGTGCTACAGTAGAGTTTAACGAAGATATCGTTGCTTTTGTACCTGCACGTCATTTAGAAAAAGAAGATGGTAAAAAATTGAAAAAAGGAGACTCTGCTGAATTCAAAATTATTGAGTTCAATAAAGAATTTAAGCGTGTAGTTGCCTCTCATACTGCTATCTTTAAAGAAGAAGAGATGGAAAATGTAAAAGCTGCTGTTGCTAAAGCAGAAGCTACTGCATCAGAAGCTAAGCCAACTTTAGGTGATGCTAACGATCAGTTACAAGCTCTTAAAGATAAAATGGACGGAAAGAAAGCAAAAAAATAATCTTTCTCGATATTTAATATATAAAAAGCCTTCAAATATTTGAAGGCTTTTTTATTTCTAACAAATTATTAACCTCGTTGTACACTATATTTTTTTACCTTAACTTTGTCAACCAAATACGTTTGGAAAAAATATGAGCCAAAAAGTTTTACTTAACGCAAAAGAGGTAAACATCATTCTTCACCGATTGGCTTGCCAACTTATTGAAAAACATAACGATTTTACAAACACAGTTTTAATAGGTATTCAGCCAAGAGGTAAGTATCTGGCAAATCGTTTAGCTAAAATGCTAAAAGAAGAATATAAAATTAAAAATATTCAATTAGGCTTTCTTGATATTACCTTTTTTAGAGACGATTTTCGTAGAGGAGAAAAACCATTAGAAGCAAATACAACAGAAATTAACTTTCTTGTTGAAGATAAAAATATTGTATTTATTGACGATGTATTATATACAGGACGAAGTATTCGTGCTGCACTAACAGCAATACAGTCTTTTGGAAGACCAAATGAAATTGAGCTTTTAACTCTAATTGATAGAAGATTTAGTAGACATTTACCAATTCAACCAGATTATAGAGGAAGACAAGTAGATGCAATTAATAAAGAAAAAGTAAAAGTAAACTGGAAAGAAAACACAGGTGAAGATTCAGTTTATCTAATAAATAATTAAACTCATGAGCGAATTAAGTGTCAACCACTTATTAGGAATTAAATATCTTAACTCACAAGATATACAGCTTATTTTTGAAACTGCTGATCATTTTAAGGAAGTCATTAACAGACCAATTAAAAAAGTGCCTTCGCTAAGAGATATAACCATTGCCAATCTATTTTTTGAAAACTCTACACGCACAAAACTTTCGTTTGAGTTAGCTGAAAAGCGTTTGTCTGCAGATGTTATTAATTTTTCAGCTTCACAATCGTCAGTCAAAAAAGGAGAAACCTTAATTGATACTGTGAACAATATACTATCAATGAAAGTTGATATGGTTGTAATGCGACATCCAAATCCTGGTGCAAGCGTGTTTTTGTCACAACATGTAAACGCAAGTATTATTAATGCAGGAGATGGTGCGCACGAGCATCCAACACAAGCCTTGCTAGACAGTTATTCTATAAGAGAGCGACTTGGTAGCGTAAAAGGAAAAAATGTAGTTATAGTTGGTGATATTTTACATAGTAGAGTAGCACTTTCTAATATTTTTGCACTTCAGTTGCAAGGAGCAAATGTGATGGTTTGCGGACCAAAAACTTTATTGCCAAAATATATTGATAAACTTGGTGTAAAAGTTGAAACAGATTTACGTAAAGCGCTTAACTGGTGTGACGTAGCAAATATGCTACGAGTGCAAAATGAACGAATGGATATTAGCTACTTTCCTTCAACTAGAGAATACACTCAACAATACGGAGTTAATAAAGCGTTATTAGATTCTTTAAATAAAGAAATCACAATAATGCATCCTGGACCTATAAATCGTGGTGTAGAAATCACGAGTGACGTTGCAGATTCTAAGCAAGCCATTATTTTGGATCAGGTTCAAAATGGTGTTGCTGTTAGAATGGCTGTAATTTATTTATTAGCATCTAAAATAAAACACTAAAATTATGATTTTCGATAAAGACGATAATATTACTATTATCATACAAGAAAAAAGTACTATAGTAGAATTAGTAAAGAAACTATATGCTACATATCCGAAGTTTAAAAACGATAATGTAATTGTTAATCTTTCAGTTATGAATAAGGTTACATTGCAAGATATTGTTGAATTTTTAGAGATATCTAATCAGCATCGTCATGCTAAACATTCATTTGTTATAGTTACAGATAAAGCAAACCTTAATGAAATGCCAGATGAAATTGTGGTTGTTCCAACTTTAAAAGAAGCTTATGACATTATCGAAATGGAAGAAATGGAGCGCGACTTAGGATTTTAATATAATGAAGTTAACCATTCTTGGCTGTTATAGCGCAACTCCACGTACAGATACAAATCCAACATCACAAGTTCTAGAAATTAATAATCATATGTTTCTTATCGATTGTGGTGAAGGTACACAGGTAGAGTTACGTCGTAATAAAATCAAGTTTGCACGTATTAAACATATCTTTATTTCACATTTACATGGTGACCATTTTTTTGGTTTAGTAGGATTAATTTCAACGTTTAGACTATTAACCAGAGAAACAGAGTTACATATTTATTGTCCAAAAGGATTAAAAGAAGTAATAACATTGCAAATGAAACTTGCCGATTCATGGACTAATTACCAGCTTATTTTTCATGAGTTAACCTCTACTGAATCTGAATTAATTTTTGAAGACGATAAAGTACAAGTATTTACTATTCCATTAGATCATCGTGTATACACTAATGGGTTTCTGTTTAAAGAAAAAGCTGGAGATAGACATTTAGATATGGATGCTGTATTAAACGCAAATATTAATGTGGCCTATTACAGAAAATTAAAGCAAGGCTATGATGTTGTTAATGAAGATGGTGTTTTGATAGATAATAATAAAGTAACAACAGATCCAAATCCACCAAAAAGTTACGCCTTTTGTAGCGATACAGCTTATAATGAAGCCATAATTCCAATAATAAAAGGTGTTGATGTGCTTTATCACGAATCTACATTTTTAGACCAACACGCAAGCTTAGCTCCAAAAACAAAACACTCTACAGCAAAAGAAGCTGCGACAATTGCAAAAAAGGCGAAAGTAAAAACATTAGTATTAGGTCATTTTTCAACACGATATGATAATTTAAATGACTTTAAGAGTGAGGCTCAAACAGTATTTGAATCTGTTGAGCTTGCTGATGATGGTAAGACATTTAATTTTGACTAAACTCTTTCAGATTTTGCACCCAATGGATTGCTTCATCTAAAGTAGTACATCGTTTTAAACTATTTTTAGTAAAGTGTTTTTCTATAGTTGCATTCATATAGTTAAAATCTGTGTAAGATATTACAGCACTTGCAACTATAAAATCATAGTCTTCATGGAAATTCATCCATAACTGTGGTTCTATTGAGTAAGATTCTACTCTATTAGATATGTATCCAATTTTAAAGCCCGATTCATAATAATCTAAAAGAACTCCAATAACTTCTTGAATTTTATCCCAATCAAAATGAATACCTTCATGTAATTCAGAAATAATAAAATTATCTAATAAATAGAAATCACCAAATGAAAATTCTACTTTTGAATGGGTAAGTAGATTAAAGTATTTACTTTGTTCAAATCGCATTTTAGGGGAATTTTTTTCATAAATTTATATGAATTTGACGATAAGAAAAAAGAAAAAACAGTATTAATAATTGAATAATTTGTAATGAAAACAGACTTAAGCAATTACAGAAAATCTTATGAGAAGCAAGAACTTTTAGAATCTAATATAAGTGATAATCCATTAGAATTGTTTCAAAAATGGTTTCATGAAGTAGATGCTAACTTTAATGAAGGTGAGACTAATGCAATGACAATTTCTACAATTGGTTTGGATGGTTTTCCTAAGAGTAGAGTAGTACTGCTTAAGCAATTCACATATGAAGGTTTTATTTTCTACACTAATTATGACAGTGAAAAAGGAAAAGCTATAGCTGCTAATCCAAGTGTGTGTTTATCTTTTTTTTGGCATGGTGCAGAACGTCAAGTTATTATTAAAGGAACTGCAGAAAAGATTTCTGAAAATTTAAGCGATGGTTATTTTGAATCGCGTCCTAGAGGTAGCCAATTAGGTGCTTTAGTATCTCATCAAAGTAAAATTGTTAAAAATAGAGAAGAGCTGGAAGCCGAATTAAAAAGATTAGAAGTAGAATATGAAGGAAAAGAAATACCTAGACCTAAATATTGGGGAGGATTTATTGTAAAGCCAATTGAAATAGAGTTTTGGCAAGGTAGACCAAACAGACTCCATGATAGAATACGTTATACTTTAGATAAAGAGTATAATTGGATTATAAACAGATTATCACCATAAACACTTGCTTAGTTGAATAGAGCACGAGTTTTTATCGATTAAATGCAATTTTTTATCGTTATAAAGTAATATTATTATCTTAAAAAGTGCATTTCATCGATTATTTGCATAAAAATTCGACGAAATACATGTTTTTTATCGAATTTAACATTTTATTAACAGTATTTAACTTTCTATGAGGCTATTTTAGACATACCAAATCTTAAATAACCCTCTTATGAAACCTACTAAATTCTTGCCAATGATGGCATTAATGGCTTTGTTATCGTTTTCTTGTTCTACAGAAAACTTTCCAGATGAGACAATAGATGCTGTAACTTTAGCTAATGCACCAGCTGCAAAAGCTATTGAAATTGAAATTTTAGAGCTTATAAACAATCACAGAATTACTTTAGGTTTAAACCCTTTAAACAATTTAAACGTAATTAAGTCTGTTGCTTACACTCATACAGATTATATGGTTACTATTAACCAAGTAAATCACGATAATTTTTATCAACGTAAAAACAGTTTAATGCAAAACGCTGCTGCAACAAAAGTATCAGAGAATGTGGCTTACGCTTTTAGTTCTGCCGAATCTGTTGTAAATGCCTGGATTAATAGTGATGGACATAGAGCTACTATTGAAGGAGATTATACAGACTTTGATATTTCAGCAGAGAAGAATGACGAGGGCAAATGGTTTTTTACAAATATTTTTATTAAAAGATAGTTCAAGAATAGTTATATAAAGTTAGTCATTAAGGCCACAACAATTGTTGTGGCTTTTTTATTTGCCTATATGAAGATTCTATAAATAGATGATTCTCATAATTTTAAGCATCCACTTTCAATTTTATTTTAGAGTGTTTTGAGTTGTTTATTCTATGTATCTTTAATTAATATATCTATGCTACTTTTAAATTTTATCTTAAGAGTGTTTACCATAGGTTTTGCTTTCGTATATAAAAAAGGTAAATCCAATCTATAAAAATTAAAAAAGCAGGCTAAATAGCCTGCTTTTTTAATTATAATGAATATGTATACTAGTCTTTTAAAATATAGAAATATGAACGTCTATTTAATTGATGTTCTTCTTCAGTACATTTTACTTTATTAGCACATTTGTTTAACAACTGTGTTTCTCCATAACCAATAGCACTTTCTATTCTATTAGCATCTATTCCTCTTGAAATGATATAATCTCTTGTAGATTTAGCTCTTCTGTCTGATAGTTTCATATTATATGAATCGCTACCACGACTATCAGTATGAGATTCTATTTTTATAACCATTGTAGGATGTTCTCTCATAACATCTACAATGTTTTCTAATTCGTATTCAGCATCAGTTCTAATATTCCATTTATCAAAATCAAAGAAAATTGGATTAATTACAATTTGATTGTGATCAATTAATGGTTTTAAGTATAAATCAGAATTAGTTACTTTATTATTAGTTGTATCTGTTGTAATTTCTTTAAAATCGTCTTTAAAGTCAGGTTTATTTGCTAAAACAGTATATTTTTTATCACAGTCTACAATAAATTCGTAACTAGCATCAGCAGTAGTTGTATATGTTTCTACAATTTTACCATTTTCATTTATAAGTTTAACTGTTACATTGGCAAGTAACTCATTAGTTTTCATGTTTCTTACTAAGCCATTAATTTTTTGCTTGCATTGTTCAGCATTAAAACTATAAACATCATCATTACCTTGACCATCTGGTCTATTAGATGAAAAGTATCCTGTTTTACCATCATCATCCATAAAGAAAGCAAAATCATCATAGCCACTATTATATGGAGCGCCTATGTTTACTGGTTCTGCAGTTTCATCTTTAAGAATGTCAGAACTGTAAATATCTAAAAGACCAAGATTTAAATATCCATCTGAAGAAAAGTAAAATGTACTGTCTTTTGCGATAAAAGGAAACATTTCTCTACCTTCTGTGTTTATTTTCGAACCTAAATTTACTGGATCACTGTAAGTGTTATTCCCTAAAATATCTACTACATAAATATCTGTCTGTCCGAAACCGCCTTCTCTATCTGAAACAAAATACAATTTCTTATTATCTACACTTAATGTAGGATGTCCAGTTGAGTAGTGATCATTGTTAAATGGAAGCTCAATAATATTATCCCAATTGTCTCCAACTAGTGTTGCTTTATATATTTTTAAGTTGGTTGTTCCTTTGTTATCGTAATTAAGCTTATTTTTCTTATTTACATTATCTCTTGTAAAATACATTGTTTTACCATCATTAGTGATAGCAACTGTAGCTTCGTGAAAGTCTGTATTAACTTTAGTTGCTTTTATTAAAGCAGCTTGACCATATTCTTTTCTACCATCTTTTTCGTTTACAGATACTTCATATAAATCTAGAAAAGGTTCATCATTCCAGCCATAAACTTTTTTATTATCAGATTTTTTTGCTGAAGCAAAAACAAGCTTATTATTATAAACAAAAGAACCAAAATCTGAATTTTCAGAATTGAAAGGCATATTTATAATTTCTACAACTACATCATTATTTTTAGTAGAAGCCAAATCTTCATACATTTTTATACTATTTGGATCGTATCCTTTAATTCTGCTATCACCATTTTGTATAGCTTTAAATTTTACTAACCATTTATTAGCTTCTTCATAATTACCTAAACTACGTTGTGTTTGTATGTATTTAAAAATGTATTCAGGATTAATTTTGTCGTATTTTTTTATGGCTTTTCCATACCAAATAGCAGCTTCTTTAGTATTTGAATTGTTATAATAACAATCTCCTATACGTGTTAATACATGCTCACTACTATCTCCTTTTTTAACCACTTCTTTATAAAGTTCAGTAGCTTTTATATATGAATAGTTTTCAAAAAACTTATCGGCAAGTTTTTCTTGAGCAACCATAAAAGTACTACTCAAAGCACATACGAATATTAATAATTTTGCTTTCATAATAGTATTTTTTAGAAGTATCTTGGGGATTTTACACGTTTACTTTTAAACACCTCAAACATAATTAGTACTTCATGAGTTCCACTAGTATAAGGTCTTAGATCTGATAATGGATATTCATAAGCATAACCAATTCGGAATTGTTTAGATATTTGAAAATCTGCAATTCCTCCAATTGCTGAAGCTCTTTCATTAATTCTATATGAACCACCAATCCAAAACACTTCATTGAATAGAAAGTTTGCAGTTACATCAAACGATAATGGTGCTCCATTTGTAGCTTTCAATAACATTGCTGGCTTAAATTTTGTTGATTCTCCTAAATCAAAAACATATCCACCAGTAAAATAGTAACTAATTCTCTCTAATGCTTGATAGCCTTCTTCACGATTGTTATTTGTAGTTAGGATTCTAGGTGCAGAAAGCCCTAAATACCATCTATTAGTATTCCAGTATACACCAGCTCCAATATTTGGACTCCAACGGTCTTCTATTCCTCTAATTGTAGGATCATCTATTTGACTTTGTCTATATTCTGGATCTAAGCTATAACTTGTAAAACCTGCTTTTAATCCAAAAGCCAATTTAGCTTTTTCACTAGTTTGAATAGTATAAGAAAAGTCTCCATAAATATAAGATAGGTTTTCGTAACCTAATTCATCATTAATTATAGATAGACCTAGACCAATTTTTTCGTTTCTAAGAGGCGTGTGTATAGAAAGTGTTTGAGTAGTTGGTCCTCCTTCAAGACCAACCCATTGGCTTCTATGTAAACCAACTACACTTAATGTCTCTCTACTTCCTGCATAAGCAGGATTTATTGAGATTGTATTATACATATATTGCGTAAACTGTGGTAGTTGTTGGGCAACTCCAATCCAGCAATTGAAAAGTATAAATGCGATTATATTAAATTTTACAAACTTCATAGGTTAAAATTTATTTGGTTGCAACGTAGATTGGTCCTGTAAATGGTCTTAATCCACTATTTCTTAAATTAATAATGTAATAGTATGTTCCTGTTGGGACTTTATCAGAACTTCCTATTGAAGCTTTTGAAGCAAATCCGTTCCAATCATTTTGATAATTAAAATTCTCATAAATTTTTGCTCCCCAACGATTAAATATTTGTAGTTCGATTACAAACCCACAATCTTCTACACCTGTTAGTGTAAAGTACTCATTCCATTGATCACCATTAGGTGTTACAGTTGTAGATATAACCACATCTTCTTCACCACAAGGTAATACCACACAGTCGTCATGAACATTTATAGTTACCTGAGTTTCACTAGGACACTGACCATCACTAATTGTGTATTGGAAAATGTAATCACCTAATTCAACAGTAGAAGGGTCAAATATGCTGCCATTTAAAGTAGCTGTTCCAGATATAACTTCCCAAGTTCCGTTAGTGTCGAAATCTCCGCTCAATAAATCAAATAGATCAATTGGTAAATCCTCAATACATAAAGCAGTATCTGTAGATTCAATTCCGTTTTCTAAATTAACATTTATAGTTTGAGTATATATAGCCTGATTACCACATTCATCTGTTACAGTCCATTCTCTAACTATAACATAATTACTTACATCACCAGTATTAGTTGATGTTTCATTAAACACAACAGTCATATTAGTTGAACATGCATCTTCAAATACAAGTTCTGGCCTTTCAGGTATCTCACTACAATTTACAGTAATTTCAGTTTGTAAATCTGTAATTAAATCTGGCGCAGTAGTATCAATTACAGTAATAGTTTGCACTAAAGTTGTTGTATTATCACAAGCATCAGTAAGTGACCAAGTACGCGTAATGATAGACTCATTAGGGCAGTTACCAGCAGCAGCAGCAGTATCAGTATACGTAGCTTCTAATCCCGTAGTACAGTTATCGGCTTCATCAGAGACATCACCAGTAAGTGTTAAGTCATTGGCATCCTGATCACATTCGATAGTAATATCATCAGGCACACTAAATGTAGGCGCAGTAGTATCAACTACAGTAATAGTTTGCACTAAAGTTGTTGTATTATCACAAGCATCAGTAAGTGACCAAGTACGCGTAATGATAGACTCATTAGGACAGTTACCAGCAGCAGCAGTATCAGTATACGTAGCTTCTAATCCCGTAGCACAGTTATCGGCTTCATCAGAGACATCACCAGTAAGTGTTAAGTCATTGGCATCCTGATCACATTCGATTGTAATATCATTAGGCACACTAAATGTAGGCGCAGTAGTATCTACTACAGAAATAGTTTGAGTATCAGAAGTAGTATTACCACACTCATCAGTAGCAGTCCACGTTCTGGTAATTGTTTGAGTATTACCACAAGCATCAACAGATGAATCCGCAAAGGTAATAGTGACATCACCACAAGTATCATTTCCAGTAGCCATACCAGTAGCAGAAGGGTCAGTACTTTGAGTACATTCCACAGTCGCATCAGCAGGAACAGTAAGTGTAGGTGCAGTAGTATCTACTACAGAAATAGTTTGAGTATCAGAAGTAGTATTACCACACTCATCAGTAGCAGTCCATGTTCTGGTAATTGTTTGAGTATTACCACAAGCATCAACAGATGAATCCGCAAAAGTAATAGTGACATCACCACAAGTATCACTTCCAGTCGCAGTACCAGTTGCAGAAGGGTCAGTACTTTGAGTACATTCCACAGTAGCATCAGCAGGAACAGTAAGTGTAGGCGCAGTAGTATCTACTACAGAAATAGTTTGAGTATCAGAAGTAGTATTACCACACTCATCAGTAGCAGTCCACGTTCTAGTAATTGTTTGAGTATTACCACAAGCATCAACAGATGAATCCGCAAAAGTAATAGTGACATCACCACAAGTATCATTTCCAGTAGCCATACCAGTAGCAGAAGGGTCAGTATTTTGAGTACATTCCACAGTAGCATCAGCAGGAACAGTAAGTGTAGGCGCAGTAGTATCTACTACAGAAATAGTTTGAGTATCAGAAGTAGTATTACCACACTCATCAGTAGCAGTCCATGTTCTGGTAATTGTTTGAGTATTACCACAAGCATCAACAGATGAATCCGAAAAAGTAATAGTGACATCACCACAAGTATCACTTCCAGTAGCCATACCAGTAGCAGAAGGGTCAGTACTTTGTGTACATTCCACAGTCGCATCAGCAGGAACAGTAAGTGTAGGCGCAGTAGCATCTACTACAGAAATAGTTTGAGTATCAGAAGTAGTATTACCACACTCATCAGTAGCAGTCCATGTTCTGGTAATTGTTTGAGTATTACCACAAGCATCAACAGATGAATCCGCAAAGGTAATAGTGACATCACCACAAGTATCACTTCCAGTAGCCGTACCAGTAGCAGAAGGGTCAGTACTTTGTGTACATTCCACAGTAGCATCAGCAGGAACAGTTAATGTAGGTGCAGAGTTATCTTCAATAGTAAACGTAGCAGAGGTAGAAGTAGCATTACCACATCCATCAGTAGCGGTGAAGATTACAGTAGCTGTACCAGTAGCTCCACACAGATCAGAAAGGGCAGTAAAGTCGTTAGACCAAGTTACCGTAGAACAATCATCATTAGCAGTAGCACCACCATTAGTATTTAACCAGTTTTGTAAATCTGTTGTATTATCAGCTCCATCACATTGTACTGTAAAATCAGCCGCATCAGTTATAACAGGCGCAGTTGTATCTTGAATCGCATATGTTGCAGTAGTAGTTGCAGTATTTCCGCAAGCATCAGTAGCAGTAAAGGTAACTTGAATAGGAGCAGAACAATCAGAGTTAGCACCAGAATAGTCATTAGACCAAGTAACATCACCACAGTTGTCTGTAGCAGAAGCACCACCATTGGTATCTAACCAGTTTTGAATAGCTCCATTATTACCAGAGCCATCACACTCCACTACAATATCAGTAGCCTGAATATCAATTACAGGAGCAGTTGTGTCAACTACAGAAATAGTTTGAGTATCAGAAGTAGTATTACCACACTCATCAGTAGCAGTCCATGTTCTGGTAATTGTTTGAGTATTACCACAAGCATCAA